>NZ_CP038267.1:932500-3332500 GCF_004564375.1 Nocardioides euryhalodurans
TCCCAGTGTGGCCGGTCACCCTCTCAGGCCGGCTACCCGTCAAAGCCTTGGTAGGCCATTACCCCACCAACAAGCTGATAGGCCGCGAGCACATCCCCCACCCAAAAAAGTTTCCACACACCCCCATGCAGGGACATGTCATATCCGGTATTAATCCCCCTTTCGGAGGGCTATCCCAGAGTGAAGGGCAGATTACTCACGTGTTACTCACCCGTTCGCCGCTCGAGTACCACCGAAGTGGCCTTTCCGCTCGACTTGCATGTGTTAAGCACGCCGCCAGCGTTCGTCCTGAGCCAGGATCAAACTCTCCGTAGAAAACCTACAAAAAACTCAAACCTGACAACAAACCCCAGCAAAAAGCCAGAATCATCATCAAAAACCCAAACCAACAACAACCCCACAACCAAAAGGCCACAAGATCGCCATTGACAGGGCACACAAACCAATTCATCGACTATCAATGACACACTGTTGAGTTCTCAAACATCAGACATACATCGCGCTCGGCCTCTCGGCCTCGCTACGGCGACTGGTGAAACTTAGCGGGAGGAATTCGGCTGACGCAAATCGGCTTCTTCTCTCGCTCACCCCGGCGCACACGACGTGCCCGGACTTCGGACTGCAGGCCTCTCGGCGCGCTCGTCCTCCACCCGGAAAGGTGTGTGTTGGAGGTGGTCTCCCGGGGCCGGCCGCCCGACCCGTTCCGGATCTTGCTGCCCGCCGCTCCCTGGCGACCCGGAGAACATTAGGGGACACCTGCCGCGACCACAAATCGAGTCGGTGTGGTCTGGGGCACACCCGCGTTTGCGCAGGTCAGAGGCCCTGTGGCGGCGACTGCGCGACGATTCCGCGCGTGTCGGAGGGCCGCGGGCAGCCCGCGAGCCGCATCGCGTCGACCAGCTCCTGCGTCAGCCTGGTCAGCAGCCCTGCGACCTCGGGCGCTCCCCCGGCCGCCAGGGCGTGCACCGGGAGCCGCCCGCAGAAGACCGCGTCGGCGCCGAGCGCGAGCCCCGCCAGCACGTCGAGACCCGACCTGATCCCGCCGTCGACGTACACCTCCACGTCGTCGCCCACCTCGGCGGCGACGTGCGGCAGCGCGTACCGGGTGCTGACCGCGCGGTCGAGCTGGCGGCCACCGTGGTTGGACACCCAGACCGCCGCGGCACCTGCCTCGACGCACGTGCGCGCGTCGTCCGCGCGCAGCACTCCCTTCACCACCACCGGCAGCCCCGTGGCCTCGCGCAGCCAGCCGATGTCGTCAGGCGTGACGTCGGCGGCCCACCGCACGCCGGCAGGCGCGTCCACGTTGCAGCGGAACCAGCTGAGGTCGATCCCCCGCCAGTCCTCCTCGCGCGGGACGCGCTTGTCCCCCGGCACGGGCGTGTCGACGGTCAGCACCGCCGCACGCGCGCCCGCGCGCACCGCCGCCTCGAGCATGGGGACCAGCTCGGCCCGTCGAGGCGGGAGGTAGGCCTGCACCCACCAGGGCGACCCCACGTCGATGGCGGCGAAGGGGTACCCGGCGTTGGAGGAGACCACGTGCAGCGCCCCCGCCGCCGCTGCCCCCCGCGCCATCGCCCGCTCACCGTCGGGATGGGCCACGCGCTGCATCGCCGTCGGCGCGACCCCCACGGGAGTGGCGAGGTCGGCGCCGAGCAGGGAGGTCGACACCTCGACGTCGGTCACGTCGCGCAGCACCCGAGGCGCGAAGCGTACGTCGGCCCAGGCGGCCTCGGCCTCCGCGGCGGTGACGCCCTCGAGCGCGCCGGTCCGGGTGTAGTCCCACATCGGCTCCGGCATGGCGGCCCGGGCGCGTTCGGCCAGGTCCGCCTGCCAGGTCATCGGGGCAGGACCTCGACGCCCGCGAAGCTCTTCTTGCCCCGCCGCAGCACCAACCACGAGCCGGCGACCAGGTGGGCCTCGGTCGGCACCAGCTCGGGGTCCTCGACGCGCTCGTTGTTGAGGTAGACGCCGCCCTCGGAGACGGTCCGCCTCGCCTCGCCCTTGCTCTTGGCCAGCCCACTCTCCACGAGCAGGTCCAGGATCCCGGGCAGCTCACCGCTGACGGTGGTCGTGCCGGCCTCGCGGAGCGCGGCCCCGAGGGTCGCCCCGCGCAGCTCGGTCAGGTCCCCACCCCCGAAGAGGGCAGCGGCGGCGGCCTTGGCCTGCTCGGTCTCCTGGGCCCCGTGGACGAACGTGGTCACCTCGTCGGCCAGCGTCTTCTGGCCGGCCCGCAGCCACGGCTTCTCCCGGGTCTGCGCCTCGAGCGCCTCGATCTCCTCCCGCGGGAGGAAGGTGAAGACGCGCAGCAGCTCGCCGAGCTTCTCGTCCTCGGTGTTCAGCCAGAACTGGTGGAAGGCGTAGGGAGAGAGCATCTCGGGGTCGAGCCAGAGCGCCCCGCCCTCGGTCTTGCCGTACTTGGTCCCGTCGGACTTGGTCAGCAGCGGCGTCGCGAAGGCATGGGCGCGCCCGCCGGCCGCGCGGCGGATCAGCTCGACGCCGGCCGTCAGGTTGCCCCACTGGTCGGAACCGCCGAACTGCAGCGTCACGCCGTGGTCGCGGTAGAGGTTGAGGAAGTCCAGCGACTGCAGCAGCACGTAGCTGAACTCGGTGTAGCTGATGCCCTGCTCGAGCCGGCGGCTGACGACGTCGCGGGCGAGCATCCGGTTGACCGGGAAGTGCTTGCCGATGTCGCGGAGGAAGTCGATGGTCGACAGGCTGGCGGTCCAGTCGTAGTTGTTGACCATGGTCGCCGCGGCCGGGCCGTCGAAGTCGAGGAACGGCTCGATCTGGCCGCGCACGCGCCCGACCCAGTCCTTGACCACGTCGAGGGAGTTGAGCGTCCGCTCGCCGCTGTCGCGAGGGTCACCGATCATCCCCGTCGCCCCGCCCACGAGCGCGTACGGGCGGTGTCCGGCCCGCTGCAGCCGGCGGGCCGTGAGCACCTGGACGAGGTGGCCCATGTGGAGGCTCGGCGCGGTCGGGTCGAAGCCGACGTAGAACCGCACGCTCCCCTGGGCCAGCGCCTCGCGCAGGGCGTCGAGGTCCGTCGAGTGCGCGATCAGGCCGCGCCACTCGAGGTCGTCGAGAAGGGTGGGGTCGAGGGACACGCGGTCACCTTCCTGGGTCGTCGTCGGGGTCCAGCCTGCCGCATGGCCCGTGCGGGCGCACACCGGTTCCCGCGGGAGCCTTCACCCGGTCGGGTGGCTCGGTCGTCCTCGCTACCATGCCCCGGTGATCGCAGGCAGGTACGAGCTCTCCCACGAGATCGGCCGTGGCGGCATGGGCGCCGTGTGGCTGGCCCAGGACCGGGTGCTCGGTCGTGAGGTGGCCGTCAAGCGGATCGGCATGATGCCCGGGGGCGCCGCGCCCGGCGGCACCACGCCCGACCTGGAGCGGGCCGAGCGCGAGGCCCGGCTCGCGGCGCGGCTCAACCACCCGCACGTGGTGCACGTCTTCGACCTCGTGGTCGACGACGAGGGCCAGTGGCTCGTGATGGAGTACGTCGAGGGTCGGACCCTCGCCGCGACGATCCGCGAGGAGGGGGCGCTGTCGCACGGGCGGGCCGCGGAGCTGATCGGCCAGGTGGCCTCGGCCCTGGCGGCCGCCCACGCGGAGGGGATCGTCCACCGCGACGTCAAGCCGTCCAACATCCTGGTGGGCCCGGACGGCGAGGTGAAGCTGTCCGACTTCGGCATCGCCCGGGCCGAGGCCGATCCCTCGTTGACCCAGACCGGCCTGGTCACCGGCTCGCCGGCGTACCTCTCCCCGGAGGTGGCGTCCGGTCACATGGCGACCTCCGCGAGCGACGTGTGGTCGCTGGGGGCGACCCTCCACCACGCGCTGTCGGGCCGTCCGCCCTACGAGGTCGGCGAGAACCTGATGGGTGCGCTGTTCAAGATCGTCCACGAGGACCCGCCGCGACTGGCCGACGCCGGGTGGCTGGCACCGCTCCTGGCCGCCACCATGACCAAGGACCCGGAGCAGCGCTGGTCCATGGAGCAGGTCCGCGACTTCCTGCTCGCCGGCCCGACCGCCGCCTCCGCACCCCAGGACTCGACCCAGGTGCTGGCGCCGGCCGCACCGCCGCCTCCGGCGACGCCCGTGTCGACGCCCGTGCCGTCCGGCTCCACCGCCACCTCCTCCACCGCCCCCGCTGCTCCTGCCCGCCGGCGACGTCTCCTCGGGCCGCTGCTGGCGGCGGCTGCGGTCGTCGCCCTGCTCGGCGTGATCGCCTGGCTGGCCCTCACCGGGGACGACGGGACCACGCCGACGATCGACCGCCCCAGGGCCAGCGACTCCGCCGGGACCGGCGGCGGTGGGGGTGACCAGTCGCCGTCCCCGTCGGCCGAGCCGGCCACCGCCGAGGGCATGGAGTCCTTCATCGGCACCTACCTCTCCACGGCTCCCTCCTCCCCGGAGAGCACCTTCGAGATGCTGACGCCGGGCTTCCAGCAGGCCAGTGGCGGGCTGGATGGCTACACGGGCTACTGGTCCACCATCTCGAGCGCGACGCTGGTCGACGCGAAGGCCGACCCGGAGACCCTCGTCATCCAGTACGACGTCGACTACGTGCGACAGGACGGCAGCCAGGTCTCCGACAACGTCACCCTGCAGCTCGAGTACCGCGACGGCGAGTACCTCATCGCAGACGAGGCCTGACAGACCCAGGGGTTAACCTTCCCGGCGTGCGTATCGCCTCCGGCCGCCAGGTGTGGCTCGCTCTCGGTGTCACCCTCGTCGCTGTCGCGGTGGGCTACGTCCTGGCCACCTGGGGCCTCTCGGCCTGGCACCGCTCCCAGTCGGTGCCGACCGCGGGCGCCCCAGCGCTGCCGACGGCGGTCGACAACGCTCCGCCCTCGGTCGCCACCACCGACGCCTACGGTCCCCTCGGCACCGTGTCCATGGTCTACGCCGGCACCGACGTCAGCGAGGGGCTCTTCGGATCGGTCGAGAACCCCTGGCTGGCCATCTCGGACCGTACGGGCGACTACCGCGCGATCAGTGCCCCCGGGCTCCCCGATCCCGCAGAGGGGAGCGTGTCGGTCACCGCGGCCGGGGACCTGCTCGCCTGGGCGACCGGCGACGCCGTCGCCCTCTACGACCCGGTGACCGACGAGACCCGCGAGGTCGCGCTCGAGGGTGCCACCGCGGTCGGGCGCTTCTCCGCCGACTCCGAGCTGCTGCTCGTGCACGCCGACGGGCTGCGGGTGCTGCGGGTCTCCGACGGCGAAGTCGTCACCGGTGTCGACGGCACCGCGGAGGAGGTGGCGCAGCACGCCGCCTGGCGACCCGACGGCTCGGCCGTCGACTACGTCGAGGGACAGCAGCTGGTGACCCTCGCAGTGCCCGACGGGACCACCACCACCGCTCCCACCACGTTCCGCGACGACACGACGCTCGCCTGGTCGCCCACGGGCGAGCAGCTGGTGGGCCTGCAGGAGGTCGACGGCGTGGTGCGCCTGCTGTCGGCGTCGCCCGAGGGCGAGCAGGTCGGCGAGCCCGTGGAGACCCGGGTGCCGGGGGTCTCGCTGCAGCAGCTGCTCGGCTTCAGCGGCGACCGGACGCTGGCCGTCAGCGCCTACTTCCTCGAGTCGGGGGCGGTCGAGCGGGTGGTCGACATCCCCCTCGACGGAGGCTCCCCCGTCGACATCACCACCCTCCCGTCCGAGGGTGAGAACTGGACCGGCAGCGCCACCTTGGCCGTCGCCGCCGACTCCCTGCGGGCCGGCAGCACCGACTACGGCAGCCACCTGTGGCCGTGGAGCAACCAGGCACGACTGATGACGTGCATCCTGCTGGGGATCTTCGGCCTCGGGCTCTGGGTCACCCGTCGCCCGCGGGCCGCGCGCCGTCGGCGCTGACCGTCACCGGTACTCCGGGTTCTCGAAGTCGAAGCGGGTCCCCGCGTCCCAGGCAGTGCGCTGGTTGCCGTGCGCCGGGATGCCGCCGGCCTCACGCAGCATCCGGGCCAGGTGCAGCAGGTTCCACGTCATGAAGGTCGTGTTGCGGTTCGTGAAGTCGTTCTCAGGCCCCCCGCTGCCCTCGTCGAGGTACGACGGCCCCGGTCCAGCCTCCCCGATCCAGCCCGCGTCGGCCTGCGGCGGGATCGTGTACCCGATGTGCTGCAGGGAGTAGAGGACGTTCTGGGCGCAGTGCTTGATGCCGTCCTCGTTGCCGGTGATCAAGCAGCCTCCGACCCGGCCGTAGTAGGCGTACTGCCCCTGGTCGTTGAGCTCGCCCGAGCCGCCGTACAGGCGCTCGATCACCTGCTTGGTGATGCTGGAGTTGTCTCCGAGCCAGATCGGACCGGCGATCACGAGGATGTCGCTCGCCATCACCCGCTCGTGGATCGCCGGCCAGGCGTCGCTCGCCCAGCCGTGCTCGGTCATGTCGAGGTAGACGCCCGTCGCGATGTCGTGGTCGACCGCGCGCACCACCTCGACCTCGACGCCGTGCTTGCGCATGATGGCAGCGCTGACGTCGACGAGGCCCTGTGTGTGGCTGGGCTCCGGGGAACGCTTGAGCGTGCAGTTGAGGAACATGGCGCGGAGGTTGCTGAAGTCGAGGTCCACGTCCCCACGATGCTCCCGGGCGGGCCGATCTGTCATCCCCCGGGCAGGCTGGGCTGTGGTACACCAGAAGCATGGAGTGGTTGCTGATCGCCCTCCTCGCCGGGGGAGGTGCCGTCGCCGCGCGGAAGCTCTCGGCGCGGCGTGCGGTCCAGCGCGAGCACGTCGAGGAGGTCGAGAGCGTCCGTCGGCTGGCCGAGGAGGACGTGACGGCACTCGGCGAGCAGCTGCAGCGCCTCGGCGACGAGGTCGCCGACCGGGAGCTCGACGCCGCGACGCAGCAGGACTACCAGACGGCGCTCGATGCCTACGAGTCGGCGAAGTGGAAGGCACCGAGGCTGCGCGAGCCCGACGAGATCAGCGTCCTCATCGACACCCTCTCCTCCGGGCGCTACGCCCTCGCGTGCGTGCAGGCCCGTGTCGCCGGGCGCGAGGTCCCCGAGCTGCGCGTCCCCTGCTTCTTCAACCCGCAGCACGGCCCGTCGGTCCACGACGTGCTGTGGACCTCGGCCCGCCACGGCACCCGCCGCGTCCCCGCCTGCGGCCAGTGCGCCGCCCGGATCGCATCGCGCGAGAAGCCCGAGGTGAGGACGGTGAAGATCGGCTCGCGCACCGTTCCCTACTGGGAGGCGGGCGCGGCCTACATGCCGTACACCGTCGGCTACTTCTCGCCGACCAGCTTCACGATGGGCGCCGCCGGGGTCGCCTGGGTGTGGGAGATGCCGGCGGACCCGGGGATCGGCCACCACGGGGGCGACTACGGCGGGGGCCACGACTCCGGAGGTTTCGACGGGGGCGGCTTCGACGGCGGCGGGGGCGACGGCGGCGGCCTGTGAGGTGACCTAGCGCGCCAGGACGGTCCGCGCGAGGGCCAGCATCTCCTCGCGCAACCGGTCGTCGTCGAGGTCGGCCAACCGAGGGTCGATGCCCGACTGCGCGAGGCCCGAGCCGACCAGCGACACCGCGACCCGGCGACGGGTGTCGGGGTGAGGTCCCAGCAGCAGGGCCACCAGCCGCTCGGCCAGGGTGTTGAAGGCCTCGTGCGACTCGACGACCCGGCCGGCCTCGGGGTCGCGCAGCATCGTGGCCATCGCCTGCCGGTGGCGCATCATCAGGTCCACCAGCCCGACGAGCGCGGCGTCGCTGCGCGCTGCCGGCGTCTTGGCCGCCTCTGCCTCGTCGAGGAAGCGCGCCATCTCCTCCAGCGCCTCCTCGAGCACCGCGAGGACGATCTCCTCCTTCGCGTGGAACTGGTAGTAGACAGCCGCCTTGGTGACCCCGAGGTGCTCGGCGATCATCTGCAGCGAGGTGCCGCTGACGCCGTGCTCGGCGAAGAGCTCCATCGCGGCGGCGATGACCCGCGCCCGTCCCTGGCCGCGCGGGGCCTGCGGTCTCGCCATCGTCACCCCTTCGTGGTCGTCGCGACGTGATGTCGTTCACGCTAGCAGCCGGAGTTAGCCGTTCGGCTTGTCTGAGCCTAGCCGCTCGTCTAACTTCAGGTCATGGCCTCTCTCCTTCACCGTCTCGGGCGCTTCGGGTTCCGTCGCCGCGGCCTGGTCGCCGCGACCTGGCTGGTGCTGCTGACCGCGCTCGGCGGCTCGCTCGCCCTCGCCGGCACGGCCCCGACCAGCACCATCACCATCCCCGGGACGGAGTCGCAGCAGGCCCTCGACGCGCTCGCCGAGGAGTTCCCCCAGGCGAGCGGGGCCTCCGGCACGGTGGTGCTCCGCGCTCCCGAGGGCGAGACGGTGACCGACGCCGCCAACCGGGAGACGGTGCTCACGGTCGTGCAGCGGGCCAACGAGCTGCCGGGAGTGGTCGGCGCGACCAGCCCCTTCGACACGCAGGCGGTCAGCGAGGACGGTCGCTACGCGCTGGTGAGCGTCCAGTACGCCGACGCCGCCGACGCCCTCACCGAGGAGGAGCGGTCGGCGTACGAGGAGGTGGGCGCGGACGCGCCTGACGGGTGGGCCGTGGCCGCCGGTGGCGAGCCGCTCATGACCGAGCCCGAGATCGGCTCCACCGAGGCGATCGGCGTCGCGGTCGCGCTGCTCGTCCTCGTCATCACCTTCGGCTCGATGGTCGCCGCCGGCATGACCATGCTCAACGCGCTCGTCGGCGTCGGCGCCGGCATGCTCGGACTGCTGCTCGTCGGGCACGTCGCCGACCTGACGAGCGTCACGCCCGTGCTCGCGCTGATGCTGGGCCTGGCGGTCGGCATCGACTACTCGCTCTTCATCACCTCCCGCTACCGGCACAACATCGCGATCGGCCTGGACCGCGAGGAGGCCGCCGGCCAGGCGGTCGGCACCGCCGGCTCGGCCGTCGTCTTCGCCGGCCTGACGGTGATCATCGCGCTGGCCGGGCTGGCCGTGGTGGGCATCCCGTTCCTGACCTCGATGGGCCTCGCCGCGGCCGGCACCGTGGCGGTCGCCGTGCTCGTGGCGGTGACGCTGCTCCCTGCCGTGCTCGGCTTCGCCGGTGACCGGGTGCTCTCGCGGCGGCAGCGCCGGGCAGACGGCAGGTCCGGTGACCTCGAGGACGCCGACGACAACGGTGGCTTCCGCTGGGGACGGCTCATGGTCCGCCGCCGGGTCCCGGTGCTGCTGGCGGGCATCGCGGCGCTGGGCGTGCTCGCGATCCCGACCGCGAGCATGCAGCTCGCCCTGCCGGACGACGGCACCGCGCCCGAGGGCACGAGCAAGCGCGAGGCGTACGACCTGGTGGCCGAGGGCTTCGGCGAGGGGTTCAACGGTCGGCTGCTCATGGTCGTCCACGGCTCGGACCAGGCGGGGGTGCAGCAGGCGGGGGTGCAGCAGGCGGCGACCGAGGCCGGCGAGGCGGCGGCAGGCGTCGAGGGCGTGCTCGCGGTGGCCCCGGGCGGCGCCAGCCCCGACGGCCGTACGGTCCTGCTGGGCGTCGTCCCGGAGTCGGGCCCCTCGCAGGAGGCGACCTTCGACCTGGTGCGCGACGTCCGTGGGGAGCTGTCCGCGGTCGCGGACCGGACCGGGTCCGAGGTCTCGCTCACCGGCGTCACCGCCGTCGGCGTGGACGTCTCCGAGAAGCTCGCGGCCGCGCTCCCCGTCTATCTCCTGGTCGTCGTCGGGCTGAGCTTCGTGCTGCTCATGATCGTCTTCCGCTCGGTCCTCGTACCCCTCAAGGCGACGCTCGGCTTCCTCCTCACGGTCGGCGCCACCTTCGGTGCGACGGTCGCGATCTTCCAGTGGGGCTGGCTCTCCGGGCTGGTCGGCCTCGACACGGGCGGGCCGCTGGTCAGCTTCCTGCCGATCCTGCTCATCGGCATCCTCTTCGGGCTCGCCATGGACTACGAGGTCTTCCTGGTGTCGCGGATGCGCGAGGACTTCGTCCACGGCGAGACGGCCCGCGAGGCGATCGTCTCCGGCGTGGGCCACGGCGCCCGGGTCGTGGTCGCCGCGGCGCTGATCATGGTGTCGGTCTTCGCGGGCTTCATGCTCGTCGACGACCCGATCATCAAGTCGATGGGCTTCGCGCTGGCCTTCGGCGTCCTCGTCGACGCCTTCGTGGTCCGGCTCTCGCTCGTCCCGGCGGTGATGTCCTTCCTCGACGACCGGGCATGGTGGCTCCCCCGCTGGCTGGACCGGCTGCTGCCGGACGTCGACCTGGAGGGCGAGTCGCTGCGACGCGGCGCGGACACTGCCGCCGAGCCGCAGGCGGAACCCGCGGCGCGCTAGCGCGATCGGGTGAACCGGGAGTCGGCACCGCTCTGCCAGACTGCCCCGGACGGCCACCCGGCCGAGAAGGAGTGACCACACATGAACACTCGCACGATCGCCATCGCGGCCCTCGTGATCGCTGTCATCGTCCTGCTGTTCCTGGTTCTCTGAGCCCGGCGGGCCGCGCCCGGTCACCGGGCGCGGCCCGAGCGTCACCCCTCCCGGCTCTTCCGCACGGGTCGCTCCAGGTGGTACGACGAGGGGACGCGACGGCCGGCGCCGAGTCCTCGGCGTACCCGGCCGCGTCGGACCGAGGGAGAGCCGCATGACCGTTCTCGAGAGCGCACAGCTGCTGGCCGAGCTGGAACCCACCGTGGCGGAGAACCTCGACCGCCATCTCGGCACCGCGGACGACTGGATGCCGCACGAGTACGTCCCCTGGAGCCTGGGGCGCGACTTCGCCGACCTGGGCGGGGAGCCGTGGCAGTCCGCCCAGTCGAGCCTCTCCCCCATCGCGCGGACGGCGCTCGAGGTCAACCTGCTCACCGAGGACAACCTGCCGAGCTACCACCGCGAGGTCGACCGGGCCTTCGGACGCGACAGCGCCTGGGGCACGTGGGTGAACCGGTGGACGGCCGAGGAGGGCCGCCACGCCTTCTGCATCCGTGACTACCTGCTCGTGACCCGCGGGGTCGACCCCGACGAGCTCGAGCGGGCCCGGATGGAGACGATGGAGGTCGGCTACGCCACCGAGGACAAGCCGCTGCTCAACGTCTGTGCGTACGTGTCGTTCCAGGAGCTCGCGACCCGCGTCTCCCACCGCAACACCGGCCGGTTCACCGGTGAGCCGATCGCCGAGAAGCTGCTCACCCGGGTCGCCAAGGACGAGAACCTGCACATGATCTTCTACCGCAACATCGTGCAGGCCGCCCTCGAGCTGGCGCCCAGCCAGACGCTGCGGGCGATCACCGACGAGGTGATCGACTTCCAGATGCCGGGAAGCATCATCCCCGGCTTCAGCCGCAAGGCCGTGCAGATGGCCAAGGCCGGGATCTACGACCTGCGGATCCACCACGACGACATCGTCGGCCCCCTGCTGCGCCAGTGGCGCGTCTTCGAGCTCGAGGGGCTCGACGCCGAGGGTGAGCAGGCCCGGGACGAGCTCGCTGCTGCCGTGGCCGCGCTCGACACGGAGGCCACCCGTTTCGTCGAGCGGCGCGAGGAGGCCGCCGCCAAGAAGGCCGCGCGTCAGGCGGGCCAGACCCTCACCAGGTGAGCTCGACCTCGAGCTCTCCCTCGTCGTCCCCGATCTCGACCTCGATCTTGAGCTGCACCACGTCCGGGATCCGGACCTTGACGCGCGCTCCCCCGCGCGCGAACTCGACCTCGTTGTGGCGGGCCAGCGCGTCTGCCAACGTGTGCAGGCGTCGGGCTGCCTCCTCGCGACTCATCTCCGCCGTGTCGGCGATCTCGACCAGGTCCATGGGTGCCTCCTAGCTCGGTTGGTCCTCGAAGACTGCCACCCGACCCGAGGCAGCCGCTTCCCGCAGCGCGGCGTGGTCACGCTCGTTCTGGTCGGCGTAGGCCTCGGCGAAGGTCGCCAGGGACCGGTCGAACCGATCACCGGAGCCGAGGTAGGAGGCGACGGCCACCGCGTCACCCGACCGTGCGTGGGCCCGGGCGAGCGTCCAGCCGCACAGCCGGGCGTACGACGCCATGGTGGAGGGCGTCATCGCCTCGATGATCGCCGAGCCCTTGCCGTCCCAGAGCTGGCGAACGTAGAAGTCCCGCCCGACACCGTCGACCCCGCCGGACCTCACCCAGCCGAGCAGCACGTCGCTTGCCGACTGCATCAGCCGCTGGCCCTCGACCACCCGTTGGCCGTGGTTCGCGAACCGGCTGGCCCCGAGGAAGGACTCGAGCACCGAGGGCTGGGCCTCCTTGGCCTGCAGCAGCAACGGGTCGGCGTCGTCGTCGCCGAGCATCAGCACGATCCAGGCCCGGGTGCCGACGCTGCCCACCCCGACCACCTTGCGCGCGGCACCGGCGTAGCGGAAGCCCTCGATCAGGTGGCGGTGGTCGCCGCCCAGGCTCCGACGGTAGGAGCGGAACAGGTCGCGCAGCGCCCCCGCGACCCGGTCCGCCTCGACGTCGGGCAGCAGCTCCTCCAGCGGCACGATCATCGGCGGGTCACGGATCAGCTGCGGACGGCCGTCCACGGTGCGCACCAGCTTGCCGTAGGCCTTGAGGCTGTCCTTGCCCCTGGCCTTGCGGACGTTCTTGCGGAAGCGCTTGAGCTCGGCCGGGTCGAGCTGGCCCTCGGCCTGCGCCTCGATCTCCTCGACGTCGAGCCGGGCGTACCAGACGTCGAGCCTGCGCATCGTCGCGAGCTCCCGGATCGACTCTCGGTAGGAACGGACCACGGCGAGGTTGATGCCCTGCCGCTGGGTGACGTCGAAGCCACGGTCCCTGCCGGCCACCGCGAAGCTGGCGACCAGCCGCTTCACGTCCCACTCGAAGGGGCCCGGCAGGGTCTCGTCGAAGTCGTTGAGGCTGAAGACCAGCCGCCGGTCGGGAGCGGCGAAGGTGCCGAAGTTCGACAGGTGGGCGTCACCGCACAGCTGCACGGTCAGCCCGCTGCGCGGCGTCGCCGCCAGGTCCGAGGCCATCAGCAGCGCCGCACCACGGAAGAACGTGAAGGGCGACGCGAGCATCCGTGCGTAGCGGAGGGGGACGAGCTCGGGCACCCGGCTGAGGGCCTGCCCCTCGAGGAGCTCGACCGGGTCGGGTCGCTCCCCCGCCTGCTCCCATCCGCGGTGCACCGAGCGCGGAACGCGGGAGCGGGCCTCCCTGCCCCGGGCCTTGCGCTGCTCCCTCGTGGGCGGCTCGTGGGTGACGGAAGGGGTCATGCCCCCATGGCACGGCATCGCCGCGGCGGACGCATCACCCGGAGGGCATGAGGCCGGTCCGGCCGCGTGCGGGCCAGCTACTGGCGCGCCATGGCGACGCGCAGCCGTTCCTCGGGCGTGATCAGGTGGTCGGCGTCCTCGGCGTCGTCGCCCAGGTCGATCTGCACCCAGCGCACCTTGCCGGTGAAGATGCTGCTCTCGCCCGCGTAGTCGGTGCTCACGGGGGACGCGCTGTCGCGACCGATGTCGGCCGTCTCGTCCGCCGAGAAGACCATCGGCACCGTGGCGTCGACCCGCCCCTCGCCGACCTTGGTGCCGTCGAGGTAGAGCGCCACGTGCCCGCCCTTCCCCAGCCCGCCGCCGTCGTAGGTGAACTCCATCCTCACCTGGTGGTTGCCGGCCGGGATCGGTGTCTCCCCCTCGACCACGAACCGCTGCACCCCGAGCAGGTTGTAGCAGTAGCGTGGCCGGCCGTCCTTGGCGTAGAGGCTCCAGCCGGCAAAGGCTCCCCCTTGGGCGATGATCACACCCTCCGCACCCGAGGCCGGCACCTCCACCTCGGCGGTGACGGCGTGCGACTTGTTCTTGACGTTGAGGACGGAGGCCTCGGTGAGCCGGCCCATCCCTCCGAACAGCGTCTGGGACTGGCCGCTGACGAGCACCGGACGGCCGGCCAGGTCGGAGTTGAACCGCTCGATGCGACGGTCGTCGAGCGGGAGGACGTCGTACTTCCGCGCCTCCGCCAGCCACAGCTCCTTCAGCTCCGTCAGCTTCTCGGGCAGCTCTGCGGCGAGGTCGCGGGACTGGCTCCAGTCGGTCCTCGTGTCGTAGAGCTCCCAGACGTCCTCGTCCAGCGGGGGCAGCGGAGCGTTCACCCACGGGGTGCTGTGGCGGGTGACGGCGGTCCAGCCCTGGTGGTAGATGCCGCGGTTGCAGAACATCTCGAAGTACTGCGTCTCGTGGCGGTCGGCCACCTGTGCGTCGTGGAACGAGTACGCCATGCTGACGCCCTCCAGGGGGCGCTGCGTCACGCCGTTGACGGCTGTCGGCTCGACCAGGCCGGCTGCCTCGAGGACGGTGGGGGCGACGTCGATGACGTGGTGGAACTGCGCCCGGACCTCGCCCCGCGCGCTGAAACCGCGCGGCCAGTGCACGATGGTGCCGTTGCGGGTGCCGCCCCAGTGCGAGGCGACCTGCTTGGTCCACTGGTACGGGGTGCCCATCGCGTGCGCCCAGCCGACCGCGTAGTGGTTGTAGGCCGTCGGGGTCCCGAACTCGTCGATCCGCGACGCCACCAGCTCGGGGGTCTCCAGGGCGTCGGCGCCGTTGAAGATGAAGGTCTCGTTGAACGAGCCGTTGACGGTCCCCTCGGCCGAGGCGCCGTTGTCGCCCACGATGTAGTAGACGAGCGTGTCGTCGAGAACTCCGAGCTCCTCGATCGCCTCGACCAGGCGACCGATGTGGTGGTCGGTGTGCTCGAGGAAGCCGGCGTACACCTCCATCTGCCGGGCGAGCACCGGCTTCAGCTCGTCGGGCATGTCCTCCCAGGCGGGGATCTCCTCATGGCGTGCCGTCAGCACCGTGTCGGAGGGGACGACCCCGAGCTCCTTCTGCCGGGCGAGGATCTCCTCGCGCAAGACGTCCCAGCCTGCGTCGAACCGGCCGCGGTACCGCTCCGACCACTCGGTCGGGACGTGGTGCGGTGCGTGCGTGGCACCGGGGGCGTAGTAGACGAAGAAGGGCTTGTCGGGCATCAGCGACTTCTGCTGGCGGACCCAGCCGATCGCGCGGTCGGTCATGTCCTCGGTGAAGTGGTAGCCCTCCTCCGGCGTCTTCTCCGGCTCGACCGCCGAGGTCCCCTCGTAGATCCCCGGGTAGTACTGATTGGTCTCGCCGCCGATGAACCCGTAGAAGTGCTCGAAGCCACCGCCGCCGGTCGGCCAGGCGTCGAAGGGCCCCATCGGGCTGGTCTGCCAGACCGGGACCTCGTGGCACTTGCCGAACTGAGCCGTCGAGTAGCCGTTGAGCCGCAGGGTCTGCGCCAGCGGGGCGCAGGTGTTGGGCCGTACCGAGCTGTAGCCGGGCGCCGAGGTCGCCAGCTCGGTGATGACCCCCATCCCGACCGAGTGGTGGTTGCGGCCGGTCAGCAGCGCCGCTCGGGTCGGAGCGCACAGGGCCGTGGTGTGGAACCGGTTGTACTTCAGCCCACCCGCCGCGAGCCGCTCCGCGGTGGGTGTGCGGCACGGTCCCCCGAAGGCGCTCGAGGCCCCGAAGCCGACGTCGTCCAGCAGGACGATCAGCACGTTGGGTGCGCCGGACGGCGGCCGCGTCGGCTGGATCGGGGGAAAGCTCGCGTCGGGATCCCGCGCGTCGAAGGGCAGGACCCCGTCGTACGCGCGGTCCGGGACGGGGAGGCTGTGGTGGCCAGGCTGGTCGGTCATCCCCCCATGCGACGGCACCCGGGCTCTTCGCGCATCGTCCGGAGGGCGTGAGCCGGCGGTGCTCTCGACCGCTGCCGTGACGCACCGGTACGGGTGGGGCGGGTGGGGCTCGAACCCACGACCCAAGGATTATGAGTCCTCTGCTCTGACCGACTGAGCTACCGCCCCGCGGGCGCCGAGCCTAACGGGGCCGGTCGGCCTCAGCGCGACCGCGTGGCCAGCATCTGCTGCATGCGGGATATCTCGACCCGCTGGTCGGAGTCGACGTGCTGGGCGACCTGGAAGGCCTGCGGCTCCTGGCCACCGGCGCCGCTGCTCAGCAGGTCGTCGACCATGGTCACGGCGCCCTGGTGGTGGCGGATCATGTAGGCGAGGAACAGCCGGTCGAACTGCTCCCCCCGGGACCGCTCGAGGCGGGCCAGCTCGGCACGGGTGAGCATCCCCGGCATCAGCTCGGCGTGGCCGCCGTGGTGGTGGCTGTGGGCGCCGTCGGCCGGGACGTCCTCGCCGCGCTGCACCAGCCAGTCCTCCATCTGGGCGATCTCGTCGAGCTGTGAGACCTCGAGCCGCTCGGCGAGCAACGCGATCTTGGGGTCTGCCGCGCGCTTCTCCACCATCGCCGTCATCTGGAGCGCCTGCTGGTGGTGGGGGATCATCGCCTGCATGAAGCCGACGTCCGCGTCGGTGTGGGCGGGCGCAGCCGACTCCATCTGGTCCGGCGACAGGGTGCGGTTCTCCTCGCCCGGGGCACCCAGCTGGACCACCGGCGCACCCGACTCGGCCTCGGGCTCGGCATCCGGTGTCGACGTACAGCCGGCGAGCACCACCGCGCAGAGCAGCACCGACGCGGACACTCGCACCGACACCATGGCGCCTCCGGTCGTGGAACTCTGCCCGCCATTTTGGGGCTGGCGGACGGGATGAGCACGAGACTATCTTGACCAGCAGGTGAGGGTACGCCGCTGCAGGTCGAAACCCCGTTTCCTGTGGTGGCCCCCCTGGGGAGGGCACGATGCACGAGCGAGTCAGCACGACGTTCCGACGAGTCGCAGGCCTGACGGGGGTGGCAGCGCTCGTCGTTGCCATGGTCCCACTCGGCGCAGCCGCCGCGGAGGACCCACGGGTCGACCTGCCACCCGGCTACTTCCCCTGGAGCGAGGCGAGCAGCAACATCGACCTGCTCGACAACGACCCCCGGGTGGCGCCGTTCGACGCCCCTCCGGGCAACTTCGGCTTCGTCAACTCCGACCTCGCCTTCTCGGGTGACCGGGCCTTCGTCGGCAGCTTCAACGGCTTCCAGGTCTACGACCTCTCCGACGCGACCAACCCGGTGCTCGAGACCTCGTTCGTGTGCCCGGGCGGCCAGGGCGACCTCTCCGTGTACGGCGACCTGCTCTTCATGTCGGTCGAGGAGACCCGCGGCCGCATCGACTGCGGTTCGCAGGGCGCGCCAGGTGCGGTCAACCTCGAGCGCTTCCGCGGCATCCGGATCTTCGACATCAGCGATGTCAGCAACCCGGTGCAGCTCCCGGGTGTCCAGACCTGTCGCGGGTCGCACACCCACACGATCGTCACCGACCCCGACGACCCGGACAACATCTACCTCTACAACTCCGGGACGTCCTCGGTCCGGTCGCCCGACGAGCTGGCCGGGTGCGAGAACGCCAACGTCAACACCCAGGACCCGGTGACGACCGGCAACCCGACGCAGTGGCGGATCGACGTCATCAAGGTGCCGCTGGCGGCTCCCGAGACGGCCGCCGTCGTCAGCCAGCCCCGGATCTTCACCGACCCGGACACCGGCGCCTTCAACGGGCTGCAGAACACGCTCCCCGGCACGCTGCACCCCGCCGGCACGGCCTACTCGCCGCTCCCGAACACCAACACCTGCCACGACGTGACGTCGTTCCCGGCCAAGGAGCTGGTCGCGGGTGCCTGCCAGGGCAACGGGATCCTGCTCGACACCTCGGACCCGGTCAACCCGGTGCGCCTCGACGCCGTGTCGGACCCGAACTTCTCCTACTGGCACTCGGCGACGTTCAACAACGACGGCACCAAGGTGATCTTCACCGACGAGTGGGGCGGCGGGACCTCGGCCCGGTGCCGGGCGACCGATGCACCCGAGTGGGGCGCCGACGCGCTGTTCGACATCTCCGGTGACCAGATGGACTTCGCCAGCTACTACAAGATGCCGGCCGTCCAGACCGTCAACGAGAACTGCGTGGCCCACAACTCCTCGCTGGTCCCCGTGCCCGGACGCGACATCCTCGTCCAGGCCTGGTACCAGGGCGGCCTGTCGGTCATCGACTTCAGCGACACCGCGAACCCCGTCGAGATCGCCTACTTCGACCGCGGCCCGGTCAACTCGCCGTTCCCGATCCCCGACCCGACGAACCCGAACCGGATCAACCTCGGTGGGCTCTGGTCGACGTACTGGTACAACGGCCAGGTCTACGGCAGCGAGCTCGCCCGGGGCTTCGACACCTTCGGCCTGCTGACGAGCGACATGCTGAGCGAGAACGAGCTCGACGCTGCCCGGGAGGTCCAGGTCGAGGAGTTCAACGCCCAGCACCAGCTGATGACGACGTGGGAGCCGAGCTTCAACGTGGTCGGCGCCTACTTCGACCAGGCCGTCCGGTCCGGCGAGCTCTCCGGCAAGACGCTCAAGAAGGTCGAGAGCCACCTGACCCGGGCCGAGAAGCTGGACGGTCGCGGCAAGTCGGCCGTCGCGCAGCTGAAGCAGGCAGCCAAGCGGTTGAGCGACGAGGGCGACCAGGGCGAGCTCAAGCAGGCCATCCTCGACCTCGCGGAGGCCCTGGGCTGACGGACAGGCGGCTGCGCGCAGCGCGGATCGAGGGCATGCTCTGAGCATGGACAACGAACCGCTGGAGGCCCTGCCCGAGGACTGGGAGCGCGCGCTGTGCGTGGTCGCGCACCCCGACGACATGGAGTTCGGGGCCGCGGCCGCCGTCGCCCGGTGGACCGGACAGGGCAAGCACGTCACGTACTGCATGGTCACCAGCGGCGAGGCCGGCATCGACGGGATGCACCCCAACGAGTGCCGGACCGTCCGCGAGGCCGAGCAGGTCGAGTCCGCGCGGGTCGTCGGGGTGGACGTCGTGGAGTTCCTCGGCCAGCCCGACGGGATCCTGGAGTACGGCGTCCCGTTGCGGCGGGTGATCGCCGAGACCGTGCGCAGCCACCGGCCCGACATCGTCATCACCGGGAACTTCCGCGACACCTGGGGAGGTCGCAACCTCAACCAGGCCGACCACATCGCCGTCGGCATGGCGGTCCTCGACGCGGTGCGGGACGCGGGCAACCGCTGGGTCTTCCCGGAGCAGCTCGAGGGCGACCTCGAGCCGTGGGGCGGCGTCCGTGAGGTGTGGGCGTTCGGCTCACCGCGGGCGGGCCATGCCGTCGACACCACCGACACCTTCGACGCCGGGGTGACCTCGCTCGAGGCGCACCGCGCCTACATCGACGGGCTGGGGTGGGAGCACTTCGACCCCCGGGAGTTCCTGGAGGGGATGGCACGCCCGACCGGGCAGCGCCTCGGCGTGGCGATGGCCGCGCCGTTCGAGGTGTTCCCGATGGGGTGGGGCGAGTAGTCGCCAGGCGTCAGAGGCCGGTCGGCGGGCCCCAGGGAGTGTCGCGCGGGTCGCGGATCCCGAGCCGGTCGTTGCCGAGCTCGGACGACAACGACATCCGGGTCTGGCGACGGCCGGTCCAGACGCCCATCCACACGACGCCGGCCAGCAGGCCCACGAGGACGAACAACCACATGGCGCACCTCCGTGTGAAGTGAACCACAGCCGGGTGCCCCCGATGTGTGATCCCGGCACATGGTCCCGGCACGCGTCGCCTGACCACGATGGGCGCCATGACCCGGACCACAGCAGCGGGAGCCGTTCTCGGGCTCTGCGCCCTTCTGCTCACCGCCCCCACGAGCACGCCGCTCCTGACCGCGCCGGCCTCCGCCGAGGCGCCGGGGCACTGCGCCCGGCAGGCGCACGTCGACGTGCCGCGTGCCGAGCAGCAGCAGGTCGCCTGCCTGGACGACCTGACGACCGCGGGGACCACTGTCAGCGGGCACACCGACCCCGCCGACTGGAACGGCCTCCACGCTCCCGGGACCCGGAACCCCACGGGCGTCCCGGGCGTGCAGGTCGACGGCTACTTCCCGGACACCTCCACCAGCAACACCCACCACGGCTGGAACCACGACTCGCAGTTCGTGATCCGCCTCCCTGACCGGTGGAACGGCAAGGTCGTCGTCAGCGGTGCTCCCGGGACCCGGACGCAGTACGCCGGGGACTTCGTCTTCAGCGACTGGCTGGTCGCGCGCGGCTACGCCTACGCGATGACCGACAAGGGCAACAACGGTGCCTCCTTCCACGCCGACGGCGAGGAGCCCGGCGACGCGGTCGCCGAGTGGAACCGCCGGGTCACCCAGCTCACCCGGGCGACCCGGGCCGTCGTCGAGCAGAAGTACGGCCGGGCGGCGCGACGGACGTACGCCATGGGGATCTCCAACGGCGGCTACCTGGTCCGCTGGCAGCTCGAGAACCGGCCCGGCCTCTACGACGGTGGCGTCGACTGGGAGGGCACGCTCTACCGCGGCGCGCCGCCCAACCTGCTGACCTACCTGCCGGACGCCCTGACGCACTACCCGGAGTACGCCGCCACCGGCGACCGGGCGGCCTTCGACGCGATGGTCGACGCGGGCTTCCACCCCCGCTCGGAGTTCACCTGGGACTTCCACTACAGCTACTACTGGGACCTCACGCAGCGGCTCTACCGCGAGGAGTTCGACCCGTCGTACGACGGGGACCTCGTCGCGGGCGTCCCCTTCTGCCGGAACGGCACGCCCGCGTGCGACGCGGACTACGAGTACGCCGAGCGCCCCGGCGCCCGACGGGCGATGGCGAAGGTGGCGCTGACCGGCGACGTCCGGCGCCCGATGCTCACCCTCCACGGCACGCTCGACGCGCTGCTGCCCATCCGCACCGACTCGGACGTCTACCGCCCGATGATCCAGGGCCGCGGGCGCGCCGACCTGCACCGCTACTACCGGATCCGGGGCGGCACCCACGTCGACAGCCTGCACGGCGTCCACGGCGACCGGGTGCGACCGCTCCTCCCCTGCGCCCGCCGGGCGTTCGTCCGACTGGACGCGTGGGTCGAGGACGGCAGGCGGCCGCCCGCGAACGCGACGCTGGACCGACCGGCCGCGGAGGTCGACGCGGTCAACCGTTGCCGACTGGGCTGAGCCTCACTCGTACGGCGTGAGCAGCTGGTCGACCGGCGCGTGGTCGTCGCTCAGCACCATCGCGTCGCCCACGAAGGCGGCCAGCTGCTCGCCGCTGATCGTGGCCCAGGGGTTGTCGCGCTCGGCCATCCGGTCCTCCCAGGCGGCCAGGTCGACCGGCCGGTCCCCCGCGACCGCGACCAGGTTGCCGCCGCCCTGGCCCGCCAGCACCTCGGGACGCGCGGCGAGGGCGACGTGGTCGAAGCGCGCGAGCAGCGTCGCCAGCTCTGCGCGGGCGAAGTCCAGCGGCCCGTGGTCGATGAGGTTGGCGACGTAGAGCCCGTCGTCGGCCAGCACCCGTCCCACCTCCTCCATCGCCTCGGTCGTGGTCAGGTGGAAGGGGATGCTCACCCCACCGAACGCGTCGCCCACCACGAGGTCCTGGCTGCCGTCGGCGACCCGCCGCAGGCCGGTGCGGCCGTCCTCGACGCGCACCTCGATCCCGCCTCCGAGCTCGAGCCCGAGCCGGTCGACGTCGAGCTCGACGACACCGGCGTCGATCTCGGAGACCATGCTGTCGGTCCCGGGGCGGACCTCGTCGAGGTAGCGCGGGACGGTCAGTCCCCCGCCGCCGAGGTGGTGGGCACGCAGCGGCTCGCCGTCGGCGTACGCCGTGTCGGTCAGCGAGGCGATCGCCCTGACGTACTCGAAGTCGAGGTGGGTCGGGTCGTCGAGGTCGACGTAGGAGTGGTTGACGCCGTCCATGATCAGCAGCCGGCCGGACGCGTTGGCGGGATCGGTCTCGACCACGGCGCAGTGGTACGTCGTCTCGACGTCGCACCCGCCCGGGGCCGTGACCGCCGCGAGCCCGCCCGCCGCCACGACCGCGGCCGCCACCGCCCGGCCGCGCCAGCCCCGCACGCGCAGGTCGACGACGACCGAGCTCACCAGCAGCAGCACGCCGAGCCCGACCAGGATGGTGCTGACGGGCACCAGCGTGATCAGCACGAAGCCGGTCAGCACCGTGCCGGCGATCGCCCCGACGGTGCCGATCCCGGAGAGCCGGCCGACGACGGTGCCGGTCTCGTCGAGGCTGGTGAGGCGCAGCTTGGTGACCATGGGCGTCACGGCCGACAGCAGCGCCGCCGGCACGACGATGGCGGCCGCGGACATCCAGAACAGCAGGCTCGGATCGCCGGTCGCGCCCGCCCACCGCACGAGCCCCGGCATCAGCGCCACCGCTCCCCCAGCCATGCCCAGCAGCGGCGCGAGGGTGACCCGGGGCGGGAACCGGTCCGCTGCGCGCCCACCCAGCCAGGCGCCCGCCGCGATCGCGGCCAGCGCCAGCCCGATGACGAGGGTGTTGGTCTCGAGCGTCAGCCCGAGGTACGGCGCCAGCAGCCGCAGCGAGGCGAGCTCCACGACCAGCACGGCACCCGAGGAGCCGAAGACGAGCGCTCCCGCCGCCCAGGGCCCGAGACCGGCCGGCTCGCGGGTCACGGGCTGCTCCATGGCGCCAGCCTGCCAGAGCGGCGGGAACGCCCGGAAATGCAAGACGAGCACGTCCGTGGCGGACGTGCTCGTCTGGGTGGCTCCCCCGGTTGGACTCGAACCAACAACCCTCCGGTTAACAGCCGAATGCTCTGCCAGTTGAGCTACAGGGGATCGTGCCGGGTTGCGCCGCACAGGTTAGCAACCGTTGCGGAGGTGACGGAAATCGGGCCGTCACCCCGCGCCGACGTCGTCACGGGCTGCCTGGAGGGCCGCATCCGCCACGGCCCGGACCTCCGCGTCGTCCGGGTCGACGCCCGCGTCGTACTCGAAGAACCAGTCGACGGGGCCGTTGCCGCGGGGGGCCCGGCGGGCGATGACGCGGAGCCCACGTCGCCCGCTGACCGCCACGTGCCGCTGCAGGACCACGCTGGCGGTGACCCGTTCGCGGACGAGCTCGAGGAACCGGCCCGGCTCCGCCAGCGCGTGGACGTGCTCGCGACGCTCCTCGCCCCACCGGCCGACCTCGCTGAGCCGGAAGACCTCGGCGTCGCGGTCCCAGTCGGCGGCCTCGACCTGCTCCCACGGGATCCGGTCGCCGGCGAGGTAGACCGCGTCGCGGGTGCCGGCCAGCACCTCGCCAGCGCTCGTCGTCGCCCAGGCGAGCACCGACTCTCCCCGCCCGACCTCGACCGCGGGCCGGGCCTCCCGACGCAGCCTCACCGGCCGCCCACCGCCCGGTCGCGCAGCTGGCGGCGGTGCTGCTCGAGCGCGACGAGCTCGCCGAACATCCGGTTGTAGTCGGTCGGGTGCTCGACCGGGTTGGTGCGCTGCAGCTTGGACTTCAGGTCGGCGATGCGCCGCATCGCGGTCAGCTCCTGCAGGCGGTAGACGTGGGCCGCGACGTAGGCGGCGTCGGGCTCCTTCGCGGTCTTCAGGGGCTCCACCCCGAGCGCGCTGATCGCCGACGACACCGCCGGGTCGGTCGCGCCGTCGCGCAGCTTGCCGGCCCACCCCGGGTCCTGGACGGCGGCCGCGGGGCCGCCGACAGCCGCCACCAGCGCCCAGACGTCGCGGTACGTCGGGTGCGTGAAGTCGTTGCCGTCGACGCCCCGGGCCGCGTGGCCGACCGCCGCGGGGTGCTGGATCACGAGCTTGAGGGTCTCGCGCTCGATGGAGAAGCGGGGGTCGCGCAGGTCCGGCAGCTGTCGCCGCGGCGGCTCGCCGCTCGCCACCGGCGCGGCCTGCGGGGGCTGGTGCGGCTGCTGCGGACGAGTGCCGCGGTTCTGCGCCCGACGGACCTCGCCCCGGGCCTGCTCGACGTCGACGCCGACCATCCCGGCCAGCTCGCGGGCGAAGGCGTCGACCTTGGACTTGTCGCGGATGCTCGACACCAGCCGGGCTCCCTCGCGTACGGCGTCGACGCGGCCGTCGGCGCGGTCGAGGTCGTACTTGCCGACGACGTTGCCGAGCACGAAGCGGTAGAGGGGCACGCGACGGGCGACCAGCTCGCGCACCGCGGCGTCCCCCTCCTTGAGCCGCAGGTCGCACGGGTCGAGGCCGGACGGCTCGACGGCGACGTAGGTCTGCGAGACGAAGTTCTGGTCGCCGTCGAAGGCCCGCAGCGCGGCCTTCTGGCCGGCCGCGTCGCCGTCGAAGGTGAAGATGACCTCGCCGCGGAACTCCTCGTGGTCGTGGAGGAAGCGGCGCAGCACCCGGGCGTGGTCGTCACCGAAGGCGGTGCCGCAGGTTGCGACGGCGGTGCCGACCCCGGCCAGGTGGCAGGCCATGACGTCGGTGTAGCCCTCCACGACGACCGCCTGGGAGGTGCGTCCCATCTCCCGCCGGGCGAGGTCGAGCCCGTAGAGGACGTGGCTCTTCTTGTAGAGCGTCGTCTCGGGGGTGTTGAGGTACTTCGCCTCGATCTTGTCGTCGTCGAAGATCCGGCGGGCCCCGAAGCCGATGGTGTCGCCGGAGGCGTCGCGGATCGGCCACAGCAGCCGCCCGCGGAACCGGTCGTACGCCGACCGCCCGATCGCGACCAGACCGGCCGCCACGCTCTCCTCGTCGCGGAACCCCTTCTGGCGGAGCACCTTCAGCAGCGCCTCGCCGTCACGGGGCGCGAAGCCGTTGCCGAAGCGCTCGGCCGACTCGGCGTCGAAGCCGCGCTCGGTGAGGAACTGGCGGGCATGCTGCGCCTCGGGGCTGCGCAGCTGGTCGGCGTAGAACTCCTGGGCGACCCGGTTCGCCTCGACGAGCCGGCTGCGCTGCGGACCCCGGGGCCGGTCCTCGCGCGGTCCGTCGCCGTCCTCGCGCCGCAGCTGGACGCCGTACTTCTCGGCGAGCCGCTCCACCGCCTCGGTGAAGCCCAGCCCGTCGAGCTTCATCAGGAACGTGATGACGTCGCCGCCCTCGCCGCAGCCGAAGCAGTGGTAGAAGCCCCGGCTCGGCGTGACGTGGAAGGACGGCGACTTCTCGTCGTGGAAGGGGCACAGCCCCTTGAGCGAGCCGCCGCCGGCGTTGCGGAGCGTGACGTAGGACATCACGATCTCGTCGATACGAGCCTTCTCGCGCACCTCGGCGATGTCCTCGTCACGGATCCGGCCTACCACGTTGCGGAGTCTACGCAGCGGTCCCCGCCCGGGCTCCCCGCCTCCACATGGCCGCCGTCCAGCGGGTGGACTCACCCTCCCGGGGGTTGGCACCGTCACCAGCGACCGGCAAGGGTGGAGGTCATGAGCCACTCCGACAGCACGTCGACGAGCCAGGGCTCCGACCCGACCCTCGGGGCCGTCGTCCACGACCTCACGACCCAGGTCCCGGAGCTGATCAGGTCCGAGATCCGCCTCGCCCAGGCCGAGATGGCCCAGAAGGGCAAGCAGGCCGGCCTCGGCCTCGGCCTCTTCAGCGCCGCCGGGCTGCTCGCGTTCCTCGGGCTGGCGACCCTGGTCGCCACCGCGATCCTCGCCCTCAGCCTGGCCGTCGCGGCCTGGCTGGCCGCCCTGGTCGTCGCGGTCGTCCTGCTCCTGGGCGCCGGTGGTCTCGCGCTCGGCGGCCGCACGAAGGTCGGCGAAGCCACCCCCGCGGCGCCGCAGCGGGCCGTGGAGGGCGTCAAGGAGGACATCGCGACCGTGAAGGGACAGCACCGATGAGCGGCAAGTCGCCCGAGGAGATCGAGGCCGAGATCGCTGCACAGCGCGAGGAGCTGGCCGCCACGGTGGACCAGCTGACCGCCAAGCTCGACGTCAAGGCCAACGCCCAGCGCAAGGCCGCCGACCTCAAGGACCGCGCCACCACCGGCACCGGGTCACCACGACCCGAGGTCCTCGCCGCCGCGGGCTCGCTGATCGCCATGGCGATCGCGCTCGTGTGGTGGCGGCGCACCCGCTGACGACCCCGACCGACAACCGAGAGGAACCCCATGAAGAAGCTGACCATCCTGATCGCCGGTGGCGTGGGATACGTGCTCGGCAGCCGCGCCGGCCGCGAACGCTACGAGCAGATCAAGGGCCTGGCGACCAAGGTCAAGGACGACCCGCGGGTCCAGGAGAAGGCCCAGCAGGCCACCGACCTGGCGAAGGAGAAGGCCCCGGTCGTCAAGGACAAGGTGGCCGGTGCCGCCGACGCCGCGGCCGCCAAGGTCAAGGGCGGTGGCGACGACGGGCTCGAGGAGCAGCTGCACCCCGACAGCACCGCGCGCCAGGACAACCCCTACCCCCAGGGTGACCTTCCCTGATCGACGAGACGGTGGTGCCACGCCACCGCGCTCGCGTCGGTGAGGGACGCGACCTGGTCGAGCACGACCCGCCGGCGGGCCGCGTCGTCACCGGCCCGGTGCCAGTCGTCGGCGTACGGGCGTTCCAGCACGCCGGGGGCCCGGTCGGCGAGCACCTCCACGAGCGAGGAGAGCAGCTCACGCTCACGTGAGCGTGCGGCCACCCGGTCCTCGGCCTGCATCACGTAGTGGGCGGCGATCCCCTTGAGCAGGCCCATCTCGAGCCGGACCTGCTCGGGCACGACCAGGTCGGCAGCGTGCCGGACGAACGGACCCTCCGCCGAGGCGAACGTCGCCGACTGGACCGAGCCGCAGAACCTGCCGATCAGGTCGCTGGTGAGGTTCTTGAGCGTGGCGAGGGCGCGGCGGCTCCCGTCGTACGTCGTGCTCGGCCAGCCGTCGACGGCGACCAGGCCGTCGAGCACCGCGTCCAGCACGGCGTCGTCGGCGTCGGGGAGGTACCAGGCCCGGGCGGTCGCGAAGAGCGCCGGCCGGTCGAGGCGGCTGAGGTCGATCCGGCCGGCCGCCACACCGTCCTCGACGTCGTGGACGGAGTAGGCGACGTCGTCGGCGAGGTCCATGACCTGCGCCTCGAAGCAGCGCCGGGTGCCGGGCTGGTCCAGCCGCAGCCACCGGAAGACCGGCAGGTCGTCCTCGTAGACCCCGAACTTCACCACGGCGACCGGGGTGCCGTCGCCGTGGACGCCGGACGGCGGCGCGGCGTCGGCACGCGACCACGGGTACTTGGTGCAGGCGTCCAGCGTCGCCCGGGTGAGGTTGAGCCCCACGGGCTCGCCCGCCTCGTCGAAGGTCTTGGCCTCGAGCCGGGTGAGGATCCGCAGCGTCTGGGCGTTCCCCTCGAAGCCGCCCCACTCCGCCGCCCACTCGGCGAGCAACCGCTCGCCGTTGTGCCCGAAGGGTGGGTGGCCGAGGTCGTGGGCGAGCGCGGCGGTCTCGGCCACGTCGGGGTGGCAGCCGAGGGCGCGGGCCAGGTCGCGGGCGACCTGGGCGACCTCGAGGCTGTGGGTGAGCCGGTTGCGGACGAAGTCGTCGCTCTGCGGCCCCATCACCTGGGTCTTGGCCGCGAGCCGGCGCGACGACGCCGCGTGCACCACCCGGGCGCGGTCACGCTCGAACGGGGTCCGCTCGGGGGCGGCCACCCGCTTCGGCGGCTCCGCGACCAGGCGGGCGCGCGAGGCGTCGTCGTACAGCTCGAGGGACTCCATCGGTGGTGACCCTAGTGGTCACCACCGATGGTCCTGACGGACGTCCGGCTCAGTACGTCGTGACGTGGACGTGGTCGTAGTGGTTCGCCGTGACCGAGCCACGGTCCTCCACGTAGCGCCAGCCCTCGGCCGACCGGTCGACCGACCAGATCTTCTGCGAGTACATGACGTAGTTGACGCCCAGCGCCGAGTAGTTGGCGCGGACGAACTCCGCGACCTCCCAGCCGCGCGACCCGCTGACCATGATGTCGATGGCCAGGCCCTGCGAGTGCTCGCCGTCGCTGCGGTAGGTGCCGTAGGTCGTGATCTCCGGGAACGCGGCGCAGACGGCCTCGTGGACGGCGATGATGTTGGGCTGGCCGTCCACGGCGGTGCCGTTGGTGCAGGACCCGCCGAGCGCCGGGGCCCCGCCCTCGCTGCTGCCGTCGGCGGAGACCGCGTTGGGGTTCTCGTCGGTGAGGTAGCCGGAGGTGACCCAGCGGGCCTCGCCGTCCAGGACGACCTCCACGCGGCCGGCGGCCTCGCGGCCGGTCACGAGGACCTTCTTGGACTCCTCGAGCACGCCCTTCTTGGCTGCGTCCTCACCCGGCGTCACCCACAGGTTGAGGGGAGCCGTGGTCCAGAGCTTGGTGTCGGCCTGCTTGATCGCCTTGGCGACGGCCGGCTTCTCGAGCAGGTCCTCCCAAGGCTCCTCGGGGACGATGCGCTCCGCGGAGCGCGAGACGACCTGAGGACGCTCGGACACGTCCACGGCGTCGCTGTCGGTGGTCTCGCCTGCCTGCGAGATCGCCGCCTGGTTGGAGGAGAGCAGCATGTCCCCGGTGTCGGAGTCGGCTGCCCACACCCCCATCCCGACGGTGGAGAGGGTGGCCACGAGGGCGAGAGGGGCGGCGACGAATGCCGCCTTGGGCTTGGTGAGGGGAAAACGGCGGGCATCGGTGTCCCGCTTGTGGCTGATGGCCACAGCGCTGATCCTTTGCTGTTGCTGACGGGGGTCTGTGCTTCACCGCCCGGCTTGTGGCCGGACGCACCGAGAGTGAAGGAGTCAAGCACACCCCTAGGGGTGGGCTCCAATCCGGGGGGCCACCTCAGGGGGTAATTCCCGTCACCCTACCGTCACCGGAGCGTTATCCGCCCGTGATCTCCACAGACTCCTCGCGGACGCAGGAGTCGAGCCCGTCGGTGTCGTCGAGCCAGCCCTCGGGCAGCGCGACCCGTGCCCGGGGCGACCCCTGCCGCCCCCGCGGGGAGCCCAGCTCGGCCACCGGGAACGGCTCGGTGGGGTCCAGCTCGGCGAGCAGGGCGTCGAGCGCCGCCAGGGAGTCGACGAGCGCCAGCGAGTGGCGCAACCGGCCGCCGGCGGAGAATCCCTTGAGGTACCAGGAGACGTGCTTGCGGAACTCCTTGCACCCACGCTCCTCCCCCATGTGCTCGACCAGCAGCTCGGCGTGGCGTCGCATCATCACGACGACCTCACCGAGCGTGGGGAGCGTCCGGGTCTCCCGACCCGCGAAGGCGTCCGCGAGGTCGCGGAACAGCCACGGCCGCCCGAGGCAGCCCCGCCCGACGACCACCCCGGCGACGCCGGTGTGCTCGACCATCCGCAACGCGTCGGCGGCCTCCCAGATGTCTCCGTTGCCCAGCACCGGGATGTCCACGTGGTCGACCAGCTCACCGATCGCGTCCCAGTCGGCCTCGCCGGAGTAGGCCTGCGCGACGGTGCGGCCGTGGAGGGCGATCGCGGCGCAGCCGGCCTCCTCGGCGATCCGGCCGGCGTCGAGGAAGGTCAGGTGGTCGTCGTCGAGCCCCTTGCGGGTCTTCATCGTCACCGGGACGTCGTACGGGGCGGCGGCCGCGACCGCGTGCTCGAGGATGGCGCCCAGCAGGCCTCGCTTCCACGGCAGCGCCCCGCCGCCACCCTTGCGGGTCACCTTGGGGACGGGGCAGCCGAAGTTCAGGTCGATGTGGGCGACGCCGTACTCGGCGCAGAGGATCTCGGCCGCCTTGCCGACGTAGACGGGGTCGGTGCCGTAGAGCTGCACCGAGCGGACCTGCTCGGCCTCGTCGAAGACCAGCATCCGCCGGGTCGTCTCGTCACCCTCGACCAGCCCGCGCGAGGTGATCATCTCGCAGACGTAGAGACCGGCCCCCTGCTCCGCGCACAGGCGGCGGTAGGCGGCGTTGGTGATGCCGGCCATCGGCGCCAGCACCACGGGGGTGGGCACCGTCAGGCTGCCGAGGGTCAGGGACATGGTCCCCATTGTCGCGGGAAGGGCGCGGTTGGCCCAACTCAGCCGTTGCCGTTGCCCTGCTGCTGACCGCCGCCCTGCTTCTTGTTCTTGTTCTTGCCGCCGCCCTGGCCGGCCCCGGCCTTCTCCAGCTCGCCGGTCCAGGTGATCGGGTCGAACTCCTGGGTGGGCCGGAAGCTCACGGCGGTCAGCTCACCCTTGTCGGGAGCGAGGTAGACCATGCAGGCGTTGACCCGGTCGCCGTTGCGGAACTTCTTGGGGAACTCCGACCCCTCGCACGGCTCGAAGGTCCCGGTGAACACGGAGGACTCGATGAGGCGGTTCTCGCCGTCGACGATGTAGAGCGGCACCCGGTTGCCCCCGAGGTCGGACTCGCCGACGTTGGTGATCCTCGCGCGGACGAAGTAGGGGGAGGTGCTGCGCGTCTCCTTGGTCAGCTCCCAGCCCTCGAACATCGAGAAGGAGGCCTTCTCGGTGGCCGTGACCTTGATGTCGAGCGCGCCGATCTGTCCCTGGCGCGGCTCGTAGGCGACCGTGGCGGTCTGACCGATCTCGAGCTCCGAGCCCTGGGTCGTCAGCTCGACCCCTTCGGGCACCTCGAGGTACGGGGTCTCGGAGGCGGACGGGCTCTCCCCGCTGCTCCCCGAGGCGGGGGTCTCCCCGTCGTCCGAGCAGGCGGACAGGGCCAGGGTGGCGGCGAGTCCGAGAGCGATCAGGCGGGCGGAGCGGCGCATGCCGCCATTGTGCACGAGCACGTCAGCACCCCACGAACCGCTGCGCGAACCACGAGGTGATCGAGTCGAGGCCGACCCGCTCCTGCTGCATGGTGTCGCGCTCGCGGACGGTCACGGCATGGTCGTCGAGGGTCTCGAAGTCGACGGTCACGCAGTAGGGCGTACCGATCTCGTCCTGCCGACGGTAGCGGCGGCCGATGGCGCCGGAGTCGTCGAACTCGACGTTCCAGTTCTGGCGCAGCTCCGCGGCCAGGTCCCGCGCCTTGGGCGAGAGGTCGGCGTTGCGCGAGAGCGGCAGCACCGCGACCTTCACCGGCGCGAGGCGCGGGTCGAGGCGCAGCACGGTGCGCTTGTCGACTCCGCCCTTGGTGTTGGGGGCCTCGTCCTCGGTGTAGGCGTCGATGAGGAACGCCATCAGGCTCCGGGTCAGGCCCGCTGCCGGCTCGATGACGTACGGGACGTAGCGCTCGTTGGCGGCCTGGTCGAAGTACGACAGGTCGTGCCCGGAGAACGTGCTGTGCTGGGTCAGGTCGAAGTCCGTGCGGTTGGCGATGCCCTCGAGCTCCTCGAAGTCACGCCCGGAGAACCCGAAGCGGTACTCGATGTCGACGGTCCGCTTGGAGTAGTGCGACAGCTTCTCGGCCGGGTGCTCGTAGTGGCGCAGGTTCGCGGGGTCGATGCCCAGGCCGGTGTACCAGGCGGTCCGGGTGTCGATCCAGTACTGGTGGAGCTCCTCGTCCTCCCCCGGCTTCACGAAGTACTCCATCTCCATCTGCTCGAACTCGCGCGTGCGGAAGATGAAGTTGCCGGGGGTGATCTCGTTGCGGAAGCTCTTGCCCATCTGGGCGATGCCGAACGGCGGCTTCTTGCGGCTCGAGGTCACCACGTTGGCGAAGTTGAGGAAGATGCCCTGCGCGGTCTCGGGGCGGAGGTAGTGGAGGCCCGACTCGTCCTCGATCACGCCGAGGTAGGTCTTGAGCATCATGTTGAAGGCGCGCGGCGGGGTCCAGGCGCCCCGGGTGCCGCAGTTGGGGCACGGCACCGACTCGTTGATGTCGACGGAATCAGGATCGACCGGGTCGCCCTTGAGGCTCTTGCGGCCGGCGTACTCCTCCTGCAGGTGGTCCTCACGGAACCGCTTGTGGCAGGACTGGCACTCGGTCAGTGGGTCGCTGAAGGTGCTCAGGTGCCCGCTGGCCTCCCAGGTGCGGGTCGGCAGGATGACGCTGGAGTCCAGCCCGACGACGTCCTCGCGGGCAGTGACCATCGCCTTCCACCACTGGCGCTTGATGTTCTCCTTGAGCTCCACGCCCAGCGGCCCGTAGTCCCAGGCGGAGCGGGTGCCGCCGTAGATCTCGCCGCACGGGTAGACGAAGCCCCGGCGCTTGCAGAGGGAGACGACGTGGTCGAGGGTCGTTGCTGGCGGCTTGGCCACGGGAGTGACTCGCTTCCTGGTGTCGGCCGGCTGGCTGCCGGGCTGACGTCGTGAGCTGGGCGAGCGCTCAGCCTAACGAGCGGGTGTCCGCCACGTTCAGGTCGGCCCCGGGCTCGACCGGCTCGTAGGCGCTCGGCTCCTCGATCGCCCGGCTGAGCACCGGGACGGCGTACAGCTTGACGTCGTACGCCGACAGCGCCCGCCGGTAGGCGCCCACGTGCTCCCACGTGCTGACCAGGGTCCACAGCGTGGGGTCGTCGACGTTGCGGCCGACGTGGCTGGTCAGGTGGCCGGGGCGCTCGGCAAGCGCCTGCCGGGCGCGCTCGAGGTCGTCACGGAAGGTGACGGCCTGCTCCTCGGGGACCACGAACCTGTTGACGACCAGCACCCGGCCAGTATGGCGCGACCCGGTTTGACAATCATTCTCAACTCGGCTGAGAATCGTTCTCATGTCGTCGCTCGCCACCCGTCTCCGCGTCCCCGTCGCCGTCGCCGCCGCCTCCGCCCTCCTGGCCGGGTGCGGCGCGATCACCGGTGACCAGGGGGGTGGGGGACGGGAGGTCGTCGCGTCCTTCTACCCCCTCGCGTGGGTGACCGAGCGGGTGGCGGGTGACGGCTGGACGGTCACCAACCTCACCTCCCCCGGCGGCGAGCCGCACGACCTGGAGCTCTCCATCGACGCCACCGCCTCGCTGACCGAGGCCGACCTGGTGGTCTACCTCGAGCAGTTCCAGCCGGCCGTCGACGACGCCGTCGACACCAACGTCGAGGGCGCGACCCTGGAGGCCGGCGGCGTGGTCGACCTGCAGCCGGTGGCCGACCACTCCGAGGAGGGCCACGCCCACGAGGAGGAGCACGCCGAGGACGAGGAGTCGCACGACCACGGCGACCTGGACCCCCACTTCTGGCAGGACCCGGCACGGATGGCCGTCCTGGCCCGGGCGGTGGCCGACGAGCTGGCCGCCCTCGACCAGGCCGGTGCCGACACCTACCGCGCCAACGCGGAGGAGCTGGCCGTCGAGCTCGAGGCGCTCGACCGGGAGTACGCCGACGGGCTCGCCGACTGCGAGCGCGACGTGGTGGTCGTCAGCCACGACGCCTTCGGCTACCTCGCCGGGTACGGCCTCCACCTCGAGCCGATCGCCGGGCTCACCCCCGACGCCGAGCCCTCTCCCGCGGTCCTCGCCGACCTGTCCGACCTGATCCGCGAGGAGGGGCTCACCACCGTGTTCTCCGAGCGGCTGGCGAGCCCGGCCATGGCCGAGACGCTGGCCTCGGACCTCGGGGTCACGACCGGGGTGCTCGACCCGGTGGAGGGTCTGGCCGACGAGACGGCCGAGGAGGACTACCTTTCGCTCATGCGCGCCAACCTGGCCGCCCTGGAGGAGGCGAACGGCTGTTGAGCACCGTCATCGAGGTCCGTGACCTCGACGTCTCCATCGCCGGCCGGACGGTCCTCCAGGGCGTCGACCTGACCGTGCAGGACGGCCAGTTCGTCGCCCTGATGGGCGCCAACGGCTCGGGCAAGTCGACGCTGGTCCGCGCGGTGACCAGGCTCCGACCGGTGGCCGACGGGTCCGTGGAGCTGTTCGGCACCCCGTTGGCTCGCTTCGACGAGTGGCACCGGATCGGCTACGTGCCGCAGCGCGCGGGTGCCGCGTCCGGCGTACCCGCCTCGGTCCGGGAGGTGGTCGCCTCCGGCAGGCTCGGGCGGCGCCGCCTGTTCCGCCCCCTGTCGCGTGCCGACCGCCGGGCGGTCGACGACGCCCTCGAGGTGGTCGGTCTCGAGGACCGGGCGGCGGAGAGCGTCGCGACCCTGTCCGGCGGCCAGCAGCAGCGGGTGCTCATCGCGCGTGCGCTCGCCGGCGAGCCGGAGCTGTTCTTCCTCGACGAGCCCACCGCGGGCGTCGACCTGCCCAACCAGGAGGCGCTCGCACGCTCCCTGGCCGTGCTCGGCGACCGCGGCGCGACGATCGTGCTCGTGGCCCACGAGCTCGGCCCGCTCGCTCCCCTCGTGGACCGCGCCGTCGTGATGTCCCACGGCCGGGTGTCCTACGACGGTGACCCGCTCGACGAGCAGGCGGTGCACGAGCCCCACCACCACCCCCGGATCGAGCGGCACGACCACACGCCCCACGTCGGCTCGCCGCTGGACTCCCTGGAGGAGCGATGATCGACCTGTTGACGTACCCGTTCATGGTCCGCGCGCTCATCGCGGCGGCCGTGACCGGCCTGGCAGCGCCCGCGATCGGCACCTACCTCGTGCAGCGCCGGCTGGCGCTGCTCGGCGACGGGCTCGGCCACGTCGCCGTCACCGGCGTCGCCCTCGGCCTGCTCACCGGCACCTCCCCCACGTGGTTCGCGGTGTTCGTCGCGGTGGTCGGCGCGGTCGCGATCGAGGTGATCCGCGAGCGCGGCCACACCAGTGGCGACGTCGCCCTCGCCCTGCTCTTCTACGGCGGCCTCGCGGGCGGCGTCCTCATCACCGGACTCGCCGGCCAGACGGCCTCGCGGCTGCAGGAGTTCCTCTTCGGCTCCGTCACGAGCGTGTCGGTCGCCGACCTGCTCGCCACCGTCGTGCTGGCGGTCGTGGTCATCGCCGTCTGCCTGGGACTGCAGCCCCAGCTGTTCGCCGTCTCGCAGGACCAGGACTTCGCGCGCGTGGCCGGCGTCCCGATCCGCTTCTACAACCTGCTCGTGGCGGTGCTTGCCGCGGTGACGGTGACCGTGGCGATGCGGACCGTCGGGCTGCTGCTGGTCTCGGCCCTGATGGTGGTGCCGGTGGCGACCGCCCAGCAGCTGACGCGGTCCTTCCGCTCGACGCTGGGCGTCGCGATGGTGCTCGGCCTCGGTGCCTCGCTCGGCGGGCTCGTGCTCGCGGCGTACCTCTCCACGGTGCCGCTGACCGTCGCGCCCGGCCCCACGATCGTGCTGCTGTCCTTGACCGGCTTCGCGCTCGCCTGGCCGGCCGGGGTGTGGCTGCGCAGCCGGCAGTCCCGCGCCCGGGAGGTCGCCCGTGCCTGACCAGCCACTGCGCCTCACCCGCCAGCGCCAGGCCGTCGCCGACGCCCTGGCCACGATCGACGACTTCCGGTCCGCCCAGGAGATCCACGCGGTGCTCGCCTCGCAGGGTCACGGCGTCGGCCTCGCCACCGTCTACCGCACCCTGCAGCTGCTCGCCGAGCACGACCAGGTCGACGTGCTGCGGACCGATGACGGCGAGGCCAGCTACCGACGCTGCTCCGGGACCCACCACCACCACCTGGTCTGCCGCTCGTGCGGCGCCACCGTGGAGATCGAGGGCCCGGCGGTCGAGCAGTGGGCGCAGGCGGTCGCCGAGGAGCACGGGTACGCCGACGTCAGCCACACGCTGGAGATCTTCGGCGACTGCCCCCGCTGCCGCTGAGGTCAGCGGTCGGCAGCTGCCTCGACACCGAGGGGCAGCCGGACGCGGAAGGTGCTGCCACGCCCCACCTCGCTGTCCACCTCGATCCGGCCCCCGTGGCTCTCGACGATCGACTTGGTGATCGACAGGCCGAGGCCGATGCCCTGGATGCTCTGCTCCTCCGCCTGGCGTGACCGGAAGAAGCGGGTGAACAGCTGGTCGCGGTCGCGCGCGCCGATCCCGATGCCGGTGTCCTCCACGGAGAGCTCGACACGCTCGCCGTCCACACCGAGCCGGACGTGGACCTTGCCGCCGCGCGGGGTGTACTTGATGGCGTTGGAGACCAGGTTGTCCGCGACCTGCCGCATCCGGTCGCGATCCATCATCATCACCAGGGCGTCCGGGAGGTCGGCGTCGAGCGTGACGCCGACCGAGGCCGCTGCCGGGGCGGCGGCCGCGACCGTCTCCCGGACCGTGGCGGCGAGGTCGCCGCGGGTCCGGACGACGCGCATCGGACCCAGGTCGATCTGGGCGGACTGGAGCAGGTCGGCCACCAGCCGGCCCAGCCGCTCGGCGTTGCGCGCCACCACGGCGAGCTGGCGTACGGCCTCCTCGGGCATGCCGTCCTCCTCCATCAGCAGGTCGACGTAGCCGCGGATCGAGGTGAGCGGGGTCCGCAGCTCGTGGGAGACCGAGGCGACGAACTCGTCCTTGACCCGCAGCGCGCGCATGAACTCCGTGACGTCCTTGTAGGCGAGGGCCGCGCCGACGAACCGTCCCTCGGGGTCGCGCACCGAGCGCGCCGAGACCGACAGGGCGCGGGAGGTCAACGGGTCGTCACCGACCCAGATGCGGAAGTCGTCGAACTCCTCGCCCGCCGCGGCGCGGGTCGTGGGCATCTGCTCGCCTGTCAGCAACGAGGTGCCGCTCTCGTCGTAGATCAGCCCCATCTGACCTGCCCGGCCCCGGTGCCCGTCCGGGAACGACAGGGCCATGAAGTCGCGGTGCCGCCGGTTCATCGACTGGTAGCGCCCCTCGTCATCGAGGAGCAGCAGGCCGACGTCGACGGTGTCGAGGATCGCGTCGGAGACCCGGCGCTGGTGCTCGATGGTGTCGAGGGCGACGGAGAGCCGGTCGCGGTCGAGCTCGGCCACCTCGCGCTCGCGGCGAAGCTGCCCGAGCGTCGACGAGAGCGCCTGTGCCGCCCAGGCCGCCCAGGTGCCGAGCGCGGGGACGAGCACCGAACGCGAGATGTTGTCGCCGGTCGGCTCGAGGACGAGCAGTCCCGGGATCGTGATCGTCAGCACGCCGGCCACGAGCGTGACCAGGATGCCGCGCCGGCCGAACGCACGCCCCAGCCAGTACGCCGGGATCAGCACCAGCAGCCCGGCTCCGGCCCCGAGCGACGCGAGCCGCGACACCCCGACGACCGCGATGTCGATGACCGGGACCACGGCGACCGCGCCCGCCGGGAGTCGGTCCCACGGGGCGGCCACGGACAGCACCAGGGCGGCCAGTGCGACCAGCAGGGCTGCGACCGGCCAGGAGGCGAACGAGTCGATCCGCCCGGCGAGCACCCGGACGGCCAGGTCGAAGGCGATCAGAGCCGTGAAGACGACCTGCAGGGCGACCGGGTCCGAGCCGTCCAGCCGCGCGCGCCAGCCGACGGCAGCGGTTGCGCGCTCACGTTCGTGCTCGGTCACGACGGCCCCCCTCTCCGTGACACGCTCCACTCCCCCGGGCGAGATCTTCCCAGAGCGGCAGCGTTTTGGGGAGATGCTGTCTCCGGCGGTCCGCTGCGCGCGGCCGGCGCCCCGGCTCTGACATCCTGCGCATGTGAGACGCCCTGTCCGACCACCCATGTCGCACCCGTCCGGCGCCCGGCCACCGGCCGTGCCGCGCGACCTCGTCCCGCGCCACGTCGCCATCGTCATGGACGGGAACGGCCGCTGGGCCAAGGAGCGCGGCCTGCCGCGGACGGCCGGCCACGAGCAGGGCGAGCACTCCCTCTTCGACGTGGTCGAGGGGGCGATCGAGATCGGGGTCGGCGCGATCTCGGCGTACGCCTTCTCGACCGAGAACTGGTCCCGCTCGCCCGACGAGGTCCGCTTCCTGATGGGCTTCAACCGCGACGTGATCCGGCGTCGTCGCGACGAGATGCACGAGCTCGGCGTGCGGGTCCGGTGGGCCGGTCGGGCGCCGCGGCTGTGGAGGTCGGTGATCAAGGAGCTGCAGGTCGCCGAGGAGCTGACGCGGGACAACGACGTCCTCACCCTGACGATGTGCGTCAACTACGGCGGCCGCAAGGAGCTCGTCGACGCGGCCCGCGGCCTCGGGCGCGAGGTCGCGGCCGGTCGGCTGGACCCCGAGCGGATCACCGAGCAGACCTTCGCCCGCCACCTCTACGTCCCCGAGCTGGCCGACGCCGACCTGGTCTGGCGGACCTCCGGTGAGCAACGGCTGAGCAACTTCATGCTCTGGCAGGCGGCGTACTCGGAGATGGTGTTCAGCAACGTGCTCTGGCCCGACGTCGACCGGCGCCACCTGTGGGACGCGATCGAGACGTACGCCCGGCGGGACCGGAGGTACGGCGGGGCGTGAGGGGGGCGTCGGTTGGCCCGCTCAGGCGGGGAGACCGACCGAGGTCACCGCTCGACGTACTCCCACGACCGCAGGCCGCGCTCGAGGTGCCAGGCGAGGTAGGCGGCGACGAGGCCGCTGGCCTCGCGAAGGTGGCGCGGGTCGGCGGCGTGCACGGCCGGCCAGTCACCGGCGAGCAGCGCGCCGAGCAGCGACAGCGTCTCGGCGGCGGGCCCTGCCGAGCCGGGCACCCGGCAGTCACCGCACAGCACCCCGCCCGACGCGGGGCTGAACCAGCGGTGCGGACCCGGGTCCCCACAGCGTGCGCAGTGGTCGAAGGAGGGGGCGTAGCCCGCGACGGCCAGGGACCGCAGGAGGTAGGAGTCGAGCACCTGACCCGCGGGGTGCTCGCCACCGCCCATCGCGCGGAGCCCGCCCACGAGCAGCAGGAACTGCTGGACCGAGGGCTGCTTCTCCTCGGTGACCAGGCGCTCGGCGGTCTCGAGCATGACGGTGCCGGCGGTGTAGCGGTCGTAGTCGTGCCCCAGCCGTGAGGGGAACGGCGTCAGCGTCTCGGCCTGCGTGATGGTGTCGAGGCTTCGGCCCTCGGCCAGCTGCAGGTCGACGTGGGTGAACGGCTCCAGCCGGGAGCCCCAGCGGGAGGTCGTGCGCCGGACCCCCTTGGCGACCGCGCGGACCAGCCCGTGCTGACGGGTCAGCAGGGTGATGATCCGGTCGGCCTCCCCCAGCTTGTGGGTCCGGAGGACGACCGCCTCGTCTCGGTAGAGGGGCACAGCACCATTGTGCCGCGCTCAGCCCTGCGGGCGCCGCTGCCGGGGCCGTGTCAGGTCGTCCTCCTGGGCGGGCTCCCAGCAGGCGAGGGCGAACTCGACGGCGCGGCGGTCGAGGCGCTCGGGCCGCCGACGCCACTCCAGGATGCTGGTCGCGCGGACGAACTCGGCGTACGGCATCTCCTCGGCCAGCATGGCCGCGTCCGCGGCCGGGTGGATCGGGTCGGACGGGTGGCCGACCACAAGCGCGGGCGCCGTGATGGCCCGACGCTCCCGCGAGGACGGGGCCACGCGACCGAAGAAGATGCCGTGCACCACGGCCGCGACCGACCCCGGCCGCTGGTCGCAGGTGTCGAGCCCGATCCCGACCCAGAACGGCACCAGGCCCCGCGGCACCGGACGCGTCAGGAGCCGCAGCGCCGTGACCGTCACCGGCAGGAACCGCGCGGCGAACATCAGGGGTGCGAAGGCCATGATCCCCGCCTCCACCGCGTTGTCGAGGACCGGCATCTCGAGCAGCAGGCCACGGACCCGGTCCGGCGCGAGGCTGGCGACCTCGAGGGAGACGTTGGCCCCGAGCGAGGTCCCGCCCACGACGGCCTGGTCGGCGCCGAGGTGGTCGAGCAGGGCGAGCACCTGCCCGCCGAACGCGGTCATCGAGTAGACGAGCGGGTCCTCCGGCCGGTCGGAGCGTCCGTGGCCGAGCAGGTCCAGGGTGACGACGTGGAGGCCCTGGGAGGCGAGCGTGCGCGCGAGCGGCTGGCACATCCGGCGCGGCATCAGCTGCCCATGGAGCAGCACCACCCACCGGTCGCCGGAGCCGTACTCGGTGTACTCCAGCCGGTCGCGCCCCGCATCGCTGTCGAGGAAGAACTGGCCGATCCGTTCGGACACCAACATGCCCGCAGCGTAGGCCGTCCCCCGCACTCCGTGGCACGGGAAACGGGGCAAACCCCGCCCGCATGCACAAGACTGTGTCCATGAGCGAGAACGGCCGGCGCTGGGCCGGGCCGGCAGCCGTGGCAGTGGCGCTGCTGGGCGTGTACGTCGCCGGCACCAGCGCCGTGCTGTTCCGTCCCGAGGGCAGCGACGTCGCCTTCTGGTGGCCGGCCGCCGGCATCTCGGTCGCACTGGTCGCGCTGGTCCCCCGTCGGCACGTGCTGCCGGTCGTGCTCGGGATCTTCGCGGTCTCCCTGGCCGCCAACCTGAGCGGTGGCCAGACCGCGGACCTCTCGCTCGCCTACAGCATCGCCAACGCCGCCGAGGCCCTCGTGGCCGGGATGCTGCTCAAGGGTCCCGACGGCCGGCTGGTCACGCTGGGCCACCTCTCCGACTTCGTCCGCCTCGTCGTCGCGGCAGTGGTCGGCGCCCTGGTCGTCGGCGTGCTGGGGGCGCTGGCGGCGTACGCCCTCGACGACGGCTCGCTGCCCACGACGCTGCGCAACATCTTCACCTCCCACATGGCCGCCACCATGGTGATCGTCCCGGTGGCGATGACCTGGCGGCAGCGCACCTCGGAGGCGCCGCGGCTGGAGTTCGCGATCCAGGTGCTGTGGCTCGCGGCCGTCACCTGTGCCCTGTTCATCCCGGTCCACTCCTACCCGCTGTCCTTCGCGCTGCTGCCGATCCTGGTGTGGGCGGGGCTGCGGCTCTCCCCGCGCGCGGTGACGATCGAGCTGCTCGTCACCTGCCTGGTGGCGATCCTGCTCACCGGTCAGGGCCGCGGTCCTTTCGGCGACACGGGGCCCGCGGGCGCGATCTCGCTGGAGCTCGCCGCACCCCTGGTCCAGGGCTTCATCCTCGCCGGGGCGCTGGTGGTGCTTCCCCTCACGATGGCCGTCACCCAGCGCCGGCTCGCCCTCGAGGTGCTCACCGAGCGCGAACGGCTGTTCCGCCGCAACTTCACCGAGTCGATGACCGGCATGCTCCTGCTGAGCCTGCGCGGCGACCGGCTGGAGATCGTGGACGCCAACGAGACCGCCCTGCAGCTCCTCGACGACGGCCGGACCCGCGTGGTGGGGCGCTACCTCGACCGGGTCCTCAGCGGTCCCTCCACCCTGCGCAGCGTGGTCCGCGAGATGGTCGGCGGCGACCTCGACGGATGGCGCGGGCAGGTGTCGGTACCGCACCGGCCGACCAGCCACGTCAAGATCGCGATCTCGCCGCTCACCCGCGGTGCGGACGCGACCTTCTCCGCCCAGCTGCTCGACGTCAGCGCCGAGTACGCCGCCCTCGCCCGCACCGCGGCCGCCGAGCGGCTCACCAGCGCCACCTTGGACACCACGCACTGCATCATCCTGGTCTGCGACATGGACGGGACGGTGGTCCGCGCCAACCGGGCGACGAGCACCCTGACGGGGTTCCACGAGGACGAGGTGCTGGGCCGACCGGTCTGGGAGTCGATCATCCCGCCCCACCGGGTGCCGATCGTGCGCAGCATGTTCAGCTCCCCCGACGGGTCGGCGATCCCGGGGTCCCGCGAGGCCGACGTCCAGACCGCGGCCGGCGACGTGCTGCGAATCGTGTGGAACACCGACCTGGTCCGCGACGAGGACGGCACTCCCCGCTACGCCGTGATGACCGGCATCGACGTCACCACCGAGCGGACCACGGCCGGGCTGATGAACACCCTCTTCCAGGCCGGCATGTCGACGGCGATCATCGGCATGGACGGCCGCGGCCGGATCACCCTCTTCAACTCCGGCGCGCAGGCCCTGCTGGGCTGGACCACCGAGCAGGTGCGAGGCCGCCAGTTCACCGACCTGCTCGATCCCACCGAGATGGCCGAGCGGACCGCCGACGCGCACGGCAGCGGCTGGAGCGCCCTCACCTCGACCATCGGCGAGGAGCGGGAGTCGCAGGTCGACGACTGGACCTGGCTGACGGCCGGCGGGTCACGGCGTACGGTCTCGATGACGCTCAGCGGCGGTGGCAGCGAGTTCGGGCCGCAGGCCGGCTACCTCGTGGTCGGCCGCGACGTGACCGAGCAGCGGCACAGCCAGATGATGCTGATGGCGGCCCTCGAGAAGGAGCGGACCGCCTCCGAGCGGCTACGACAGCTCGACGCCGCCAAGAACGAGTTCGTCTCGACCGTCAGCCACGAGCTGCGCACGCCGGTGACGAGCATCGTCGGCTACACCGAGCTGCTCGCCGACGGCTCCCCCGTCGAGCCCGATCCGCAGCAGGTCCCGCTGCTCGACACGATCGCCCGCAACGGCCACCGGCTGATCTCGCTGTGCAACGACCTGCTCACGCTCGCCGGGCTCGACTCCGACGGCCCCGCCTGGAACCGTGCCCCGATCGACGTCCGCGACCTCGTCACCCAGGCCGAGGACTCGCTGCGGCCGATGGTGCGCGACCGTCACCTCAAGCTCTCGTTCGTCGTGCCGGAGCAGCCGGTCGTCGTGGTCGGCGACGCGATCCAGCTCGAGCGGGTCCTGCTCAACCTGCTCAGCAACGCCCTGAAGTTCACCCCTGACGGCGGGCTCGTGACGACCTCGCTGGAGGTGCGCGACGGGGAGGCGTGGCTGCTCGTCGTCGACACGGGGATCGGCATCCCCCACGAGGAGCAGGAAGGGCTGTTCCAGAAGTTCTTCCGCGCCTCCACCGCCCAGGACCTCGCCATCCAGGGCACAGGCCTCGGCCTGTCGATCGTGGCGGGGATCCTCGCCGTGCACGGCGGCCGGATCGGCGTCGAGTCGGCCCCCGGCGAGGGGACGACCTTCACCGTCCGCCTGCCGTTGCAGGACGGCTGACCCGGGCCCGGTCAGCCGCGGCCGGCGCTCCGGTTGACGGCGCCGATCACGGCCTGCAGCGACGCGGTGACGATGTTGGCGTCGATCCCGACGCCCCACAGCACCTCGGTCTCGCCCTCCGCGGTGGTGATCGCGCACTCGACGTACGCCGCGGCGACCGCGTCGCCGCCCGAGGAGAGGGCGTGCTCGGCGTAGTCGAGGACGCGGACGTCGTAGCCCTGGGGGAGACCGTTGAGTGCGTCGACGAAGGCCGCGATCGGGCCGTTGCCGACGCCCTCGAGGGTCCGCAGCTCGCCCTCCACGTGGACGTTGACGGTGAGCGCGTCCTTCTCCCCCGCGGCGCTGGAGGTGTGGACCGAGTCGAGCCGGAGCGGCTCCTCGCGCGCCAGGTACTCGGAGCGGAAGACCTCCCAGATCTGGTCCGAGGTCATCTCGCCGCCGTCGGCGTCGGTGCGCTCCTGCACGACGCGGCTGAACTCGATCTGCGCCCGGCGGGGCAGGTCCAGCTTGTGCTCGGCCTTGAGGATGTAGGCGACGCCGCCCTTGCCCGACTGGCTGTTGACGCGGATCACCGCCTCGTAGGAGCGGCCCACGTCCTTCGGGTCGATCGGGAGGTACGGCGCCTCCCAGTCGACCTGCTCGACAGGGACACCGGCGTCGCGGGCCCGCTTGTCGAGGTCCTCCAGCCCCTTCTTGATGGCGTCCTGGTGCGACCCGGAGAACGCGGTGTAGACGAGGTCTCCCGCGTAGGGGTGCCGCGGGTGGACGGGCAGCTGCGTGCAGTACTCGACCGTCCGGCGGATCTCGTCGATGTCGGAGAAGTCGACCTGCGGGTCGATGCCCTGGCTGAAGAGGTTCATGCCGAGCGTGACCAGGCAGACGTTGCCGGTGCGCTCGCCGTGCCCGAAGAGGCAGCCCTCGACCCGGTCGGCGCCGGCCATCATCGCCAGCTCGGTCGCGGCGACCGCCGTACCGCGGTCGTTGTGGGGGTGCAGCGACACGGTGGTCTGCTCGCGGCGGGTCAGCTGCCGGCAGAACCACTCGATCTGGTCGGCGTAGACGTTGGGCGTCGACATCTCGACCGTGGCGGGGAGGTTGAGGATGATCTCGCGGTCGTCGTCGGGCTGCCAGACGTCGGAGACCGCCTCGCACACCTCGACGCTGAAGGGCAGCTCGGTGCCGGTGAAGATCTCGGGGCTGTACTCGTAGCCGATCAGGGTCGAGCCGAGCACGTTCTCGCTGTGCTTCATGACGAGCTCGGTGCCGCGGACGGCGATGTCCTTCACCTCGTCGCGGCCGGCGTGGAAGACCACGCGCCGGAAGAGCGGCGCGAGGGCGTTGTAGAGGTGGATGTTGGCGTGGTGGACGCCGACCAGGCTGTGGACCGTCCGCTCGATGAGGTCCTCGCGGGCCTGGGTGAGGACCGAGATGGTGACGTCCTCGGGGACCCGGTCCTGCTCGATGAGCTGCCGGACGAAGTCGAAGTCGGTCTGGCTGGCGCTCGGGAAGCCGACCTCGATCTCCTTGTAGCCCATCGAGACGAGCAGGTCGAACATCGTCATCTTGCGTGCGGGCGTCATCGGGTCGATCAGCGCCTGGTTGCCGTCGCGCAGGTCCGTCGAGAGCCAGCGCGGAGCGCGGGTGACCTGCTGCCCGGGCCAGGTCCGGTCGGGGAGGTCGACGGGCTCGAAGGGGTGGTAGCGACCGATCGGCATGCCCGAGTCACGCTGGGCATGGGCGGAACGGTGCAGGCGGGGTACGTCGTGGTGGGTCATGGGGTGGCCTTCGCTGGGTCCGGGTGCCGGCGACACGAACTCTCCGCGGCGAGGGTCCGGCTGGGTCAGCCCTCGCGGCGGCAGCGAAGAAGGAGGCTGCGGCTCGTCATGACCCGTCGAGCGTAACGCACCTCGGGCCTGTCTCGAGCCGCAGCCTCCGTCGGACCACGTGGTGGGACAGTCGGGATCAGGAACCCGGCTGGATGCACTCCCCGAGCGCGGTGATCATCTCCTGCTGGCCGCTCTCCATGTCGTTCTGGAAGACGGCGACCAGGAACTTGTTGAGCACCTCGTCGGTGAGGTTCTCGTCGATGCACGCCTGTGCCTCGGCAGGGATGTTGTCCCCCATCGCGCCGGTGAACAGCTCCTTGATGTCGGCGCAGCCGGACATCACGTCGGCGGCGGACTCCGCGTCGGCCTGCGACATCTCGACGCCCTCGATGCCGTCGGCGGCCTCGAGCTCCTCGGTGATGATGCCGTACTCGACGAGCTGGTCGGTCCCGATCTCCTCCACCATGCCGTCACCCAGGCAGTCGGCCTGCTCGCGGGTCACCTCGAAGGTCTGGTCGTTGCTCTCCATGATGGAGTCGGACAGCGCCTTGCTGGCCTGCTCGTCGTCGCCACCACCGCAAGCGGTCAGGGACAGCGCGAGCGCCGCCACGGCGCCGATGGTGCGGATCTTCATTGGGTTCCTCCCCAGATGGGTCGACCGAGACGTCCCGACCCTAGCGCCCGCGGCCGCCCCCGCGCGTAGAGTTCGCGCACGGCACTGGTGCATCGGGGGCGGAGAAGCATGGGCTATCGCAGCACGATCCTGCGCGCGGCGGAGGTCGACGACGACCTGGGCGCCCGGTGGGACGCGCTCCCGGCCGGTCGCGGCGACCAGGCCGACGTCTACGACAGCTGGGCCTGGCACGCCGCCTCGCTGCGCGCCGACCCGGCCCTGGCCCGGGCGGTCAGGATCCCCGCGGTGCTCGAGGGCGAGCAGCCGGTCGCGCTGCTCCCCGTGACCGTCGACCGGTCCGGGTGCTGGCGCAGCGTGGGGATGGACATCCGGCCCCGCAGCCGCATCGTGACCCGCGGGGAAGGTCCCGACCCGGAGGCACTCGGGCAGCTCGCCGAGTCGCTGGCGGGTGCCGGCGCCCGCTCCCTGGCCCTGCACCGGCTGCCGAGCCGCGACCCCGTGACCGAGGCGTTCCTCGGGGCGCTGCGCGAGGCGGGCTACGAGGTGGCCCGGCGCGAGCGCTCCGAGGACCGGCTCGCCCACCCGACCGGCGACTGGGCCGCCCACTCGCGCGACTACAAGAGCTTCGCCAAGTACGTCCGCCGCTTCTGCAACCGGGTCACTCCGCTGTGGGACCTCACGATGGACACCTACGGGACCTCGCCGGAGCTGCCCGCCGCGGAGGGCTTCCGGGTCTACGCCGAGCTCCAGGCGCGCAGCTGGAAGGGCCCGTACGATCCCATGACGATGATCCGCCGGCGCGAGCTGGCGTTGCGGGCGGAGCAGCTCGGCTGGGTGCGGATCTTCATCCTGCGTGTCGCGGGGGTCCCGGTCGCGGGGCACGTGTGGTTCCGGCTGGGCCCGGTCGCCACCTGGCTCTCCACCGCCCACGACCAGGGCTTCGACGCGCTCAGCCCCGGGACGATGGTGCAGTGGCTGGCGCAGGAGCGGCTCTTCGCCGAGCAGCCGCCGGGCGTCCTCGACTACCTGCCGGGCGGATCGCCGCAGAAGGACCGGCTCACGCCGGACCGGCCCGTGCTGCTCGAGGTCGACGCCGTCCGCCGGAGCGCGGTCGCGGGGGTGGCGCTCCCGGCGCGGCAGCAGGCCCGCCGCGTCGTCCCCGCCGTCCGCGACCGGGTGGCGGCGAGGCTCCGGCGACCCGAGGGCGGGGAGGGCGCCACCCCCGACCAGCCGATCCGGCTGCTCGCCACCGCCCCCGCAGACGGTGCACTCCCGGCCGCGCCCCTCGACGCCTCCGACCCGGGCCTGCGCCGCTACCTCGCCGTGACGTCCGGCGAGGCCAGCCCCGAGGCCGTGGCCGGCACGTGGGCCGAGGACGACGGGTGGTGGCGGATCGGGTCCGGTCCGGTGGCGCTCGCCCGGCTCGGAGCCGACGACGTCGTGCGGGAGGTCGTGCTGCTCGACGGGTCGACCGACGGCGAGGACGTCGCAGCACCGGCTCTCGCAGCCGCGCTCGACCGGCCGGTGAGCGTCGCCAGGACCGACCCGCGGGGCACGCGCGACGGCGCCCCGACCGTGGTCCGGCACGCGCTGCTGCCGTGGCCGGCAGCCTGGGTGCCGACCTCGCCCTGACGGGTTCGGGCGCCCTGCTGCCCCGGACGGCCGGGAGGTAGCATCACCGCACTGCTGGGGCGAGCGAGGAGGACGTGTGCGGCGAGGGCTGCTGGGACTCGGGGCCCTGCTGGCGACGCTGCTCCTCGTCGGGTGCACGGCCGCCGGGCAGGGCACGGACGTCGACCCCGAACAGGTCGATGCCGTCGAGGCCCCCGAGCTCGGCGCCTGTCGCTCGCTGACCCCCGAGGACGTCGCCCAGGCGAGCAACGCCACCCGCACGGTCGACTGCAGCGAGGCCCACACCGCCCAGACGTACGCCGTGGGACCGCTCCCCGAGGAGTTCGACGACGCGGCGTACGACGACGAGGCACTCGGCGAGTTCGCCTACCGCGAGTGCTCCGACCGGTTCGAGAGGTTCCTCGGCGCCGACGAGAGCCTCGTGATGCGCACGGTCGTCAGCTGGGCGTGGTTCCGGCCGTCCGAGGCCGCCTGGGACGAGGGCGCGCGCTGGTACCGCTGCGACGTGGTGGGCGGCGGCGACCAGAGCGAGGAGTACGTCCGGCTCCCCCAGGACGCCAAGGGGCTCCTGCAGGGCCGGGTCGACGACGCCTGGATGATCTGCGCGGAGGGCCCCACGGTGGCCGCCGGGGTCCGGGTCCCCTGCTCGCAGCCCCACACCTGGCGGGCCGTCACGACGATCAAGCTCGGGGAGCCCGAGGACGACTACCCCGGCGACCGTCTGGTCGAGGTGCAGACCCGCGACTTCTGCGACACCTCGGTCGGCGCGACCCTCGGCTACCCCGTGAAGTACGACTTCGCCTACACCTGGTTCCACGAGGCGGAGTGGGAGGTCGGCAACCGCCGCTCGATCTGCTGGGCGAAGACGGACCGATGAGCCGCCGCGTGGCCCTGCTCGCGGCGCTGGTGGTCACCATGGTGGCCGTCGTCGTGGGCTGGCAGGTCACCGACGACCCGGGCGTCGCCCCGGAGCCACCCCGTCCCTCCGCGTCCCCGACCGGCGAGCCGTCCTCGTCCCCGACCCCGGTCCGGGCCACGCCCCCACCGGGTCCCGACGGGGGTGCGTGCTACCGGCTCACCTACGGCGAGGCGGTCGCGCCGACCTCCACCCGGAGCCCGGTCGCCTGCGACCGCGAGCACACCTCGGCGACGTACCTCGTCGGCGAGCTCGACACCGTCGTCGACGGCCACCTGGTCGCGGTGGACTCCGAGGAGGTCCGCGGCCAGGTCTCGTCGGCGTGCCCGGACCGGTTCGCCGAGCACGTGGGCGGCACCGAGGAGCAGCGGCGGCTCAGCGTGCTGCGCCCGGTCTGGTTCACGCCCACCCTCGAGGAGTCCGACGCGGGCGCCACCTGGTTCCGCTGCGACGTCATCGCCGTGGCGCGCGACCGCCAGCTGGCGCCCCTCGACGGGAGGGCGGCGGGGGCGCTCGGCACCCCGGCGGGTCAGGCGCGCTACGGCCTGTGCGGCACCGCCGAGCCCGGCACCGCCGGGTTCAGCCGGGTGATCTGCGCGGAGGAGCACAGCTGGCGGGCGATCCGGACGGTCACCCTCGCCGGGCCGGACTACCCGGGTGAGGCCGCGGTCCGGACGGCCGGCGAGGCGCCCTGCCGGGCCGCCGGCCGGGCCGCCTCCGCGGACCAGCTGGACTTCCGGTGGGGCTACGAGTGGCCGACCGCCCGGCAGTGGAGCGACGGGCAGACGTACGGCCTGTGCTGGGTGCCGGACCCGGCCTGACGGTCTCAGAAGCCGAGCTTGCGGAGCTGGCGCGGGTCGCGCTGCCAGTCCTTGGCGATCTTGACGTGCAGGTCGAGGTAGACCGGGACTCCCAGCAGGGCCTCGATCTGCGTGCGCGCCCGGCGCCCGACGTCCTTGAGCCGCTGCCCGCGGTGGCCGATCACGATCCCCTTCTGGGAGGACCGCTCCACGTAGAGGTTGGCGTGGATGTCGAGCAGCGGCTTGTCCTCGGGACGCCCCTCCCGCATCCGCATCTCCTCGACGACCACCGCGATGGAGTGCGGAAGCTCGTCGCGCACGCCGTCGAGAGCCGCCTCGCGGATCAGCTCGGCCGCGAGGTGCTCCTCGGGCTCGTCGGAGAGCTCGTCGTCGGGGTAGAGCTGCGGCCCCACGGGCAGCTGCGCGACGAGCAGGTCCGCCAGCAGCGCGACCTGGTCGCCGGCCACCGCCGACACGGGGACGATCTCGGCCCACTCGACGCCGGTCTGGCGGCCGAGCTCGGCGACGTCGAGGAGGTGCTCGGCGATCCGCTCGGGCGCGACCAGGTCGGTCTTGGTCACGATCGCGAACCTGGTGGACCGGGTGGCCTTCGCGAGCTCGCTGACGAGGAAGCGGTCGCCGGGCCCGACCTTCTCGTCGGCGGGGAAGCACACGCCGACCACGTCGACCTCGGACCAGGTCGTCCGCACCAGGTCGTTGAGCCGCTCCCCCAGCAACGTCCGCGGCCGGTGCAGGCCGGGGGTGTCGACCAGGATCAGCTGGGCGTCGGGACGCGTCACGATGCCGCGGACCACGGTGCGGGTCGTCTGCGGCTTGTCGGAGGTGATGACCACCTTCTGCCCGACCAGCGCGTTGGTCAGGGTCGACTTCCCGGCGTTGGGCCGGCCGACGAAGCAGGCGAACCCGCTGCGGAAGTCATCGTTCATCGCGCGCCCTGTCGTAGTCGGCCCAGATCTGTTCGTCGGTCTTGCCCGCCGCCTTCCCGGCCCGCCAGATGGGGCCGGGGTCGACGGCGCGCGGCTGTCGCTCCCGGACGCCGCGCCAGTAGCCCATCACGTCGTACGCCGACGCGGGCAGCTGCCGCTCCCGCATCAGGAACTTCCGGATCGCTCGCATCTGCGCCGACTCCCCCGCCATCCAGAAGTAGCCCTCGCCCTCGGGCCAGTCGATCGCCTCCACGACCTCGGCCAGGCGACTGCTCCCCTCGGCGGGTGAGGGCAGCCACGTGACGTCGGCACCGGCGGGGAGGTAGCCCGTGAGGTCGTCGGGCACCTCGGCCCAGATCCGCGTGGGCACCCCGGTGACGGTCCCGGCGATCCGCGCCATGGCGGGCATGGCCGTGAGGTCACCCACCAGCAGCAGCCAGGCAGGGTCGTCGGGGAGCGTGAAGGAGCCACGGGGCTCGGTGAGGGTCACGGTGTCGCCGACGCAGTCGCGCGAGGCCCACTCGGTGACCAGGCCGACCTCGTGCACGACCACGTCGAGGACCAGCTCGGAGCCGTCCCAGCTGCGCACCGTGTAGTAGCGCGACTGGTACTGGCCCGGCACGACGAGGCCGACCCACTCGTCGGGCACGCCGGTCGAGGCGAAGCCGTCGAGACCGGTCAGCGTGAGCCGGACCAGGTGGGACGAGAGCTGCTCGCGACCGGTGACGGTGGCGGCGTACTGCCGGGCTCTCGTGCTCACCCGGCAAGGCTAGTCACCAGGCGGGACGCAGGGGGAATCCGTCCCGGCCGTCCGCGGTGGTGCGGGTGGCGAGCACCTGGTGCAGCTGGATCTCGTTGCGCTCGAAGGCCAGCCGCGAGCCCGCCATGTACAGGCCCCACACCCGGGCGGTGCCCTCGCCCACCTCGGCGACCGCCTCGTCCCAGTGGTCGCGGAGGTTGCGGCCCCAGCCGGTCAGCGTCAGGGCGTAGTGGCGACGCAGGTTCTCCTCGTGCATCACCTCGAGGCCCGCGTCCTGCGCCTCGGTGATGATGCGCCCCGAGCCCGTCAGCTCACCGTCGGGGAAGACGTAGCGGTCGAGGAAGGCGCCGATGTCCTGCCGGCGGTTGTGGGTCCGGGTGATGCAGTGGTTGAGCAGCCGCCCCTCGGGGCGCAGCCGGTCCCGCAGGTGCGCGAAGTAGGCCGGGTAGTTGCGGACGCCGATGTGCTCGGTGAGCCCGATCGAGCTGACGGCGTCGAAGCCCGACTCGACCACGTCGCGGTAGTCGAGGTGCCGGACCTCGGCGAGGTCGCCGAGCCCCTCACGGTCGATCGCCTCCTTGGCCCAGGACGCCTGCTGGCGCGACAGCGTCACCCCGAGGGCGTGGACGCCGTACTCGCGGGCGGCGTGGCGGACCATGCCGCCCCAACCGCACCCGACGTCGAGCAGCCGCTGGCCGGGCTGCAGGTCGAGCTTGCGGCAGACCAGGTCGTACTTCTCGGCCTGCGCCTGCTCGAGGGTGTCCTCCGGGGTGCGGTAGACGGCGCAGGTGTAGGTCATCGACGGTCCGAGCACCAGCTCGTAGAACCGGTTGGAGACGTCGTAGTGGTGCGAGATCATGCCGGCGTCGCGGCCCTTGGAGTGGCGCAGCCCCTCGACGGCGCGACGCCACCGGGGTGCTGCCTCCTGCGGGGGCGGCGGCGGGGGCCGCAGGTTTCCGAGCCCGAGGGCCCGGACCACGGCCAGCGCCTCGGGGGCGTTGGGGGCACGGAAGCGCAGGTTGTTCTGGAGCGAGACCAGCGCGTCGTAGGGGTCGCCCGGATGGACACCGTGGAGCAGCAGGTCGCCCGTCACGTAGGCACGCGCCATCCCGAGGTCGCCGGGAGCGGTCATCAGGTACGCCAGCCCCCGCGGGGTGGTCAGCTCGAGCCCGAGCGGCGAGTCGGGCGGACCGACCGAGCTGCCGTCGTACGCGGTGAAGCGCAGCGGCATCCCGTCGCGCATCAGGGTGTCCACGGCCTCGGCGATCGTCATCTCCGCTGTCGTCACTGTCGTCGCACCACCTTGTCGTAGAGGCTCGTGAGCCGGTCGTCGGGATCGTGCAGCCGCTTCACGCGGGCGAGGTTGTCGCCGTCGTAGAGCGTGTCGAAGGTCGCCCGGTCGTAGAACGCCTCGGAGTAGAGGCTCTTGTGGCCACCGAGCTCGTGCACCTTCGCCTCGATCGCCCGGTTGCGGGGTGACTGTGCCGCCTCCGGACCCACGTGGACGGTGCCCCAGAAGCCGAGGTTGACGTAGGTGTGCCCGGGCTCCAGCGGGTAGGTCGGCCAGTGCCGGCTCGTGACCACGGGGCACAGCCAGACCGGGCGCATCCCCACCTCCTCGTCGAACCAGGTGAGGAAGTCCCCGAGCCGCTCGACCGGCACCTCGACGTCCTGGACGACCCGCTCGCGCTGCGGCCGACCGGCGCGGCGGTCGAGCCGGTCGGCGATGCCGAGGCGACGGTCCAGCCCGAGCAGCCTCATGTAGACGTCGGAGCGGCGCCAGCGCCGGGGCCACAGGCGCCGGACGACGGGGTGCTGGGCACCGAAGGCCCGCGAGCACCAGAACCAGTCGGTGTCCCAGCGCCAGAGGTAGTCGTGGACGGTCAGCCGGTCGGTCTCCCGCTGGTCCAGCGAGCGCCAGTAGACCTGCTGGCCGGTGTAGTCGCTCGTGGGGCCGGGCTCGTCGGTCCACGTCGCGAGCGTCAGCACGAGCTCGTCGGGCGTGAGAGCCACGCCGTCGAGGCCGTCGACCCGGGTCCCGTCGTGCTCGCGGGTCGACACGACCTGCTCGACGGTCTTGCCCAGCAGCGTCGCGTCGTCGAACCGGAGGTGGCGCAGGCCGACGTAGGCCGGCACCGGCTCGAGCTCGATCCGGAGCCGGACGGCGTAGCCGAGCGAGCCGAAGCTGTTGGGGAAGGCGTCGAAGAGGTCGTCGCCGGGGCGGACGGTGACGACGTCGCCCGCCCCGGTCAGGACGTCCATCTCGAGCACCGAGTCGTGCGGGAGCCCACGGCGGAAGCTGGTCGACTCGATGCCGAGTCCGGTGACGGCCCCGCCGAGCGTGATGGTGCGCAGCTGCGGGACGACGCACGGCATCACCCCCCACGGCAGCGTCGCCGCGACCAGGTCCTCGTAGGTGCACATGCCCTGCACCTCGGCGGTGAGGCCGACCGGGTCGACGTCCAGGACGCCGGTGAGGCCAGCCACGTCCAGGCCGGGACGCGTGGTGGCGGAGCGGCTGCGGAACAGGTTGGTGGTCGTCTTCGCGAGGCGGACGGGCTCGCCGGCGGGGATGGCGGCGTACGAGGACTGCAGCCGCTGGACGGCTGCCTCGTGGGGTTCCCTCCCCGGACGCACGGCTCCACGGTACAGAACGCACGAGGCTCCCCGCACTGGTGCGGGGAGCCTGTCCGTGCCCGTGGGGTGCACGTCCTCGTCGGAGTCCGGGGGTTGGACGATCCGCGAGTCAGGTGGGCGGCGAAGGGGGGACTTGCCACCGACCTGTGACCAGACTTTACACCCGTCGCGGTCACATGGGAGCAATTCGCGAGAAGTCTGCGATTTCTCCTCGGAGGCCGTGTTCAGCGGCCTGACAGCACAGCAGACGGGGCATCGTCATGAAAATGGCACATTTGTGCACTACCGAATTTGCCTGCTCATGCTCCATGCTTGGCCCGACGCACCCCGCGCTCAACCAAGAGGGAGACCCGCCATGACCCGCAACGCCAAGCTCACCATCGCCACCATCGCCACCGCCCTGGTCGCCACCTTCGGCGTCGTCGGTACGACCGCCTCCACCGCTGCCCCGGTCAACAAGGGCGGCGGCGCGGTCATGATGAAGGACCGCGGCTGGTGCTGCTGATCCCTCAGCGCACCCTCACGTCTTCCTGAACCACTGCTGGCGGGGCCCCGAGACCCCCGCCAGTCGCTGTCAGGACACTCGCGACGGGATCGCCACGGGCCGCCCGCGCAGGCCGGTCGACGCAGCAGCGCTGCGATAGGCCACCCGGGCGGAGTCGAGGTCCCCGACGCTCTCCAGCAGTCCGGCGAGCTCGAACCACAACGAGGCGGCATCGCGGTCCGCACCCACGCCGGTCAGCAGCATGACCGCCTCGCGGTAGGCCTGTCCGGCCTCCTCGCTGCGTCCGTACGCCGCTGCCGCCTGCCCCTGGAGGGCCTTGGCGTCCGCTGCCGCGATGGGCGAGAGCTCGAGCATGGCCTGGTGCACGCTGGTGCTGAGGACGAGCGCGCCCTCGACGTCGCCCGCGAGGAGCTTGACCCGGGCGAGACCGAGGTCGTTGCGAGCCAGGTCTGCCGCCCCGGCGCTGGAGTCGCGCAGCTCCTCGGCCGCCTGCTCCAGCTGGCGCTGGGCCTCGGCCACCTCCGGCGGGTCGAGCTGGAGCTGCATGTCGGCGAGCACCGTGCGCAGCCGGGCGAGGTTGCGCCCGTCGCTTCCCTCGGCCAGCAGGGCCAGCGCACGCTCGGCGAGCGGGATCGCCTCGGCCACCGAGCCGCGCTCGGACTCCATGATGCTGGCGTTCCAGTACGCCGAGGCGCGGGCCTTCGGCGTCCCGAGCTGCTCGGCCTGGGCGATCGCCTTGCGGCAGGTGCGGACGGCCTGGCCGGTGTCGCCGCGCTCGTAGTAGGCGGCGGCCACCGTCACGGCCAGCTGGACCGCCTCGTCCGCGCTCTCGAGCGGCGTGCCCGCGAGGTCGTCCAGCACGCTCTCGCCCCGCGTGACCGCCAGGTTCAGGTCGCCGGAGATGCGGTAGCAGCGGCTCAGCGCGATGGCGGCGCGGACCCGCGGGATCGCGATGCCGCGCCCCGCCGCCTCCCCCGAGGTGTCGCGGGGGCCGACGTTGCCGGGCTTGCCGCACGGGATCGCGGACACCGGGCCGACCAGCGGCTCGAGCTCGAGGATGGCGTCGTCGACGCTGCCCTGCGCCTCCAGCGCCCGGGCGACGAGGTACTGGGCGCGGTCGACCAGGTCGGCGCGCGAGACGGCGCGGGCGCGGTCGCGGGCGGAGCGGGCACCGACCTCTGCCTCGACGTGGTCGCCGTTCTCGAGGGAGAGCTCGGCGAAGTCGAGGGCCAGCCGGATCTCGTCCTGCTCCCGCGCCGTGGTGCCGCGCAGCAGGTGGTCGACCGGGAGGTCCAGGCGCTGGGCGAGGGACTCGAGCACCTCGGCGTTGGGGCGGCGCTGCCCGGACTCCAGGCGCGACACGTAGCCCACCGAGACCAGGTCGCCGGCGAGCTCGGTCTGGGTCCACCCGCGGGCAAGGCGGGCAGCACGCAGTCGCTCCCCCAGCTCGGAGGGCCGGATGTCCTGCAGCAGCTTCGCGTCACTGACGTCCATGACACCGATTGTGACTGACGCCGGCACAATCTGGGCAAGTATTCGGGCAACTCGTTGCATCCATGGTCCCGGAGCCCGATCGCCCATAGTCTTCCCTCGCCCGGGGGTTGGGCGTCACGCGTGTGTCGACGGACACGCGCGTGACGTGTTTTCGGGGGTCTTTGCCGATGCTGCCCATCGGATCGGTCGCCGGAGCCGTCCGTGACGACTGATCCGGTAGCGGCCTCGCGACAAGGTCAGCGCGGCAGAGCGACCCACCCGTGGTGGTCGTGGACCGAGATGCCGGCGTACGTCGGGTGGCCCGCCGTCGCGGTGTCCACCTCGCGCAGGGTCCGCTCCAGCAGCCGGCGTGACTCCCCGAAGAAGGTCTGCTTGTCCGCGACCGGTCCGTCCCCGAGGTCCCGGGTCTCGACCGCCAACCGGATCCGTACGCCGAGCCGTCGCGCGGTCGCCAGCGCCGTCGCGGCGACCCCCGTGATGCTGTCGGGACCGGTGGCCGTGTCCCGGTAGCTCATCACGGTCACCGCGTCGGCCGCCGCCATGAGGACCTCGTCGGCGGGAGCCCCGGCGACGGTGTGCTCGTGCAGCCAGAACGGGACGTCCGCCTCGACGGGCGGGACGGCGTCGTCGGCGAGCAGGCCGACCATGTCGGCCCACAAGGCGAGCAGCGTGGCCGACTCCGCCGGCCAGGCAGGGTGCAGCCAGGGTTCGACGTCGAGGTGCACCCCGTCGAAGAGGCCGGTCGCCAGCGCCTGCTGCTGCCAGGCCAGGGCTGCCCCGTGGTCGTCCAACCACCAGACCTCCGCCCCGAGCGCGTGCACCCGGATCCCGGCGCTCGCGGTCCGGGTGCGGAGCGTCGTGAACCAGCCGAGGTCGGTCGAGGACGCGAGGTGGCCCGGGGTGGAGACGAAGAGGTCGCGGACCCCCTGCTTGCGGGCGAAGTCGACCAGACCGGCGACGCCCGGCCGGTCCCACACCCACATCGCCCGGGGCCCGTCCCCCGGTCGGGGCGCGGCCGACGAGGGCGCACTGCTCACCACGAGGAGGACCACCAGGGACGCGGCCGCGAGGGCCGTCGGGAGGCGCCGCAGGGTCATGGCCGGACGGTACTCGCGACGGACCTGCCCGTGCGAGGGTCTCAGGAGACGAGGGACCCCGCGAGCGTGCCGCGAGCGTCGCCCCGGTGCACCACGACTCCCCCACCGGCGAAGTCGCGCACCACCGCGAGGTCCGCGTCGGCGACCGAGTCGCCGTCGGTGAGGACCACCACGGCCTCGAGACCGCGTGACCCCGAGGCGACCGCCATCGCCACGCAGACACCGACCGCGGAGACCTGCAACGACGGCAGGTCGACGGTGGCGGCGGCGTAGGTCCGACCGTCGGCGTCACGCACCGCAGCACCCTCCGCGGCGCCGGTACGGGCGCGCGTCGCACGGGCGAGCGTCACGAGCTTGCGGTCCTCGGCCGAGAGGTCACTCATCGTCGTCCTCCTCGTGGGACTCGTCGCCGGGTTCGTGCCCGACCGGGCAGATCAGGACCGTGCCGATCTTGTTCCGGCGACCGGCGGCGTCCTCGGCCACGAAGCGCAGGCCGTGGGCCTCGACGGTGGAGCCGGGGATCGGGACCCTGCCGAGGTGCTTGGCCATCAGCCCGCCGACGCTGTCGACGTCCTCCTCCTCGACGTCGAAGCCGAAGAGCTCGTCGAGGTCGTCGATGGGGTAGCGCGAGGAGACCCGGGTCGAGCCGTCGTCGAGCTGCTCGACCTCGATCTCCTCCTCGTCGTACTCGTCGGTGATCTCGCCGACGATCTCCTCCAGCAGGTCCTCGATCGTGATCAGGCCGGCGGTGCCGCCGTACTCGTCCACGACCACGGCGATGTGCTGGCGCTTGGCCTGCATCTCGGAGAGGAGGGCGTCGACCGGCTTGGAGTCGGGGACGTACGACGCGGGGCGCATCACCTCCTCGACCTGCTGGGTGAACTCCACGTCGGGGGCCTCGAAGTCGCGTCGGACGAGGTCCTTGAAGTAGGCGAACCCGAGGATGTCGTCGAGGTTCTCACCGATCACGGGCACCCGGGAGAAGCCGCTGCGCAGGAACAGCGACATCGTCTGGCGCAGGTTCTTGTGCCGCTCGATGTAGACGACGTCGTTGCGCGGGACCATGACCTCGCGGGCCGTCGTGTCGCCGAGGTCGAAGACCGAGTGGATCATCCGGCGCTCACCGGACTCGATGACCGCGGAGGCCTCGGCCATGTCCACCAGCTCGCGCAGCTCGGTCTCGGTCGAGAACGGACCCTCGCGGAAGCCGCGGCCGGGCGTGATCGCGTTGCCGACCAGGATCAGCACTCGCGGGACCGGCCCGAGGATCGTGGTGACGGCGCCGAGCGGGGCGGCGGAGAGCAGGGCGACGCGCTCGTCGTGCTGCCGGCCGAGCGTCCGGGGGGCGACGCCGATGACGACGAAGGACACCACCAGCATCACCGCGATCGAGGTGATCGCCGCGGACCAGAACGCGCCGTCGAAGGCGTCACGGACCAGCTGGGTGACGATCACGATCGCCGAGATCTCGCACGCGAGGCGCAGCAGCAACGCGGTGTTGAGGAATCGGGCGGGGTCGTCGAGCAGCCGCACCAGCGGCCGGGCACCGGTCCGTCCCTCGCCGGCCAGCTCCTCCGCCCGGGCGCGCGAGAAGGACGAGAGGGCCGCGTCGGCGGCCGAGAACACGCCGGCGAGGATCACCAGGCTCGCGGCTGCCGTCAGCAGCCACACGTCGCTCGAGGTCACCGACGGCGCCAGTCGGCGAGCAGCTGGTCCTGGAGACCGAACATCTCGCGGTGCTCCTCCGGCTCGGCGTGGTCGTAGCCGAGCAGGTGGAGGATGCCGTGCGTCGTGAGCAGCTCGATCTCGGCCACGGTGCCGTGACCGGCCGTCTCGCCCTGGCGTACGGCGACGTCCGGGCACAGGACCAGGTCGCCGAGGACCCCCTCCTCGGGCTCCTCGTCGACCAGCCCGGGTCGCAGCTCGTCCATGGGGAAGGCCAGCACGTCGGTGGGGCCCTGCTTGTCCATCCACTGCTCGTTGAGCTGGGCGATGGTGTCCTCGTCGACCGCCTTGATGCAGAGCTCGGCCTGCGGGTGGACGTGCATCCGGTCCATCACGAAGCGGGACAACGAGGCGAGGTGGTGGACGTCGAGCCCGTGGCCGGACTCGTCGATGACCTCGATGCTCACGGGGTGCTCCCCCGCCCCGGGCCGGGCTGGGGACGGGCGTCCCAGTCGTCGTAGGCCGCGACGATCCTGCCGACCAGCTTGTGGCGCACCACGTCGTGGCTGGTGAGCCGGTTGAAGACGACGTCCTCGACGCCGGTCAGGATCTCCTCGACGACCTTGAGGCCGGAGCGGGTCCCGCCGGGCAGGTCGATCTGGGTGACGTCGCCGGTGACGACGATCCGGGAGCCGAACCCGAGCCGAGTGAGGAACATCTTCATCTGCTCGGGTGTGGTGTTCTGGGCCTCGTCGAGGATGACGAAGGCGTCGTTCAGGGTGCGACCCCGCATGTAGGCCAGCGGGGCGACCTCGATGGTGCCGGCGGCCAGCAGCTTGGGGATCGACTCGGGGTCGATCATGTCGTGGAGAGCGTCGTAGAGCGGCCGGAGGTAGGGGTCGATCTTCTCGCTGAGCGTGCCGGGCAGGAAGCCGAGCCGCTCCCCTGCCTCCACGGCCGGTCGGGTGAGGATGATCCGGTTGACGTCCTTGCCCTGCAGCGCCTGGACCGCCTTGGCCATGGCGAGGTAGGTCTTGCCGGTGCCGGCGGGGCCGATCCCGAAGGTGATCGTGTGCTTGTCGATGGAGTCGACGTAGCGCTTCTGGTTCAGCGTCTTGGGCCGGATGGAGCGACCGCGGTTGGAGAGGATGTTGAGCGAGAGCACCTCGGCCGGGCGCTCGCTCGTCTCGGCCCGGAGCATCGCGAGCACCCGCTCGACGGTCTCGGTCGAGAGCCCCTGGCCGGTGCGCAGGATGGTCACGAGCTCGTCGAGCAGCCGCTCGGCGAGCGCGATCTCGCCGGGATCGCCGTGCAGCGTGATCCGGTTGCCGCGTACGTGGATGTCGGCGTCGAAGGCCTTCTCGAGCAGGGCGAGGTGCTCGTCGCCCGGTCCGAGGAGGCTGACGAGGTCGATGCTGGTGGGGACGACGACGGTGTGGCGGGTCCGGGTGGCCCCGCGGTCGGTCGAGTGAGGCGTGTCAGTCATGGAGGTTCCATGCTACGCACGTGGGGTGGGCGCGGCCCACCCGGATTCCCGCGCGCTCAGCCCGGGGGCCAGGCGAGGTCCCTGCCGCCAAGGACGTGGAGGTGGGTGTGGAAGACGCTCTGCCCGGCGCCGGGGCCGGTGTTGAAGACCATCCGGTAGTCGTCCAACCCCTCGTGAGAGGCGACCTCCGCTGCGGCGGCGACCAACCGGCCGATCGCAGCAGGGTCGTCCGCCGCGGTGGCCGCGGCGTCGGGCCGGTGCTCCCGGGGCACGACCAGCACGTGGATGGGCGCCACCGGACTGATGTCGCGGAAGGCGACCACCTCATCGGTCGAGACGACCAGGTCGGCGGGGACCTCCCCGGCCACGATCCGGCAGAACAGGCAGTCCGCGGAGTCTGGAGCACTCGTCATGGGGCCACTGTAGGAGACGCCCGCCGGGTGACCCGTCGAGCAATCCGGGGTGGATGACGTGTCAACCACTGCCCGGGGCGGCGCGTGCTACTAGCGTGCAGATGCATGCGACCGTCTACGTCGGGCCCCTCTTCGTGAGTGGCCCGACGGCCTGGGACGCCGACCAGGCGCTCGACCAGCTCTACGCTGCCCACTGGCGCGCGCTGGTCCGCCTCGGCGTGCTCCTGGTCCACGACGTGTCGCTCGCCGAGGAGATCGTCCAGGACTCCTTCGTGGCCGTCCACGGCCGGTGGCGCCGGCTCCGCGACCCCGAGCGGGCCCTCGCCTACCTCCGGCAGACGGTCGTCAACCGGTCCCGCTCGGCCCTGCGCCACCAGGGCGTCGTGGAGCGCCACGCCGCGCGCGAGAAGCCGGTCACCGTCGCCCCGGGCGCCGACCACGAGGTGATGGCCGACGACCGTCGCGAGCGGGTCCTCGACGCGCTCCGGGCGCTCCCCGGACGCCAGCGGGAGGTGCTCGCGCTGCGCTACTACTCCGAGCTGTCCGAGGCCGAGATCGCCGACGCCCTCGGCATCAGCCGCGGCGCCGTCAAGAGCCACGCCTCACGCGGGGCTGCGGCGCTGCGGGTCACGCTCTCCGACTACTTGGAGGACCGGTCATGAGCCGCCGCGACGAGCACGACCCGCAGCTCGCTGCGCTGCTGCGCGACGCGGTCGCGGGGGTGGAGCCCTCCGACCGGCTCGGCGAGCTGCGGGCGCGTACCTCCGCCCCGGCGCGCCGGCGTCCGGCGCTGCTCGCGCTCGGCGGCGCCGTCCTGGTCACCGCCGCCGTGGTGACCGGCGTGGCCATCGCCGGCGACGGCTTCTTCCCCCGCGAGCAACCCGGGCCGGCCGGCACGCCCTCCGCCACCTCCCCCGCGCCGACGGCGGAGCCCGACACCCCGTCGCCGAGCGCCGGCGCGCCGCCGGTCGCGGTGCGGCAGGTCGCGGTCTACTACCTCGGCGAGACCCCTGCCGGCGTCCGCCTCTACCGCGAGGACGTCGCGACCGAGATGCCCGACGACGGTCCCGCCGCCCAGCTGGAGCTCCTCACCAGCGCTCCGGCCGACCCCGACTACCGCACCCTCTGGCCCGCCGGCGCCTTCGCCGGGGGCAGCGTCGAGGACGACCGGATCACCGTCGAGCTGGCCCAGCAGTCCCTCGTCGACCAACCCGCTGGGATGACCGAGGACGAGGCGGCCGCCTCCCTGCAACAGGTCGTCTCCACGATGCAGGCCTACGCCCAGCAGGAGCTCCCGGTGGAGTTCCTCGTCGAGGGCGAGCCCGCAGTCCAGGTGCTCGGCATCGAGACGACGGGCCCGGTGGCGGCCGGGCCCGTGCTCGACACGCTCGCGCTCGTCAGCATCGAGGCTCCCGCGGAGGGCGAGACGGTCGCGGGCCGGCTGCAGGTCTCCGGCGCGGCCAACTCCTTCGAGGGCACCGTGCCGTGGACGATCCTGGCGGCCTCCGGCGAGCCCGTCGACGACGGCTTCTTCACGGCCGAGGGCTCGATGGGCACCACCCTCTTCTCCTTCCAGGGCTCGATCGACGTGTCGTCGCTCGCTCCGGGCACCTACTCCCTCATCGTGGAGACCAGCGACCCCTCCGGGGGCGCCGAAGGCACCGGACCGTTCTCCGACAGCCGAACCGTCGTCATCGAGTGACAGGAGCCCCCCATGCTCGTCCGCACCACCTCCGTCGCCGTCGCCGCGCTCCTCGCGCTGGGCGGCTGCGCCGAGCCCGAGCAGGTCGCCGACTCCCCCGAGCCCACCCGGGCCGTCGAGGAGCCGACCTCCGCTCCGGCCGAACCGGAGGAGGAGACGTCCTCACCCGAGGCCACGGGGAGCCCGAGCGCCTCCGAGGACCCCGCGGGCGAGGTGACGGCCGCCGTCTACTACCTCGGCGACACCGAGCGGGCCGGGCCCCGGCTGTTCCGCGAGTTCCGGCGTGCGAGCGGCGAGGCGGTCCCGGCCACGCTGGAGCTGCTGTCCACCGCGCCACTCGACCCGGACTACCGGACCGCCTGGCGGCCCGGCCAGCTCCGGGGCGTGGTGACCGGCGGGGACCTGATCGAGGTCGAGGTCGACCCCGGGGTCCAGGCGCGCCCCTCGGGCATGTCGGGCGCGGAGGCGAAGGCGGCCGTGCAGCAGGTCGTCTACTCCCTCCAGGCTGCCACCCAGACCCGGCTCCCGGTCGTCTTCGTCGCCGGCGACGAGCGGCTCGGCCAGGTGCTCGGCGTCCCCACCGGCAAGCCCGTCCGCAACGGCTCCATGCTCCAGGTCCTCAACCACGTCAGCGTGACCTCGCCCGAGCAGGCCTCCGCTGCCGGTGACCGCCTCGCGGTCTCGGGGGTCGGCAACAGCTTCGAGGCGAACCTCGGCTGGGAGATCCGTCGCGGCGACGAGGTCGTCGACGACGGGTTCGCGACCATGGCCGGCTGGATGGAGGACAAGCTCTTCCCGTTCGAGCTGTCCGTCGACGTCTCGGGGCTGGCCCCCGGTGACTACACGTTCTGGGTCACCACCGACGACCCCACCGGCGGTACCGAGGGCGTCGGGGCGATGACCGACGACAAGGACTTCACCGTCCGCTGAGACGGCTGCCGAGCCCGTGTCCCGGGACCCTTGACCGCCCCCGGCGACGGTCGTAACGTCGCACGACGGGGGACGAGGCACGGCGCCCGCCCTCGGGCGTCCCCGGAGCAGTGAGGGGACGCCGATGTTCATCCAGATCATCCAGGGAACGTGCCACCGCCAGGACGAGGCACGCGACCTCATGGACCAGTGGCTCGCCGACGTCTCGCCCGGAGCCGCCGGCTGGCTGGGCGGGACCTACGGGTTCACCGACGAGGGCGAGCTGCTCGCCGTCGTACGCTTCGAGTCGCGGGAGGCCGCGACAGCCAGCTCCGAGCGGCCCGAGCAGCAGGAGTGGTGGGGCCGGATGGAGGCGCTCTTCGACGGTCCCGTGGAGTTCCACGACTGCGACCGGGTGGTGATGATGCTGGGCGGCGGCTCGGACGAGGCCGGGTTCGTCCAGGTGATCCGGGGCAGGATGGACGACCCCGACGCCCTGGAGGCGGGCATGCGCGAGATGGAGACGATGCTGCACGAGGCGCGGCCCGAGATCCTGGGGGCGACGATCGCGATCGAGCCCGACGGCACCTTCACCGAGACCGTGGCCTTCACCGACGAGAAGACCGCGCGGGAGGCCGAGCGGCGGACGATGCCGGAGTCCGGCCCGGTGCACGAGGCGATGGCGGCGTGGGACCGGATGGTCCACGACCTGCAGTTCCACGACCTGCACCAGCCTTGGTTCGCCTCGCGAGCCTGAGCCGGGGCCCGGGGAGCTAGCCCCAGCGGGGGGTGCGGGCGAGGACGGCCGCCGCCGCGACGACCCCGGCGGTGGAGGTGCGGAGCACCTCGTCGCCGAGCCTGACGGAGCGGGCGCCGGCCCCGACCAATGCCGCCACCTCCGCCTCGGACAGCCCGCCCTCGGGGCCGACCACCAGCACGATCCTCCCCGCGCTCGGTACGTCGACGTGGACGAGCGCGTCGTCGGCACCCTCGTGGAGCACCAGCGCGAGGTCGGCGCCGGCCACCAGGTCCACGACCTCGGCGGTCCGGGCGAGCGCAGCCACTTCGGGCAGCCAGCTGCGGCGTGCCTGCTTGGCGGCCTCCCGCGCCGTCGCCTGCCACTTCGCCCGGGAGCGCTCGGCCCGCTCGCCCTTCCAGACGGCGACGCTCCGCGCGGCGGCCCACGGCACCACCAGGGCGACCCCGACCTCCGTCAGCACCTCCACGGCCAGCTCGCCGCGGTCGCCCTTGGGGAGCGCCTGCACGACGACCAGCTCGGGCTGGGGGCGCGGCTCCCGGCGTACGTCGTCGACGCGGACCGTGAAGACCCGCTTGCCGGTCGACCCGACCGGACCGGTCACCGAGGTGCCGGCGCCGTCGGTCAGCACGACCGTCTCGCCGACCCGCAACCGGCGGACGGCGACCGCGTGGTGGGCCTCGTCGCCGGTCACCTCGACGGTCTCGCCGGGCGCGACCCCGGTCAGCGACGGGGCGAGGTGGACGGGCAGCGACATCGGCTCAGTGGGTGTTGAAGGCGTCGCGCAGCCGTCCGAACATCGACTTCGAGGCAGGCCGGACCTGGCCGGTCGGCTGCTCCTCGCCCCGCATCGCCGCCAGCTCGTGGAGGAGCTCCTCCTGGCGGGGGTCCAGCCGGTTCGGAGTCTCGACGACCGTGTGGACGACCAGGTCGCCGCGGCCGCCGCGGAGCCCGGGGACGCCCCGGCCACGCAGCACCTGCTCGGCCCCCGACTGGGTGCCGGCCTTGACCTCCAGCTCGAAGGACGTCTCCACGCCGGACCCGGCGCCGGACTCGAGGTCGGCCTCGAGCGTCGGCAGCGTGAGCGTGGTGCCGAGCGCCGCGGCCGTCATCGGGACCGTCACGGTGCAGTGGAGGTCGTCGCCCTGGCGGGTGAAGGTGTCGTGGGCCGCGACGTTGATCTCGACGTAGAGGTCGCCGGCCGGACCGCCCCCGGGACCGACCTCGCCCTGCTCGCTGAGCTGGACGCGGGTGCCCGTGTCCACCCCGGCGGGGATCTTGACGGTGAGGGTGCGCCGCGAGCGGACGCGGCCGTCGCCCGAGCACTCCCGGCAGGGGTCGGGGATGATCGTGCCGAAGCCTCGGCACGCCGCGCAGGGGCGCAGGGTCCGTACCTCGCCGAGGAACGAGCGCTGGACGTGGGCGACCTCGCCCGCGCCGCGGCAGGTCTCGCACGGCACCGGGTGGCTGCCCGGCGCCGCGCCCTCGCCCCCGCAGGTGGTGCAGACCACGGCCGTGTCGACCTTGATCTCGCGGGTGATCCCGAAGGCTGCCTCCGCGAGCGCCACCTCGATCCGGATCAGGGCGTCCTGACCGCGGCGGACCCGCGAGCGGGGGCCACGGCCCTGCCCGGGAGCGGCGGCGCCGCCGCCGAAGAAGGCGTCCATGATGTCGGTGAAGGAGAACCCGGCGCCCTGGCCGCCGAAGCCGGCGCCCATGCCGCCGAACGGGTCGCCGCCGCGGTCGTACGCGGCACGCTTCTGCGGGTCCGACAGCACCTCGTAGGCGCGGGAGACCTCCGCGAACTTCTCCTTGGAGGCGGGCTCGGGGTTGACGTCGGGGTGGTACTGGCGCGCCAGCCGTCGGTAGGCCTTCTTGATGGCATCGGCGTCCGCGTCGCGGCTGACACCCAGGAGGTCGTAGAGGTCCTGGCTCAACACTGGTCCTTCGTCGTGGGGAGTGGATGGGTGGTCGGGTGGGTCACGCCTCGTCGAGGATCCGGGAGACGTAGCGGGCCACGGCCCGGACGGCGGCCATCGTGCCGGGGTAGTCCATGCGGGTCGGTCCCACGATGCCGAGCGTCGCCAGCGCCTCGTCGCCCGGGCCGTAGCCGGTCGCGACGACGCTGGTCGAGGCCAGCTCCTGGTAGGGCCCCTCGTGGCCGATCCGGACGGTGACGGTGTCGCCGGTGGTGGCCTCGCCGAGGAGCTTGAGCAGCACGACGTGCTCCTCCAGCGCCTCGAGCAGCGGCCGTACGGCGGAGTCGAAGCTGTCGCCGTAGCGGGCCAGGTTGGCCGCGCCGCCGACCACGATCCGCTCGTCGGACCGGTGGTCGCTCATCGCCTCGGCGAGCGTCTCGGCGACCACGGCAGTGTCCGGCAGCTCGCTCGCCAGCGCCCGCAGGGCGGTGACCGCGTCGGCGATCGTCTGACCCGTCGCGGCCCGGTTGACCTGGCCGCGCAGGTCGACGAGCGCGTCGTCGGTGAGCGGCTCGGCCATCTCGACCAGCCGCTGCTCGACCCGGCCGGTGCTGAGGATCAGGACCGTCAGCAGCCGCGTGGGCATCAGCGCCACCAGCTCGACGTGACGGACCGTGCTGCGGCTCAGCGTGGGGTACTGGACGACAGCGACCTGCCGCGTCAGCTGCGACAGCAACCGCACGGAGCGGTGGACGACGTCGTCGAGGTCGATCGCCCCGTCGAGCAGGGTCGCGATCGCCCGGCGCTCCGCGACGGTCATCGGCTTGACGGTGGTGAGCCGGTCGACGAACAGCCGGTAGCCCTTGTCGGTCGGCACCCGGCCCGCACTGGTGTGCGGCTGGGTGATGAAGCCCTCCTCCTCGAGCACGGCCATGTCGTTGCGCACGGTCGCCGGGGAGACGCCGAGCCGGTGACGCTCGACGAGGGCCTTGGAGCCGACCGGCTCCTCGGTGGAGACGTAGTCCTCCACGATGGCACGGAGGACCTCGAGCCTGCGCTCGTCGGGCATGCTGGGACCTCCTCCGCTCTTGGCACTCGTTCGGGCTGAGTGCCAATGCTACTAGGGTCGGTCAGCATGGCTGACTTCACCGAGGTGGCAGCGCGGGTCTGGGTGGCCCGCTACCCGTGGTTCGACGTGAACGTGACGCTCGTCGGCGGGGAGCGCGGCCTGCTGCTGGTGGACACCCACGGGTCCGCGGCGGCGGCGCGCGAGGTGGTGGCCGACGTGCGCCGGCTGGGCGCGGGCGAGGTGGTGGGCGTAGTCAACACCCACTGGCACTTCGACCACACCTTCGGCAACGAGGCCGTCCGCGGGGCGTACGGGCCGGTGCCGGTCACGGCCCACGAGGACGCGGCCGACGAGCTGGCGCGGCGCGGCGAGGAGGTCCGGCAGCGGTACGCCGACTCCCCCGACGATCCCCACCGCGACGACGTCCTCGCCACCACGGTCGTGGTCCCCGACGACACGTTCTCCTCTGCCAAGGTGCTCGACCTCGGCGACCGCGCCGTCGAGCTGGTCCACCCGGGCCGCGGCCACACCGCCGGCGACCTGGTGGTCCGGGTCCCCGACGTCGACGTCGTGCTCGCCGGCGACCAGGTCGAGGAGTCGGCGCCGCCGGCCTACGGCTCGGACTGCTTCCCGCTGGCGTGGCCGCACAGCCTCGACACCGTCCTCGGGCTGCTCACGTCGGGCTCGGTGGTCGTCCCCGGTCACGGCGCGCCCGTCGACCGCGCCTTCGTCGAGCAGCAGCGCAACGAGATCGGCCTGGTGGCCCAGAACGTGCTGGACCTGGCCGCCCGGGGCGTGCCGGCGTCCGAGGCCCTGGCGGCAGCCGACTGGCCCTTCGACCCCGACCTCCTGGAGCAGGCGGTCCTCCGGGGCTACGAGCACCTGCCCCGCGGCCAGAAGCGGCTCCCGCTCGCCTGAGCGCGGTCCTTCGGGGTGATGACCGGCCGCCGGTCCCGGGCTACGTTCGACGGCATGAGCACATCCGAGAGCGAGCCCGGCGGCATCAGCGACGAGGACCTGCCCGACGACCTCCAGCCCGGCGAGGACAACCCGCTCGCCGAGCCGCTGGACACCGACGAGGTCGACCCCGACGACCTGGACATGGACGGCGGCAAGGCGGCCGAGGAGTCCGACGAGGTCGCGGACGAGGACGACGAGGGCGACAGCCGGGAGTAGCCCTCCCGGCGTGCCCTCCCCGCCCGGCAGCCCCTGTGCTCCTAGCGTTGGGCGGTGCCCTCCCCCACCTCACGCAGCGGCGACCGCTACGGCGCCGACGTCCTCTCCACCGATTGGCGCGCCCCCCGGCGCGGACGCGCGACCGAGGCGCCCGCCCGCAAGGGCGACGTCGTGGAGGAGGTGACGGCCGACTTCTGCGGCGAGATCGTCGAGGTCGACCGCGACCTCCACACGGTCACCCTCGAGGACCGGCGCGCCCGGCGGCGTACGTTCCCGCTCGGCCCCGGCTTCCTGCTCGACGGCAAGCCGGTGATCCTGGTCGCGCCCCCGCGTTCCACCGCCCCCGCCCGACCGACCCGGACCGCCTCGGGATCGGTGGCGGTCCACGGCGCGAAGGCGCGGGTGGCGCGACAGAGCCGGATCTACGTCGAGGGCCGGCACGACGCCGAGCTGGTCGAGAAGGTCTGGGGCGACGACCTCCGCATCGAGGGAGTCGTCGTCGAGTACCTCGGCGGCGTCGACGACCTCGCCGAGCACCTGCGCGACTTCCGACCCGGCCCCGAGCGCCGGGTCGGCGTGCTGGTGGACCACCTGGTCCCCGGGTCGAAGGAGAGCCGGATCGCCGACGGCATCCGCCGCTCCCCCGTCGGCCCGCACGTCCTCGTCGTCGGGCACCCCTTCATCGACATCTGGCAGGCAGTGAAGCCCGAGCGGCTCGGCTTCGAGAAGTGGCCCGACGTGCCCCGCCGCGAGGACTGGAAGCACGGCACCTGCCAGCGGCTCGGCTGGCCCCACCGGGACCAGGCCGACATCGCTCGCGCGTGGAAGCACGTCCTCGGCGGCGTCCGGGGCTTCCAGGACCTCGATCCCGCCCTCCTCGGTCGCGTCGAGGAGCTCATCGACTTCGTTACGCTGGGGCCATGAACGACCCCTACGGCCCGCCGCCGGAGGTCCCCGAGCAGCCGCAGGGCGGCCCGCCGGCGCTGACCCAGGAGGACAAGACCTGGGCGCTGGCGTCCCACATCGGCACGCTGGTCTCCGCCTACTTCGCGCTGGGCTTCCTCGCGCCGCTGGTCATCATGCTGGTCAAGAGCGAGTCGCCGTTCGTCCGCCGCCACGCGGTGGAGTCGCTCAACTTCCAGATCTCGCTGCTGATCTACACCGTCGTCGGCACCGTCGTGGGCATCATCGTGGCCCTGCTGACCTTCGGCGTGGGCCTGCTGGTGATCATCCCGATCGTGATCGTGGTCGCGGTGCTGGCGCTGGTGTTCATCATCGTGGCGACCGTCAAGGCCGCCAACGGCGAGGACTACCGCTACCCGCTCACGATCCGGCTCGTCAGCTAGACCTCTCCCTCAGGGCAGCAGGTCGCGGACGACCGCGTCGGCCAGCAGCCGCCCGCGTCGGGTGAGCAGCAGCCGTCCGTCCTGCCGCACGACGAGCTCGCGGTCGACCAGCGGTCCGACCGCGGCTCGGCCGGCGTCGTCGAGCACGGCAGCGTCGAGGCCGCTCGCCAACCGGATCTCCAGCAGCACCCGCTCGACGCGCCGCTCCTCGTCGGTGAGCACCTCGCGCGCCTGGGCCGGGCTGGCCGCGGCGGCCAGCCGGTCGGCGTACGCCGCAGGGTGGCGGACGTTCCACCAGCGCACCCCACCGACGTGGGAGTGGGCGCCCGGCCCGATGCCCCACCAGTCGGCGCCGGTCCAGTAGTGCACGTTGTGCCGGCAGCGCGCCCCCTCGTCCTGGGCCCAGTTGGAGACCTCGTACCAGTCGAGGCCGGCGGCCACGAGCCGGTCGTCGGCGAGGACGTACTTGTCGGCCAGGTCGTCGTCGTCGGGGGCGGGCAGCTCGCCGCGCCGCACCCGGCGCGCCAGGGCCGTGCCGTCCTCGACGATGAGGGCGTACGCCGACACGTGGTCGGGCCGGCAGGCGAGCGCTGCGTCCAGCGAGGTCTCCCAGTCCGCCACCGTCTCCCCGGGGGTGCCGTAGATCAGGTCGAGGCTGACGTGCTCGAAGCCGGCCGACCGCGCCCACGCGACGACCGCGGGCACCCGCAGCGGGTCGTGCGTCCGGTCGAGGGTCGCCAGCACCCGCGGGACGGCCGACTGCATGCCGAAGGAGATCCGGGTGAAGCCTGCCGAGCGGAGCTCCTCGAGGTCCCACCGGGTGACGGAGTCGGGGTTGGACTCGGTCGTGACCTCGGCGTCCCTGGCGAGGCCGAACTCCGCCGCGGTCGCCGCCAGCACCGAGGCCAGGTCGGCGGGCGGCAGCAGGGTGGGGGTGCCGCCACCGAGGAACACCGTCGAGACCGGGAGGTCGACGTCACCCAGCACCCGCCGGGCCAGCCTGATCTCGGCGATCGCGGACTCGGCGTACGTCGCCCGCGAGGCGCCGGGGCCGAGCTCCTCGGCGGTGTAGGTGTTGAAGTCGCAGTAGCCGCACCGGACGGTGCAGTACGGCACGTGCACGTAGAGGCCGAAAGGCTGCCGGCCGAGCGTCGCCAGCGCCGACCGGGGGAGGTGCCCGTCGGCCGGGGCGGGGACACCTGGGGGCGGGGCGGACGGCACCTCGCCATCCAACCACGCTCCCCGGGACCTCAGATCGGCACGTTGAGGGTGGCCGTGAGGCCCTCCGCCACCGAGCCGGTGACCCGGGCCATCTGCAGCGAGTAGCCGTCGCTGAAGATGCCGTCGCTGTCCAGGCTGACGCCCGCGAGGTTGTCGACCGACTCCTCGTAGCCCTCCTCGGCGTAGACCTGCTCGCACACGTCCTGGGGGAACGCGAGCTGGGAGGTACGCAGCTTGCTGGAGGCACGGGTGGCGCTGGCGACCGACTCGTACACCTCGACGTGCACGTGCGGCCAGCGCCCGGCGTAGCAGCCCGGGAAGATCGTGGTGAAGGACAGCCAACCGTCGTCGTCGGCCTCCTGCACGCCCCGCAGGTAGTTCTCGTCGACGGCGTCACCGTCGTACATCGAGTAGCTGCCGGCGCGGTCGCAGTGCCACGCGTAGAGCGCCGCACCGGCCAGCGGGGAGACGTCCTCGCCGGAGAGGTCGTGGACGCGGAAGCGCAGCGTCAGCGGCACTCCCTCGGCAACGCCGCCGGCCGACCCGAAGCTGGAGGTGATGTCCTTGCGCACGATGCCGGACTCCGTCAGCACGTTGGGGCCGTTGGAGCCGTCACCGGGGTAGGGGCCGGCGGTCTCCTCCGGGATCTCCCCCTCAGCCACCGTGACGTCGGACTCCGCACCCGGGCCACCGTCCGGGCCGCCCGGGGGCGGCCCGCCCGCCGGACCACTCCCCGAACCGCCCGGCGTGGTCCCGGACGAGCAGGCGGCCAGGGCCCCGGCCGCGCCGATCCCGCCGAGGATCCCCAGCAGGCCACGCCGACCCAGCCCGCGCTGCTGCAGGACGTCGACGTCGTGCTGGAGGCCGAGGTCGTGCTCGTGGACCTCGTCGGGGTGGTGGTCGTGGCTCATGGGGGCTCCTGGAGGACGTCGATGGGTGCCGGTGGTCTCCCACCGGCACCCATCAGAGCCCGCCCGCCTGTGCGCCGCCTGTGCGGCACCGGTGCTCAGGCGTAGAAGGCGTCGATCTTGTCCTGGTAGTTGCTCTGGACGACGTTGCGCTTGACCTTCATCGAGGGGGTCAGCTCACCGGACTCGACGGTCAGGTCGTGGTCGAGCAGCTCCCACTTCTTGATCGTCTCCCAGCGGTTGAGGTTGCTGTTGAGCTCGTCGACGTAGCCCTGGACCATCGCGTGGCACTTCTCCGAGCCCACGATCGCGCTGTAGTCGCCGGTGACGTCGTTCTCGGCGGCCCAGCCGGCGATCGCGTCGGGGTCGAGGGTGACCAGGGCCACGCAGAAGTTGCGCTCGTCGCCGAAGACCATGAACTGGCTGGCGTACGGGCAGATCGCCTTGAACTTCGACTCGATCGCCGGCGGGGCGATGTACTTGCCGCCGGAAGTCTTGAAGAGCTCCTTGATGCGCCCGGTGATCCGGAGGTAGCCGTCGGCGTCGAGCGAGCCCTTGTCGCCGGTGTGGAGCCAGCCGTCCTCGGTGAGGGTGCCGGCGGTCTCCTCCGGCAGGTTGTGGTAGCCGTCCATGACGCCGGGGCCCTTGATCATGATCTCGTCGCCCTCCCCCAGCTTGACCTCGGTGCCGGGGACCGCGGGCCCGACGGTGCCGAAGCGGTAGTCGTCGGGGTGGTTGACGAAGGAGCCCGCCGAGGTCTCGGTGAGGCCGTAGCCCTCGAGGATCAGGATGCCCGCGGCGTGGAACCACTCCGCGATGTCCTGGTTGAGCGCGGCGGCGCCGGAGATGAAGAAGCGCACCCGGCCGCCGAAGCGGTCGCGGACCTTGCTGAAGACGAGCTTGTCGAAGAGCCCGTGCTGGAGCTTCAGCGGCAGCGGGACGGACTTGCCCTCCCGCTTGAGCCGGTCGACCTCGAGGCCGACCTTGAAGGCCTGCGTGAAGATCTTCTCCTTGGCGCCGCCCTCCGAGGCGGTCATCGTGACGATCCGGCCGTGGGCCTTCTCGAAGATGCGGGGCGCCGCACCCATGAAGGTCGGCTTCACCACGCCGAGGTTGTCGACGATCCTGTCGACCCGGCCGTCGATGGCGGTCGCGAACCCGATCGCCATCTGGGTCGAGAGCAGCACCTTGCCGAAGGAGTGCGCCATCGGCAGCCACAGGAACTGCAGGTCGTCCTCGGTGAGGATGTCCTGCGCCTTGATCGCCTCGCCCTCGTAGACCCACGAGCGGTGCTTGAGTCGGACGCCCTTGGGACGGCCGGTGGTGCCGGAGGTGTAGATCAGGGTCGCGAGCTGCTCCGGGTCGATCGCACGGGCGACCTCCTCCACGGCGTCGGCGTGCTCGGCGAGGTGGGCGGCGCCGAGGTCGGCGAGGTCGTCGAGGGAGATCACCCAGTCGCCGTCGCTCTCACCGTCGAAGGTGACGACCTTCGACAGGTGCGGCAGCTCGCTCTTGTGCTCGCGCACCTTGGCCAGCTGCTCGTCGTCCTCGGCGAACACCACGCGGCACTCCGAGTCGCCCAGGATGTAGGCGGTGTCGCGGCTGTTGGTCGTCGGGTAGACGGTGGTGGTCGCGCCACCGGCGCACATGATGGCGAGGTCGGCGAGGATCCACTCGTAGCGGGTGCCCGAGGCGATGCCGACGCGCTGCTCGGGCTGGATCCCGAGGGAGAGGAGGCCCGCGGCCAGCGCCTGGACCCGCTCCCCCGCCTGGCGCCAGGTCACCGACTCCCAGGACTCCCCGACGGGGTAGCGGAACGCCTCGTGGTCCGCAGACTCACCGACACGGTCGAGGAACTGGACGGCGACGTTCGCCGGCATGGTGTCGAGGAAGCTGGTGTCGTGATGGATGGGCACGGGCACTCCTGGGACGGCTCGGGCTGACTCGGTTGCTGCGTAACCTAGATCACTGGGTTACGCAGCGGTAGCACAACCCGCGATCAGGCTGGTCCAGCCCTCAGGAACGGGCCGCGACGTACGCCTCGGCACTCTCGCGCGCCTCGTCGACCAGGCCGTCCACGACGAGCAGCCGCGGCAGCAGCCCGCGCTCGGTCGTGAGGGCCCGGAACATCGTCGAGACCGTGACGCCGTGCCCCGGCCGGTGGACCACCTCGGCCCGATCGCCCGGGAAGACCTCCCCCTCCTCGAGGACACGGAGATAGGGGCCGGGCCGGCCGTCGGCGGTGAACCGCTTGACCCAGGCGGTGGTGTCGAGCCCTGACTCCCCCATCCAGCCCTTGAAGTCGTTGCACGGGATCCTCACGGACGCGACCTCGAGCAGTGCGGAGCCGACCCGCCAGTGCTCGCCGACCTCGGCCTCGTTGACGTCGTAGCCGCTCGTGGTCAGGTTCTCGCCGAAGATGCCGTCGCGGAGGTCGGCGCCGAACTCGGTGGCCCAGCGGTCGAGGTCCTCCCGGGCGAACGCGTAGACCGCCTGGTCGACGCCGCCGTGGTGCTTGGTGTCGGAGACCTGGTCGCCGTCGATGCCCAGGGTGCGCACCTCCACCGGACCCGGCACGGGGAGCTTCTCGATCGACGTACGGCCGATGTCGGCCCAGGCGCGCTCGCGCGGGCGGCCGACGTTGACGGAGCGGATCGTGAACCTCACGGGCTCATCCCACCACGGCCCGGGGTCACTCCTGTACTGCTTTGACGATCGCGACGCAGCGGGTGACGTGGTCCCGCTCGTCCGCGTCGAGCGCGCGGCCCGCCCGGCGGGCGTCCTGGACGGCCCACGAGGCGTCCACCACCATCCGGACCACGGTCCAGTCGCGGGCGCGGGCCTCGTCGAGGCCGGCTGCGTCGACCACGGTGTGGAAGCGACGGCGGAGCGAGGCGCGGACGTCGCCCTGCACCTCCTCCCAGCGGTTGTGGAGCAGCGGCGCCGGCTCGTAGTGCGGGTCGCCGCTCATCGGCTTCGGGTCGATCACCAGCCACGGCTCCCGGTCGGCCGCGAGCACGTTGGCGTAGTGGAGGTCGCCGTGGATCATCACCCCGGTGCTGGCGGCGTCCGACACCAGCGCCCGGCCGAGGTGGAGCGCCTGCTCGACCATGCGCGGCGGCACGGGCAGCTCGCGTCCGAGTCCCTCGAGGTCGTCCAGCCAGCGACTGACGTACGAGGTGAGGGGGCGCAGCTGCGGGGGCGCCGGGCGGTGCAGCCGCGGGTAGAAGCCGGCGACGACCTCGCAGGCCGCCACGTCCCACAGGTCGGAGAGGTCCCGGGGGTGCAACCGCTCGAGCAGCATCGCGCGGCGGTGCGGGTCGGCGCGCAGCAGTCGTACGGTGCCGTCGCCCTGCCAGTGCTGCAGGGCGAGGGCCTCGTGCTCGGACTCGTCGTCGGGGAGCGCCAGCTTGAGCGCCGCCGCGACCCCGTCCGCGTCGACGACCGGGAGGACCAGCGAGCAGAACCCGTGCATCGGCTCACCGTCCGGCGCCAGCCCCCACTCCTCGAGGAGCTCGGCGCGCAGCCGCGGCAACCGGTCCAGCCAGTCCGCCCACTCCTCCCCGAGGCTGCGCTGCGCCTCCAGGCCGGCCGGGATGGTCACCGGGGCTGGTCGTCGAGGTAGCGGCCGGGGGTCATGCCGGTGACGGTACGGAAGTCCTGGGTGAAGTGCGCCTGGTCGGCGTACCCGAGCTCGGCGGCCATCGCGGCGAGCGAGGTCGTGCCGGCCTTCAGCCGCTCGACTGCGTCGTGGAGCCGGCGCCGCTGCACCAGCCACTTCGGCGTCATGCCCACGCGCTGCAGCACGAGTCGCTGGAGGGTGCGCTCGGAGGTCGCGAAGGCCTCGGCGACCTCACCGACCCGGCTGACCTCCGGGTGGTCGCGCAACCAGGTGACGACGTCGTTGACGAGCAGGCCCTGCGGGTCGAGGGGCAGCAGCGGCGCGAGCTGCCGCTCGACCTCCGCGATCGCGACCCCGTGCGCCCCGGGATCCGTGGGGTCCGGCTCCATCGCGGCCCGCACCCGCGCCACGAGGGTGGGTGCGTCGAGAGCCGGGACAGCGTCGAGGTCGACGTACGTGTCGGTCACCGGGGTCACCGGACCGTCGAGGAGCAGCGAGCCGGCCGCCGGCGTGAGCATCGTCCCGACCGCCCAGCCGGTGCCCTCGAGGGTGACCGAGGACAGGCCACGGACCACGCCGTAGAAGCGGGCGTATGTGTTGCTCACCACCACCAGGCAGGCGGGGTGCTGGAGCGTGCTCTGCCGCTGCGGCTCCTCGACCGACCACACCGGGATCCAGTAGCGCTGCACGAGCGGCTCGAGGCCCCCGCCCGGCGCGTAGCGGTAGATCGGCGGGGACGGTCGGCTGGTGCCGGTGAGGTGGGCGCGGTCGATCGGGTCGACCGGACGCGGCCCGGTGTCAGTCACGTGTCGGATTATCACAAGATCGGCGCGGATCCTGCTGCCTACCGTCTCCCCCATGACCACCACGACCCACCAGACGGCAGGACGTTTCGCGGCCCGTGCCGGCACCTTCGGCGAGCTCCTCGACGCGGTCGGGGACCGCTGGGACGCCCCCACCCCGTGCGAGGGGTGGACGGTCCGGGACGTGGCGGCGCACGCGATCGAGGCCGAGCGCGACTTCCTGCTCCGGCACGACCTCCTCGCCACGGACGCCCCCGACCTGTCGGACCCGGCCGCGGCGTGGCGTACCCATGCCGCCGACGTGGTCGCGGCGCTCGCTCGCGACGGCGTGGCCGAGCGGGAGTACGACGGCTACTTCGGGCGTACCACCATCGCGGCGACGATGGCCGACTTCTACGGCTGGGACCTCGTCATCCACGGCTGGGACGTCGCCCGGGCCACCGGCCAGTCGTGGTCGATCAGCGACGAGGAGGCCGCCTCGCTCGGCGCCACGGCCTCGGAGTGGGGCGACGCCCTCTACGGCGAGGGCATCTGCGCCCCGGCGGTCACCGTTCCCGACGACACACCGGCGCAGGACCGGCTGCTGGCCAGGCTCGGGCGGGACCCGTCCTGGACTCCGGCCTGAGCCCTTCCTGGGGCGTGCGTTGCCCCTCACCGGGTCTCGAGCCTCAGGCCCTGCCGGCCTTCGCACCTCGACCTCCGTGGGTCCCCGCGGCGTTCCGGTGCCTCGCCGGCCGTGCACAACCGGAGGTCGAGGTGCGAGCGCAGCGAGCCTCGAGACCCCCGCACCAGTGGGACCACGATGGGAACGGTCGCTACTTCTTGGACTTCTCGGCGGTGGGGGCGTTGGAGAGCGCGGCGATGAAGGCCTCCTGGGGACCTCGACGCGGCCGACCATCTTCATCCGCTTCTTGCCCTCCTTCTGCTTCTCCAGCAGCTTGCGCTTGCGCGTGATGTCGCCGCCGTAGCACTTGGCGAGCACGTCCTTGCGGATCGCGCGGATGTTCTCCCGCGCGATCACGCGGGCACCGATCGCGGCCTGGATCGGCACCTCGAACTGCTGGCGCGGGATCAGGTCCTTGAGCTTGCCGGCGAGCATGACGCCGTAGGAGTACGCCGCGTCGCGGTGGACGATCGCGGAGAACGCGTCGACCGGCTCGCCCTGCAGCAGGATGTCGACCTTGACCAGGTCGGCGACCTGCTCGCCCGAGCGCTCGTAGTCGAGCGAGGCGTAGCCCTTGGTCCGCGACTTCAGCTGGTCGAAGAAGTCGAAGACGATCTCACCCATCGGCAGCGTGTAGCGCATCTCGACGCGGTCCTCGGAGAGGTAGTCCATGCCGAGCAGCGAGCCGCGCTTGGTCTGGCACAGCTCCATGATCGTGCCGATGAAGTCGGACGGGCTCAGGATCGTGGCCCGCACCACCGGCTCGCGCACCTCGGCGATCTTGCCCTCGGGGTACTCGCTGGGGTTGGTCACGGTGTGGACGGTGCCGTCCTCCATGGAGACCTCGTAGACCACGTTGGGAGCGGTCGAGATCAGGTCGAGGTTGAACTCCCGCTCCAGCCGGTCGCGGGTGATCTCCATGTGGAGGAGGCCCAGGAAGCCGCAGCGGAACCCGAAGCCGAGCGCCCCGGAGGTCTCGGGCTCGAAGGTGAGCGCGGCGTCGTTGAGCTGCAGCCGCTCGAGCGCGTCGCGCAGCGTCGGGTAGTCGTCGCCGTCGATCGGGTAGAGACCGGAGTAGACCATCGGGTTGGGGTGCTTGTAGCCGCCCAGCGCCTCGTCGGCGCCGTGGTGCTGGCTGGTGACGGTGTCACCCACCCGCGACTGCCGTACGTCCTTCACCCCGGTGATGAGGTACCCGACCTCGCCGACGCCGATCTCCCCCGCCTTGACCGGCTCCGGGCTGATGACGCCGACCTCGAGCATCTCGTGCACGGCACCCGTCGACATCATCTTGATCCGGTCGCGGTGGGAGAGCCTGCCGTCGACGACGCGGACGTAGGTGACGACGCCGCGGTAGGTGTCGTAGACCGAGTCGAAGATCAGCGCCCGCGGCGGCCGGTCGGCGCGGCCGACCGGCGGCGGGGTCTGCTTGACGATCTCGTTGAGCAGCGCCTCGACGCCCAGGCCGGTCTTGGCCGAGGTGAGCAGCACGTCCGACACGTCGCAGCCGACCAGGCCGGCCAGCTCGGCGGCGTACTTCTCGACGTTGGCGCTGGGCAGGTCGATCTTGTTGAGCACCGGGATGATGTGGAGGTCCGCACCCATGGCGAGGTAGAGGTTGGCCAGCGTCTGGGCCTCGATCCCCTGCGCAGCGTCGACGAGCAGGATCGCCGCCTCGCACGCCTCGAGGGAGCGCGACACCTCGTAGGTGAAGTCGACGTGGCCCGGGGTGTCGATCATGTTGAGCACGTACGTGCCGGGCTCGGCGCCCTCGTCGTTGCCGTCGGGGACGGTCCAGGGCATCCGCACGGCCTGGCTCTTGATCGTGATGCCGCGCTCGCGCTCGATGTCCATCCGGTCCAGGTACTGCGCCCGCGCCGCGCGCTCGTCGACCACGCCGGTCAGCTGCAGCATCCGGTCCGCGAGCGTCGACTTGCCGTGGTCGATGTGGGCGATGATGCAGAAGTTGCGGATGATCGCCGGGTCGGTGTGACCGGGCTTCGGGGGCGCAGGGATCGAGGGCACGTCGGACTTCCGTGGGCGACAGGCGGGAACGGTCATTGTTCCACGGCAGCGGTCGGCGACCAGAACTCGCGGTGCGCCCGGGTAGCGTGCCGCGGGTGTCCCTGACGTCGGCCCCCGTCGCGCCGACCAGGCACCTCCCCGTCCTCCCGGCAGCCGCGTTCGTCCTGGTCTGGTCCTCCGGCTACATCGCCGGGCCGGCGGCGGTGGACGCCGCCGCGCCGTTCTCCGTGCTGGGCTGGCGGTTCACGCTGGCCGCCCTCCTCGGCGGTGCGGTCGCCCTGGCCCTGCGACGGCCGTTCCGGATGCCGCGCGGGGTGCTGCTCCGCGTGGCGGTCGTGGGGCTGCTGATGAACGCCTGCCAGTTCGGCCTGATGTACGTCGCGTTCGACCTCGGCCTCGGGGCCACCGTCAGCTCGCTCTTCCACGCCCTCAGCCCGGTGCTGACCATGCTCCTCGCGGCGCTGCTGCTGCACGAACGCGTGGCGGCGCTGCAGGTGGTCGGCTTCGTGCTGGGCGTCGTCGGTGTGCTGCTCGTCCTCGGCCCCGACCTCGAGGCGGCAGGCGGGCTGCCCGCCGTCGCGCTCGGAGCCGCCAGCATGCTGATGCTCAGCATCGGCACCCTCGGGCAGCGCTGGATCGGGGCCAGTCCCGACCTGCTGTGGTCGACGACCGTGCAGTTCGCGGTCTCCGCTCCACCGATGCTGCTGGCCGGCCTGCTCACCGAGGGGGCCTGGCCCGTGACGGACCCCACGGCCGCCGTCGTGTCGGTGTCCTACCTGGTGGTCGTCTACTCCCTGGTCGGGCTGGCGCTGCTCGCGATGCTGGTGCTGCGTGGGGGCTCCGGCGCCGCGTCCAGCCTGTTCTTCCTCTCACCTCCGGTGACCGCGGTGCTCGCCTGGCTGGTGCTGGACGAGGCACTCGGCGCCCGCGAGCTCGCGGGGCTCGTGGTGGCCGTCGTGGGCGTGGCCGCCGCGACCCGGAGCCGACCACCCGGAGAAGTGCTCACGACGTGAGTCGGCTCGCCCGCACCGCCCAGTGAGCGAGCAGCACGGTGACGATCCGGGGCGGCCTCAGTCCGTCGAGGCGCGGCGGCGGGAGTCGCCCCCGCGGAGCCGGTGCCAGGTCCGAGCGGCCGGGTCTGCTGCCAGGAGCAGCAGCAACGGGAAGTAGCTCGTCGCCGGCACGGCCAGGGTGATCACCAACGCGAGCAGCAGCATGGCCACGTTGGCGGCGCCGTAGACAGGGTCGGCCTCGTCGTCCCCGTCGGTGAGCTCGGGATGGCGGACCAGCACCACCTCGACGAGCGTCAGGCAGGTCGTCGACAGGACCATCGTCCCGATGTAGAGCAGCTTCGTCACCCCGTCGTCGGCGGCTGCGGCGACCAGCGCCGTCGGGAAGGGCAGGAACACGATGGTCAGGGCCCAGAGGAGCAGCAGCCGCATCACCCGGCCGTCCTGGACGGCCACGTGCCGGACCGAGTCGTGCTGGACGACCCACAGCCGGGCGATCACCACGAAGCTGAGCAGGAAGGCCCAGACCTCCGCCTGGTTCTCGCGCAGCAGCGCGCCCACCGAGTCGTAATCGTCGATCTGCGCGGTCAGCTCCACGAGCGGCAGCACCAGCAGGGTGATCGCGATCGCGACGATCGCGTCGATGAAGGTGATGAACCGCTCGTGCCCGCGGCGGCGGTGCTCGCGTGCAGCCACGGACGGCAGCCTACTGATGCCGGTGGTGGAGGATGATCGCCATGAGCTCCACCGTCCGTCTCCCCACGGCCATCCCGCACGGCCGTACGGCCCGCCGCCTGGAGTGGCCCTTCCTGCCGCCCGACCTGCGCGCTGCCATCGAACGCCGCTGCGGCTCGCCGGTCGTGGACGCGCACACCCAAAGATCCGGGTTCACCCCGGGCTTCGCCTCGGTCCTGGTGTGCGAGGACGGGTCGCGCCACTTCGTGAAGGCTGCCTCGGTGAAGGCGCAGCGGATGTTCGCCGAGGCCTACCGCGTCGAGGCGCGCAAGCTCGCAGCGCTCCCGGAGGGGGTGCCCGCGCCACGGTTGCTGTGGACGCTCGAGGAGGACTGGGTGGTGCTCGGGATCGAGCACGTCGCCTCCCGCCAGCCGGCCCGGCCGTGGACCGTGCCGGACCTCGACGCCTGCCTCGACTCCCTGGAGACGGTCGCGGCCGCGCTCACCCCGGTTCCCGAGGCGCTGGCGCTCGACGGCTTCGCGGACGAGCTCGCAGGCTTCCCCGCGTACTGGGAGCGGCTGCACACCCTCCCGGGTGGCCTCGCCCGCGTGGAGGAGGCCGCCGCGCTGGCCGCCAGGTTCGGGGAGGTGACGGCCGGCCAGACGGTCGTCCACTCCGACCTGCGCGACGACAACGTGCTGCTCGACCCGGACGGGCGGGCCTGGTTCTGCGACTGGAACTTCCCGGTCGCGGGGGCGGACTGGATCGACTCGCTGCTGATGCTGATCGGCCCGCGCGGCGACGGGCTGGACGTGGAGGAGGTCATCAGGCGGCGCCCGCTGCTCCGGGACGTGCCGGCCGAGTCCGTCGACATCGTGCTGGCGTTGGTGACCGGCTACTTCCTGGCCTCGGCGCAGGACCCGGTACCCCCCACGTCACCGCACATCCGCGACCACCAGCGCTGGCAGGGCGAGGTCTGCTGGGCGTGGCTGGGAGAGCGACGGGGCTGGTGAGCGGGACGTCGGGTAGCGTGAGGTCACCGGCTCCGGCTGCCCGTCCTCGCAATTTGGGCGGCAGCGCTGCGCGCTGCTAGCCTTTCACGTCGCGCGCGCAGCGGCGCGGCTCTCCGTCTCAGCACCACCCGACCAGCACATTCCTCTAGTCCGAAGGCTTCATCAGTGGCGAACATCAAGTCCCAGATCAAGCGGAACAAGCAGAACGAGAAGCGTCACGAGCGCAACAAGTCCGTCAAGACGGGCCTGAAGAGCGCCGTGCGCAAGTTCCGCGAGGCCGCCGAGGCCGGCGACAAGGACGCCGCCGTCGCTGCCGGTCGCGACGCCTCCCGCAAGCTCGACAAGGCGGTCTCCAAGGGCGTCATCCACAAGAACCAGGCCGCCAACCGCAAGTCGGCGATCGCCAAGAAGGCCGCGTCTCTCTGACCCGCGCCTGACGCTGCAAGGACCCGCTCCGGCGGGTCCTTCTGCATTTCCGAGCCCCTGTCCCGAGCCTGCGAGGGACAGGGAAGGCGAGGAGGTCGAGGAGCCCGGCTCGCACCCGAGCGGAGCGAGGGGACGAGCGAGGCGTCACGAGACCCGGGAGCCCCTGCCCGAGCCCGCGAGGGGCGTGCCAGGAGGAACGACTGTCTAGCGGTCGCGGAGCGCGGTCACGGTGAGCACCAGCCGCTCCAGGGTGTAGGAGGGGTCGCTGGCCGCGCCCTTGATGTCGGCATCGGCCTGCGCGACAGCCCGGATCGCGCCAGCGATGGCCGTCTCCGACCACGACCGCGACTGGTCGCGGACGGTGCGGACCTTCCACGGCGGGACGCCGAGCTCACGGGCGAGATCGGCCTCGCGCATCCCGCGTGGCGCGCCGAGGTAGCGGGCGAGGCCGCGGGCGCTGCCCGCGAAGGCCGAGGTGACCAGGACGGCCGCCGTCCCCGCGTCGAGCGCCCAGCGGAGCTCCTCGAGGGCCTGGGCCCGCTGACCCCCGAAGGCCGCGTCGGCGACGGCGAACGACTTCGCCTCGGCGCGGCCACCGAAGTACTGCTTGACCTGCTCCTCCCCCAGCGTCACGTCCGGGAAGTCGCTGACCAGCTGGCTGGCTGCGGCGGCGAGAGAGCGGAGGTCCTGGCCGACCGCCTGGATCAGGGCGGTCGCGGCCGCCGGCTCGATCCTCCCACCCGCCGCGCGCACCTCGGCGGCCACGAAGCCGGGGTAGTCGCTGGGGCGGAGCTCACCGGACTTCGCCTCGGTCACCGCCGGCTGCTTGCGCAGCTTGGTCAGCACACCGCTCCCCTTCTGGCCGCCACCGTGGACGAGGACCAGCGCGACGTCGTCGACGGGTGAGGCGACGTAGTCGAGGAGACCCGCCACCGACTCCTCGGGCAGGTCCTCGAGGGAGCGCACGACGATGCAGCGGGTGCTGGAGAAGAGCGAGGGGGCGGTGAGCTCCCCGAGCGAGGCGAGCGTGAGGTCGGCCCCGCGGGTGTCGGAGACCTCGGCCTCCGCGTCATGGCCGCGGACGGCGGCGCGGACGGCGACGACCGTGCGCTCGTTGAGGTACTCCTCCTTGCCGGTCACCAGGGTGACCCGGCCCAGGACGTCAGCCGCGCGGGGTCCAGCCATGCCCGGACCCTACCGAGTGGTGAGGACACCGAGCGCACCGTCCTCGACCACGACCGCCAGGTCGCCCTGCCGGTCGGTGCGCAGCACCTGCGCTCCCGTCGCGGAGAGCGCGGCGAGGGTCTCGGGTGCCGGGTGGCCGTAGTCGTTGTCGGCGCCGGCGGAGACCAGGGCGACCTCCGCACCGAGTCCGAGCAGCCACCCGGTGTCCTGGAAGCGGCTGCCGTGGTGGGGCACCTTCACCACGTCGACCTGCAGCCCGGGCCAGCTCCGGGCGAGGGCGAGCTGGGTGGGCGGCTCGACGTCACCGGTGAGCAGCAGGCGGCTGCCGGACACCTCGGCGAGGAGCACCACGCTGGCGTCGTTGGGGTTCTCGACGGTGTGGCCGGGCGGCGGCCAGAGCACCTGGAGGGTCGCGTCGCCGACCACGCGGGTGCTGCCGTACGCCGCGTCCGCATGGGTCTCGACCTCGGCCACCTCCCGTCCCTCGAGCACCCCGGCCACCCCGTCGACGTGGTCGGCGTGGGGGTGGGTCAGCACCAGCAGCGGCACCCGCTCGATCCCGAGCCGGTCGAGGCACCGGTCGACCAACGCCGGGTCGGGACCGGCGTCGACGACCACGCCGCTGGCCTTCCCGGCCCGCACCACGAGCGCGTCCCCCTGCCCGACGTCGCACGCCACCATGACCCAGCCCGCGGGCGGCCAGCCCGGGGTCGGGAGCCGGACCAGCACGAGCACCGCGACCAGGCAGCAGCACCCGATGCCGGTCGCCGGCCGGGCGAGCAACCGCGGCAGCACCACGGTGAGGGCGACCACGAGCGCCGTCAGCAGCCCCAGCGAAACCGCACCGGTCCCCCACCCCACGGCGGGCACCGGCAGCGCAGCCCCGCGCTGCGCGACCTCGACCAGCCACGCGGCGCACCACCCGGCCGGCGTGCCCGGCACCCTGCCGAGCGGGGCGGCGATCAGTCCCAGCAGCCCACCGGCGAGCCCCAGGACGGTCGCCGGCCCCACCGCGGGAGCTGCGACGAGGTTGGCGGCCACGGCCACCAGGCTCACCTGGCCGGAGATGCCGGCCACAATCGGCGTGCATGCCAGCTGGGCCGCCAGCGGCACCGCGACCGCCTCGGCCACCCAGCGCGGCAGCCAGCGCGCCATCGCGTCACGCAGACCCGGGGCGACCAGCAGGATGCCACCGGTCGCGACCGCGGACAGCGCGAACCCGACCGAGGTGGCCAGGCCGGGGTCGAGCAGGAGCAGCACCACCACGGCCACGCCCAGTGCCCGGGGACCCCGTTGACGGCCGTCGACCCCCATGCCCACGAGCGCGACGGTGCCCATGGCGGCGGCGCGCACGACGCTCGGCTCGGTGCGTGCCAGGAGCACGAACCCCACGATCCCCACCAGGCCCACGACGTAGTGCCCCCGGCCCCGCACGCCACACCACCGGCCGAGGACCAGCAGGAAGCCGACGACGAGCGTCAGGTTGGTCCCCGACACGGCGAGCAGGTGGGTCATGCCGGTCGCGCGGAAGTCCTCGGCGAGCTGCGGGTCGAGACCGGCGTCGTCACCGACCACCAGAGCGGGGACCAGCGCCCGCTGGTGCTCCGGCTGGTGGGCGACCGCCTCGCGCAGGGAGGCGCGAACGGCTGCGGCGCCGCGCCACCAGACGTCGGGGGGAGCGACCACCACGGGCGACCCGCCCACCGCGAGCGTGGCGGCGAGGTCGTCGCCCTCGGCGGGCGCCAGTCGTCCGTCGAGCCGGAGGCGTGACCCGAGCTCGACGTCCTCCCAGCCGGCATCGGCGAAGACGAGGACCGGCGACCGGAGGGCGTACGTCGTGCCGCGGCCGGTCACCTCGCGCAGCGTGACGCGCACGGCCACCCCGTCCTCGAAGCCGGTGGTGGGCCGCGGGTCGGAGGTGACCACCCCCTCAGCCGTCACGACGGCGCGCGCCGACGCGAGCTCCGCCACCGGGGCCCGCTGCAGCTGGGCGTCACGCAACAGCCCGGCCGCCCCCACGGCAGCCAGGACGAGGACCGCGGCCAGCAGCGCTCCGCTGCGGCGCAGCACCGCCGTCACCGTCCCGGCCAGCGCGACCACGCCGGTCGCCCACCACGGCAGCAGGGCGGCGAGCAGTCCGCCCGCCCAGGCGGCCAGGGCGAGGGCCGGCATCCTCAGGTCGGCACGCTCCACCCCCTCACACCGTCACGAAGGGAGCCATCGCGTCGAGCGTCGCCTCCCCGATCCCGTCGACCTCGAGCAGCTCGTCGACGGCGGTGAAGCCGCCGTTGTCCTCGCGCCAGGTCACGATCGCCGCCGCCGTCACCGGGCCGACCTCGGGGAGCGTCTCGAGCTCCTCCGGGCCGGCAGTGTTGATGTTGACCAGGGCTCCCGCCGGCTCGCCGGGCACGGTCGGCGCCGGGGCGGCCGCCGCCGGCACCCCGACCAGCACCTGCTCGCCGTCGACGAGCAGCCGCGCGAGGTTGAGGCCACTGAGGTCGACCCCGGGCCGCGCCCCGCCCGCGGCCTCCAGCGCGTCGACCACCCGGGCGCCGTCGACGAGCACCGCGATGCCCGGGCGGCGCACCCTGCCGGCCACGTCCACGGTGACGGTGGCGCTCGGGGCAGCCTCTCCGGACGGCGCCACCGCCGGCCCCTCCGAGGGCGTGGCGAGCCCCGCCGGCGGCGCACCCCCGACCGGGACCACGGGCGTGACCGGGGCGGGGTCGCCCCGCACGACCCACCACGCGGTGACGCCGAGGCCCAGCGCCACCAGCACGGCCACGACAGCGAGCTGGGCCGGACCGAGCGCGACCCGGCCGCGCACGGCCTCGGGGAGGAGCCGCGGCGGTCCCCCGGCCCGGCGGGAGGCGTGGCGACCGGGCTGCGGCACGAGCACGGGGTCGGGAGGAGGGTCCTCGCCGCCATCGTCCGCGGCAGGGACCCGGGCCCCGGCGAGCTCGGCGCTCAGCTGCTCGAGGCGCCGGGCGAGGGCGGCCTCGTGCTCGGCGCGTGAGAGTCGACTGGCCATGACCGCGAGGCTAGGAACCGGGCGGTCCGGGCGGTAGGTGGTCGACGGGGCCTGTGGAGAACCCCGGCGAGGGAATCAGCTGTGCGCGACTCGCGGCGCGACGCAGACAGCCAGCATGCCGGGCCCGACGTGCGCCCCGAGCACCGCGCCGACCTCTCCGCAGCGGACCTCGCGACCCTCCAGGTTGTCCGCCAGTCGCCCGGCGAGCCTTCCCGCGAGCTCTGCCCCCCGCTCCTCGCTGGCGAGGTGGGCGACCCCGATGTCGACCGGCCCGTCGCCGGCGGCCTCGACAGCGAGCTCCTCGAGCCGTGCGAGGGCGCGGGTCGCCGTCCGGACCTTCTCGCGGTTGACCACGCGACCGTCCTCGATCGCCAGCAGCGGCTTCACCGCCAGCGCTCCGCCGAGCAGGGCCGCTGCGGCCCCGACCCGTCCCCCGCGTCGGAGGTACTCCAGGGTGTCGACGTAGAAGAGCGACGTGGTCGCGGCGGCACGCTCGCGCGCTGCGGTCGCGGCCTGCTCCGCGTCGCCACCGCGCTCGAGGACCTCGGCGGCGGCGAGCACCGCGAAGCCCGTGGCGATGCCGACCTGGCGGCTGTCGACGGGGACGACCGGGATCGACGCCTCGCGGGCAGCGAGCTGGGCGGACTCGAAGGTGCCGCTCATCTCCCCGGAGAGGTGGACCGACACGACGGCCTCCGCCCCCGCGGCTGCGGCGCGCTCGTAGACCTCCAGCATCGCCGCCGGCGCGGGGCGCGACGTGCTGACCGGCCGGAAGTCGCGCAGGGCCTCGGCCACCATCTCGGGCGTGGCCCCCTCGCTGCCCTCCTCGTACGACGTCGCGCCCACCACCACCTGCAGGGGCACGACGACGATGCCGTGCGCGTCGACGACCTCGGCCGGCAGCGAGGCCGTGGAGTCGGTGACGACGACGGTCCGAGACATGGGCCAGACCCTATCCGGGGCGACCCGCGCTCAGACGACGACGTTGACCAGCTTGGGCGCGCGGACGATGACCTTGCGGACCGGCGCGCCGTCGATCGCACGCTGCACGGCGGGGTCGGCCAGCGCCGCGGCCTCCAGGTCGGCGTCGGCGATGTCGGGGGCCACCTCCAGGCGGGCCCGGACCTTGCCCTTCACCTGGACGACGCAGGTGACGTGGTCCTCGACCAGGAGGGCCTCGTCGACCTGGGGCCACCCCGCACGGGCGACGGTCGGCCGGTGGCCGAGCCGCTCCCACATCTCCTCGGCCGTGTAGGGCGCCACCAGCGACAGCAGGACCGCGACCGCCTCCACCGCCTCCCGCACCGCCGGGTCGGCGGGGCCGCAGCCGGAGTCGATCGCCTTGCGGGTCGCGTTCACCAGCTCCATGACCCGCGCCACCATCACGTTGAAGCGGTGGCTCTCGACCAGGCCGGCCGCGTCGTGGACGGTGCGGTGGGTGACCCGCCGCAGCGCGACGTCGCCGCCCTCGGCCGGCGTACCGGCGTCGGAGGCCACGTCGCCGGACAGCCGCCAGGCACGCTGCAGGAACTTCAGTGATCCGCCGGGTGACATGTCGGCCCAGTCGATGTTGTCCTCGGGCGGGCTCGCGAAGACCAGCGTCAGCCGGACCGCGTCGACCCCGAACTCCTCCAGCTGCTCGCCCAGGTTGACGCCGTTGCCCAGCGACTTGCTCATCTTGCGGCCGTGGTTGATCACCTTGCCCTGGCTCAGGTACGACGAGAACGGCTCGTCCCAGTCGACCAGGCCCAGGTCGCGCAGCGCCTTGGTGAAGAAGCGGGCGTAGAGCAGGTGCAGGACGGCGTGCTCGTCACCGCCGACGTACAGGTCGATCGGACCCCACGCGTTGGCCAGCGTCGTGTCGAACGCCTGGGTCTCGTCCTGGGGCGAGACGTAGCGGAAGAAGTACCAGGACGAGTCCACGAAGGTGTCCATGGTGTCGGTGTCGCGCTTCGCCGGACCGCCGCAGGTCGGGCAGGTGACCTCGACCCACTCGGTCGCCGCACCCAGCGGCGAGGTGCCCTTGGGCTTGAGGTCGGCGCCGCGCAGCTCGGGCAGCTCGACCGGCAGCTGGTCCTCCGGTACGGCGACCTCACCGTCGACCGGGCAGTGGATGATCGGGATCGGGGCGCCCCAGTAGCGCTGGCGCGACAGCAACCAGTCGCGCAGCCGGAAGTTGACCGTGCCGCGTCCCAGCCCCTGGCGCTCCAGGAAGGCGATGGTCGTGGCCTTGGCCTCGTCGACCCCCATCCCGGACAGGTCGATCTCGTCGTTGGCGGAGTTGATCGCCGGGCCCTCGCCCGTGAAGGCGTCGCCCTCCCAGTCGGCCGGCGGCTCGACGGTCCGCACGATCGGCAGGTCGAAGGCCTTCGCGAACTCCCAGTCACGCTGGTCCTGGCCGGGCACCGCCATGATCGCGCCGGTGCCGTAGTCGGCCAGCACGTAGTCGGCGGCGTACACCGGGATCCGGGTGCCGGTCAGCGGGTTGGTGGCGTGCACGCCCAGGAAGACACCGGTCTTGGGCCGGTCCGTGGACAGCCGGTTGATCTCGGTCTCCTTGCGGACCTCGACCAGGTAGTCGTCCAGGGCACCCCGCTGCTCCGCGGTCACCAGCTCACCGGCCAGCGCCGCATCAGCGGCCACCACCATGAAGGTCGCGCCGAACAGGGTGTCCGGACGGGTCGTGTAGACCGTCAGCGGCTCCTCGCGACCCTCGACGACGAAGTCGACGTGCGCACCCTCGGAGCGGCCGATCCAGTTGCGCTGGGAGTTGACGACCTTGTCCGACCAGGTCGGCTGCAGCTCGTCCAGGCAGTCCAGCAGCTCCTGGGCGTACGCCGTGGTGCGGAAGTACCACTGGGTCAGCTCGCGCTTGGTCACCTCGGCGCCGCAGCGCTCGCAGGCGCCGTCGACGACCTGCTCGTTGGCCAGCACGGTCTGGTCGTTCGGGCACCAGTTGACCGGGGAGTTCTTGCGGTAGGCCAGCCCCTGCTCCCGCAGCTTCAGGAACAGCCACTGGGTCCAGCGGTAGTAGGCCGGGTCGGAGGTGTTGAACCGGCGCGACCAGTCGAAGCTCACGGCGTACCTGCGGAAGGAGTCGTGCTGGGTGTCGATGTTGCCGTAGGTGTAGTCGGCGGGGTGCGCGTCGTTGCGGATCGCGGCGTTCTCGGCGGGCAGGCCGAAGGAGTCCCAGCCCATGGGGTTGAGGACCTCGAAGCCCTGCTGCCACCAGTAGCGCGCGATGACGTCGTGCAGCGCGGTCACCTCGGCGTGGCCCATGTGCAGGTCACCGCTCGGGTAGGGGAACATCGTGAGCGCGTAGCGCTTCTCCCGCTCCCCCGACAGCACCGCCGCGTCGTCGGCCGCGAAGGGCTGCAGCTCCTCCCAGACCGGGCGCCACTTCGCCTCGACCGCGTGCACGTCGTACGACGTCTGCTCCGTCTGCTGCTCGCTCATCAGTCTCTCTCGTCTCGTCCTGCTCCGGCGTCCTCGGGCACAAAAAAGCCCCTCGGTCACGAGGGGCAGCCGCGTCGGGGTGGTGCGTCACCGACGCGGCTGGGTAAGGAGCAGGATCCTGCGCATGCACCCATGGTAGCGAACCGGGCGGCCGTGCCCACCGTGCGTGTGCGGTGCGCCCCCCATAGGGTCGCCGGCATGAGCAACGTGCCTGACATGTTCCGCCTCGACGGCCGGGTCGCGATCGTGACCGGGGCCTCCAGCGGGCTCGGCGTCGCCTTCGCCCAGGGCCTCGCCGAGGCCGGCGCCGATCTCGTCCTCGGCGCCCGCCGGGTCGACCGGCTGGAGGAGACCGCCCGGCTGGTCCGTGACGCCGGTCGCCGCGTCGTCACCCTCGCCACCGACGTCGCCGACCCCGACCAGTGCCAGGCGCTGGTCGACACCGCGATGGCCGAGCTCGGCCGGGTCGACGTCCTGGTCAACAACGCCGGCATCGGCACCGCCGTCCCGGCCACCCGGGAGACGCCCGAGGAGTTCCGGCAGGTCATCGACGTCAACCTCAACGGCTGCTACTGGATGGCCCAGGCGTGCGGCCGGGTGATGCAGCCCGGCTCCAGCATCGTCAACATCTCCAGCGTCCTGGGCCTCACCACGGCCGGGCTCCCGCAGGCGGCGTACGCGGCGTCGAAGGCCGGGCTGATCGGCCTGACCCGCGACCTCGCCCAGCAGTGGACCGGCCGCAAGGGCATCCGCGTGAACGCCGTGGCACCCGGGTTCTTCACCTCGGAGATGACCGACCAGTACCCCGACGGCTACCTCGAGCAGCAGCAGACGCGGATCCCGGTCGGCCGCAAGGGCGACCCGGCGGAGCTCGCGGCGACCGTGGTGTTCCTCGCCTCCGACGCCGCCGGCTACATCACCGGCCAGACACTGCCCGTGGACGGCGGGATGACGATCAGCTGACCCGGGCGGGCGGGTGGCGGCGCAGCCACCACAGGCCGACGAACGGCAGCAGCAGCGGCACGAAGCCGTACCCCGCGCCGAAGTGGGACCACACCGTCTGGTCGGGGAACCAGTCGGCGCGGACGTAGGACAGCGTGCCGACCACGAGCACTCCTGCCGCCTCGATGCCGAGGGCGACGGTGGCGACCCGGTGGGCCCGGACGGTCGGACGCCGCAGGGCGACCGTGGCCACGCCGTAGACCACGGCGGCCACGAGCGAGAGCGAGTACGCCAGCGGCGCCTCGGAGAACCGGGTCGTGATCTGCACCAGCGACCGGGCACCGGCGGCGACCGCGAACACGGCGTAGAGGGCCACGAGCACCTGGCGGCCGGTCGAGCCGCGCCCGCTCACCGGGTCTGCACCAGGCGGACGACACAGACCGCCACGGCCAGCAGCGCGATCGCGACCACCCACATCGACGCCGGCTCGACGGGGCCGTCCGGGTCCTCGGGGTCGGGCCGGCGCAGCACGAGCGTCGGCACCAGGCCGACCGTGGCCACGGCGTACCCGACGTGCGTGAGCATGCTGTCCGGGCGGTCGGCGGGGTCGGCCGCCAGCACCCGGACGAGCTCGGCCACGACGAGGACGACGAGCGCGAGCTCGGCCACGAGGACGGCCGTCCGGACCGGACGGTCGAGGGCGGGGACCCTGCTCGCGACCACCGCGAGCACGGCGAGGGCGACCAGCGTCGCGGCAGCCACCCAGGCGAGCGTCGTCACGACGAGAAGGCTACGGGGCGACCACCGTGGAAATGACGAGAGGCCCCGCTTGCGCGGAGCCTCTCGGTGTCGGTGGAGCTGAGGGGACTCGAACCCCTGACCCTCTGCATGCCATGCAGATGCGCTACCAGCTGCGCCACAGCCCCGGGCCAGTCGCCTTGCGGCAACGAGCAGGAATACTAGCGGGCGGTCTCCACCGACGCGAAATCGGGTCCGGCGTTCCAGGCCACCAGGCGCCAGGACCCCGCCTGCTCCTCCAGCACGGCGGTGCGGGCGTTGTCGAGGCCCTCCAGCGAGCGGTTCTGCTCCTGCGGCCAGCCGAGGAGCGCCAGCACGCTGACCTTGAGCGCGGCACCGTGGGTGACCACGACCGCGGACTCCCCGGGGCCGAGCCCGGCGAGGACGTCGTCGTAGGCCGGCAGGATGCGGGCGAGGACCTCGATCGTCTCCTCGGCGCCGGCGACCTCGGAGCGCCGGTCGCGCAGCCAGGCGGCGTGCTCCTCGGGGTGCCGGTTCGCGAACTCGGCCATCGTCAGGCCGGTCCGCTCCCCCACGTCGTACTCGCGCAGCCGGGCGTCCAGCCGTGCGGTGAGGCCCGTCTCCTTCTCGACGTACGCCGCGGTCTGGCGCGCCCGGGCGAGGTCGGAGGACCAGAGCGCGGCCGGTCGCATCGCCGCGACCCAGGGCGCCGCCAGCTCGGCCTGGGCGTGACCGAGGTCGTCGAGCTCGACGTCGGCGTGGCCCTGCGCGCGGCCGGTGGCGTTCCAGGCGGTCCGCCCGTGGCGCAGCAGCACCAGCCGCCGCGCGTCAGCGGTCACTGCTGGTGACGTCGGCCGGGAGCGGGATCGTCGGGCAGTCGCGCCACAGCCGCTCGAGGGCGTAGAACTCGCGCTCCTCGGCGTGCTGGACGTGGACCACGATCTCGCCGTAGTCGATGAGCACCCACCGCCCGTCACGCTCCCCCTCGCGCTGGACCGGCTTGGCGCCGACCTCGCGGAGGCCGTCCTCGACGGCGTCCACGATCGCGCGGACCTGCCGGTCGTTGCTCCCGGAGGCGATGAGGAACGCGTCGGTGATGACGAGCTGCTCGCTGACGTCGAAGGCGAGGATGTCGGTGGCGAGCTTGTCGGCCGCCGCGCGGGCGGCGGTGTGGACGAGCTCGACGGCACGGTCGGTGGCGGTCATGCGACTCCGGAGGGCTGGGAGGGATCACGGTAGAGGGCGTGCTTGGCGACGTACTGGACGACGCCGTCGGGGACGAGGTACCAGACCGGCTCACCGCGCGTCGCTCGCGCACGGCAGTCGGAGGAGGAGATGGCGAGGGCCGGGATCTCGACGAGCGTGACCCGGTCCTCGGGGATGTTGCGCAGCATGGAGGCGTCCATGTCGTAGCCGGGTCGGGTGCAGCCCACGAAGTGGGCGAGCTCGAAGAGCCGACCGGCGTCGCGCCAGGTGAAGATGTCGGCCAGCGCGTCCGCGCCGGTGATGAAGTAGAGCTCGGCCTGCGGGAGCTCGGCGCGCAGGTCGCGCAGCGTGTCGATGGTGTACGTCGGTCCGTCGCGGTCGATGTCGACCCGTGACACCCGGAACCGCGGGTTGGCCGCGGTCGCGATGACGGTCATCAGGTAGCGGTGCTCCGCCGGGGAGACCGTGCGGTCCGACTTCTGCCACGGGTCGCCGGTCGGCACGAAGACGACCTCGTCGAGGTCGAACCACGCCTGCACCTCGGAGGCGGCGACGAGGTGACCGTGGTGGATCGGGTCGAAGGTGCCGCCCATCACCCCGACCCGGCGAGGGGACGGGGCTGCGGCGGCGTGCGCTCCGGGGCGGTGCTGGGCGTTCAGCTGTGCTCGCGTCCCCCGCCGAACGCGACGAGGGCGCCCAGCAGCAGCAGGAGGAGCGCGAGGGTTCCGATCCCGATACCCCAGCTCAGGGACGTGCTGACCTCGTGGTGGGCCTCGGTGGCCATGACGCTCAACGACATGGGGGTCAGCCTACCGGTGGTCCGGCCCGGACCGACCAGACGTCAGCGAACGTGGCCGTCACCGGTCACGACGTACTTGGTCGTGGTCATCTCGGGAAGCCCCATCGGTCCCCGCGCGTGGAGCTTCTGGGTGCTGATGCCGATCTCCGCGCCGAATCCGAACTCGCCCCCGTCGGTGAAGCGGGTCGAGGCGTTGACCAGCACCGCGGCGGAGTCGACGGCCGCCACGAAGCGACGGGCCGCCGACTGGTCCTCGGTGACGATCGCGTCGGAGTGACCCGTGCCGTGGCGGTGGATGTGGTCGACCGCCTCGTCGAGCCCGGCCACCACCCGGGCGGAGATGTCGAGCGAGAGGTACTCGGTGCCCCAGTCGTCGTCGGTGGCGGCGACCACGCCGTCCTGGGCGAGGAAGCGGCCGTCGCCGTGGACGGTCACGCCGGCCGACTGCAGCGCCTCGACCACCCGCGGCACGAACACCTCGGCGACCGCCTCGTGCACCAGCAGCGACTCCGCCGCGTTGCAGACGCTGGTCCGGTGGGTCTTGGCGTTGAGGACGATCGCGAGGGCGCGGTCCAGGTCGGCCCCGGCGTCGACGTAGACGTGGCAGTTGCCGACCCCGGTCTCGATGACGGGCACCGTCGAGCCCTCGACCACCGACCGGATCAGCCCCGCACCACCGCGCGGCACCAACACGTCGACCAGGCCGCGGGCCCGCATCAGCGCCGTGACCGAGTCCCGGCTCTCCGCCGGCACGAGCTGCACCACGTCGGCGGGCAGCCCCGAGTCGGCCGCGGCCTCCCGCAGCACGCGGACCACGGCGGCGTTGGACGACCGGGCGCTCGAGGAGCCGCGCAGCAGCACCGCGTTGCCCGACTTCAGGCAGATGCCGGCCGCGTCGGCGGTGACGTTGGGGCGGGCCTCGTAGATCATCCCGACGACGCCGAACGGCACCCGCACCTGCCGCAGCTCCAGGCCGTTGGCGAGCGTGCTGCCGCGGACCACCTCGCCCACCGGGTCGGGCAGCCCGGCGACGTCGCGCAGGCCCTGGGCCATCTGCGCCAGCCGCTCGTCGGTGAGCCGCAGCCGGTCCAGGATGTTGGCCGGCGTCCCGGCCTGCTCGGCCCGGGCCAGGTCCTCCCCGTTGGCCCGCAGCACCTCCTCGCGCGCACCGAGCAGGGCCCCGGCCATCGCCTCCAGGGCGGCGTCCTTGCGCGCCCGGGGCTCGAGGGCGAGGTGGCGTGCGGCCGCGCGTGCGCGCACGGCCAGGGCGCGCACCTCGTCGGTCACCGACTCGTCCATGGCCGCAGGCTAGCCGCGCCCGAAAGATTTTCGGCCGATGTACCGGCATGCAGGCAACCGATCGGTGATCCTGTGCGTCAACCAAGCAGCGGGGGCATCGGGCTCCCCTGTCCCGAGAGGAATCAGATGCAACGGCGTGCCCTCACCGCAGCAGCCACGGGAGTCGCACTCGCGCTCTCCGGCGCACTCAGCGCCCTCACGACCACCAGCGCCCAGGCGGAGGACGTCGTGTCCCCGCTCGTCCTGGACGCTCCCAACCGGGTCGTGGCACGCAGCTACGACGGGTACGTCTACTCCGGCCTCGGCTTCCGCATGACCGCCAAGGGCGCACCGTTCGAGATCCGGGCCACCCGTCCCGAGGCCTACGACGGCCCGATCGCGGCCGTGTGGCAGCGCGGCGCGGGCGCCGAGGACGACGTGGCGCTTCCCGAGGGCTCCATGAGCTCCTGGCAGGGCCTCGACCACTTCGCGACCGTCAGGATCCTGCGTGAGGGCCGACGCCCTCGCGTGATCCGGACCCCGGGCTGCTTCAACGGCGAGGCGACGAAGGTCGGCCCGACCGGGCCGATCAGCAACCCGTACCCCTGGGGCTGCCCGTGGAACCCCTACACCCTCGGCTCGGTGATGGGCGTGGCCCAGGACTACTCCGCCTCCATGTTCCCCGAGTGGGGCTCCGCACTGCGCCTCAAGCCCGGCACCTACGAGATGGTCGCCTTCATCACGCCGGAGTGGCGTGAGTTCTTCGGCATCAGCGAGGCCGACGGCCGCGCCGAGTCCACGCTCGTCGTCCGCAAGGGTCGTGAGAACTGGCGCCCGACCGCCCGGACCGCCGCCGCAGCCGCCCAGCGGGCCGCGACCGCCGACACCACCGACGACGGCCTCGAGGAGACCACCGACGCCCCGACCGCGGAGTCCGCCGGCGCGCTGGCCGACGAGTTCGCGCCCGACCTGCGGTCACTGCCGGCCTTCGACATCAGCCTCAACGAGAAGGGCACCGCGATGCGCTTCGGCGCGACCGTGTGGAACGGGGGCGCGGGCCCGATGGTGATCGAGGGCTTCCGCGAGGACCACGACCACGCGGCGCGCAGCGGTCCCGGCGACCACGAGGACCACATGACCGCCTACCAGTACTACTTCGACGGTGACGGCAACCAGACCGGCTACGAGGCGGTCGGCGAGTTCGCCTACCACGCGGCCAACCACAACCACTGGCACTTCGAGGACTTCGCGCGCTACAACCTCTACGGCGCCGACGCCAACGGCGACCGGCTCGAGGACGTGGTCGTGAAGTCGACGAAGGCGTCGTTCTGCCTGGTGGCGACCGACGCGGTGGACCTCACCGTCCCCAACGCCGACATGCGGCCCGAGTACACCGACCTCGGCAGCCAGTGCGGCGGCCGGGGTGCACAGTCGCTGCGCCAGGTGCTGGCCAACGGCCACGGTGACACCTACCACCAGTTCCGGGCCGGCCAGGCCTTCCGGATCGGCAACGTCCCGGACGGCACCTACTACATCGGTGTCGAGGCCAACCCGGCCGACGAGCCGGGCGGCGTCAACGAGGGGCGCAACCTGCAGGAGCTCGACTACTCCAACAACGACTCGTTCCGGAAGGTCGAGATCTTCACGACCAAGCGGGGCGTGCGCAAGGTGCGGGCCGCGCAGGTCGGCGTGATCGAGGAGTGGAGCTTCGACGGCTTCCTCCGGAACTGACCGGACCCCGCGGCACGCACGAAGGGCCCCACCACCGGTTCGGTGGTGGGGCCCTCTCGTGGTGCTGGGGGCTCGGGAGCTCAGCCCTTGCGCTCGTTGACCTTCTCGGCGGCGGCCGGGAAGACGGTGTGGAGGTCGCCCACCACGCCGAAGTCGACCAGCTCGAAGATCGGGGCCTCGTCGTCCTTGTTGACCGCGACGATGGTCTTCGAGGTCTGCATGCCGGCCCGGTGCTGGATCGCACCCGAGATGCCGCCCGCGACGTAGAGCTGCGGCGAGACGGTCTTGCCGGTCTGGCCGATCTGGAAGCTGTGAGGGATCCAGCCCGAGTCGACGGCGGCACGGGAGGCGCCCACGGCGCCGCCGAGCGCGTCGGCCAGGCCCTCGACCGGCTCGAACTTGCCACCGGTCCCACGTCCGCCCGCCACCACGATGGCGGCCTCGGTCAGCTCGGGACGGCCGCTGGCCTTGCGCGGCTGCGAGGCCACGATCTGGGCCTTCTTGGCCGAGTCGGACACGGTCGCGGCGAACTCCTCCACGGTGCCGGCCCCGGCAGCCTCCTCCGGGGTTGCGGAGTTGGGCTTGACCGTGATGATCGGCGTGCCCGTGGTGACCTTGGCGGTCACCGTGTAGTTGCCGGCGAAGACCGACTGAGTGGTGACCGGGGTCCCGTCGCCCCCGTCGTCTGCCTGGACGTCGACGGCGTCGGTGATCAGGCCGGAGCCGATCTTGATCGCCAGCCGGCCGGCGACCTCCTTGCCCTCGAACGTGGACGGGATGAGGACCGCGGCGGGCGAGCTCTTCTCCACCAGCTGCTGGAGGGCCTCGGCCTTCGGGGCCACGAGGTAGCCCTTGATGTCGGCGTCGTCGACGACGTACACCTTCTCGGCGCCGTACTTCGCGACCTTCTCGGCGGCGGCGGCACCCTGGCTGCCCGCACCGATGAACACGGCGGAGGGCTCACCGAGGCGACGCGCCAGCGTCAGCAGCTCGTACGTCGGCTTCTTGACCTCGCCGTCGGCGTGGTCGATGAGTACCAGGACTTCGGTCATGTCAGGGAGCTCCTCAGATGAACTTCTTGGAGGCGAGGAAGTCCACGAGCGCGCTGGCGCCCGAGCCGTCCTCGTCGGTCACGATCTCGCCCGCGCTGCGCGGCGGGCGCGCGGTGGTGTCCTGGACCTCGGTCCAGGCCACGGAGAGGCCGACGTCACCGGCGTCCACGCCCAGGTCGCTGAGCGTGTAGGTCTCGAGCGGCTTCTTCTTCGCCGCCATGATCCCCTTGAACGACGGGTACCGGGCCTCACCGGTCTGGTCGGTCACCGACATCACCAGCGGCATGGTCGCACCGATCACCTCGGTGGCGACGTCACCGTCGCGCTTGACCCGGACCTGGTCGCCCTGGGTCTCGATCACCGACGCCAGGGTCACCTGGGGCAGGTCGAGGCGCTCGGCCAGCATCGCGGGCACGACGCTCATCGAGCCGTCGGTCGACGCCATCCCGCACATCACCAGGTCGACGTCGCCGATCTTCTCGATGGCCTTGGCCAGCACCAGCGAGGTGGCGATCGCGTCGGAGCCGGCGATGGCCTCGTCGGCCACGTGGACGCCGGAGTCAGCGCCCATCTGCAGCGCCTTGCGGACGGCGTCGACGCCGGCCTCGGGCGCCACGGTGAGGGCGATGACCTTCACGTCCTCGGGGCTCTCCGCCTTCTCCTTCAGCTGCAGGGCCTGCTCGACGGCGTACTCGTCGAGCTCGGACAGCAGACCGTCGACACCGTCGCGGTCCACGGTCTTGTCCTGCTCGAACTGCCGGTCGGCGGTGGCGTCGGGTACGTACTTCACACAGACGACAATGTTCATAGGGTGCGTGGCCGGTCAGGCCCCTCCTGTGCTCTCGGGTGGGTTCGAGGTTACTAGCGGGAAACTTGTCAGGGAACCGGCCCCGTCGGTGGGGTGGCTCACAGCGGTTCGGCCCGGCTCAGGGCCGGATCACGCGGTCGAGGATCCGTCCGACCACGAGGTAGGCCACCGCGCCGAGGCCCCAGTTGAGCAGGGCGTTCTTGACGTCGGCGTCCGGGCCGCGGAACTCCTTGATGCCGTTCTCGCGGGAGAAGACCCCCAGGTCGACGGCGTCCGCGCCACGGAGCACCGCGTCGACGAGCGCGTTGTCCTGGTTGGCCCCCAGCGCGACCAGCAGCGCGCCGATCGCGAGCAGCAGGGCGCACACCACGCAGACCAGCCACACCAGCTGCGCGAGCCGGAGGCGTACGACGTCGAGCGCCCGGCGACCGCCGGGGGGCGCCTTCGTGGTGGTGTCTCCGGACGGGTCGTCGGGGGTGGCCCTGCGCTTGGACATGGGCCGGATCATAGGCCCAGCGACGTCCGCCCGGCCCCTCGCTGTGACGAAGGGCTCAGCGGCCCCGGAACTCCGCCTTGCCCGGACCGTTGGCCACGAAGGAGTCCATCCCGATGCTGCGGTCCTCGGTGGCGAACAGCGCGGCGAACTGCTGGCGCTCGATCTCCAGCCCGGTGTCGAGGTCGACCTCGGAGCCACGGTCGACGGCCTCCTTCGCCGCGCGCAGGGCGTACGACGCCGCCCCGGCGAACTGCTTCGCCCAGGCGAGCGCCTCCTCGTAGACCGTGTCGGCCGGGAACACCTTGTCGACCAGCCCGATCGAGAGCGCCTCGTCGGCCTTGACGAAACGGCCGGTGAAGATGAGCTCCTTGGCTGTGCTGGGTCCCACCAGGCGGGTCAGCCGCTGGGTGCCGCCGGCGCCGGGGATGATGCCGAGCAGGATCTCGGGCTGCCCCAGCACGGCGTCCTCGGCCGCGAACCGCACGTCGGCGCACAGCGCGAGCTCGCAGCCCCCGCCGAGCGCGTAGCCGGTCACCGCGGCCACGACGGGCTTCGGGATGCGCGCGACGGCGCTGAAGGCGGACTGCAGCTTGCCAGAGCGCCCCACCATGTCGGTGTAGGACATCTCGGCCATCTCCTTGATGTCCGCACCGGCCGCGAAGACCCGCTCGCCGCCGTAGACGACGACGGCCCTGACGTCCTCACGCTCGCTCGCCTCGGCTGCAGCGGCCCGGATCTCCTCCTGGACCTGCGCGTTGAGGGCGTTCATCTTGGGACGGTCGAGCCGGATGGTGCCGACGCCCCCGTCGACCTCGAGACGTACGAACTCCGAACCCTCAGGCATCTGCCGCTCCTCTTCCTCGCTTCACAGGTCCCGACGAGGGTAGCGACGGCCATGGGATTGAATGGGCCGGGTGAGCCTCAACACCTGGCGGTGGCAGCACCACGACGAGACGACGCCCCTCTGGCCGGGGTTCCACCAGCAGCTCGGCGCGACGTGGGCGCCCGAGGCCACCAACTTCGCGGTCTGGGCGCCGCAGGCGACCGCGGCCTGGGTCTGCGTCTTCGACGAGGAGGGCACCGAGACCAGCCACCGGCTGACCGAGCACACGCTCGGGGTCTGGCACGGCAAGCTGCCAGGTGTCCGGGTCGGCCAGCGCTACGGCTTCCGCACCGACGGTCCCTGGGACCCCGGGCACGGCCTGCGCTTCAACCCGGCCAAGCTGCTCCTCGACCCGTACGCCCGCGCGATCTCGGGCGAGGTCGCGCCGGGCGACCTCGCACTCCCCCACACCGGCGACGGGCGCTCCCGCGACCCCCGCGACTCGGCGCCCGCGGTCCCGCGGTCGGTGGTCGTGCACGACGAGTTCGACTGGGAGGGCGACACCCGGCTCCGGACGCGCTGGCGCGACACGGTCATCTACGAGCTGCACGTCAAGGGCTTCACGCAGCTGCACGACCGGGTGCCCGAGGAGCTGCGCGGGACGTACGCCGGCCTCGGCAGCGAGGCCGTGACCGACTATCTCAACGACCTGGGCGTGACCGCGGTGGAGCTGCTGCCGGTGCAGCACTTCCTGACCGAGCCCTCGGTCGCCGAGCGCGGGATGACCAACTACTGGGGCTACAACACGATCGGCTACCTCGCGCCGCACGCGGCGTACTCCTCCACGGGCGACCGCGGTCAGCAGGTCACCGAGTTCAAGCAGATGGTGAAGAACTTCCACCGAGCCGGGATCGAGGTGTTCCTCGACGTGGTCTACAACCACACCGCCGAGGGCGGCCCGACCGGGCCGTCGTACTCGTTCCGGGGGCTGGACGACGCCGGCTTCTACAAGCGGTCCGGCACCGGCGACGACGCCTACTGGGACGTCACGGGCTGCGGCAACACCGTCGACACCACCAACCCCGGCGCGCTGCGGCTGATCCTGGACTCGCTGCGCTACTGGGTCACCGAGATGCACGTCGACGGGTTCCGGTTCGACCTCGCCTCGGCACTGGCGCGGACCGGCCACGACATCGACATGCACGGCGCGTTCCTGACGACCATCGGGCAGGACCCCGTGCTGCGCTACGTGAAGCTGATCGCGGAGCCGTGGGACGCCTCGATGGACGGCTACCGGGTCGGCTCCTTCCCGCCGCCGTGGGTGGAGTGGAACGACCGCTACCGCGACACGATGCGCGACTTCTGGCGGCCGGGCGCGGGATCGGTCCGCGAGGCCGCCTCACGGCTGGCCGGGAGCTCGGACCTCTACGCCGACGACGGGCGGTCGCCGTACGCCTCGGTCAACTTCGTGACGGCCCACGACGGCTTCACGCTGCGCGACTGGACGACCTACGAGCACAAGCACAACGAGGCCAACGGCGAGGACAACCGGGACGGCACCGACGGCAACCGGTCGTACAACTTCGGCCACGAGGGCGAGACGGACGATCCGGGGGTGATCGCTCTCCGGCGCCGGATCGCGTCGAACATGATCGCCACGCTGTGCCTGTCCAACGGGTCACCGATGATCACCGCCGGCGACGAGCGTGGCCGCACCCAGCGCGGCAACAACAACGCCTACGTCCAGGACAACGAGGTGTCGTGGCTCGACTGGCGCCCCGACGACGCCTGGCTCGACGTGTACGAGGTCACCAAGGCCGCGCTGCGGCTGCGGCGCGAGCACCCGGCGCTGCGGCAGCGGCACCACTTCGCAGGCTCCCCGACCATCGAGGGCGGGCCGAAGGACCTGGCCTGGCTGCACCCCGAGGGGCGCGAGATGTCGCCGCTGGACTGGCACGACGGCACCCTCGAGGTGATCGGGATGTTCGTCTCCGGCGACCCGCTCCGCTCCCCCGGCCCGCGCGGCGAGCAGCAGCGGGACGCCTCGTTCATGCTGTGGTTCAACTCCGGCGAGCAGCCGGTCGAGGTCGCGCTCCCCGACAACGCGTGGGTCCGGACCGGCGAGGTGGTCCTCTCCACCGACCCGGACCTCCCCCACGGCACCGCGGTCCTCGCCGGCGAGCCGCTCACCCTCGGCGGCCTCACCGTCGTGGTGCTCCGCCAGACCTGACGTACGCCGGGCGCTGCCCACCCCCACCGGGTCTCGAGGCTCGGCGCCGGGGCGCCTCACACCTCGACCTCCGGGAGGGGTCAGCCGTACGAGGTGCCCGCACCGGTGGTTGAGGTGCGAAGGCCGCCCAGGCCCGAGCCTCGAAACCCCCGCACCCACGCAGGGCGGCAACCGGGTCCCGCGCCTCGGCGTCGGAGCGCCTCACACCCCCCGACCTCCGAGACCGGCCGGCTGAAGGCGCCTCGGTCAGCTGGGCAGGGCGATCACACCGAGCTCGGCGGGCGAGGCGAGCAGGGCGTTCTTCGGGATCACGCGGACGGTGTAGCCGAAGGCGCCGCTGCGGGCCAGGCTGACCGTGCCGTCGAACCGGTGGCGACCGCCCTGGTAGGTCTCGGAGACGGCCAGCGACTCGGTGGCGGCGTTGACCAGCTGGTCCTCGCTGTCGATCACGCCGTGGACCAGCTGGACGTCGACGTCCTCCGGGGAGAGCGCGCCCAGCGAGACGAAGGCGCGCACGCTCAGCACGGTGCCGATCTCGGGGGCGTCGCCGACGCCGCTGCTCTCGACGTGCTCCACCCGCACCTCGGGCCAGCCACCCCGCACCCGCTTCTTCCAGGCAGCCAGGTCGGCCGCACCGGTGTAGTCGGAGTTGAGGCTGCGACCGGTCACCGCGGCCGGCGTGTAGAGCTGTCGCACGTAGTCGCGCACCATCCGGGTCGCCAGCACCTTCGGGCCGAGCGACTTCAGCGTGTGGCGGACCATCTCCAGCCAGCGCGCGGGCACCCCGTCGGGGCCGACGTCGTAGAAGCGGGGCGCGACCTCGTTCTCGATCAGGTCGTAGAGCGCGGTCGCCTCGAGGTCGTCACGGCGGTCGGGGTCCTCGACGCCGTCGGCGGACGGGATCGCCCAGCCGTTGGAGCCGTCGTACCACTCGTCCCACCAGCCGTCGAGGATCGAGAGGTTGAGGCCGCCGTTGAGGGCCGCCTTCATGCCGGAGGTGCCGCACGCCTCGTAGGGGCGCAGCGGGTTGTTCAGCCACACGTCGCAGCCCGGGTAGAGCGGCAGCGCCATGGCGATGTCGTAGTTGGGCAGGAACGCGATGCGGTGCCGGACCTCGGGGTCGTCGGCGAAGCGCACCATCTCCTGGATCAGCCGCTTGCCGCCCTCGTCGGCCGGGTGGGCCTTGCCGGCGATGATCAGCTGGATCGGCCGCTCGGGGTGGAGCAGCATCCGCTTGAGCCGCTCGGGGTCGGACAGCATCAGCGTGAGCCGCTTGTAGGACGGCACCCGGCGTGCGAAACCGATGGTCAGCACGTCGGGGTCGAGCGCGGAGTCGATCCAGGACAGCTCGGCGGGGGCGCTGCCGCGCTTGGCCCACGAACGTGCCAGGCGCTTGCGGGCGTCGACGACCAGCCGCTCGCGGAGCTTGCGCTTGGTGGCCCAGACCTCCTGGCCGGGCACCTTGTCGACGACGCCCCAGAAGGCGTCCGCGTCGGTGTGGTCGGCGTCGGCGCCGTGCCCGGAGGCCAGCTCGAAGACCTCGCGGCCGACCCAGGTCGGCGCGTGGACGCCGTTGGTGATCGAACCGATCGGGACCTCGGCCTCGTCGAAGGCGGGCCACAGCCCGTTGAACATCTCCCGCGACACGTGGCCGTGGAGCTGGGACACGCCGTTGGCACGCTGCGCGAGCCGGAAGCCCATCACCGCCATGTTGAAGACGCCGCGGTCGCCGCCGTCGTAGTCCTCGGCGCCGAGCGCCAGGATGCGGTCGACCGGGACACCGGGCACCGGCGAGGCACCGCCGAAGTACTGCTCCACCAGCTCGCGCGGGAAGCGGTCGATGCCGGCGGGCACCGGGGTGTGGGTCGTGAAGACGGTGGAGGCGCGGCTGACCTCGAGAGCGGTGTCGAAGTCGAGCTTCGGGCCCTTCTCGGCGACCGACAGCTCGCGGATCCGCTCGAGGCCGAGGAAGCCGGCGTGGCCCTCGTTGGTGTGGAAGACCTCGGGGTCCGGGGCGCCCGTGATCCGGGAGTACGCCCGCAGCGCACGCACGCCGCCGACGCCCAGCAGCAGCTCCTGGCGCAGCCGGTGCTCGGTGGTGCCGCCGTAGAGGCGGTCGGTCACGGCGCGGAAGTGGTCGGGGTTCTCCTCGACGTCGGTGTCGAGCAGCAGCAGCGGCACGCGCCCGACCTGGGCCACCCAGATCCGCGCGGCGAGCTCGGCGTCGTTGTCGATGGTGATCCGGACCATGGCCCGGGAGCCGTCGGCCTCGTGGAGGAGCGAGAGCGGCAGCTCGTCGGGGTCGAGGACGGGGTAGGTCTCCTGCTGCCAGCCCTCCTGGGAGAGCGACTGCTTGAAGTAGCCGTGGCGGTAGAGCAGGCCCACGCCGACCAGCGGGACCCCGAGGTCCGAGGCGGCCTTGAGGTGGTCGCCGGCGAGGATGCCGAGGCCGCCGGAGTACTGCGGCAGGACGGCGGTGATGCCGTACTCGGGCGAGAAGTACGCGACGCTGCGCGGCGCGTCGGCGCCGCTGCGGCGCTGGTACCAGTGGTCTCCGGCCAGGTAGGTGTCGAGGTCGCGGCGGGCGGCCTCGAGCCGCTCGACGAACGCGCCGTCACCGGCGAGCTCCTCGAGGCGTCGGGCCTCGACCGCACCGAGCAGCCGGACCGGGTCACGCCCGGTCGACTCCCACAGGGCCGGGTCGACGGCCTCGAAGACGTCCTGGGTGGGCGGGTGCCAGGACCACCGGAGGTTCCCGGCGAGGACACCCAGCGAGGCGAGCGCCTCGGGAAGGACGGGACGGACGGTGAAACGACGGATGGCACGCACGGCAGGACGGTAGCGCCAAAATGTGAACGATCCAACCCGTGGTCCAGCCCCCACCTCCCGCCACGCTCCCGAGGGGTCCCGGGAACCGGCCGCGTGAGGGACCCGACGCAAGACCCGGCTTGCGCCGACCCTGCCCGGACCGGAAGTGTTGCAGCATGGTCGGACGCATCCCCGTCATGGACGTCGAGCCCCTGGTCGACCTCGGTCGACAGCCTGCGAAGGCCACGGTGGGCGAGCCGTTCCCCGTGACCGCGACCGTGTTCAGAGAGGGACACGACAAGCTCAGCGCCGAGGTGGTCCTCGTGGACCCCCACGGCACTCGCCGAGACCCCGTGCGCATGGTGCCCCAGGGCGACGAGCCCGACCACTACGTCGCGTGGGTCACCCCCGACTCCCCCGGCGCCTGGACCTTCGAGGTGCAGGCCTGGTCCGACCCGATCGCCACCTGGCAGCACGACGCCGGGATCAAGATCCGGGCCGACGTGGACGTCGAGCTGATGTTCACCGAGGGCCGGCTGATCCTCGAGCGGGTCCTGGCCGACCTGTCTCCGAGCGAGGCCCGGGCGCGCGACCTGGTCACCGCCGGCATCGACGCTGCCGGCGACACCGACCGGCCGGTGCCGGCCAGGCTGGCCGCCCTGGAGGCCCCCGAGCTCGCAGCCGTGCTGCGCGAGCACCCGCTGCGCGAGCTGGTCACGGTCGAGGGACCGTTCCCGGCGTACGCCGACCGGGAGCGCGCTCTCTACGGCAGCTGGTACGAGTTCTTCCCGCGCTCGGAGGGCGCGCGGAAGGACCCGCGGACCGGCACGGTCACGAGCGGCAACCTCCGCACGGCCGCGAAGCGGCTGGACGCCGTGGCGGCCATGGGCTTCGACGTCATCTACCTGCCGCCGATCCACCCGATCGGCGAGGTCAACCGCAAGGGCCCCAACAACACCCTGACCCCCGGCCCCGAGGACACCGGGTCGCCGTGGGCGATCGGGTCCAGGGACGGCGGTCACGACGCGATCCACCCCGACCTCGGCACCTTCGACGACTTCGACGCCTTCGTCGAGCGGGCCCGCTCGGTGGGCCTCGAGGTGGCGCTGGACCTCGCCCTGCAGGCCGCGCCCGACCACCCGTGGGTGACCTCCCACCCGGAGTGGTTCACCACGCGTGCCGACGGCACCATCGCCTACGCCGAGAACCCGCCCAAGAAGTACCAGGACATCTACCCGCTCAACTTCGACAACGACCCCGCAGGGATCGCCGACGAGGTGCTGCGGATCGTCCGACTGTGGGTGTCCCACGGCGTTCGCATCTTCCGGGTCGACAACCCCCACACCAAGCCGGTGGCGTTCTGGGAGTGGCTGCTGCGCGAGGTCCGCACCACCGACCCCGACGTGCTCTTCCTCGCCGAGGCGTTCACGAAGCCGGCCATGATGCGCGGCCTCGGTGCGATCGGCTTCCAGCAGTCCTACACCTACTTCACGTGGCGCACGGCCAAGACCGAGATCGAGGACTACCTCGTCGAGCTCGCGACCGAGACCGACCACCTGATGCGGCCCAACTTCTTCGTCAACACCCCCGACATCCTGCACGCCTTCCTCCAGTACGGCGGCCCGCCGGCGTTCAAGATCCGGGCCGCCCTCGCGGCGACCTCGTCCCCCAGCTGGGGCGTGTACGCCGGCTACGAGCTCTTCGAGCACGTCGCGGTCAAGCCCGGGAGCGAGGAGTACCTCGACTCGGAGAAGTACCAGGTCCGTGTCCGCGACTGGGGTGACCCCGAGGCCACCGCCTTCGAGGGGGTCCGCTCGCTGGCGCCGTACCTCACCCGGCTCAACGAGGTCCGCCGCGCGCACCCGGCGCTGCAGCGGCTCCGCAACCTCACCGTCCACCGCACCGACGACGAGCACGTGCTGGCCTTCAGCAAGCGCGAGGGCGACGACGTGGTGGTCGTGGTGATCAACCTGGACCCGCACAGCACCCGCGAGACCACGGTCCACCTGGACCTCCCCGCACTCGGCCTGGACTGGAACGAGTCCTTCGCCGTGCACGACGAGCTCACCGACCAGACCTGGGCCTGGGGCGAGCACAACTACGTCCGCCTCGACCCGTTCATCGAACCAGCCCACGTGCTGGCCGTCAGGAGGACGCGTTGACCGAGGTGATCGCCGACCACCACGGAGTGGAGGAGCCGGCCGACCAGACCCCCGAGTGGTTCAAGACCGCCGTCTTCTACGAGGTGCTGGTCCGCTCCTTCCGCGACGCCAACGCCGACGGGACCGGTGACTTCCGGGGCTTGGTGGAGAAGCTCGACTACCTGCAGTGGCTCGGGGTGGACTGCCTGTGGGTCCCGCCGTTCTTCACCTCGCCGCTGCGCGACGGCGGCTACGACGTGGCCGACTTCACCGACATCCTGCCGGAGTGCGGGACGGTCGAGGACTTCCAGCTGTTCCTCGACGAGGCCCACAAGCGCGGCATCCGGGTGATCATCGACTTCGTCATGAACCACACCAGTGACGCCCACCCGTGGTTCCAGGAGTCGCGACGCGACCCCGACGGCCCGTACGGCGACTTCTACGTGTGGTCCGACACCGACGAGCTGTACGCCGACGCCCGGATCATCTTCGTCGACACCGAGCCGTCGAACTGGACCTGGGACCCGGTCCGCGGTCAGTACTACTGGCACCGGTTCTTCCACCACCAGCCGGACCTCAACTTCGACAACCCGGCCGTCCACGAGGCGATGCTGGAGGCGATGGACTTCTGGCTCGCGATGGGCCTGGACGGCTTCCGCCTCGACGCCGTCCCCTACCTGTACGAGCGGCCGGGCACCAACGGCGAGAACCTCCCCGAGACCCACGAGATGCTCAAGAAGGTCCGGCGGTTCGTCGACCAGAAGTACCCCGGCACCGTCCTGCTGTGCGAGGCCAACCAGTGGCCGGCCGACGTCGTCGAGTACTTCGGCGACCCCTCGGTCGGCGGCGACGAGTGCCACATGGCCTTCCACTTCCCCGTGATGCCCCGCATCTTCATGGCGGTGCGACGCGAGTCGCGCTACCCCATCAGCGAGATCATGGAGCAGACGCCTGACATCCCCGACGGCTGCCAGTGGGGTGTGTTCCTCCGCAACCACGACGAGCTGACGCTCGAGATGGTGACCGACGAGGACCGCGACTACATGTGGGAGGAGTACGCCAAGGACCCCCGCATGAAGGCCAACATCGGCATCCGCCGGCGGTTGGCCCCGCTGCTCGACAACGACGTGAACCGGATGGAGCTGTTCACCGCCCTGCTGCTCTCGCTGCCGGGCTCCCCGGTCCTCTACTACGGCGACGAGATCGGGATGGGCGACAACATCTGGCTCGGTGACCGCGACGGCGTCCGCACCCCGATGCAGTGGACGCCCGACCGCAACGCAGGCTTCTCCTCCGCGACGCCGGGGCGGCTGCACCTGCCGCTGATCCAGGACCCCGTCAACGGCTACCAGAGCGTCAACGTGGAGGCGCAGCTGGAGAACACGTCCTCGCTGCTGCACTGGACGCGCCGGATGATCCACGCCCGGCGCAACCACCACGCCTTCGGGCTCGGCACCTTCACCGACCTCGGGGGCTCCAACCCGAGCGTTCTGTCCTACGTCCGGGAGCACGTCGAGGAGGACGGCCGCGAGGACGTCGTCGTCTGCGTCAACAACCTCTCCCGCTTCCCCCAGCCGGTGCAGCTCGACCTGCGCCACTGGGAGGGCATGGTGCCGGTGGAGCTGCTGGGCGGGGTGCCGTTCCCGCCGATCGGCGAGCTGCCGTACCTCCTGACGATCGGCGGCTACGGCTTCTACTGGTTCCGGCTCACCCGGCCGGCCACCGGCGAGGTGACCTCGTGACGCTGCCGCTGGAGGACTTCCTGACCGGCGCCCGCTGGTTCGGGGGCAAGGGCCGGCCGCTGGCCGTGACCGGTGTCCGCCGGCTCGGGCTGCTCGGTGACGAGCGCCGGGGCACCGGCAGCCCGGCGCTGGCGCTGGACCTCGTGACGGTCGACTACTCCGACGCCGAGGGCGGCACGGAGTACTACCAGCTCCCGCTGTCGTGCTACTCCGAGCCGCAGGCCTCCCTCGAGCACGCCGCCGTCGGCAGCACCGAGGACCCCGACCTGGGGTTCGTCCACGTCTACGACGCGGTCCACGACCGCCAGGCCATGGCCCACCTGCTCGAGGCCTTCGACCGGCAGCCGACCGGCGGGCCGCTGCGATTCGAGCGGCTCCCCGGGCACGACCTCGACCTCGGCACCCACTCGACGCTCTTCTCCGGGGAGCAGTCGAACTCCTCGGTCGCCTTCGGGGAGGACTCCCTGCTCAAGGTGTTCCGCAAGATCACGCCGGGCCGCAACCCCGACATCACGGTCCACGAGGTGCTGACCCGCGCCGGCTCCGACCACGTCGCGGCGCTCTTCGGCTGGCTCGAGTCGGACTCCCTGCTCGAGGGCGAGGTGCTGCAGCTCGCGATGCTGCAGCAGTTCCTCCGCACCGCCAGCGACGGGTGGGAGCTGGCGCTCTCCAGCGTGCGCAACCTGTTCGCGGAGGCCGACCTCCACGCCAACGAGGTCGGCGGCGACTTCGCGGGCGAGGCGCGCCGGCTGGGCGTCGCGCTGCGGGAGACCCACGAGACCCTCGCGCAGCACTTCCCGACCCGGACCCGCTCCACCGACGAGCAGGCCGCGGTCGCCGCGGCCATGAACGCCCGGCTCGACGCGGCCGCCGCGATCGTGCCCCAGCTCGTCGAGCGGGTGCCCGCCGTGCGCCGGGTCTTCGACGCCGCGGCCGGCCTCACCGACGTCGCGGTGCAGCAGATCCACGCCGACCTCCACCTCGGCCAGACGCTGCGGACCGTCAAGGGCTGGAAGATCGTCGACTTCGAGGGTGAGCCCGCCAAGCCGCTCGCGGAGCGGCAGCTGCCCGACACCCCGTGGCGTGACGTCGCCGGCATGCTCCGCTCCTTCGACTACGCCCCGCGCGTCGTCGAGCGCACCTACGACGACTCCGATCCGTCCGCCACCGAGCAGCGCGCCTACCGCTCCGCCGAGTGGTCCAAGCGCAACCGGACCGCGTTCCTCGCTGCCTATGCCGGCCGCGACCTGACCCCGCAGGAGAACCTCCTGCTCGCGGCGTACGTCGCGGACAAGGCCGTCTACGAGACGGTGTACGAGGCACGAAACCGCCCGACCTGGGTGTCCATCCCCCTCGACGCGATCTCCCGAGTGAGGCCCTCATGAGTGCTGTCCTGCCCGTCTCCCACGAAGAGCTCGACCTGCTGGTCCGGGGTGAGCACGGCCACCCCCACGCGGTCCTCGGACCGCACCCGCACGACGGCGCCGTCACGGTCCGGGTGCTCAAGCCGCTGGCCTCCTCGGTCGTCGTGGCCTGGGGCGAGGAGCGCGTGTCCCTCGACCACGAGCACGAGGGGGTCTGGGTGGGGGTGCTGCCGACCACGGAGGTGCCCGGCTACCGGCTCGAGGTCTCCTACGACGGTGGTCCGACCACGCTCGACGACCCGTACCGGTTCCTCCCCACGCTGGGCGAGATGGACCTCCACCTCATCAACGAGGGCCGCCACGAGAACCTCTGGGACGTGCTCGGTGCGCGGGTCCACCACTACGACGGCCCGCTGGGTGACACCGTCTCCGGCACCGCGTTCGCCGTGTGGGCGCCCTCCGCCCGGGGCGTGCGGGTGAAGGGCTCCTTCAACAGCTGGGACGGTCGCGAGCACCCGATGCGCCAGCTCGGCCAGTCGGGCGTCTGGGAGCTGTTCGTGCCCGACACCGGCTCCGGCACCGGCTACAAGTTCGCGATCCTCGGCGCCGACGGCCAGTGGCGCGAGAAGGCGGACCCGATGGCCTTCCACACGGAGGTGCCGCCGATGACGTCCTCGGTGGTCTTCGAGTCGACCTACACCTGGGGCGACGACGAGTGGATGGCGGCGCGGGCCTCCGGCGAGCCGCCGGTCGAGCACGCCATGTCGACCTACGAGATGCACCTGGGGTCGTGGCGCAAGCGCGACGGCCAGGTGATGACCTACGCCGAGCTCGCCGACGAGCTGGTCCCCTACCTCACCGACCTGGGCTTCACCCACGTCGAGTTCCTGCCGGTCATGGAGCACCCGTTCGGTGGCTCGTGGGGCTACCAGGTGACGTCGTACTTCGCACCCACCGCGAGGTTCGGCGACCCCGACGGCTTCCGCCACCTCGTCGACCGCCTGCACCAGGCCGGCATCGGCGTGATCGTCGACTGGGTGCCGGCCCACTTCCCGAAGGACGAGTTCGCGCTCGCCCGCTTCGACGGGACCCCGCTCTACGAGGACCCCAACCCCTCGCGCGGCGAGCACCCCGACTGGGGCACCTACGTCTTCAACTTCGGCCGGCGCGAGGTCCGCAACTTCCTCGTCGCCAACGCGCTCTACTGGCTGGAGGAGTTCCACGTCGACGGGCTCCGGGTCGACGCCGTCGCCTCGATGCTCTACCTCGACTACTCCCGCGAGCCGGGCCAGTGGTCGCCCAACGTGCACGGCGGCCGGGAGAACCTCGAGGCGATGCAGTTCCTGCAGGAGATGAACGGCACCGTCGGCAAGCGGGTGCCCGGCGCGATGACCATCGCCGAGGAGTCGACCTCATGGCCCGGCGTCACCCGGCCGACCTCGGAGGGCGGCCTCGGCTTCGGCTTCAAGTGGAACATGGGGTGGATGCACGACTCGCTCGGCTACGTGCAGCACCAGCCGGTGCACCGCTCCTGGCACCACGGCGAGATGACCTTCTCGATCGTCTACGCGTGGTCGGAGCACTACGTCCTCCCGATCAGCCACGACGAGGTCGTCCACGGCAAGGGGTCGCTGCTGCGCAAGATGCCCGGTGACCGGTGGCAGCAGCTGGCCAACCTGCGGGCCTACCTCGGCTACATGTGGGCCCACCCCGGCAAGCAGCTGCTCTTCATGGGCGCCGAGCTCGGCCAGGAGTCGGAGTGGGCCGAGGCCCGCGAGCTCGACTGGTGGCTGCTCGACCACCCCGAGCACCGCGGGGTGCAGTCGCTGGTGCGCGACCTCAACCGGGTCTACCGCGAGACACCGGCGCTGTGGGCCAGCGACGCCGACCCGGCGACGTACGAGTGGATCGACGCCAACGACGCCCACCGCAACACCTTCTCGTTCCTGCGCCGCTCCGCCGGCTCGCCGGACCTCGTCTGCGTCGCCAACTTCGCGGACCAGCCGCACCACGGCTACCGGCTCGGCCTGCCCACCGCCGGCGCCTGGGAGGAGGTGCTCAACACCGACGCCGAGTCCTACACCGGCTCCGGCGTCGGCAACCTCGGCACCGTCACCGCCGTCGAGGGCGACCACGCCGGCCGCCCGGCGTACGCCGACATCGTCGTGCCGCCGCTGGCGACCGTGTGGTTCCGGAAGCGCGACTGAGCGGGGCGGCGCGACTGCGCATTTCCCATGAGATGTAGGCGCTTGCTCGCCTCTCATGGCTGATCGACCGTGGGAAGCGTGCCTCTGCCCACATCTCATGGGAAATGCCCAGGGCACGCCACCGGCCTTCCAGACCATCAACAATCCACAACCTACGCACCCGGCGCGTTCGTCCACAACCGCGCCCAGGACGACCGCAGAGGAGCCGCTCGGCACGAGACCGTCCGGGCATGGACCCGCTCCGCCTGATTGCCGAGACCGACGGCTACTTCACGCGTGCCATGGCGCGCGACTGCGGCTACAGCAACCGCGAGATCGACGCGATGCACCGGCAGCGGACGTGGCTGCGGTTCCGTCACGGCTACTACACGTTCCCCGACCTCTGGGAGCCCCTCGACGAGGCCGGCCGCCACCGCATCCGCTGCCGTGCGGTGATGCATGCACTGGGGCCCCGGGTCGCTCTCAGTCACATCTCGAGCATCGTGATGCGAGGAGTGGACCCCTGGGGGTACGACCTGAGCCGCGTGCACGTCACACGACTCGACAACGGTGCGGGCCGTGTTGAGGGCGACATCGTGCACCACGCCGCGCGGATACCTACCGAGGACGTGGTGGTCCACGACGGACTCGCCATGACTTCCGTCGATCGCTCCACCATCGAGGCGGCAACCCAAGGAGACAGTGAAGCCGCGCTCTGCCTCTTCAACCAGGTGCTCCACGCCGAGATGGCGACCATCGATCAGTTGTCCGTCCGCTTCGAGGCGATGGCTCACTGGCCTCGTACCCAGCGGCTCCACATCCCCATTCGTATGGCCGATCCGCGCAGCGAGAGCGTCGGGGAGTCAAGGGGGAACTGGTTCTTCAGGCGGTACCGCATCCCCGCACCCGTTCCCCAGTTCGAGGTCTACGACGCCGACGGCGTCCTTCGGGGGACGTGCGACTGGGGCTGGCCCGACCATCGGCAGCTCGGGGAGTTCGACGGCAGGGTCAAGTACGGCCGGCTGCTCAGGCCCGGCCAGCATGCGGGGGATGTCGTCTTCGCCGAGAAGATCCGCGAGGACGAGCTGCGCGAGATCACGGGCTACGGGATGATCAGGCTGACCTGGGGAGACTACGACCGGCCCCGGCTCACCGTCGCTCGACTGCACCGCGGTTTGGGCATCGCGAGTTGATGGGCGAGACCACCCACCGCATTTCCCATGAGATGTTGGCGCTTGGTTCCTTCTCATGACTGATCAACCGTGAGGAGTGAGCACCCTCCAACAACTCATGGGAAATGCTCCCTCGTCAGGTGCGAGCCACCCCCGGGCTAGGGTGAAGCAGTGACCGACCCAGCCCTCCGCCAACCGACCGTGGAGACGGTCGCGGAGGGCGTGGCGCGGATCAGCTGGGCGGTGGAGGTGACCCGCGCCGGGTTCCACGAGGCCGTGCAGCGGGTCGCCCCCGAGGTCGAGGCCGCGCTGGAGGCGCACACCCGGGTCGAGGCCCTGGTCAGCCCCGACGACGCCGAGGGACAGCGGATCGCGACCTGGTCCGGCATGCGCCGGGAGGGCGTGCTGCGCGGCCTGGTCGTCGACGGCGAGGTCGCCGACCGGATCCTCTACGCCCGGCTCGCCAGCGACACGCCCGTCAGCGAGCCCGGCGGCTTCCGGGCTCTGCTCAACTCCTTCCTGCCGCGCAAGCGTGCGATCAGCCAGCTGCTGCTGCGCGACCCGGACGACCGGGTGCTGCTGTGCCAGCTGACCTACAAGCAGGACTGGGACCTCCCCGGCGGGGTGGTCGAGGTCGGTGAGTCCCCGCACCTCGCGGTCGGCCGGGAGGTCGAGGAGGAGCTCGGCCTGGTGGTCCCTCCCGGCCCGCTGCTGCTGACCGACTGGCTGCCTCCGTGGGGCGGCTGGGACGACGCCCTGTGCCTGGTCTTCGACGGCGGCGTCCACGACCCGGCGATCCTCGACGACGTGGTCAAGCAGGTGCGCGAGATCCGCAGCGTGGCCTTCTGCACCCCCTCGGAGGTGGCTGCGCGCTGCGCCGACTTCACGGCCCGCCGGATCGCGGCCGCGCTGGACAACGTGCACGGCACCGCACCGGCCTACGTCGAGAGCGGTCGCCGCGACGACGACCGCTGAGGCGGGGGACCTCGCCATTCCGGCCGGGACGCGCCAAGATCAGCAGATGGGCTTCGTCTTCGACTTCTCGGCAGGCAACAAGGACCAGCGTGACCTCCTCGGCGGCAAGGGTGCCAACCTCGCCGAGATGACCAACCTCGGCCTGCCGGTGCCCCCGGGATTCACGATCACCACCGAGGCCTGCCGCGCCTACCTGCAGGACGGCGGTGACCCCGACGGCCTGGCCGAGGAGGTCAGCGCCCACCTCGGTGCGCTCGAGGAGAAGATGGGCCGGCGGCTCGGCGAGGCCGCGGACCCGCTGCTCGTCAGCGTCCGCTCCGGGGCCAAGTTCTCGATGCCGGGGATGATGGAGACGGTCCTCAACATCGGGCTCAACGACGAGTCGGTGGCAGGTCTGGCCGCCCAGAGCGACGACGAGCGGTTCGCGCAGGACTCCTACCGCCGGCTGCTGCAGATGTTCGGCGCCACCGTGCTGGGCATCGACGGCGAGCACTTCGCCGAGGCGCTCGACGACGCCAAGCGCAGTCGCGGCACCGACAACGACCTCGACCTCGACGCCGAGGACCTGCGCGGCCTGGTCGCGACCTTCAAGAAGATCGTCGAGGAGCACACCGGCCGGCCCTTCCCGCAGGACCCGCGCGAGCAGCTCGACCTCGCCGTGCGCGCCGTCTTCGACTCCTGGAACACCGACCGCGCCCGGCTCTACCGTCGCCAGGAGCGGATCCCCGAGGACCTCGGCACCGCGGTCAACATCCAGGCGATGGTCTTCGGCAACTTCGGGATGGACTCGGGATCGGGCGTCGCCTTCACCCGCGACCCGGCCAGCGGCAACCAGGGCGAGTACGGCGACTACCTCCAGAACGCACAGGGCGAGGACGTCGTCGCCGGTATCCGCAACACGGTCTCCCTGGCCGACTTCGGTGACGTCGACCGGAAGTCCCACGACGACCTCATGGCGATCATGACCCGGCTCGAGCGGCACTACCGCGACATGTGCGACATCGAGTTCACGGTGGAGCGGGGCAAGCTCTGGATGCTGCAGACCCGGGTGGGCAAGCGGACCCCCGAGGCCGCCTTCCGGATCGCGGTGCACATGGTCGACGAGGGGCTGATCGGCCTGGACGAGGCGGTGCTGCGCGTCAGCGGCGCCCAGCTCGCCCAGCTGATGTTCCCCCGCTTCGACGAGTCGGCCGAGCGGACGCTGCTTGCCAAGGGCATGAACGCCTCCCCCGGCGCCGCGGTCGGCAAGGCGGTCTTCGACTCCGACACCGCGGTCGCCTGGGCCGAGCGCGGCGAGGACGTGGTGCTGGTCCGCAAGGAGACCAACCCCGATGACCTGCGCGGCATGGTGGCCGCCCAGGGCATCCTCACCAGCCGTGGCGGCAAGACCTCGCACGCCGCGGTCGTCGCCCGCGGCATGGGCCGTACGTGCGTCTGCGGCGCCGAGTCGCTCGACGTCGACGCCCGCGCGAAGGAGTTCCGGGTCCGCGACGGCGAGACGGTGCGTGAGGGCGACGTGATCTCGATCGACGGCACCACCGGCGAGGTCTTCGCCGGGGCCGTGCCCGTCTCGGCCTCGCTCATCGTGCGCCACTTCGAGGGCGAGAAGATCGACGACGACCTCGTCTCGGCCGTCTCGCGCATCATGGCCCACGCCGACGGCGCGCGGCGGCTGCGGGTGCGTGCCAACTCCGACACCCCCGAGGACTCGGCCCGGGCCCGACGCTTCGGGGCCCAGGGCATCGGACTGTGCCGCACCGAGCACATGTTCCTCGGCGACCGCCGCGAGCTGGTGGAGCGGCTGATCGTCGCCGAGGACGAGGCCACGCAGGAACAGGCCCTCGCCGCGCTGCTGCCGTTGCAGCGGCAGGACTTCGCCGAGATCTTCGAGGCGATGGACGGCCTCCCGGTGACGATCCGCCTCATCGACCCGCCGCTCCACGAGTTCCTGCCCGACCTGACCGAGCTGTCGGTGAAGGTCGCGCTCGAGGAGGAGCGTGGTGAGGGGTCCGAGCGCGACCGCGTGCTGCTGCAGCACGTCCGGCGGCTGCACGAGCAGAACCCCATGCTCGGTCTGCGCGGCGTGCGGCTCGGCATCCAGATCCCCGGGCTCTTCGAGATGCAGGCCCGCGCGATCCTCGAGGCCGCGGCCGACTACACCGCTGCCGGGGGCCGGCCGCTGCCCGAGATCATGATCCCGCTGGTGGCGAGCGTCCGCGAGCTCGACGTGGTCAAGGGCACCATCCTGGGGGTCGCCGAGGAGGTCCAGGCCGACCGCGGCGTACGCCTCGACTTCTCGGTCGGCACCATGATCGAGCTCCCCCGCGCCGCCTTCCTCGCCGACCGGATCGCCGGCTCGGCCGACTTCTTCTCGTTCGGCACCAACGACCTGACGCAGATGGCGTGGGGCTTCTCGCGCGACGACGTCGAGGCCGCCTTCTTCTCCCGCTACTTCGACCACGGGATCTTCGACGTCTCGCCCTTCGAGTCCCTCGACCAGCTCGGCGTCGGCGGCATGGTCGAGATGGGGACCACCAAGGGTCGTGCGACCAAGCCCAACCTGAAGGTCGGGGTCTGCGGCGAGCACGGCGGCGACCCGCGGTCCATCCACTTCTTCGACGACGTCGGGCTCGACTACGTGTCGTGCTCCCCCTTCCGCGTGCCGGTGGCGCGCCTCGAGGCCGGGCGCTCGGTGCTCGCGCAGCGCGGAGCGAGCCGTACGGGTGGATAGCTGACCGCGAAGGTCATCGTCTTCCGGGCCGGATGGATGATTTCCGCGGTCAGCTATCGACTCAGGGCAGGCCAGCCGTCAGCGCGACCTCGTCCTCTGCGAGGCGCCGGGGCCGGCGGCGCGGCCGCAGTGCCACGAGCACCCCGGCCAGCAGGATCGCGCCGCCACCCGCCTCGGCGGCGTTGGGCACCTCGTCGACGAGCAGCCACGCCGAGCCCATCCCGACCACGGGCACCAGCAGGATCCACGGGACGACCGCGCTCGAGGGCCACCGCGCGAGCAGCCCGTTGAAGATGCCGTAGCCGACCAGGGAGGCCAGCCCTGCCGTGTAGAGGGTCGACACCGACGCCTGCCACGACCAGCCGGCGAGGCCGGCCACGACCGCGTCTCCCCCGTGGACGAGGACGGCGAGGGCCAGGGCCGGCAGCGGTACGACGACCGCCGACCACACGGTCAGCGACAGGCCCGCGACCACCCCGGCCGAGCGGACGACCACGTTGCCGACCGCCCACGACAGGGCGGCGGCCACGCAGAGCAGGAGCGCGAGGAGCGGGACGTCGCCACCCCGACCGGCACCGACGACGAGCAGCCCGACCGTGCCGAGGGCGACACCGACCACCTGGGCGCCGGTCGGCCACTCCCGGAGCGCGCCAGCGGCGATCACGATCGTGAGCACCACCTGCGCCTGCAGCACCAGGGACGCCAGCCCGGGCGGCATTCCCGCCGCGATGGAGGCGTAGAGCAGCCCGAACTGGCCGAGCGACATGAACCCGCCGACGGCGAGCAGGGTGCGGAGCGGCACCTGCGGCCGCCGTACGAGCAGGACGGCGGGGAAGACCACCACGAGGAACCGGACGGCGACGAACAGCAACGGGGGCACGTCCTGCATCCCCCAGTCGATGACCACGAAGTTGAGCCCCCACACCACGGCGACGAGGACGGCCAGCAGCGAGTCGCGGAGGTTCACGTGCCCCAGTCTGCCGACCGAGGACCATGCAGCACCAGCGACCGTATGTGCACAGTTCGATGTAGCGTTGCTTCATGATCGAGCTGTCAGCCCTGCGCTCCCTGCGGGCGGTGGACACCCATGGCTCGGTGGTCGCCGCCGCAGCGTCTCTCGGCTTCACCCCCAGCGCCGTCTCGCAGCAGGTCAAGCGACTCGAGCGTCAGGCCGGCGTACCGCTGCTCGAGCGGGTCGGTCGCGGGGTGATGCTCACCGGGCACGGCCGTCGGCTGGTGGCCGACGGCTCCCGGCTGCTCGGCGAGCTGGAGTCGCTGGAGGCCGAGCTCCAGCACGAGGCCGGCCGCGTGGCCGGCCAGCTGCGGATCGCCGCCTTCTCGACCGCGACCCGCGGCCTGGTCGCGCCGGTCGTCCGCACCCTCCTGGACGCCCACCCCGACCTGCGGCTGACGCTGACCGAGACCGAGCCGTGGGACACCGTCGAGCTGGTCGCCACCGGCCAGCAGGAGATCGGCATCGTCCACCGCTGGGGCGACGTCCCGCTCAGCATCCCCGAGCACCTGGTGGCGACCTCGATCGGTCACGACGTGGCCGACGTGGTGCTCCCCGCGGGGCACCCGCTGGGCTCCCGCGAGCGGCTCAGCCCGCTCGACCTCGTGGACGAGCCGTGGGTGGCCACCCCCGAGGGCACGATCTGTCGTGAGTGGCTCGTCCGGATGTACGTCGGCACCGGTCGGTCACCCCGGATCGCGCACGTGGCCATGGAGTTCGACAGCCACCTGGCGCTGGTCGGCGCCGGCCTCGGGATCGCCCTGGTGCCGCGACTCGGCCGCCGGCCGCTCACTCCCGACGTGGTCGCCGTGCCGGCGCACCGGCCGGTCCCCACCCGCGACGTGATCGTGGTGCGCCGGGCCTCGATGGCCCGCTCCCCCGCCGTCGAGGCGGTCGTCGCAGCCTTGCGCAGCGCCGCCGTTTCCTAGAACAGCGCGGAGGCGAGGTTCTGCCGGCCGCGCAGCACCCGCGGGTCGTCGTTGCCGACGGCACCGAACAGCGCGAGCAGGTGCTCGCGGGCGGCGTCACGCTCGTCCCCCGCCGTGCGCCGGACCAGGTCGACGAGCCGGTTGAACGCGTCGTCGACGTGGCCGCCGAGCAGGTCGAGGTCCGCCACCATCGTCTGGGCGTCGACGTCGTCGGGCGCGGCCGCGGCGGCCTCGCGGGCCTGCTGGAGGTCGACGCCACGGGTGCGCTGCAGCACCTTGGCCATCGCCAGCCCGGCGGCCGCCTCGGCGTCGGCGGGGTTGGCGTCGACGAGCTTCTGGTACTCGGCGACAGCACCATCGACGTCGTCGGCCTCGAGGGCGGCCTGGGCAGCGGCGTAGCGCGGGTCGACGGCGGGCTCGGCGTCACCCTCCTGCTCCACCTCGGCCTGCGGCGTGCGGGGCTGGTGGCGCCCGGTCACGCCCTGTGCCGTCAGCTGCTGCATCACCTGCGTCAGGGCGGTCCGCAGCTCCTCGAGCGGGACCACGTCCTGGAGCAGCGGCATCGGCCGGCCGTCGAGGACCGCCACGACGAGCGGCACGGACGGGATCTGCATCGCCTGCGCGATCTGGGGAGCGGCGTCGATGTCGACCATGCCCGCCAGGAAGCGTCCCTCGAACTCCCCCGCCAGCGTCTCGAGGTCCGCGGCGAGCTGGGCGCTCTCGGGCATCCGGGTCCGCGAGAAGAACACCAGCAGCAACGGCGCGGTCATCGACGCCTCGATGGTGGCCTGGAAGTTCTCCTCGCTGACCGTGACCGCGTAGGCGGAGGTGGCCCCGCCCGCTGCCGCCTGGCCGCCCGCTCCGGCCGGCGGGGCAGGTGCGGCGGCCGGCTGCTTGAGCGCGGACAGGTCGATGGCTCCCGGGCGGCTGAACGGCTGCTGCGTCATGCGCCCATCCTAGGGAGGCTCAGAACCGCGCGGGCTCCCGGTACTCGCCCCACTCGGCGCGCAGGGCGTCGCAGATCTCGCCCAGCGTGGCCTCGGCCCGGCAGGCGTCGAGCATCGCCTCCATCATGTTGTCGTCGGTACGGCCGACGGCGACCATCCGCTCGATCGCGGCGGAGACGGCGGCCTCGTCACGACCGGCCCTGCGCTCGGCGAGCAGCCGGACCTGCTCGACCTCGACCTCGTGGCTGACCCGCATGATCTCGAGGTCGTGGGTGACGGAGTGCTCGTGGCAGTTGACGCCGACGATCCGCTTGTCACCCTTCTCGAGGGCCTTCTGGTACTGGAAGGCGGCCTCGGCGATCTCGGACATGAACCAGCCGTCCTCGATGCCGCGCAGCAGACCGCGGGTCACGGGGTTCTCGCCGGCGCGGGTGGCCTCCGCCAGCGCCTCGGTGTCGGCGTGCGTCAGCGGCGACCCGCCCATCGCGAGGATCCGGTCGAAGATCGCGTTGGCCTCGGCCTCGATCTGGTCGGTGAGCGCCTCGACGTACCAGGAGCCGCCCAGCGGGTCCGCGACGTTGACGACACCGGTCTCCTCCATGATCACCTGCTGGGTGCGCAGCGCGATCTCGGCGGCCTGCTCGCTCGGGAGTGCCAGCGTCTCGTCGAGGGCGTTGGTGTGGAGGCTGTTGGTGCCGCCGAGCACCGCGGAGAGCGCCTCGATGCCGGTGCGGACGACGTTGTTGTACGGCTGCTGGGCGGTCAGCGAGACCCCGGCGGTCTGGGTGTGGAAGCGCAGCCACTGCGCCTTCTCGGTCTGCGCGCCGTAGACGTCACGGAGCCAGCGCGCCCAGATCCGGCGCGCCGCCCGGAACTTCGCGATCTCCTCGAAGAAGTCGACGTGGGCGTCGAAGAAGAACGACAGGCCGGGGGCGAACTTCTCGATGTCGAGGCCCCGCGAGAGCCCGAGCTCGACGTAGCCGAAGCCGTCGGCCAGCGTGAAGGCGAGCTCCTGCGCGGCCGTCGAGCCGGCCTCGCGGATGTGGTAGCCGGAGACGGAGAGCGGCTTGTAGTCCGGGATCTGCTCGGCGCAGTACTCCATCAGGTCGCCGATCAGGCGCAGGTGCGGCTCCGGGGTGAAGAGCCACTCCTTCTGGGCGATGTACTCCTTGAAGATGTCGGTCTGCAGCGTGCCGTTGAGCGTGGAGGTGTCGACCCCGGCCCGCTCGGCGGCCACGATCATCATGCAGAAGACGGGGACGGCCGGGCCGCTGATCGTCATCGAGGTGGTGACGGCCCCGAGGTCGATGCCGCGGAAGAGCGTCTCCATGTCGGCGACCGAGTCGATCGCCACCCCGCAGTGGCCGACCTCGCCGAGCGACTTGGGGTCGTCGGAGTCGCGTCCCATCAGGGTGGGCATGTCGAAGGCGACCGAGAGCCCGCCACCGCCGCGCCCCAGGATCATGTGGTAGCGCTCGTTGGTCTGCTCGGCGTTGCCGAAGCCGGCGAACTGCCGGATCGTCCAGGTCCGGCCCCGGTAGCCGGTCGGGTAGAGACCCCGGGTGAACGGGAACTGGCCGGGCCACTCCGACTCGTCGGTGCCGTACGCCGGCTCCACGGCCATGCCGGACAGCGTGGTGAAGTCCGCGTCACGGACCCGGGACTGCTCGTAGCGTGCCTGCCAGCGGGACCGTGCGGTGTCGTCGACCATGGTCGAATAGTAGGACGTCCAACTAAATCCGGCGAGTCGGCGCGGGATCAGAAGTCGCCGGCCGCCCGGCGCACCGGGCGCAACAGCTCCGAGAGCTGACGCAGGTCGCCGTCGTCGAGGACCCCCAACCCGAAGTCGGCGCCGACGAGGTCCGCGGTGGCGGCCTCGACGACCTGGCGCCCGGCCGGGGTGATCTCCGCCAGGACGGCCCGCCCGTCGTCCGGGTGCCGCCGTCGTACGACGTGGCCGTCCGCCTCGAGCTTGCGGACGATCGAGGTGACCGACGTGGGGTGCACCTGCAGCCGCTCCCCCATCTTGCCCAGTGGCAGCGAGCCCCGGGAGGAGAACGTGAGCAGCACCAGCGCCTCGTAGCGCGCGAAGGTCAGCCCGTGGGGCCGCAGCACGCCGTCGAGCCTGTTGAGGACGAGCTGCTGGACCCGCATCAGCGAGGTGACGGCATGCATCGCCGGCACTCCGGACCAGTGGTCGGCCCACTGCCGGGCGGCCTCGTCGATGGGGTCGAACGGCAGCGGCGCCATGGGGCTAGTTGACCACCCGGGGGCCGCGCAGCCCGGAGCGCTGCACGACGCGCTGGATCGCGAGGTCGCGGTCGTCGGGTCGGCCGACGAAGCGGATGTCCCGCAGCCCCTGCTCCTGGGCCGCGGACTCGAAGATGAAGTGGCCGTAGCCGAGGACCCGGCCGGTGAGCGGCTTGGCGACCGTGATGTCGAGGATCCGCGAGAGCGGCATGGTGGCGAGCTGCTGGGCGAGCACCCCGTGGAGGCGGAACACCCTCATGTTGGTGATGACGAACCGGTCCATCCGCGCGTGGAGCGCCTTCCAGCCCGCGTGGGCGAGGACACCGAATCCCAGCAGCAGGGGGAGCCAGGCCAGGTCGGGGTCGAGGAACGGGACGGAGACCAGGATCGCGAGCCCCAGCACGAGCTCGAGCACGGCCCGGACGTAGGCGACCCAGTGCTTGCGCACCTCGTCGACGATCACCTCCCCCTCGTCCCGGAGGAGGTGGCGACGGATGTCGGGCTCGGTCACCGACGCCAGCAGGCCCACAGGAGCGCCCGGCTCAGACCAGTGCGCCGAAGAAGCGGATCACCGCGTTGAAGAGGTCCTCGGCGATCGCCCAGGTCTGGCTGGCGCCGGCCTTGGCGGCGTCGGCGAGACCGCTGGGGTCGGTGAACATCCAGAAGCCGAGGAAGACCACGACCACGGCCAGGAAGGCCTTCTTGCCATTCATCGGATTGCTCCGTCCAGGTCGGGCACAGGACTGCGCCATCATGTCCGCCTCTCCCGGGTCACCGGGAGAGGCGCGCCGGTCAGCGGACCGGCAGCGTGAAGCGGATCCGGGTCCCGTCCACCTGCTCCTCGTCGACCCAGATCCGACCCCCGTGACGAGACACGACCCGCTCGCAGATCGCGAGACCCAGGCCAGTGCCGGTGTAGTCCGGCGCGTGCGCCCGGGCGAAGCTGTCGAAGACCTTGCGGCGCATGCCGGCAGGGATGCCGACCCCGTTGTCGGTCACCGAGACCTCGAGGGTGCCGTCGACCTCGCTGGCCGTCACCGCCACCGACGGGCGTACGCCGGGCGCGACGTACTTGACCGCGTTGCCGACCAGGTTGTCGAGCAGCTGCCGCAGCAGCGCCCGGTCGCCTCGGACGATCATGCCCGGCTGTACCGAGATCCGCGGTCGCGTCCCACCCTCGCGTCGCAGCTCGGCGACCTCCTCGCCGAGTGCGGAGAGGTCCAGCTCGACGACGTGGAGCGGGCGGTCGCGGGCCACCGCGAAGTCCAGCAGGTCGTCGATGAAGTGGTGCATCTGGTCCGAGGCGCCCTGGACCCGGGAGAGCATGGAGCGCAGCGTGGCGACGTCCGGCTCCTCCGCGGCCTCCAGCTCCTCGCGCAGGCTCTCGGTCCAGCCGCGCACGACCGTGAGCGGGTTCTTGAGGTCGTGGGCGACCACGCCGGCGAAGGCGACCAGCTGGTCGCGCTCCTCCTGCTCGGTCGTGACGTCGCGCAGCGTGTTGACGACGACCGGCCGCGGGTCTCCGTCGAGGCCGTGCACCGGGATGGAGGTGACCTCGAGGAAGCGCTCGGTCCCGTCAGCCGTCCGGATCCGCACCAGCTCCCGGATCACGCTCTCGCCGTTCCGGGCGCGGGCGTGCGGCATGTCGGCGACGGCCAACGGCTCCCCGTCCGAGGAGACCATCACCGGCTGGTCGGCCCCGCCGAGGGAGGGCCGCAGGAACCCTCCCGCACCGGTCATCCGGCGCACCGCGGGGTTGCGGACGGCGTACGTCTCGTCGGCGGTGATCACGCTGACGCCCTCGGCGAGGTGCTCGATGACCGCCGAGAAGAGCGCCGCCCGCGAGTCAGCCTCACGTTCGGCCGCACCGGCCCGGGCGACGGCCGCGCGCCGCTCCTCGGTGGCGAAGGAGATCGCGAGCGCGGCCACCACCTGGGTGATGAGGAAGCCCTGGGCGATCGCGGCCCCGGTGAAGGGGTCCGTCGCGCCGGCGAAGACGCCGATGCCCTGCAGCGTGGCCAGCACGCCCACGGCGCCCAGCACCAGCGCGAAGGCGAGCGCTCCCACCGAGGGCAGCCGGAAGGCCGCCCAGACGGTGCACAGCACCAGCGAGAACGAGAACGGGGTCGGGTCGGAGCCGAACGCGGCCGTGGCCAGGCCGACGGTCGCGGCGACCACCGCGAGCGTCTCGAGGACGCGCAGCGGCAGGTGCTCGTCGCGGCCGGCTCGCGACCACCACCGCGCCGGAGACAGGTCCCGACGCGGCAGGACCAGCATGCCGAGGGCACCGATGCCCAGGATCCAGCTGAGGTTGCGGATGGCCGTGAGCCAGATGTCCTCCGGTGACGACACCGGCACCAGCCCCAGGCCGGTGCCCCGCCCGAGGGCGGCGACGCCCGCGGCGACGGCGCTGGCGGCGAGGAAGACCGCGAGGTCGCGCAGGGTGCCCATCGGACGCGCACCGCCCGCGCCCCACAGGTCCGGTGCCAGCGCCCGCATCACCGCCACCCACGCTCCGGCGGCGACCAGCGCCAGGACGGCTCCCAGGACGGCCTGCGCGGCGGTCCCGTCGTTGAGCAGGACCGAGGCGGCCGTGGCCGCCACCAGGCCCGCGACGTCCCACGGCCACGTCCGGGGCGTGCCGGAAGCCAGCCAGAGCACGGCGACGCCGTACAACGGCCAGACCAGGCTGATCTGGAGCTGCTCGTCGAAGGTCAGCCGCCCGATGTCGCCGGCGAGGTAGGTGGCGAGCGCGAACCCGGCGAGACGCAGGACCTGAGGGAGCCCGAGCACGCCGGTGGTGGACCGCTGGCGCGCGGGGGCGGCCTGCGTCGTCATGGGGAGGATTATGACGGGGCGTCGCCTCAGGCGCTGAGCTCCCCCGCCGCGCCGCGGGGTCGGACGCCGAGCGCCCGGGTGTGGAGGGCGAGCATCTCGCGCACCGTGACGCTCCAGCAGAACTGCTCCGCGCGACGGCGAGCCGCTGACCGGGCGACCGGCTCCGGACGGCCCAGGACCGCGAGCACCGCGTCGGCGAGCGGACCCGGCGCGGGATCCGCCCACGCGCCGGACTCGTGGTCGACCAGCTCGCGCGCCCCGCCGTACGACGCCGTCACGACCGGGGTCCCGCAGGCCAGCGCCTCGAGGACGGCCAGCCCGAAGGTCTCCCCCGGGCAGACCGACAGGGACACGTCGGCCGCTCCGACGAGGGCCGCGAGCTCCTCGCGACCCTCCACGTGGCCGTGGAAGGTGACCGGCGCCCCGGCGGCGAGCTCCTCGAGCTCCCCCCGGTGGGGACCTGTCCCGTAGACGTCCAGTCGGACCGGGACCCCGCGACGGTGGAGCTCCACCGCGGTGGCCACGGCCAGGTGCGGACTCTTCTCCCGCGACAGCCGTCCCACGTGGACCAGGCGACTCCCCTCGCCCCGCGGACCGCGCGCCGGGGGCGGTCTGAAGGTCTCGAGGTCCACGCCGAGCGGCACCCGGTGGACGCTGGTCCCGGCCGCCTCGGCGACCGCGCGGAACTCCCGCTCCGCGAATCGCGAGGTGACCACGACCCGGTCGAACTGCCGCACCAGCACCCGGTTCAGCACCCCGACCGGGGTGGCGACCCCGCGGTCCCAGCCCGTGCGCAACGACAGCATGGCGTCGAGCCGCTCGTGGGAGAACAGGATGGTCAGGACTCCGCGCCGCCGCGCCCAGCGCGCCACCGGCAGCATCGTCGACTTGTCGGAGACCTCCAGCGAGGTCGGGGCGAACGCCTCGAGCACCTCGGCGACCCGCCACGGCTCGACGATCAGCCGGTAGCCGCCCCCGACCTGCGGGGCGCGCAGCTGCACGACGTCGCCGTGGTCACCCGAGGTGCGCTCGTCGCGCCGTCCGGGGACGACCAGCAGCCGGGCCGCGCCGGCCTCGACGTAGCCCTGTCCGAGTCGTTCGATCGCGGTCTTCATGCCGCCCGAGGCCGGCCCGACGAAGTTGGCCAGCTGTGCGACGCGCACGTCAGGCGATCGCCAGCCGGCGCTGGTCGAGGACCGCGCGGTAGTGCCGCTCGACCAAGTCCTCCACCACGATCGGCCAGGTCCGGTCCTGCACCTTTGCGTGGGCTGCCGCCGCCATCCGGGACCGCAGGTCGGCGTCCCGCACGGCTGCGGTGACGGTCCGCCACAGGGAGAACCGGTCCTCGGGGTCGAACAGCAGGCCCGTACGCCCGTGCTCGACGAGGTCCAGCGGCCCACCGGCGGCGGCCGCGACGACCGGCACGCCGCTGGCCTGCGCCTCCTGCACCGTCTGGCAGAACGTCTCGGACGTCCCCGGGTGGACGAAGACGTCGAGGGACGCGAAGGCCGTGGCGAGGTGGGTGCCGCCGAGCTGGCCCGAGAAGTGGGCGCCCGGCAGGTGACGACCGAGCCACGAGCGCTCCGGGCCCTCACCGACGACGACCAGGCGGGTGCCGGGGATCCCGGCGATCTCGGCGAGCCGGCGGACCTGCTTCTCGGCGGCCAGCCGCCCGACGTAGCCCACGAGCACGTCCCGCCCGTCGTGGGAGAGCGTCGCGTGGCGCTCCTGGTCGCGGCGCGAGGGGTCGAAGAGGTCGAGGGAGACGCCGCGGCGCCAGAGGTGGAGGTCGGGCACCCCGAGCGCGGCGAGCTGGCGGTAGGAGGAGTGGGACGGGACCAGGGTGCGGTCGGCCTTGCGGTGCAGCCGGCCGACCCAGCGGTCAAGCAGCACCTCGGCGCGGACGCCGTACTGCCGGGCGAAGCCGGCGATGTCGGTCTGGTAGACCGCGACCGTCGGCACCCCCAGCCGGCGTGCGGCCCGCAGCCCGGCCGCACCGACCACGATCGGCGAGGCGAGGTGCACCACGTCCGGCCCGAAGTCGGCCAGCGCCCGCTCCAGCGCCGCGTCGGGGAGCCCGAGCGGGAAGGCCCGGTAGCCCGGTAGCCCCACCGACCGCACCCGGGTCACCGGGATGCCGAGGTAGTGGTCGGGCCCGTGGCCCGGCGCGACGACGAGCGGCTGGTGACCCTGGCGGACCAGCTGCTCGGCGACGTGCCGTACAGAGTTGGCGACGCCGTTGACCTGCGGCAGGAACGACTCGGTGACGATCGCGACACGCATGCCTGCACCGTCCAGCGCCGACATGTCCGGCAGGTGACGTGCGGGGGCGTGTCCTGCCAACCCCCGTGGTTCAGTCGGCGAAGGACTCCAGCAGCACGTCGGCGGCGGCGTAGGGGTCGCAGTCCCCCGCCACGACGGCGGCAGCCAGCTCGTCGAGCTCGCCCCGGCCGTGGACGTCGCCCCAGCGCGCCCGCAGCGCCGTCACCGCGATCGCCTCGATCTCGTCGCGCGCGCGGCTCGCGCGTCGGGCGGCCAGCTCCCCGGACTCGGCCAGCCACGCGTGGTGCCGGTCGATCTCGGCCACCACCTCGTCGAGACCCTCCGCCCGGGAGGCGACGGTCTTGACGATGGGCGGCGCCCAGGCGCCCTCCTGGCGCTCGGCCAGCGCGAGCATGGAGCGCAGCTCGCGACGGACCTGGTCGGCGCCGTCGCGGTCGGCCTTGTTGATGACGTAGACGTCGCCGATCTCGAGGATGCCCGCCTTTGCGGCCTGGATCCCGTCACCCATGCCCGGCGCCATGAGCACCAGGGTCGTGTCGGCCAGGCCGGCGATCTCGACCTCGCTCTGCCCGACCCCCACCGTCTCGACGAGGATCACGTCGCACCCGGCGGCGTCGAGCACCCGCAACGCCTGCGGCGTGGTCCACGACAGGCCCCCGAGGTGTCCTCGCGAGGCCATCGAGCGGATGTAGACCTCGGGGTCCAGCGCGTGGTCCTGCATCCGCACCCGGTCGCCCAGCAGGGCGCCGCCCGAGAACGGGGAGGAGGGGTCGACGGCCAGGACCCCGACCCGCTTGCCGGCGCGGCGCAGCTCGCCGACCAGCGCGCTGGTCGAGGTGGACTTGCCGACGCCGGGCGGGCCCGTGATGCCGACGACCTGCGCGTCGCCGGCGTACGCCACCAGGCCCGCCATCACCTCGCGCAGCAGCGGCGACTCGTCCTCGACGAGCGAGATCAGCCGCGCCACGGCGCGCGGGTCACCCGCGCGCGCCCTCTCGACCAGCTCCGGGACGTTGCCGGTGGACCTCCGACCCACCTCAGGCGGGGACGCGGATGATGAGGGCGTCGCCCTGGCCGCCGCCGCCGCAGAGCGCCGCGGCGCCGGTGCCACCACCGCGCCGCTGCAGCTCCAGGGCGAGGTGCAGGACGATCCGGGCGCCCGACATGCCGACCGGGTGGCCGAGGGCGATGGCGCCTCCGTTGACGTTGACGCGGTCCTGGTCGACGCCGAGCTGGCGGGCGGACTCGATACCGACCGCGGCGAAGGCCTCGTTGAGCTCGAACAGGTCGATGTCGGAGACCGCGATGCCGTCCTTGCCGGCGGCCTTCTCGATCGCCCGGGCAGGCTGCAGCTGCAGCGTCGAGTCGGGGCCGGCCACCTGGCCGTGGGCCCCGATCTCGGCGAGCCAGGTCAGGCCCAGCTCCTCGGCCCTGGCCTTGCTCATCACGACGACGGCGCAGGCGCCGTCGGAGATCTGCGAGGCGGAACCGGCGGTGATCGTGCCGTCCTTGGCGACCGGCCGGAGCCCGGCGAGCGACTCCACGGTCGTGTCGCCGCGGACGCCCTCGTCCTCGGCGACGACCACGTCGCCCTTGCGCGTGCTGATGGTCACCGGGACGACCTCGTCGTCGAAGAGACCGTTCTTCCAGGCCAGCGACGCCCGCTGGTGGGACTGCGCGGCGAACGAGTCCTGCTCCTCGCGGGACAGGCCGGCGCCCGCGCTGTTGCAGCTCTCGGTCAGGTTGATCATGGCCTGGTCGGTCGCCTGGTCGTGGAGGGCGTCGTAGGCCATCGAGTCCACCAGCGCGGTGTTGCCGTACTTGAAGCCCTCGCGGGACCTGGGCAGCAGGTGGGGAGCGCGGGTCATCGACTCCATGCCGCCCGCCACGACGATGTCGTGCTCGCCGGCGCGGATCATCTGGTCGGCCATCGCGATCGCGTTGATGCCCGAGAGGCACACCTTGTTGATCGTGATCGAGGGCATGCTCATCGGCAGCCCGGCCGCGATGCCGGCGGTCCGGGCGGGGTTCTGGCCGGCACCGGCCAGGATCACCTGGCCCATGATCAGGTAGTCGACCTGGTCGGGCTGGACGCCCGCCTTCTCGAGGGCACCCTTGATCGCGACGCCGCCGAGCTCCGCGGCGGAGAGGTCCTTCAGGCCGCCCAGCAGCCGACCGATGGGCGTACGCGCTCCGGCGACGATGACGCTGGTGGATCGAGCGGAGTCGGACATGGTGGTGCCTTTCGTCACGGCGGATGCCTGCTCCGGCCGACGATACCCACCGCGCGGAGCACCCGGCAGGGCCCCCGTCGTGAGGAACACCTCACACCCCCTCGCGCCCGCGGCCCGGGACCCCTCACCATGTCCGCATGAGCAGCGCACCCCTCGAGATCCCCAACCACCTCTTCACCGCGATCGACCACGTCGGCATCGCCGTGGCGGACCTGGACGAGGCGATCGCCTTCTACCGCGACACCTACGGCATGCGGGTCGTCCACGAGGAGACCAACGAGGCGCAGGGGGTCCGCGAGGCGATGGTCGCCGTCGGCGACACCGACTCCTGCCTGCAGCTGCTCGCCCCCCTCACCCCCGAGTCGACGATCGCGAAGTTCCTCGACCGCTCTGGCCCCGGCCTGCAGCAGCTCGCCCTCCGCGTGACCGACGTCGAGCAGGTCGCCGCGATCCTCCGCGACCGTGGGCTGCGCCTGCTCTACGACGCCCCGCGGGGCGGGACGGCCGGCAGCCGGGTCAACTTCGTCCACCCCAAGGACGCCGGCGGCGTGCTGGTGGAGCTGGTCGAACCGGCCGGGGAGGCAGGCAGCCACTGACGCTCCGGACGGGATCCGGCGCGGGCCGGAATGGGGTCCGTCACACCTGGCTGCGCCCGGCATTACCCGTCGGTATGTTCAGCCCACCACCCCCACCTGCCGAGGAGCGAGACGTGCACAAGATCCTGGAAGCCATCCAGTCCGACGAGGCCAGCGCGGGCGACGTCGCCGCCCTCGAGCTCCCCGAGTCCTACCGCGCCGCCTTCGTGTCGAAGGACGAGGTCGACATGTTCGAGGGCCTCTCCAGCCGTGACAAGGACCCGCGCCAGAGCCTCCACGTCGACGAGGTCGCGATGCCCGAGCTCGGCCCGGGCGAGGCGGTCGTGGCCGTGATGGCCTCGGCCATCAACTACAACACCGTGTGGACCTCGATCTTCGAGCCGGTCTCCACCTTCGGCTTCCTCGAGCGGTACGGGCGGCTCTCGGAGCTGACCAGGCGTCACGACCTGCCCTACCACGTGGTGGGCTCCGACCTGGCGGGCGTCGTGCTCCGCACCGGGCCCGGCGTGACCAAGTGGAAGCCGGGCGACCGGGTGGTGGCCCACTGCCTGTCGGTGGAGCTCGAGGGTCCCGACGGGCACAACGACACGATGCTCGACACCGAGCAGCGGATCTGGGGCTTCGAGACCAACTTCGGCGGCCTGGCCGACGTGGCGCTGGTCAAGGCCAACCAGCTGATGCCCAAGCCCGAGCACCTCACCTGGGAGGAGGCCGCCTCCCCCGGCCTCGTCAACTGCACGGCCTACCGCCAGCTGGTCAGCAAGAACGGCGGCGACATGAAGCAGGGAGACAACGTCCTGATCTGGGGCGCCTCCGGCGGCCTCGGCGGCTTCGCCACGCAGTACGCCCTCAACGGTGGCGCGACGCCCGTGTGCGTGGTCTCGAACGAGGAGAAGGAGAAGATCGCGCGCTCGATGGGCGCCGAGCTGATCATCAACCGCTCCGCCGAGGACTACCGGTTCTGGAACGAGGAGGGAACCCAGCAGGACCCGAAGGAGTGGAAGCGGCTCGGCGCGAGGATCCGCGAGCTCACCGGCGGCGAGGACATCGACATCGTCTTCGAGCACCCCGGCCGCGAGACCTTCGGCGCCAGCGTCTTCGTCACCCGCAAGGGCGGCACCATCACCACCTGCGCCTCGACCAGCGGCTACATGCACGAGTACGACAACCGCTACCTGTGGATGAACCTCAAGCGGATCATCTCCTCCCACTTCGCCAACTACCGTGAGTCGTGGGAGGCGAACCGGCTGATCGCCAAGGGCAAGATCCACCCGACCCTCTCGCGCACCTACCCGCTCGCCGAGGTCGGCCAGGCCGCGCTCGACGTCCACCACAACGCCCACCAGGGCAAGGTGGGGGTGCTCTGCCTGGCTCCCGAGGAGGGCCTCGGGGTGCGCGACGAGGAGATGCGCGCCACCCATCTCGAGGCGATCAACCGGTTCCGCGGCGTGTGAGCAGAATTTCCCCGTGTCGACCAGCGGGCCGGGGTGGGATGCCGGGCCCGGATCAGCGACACTGGCCATCACACACCCATTTCACCCCCGGGAAGAGGAAGTGCGTCCATGAGTGACAGCGGTCTGTCCATCTTCGACGACGACGAGCCGGACACCGGATCCGACGCCGGCGAGCGCAAGGGCCGACCCGACAGCGACGCCACGCAGGTGATGCCGGCGGTCAGCGACAAGAAGCCCGCGCCGCAGCCTGCGGACGACGCCTCGGAGCGGACCCAGAAGGTCCCGGTCGTGCCGCCGGCGGCGGCCCCCCGACCCGCCCCGCAGGTGCGCCAGCCGGCGAGCCCCACCACGCCCGGACGCGCCGCCCCGGCGCCCGCTGCGGCAGCGGCGTTCCCGACCGTGCGGCGCGGCGGCTACGACAAGGACGCGGTCGACGCCCGGTTCAAGCAGCTCGCGGGCGAGAAGTCCGGGCTGTCGAGCAGCCTCACCGAGTCCGAGAAGCGGGTGCTCGAGCTGGAGTCCCAGCTGGAGGACACCCGCCGGCAGCTCGAGGAGAACCTCAACCCCTCCTATGCCGGCCTCGGCGGCCGGGCCTCCGCGATGCTGCGACTGGCCGAGGAGGAGGCGGCCGACGTACGCACGGCCGCGCAGCGGGACGCCGCGGAGATCCGGGAGCAGGCCGCCCGCGACGCCGACGCCATGCGCGCCGACGCCAACCGCGAGGCCGAGGACGTGCGGCTGGTGCAGCTCAAGGAGATCGAGGAGTCGCGGACCCGCCTGGTCGAGGACGCCGAGCGCGAGCGCGAGCTGGCCCGCACCGAGGCGGAGGACACCCTGGCCTCGGCGCGGCGCGAGGCCGATCAGCTGCGCCTGGCCTCCCAGCAGGAGACCAACGACATGAAGACCAGCGCCAAGCGGGAGGCCGAGGCCGCGCGCGCCGCCGCCGACCGCGAGGTGCAGGAGGCCCGCAGGGCGCTCGCCGTGGAGAAGGAACGGCTGGCCAAGGAGGCCGCCGAGCACCACAGCAACGCCACGGCCGAGACCCAGCGGCTGGTGACGGAGTCCGAGGAGCGCGCCTCCGCCGCCGAGCAGCGCGCCCGCGAGGCGATCAAGCAGGCCACCGAGCACCGCCAGCAGGCCCAGTCCGAGGCCGAGGCGACCCTCACCCGCGCGCGCCGCGAGGCCGAGCAGATCGTGGCGTCCGCGCGTAGCCAGGCCGACTCGATCACTGCCAGCGGCAACGCCGAGGCCGACCGCGAGCTGGCAGCGGTCAAGGCCGAGGTCGACCGGATGCAGAAGCGCCGCGACGCCATCGCCGCCCAGCTCACCTCGCTGCGTGACGTGGTCGCCGGCTTCGGCGACGACGACAAGTAGCCCGCATGGGCTGGCTGGACCGGTTCCGCAGCTCCTCCGAGGTTCGTCAGGCCGCCCGCGCCGAGCGGGCGGCCGACGTCGCGCAGCAGGCCGCCGAGCAGGCCGACTCCTCCGCCGAGCAGGCGACGGTCGCGGCCGAGCAGGCGGAGCAGGCGGCCGAGTCCTCGGCGGAGTCGGCCGAGCGCGTCGACAACGCGACCGACCTGGTCGCCGAGAGCCCGGTCCCGCCTGCGACCACCGGCCGGGGCTTCCGCCCGCCCAGCCTGTTGCGGCACTCGGCGTTCTCGATCGGTTTCACCGGCGCCCTCGGCGCGCTGGTCGCCCTCTTCCTCAGCCAGCAGCTGCTCTCGATCTCCTCGATCCTGACGCTGCTGGTGCTCTCCCTCTTCCTCGCGATCGGGCTGAATCCGCTCGTCGAGTGGTTCATGAGGCGCGGGGCACGCCGCGGCGTCGCGGTCTTCGTGGTGCTGACCATGGTGCTGACGCTGTTCGCGCTGTTCGTCGTCGCGGTGGTTCCCGTGATCAGCGACCAGGTCGCGCTGATCACCGAGAACGCCCCGCGCTGGATCCGGGAGCTGCAGGCCAACTCGCTGGTGCAGCGCATCGACGAGCGCTTCGACGTCTTCACCAAGGTCGAGGAGTACGTCAGCAACGGCGACTTCGGTGAGCAGGCCTTCGGCGGGGCCGTCGGCGTCGGCCTGGCGGTGCTCTCCGCGCTCGCCAACAGCGTCATCGTGCTGGTGCTGATGATCTACTTCCTGTCCTCGTTGCCCAGCATCAAGCACGCGGGCTACAGCCTCGCCCCCGCCTCGCGCCGTCCGCGGGTCAGCGAGCTCGGCGACAAGATCATCCGCTCGACCGGCGCCTACGTCGCCGGCGCCTTCGTCGTCGCGGTCTGCGCGGGCCTGACCACCCTGGTCTTCACGTTCTTCGTCGGCCTCGGCGACTACTCCTTCGCGCTGGCCTTCATCGTCGGACTGCTGAGCCTGATCCCGGTGGTCGGCTCCGTGATCTCGGCGGTCCTGATCACCGCCCTCGGGCTCACGGTCTCGCCCACCATCGCGATCATCTGCCTGGCCTACTACCTCGCGTACCAGCAGCTCGAGGCGTACGTCATCTACCCGCGGATCATGGCGCGCTCGGTCGAGGTGCCGGGCGCCGTGACGGTGATCGCCGCGCTCGTGGGCGGCGGGCTGATGGGCGTCATCGGGGCGGTGCTCGCCGTCCCGACCGCGGCGGCACTGCTGCTGCTGCACCGCGAGGTGTTCCTCACGCGGCAGGACGCGCGGTAGGCCGCTCCCCCAGCTTGACCAGCACCACGCCGGCGAGCACCAGCGCGCCACCGAGGACCTGGACCGACCGCGGCAGCTCGCCGAGCAGGAGCCACGCGAAGACCAGGGCGAAGAGGACCTCGACCAGCGCCACGAACGACGCCAGCCGTGAACCGAGCCGGCGCGAGGCCGCGATGCCGGTCGTGTAGGACACCGCGGCAGTCACCACCCCGAGGGCGAGCGCCGCTGCCCACCACGGCACCTCCGTGCCGTCGTACGACGCCGGCGCGGTCGACCACGCCATGTCCAGCAGCCCGACCGCACCGAGGCCGAGCAGCGCCGCCCCGCCGACGACCATGCCGGCGGCGGCCAGCACGAGCGGCGGCAGTCCGTTGCCCTCCTGCGCGGAGAGGATGAAGTACGTCGCCACGCCGATCATCGCCAGCAGTCCCCACATCACGCCGACCGGGTCCAGGCCACCGCCGGACACGACGTCGAGGACCAGCACCAGTCCCCCGCCCGCGACCAGGCAGCCCAGCGTGGTCAGCACGCCCGGCCGTTGGCCGTAGCGCAGCCACAGCCAGCCGATGACCGCCACCGGAGCGGTGTACTCGATGAGCAGCGCGACACCGACCTGCAGGTGCTCGACCGCGCTGAAGTAGGCGAACTGGCAGCCGGCGACGGAGACGACCCCGTAGGCCACCACCAGGCGCGCGTTGCGCCGCAGCAGGTGCCACCGGCCGCGCAGGGCCACCAGCGCCGGGACCACCAGCACCGCGGCCGCGACCACGATCCGGGCCGTGACGGCCGCCGCGGGGCTCCAGCCCTCGACCAGCAGCCCCTTGGCGAGGGTGCCCGAGAGCCCGAACGACATCGCGGAGACGAGCGCGAAGGCCAGACCCGTGCCGAACCGGGACGCGGGCGGCGCGACCGGAGCGTCATGAGTCACTGTCGTCATGGGACATGACACTACGGACAGATGAAGTAAGGTGTCAACATGGTCTTCGCCTATGACAGCGAGATGGCGCTCCGGGCGGCGGTGGAGCTGGTCAACACCGCGGAGGAGCCCGACACCCTCGGCTCCGTCGCCGACCTCGACGACCTCTGGGCCCGCTTCGGCTACACCGGCCGCCACGACCGCACCCCGGCCGAGCTGGAGGCCGTCCGAGCGCTGCGGCCACAGCTCCGGGAGCTGCTGACCGCCGACCGTGACGGTGTGGTGGTCCTGCTCAACCACCTGCTCTCCCAGGTGACCCTGCGACCGGTGCTCGTGCGGCACGACGACTACGACTGGCACCTCCACGCGGTGGACCCCGAGGACCCGCTGGCCGACCGGATCCGGGTCGAGACGGTGATGGCGATGATCGACGTGGTCCGCGCCGACGAGCTCTCCAGGCTCTCGGTCTGCGCGGACGACACCTGCGACGGGGTGGTCCTGGACCTCTCGCGCAACCGGTCCCGGCGCTACTGCTCGACGACCTGCGGCAACCGCAACGCCGTGGCCGCCTACCGGGCGCGACGCGCGGAGTGAGCGACCGGGAGCCTCACGCCCGCAGGAAGCGGCGCAGCACCTCGAGGAACACCGCGGGCTGCTCCGAGTGCACCCAGTGGCCGGCTTCCTTGACGGTCACGCGCCGGTTCCCCGGGAACCAGCGGTCCATCGGCTCGGCGTACTCCTCGCTGACGTAGCGGGACCTGGCGCCTGCGACCCACAGCACCGGACCGTCGTACGGCGCCACTCCGGCCAACCGCTCCTCGGGCCAGCCGCCGATCTCGGGCAGGTCGCGGTCGATCAGCTCGAGGTTGGGCTGCCACGACCAGCGGCCGTGGTCGTGCCGGAGGTTCTGCAGCAGGAAGGCCCGGACCGTGGAGTTCGGGACCGCCTCCGCGATCGCCTCGTCGGCCTGGCCACGTCGTTCCAGCGTGCCGAGGTCGAGGCCCCGCATCGCCGCGATGTAGCCCCGGAACTCGTCGGTGTGCGCGTAGGCCACAGGTGAGACGTCGACGACGGCCAGTCGCGAGACGAGCTCGGGATGGCGCAGCGCCACCAGCATCGCGATCTTGCCGCCCATGGAGTGCCCGACCAGGGCGGCCGGGTCGTCGGCGGAGAGCAGCGCCGCGACCTGGTCGGCGGCTGCGAGGTAGTCGAAGCGCTCGCTCCAGGGCGAGCGGCCGTGGTCGGGCATGTCGACGAGGAGCGTGCGGTGCTCCCCGGCGAGCCGCTTGGCGACCTGCGTCCAGTTGCGCCCCTGGCCGAAGAGCCCGTGGCAGAAGACCACGAGCGGTCCGTCGTCGCCGTACGCCGTGGTGTGGAGGGGGGCGGTGGGATCGGGCACGCGCCGAGGCTAGCGCGCCGCCCGTACGTCGGCCGCGGGGCCTCGGCCGAGGACCAGCGACGCGGCGAGCGGGCAGACGAGCACCGTCGCGGCACCGGCACCGACCAGCAGCGAGGCGTTGGCCGAGGACATCTCCCCCGCCGTCACCGCCACCGAGGTGACGGCGACGATGATCGGCAGCCCGGTCGAGGCGAACAGCGCGACGGCCAGTCCCTCGCGTCCCGGCAGCCCCCGTCCGACCGGAGCGGGCTCGAACCGCGTCGAGGCCAGCACCGGCACGCCTCGCGAGAGCAGGATCAGGCCGACGAGGGCGAGGAACGCCAGCGGGCGCTCGGCGATCGCCGCCGGGTCCAGCGCCATGCCCGAGGTCACGAAGAAGATGGGGACGAGGAGGCCGAAGGCGATGCCCTCGATCCGGGTCTCCAGCCGTTCGTCACCGTCCGGCAGCGCCAGCCGGAGGATGAAGCCGGCCGCGAAGGCCGCCAGCACCACGTCGAGCCGCAGCGCCGCCGCGACGGCGACGAGGGTCGTGAGCAGGAGCATCGTCAGCCGGACCGGGGTCTGGCCGGTCGTCTCGGCCCCGGCCGCGATCAGGTCGAGCAGCCGCGGGGAGCGGTGGCGCAGCCGGGCCGAGGGCACGGCCAGGAGCAGCGCCACGACGCCGAACGCCGCGAGCAGGAGCACCGACTCCGCGGGACCGCTGGTCCCGAGCAGGACGGCGATGGCCACGATCGGTCCGAGCTCGCCGTACGCGCCGTGGCGCAGCACGCTCATCCCGACCCGCCCCCGCAGCAGTCCTGAGTCCTTGAGGATCGGCAGCAGCGTCCCCAGCGCGGTCGACGTCAGGGCGATCGTGAGCGCCACCTCGCTGTCGATGATCTCGGTGACGTCCAGCAGGGTCGTGAGTCCGAACGCCGTCAGCAGGCTGACGAGCCAGGTCAGGAGCGCGAGACGACCGGGGCTCCCGGTGAGCTCGGACCGGTCGATCTCGAAGCCGGCCAGGAGGAACAGCATCGCGAGCCCGAGCTCCCGCAGCAGCCCGATCGCGTCGCCGGTCGCGGCCAGGCCGGCACCGTACGGGCCGACCAGCACCCCGAGCACCAGGAGCAGCACGACCTCGGACACCAGACGGCGAGGCACGAGTCCTGCCAGCAACGGCGCCACCACCGCGCACAGCGAGATCCAGAACAGCGACGTCACCGGTGACGGCATCGCGCCCTCCCCGGGGGCGGCCGGCGGAGGCCGCCCCTACGACACGGCACCGGCGCCGGGCACTGCGACGTCGCTCCCGCCCTCGACGGTGAGCCGTGTCCCCATCCGCACCCGCATCGGGCACGGCACGAATCGGCCGGCCATCACGGCCTCCCCCTGCCGGAAGTACGGCGCGGCCGCGACCATCGCGGGCGGGGCGAAGCCGAAGATCCCTGCCACCTCGGCGACATCGGCCGGGGAGTTCATCCGCATGAGCATCAGGTTGTCGCACTGCGACAGCACCTGGGGGTGCACCTTCGAGGGCCGCTGCGTCGACAGCAGCAGCCACAGGCCGTACTTGCGTCCCTCGGCGGCGATCTGGACGAGCCGCTCCACCAGACGCTCCTGGATCGAGCCGGACGGCTCAGCCGGGCAGAGGTTGTGCGCCTCGTCGATGACGATCAGGGTCGGGGTGCGCTGGTGCCGCTCGGCCCACAGCGACTCCACGAGGTCGAGGCAGACCGCCGAGGACTCACGCGGGTCGTGGAACCCGGCCAGGTCCAGCACGGTGACCCGGGCACCCGAGCTCACGATCTCCGACGCCGACGGCAGCTCCATGGCCCACACGTCCCACTCGGGCAGCCCCAGGTTCTCGATCCGCTGGGCGAGGGCCCGCTCGTCCTCTCCCCCGCGCAGCAGCCCGGTCACCAGGCCGTCGACGTCTCCCGACTGCGAGCCGGGCTCGGGCACGAAGGTGTGGAGGAAGAGGTTGTACTCGTCGCGGTCGGCCAGCGGGTCGAGCTGCAGGACCGCGGCCTGCGCCTGGCGCGGCATCGTCGCGAACCGCATCCGCAGCGGCTCCTCCGGAGGGACCGACCCCAGCACCCGGATGTCTGCGGCCGCGATCGCCGCCGCTGCCGCAGGGTCGGCACCCGGCAGCGGCTCGCGCAGCCGGACGAAGTCGGCGTTGGGATCCAGGATCGCCATCCGCAGGCCGGTGCCGAGCAGGATCTGCTCCAGCACGACGCCGAGCGCGTAGGTCTTGCCCGACCCGCTCTGGCCGCAGAGGAAGGTGTGACGGTTGAAGCCCGAGGAGCGCAGCAGCGCGGCCGCACCGCCGTTCCCGGAGGCCCAGGCGCCGATCGGGAGGTCCGCCCCCGTCACGCGCTGGAGCACGGCCAGGTCGTCCTCGGTGGCATCGAGGGCCGGGGACTCGTCGAACGGCTCGACCTCGGTGACCAGTCGCGAGCCGGCCTGCTCGGGCACCAGCCCGAGCACGACTCCCCCGGTCGGCTCGGTCGCCTGCACCAACACCGAGCCGGCCCCGGCCGTGGCGACGACCAGCACGTCACCGGCCGCGGTCGCGCGGCCGCTGACCAGCTCGAACGTACGGCCGTCGGCCGAGACCGCGCTCCGCGGCTGTCCGGTCATGGTCACCGCCTCGGAGACCTGCACCCGTTCAGCTGACCGCCGGCTGACCCACTCCGGCCCGCCGGGTGCTCAGCGCCTGGCGTCCCGAGATCAGCACCGCCAGCCCCTCGGTGAGCATCTGCACGCCCAGCAGGATCCCGAGCAGCGTGAACGTCGCGGTCACGAGGTTGAAGATCACCAGCAGCCCGAGCAGCGACGACACCGCGCCGCTGAAGATGAGCGCTCCCCGCGCCTCCTCGACCTGGACCGCCGCAGCGAGCCGGGCGATGCCCGTGCTGAGGAACAGGGCACCCGCGATCAGCGTGAGGGTCAGCGCCGCGGCCTCGGGGTTGCGCAGGAAGACGAAGCCCAGCACGGCGAGCAGCCCACCCTCGAGCAGGCCGATCCAGAAGCCGTCCTTGCCGATCCGGAACAGGCTCATCACGAGCACCATGAGCCCGGCGGCGAAGATCAGCCAACCGAGGAAGATCACCGAGACCGCCGTGGCGACGACCGCGTGGCCGATCACGACCACCCCACCGACGAGCAGCAGTCCACCGAGAACCCAGTCCCACCACGTACGCGACTTCTCAGCGGCACCGTCCGACATGGCACACCCCTCTCGTACCCGGGCACCGTCCGCCGGGATGAGGACATCGTCGTGCCCGGAAGGCAGCTGCCGCCTCGCCCGGTACGGGTGAGGGCCCGGCTAGCCGGAGGGGCTGATCACACCGCCCGGACCGCGGTGCACGAGGCCGTCCGCGATGGCGAAGGCGAGGGCGCTCTCGAACCGGTCACCCTCCCAGAAGTCGGCACCGACCAGGCTGCGCAGCTCGTCCACGGGCTGCGGACCCCTGGCCTCGAGCGCCCGGACGATCTGCCCCATCTCGTGGAAGACCTGTCGGTCGCGTGGCCCCTCGGTGGAGGCCTTCGGCGGCGGCATGGGCATGGGGACTCCTCTCTGCTCGGCTCGGGGGTCAGTGCACGGGCTGCGCGGACCGGTCGTCCTCGCCCGCAGCGGGCGGAGCGTCGTCCTCCGCGGTCAGCGGCTGCGCGATGCTCTCCAGCGACCGGCCCTCGGCCTTGACGCCGAGGAACGCGGCGACGAGCCCGCCTGCCACCATCAGCGCCGCCCCGATGTAGTAGCCGAGGGCGATCGCGGAGATTCCCTCGCCACCGGTGGTCGCGTCCTCGATGAGCTTGCCGAACAACAGCGGGCCGGCGATGCCGCCGGCCGCGGTGCCGATCGCGTAGAAGAAGGCGATGCACAGGGCCCGCGTCTCCATCGGGAAGACCTCGCTGGCCGTGAGGTAGGCGGCGCTGGCCCCGGCAGAGGCGAAGAAGAAGATGATGCAGCCCATCAGGGTCAGCGTCACGGCGGTGTAGGAGTCCAGGGTCAGCCCGGTGATCGCGAGCAGGACGCCGGAGATGACGTAGGTCCCCGTCAGCATCCGCACCCGGCCGATGGTGTCGAAGAGCGGCCCGAGGACCAGCGCGCCGACGAAGTTGCTGAGCGCGAACACAGCGATGTAGTAGCCGACCTGGGTGACCCCCATGAACTCGCCGAGGGTGTCGCCGTAGGTGAAGAAGAATGCGTTGTAGAGGAACGCCTGGCCGATGAAGAGGGACAGGCACAGCACCGTGCGCTTCGGGTACTGGGTGAACACCGTCCGGGCGATCAGGGCGAGGCTGATCGTCTTGCGCTGCCGGATCGTGATCGTCTCGTCCACGTCGTGCAGCGGGGCGCCGGTGTCCTCCGACACCTGACCCTCGATGTCGCGGACGATCTGCTCGCCCTCGTCCTCGCGGCCGTGGATGAAGAGCCAGCGCGGCGACTCGGGCACGTGCCGCCGGACGACGAGGATGCCGATCGCGAGCACGGCGCCCAGCCCGAACGCCAGCCGCCAGCCCCACGCCTGGTCGATCACGGTCGGGTCGAGCAGCGGGATCGTGAGCAGGGCACCGCCTGCGGCACCGACCCAGAACGAGCCGTTGATGGCGACGTCGACGCGACCGCGGTACTTCTTCGGGATCAGCTCGTCGATGGCGGAGTTGATGGCGGCGTACTCGCCGCCGATGCCGGCGCCGGTCAGGAAGCGGCAGGCGAAGTACCACGTGGGGTTCATCGAGAACGCCGTCAGCACGGTGGCCACCGTGTAGACGCCCAAGGTGATGAGGAAGAGCTTCTTGCGGCCGAAGCGGTCGGTGAGCTGGCCGAAGAACAGCGCGCCGATGCAGGCTCCGGCGACGTAGACGGCGCCGGCGAGGCCGACGTCGAAGCTGCTCAGCCCCAGGCCGGTGTCCTCCGGCTGCAGGGCTGCCGACATCGAGCCCACGATGGTGACCTCGAGGCCGTCGAGGATCCACACCGTCCCGAGGCCGACCACCACCATCCAGTGCCAGCGGGACCAGGGAAGCCGGTCCATCCTGGCCGGGATGTCGGTGGTGATCCGGCCGGTCTCAACGCCTGAGGCCACGAGTCCTCCTCCAGCCCGGGCCGGGGCGATGTCTTCGCCGGCGGGTGTTCGGGCAACCCCCGACGTTAGGGAAGTCGGCGGCTGCCCGCTTCACCCCTTGTGGTGAACCGGTCCCACGGTCAGGAGGCGCACCAACGACGGATTCCGTCGTCGGAGACGGCCAGGTCGCGCCGAACCACGCTGATCCGGTCGCCCCAACCGCGGCAGGCCAGACGGAACGGGCGCCGGCCGTACTCGACGGCCAGGACCAGGCCGCCGTACGTCGCCACGTAGTCGCCGCACTCGCGGTAGCGGCCGCACTGCTCGGCGACCGCGAAGTCGAAGCCGACCGCGGTGCCGTTCCACTGCGCGCGGTTCTTCTGCGCCACCGCAAGCCCGGCGTCGTGGGCGCGCTCGACCAGTCGCGACGCGAAGCGGCGGGTGTCCCCGCGGGTGAGCAGGCCGCGGCTGCGGGAGAACGAGTCGAGGTTGTCGAGCTCGACGGCGTCGTAGCCGTCCGCGGCGCACCGGTCGGTCCACCGCCCCACGATGCGGGCCAGGGCCCGACGCTTCGCCGGGCTGCCGATGTCGAGCAGCCACTCCCCCCACGCGCCGTCGACGACCGGCTCACCGTGCTTCTTCAGCACCAGCCGCCAGTGTCCGCGCCAGAAGCGGCGCTCGTCGGGCTGGGTCTGGAAACCGTTGACGTAGCAGACGTTGTAGCGGTCCGGGACGGGCTCCGCCCGGCGGTCGCGGACGACGATCCCGACCTCGTCCGGCACCGCGCGCACGCCGCCGATCTGGTAGTCCCACGGCACGCCGGCGGGCGGCGGGACCGGCTCGGTCGTCCCCGCCACCGCAGGGGTCGCCACCAGGACAGGCAGGAGCAGCAGCAGGACCAGGGCGCGCATGGGGCGATGGTGCCGCACGAGGCGACGTCGTGGGTCAGAAGTCGAAACCGTCGAACATGTCGCCGATGCCGCCGCCGATCTCGCCGATGCCCTCGCCGAGCCCCTCCGCGAGACCACCCAGGGCGTCGAAGCCGCCGCTGAAGAGCATGCCCATGAACATCCACTCCATCGGGCCGAAGGCACCGAAGTAGCCCATGGCGTACGGCTGGTAGGCACGGCCGCCCTGGTAGTAGGGCACCCGGCGCGAGCCGACCATCACCTGGCGCACGTCCGGCTCGGCACCGGCGCGCACCCGCTCGGCGTCGAGGGCGCACGCCGGCACGTCGCGCTGGGTTCCGCCGGGCGGGACGTAGGGGACGTCGGCCACGGACAGGCCGTGGCGCGGGTCGAAGAAGCACGGCGGGCGGCGGGTCGGCAGCGGCTCGCCCGCCACCCTCGCCTGGACGCAGGCGATCGCGTAGCGACCGTCCTCGAGGATCTCGGTCACGTGCTTGACGTGGTCCGGCTCACTGATCCGGTCGCCGGCGGTCTTCGCTGCCTCGTAGGCGTCGAGCGCCCGCTGGTAGTCAGCGTTCATCCCGGCGTCGAGCTCGTGGCCGGCGAGCTCGAGGTCGAGCTCCTGCAGCTGTTCGCCGAGGGCGGTGATGTCCTCGAAGACCAGCTTGCGCACCGGTTCGAGCTCGGACTCCTTGCGCGCGAGCTCCTTGGCCCTGCGCGTGCGTCCGGTGATGGTCACCACGCCGACGATGAGTGCGACGAGGACCAGCAGTCCCAGCAGTTCCGCCATGCGACGAGAATACGTCGCCGCCCCACGGGAGGGGTCCGGGTCAGGCCGACCAGAGCACGGACTCGGCGATCTCCTCCGACCAGGTGCTCACACCACGCAGCTCGGGGCGGCGGGTCAGCAGGTCGTTGAGTCCCATCGTGCGCCGGCTCTGCAGCGCGAGGTTGCGGCCCTCGCGCGCGGCCCGGACGGCGTCGTACGGCTCGGTCATCTGGTGCAGTGCATCCTCCATGGCAGAGATCCTGCGTGGCCACGGTTTCGGCTGCGTTGCGGCGATGTGAGCGCCGTGCGAAATCGCGGACGATCCTGCCCCGGACATGGATAGGACCGGCTGGGCCCTCCCCCGATGAGTCCAGCCGGTCCGTGTCCTGGGGTAGAGCCTCCCCGACCGCGGGGTGGTCGCGCATCCGTAGGTCTACCTATTTCACCCCTCTGTTCCGTTAGATTGACGTGTGCTGAAACCGTGCCTCGGGCGGGACGAGGTCCTGGAGCAGATCTGGGCTGCCCTCACCCGGTCCCGCTGGGTCACGGTCGTCGGTCCGCCGGGGTGCGGGAAGTCCCTCCTCGCGCAGCACGCCGTGGAGCGCGAGGACGGCGCCACCTGGGTCGACGCCCGCCGGCTGCGCGCGGTGGACGACGTGCTGACCGCCTGCCTCGACGCGCTCCGGGTCCATCCTGCGCCCGGAGACAGCCACGAGGGCTCACTCACGCGCGCGCTCGACGGCGCGTCCACCACCCTGGTGCTCGACGGGCTCGACTACGACGCCACAGGAGCGGCCGCCCTGCTGCCCGCGCTGCTGGAGGCCACCACCGAGGCTCGGGTCGTGATCACGTCCCTGGCGATGGCCGGGCACGCGGCCGAGCGCGTCGTGCGCGTCGGACCGCTGCCGGTCCCCTCGGCCAGGGGCGCCCTGAGCGGGCCGGTCGTGGAGCTGTTCCTGACGCGGCTCGAGGCCGCTGGGGGCCATCCCGTGGACCTGTCCGTGCACGAACGGGACGTACGCCGGCTGCTGGTGGCGACCGGCGGCCTGCCGCTGCTCGTGGAGCAGTCGGCCGTGCAGGCGGCGCTCCTCGGGCTCGCCAACGCGGCCCCGGCGGGATCCCTGGCCGAGGCGGTCGGCGCGTCGTACGACCTGCTCCGTCCCGACCAGCAGCGCTGCTTCCGGCGGCTGGCCCACGTCCCCTGCCCCGTCGGCATCGACGCGATGGCGGCCGTGGTCGGTGCCAGCCCCGCCGAGGCGCGCCGGCTCGCCATGGCGCTCGTGGGTCGCAGCCTGGTCGAGGTGCTGCGGGACGGCCGCTTCGACATGCTCTCGCCGATCCGCGCCCACGCACGCACGCTCCCCGGGGGAGACGACGACCTCGCGAGCGTCCGGCAGGGGCTGCTCGCCTGGGCGGACCGCGTCGCACCCGACCACGAGAACTACGGCGCCGCCGACGAGCCGTGGCTGGTCGACCTCCCGGCGATGCGCCACGCCGTGCTGACCGCCTGCGAGGACGCCGCCACCCGCGACCTCGGCTACTCGCTGGCCAACCGCATCTTCTCCTCGCTCTACACCTCCATGCGAGCCCGCGACGCCGTCGAGATCCTCGAGTCGGTCCTGACCAGCGGCGACGGGCCGGCGGCGATCGGCGCCCAGGTCGCCCGCAGGGCCGGGATCGCGGCCTCGGAGGTGCGGGGGACCTACGAGGGCCTGTGGCTGCTCGACCGGGCCGACGAGCACGCCTCGGCCGCCAGCCGCCCCCAGGAGCAGCTCGCCAAGAACGCCTCGATCCGGGCCGAGATGCACCTCGACGCCGGTGACCTCACCCGGGCCGAGCAGGAGGCGCGTCGCGCGCTGGAGCTCGAGCCCGACGGGTCCATCGTCCGCCAGGCCACCCGCACCCTGGCCGACGTCTTCGTCTCCAGCGGCCGGCTCGCCGAGGCGACCCGGGCCGCGACGGACGCCGTCCCGGGCAGCGACGCCAACGACGAGCGTTGGATCAACCTGTCGGCCCGGACCCTCCTGGCCCGCGTGGCCCTCGAACAGGGTCGCCTCGCGGAGGCAGCGGCCGGCGCCCGCGCCGTGGTGCGCGAGGCCAGGGCACTCGCCGAGGACCGGGTGGGCCTGCTGGCCGAGACCCTGCTGCGGGCCCTCGACCCGGGCTGGCAGGCCACCGACGTGCAGCGCGAGTCCCTTCCCTGGGCCGTACGGCTGCCGGTGCTCGCCCAGGACGCGCGCGACCTCTTCACGGCCGGTGACGTGCGCAAGGCCGCGGGCCTGGCCGCCGACGTGGTGGCCCTCGCCGACAGCGCCCGGCTCGGCCGCGACGCCGTCGAGGCCCGGCTGCTCCTGGGTCGGGCGCTGCTGGCCGACGACGACGAGGACCAGGCAGCGACCACGTTCCTCAACGCGCTGCAGGACGCCGCCGCGATGCCGATGCCGCTGCGCGCGGCCGACGCCCTCGACGGGCTCGCCTCAGTCGCGCACCGCCACGGGAGGCGGGAGGCGCGTCAGATCGCGGCGGCGGCCGCGGCGCTGCGGTCGCCCCGCCGCGCCGTGAGCTGGGGCTTCGCCGCGCAGTACGCCGTGGAACCGGCGCGGACCGCGCCGGCGGACTGGGTCGTCGACGGTGACCTGACGGTCGCAGGGCGACAGGCCGTGGCGGCGGTCTTCACCGGCACCCGCACCGAGCCGCCCACGGCCTTCGACGCCCTGACCTCGGCCGAGCGCCAGGTCGCGGAGCGGGTGACCGACGGCCTGACCAGCCGCCAGATCGCCGAGGAGCTCTTCGTGTCGCCGCGCACCGTCGACGCGCACCTCTCCCACATCTACCGCAAGCTCGGCATCAACTCCCGCAGCCGGCTGGCCGCGATGGTCGTGGATCTGCGCTAGGAGCTCTACACCCGGCTGTAGTCGCGGAAGCCCTTGCCGGTCTTGCGGCCGAGGTAGCCGGCGGTGACCAGGTGCTCGAGCAGCGGCGCCGGGTGGAAGCCGGGCTCACGGAACTCGAGGTAGAGCTCGCGCTGGATGGCCAGCGAGACGTCGTTGCCCACCACGTCGAGGAGCTCGAAGGGCCCCATCGGCAGCGCGCAGCCCTGCTTCATCGCCACGTCGATGTCGTCTGCGGTGGCGTAGTGAGCCTCCAGCATCTTCACCGCGTCGTTGAGGTAGGGGAAGAGCAGCGCGTTGACGATGAACCCGGCGCGGTCCCCGCACGAGACGGCCACCTTGCCGACGCTGGCGCACAGCGCCCGGACCGTCTCGGCGACCTCGTCGCTCGTGGCGACCGTCGAGACCACCTCCACGAGCTTCATGATCGCGGCCGGGTTGAAGAAGTGCATGCCGATCACGTCCTGCGGCCGGCTGGTCGCCCCGGCCATCGCGATGATCGGCAGGCTCGAGGTGGTCGTGGCCAGGATCGCCCCCGGCTTGCAGATCTCGTCGAGGTTCTCGAAGAGCGTGGTCTTGACCGCGAGGTCCTCAGCGATCGCCTCGACCACGAGGTCGACACCGGCGAGGTCGTCGAGCGAGGTCGTCCCGGTCAGCCGCGCGAGCGCCTCGGCCTTCTGCTCCTCGGTGGCCTTGCCACGCTGGACCTGCTTGTCGAAGCTGCGCGTGATCGTCGCGACGACGCCGTCGACCTTGTCCTGGCTGCGGCCGACGAAGAGCACCTGGTGGCCGCCCTTGGCGAACACCTCGACGATGCCCGCGGCCATGGTGCCGGTGCCGACGACACCGACGGTGCGGATGTCGTGGCGCAGCCGGGGCTCGTCGTCGACGGACGGGGTGTGCACGTCCGGCACGACGATCGGGCTGTCCGGGGCCTCGTAGGTGTAGAAGCCCCGACCGGACTTGCGGCCCAGCAGGCCCGCGGTGACGTACTGCTTGAGGATCGGCGCCGGGGCGTGCAGCCGGTCGCGGCCCTGCTTGTACATCGTGTCGAGGATCTCGTACGCCGTGTCGAGCCCGATCAGGTCGAGCAGCGCCAGCGGCCCCATCGGGTAGCCGCACCCGAACCGCATCGCGGCGTCGATGTCCTCGCGGGAGGCGTACTTGTGCTCGTACATCGACACCGCGTGGTTGAGGTAGCCGAAGAGCAGCGTGTTGGCGATGAAGCCGGCCTTGTCGCCGCACACCACGGGGTTCTTGCCGAGCCGCTGGAGCAGAGCCTGGACCTCGGCGAGCACGGCGGGCTCGGTGACGACGGTGCGGACGATCTCGACGAGGTTCTGGACGGGGGCGGGGTTGAAGAAGTGCACGCCCACGACCCGGCCCGGCCGCGCGTTGGCGGTCGAGATCTCGGTGACGCTGAGCGAGGAGGTGTTGGTAGCCAGGATCGCGTCGGGCGAGACGATGTCGTCGAGGGCCCGGAAGATCGCCTTCTTGGTCTCCAGCGACTCCACGACCGCCTCGACGACGAGGTCGGCGTCGGCGAGGTCCTTCATCTCGGTCGTCAGGGTGATCCGGCCGAGCAGCTCGGCCTGCTCCGACTCGGTCATCTTGCCGCGCTTGACCGCACGGCCGGTCGAGTGCTCGAGGTGCTGTCGCCCGCGGGCCACGCCCTCGTCGTTCTGCTCGGCACCCACGACCGTGTAGCCGTTGCGCGCGAAGACCTCCGCGATGCCCGCCCCCATGGTGCCGAGGCCGATCACGCCGATGGTGCTGAACTCTCGCGCTGCCGGGGTGCTCGTCATGGCGGGCATCCTGCCACGGCAGCGAGGCGCGGGGAGTGTGGGTCCGGTCACTCCCCGCGTCTGCGCTCCGTGCGTACGACGGCTCGCTACGCGCCCGCCGGGACCACCTCGATCGCGGAGATCTTGGCCTCGTTGACGACGCTGGCCAGGTCGACGTCGACCTTGCCGTCGGTCACGTCCACGGTGTAGCTCCTGACGGTGGCCGTCGCGGCGCCGACCTCGCGGAAGATGTCGAAGTCGTTGATCCGCTGCACGCCCTCGACCGAGACGTCGAAGACCCGCCTGCCGTTGCCGGCCGGACCTCCACCCGGGGCGCCGAAGTAGATCTCGGCGAAGTGCAGCCTGACCGTGTAGCGGCCGTTCTGGACCGGCACGTCGTAGGCGATGCTGCCCGTGCTCGTGGAGTACTCGGTCTGGTAGAGGACGTCGTCGGTCGTGCCGGCGATGGCGGTGTTGTTGGTGTAGGTCTTGCCGCCGGTGCCGTACTGCTGGGCACCCCACGCGACCCCGCCTGTCGAGACCCCCGGTCCACCCGCGTTGATGCGGATGGCCGACTGCGGCCGGGCCGGCGTCGTCACCTGCGCGGTGCTGGACGGGGCCCCCCGGTTGCCGGAGGTGTCGACGGCCAGCACCCGGTAGCTCACCTGGGTGCTTCCCGGCGCCGTGGTGTCCACCAGCGAGGTTCCGGCCACCGGCGTCGTGTTGACCGTGGTCCAGGTGGTGGCCCCGGCCGCCTGGCGCTCGACGACGTAGCCGCCGAGGTCGGCGACGTCCGCTGCGTTCCAGGACACCCTCACGTCGGACCCCTGGACCTGTGCGGCGACCCCGGTGGGCGAGGCCGTCGGCGCGGTGGTGTCCTGCGACGCCACCGGGGCGATGTTGGTCACGAGGTAGACGTTGTCCTGGTAGTCGCAGTTGGCGCTGCCGCCGCCGCAACCGTTCTGGACGAAGTCCTGCCCGACGAGGTACGCGCCGGGGACGACCGTTCCGTCGACCTCGACCGGCCAGACCCGGATCCCGAGGTTGGCCGGGTCGGTCTGGGTCGGCGCCTTGTTGGAGGTGTAGCCCGCGATCGTGAGGGCGAAGCTGCCCGTCGGGTTGGCGGTGCCCTGCCGGAACGGTGCGGTCGCCGTCGCGTTGCCGGTCTGCGCGGCCCGCGGGTAGAACGACTGGCCCCACGCCCCGTCGTGCGCACCGGCCACCGGGCTCGCCATCGAGTCCTCGGACCCGCAGCACCCGTGCAGGGCGGTCAGCTGTCGTGCCGTGACCGGCCGGCTCGGGTCGAGCCGCCTCCACTGCAGCGAGCGCACCTCGTCGCCCTGGAGCGGGCCCGAGAACTCGTCCTCGAGAGGCTCGCCGATCTCGGTGGTGTAGCCGAACGTCCGCGCGATCTGCGTCATCGTCGGCTCGGTGCCACCCTCGGGCTGCGGCTGCCAGAAGCCCCGGAGCTGGACCGGCAGCGCCGGGTCGTTGGCACCGTTGCTCTCGATGATGAGCGTCGCCCCGTAGATCCCGCGGGAGCCCGTCCCGCCGAAGTCGACGGCCAGGTCGTAGGAACCACCCGGCGCGATCGTCAGGGGCAGGTCGACGCCGGGGAACGTGAAGTTGGTCGTGCTGGCCCGGACCCCCTGCGTCGGGTTCAGCGGTGCGCCGAGCTCCAGTCCGGAGACCACGAGGTCCTCGGTCGGATCGGTGTTGCGGATCCGCAGCGTCGCGACGTCGTGGGTGACGGCGCTGGGGTGGGTCCCCCCGGTGTTGACGTTGTTCAGGTGGTGCATGACGAGGAAGTCCTCGGCCATCCCCGGGATCGCCTGGTCGCCCACACGCTGGGCGTCCTGGTTGGTGACGGCGATCTCGGAGACCGAGCCCTCGACGACCTCGAAGGTCGTCTCCTCGGTCGTCGCGTTGCCGGCGGCGTCCGTCGCCGTCACCTCGACCGTGTGGCTGCCGATCTCGTCGACCACGAGCGAGTCGCCCTGGGGCCGCTCGATCTCCTCGCCGTCGAGCGTCCAGTCGACGAACTCGATCCCCGAGCCGCCCGCGTCGCTGATCTCCGCGGAGACCGTGGCCTGGTTGACGAAGCCCTCCGGAGCCGAGACGCCGGTGACGTCGAACGACACGGTCGGCGCGATCGCGTCGACCCCCGAGCCGGCCGCGACGGTGAGCCACTGCAGCTTGGTGTTGGTGCCGGTCGAGGCGACCGTGAGCCGGCCGTCGGTGACCTCCACGGTCGCCGAGCCGATGCCGTAGTCCCCCGGGCCCGAGGGCACGAAGCCCGTGACGAGCGGGACGCCCTCGGCGGCCAGGCCGTGGGTGGAGTCGGCGTAGTCGGGGTCACCGACCGACGCCGTCACGGTGTACGTGCCGTTGGGCAGCACGTGCTCCCACTCGCCGTCGTTGACGGCCGCGACCTCGGCGTCGTCGACGAGGATCAGGGTGCTGTCCACGGCACTGCCCGAGGTCCGCTGGCGGGTGTCGGCCGTCTTGGCCGCACCGCCCTCGGTCCGGACCCAGCCGTAGCCGCGCGCGGTGCTGAACAGCGCACCCGTGTCGGCGGACCACCCGGCGGGGGTGGTCGCGGCCGCCGGCTGGAAGTTGACCTGCGCGACGGTCTCGCCGCCACCCCCGTCGACCGGGAGCACCTCGACGTAGTTGATCTTGGTGTTGGTGCCGCCGGTCGGGTCGATCGTGATCCGGCCGTCGGTCACGCTCACGACCTGGCTGGCCTGCGCGTGGTGACCGGCCGTGCCCGCAGCGCCGGTGGGCACGTGCGGCTGCGCCAGCACGGGCACGCCCTCGGCCCGGACCTGGTGGGCCTCCGGGTCCTGGTTGGTCGCAGGGTCCCCGACGCCGACGGTGACCTGGTAGCTGCCGTCGGGCACCGACATCTCCCAGGCACCGGTCGTGCAGCTGTTGGTGGTGCAGTTCGGGCTGCCCTGCTGCTGGTACTGCATGTGCATCAGGGTGTCGAGGCGCTGGTCGGGGTTGAGGTCGCGGTCGCGACCGGTCCCGACCCGGGCCTCGGCAGCCCCGGTCTGCGCGTTGACCCAGCCGTAGGTGAGCCCGCTCCCCTGGCCGGCGTCGTTCCGGGCGCCGTACGCCTGGCCGAAGTCACGGACGTAGCCCGAGGGCACCGGCGCGGTCTCGCTCTGGAAGTTGACCTTCACCGCGTCGCCCGGCGGCGGCGGCTCCTCCTCGCCGTCACCGACGGGAGAGACGTTGCGGACGATGAAGACCACGTCGTTGTAGTCCCAGCCGGAGGTGTGCTCCTCGGTGGCGACCACGAAGGCGTGCGGGACGACGGAGCCGCCCTCGACCAGCCGGTAGACGCGGACGTGGTTGCCGATCGCGCCGGCGAAGGTGTTGAGCGAGTCCTGGCTGTAGACCATCCGGTTCGCGAAGAAGGGCCAGCGCGAGACGAAGCCGAAGCTCGCCGCTCCCGGGTCGAACTGGTAGGTGCCGGAGCTGGTCGGCAGCAGCGCCTGGGCGTTGCGCGACGGGCTGTTGCCCACGGAGAACAGCGACGACGGCGAGCCCGGGGCGTCGGTGGCGTACCACGACACCTGCGTCACGGGGTTGTTGGCGCCCGGCCCGAACACGGCCAGCGGCTCGACCGTCACCGGCCCGTCGGTGAACCGCTCGAAGGACTCGACGTCCAGCGAGTCGCCGAGGGTCGGCGAGACCCGCTCGGTGGTGCTGCTGTGCATGTCGGGCGTCGCGTCGTTGTCGTCGCCGGTGTCGATGCCGAGCTGCAGCGTGTCGAAGACGTACTGCAGCGACGGCTCCGCCGAACCGCCCTCGCCGTCGGTCCCGAGACCGCGGAGCGGGACGGCCGGGACGCTGCCCGTGCTCGTCGTCAGGGTCAGCGACCCGGGCGCGACGCCCTCGGCCGAGGGGTCGAAGGAGACGGTGACGTCGATCGACTCACCGGCCGGGACCGTCGCGGGCAGCGCCCGGCTGAGCGTGCGGGAGTACGCCGCCGCCCCGGAGCCGCCGATCGTCGCGCCGGTGACCGTCGCGGCCTGCTGCCCGGTATTGGTGAACCGGACGGTGCCCATCGACAACGCGCCGGAGCCGGTGGGCTGGTTGGCGACGAGTCGCTCGGTGCTCGGCTCGAGGGAGGCAGCCTGCTCACCGGACGGGACGCGCAGCAGGTAGAGCTTGGGCTGCCCGCCCGACTGGTCGTAGGAGTTGACGTACAGGTTGCCGGTGTCGGTGTCCTCGACGATGTCCAGCGGGTCGTCGAACCCGGACAGGCCGCCGATGGTGCTGCCGGCCTGGCCGCCGAGGATGTCGCCGTCCGAACCGGGCTGCAGCGTGATGACGTCGTCGAAGTTCGAGAAGCGGACGACCATCAGCCGACCCTTCAGCTTCCCGCCGAAGGTGGACGAGCGGTACTGGACGACGCCGTTGGGCGACTTGTTGAACTCGAAGTCGTAGGCCCAGCCGCGGTAGTTGCGGTCCGGCTGCACGGTCGGCGCGTACTGCGAGCCGTTGGAGCCGGCACCCTCGGGCAGCCCGCCGTTGTTGAGCACCCACTCGCAGCGGCTCGGGTTCGGGTGACCGTAGTAGCCGCCCTGCTCGACGTCGAAGAGGAAGTCGCGCTGCGTGGAGTGGTTGGTCACCGCCGGCACCGACGGGGCCGTGTAGGGCGACCCGTCGACGCGCCGGGTGTTGCACACCTCGGTGACGTCCTGGCCGGGCACCTGGCCGGTCCGGGTGAGCGTGCCGCCGCTGGCGTTGACGCCGGGGCTGTTGCCGCCGCTGGCCGTTCCGTTGGTCGGCACGTAGAGCCGCCCCTCGGCGGTGTGCACCAGGTCGTAGGCGTTGCGGATGCCGCTGGCGTAGATCTTCAGCGGGGCGTTGGCCACGAACGGGTTGTAGGGCCCGCCCTTGTCGACCGTCTGCACGTTGATCGCGCCGCTGGCCTGCACCTGCGCCCAGACCTCGTCCGGGTCGAAGGTGAGCAGCGCCGCGCTGAGCAGCGTCTCGCCCCGGTTGCCCCAGGCGCCGTCCGGGTCGCCCGCGGCCTGGTTGGAGCCCTGCAGGAAGTAGAGGTCTCCCCCGGGTCCGTAGGACAGCGAGTTGGACAGGTGGTCCTTGGCCGAGCGGGGCAGGTTGACGAACACGTCGGTGAGCGTCGGGTTGGCCACGCTGCTGCCGAAGTCGACCCGGGTCAGCTTGGACCCGAAGGTCGCCGACTCGTTGCCGAGGTTGGCGGTCGCGTTGGTCACCCAGGCGACGTCGGGGTCCTCGCGGTCGAAGACCAGGCCGATGGCGGCGCGGCCGGCGAAGGCATTGATCGCCTGCTCCGCCCCGAGGGTTCCGTCGGCGTTGATCGGGTAGCGGAACATGCCCTGCCCGATGGTCGTCGCCCAGAGGAAGCCGTCGTGCACGACCAGGGAGGCGAAGTACTTGCCGTTCTTGCCGGTGTCGACCTTCTCGAAGTTGACGCCCGTGACGGGGCTGAACTCCCCGCCGTCGCCGCCACCGCTCGTGGTGCCGGTGGTGAAGACCGAGGTGAAGGGCACGAACTCGTTGCCGAGCTCGTCCTCGACGCCGTCGACCACGAAGCGGTAGGTCGTGTTGGCGTCGAGCGGACCCGACTGCTGGAAGTTGATCGTGTCACCGCCGCCCGAGGTGTTGGCGTTGCCCGGCACGGCGACCGCGGCCCCGCCCGGCAGCACCTCGAACAGCTTGACCGTGTCGGTGGTGACCGTGGCCTCGTCGACCGGGCCCGGGTCGGCGTTGGTGCCGACCAGGTGCAGGTCGGTCGCGATGCCCTCGTCGAGCACGGCGCCGGTCGAACGGTTGCCCGGCCGGACGTCCACGACGAACGGCCACGGGTCGGCCTCGGACGCGCTCGCCGAGCGGACCCGCACCCAGGCGATCTTGGTGTTGGTGCCGCCCTGGGCCGAGACCGTGAGCTCCCCGTCGACGACACCCACGCGAGTGGTCGCGACGCGGAACTCCTCGGCGGCGGTTCCCTGGAACTGCTCGATCAGCACCTGGTTCTCGACGTTGACCGCGTGCTGCGAGTCGTACGCCGTCGCGCCCATCTGGTCGCCCACGGCGACGGTCACGTCGTACGTGCCGTCCTCGACGGCGAGCTGCCAGTCGCCGTCCTGGCACACGTTGGCGGTGCAGTTGCCGTCCGGCACGTCGCCGTACTGCATGTGCATCACGGTGTCGAGCTCCTGGGCGATGTCGGCACGGTTGCGGTCGCGACCGTTGGTGACCAGCGACAGGCCCTCGGCGCTGTTGGCGCGGACCCAGCCGTAGGTGTGGTCACCGTCGCCCTGGTCGGCCGCGGTGCGCTGGTCGTAGGCCTGGCCGAAGTCACGCAGGAAGCCGGCCGGGACCGGAGCCGTCTCGGACTGGAAGTTGACCCGGACGTCGACCGGCACGAACGGACCGGTCTGGCCGCCCAGCGACTCCACCGCGAACTGCTCGAACCGCACGGCGATGTTGTCGGTGGCGGCAGCCCCGCGCTTGGTCGCGTACAGGCCACCGAAGGCGACCGGACCGGCGTCGCCCGCCGGCAGCGCCTCGCCCGCGACGAACGCCTCCGGCAGCGGCAGCGCCGGGCTGGCCGGGTTGGCGGCGTCGGTGAGCGTCGTGAGCTGGCCGCCCGCGACGCGGTAGGCGGCACGGACCACCGGCGTGGCACCGGAGGCGTCGATCGTCAGCACCAGCTCGACGTCCTGGCCGGACGCGAAGGTCGACGAGTTGAGCTCGTACGTCGTCGCCGGCTGCGCGATCGAACCGACCTCCTTGACCAGCTGGACCTTGTTGAGCCCGCTGGTGGTCCGGACCACGGCGAGCTTGACGAAGTCGTCCTCGCCGAGGCCGTACCAGAGCCCGCCCTGCTGGCTCTGCGTCCCGGTCGCAGCAGCGCTGCTCGGGAAGGTCGGGGCGTCCACGGTGGTGCGGAGCTCGTAGCCCTCGCCGCCGCCCGCGAGCCCGACCCCCAGCGCGTTGAGCTGGGAGTTGGTGCCGGCGCTGTCGACGGGCTTGCGGTAGGCGATGCCCTTGGTCGCGTCGATCACGAGGTTGCCGCCGGTGAGACCGACCTGGCCGGGCTCGAAGCCGGGCACGGTCGGGAAGGACGGGGTGGCCGGCGCCGGCGCCTGGTCGACGTTGCCGCGCGAGGACGGCGGGTCGACCATCGTGAAGCCGGTGCCGTCGAGGCCACCCTGGTCCGCCTCGAAGTCCAGCGAGAACGGCGTGGTCACCGGGACGGTGCTGCAGCCCTCGGTGGTGAGCGGCGCGCAGGCCGGCTCGGGAGCCGCCGGCTCCTCGACGGTCAGCGTGAAGGACTCCTCGTCGGTGTCCTCCCCGTCGCTCGCCGAGACGGTGACGTCATAGCTGCCGGCGGTGCCGGCAGCGGGCGTGCCCTTGAGGGTGGCGGTGCCATCGCCCTCGTCGGTGAAGGAGAGCCCCTCCACGTCGAGGTCGGACTCGACCGTGAGCTCGTCGCCGTCGGCGTCGGTCGCGGTCACCGTGAGCGGGCCGAAGGCCTCCTCCTCGGTCGCCGTCTGGTCGTCGACAGGCACCACGACGGGCGCCGTGTTGGGCACGACGTGCTCGGTGACCGCGAAGTCACCGAAGGTCACCAGCTGCTGCTGGGCCGCCTGCGCGTTGCGCTTGGTGGCGAAGAGGCCGGCGAACGACTGGGCGTCCTGTCCCTCGAGCGCCGCCCCGTCGAACCAGGCCTGCGGGACGCTCATCGAGGTCCGGCTCGGCGTGGTCACGTCGGCCAGCAGGGTGCGCTGGCCGCTCCCGACGGTGTAGTAGAGCTGCGCGGTGCCGCCGGTGGTCCCCGTGCCGGGGCCGTCGACGACCTCCAGCTCGAGCTCGACGTCGGTGCCCGTCGCGAAGGGCGCGCTGTTCATCTCGTACGTGGTGCCAGGGGTCGCGACCCCGCCCACCTCGGTGAGCAGCTGCACCTTGTTGGTGGTGGCGGTGACCCGGGAGACGACCGCCTTCACGTAGTCGTCCTCGTCGAGGCCGAACCACAGGCCGCCCTGCTGGGCGCCGTTGTCGGGACCCGGGAAGGTCGGGGCGACCACGGTCGTCGACAGGTCGTAGCCGGTCGTCGACCCGCTGACACCCACGCCGAGCCCGTTGAGGAGCGCGTTCGGTGCCGTGGCCGCGGGTGACTGGCCGGGGGCGCGGAACTGGATGCCCTTGGTGGCCGTGATGGTCAGCGCGCCGCCGGCGACACCCACCTGCCCGGGCTCGAAGCCCGGCACGTCGGCGTACGTCGGCGTCGAGGGCGCGGGCGCCTGGTCGACGCCGCCGCGCAGGGACGGCGGGTCCACCATGGTGAAGCCGGTGTCGTCGAGGCCACCCTCGGTGCCGTCGAAGTCGAGCTCGTAGGGCAGCGTGACAGGCACGTCGGCGCACTCCAGCGTCGAGATCGGCGAGCACGACACGGCGGGCGGCTCGGTCACGACGACGTCGAACGTGGTGGTGCTGGTGGCACCCCGGGCGTCCTCCGCGGTGACGGTGACCGGGAAGTCGCCCGTCTCCTCGGCGGCGCCTCCAAGGCTGACCCCGGTGCCCGTCCCCTCGGCGGTGACCCCCTCGGGCAGCCCGGTGGCGGCGAAGGTGACGGCGTCACCCTCCTCGTCGACGGCCGGCACCGTGACGTCGACGTCGACCGGCTCGTCCTGGACGAGCTCGACCAGGGCCGGGTCAGGCGCGCCGAGGACCGGCGCGTCGTTGACGTCGGTGACCGTCAGGACGAAGTCGTCCCCGTCGGTGCCGCCGTTGCCGTCCCGCACCGTCACGGAGACGACGTAGCTGCCGCCCACCGTGGGAGTGCCCGTGATCCGCGCCTGCTCGGCGTCGAAGGACAGCCCGGTCGGCAGCGTCCCGACCTCGAAGACCAGGTCGTCGTCGTCGGCGTCGGTCGCCGACAGCTGGATCGGCTCCAGCGCAGAGCCCTCCTCCAACGTCACGTCGTCGACCGGCACCAGCACGGGTGCGTCGTTGGCCGGCGTCACCTCGAGGACGAACGACTCGGTCCGCGTCAGCGCGCCGTCGTCGGCGGTGACGTCGACCTCGAACGTGCCGGAGTCGGTGGGCGTCCCCGCGATGGTGCCGGGGCCGGGGGCGTAGTCGACGCCCGCGGGCAGCCCGGTCACGGTGACCGTGACGTCGTCGCCCTCGGGGTCGCTCGTGACGACCTGGACCGGCGCCATCGCCTCGTCCTCGGCGGTCGTCACGTCGTCGATCGGTTCGACGGACGGCGCCTCGTCGACGTCGGTGACGTCGATCGTCACGGTGGCGCTGTCGCTCAGCGTGGTCGAGGTGGCCTCGACCTCGAGGGCGTAGGTGTCGACGTCCTCGTGGTCGAGCAGGCCGGCGACGGTGATCTCGCCGGTCGCCGCGTCGATCGCGAAGGCACCCTCGGCGTTGCCGCCGGTGATGGCCCACGAGACGGTGTCGCCGTCGGCGTCGGAGGCCGTGGCGGTCCCGACGCTGGTGCCGGTCGGGGCGTCCTCGGCGACCTCGAAGGTGTCGTCCTCGGCCACGGGCGGGCTGTCGACGTCGGTGACCGTCACCGTCAGCACCGCGTTGGTGGTGGCGTCGCCGTCCGTGACCGAGACCGGCACCGAGAAGGGTCCGCTGCCGTCGGTCAGGGCGTCACCGTCGATCACGCGCACCTCGCCGGCCGGTGAGACGCCGAACACGGCCGTGCCACCGGCGAAGGTGAGCTCGTCGCCCTCCTCGTCACTCGCGGCAAGGGTTCCGATGACGGTCTCGTCCTCGGTGCCCTCGGCCACGGACAGGTCCTGGTTGGCCAGCTCCGGGGCGTCGTTGGTGGGCTCCACGGCCAGCTCGAAGCCGGTGCCGCCGACGAGCGTGCCGTCGCTGGCAGAGACCTGCACGGCGTAGGTGCCCGGGAGGCTCGGGGAGCCGGTGACGGTGTCGGTGGCGGCGTCGTAGGCCAGGCCCTGCGGGAGCCCGGTCACGGAGATCTCGACCGGTGCGCCCTCGGGGTCGGTCGCCTCGACGGCGATGGCCGGGACGACCAGCTGGTCCTCGGTGACGGTGCGGTCGTCGATCGCGGTCACGACCGGCGCCTCGTCGACGTCGGACACCGTGACGACCAGGTCGGCGGTGGTGCTGGTGGTGCCGTCGGAGGCCGTGGCCGTGAGGTCGTAGCGGCGGCGGGCTTCGTGGTCCAGCGTCACCTCGGAGGTGACGGTCCCGGACTCGGGGTCGACGGAGAAGTCCTGGTGGCCGTCGCCGGACAGGCTCCAGGTGAGCTCGTCGCCGTCGGCGTCGTCACCGACCAGCGTGCCGACCTCGGCACCGGCGGGGCCTTCGTCCACCGTCATCGTCTGGTCGTCGACCAACGGCTCGGTGTTGTCGACGGCGGGCTCCGTGACCGTCAGGCGCAGGACGCGCTCCGGGGAGCTCTTGCGGCCGTCGCTCGCCCAGACCGTGATCTCCCGGACGCCGGAACCCTCGGCCGTCCCGCTCAGGACACCGGTGGTGCGGTCGAGCGTGAGCCAGGCCGGCTGACCGCTGACGGAGTAGCGCAGCGCCTTCGGCCCGTCGCTGTCCTCGCCCTCGATCGCGTAGCTGTACGGCTGGCCGGCCTCGACGGTCTGCGGCGCGATCTCGCCCAGCGTCGGCGCCTGGTTGCGGCGGACCCTGATCCGGAAGACCTCGCTGTCGGTCCGCCGCCCGTCGCTCACCCGCAGCACGAGGCGGAAGCTCCGCCCCATGGCGGCCGGCGGCACGGTGCCGCGCAGCAGCCCGGTCCGGCGGTCGAGCTTGAGCCACAGCGGCCGGCCGCTCGCGGCGAACCGGAGCCTCCTGGCCGGTCCGTCGTCGCGCACCCTGGGCGCGATGCGGACGGTGTCCTGGCCCGACACGGTGCGGTCGGCGATCGCCCGGATGACGGGCCGCTGGTTGGCCGCCTGGACCGGTGGCACGGTCACGAGGACCAGACCCATACCGACGAGAACAGAAATGAAGAGACGCGAAATGCGCAGAAGCACGTTATCCCCCGACAAACGTGAAAAGTCCGACCCCCACGATCGGAACGGCTCGAGTTGAACACGTTCGTCCTGAAGAAAGTAGACAGCGGCAACCTTTGTAGGCGTCCGGTTACCGTCCTGTGGATCTTGCCCGCCTGAGACCGTTGCCCTGGCCCGCGATAGATTCCGGTCCGTGAGACTCGTCGTGGCCCGATGTCAGGTCGACTACGCGGGAAGACTGACCGCGCACCTCCCGATGGCGACCCGTGTGCTCATGGTGAAGGCCGACGGTTCGGTCCTCGTGCACTCCGACGGCGGCTCCTACAAGCCGCTGAACTGGATGTCGCCGCCGTGCACGGTCCGCGAGGGCGTGACCGAGGACGGCATCGTCGAGTGGACGGTCACCGGCGCCAAGAGCGACGACACCCTGCGGATCCTCCTCGAGGAGGTCCACCACGACTCCAGCCACGACCTCGGCGTCGACCCCGGCCTGCAGAAGGACGGCGTCGAGAAGCACCTCCAGGAGCTGCTCGCCGAGCACCCCGCCAGCCTCGCCGCCGGCCTCTCGCTCGTACGCCGGGAGTTCCCGACGGCGATCGGTCCGGTCGACCTGATGTGCCGCGACGCCGAGGGGCTCAGCGTCGCGGTCGAGATCAAGCGTCGGGGCGAGATCGACGGCGTCGAGCAGCTGACCCGCTACCTCGAGCTGCTCAACCGCGACCCCGCCCTCACCCGCAAGGGCGCGGTCCGCGGCATCTTCGCCGCCCAGGAGATCAAGCCGCAGGCCCGGGTGCTGGCGACCGACCGCGGCATCGCCTGCGCCGTCGTCGACTACGACGCGCTGCGCGGCATCGACGACTCCGAGCATCGGCTCTTCTGATGCGGATCTTCCACGTCGCCACGGTCGCCGACTGGGAGGAGGCACGGGCCTCCGGCAGCTACACCACCTCCACCCGCGGCCGGACCCTGGCGGAGGAGGGCTTCATCCACGCCAGCCGCGAGGACCAGTGGCGCGAGGTCCTGCGGCGCTGGTACGCCGACGTCGGAGAGCCGCTCGTGCTGCTGGAGATCGACACCGACCTGCTCCGAGCCCCCGTCGTGGAGGAGCCCGTGGGCGAGGAGACCTTCCCCCACGTGCTCGGGCCGATCGACCCGGACGCGGTCGTGGCCGTCGTGCCGCTGCCCGCCCCGGCCTGACCTCCGGCCACGGCGTGACGGTCGGGTCCCCGCACGGGGGCGACGGGGACCCGACCGTCACGTCCTAGCCGGTGGCGAGGGGGATCCGCACCACGAAGCGGGTTCCGCGACCCTGCTCGCTCTCCACGTCGATGTCGCCGCCGTGCGCGTCCACGATCCCCTTGACGATCGGCAGTCCGAGCCCGGCACCGGGGAGGTGGGCGGCGACCGCGTGGGCACCGCGGTAGAGCCGCTCGAAGACGCGGGGCAGCTCCTCGGCGGCGACGCCGACCCCCTGGTCGGTGATCACGAGGACGCCATGGGTGGCCTGGGCCGAGAGCTCGACGACGACCCGCCCCCCGGCCGGGGTGAACTTGAGGGCGTTGCCGACGAGGTTGCGCACGACCTGGCCGAGCCGGGCGACGTCGCCGGCGACCCACAGCTGCGAGGGACCCGAGTGGTGGAGCTGGACGCCGGCCTCGGTCGCGGTTGACGCATGGTCACCCACGACGTCGGCGACGACGGCGACGAGGTCCGTCGGGGACGCGCAGAACGCCAGCCCGGAGGTCTTGAGCGACGCGAGCGTCAGCAGGTCCTCGACGAGCCGCAGCTCGCGCGCGGCGTTCCGCTCGATCACCGAGAGCAGCTCGGCCGCCTGCTGGGAGACGGCCTGCTCCCCCATGTCGACGAGGATCTCGGTGTAGCCGATGATCGAGGTCAGCGGGGTCCGCAGCTCGTGGGAGACGCTCGCGATCAGGTCGTCTCGCATTCTCGCGGAGGCCTCCGCCAGGGAGGGACGACCGCGCAGGTCGCGGACCGTGACGGCGAGCAGCGGCTCGCCCGCGTCCGACACGGGACTGGCCCACACCTCGACCGGCAGCTCGCCTGCGGGACCCACCGCGACCAGCTCCAGGCGCTCGCTGCTGACGACCAGCCCGAGGTCGGGGACCAGGTCGGCGACACGGGCGCCGACGAGCTCGTCCCGGGGGCGCCCGAAGAGGGACTCCGCCGCAGTGTTCGCGAAGCGGACCGCCCCGTCCCGCGCGACGACGACGAGCGCGTCGGGCGAGGCGTCCACGATCCCCGAGAGGACCTCAGGCGTGGGCTGGGAGAGCGTGGGCACCGCTGCATCCTAGGAACGCATTTCTCCCCCACCGCACACTTCTGTCACATCGTCACCGACGCGTGGGAGGTGCGTTACCCGGCCGTGGCCGAGGTGCCGTCGGCACCTGCGAGGGAGGCCACCTCGTCGGCGACGCCCCAGCTCAGCGTCACCCCGGCGCCGCCGAGCCCGTAGGCGTGCACGACGTGCCCCACGCGCTCGAGCCGCACCACCGGACGGGTCGGCCGGAGCCCCACCCGGGTCCGGAGCACGCGGGCGCCGGCGAGCTCCGGCACCAGCCTGGTCGCCCGCGCGAGGATCTCCCGCGTCACCTCGGCGACCGGGGCACGGTCCCACTCGCCCTCGTCGTCGGTGCCACCGACCACGACGTCGTCCGCGCGCGGCACGACGTACGTCGGTCCCGCACCGTCGAGCATCCAGCGGTCGATCCCCGGCTGCTCCACGATCGCGACCTGGCCGCGCACCGGGAGCACGGTCGGGTCGCCGGCGAGGTGGCGCGCCCCCAGCCCGGAGCAGTTGACGACCAGGTCTCCCCCGGAGGGCAGGGCCGCCAGCGCGAGGCGGGTCACCGAGCCACCGCCTGCGAGGACCCGGTCGCGCAGCCAGGTCAGGTAGACGGGCATCTCGACGACCGGGGCGAGGAACGACCAGCCGTCGACGTACCCGTCGGGCAGCCTCGGCCTCCGACGCAGGTCGGGCACCGCGGCGGCCCACCACGGGTCCGGCTGGGCCTCGGTGAAGACCTCGATCCCCTCCCGGAGCCGGACCCCGGTGGCGTCGTCGCCGGCGAGCTCGGTGAAGACCTCGCGCGAGCGGCTCGCCCAGGCCGTGACCCGGTCCTGCGGCAGGGCGCGGTAGGGGTACCAGAGGGCAGCGGCCACCGCCGAGGTCGTCTCGAGCGGCAGGTCGCGCGCGAGGACCGCCACGTCGTGGCCGTCCTCGAGCAGCCGCAGGGCACAGCTCAGCCCCACGACCCCGGCACCGACCACGATCACACGCACGGGACGATCCTGCCGTGGAGCGGCGCTGCTGTCAGGCGCCCGCCTCGCGCGGGGCGGTCGGGTCGTCGGCCTCGGAGGACTGCTCGCGGGCGACGTACTCCTCGATGTCCTCGATGTCGTCGCGGTTGCGCGAGACGACCGCGAGCAGGTCGGTCATGGTGGCGACCTCCTCGACCTGCTCCTTGATGAACCACTGCATGAACTGCTCGGAAGCGAAGTCGGACTCCTCGCGGGCGATCCGCAGCAGGCTGTTGATCTGCTCGGTGACGCGGCGCTCCTGCTCGAGCGCGAGCTGCACCGGTGCGACGACGTCCTCGAAGGTGGCCCGCGGGGCGTCGACGCCCGGGATCACGACCTCCGCGTCGGTGTCGAGGAGGTACTGGACCATCATCATCGCGTGCCCGCGCTCCTCGAGCGCCTGGCCGTAGAAGAGGGCCGCCATCTGCGGCATCGTCAGCGCGTCGTAGTAGACCGCGCAGGCGAGGTACTGGTTGTGGGCGGCCAGCTCGTTGCCGATCTGGGTGTTGAGCTGATCGACGAAGCGTGGTGCGGGCACTTCTCACTCCTGGGGTTCGCGAGTACGACGTCCGGTGCCGAGCATCGCAGGTGCGCTGTCCGGGTGCATCGAAGGTTTGCCTGTCCTCAGGCTGCCGTCCCGGCCTTCTTCGCCTGCTTGGCGGCCTTGATGCTGATGGCCTTCTCGACCGTCACCAGCTTGCGCTTGTGGACGGTGTAGCCGGCAGGAAGGCTGCCCTCCTTGAGCATGCGCAGGGGGCAGCGGTTGCACCGCGACTTCGACTCGCAGCACTTCTTCTTGGGGAGCTTCGCGAGGCCTGCCTCGCCCTTCTTCCCCTTCTTCTTGTCCTTGCCCACGGCGGCACTGTAGCAGCCTGCTTAGGTAAGCCTTGCCTCAACGTCGTCGCCGTCCCACGGAGTGACGCGCCAGCCGTCGGCGTCGATCTCGACCAGCACGTCCCCCGGCCCGTGCGGGTGCTCCCCCACGACCACCACCGTCTCGCCCCGATGACGGTCGGCGAGCTCGGCGAGGTCCACCGGGGCGTCGTACTCCGCGGCCGTCCGGATGCCTCCGGCGCCGACCGCCGGGCGCTCCCGCACCAGCAGGATCCGGGCCGGGCACTGCAGGTCGCTCATGGTTCGAGGCTATGCCTAGGCTGTCGGCATGCCTCGCGTCATCCCCGATCCGGTCGGGCCGGGCCAGGAGTCGGTCTGGGACTACCCCCGGCCACCGCGGGTCGAGCCGAGCAGCGAGACGGTCGAGGTGCGCCTCGGTGGCGAGCTCGTCGCCCGGTCGACGAAGACCTACCGCGTCCTGGAGACCAGCCACCCGCCGACGTACTACCTGCCGCGCTCGGCCTTCGCCGAGGGCGTGCTGCTGCCGGTCGACGGCACGACCCACTGCGAGTGGAAGGGCGAGGCCGCGTACTTCGACCTGTCGGCCGGTGGCCGTCGGGCACCGCGCGCCGCGTGGACCTATCCCCGCCCCGCCCACGGGTTCGAGGTGATCGGCGACCACCTCGCCGTGATGCCCGGCGCGGTCGACGCGTGCACGGTCGACGGTGAGGCGGTGCGTCCCCAGGAGGGCGGCTTCTACGGCGGCTGGGTGACCTCGCGCGTGGTCGGTCCCTTCAAGGGCGGGCCCGGTTCCTGGGGCTGGTGAGCCCCGGGCCGTCCGTCAGTCCAGCCCGTGGGCCCGGCGGATCTCGTCGACGATGCCACCCATGATCTCGGTGAGGCCGAAGTCCTTCGGCGTGAAGACGGCCGCAACCCCGGCCTCCCGCAGCCGGCGGCCGTCGGAGTCGGGGATGATCCCGCCGACGATCACGGGCACGTCGTCGAGGCCGGCCTCGCGCAGCCCGTCGAGCACCGTCGGCACCAGCTCCATGTGGGAGCCGGAGAGGATGGAGAGCCCGACGCAGTGGACGTCCTCCGCGACCGCGGCCGCGACGATCTGCTCGGGCGTGAGCCGGATGCCCTGGTAGATCACCTCGAAGCCGGCGTCCCGGGCCCGGACCGCGACCTGCTCGGCGCCGTTGGAGTGGCCGTCGAGGCCGGGCTTGCCGACCAGCAGCCGGAGCCGGCCGCCGAGCTCCTCACCGGTCTCCCGCACCCGGGCGCGCACGGCGGTCAGCTCCTCGCCCGCCTCCACGACCCCGACCGCGCCGGAGACGCCGGTGGGTCCGCGGTACTCCCCGAACACCTCGCGCAGCGTGGCCGCCCACTCCCCCGTCGTCGCACCGGCGCGCGCCGCGACCAGGGTCGGCGCCATCAGGTTGGCGTCGGTCTTGGCGGCTGCGGCCAGCGCGGCCAGCGCGTCGGTGACCTCGGTCTCGTCGCGCTGCGCCTTCCAGGCCGCCAGCCCCGCCAGGGCGGTCTGCTCGGCCTCCGGGTCCGCCGCCATGATCGCCCCGTCGAGGTCGGCGGTCAGCGGGGAGGGCTCGGTGGTCTCGTACCTGTTGACGCCGACGATCGTCTCCTCCCCCGACTCGATCCGCGCCCGGCGGGTGGCGTGGGAGGAGACCAGCTCCTGCTTCATGTACTCCACGGCCTCGATCGCGCCGCCCATCGCCTGCACCCGGTCGATCTCGGCCCGCGCGCCCTCGACCAGCTCGGCGACCTTCGCCTCGATGACGTGCGAGCCGTCGAAGATGTCGTCGTACTCGAGAAGGTCGGACTCGTAGGCCAGCACCTGCTGCAGCCGCAACGACCACTGCTGGTCCCAGGGGCGCGGCAGCCCGAGGGCCTCGTTCCAGGCGGGGAGCTGGACGGCCCGGGCGCGGGCGTTCTTGCTGAGCGTGACGCCCAGCATCTCCAGGACGATCCGCTGCACGTTGTTCTCCGGCTGCGCCTCGGTGAGGCCGAGCGAGTTGACCTGCACGCCGTAGCGGAAGCGGCGCATCTTGGGGTCGGTGACGCCGTACCGCTCCCGGGTGATCTGGTCCCACAGCTCGACGAAGGCCCGCATCTTGCAGGTCTCCTCGACGAAGCGGACGCCGGCGTTGACGAAGAAGGAGATCCGGCCGACCACCCGGCCGAAGTCCTCCTCGGAGACCTGGCCGGACGACCTCACCTGGTCGAGCACCGCGATCGCGGTGCACAGCGCGTAGGCCAGCTCCTGCGTCGGCGTCGCGCCGGCCTCCTGCAGGTGGTAGCTGCAGATGTTGATCGGGTTCCACTTCGGGACCTGGTGGACCGTGTACGCGATCATGTCGGCGATCAGCCGCATGGACGCCTCGGGCGGGAACGCGTACGTCCCCCGCGAGAGGTACTCCTTGATGATGTCGTTCTGGGTGGTGCCGGCGAGCTGGGCGGCGACCTCCTCCGGGGAGAGGTCGGGGTTCTGCTCCTCCGCGACCACCTGGTACATCGCCAGCAGCCACATCGCGACCGCGTTGATGGTCATCGACGTGTTCATCTCCGTCAGCGGGATGTCGTCGAAGAGCCGCCGCATCTCGCCCAGGTGGGGCACGGGCACGCCGACCTTGCCGACCTCGCCCCGGGCGAGCGGAGAGTCCGGGTCGTAGCCGGTCTGGGTGGGCAGGTCGAAGGCGACCGAGAGCCCGGTCTGCCCCTTGGCCAGGTTGGTGCGGTAGAGGGCGTTGGACGCCGCGGCGGTCGAGTGGCCGGCGTACGTCCGCATCACCCAGGGGCGGTCCTTCTCGCTCATGGCTCGAAGGGTAGGCCCGTGGGCTACGCGCTGGTAACCGCTTGGCCGTGTGGGGTTCTGCACACGATCTCGGTCCGCAGGAGGCGCTCAGGCGGCGTCGCGGTCGACCTCGACGAAGCGGATCAGGCGCGAGAGGTGGAGCATCCGGAGCACCTGGGGACCGCAGCCGCGCAGCGTCACGTGGTGGCCGGTGCGCGGGGCGGCGTGGCTGGCGTAGGCGAGCACCCGCAGCGCCGGCAGGTCGACGGACTCGACGTGGGTGAGGTCGACGACGACCTCGTGCTCGCTCTCCTCGAGGCGCTCGTGGAGCGCGGAGCGCACCCGGGAGGTGCTCCGCGCGTCGAAGTCGCCGCAGAGCACCAGCGTCGGACCGTCGGTGAGGATGTCCATCGTCTGCCCCGTTCTGCCGGTCCGCCCCGCGTCGGCCCGACCCCTCCGAAAGTCGCCACCCGTCCGGGGCGGCTCCCCCTGTCACCCACTATGACGCCCGTCACCCCGGATCGGTTGCCAAGGCCGCCCGATCAGGCCGCGTGTCGCGCAGGTGGCGGAGGATCGGACCACCAGACGGCGGCTGCGGTGCCGACGGCGATCAGGAGCATCCCCGCCACACCCGTCGGGGAGAAGATGTGGTCGACGTGGACGCCCCACGCACCCAGCGGCAGGGTCACCAGCGAGAGGGCGCGCACGCGCAGCCGGTGGACGCCGTCGACGAGCAGCAGCGTGGTCGCGAGCAGGAGCGCCCAGGAGCCCACCTCACCGACCGGGGTGCCGATCCGGAAGATCCACGAGACCTCTTCCGGCCGGGACGCCCCCGCCGGCAGCCGGCCGGTGACGTACCCGGCGGTGACGCCGCTGATCACGTCGAGAGCGGTGTAGGCGACGGCGTAGACGAAGGCGGCCGCCCTCACGCCCCAGGCGAGCGGGTCACGCCGCCCCCGCAGCGGCACGACCAGGCCCGCGCCGACGAGCGGGAAGACGAACATCCCGACGAGGTGCAGCCACAGCCAGGTGTCGGCGGACTCCGTGGTGAGCGAGTGGGGATGGACGAGCCCGGCGACGGCCAGCGCCAGCGCCGGAGCCGCGGCGAGCGCGGTGGTGGTGCTCCGCCGGTCCATGCCCCCGAACCTAGCGAGGCTCCCGTGAGCGGACGCGCTCCGGCGGAGTCCTACAGTGCAGCCATGGTCAACCTCACCCGCATCTACACGCGCACCGGAGACGGCGGCACGACCCGGCTCGGCGACTTCTCCGAGACCGCCAAGACCGACACCCGGCTGGCGGCGTACGCCGACGTCGACGAGGCCAACGCCCACATCGGCGTGGCACTGGCGACCGGGGACCTGGCCGAGGAGGTCGTCGGGGTCCTGACGCGGGTCCAGAACGACCTCTTCGACGTGGGGGCCGACCTGTGCACGCCGGTGGTGGCCGACCCCGAGCACCCGCCGCTGCGGATCGAGCAGGCCTACGTGGACCGGCTCGAGGGCTGGTGCGACGAGTTCAACGAGGACCTGCCGGCGCTGCGCTCCTTCATCCTCAACGGCGGCACCGCGGGCGCGGCCCACCTGCACGTCGCCCGCACCGTGGTACGCCGGGCCGAGCGCTCGGCCTGGGCGGCATGGGCGGACCACGCCGACTCCATGAACCAGCTCGCCATCACCTACCTCAACCGCCTCTCGGACCTGCTGTTCATCCTCGCCCGCCACGCGAACCGCGAGCTGGGCGACGTCCTCTGGGTGCCCGGCGGGGAACGCTCCTAGCCACCACGCCAGGCCCCCACGAGGGTCACGCCCTGCGCACCGCGCGCGGGGCCGGCTCGTCGTCGGCTCAGGCGGGCTCGTCGGCCCAGGCCGGCTCCCGCGCGACGGACACCAGCAGCGTCGCCGGCACCAGCAGCGCCGCCACGACGAGCAGCGACTCCAGCGTCCCGACCCGGTCACCGACGAAACCGAGGACCGGTGGGCCTGCGAGGAAGGCGACGTAGCCGATCGTCGACACCACGCTCACCCGCGCCGCCGCGCGGGCGGGGTCGTCGGCGGCCGCGCTCATCCCCACCGGGAACCCGAGCGAGGCCCCGAGGCCCCACAGCACGACCCCGAGCCCCACGAGCACGGGGTGGGGGCCGAGCACGAGCAGCAGCAGGCCGGCCAGGGCGAGCAGCGCCGTCGTCCGCAGCACCGGCACCCGCCCGAACCTGTCGAGCACGCTCGTCCCGAGCATCCGCCCGGCCGTCATCGCGGTGACGAAGGCCGCGAAGCCGGCCACACCGACCCACTGCGGGGTGTCGTACCCGTCGATCAGGGCGAGCGCCAGCCAGTCGTTGGCGGAGCCCTCGGTCAGCGCGAAGGCGAGCACCATCAGGCCCACCGCGAGGGTCCGCGGCTCCAGCCAGGCACTGGCGGCCGGCGCGCCGTGGGCCTCGGGCGCGGCCGGCAGGAAGGCCCGGGTGGTCCCGAGCACGAGCAGCGCAGCCGCCGCCGCGAGGACCAGGTGCCCGACCATCGGGACGCCCACCGCCGTCATCAGCACCCCGACCCCGGCGCCTGTGACGGTGCCCAGGCTGAACGCCGCGTGGAAGCGCGGCATGATCGCCCGGCCGAGCCGCTGCTCGACCGCGGCACCCTCGACGTTCATCGCGACGTCCCAGACGCCCGTGCCGGCGCCGTAGACGAACAGCCCGACGGCGGTGAGCCCCACCGAACCCGCGACGCTCGCACCCGCGGCCGCGACGGGCAGCCCGAGCGCCACCGCCAGACCGCCGGCACGGACCACCGCGGCTGCGCTCGACCGACGGATCAGCGCGCCGGCCGCGGGCAGGGCCAGCACCGAGCCGGCCGCCCCCGCCAGCAGCAACAGGCCGAGAGCGCTGTTGCCGAGGTCCAGCCCGCTGCGGATGTCGGGCACCCGGGAGAAGAGGGAGGCGAAGCAGAAGCCGTTGAGGACGAAGACGACGGCGACCGCGTTCCGCGCGGGGAGTACGTCGGTCACACCGTCGTGGCCGTCCCGGGCGGGGCCGCCTCCAGCCAGGCCTGCAGCCCGGTCAGGGAGCTGGTGGACATGGCGAGCTCGAGGTCGCCCTTCGGCGAGCTGCAGCGCACCACGACGTGGTCGGGATAGAGGGAGACCCGCTCGGGCCCCTCGGGGTCGCGGTGGCTGGTGTAGGAGAGCCCGTCGCGCAGCCACACCCGCTTGGGACGCGGCGCGAGGGAGAAGATGCGGAACCACTCCAGCGAGTCGCCGCTGTAGCGACCGAGCCCGAGAAGCCAACCGCGCCCGGCCCTCTCGGACCGGACGCGGTAGCTGAGCTCGAAGGTGCCGCCGTGGCGGGAGAGCACCCGGCGACGGATGACCAGGGCGAGGCCGTAGAGCAGGACGAGCACCAGCACGGCACCGGCTGCGTCGAGCAGCAGCTGCCAGAGCGGCATCCGTCCTCCTGACTGTCCACCCGGTCGGCCGATGGGCGTGGCGTCACCATATCGGGCGATCCGCGGCCCACGACCGTCGGTCATCCATCCCGGTCAGGAGGCTCGCTCGGCCGCCCGGATCCTGGCCTCCGCGTTGCGCACCCGTGCGAGGGCGTCGTCCTCGTCCTCGCCGGCCGCCTGGGCCCGCTCGAGGTCGTTGCGCGCCTTCTCGAGGTCGATGTCGCGGGAGAGCTCGGCGTACTCGGCGAGGACCGACACCCGGTCGTGGGCGACGGACAGGAAGCCCGCGCTCACGGCCGCGACCCAGGTCTCCCCGTCGACGGTGCGGATGTCCACCACTCCGTCGACGAGCAGCGAGAGGTTCGGTGCGTGGCCGGGCAGGACGCCGATGTCCCCCTCGGTGGTGCGGGCGATGACCATGGTGGCCTCGCCCGACCACACGAGGCGGTCGGCGGCGACCAGCTCGACCTGCAGGTTGGTGTCTGCCATGACGATCAGAGGCTCTTCTGGATCTCGGACCACTTCTTCTCGACGTCGTCCAGACCGCCGCACATGAAGAAGGCCTGCTCGGCCACGTGGTCGTACTCGCCGTCGGCGATCTTGTTGAACGCCTCGATCGTGTCGCCCACGGGGACCGTGGAGCCCTCGATACCGGTGAACTGCTTGGCGACGTAGGTGTTCTGCGAGAGGAACCGCTGGATCCGGCGGGCCCGGGACACGATGATCTTGTCCTCCTCGGACAGCTCGTCGACACCGAGGATCGCGATGATGTCCTGGAGCTCCTTGTTGCGCTGCAGGATCTGCTTGATCCGGATCGCGCAGCGGTAGTGCTCGTCACCGATGTACTGGGCGTCGAGGATCCGCGACGTCGAGGTCAGCGGGTCCACGGCCGGGTAGATGCCGAGCGAGGCGATCTCGCGGGAGAGCTCCGTCGTGGCGTCGAGGTGGGCGAAGGTGGTCGCAGGAGCCGGGTCGGTGTAGTCGTCCGCCGGCACGTAGATCGCCTGCATCGAGGTGATCGAGTGACCGCGGGTCGAGGTGATCCGCTCCTGCAGCACGCCCATCTCGTCGGCCAGGTTGGGCTGGTAGCCCACCGCGGACGGCATCCGGCCCAGCAGGGTCGACACCTCCGAACCGGCCTGGGTGAAGCGGAAGATGTTGTCGATGAAGAGGAGCACGTCCTGCTTCTGCACGTCGCGGAAGTACTCGGCCATCGTCAGCGCGGACAGCGCGACCCGCAGCCGGGTGCCCGGCGGCTCGTCCATCTGGCCGAAGACGAGGGCGGTCTGGCCGATGACGCCGGCCTCCTCCATCTCCGCGATCAGGTCGTTGCCCTCACGGGTGCGCTCACCGACGCCGGCGAACACCGACACACCACCGTGGTCCTTGGCGACGCGCGCGATCATCTCCTGGATGAGCACGGTCTTGCCGACGCCGGCACCGCCGAACAGGCCGATCTTGCCGCCCAGCACGTACGGCGTCAGCAGGTCGATGACCTTGATGCCGGTCTCGAACATCTGGGTCTTCGACTCGAGCTGGTCGAAGGCCGGCGCCTTGCGGTGGATGCCCCAGCGCTCCTGCACGTCGAGCGTCTCGCCCTCCGCGAGGTTGAGGCACTCGCCGAGGGCGTTGAAGACGTGGCCCTTGGTCGCGTCGCCGACGGGGACCGAGATCGGCCCGCCGGTGTCGGTCACCTGGGCACCGCGGACCAGGCCGTCGGTCGGCTGCAGCGAGATGGCGCGGACCATGCCGTCACCGATGTGCTGCGCGACCTCCAGGGACAGGGTCCGGGTCTCGCCGCCCAGCTCGAGCTTGGACTCGAGCTTGTTGTACATCTCGGGCATGGCGTCGACGGGGAACTCGACGTCGACGACCGGGCCGATGACGCGGGCGATCCGGCCCACGCCGGGCTCGGCCTTCTTCTCGGTGGTCTCAGAAACAGTGGCAGACATGTTCGTCTCTCTCACTCACTAGCGTTGATGGCGGTCATTCGCCTGCGGCGGCGTTGGCATCGGCGAGCGCGTTGACGCCACCGACGATCTCGCTGATTTCCTGGGTGATGCCGGCCTGACGGGCCTGGTTCGCGATCCGGGTGTACTTCTTGATCAGCTCGTCGGCGTTGTCGGTCGCGGCCTTCATCGCCTTCTGTCGGGCGGCGAGCTCCGAGGCCGCCGCCTGCAGCAGCGCGAAGAAGATCCGGCTCTGGACGTACTTCGGCAGCAGGCTGTCGAAGACCTGCTCCGGCGACGGCTCGAACTCGTAGAGCGGGAGCACGTCCTCGGAGGACGGCTTGTCCTCCCCCTCGACGACCTCGAGCGGCAGCAGGCGTACGGCGGTCGGCTCCTGCGTGATCATCGACCGGAAGCGCGTGTAGACCACGTGCACCTCGTCGACGGCCCGCTCGGTCGGCTCCTCGTCGCCCTCGCCGTCCATGAAGGCGTCGATGAGGGCCTGACCCACCTCCTGGGCCACCTCGTAGGAGGGCTGGTCGGAGAACCCGGTCCACGACTGGACGACGGGACGCTGGCGGAACTTGAAGTACGCCTCGCCCTTCCGGCCGCAGATGTAGGTGTCGACCTCCTTGCCCTCCTCGCGGAGCGTCTGGGCGAGCCGCTCGGACTCCTTCAGAACGCTCGAGGAGTACGCCCCGGCCAGACCCCGGTCACTGGTGACCACGAGCACGGCGGCCCGCGTGGGGTTCTCCGGCTCGCGCGTCATCGGGTGCTCGACGTTGGAGTACGTCGCCACCGCCGACACCGCCCGGGTGAGCTCGCGGGCGTACGGCGCCGCGGACTGGGCCCGCTGCTGCGCCTTGATGATCCGCGACGCAGCAATGAGCTCCATGGCACGGGTGATCTTCTTCATCGACTCCGTCGACTTGATCCGTGCCCGGTACTCACGCACTGACAAGGCCATCGGTCAGCCCCGCTTCTGCTTGACGATCTGCTCCTGGTCCTCGTCCTCCAGCGCCTCGGCCTCGGGCTCGTTGCCGACCTTGATCGCCCCGCCCTCGGAGGTCTCGAACTGGTCGAGGAAGGAGTTGTAGGCGTCCTCCAGCGACGTCGCGGTGTCGTCCTCGAACTTCTGGGACTCACGGACGGCGGAGAGGATCCCGCTGTGGGAGCGGCGCAGGTAGTCCAGGAACTCGCTCTCGAACCGGAGCACGTCCTCGGTGGGGACCTTGTCGAGGCGGCCGGTGGTGCCGATCCACAGCGACACGACCATCTCCTCCAGCGGGTACGGGGAGTACGCCGGCTGCCGCAGCAGCGCCATCAGGCGCGAGCCACGGTCGAGCTGCTGCCGGGACGCCGCGTCGAGGTCGGAGGCGAACATCGCGAACGCCTCCATGGCGCGGAACTGTGCCAGGTCGACCTTGAGCGAGCCGGTGACGGCCTTCATCGCCTTGGTCATGGCGGCACCACCCACGCGCGACACCGACACACCCACGTCGATCGCGGGGCGCTGGTTGGCGGCGAACAGGTCCGACTGCAGGAAGATCTGGCCGTCGGTGATGGAGATGACGTTGGTCGGGATGTAGGCCGAGACGTCGTTGGCCTTGGTCTCGATGATCGGGAGCCCGGTCATCGAGCCGGCGCCCATCTCGTCGGAGAGCTTGGCGCAACGCTCCAGCAGGCGGCTGTGGAGGTAGAAGACGTCACCGGGGTACGCCTCGCGGCCCGGCGGGCGGCGCAGCAGCAGCGACACCGCGCGGTAGGCCTCGGCCTGCTTGGTCAGGTCGTCGAAGACGATCAGGACGTGCTTGCCGTCGTACATCCAGTGCTGGCCGATGGCCGAGCCGGTGTAGGGGGCGAGGTACTTGAAGCCCGCGCTGTCCGACGCCGGGGAGGCGACGATGGTGGTGTACTCGAGCGCGCCGGCCTCCTCGAGGGCGCCGCGGACCGCAGCGATCGTGGAGCCCTTCTGGCCGACCGCGACGTAGATGCAACGCACCTGCTTGTCGGGGTCACCGGAGTCCCAGTTCTGCTTCTGGTTGATGATCGTGTCGATCGCGATCGTCGTCTTGCCGGTCGACCGGTCACCGATGATCAGTTGGCGCTGGCCACGGCCGATCGGCGTCATGGCGTCGATCGCCTTGATGCCGGTCGCGAGCGGCTCGTGCACCGACTTGCGCGCCATCACGCCCGGGGCCTGGAGCTCCAGCGCGCGGCGCTCGGAGGACTCGATGTCGCCGAGGCCGTCGATGGGGGTGCCGAGCGGGTCGATGACCCGGCCCATGAAGGCGTCGCCGACGGGCACGGAGAGGATCTCGCCGGTGCGGCGGACCGCCTGGCCCTCCTCGATCTTGTCGAAGTCACCCAGGACGACGACGCCGATCTCGCGGGTGTCGAGGTTCAGGGCGATGCCGAGGGTGCCGTCCTCGAACTCCAGCAGCTCGTTGGCCATGGCCGACGGCAGCCCGGAGACACGGGCGATGCCGTCAGCGGTCTGGGCGACCGTGCCGACCTCTTCCTTGCTCGCAGCGTCGGGCTGGTACTCGGACACGAAGCGCTGCAGCGCGTCCCGGATCTCCTCCGGACGGATCGAAAGCTCCGTCATCTCTGCCTCTTTCCTGGCTCTCGCGGTACTGGTTGATTCGGGTTGGGTGGGCCGGTCAGCCGGCCAGCTTGCGTCGGGCGTGGTCCAGCCGGGCGACCACCGTGCCGTCGATGACGTCGTCACCGATGGCGACCCGCATGCCGCCGAGCAGCGTCGGGTCGACCACGACGTTGAGGTGCACCTCGCGGTCGTACTGGCGGCTCAGCGCCTGCTCGAGGCGTACGCGGTCGGCCTCGGCCAGGGGCTGTGCGACCCGGACCTCCGCCACCCGCTCGTCGTTCACCGAGGCGGCGACCTTCTGGTACTCCTCCAGCGCGACCCCCACCGTGCGGTAGGAGCCGGACAGGGCCTGCTCGGACAGTGTCACCGTCGCCGGCAGCGCCTTGCCCTCGAGGAGGCCGCGGACCAGGGCCCGCTTGTCCTCGCGCGACCTGGTGGGGTCGGCGAGCGCCCCCGCAGGTCGTGGTTCTCCTCGATGGCCCGGTGGACCCCGAAGAGCTCGTCGGCGAGCCGGTCGGCGTCCGACGAGCCGGCGGACCGGACGACGGCCACGACACCGAGGTGCTCGAGGGCGTCGGCGAGGTCCCGCGTGGCGGTCCAGCGGCGGCGTACGGCGTCGGCGACCAGGTCGAGCGAAGTCGGCTCGACCTTGCCCTCGAAGAGGCTGCGCACCAGCCCGGACTTGGCGTCCCGGTCGGTCGACACGTCGGTGGCGACCCGGCGCAGGCCCGCCTCGGCGCGGAGCACCTCGGCGACCGCGAACAGGTCCTCACCCACCCTCGCAAGGTCGGAGCCCGACGCCTGCCCGAGTGCCTCGAGCAGGTCGGCGAGCGCCTCGGCCGACGCACCACGCATGGTCATCGGGCCTCGTTCCCCGCGCCCTCGGCGGCCTCGAGGTCGGCCAGGAAGCGGTCGACGACACGTGCGGAACGGTCGTCGTCCTCCAGGCTCTCACCCACGATGCGACCGGCGAGCTGCGTCGCCAGGGCGCCGACCTCGGCCCGCAGCGAGGCCACGGCCTGCTGCCGCTCGGCCTCGATCTGGGCCTTGCCGTGCTCGACGATCCGAGCCGACTCGGTCTGGGCCTGGTCGCGCATCTCGGCAACGATCTGCGCGCCCTGCTCGCGAGCCTCCTCGCGGATCCGGGCCGCCTCGTGGCGCGCCTCGCCGAGCTGCTGCTCGAGCTCGGCGAGCTTGGCGTCGGCCTCGGCCTGCTTGGTCTCGGCCGCGGCCAGGCCGCCCTCGATCGCCGTGGTGCGCTCGGCGTAGGTCTTCTCGAAGTTCGGCACGACGAACTTCTTGACCGCCACGACCACGATGCCGAAGACGATCAGCGCGAGGATGATCTCCGAGACGATCGGGAGCAGCGGGTTGTGAGCCTCTTCTGCCGCCCGGATTGCCGTGTCCATCACTGGGACTCCTTGGGACTACGTCAGATGGGCAGGACGAACGCGAGCGCGACCGAGATGATGAACAGCGCCTCGGCGAGCACGAAGCCCAGGATGGCGATGCTGCGGAGGCGGCTCTCGGCCTCCGGCTGACGGGCGACACCGCTGACGAGCGCGGCGAAGATCAGGCCGATGCCCACGCCCGGACCGATGGCGGCGAGGCCGAGACCGACCATGTTGATGGAGCCTTCCACGGCTGTTCCTTTCGTCGTTGACGACGATGACGTCGTCTCTCTTGTGTTGAGAACTGCGGGGTTGTTCAGGTGTGGCGGTGGATCAGTGTTCCTCGGCGATCGCTTCGCCGATGTACATCGCGGAGAGGAGCGTGAAGACGTACGCCTGCAGGAACATCACCAGCATCTCGAGGAAGCTGACGGCGATGCCCAGGGCGAACGAGAGGACGCCGACCCCGGCATAGAGGACGTTGCCGCTGGTGAGCAGCGCGGCGCCGCCGGTGGCGAACAGGATCAGCAGCAGGTGGCCGGCGAACATGTTGCCGAACAGACGGAGCGTGAGCGTGATCGGCCGGACGATGATGTTGGAGAAGAACTCCAGGGGCACCAGCAGCAGGAGCACCGGTCCCCCGATCCCCCCGGGCATCGTCTGGTGCTTGAGGTAGCCGAACGGGCCGTGCTTCCACACGCCGGCGCCGATGTAGACGGCCCAGGAGATCAGCGCGAGCGGCAGCACGAAGCCGATCCGCGAGAAGCTCGGGAACTGCAGGAACGGGAAGATCCCGTAGTAGTTGTTCACGAGGATGAACATGAAGAGCGCGAAGAGGTACGGCACGAACTTCATGAAGTGCTCGCCGCCGATGTTGTCGCGGGCGAGGCTGTTGCGGACGAAGCCGTAGACGGTCTCGCCGGCGAACTGGAGGCGGCTCGGCACCATCGCGGCCTTGCGGGCGCTCATCCAGGTGAAGCCGACGACCAGGACGGCCGAGAGGATGAGGAGCAGCATCGGCTTGGTGACGCCGAACTCGCCGACGTAGAAGACGGGCGGGAGCTCGAAGCTCCCCGGCCCGGGAGCGTGGAAGCCTCCACCCTCGCTGGCCCTGACGTCGAAACCGGTCGTGACGGTCACCTGGTCTCCTGCCTCACTGCTGCTCGTCCTTCCTGCCGCGCAAGCCGCCGAAGCGGCCGAAGGTCATGTAGATCCCGAGTCCTGCCCCCACGAAGATCCCGATGATCACGAGGAAGCTCGTCTCGAGCCAGCGATCGAGCGCCCACCCGACAAGACCGTAGAACAGGACACCCGTGACGAGGTAGCTGAACGCCTGCCAGGGATCGCCCTTCGGCGGGCCCTCTGCGGGTGGTGTGGGGGATGCGGGGGAAGCCATCGCGCCCCGGACAATAGCAGCCGCTCCGGGTCATCGTTCACCCCCGGTGGCCACGGTCCGGACAGGCGTCCCGCCACGGTGCCAGGTGACGATCTGGAGGGCCGTCCAGGTGAGCGTGACGACCACGACGGAGGCGGCGAGCCAGCGCGGGTCGAGGGTGTCCTCGAGCAGCGTCGACTGCCGCAACCGGGCGAAGAAGAGGACCAGGACGACGACCTGGAGCGCGTAGGTGACCAGCGCGACGAGCAGTCCCGAGCGGGGCTGGATCCGGGTGGCCAGGTCGACCGACACGGCACCGAAGGCGAACACCGTCAGCGTGACCGCAGCCCCGACGGCAGCGCCCGCGGCACCCGCGGAGCCGTCGACCGCGGCGCCGGCGACCACGACGAGGACCCCGGCCGCCACGCCCGCGGCAGCCGCGGCTGCGAGGGGGTGGAGGTGGTTCGAGGTCGTCATGTCGGGCGGCCTGTCCGGTCGGTTGTCGGAGTTCGTGAAAACTATCACAAAGTCCCGGAGCGGCCGAAACCGCCCCCCCTCACTCCTCGTCGTGGACGGCCAGGTGCGGCGGCTGCACGACCGGCACCAGGAAGGTCAGCGTGATCGTGATGGCGGTCCCGGCCATCAGCGCGGCCCACATCAGCATCCCGGTGTAGAGGCTCGCGAGGACCGTCCCGAAGGCGATCAGGGCCGCCCAGAGCCACATGATCACCACGGCCCGGCGCTGGCTGTGGCCGATCTCCAGCAGCCGGTGGTGCAGGTGCTGCTTGTCGGGCGCGAACGGGGACCGGCCCGCGCGGGTCCGCCGTACGACGGCCAGCGCCAAGTCCGCGATGGGGACGATCAGGATCGAGATCGGCAGCAGCAGCGGCAGGAAGAACGCGATGGGGTTCACGTCCGAGCCCGCTCCCCCGCGGCTGATCTCCGTGCCCTGGAACTGGGTCGTGAGGGTCAGGGCGCTGGCCGAGAGCACGAGCCCGAGCAGCATCGAGCCGCTGTCGCCCATGAAGAGCCGGGCCCGGTGGAAGTTGTGCGGCAGGAAGCCCGCGCAGGCGCCGGCGAGCGCCGCCGACAGCAGCGCGCCCGTGGTCGCCAGCGTGACCCGGTTGATGTCGGCGAGCTGATAGCTGAAGACGAAGAACGCCGCCGCCCCGATGCCGACCACGCCCGCGGCGAGGCCGTCGAGGCCGTCGACGAAGTTCACCGCGTTGATGGTCGCCACCACGATCACGGCGGTCAGGAGCGCCCCCTGCGCCGGGTCGAGCGAGAACTGCTCCCCGTTGGGGAGCGGAATGAAGACGAACTGGATCTGGGAGTAGATGAGGAAGGCCACCGCGATCACCTGGCCGCCGAGCTTGGTCAGGGCGTCGAGCTCGAAGAGGTCGTCGAGCACCCCGACCCCGCAGACCAGCCCACCCGCCAGCAGCACCGCTCCCGCGTCCTCGAACACGAACGGCCCGGCGGTGGAGAGGAAGGGCAGCTCGCGCGCCACGGCGTACGCCGCGACGAGCCCGCCGAACATCGCCAGCCCGCCGAGGTACGGGATCGGCTCGGCGTGGACGTCCCGGTCACGGACCTCGGCCACGGCGCCCGTGCGGATGGCGATCTCGCGCGCGAAGACGGTCAGCAGGTAGGTGACCGCCGCCGAGACGAGGAAGACCAGCAGGTACTCGCGCACGGGCCTCAGCCCTCGTCGGTCAGGGTGGCCCCGAGCGGCTCGAGCACGGCGTTGAGGTCCTCGAGGCTGAGGGCGCCCCGGCGCAGGACCCGCCCCTGGTCCCCCGTGACGTCCACGATCGTGGACGCCTCGCCCCCGGGGGCCGGGCCGGCGTCGACGATGACGGCGACCTCCTCCCCCAGCATCTCCTCGGCGGCCTCGGCGTCCAGCGCCGCTGGCCGACCGGTGAGGTTGGCCGAGCTGACCGCGAGCGGGCCGGTGCGCTCGAGGACGGCCAGGGCGACGTCGTGGTCGGGCATCCGGATCGCGACCGTGCCGCGGGTCTCGCCCAGGTCCCACTGCAGCGAGGGCTGCTGTCGGCACACCAGGGTCAGCGGGCCGGGCCAGAACTCCTCGATCAGGGCGCGGGCGTAGCCCGGCAGCCCGGTCGCGAGGGCGTCGACGGTCGTCGCGGCGCTCACGAGGACCGGCGGCGGCATCTCCCGACCCCGGCCCTTGGCGTCGAGCAGGTCGGCGACCGCGTCGGCGTCGAAGGCGTCCGCCCCGATGCCGTAGACGGTGTCGGTCGGGATGACGACCAGGTCGCCCTGCTGGACGGCCTGCGTCGCAGCCGCGATGGCTGCCTCGCGCTCGTCGTCGGTGCCGGTCGGAAGGCGCTGCGCGTGCGTCACGGGCCTTATGGTGCCAGCCGCGCCGTGACGTGGCGCGGACGCCCGGCCAGGTCCCGGTGGTCGCGGACCCGCTCCCACCGTCCGGCGGCCACGAAGAGCGCGGGTGCCGATTCCCCCTGGGCGTCGGCGTGCTCCGCCCCGACCCAGCCGCCGGGGCGCAGCAGTCGCGCCGCCCGCGCCTCGAGCACGCGGAGCGCGTCGAGGCCGTCCTCGCCCGAGAAGAGGGCGAGGTGCGGGTCGTGGTCCCGGGCCTCCGGCGCCACTGACTCCCAGGCGGTGAGCGGGATGTACGGCGGGTTGCAGGTGATCACGTCGACCGACCCGGCCAGGTCGTCGAAGGCTTCGGCCATGTCGCCGAGCCGGAGGTCGACCCCGGTGCCGGCGAGGTTGCGCTCGGCCCAGCGGTGGGCGTCGGGATCGAGCTCGACGGCGTGCACCCGGGCGTGGGGCACCTCGTCGGCAACGGCGCGGGCGATCGCACCGGACCCGGTGCAGAGGTCGACCACCACGGGGTCGGCGACCTCCCGGGCACGCTCGACCGCCCAGCCCGCCAGCAGCTCGGTCTCCGGCCGCGGCACGAAGACGCCCGGGCCCACCGCGAGCTCGACGTGGCGGAACGCGGCGGTCCCGAGCAGGTGCTGCAGGGGCTCCCGCGCCGCCCGCCGGGCCAGCAGCGCGTCGTAGGCCTGCTGCTGCTCGGGGGTGACCGACTCCACCAGCGGGAGGCGTCCGAGCCCGAGGCCCAGCACGTGCGCGAGGAGCTCGTCGGCGTCGCGCTCCGGCGAGGCGACCCCCGCCTCGCGGAGCCGGTCGGCGGCGGCCCTGCGGAGCGACCGCACCGTCACTGCTCCAGGGCGGCCAGCCGGGCCTCGAGGTCGGCCCGGACGCAGGACTCGAGCACCGGGCCGAGGTCGCCGTCGAGCACCTGGTCGAGGTTGTAGGCCTTGTAGCCGGTGCGGTGGTCTGAGATCCGGTTCTCGGGGAAGTTGTAGGTGCGGATCCGCTCGGAGCGGTCGACCGTCCGGACCTGGCTGCGACGGGCCTCGCCCGCGGCGGCGTCGGCCTCCTCCTGCGCGGCCGCGAGCAACCGGGCGCGCAGGATCCGCATCGCCTGCTCGCGGTTCTGGAGCTGACTCTTCTCGTTCTGGCAGCTGACGACGATCCCCGACGGCACGTGGGTGATCCGGACGGCCGAGTCGGTGGTGTTGACGCTCTGCCCGCCCGGACCGCTGCTGCGGAAGACGTCGATGCGCAGGTCGTTCTCGTCGATCGTCACGTCGACCTGCTCGGCCTCGGGCATCACGAGCACCCCGGCTGCGCTGGTGTGCACCCGGCCCTGGGACTCGGTGACCGGCACCCGTTGGACGCGGTGCACGCCGCCCTCGAACTTCAGCAGCGCGTACGGCGCCTGCCCCGGCTCGGAGGTCCCCCGGGCCTTGACCGCGACGGTGACCGACTTGTAGCCGCCGAGGTCGGACTCGGTGGCGTCGAGGACCTCCGTCGTCCAGCCACGCGTCTCCGCATGACGGGTGTACATCCGCAGCAGGTCGCCGGCGAACAGGGCGGACTCCTCGCCACCCTCCCCCGACTTCACCTCGAGGATCGCGTCCTTGGAGTCGGCGGCGTCCCGAGGCACGAGCAGGTGCTGGAGCCGCTCGGCGGCGACAACCAGCCGCGCCTCCAGCGCATCGGCCTCGTCCGCGAAGTCCGGGTCGTCGGCCGCCAGCTCACGGGCTGCCACGAGGTCCTCGCCCAGCGCCCGCCACTCCTCCCAGGCCCGCACGATCGAGGAGACCTCGGCGTAGCGCTGGTTGAGGCGCTTGGCGAGTCCCTGGTCGGCGTGCGTGGCCGGGTCGGCCAGCTGCTGCTCGAGCACGGCGCGCTCGTCGACCAGCCCGCTCACGGCCTCGAACACGGTGACTCCTCGCTCGGCGACGGACGGACGCGGAAATGCAAGCACCGGCCACCCAGTCGGATGGCCGGTGCGGGCGGCGTGGCTACTTCTTGCCTGCCTTGGCGTAGCGGGCCTCGAAGCGGGCGACGCGGCCGCCGGTGTCGAGGATCTTCTGCTTGCCGGTGTAGAACGGGTGGCACTGCGAGCACACGTCGGCGTGGATGGAGCCGCTCGTCGAGGTGCTGCGCGTGGTGAACGTCGCCCCACAGGTGCAGGTGACCGTGGTCGCGACGTAGTCGGGGTGGATGTCCTTCTGCATGGTGTCCTCTCTCGAGTCGCCGGGTCGCACCCGCGGACGCGGGCAGCGTGAACCGGAACCTCGGCACAGTGTGCCACTCCCCTCAACGATGCGGGGAATCGAGGCATTCCCCGCAGGGGATCTACTCGTCGAAGCCCTTGCGGGTCATCTCGCCCCAGTCGTGGCGGGTCCCCCGCAGCGCCTCGACCAGGCCGCCGAGACGCCAGAAGGCGTTGAGCTGCCGGTAGCCGAGGTTCTCCTCCACGGCGGCCCAGACCGCGCGGAACAGGTCGCGCAGGCCGCGGTAGCGGCGGAAGGACAGCTCCTCGGCCAGCAGCGCCACGAGCGTGACGAAGACGGCGAACAGCACCGACGCCGCGAGCAGCAGCACCACGACCTCGGGGTTGACCAGGTCGAGCTGGGGGTACCAGTTCTCGGTCAGCAGCAGGAGCAGCAGGAAGAGGAACCACAGCAGACCGAAGACCTCGACGGCGGGCGCGAGCAGCTCGAAGAAGAGGAACCAGGGCATCGTGACCATCCCGATCACGCCATAGCGGGGACGGAACAGCATCGACCGGTGGCGCAGGAAGATCTCGGCCAGCCCGCGGTGCCAGCGGCGGCGCTGCTTGCGCAGCACGGCACGCGTCTCGGGCACCTCGGTCCACGCGACGGGCTCGGGCACGAACACCACGTCGCCCTCCTGCTCGAGGTCGCCCAGCATCCGGTGGATCCGCACCACCAGCTCGGCGTCCTCGCCGATGCTGTTGACCGACATCCCTCCGACTGCCTGGAGCACGTCCTTGCGGAAGATGCCGAAGGCCCCGGAGATGATGAGCAGCCCACCGAGGCGCGACCAGCCGGCCCGGCCGATGAGGAAGGCGCGGAGGTACTCGACCACCGCGATCCTGGCGAGCAGCCGCCCCGGCATCCGCAACGACGTCACGCGGCCCCGCTCGACGCGCGAGCCGTTGGCCACCCGGACCACGCCGCCGGCGGCGACCACCCGTCCGGGGTTGTCGGCGAAGGGTCGCGCCACGTTGAGCAACGCCTGGGGGTCGAGCAGCGAGTCCGCGTCGACCATGCAGACCAGCTCCTTGCGGGAGTAGTTGATCCCCGCGTTGAGCGCGTCGGCCTTGCCGCCGTTGGTCTTGGCGACCAGGGCGAGGTTGTGGGCGCCGCGACGGCTGACGTACGTCTGCTCGACCACTCCCTCGAGCTCGATGTCCCCGCTCGGGACCAGGGGCACGGGGGCCATGTCGAACTCGCGGATCAGCTTCTCGCGGGTGTCGTCGGTGGAGCCGTCGTCGATGACGACGACCTCGAAGTCGGGGTAGCGCAGCGAGATCATCGCCTGGACCGACTGCACGATGGTGGCCGACTCGTTGTGGGCCGGCATCAGCACCGAGACACCGCGCGAGTTCGGGTCGAGGAACCACTGGTCGTAGCCGGCGTACTCGAGACGCCGGCGGTAGCCGGCGAGGTCGCCCATCGCGAACCCGGTCAGCACCAGGAAGCTGAGGTTGATCATCACGGAGTAGGCCGCGATGCCGATGGTGAGGACGAGGACGGCGACCTCGAGCGCGTCGCTCACGAGGCCCTCAGATCGGCGAGCGCGAGCGCCTCCCGAGCCACGGGAACGCTCGTCGACTCCAAGATGGTGCGCCCCGCCCTGCCCGAGCGGCGCAGGGCGTTGGCGGCCGTACGCGCCACCTCGACGTCCTCGTCACCGAGCCCGATCTCCAGCACGAGGAGCGCCGACGGCCCGCCGATCATCCCGGCGGCCGTCGTGGCCGAGCGGCGGATCTCCGGCGAGGCGTCGCCGAGCTGGGAGGCGACCCCGGTCATCGAGCCCGGCGCCCCGAGCTCGCCGAGCGCCTGGAGGGCGGCGATCCGCAGCTCCTCGTCGGGCTCCTTGAGGCACGCCTCGAGGGCCGGGACCGCGGTGTAGTTGCCCACCAGACCCAGCGCCTCCGCAGCCAGCCACTGCTCGCGCACGGGGTCGGTCGTCACCGGCTCCTCGAGCCGGGCCACGAGCACGGCGGCCGCCGGCTCGCCGATCTGGTCGACGGCCGCGAGGAAGTCGTGGCGCAGGCGCGGGTCCGCGGCGGCGGTCGAGAGCATCTGCTCGATCACCTCGGGCCTCGGAAAGCTCGCCAGGGCGAGCATCGCCGTGCGACGGGCGGTGAAGTCGCGGTCGTCGAGCCCGGCGAGGACGTCGCCCGCCCGCTCGTCGAGGGCCAGCACCCCGAGCCGGTAGTAGCCACGCGCCCGTCGTACGGCCGACGGACTGGTCGTGGAGTTGCGGGCCTGGTCGACCGAGCCCCAGGCGCGCAGCACGTCGCGCACCCGCTGCCGGGCCTCCCCCCGGAGCTTGGGCACCAGGGCGAAGGCGTCGTCCTCGACGGCGCGGCGCTCGTCGGCGGAGAGCCCGAGGAGCCGGCGGTGGGCGTCCTCGACCTCGTCGGGCTCGCCGGCGCTCAGGGTCAGCACGACCCGCCAGAGCGGTGTCCGCAGCTCGTGGGTGAGTCGCTCCTCGCGATCGGCGTGCAGCCTGATCACGATGAGCGAGATGACGACGACGAGGCACCCGAGACCGATGGTCACAGCGGCCCAGTAACCGATGTGACCGATCGTCATCTGGAGCGGGAGAGCAGCGCCTGCACGCGCGAGGCGAGCTCGCGCGGGCTGAACGGCTTGGTGATGTAGTCGTCGGCGCCGGAGTCGAAGCCGGTCTCGACGTCGGACTCCTGGGCCCGCGCGGTCAGCAGGATCACCGGGAGGTCGGCGAGCGCGGGCTCGGCGCGGATCGCACGGATGGCGTCGAGGCCGGAGACACCCGGCATCATCACGTCGAGGACCGCGAGGTCCGGCTTCTCCGCCATGCAGGCGTCGATGGCGGCAGCGCCGTCACCGACCGCCACGATGTCGTGGCCCATGGTCGAGAGCTTGAACTCGACGAGCTCACGGATGTCGACGTCGTCGTCGGCGACAAGGATCCTGGCCACGGGTGTTCCTCCTGGGGGGTCGACGTCAACCCTAGCGGGCTGCTGCCGGGCGCGCGGCCACTTGGGTCACGCGGTGTCGAGGGTGTCAGTCGTCCTTGCCCACGCTCGGCGTCGTCTTCTGGACCTGCATCAGGAACTCGATGTTGCTCTGCGACTTCTTGAGCCGCTCGAGCAGCAGCTCCAAGGCCTGCTGGCCGTCGAGGCCCGAGAGCACGCGGCGGAGCTTCCACACGATCGCCAGCTCCTCGCGCGACATCAGCAGCTCCTCGCGGCGGGTGCCCGACTGAACGGCGTCGATCGCGGGGTAGAGGCGCTTGTCGGCGAAGTCGCGGCGCAGCCGGATCTCCATGTTGCCGGTGCCCTTGAACTCCTCGAAGATCACCTCGTCCATCTTGGAGCCGCTCTCGATGAGGGCGGTGGCGAGGATCGTCAGCGAGCCGCCGTTCTCGATGTTGCGGGCGGCGCCGAAGAAGCGCTTGGGCGGGTAGAGCGCGGCCGAGTCGACACCACCGGAGAGGATCCGGCCGCTCGCCGGGGCGGCGAGGTTGTAGGCGCGGCCGAGCCGGGTGATGCCGTCGAGCAGCACGACCACGTCGTGGCCGAGCTCGACGAGGCGCTTGGCGCGCTCGATGGCGAGCTCGGCGACCGTCGTGTGGTCGCTGGCCGGGCGGTCGAAGGTCGAGGAGATGACCTCGCCCTTCACCGACCGCTCGAAGTCGGTGACCTCCTCGGGACGCTCGTCGACGAGGACGACCATCAGGTGGCACTCGGGGTTGTTGGTGGTGATCGAGTTCGCGATCGACTGCATGATCATCGTCTTGCCGGCCTTGGCGGGCGAGACGATGAGGCCGCGCTGGCCCTTGCCGATCGGCGCGGCGATGTCGATGACCCGGCCGATCAGGTTGGTGGGCTCGGTCTCGAGCCGCAGCCGCTCACTGGGGTAGAGCGGCGTCAGCTTGGAGAACTCGACCCGGTTGCGCGCGGCCTCGGGGTCGGCGCCGTTGACGCTGTCGACCCGCACCATCGGGTTGAACTTCTCCTTGCGGTCGCCCTCGCGGGGTTGGCGCACCTGGCCCACGATGGCGTCGCCGCGGCGCAGCCCGAACTTCCGGACCATCGAGAGCGACAGGTAGACGTCGTCGGCGCCAGGGAGGTAGCCGCTGGTCCGGACGAAGGCGTAGTTGTCGAGCACGTCGAGGATGCCCGCCGCGGGGAGCAGCACGTCGTCCTCGAGGACCGTGGTGTCGGGCTCGCTGCGCTGGCTGCCGGTGCTGCCGCCACCGCCGCCGGTGCGGCTGCGGTCGCGGCCGCGGCGACGCCGGCTGCTGCGGCTGGCGTTCGGGTCGTTGCGCCGGTCGTCGGAGCGACCGGACTGGCTGCCCTGGTGCTGGCCCTTGTCGCGGTCCTGCTGGTCACGGTCCTGCTGCTGGTCGCCGCGGTCCTGGTCGCGGTTCTTCTCGCGCCCCTGGTCGCGGTCCTGCCGCTGGTCGCCGCGGTCCTGGTCGCGGCTCTTCTCGCGCCCCTGGTCCCGGTCCTGCTTCTCGCTGCGGTCCTGCTTCTCGCTGCGGTCGTGCTTCTCGCTGCGGTCGTGCTTCTCGCCGCGGTCCTGCTTCTCGCCGCGGTCCTGCTGCTGCTCGCGCTGGCGCCGGCCGTCGCGACGGTCCTGGTCCTGGCCCTGCTCCGGACGCGTGGCCGGTGCGGACTTCTCGCGGGCGGGGGCGCCGCCGCCGGACTGGGCGGACTTGATGGCGGCCACGAGGTCGGCCTTCTTCATGGAGCCGGCGCCGGAGATGCCCAGGCCGCCGGCCATCGCCTTGAGGTCGGCGATCAGCATCGAGTTGAGTCCACCGCTGCGCTTCTTGGGAGCCGACTCGGCGGCAGGCGTGGTGGAGTCGATGGTCTCGGTCACGTGAGGTCCTTCCCACGTATCAGTGCCGACCCGGAACGTCGGGTCGGGCTTTCGGTCACGGCTTCCCCGTCTGCTCGAGGTGCTGCCCGGGGGCGCACGGTCGAGGCGGGCACGGGCGGACCGTGCCGGACGAGGAAGAGTTACACCGGGGCGACCGGCCGGGAAGCAGCCGGCGCGATGGTGTACGCCGAGATCAACGGCGCATCGTCAGGGTAGCACCACGAGTCCGCGATGTGACATCCGGCTCATCGGCGCGTCACGCCACCCGCACCCCGTCCCGGCTGACCTCCAGGGACAGCGACCGCCAGCCGTGCGGCGCGCCACGCCGCAGCTCGGCGGCGTCGCACCCGGCGCAGAACGCCAGCACCGTGGGCCCGGCCCCGGAGACGACGGCCGCGACGCCACCCGCCCGCAGCGCGTCCACGAGGTCGAGGCTCTCCGGCATCGCGGGGCGCCGGTAGGTCTGGTGCAGCCAGTCGCGGGTGGCCAGGTGGAGGTGCTCGGGACGTCCGGCGAGGGCGGTCACGAGCAGCGCGGCCCGGCCGGCGTTGGCGGCGGCGTCCGCGTGCGGGACGGTGTCCGGGAGGAGCTGCCGCGCAGCCTCGGTCGACACCGGGGTGGGAGGCACGAACACCACGGCCGAGACCCGCGGGTCGACCGAGGCCGGCACCGCCCAGAAGTCCTCGCCCTCGTGGCCGCTGACGACGAAGCCGCCGTACCAGGCGGGAGCGACGTTGTCGGGATGACCCTCGAGCCGCGCGGCGAGCCGGAAGGCCGCGTCGTCGTCGAGCAGCAGCGTGCCGCCGGCGACCAGCGCGCGGGCGAGGGCGATGCCGCCCACGATCGCCGCGGACGACGAGCCCAGGCCGCGGGCGTGCGGGACCGCGTTGTCGCAGCGCAGCCGCAGCCCCGGGGGCCGCTGGCCCATCTCGTCGAAGGCCAGGTTCATCGCGCGCACCACGAGGTGCGTCTCGTCGCGGGGGACCTCGTCGCTCCCCTCCCCCGTGACCTCGACCGTCAGCCCGCCGCCGGTGACCTCGCCGGTCAGCGTGTCGCGGAGGTCGAGCGCCAGCCCGAGCGCGTCGTAGCCGGGGCCGAGGTTGGCCGAGGTCGCCGGCACCGAGACCTGCACCGGTCCCTGGACGAAGGTGGTCACGCCCTAGCCCAGTCCGGCGGCGCGGGCCGCCTCGTCGACATTTGGGTCCACGACGGTGTCGACGACCCCGCCGAGCCCCTCGAGCGCGGTCGCGGTGTCCTTGAGCCCGTGTCCGGTGACGGTCACGACGACGGTGAGGCCGGCGTACGACTCACCCTGCTCGAGCTCCTGCAGCAGCCCGGCGACACCGGCTGCCGAGGCCGGCTCGACGAAGACGCCGTCGCGGCTCGCGAGGTCGCGCTGCGCTGCCAGGATCTGGTCGTCGCTCACCGCCGCGAACCGCCCGCCGGACTCGTCGCGCGCCGCCACGGCGAGCTGCCACGAGGCCGGGTTGCCGATCCGGATCGCGGTGGCCTTCGTCTCCGGGTCCGGGAACGGCTCACCGGTCACGAGCGGCGCCGCGCCCTCGGCCTGGAAGCCACGCATCACGGGGCGACGGGTGGCGCGGCCGAGGTCGGCGTACTGCCGGTAGCCGAGCCAGTACGCCGAGATGTTGCCGGCGTTGCCGACCGGCAGCACGTGCACGTCGGGGGCGTCGCCGAGGAAGTCGACGATCTCGAAGGCCGCGGTCTTCTGCCCCTCGAGCCGCACCGGGTTGACGGAGTTGACCAGGGCCACGGGGTAGTCCTCGGAGAGGCCGCGCGCCATCTGCAGGCAGTGGTCGAAGTTGCCGCGGACCATGATGATCCGGGCGCCGTGGACGATCGCCTGGGCCATCTTGCCCGCGGCGATCTTGCCCTCGGGGACCAGCACGAGGGGCTTCAGCCCTGCCTTCGCGGCGTACGCCGCCATCGACGCCGACGTGTTGCCCGTCGACGCGCACACGACCGCCTCGGCACCCTCGTGGCGCGCCACCGAGATCGCCGCGGTCATGCCGCGGTCCTTGAAGGACCCGGTGGGGTTGTCGCCCTCCACCTTGAGGTGCACGTCCGCGCCCGTCAGCCGGGACAGCCAGCCCGAGTGCACCAGTGGCGTCCCGCCCTCCCGGAGGGTGACGGCCTCGACCCCGGCGGGGATGTCGAGCAGGTCGCGGTACTCCTCCACGACGCCGTGCCACTGGTGGTTCATTCGGTGTCCCCCTCGACGCGCATCACCGAGGTCACCTCGCGCACCGCGTCCATGGTGCGGAGCTGCTCCACGGTCGCGGCGAGCTGGGCGTCGGTGGCGGTGTGGGAGACCACGACGAGCTGGGCGTCGGCGCCACGCCCCTCCTGCTTCACGGTCTGGATCGAGACGCCGTGGTCGGCGAAGGAGGTCGCCACCGCGGCCAGCACGCCCGCGCGGTCGTCGACGTCGATCGCGACGTGGTAGCGGGTGACGGTCTCGCCCATCGGGAGCACCGGCCGGTCGGCGTACGCCGACTCACCGGGGCCGCTGCGTCCCGACAGCCGGTTGCGGGCGACCGTGACCAGGTCCCCGAGCACCGCGGAGGCGGTGGGGGCGCCACCGGCGCCGGGTCCGTAGAACATCAGCTGGCCGGCGGCACGGGACTCCACGAACACCGCGTTGTAGGCCTCGCGCACCGAGGCCAGCGGGTGGCTGGCGGGGATCATCGCCGGGTGCACGCGCACCGCGACCGCCTCGTCACCGTCGGCGTTGCGACGCAGCTCGGCGATCGCGAGCAGCTTGACGACCGAGCCCATCTCGCGTGCCGACTGCACGTCGGCCGCGGTCACCTCCGAGATCCCCTCCCGGTGGACGTCGTCGGCGGTCACCCTCGAGTGGAAGGCGAGACTGGCCAGGATCGCGGCCTTGGCGGCGGCGTCGAAGCCCTCGACGTCGGCGGTCGGGTCGGCCTCGGCGTAGCCGAGGTCCTGGGCCTCCTCGAGCGCCTCCGCGAACCCCGCTCCGGAGGTGTCCATCCGGTCGAGGATGAAGTTGGTGGTGCCGTTGACGATGCCGAGCACCCGGGTGACCCGGTCACCGGCGAGGGACTCCCGCAGCGGCCGCAGGATCGGGATCGCCCCGGCCACCGAGGCCTCGTAGAACAGGTCGCGGCCGGCCTGGGCGGCGGCGTCGAACAGCGTCGGGCCGTCGGCCGCGAGCAGGGCCTTGTTGGCCGTGACCACGGCCGCACCGTGCTCGAGCGCGGAGAGGATCAGCCCGCGGGCGGGCTCGATGCCGCCGATGACCTCGACCACCAGGTCGACGTCGTCGCGGGCGACCAGGCCCTGCGCGTCGGTCGTCAGCAGCCCCGCGGGCACCTCCACCTCGCGCGGCGCGTCGAGACGGCGAACGGCGACGCCGACGAGCTCGAGCGGCGCACCGATCCGCGCCGCCAGGTCGTCGGACTGCTCGTCGAGCAGCCGTACGACCTGCGAGCCGACCGAGCCGCACCCCAGCACCGCGACCCTCAGGGGCCTCACCGACTCCGCGTCACTCACTGGCTGCTCCCATGTCGGTTGCCAACAGGTCGTCCTCTGTCTCGCGGCGGACCAGCACCCTCAACTCTCCGTCCCGCACGGCCACGACCGGCGGCCGCAGCAGGTGGTTGTAGTTCGACGCCATCGACCAGCAGTACGCACCGGTCCCCGGCACCGCCACCAGGTCCCCCGGCACGACGTCACCGGGCAGGAACTCGTCCTTGACCACGATGTCACCGGCCTCGCAGTGCTTGCCGACCACCCGTGAGAGCACCGGCGCCGCCCCGGAACGGCGCGAGGCCAGTGTGCAGGAGTAGTCGGCGTCGTACAGGGCAGTCCGGATGTTGTCGCTCATGCCGCCGTCGACGGAGACGTAGCGCCGCCGGGCGCCGCCGTCGAGCGCGACCTCCTTGACGGTGCCGACGGTGTAGACGGTGCACATCGACGGCCCGACGATGGCGCGGCCCGGCTCGATGGAGAGCCGTGGCCGCGCGATCCCGAGCGCCCGGCACTCGTGGTCGACGATGGCGGTGATCTCGCGGGCGAGGTCCGCCGGCTCGGAGGGGTCGTCCTGGGTGGTGTAGGCGATGCCGAAGCCGCCGCCGAGGTCCATCTCCGGCATCGTCACCCCGAGCTCGCCGGCCACCCGGGCGTGGAGCGCGAGGACGCGGCGGGCCGCGACCTCGAAGCCGGAGGAGTCGAAGATCTGGCTGCCGATGTGGGAGTGCAGGCCGCGCAGCTCCAGGCCGGGGTCGGTCGCCACCCGTCGTACGGCCTCGAGCGCGTCGCCCCCGGTGATCGAGAAGCCGAACTTCTGGTCCTCGTGCGCGGTGGCGATGTACTCGTGGGTGTGGGCCTCGACGCCGGGGGTCACCCGCACCATCACCGCCACGGTGCGGCCGGTGTCGGCGGTGATCTGCTCCAGCCGCTCGATCTCGTGGAAGGAGTCGACGATGATCCGGCCGACCCCGACCGACACCGCCCGGCGGAGCTCGGCGTAGGACTTGTTGTTGCCGTGGAAGCCGATCCGGGCGGGGTCGACGCCGGCGCGCAGCGCGACGGTCAGCTCGCCGCCCGAGCAGACGTCGAGCAGCAGTCCCTCCTCGACGACCCACTGCGCCAGCGTGGTGCAGAGGAAGGCCTTGGCGGCGTAGAAGACGTCCCAGCCGGCGTCGTCGGCGAAGGCCTCGCGGAAGGCCCGGGCACGACCACGGAAGTCCTCCTCGTCCAGGAGGTACGCCGGGGTGTTGACCTCGGCGACCACGTCGGGGACGGCCCTGCCACCGACGTGGAGGACCCCGTCGACCTTGGCAGCCGTCGTCGACCACAGGTGCGGGACGAGGGCGTCGGGGTCCTCCGGCTCACGCAACCAGTGAGGTCCCCGCAGCGCGCCGTCGGCGTGGGCCCAGCCCGAGGGGTGGGAGGTGGGCACGGCGCTACATCCGCTCCGGGGCGGTGACGCCCAGCAGCCCGAGGCCGTTGGCCAGCACCGTCCGGGCGGCGACGACCAGCATCAGCCGGGCCTCGTTGACCGGCCGGACCGGCTCGTCGCCCTGGGGCAGCATCCGGCACTCCTTGGTGTCGTACCACTTGTTGAACACCGCGGTCATGTCCTCGAGGTAGCGCGCGACCCGGTGCGGCTCGCGCAGCTCCGCGGCCGAGGCCACGACCCGGGGGAACTCCGCCAGCGCCCGCAGCAGCTCGCCGTCGCGCGGGTGGGTGAGCAGCGACGGGTCGTAGTCCTCGGGGAGCGACATGCCGAGGTCGGAGGCGTTCTCCATCATCCGGCAGGTGCGGGCGTGGCCGTACTGGACGTAGTAGACGGGGTTGTCGCTCGAGGCGCGGGTGATCTCCTCGACGTCGAGCACCAGCGGGGAGTCCGACGGGTAGCGGGCCAGCGAGTAGCGCAGCGCGTCGACGCCGATCTCGTCCATCAGCTCGTCGAGGGTGATGATCTCGCCGGCACGCTTGGAGAGGCGCACCTCCTCGCCGCCACGCATGATCTTCACCAGCTGCCCGATGAGCACCTCGATGTTGTGCTCCGGGTCGTCGCCCGCGCACGCCACCATCGCCTTGAGGCGCCCGACGTAGCCGTGGTGGTCGGCGCCGAGCAGGTAGAGGCAGCGGTCGAAGCCGCGCTCCCGCTTGTTGACGTAGTAGGCGGTGTCGCTGGCGAAGTACGTCAGCTCGCCGTTGGTCCGGAGCAGCACCCGGTCGCGGTCGTCGCCGAAGTCGGTGGTGCGCATCCAGAGCGCACCGTCGGCGTCGTAGAGGTGGCCCTGCCCGCGCAGCTTCTCCAGGCCGGCGACGACGTCACCGTCGTGGAGGGTCCGCTCGGAGAACCAGACGTCGAAGACGGTGTGGAACCGGGCCAGCGACTCCTGCTGCTCGCGCAGCTGCACGGCGTACGCGGCCTCGCGGAACGCGACGGTGCGGTCGGGACCTGCCGGCAGGTCGGCCAGCTCGGGGTGCTCGGCGAGCACGGTCTCGGCGAGGTCGGAGACGTACGCGCCCCGGTACCCGTCCTCGGGCACCGGCTCGCCGAACGCGCGCGCCTCGACCGAGGCCCCGAAGAGCTGCATCTGGTTGCCGCGGTCGTTGATGTAGAACTCGCGTGTCACCCGCGCGCCGGCGGCCTCGAGGACGCGGGCGATCGCGTCGCCGACGACCGCCCACCGGGTGTGACCGAGGTGGAGGGGGCCGGTGGGGTTGGCGGAGATGAACTCGACGTTGACGGTCTCCCCCGCCTGGGCGTCGTTGGTGCCGTACGCCGCTCCGGCCGCGACGATGTCGGCCGCGACCTGGCCCTGGGCGCCGGCCTCGACGGTGATGTTGAGGAACCCCGGTCCGGCGACCTCGACCGCGGCGATCCCCTCGCCCTGCCGCAGCTCGGTCGCGAGCAGCTCGCCGAGCGCCCGCGGGTTGGTGCCGGCCTTCTTCGCCAGCTGCATCGCGACGTTGGTCGCGTAGTCGCCGTGCCCCTTGTCGCGCGGCCGCTCCACCGTCACCTCGGCCGGCACCCCGTCAGGGAGGGTGAGCTCGCCCCGGTCCACGAGGGACCCGAGGGCGGTGACGACGGCGGTCGAGAGCTGGGCTGGATTCACCCGCCAAGCCTATCGGCGCCCTCCGGTTTCATCCTCACCAGTGACGCCGGGTAGTGTTCGGCACCGCGTCGCAGACGCAGGCCTCCGTAGCTCAGGGGATAGAGCACTGGTTTCCGGTACCAGGTGCCGCAGGTTCGAATCCTGCCGGAGGCGCCCACCCCGCATCACCGCCCAGCCCCGCTCCCGGGGTCTCGAGGCTCGCTCCGCTCGCACCTCGACCACCGACGACGCCCACCACCGCACGCCTGCCCACGACCGGCACCACCGGAGGCCGGCGCACGACCGCCGCCACCACCGGAGGTCGAGGTGGGAGGGCCACCAGGCCCGGGCCTCGAGACCCCCGCACCCTCGGTAGGGCCCGCGCCCACCGTCGCGTCAGCAGGGGCCGAGGGTGGCGTCGCTGCGGGCGGCGTTGCCGTAGCGCCGGGCCTGGGAGACGTCGGGGAAGACGATGCTCGCCCCGCCGACCGTGCCGATCCGCCCGTCGACGACGCAGGACCGGATCTTCGACGGCTTGACCTGCGCGACGGCCTGCGCGAGCTCGAAGAGGCGTGCCGGGGACAGGTTGGTCTGGGTGTTGCGCATCACCGTCAGCACGCCGCGCTCGATGAAGCCCGGCTCGTCGGCGCGGCCACGGATCCGGGACTGGATCCCCCGCAGCGTTCGCTGCTGGTTGGCCGACCGGTCGAAGTCGCCGCCGGCGAGGCCCTTGCGGATCCGCGAGAACGCCATCGCGCCGTACCCGTCGAGCTTGATCCGACCCGCCTTGAAGCCCTCGGGCTTGAGGTACGGGTCGCTGAAGCGCCGCGGGTTGTCGACGTAGATGCCGCCGATCGAGTTGACCATGTTCTCGAAGAACGGGAAGCGGGTCACGAACACGTAGTCGGGCTGCACGCCGACCAGGTTGCCGACGGTCCGCGCCATCAGCGACGGCCCACCGAAGTAGAGGCCTGCGTTGACCCGGTTGGAGCCGTAGCCGGGGATCGGCACCCACGAGTCCCGCGGTACGCCGATGGCCGAGGCCGCGCCGGTCCGGGTGTTGATGCCGACCATCTGGATCGCGTCGCCCCGGCTGCGGGTCATCAGCTGGCCGGGCCGGGCGTCCGAGCCGACCGCCAGGATCCAGATCACGTCGTCGCCGAGGTCGACCCCCTCGGCGGTGCTGACGTCGACCAGGCTGACCTCCGCGGGTCGGACGGCGGAGTCGGGCACGGCGAGGGCCACCACGCCGAGCACCAGCGCCAGCAGCCCCGCGCGGAGCGTCCTCGTGAGTCGTCGGCCGGTCATCGGTTGCCTCCTCGTGCGACGTCGTAGCCGAAGACCTTCCACTCCCCGTCGTGGCGGGTCATCGTCAGCCGGCCCGCGACGCGGTAGCGGCCGGAGACCCTGCCCTCGACCTCGAAGCGGGTCAGCACGTGGGCGGTCGCGGCCACCGCGTTGCCGTCCACCGCCAGCAGGTCGACCTCCACCTCGATCCGCGTCGGGGTGACCTGGTCGACACGCGGACCGATGCGTGCGTTGCTCATCACACCGAGGTCGCGGCGGGCTGCGTCCCGGGCGCCGCGCGTGAAGCCGGGCAGCGCGTCGCTGAACCCGCGGCGGGGGTAGTCGCCGCCGACGTACGCGGCGGTCAGCCAGCGGACCGCCACGGCCGAGACCCGCTTCTCGACGCGACGACGGTCCTGCTTGCGGAGTGGTCCGGTGACGCGGCCGACGCTGGTCACTGGCTCGACCTCGAGCGTCGGCGCCCCCGTGGGCTCGGAGAGGCTCGCCTCGGCCTCGGAGGGAGACGCGGCGTCGTCGCCACCGCTGCATCCGGCACCCGCGAGGGTGACGCCGGTGGTCAGCGCGACCGCCGCGAGGCGGGCGCGCAGGCGCGGTCGGGGGGCGGTGCTCATGGTGTCGTCACTTCCTGTCTGGTGTGTCGGGCGACAGCCTGCCCCAAAGCCCGGACGCGGCTGCGCATTTGTGTGCGTGTGGGACTAGCCTTGACGGCACACGACATCCCCGCGCGCATATCCGGAAGAGGCGAAAGCGATCGTGCCGCAGTCCCCAGGCAACAAGTCCCCCGAGACCTCCGCAGACTTCGGGGCCAACGAGTGGCTCGTCGAGGAGATGTTCGAGCAGTACCAGCGGGATCCGAAGAGCGTGGCGCCGGAATGGGTGCGCTACTTCAAGGACAACGGTACGGCCGGCTCGAACGGCTCCGGAGCCACCCCCGCCGCCCCGGCGAAGCAGGCCGCCCCGGCCGCCGAGCCGAAGCAGACGAAGCCGACCGAGCCGAAGCATGCGGCCCCTGCCCCGAAGCAGGAGTCGAAGCCCGAGGCCAAGCAGGAGTCGAAGCCGGTCGCCAAGCCGCGACGCGCGGGCGCCGCGGACGAGCCGGCCAAGGGCACCGCCAGCCCGGTGGCCAAGGACCCCGCGCCGGCGCCGAAGAGCGACGCCAAGGACGAGCCCACCTACACCGTCCTGCGCGGCATCCCGGCGGCGACCGCCAAGAACATGGACATCTCGCTGACGGTGCCCACGGCGACGTCGGTCCGGACGCTGCCGGTCAAGCTCCTCTGGGACAACCGCACCGTCATCAACAACCACCTCGCCCGCGCCCGCGGCGGCAAGGTCTCCTTCACCCACCTCATCGGCTACGCGCTGGTCAAGGCGCTGCGCTCGATGCCGGAGATGAACAACTCCTACGCCGAGCGCGACGGCAAGCCGACCATGGTCTCGCCGGCGCACATCAACCTCGGGCTCGCGATCGACCAGCAGAAGCCCGACGGCACCCGTCAGCTCGTGGTGCCCTCGATCAAGGGCTGCGAGACGATGGACTTCGCCGGGTTCTGGACGGCGTACGAGGAGCTCATCCGCAAGGCCCGCGACAACAAGCTCACGATGGACGACTACTCCGGCACCACGATGAGCCTCACCAACGTGGGCGGCCTGGGCACCAACCACCCGGTGCCGCGGCTGATGCCCGGCCAGGCGGTCATCGTCGGCGTCGGCGCGATGGAGTACCCCGCCGAGTGGCAGGGCGCCTCGGAGGAGGCCCTCACCCGCAACGGCATCAGCAAGGTCATGACGCTCACGTCGACCTACGACCACCGGGTGATCCAGGGCGCCCAGTCGGGCGAGTTCCTGCGCCGGGTCCACCAGCTGCTGCTGGGCGAGGACGAGTTCTACGACGAGATCTTCCGCTCGCTGCGGATCCCCTACGAGCCGATCCGCTGGGCCCAGGACATCGTCGCCAGCCACGACGACGACATCGTCAAGCAGGCCCGCATCCTCGAGCTGATCCACGCCTACCGCGTGCGCGGTCACATGATGGCCGACACCGACCCGCTCGAGTACCGCCAGCGCAGCCACCCCGACCTCGAGGTCGAGTCGCACGGCCTGACGCTGTGGGACCTCGACCGCGAGTTCGCCACCGGCTCGTTCGGGGGCGAGGGTCGCCGCTTCATGAAGCTGCGCAACATCCTCGGGATCCTGCGTGACTCCTACTGCCGCACCACCGGCATCGAGTACATGCACATCATGGATCCCGAGCAGCGCCGGTGGATCCAGCAGCGGGTCGAGCAGCCCCACACCAAGCCGCCCCGCGAGGAGCAGCTGCGGATCCTGCTCAAGCTCAACCAGGCCGAGGCCTTCGAGACCTTCCTGCAGACCAAGTTCGTCGGGCAGAAGCGCTTCTCCCTCGAGGGCAGCGAGACCACGGTCCCGCTCATCGACGAGATCTGCGAGGCCGCCGCCGAGGAGTCTCTCGACGAGGTCACGATCGGCATGGCCCACCGCGGCCGGCTCAACGTGCTGGCCAACATCGTCGGCAAGAAGTACTCCCAGATCTTCCGGGAGTTCGAGGGCAACATCGACCCGCGGACCGTGCAGGGCTCGGGCGACGTCAAGTACCACCTCGGTGCCGAGGGCGAGTTCCTCGCCGGCTCCGGCGACCGGATCAAGGTCTCCGTGGCCGCGAACCCCTCCCACCTCGAGGCCGTCAACCCGGTGCTCGAGGGCATCGCGCGGGCCAAGCAGGACGTGCTCGACCGGGGCGAGGAGTTCCCGGTGCTGCCGTTGCTGGTCCACGGCGACGCCGCCTTCGCGGGCCAGGGCGTGGTGGCCGAGACCCTGAACCTCTCGCAGCTGCGCGGCTACCGCACCGGCGGCACCGTGCACGTGGTGGTCAACAACCAGGTCGGTTTCACCACCTCCCCCGGCTCCTCGCGCTCCTCGCTCTACTGCACGGACGTGGCGCGGATGGTGCAGGCGCCGATCTTCCACGTCAACGGCGACGACCCCGAGGCGTGCATCCGGGTTGCCCGCCTCGCGTTCGACTACCGGCAGCAGTTCAAGAAGGACGTCGTCATCGACCTCGTCTGCTACCGCCGCCGCGGTCACAACGAGGGCGACGACCCGTCGTACACCCAGCCGCTGATGTACGACCTGATCGAGCAGAAGCGCTCGGTCCGCAAGCTCTACACCGAGTCGCTGATCGGTCGTGGCGACATCACGATCGAGGAGGCCGAGCAGGTCCTCAAGGACTACCAGCAGCAGCTGGAGCGGGTCTTCACCGAGGTCCGCGAGGCGAGCAGCGAGCCGCCGAGCGAGTGGACCACCGTCCCCGACTACCCCGAGAAGTCGGCCGGCACCACGAGCACCGCGGTCGGCAGCGAGGTCCTCAAGCGGATCGCGGACGCCTACGTCACGCCGCCGGAGGGCTTCACCGTCCACCCGAAGGTGATGCCGCAGCTGCAGCGCCGGGCGGCGGCGATCACCGACGGCCCGATCGACTGGGGCACCGGCGAGATCATCGCGTTCGGCTCGCTGCTGATGGCCGGCCGTCCGGTCCGGCTCGCCGGCCAGGACTCGCGCCGCGGCACGTTCGTGCAGCGCTTCGCGACCATCATCGACCGCCACAACGCCGACGAGTGGACCCCGCTGGGCTCGCTCACCGAGGACCAGGCGAAGTTCCTGATCTACGACTCGCTGCTCTCCGAGTACGCCGCCCTCGGTTTCGAGTACGGCTACTCCGTCGCGCGTCCCGACGCGCTGGTGCTGTGGGAGGCCCAGTTCGGCGACTTCGTCAACGGCGCCCAGATCGTCATCGACGAGTTCATCACCGCCGGCGAGACCAAGTGGGGCCAGCAGTCGGGCGTCGTCATGCTGCTCCCCCACGGCTACGAGGGCCAGGGTCCCGACCACTCCTCGGCGCGGATCGAGCGGTTCCTCACGATGGCCGCCGAGGACGCCTTCGTGGTGGCGCAGCCGTCGACCCCGGCGTCCTACTTCCACCTGCTGCGGCAGCACTCGCTCGGCGAGGAGCACCGCCCGCTGGTGGTCTTCACGCCGAAGTCGATGCTCAAGCGCAAGGAGGCGGCCTCGCAGCCCGCGGACTTCACCACCGGTGGCTTCCGCCCGCTGATCACCGACGCCGACGCCGACCACGACAAGGTCGAGACGCTGCTCCTCTGCTCGGGTCGCGTCACGTGGGACCTGATGGTCGACCGGGCCAAGCGCGAGCACGGCGACAGGTTCGCGATCGCCCGGGTCGAGCAGCTCTACCCCCGCCCGACCGAGGAGATCGACGAGTACGTCAAGAGCTTCCCGAACCTCAAGGCGATCCGCTGGGTGCAGGACGAGCCGCGCAACATGGGCCCGTGGCCCCACTACGCGCTCAACGTGTGGCCGGCGATCGGCCGCCACGTCGAGCCCGTCACCCGGGGTGCGTCGTCGTCCCCGTCGGTCGGCACGGTGAAGCGGCACGTCGAGGAGCAGAAGACGCTGCTCGACCGGGCGTTCGCCCCGGCGAGCGACGGCCTCGGCGACGACTACTGAGCGCGGCGATGTACTTCACCGACCGCGGGATCGAGGAGCTGGTCTCACGCCGGGGTGACGAGGAGGTCTCCCTGGCGTGGGTCGGCGACCGGCTGCAGGAGTTCACCGACCTGCACCCGGAGTTCGAGACCGCCGTGGAGCGCCTCGCCACCTGGCTGGCCCGGCTCGACGACCCGGAGGACTGACGCAGCCGGTCAGCCGCGGAGCTGGCCGGCCAGCGGGCAGTCGAACGGGTCCCGCGCGCGCAGTCCCACGTTGTTGAGGTAGTCGACGACGATGGCGTACGACGTCCAGAGCCCGACCTCCTGGTAGGGCACGCCCTGGGCGAAGCAGTGGGCCCGCACCAGCGGGCGGGCGCGCTTCAGGTTGGGCCGCGGCATGCTCGGGAAGAGGTGGTGCTCGACCTGGTAGTTGAGGCCACCCATGAACGCGTCGACGACCGGTCCGCCGCGGACGTTGCGCGACGTCAGGACCTGGCGCTGCAGGAAGTCGAGCTTCATCGTCCTCGGCACGATCGGCATCCCCTTGTGGTTGGGCGCGAACGAACCGCCCAGGCACACCCCGAACACCGCCATCTGGACGGCGAGGAACGCGACCGCCTTGCCGGGCGGGAGCAGGAGCAGCAGCCCGGTGACGTAGAGGCCGAGCCGCAGGAGGACCAGGGTGGCCTCCGTCCGACGGTGACGCACCTCGCGGTCCCGGAACAGCCGCTCGAGGCCCGCCCAGTGCAGGTTGAGGCCCTCCAGGGTCAGCAGCGGGAAGAACAGCCAGCCCTGGCGGCGGAGGAACCACCCGCGGGCTCCTGCGGTGCGGCCGGCGGCGATGTCGCGCGTGAAGGCGAGGACCCCGGGGGCGATGTCGGGGTCGAGGCCCTCCTGGTTGGGCGTCGCGTGGTGGCGGTTGTGCTTCCCGCGCCACCAGCCGTAGCTCAGGCCGGCGAAGACCCCGGACAGGATGCGCGCGGTCCAGTCGTTCCAGGCGGCGCTCACGAAGATCTGCCGGTGGGCGGCGTCATGGCCCAGGAACCCGAACTGGGTCACCAGCAGCCCGAGCAGGGCGGCCAGCAGCAGCTGCCACCAGGAGTTCCCGACCAGGACCATCGCGGCCACGAGGGCGCCGAACCCGAGGACCGCCCCGACCATCCGGGTCCAGTAGTAGGCGTAGCGACGTCTCATGAGCCCGCTCTGCCGGATGGTCGCGGCGAGCTCGGTGTAGGTGCTCGTCGCGGCCGAGGCGGGTCGGCGCCGGGCGCCGGGGACGGCGGGGGTCAGGGGCTGCGCTGTCATCGAACGCCTTCGGGCCATCGGGTGTGATTGCCGTCAGGGTCCAGGACGACGTGTGCGTTTCACGGTAGCCGCCCTGGCAAGGGGCCGTGAAGCGCTCCGACGCACGGCACGGCTCGGGCACGCTCCCGTCGATCGCCGCGAGGACGCGGCGCAGCGTCCGGAGGCTGCGGAGGAGTGGTTCCTCGGGCTGGCCTGAGGATGTTCGTCTTCTCATGGGTGGTGCGCACGGCCGTGCACCACGGCATCCGCGACGCCGACTTCCAGCGCACCCGTGCCGAGGCACGCGAGCGGGCACGAGGTCGAGCGCGCCGCCGCCGAGGACTCCTGACGCGGGCAGCCGCGTCCGTCACGACTCCCGGGGCTCGAGCACGACCACCGGCGTCGCGGTGGACCTCAGCGCGGCGTAGCCGTCCAGGTCGGGTTCGACGGCCCGCCAGCGCTCCCACAGCCTCTGGCGCTCCTCCCCCGTCGCCTCCCGCGCCCGCACCGGGCGCGGGGCCTGGCCGTCGAGGCGAACGACGGCCTCGGGCCCGGCCTCGAGGTTGAGCCACCAGGCGGGGTGCCCCTCCTGCCAGCCGTTCATGGCCAGCACCACCAGGTCGGGGCCGTCCTCGACGTACCCGAGGATGACGCTCCGCTGCTCCCCCGACCTCCGGCCCGTGGTCGTCAGGTGCAGGGCTCCCCAGCCTCGCCGGTTCGCGGGCGTCCACAGGAAGCGGCCGCCACTGATCCGGTGGAGCGCACGATGCGCCCGCCAGGCAGCGCGGACGAACCACGAGGGTGGGACCCTCGGCGGTCGGGACGACGCGGTGCTCATGGCGCTCCCCTCGAAGAGGTGCTCCCACCACGGTAGCCGGGCACCCACCCGGCCGCTCTGCCACAGTGGAGCCATGACCAACACCAGGCCCGTGGAGAGCTGGTTCACCGACATGGACGGCGTCCTCGTCCACGAGGAGACGCCGCTGCCGGGCGCTGCCGACTTCCTCGACACCCTCAAGAAGCACGACCGGCCGTTCCTCGTGCTCACCAACAACTCGATCTACACCCCCCGCGACCTGCGGGCCCGGCTGCTGCGGGCCTCGATCGACGTGCCGGAGTCGGCGATCTGGACCTCGGCGCTCGCCACCGCCCAGTTCCTCGACGACCAGCGCCCGGGCGGTTCGGCGTACGTCGTGGGTGAGGCCGGCCTCACGACCGCGCTCCACGAGATCGGCTACACGATGAGCGACCGGGACCCCGACTATGTCGTGCTCGGCGAGACCCGGACCTACTCGTTCGAGGCGATCACGCGGGCGATCCGGCTGATCGAGGGCGGCGCGCGCTTCATCGCGACCAACCCCGACCCGAGCGGACCCAGCCCCGACGGCACACTGCCGGCGACCGGGTCGGTGGCGGCGCTGATCTCGACGGCGACCGGGCGCACCCCCTACTACGTCGGGAAGCCCAACTCGCTGATGATGCGCTCGGCGCTCAACCGGCTCGAGGCGCACTCGGAGACCACGATGATGATCGGTGACCGGATGGACACCGACATCGTGTCGGGCCTCGAGGCCGGGCTGCGCACGATCCTCGTGCTCAGCGGGTCGACGCGTCCCGACCAGGTCGACAGCTTCCCCTACCAGGCCACCAAGGTGCTCGACTCGATCGAGGACGTCATCCCGCTGGTCGCGGAGCTCGACCCCTCGAACGCCGGCTGAGCCGGTTCAGACGTCGTCCGGGTCGTGCTCCTCGCGCGCCCGGCGCACGGAGTCGCGGATCGCGAACACCTCGGTCGCGAACCCACCGAGGGCGCCGGCCACGTCGCGCACCGCGCCGGTGACGATGCCCGTGACCTGGCCGACGGTGCCGGCCGCTGCCTCGACGGTGCTCTGGACGGCGTCCTTGCGGATCTCCGAGCGCGAGAGTCGGTCCTTCATGGAGCCATCCTCCCCGGATCGGGGAGCCGACGCAGCGGGCGTCTCGAAATCACGCGGCCACGGCCTCGTCGCCGTCCTGCTCCGGCTGCCGGGACGCGGTCCCGCCGCCGGGCAGGGCGAGCCGGCAGATCTTCTTCGCGACGCTCAGCAGCTGGCCGCCCAGCCGACCGGTGTTGTAGGGCAGGTCGTGGCGCTCGCACAGGTCTCGGATCTCCGGCGCGATCTCCGGGTACCGCCGGGCGGGCAGGTCGGGGAACAGGTGGTGCTCGATCTGGTGCGACAGGTTGCCCGTCAGCACGTGGAAGAGCCGGCCGCCGGTGATGTTGGCCGAGCCCAGCAGCTGGCGGTAGTACCACTGCCCGCGCGACTCGTCCTCGCACTCCTCCTCGCTGAAGGTCGCGACACCGGCCGGGAAGTGGCCGCAGAAGATGATGTTGAACGCCCACACGTTGCGCACCAGGTTGGCCGTGGCGTTGCCGGCGAGGGTCAGCGGGAACAGCGGACCGGTCAGCGCCGGGAAGAGCAGGTAGTCCTTGAGCGCCTGCCGCTTCACCTTCCGCATGATCCCGGCGTGCAGCGCCCGGTTCTCCTCCATCCTGCGGGTCCCCTTCACGATGTTCTCGACCTCGAGGTCGTGCATCGCGACACCCCACTCGAAGAAGACCATCAGCAGGAACGCGTAGAGCGGGTTGCCGAGGTAGTAGGGGTGCCACGGCTGGTCCTCGTCCATCCGGAGGATGCCGTAGCCGATGTCGCGGTCCTTGCCGAGAATGTTGGTGTACGTGTGGTGGATGTAGTTGTGGGAGTACTTCCACTGCTCGCTGGGGCAGACGTTGTCCCACTCGTACATCCGGGAGCTCAGTCCGGGGTCGCCCATCCAGTCGTACTGGCCGTGCATGACGTTGTGGCCGATCTCCATGTTGTCGAGGATCTTGGAGAGCGACAGCGAGGCGACGGCCAGCGGCCACAGCGGCGGCAGGTAGAACATCGCGCGGCCGGCGACCTCGAGCTGGCGCTGCCGCTTCACGACCTTGCGGATGTACGTGGCGTCGGCCTCGCCCAGGTCGGCGACGATCCGCTGGCGGATGGCGTCGAGCTCCGCGCCGAAGGCCTCGAGCTGCTCGGGGGTCAGGGTGGTGGGGTTCGTCGTCATGGGTGATTCCCTCCTAGAGGTCGACGACGCAGTCGCCGACGGGGGCGGAGACACAGATCCGGATGTCCTCGTCGGGCAGCGAGGACGACTCGCCCGTGAGGACGTTGCGGACGGTCCCTTCGGTCTTGGTGGAGACGCACGAGAAGCAGATGCCCATCCGGCAGCCGAACTCCGGGCGGAGCCCGAGCGCCTCGGCCTGCTCCAGCAGCGGGGCACCGGTGTTGGCGGCCGCCGCGCCGGAGCGTGAGAACTCGACCTCGCCCTCCGCGTCGCCCGACGAGGTGCGCGGAGGCTTGAAGTACTCGAGCCGCAGCGTGGTGGAGCCGTCGTACGCCGCGCGGAGCGCGTCGACCATCGGCGCCGGCCCGCAGGCCCAGGTGGGCACCTCGCGGTAGCCGGGCACCAGCCGATCCAGCCACATCGGCGTGAGGGCCGGGTCGCCCTGCTCGGGGTGGAGCAGGTGCACGTCGACGCCGTAGCCGGAGCGACGGATGGTGTCGAGCTCCTCGGCGAAGATCTGGTGCTCGGGACTCCGGGCGTAGTGCACGAAGGTGACCCGGCCGCGGTGGGTGCGGCGCTGCAGGCTGCGCAGCATCGACATCACCGGCGTGATGCCGGAGCCGCCGGAGATCATCAGGACGTGCTCGGGCACCGCGTCGGGGAGCACGAAGCCGCCCTCCGCCTGGGACAGGTGCACCAGCTGGCCGGGTCGTGCCTCCTCGACGAGGAAGCGCGAGACGCTCCGGCCGGGCGGCAGGTCGTGGTTGGCCCGCAGCGTGATCGTGAATCGGTCGCCGGGACGGGAGTCGGGGCTGGAGACGCTGAAGACCCGCGTGGTCCGCCGGGCGCCGTGGATCTCCACGCCGAGCTGCACGTGCTGGCCCGCCCGGTGGCCCTGCCAGGTGCTGGTGGGCTGGAGGGTGATCGTGGCGACCGGCGGGTGGCCGGGGACGTCGACCTCGCGGGTCACGCGGACGATCCGCGCACGGACCTCGTGGACCGCCCACATCGGGTTGACCTGCTCGAGGTAGCGGTCCACGCCCTGCGGCGAGGCGAGCGCCGCCACGGCGCGGGATCGGAGCAAGGTCTCGGCGAGTCCCATGGCGCTCCTTTGAGTGAACGCATGTTCACTCAAACTTTGACTCACCTGCTGATCGGACGTCAACCTCTCGGCACTGTGGTTGTGCACACATGTCCACCGTTAGCATGGGGAGGTGACCGCGACCCGGGGCGAGCGCAAGGAACGGACCCGCCGCGCCATCCTGGACGCGGCGCTCGAGCTCTCCGACGAGCAGACGATGGCCGCGCTCTCCCTCCGTCAGGTGGCGCGCCAGGTCGGGATCGTGCCGACCGCCTTCTACCGCCACTTCGCCTCCCTCGACGACCTCGGGCTGGCCCTGGTCGAGGAGTCCTTCGTCTCGCTCCGCTCGATGATGCGGGAGGTACGCCGCGGCGACCCGGCCTTCGACAAGGTGATCGACCGCTCCCTCGACGTGCTGGTCGAGCACGTCCACGCCCAGCGCGCCCACTTCGGGTTCATCGCCCGCGAGCGGGCGGCCGGCCCCCCGGTGGTCCGCGAGGAGATCCGCCACCAGATCGAGCTCTTCGAGCGCGAGCTCGCCACCGACCTCGCCCGGCTGCCCGGCACGGACGCCTGGTCCTCGGAGGACCTGCACGTCCTGGCCAACCTGATCGTCACCTCGGTGGTCTCCACCGCGGAGCAGATCATCAGTGCCCGGCCCGACGCCGAGGCGCGCATCGTGTCCCGGGCGCGCACCCAGCTGCGGATGGTGCTCATCGGCGCCCTCAACTGGCAGTCACGCGGCTGACCTCGCACTACGGTCACGCCATGGGACTCGCCGCGGACCTCGACTACGACCACCGCACCGGCAACCCGGTGCACCGTCTCGGTCGCTGGGTCGGGGGGACCCGCGCCGGCGGCTGGGTCTTCTCCCGCAGCCTGCGTCATCTCGACGACCTGGTCGGCCGCCTCAGCGACGGCCGCCACAGCGCGCCGGGGCTGCTCACCGGACTGGCGGTGCTCGACCTGACCACCACCGGCCGCAGGTCCGGCCAGCGCCGGACCAGCCACCTGATCGCCACGCCGTACGACGGCACGCTGGCGCTGCTCGGGACGAACTTCGGCCAGGAGGGCACGCCCGCGTGGGCGCTCAACCTGGAGGCCGAGCCGCGGGCGACGGTGAGCTACCGCGGCACCACCCGCGAGGTGGTCGCCCGACCGGCCACCGCGGCCGAGGCCGAGGAGATCTTCGACCTCGCAGCCCGGTTCTACGTCGGCTACCGCCACTACCGGCAGCGGATCGGCGACCGTCGCCGGATCCGGGTCTTCGTGCTGGACCCGGTCTAGCCTGCGGGGCGCAGCAGCAGCTCGGGAATCGTGGAGTCGCGCGGCAGGTCGAGCACGTGGCGGATCGCGTCGGCGACCGTGGCGGGGTCGCTCCAGTCCGCGGGGTCGTACTCCTTACCCTCGGTCGCATGGACCTTCTCCTGCATCGGCGTGGCCACCCGGCCCGGGTGCACCCCGGTGACCCGGACGCCGTGCTCCTGCTCCTCGAGCCGCAGGGCGTCGGCGAGCGCACGCAGGCCGAACTTCGACGCCGCGTAGCCCGCCCACGTCGGGTTGGCCCGGATGCCGGAGCCGGAGTTCACGAAGACCACCGTGCCGCGAGCCGCCCGCAGCGCCGGCAGCAACGCCCTGGTCAGCAGCATCGGCGCGGTGAGGTTGACGTCGAGCTGCTCCTGCCAGGCCGCCAGCCGGGTCTCGCCGACCGGGGCCAGGTCGACCACCCCGGCCGCGTGGGTGAGCGAGTCGACCCGCTCCGGCAGGTCGGCCGCGGCCAGGGTCCGCTCGAGCGCCGTCGAGTCGGCCAGGTCGGCGACCAGGGTGCGCGCCCCGGCGTACTCCCCCGCCAGCTCGGCGGCGCGGTCATCGCTGCGGGCGAGGAGCACCAGGTCGTCCCCCCGCTCGTGCAGCAACCGCGTGAGGGCGGCACCGATCCCCGAGCCGGCGCCCGTGACGAGGTGGGTCATCGGGTGAACACGACCTTGCCGAAGAGCTCACCACCGGCCATGGCGGCAAAGCCCTCGCGGGCGTCCTCCATCGGCAGGATGCGGTCGATCAGCGGCCGGGCGCCGGTCGCGTCGAGCATCGTCACCAGCGACGCGAGCTCGCCGCGGGTGCCCATCGTGGAGCCGATGACCTGCAGCTGGAGGAAGAAGATGCGCGTGAGGCCGGCGTCGTCCACCTGCGGGCCGGACGTGGTGCCGGAGATGACGATCTTGCCCCCCACCCGCAGCGACCTGATCGAGTGGGACCAGGTGGCCCGGCCGACGGTCTCCATGACCGCGTCGACCTTGACCGGCAGCCGCGCCCCGGACTCGAAGACCTCGTGGGCGCCGATCTCGAGCGCCCGCTTGCGCTTGAGCTCGTCGCGGCTGGTGGCCAGCACCCGCAGGCCGCCGGCGCGGGCGAGCGTGATCAGCGCGGTGGCGACCCCGCCACCGGCGCCCTGGACGAGCACCGTGTCGCCGGCCTTGAGACCACCCTGCACGAAGAGCATCCGGTAGGCCGTCAGCCAGGCGGTCGGCAGGCAGGCCGCCTCCTCGAACGACAGCGAGGCGGGCTTGGGGACGACGTTGCCGCGGGGGACGACGACCTTGTCGGCGAAGGTGCCCTGGTAGCGCTCGGAGAGCAAGGACCGCTTGGGGTCCATGGTCTCGTCGCCGCTCCAGGCGGGGTCGCTGATGACGGCGTGGACGACCACCTCGTTGCCGTCCTCGTCGAGGCCTGCCGCGTCGCAGCCGAGGATCATCGGCAGCGACTCCTCCTTCAGTCCGACGCCCTTGAGCGACCAGACGTCGTGGTGGTTCAGCGAGGCGGCCTTCACGGTCACCGTGGTCCAGCCGTCCGGGACCTGCGGGTCGGGGCGTTCCCCGACCACCAGGCCCTGCAGCGGGTCGTCGGTGGAGAAGCTGTCGGCGTAGACGGCGAACATGCGGGCCACGCTAGCGAACGGCGACCACCCCGCCCGTCCGGGTCGCCCCTTCTGCCCGGCTCCCCCCGGTCGGGCAGAAGGGGTCGTCAGGCCGGCGGCCCCGGCCGCCCGGTCGCCCCGCGACGACAGACCCTGCCCCGTCATCCTCGGGTGCCGGTCAGCGGCTCGCTAGGTGGCGCTTCGGCCACCTTGACGCCACCACGAGGCGAGGGCAGCGCGACTGCGCACCCCTGCGACCTCGAACAGGTCACCGAGGTGCTTGCGGACCGTCCGTGGGGAGATCCCGAGCCGTCGGGCGGCCTGCTCGTTGGTCAGGCCCTGGGCGACGAGGGCGGCGACCTCGCGCTGCCGGGCGGTCAGCGACGGGCCGGCGGCCGCCCCGGACCACCGCCGCAGCACGTCGACCGACTCACGGAGGGCGAACCCGGCGTCCACCACCCGACGTACGTGCTCGAGCGCCTCGAGCTCGCGGTCCTCGAAGTCCCGGTCCTCACGCCACAGCGAGAGCAGCCTGAGGTCGACGGTCCGGCACGGGAAGAGCAGCGCCGCCTGGAAGCGGTGCCCGCGCGGCTGGAGGCAGACCTCGTAGACCTCGCTCCGCTCCAGGTCGGAGAGGTCGACCACGTCGGTGAGCCGCGAGCTGCCGGGCGGCGCCGTGGTGAGCCACCGGGCGTACGGGTGGGTCGGCAGCAGCCGCCGCCAGCGGTCCTCCTCGACCGAGGACAGTGGCGGGGCGCCGTGCGTCTCGACCAGCGCCTCCTGGGCCCGGCCGCCGATGTCCAGCTCGCTGAAGGTGATGGTGTCGGCCCCCACGAAGCGGTCGAGCACGGCGAGCAGGTCGGGCACGACAGGAGCGCCCTCGGCGATCCCGTGGGCGAGGTCGGTCGTACGGCGGGTGAGGACGTGCCGGTCCACCGGGCCACTGTGGCACCGGATCGACGTCCGCGTGACGGATTTCGCGGCGCGCGTCAGGCGCGGGCGACCCCGTCGGCGCGTGCCGCCGCCGCGACCGCCCCGGCCACGGCCGGACCGACCCGCTCGTCGAACGGCGAGGGGATGACGAGGTCCTCGCGCAGGTCCCCGCCCACCAGCGCGGCCAGGGCCTCCGCGGCCGCGAGCTTCATGCCCTCGGTGATCGCGGTGGCGTGGACGTCGAACGCACCTCGGAAGATCCCGGGGAAGGCGAGCACGTTGTTGATCTGGTTCGGGAAGTCCGACCGTCCGGTCGCCACCACCCGGGCGTGACGGTGGGCCACCTCCGGGTGGACCTCGGGGTGGGGGTTGGCGAGGCCGAACACGATGGCGTCGTCGGCCATCGAGGCGACGATCTCCTCGGGGACCGTCCCGCCGCTGACGCCGATGTAGACGTCGGCGCCGGACATCACGTCGGCGAGCGTCCCGGTGCGGCCGGTGTGGTCGGCGGTGTCGCGGGCGAGCGCCTGCTTGACCGGCGTGAGGTCGGACCGGCCGGAGTGGAGCACGCCCCGCCGGTCGAGGACGGCGAGGTCGGTGACCCCCGCCTCGAGCAGGATCCGCGTCACGGCCACGCCGGCAGCACCAGCGCCCGAGACGACCACCCGCGTCGAGCCCGCCTCGCGGCCGGTCAGCCGCAGCGCGTTGGTGAGGGCGGCCAGGGCGACCACGGCCGTGCCGTGCTGGTCGTCGTGGAAGACAGGGATGTCGAGCCGCTCCTTGAGGCGGTCCTCGATCTCGAAGCAGCGCGGGGCCGAGATGTCCTCGAGGTTGATGCCGCCGAAGCTCGGGGCCAGCCGGACGACCGTCTCGATGATCTCCTCGGTGTCGGTCGTGTCGAGACAGAGCGGGATGGCGTCGACGCCGCCGAACTGCTTGAAGAGCACCGACTTGCCCTCCATCACCGGCATCGCGGCCGACGGGCCGATGTCGCCGAGACCGAGCACCGCGGTGCCGTCGGTGACGATCGCCACGGTGTTGGGCACCCAGGTGTAGTGACGGCTCATGGCCGGGTCCTCGGCGATCGCCTCGCAGACACGGGCGACGCCGGGGGTGTAGGCGAGCGACAGGTCTTCAGGGCCGGTGAGCGCCACCGTCGACCGGGTCTCCATCTTGCCGCCTACGTGCAGGTCGAAGACGGGGTCGCCTGCCTGCGGGTGCGGAAGAGAGTCAGCCATGGCGATCGATGATGGCACAGGGACCGCCCACCGGCTCCCCGGTCTCAACGTGACGAGCCCCACCGCGGCCGCGGCCACACCCGGCCGAGCACCACCGCGAGCACGTCGGGCTCGGCCACCGGCCCGCGGTGGCGTGAGTCGACGCCGGCCGGGTTGTCGCCGAGCAGCCACCAGCCTGGGTCGCCGGTACGGGTCGCCGCCGGCCGGTCGGCCCGCTTGACGGCGAGGGTGCCGTCGGCGAAGCGGGCGAGCACCACGCGTCCGGGTCGCACGCGACCGCCGTACCGCACGAGGAGGCGGTCGCCGGGCCGCAGCGCCGGACGCATGGAGTCGCCGCGGACGACGGCCCACCCGAGCGGGATCCGGGTCACCTTCTGGGGTGAAGACACGCGGAGTAGTGTCGCAGTCGACGACCGATCCCGAGAGAAGAGGACAGGACCAAGGATGTTCGCGAAGCTGTTCGCCCCCACCGTCGAGGTCTCGGCCCACTGCGACCTGCCCTGCGGCGTCTACGACCCGGCCCAGGCGAGGATCGAGGCGGAGTCCGTCAAGGCGATCATCGCCAAGGTGGCCGACAACGACGACCCCGACTTCCGCACCCGGGCGGTGCTGATCAAGGAGCAGCGCTCCGAGCTGGTCAAGCACCACCTCTGGGTGCTGTGGACCGACTACTTCAAGCCCCCGCACTTCGAGAAGTACCCGCAGCTGCACACCCTCGTCAACGAGGCCACCAAGCTGGCCGGCGCCACCGGCACCAAGGGTGAGATGGACGCCGCCAAGGCCGACGAGCTGCTCGCCAAGATCGACGAGATCGCCGAGATCTTCTGGGAGACCAAGAAGGCCTGAGCCGGCGCGGCGGAGCCGCGCGGCTCCGGCCTTCGTCGGTCAGAAGCGCGACTGAGCGCAGCGAGGTCGCGACCGTGGCTCCGCACCACGCACCATCAGCGGAGCCGCGCGGCTCCGGCCTTCGTCGGTCAGAAGCGCGACTGAGCGCAGCGAGGTCGCGACCGTGGCTCCGCACCACGCACCATCAGCCGAGCCGCGCGGCTCCGGCCTTCGCCGGGCAGAAGCGTCGCCGGAGATCGAGGTACGAGGCCGGCCACGGCCGAGGCTCGAGATCCCGGCACGCCGCAGGGCGGTGACCACCCGGTCACCGCCCTGCGTCAGGTCCGGGGCGGCTGCGGGCCGGCGGGCGCGAGCCCTACTAGTGTCTGTCCCAGACCGGTCGAGGGAGGGGCATCGGGATGGCGATCACCGGCACGGAAGGCCCGCGGGCCGACGTGGAGCTGCGGCTGCCGGCCGACAGCGCGTACGTCTCCGTGCTGCGGTCCACCGCCGCCGGCGTGGCGTCCCGGCTCGACTTCCCGCTCGACGGCATCGAGGACCTGCGGGTCGCCGTCGGCGAGGCGTGCGCGCTCGTGCTGCCCGAGGCCGACGAGGGCACCAGCCTGACCGGGGAGTTCTTCCTCACCGGCCATGGCCTCACCGTGACCGTGGCCGTGACCGGCTCCGACCTCGGACCGCCCGACTACGAGAGCTTCGCCTGGCAGGTCCTCGAGACGCTCACCGCGGCCGCCACGGCGACCGTGGCCGACGGGCGGCTCTCGGTCACGCTGACCCTCGGGCCCGAGCATCCCCCGGCCTAGACCGGGCAGATCAGGCCTCCGGCTCGTCGGCGAGGGCGGCCAGGCTCGCGGGGTGGAAGATCCCGGCGAGCACGAGGACCGCCACACCCGCCAGCGCGACGGCCACCCAGGTGGTCGACCCGCCGCGGAAGCTCCACGCCAGGCCGAGCTGGATCAGCTGGGCGAGGACGACCGGGCTGCGCGCCCACGAGCTGCGGCGGACGAGCAGCCACGCGCAGAGCAGCAGGCCACCGCCGTACGCGAGGAAGAAGACGGCGGTGGTGAGGCCCATGGTCAGCCGGGCCGAGCTCAGGTTGGCCAGCTCCAGCACCCCGAGCAACCCGAGGACCGCACCCTCGACGGCCACCAGGGAAGCGGCGACGGTGAGCGGAGCGGGGTTCTGGGGCACGCTGGTCACGCGGGCAACCCTAGGCGGTGGCACCTGTGACGGAATCGACGGTGTCGAGGGGTTGTTTCACGATCGAACTCTTGACACGCTAGGGGATCGCTCGTGAAAGCGTTCCGCTCGGCGAGCCCCCACAACGGGCCCGAGAAGGTGCACCCCCGACAGAAAGAGGGAACCCCCAGCCATGGATTGGCGCGACCGTTCCGCATGCCTCGACGAGGACCCGGAGCTGTTCTTCCCGATCGGCAACACCGGTCCGGCCATCCTCCAGATCGAGGAGGCCAAGCAGGTGTGCCGACGCTGCGAGGTGCGCGAACAGTGCCTGCAGTGGGCGCTGGAGGCTGGGCAGGACCACGGTGTCTGGGGCGGCCTCAGCGAGGACGAGCGGCGGGCGCTCAAGCGCCGCAACGCGCGTGCCCGCGTGCGGACCGCCTGAGCGCGCCGCCAGGCTGAGGGGCTCCCCTCACTCCAGCGGTACGTCGATCGCGACCCGCGTCCCCGACCCGTGCGGGCGGGGCCCGATGTCGAGCTGACCGCCGAGCTCGGACTCCACCAGCGTGCGCACGATCGAGAGCCCGAGGTTGGTCGACGAGTCGAGGTCGAAGTCCTCGGGCAGCCCGCTGCCGTCGTCGTCGACGGTGACGTGCAGCCGTCCGACCAGCCGGCCGGCCGCGACGTCGATCCTGCCCATGCGCGCGGAGTCGTGGTCGCCGTAGCCGTGCTCGACGGCGTTCTGCACCACCTCGGTCAGCACCATCGCCAGCGCGGTCGCCGCCTCGGACCCGACGATCCCGAAGCTCCCGCTGCGCACCACCCGCACCCGGTCGCCGGCGACCCCCACCTCGGTCACCATGCGTCCCAGCCGGTCGGCCACGTCGTCGAAGGCGACCGCCTCCTCGTCGGCGGTGCTGAGCGTCTCGTGGACCAGGGCGATCGACCCGACCCGGCGTACGGCCTCCTCGAGGGCGGCCCGGGCGGTGTCGGAGTCGATCCGCCGCGCCTGCATCCGCAGCAGGGCGGCGACGGTCTGCAGGTTGTTCTTCACCCGGTGGTGGATCTCACGGATCGTCGCGTCCTTGGTGATCAGCTCCCGGTCCCGTCGCCGCAGGTCGGTGACGTCGCGCATCAGCACCAGGGCGCCGATCAGCTCTCCCTCCGGCCGCAGCGGGATGGAGCGCAGGATCACCGCGACCTCGTCGGTGGCCACCTCGGTGTCGCCGTGGACGCTACCGGCGAGCACCGCCGAGAGCCGCTCCTCGTCGGGTCGCTGCCGGGGCGCCACCAGCTCGCGGGTGACGTCGGCCAGGACCAGTCCGTCGAGGTCGCCGGAGAGCCCGAGCCGGCGGAACACCGACAGCGCGTTCGGGCTGGCGTAGCCCACCCGGCCGGCGGCGTCGACGCGCACGAAGCCGTCGCCCACCCGGGGCGAGTCGGCGTGGTCGCTGCGCTGCCCGGGCACCGGGAAGGAGCCGTGGGCGATCATCCGGGTCAGGTCGGCGGCGGTCTGGAGGTAGGACAGCTCCAGCCGGCTCGGCGTGCGGACGCCGAGCAGGTTGGTGTTGCGTCCGATCACCGCGATCACCCGGCCGCCGCGACGCACGGGGATGGTCTCGACCCGGACCGGCACGTGGTCGCGCCACTCCGGGTCCCCCTCGCGCACCAACCGGCCCTGGTCGTAGGCCATGTCGATCATCGGCCGACGTCCGGTCGGCACGAAGGCGCCGACCACGTCGTCGACGTACGCCGTGGGGCCGGTCGTCGGGCGCATCTGGGCGCCCGCCCAGAAGCCGCGGCCGTCGCGGTCCGGCAACCAGAGCACCAGGTCGGCGAAGGAGAGGTCGGCGATGACCTGCCAGTCGGCCTGGATCAGCTGCAGCCAGGCCACGTCGACCTCGTCGAGATCGGTGTGGCTCCGGACGAGCTCGGTCAGCGACGGCATGGGCCGAGCCTAGGAGGGTGCCCTCACCCGGTCGAGCGAGACCGTCACCGTGGCTGGCAGGATGGCCCCATGGCCCGGTCGTACTGGAAGCAGGTCCTCGAGAGGGGCCTGCAGGTCCCCACCGACCGGCCGCTCGACGACCTGACCGCCGAGCTGACGACCATGCTCGGCTCCCCCGACCCCGTGCTGCGCGACGGGACGGCCTATCCGGCGCTCGGCACCTGGATCGACCGTGGCGTCTACGACGACCTGCTCGTCGGGCTCGGCGACGGGATGGCGGCCGGCCTGGCCGTGGGCCTCGGCGAGTCCGGCACCGACACCGTGTTCCGGAGAGCCTTCAGCGTGCTGGTGCTGGCCACGGTCGTGGAGCGTGACAGCAGCGAGCACCTGCTGCCGGCCGACCAGGTGCTGCGCTGGGGCGACCGGGTGGTCTCCTGGCTGCTCCGCGAGCGCGACCTGCGGGGCTACGTCCCCGGCAAGGGCTGGGCCCACGCCGTGGCCCACGGGGCCGACGCGATGGCGTCATTGGCCGCCTCTCGCCACTTCGGCGCGACCGAGCTCACCGTGCTGCTCGACGTCCTCGCCGACCGGGTGTTGCTCGACGACGCCCCCCTCGTCTCCGGGGAGCCCGACCGGCTGGCCCACGCCGTGCTGGCCGTGCTGCGCCGCGACCTGGTCCCGCTCAAGGTGGTCGAGCCGTGGGTGGCGCGGCTCGCGGCCCGCGGAAACCCGTTCGTGCTGCGCGGGGACCTCGACCCGTACCACCCCTCGCACAACGCCCAGCAGCTGCTCCGCTCGCTCTACCTGCAGCTGGCGATCGCACCCGAACCCCCGGCCGACAAGGCCGACCTGGTGCTGGTCATGGTCGACGCGCTGAAGTCGACCAACCCGTTCACGCTCGCGCGCTGAGGGTGCTGTCCGGCAGCACCTACCGTTGAGTAGCCTGCCTCCATGACCGACGTGCACGAGCCCGCGCAGACCGACGACACCGCGGACGGGGCCCCCGAGGGCGAGCTGAAGGGCCACGCCGGCGAGCTGGCGGTGGCCGTCGCGCGGGCCCACGGCGTCGAGACGATGTTCACGCTGTCGGGTGCGCACGTCTTCCCGATGTACGACGGGGCGGTCAAGGCGGACCCGCCGATGCGGCTCCTCGACGTACGCCACGAGCAGACGGCCGCCTTCGCGGCCGAGGCCACCGGCAAGCTCACGCGGGTGCCCGGCTTGGCCGTCCTGACCGCCGGACCGGGGGTCACCAACGGACTCAGCGCGATCGCCCAGGCGCAGTTCGCCGGGTCGCCGATGGTCGTGGTGGGCGGCCGTGCCCCCGCGAACCGCTGGGGCAGCGGCAGCCTGCAGGAGCTCGACCAGCCACCGATCATCGCGCCGGTCGCGAAGTCGGCCCGGACCCTTCACACCGCCGACGCGGTCCTCGACGGCATGCACGACGCCTTCACCACGGCGCGGTCCTCGCACCGCGGCCCGGTCTTCGTCGACGTCCCGATGGACGAGTTCTTCAACTCCGCCAGCGGCACCGTCCCCGGCGCCGGCCCCGGCCGCGGCGCCGACCCCGATCCCGACGCGGTCGGCGAGATCGCCGAGCTGCTCGCCCGTGCCTCGCGGCCGGTGCTGGTGCTCGGCACCGACGTCTGGGCCGACGGCGCCGAGGAGGCGGCGCTCCGGCTGGTCGAGGCCGCCGGCATCCCCGCCATCACCAACGGCATGGGACGCGGCGTCGTCCCCGGTGGTCACCCGCTGCTGGTGACCAAGGCGCGGGGACAGGCGCTCGGTGGCGCCGACCTGGTCGTCGTGGTCGGCACCCCCCTGGACTTCCGGCTCGGCTACGGCGTCTTCGGCGGCAAGGAAGGAGCCAGCCCGGCACAGGTGGTCCACGTGGCCGACTCCCCCGGCCAGGTCTCCGGCCACGCCGACCTCGCAGCCTCGGTCTCGGGTGACCTGACGACGGTCCTCGAGGGCCTGCAGCAGGCGCTCGAGCAGGTCGTACGCCGTCCCGACTGGTCCTCGTGGGTCAGCGGCCTCCAGGACACGGTCCGCGCCGCGGTCGAGCGCGACGCCGCGCTGCTCGGGGCCGAGGCCGACCCGATCCACCCGGCGCGGATCTACGGCGAGCTGGTCCCCCGGCTGGCCGAGGACGCCGTCGTCATCGGCGACGGTGGCGACTTCGTCAGCTTCGCGGGCAAGTTCGTCGAGCCGAAGCGCCCCGGCGGCTGGCTCGACCCCGGCCCCTACGGCTGCCTCGGCGCCGGGCTCGGCTCCGCCATCGCGGCCCGGCTGGCCCGACCCTCCTCGCAGGTGGTGCTGCTGCTCGGCGACGGCGCCGCCGGCTTCTCGCTCATGGACGTCGACACCCTGGTCCGCCACGACCTGCCGGTCGTGATGGTCTGCGGCAACAACTCCGCGTGGGGGTTGGAGAAGGGGCCGATGCAGATGCTCTACGGCTACGACGTGGCCGCCGACCTGGCCCAGCGCACCCGCTACGACGAGGTCGTGAAGGCGCTCGGCGGCGCCGGCGAGACGGTGACCGACCCCCGCGAAATCGGGCCCGCGATCGACCGCGCGTTCGCCGCGAACGTCCCCTACCTCGTCAACGTCATCACCGACGTCGAAGCCGCCTACCCGCGCAACACCTTCGGGATCTGATGGAGCTGAGGCGGGCCGAGGTCGAGGAGCTCGACGACCTCGGCGAGCTCACGGTCGCGGCGTACGAGGAGTTCATGCTCGGACCCACGGACCCCTACCGGGTCCACGTGCGTGACACCGCCTCCCGGGCCCGCGAGGCGGAGCTGTGGGTCGCCGCCGACGGCGGGCAGCTGCTGGGCTGCGTCACCTCGTGCCCACCGGGCTCGCCCTGGCGCGAGCTGGCGACCTCGGCCGACGAGGGCGAGTTCCGGATGCTGGCCGTCCACCCGGACGCACGGGGTCGGGGCGTCGGCGAGGCGCTCGCGGCCCTCTGCGAGGAGCGGGCCCGCAGCCACGGAGCGACGCGGATGCTGCTCTCCTCGTTGGACGAGATGGCGGCGGCGCACCGTGTCTACGGGCGGCTGGGCTACGTACGCCTGCCCGAACGCGACTGGAGCCCCGTCCCCGGCGTCCACCTGATCGCCTTCACCAAGGAGCTGTCGTGACCGAGGCCCTCAGCGCCACCCTGTCCTTCACCGTGGGCGACGACGACACGGCCGCGGCGCTCGGCAGCGGCTCGCTGCCGGTGCTCGCCACCCCACGCCTGCTGGCGTGGTGCGAGGCCGCCACCTGCGTCGCGATCGAGCCCGTGCTCCCCGAGGGCGGGACGTCGGTCGGCACCCGGGTCTCGCTGGAGCACCTCGGGGCGTCCCCCGTCGGCGCGGAGGTGGAGGTCACCGCCACCTCGGCGTACGTCGACGGGCGGCTCCACCGCTTCACCGTCGCCGCCCGCCACCCGGCCGGCGGCAAGGTCGTCGGCACCGGCGAGGTCACCCGCGTGGTCGTCGACGCGGAGCGCTTCCTCGCTCGCGCCCGCCGTTGAGGTGGGCCCCCGCACCACGTGAGATGGGCCCCCGCACCACGACGAGGGGACTGATGCCCAGCTCGACGGGTGCGGAGGCCCATCTCGACGTTGGTGCAGCGCTCAGGCGTTGGGGCGCTTGCCGTGGTTCGCGCCCTTCTTGCGGCGAGCGCGGCGCTTGCGTCCGGTCTTGCCCATGGTGTCCTCCAGATCGTCAGGTCGGGGCAGTCTCTCAAATCACCCCCGGTCAGGGCCAATCAGCCCTCGGTGATCTGCACCTGGACCTCGCGGATCTGGACCATGACCCGGCGTCGGAGCTCGGTCGGCGCAGCCTCGGAGCAGGACCGCGCGACGACCGCCTTGACGGTCCGTTGCAGGTCGTACTTCTCGAGGCAGGGCCCGCACTCGTCGAGGTGGAGCTGGACGGCGGAGCAGTCGGCCTCGTCGAGCTCGTTGTCGAGGAAGTAGACGATCCGCTCGAGGTAGTCGACGCACTCGGAGGGGGACTCGTGGTGGTGCTCGCTCATGAGTCCTTCCCCTCACTACCGATCGGGAGCAGGTCGTGGGTGCGGACGTAGTCCGACAGCATGTCGCGCAGCTGGCGACGTCCCCGGTGGAGCCGGGACATCACCGTGCCGATCGGGGTGTCCATGATCTCGGCGATCTCCTTGTAGGCGAAACCCTCCACGTCCGCGAGGTAGACGGCGAGCCGGAACTCCTCCGGCAGCCGCTGCAGGGCGTCCTTCACCTGGCTGTCCGGCAGCCGCTCGAGGGCCTCGGTCTCGGCGGACTTCAACCCGGAGGAGGTGTGGGACTCGGCCCGAGCCAGCTGCCAGTCCTCGACGTCCTCGGCCATGGACTGCTGCGGCTGCCGCTGCTTCTTGCGGTAGGTGTTGATGAAGGTGTTGGTGAGGATGCGGTAGAGCCACGCCTTGAGGTTGGTGCCGGGGCGGAACTGGTGGAAGGAGGAGTACGCCTTGGCGAACGTCTCCTGGACCAGGTCCTCGGCATCAGCGGGGTTGCGCGTCATCCGCATCGCGGCGGAGTAGAGCTGGTCGATGAACGGCATCGCGTCCCGCTCGAAGCGCGCTGCGCGCTGCTCCGGGGTCTCGGTCGCGACGTCGATCTCCTCGACCGCAGGGTCGACGGTGTCGGCTGGGTGGTCAGTCATCGTCCCCCAGCCTACCGGCGTGGTGTGGCGTTCCAGCGTTGCGAGCACGAGGAGAGAACACGCTCACCCCGCGGCTGATTCCCCGATGACCTCGCGGACCATCCACTCGAGCGTCGCCTCGACGACGATCCCCAGCGCCTCGTCCTGGCTGACCGGCCCGCGCTTGGGCACCGCGAAGCCGTGGTCGCCCCCGGGGACGACGCTCATGTCCACCCCCGCGAGGCCGTCGGGGAACTCGTCGGGACGGCCGAAGGTGTCGCGCTCCCCCTGGACCACGAGGGTGGGGACGCCGGCGCCGAGCAGCTCGTCGAGACGGCTCTTCTCCGGTCTGCCCGGTGGGTGCAGCGGGAACGCCAGCGCCAGGCAGCCGGCCGCCCCCAAGCCGCTCGCACAGCGTGCCGCCGACCGGGCACCCGCGGAGCGCCCACCGACCACGAGGGGCGTCGTACGCCGCAGCCGGCCCGCGGCCGCCCGCAGCCCGTCGTCGAGCGTGGGGGGCGGGCTCGCGACCTTGCGTCCGGCCAGGACCCACGGCTGGTCGAAGAGCACGACCGTGATCCCCTGACGGGGCAGCGCGGCTGCCAGCGCCTGCAGGTCACGGCTCCCGACGCCCGCCCCGGCGCCATGGCTGAGCAGCAGCGTGGCGATGGGGCGCCGGGCCCGGTAGGTCGTCGACCGGCCGTCCCCGTGGGGCGTCGGCACCCGCGACTCGGTGCTCATGCCAGGGCCTCCTCGAGGGGGATCGGCTCCACCAGCTCGGGTCCGTTGTTGCGGACGTTGCTGACCAGCGGCGCCACCGGGAACGCCTCGAGCCGCCCGGGCGCGGCCGGGACCAGCAGCGGGAGCAGGTCGTCCGTGGTCGCCGACGACGGGTCGAGCCAGGCGGCCCAGCGCTCCCGTTCGACCATCAGCGGCATCCGGTCGTGGATGTGGCCGACGGCGTCCTCCGCCTGGGTGGTGAGCACCGTGCAGGTCCAGCGGAAGCGCTCGGGGTCTTCCTCGTCACGCGTGGGGTCGCGCCAGATCTCGTAGAGGCCGGCCATCGCGAGCACCCTGCCGTCGGTGGGGCGGATGAAGAAGGGCTGCTTGCGTGGCTTGCCGGCCTTGGTCTTCTGCGACGTGGGGTACCACTCGAAGTAGCCGTCGGCGGGGAGCAGGCAGCGCCGGGCGGCGAAGGCGCGCCTGAAGGCGGGCTTCTCGGCGACGGTCTCCATCCGGGCGTTGATCATCCGGTTGCCGATGGAGGGGTCCTTGGCCCAGGACGGGACCAGGCCCCACCGCAGCGAGCGGAGCTGGCGCTGCGGCTCCTCCTCGGAGTCGCGGGAGGGCTTGCGCTCCATCACCGCGTAGACCTCCTTGGTGGGAGCCACGTTGTAGTCGGCCTCGAGGGGCTGCCGGATCCGGCTGTCGACGACCTCGAACTCCTCGACGAGGTCCTCCGGCTTGCGGCTGGAGGCGTAGCGACCACACATGCGGCCAGCCTAGGCGGACGGGCAGCCGTCGGTCAGCGCCGATCGTGTAAGAAAGGGGCATGACGATCTCGCGACTGCTCGCCCGGCCGATGCTCGCCTCGACGTTCGTGGTCGGCGCGGTGAGCGCCCTGCGCAACGCGGAGGCCCACGCGAAGAAGGCCGCCCCGATCACCGAGAAGCTCACCCCCCTCGCCGAGCGCGCCGTGCCGCAGGCCCCGATCCCCTCCGAGCCGGTGACGCTGGTCCGGATCAACGCCGCCGTCCAGATCGGAGCCGCCCTGACGCTCGCGACCGGCCGCGCCCCCCGCCTCTCCGCGACCGTGCTCGCGGCCTCGCTGGTGCCCACCACCGCCGCCGGGCACCGGTTCTGGGAGGAGGAGGACCCCGCGCAGCGGACCAACCAGAAGATCCACTTCTTCAAGAACGTCTCGATGCTCGGCGGGCTGATGCTGGCCGCGGTCGACACCGAGGGCAAGCCGGGGGTCGCCTGGCGCGCCCGCCGGGCCGCACGCGACGCCCGTCGAGAGGCACGCCACCTCGCGGGCACCGCCCGTCGCGAGGCCAGGCTCGTCGCCGCCCAGGTCTCCTGAGCACCCCGCCCGGGGCCGATACCCTCTCCGGGTGACCAGCACCCGGCTCGCCGACCCCTGGCCGGCTCCGCGCGCCCGCGGCCCGGTCGACGCCGTCGTCTCGCTGCCCGGAAGCAAGTCCCAGACCAACCGAGCGCTCGTCCTCGCCGCGCTGGCCGACGGGCCGTCGGTGCTGCGGCGCCCCCTGGTCTCGCGCGACACGAGCCTGATGGTCGCCGGTCTCCGCGCCCTCGGCTGCCACCTCGACACCGACCGCGGCGACTGGACCGTGACGCCCGGCCCGCTCCGGGCTCCGGCCACCGTCGACTGCGGCCTCGCCGGCACCGTGATGCGCTTCCTGCCCCCCGTCGCGGGGCTGGCGTCGGGTGCCGTCGACTTCGACGGTGACCCCCACATGCGGCTCCGCCCGGTGGGCGAGGTGCTTTCCGCCCTGCGGTCGCTCGGCGTCGAGGTCGAGGGGGACGGACTCCCCTTCACGGTCCACGGGAGCGGCTCGGTCACCGGCGGGACGGTCGTGGTCGACGCGTCCGCGTCCTCGCAGTTCGTGTCCGCGCTGCTGCTGGCGGGGGCGCGGTTCGACCACGGCGTCGACCTACGACACGACGGCAAGCCGGTTCCCTCGCTCCCCCACATCGAGATGACGGTCGCCATGCTCCGTGAGCAGGGTGTCGGGGTCGACGACTCCGACGCCGACCGCTGGGTGGTCGCACCCGGCCCGGTGCGTGCCCTCGACCGCACCATCGAGCCCGACCTGTCCAACGCCGCGCCGTTCCTCGCCCTGGCGGCCGTCACCGGTGGCAGCGTCACGGTCCGCGACTGGCCGCGGAGCACCACCCAGGCAGGCGACGCGCTGCGCGAGATCCTCGCCGCGATGGGCTGCGAGGTCGGGTTCACCGACGACGGCCTCCGGGTCGCCGGCGCGGGCATGCTGCAGGGCGTCGACCTCGACCTGCACGACGTGGGAGAGCTGACGCCTGCCGTGGCCGCCCTCTGCGCGCTGGCAGGGTCCCCCTCCCAGCTGCGCGGGATCGGTCACATCCGCGGGCACGAGACCGACCGCCTGGCCGCGCTGGCGACCGAGCTGACCCGGCTGGGCGCCGACGTCACCGAGCACGCCGACGGCCTGTCCTTCCGCCCGGCCCCGCTCCACCAAGGCGTCTTCCGCACCTACGCCGACCACCGGATGGCCCATGCGGGCGTGATCGTCGGCGCCGCCGTCGACGGCGTGCAGGTCGAGGACGTCGCCACCACCTCGAAGACCTTCCCCGACTTCGCCGGCTTCTGGGCGGGCCTGCTGTGAGCGGTCGCTACACCGAGCACGACCACGAGCACTACGAACGGCCGCGACGCCGCACGCGGCCGCGCACCAAGGAGCGACCGACGTACGACGACGCCGTGGCCGGCACCGTCGTGACCGTCGACCGCGGCCGCTACACGCTCCTCGTCGACGGCGTCACCGTGACCGCGATGAAGGCCCGGCCGCTGGGGCGCAAGGGCGTGGTCGTCGGCGACCGGGTGCGGGTGGTGGGCGACACCTCGGGAGCCGACGGGGCGCTGGCCCGGATCGTCGAGGTGGCCGAGCGCACCACCGTGCTGCGCCGCACGGCCGACGACGACGACCCCGTCGAGCGGGTGATCGTCGCCAACGCCGACCAGCTGGTCGTCGTGACCGCGCTGGCCGACCCGGAACCGCGCCCGCGGCTGATCGACCGCGCGCTGGTGGCGGCGTACGACGCCGGCATGCGGCCGCTGCTCTGCCTCACCAAGGCGGACCTGGCCGACCCGGAGACGCTCCTGGTCACCTACCGCTCCCTCGGCGTGCCGTGGCTGGTGACGCAGCGGGGCGGCGACCTGGCCGAGCTGCGGGCCGCGCTGCGGGGTCGGACCAGCGTTCTCATCGGCCACAGCGGGGTCGGCAAGTCCACGCTGGTCAACGCGCTCGTCCCCGACGCCGACCGGGCCATCGGCCACGTCAACGCCGTCACCGGTCGAGGTCGGCACACCTCCACCTCCGCCTGGATGCTCGCCCTCCCCGACGACGGCGGCTGGATCGTCGACACCCCCGGCATCCGCTCCTTCGGCCTGGCCCACGTCCAGCCCGAGACGTTGATCGAGGCGTTCCCCGACCTCGACGAGATGACCGAGGACTGTCCCCGTGGCTGCACCCACGGGGCCGACGAGCCGGAGTGCGGGCTCGACGACGCGGTCGAGGAGGGACAGGCCGACCCGGTGCGGGTGGAGTCGTTCCGACGGCTGCTCGCCGCGCGCAGCGAGCCGGCGTACTAGGCCGGGCCTAGAACTGGTCGCTGACCCGGTCCCAGAGCGACCGCATGCCGTCGTCGCCGCTGAGCACCGTCAGCACCAGCACCACGACCGCGAAGCCGGTGAGCAGCAGCGGGAGCGCCACGCGGAGCGCGCCGGTGCGCGGGTTGAGCAGACCGGTCAGCACGCCCACCACGAAGTAGCCGGCCGCCGGCAGGACCAGCCGGTCGGCGTACGCCAGGTGCGGCGAGACCGAGGGATCAGCCAGCAGCCCGGGGTCGGCCTCGACCATGCGGTGACCGCTGAGCTCGGCCAGCAGCACCGCCCCGAAGGCGAGCACCGCGCCGACCATCATCGGTCGCCGCCACCAGTCACGCTGCTCGACGCGGACGGCGTACGCGATGGCGCTGAGCGGTCCCAGCACGCCGAGCGCGACCGTGGCGTACGCCGCGAGGACGTGCCACTCGACGCCGCCGGTCTCCATGCGAAAGAAGGTAGCGCCAGCAGACGCCCGCCGACCCGGGTTCGGCGAATCCCGTCAGCCGCGGGCGAGGACGGCCTCCCACACGGCGCGGGCACCGGCGTCACCGGTCCGGACCACCTGCACCAGGACGGCTGCCGCGCCCAGCCCCAGCACCACCCGGACGACGGTGCCGAGCGCGCCCGCCCGGGCGTGGAGCCAACCTGCGACGACCGCGACCACGCCGAACCCCAGCGTCAGCCACAGGAGCAGCTCGGCGCGCTCCTCGTGAGTCTGCACCAGCGGCTTCTGGCCGAGCTCGGGTCGGCTCTCGAGGAAGCTGTTGCCGGTCAGGTAGGCGGCGACGACCGATCCCGTGGCGACCAGGGCCAGCACCAGCATCGGCCAGCGGAGCCGGTCGCGCCACCGCGAGAGCACCGCGTAGAGCAACGCCGTGAGGGCGCCGAGCGGACCGAACACGACGGCGGCGTGCACCACGAGCGGATGGAGCGGCAGCCCGCTGATCTCCATGGGTACGACGGTAGCGGCACGACTGCCCATAGTGTGAGCGTCGTGCCCGACTACACCGATGACCTCCGGCTGGCCCACGTGCTCGCCGACGACGCCGACTCGCTCACCACCGGACGCTTCAAGGCGCTCGACCTCCACGTGATGAGCAAGCCGGACCTGACGCCGGTCACGGACGCCGACGAGGCGGTCGAGGAGAGCATCCGCCGCACGCTCTCCCGGGTGCGCTCCCGGGACGCGGTGCTGGGCGAGGAGGGCGGCTCCTCGGGCCACAGCCAGCGGCGGTGGGTGATCGACCCGATCGACGGCACCAAGAACTTCGTCCGCGGCGTCCCGGTCTGGGCGACGCTCATCGCGCTCGTCATCGACGACGAGCCGGTGCTCGGCGTCGTGTCGGCACCGCAGCTGCAGCGCCGCTGGTGGGCCTCGGTCGGCAACGGCGCCTGGACCGGCCGGTCGCTGCTCAAGGCGACCCGCTGCCAGGTCTCCGACGTACGCCGGCTCGAGGACGCCTCGCTCTCCTACTCGTCGATGTCGGGCTGGGACGAGCGCGGGCGGCTCGACGACTTCCTCTCGCTCTCCCGGCGCTGCTGGCGCACCAGGGCCTACGGCGACTTCTGGTCCTACATGCTGCTCGCCGAGGGCGCGGTCGACCTCGCCGCGGAGCCGGACCTCGAGCTCTACGACATGGCTGCGCTCGACGTCGTGGTCCGCGAGGCCGGCGGCCGGTTCTCGTCCCTGGACGGCACCGACGGCCCGTTCGGGGGCAACGCGCTGGCCTCCAACGGCCATCTCCACGAGGCCGCACTGGCGTTCCTGGGCTCGCTGCCCGACGACGAGTCGGACCCCGACGTACGCCCGCGAGGGCACGGATCGGTCTCCGAGCTGCGGGACCGCAGACCACGCGAGGAGTGACCACGTCTCACCGTGTGGCGGACCTGTTCAGGGGGGCTGACCGGGGCTAGCGTGGGTCCCCGACGGGGCCCGACAGAGCTGGAGGTCACCATGCGCATCGGCGATGTGCTCGGAGCAAAGCCGAGCCAGGACGTCGTCACGATCACGCCTGACGCGGGGGTGCGTGACCTGCTCGCGCTCCTCGCCGAGCACAACGTGGGAGCGCTCATCGTGAGCTCCGACGGCACCTCGGTCGACGGAATCGTCAGCGAGCGCGACGTGGTCCGCCACCTGCACCACGACGGCACGGTCGTCAACAACACCGTGGGCGCGATCATGACGGCGGACGTCGAGACCTGCGACCGCACCACGCTGCTCGACGACCTGATGAAGATCATGACCGACCGCCGGATCCGCCACGTCCCCGTCGTCGACGAGGGGCGCCTGGTCGGCATCGTCTCGATCGGCGACGTCGTCAAGCACCGGATCGACCAGCTGCAGTTCGAGCGCGACCAGCTCGACCACTACGTCCACCAGTCCTGAGCCCGCCCGCGGTCGACCGGTGGGGCGGCCGCGGTGACGGTGTGGCTGGAGGCGGGACTGTGGGGCCTGCTGGCCGGCGGCACCCTCGTCGTCGGCGCCGCCATCGCGTGGCTGGTCGACCTGCCGCGGCTCGCCGTCGCCTCGGTGATGGCCTTCGGCGCGGGCGTGCTGATCTCGGCGCTGGCCTTCGACCTGGTCGACGAGGCCGAGCAGACCGGCGGGCTCGCACCCACGGTCGCCGGGTTCCTGGCCGGCGCCACGACGTACGTCGCCGCGAACCTGGTCCTCGACCGGCTCGGCGCGCGGCACCGCAAGCGCTCGGGCGACCAGCAGGCCCGCGAGGCGGAGCAGCCGGGCAGCGGAGCGGCGATCGCCGTCGGCGCCCTGCTCGACGGCGTCCCCGAGTCGGTGGTGCTCGGGATGTCGCTGCTCGGGGGCGGCGGCGTCGGCGTGCCCGTGCTCGCCGCCATCGCGATCTCCAACCTGCCCGAGGGCCTCTCGAGCGCCTCCGGGATGAAGCGGGGCGGTCGCAGCGCGGCGTACGTCTTCGGCGTCTGGGGCGGCATCGCGCTCGCCAGCGGGCTGGCGGCGATGCTCGGCGCCCTGCTGCTGGCCGACACCGGACCGGGGACGATCGCGGCCATCAACGCCGTGGCCGCCGGCGCGATCCTCGCGATGGTCGCCGACACGATGATCCCGGAGGCGTTCGAGCGCACCCACGTCTATGCCGGGCTGCTGGCCACCGTGGGCTTCGCGCTGGCGTTCACCATCTCCCGGTGGGGCTGAACCTGGATCCCGACCGGGCCCGCCGATGGCCTAGCGTGGTCGGCATGGAGAAGCCTGAGATCGAGTTCTTCGACCCCGAGCCGCCGGCCGAGCTGGTCGTCACCGACATCACCGAGGGTGACGGCGCCGAGGCGACGTCCGGGTCGACCGTGTCCGTCCACTACGTCGGGGTGGCCCACTCGACCGGCGAGGAGTTCGACGCGTCCTACAACCGCGGCACCCCGCTGCAGTTCCGCGTCGGCATCGGCCAGGTCATCTCTGGCTGGGACCAGGGCGTGCAGGGCATGAAGGTCGGCGGCCGACGCCAGCTCGTCATCCCGCCCCACCTCGGCTACGGCGACCGTGGCGCCGGCGGCGTCATCAAGCCCGGCGAGACCCTGATCTTCGTGGTGGACCTGCTCGAGGTCCGCTGACCCGGCGCGGGTCGGCCGCGTGAGCGAGATAGCGCGTCACGGATCGGTCCCCGTCCGCACTGAATGACGACCGATCTGTGACGCACTATCGGGACGACCCCCTCACCAGGGCAGGTCGTCGCCCACCGACTCGTCGGCCACCCGCGCTGCGAGGCCGCCCAGCTCGACCACGTCCCCGAGCACGAGCTGGCGGCCCCGGCGGGTCTCCACCTCGCCGTTGACCAGCACCTGGCCGGCCTGGATCACGGGCTTGGCCTCGGCGCCACTCTCGACGAGGTTGGCGAGCTTGAGGAACTGGCCGAGCCGGATCGACTCGTCCCTGATCGGTACGTCGACCGTCACGTCACACCACCACCGTCACTGCATGGATCAGGACGCCCACCAGGCCGCCCACGATCGTCCCGTTGATCCGGATGAACTGCAGGTCGCGTCCGACGTGCAGCTCGATCCGGTCGGCCGCCTCCCGGCCGTCCCACCGCTCGATCGTGTGAGTGATGACGGTGGTGAGCTCGGCTCCGTAGCGCTCCACGAAGAAGACGGCCGCATCGGCGGCGAGCCCGTCGAACCGGCGCCGCAGCTCCTCCTCGGCCACCAGCCGCTCGGCGAACCCGACCAGCTCCGCCTCCGCCCGCGTCCGCAGCTCCCCCGACGGATCGCGGAGCGCGCCCACCAAGGCCTTGCGCAGGGCGTTCCAGAGCGAGATGCCGGTCGCCGCGAACTGCGGGTGGTCGAGCAGCCGGTTCTTCATCGCCTCCGCACGCGCCTGGGTGTCGGGGTCGAAGAGCAGGTCCTGGCCGAGCTGGCCGAGCATGGAGTCCAGCGCCTCGCGGGCGTGGTGGCGGGGGTCGTCGCGGATGTCGGCGATCCAGCGCACCGCCTCGGTGTGGATCCGGGTCGTCACGGCGTCGTTGAGCCGCGGCGGGGCCCACCAGGGCGCCCGCTCGCTCAGGACCTCGGTGAAGGTGTCGGGGTTGTGGACCAGCCAGCGGTGCAGCTCCTCGAGCGCCAGGTCGACCACGCCGTGGTGGAGGTCGTCGCGCACCGCCTCGACCACGAAGGTCCCCAGCAGCGGGGCGATCGGCTCCTCCCGGAACCGCGGCACGAGCACCGACTCCACGAGGTCGGAGATGTGCTCGTCGCGCACCTTGGAGAGCGCCACCCCGGCCACCTCGGAGACCTCGTCGACCACGCGGCGGGCGTTGCCCGGGTCCGAGAGCCACTCCCCCAGCCGCCGCGAGATCGTGGCCGCGGCGACCCGGTCGCGGATGATCGACTCCTGCAGGAAGTTCTCGCCGAAGAACTCCTGGAGGCCCTGGCCGAGCGCGTCCTTGCGCTTCGGGACCAGGGCGGTGTGCGGGATCGGGATGCCCAGCGGGTGCTTGAACAGCGCGGTGACGGCGAACCAGTCGGCGATCGCGCCGACCATCGACGCCTCGGCCCCGGCGTTGACGAACCCGAGGAAACCGTCCTGGCCCAGGGTGAGGGCGTAGACCACCGCCGCGAACAGCAGCAGCCCCACGGCGAGGGTGCGCATCCGGCGCAGCCCGCGCCGGCGTACGTCGTCGGCGGCGGGGTTCGGGGTGGTCATCGTGACGGTGGCACTCATCGCGGCCGATTCTCCACCACACGTCCAGTGCTGTGAGAATGTGCGGTCATGGCACGCACGGTGATCACCTTCGGCACCTTCGACGTCTTCCACGTCGGACACCTCCGCATGATCGAGCGCGCCGCCGCGCTGGGCGACCGGCTCGTGGTGGGCGTGTCCGGCGACGAGCTGAACCTGGCGAAGAAGGGTCGCGAGCCGATCTTCAGCCAGGCCGAGCGGCTGGCCATCGTGGCCGCCCTCAAGCCGGTCTCGGAGGTCTTCGTCGAGGAGAGCCTCGAGCTCAAGCGCGACTACGTCCTCCAGCACCGGGCGGACGTGCTCGTCATGGGGGACGACTGGGAGGGCAAGTTCGACGAGCTCGGTGACGTCTGCGAGGTCGTCTACCTGCCCCGGACCCCCGCGGTCTCCACCACGGCACTGATCGAGAAGATCTCGACCACCGGCTGACGCCGACACACCCGCACCACGAGGAGCCCCCATGCGTCGTACGATCGCCGCCGCCGCGGCCTGCCTGGGCCTGGCCACGACGGCGCTGACCGTCGGCACCACCGCGGCCGCCCCCGGTGGGGTGCCGGGACCGGCCGGGGCGTCGCTCCCCGAGCAGGCCCCCGACGAGGCCCTCGAGACCGCGGCCGCCGTGCTGGACGGCGAGGTCCCGCCGCTCGCCGCCCAGACCGTGACGGCCCCGGCGGCGCCCGATGCCTCGCTCGCGCTGCGCGACCTCCTGGTGGCCCTGCCGCGACTCACCGGCGAGGACCGCGACCGGGCCGAGGCGCTGCTGGCGAGGCCCACCGACCGCGCCGCCGACCCGTACGGCGACGGCTACACCACGCGCGCCAACCGCTCCTGCTCCACCAACGTCTGCGTCCACTGGGTCCCGACCACCCGCGACGCCCCGCCCAGCCGGCGCTGGGTCCGCACCACCATGAAGGTGATGCAGGGCGTGTGGCGGACCGAGGTCGGCGCGCTCGGCTACCGGCGCCCCGTCCCCGACGGCCGCAAGGGCGGCAACCGCAAGCTCGACGTCTACCTCAAGGAGCTCGGCAGCCAGGGCCTCTACGGCTACTGCGCCCCCGAGGGGACGCGGCTGGGCAGCGCGCGCGCCGCCTCGGGCTACTGCGTGCTCGACGACGACTTCGCGCGCTCCCAGTTCGGCCGCAAGCCGGTCAGGACGTTGCGCGTCACCGCCGCCCACGAGTTCTTCCACGCCGTCCAGTTCGCCTACGACCACCTCGAGCACCGCTGGCTGCTGGAGTCGACCGCGACCTGGGTCGAGGAGCGGTACGCCGACGCCGTCAACGACAACCGGCAGTACCTCCCCGGCGGGCAGCTGTGGCGACCGGGCGTCCCGCTCGACCGCGAGGCCTCCGGCTACGGCAACTGGGTCTTCTTCGAGTACCTCGGCCAGCGCTTCGGAAACGCGTACGTCCGCAGGGTGTGGGAGGCGGCCGCCAGACCCGGCACAGGCTCGGTCGCCGCCGTCCGGAGGGCACTGCCCCGGGGCGTGACCTTCACCGGCACCTACACCGCGTTCGCGATGGCCAACGTGACCCCCGGCCGCTCCTACCCCGAGGGCGAGAGCTGGACCCAGCCCGGCGTACGCCGCCGTGAGCTCGGCGCCGGCGCAGACGTCGACCTGGCCCCCCGGCTGGACCGGCTCTCCGCCACGAGGTCCCGCTTCGCCCCCGGCGAGGCGCTCACCGGTCGCCGCTGGCAGCTGCGGGTCGTCGTCGACGGCCCCGCCCGGGCCTCCGCGCCGGGTGCGGGTGTCGTGCGCGTCGCGCCGGACGGCTCCGTGGTCCGGACCCGGATCTCCCTCGACGCCCAGGGCCGGGGACGGGTCAGGGTCCCCTTCAACGTGCGTCGTGCCCGGGACGTCTACGTCGTGCTCGCGAACGCCGGCTCCGACCGCCGTCGCTTCCGCGCGAAGGTCGACGTCGTCCGCCGCGGCTGAGCCGCGCCGTGTGACAATCACGGCGTGCGGATCGCTGCCCTCCTGCTGACGGTGGTCCTGGCCGGCTGCACCCAGCAGGCGGAGGGCCCGCCCGCCGAGCCGCCGCCGCGGGTCGCGTTCTCGGTCAGCCAGCACCGGGTCGACGAGAACACCCCGGTGGCCAACCTGCGCGTGGTCAACCTCGACGAGGACCGTCCCGTGGACGTGACCGAGGTCGGCGTGGACTGGCCCGGCTACGGCGGCGAGCACGTCGAGCCGAACGAGGCCACCGTGATGCCGGGCCAGACGCTCGACCTGCGGATGACGCTGCCCGAGCCATCCTGCACCGACGAGGTGCAGCAGCAGCCGGCGTACGGCCTCATCGCGGTCGCCGGCGGTGAGCAGGTCCGCGGTCGGCTCGAGTCGGCCGGCCAGAGCTTCCTCGAGAGCCTGTGGCGCCGGTCGTGCAACACCGCGGCGGTGGCGGCCGTCGCCGACCTGCGGTTCGGGGACCGGTGGCGCACGGTCGGGCGCGGCACCTCCGCGTCGTACGTCGGCAGCTTCGTCGCCGACCGCACCGGGTCGCCGGACTCCGAGCTGGCCGTCGAGGGCATCGAGGGGTCGATCCTCTTCGACCTCTCCCCGCGCGGGCTGCCGGCCGTGCTCGGACCGGACGAGGACCGGCTGGTGCTGCCGGTCCGGCTCTCGCCGTTCCGGTGCGACGCCCACGCACGTGGCGAGACGACCCAGGCCTTCCTCTTCCGGCTCGACGTCGCCGTCGACGGCGCGGAGCCGGTGAGGGTGACGCTCACCACCGACGACGAGGACTGGAAGATCCGGGCGATGGACTATCTCGACGGCGCCTGCGGCTGAGCCGATCCTCAGCGGTGGTGGCGCAGCTTGACGTCGACCCAGACCGGACGGTGGTCGCTGGCCGAGACCAGGTCGGCGTACGGCTCGGTCGTCCGGGGCCAGAAGACGCCCGAGTCGAGGATCCGCAGCGAGCGGCTCGGCAGCACGTAGTCGGCCCGCAGGTTGCCCGGCGGCTCGGAGAAGTCGGCGGTGTCGAAGCGGGCCGGCGAGCGGTGGGTCTCGTTGCCCGGCTGGGCGGCCGCGGCCTCGACGGCACCCTGGCTCGACGGCGTGCGACGGTCGTTGACCCGCGGGTTGTCGAGCAGCAGCTGGGCGGACCCGGGGATCGAGTCACCGTCGAGCGGGTCGGAGTTCTGGTCGCCGGCGATCACGAACGCCCCGCCACGCAGCCCGCCGCCGCGACCCTCGTCGTCGTAGATGTAGGCGGCGCGACGCCCGCCGCGGACGTAGTCGGACCAGAAGCGGATCTCGTCGTGGTTGCGGGTGCCGTTGCGGTCCTCCGGACCGTCGAAGACCGGCGGCGTCGGGTGGGAGACCAGGAAGTGGACGGTACGACGGCCGATCTCGACCGGCACGTCCCAGTGGGACTTGCTGGACAGCCGGAAGACGTCGAGCTCGGCTGCGGAGTAGTAGTCGGCGGGCGCCGGGGTGGCCGGGTCGTCGGGCAGCAGGGCGCCGGGCATGTCCTTCCAGAGGAACCCCTGGAAGGTCCGGACCGCGTCGGTGTCGATGGGGTAGCGGGAGTAGACGACCATGCCGTACTGGCCGGGGAAGAAGCCGAAGCCGAAGGCGTCACCGGGTCCACCGACCGTCCCGCTGTTGTCGAGGTCCTGACCGCTCGGCACCCCGGTGTTGACGGGCGCGACGTAGGCGTAGGGGTAGTCGATCGGCTCGGCGCCGCGCTGCGAGACCTCGAGGTAGTTGCTCCGGAACAGGTCGGCCGCCAGCCCCTCCTCGTCGTAGTCGAACTCGTTGATCAGCAGCACGTCGGGACGGGTGCGCTGGATGATCTCGGCCACCTGCCGGGCCTGGGCGTTGCCCGGCGTCGAGAGGTCGCTCACGAGCTGGCCCTCGGCGGCCCGGTTGAGCGAGGCGTTGTAGGTCTGGAACCGCACATCGGGATCAGGCCTTCCACGCTCGGAGGCTCCCGGCGCGGCGGCCGAGGCCGGCAGCAGGCCGGCGGGCAGGACGAGGAGTGCGGTGGCGACGGCGAGGCGGGTCCGGGACATGCCGACCAACCTAGGCGACCGCGCCCACGCCCGTCACCCGTCGACAGGTGAACGGATCGTGACCGCGTGGCTGCCCTCAGACGGCGGGCGCCGCCTTGTGGGAGCCGAGGGTGACGCGCTCGCGGCCCCGGCCGGCGACCATGATCGCGACCCCCTCCGCGATCGTCTCGACCGCGAGCATCACGCCCAGCAGCACCAGCGAGCTGTCGAAGAGGTTGAAGAGCACCAGCAGGCCGAGCAGCGTCGAGATGCCGCCGCCGATGACGAGCGGAACCCTCGCCTCCGGCACCTGCACGGCCGCCACCAGGCGGGCGAGGCCGGTGCTGAGGAAGATCGCTCCGGCGACCAGGGTCAGGGTGACGGCGGCCAGCTCGGTGTTGCGGAGGAAGACGATGCCGAGCACCGACAGCGTGCCGCCGCCGAGCAGCGCGGTCCAGAAGCCCTCCTTGCCGATCCGCAGCAGGCTCGCGGTCAGCGTGAACAGACCGGCTGCCAGGATCATCCAGCCGACGAACACCACGGACACGACCGTGGCGAACGCTGCGTGCGCGAGCAGCACGAGGCCGACCACGACCAGTAGCGCTCCGAGCACCAGGTCCCATCCCGTACGTCGCCTCTCCGTGAGCTCCGACATGGTGCGCCTCCCTCCCGCCACCCCTCGGTGACGCCTCCTGCTCCCATGGTGCTCCTCCGGGTGCACCGGCGGCGAGACCCGACGGGCGTGTCTCGTCGTCGTCAGCGACTCACTGCGAGGTCCCACGGCTCGGCCGGGCACGCAGGTGGGCGCGCTCCCCCTGCTTGCCGAACAGGCTGAGCAGCTCGACGGGGCGGTCGCCGACGGCCCCGAACCAGTGCGGGACGCGGGTGTCGAACTCCGCGGCCTCCCCGGGCTCGAGGACGACGTCGTGCTCCCCGAGGACCAGCCGCAGCCGGCCGTCGAGGACGTAGAGCCAGTCGAAGCCCTCGTGGCTCTGCGGTTCCGGCTCCCGGTCACCACCGCCGGCGGGCAGCACCATCTTGTAGGCCTGGATGCCGCCCGCCCGGCGCGACAACGGGACCATCGTCATCCCGTGCGCCTTCACCGGCCGCAGGTGCACCCGCGGGTCTCCGGTGGGCGGGGCGTCGACGAGCTCGTCGAGCGTCACCCCGTGGGCCTGTGCCAACGGCAGCAGCAGCTCCAGGGTCGGCCGCCGCGAACCCGACTCCAGGCGCGACAGCGTGCTCACCGAGATGCCCGTCGTCGCGGACAGGTCCGCGAGCGTCGTGTCGCGCCGTTGGCGCAGCGCCCGCAGGTGCGGTCCGACGGTCGCCAGGGCCTGCTCGAGATCGTCCATGGGGTGAGTTTGCCATATCGGCAACGAATGTTGCGATCCCGGCGGGGAGGACGCACGCTGGGGGCATGGACGACGTGATGCAGGACGAGTACGACGTGGTGGTCATCGGCGGCGGGGCCGCCGGTCTCAACGGGGCGATGATGCTCGGGCGGTCCCGCCGCTCGGTGGTCGTCGTCGACGCAGGCACCCCTCGCAACGCCCCCGCGGCCGCGGTGCACGGGCTGCTCGGCCACGACGGGACTCCCCCGGCGGAGCTGCTGGCGCGCGGCCGGGCCGAGGTGCGGTCCTACGGCGGCCACGTGGTGGCCGGCGAGGCCACCGGGGCGACCCGGGTGCCCGACGGCTTCGAGGTCTCGCTCGCCGACGGCCGTTCGGTCCGCGGCCGCAGGCTGCTGGTCACCACCGGGCTGGTCGACGAGCTGCCCGACGTCCCGGGGCTCCGGGAGCGCTGGGGCCGCGACGTGCTGCACTGCCCCTACTGCCACGGCTGGGAGGTCCGCGACCAGGCGATCGGGATCCTCGCGACCGGCCCGATGGCGACCCACCAGGCCCTGCTCTTCCGCCAGCTGAGCGACGACGTGGTCCTGTTCCTCCACGACGCCCCGCACCCGACCGACGAGCAGGCCGCCCTGCTGGCCGGCCGCGGGATCCGCGTGGTCCAGGGCAGCGTCGTCGGCGTCGAGGTCTCCGAGGACCGGCTGACCGGACTGCGGCTGGCCGACGGCACGGTCGTGGCGCGGGAGGCGGTGGCGCTCGGGACCCGGATGGTCGCCCGCAGCAGCGTGCTCACCGACCTCGGTGTGGCCGTCGCCGACCACCCCTCCGGGATCGGCGTGCACGTCCCCGCCGACCCGACCGGCCGGGCCGGCGTGCCCGGCGTGTGGGCGGCCGGCAACGTCGTCGACCTCGCGGCGCAGGTCGGCGGCGCTGCTGCTGCCGGCGCCTGGGCCGGCGCCCAGGTCAACCTGGACCTCGTGACCGAGGAGGCCGAGCGGGCGGCTTCCGCCCTCGGCGACCTCCCCGTCTGACGCCAGCGCCGGCGCGGCGGTCTGGACCGGGGGGAGTCACCAGGCCCCCACGGTGCTTCACTGGAGGGTCGGGGTGCGGTCCTGCGGCGGGCCTGCGGGGTCGTACTGACTCGGGGGAGGCCGCATGAGCCGGTTCGGTCGGCGCGGGGACCGCGTCAAGCGGGTCTGGGTGCAGAACGTCGACGTCAACGCCCAGCTGCTCACCACCCGGCTCGATGCGCTGCGGGCGCGTCGCCGGGTGCTGCGACGTCGGCTCGAGCGCGGTCGGCGGGGCCGTTCCCGCGAGACGGCCGCGATCATGGCGAGGCTCGACGCCGAGGACGCCGTCGACCTGCGCGCGCGTGGGCTGATCGGCCGGGCCCACGACGCCGCCCACCGCAAGTACCCCGTCCCCAACCCGGTGGTCAACTGGTGGGGCGGCCGGCTGATCGAGGCCGCGTACCAGAACCTGCACACGGCCGAGGCGGTCGCCGCGAGCCTCTACGACTGGGACGACCTCGAGGCCGAGATCCCCGAGGCCATCGCCCGGGTGGAGGCGGGCCTGCAGCGCGACGACCCCCGCCGCGAGGCGGCGCACGCCCTCGGCGAGACCCGCCGCGGCACCGTCCCGCTCGACGCGGCGCGGGCCTCACTCACCAAGGCGATCGAGGTCGGGCACGCGGTCGCCGACCGGGAGCACTCCCGGTTGCGGAGCTTTCGCAACGCCCTGCTCGCGGCCGCCGTGGTGATAGCCCTGCTGCTGCTCCTGTTCGGCCTCTACGTCTGGAACGACCCCGACCGGGTCCCGCTGTGCTGGACTCCCACCCCGGCGGACGGGGAGACCGCGTCCTGGGTCTGCCCCACCGGCGAGGAGCCGATCACGAAGACCAACGAGAACGACCCGCCCTCGGACAAGCACGACATCCTGGTCGTCTTCCTGCTCGGCGTCATCGGCGGCGCCTTCTCGGCCGCGATCTCCATCCGGAGCATGCCCGGCTCCCCCACTCCGTACGGAGTCCCGCTCGCACTCGCCGTCCTCAAGCTGCCGCTGGGCGCCCTCACCGCCCTGGCCGCGCTGATCGCCCTCCAGGGCGACTTCGTGCCGGGCCTGAGCGAGCTGGACTCCCAGGGGCAGATCCTGGCGTACGCCCTGGCCTTCGGCTACGCCCAGCAGCTCCTCAGCGGCCTGCTCGACCGCAAGGCGAACGCCCTCCTGGACGCCGCACCGGGCAAGGACAAGGAGGTCCACTACACGCCGCGACGGACCCCGCCTCCCCCCGAGCCCCGCCGCCGCGCACCAGGGCGACGGGCGGACGCCTAGACCCCTCGCGATGGCAGGAGGGCGCAGGGTCGCGACTAGGCTCGCGAGGTGACGACTTCCCTGGTGCTCGACCACCCGCGGACCTCACCGGCCTGGGTGCGCGGTCTCGACGTCGGCGCGAAGGCGGGCCTGGTGATGCTCCTCGTGGCGGCACTCGTCCGGCCGGACCTCGGCCACATGGAGGACAAGGGCGCCGGCCTACGGGCCATCGGCTACCCCCTCGTCGCCTTCGCCCTGCCGACCTTCTGGGCGCTCAAGCGCGTATCCACCCCCTTTCCGTGGGGAGCCGACCTGCTCGTCACCCTCACCTGCTTCACCGACGTCCTCGGCAACCGGCTCGACCTCTACGACACCGTCGTGTGGTTCGACGACCTGATGCACTTCATGAACACCGGACTGCTGACCGCGGCGGTGCTCCTGCTCACCCTGCCGGCGGGGGCTTCCCTCGGGTCCCTCGTCGAGAGGAGCCTGGCCTTCGGTGCCTCCGCGGCGCTCTTCTGGGAGGTCGCGGAGTTCTACGCCTTCCTCAGCATCTCCCCCGAGCGCGTCACGGCCTACGCCGACACCTTGGGAGACCTCGCGCTCGGCACCCTCGGGGCGCTCGCGGCCGCGCTGGTCGTCCACGCCTCCCGGCGCTCCGCGCGCGAGGTGGCCACCCAGGAGCGACGTCGGCACGGGGTGCTCCTCACGCAGTGACCGGCCCGAGGTCGACGAGCACCGGCCGGTGGTCCGAGGCGGGCTCGTTCCGCCGGGCCAGGGGCTGGTCGCCGATCGAGGCGACCTCGATCCCGCCCGTCGTCGCGCCCACCACGTCGTGGACGAGGGGCGCGCTCACGAGCACGTGGTCGATCAGCTCGCGCCGGCCGCGGTAGACGCGCGACCACCGCTCCTCCTCGTCGATGAACCCGGCGACGTTCCACAGCCGCTGCGCGTCGCCGACGTCCGGCTGGTCGAACCCGCCGGTACCGACCTCCGAGCCTGGCGGGCCGTGCAGGAGCTGGGTGGTGGCCGCCTGCGGAGAGTCGTTGAGGTCGCCCGCGACCACGACGGACGCACCGGGCTCGGCGGTGAGCAGGGCCGTGACGTAGGCGCGGATCCCGGCGGCCTCGGCGGCGCGGCGGTGCAGGGCGTAGACGGCGTACCGTGCTCTCTCGTCCTCGTCGCTCGGGCTGAACCTGCCCCCCGGGAAGCTCAGCAGCTTCGACTTCAGGTGCACCGACACCAGGTCGACGGTACGGCGGTCCAGGCGGAAGCGGGCCCGCAGCCCGGGCCGGCCGAGGGCGTTGATGGTGTGGGCCTCGTCGTCCACCTGGACGGGCGCCAGCCGGTCGGGGAAGTCGCGGACCTGCTCGACGTGGGTGAGGGAGGCACGGGAGACGATCCCGACCCGGATGCCCCGCCCGTCGGGATCGGCGAGCGCGGTGCGCCAGTCGCCGTCGAGGCGGCCGACCAGGTCGGCGAGGGCCGCTGCCGACCCCACCTCCTGCACGGCGAGCACGTCGGGCCCGAGGTCGGTGATCACGGCCGCGAGGCCGTCGAGCTTCGCCTCGTACGCCGTCCGGTGGTCGGGCGCGGTGGGCGCGTCGTCGGGCAGGAAGAGGTTCTCGAGGTTCCACGTGCCGATACGGGTCACGACCCTCCTTCCGGCCGAGCGCGGTGGAGCGGACCTGTCATCGTCCCACGGCGGCACCGTCCCGGGCGGAGCCGACCAGACCAGCCCCAATGACCCGATTCGGGGGAACCGCCCCGCCCGCCGGGCGGCCTAGCGTCACTGTCGGAGCCGAGGAGGACGTGGTGAGGGGACACTGCCGCTGGGCACGGGGGCCGTTGCGACCGGCCGGAGCGCGCCACGACTCGGGGGTCGGCGGGTGTCCGGACCATGGCCCGGCCTGAGCGCGACCCCGTCCGCGAGGCGACCGAACGGCTGCTGGCCGTCCGGCGCCTCGAGCAGGAGCTGCTGGCCCTGGCACGGCGGGCCCGCCGGAAGGCCCCGGAGCTGCACGGCTGGCTGACCATCGAGCAGTTCGCGGTGCTCGACTACCTGCGGGCCTCCAACGGCGTGGTCGTCGACCAGCTCTCGGCCGAGCTCGACGGCTACCCCGCGGTCATCGGCCGGCTGGTGGCGACGTTGGAGAGCAAGGGACTGATCGAGCGGGTCACGGAGTCGGAGGGGCCGGGCGACGTGGTGCTGCGGCTGACCGAGGCCGGGGAGGAGCTCGCCGTCGAGGTGCACCGGTCGCGCCGCCAGGCCGTCACCGAGCGGGTGCACGACTGGACCCTGGAGGACGTCACCACGCTCACCCGGTTGCTGGCCGGCTACAACCGTGGTCGCCCGCCCCGGCCCCGGGGCTGACGAGCAGCCAGGCCGCAGGCCTCCTTCATCGAACCGCGCCTCGCGTCGTACGCCGGCCCGTCGGTGCGCGCCCGGAACGGCGAGCCGGTCGCCTCCGTGGTCACGTCGACGTCGACGCCCCAGGGGGCGACGTCGCGCAGGTGGTCCACGAGCGCGCGTTCCCGCTCGTGCGGCGCGGTCGAGGAACCGGGCACCAGCGCTTGCGGTCGGTCGCGGTCACGGGGTCCTCCTTGCCTCGGCATGGGTGGTCGCCGACGTGGGCAGCGTGTGGGTGTGGGCCGCGGCCGATGCTGCGGCGTCGGCGAGGGTGCCCTTCGCGAGGCGGTGCCGCGCCATCACGAGCGCCATCAGCACGCCGAGGAAGCTGAAGACGGCCATCATCCACGCGGCCGCCGCGAGGCCCGAGGCGAGCGCATCGCCCGCCGCAGCCCCGTCGCCGGTCTGGTTGCCGATCACCGTGCCGTAGATCGTGGCCGCGAGGGCGGTGGCCACGGCCGCGCCGACGTACCTCGCCATGTTGGAGACCCCCGAGGCCGCGCCGACCTGCTCCTCCGCGACGGAGGCGGTCGCCGCCGAGGACGCTGGGCCGTTGGAGAGCCCCATGCCCACGGCGATCGCGACCAGCGGGAGCACGAAGGCGGTGTAGGCCCACGACGCGTCGACCAGGCCGACGACCACGAACCCCGCCGTCGTGAGGAGGAATCCGAGGCCGATCGTCTGCCGCGCCCCGATCTTGGCCGCCAGCTTCGGCACCAGCGGCGCGACGACGACGAGCCCCACGGTCGCCGGGAGCGTGGCGAGGCCGGCTTGGAGCGGACTGAAGTCCAGGGCGGCAGGGTCCTGGAAGTAGAGGCTGAGCAGGTACATCAGGCCGTTGATGGTGCCGGCGCCGATCAGGATCGCGATGGTGGACCCCACGAGCACCCGGTTGCGCAGCAGCGCGAGGTCCAGCAGGGGTACGGGCACCCGGCGCTCGACGACCACGAACGCGTATCCGGCCGCGACGCTCACGGCGAAGCACCCGAGCGTCCTGGCGGAGAACCAGCCCCAGTCGCCGCTCTCGCTGACCCCGAGGATCAGCGGCACCAGGGTGAGGGCGATCAGGGCGGTGCCGGCGTAGTCGATCGAGCGGGGCCGCTCCGGGTCCCGGGACTCGGCCACGGTCGCGTACGTCAGCACCATGCACAGGACCGCGATGCCGGCGTCGATCCAGAACAGGCCCTGCCAGCCGGTCGAGCCGACCAGGAGCCCGCCGACGAGCGGTCCGGCGGCGGCGCCCACGGCTGCGGCCGCCCCCCAGAGGGAGACGGCGCGCAGCTGTGCGTCCCCCTCGTTGGCCACCGACAGGAGGCTGAGCCCGCAGGCGAGGATCGTCGCGCCCGCGGCGCCCTGGATGACCCGGCCCGCGATCACCATCCCGCCCGACCCGGCGAGCGCGATCAGGATGCACGAGGCGACGAACAGCAGCAGGCCGAGCTGGAAGATGCGCTTGCGCCCGAAGACGTCGCCCAGCGACCCCGACGTCACGATCACTGCGGCCCCCACCAGCGAGTAGCCGGTGACGGCCCACTGCAGGGTCGTCACCGACATCCCCGTGTCCTCCGAGATCGCGGGGAGCAGGATGCTGACGGCCGAGGTGTTGGCGTTGACCACCAGCGTGGAGATGCAGGTGGCAGCCAGCACGCCACCCGCCCGGGTCGTGGTGGCCTTCGTGACGTCGCTCATCCGGCCTCCCTTCGACGATGCCGGAGTCGGCGCTGACTGCCGAGGCTAGGCCCGGGCGGGCCCGCCTCACTTCACCCGCCGCGGACGAGCGGTGCAGCCTGGGAGGACGGCGCGGGCTCGCCGACCTTGCGGAACGTGAAGGCAGCGAGCCCGGTCGTCAGCGGGACCGCCGCCACCAGGCCGAGGGTCGCCACCACGCTCCGCACGATCTCCTGCGCGATGACCTGGTCGGTCACGACGCCGCCGAGGGACTCGTTGTTGGCGACGATGAGGATCAGCAGCGGCAGCGACGAGCCGGCGTACGCGAGGATGATCGTGTTGACCACGGACGCGATGTGCGAGCGCCCCACCCGGCTGCCGGCTCGGTAGAGCCGCCCGAAGCCGTACGCCGGGTTGGCCCGTGCCAGCTCGGTGACGGTGGCCGACTGGGTGACGGTCACGTCGTCGAGCACGCCGAGCGAGCCGATCACGATCCCGGCGAGCAGCAGGCCCTGCGTGTTGACGCCCTGCGACATGCCGACGGACGCGGACAGGTCGTCGGTGACGCCCGTCAGGTGCAGCGCGGAGACGGCGACCGCCGACAGCACGCCCGTGAGCGCGAGACTGACCAGGGTGCCGAGCACCGCCACGGTCGTGGACAGGGTGAAGCCGTGCGTCAGGTAGAGCACCGTCAGCATGATCGCCGCGGATCCCACGATGGCCACGAGCAGCGGTGGCTCGCCCGCCAGGATCGCCGGCACCACGAAGAACACGAGCAGCGCGAACGTGACGGCCAGCCCGGCGAGGGCCGTGACGCCCTTCCAGCGACCGAAGGCGACGAGGGCCAGGACGAACGCCGCCACCAGGACCCACAGCTGGGTGGTGCGCTGGTGGTCGACGATCGAGTAGACCGTCCCCTCCGGGTTGCTGCTCTCGATCAGCACCACCTGGTCGCCCTCGGCGACCTCCGGGGCGCCGGTGCCGTTCGGAAGCGCCGTCTCGACCTCCTGCCCCTCGTCGGGCCCGTCGGTGAGGAGCACCCGCGCGGTGCCGCAGCCGTTGACCTCGTCGGGCAGCTCCTCGGGGCACTCCTCCGCGAGCACCGCGATGATCTCGCCGGTGACCTGGTCGGCTCCCGTCCGCTGCTGCTCGGGGAGGCCGTCGCCGGAGGGCCACAGCCACAGCAGGGCCGCCAGCGTGACGACCGCGATGGGCACGATCACCGCCAGCGCGACCCGCCGCATGCGCGCCGGCTCCGGGGCTGCGTGTCGTGCGTGGTGTCCACCCATGGGCTGCGGTCCTCACCAGGTCGGGGTGTCCGGGCTCGGTCGCCGACCCTATCGGCCGTCGACGGCCGGGCCGCCGGTGCGGGGGCCGCCCGGATCGGTGCCACGCACCAGGGCCGAGAAGAGGTCGACGTACTGCTCGAGATGGCGGTCCCCGACGTACTCCTCCAGCACCCGCGCGTGTGCCGCAGCCCCCAGTCGCGCCGCGAGCGCGGCATCCGCGAGGGGCCGGCGCAGGGCCGCTGCGAACTCCTCGATGTCGTAGGGGTCGTCGACGAGGAGACCGTCACGACCGTCGACGATCTGGTCCTGGATGCCACCCAGCCTGCTGGCCACGACGGGTCGTCCCTTCCACAACGCCTCGGTCACCGTCAGCCCGAAGCCCTCCACGAGGCTCTTCTGCACCACGACCGCGGCGTAGCGCTGCAGCGCGTTCACGATGATGGCGTTCTCGTCGACGTCGTCCATCGGGATGCAGGCCAGGTGCACCCGGCCGCGAACGGCCGCGCCCAGGTGGCGCCACTCCTCCCGGCAGTCGGACAGCACCTGCGCGCCCTCGGGGTCGTCGGCCACGCCGGAGACCTCGGGCCCGGCGAGCACGAGGTGCGCGCCGAGGAGGTCGTCGTCCTCGACGGCCCGGACGAAGCCCTCCATCACGCCCGCCATGTCCTTGAGCCGGTCCCACCTGCTCACCTGCACCACGAGGGGTACGTCGGGCGGCGGTGGCCCGGTGTCCTGGAGGAGCCCACCGGACCGGCGGTGGGAGCGTACGGTCCCGGGTGAGCCGTCACGCCGGAGGAAGTCGACCGCGGACTCACGGCCGCCGTCCGTCACCAGGCCCACCCTCGCCAGGATCCCCACCACGAGCTCGGGGGCGAGCGCCATGTTCTTGACCGCGAGCGGGTCGATGGAGGGCGGGATCACCCACAGCGTGTCGTCGTCGACCCAGTCCGGCGCGTACTCCCGCCGTGAGAACACCACGGCCTCCGCGTGGCTCACGTACGGGCGCAGGAAGTCCCATCCCAACCGCGTCACGTCGTCGGCCAGGTCTCGTCCCACGTGGCACCGCCACACGACCCGCGCACCCAGGGCGCGCAGTCCCGCGGCCAGCCCGGCCGTCTGGGGATCGTGGAGCAGCACGATGTCCCCAGGCGACACCTGACCTGCCAGGTCCGCCAGGTTGGCGCGGAGGACCTGCTCGTAGTGGTCGCGCTCGGCCGGGCCGAGCGGCCCCCCGTCCCCCGGCTCACCGTGCAGCACGTTGTGCAGTCGCTTGGTGACGGCGAAGAACTCGGGGTCACCGGCCAGCACCCGCCAGCGGCTCTCGATCCCGGCGCCCTGCGCGTAGGCGAGCAGGGTCTGCAGCATCTCGGCGACCCCGCCACCCCGCGCGGTGGCGTTCACGTGCCACACGACCCGGTCACCGAACGCCGCACGGGCCTGCTCGACCGCAGCCTCGAGCCGCACGACCCGGTCCGCAGGGAGGAGCCCGGCGAGTCGCTCGAGGTCGACCGGCTGGACCCTCACCGCCTCCATGGCTGGACATTGTCCCCGGTCCGGGCTCCTCCCGCCACGGCCGACCGGCGTCAGCCTGCCCGGCAGGGCAGGTCGGGACGTTCGACCCTCCGGGACCTGACCGTGGTCACTGGGTGCGGGGCGGCTCCGCGTACGACGCTGGCACCACACCAGGCCGGGGAGAGGAGGCGCCGTGTTCGCCGTACGCATCCACGGTCGGGGCGGCCAGGGCGCCGTCACCGCGGCCGAGCTGTTGTCCGTCGCGGCGTTCGACGAGGGTCGCCACGCGCAGGCGTTCCCGACCTTCGGCTCCGAGCGAACCGGGGCCCCGGTCGTCTCCTTCTGCCGCATCGACGACCGCCCGATCCGGCTCCGGGAGCCGATCACCGACCCCGACGCGGTGCTGGTGCAGGACCCGACGCTGCTGCACGAGGTCAACCTGTTCGCAGGGCTCGAGCCGGGCGGGTTCCTCCTGCTCAACACCACCCGGAGCGTCGCGTCGCTCGGGCTCGAGGAGCTGGCCGTACGGCTCGGGCCCGCCCACGTCGTCACCGTGCCGGCCACCGAGCTGGCACGCGAGCACCTGGGGCGACCGCTCCCCAACGCCGCCCTGCTGGGCGCCTTCGCCGCCCTCACCGGCGAGGTCTCCCTGGCCGCGGTGTGCGCCGCGTTCCGCGAGCGGTTCCCCGGCGACGTCGGCGAGGGGAACGTGCGGACCGCGGAGGCCGCCCACGAGCACGTCCGGACCACGACCAGGAGGCCGGCCGGTGCCTAGCCAGATCGAGGGTTCCCAGGCCGTGGCCCGCGCCGTCACCCTGTGCCGGCCGCAGGTGATCGCCGCGTACCCCATCTCACCGCAGACCCACATCGTCGAGTCGCTCTCCGACCGGGTCCGCACCGGTGAGCTGGCGGGGTGCGAGTACCTCATGGTCGAGTCCGAGTTCGGTGCGATGTCGGCCTGCATCGGTGCCTCGGCTGCCGGCGCCCGCAGCTACACCGCCACCTCGAGCCAGGGCCTGCTGTTCATGGCCGAGGCGCTGTTCAACGCCTCGGGGCTGGGGCTCCCGGTCGTGATGACGGTCGCCAACCGCGCGATCGGCGCTCCGATCAACATCTGGAACGACCACTCCGACTCCATGGCGATGCGGGACTCCGGCTGGGTGCAGCTCTACGCCGAGTCCAACCAGGAGGCCGTCGACCTGCACGCCCAGGCGTTCCGGCTCGCGGAGACCCTCTCGGTCCCCGTCATGGTGTGCATGGACGGCTTCGTCCTCACCCACGCGTTCGAGCAGGTCGAGCTGCCGTCACAGGAGCAGGTGGACGACTTCCTGTGCCCGTTCGTCCCGCAGCAGGCGCTCGACCCCGACGACCCGGTGACCATCGGGGCCATGGTCGGCCCCGAGGCGTTCGCCGAGGTCAAGTACCTGATGCACGCCAAGCAGGTCGCCGCGCTCGACGAGGTCCCCCGGGTCGCGCACGCGTTCCGGGAGTCGTTCGGACGCCCCTCCGGCGGCCTGCTCAAGCCCTACCGGCTCGAGGACGCCGACACGGTCGTCGTCACCCTCGGCTCCACGCTCGGCACGGTCGAGGAGGTGGTCGACGGGCTGCGGGACGACGGCCTGCGGGTGGGCGCCCTCGGCATCACCTGCTTCCGGCCCTGGCCGCTGACCGAGGTGCGCGAGGCCCTCGGCCGTGCCGCGCGGGTGGTGGTCGTGGAGCGGGCCTTCGCGGTCGGTGCGGGCGGGATCGTCGGACAGAACACGCGCGACGCCCTGCGCGGCCTGCCGGCACAGGTGTACGACGTCGTGGCAGGGCTGGGCGGCCGCCCGATCACCCGGGCCGGCGTCCGCAGCCTCGTGGACGACGTCCTCGGCGACCGGCTCGACCCCACGCGGCTCCACTTCCACGACCTCGACCACGCCCTCGTGCAGCGCGAGCTCGAGCGCTCCCGCCACGGCGCCCGGCCGGGTCCGCACGCCGAGCACATGCTGCGCGCCCTCGGCACCGTCGCGTCCGGCGTCCACGACGGCGCACCCGGGTAGGAGACGACGATGGCGTTCCAGCAGCTCAAGCTCTACCAGACCGGGACCTTCGTGGCCGGCAACCGGCTGCTCGACCCGGAGCAGCGGACGGTCCAGGCGCGGACCGGCCGCTCCAACTCGCTGACCTCGGGCCATCGGGCCTGCCGCGGGTGCGGCGAGGCACTGGGGGCGCGCTACGTCCTGGACGCCGCCATGCGTGCCACGGACGGCCAGCTGGTCGCCGTGAACTCGACCGGGTGCCTCGAGGTGTTCTCGACGCCGTACCCCGAGTCCTCCTGGCAGCTCCCCTGGCTGCACTCCCTGTTCGGCAACGGCCCGGCCGTGGCTTCCGGGGTGGCCGCCGCGCTGCGGGCGCAGGGCCGCGACCACATCCGGGTCATCGGGCAGGCGGGTGACGGCGGCACCGTGGACATCGGCTTCGGGGCGCTCTCGGGCATGTTCGAGCGCAACGACGACGTGCTGTTCGTCTGCTACGACAACGAGGGGTACATGAACACCGGCGTCCAGCGCTCCGGTGCCACTCCCCCGGCGGCCCGCACCGCCAACACCAAGGCGCTCGGACCCGAGCCGGGCAACGCCTTCGGCCAGGGCAAGTTCGTCCCCCTGATCGCGATGGCGCACGAGATCCCGTACGTCGCCACCGCCACGGTCGCCGACCTCCACGACCTCGAGCACAAGGTCGAGACCGCCATGCGCTTCCGCGGTGCCCGCTACCTGCACGTGTTCGTCCCCTGCCCGCTCGGCTGGGGCGCCGCGTCCGAGGACACCGTCAAGCTGGCCCGGCTCGCCAAGGAGAGCGGCCTGTTCCCGGTCCTCGAGGCCGAGCACGGCGAGCTCACCGACGTCTCGCCGATCCGGCGGCAGGTGCCCGTGGAGGAGTACCTCCGGCCCCAGAAGCGGTACGCGCACCTCTTCGGCGACCCCGGTCGCCCCGACGTCGTCGCGCGGCTGCAGGCACGGGCCGACCGCACCATCGCCCGCTTCGGGCTGCTCCCGGAAGGGGAGGACTGATGGACAAGCCGTTCGCGATCACCCTCGACGTCGGCTCGAGCCGGGCCAACAGGACCGGCTCGTGGCGGACGGAGCGGGCCGTCTACACGAACCGGATGCCACCCTGCAACGACGCCTGCCCCGCGGGCGAGGACATCCAGGGCTGGCTCTACGAGGCCGAGGAGGGTGGCGACGGGTACGAGCGCGCCTGGCGCAGGATCATGGAGGACAACCCGTTCCCCGCGATCATGGGTCGGGTCTGCTACCACCCGTGCGAGACCGCCTGCAACCGGGGCGAGCTCGACGAGGCCGTCGGGATCAACTCCGTCGAGAGGTTCGTCGGGGACGAGGCGATCCGCCGCGGCTGGACCGTGGCCGTCGACGTACCTCCCAGCGGGAAGCGGGTCCTCGTCGTGGGGGCAGGACCCTCCGGCCTGGCCGCCGCCTACCACCTGGCCCGGCGCGGGCACGCGGTGACGGTGAAGGAGGCGGGCCCGATGACCGGCGGCATGATGCGCTTCGGCATCCCGAAGTACCGACTCCCCCGCGACGTCCTCGACGCCGAAGTCCAGCGCATCCTCGACCTCGGCGTGACACTGGAGCTGGACGCGAAGGTGACCGACCTGGACGCGCTGCGGGAGGACTACGACGCCGTCTTCCTCGCCGTCGGCGCCCAGCTCGGCAAGCGCGCCTACATCCCCGCGGGATCGACCGCCCACCTGCTCGACGCCGTCAGCATGCTGCGGGGCCTGGAGGAGGGTGAGAAGCCGCTCCTCGGCAGGAGGGTCGCGGTGTACGGCGGAGGCAACACCGCCATGGACGCCGCACGCACGGCCAAGCGGCTCGGCGCCGCCGAGGCGATCGTTGTCTACCGCCGTACGAGGGACCGGATGCCGGCCCACGAGTCCGAGCTCACCGAGGCCGAGGACGAGGGCATCCTCTTCAGGTGGCTCACGACCATCAAGCAGGTCGACGAGGGCAGGCTCGTCGTCGAGAGGATGGAGCTCGACGAGACCGGCTTCCCGCAACCGACCGGAGAGCTGGACGAGCTCGATGCCGACTCGCTGATCCTGGCCCTCGGCCAGGAGACCGACCTGTCGCTGCTCGACGGCGTCCCCGGCCTGGTGGTCGAGGACGGGGTGGTGGCGGTGGGGCCGGACCTGATGACCGGGTGCCCGGGGGTTTTCGCCGGCGGCGACATGGTGCCGTACGAGCGCTCGGTGACCGTCGCCGTGGGCCACGGCAAGCGGGCGGCCCGGCACATCGACGACTGGCTGTCGGGAGCCGCTCCCGAGCCCCCTGCCCGGCCGGCACTGGCCACCTTCGACACGCTGAACACGTGGTACTACTCCGAGGCCCCCCGGTCCCACCGGCCCGTGCTCGAACGGGCGCGGCGCGAGTCGACCTTCGACGAGGTGGTGCTGGGCCACGACGAGGACACCGCCCTCCTCGAGGCTCGTCGCTGCCTCTCGTGCGGCAACTGCTTCAGCTGCGACAACTGCTACGCCATCTGCCCCGACAACGCGGTGATCAAGCTCGGTCCGCCGGGCGACTACCTGATCGACCTCGACTACTGCAAGGGATGCGGGCTGTGCGTCGCCGAGTGCCCCTCCGGCGCCATCCAGATGGTGCCCGAGGAGATCTGAGCCCGCGTCACGACTGCGTCAGCGGCTCGCGTCCGGAGACGACCGGAACCTGGCTGCCCTCCGCCCGTCGTCGCAGCCCGCGCAGCATGCCGGTGGACATCACGTAGTCAGCGGGGACGATCCCGGCGACGTACAGGGCGATGAACCACCGTGGCTCGCCACGTCCACGCACCCGGAGATGGACCCGGGTGCGCCCGCCCGGGAGGTCGGTGAGGGAGAAGCACCAGGTCCAGAGGAACCGGACTCCGTGCGAGCGGTCCCAGCCGGGCGGGATGTGCGTCGTGGACCGCAGCACGAGCACGTGGGGCGGGTCGACCCGGTCGACGACGTACTCAGCGGTGCCCGGCCTGCCGTCCGGGATGCGGTCGCCGGCTGCCAGGTCCCTGACCAACCTGGGGTCCAGCCTCTCGAGGCTGGGCCAGTTGTCGGGGAACAGCAGCCGGTCCACCCACGACGGCGTGTAGAACCCGCCCAGGTGCCATCCCAGCTGGCTCAGCCAGGGCCAGATCCGCTCGGCGGTCGCATCGATCGTGGCCCCGTGATCCATCACCATCTGCGGGCGGCCCACGACCTCGTCACCGGGCAGCGGCGCGCGTCGCTCAGCCGCAGTCGACCCGGACCGCCTTCCCAGCACCTGCAGGGTGGCGTAGCCGAGCAGCGCCGTCACCCCGACGATCGAGGCCGTGCGTGCCATGTCGATCCCCTCCCCGGTCCACGGTCCCGGGACCGTCCTGTCTGCGGCAGGGCCGAAGGGCCCGCCTGGGTCCCGCACCCTGGTCCGGCAACGCCTCGTCGGGACCTTGGACCCCCGGGGAGGGGCACTCCCGACCTGCCGCGGACCACGTCCCGGCCAGTTGGCTGGTGGAAACGCCACCGATGAGGAGAACGAGATGCGCGCTGCCGTCGTCCCCGCCCTGGGAGCACCGCTGGAGGTCCGGGAGGTGGACACGCCACGCCCCGGTGATGGCCAGGTCCTCGTCCGGATCGAGACGAGCGGGCTGTGCCACACCGACATCCACGCCGCCCGTGGCGATTGGCCGGTGAAGCCGAAGGTGCCGCTGATTCCCGGGCACGAGGGGGTGGGCCGGGTGGTCGAGGTGGGTGCCGGGGCCTCCCCGGTCACCGTCGGCGACCGGGTCGCGCTGCCCTGGCTCGGGCACGCCTGCGGCAGCTGCCGGTACTGCGTCGCTGGGTGGGAGACCTACTGCCTGGCGCCGCAGTACATGGGCTACACGATGGACGGCAGCTATGCCGACTACGCCGTCGCGTACGCCAGCCACGTGGTCAGGGTCCCGGACGCCGTGTCCTCCCTCGACGCCGCGCCTCTCACCTGTGCCGGTGTGACCACCTACAAGGCGCTCAAGGTGGCCCGCCCGCAGCCGACCGAGACCGCGATGATCGTCGGCATCGGCGGCCTGGGCCACCTCGCCCTGCAGTACGCCGGCATCTTCGGCACCACGACCGTCGCGGTCGACGTCGAGGACGAGAAGCTGAAGCTCGCGGCGGAGCTCGGTGCCGACCACGTCGTGGACGCGCGCGGCGACCAGGCGGCCGCGCTCGCTGAGATCGGCGGTGTCGACGTCGCCGTGGTCACCGTCCCCTCCCCCGCCTCGATGCGTGCCGCGCACGCCGCTCTCAACCCGAACGGGAGGCTGGTCCTGGTGGGCCTGCCCGCCGACAACCGACTCGAGCTGCCGGTCTTCGAGACCGTGCTCAAGGGCATCTCGGTGATCGGGTCGCTCGTCGGAACCCGCAACGACCTCCGCGAGTGCTTCGAGCTGCACGCGCGCGGGCGCACCCGTGTCGTCGCCGAGACCCGTCGACTCGAGGACGTCAACGCCTGCTTCGAGGAAGTCCTGAGCGGCAAGGTCCCGGCCAGGTTGGTCTTCGACCTCGGAGCATGACGAGCTGCGCTGTGCACCTTTTCGCCCCGAGTCGGGACCAACGACCCGGGACACCCGAGCCGCCGGTCGCGCAGGGTGGAGGTGGCCCGGAAGCGGTCCGTGCCCTGCAGAGGGAGGGTTCCCATGTCCATGCCTGAGGCCCCGACGGCCTATCCCGCGCGACTGGAGGTCGACTACGCCGAGCAGCACGACCGCGTGAAGACGTTCTTCCGGCTCGTGCTCGTCATCCCGATCGCGATCGTCTACGGGGCGCTCACCGCCGGTGCGACCCAGACGGTCTACGAGCAGGGCAGCGAGACGGTGACCACCAGCAGTGGCGGGATCGTCGCCGGGCTGTTCCTGGCGACGCTGCTGATGATCCTCTTCCGGCAGCGCTACCCCCGCTGGTGGTTCGACTTCGCCCTCGAGCTCACCCGGTTCAGCACCCGGATCGGCGCGTACGTCGGTCTTCTCACCGACCAGTACCCGTCGACGGTCGAGCAGCAGGCCGTCCACCTCGACCTCGACTACCCGGAGGTCGAGCGCGAGCTGAACCGTTGGCTCCCCCTGGTCAAGTGGTTCCTCGCGATCCCCCACTTCCTGATCCTGGTCGTGCTGTCGGTGGGAGCCTTCTTCGCCGTCGTCGCCGCGTGGTTCGCCATCCTGTTCACCGGTCGCTACCCGCGCGGCCTGTTCGACTTCGTGGTCGGCGTCAGCCGCTGGTGGCTGCGGGTCCAGGCGTACGCGGTGCTGCTGATCACCGACCGGTACCCGCCGTTCTCCCTCCGGGCCTGAGACCGGCAGGGGGAAGCTCGTGCGAGTGCGGCGGCGCCCGGCCGCCGGCTCAGGAACGGTCGTCGTGTCCGTCCTGCTCCGATGCTCCGCGCTCGTGCTCCCGTCGTGCGGCCGTGGCGAGGAAGGTGTTCAGTCCTGCCCAGAACCTCGACCGGTCCGCGCTGCTCATGGTCTTCCTCTGCACGGCCTCTTCCTGTGCTCGACGCTTCTCGTTCTCGTCCATGGTGCCCCTCGTCTCGCTCCGCCGGTCCACGTCCCGGTCCTTCATCGAGCGTCCCCCTGCCAGACTGCGGCCGGGAGGGCACCTCGGCCGAGAGACGCAGGGCCAAGGTCCTGTCACACCGCCCGGTCCGTCGCTTCCCTGGCGATGGCGTCGTCGACGGTCAGTGCCCCTGACGCCTGGGACACCGAGACGGCGAGCGAGCTGGCCCGCCCGCCACGACCCGACCATCGAAGCGGCTTCATCCGCCACCCGGCTGCGGTCGGCTCCCCCCACCCGAGCCGGAGTCGGTCGTCCACAGATAGGCCGGGAGTGACCCGTGCGACCGTACGACGTCGTCCAGGATCTCGGCGCGCACGTTGACCACCATCAGCCGCTCGCGAGGTGTCGAGGCAGCATCGAGGAGCCGCGTGGACTCCTGCCACTGGCGCCGCAGGGCTTCCTCCAGCGGAGCGGTCGCAGCCGCGTGGGTCTCATGGGGGACCAGAGGCACACGCATCCACCGCGTGATCCGAGCGACCGCCCAGGGACTCGTCAGGGCCAGCAGGACGACCACCCCGAATGACGCAGCCCCCAGCAGCTCCCCCAACCCGGCGTACAGCAAGGGCATCAGACACAGGACCGCACCACCCACCACGGGGCGCCTCACCTGGGGGAGGTCGGACCTGAGGCAGAGGCCCATCACCGCCCCGAAGGTCGCCATCATGAACCCGGAAGCCAGCACGACCTCGAACGGCATGGCCATCAACGTCCCCGCCAGCGCCAGACACGCTGTCAGGACCGTGGCACCTCGCCAGACGGCGTTCCAGACCCTCATGGCAGGCCTTGCCCTTCCGCGCGGCCGACCGGTCGATCGTCGGCAACTGCTTCCATCACGTCCTCCCCAGTGCTCCTCCTTCGAGGCTGGTCGCGACGCGGCGCACCGCACAGGGCCGAAGGCCCGTAGGCGACGGGCCGTTGGCCTCCGGCTCGGGCCGAGTCTCCCTCCCTGGGCCCGGATCGGTGGATCAGGTGATCATCCGGCCGCCGTCGCGCGGTACAGACCTCGGACCGCGTCCCGGGAAGTCGCTGGCTCGGGCGGTCGAGTCATCGGGATCGAGGTCGGCCGGCACCGCCCGCACCTCGGGGATCACTGCGGCTGCCTCGAGCACGTCCCAGGAGGCGTCCGAGGTGATGACGAAGCCTCCCGGGACACCCTCAGGGTCCCCGGGCGCGCAGGGGCCGGGACCGTGGGTGGCGGGAGGGCCGCGACCGCGGTCACGCCACCTCACCGTCGCTGCCGTCCACCAGAGAGAGAACGTTGGTCAGCACCTCGACGAACCGCCCCGGGTCGCTGATCAACCAGCCATGGTTGCCCGGGACGGTCACCACCTGTGGGTCTCCCAGGGCCTCGATCAACGACTCCGCGCAGGCCCACGGGATCACCGCGTCCTCCCGCCCCCACAGGACGGCCACCGGGAGGCGACGTCGCTTGAGCTCCTCCAGCTCCATCCCGAGCTCTGCCTCCCGCGCCAGACGACCCACCCGCCAGAGGGTTCCCGGCCTGAGCAATGCATGCCTCACTGCATCGGAGGCGATCACCGGCAGCACCCGGGTGAGGCCGCGAGCAGAAGCCAGCTCCGCACCGAGGTGTACCCCCCAGTCACCGAGTGAACGATCGGACATCAGTCGCCCGTCGGCCGACCACGTGGCCCCGCCGATCGAGTTGACGAGGACCAGTTGCGACACCCGCTCCGGCTGCTCGAAGGCATACCTGATGGCGACCGCGCCGCCGAACGAATGGCCCACCAGCGTGGCCTCGCCGGAGTGCCCCGCCTCGTCCAGGAAGTCGACCAGCCAGTCGGCGTACCCACCGAGCGAGACCTGCTCCGGCGGCAGGCCCGCCGTCCCCCCGAACCCCGGGAGGGCGGGTGCCAGCACGGTGAACCCTGCTCGCGCGAGGCGGTCCAGGCTTCCGCGGTAGCTGTGGTCCGACAGGGCCCAGCCGTGCAGGAAGAGGACCGTCGGCCGTTCCGAGCCGTCCCCGGGACGTGACTCCCCGTAGGCAGCAGGGCGACCCTGGACCCGGGTGCGGCGCCAGGTCATCGTGCCCATGGGTTCCACCGCCACAGCTGGTCTGTGCACCCGGTCCGGTGACGACTACATGCCCGTCGGTGGACCATCGGAGGCTCCCTCCTTCGCCCAGTCCAGCCGATCGGCGCCCTGTGGGCACGTGGCCTTGGTCCCGGGTCGAGGGTCGTTTGGCCCGAGGTGTGCCTGCTCCAGGGGTGCGCTGGGCCGCCTTACCGTGCTCACCAGCAGCGGCGGATCGTCGCCGGACTGTTCCTGGCGACGCTGCTGGTCCGGATCGGCGCCTGCTTCGCCCTCCTCACCGGCCGCCGCCCGCGTGACCTGGTCGACGTCGCGGTCGGCGCCGGCCGCTGGCGACTGCGGGTCCAGGCGTACGCGGCGTTGCTGGTCACCGACCGGTACCCGCCCCCTTTGCGTCTGGGCGTGAGACCGGCGGGACGCGGAGTGGGGCCTCAGGCGAACGCCGGCATCACCCGGTCGTGGACGAGCTGCAGCTGGGTGTCCACGTCGGCCACGCCGTCGATCTCCCGGCCCATCAGGGACTTGACCATGGCCTTGTCGACGACGGCCAGGATGAGGTGGTTGATCCCGGTCGACGTGATCTCCCGCTGCAGCTTCTCCGCGCACTCCTCGGGCGTGCCCGCGATGGAGAGCCGCTCGGCGATCTCGGGGGTGGTGAGCTCGATGCCTCTCGCCATGTCGCCGGCACCGATGGCCTCGATGATGGGGGCCATCTCCTCGGGCTCGACGCCGTTGCGGCGCAGCTGCTCGTGCGGCATCGAGGAGGCGTAGAGACCGACCATGCTGCGGGCGGCGTCCTTGGCCTTCGCGGAGTCCTCGCCGCAGGCGAACACCACCCAGGCGGCCAGGTCGAGGTCCTGCACGTTCTTGCCGGCCCGCTCGGCGCCGATGGTGCAGTGCTCCATCATGTAGTCGTAGGCCTCCTTGGTGTAGCTCAGCGCGTGGTGGCAGCCGTCGGAGAACTCCGCCGACACCTCGAACGACTTCGGCCCCTTCATCGCGCCCATCTTCACCGGCAGCCGCTCCTGCACCGGCCGGGCGAAGGTGAACAGCCCGTGGTACTGGAAGAACTCGCCGTCGTGGGTGATCGCGCCGTCGTCGAGGAACGTCCGGATCACCTCGACGCCCTCCTTGACCCGGGAGAGCGGCTTGGTCGTCGACCAGTCGATTCCGTACTGGGTGAGCAGCCCGAAGTTGCCGCTGGAGAGCACCACCTCCGCCCGGCCACCGCTGAGCTCGTCGAGGGTGGCGGCAGCCTGCGCGATCAGCGTCGGCTCGCGCAGCATCACCCCGGACACGCTCGGCCCCATCCTGATCTGGGAGGTCTGGGCCGACGCGGCCGCGAAGAGCAGCCAGAGGTCCTTCCACCAGGTCTCGTCCGCGGCGTAGACCGCGTGGAAGCCGAGGTCGTCGGCCAGCTTGATGGTGGCGAGCGACTCGCTGAGCGGGTACGTCGGGACGATCACGTAGCTGAACTTCATTCCTTGACTCCTTCTCGGGTGGGCACGGCGTCCCCGTGCCGGGCGTCGCTGCGCAGGTAGGGCTTGGCGAGCACCATGTAGATCCCGCCGACCCCGACACCGACGGCGGCCGAGAGCAGGACCAACCAGTTGTCGTACCAGGGCACGTCCGGGGTGCGGGGCCACGCCATGTTGACCATCGCCAGCACGCCGTAGCCCAGGGCGGACACGTTCACGACCATCCCCCAGTGCCCGAGGCTGAACGGACCGCTCGGCCGCCATCCCTTCAGGCGTGCGCGCAGCGCGGCGAGCACGACCATCTGGAAGCCGAGGTAGATGCCGAGCGTGGCGAAGGAGATGATCGAGGTCAGCGCCTTGGTCGAGAAGACCGACCCCAGGACGATCACGGCGGGCACGGCGGCGGCCACCGCCATGGCGTACGGCGGCACGTGGCGCGTGGTCTGGAAGTGCCGGAGCAGGTGCGAGAAGGCGATCATCTCGTCGCGGGCGTACGAGTACATCAGCCGGCTTGCGGCGGCCATCAGGCTCAGGGCGCAGGAGAGGAACGACACCATCACCACGACGAGCACGACCTTCGTGCCGGTGACGCCGAACGCGTCGTGGAGGATCGTGGTCACCGGGTCGGGGTCCTCCCCGCTGATGACGGCCGCGTAGTCCTTGACCGCGAGCAGCAGCGAGAGGCAGACGAAGATGGCGGCGGCGCCGCCGACGTAGATCGTCATCCGCATGGCCTTCGGGATCTGCCTCGTCGGGTCCGGCACCTCCTCCGCGACGTCGCCGCAGGCCTCGAAGCCGTAGTACTGGAAGATGCCGATCAGGGCCGCGGCCACGAACGCGGAGAAGTAGCTGCCCCCGTCGGCCACGCCGGCGGTGTCGAAGACGACCGACAGGTTCTGGACCCGCTCCGAGATCAGCAGCCACGCCCCGACGGCGAGCGCGCCGAGGAGCTCGGCGGTGAAGCCGATGATCGCGGCGTAGGCCAGCCACTTGGTGCCCATCAGGTTGATGGCCAGGGCGAGGGCGAGCAGGATCAGCGCGCACGTCACGGTCGAGGTCGTGCCGGCCTCGAACCCGAGGAGCTGGGCGAGGTAGGGGCCGGCACCGTAGACGACTCCGGCGATCGTGGCGAACAGGGCGATCAGGTAGACCCACCCGGTCATCCAGGCCCACTTGACGCCCCAGAGCCTGCGCGCCCACGGATAGACACCGCCGGCGACGGGGAACTGCGAGACGACCTCCCCGAACACCAGCGCCACGAGCAGCTGGCCGAGGCCGACGATCAGCAACCACCAGATCATCGGCGGGCCACCGGTCGCGAGGGCGATCGCGAAGAGCGTGTAGATGCCGACGACCGGAGACAGGTAGGTGAACCCGAGCGCGAAGTTGGCCCACGGGCTCATCTCGCGCCGGAACTCCGAGGTGTAACCGAGCTGCTCGAGGTGGAGGTCGTCGGCGTGCGGGCCGGGGGCGCTGCTGGGCGCCATCAGGCACCCGTACGGTCGGACTCGGCCTCGACCTCGGCCAGCAGCTCCGAGCCCGTGACCACCGTCGACGCGAAGTGCCGGTGCATCCACTCGAGGTGGTCGTGCCGGCTGTTCATGATCCGCAGGCTGTCCCAGTTGGGGAAGGTCTGCTGCAGCACCCAGCGCTCCATCAGCCGCGGGTCGACCTCGTAGACGTGCTCGTGGGTGGTGACGGCGACGTCGGAGACCCGGGTGGGCTCCGGCGGGGTGTGCTGCTCGCGGTAGCGGTAACCGATCGGTGGTCGCGGCGCGTCGTTCATCAGGGAGCTCCTGTGTCGTAGGCACGGTCGAGGAGGTACTTCCCGGGATTCATGATGTTGTGCGGGTCCAGCGTTCGCTTGAGGTCGAGCATCACGTCGTAGCCGCGGCCGAGCTCGTCCGGCACCAGGTCGACCTCGCCCTCGCGGCAGGAGCCGTGGCAGGCACTGATCGAGCCCTGGTGGGCGAGGGCGACGGCGGCGATGTCGCGCTTCGCCCTGACCCACATCTCCCACGCGCGGTCGTCGAGCTGCTGCTCCCAGATGCCGACGTCGATCTCGGTGAGGTAGTCGACGCCGGTGTTGCCGGAGGTGTAGGTGAACATGCCCCAGTCGTCGAACACGTCCGTACGCCGGCGCAGGTCGGCGACGATCTCGTGCCAGGCCTTCGACACCGACGGCAGGTCGGTGTAGTTGATCGCGGCGTCCTCGCAGTGCCAGCTCATCGGCACCACCTGGCCCGACTTCGTCCGGCCGTGGAGCGGGGTCGCGTAGCGGTCGTGGCGCGCGGCCCAGTCGCCCTCGGAGATCTCGTCGCCGAGGTAGCGGGCGCCGTGCTCCCGGGCGATCCGGAAGAGCCGTTTGCCCGCCGGACGCACCTCGTCCTCGTAGCCGTACATCACCGCGCACACCAGCGCCCGTACGTCCCCCGGCTGCGGGATGTAGGCCTCGTCGTCGCGACGGAGGTAGGCGACCTTCCACTCGTCGAAGAGCACGGCCCCGGCGAACGTCGCGACCCCGGCGCGGGCGAGCGCCCCCACGCACCGGTAGGCGTCGTCGTAGTTGTCGAACGCCCAGAAGGGCGAGAGCTCGGCCTCCGGCTTCGGGAACAGCTTGAGCGTGGCCTCCGTCGCGATGCCGAGCGTGCCCTGGTGGCCCATGAACAGGTGCTTGAGCTGGTAGCCACTGGACGACTTGCTGATCTTGTGGCCGATCCCGTCGCCGACGTGCATCACCTCCCCGGTCGGCAGCACGTGGTCGAAGCTCAGCACCAGGTCGCGGGTGTGGCCGTAGCGCGAGCCGATCAGCGACCAGCCGCTGGTGCCGATCCGGCCACCGACCAGCGAGCACGGGTACGACGCCGGGTCGTCGGGGTAGAAGAGGCCGTGCTTGCCGAGGACCTCGTTGAGCTTGAGCATGCTGATGCCGGTCCCGACCGTCACCGTGCGGTTCTCGAGGTCGAGCTCCTTGACCTGGTTCATCCGCTTCACGTCGACGACGATGCCGCCGCGCAGCGGTACGGCGCCGTCGGTGAGCCCGGTGCCTCCGTCGCGCGGCACGATCGGCACCCGGAGGTCGTGGGCGATCCGGACCACCCCGGCCACCTCGTCGGTGCTGGTGGGCAGCACCGCGAGGTCGGGCAGCCGCTCGGACCAGCGGTGCACCGGGAACGGGGCGGGGACCCGGGCCCGGTTGTAGCGGTCCGGCTTCGAGGTGAGGATCTGCTCGTCGCGCAGCACGGTGCGCAGCGCGGTGACCAGCTCGTCGAGACGCTCCACCGCGATGGTCATGCCCCTGCTCCCCCGTTGCGCGAGCCGCCGACGGTGATCCCCAGCGACTCGGCGAGCAGCTCGTGGATGTCGACGACGTCGATGTCCACCGCCTCCCCCGCCTCGGTGAGCGGCCGCTCGGACCACGGGCAGGCGCTGACCAGCGTGTCCACCTCGAGGGCTGCTGCCTTCTCGAGCCGGCTGGCCGAGATGGCCGCGGTGAGCTCGGGCTTCTCGACCGGGAGACCGCCGCCGCCGCCCGAGCAGTAGGACCACTGCGTCACCCGGTCGACGTCGCTGAAGTCCAGCCCCGGGATCGCGCGCAGGATCTCGCGGGGCTCCTGCCAGATGCCCTTGCGCTTGTTGAGCCGACAGGGGTCGTGGTAGGTGATGGCGCGCTCGATCGGCACCGAGGGAGTCAGCCTGCCCTCCCGGATCAGCTCGGCGAACACCTCGACCACGAGCACGACCTCGAGGTCGAACTCCTCGCCGAAGTACTTCGGGTAGTCCTCGGTGAACGAGATGTAGTCGTGCGGGTCGAGCACGAGCACCCGTCTGGTCCCCGTGGAGCGCCAGTTGTCGAGGTTGTGCCGCGCGAACCGCATCGCCTGGTCGACGTACCCCATCTCGGCGGCCGGACCGCCGCAGCACCACTGCTCACCCATCAGCCCGAACTCGTAACCCGCCTGCTGCAGGATCTGGGCGACCGCGCGCGGGACCGACGTCCGGTAGAACGCAGCCTCGCAGTCGACGAAGAGCACCGTCTCCCCTCCGATCGGCAGGTCGAGCCCCTCGGACCAGTCGCGCACGTGCTCCTGGTCGATCGGGGTCTCGCCGAGGACCGGCTCGTGGGTCAGCTCGTCGGTCCGCGCGTTCCAGCTCTGCCAGGCCGGCTGGTGCACGCCGCTCTCGACCGCCAGTGCGCGCACCGCCTTGACGACGTCGACGGTGCGGGTGCGGAACCGGTAGAAGTCCCCGGTGAAGAGGGTGTTCGGGCAACGCAGCTCGCAGGCACCGCACTGGGTGCAGTTCACGTAGTCGGCGGCGACGTCCTCGATCGTGAGCTCGCCCTTGTCCATCGCCACGACGTTGGCGTGGAACGCCGTCGGGGTCCAGGACTCGTTGCGGGTGACCTGCATGACCGGGCAGACCTCGCGGCAGAACTTGTGGCCGGAGGAGAAGCAGTTGTAGGACGCGTTGCGCCACTCCGCGGTGAGCTCCTCGGTCGGCGTCGGGTCCGCGGGCTCCTCGACCGCACGCGCGATCTCCTCCGGCATCTCCGCCAGCTCGTCGGGGTTGTCGCGCATCCCGGGCGTGAACGGGACGGAGACCGGATCCGCTGGGCCCTGCCGGTCGAGCTGTGTCACTCCGGACCTCCTGAAGGACGTGATGCAGGTCACACAGTCTTCGCAAGATACGGCTCGCCGGCTGGGCGCCACAAGGGGCGAGGTGGCCGTCACGTCCGGACCCCGCCCTCGACGCCCACACCTCCCAGGGTGTGGCGCAGGTCACATCGCAGTCGCTAGAGTCGCAGGATCGTTGCGGCGATGGTGGCGTCGCGAGACCAGGGGGTAGGCCATGGCTCGTCGTCATCTTCTCGTCGCTCTCGCGGCCGTCAGCCTCGTCTGTGCCGGCACGCTCGTCGGCGCCCAGACCGGCGCCGCGGTCAGGCCGAAGCCGCCGACCCCGCCCGACAAGGTCGTGGTCATCGTCGTCGACGCCCTCAGCAAGGAGATCGTCGAGAAGTACGACATGCAGCACGTCCAGGCCCTCATGAAGGACGGCGTCGACACCCCGCGCGGATACCTCGGCCACACCGGGTCGGTGACCGTGGTGACCCACAACGTGATCACCTCCGGCATGCTCCCGAAGAACATGGGGTGGACCAACGAGGGCTACCGGGACGTCGACGGGGTCCTCGGCGATCCGGGTGGGCTCTACATCACCAGCAACTTCGGATACGACGAGATGTCCGCGCTGCAGGAGCACGCGGGCTACCCGCACCTGTCGGACTACCTCGACGACACCGGCAAGGTCTTCACCGTCAGCCCGAAGGGGTACGCCGCCTACGGCCTCAGCGGCCCCGGGTCGGCCGACACGTCGGTCTCGACATTCACCAGCGCCGACCCCTGCGAGGTCGGTGGTGTGCGGTGGCGGAAGCCGACCGGTCCCGGCGTGCCGTCGTACATCGAGGGCAGCTGTGGCTCGCGCTACTGGGTGGAGCGCGACAAGGGCTACGACACGCTGCAGTTCCCTGCCCAGCTCTACCCGGCGACCGACGACCGCTACGTCGTCGGTGACGAGCCGGGCCACCAGGGGGGCGACATCTGGGCCACCGACGCCGCGCTCCAGATCATGGCCGAGGAGCGGGACGCGTGGAGCGGCCTGCTCGTCAGCCTGCCCGGCATCGACAAGGCCGCCCACATGTGGGGCGGTGTCAACGACCCGGAGGACGCCACGCCGGGCTTCGACCCGATGACCCACATGGAGTTCGCGACGGCGACCGCCGACGCTCAGGTGGGCCGGATCATGGACGCCCTCGAGGAGAGTGGCGAGCTCGACAGCACGCTGGTCGTGCTCACCGCCGACCACGGGTCGGTCGCCGCGGCGGAGGGCCACTGGCACGGTGACTTCGAGCCGGTCGACGACTACGGCTACTACAACTGGTACTACGGCGACCCCGAGAACGACGACCCCTACGACCAGCCGCAGGAGGCCCTGCAGCCGCTGATCGACACGGAGAACGTCGGGCTCTCCTACAGCGACTCCTCTCTCAACGTCTGGCTGGAGGACCGGTCGCGGGCATCGGTCGCCGAGGCGGCCGCTGTCATGAAGAGGCTCCCCGACGTCACCGCCGTGTGGCAGCGACGCGGTGACCACTTCGACCGGGTCTCCCGGGTCCGGTGGGACCGCATGACATCCGGTGGCGAGAGGTCGTGGTTCGCCCGCAAGGCACAGGAGCTGGTCGACACCCAGGCAGCCCCCTACGGTCCCGACCTGGTCGCGACACTGCCTGACGACACGACCTACTCGGTCCTCGGCGACCATGGCGGCATCCAGCGGACGTCGCAGCAGATCCCGATCGTGTTCGCCGGTGCCGGCCTGTCCGGCAAGGACCTGCGCGCCGAGGTGAGGTCGGTCGACATCATGCCGACCATCCTCAGGGCGTTGGGCATCACGCCGTCGTACGACATGGACGGCAAGGCCTACCGACTGCCCAGGACCAGGCCCTAGATGAAGAGCAGCTGGGCCCCGTCGGTCTTCTCGATGAAGTCGGACGCGCTGATGATGCCCTCGACCTCGTCGTAGAGGTCGGCCTCCTCCAGGTGCTGCATGTCAGCAGACATCCGGCAGGCCCACAGGTGGCCACCGGAGTCGACGATCTGCTGGAGGAACTCGGGCACCTCGGGCACCCCGATCTCCTCGATCGACTTCTTCATCTGGTGGGTGGCCATCGCGGTCATCCCGGGCAGGCCTCCGAGACCCTGCGGCATGTGCGTCGCGGTGTTGCCGAGCATCGTGAACTTCAGGTCGCCCATCGTCTTCTTGTTGATCATGTCGAAGCCCCAGAACGTGAAGAACAGGTGGGTCTCGATGCCCTCGCCGAGGGCGGCGTTGGCCAGGATCAGGCCGGGATAGGCCATGTCCAGGTTGCCCTTGGAGCAGATGATCGCGAGCGTGCGCCCGGTCTCCTCCTCGTCGAAGGACGGGATGATCGGGGCGCTCTGCGTGGTGGTCATGACGGTCTCCTGTTCTCACACGCAACCGCGGGGCTTGGGCAGCCCGGCGACGTAGGCCATCTTCTTGGCCGGCTTCTTGGGGAAGAGGGTGAACAGCTGCTTGGTCGGGATGCCGCCGACCGTCGCGACCCGACGCAGCGTCGCGGTCTCACCGTGCTCGGGGAAGTCGCTGCGCAGGAAGCGGATCGCCTTCCAGTGCTCGTCGCTCATCTCGATCCCGATCTGGGCGGCGAGCACCGTGCCGAGGTCCTCGGTCCACTCGTCGTACTGGGTCATGAACCCCTCGTCGTCGACGTGGATCTCGTGGTTGTCGATCGTGGTGGTGGGCATCTCAGGCCTCCTGCTTCTCTGGTGCGGTCGTGGGCACGTGCTTCCCCGCCATCGACATCAGTGCCGGGAGCGGGACGGGACGCCCGGGGAGCAGGACGTTCCAGTAGATCCAGCGGAAGGCGAGCTTGCCGAGGTGGTTGGCCCGGGTCTCCTTGAGCAGGTCCATCGGGCCGACGACAGGGAGGGGGTACTTGCCCGTCAGGGGTTCGGTGTCGTAGTTGAAGTCGATCAGGAGCGCCTTGTCGTCGCCGGACTCCACGAAGCAGTTGGCGTGCCCGTCGAAGGCCCCGGTCATCGGTCGTCCCGCGATGTGCTGCAGGAAGTTGTCGACGAAGATCTCGACCGAGAAGTGCGCGACGGAGCCGGCCTTCGAAGCCGGGATGTCGCTCGCGTCCCCGATGGCGAAGATGTTGTCGAACTCGGTCGAGAGCTGGGTGTGCTTGTCGACGGGCACGTAGTTGAGCTCGTCGCCGAGCCCGGAGCGCGCGACGAAGTCGGCCCCCATGTTGAGCGGGACCGTCACCAGCAGGTCGAAGGGGACCTCGCGGTCGTCGTAGGAGACGAGCACCTTCCGCTCCGAGTCGATCCGCTCGACCAGGAAGTCGGTCTCCACGTGCACCTTGCGCTCGTCGAGCATCCCGCCCAGGTGTGCCGAGGCCACCGGCTTGGTGAACGCCCCGTCCAGCGGGGTGACGAAGACCAGCTCCACCTGGTCGCGGATCCCGCGCTCACGCAGCCAGGCCTCCACGAGGAAGGTGAACTCCAGGGGCGCCACCGGGCACTTGATCGGCATCTCGGTGACGTGCACGACCAGCCTTCCGCCGTCGAAGCGGGCGAGCGCGTCCGCGAGGGCCTCGGCGCCCTCGAGCGTGTAGAAGTCGAAGATGCTGCGCCGCCACTCCGGGCCGAGCATCCCGGGCGTCTGGTCCGGGCGCGGCGTCGAGCCGGTGGCGATGACGAGCTGGTCGTAGGGCAGCGCACGCCCGCTGTCGAGGCGTACGACGTTCTCCCCCGTGTCGATCTCGTCGACCGAGCCGAAGACGAAGTCGACGCCGTCCGGGAGGAAGGTGTGCCGCGACCTCACGACCTGCTCGTGGGTGTACCCGCCGAAGGGCACGAACAGGTAGCCCGGCTGGTAGTGGTGCTCGTCGTCACGGTCGACGACGGCGATCCTCCACTCGGTGCGGTCCAGCCGGTGCCGCAGCTTGTTCGCGATCATGGTCCCGGCCGTGCCACCGCCGAGGATCACCAGGTGCTTCATGTCTCTCTCCTGCGTCTCGTCCACAGTTCGAAACTAAACCCCGGGGGGTATGTGGGGCAGGGGCGAAGGTCCCCTCCTGCCGGGACCCAAGGCAGCCGTGGAGCCCGATCTTGTCGACGGTCGGGCGTTCGGTCTGTCGGGTCATCGAGGTCCGGCAGTCGCATCACGGGGACGTCACACCGTGAGGCCTTGACCCAGAAGCGCAGTCGCCCGTGGGTCGTCGAGCTCAGCCGGTGACGCCGAACCGCTCGACGCGGATCGCCTCTGCGCTCAGACCAGCCTCGACCAGGAGGGTCTCCGCGAAGTCGGCGAACCGGGACGACCCGCAGACGTACGCGAGCTGGGTACCCGCGAGGAGCGGGGTGATCTCTGCCCGGGTCGGGGGTCCCGGCGGGCGGGCACTGGTGGGATGACGGGTGTAGACGATGGCGGCGCCGGCCGCGGCCAGCTCCTCGGCGTAGGGCAGCGCTTCAGGGCTGCGCCCGACGGCCATCACACGGATCAGGTCGGAGCGGCCGTGGTGTCGTGCCGCACGGGTCATCGCGACCGCAGGGACGACGCCGGTCCCGCCGACCAGGCACAGCGCCGGGGTGTAGGTGTCCCATCTGAACCAGCGCCCGATCGGGCCTCGCATCTCGAGGAGATCCCCCACCTCGGCCACGTCGGCCAGGAACTCCGAGACTTCTCCGGCAGGGAGCCTCTCGACGAGGAACTCGACGAGGGGGTCGCTGTCGTCGGACGCGACGGAGTAGGAGCGCTGGGCCGTGTAGTCGTCGGGGGCACGCAACCGGATGAGGTAGTGCTGGCCGGGCCAGTGGCGATGGCGATCCTCGACGTGCATGCGGAGCCGCACGAGGTGTGGTGCGGGGAAGTCCTTGGTGATGATGCGTCCGGTGGTCCACGCCGTCGAACCCGCACCCACCGACGCGAAGGACTCATCCGTGGTCACGGATCACCCTGGTAGCGCTGCTCGAGCCACGGGTCCCCGCGGTCGTGGTAGCCGTTGCGCTCCCAGAACCCGGCGCGGTCCTCCACCGTCAGCTCGAGCCGGCTGATCCACTTCGCGGACTTCCAGAAGTACAGGTGCGGGACCAGCAGCCGTACCGGGCCACCGTGCTCGGCCGTCAGGGGTCGCCCGTCGTACTCCCACACGACCCACGCCTTGCCGCCGGTGACGTCCGCCAAGGGCAGGTTGGTCGTGTAGCCGGTCGAGGAATGGGCGATCATGAACTCTGCCCGCGGATCTGGCCCGGCAGCCTCGAGGAGGCTGTCGACGGAGACACCGGCGAACACCACGTCGAACTTCGACCAGGTCGTCACGCAGTGGATGTCACCGTGGTACGACGACCTCGGCAGCTGCTGCACCTCGTCCCAGGTCCAGGTCGTCGGCCGGTCCACGAGACCATCCACGCCCAGGGTCCAGGACTCGCGGTCGATCCGCGGCGTCACCTCGGCAGTCAGGACCGGCCAGTTCCCACCCACGTCGTACTGCCCGGGAGGCAGGCGGCCCGCGGGGCCGTCGGGTCGTCGTCGGAAGAATCCTCGGGTCGCCGGCATCTGGCGCCTCCTCGTGGACGGTGGTGTGGCCGAGGTCATTCTCGACGGCAGCCTACTCGGGCTCGAGCCACCCGGCCCTGCTCAACGAGACCCTTGCTCCTCGGCGTCGGCCCGGGGTTGACGACCACAAGCGCGGCCGGGTCCTGCCGAGGTATGAGGCGCCCCCGAACGGATTCTGCTGCTGCCTGTGGGAAGCACGGACCTGATCCCTTCCGTGTCGAACACGCCAGGGGCGGTGCTGGCCGAGCACTCTCCTGGTTGCGGTGGGGCCGTCGCCCGTCACAGCTTGATCGGCGTGCCGATCGGAAGCCGGCGGACGCGGTCTCGCACGTCTGCGGGTGCGTCCGCGATGGCTGCCGCCAACCCGGCGGGCCCGTCGACGAAGTGCGACCAGCCCTCGTAGTGCACCGGCACCGCCACCTTAGGCAGCGCGAGGCCCACGAGCTCCATCGCCCGGCTGCCGGTGAGCGTGTACCGCACCGGACCGGTCAGGCCGAACTGCACGCCTCCGACGTGGACGACCAGCACATCGACCCTCAGGTCCCGGGCGAACCGCCGCAACGCGCCGTGGAGCACCGTGTCGCCGGTCACCCAGACCGTGGTGCCGTCACACCGGAGCAGAAACCCCACCACCGCGCCAGCGATCGGCCGCGACAGCGGGGGCCCGTGCCGCGCTGCAGTTGCCGTCACCTCCAGCGGCGCGCGGTCGGCCACCCGGAGGACGGTCCGTTCCCCGGCTCGCAGGCCGCGGACACCCTGCAGCGCCAGCCGACGAGCCCCGCTTCGGGTGGTGAGCACCGTCGGCACAGCCGGCAGCAAGGCCCGGCCGGCACGGTCGAGGTTGTCGCCGTGGTGGTCGTGGGAGAGCAGCACCGCGTCCAGATCCGGGAGCTCGGTGCTCGACAGCGCGGGGCCGACGACCTTGTCCGAGGAGGTGCCCCACCCGAACGCGTAGTGTCCGCCGGCCGGGTCGAACGTGGGGTCGGTGAGCAGCCGCCAGCCGCCGAGCTCGATGAGGACGGTCGGCCCGCCGACGTGGGTGAGGATCACCGGGCGTGCGCGATCGCCCATTCGAGCACCTCGTCCGCGATCGCCTGCCAGCCGTGCTGGGCGGGCAGCAGGTGGGCGTAGCCGTCGTACTCCTTGACCTCGGTGACCGTGTCGGACTTGTAGTGCTTGGCGTTCGACCGCTGCACCGACGGCGGCATGATGTGGTCTTCCGAGGCGGAGACGAACAGCAGCGGTGCTCGCTTGTCGTTCCTGTAGTCGACCCAGGTGTCCTGGTGGCCGGGCTGGAAGTTGGCGAGCACGCTGCCCCAGAGGATCCCGCCGTTGGCGGGGATGTGGTAGCGCTCGTACGTCGCGCGCGCCTCCTCCTCGGGGAAGGTGTTGGTGAACGCGTACCTCCACTGCTCGTAGTTCAGGCCGATGGCCCGCTTCCGGTTGCCGGGGCTCTTGAGGACGGGGAATGTGGACTTCACCTGGGACGGTGGCACGACCCGCACGCCTTCGGTGGGAGCCGAGTTCATGGCGACGCCGGCGGCGCCGTAGCCGTGGTCGAGCAGGATCTGGGTGAATGCGCCGCCTGCGGAGTGGCCGATGATGATCGGTTTGCTGTCGAGGCCGGCGAGGATGTCCTCGATCTCGGCGATGATGTCCGGGACGGTGACGTCGAGGATGATCTGCGGATTCGCCCGTAGCTCCTCGACCTCGACATCGAAACCCGGGTAGCCCGGCGCCAGGACGCGGTAGCCCTTGGCCTCGTAGTGGGTGATCCAGTGTTCCCAGCTCCTCGGGGTGACCCAGAAGCCGTGGACCAGGACGATGGTGTCCGGATGTGTCGTCATGTGCGCACTCCTTGTTGTCGACGGAAATCTCGCCCGAGGCTCAGGACTTGAGGAACTCGAGCAGGTCGTTGTTGGGCCGGTCCTCGTGCGTGACGGTGACGCCGTGCGGAGCGCCGGCGCAGACCATCAGCTGAGCGCCGGCGACGCGTACCGGCCGGCCTCTTCCCACCGGCCTCGAAGGGGACGACGTGCTCGTCGTCACCGTGGACGACCGACGTCGGCACGCCGACCTCGTCGAGGTCCGCGAGGAAGTACGTCGCGGGGGACGCAGCGACGCACTCGTAGGCGTTGCGCGCGCCGGCTTGGAGATTGTGGAGCCAGAAGGCGTCTCGCATGCCTCGGGACGGGTCCTGGCCGTCCCGGCTGTTGTCGAAGAACGGTCCCTCGGCGAGGTGCCGGTAGGTCTGGCACCGATCGGCGAGCGATCCCGCCCGGATACGCGAGGGGGTGCCGCCAGAGCCGTGGCCGGGGATAATGCTGTGGGGCTCCATGACCGTCCTTCCGTGCCGATGGCCCCAGTCTCGGAGCGTCAGAGCCTCCCGGCAGCACGCCGGGCGTCAACCTTCGAACGATTCGGGACAGGAGCGGCTGTGGCCCACCGCGTCGTGATCGTTGCCCTGCCAGGCACCTTCGTGCTCGACCTCGCCGTGGCCGCCCAGGCATTCGGCCGCCGGCCGTCGGTCTTCTCCAAGATTCGTGACGAGACCGAGGAGCCGTACGACGTGCGTGTCTGCGGCGGCGGCGCGCTCGGCACCTCGCTCGGCTTCTCGATGAGCGAGCTGGGCCCCCTCTCGGAACTGGCCGATGCAGAGACCGTCATCGTGCCCGGCCTCGAGGCGCCGTGGGTGCCCCAGGACCCAGCCCTGCTGGCGGCCGTGGCCACCGCGGCAGCGCGCGGTGCCCGTATGGTGTCGCTGTGCGCCGGAGCCTTCGTGCTCGGCCAGGCCGGGGTCCTCGACGGCCGCAAGGTCACGACGCACTGGGCGCTGGCCGAGGAGTTCCGGTCCGCGTTCCCGGCCGCAGAGCTCGTCGAGCACGCCATGTACGTCGACGACGGCTCGGTGCTGACCTCCGGCGGCATGCTCGCCTCGGCCGACCTGTGCCTGCACATCCTCCGGCTGGACCACGGCCAGGCCTACGCCAACGACGTGTCGCGCATCCTGATCAGCCCGCCGCACCGGGTCGGCGGACAGGCGCAGTACGCGACCTCCACGACCCGCCCGCTGACCGGTCCCCTGGCGCCGGCGATGGAGTGGATGCTCGACAACCTCGCGGAGCCGCTGACCCTCCAGATCGTGGCTCGGCACGTGCACATGAGCCCCCGCACTCTGGAACGGCGGTTCCGAACCGAGACGGGCGAGAGCCTCCAGGCATGGATCTCGCGGCAGCGAGTCGAACGGGCGCGGGCACTGCTGGAGGAGACGGACCTGACCATCACGAACGTGGCTCACACGTCGGGGTTCGGCTCCACCCAGGCGATGCGTCGGCACTTCCTCCTGCACACAGGCGCGAGCCCTCGCGACTACCGCGCAGCCTTCCGGGCGCCCCTGCCCGTGTGAGCTCGCGTTCTGCTCGTCGGGCTGAGCACGTGTGTTCCTCTGGGCCGGGAAACGCACTCATCTGCCACTGCGACTGCGTGTCGAAACGCGTCCGACCGCGTGATTCACCTGCGGAGCCGGCGCAACGGACGAGGTCGGCCGGTAAGGATTGCGCAAGACAGAAGCGGCCCTCACAGTCACTGTGAGGGCCGCTCCAGCTCGTAGCGGGGGACCCCGCAGATCTGCGCTCGTCCCGTTGCCCGTCGCCACTCCCCCGCGGCGCTGGGCGTCTGCCCTGGCATCTGCCACCCGTTGCTCACCGCCTGATCAGAACTCGCGGGTGGGACAGATTCGGGCGTCACCACGGTTGCGTCCTGCACCGCGATCGCACCAGCGGGTTTGTTGGCGACTTGTTGGCTGACCCACCACCCGGAGAGCGTTCGAGCGGGTCCGCCACCAGGGACGGACCCGCTCCACCGCGGGAGTCAGTCGGTCAGCAGCCGAAGCACTGGTCTGGCCGATTGTCGAGAACCCTCGTCTGCCTGAGCTCGAGCGTCTCGGAGTTGTAGATCCCGCCGCCCTGCCTCTCGCCGCCCGAGGTGACCGTCAACGCGTTGCGGACCACCTTCGACCGCACCAGCGTCAGCTCCACGGGCGGACCGGATAGGAAGACGCCGTTCCAGACACCACCACCTTGGGCGCTCGCGTCCGGAGCCGATGCGGCGCCCTGGTTGTCGCGGATGTGCGAGTCCTCGATCCGCAGCAGCGTGTTGTTGAACAGTCCGGCACCGACCACCGAGGCAGAGCCCGTCTTGCTGGTGGCGACGGCGGTGTTGCCGGAGATCGTCGTGTCGCGGACCACCACCAGACCAGGGTTCCCGGTCTCGGTGAAGTCGTAGACGGCGAGGCCGGAGGTCGCCACGGCCACGCCGTGGTCGCTGTTGACGCGCACAGAGTTGCCGACGATCTTTGAGCCGGTGATCGTTGATTCTTGGTTGACCTCGAGAGCGGATCCGACCGGCGCGACGTCCTCCGTCGTGGCGGCGTCCACGATGATCTTGTTGTAGCTGACCTCGGAGTTGCGCATGATCAGGCGGCTGAGGTGGGTGAGCATGCCGGCGTCGAAGGCCAGCGGCTGACCGACAGGATCAATCGCCCGGGCAACGTTGTGATTGACGGTGGAGTCAACCACCAGGGTCGGGACGTGCTCACCGGCATGGACGCCCCCCGCGTGCGCGTTGATGTCGATGGGCTCGCCCTGCGCTTCCACCGGCCAGCCGGTCACCAGGTCGGCACGGTTGCGGTCCACATGCGATCGCCTCACCTGCAGGGTGCCGGAGTGGACGAAGATGCCTCCGCCCTCGGCGAATCGTCCGATCTCCATCTCCGCCGGGTGCGCGCGATTGGCGTTGACCTGAGATCCGAGCACACGAACGTCTCCGAGCTCGCTGTAGATGCCACCGCCCATGGCGTCGCTGGCACGGCCACCGGCGGTGTTGTCGGTGATCCGGGATCGTCGAATCGTCAGATCTCCGAATGATCCGATCCCGCCGCCGTAGGAGCCGGCGTAGGGGCAGTCCCCGTCGGGACACTTGACACCGGACGGAGAGGGGCTGGTCGTCGTCGGTGCGGTCCGGTTGCGTGTCACCGTCACGCGGTCGAGGGTCAGGTGTGCCCCCGGCTCCAGGTCGTCCTCGACCTCGACGGGAGCCACGAAGATGCCTCCCCCGTACGCGTTCACGCCGTCACCGTGGCTCACCCCGCCCGTCACGGTCAGACGCGAGATCAGCACGGCGGGCCGTCGCGCCCTCGTGGACGTGACCGTGATGACCGGTCCGCCGCCCTTGATCATGGTCCTGGCCGAGCCTGCGCCGACGAGTCGGACACTGTGGTCGATCGTGACGCCGCCGGTGAAGGTTCCGGCGGAAAGCCGCACGGTGTCGCCGGCTTCGCTCGCTTCCAGTGCTTCCGCGAGGGTGTCGTAGCAGGCCTCGGCCGCCACGCAGGCGGACTGCCGGGCCTGGGGTGCCGCGAGAACCGGCAGTGATGTCCATGCGGCCGTCTGCGCGACTGCCAGCGCGAGGACGGCGATGTTCTTACGTGTGCTCATGCAGGGAACGCTAAGAGCGTCTGGGTGCGCTGGGATCGGGTGAAGTCACCGGCATGTGATGGGGATTCTCACCACCGCCTCAGCGAGCGTGCTCACTCGCGAAGGTCGCCGATCCGGCGCCATGGAGCGCTCCAGAATCCGTCGGTTTCCGCCTGCAGCTCGGGCACGCTGTCGACCAGATCATGGAAGCGAATGGTCCCGTCGCGATCTATCTCGAGCCGGGCGCTGATGTAGGTGCCGTCGGGCCAGGAGAACGTGAACCGCCCGGCTTCGTAGGTGTAATGACCGCTCGCGTGCGGCATCTGGAGGTAGTGATCTGCGGTGGCTTCGTAGCGCCAGATGCCGTCCGCCAAGGTCCACACGTAGCGGGCGGCGTCGTCGCGGATCAGAGCCGGATCCGTGACCCCGGCATCTCGCAGAGCCTTCTCCGTGACCAGCGAGGTGTAGACGCCGTCGAGCGCGCTTGTTCCGCTGGAGTCTGAAGGCTGCTGCTCGGGGCAGCCGGTGACCGGTCCAGGTCCTCCGGTGGAACTGTCCTTGAGGTCCTCGATGGCCTGGATGATCTCGCGGGTCGCCTCATCCTCCTCGAGCCACTCCCGCACTTCTGCCGCTGCAGGTTGGAAGCTCACAATGTCGGCCTGTCCGGCGGCGACGATGCGACCATCACGCCCGCAGAACTCCGCGGCGCTCTCGGCGTCGCTCGGCAGGTTGTCGAACAACCACGAGCGCGTCGTTGCGGCCGCCTGTTGAAGCACCTCCCACTGGTCGTCACGAAGCCGTTCGCGCACGTCGGCATCCATCACCAACGTCTCGGTCTTCGGGAAGAACGTGAGGTTCCCTGTCGCCACGTCGCCGTGGTTGTCCTATCTGTAGCTCGACTCGTCACCGCGCTGCACTCGAGGGTCCGGCGGGTCGTCCACGACCGTCGCGCCCAGCCTCTCGAGGAACATCCTGGTCGTGGCGGAGGTCGGCGCCCTGATGACCGCGTCACGGTAATCGTCCGCGTCGAGCAGTGGCTTGCCGTAGCCGAAGGGATGCCGCAGCTCGCTGGGGAAGATGTCGAGACCGACCACCCCCGCCCTGGGCAGACCGGCCATCAGTTCCCCGCGCAGGTCGCTGGTGAGTACTGACTCGACCAGGTCGAGGCTCGTGACCAACAGGGGCGTGTCCAGCGCGCGGAGGGTGGCGACACCGAGCTCGTCCCAGGCGCGACCGGGCACCAGCGCCAAGTCGAACTCGCCGTCGGCGACGCTGCGGGCCACGTGCTGGTCCCAGTCGTGCACCCCCTCGGGTTCCGCGTCCCACTGCGGGTCGATGCGGATCGTGCCCTCCGAGAGGCGTTGCACCTCGTCCACGAAGTGCTCCACGTGAAGCGCGTCAGGGTCGCCAGGCTGGTCGGGCGTCGCCAGTGTCAGCACCAAGGACGGGCCGTTCAGGGGCTCCGCGCAGCCCGAGGCGAAGAGTGCGCACACGCCGACCGTGGCCAGGACCAGCGACGGGCGGAGCTTCCGCATGTCACGACGGTAGATCGAGACCGTGGCCGGCGCCATGGGGTGAAACCTGTCGGCAGATGGAGGATTTCCCCACGGCAGACACACCGGTGGTGCGGCATCCTGAGGACGTGACCGTGCGCGGCGATCGAGCCCGACCAGTCGTCTTCGTCGTGATGGCGGCTGGGGGCGTGGTCGTGAACGTGGTCGCGGCCTTCCTCCTGGCATCAGCGGTGCCCTACCGAGACCTCGTCGACGTGCTCGCTCCGTCGGTCGTCGGCGCGGCCTACGCCCTCGCCGCGGGGTACGTGGGTCTGGCGGCTCCTGCCCGCCGCCAGGTCGGGGCGACCATGATCGTCGTCGCTGTCACCTCGCCGGCTGCGGGGCTCGCGCTGGGAGTCTCGCAGCTTTCGGGACTGTGGGTCGCGCTCGGCGCCGTCAGCACCCTTCTCGTGCCTGCAGCCGCCTGGCTGGTACTGGTCACCAGCCGCGGTGGGAGCGCAGGCCGCCTGGGACGCGCGGCTGTGGTTGCATCAGCTCTCCTGGCGGGCGCGGTCGCCGGTGCCGTCACTCTCACCTATGACCCAGCCGCGTGGGGATGGTGTCGCTGTCAGCCCAACCCCCTCGCGTTGCTGGATGGCGAGGCCGCCTACGTTGGGCTCGAGCGATGGTCACCATGGCTTCGAGCGTCCATCGGCGTGCTTGCCATCAGTGGTGCGCTGGGGGAGCTCTTACGACGACCCGGCCGCACCCGGGTGGCCGAGCTGGCCCTCGGGGTCGCTCTCGTGACGGTGCTCGTCGGACATCTCGTCCCACAAACCCTGCTCCTGGGCGCTGGCCTCTTGCTGATGCTCGTCCTGTGCGTGCGCGAGATCGTGCGACGTCTGCCGAGCAGGGCGCACGTCGCCGACCTGTTGCTGGAGGCGCGTGAGCACCGGGATCCAGCTCGCCTCGAGGAGCTGGTCGCACGGGCGATCGGGGACCCCGGAGCGAGGGTGTGGTGGTGGGCCCCGGGACCAGGTGCTTATCGCGACTCCGCAGGGGCGCAGGAAGCCGACCCGACCGCAGGTGCGCCGACGAGCCGAGTCCTGCGGGTCGACTCCGAGGTTGAGCCGATCGCGCTCGTGGTCGCAGCGACGCGCGATCTGCCGGCTGACGGTTCAGTGCTGGACGCGGTCGCCGAGGCTCTCCGGCTCTCCACCGAGAACCGGCGGCTCACTGACGAGCTCCGCGAGAGCATCGAGCAGGTACGCCGGTCTCGGGCCCGCATCGTGACTGCCACCGACGAGGCGAGGAAGTCGCTGGAGCGCGACCTGCACGACGGCGCCCAGCAGCTTCTGATCTCGACCGGCCTCAAGCTCAACCTCGCGGCGGCACAGACCGACGCGGAATCGAGAGCAGAGCTCGACGCGACTCTGGCAGAGGCATCCGAGGATCTCGGCCGTGCGCTCGTGGAGCTGCGTCGGCTGGCGAGCGGGATCACGCCCACGGCCCTCGTCCACGGGGGTCTCGCAGACGCCGTCCAAGAGCTGGCAGCGAGATGTCCTGCGCCGGTCTCGGTCGAGGTCGAAGGCCAGGGGGACCCTGGCCCCACACGCAGCATGACCGCCTACTTCGTCGTGGCCGAGTGCCTGACCAACGTCGCCAAGCATGCCGGGGCACAATCGGCCTCGGTCACGATGACGCTCGGGGAACCCCTGCGGCTCACCGTAGCCGACGACGGAGTCGGGGGCGCCGACCCGTCGCGAGGCTCCGGTCTGCGGGGCCTCATCGACAGGGTCGAGGCACATGATGGCCGCGCGACGATCACGAGCAGCGACAGCGGCACCGTTGTCACGGTCTCCCTGCCGGACGTGGTGTTGAGATGAGCCAGGGCTCGCCCGCCGTCGTCGTGGCCGAGGACGCGCTTCTGATCCGGGAAGGCATCTGTCAGCTCCTGGTCGCTTCGGGGTGCACGGTGCTCGCTGCCGTGCCCGATGCAGACCAGCTCAGCAGCGCCCTCGAGACGCACATCGGCGAGGTCGACGTTGTCGTGCTCGACATCCGCATGCCGCCGACGCACACGGACGAAGGAATCCGGGCACTCGAGGAGCTCCGTGCTCGAGGCAGCACCGTCGGGGTGCTGCTGCTGTCCATGTACGCGAGTGGGTCGCTTGCCGTACGCGCCCTCTCGGCCGGGGGTGCAACCGGCTACCTGCTCAAGGACCGCGTCAAGGACGGCACGGCGCTGGCGGACGCCGTGCGCACCGTGGCTGGTGGGGGCTCCGTGGTCGACCCCGAGGTGGTCACCCTGCTGATGAGCTCGACGGGGCGCGCTCGCGGACTCGAAGCGCTGACACCCAAGGAGCTGGAGGTGCTGCGTCTGATGGCAGAGGGTCGCTCCAATCTGGGCATCGGTCGCGTCCTCGGGATCAGTCCCAAGACCGTGGACACCCACGTGGAGCACATCCTCGACAAGCTGGGGATCCAGCCATCGGAGGGCGAGAACCGCCGAGTCCTGGCCGTGCTGGAGCTGCTGCGCAACCGGGGATGAAGACGCCGTGCGGAGTTCGACGCGCGCATGACACCTGATCGTTCACCTCGTGGCACCCAGCTGACGTCCTGTCCCGGGGCTGGAGATGGTTGCGTCAACAGAAGCGGCCCTCACTGTCACAGTGAGGACCGCTCCATCCTCGTAGCGGGGGGAGTTCGCCGAGCTGCGCTCCAGGTGTTGAAGGTCGCCGCTCCCCCGCGTCACGAGACGCCTGCCATGGCATCTGCCACCCGTTGCTCATGCTCGGATCGAACCACAGGAGCGGGACACCCCGGTCACGTAGAGGAATCGTCTCCGTCGGACCTTGCGGCACCTCCGGGTGCAGCCGTTGATCGCACGACAGCTTCGAGCAGCTCGACCATGTACTCGGCTGCAGCAAGGTCATCCGAGATCTCGGCAACCTGGGCCGGGTTGCTGGCGGTGATGGCATCCGAGACCAAGCCGCGGAAGTACGGCGACTCGAGAAGTGGACTGGCCTCCAGGTATCGGACGAGTCGGGCCACCTCGTCGAGCCGATCAGCCAGGTGCATCATCCGGACGAGCTCGATGGCGGCAACGCCGACGCCCTGCATGTTGCCGGTGTCGAGGAGGTCTTCGACGTGGTGGAGGAGCTGCATGTAGGCCGTGTGGGTGTCGCCGCGTCGGAAGGCCACGCGGGCGGAGACGGCCGTGGTGGGGGTGTGGGTCCGGGCCGGGACCTCGACCCGGGCGGCATCCTCGAACAGGCGGTCGGCGCGGTCGTGGTCGCCCTGGAACGCGGCGCCGTAGCCGTGGAGCATCAGAGTCCAGTTGAGCAGGGTGGGTGGGCCGTGGGTGCGGTAGCGCTGCGTCAGCACCGGCGCCAGTGCCTCGAGCTCGGGGAAGCGGCCGAGGTTGAGGTAGGCAGCCAGGATGTCGGTCTCCATGAGCTCGGCGAGGAACGGCTGGCCGCGGCGGCGGCGTTCGGCCTCCGCGGCGGGGACCAGGTCCAGGAGTGCTTCCCAGTCCTCATGGGCGAACGCACGGCCGTGACGTACGAGCGGGTCCTCTGGTTCCGAGTGGTCCTGGACGAGCCTGTCGTAGGCGTCGGGGGTCTGCGCCAGGGCGTGGCGGTGGGCGGTCCAGACCAGCCCGAACACGGTCAGCTCCGGGTCGCCGGCGCTCGCGTCGAGGACCCGTTCGGCCCAGTCGCCGATCTCCTGCCGGCTGCGGAGCAGCACCTCCCCGGCGACGGGCTCGACCAGGTCGACCACGTCCTGGGGGTGGCAGGTGACGAGGGCTCGCTCGACCGCGGTGCGCAGCTCGGGCCAGAGGTTCTCCAGCCGCTCGACGCCGGCGACTTCATCTGGTCCGGTGAGCAGCTGGTGGATCTGCTGGACCTCGCTCAGGCACCAGTCGGCGTGCCGGCGCTGCGCCTCCTGGCGCGCGCCGGAGTTGGAGAGGGTCTCGGCGGCGTAGTGGCGGATGGTTTCCAGCATCCGGTAGCGCCGCTCGCCGCGCGGTCCGGTCGTCACGGTGAGCAGCGACCGGTCCACGAGGCTGCCCACCAGGTCGTCGACGTCGACCGGGTCGAGGTCGACGTCGACGGCGACGCGTTCGGCGGCGTCGAGGTCGAACGGTGCGCTGAACGTGGAGAGCCGGCCGAACGTGGCTTGTTCGGCGGGGTTGAGCAGGTCGTAGGACCAGTCCAGGGTGGCTCGGAGGGTGCGATGTCGTTCCACGCGGTCCCTCCGACCGCCGACGAGGAGGCGGAGCCGGTCCTGGAGTCGGTCGAGCATCTGGGGCGGGGTGAGGGCACGGGAGCGCGCGGCGGCGAGCTCGATGGCCAACGGCACTCCGTCGAGGCGGCGGCAGATCTCGGTGACGTCCCCCTGCCAGGCGGCAAGGTCGAAGTGCGGGTCGACCGCGAGGGCGCGTTGCGCGAAGAGCTCGGTGCCGGCTCCTGCAGGGTCCAGCGGCGGCAGCGGGACGAGTTGCTCGGCGCCGATGGCCAGCGGCTCCCTGGATGTGGCCAGTATCTGGACGCCCGGGCACCGGTCGGTGAGTGCCCGACAGGTGGTGGCCGCACTGTTGGCGAGGTGCTCGCAGTTGTCGAGAACGAGCAGGGTCTGCCGTCGCCGCAGCGCTCCCACGACGGTCTCCACGGGCTGCCGACCGGGTGCCTCCGGGAGCGCAAGCGCGTCCAACACCGCGCGGGCGACGTCGGCGTCGGGGCCCCGGTCGGAGAGGTCCACCAGGTGCGCCCCGTCGGGGTAAGAGGTCTCGGCCCGGGTCGCGACGGTGAGGGCGAGGTGGGTCTTCCCGATGCCACCGGGCCCGGTCACAGTCACCACGCGCGACGATTGGAGGGACTTTTCCACCTCGGCCAGTTCCCGGTGGCGACCCAGCAGCGGGGCGGTGATCGTGGGCAGGCTGGCTGAGGGGGGCGCCCCCGGTGCGGCCGCCGGAGCAACACCAGCGGGGACGGGTCGCAGCCGGTCGTCGTGGTCGAGGATCATCGCCTCGACCTGCTGCAGCCGTGGACCGGGCTCCACACCGAGCTCGTCGACGAACCGTTCTCGGGCGGTCTGGTAGGCCGAGAGCGCCTCCGCCTGTCGGCCGGCCCGGTAGAGGGCGGTCATCAGCAGCGCCCACAGCTCCTCGCGGAACGGGTGCTCGGCTGTGAGCCCACGCAGGACCGCGATCGCGTCGCGCGGGTCGGTCTCCACCAGCCGTGCCACCCGGGCCTCGGTGGCCTCCATCCACCGCTCGGTCAGGCGGGCCACCTGCGGCGCCAGGCCGGGCGCCTCGAGTCCCGCCAACGGCGGCCCTGCCCACTCGGCGTGGGCGCCGTCGATGTCACCGCAAGCCAGACGTTCCTCGAAGCGCACCGCATCGACGCAGCGCGAATCCACCGTGAGGCGGTACCCGGCACCGGAGCGCTGCACGGCGGCGGACCCGAGCGCCCCGCGAAGCTGCATCACATAGGTCTGCAGGGTCTTCTCCGCCGTCCGGGGCGGACCCTCTCCCCAGACCAGGTCGACCAGCCGGGAGACCAGGAGGGTCTCTCCGCAGGCCAGCGCGAGCGCCGCCAACAGGGTCCGGCTCTTCGGCGGGCCGAGGTCGACTGTGTCGCCGGCCACGGTGGCAGTGACTCCGCCCAGCAGCCGGATTTCGACCTGCCCGGGCGTCTGCTCCTCGCTCCCGGCCACGGTGTGGCGCCCCTCCCGCCCCTGGAGACCCGTGCGGGTCTCGACCCAGGCTCGACCCGATCTGGACCGCGTCTCGACCGGCTCCCGGGAACGTCGAGCCATGAACACACTCACAACAACGTCGAATCCCGTCAACAACGCACCCACGACGTCGCGGCGCTGGACACCGCGCGCGGTCGCCCGGACCGCCGGCGTCTTCTACCTGGTCATCTTCACCTGCGGGCTCTTCAGCGAGCTCTACGTACGCGGGACACTGGTCGACCCGGCCAGCGCGGCCGCGACCGCCGCGAACATCACCGAGTCGTCGGGCCTGTTTCGCGTCGGCTTCCTCGCCGACACGCTGATGGTGCTCTGCGACGTCGCGGTGGCGGTGCTGCTCTACGTGCTGCTGCGCCCGGTCAGCAGGACCCTGTCCACGCTGGCGGCGGCGTTCCGACTCACCCAGGCCGCGGTGCTGGGCTCCATCCTGCTCGCCCAGTTCGCCGCGCTGCTCCTGCTCGACCCCGCCGGCCCTGGTGCCGGGTTGTCGACCGACGACCGTGACGCCCTGGTGGGGTTGACGATGGAGGCCCACTCCTACGGCTACCTCATCGGTCTGGTCTTCTTCGCCGCCCACCTGCTGGTGCTGGCCTACCTGCTCATCAAGTCCTCCTGGTTCCCCAGCTGGCTCGGCGGGATCCTCGGCGTCGCCGGCGTGGGGTACGCCGCCGACAGCTTGGGCTTCTTCCTGCTCCCCGGCTACGACGGCACCCTGTCACCGGTGCTGCTGGCACCAGCAGTCATCGCGGAGTTCTCGATGATCGCCTGGCTCCTCCTCAGGGGCGTGCGGATGGACGCCGGGCAGCGCGACGTCGACGGCGTCGACTCCCAGACGGGGGTGACGGCATGAGGGCCGTGGTCCATGAGCGCTACGGCGCTGCGCAGGAGGTGCTGCGGGTCCGAGACGTACCCCGTCCCACGCCGACCGGCGACCAGGTGCTGGTCCGCGTCGAGGCCGCCGCCGTGGCCGGCGACGACTGGCACCTGATGGCCGGCTGGCCCTACGTCGCCCGACCCGCCATCGGGCTGCTCCGCCCGCGCCACCAAACTCCCGGCCGGGAGATCGCCGGGGTGGTCGAGGCCACCGGCCCCGAGGTCCGCGACCTGGTGCCAGGCGACGAGGTCTTCGGCTGGGGCGAGGGCGGGCTCGCCGAGTTCGCCGCGGTCCCCGAGCAGCAGCTGGTCCTCAAGCCCCCCACGCTGTCGTCGGTAGAGGCCGCCGTCGTCCCGGTGTCGGGATTCACTGCGCTTCAGGCGCTTCGCGACGCCGGCGGGGTCCGCTCCGGACAGCACGCACTCATCGTGGGCGGCTCAGGCGGCGTCGGCACCTTCGCCGTCCAGATCGCCAAGGCGTTCGGTGCCGAGGTCACCTCGATGCAGGGGCCGGGCGGCGGCGGCCTGGTTCGCGAACTGGGCGCCGACCACGTCCTGGACCACACCCGCGACGACCTCGCCGCTGGCCCGACGCGGTTCGACGTGGTCGTCGACCTGGTCGGTGCCCGCGCTCTGGCCGAGTACCGCCGTGCGTTGCGACCCGACGGCACCCTGGTGCTGGTCGGCGGCAGCGGCGGCCGCTGGTTCAAGGGCACTGGCCGGTTCCTCCAGGCGGCTGCGCTGAACGCGCTGGTGAGGCAACGGCTTCGGGTCCTGGTGCACCGCGACGACGCCGAGGACCTCCGCACCCTCGCCGGGTTCGTGCAGGAGGGCAGGCTGCGGCCGGTGGTCTCGGCGGTCTACCCGCTGGAGGACGTGGCGGCTGCCGTGACCCACTTCGCTGGTGGTCACGGCCGCGGGAAGGTCGCGGTCGCGGTCACCGACACCACCTGGCGGGAGGTGCAACGTCATGCGTGAACCCACCACGCGCACCGCCCCCGGCACCTCGCGGCTGCGCCGCTGGACGACCCGCGCCGGGCTGACCGCCCTGGGTGCCGTGGTGCTCCTCGGCTGGACGGTCGCGATGGGCCTCGGCATGGTCCGCACCGCACCCGAGCACTCCACCCTCGAACCGACGGTGGTGCCCTACGCCCAACCCGGACCCCACCTGGTCGGGGTCCGCGACCTCACCGTGCCCGGCTCCACCCCGCTGCCCGCTACCGTCTGGTACCCCGCAACCACCAGCGCAGGCCAGCGCGTCACCTACCGGTACACCGTCGGCATGCTCTCGGGGACGAACCCGGTCACGCTGGCGACCTACCCGGGGCAGGCGCGCCGCCACGCGCCTGTCGACGAGACCGCCGGTCCGTACCCGCTGGTCGTGCTCTCCCCCGGATTCGCGCTCGGCCCCGGCGCCTACGGGTGGCTCGCCGAGCACCTGGCCACCCGAGGCTTCGTCGTCGTCTCCCCCGCCCACCAGGAGCCCCTCGACCCCTCGAAGCTCTGGCAAGCCACGGTCGACCGACCCCAAGACCTCCGGGCCCTCATCGACCACCTCACCAAAGGCGGTGACGCCGTCTCAGCGCTGGTCGACACCGACCGCATCGCCGTGGCCGGACACTCCTACGGCGGCTACGCCGCCCAGGTCATGGGCGGGGCGCGCCTGGACACCCAGTCGCTCCGGACCGCGTGTGCGGATGCGCGGCGTGCGGACGACGCCGGTGTGTTCCTGTGCGGCGCCCTCGAGCCGAGCCTGGCCGACATGGCCGACCGGGCAGGCCTGACGGCCCTGCCCGAGGGGCTGTGGCCGGACTGGTCGGACAACCGGGTCGATGCCGTGGTCTCCATGGCCGGTGACGCCGTGATGTTCGGGGAGACGGGCCTGCGCTCGCTCAACGTGCCGGTCGCCGCGCTGGGCGGCACGGCCGACCGCGACACCCCGTACGCCACCGGGGCACGCCTGACCTACGACCATGCAGACGCCCCCCGAGCAGTCGAGGTGGGACTCATCGGCGCCGAACACTTCGCGTTCACAGGCCCCTGCGCATCCGTGCGCCGGGTGATGACCGTGGTGCCGTTCGGGTTCTGCGACGACCCCGCCTGGAACCGGGCCTCAGCCCGTGACGTGGTTGCCCACCACGTGACCGCCTTCCTGCGGGCAGAGCTCGGGGCGAAGGACTCGACGGCCGCCCTCAGGGTGATACCTGACGCGGGAGACGACCTGGAAGTCCGGACTCGCGGCTACCCCTGAGCGGAACTGGGGCGGAGCAACCTGATTGCGCACATGCGAAAGGCCCCCACAGTCACGCTGTGGGGGCCTCTCGACCTTTGTAGCGGGGGCAGGATTTGAACCTGCGACCTCTGGACAAGATCGGATGCCTGTGCCGGGCTACCTCACACCTCGGGTCCCTCTGGGAGACCTCGGATTGTTGAGGGGGTTCCCCATCGGACGCCTTCAACCGTATCGGAACGATTCGGAACAGTTGCCCGCCGTTTCTGATGACGTTCTGATGACCGGTCGATTCACTCCTGCGTCGCCGCCGGGCAGCCACCCTGGGGACGCCTCGATCTGGCGCATCCCAAGTTGCACGCCTCAGAGTCGTTGCCGCCACCGCCTCCAGTCGATGATCAGGAAGATGCGGTCACAGGGCATGTGCCGCCGATCTTCTTGAGCAGAGCGAGACCGAATTCCACGGAAACCACCGTGTACTCGAGCTTCGGTCGATGCCGTTGATCCTGTTCTCAAGCGAGCCGCCACTCGACGCGAGCCACGGCCACGACCTCGTCGCGGAACTCCTAGGGATGGGGCTTTGTCACAGGGACATCCTTCCGTCTGGGGCCGAAACCTCAGAGGTCAGGTGTCAACCAAGCTCGGGGCAGCCCTCCGGTGCGCGCCCGTTGCTTGGTAGCGGCCCACGGTCAGGTCTAGGATTGATTACCCAGGGAGGGCGTCATGAGTCTTGGCAATCGGATTAGGAACGGACTTGCTGGCATGTTCAGCAAGAGCTCCAACAAATCGGGGAACGCGGCCAACCGCATAGTCGACAAATTAGGCGTGGATTCTAAGACGGCCGAGGAGGTCAAGCAGATCTACGACCCCCCGCCGGAGACCGGCGGCCCTCCCGGAAGCCATCCACGATAACCCGGTTCGCAGTCGGACGTTGAGCACCGCATCTGGCACGGCGTGGGGGCCGGCCGTCGACGTGCGGCCGGGCGCCCGCATGGCAAGTGGGCGTTCCGTCTGTTGTCGGATGGTCGATTGAGCGCTGACCGCGCCAACGTGGTAGGGATGTCGACCGCGCAGTCGCCCGCTTTCAGATCAGTCCTCGGGCGAGGTTCCAGGTGGGCATGCTCGAGCGAATCCACCCCGCCCTAGTAGTCTTCGCCGTCCACGCCTTGGTCTTGCAGCCAACCTCTTGCGGGGGCCCAGGCGGTGTTCTTGTGGCTCTCATCAGGCCTGTTCCAGTGTGGGCAGCCTTGACCAATCCATTTCGCCATCCAAGCGGGCGCCGGCTGCGGTCGTCCAGACGCCGAATGACCGCAACAAACACCGCTCCTGCACAAACGCTGCGGATCGGTCCTTGGTCGATCGGCAGCGTGTGTTGATGCTCGCCCTCGTCCATTACGCGGCGAGTACAGATCAACGGATGCGCCATCGCCGCCCTCACCCTCGCCATTTCCCGCTTCTCCGGCAGCCGGCCTGGCGGTCTCGGCGCAACTCGGTCGCCCGACCCGTCACCGTCCCATTGCATCCTCTGGCAACCGGCGTCGCGGATCTACCGCCAGGGTGCGCCGCGTCCCCCTGCGACCGAGGCGAGCTGCTCGCCGGTACAACTTCGCGTCGAGGGATCCGCGACACCGTGCGGTCTGGCTCGGTGCAGGAGACGGTTCTGCTTCCACGGGTTTCGCACACTGCGGTCGATAAGACCGGCGAACTTGTACACCCGTCGCGCGGAACGCGCCGTCGGCGGCCCCTTGACACGGACCAAGGGGGGGAGGACTTTTGGACGAAGCATTGCTCTGCACTCGCCGGGGAGGGCCGATGTCAGACATCCAGAAACTCCTTAGGGACCTCAAGGCTCGCGCAGCTGGACTCGATCCGGAAAGCGGCAAGCCTACAGAAGGCTTCTACATCTCGTTTCGCCCAGTGGCTCTGCCCATCCGGCCTGACGACTACGCGAACCCCTATTCACCATTCGGTCCATCCGGCCCAGCCATCAACGCCACTAAGAACCCGCCTCCGGCCGCGGACGCCACGGACCCAAAGCAGGTGAACACAGAGCCGGAGGCCGACGAGGAGACCAGGATACGAAAGGAGAACGAGAAACAGAGCGCTGCAGTAAAAGCGTTCGTGAACACGTTCTTTCTCGTTGACAAGAAGCTCAAGATCGCTGATGACTGGACCCCTTATCCAGGAGCGACCAGCATCCACCGCACATGGTATGCGATCATAACCGGCGCCCAGTCGACTCTGGAGTCACAGAAGTTGACCAAGGAAATGGAGGCAAAGTACGCGGCGCTGTTGGATGTTGTTCAGACCAAGAATGAAGCGGGCCAAGAAGTGCCCTCGTCAAAGATGTTGGCCTATGAACAGTACCGCAAGGAACACGCGGCCGCTGTGATCGCAAGGAACAGGGTCTTTTCCGAGTATAAAGAAGAAGGCAAGATGGCAGACTTTCTGATAGATGGTCTGCCCTTAATCGACGCAGAAAAGCACGCGTATATGAAGTGGGAAGGATTCGGATACAAAAAGGAAGTAGAAAGCGCCTTGCAGGAACTCGCCAGCAGGGGGATGAGTCCTGTTACAGCCTTGCTGACACTTGCGAGGGCGGCCTGGCGTGACGGGCAGGCCGGTATGCCGCAGGGTCTAAGTCCGATCCCATATACGTTCATTACTCCATCCAATTGGGCAGACCCTTACGATGACAGTGGATGGACTAAGTACTCAAAGACGGATCTTCACCGAACCGAGAGTAAGGACCGAGAAAAGACGGAATATGGCGCAGGAGCCTCTGTCGGGTTTGGGTTGTGGTCTGCCGGGGGAGACTTCGAGCACATGGATTCCAAAGAATCAGTGAAGGAGAGTGTCGAGGACCTCAACGTGGAGTTCAAGTACGCGGCCGTCGACATCAATAGACCTTGGCTGGACACGGCGCTTCTCAATCTGCCGAACTGGTTCTTGCTGGGTGATTACCCTGCAGGCTGCATTTCGGATGGAACAGCCGCTCAAGAGCTCCCGAGCCAAGGCCGCGAGCCCGCGTTCCTACCGTCCATTCCAGTCGGGCTCATTCTGCTTAAAGACCTGACAATCAGTTGGCGGGATTGGAAGAAGGATTGGTCGGAGGCCACGTCCCGTAACGGCGGTTCGGCCTCTGTTGGTTTCGGGCCGTTCAGTTTAAAGGCGAAGTACGCGAAGGAAACTGGCAAAGAAGACCTGGAAGCCAAGGAAACCAAGGAGGGGCTGAAAGTAGAAGGCATCCAGCTTATTGGCTATGTTTCTCAGATCAATCCCCGCTCGCCGCAGGAGGATTCAAGCGGGTACACAGAGCAACCTTCTCCGTCGCCTTGACGGTGACTCCAGGGCATCGATGACCGGCGCCTCGTCAAGCCCAACCCCGCGGGCCTGCACCAACGGCCCTGACGCTCGGAGGGATGGAAGTGTGACCAGCTTCAGGTCTGTCTGTCGGACTTATGCTCACCGTTAAGGATCTATACGACGCGATCCGTCGCCTGGATTCGGTCAAAGCGTTGATACCATTGGGAGAGGCCTCCGATGAGCCGGGCACCTCGAGTCTCCGGCTCAGTGTTTATGGCGGATCGGTATCGAGCGATGAACTTCTCGTTGGGGATACCGAAGAATCGAGGCGGGCATACGCGTTGGAGGAGTCCGCTCACATTTGCAACAGCACCATCGTCGACGTCGGTGACGGTTACAGCGTTCGCATGGATGCGGCCGACGCACCAGATACCTACTGGTATCAATTGGTTAACCGTAGCTACATTCCTGGCAGTCGCGATAGTAGTAGTTTCGCTGAACTTCAGGCTGAGGCGGCAGAGCGCTGGCGCTTGAGTAGACAGGCGTCCATTACGGTCCCTGGCACGGAATTTCGCGCTGCCACGATAACACCCTCCAACTGGTATGATATTCGGTCATCAAATTGGGTAGACCATGAACTGACAATTAGTTCCTCTGAACAGGCATCAGAGGCTGTCGGCGCGGATGAGGACCGTACCTCTGCCCCAACTGCGTACACCGACCTTTACAACTCCACCGCCTTAAACTCCAATCTCGCTGCGGCGCAGGGACCCGGTCCCGCCCCTGCACTCTCCTGGTGGGACGAAACCGAAGGCCTTCGGATCGACGCGACTGCCGAGAGCCTAGTGGAACTAACGGACAGCGGGCCAAAGTTTCAGGGCAGGTGGGCGAGCGTCGTGAAATCAATGTCGCCGTCCATGCGCCATGTTGCCGAACAAGCGCGCGCAACTCGACAACTGGGTTCAATGCCCATCAGCGCAAAACGTCTCCATCTGCGGTTCGGCCTGTTGGTCGCCAGCTTAAGCCGCCCCTGGCTTTTCGAAAGTTTCTTGCAGAATGGAGAGTGGGCGGTCCCCGACGTCGCGCAAGGGAAGCTCGCGAGGGCGTCGGTCGCGCCCAATTTCGCGTGGATAGCAACCCATATGCTGGTGATTCGAGGCCTTCTGGTGGAGGCCGAAGAGCACTCCAAACGGGCTGACCGTCCCCAGAGTGTCTCGGGCGTCGGGCCCTTTCGCGTTGAACGGACGTCGCGTCAGGAGCAGTTGAGCCATGATGGAGCCCAAATAGTCGGCTGGGTCTTGCGCCGCATGCCTCTGCTTCCCCCATGTAGCGATTCAGTGGGCTGATAGTGAGGTTGGCCGTGTCATCGAACTTTGTGAACGACCCAGGGCGGCTTGCACGTGAAAGCGTAGAACGCCAGCTACGTCTGCAGCAGCAGTTGAATCAGGACCGGGTGGCTCACCAAACCCATGTCGATATGGCGACGAGGGCCCATCGAAATCTGCAGCAGCAGCAAGAGCGCTTCATGAGCGAAATGAATGCTAGGCGGCGACTGGATTCGGATCACTTACCACTCTCAGATATGCGTCGCCGATTAGTAGGTGGAACGCCCCCAGCTCCATCAACGACTTATGCATATAGGCACCGCCGCTGGTACCGCCGCGATCTGTACCGCGCTGATGAGTCACTCTCATTCCTGCTGGACAGTTGCCCATCATTTTCACAAATATTGTACAATGCGAAAACCGAAACAAAGGTGACGGTTCCCAAGCATTACGGCCTCGTGCGTGACTCCACTGGATTGAGATTTGGTGTGTCCAAGGACGGGATGTTTATTGTAGAGGTTTGTCCGCTGTTTCCGTATTCCGAGGGCTTGCGAGTGGCAGCCGCGATGATGGATCTGGAGTTCTGCGGACACGTGGAGTTCCCTCATGACGTTGCAGAGTTTGGAGCTCGCGGGGTTAGTCAGGACGAACTGGTGATCAAGGCGATCGAACCGAATGTGTCGGAAGTAGGGAATTTCTACGTTTGGATAGAACTGGGAGGAGCGTCGGAAGAGAGCGTCCTAGCGGCGGCCCTGTCGTCGCCAGAGCCCCGTGAATTCAAGTTGTCCCTCTCGTTGGACGGCCCCCACCCATTTCTCGAGTCGACTCTTTACATGAGTGCGTACAAGACTTTTGGTCAAGCGAATGAGATAGTTAGCGTGCTCGATGCGGGCAACTTGGTCGTAACCAGCGCTAGTGCAGCCACTCTTGAACTCACCGGATGCGCCACTCTGTCACACGACGGAGTTCGCGAGCATTCTTTGGAAGCGATCCTGATCCCCGGCGAGAGCGCGGATACTTCCGTCCCCGCAGACACGAATAATGTCGTCGTGGACCGGGATTGGTTCTTTACTGCCGAGACCAAGCTTGAGGGTTTGATGCGGGTGTCAGAACTGGAATTGTAGAACCTCTCTCCTCCAGCCATTTCGCCTGTTCAGCGAGTCTTTTGCGGCGACGCAGCGTGACAAGGCTTGGCTGTGCGATTGCCGCCGCGTGAGTATCCATGCGAGGGCGTGATTCTTGAACGCTGACCTCCGCCCCTCGAGCGGTGACAGCTCTAGAGGGATCTGCGGAACGCGTCGCTGGGGCCCGGACCATGAGCGAGCCGCTCGGTCAATTGACTAGTGCTCCTCGTAGTACTGCACTGCGGCTCGGGCATGAATCCTGCGGGCCTGAAAGACTCGCTGCACGCGGGGATCGGTCCGCGGCAATTTCGTCGCTTGATCCAGCACCGAACCCGGCACTTCGAAGTTGTAGAGGACTTCATCGCAGGCGTTCTCGACGCTAACGTCCTCGTGGGCAAGGACGGCGTGCACGTGAAGGTACTGATTCCGAAGTTCATGCACCAAGTAGTCGATCTGGGCGTCCATGTCGAAGAGGATCTCTGCCCCGAGCGTCTGGCCTTGATACTCGTGCTGAAACAGGCCGCCTCTGCGACCGCCCGAGGTCCACTGCGCGAGACCCACGCCGGGGAGCGCCGGTCCCACCTGGGCCCCCCGATCGCGACCCATAATCTCAGTAGCTGTGAAGTCGACCGTGGCACCTGAGAAGTTGCGGGACCGCATCGGCGTCGTAGACGAGCTGCCTTCAATTCGCATTGGGAGCACTTCGGACTCGGCCCACAAGTTTCCGACGATCCCCGCGGCGCCGTTGACGGGATAGCCGTACTGTTCGATCAGCCTGGCCATGCCGTACCGCATGCGCCCAGGGCCGTCTACAGATGTCCAATCTGCGTGCGTCGATGTCGAGGTTTCCAGCGCGGATTCAGGCGACCCTTCAACCTCCTCATCAGAGCCGAGGGCCCCCCAGGTGCGCGGGCCGACGACACCATCCTGGTCGAGCCCGCAACTAGCCTGGAAGCTGACCACAGCCTGCTCCGTCTGGTCCCCGAAGATGCCGTCGATCTGTCCAGAGTCGAAGCCCCGGTCAACGAGAAGTTGTTGGAGTTCGCGTACGTCGTCACCGCGATCCCCGTATCTCAAGCTCCGTCGGATGCTCAATTCTAGGTCCTATCACTCGCCGACGCCGCCGAGCGGTCCAAGCCGGAACTCCGGTCGTGATCGACCATGCTTCCGTGACTTCTCCGAGTACGACCAGACGAGCGGACCGGCCCCTCGACGCCCAGTTAGATCACGACGTCTCGAGAGCCAGTCTTGCACCCCTTCCCGCAGTTGGGCCACCTGTGGCCGCCAAAGCATTACGCCGCAGGCAAGACGCCCTCGGCCGATGCCCCCCCCCCATCGAGTTCGAGACCATCATGACCGCGCCAGCCACTTAGGCTGCGTGACCCAACTTGTCACCTGATCGTGCAGCAGACCCGGGTGCTCGTCGGAACGGCTTCCATCCGACTATGCGCTTCACGCGGTGAATACGTTGATCACGCAGGCAGGCGGGATACGGTGATAGGCGATGTTGAACATGGCGTGCCGACGTGTCCCGCCCCCAATTACGGCGAGCCTGTATTCGAACACATCGGCATTAGCAAGCAGCGCTGGCCCCGGCACTCGATCAATCCACGCCAAGCGATAAGTGCTCCGATGCGGAATTGCCCCGACCACATACAAGTCGCGCATGGAGCCGATGGACATTTGCACCTGCAGTGGGTTCCAGCCCGCGCCCATCAGAGTCCGCGGGCGCCAGTCCGGCGCCTTGGCGGCATCCATCTTCGGGGTCTTGACCTGTGCCAGATATCCGCCACAGTTGCGGCAAACGAGGTCAAGGGATGGGAAGCTTCCCGCCAGCTGACTCAACTTGCGGGCGCGACACACCTGGCAATCGACGAGTTTCGCAACCTGCTTTTCGCCCCATTCGCCGCGCACTTGGTTCTCAGTAGGCACCAACTTCCCCCGTTCCGTTGACTCGAGGCAGAGTAGCGGTCGGCTGCAGCCATCAGTCGCCGATCTGCGCCTGAAGGAACGATCAGCTGACGCTCTCAGGCAGAGAGCTACGGCGCCGAGATGGGTGCGTCGACAGCCTGGGGTTGGCCTTGTGCGTCGACTGAATAGGCTTCAACGTGCTGATAGTTCGGAATGCCAAATGCCTGTGCAAGGCGCCCGAGCGGTGACTCGTGGTTTCTACTCCTCGCAGAGCCCGACGAATGCCCCTAGCTGGAGCAGTCCGGTGGTGGACGTCGGCAAGAATTGCGTCAAGCGACCGCTGCGAACGAGGACAGCCAGCCACTGCCCCCGCGAGATCGCGACGTTGACACGGTTGCGGTCGAGCAGGAAGTCAATGCCACGCGGTACGTCGGCGATCGACGATGCAGTCATCGAGACGATAACGACGGCGGCTTCTCGGCCCTGGAACTTGTCGACCGTGCCGACCAGCACCTCGGCGAACCCACGCTCGTCCAGCGCCCGGCGGACCGCGTGAACCTGGGCGTTGTAGGGCGCGACTACGAGGAAGTCCTCGGCGGTCAGCGGCCGCGTGCCCTCGAAGAAGTCGGGCGCAGTCCACGGCGTACCGATCAAGCTCTCGACCTGGCGGACCACCTCGTCGGCTTCCGCGATCGACTCGACGGAGCAGTCCTGGTGGTCGAGACGTACGACGCGCAGGCCGGGCTCCACGCCTGCTAGATCGCGTGCGGCCGTGCGAGGGTGCGCTCGGAGCCGGCCCTCGTACGAGAGCTTCGAGTCCTTCTCGGCCAGGTTGGGGTGCATGCGCCAGGTGAGGTCGAGGAAGTAGCCGAAGTCCTCAGGCAGCGTTGCGTGCTCACCGATTAGCCATCCCAACGCCGAGTCGTTGACGGGCTCGGGGTGGATGCCCTGGCTGACCTGTGGCAGTTGCTGAGGGTCACCGAGCAGGAGCAGCCTCTTCACTGCCACCGAAACGGCGAGCGTGTGAGCGAGCGAGAACTGACCGGCCTCGTCAATGACCAGGAGATCCAGCGAGTCCCGGTCGATCCGCTTGGTGTTGACGAAGTCCCACGCGGTGCCGCCGACCACGCAGCCGGTGCTGTTCTCATCGAGGAACTTCGCGTAGCCACTGTCCCTAATCCCGGTCCAGGCGCGGGACGCGCCTACGTCGCCGACCTTCTTGGCGACCACCGAGCCGGGCAGCCCGGCCTGCACGATCGCGTCGAGCATGTGCTCCACCACTGCGTGGCCCTGGGCGACCACCCCGACCTTCCAGCCATGGTCGCGCACCAGCCGCGCCACGACGTGAGACCCGACGTACGTCTTGCCGGCGCCCGGCGGCCCCTGGATGGCGACGTACGAGCGGTCCAGGGCGCGGACAGCGTCGAAGATGTCGCCGACCGAATCCCCACCGCGCGGCATTCCTCCTCCACTGAGGCGGGGTGGAGTGCGGCGAAGGACGTCGAGTCCGGGCTGTGGGTGTAGTCCGCGCGCGAGAACCGCCTCGGCCAGCTCCTGGACGGCCGCGTCGATGCCACCAGTGCCCGGCGGCGGCCCGGGAACGACCGCGTCGGGAAGCTGGTCGTAGGGCGCGCAGTCCTTTGTCAGCGTCTCGTCGACGACCAGGACGTCGCGGCCGTCGAGGTCGCGCCCACGAGAGACGATCACGACGCCGCTCCGCGAGCAGCCCAGCGATGCGTTGGACGGCACGTCGTGCGCTCCATCTGCGGGGTTCGCGTAAACGGTGCTCACCTGGTCGCCGTCGTGCACCACGCTGCCCGCACCCCAATGGCCGACCAGGCGCACGTGTCGATGGGGACTCGACCGCGGGGTCGGCTTCGCCCAGTCCTTGATCACCTCGGCGGACTCCGCCACGAAGACGTCGCGCTCATCGCGCCAGTCGGTCAGCGCCGAGGACAACCGGTCGAAGTGAGCCCACCAGAACGGCTTGTGCTCACGCCGGTTGTAGCCGATCGCCGCGGCCAGCAGGGCCCGCGCCTGCTCGTCCGGGGTGCGCCCCGTCTCGGGCAGTCCCTCGCGCAGCTGGACCTCGAGCGGCGTGAGTTCGAGCTCGGAAGGCTTCGTCTGCGCCACCTCAGCGGCGCGCGGCGTCACGCCGTGCTCAGCAGCCCGCTCGAGCAGCCAGTCACGCAGCCGGCGGGTGCTCTCGCAGTCGTAGCGGTTGTAATCGCGGATCTCGGCCAGCAGCTTCGCTGCAACCTCGGCATCGCCGTTGTCCCGGGCCTGGCAGAAGGCGTGGTACTCGACGATCGATGCCGCTGCGTCGGTCACGTTGCCCTCACGCAGGTCGTCGCCCATGTAGAGGGGCTCGAGCTTCTTGATGCTGTAGGACGGCGCGGAGACCCGAATCGCGCCACGCACGACGCCGTACAAGTCGACGAGGACGCCTGCGGAGAGCAGCTCGTCGACGGCAGCCTCGCAGGTCGCGTGCTTGGCCGCGAGCCGCAGCAGCGCGGACTTCTCGTACGCCGCGTAGTGGTAGATGTGGAGGTCGGGATACTTCTCGCGGCGGACGCGGACGAACTCGATGAAGTCCTCAAGTGCCTGCTTCTCCTGCGCACGGTCGTGGGCCCAGAACGGCGTGAACGGAGACTCGGCGCCAGGCTCGGGCACCTCGCTGACACCGAAGAGATACTCCAAACCCCACCAGTCGGGGTTCCCGTCGTTCCACATCGGGTCACCCTCGAAGTCGAAGAACAGGTCGCCGGGAGACGGAGCGGGGATCACGGCAAGGTGGTCGGGGCAGAAGACGTCGGCGGTGACGGGCGCTCCCTCGGTGCCACCGGCGACCTGGAGCGCGGCCTGCGCATGGAGCGTTGTGAACGTCGAGGCGGACATGCCGTCGACGCTCGACGTGGCCGCGGCCAACTGGTCCATGGTGGTGATGCCGGCATCCATCAGCTTGCGCCGTTGGGTCATCCGCATCCCGGCGACCAGCAGCAGATCGTTGGCGTCGGCGACCTCCTCGCTGCAGACGTCGCAGCGGCCGCAGGCGAGCACACCTGGCATCCCCCACTTGGCCGGCGACTCCGCTGCTTGGTGCCCGTGCAGCAGGTCCAACAGGCGCCGCCGGCGCTCCCGGAACACCGGCGCCAGATCCCTAAGCGGGAACCTGACCTGGCGGCCATTGCCGAGCAGCAGCTCGACGTCGTCGGTCAGCGGGATGCCGGCTGCGGTGAGCTGGTCGGCGTACGCCGCGAGCTGGAGGAGGGCCTTGGGCCGCTCGTGGCGGGAGAGCTTGGCGTCGCAGACGCGGTAGGCGTTGTCGTCGCGGATGAGGAAGTCCGCGAACCCGTGGAAACTGCCGTCGAAGAACGCCGCTTGGCAGACCAGGTCGGCGCCAGCCTCGAGTGCGGCGAGGGTCTCGTCGCGACGCTCGGCAAGCAGCGCAGGCGCGTAGGGCTTGGGGTATTCGATGAGGCAGACGCCACCGCCCGTCGCCACGTCATAGGACGTCAGACCCTTGCTGAGGCGGGCCAGCTCACGGGCTTCGTGGTCGAGGCCGATCTCGGCGATGCGGTCCATGAGGGGGTCATCGGCAGCCTCGGGCACGGGGATCCGTCCCAGCTTCACGTCGAGCTGACGGAGCAGGGAGAACTCGCACTCCGCTGCCTTGGTGAGATCACTGGCCGACCACAGGATGTCGTCGTTCGACACGATCATCGGGATTCCCTTCGCTGGACTCCAGACTGTAGTTACGCCGACTGACATCCACAGAGGTTCGCCCCACAAGCGCCCAGTTCGTGTCTGCCCATCTCCTCGGCCGCACGGTTCCAGCCCCCATCAGGCGGCCGACGTGCCACGATTCACCCGTGGGAATCTTCAAACGCAGCGATGCCGTCAAGGCAAAGAAGATCGGTGCGCACGCCCGCTACGTCGACGAGGACGTCCAGCGCGTCGACCTCAAGGTCACCAGCACCGTCGGCGAGACGGCGACCATCGACCTCAGCCTCGACCAGACCCGCCAGCTCATCGTCGACCTGACCAACGCCTACGGCGCCTGCCGGCCCGCGCTGCTGGACCAAAAGCAGGTCGACCGGATCACGTCGTTCTTCGGGATGCGCTGATGAGCCGCTACGAGTACGACGAGGAGGCCAGCGCGGCCTGGCACATGGATGTCTTGCACGAGGTCGACGACTCCCCCGCACCAGTCTCTCGGTGGGTGGATGCGATGCGTCGCCTCAACTCGATCAACGACCCGCTCGCCCGCAAGCTCCTGGCGCTGCACCGCGACTGCGGATCCGGCACGGGTATTAGCGACTCGCTCGATGACGAAGCGAACCCGATGCATCGCCGCTCGACCTGGGGCTGCGAGACGACCGAACTCATCGCCGACCACTTCGGCGTCGAGTACCCGCAAGGCCCGTCGAGCGACCACACGTGAGTTCGCAGGACTCCAACGCCCTGCTCGCCGACCTCATCCGGGCCGGCCTGAGCCGAGCCGACCAGCTAGGCCGGGCACGGGTCCCGCTCAAGCTCTACCCCGCCGAGGAGCAGGAAGAGCTCCTCGCGCTCCTACACGCCTACCTGTGGGACACCGCGGCGCCTTACGACGACGACTGGCACCGCTCCCCCGGCAACATCATGACCCTGTGGGCCGAGCTGCTGCAGATCGGAACTGAGACCCGCCACCGCCTGATCCCGCTCCGCACCGACCTTGTCAAGGTCTTGACCGAGCGAGGCCTGGGCTACCGAACACACCCGCGGTCCGTACCCGTGCTGGTCCGGGAGTACAGCGGCCCGATCGAGACCCCCGTCCACCCCGGCGACCCCCGCCAGACGTCGAACACGATCACCGTCGGCACCTGGGGGGCCGGCTTCGGCGACGCGGCCACGAACCGCAAGGTCGAACTAGCCGCCGAGGCCGTGGTCCAGCACCACTACGAGGCGGCGGGTTGGACAGTGACCCGCGTCGCCCACCTCAAGTGCGGCTGGGACCTCACCGCACGCTGCGACGGCCAGGAGCGCCACCTCGAGGTCAAAGGCGTATCCAGCTCCATGCCCTCCGTCCTTCTCACTCGCAACGAGCTGCGCACCGCCGAGAACGACCCCGACTGGCTCTTGGCCTTGGTAACCAACGCCCTCACCGACCCGACATTGATGGAGTACGAGCGTCAAGCGGTGACTGCGGCCGCCGACCCGACCGTCTACCGCGTCAACCTCGCCCACTGATCTCTGCGGACCTGGTGCACGTCTAGCGTTCGCCCGCCCTCTTGTAGGCCACCGCCGGCGGCCGCGGCCCCGAACGGGTCGCAATCTCGTCTAAAACACAAGCAGACACGGGACGGGTACTCCAGGTGGCACCGCATGACCCGCACTCCCGGTCAAACCCGGCGTGCACACAGCCGACCCAGTGCACCCAGTCGGGATCGCCCTCCATCGCCTCCGGTCCGGAGGGCAGCCCGATGACCAGGTGGGTGACGTCGTCCGATCCACACGCCGGGCAGGCGCCGCGGGGGACGTCGTACGGCTCACGCTCCACGTCGTCCGGGGGAAGCATCATGTGATCACCGTAGAGCGAGGGACCGACACTATCCGCCGAACTGGAGGCTCAATCGTCGTCCATCATGTTGAAGAAGCGGACCTGGCCGAGGGCCTGCTGCAAGGCGGTGATGAGCTCGGTCTCGCCCATGGACGAGACGTCGGGCGCCGCCTCCTCCAAGGCGAAGCCATCACGGGTGTAGGCGCCGAGTTCCTCCACCGTTTCGGCGCATGCGCGGGCCAGATCCATCACGCTCAGCGGAAACTCGTAGGCAGATCCGATGCTCTCGTCGTTGCCCGCGATTACGACCTCAAGAGCTGCTGCCCCGACCTCGTCGTCCCACACATCGCCAACTTGGACCGGCCTGGCGAAGAGGAACATCAGCAGGGTCTCGATGTCGCGGACTTCGTCGACGTCAACCACGCTGAGCAGGGTCTCCAGGTCTTCGACGACTGTCGCGAATCGAGTGTCTGTCACGTGGTGATCTTTCCACTGAGGTCCGACATTTCGGGTGGCGAATCGGTCAGGCGAGTGGTCAATCGAGAGTCCCCCACGTCTTGACGTGGAGGGTGAGCTCTGAAAGCGCCTCGGCGAGCTGGGCGGACGAGGTGGTGGGGTCGACCTTGCAGTACCGGTAGACGAAGTCCGGCGCGAACCTGCGCCACTCGCCGGGCCCCTGAACGAGTGGCCCGAGACGCTCGCCGAGGACGGTGGCCACGGATGAGAAGTCGGCGAGAGAGACGTACTCGGCGTCCGCGATCGCGGCCCGGGCGGCCGCGAGCCGGTCGCCCTTGCCGGCAAGGCCGGCGTCCTGGACCAGGACAAACAGCCGAAGCTGGCCTCCCTGAAACTGCCATCCGACGGCGCGGTCATCGGACAGCCGGCGGGTGTACGTGATCGAGCCCTCGGCCTTGCTGATGTCGACCACCAGCGGGAGCTGCTCGCCGAACTCATTGGAGATCAGCTGTGCTAATCCGGAGAATCGCATCCGCTGGATAGGACCGAGGAAGTACTTGCTGGGCAGAATCCCGAACGCTTCCTTCACGGCGAAGGGGCCCTCGACGTCCTGTTGGGGGTCGACGGCGTCCTTGAGCTCGACGAGCCGTCGCACCAGCACGCGGTACCGCTCGACGAGCGTCGCGTCCTCACCGAAGTGTGTCGGGTCGAGCCGGCCGAGAGCGCGGAGCAGGTGCTCGTACGGGACCCATCGCCAGGGGCTGGGCAGCTCAAAGGCAGGTGCCATCAGCGACAGGAGGTAGTAACTGGTCTCGCTGTCGCCGGTCCTCCCAGGGTTCTTCGCCCACGGGAGCGGCTTCGAGCGGTAGTTGGCGAGCTGGGCCGGGTACGGCACCGAGTACAACTTGTTCTCGACAACGAACCGGTCGCGACCGCTCGCGCTCTCAGCGACGAGGTCCAGGTGCTTCCACTCGCGCCACACGTTCCACTCCGTGGCCGCGTCGTCGTCGGCAAACAGGCCAGCCAGCGGCGCGGCAGCGCGGGGGTGCTCGGTGAGGAGCGCGGCGATGGTGTTGCTGTGGAAGAGCTCTTGAGCGCCACGCGACATGGCCCACATGAGGTCGGCTTCGAATGCCTTCAGCAGCGGATTTACCAGCTCGGGCAGTCCTGGAGAGCTGGTGTCCTCGGAGCTCACCACGATGCTCCGATCGCCGCTCAGGGACCCCACAGTCGGCATGTCGAGATCGGCGGCCCTGACGTAGCGAACGGGGTTCTGCGACCCGGGCGGGAAGATCGACGAGACGTCAGCACCGACCCAGCGGCCGCGATCCTCGGCCACCACTCCGTCGAACCCAATGCGGTGCTCCTCGCCGGGCACGGGGCACGGCCCCCAGGCCACGGGAAGGTAGGCCTCGCGAACGATGCCGTTCGCCACGGCGAGCACCCGCACGACCTGCTCGGCCTTCGTCGCCGACATCACCCACCAGTGGCGAGTGACGTCGTAAAGGTCGACATCTGAGATGCCGTCGTGCCACGACTTGTTGATCCGCAGCAAGAGGATCAAGGGCTCCTCCCCCGCCAACGGCGCGACCGCCTGCCCCATCGGGTCGTCACGATCCGGCGACGGGACGCCGCCCGCCGGCTTCAGCGCGGCGACCGTCGTGTAGCGGACGGGGTTCGCTGCACCCTGAGGGAAGAGGTGGCTCACGTCTGTGTCGACCCACTGGTCGGCGTCGGGTGCGACGTCGCCGTGAAAGGCGACGCGTCCCAGGAGGTCTGGATCGGTTGCGACCTCCCAGCGGTACGGCTCGTACGCGGCGAGCACCTTGTTGTTGACGATCGCGAGGACGCGTCGCACGGGCTGGACCTGGGTGGCGGACGCCTTCCACCACTTGCGCGCGAGCTCGTACAGCGCGTCGTGGTCAGCGGCAAGTGCCGCCGAGTGGTCGACCTTGACGAGCAACACCTTGTCGTCGTCGCGGAGGTTCGTCGTCATCCCGGTTCCGTTCTCGTCGTAGGCGTTCGATCAGGACAAGCATGGACTGGCTGGAGCCGAACCGGGGGTCAGTCGGCTGACCCTGCCTTAGCCTGCAGCGATGGACGACCTTCAGGGCCGCGTCACCCTCAAGTACAGGGACACCGTGCGTGGGCCGTGGCAGATCCCGCGCTGGGAGGTCCTTTCTGTGGGTCGCACCCAGGGATACGGCCTTCACCTCCCGAACAGCTGGGTACCGAGCAAGCTCTGCCGCTTCCTTCCCTGGGAGCAGGGCTGGGTCGTGCAGGTTGGGCCTCGCCCGCGGATGCGGGTGCAGGATCCGTACGTGGGTGATCACACCTTCGACCGGGCCGCCTTGGTGGCGCTGCAGGCAGGCGAATGTCTGCTCTCCTTCCCCGAGCTCGACGACTTCGTCCAGCTCGGCGTCGTGATTGGGCCCGATGCAGGGGCCGGCCTGCCCCTGGCCGAGGATGACGTGCTTGTGCGTGACGAGTTCAGATCGCGAACCAGGTACGCAGTCGGACACCTGACTCTCACCCCCAACCAACGTCTAGTTGTGGCCGCCACCTTCGCTTACCTCATCAAGGGGGAGAACAAGCCGGCGAACGTTGCTGCGGCGGCCGCGGCCATCACCGGCAAGGGCGAAGCTGCGGTGGTGAAGACACTGATCAAGGTTCGCGACCGGGTGAACGCGGAGAAGTGGGGGCCGAAACTTGAGAGCTACGAGCAGCTCGGCCACTACCTGGTGCATCTGACGCGCTCCATCGGTTGGGCGGACCTTCCTGAGGAGCTGCGGGGGTCAGTCGGCTGACCCCCTCTTGACGAGGCTGCCCGCCACCCTGTTCCCATCGCCCGACCAGCGGGCAGGAGAAGGGGGTGGCGGCATGAAGCTCCACATCGGACAGGGCACCGCGGTCGGTGCGATCACGGTCTTCCCGGTCTGGCACGACGGTCACGTGCGGTCGCTCCGCATCTACGACACCGCGTCGGCCAGCCTGACGGTCACCGAGGCCGACACGGGGCCGAGCGTGCCGACGCTCCAGGTCACCAACAGTGGGGAGAAGCCAGTGCTGGTGCTCGATGGCCAGCTCTTCGAGGAGGGCATGCAGCACCGGATGGCGACCCGCTCCACGCTGGTGCGAGCAGGCGGAGCGATGCCGATCGAGGTCGCCTGCGTCGAGCAGAGTCGCTGGGCCGGGGCCACCACCCAGGCGACCCGCGGCCGGCGGGCCAACCTCGTGGTTCGCGACGGGTACGGCGCCGGTGGGCAGGAGGAGGTTTGGCGCCGCATCGCGTCGTACGACGCCATCGCAGGGCGCGTCTCGCGCACCGGTTCCCTCGCGGAGCGCCTCGACACGGCGTCCGCCGACGAGCAGGCGAAGGTGCTCTCGGCCGCCGTGCGGCCGATCGGCGGTCAGTGTGGCGTGCTGATCGGCGTCGGCGGGCAGCCGCTGCTGCTCGAGGTCTTCGACCACCCGACGACGCTGCGCGAGCAGCTCCGGCCGCTCTACCGCGCCGCCGCACTCGACGCCTACGGAGCGCCGGCTCTGCCGACCCCCGCCCGCCGCGCGCGGCGGTTCGCCGAGCGGCTGGCGCAAGTCCAGTTGGACTTAGAGCCCGACGTCGGTCAGATGGGGAGGCTCGGGAGAGCGACGAATGAGCACCTCGACGTCGCCGAGCTGCGCCACCGCCTCTCGACCGTGCACCTGCGCGCGTCCTACCGCCGCCACCCGCTGCTGCAGGCAGTCTGAGAGGAGTCGTGATGAGCGAAGTGCAGAACGTGCTCACCAGGCTGAGGGCCGGCGAGATCACCGCCACCGAGGCCGGCGCCGAGATCCGGCGCGTGATGACGCTCGACGAAGGCGCGCCCGACGGCGTGACACAGACCGAGGCCACCCAGATGCGGATGGCGGGATCGCTCGGCGAGCGCGACGACCACAACACCTTCCTCGAGGTGACCTCGGCCTGGATCGGCGGTGACCTGACTGATGAGGACTACTGGACCACTCACGGTGGCGCCACCGGCACACGGAAGGAGTTCGGATGAAGCTCACGACTGCTCAACACGACCGAGCGGCCGGAGTGCTGCTCGCGTCGGCGGCCGGCGACGCGCTCGGCGTGCCCTACGAGTTCTCCGCCCCTCCTGCCCCGGCTGTCGAGGCTGCGATGACGGGCGGAGGCCTCGGCAACTTCGCGCCCGGTGAGTGGAGCGACGACACCTCGATGGCCGTCGCAATCGCGCGGGTCGCCGCGGCCGGCGCCGACCTCACCACTGCCCCCGCGCTCGACCAGATCGCTGACAGCTTCCTCCAGTGGCACCGGAGCAACCCGCCCGACATCGGCATCCAGACGAGTTCCGTGCTGCGGGCGACGCGGAACCGCCTCACGAGCGGGGAGGTCGGAACTGGCCGCGTGATGGCCGAGGAAGCTGCCGCCTACTCCGCAGCCCGGACGCACTCGGCCGGCAATGGCGCTCTGATGCGGACGGCTCCCGTCGCCCTGGCCCACCTCGACGACCGGGACCGGCTCGCTCAGGCCGCGCGCGCGGTCGCCGAGCTCACGCACGGCGACCCGCTCGCCGGCGACTCGTGTGTGCTGTGGTGCGAGGCCATTCGGGCGACCGTGCTGGAAGGCCGATTCGCGATCACCGCCGGACTCGACCTGCTCCCCGACGCGCGACGCGCCAAGTGGCAGGCCTGCCTCGACGACGCCCTCGACGTCGACCGGAACCGCAGCGAGCGAGTGCCCGGCGAGCGCTTCAGGCCCAACGGGTTCACGGTCACTGCGCTCCAGGCCGCGGTCGCAGCGATCGTCACCACGGAGGTTCCCGAGCGGATGCCGTGCCGCCACCTCCAGCTCGCGTTGCACAGCGCCGTCCGGATCGGCGACGACACCGACACCGTCGCCGCTATCGCGGGAGGCCTCCTCGGCGCGCGCTGGGGCGCGAGCGCCGTACCCTGGCGCTGGCGCCGTGCGCTCCACGGTTGGCCCGGTCTCGACGGCATCGAGCTCGTCTCCCTCGCGGCACTCACCGTCAACAGCGGCCAGCCGGACTACAAGGGTTGGCCGGCGGTCGGCGTCGTGCCCTACTCGGAGTGGGCGTCGTCGAATCCCGTCCCGCACCCGTACGACGACGGAGTGCTGCTCGGTACCCACGCTACCCGCGGCCACGAGGTCGACGCGGTCGTCTCGATGTGCCGCGTCGGCCGCGACCAAGAGTGCTTCGCCGGGGCGAACGAAGTCATCCACTCACGCCTCATGGACAGCGAGGACCCGGCTGCCAACGAGAACCTCGAGTTCACCCTGTACGACGCCGCCGACGCAGTGTGCGGACTGCGCGAGGAAGGCAAGCGGGTTCTGCTGCACTGCGTCGCCGCAGAGCAGCGCACGCCGAGCGTCGCGGTTGCCTACGGCGTGTTGCTCGGACACTCCATCGCTGACGCGCGGCGCGACGTGAGGACGGCGTTGGCCTCGACCCGCGGGTGGGGCCGGGTATGGGACGCCGTGTCGGGACTTGCGGATCCCGCCGGTGGGGATCTTTGAGTGACCTGCTGGGCGAGTTGCTTCCGCTGACGAGCGTCTGATTCGAATGGAGCCTCAGGCGGACGGCACGGGCATCGGGGCTTCCGTTGCGACGCCTAGTCCAACTGTCTCGTCATCCAGCCCGCTGTGCGTAGGTCAGGTATCGCTCGGTGAACCTGGTCTGCCAGTCGTCGTGGCCTTGCACGGACGCGACGACGTCCTCGATCGAGGAGAAGCGAAGCGCAGCCGGGTCGGTCAGCTCGGCAGCGACGGTCGCAGTGACTTCCCGCGCGGAGTGATCGGCCGCGCACGCAACCACCGCGCCGAATCCTTCGTCGTACTCACCCGAAGCGAGGACGACCTGGGTGAGGAGCTGGTTGTACCAGAACTGGCGGAGCTTGGGCTTGTCGAGCCGCTCGACCGCACCGGTCTTCCAGGATCCAGTCAGTGTCGGAGCCTTGTACTTGTCGTTCGCCGGCTTGGGTTGCGCGGCGGCCAGGTCCTCGGCGTACTTGACCTCGACGCCCACAAAGCCGCGGTTCCCGGCTTTGGTCTGGTACGAAACGAAGGCGTCGAAGGCGGATCCACCGAGTGTGCCGGTCGCTGGCGCCCACTCGAGCCGGATGTTGTCGATGGAGGCCGCCTCCGGCTGGATCGTGCGGACCCACGGCAGCAGCGACTGCTCGTGTGCGCCGAGGTATCCGAACACGTTGAAGCACAGGGGCTGGGACGACAGCAGGTTGCGCCGGAGCCGTTCCTCCTGGATCAGGCCGGGGCGGCCCTCTGTCGTCAGCGCCAGTAGTGCGTTCTCCGCCGCAGCGACGGCTTCGGGCCACATGAGGTTGGTCGCGAGGTCGACGTCGTCGGGAAGCATCGACGACACGAGGCGAGCATGTCCGACTCGCGGGCCGGCGGGCAGCCCGAGACGCTTCTCCCTCCACCACGCCTGCTGCCGCCGCAGCTGCGCCTGCCACTTGTTGTCCGAGGGCTCCGACCACGCGGAGTCGTTCCAAGGCAGCGACGGGTCGATGACGCTCATGGAGACATGTGTAATGCAAGGCGCCGTCAGAATGCGCGCGTTCAGTTGCGATTGAGGCCGTGACGGCGTGAGTCGAGGGCATGCTTGAAGTGGCTCTCTGCGACGTCGACCTCCCGAGTCGGTGTGGCGGGATCGAACACGCGGAGCACCGAGAGACGGAAGCTGGCCGGATTGATGTTGCGGAGTTCCACGTTGCCTCCGTGGCCGTTGGTCGCGTACGCCGCCCAGCGCTGCAGGATGTTTTCGGCGCCGTCAGCCTTGCCGACGTACTGCCGCCCGTCGCGCGTGTCGGTGATGAGGTAGACCCCGATGACCGACGAGAGAGCGGTGCGCCAGGCGGCGTACCGGTGCTCGCGGATGACGGCCTGCAGCTGGGGGTAATCGAGGGTGAGTGCGTCGAAGCCCGGGAACCTCACGGGCTCGGCGTCGGCGATCTCCATCACCGGGTACGCGGCCGCCGTCGTCGCGTTGATCCTCCAGGTGCGCGGCGACCGCCACTGGATCACCAAGCGGTTCCGCAGGTCGCTCATCAGCTCCGACGGCTCGAGGTGGAACGTGCGCCGCAACCCGTCGTGTGCTGTCTCGCCGTGATTCACGAGCACTGACCACAGCCGAGCGCGGTCACCGCCCTCGGGCCGGAACACGATCCAGACCCGGGGCGGCGCGGCGGGGAAGGTGCGGGTGTTGGCCGACTGGACGCTCGTGTACGCCATGATCTCGGCGTCGGACGAGTCCCCGTGAATTCCCACAGTCCCGTCTTCGTGCTCGCGCACGTAGGCGTGCCGGATGACCAGCGCCTCGGCCGCGTCGATGCCTGCGCTGGCGATGACCGAGGCGAACGTGAGCGTCATCGAGAAAGTGCCTTTCCGGTTGCGGCTGCCGCCGCGGCGATGCTGACCAGCACGTCGTGGCCGAGCGAAGAGTCGACGGTAACGTGGAGACCGAGGTCCGTGATCCGACCATCTTGGGGGTGCCAGTCCCGGTCTTCGCGTGTGCGGCCCAGGAGCGGGTCGAGCGCGTCGATCGTGGGCTTCCAGAGGGTGAGCCAATTGCGCTGCGGGCCAACGGCGAAGGCCACCTGCAGCTGCACGGCACCAGCGGGGATCGCGGCAGCACCGACGACCGCTGAACGCACCTGCTCCTTGTACGCGGTCGTCTGGGCCGAGGCGGTCGTGCGGACCGTGTAGGTGCCGCTGGGGCCGGCGGTCACATGTGCGGGCGCGACGAGGACTCGCGATCTGTCCGCATGCCGCTTGCTGCACCACACCGACACCAGGTCCGCAGTCCGGAGTCGACTGGCCAAAGGGAAGGCGTAGTTGTCCAGGTCGGCCATGTCGACGAGGTCGCGACCGGTTGGCAGGCCGACCTCGAGCAGGAGAGCCCAGGGGCCGCTGGCCACCATCGCGGGCGCCAGCAGCTTCGCGGTGTCCTCGAGGTACTCCCGGAGCCGCACCTGGTCCGGGTCCGTCGACTTGTTCCAGCTGGCCAGCCGCGGCGGCTTCCGGAGCGTCAGCCCATCGCCCTCCGGCCTCGCGTACCAACGGGCGGCGATCATGGCCGGTGCACTGCGCCGGCCCGGTCTACCCACCAGACCTCGATCTGCGCCGAGGCGAGCGAGCCGGCCGTCTCGGCGTGCAGGTCGCGGTAGCGCGGGAAGTCGGGCAGAGCGATGACGCTGCGCCACTGCGGCTCCTTGCCCCGTAGACGCATCGCAGCTAGTACCGCCTGGGAGTACCAGTGACCGGCCTGCGTGCTCGGGCTAGTGCGCTTGACCTCTCCTGCACGCGCGGGGTCGGCGTAGCCGCGGCTCGGGTACCCCTTCACTTCGACGCCGGCGGTCTGGCCATCCCGGGAGGCGATCACGTCGATGCCGTGCTCCTTGGTCGCCGTGTTGGCCACCGACAGAATCCGCCACCCATCGCCGGCCAACGCCGTCACCAGGGCCGCCTGGACGTTGGCCTCGGTGTGCCACTCCCCTCCGTGCTCGGCCGGCGCGCTGACGTCTCGGCATAGCCCCGTCGCCGGTAACGGTGCCGACGGTGGCATGAGCGGGGGACTTACCCTCGTCGAGGTCGTGCGTGATTCGATGTCGCCGGCAATCTCGAATCCCAGCGCTGCCAGGTGCCGGCGAGCGGTGTGGGAGATGAACTCCGATCGCGGGATCCTGGTGGCCGCCTCGAATGCCTGAATGGCCGGGAACCAGGCGCCGTTCACTCGCACGGCGTGCTTGCGGATCGCGTCGGGCGCGACGTCCGCCAGGCGGCTCTCGACGTCCTCACGGCTCAACTCGTAGCGCTGACCGTTCAGGGTGAACCGGATCGACTCACGGCCCTGGTTGTTCATGGCCAGAAACTACGGCAACCTGCCGACAGGATCACGACGATTCGTCGGCACCGGCGGCCCCGTCATCGAGGCCGCTCTGCTGTGTCGCGAACAGGTCGCCGTCGAGCCAGCTAACCACGCTGTCAATCAGGGCCTGCGGTCCTTCAGGCCGTGCCAGCGACATCAGATTCAACGGAAGTGCGGTCAACTCGACGTCCTTGCCTCCCAATGCCGAGGAGACACGCCAGACTGTCGGCTCGCGGTCCTGAGCGACCGGGTAGGTCAGCGATATGCGCTGGCAGCCGAGCACATGCCCGGCCGTCAGCACCTGGTACGTGTCGGGCGCCTTCGGTCGGGTGCCCAAGCGCTTGTACTTAGAATCGGTGACGGCGACCGGTGTCCCTTGGGCATCCCGAAACACCACGTCAGGTGTGGTCTCCAACTTGGAGCCCTCGCCGGCGATGACCTCACCGAACTTGACCGCTCCCTTGTTGACTCGTTCCCCGCGCCGACTGGCCGCACGCTGGCAAAGCCAGTAGATGTAGTTCTCGTAGATAACGTCGGAGTTCCAGAGGAACCCGGACAGGGCGTGGTCGCCGCTGGCGTGGTGAACGCCTGAACCTTCGAGGAGCAGCAGTCCGACGACCCGCGCGGCCTCGAGCCCCTGGTGCTGGATGCCGAGCGAGATGCGCTGGGCGTCGAGCAGGTGTGGCGGCTGCCTCCCGACGTGGGACAGACCAGCCGCGATCTCGCGTACCGCCCGGGCACGGCCAGGTGCTATTACCGTTGCGGCGAGGCACTCGGCCGACCAGCGCAGCAGCCGAGCCAATGGGGTGTCATCGGTCAGCAGATCAGCGACGTAAGGGAGATCCCACGGGCGCGCCACCCACTCACCCAGCCTCGCGAGGTCCAGACTGCCGCGCAGCGTGCCGCCGGTTGACTGCTCGGTCAGGTAACCGCGAGGCAGACCGCGAGCAGCACCCCTGGCGTAGGACGCGAGAAACATTTCGGCGAGAAGGTCGGGCATGGACAGCGACTCGAGCTCGTGCGCAGAGGTGAGGTTGTCATCGACATGGCCACCTTCGACAACGGTAAGAATGCGCCACAGGACCGTCTGCCAGCTGTCGTCGGCGGCGCTTAAGAACTTGGGCGCGATCTCGATGTCGGTGCCACCGACACGAACGACGCCGGTGACGGCTTCGGCTCGCAGCTTGACCAGGCCGTCGCCGATGTCTTCCACCCGGATGGGGTCACCGGAGAGACCCAATGCCCTCTTCCAACGCTTGTTCGCCTCAGCGAGCGCCCGGAGGTCGAGGTCTTCTGCGTGACGTACGACGGGTGCGCCGTACTCCTGGAGCTCGATGGGCAGCGGGGCCGTCAGCGTGTCAGCCACCTGAACGACCTCTTGACGACGTCGATGTCGAGTTCGCTGACCCGGACCGGTTCGAGGGTGCGGGATTCAACCGTGCCGCCCTTAGCCGTCCGCAATGTCCAGGCGTACTCGCCGGCCGGCGGTGCGGTATCGACATGTAGAAGGTCCATCAGCTGCTCGGGTCGGCCGGAGTAGCGGTCCTCGAGCTGGGGGAAGAGGACGTCGTCCCACGTCTTGGCGAGGCTCCGCCAGGCGTCCTTCTCCTCGACTGGCTGGGTGGTCCGGCCGGCGGCTGGCTTGATTGCCTCCACGGGCGTGAGAAGGCCGTGGCCGAGCTCGAACTCGGGGCCGAGGTCGGAAGCGATGGCGACGTTGAGGCGGTCGAGCAGGAGGTAGGCCGTCTCGAACGGGCTGAGCTCCTCCCAGTTGTCCTCGGTCGGCGTCGGGATTGCGGTCTTGTCCATGCCCCAGTGCTCGACCAGGACGTCAAGGTTGGGGCGCATCTCGATCCGGTCAAACCGGCGCGCCAGGGCGCTGTCGATGGGGACGGCTGCCCGGTCGACGCTGTTCATCGTCGCCACAATGTAGACGTGCTTGGGGAACGTGAAACCCTCAGGGATCTTCGTCGCCTTGCCACCCGGGCGCAGCAGCTCCTCGCTCTCGCCGTCGTCATAGGTCAGCTGCCGAAGTGGCACCGGGAGAGGCACCGTGCCACCGTCGCGATAGTCGAAGTCAAGGAACGTCATGAACTCGCCGAAGATGCGGGCAGCGTTTCCTCGGTTGATCTCGTCGATGAAGATCACGACCGACTTGTACGGCGACTCGGAATCCTCGAGCTCAAGCGCAGCGTCAAGGAAGACGCCGGCCCACGGCTGGAGGCGCGTGCCCTCAGTGGTGATCTTGGGCCGCAGCCCCAGCACGAAGTCCTCATAGCCGTACGACTGGTGGAACGTCGTCCACACGACCTTGATCGGCTGCGGGATCGTGATTTCCTGCTCAGGCCGGCTGAACGGCGTCTCCTTGTCGTTCGGGTCGAAGAGAATCCCGCGGTGGGCCTCCGGTGGCGTGTTGAGCGCCTGGAACAGCTCGCTGATCAACCGGGTCTTGCCGGTGGCCGGCGGTCCGTAGAGCAGGGCGTTCCGACCGGCACCCCACGAAGACAGGATGTCGTCGATCTTGTCAGCCATGCCCAACCTCAGTCCGCATCAATCACGCCGCCAACGACCTTGCCCTGCGGGTACAGGTCCCACATCGGGTGGTTGTGCTTCATGTTGTCAGGACGCGGCCCCTTGGTGAACCCGGCGTAGTAGTCGCCCTCGACGGTCTTGGCGATGTAGATCCGGAGACCGCCCTCGGGGAAGTACGGCAGCGCCGCCTCCTTGTTGGCGACGTCGTCAGGCGCGCTCGGGAAGCCTCGAGCGGCCATCCAGGCGGGGTGTCGAGCCGATGAGGTCTGCTGGCGATTCTGACGGGCAATCCGCATTCGGCTGCCCTTCTTCCGCTGAAACTCAATCGGGCCGGTGAGCCCCGGATGGCCTACTACGCCTGCCTCAATCGTGATAACGGGCAGCGCGTCAACGTTAGCGCCGGTCGCGTCCAGAAAATCCAGCGTCGCCTCGACCATTGAGCTCGGGATCTCAATGTATAGCGACCCACCGCCGCCTTGGATCTGCGGGTACCGCTCGATGTTGTAGAACTCGCCCGGCTGGACGTTCCGCCACCAAATGCGATCGATGTTCAGTTTCTGGGCCATGGTCAGAAAGCCTCGACGTGATAAAGCCGCTCAAGCACATCGCCATCTTTCACACGATCATTGCTTCTGTATCGCATATGAGGCTGTTCGTGGAGCGTGACCCTGCCGAAGTCGCTCAGAATCGAAGCGAGTTCGTCCTCGCCGACCTGGCCGTCCTCGCTGTAGGAGATGAAGACGTGCGGGACGTCGAGGCGCTTGAGGGTCTCCCGAAACGCCTGGCCGGCGCTGCGGCGGTAGCAGAAGTCCGATGCCTGGTCCGTCCACGGACGAAGTCCGCCGTCGCCTGCAGCCACCGGCTCGTCCTCACAGGCGAGTGTCTCCAGCACGTGGTAGTTCCCGGCGTACTGGCGCTTGGTGTACGGCGGGTCGAGATAGACCGCGTCCACCTTGAGAGTTGAAGCGAGGTCCTCGACCGGACCGTGCAGCACGGTGTGCTCGCCGGGCGTGCAGTCGAATTTAAGCGGCTCGAATGTGAGCGGCCGCAGTGCCGGCCCAGAGATCGTGCGCCGGAAGTAGCCGTAGGTGCCGCTGATGTTGGCGACCTTGTTGGTGGCCAGGATCAGGTGGTGGAGCAGCACGCTGTGCTCGACCTCGGTGAGCGCGCCAGCTGCGGCGAGCTTGCGGATCCCGTCACGGAGGCCGTCGATGTGCGCGGCATTGGTCGATGAGAAGTACAGCCGTGGGGCACGACCGTTCGCCGGAGCGCCGGCTTCGCCGAACTCCCTGAAGAAGTAGCCCTCCACGGGCGCAGCCGAGCGCATCCAGCCGAGCGCCTTGTTGTAGCCACCCAGCGCGCTGAAGGCCGGTTCCTCCTTGGCGAGCAGCCGGGTTCGGGCGTGGACGACCGGGAAGGTCAGGGCATCGGCGGCCGTGACAGAGTGGCCGGCGCGGGCTAGCGCGATCGAGACCGAGGCGGTGCCGCACATGGGGTCCGCGATCGACGAACCTGCTGGGAGGACGCGCGCGATCTCGCCGACGATCCAGTCGGCGAGGCGGGTCTTGTTACCGAGGTAACGATACGACATGGCCACCTCCCCGCCGTGCGCTCACGGTTGCTTGTTCCTAATGACGATGCGGTCGTACATCCGGCGGTAGGTGCCGTCGCCGTTCGGGAGATAGAAGCGCGGCCCGCCGGGTACGTAGGTGCCCTTCTTCGCAACCTCGGACATCGGGCGGCCGAGCGTCTTGCTCGAGCCGAGAATGTCGAACTGGCCGGAGTTGTACTTGTCCAGGAAGGTGATCGGCACGCCCATTGGTCCGTCGTAATCGACCGGGATATTCATGGTCTTGCTGACCTCGATCGCGTTGAAATTCGCGTAGGTCGGGTAGGCCTCCGGCCTGTACGTCATCTCGAGTTCGAGATCCTCGTGGCGGCCGGGGTAGTCCAAGTTGGTGAACCAGCGAACCCCCTTCACCCGGACGTACTTCGTGCCGTCCTCGTCGACCCGCGACCCTGCGGCGGTGATCGGGTAGTCGTCGGGCACCCGGAACTCGCGATCGCCGCTGCGGATGCTGGGGCCGTACCACATCTGGTCGTTCTGGAAGAGCGGGAAGATCTCGGTGTACGTGAGCGCGTTCATGTTGCCGATGATCAGGAACTGCTTCTGGTGCTCGATCAGCTGGGCGACGTACGGTCGGAACAGCGAGAACGGGGGGTTGGTGACGACGATGTCGGCTTGCTTGAGCAGCTCGACACTCTCGGCACTGCGGAAGTCACCGTCGCCGGTCATCGGGACGATGCCGATCTCCTCGATGTCCGGGACCAGGTTGCCGTTCTTGTCGCCGGTGTACTCGAGCATGACGGCCTGGTCGGAGTCGCCTCGGCCGAACCGGTCGGCGTCGCGGCTTCGGTAACAGGTGGTGATGAGTTTCTTCAGGCCGAGTTTCTCGAAGTTGGTCGCGAAGTAGTTGAAGAAATTGCTGGCTCGCGGGTCGTCACAGTTGCAGTAGACGACCTTGTCCTTGAAATGGCCGGTGTAATGCTCGAGTTCGAGCTCGATGTCGCTGAGCGAGGTGTAGAACTCGTCCTTCTTAGCGCGCCGGGCCTCCCGGAAGTCCTGGTTCCGGGTTGTGATTGTCATCTCTTTCCTCCGTCCGTCTCCCGGCGCCTTACGCTCCAGACCGCTGCGCATAACTTAGTCGAGCGATCCGACAGTCCTGGTGAGACCCGCGGGTCCACAACCCGACACCTTCGTCTCCTTGGTGACGTGATCCGCTTGCTAACGACTCCGACGACTCGGAGTCCGGTGTGCACTCCGAGCAGGGAGCCCCTGACGGCGTCCCAGGCGAGCACCAGGACGACGAGGTTGAGCCAACCTGGAGCTCCGGCCGCAATCGCGGCACCGAGGGCGTGCAGGGCCAGTGCCAAGGCAGCGGCAAGAGCGACCAATCCGATGGCGGTGCGCCAATGGGGCGGCCTCGAGAGCACCAACCTGATCAGCACATTGGAGGGCGCGTAGATCTGGAGATAGCGCCAGACAAGCGCGACGGCGCCGATGACAGGTAGGCCGAGTAGAGATATCACGAGGAGGTCCTTCGAGGTCGGTGGTTCCTCGGTACGCGTGCCCGCCCCGATCACCCACCCGCCGACATTGGACCTGTGGAGGAGCTCGCCTGCTGGGGGTCTAAAGAGTGGGAACGGATGTCGCCGCTGTCGTTGGCACCCTCGCGCCCACCGACTCGGCCGTGGCCGATGCTTGGCGGGCGGCCTGAATCGCACGGACGCGATCGGCCTTCTGCGCGTCGCTCCTGGCTCCCCCACCGGCCGGTAACTCCGAGCTCACGCCGTAGCGGTCACGGTAGGCGGCGACCGTGCCCGCTGCTTCGAGCCAGAGACCGCGCTCAACCGAACCGTTAGGTATCGGTCCGAGGCGCCGGGTCCACGATTCCGCCATGGCAACCGCATCCTCAGCGAGCGCACGGGCCCGACTCTCGATCAACTGATTGCGCTCGTCGAGAGCCTGGCGGTCATCGTCGCTCATCTCGCCGAGCGGCTCGGGGATGAGGCCGGCAATGAGACGCGGGCGGAGGCGGCAGCCGTGCGGGGCGGCCGAGGCCACCTTCTCGATCCGGTAGCGGAGGACGGCGGCGACGTCTTCGGCGTCGACCAGCCCGTGCTGGGCGATCACTCGCGGCACCAGCCGGGCGAGGTCGTGGTGGTATGCCTCAGCTCGGCGTAGGGCAACGGTCAGCGGCCCGAAAGCTGTTGAGGCGACCAACGCTGCGTGCTGCTCGGCTGTCAGACCGGAGCGGCGCAGGAGTTCGACGAACCTGTCGCGCTGCGCATCGGCCGCGATCGTCTCCAACTCGGCGGCCAGGCGGTCGATGCCGCCGTGGATTGCGTACTCGGCCTCGATCGTCTGGTGCGCGGACACGCTTGCGCCGCTGTGCCGGAGCACGCCGAAGAGCACGGTGCGGGCCGTGACGCCTTCGGGCTCGGGAGACGAGTGGCTGTCGTCCGGCTGGTCGAGCGCGACGTAGGCGATGTTCGACTCCCGGCCGCGGCTCATGGACACGTAGAGATTCTCCCGGGTTGTGGACGCTGTGACGACGACGTGGGAGGTGTCGACAGTGATGCCCTGGGCCCGATGGGCGGTGATGGCATAGCCGAGATCTACGTACTCCCGGACGTACTCGGCGGGCAGCACAGTCTTGGCGCGACGGCGCGGATTGAGCCGGTCGACGAGCACGGAGCCGTCCCTCCGGATATCGACAATGCGCCAGCGGTCACCGTTCTTGACCCAGCCGCCCCGAGATGTCCGGAGGGTGCGCGCGTTGCGCCGGGTGATAACCACATCCCCAACGGAGGCGCTGTTACCGGCGGCCAGTGGGATCTCACGACCACCGATGGGGCCTTCGAGCAGCAGCCGTTCGGCGCGAGCCCGCTCGTTCAGAACCCGAACGGCGTGGGATGACTCGGTCACGAGGACGCTGGCTTTGCCGGCGCTGCAGTCCGCACGCCACGCCTCGTAGGCATGGTCGAGCATCTCGTCGGTCTGTCCTTCGCGGATTCGCTTCTGGCGGACGTACGTCGAGATGACCTCGACCTCACCGCGGCGAAGGGCGAGGGAGGCGTGCCTCTCCCACTCGTTCACGAAGCGATGGACATCGGTCAGCTCCGGGGCGTCGGTACGACGGGCGACCAGGAGGGCGAAGACGCCTCCGGCTTCGACGGACTGAAGCTGGTAGGGGTCACCGACGAGCAGGACCTTGGCTCCGGCGGCCTCTCCGATGTCACTGATGCGGTCGAGCGTGGTCGTTCCCGCGAGCGTGGCCTCGTCGACGATCACCAGCTGTCCAGCGCGCAGCTCCGTGCGTCCTTGGTCGTACTCATGCAGCCACTTGGCCGTGTTGTCACAGGCGACCCCCAGGTCGTCGGCCAGTGCCTGCGCGGCTGTCGCGGAGGGCGCCAGACCAATGACGCTGCCCTGTCCGTGCTCCACCATCCAGGCGGATCGAAGAGCCCGCATCGTTGTGGTCTTGCCCGCACCCGCGGGACCGACGAGCAGGTCCACCTGACGACCTGACGCGGTGATGCTCTCGAGGGCAGCGCGCTGCTGAAAACTGAGTCGGGCCCTCGAATGCGACAGAACCCGTCGCAGCGCTCTGGGGGGCACGGTCGGTGCAGTCGTGGCTTCCGAGCGCTCCAGGAGGCGTGCTTCGGCCTCGATGATCGCGGTCGATGAGTATTTGACTGAGTGCCTCGGCCGAAAGAGGCTCGTGCCGTCCTCGCGCTGGAACGGAACCGGAGTGCTTGCCAACTCCGGCGGCGTGAGCGACACCGACTGCCGCTGAGCCGCTTCGACCACCATGGCGATGACCGCCTCGCGATCCGAGGTGGTTGCGAACCGGAGGTCCATCGTCTGCTTCGACGCCTCGGCCATGAGGTTCCAGTGAGTCCACACCGCCCTCTTCACCTCGACAGCGGCCACGACATCGGCGGCGATCGCCTCGATCACGGCCAGAGGAACGTCGTCGACGGTGAGGGGAGCGCCACCGGCACCAAGAAGTGTTGCTGCCCACGCGGTTGCGTCCGCGCCGAGTCGCTGAGATGCGCGGCGTCGCCACTCGGCTGTCAGGTCAACGAGCGACCGGAGCTCCTTAGGTGGCCGAGTCGCCAAGGTTGCCTGGGCGCGCAGCTCCACGACGGCCTTGGGCGACGGCATCCGACCGTGCCGTGCGACGTACTCAGCGATGAGCTCGTCCTTCTTGAGTTCGATCTCGCGGGTCCGGCTCGAGAACTCTGCGATGAGCTCATCGCTGATGCCGACGATTTCCCATTGCGGGTTGCGGTCGGTGCCGCGTTGGCGGAGCTCCCAATCGATCCCGATGTCGCGGCGGAGCCGGTCGGCCAGCAGGGCGTTGTAGTGCGCCGACAGTCCCGTGACGGAGGAGAACACCGGGCGGCCGTCGAGGCTGCGCCACCGTCCGTCCATCACCGTCAGCACCTTGTTGGACACCACCACGTGGGTGTGGAGCTGTGGATCTCCGGCCCGGGAGTCGAAATGGTCGTAGGCGACGGCGGCGACCCCTGCCACGCTGACCTGGGCCACGGCGCCGTCGCTGTCGGAGATCCCCGCCCTGGTCGCCGCCACTTCCCGCTCGAAGAAGTCGATGACGTCGGCGACAGCCGCGTGATGCGCCTCCGCAATCCGCTCCTGGGTGGCCGCGTCGGCGACTGCCCACAGCACCGACACCGACTTGGGGACGCTGAAGGTGAGATCGAAACCAGCGACTGCATGGCGCATGCCGGCAGCGGTTTCCTCGGCTTCGATCCGGCTCGTTTCGGCCGCGCAGTCCTCCTGCGTCATCTCCGGATCAAGAGCCGCCACCCGCTCGTAAATGCGGTCCGCCAGGCGCTTGTACGTCGGATACGCGCGTCCGAGCTGCTCCCCCGTCATCGGGTCCCGCCCCATGCCGATCAGCAGCGCGAGCTGCTCCTCGGTCACCTGCATCCCTGCGGCCAGCTGACCGCTCCCCAGCGCACGGACTCCGGAGCCGAGCCAGCGGCCAGGCGGCGTACCGACCTCGGAGTAGTACCGGGTGAGCGGCGTCGACAGGGCTCTGCTGCCGTCACCGGCGGCGACGCTGCGCAGCAGGTACTGGTAGCCGCTGCCCGCGGACATCCGCCGCAGCGACACCGTCACGGCCGTTTCCGTTCCACAGCCCTCAGGTGCGCTTCTCCCTCCACAGACCCCTCGATCTGCAAACCGTGTGAAGGCGAGAAGGGCTGAGTTGGAGAAACTGGCGGGCAGGACGAAGGGCAGGGAAGAGCGGGTGGCGAGACAGAAGGCGTGGCGGGGACCAGGAGGAGAAGGGAGCCTCAAGAGTAGGGCGGGGTGAGGTCGGGACAGTTGGAGGACGGAGAGCACCTGAGGGGTGGCCCGGAAAGGCGAGAGCGACCGGGGGTGCCAGATCCACATTCGGGCTTTACGATGAGGCGCAGACGGCGCTCGGGATCCGTCCGCAGCGGCGTCCGCCTCCTCAGTCACATGTAGGAGGAACAGGAACCGCATGATGAATCGACTCAGGCTGATCTCCTGGGCGACCGGCACACTGATGTTGGCCGCGGTCTCCGCCTGTGGCGGCGGCGACACCGACCCCCCGGCGACCGCCGAGCCGTCGTCAACACCGTCGAGCTCAGCGGCGACGAGCGCCTCGCCGAGCTCTCCGTCGGACGAGGCGAGCGCCGGTGCAACCGACGCGGTCCGGAGCTACTTCACGGTGGTCGACCAGCTCCGCAGCGATCCTGCGCCCGACCTCAAGAAGCTGAAGTCCGTCGCGACCAGCGCGCAGCTCAACGCCGTCACGACCCTCATCGACCGGTCGCGCGACGAGGGCCAGCGGCAGACCGGCACGACAGCCATCAACGAGCTGCAGGTCCAGTCGGTCAATCTCGACAACTCCGACCCGAAGGCCGGCAAGGTGCCGACCGTCGTCATCGACGTCTGCTGGGACGTCAGCAAGGTCGACGTCCTCGACAAGAATGGCAAGTCGATCGTCTCCCCCGACCGCCCGGACACCGGGTGGACGCGTTACACCGTCGCGAACTACAAGTACGCCGCCGACCCGATCGGCGGCTGGCGCGTGGCGACGGGCCAGGACCTCAAGCAGACGCCATGTGCAGCATCCTGACTCGCCTCCTTCTGAGTGCGCTGACCGCCGCCGGCCTCTCCGTCCTCGTCCACGCTCCGTCATACGCGGACACGGTGTGCTCGCAGACCGACCCGGCCACGGGCGAGTGCCTCATCTGGATCGAGGTGCCGGGCACGCCGGGTACGCCAGGTGAGCCGGGCGACGACGGCCCGCAGGACACCGGCAGCGGGGCCGCCTGCTACTGGGACGGCACGAGCCAGGGCGTCACGAAGCCACCGCCTGGGCCGGTTCCCTGCACGAAGGAGGGCGCCTACTGGTCGAACACGTACCACTGCTACATCAGCCCGGTCGAGCCTCCGCCGCCTGCGGGCGACCCGAGCTGGCAGGGTCATGAGCCTGGCGACGGCGCTGTGTACTACTGCGACCAGCCGCAGACGGGTCTGCTCATCACGATCTGGTCGCAGGACCCGCCGCCGAACTCCGGCACCGGACCAACTCCGCGCGAGGTGGCGCAGATCGCGATCGAGGAGATGCATCTGTCCGCCATCAACATCGGCATCGCGCCTGAGCCGGGTCCGAACAGCGTCGGCCTTGTCGGGATGCCCGTCTGGATGTGGGCCAAGTACCCGAACGCCCACACCGTCGGCCCCATCACTGAGAGCGCCTCCGCCGGCGGCATCACAGTCACGGCCACCGCGAAGGTCCTCCACATCACCTGGGACATGGGCGACGGAACCGAGGTCGTCTGCGATACGGCGGGCTCGCCGTACAAGCCGGAATTCGGGCGGAAGGACTCCCCCGACTGCGGCCACACCTACAAGAAGTCGAGCGCGGGGCAGACGGACGATGCGTACACCGTCACCGCAACCTCGAGTTGGGTCATCACCTGGTCGGGCGCGGGCCAGACCGGGACGATCCGCCTCGACGGCCTCAACCGCTCGACCCAGATCCGGATCGGCGAAGCGCAGGTGCTCGTGAACTGACGAGCGCTGCGCGGGGAGGGACGAAGTGACCACGACTGCCCGAGAGGACCGGAAGCCCGGCCCACACCGCACTGCGCCCGACGCCGGCCCGCCGGTCACTCCCCCGCCGAAGCTTCGCAGGCGCCCCGGTCTCGTCGTGGCCGCCGTCGTCGTCACCGCCCTTGGCTGCCTTCTCGGGGCATGGGCATGGAACGCGACGACCAGCACCGAGGAGGTCCTCGCTGCGACGAAGACGATCCATCGAGGCGAGGTCATCGCCGCCGACGACATCCGGCGCATCCGGATCAGCGACGACCCGGCTCTGGAGCCACTCCCTGCTTCGGCGTACGACGAGATCGTCGGCCAGCGCGCCGCGCTCGATATCTCTGCCGGCGGGCTGATCACGACCGAGTCGACGACCGGCGCACCGATGCCGCCGGAGGGCAAGTCGATCGTCGGCATCTCGCTGACCCCGGCCCAGGTCCCAGCGCTCCCGATGCACGGCGGCGACAAGGTCCGCATCATCGTCACCCCGGCCGCCAATGGCGATGCCCCGTCCGGCGCGCCTCAGTTCACCGCTGCCGAGGTCGTCGACACAGCGATAGACGAGACCACCGGCAACACCGTCGTCAACGTCTTGGTGCCGTACGCCGACGCGAGCGTCCTCGCGGCCCGCGCTGCGACCGGCAACGTCGCGCTGATCCTCGACTCGGGAGCCCAGTGATGGCGATCGTGTGCCTGACATCGGCCTCCGGTTCGCCCGGCGTCACCACAACCGCAGTGGGCATGGCGTTCAGTTGGCCACGGCCCGTGCTCCTCGTCGAAGCCGACCCGACCGGCGGATCCAGCGTGCTCGCCGGGTTCCTCCGCGGCACGACGCCGTACTACGCCGGGTTGATCGAGCTCGCCCTCTCACCCCTCGGCACGACGGACGCGCTGCGGGACGTCGTACGTCCGTTGAGCCCGAACGTCTCGCTCGTCGCCGGCATCCGGTCGCATGCTCAGGCCACGGCGCTGCGTGACATCTGGGAGCCGTTGGCGGCCGCACTCCGCGATCTGAATGACAACGGCCTGGACGTCATCGTCGACGCCGGCCGGCTCGGCCTCATCGGCTCGCCGACCCCGCTGCTGGACGCCGCCGACGCGGCGCTCCTGATCACCAGAGCCACCCTGCCGGCGATCTCGGCAGCTCGTTCGTGGGCGGAGACCGTCCGTCATCCCGCCAGCGGATGGCGTCACCCCGGCTTGCTTCTCGTCGGCGAGGGCCAGCCCTACCGGGCCTCCGAGGTCGCCAAGGTTCTCGGCATGCCCGTCGTCGCCGACCTGCCGGACGATCCGGCCGCCGCGGCCGTTCATCACCGTGGAGCGGCGCCTCCGAAGCACTTCGAGACCGGTCCCTACGTCCGCGCGCTCCAGGCCGCGGTGCAGTCCGTCCAGGCGCACATCGCACGTGGTCGGTTCGCGCTCGAGGAGGCACGGGCATGACCGAGACCTACCGATTCGCGAACGAGTACGGCGACCTGACGCGCCTGCCACTCTTCAGCCAGACGACCAACGGCATCCCCCACGAGGTGTCGAGCGGTCTCGACGCGACCGTTGCGACGCCGCCCCCGGCCACCTCCGACGTCGACTGGTCGCTCGTCTCGACCCTGCGGGCCCAGGCGTCCGAGCAGCTGAGCCAGGCCGTGCAGTCAGGTCGCGCCCGACTCGACAAGGAGGCGCAACAGGAGTTGGGCCGATCGATCGTGCTGGACCTCATCGAGTCTGCGATGGCAGAGGGTGTCGACGCCGGCCTCGGTTCGTGGAGTCCCTCGAAGCAGCAGGCGACCGCGCAGGCCGTGTTCGACTCCCTGTTCCGCCTCGGCCGCCTCCAGCCGTTGGTGGATGACGACCGGATCGAGAACATCGTCATCGTCGGTCACGACAACGTGCAGCTCGAGCTGATCGACGGAACGCTCGTTCCCGGCCCCTCGGTGGCCGACTCCGATCAGGAGCTAATCGACTTCCTGGTCTTCCTTGCTTCGCGCAGCGAGGTAAACGCGCGGGCGTTCTCCGAGGCGCAACCGAGCCTCCACATGAGGCTCGACGGCGGCTCACGGCTCGCGGCCGTGGCGTGGGTGACCACGCGACCGTCCGTCGTGATCCGTCGGCACCGGCTGATGCGGGTGACGCTGGACGACCTCGTCAAGCGCGACATGATGACGCCCGTCGTCGCCTCGTTCCTGAGAGCTGCCGTGCGGGCTCGGTGCTCGATCGTGGTAGCCGGCGCCCAGGGGGCTGGGAAGACCACGCTGGTTCGAGCTCTCTGCGCCGAGATCGACGAGCTCGAGGCGATCGGCACCTTCGAGACCGAGTACGAGCTGCACCTCCACGAGCTCGGCCGGCACAAGGTGGTCATCCCCTGGGAGGCCCGGCCCGGATCGGGTGAACGTGGTCCTGACGGGCGCCAGTCGGGTGAGTTCACGCTCGACGAGGCACTCGTCGACTCCTTCCGCTTCAACCTCTCGCGGCAGATCGTCGGCGAAGTCCGTGGCAAGGAGATCTGGGCGATGATCAAGGCGATGGAGTCCGGCACCGGGTCCATCTCCACCACTCACGCGGCCGACGCCGTGGCCGCCGTACGCAAGCTCGTGACCTGCGCGATGGAGGCGGGTCCGCACGTCACGCAGGGTCTCGCGACCAGCAAGCTCGCGGCGACCGTCGACCTGATCGTCCAGTTGAGCCTGGAGACCAAGGTCGTGCCGGGCGGGGCTCAGCGGACGAGGCGGGTCGCGGAGGTCATCGCGCTGGCCCCAGGCGAGAAGGAGCCCGGCTACGCGACGACGCACGTGTTCCGCGCCCATGCCACCGGCGCCGCAGTCCCCGATGTCCTGCCCGACGAGTACCGCCGACTCGCCCAGCACGGATTCGACCTGGCGGCGTACCTCGGTAGTCAACAGCTCGGAGTCCGGACATGACCGCGGCCCTTCCGGCACTCGCGGGTGGACTCGTCGCCTTGGGGCTCCTCGGGGTGGTCGTCGGCCTGCGCCCAACCGCGATTCCGCCGCGGGAGCCCACGGCAGCCAGTCGGCGCCGCGCCCTCAATCGGCGAACCCGAGTCCTGCTTCTTGCCGGTGGCGCGCTCGGCCTCGTCGGATGGCTCATCACGGGCTGGATCCTGGCGCTGGTCATCGCGCCGGTCGCTGTCATCGGGCTGCCCATCCTGCTCAGTGCGCCGCCGGCGGCCACACAGATCGCCCGCCTCGAGGCGATGGAGGAATGGACGCGATCGCTCTCCGGAGTCCTCACCGTCGGCATCGGGCTGGAGCAAGCACTGGTCGCCACTCTGCGGTCGACGCCCGCGCCCATCGCCGATGAGGTCCACCGACTGGTGACCCGGCTGCGGGCACGGTGGGACACCGAGAAGGCGCTGCGCGCGTTCGCCGACGAACTCGACGACGCGACCGGCGACCTGATCGCGGCCAACCTGATCCTGGGCGCCCGTCGACGCGGAGCCGGGCTGGCGAGTGTCCTCGAAGGACTCGCCGAGTCGGTCGGCGCCGACGTAAGAGCGCGCCGCCAGGTCGAGGCAGACCGGGCAAAGCCGCGAGCCACCGCGCGGTGGGTCACGTTGATCAGCGCCAGCGTGCTCGTCGTACTCGCGCTGTCGGGGACGTACGTCGACCCGTACCGCACCCCTGTGGGCCAGGTGCTTCTCGTGCTCCTCCTGTCGGCGTACGTCGCCACCCTGATCTGGATGCGACGCATGGCCGCAGGCAAGCCGCTCCCCCGGTTCCTGGCGACCCGCGCGGTCGCGGAGGCGTCGCGATGATCACCGGGCTGCAGTTGGCGATTCTTGCCGGAGGTCTCGTCGGCCTCGGCCTCGTGCTTCTCGTTGCCCGCCTTCTGCCCGCGGAGCCCGACCTCGCCGACGCGCTCGAGAGAGTCTCCTCGTCGCGTCCGCGCTCGACCGCCACCGACGCCGCGCGGTCGAGCAAGGAGCGGCTCGGCCTGTGGGGCCTGCGCGTCTTGCCGCCTGGTCTCTGGGTTCGTACGCCGGCTCGCGAACTCGCGCTGCTGCGGATCCCGGTCGCGCAGTTCTACGGGGAGAAGCTCATGTTCGCCGGTCTCGGCCTCGTCATCCCGCCGGTGCTCGTCACGCTCTTCAACGCCTTCGGGCTGAGCATCCCGTTCCAGCTCCCGGCCGTCGCGTCGCTCGCGCTGGCCGCCGTCATGTTCTTCATCCCGAACTACAACGCCCTCGACGACGCCAAGAAGGCACGGACCGAGTTCGCCCGAGCGCTCGGCGCCTACATCGACCTTGTGGCATTGGAGCGGAACAACGGCATCGGCCACCGGCAGGCGATGGAGGCTGCGGCTGAAGTCGGCGACTCGTGGGTGTTCACGCGGCTGTCCGAGGAGCTCACCCGCTCGCGGTGGTCGGGACTGCCGCCCTGGGACGCGCTGCACACCTTGGCAGAGGAACTCGGACTGCCCGAGCTCGACGACTTCGCCGACATCATGCGCCTCTCGGGCGAGGAAGGAGCCGGCGTGTACGCCACCCTCCGCGCCCGCTCCGCCGCCATGCGCACGGCCATGCTCAACGTCGAACTCGCCCAGGCCAACGCCGTCGGCGAGCGCATGTCGATGCCCGGCTCACTGCTGGGCGTGATCTTCATGGCGCTTCTCGTCGCGCCCTCATTGCTTCGCATGTTCACGAACTCGTGACACGGAAGGACACATCCACAGGAGGAAACCCATGTTGAAGGTTCTGGTCCTGCTGCAGATCGCAGCACTCGGCACGTACGACGACCTGCGAGCATCCCGCCGCAGTGAACGCGGGTCGGTGACGATGGAGCACGTCCTCTGGGCCGTCGCAGTCATCGGCATCGTCGGCATCGTGGTCCTCGCGGTCACGAACTATGTCACCTCAGAAGCGGGCAAGATCAAGTAGCCGCCGCCGGCGACGCGGCGAACGGGGCTCGGTCTCGATCGAGCTGGTTGTCCTGCTGCCCGCACTGTTCGCGGTCATGTTCCTCGGGATGCAGGCAGCGCTCTACTACCACGCGAAGACTGTCGCGATCGCGGCCGCGCAGCAGGGCGCCAGGGCCGCTGGCGCCGAGCACGGCCTGGAGTCCGACGGGGTCGGCGCCGCCAACGACTTCCTCGCGGAGGCCGGTGGCGATGACGTCATCACCGCGACCTCGACGGGTGCGAACCGGACCGCCACGACTGCCACCGTGACGGTCAGCGGCTTCTCTCTGAGCGTCATTCCTGGGTGGAAGGTCCGCATCACTCAGAGCGCCAGCGTGCCAGTCGAGCAGGTGACGGCGCCGTGATCCGCCGGGACGAACGCGGTTCAGCAGCTCTCGAAGCGGCGATCGGCGTGCCCACCTTCGCACTCTTCGTCGGCCTGGTCATCTTCGGAGGCCGTACGGCGACCACCCATCAGGCGCTTCAGGCCGCCGCCGCCGATGCCGCCCGGTCAGCCTCACTCGCCCGCAACGCGGACGTCGCCCGAGCCGATGCACGCGCGGCGGCCACCTCGAGTATCACCAACCAGGAGATCGGGTGCTCGGCCATCGACGTCGCCGTCGACACGAGCGACTTCGACAAGCAGCCTGGCGTTCCTGGCTCGGTGAACGTGACCGTCTCGTGCCGACTCGACCTGTCGGATCTCGCTGTTCCCGGCGTCCCCGGATCCCGGGTCATGCGGGCGACGATGTCCAGTCCGATCGACACCTGGCGGGAACAATGAGTCGCCGGGACGAGCGCGGCTCCATCACCGTGTGGCTGGCGCTGTCCAGCTTCGTGATGATCTTCCTCGTCGGGCTGGCGGTCGACCTCGGAGGCCAGGTCCACGCCCACGAGCGAGCCCACGACGTCGCCGCGCAGGCCGCACGGGCCGGTGGCGAGGAGGTCGAAGGAAGCGCCGCCATCCAAGGCCACGACCTCGCGATCTCCCCCGCCGCCGCGCGTGCCGCCGCCCAGCGCTACCTCGACGCGGCCGGCGTCGCCGGAACGGTCGCCATCAACGACGGCACCACGATCACCGTGACGGTCACGGACTCCTACGACCCACAGTTCCTCGGTCTCATCGGCATCAACCGCCTCGACGTCACCGGCACTGCGACCGCGCGACTCGTCCGCACCCTCGGAGGTAGCGAGCAATGAACAAGACCGACTCCAGGCTGCGCGGCCTCCTGGCCACCCTCACGCTCGTCGCCTTCGTGGTCGGCGTGCCCGTCGTGCTCATCGCCATCGACGCGCTCCCCGACCCGAGCGCGTTCACGTGGTCGAGGCTGACGGCCCAGGACGACGGCACTCTCGCCCTCCAGGTCATCACCGTCATTTGCTGGATCGCGTGGGCCGTCTTTACGTGCCAACTCGTCGCGTCGATCGTGTCGCAGGCTCGCGGCATCCGTACGCCGCGCCTCCCCGGTCTCGCGGTTCCTCAGCTCGCCGCCGACCGCTTAGTCGCGGCCGCGGCGCTGCTGTTTGTCGCCGTCCCGGCGGTCAGCGCGGCGCTGCCCCAGCCTCGCGCGCATGCTGCGGTCGCCGCACCGTTGCCGGACGAGCCGCACGTAGCAGTTGCCGTGGATGCGCCAGCAGAGCCGAGAGCAGAAGACCACCTGCAGACGGTGCAGCCGGAGACCGAGCGCTACACGGTCAAGCGCGGGGATAGCCTCTGGAAGATCGCGGAAGAACGACTCGGTGACGGCACGCGGTACGTCGAACTCGTCGCCCTCAACGAGGCCGTCCTCGACGGACGTCCCGACTTTCTCCTGCCCGGAACCGTGCTCAAGGTTCCCGTCGCGGACGACCCTTCGGGCGGCTCGTACGTCGTCCAGCCCGGTGACACCCTGTCCGAGATCGCCGAGGACCAACTCGGCGACGCCGACGCGTACCCGTCGATCTTCCGAGCATCGCGCGACACCGTCCAACCGAACGGTGCCCGCCTCTCCGACCCGGATCTCATCCTGCCCGGCTGGAAGCTCACGATCCCGGGACAGTCGGATCCGGTCGAGCCTCAGGAGCCGAAGCACGTCCAGGAGCCGCCTCGGCAGGACGCGACTCCACCTACCGACGGAGCTACTCCGCCCGCTCCGGAAGCATCCGACCCCGAACCCGAGCATGCTTTCGCCGACGCCGCCGAGGACGAGACCATCCCGACCTGGCTGCTCCCGGGGCTGGCCGGCGCTGGAGCACTCCTGGCCGGGTCGCTCTGGCTGGTGCTGCGACAGCACCGGCGAACCCAGCTCCGCTATCGCCGACCCGGAAGGATCATCGCCCCACCGCCGGACGAGTTGCGGGCTGTCGAGAAGTCCGTGCAGGTGTCGGGATCCGTCACCGCCCATCTGATCGAGGAGCTAGATGCGGCGCTCCGGGGACTGGCCCCTGCACCTCGCCTGCTCTCCGTCCGGCTCTCCTCCAGCCGAATCCTGCTGACACTCGCAGAGCCGGCTGAACTCCCTAAGCCATGGACCGGAGAAAGCGCCGCTTGGCACATCCCTGTCGAGGCGGTCCCGACTCCGCCCCCGGACGCACTGCCGCCGTACCCGATGCTGGTCAGCGTCGGTCAGGCAGACGACGGGGCGCTCGTGCTGCTCAACCTCGAGGAGCTTCGTGCGCTGGCCTTGTCAGGGGACGCCGACCGTAGCGCCGCCCTGGCTCGCCATCTCATGGCGGAGTTGGTCGTCAACCCTTGGGCCTCTCCCGTGCACATCGAGGCGCTGGGAATCGGCGGAGAACTGGCCTCGATCAACCGCGACTTCGTCCGCGTCCACGAACCCGGAGATGACGCGTTCCTTCGCGCTCTGGCCGACGACCTCGCGACCGCCAGCCCGACCGGAGAGCCGGACGAGTTCCACGCCGCGGTCATCGTGGGCGGCGCCAGCGGTCCGGACTTGACGCACCTGGCCGGGGCCTTCGTTGGCTTCCCGGGACGCGCCGGCCTGGCTCTGGTCAGGGTCGGAGGGGAACCCTCCCCGCCGTACGTCGATGTCCACCTGAGCGCCGACGGCCGTCTGCGGATCCCTTCCCTTGACCTGGATCTCACTTCCGCGGGGCTGACTGCCGCCGAGGCGGAGGCGTGTGCCGCGCTGATCGATCTCACTACGGAGGCCGACGTGGTGCCGGTCCCCCGTGCCGCCGACGAACGGACCGTGACGGATTGCGCGGGTGCGCTCGTCGACGAACTGACGGAACCGCGCCCAGAGGGCCAGCAGGCAGGCGCCTCGTCACTTCTGCCGCTCGACACCCACGTGTATGCCGACTGCGCAGCGACGACCGTCGATGACGTCGAGACTCTCGCCCCCAACGCGTCTCCGGAAGCCGCAGCGGCCATTCATGCCTCCGATCCGGACCTGGACGAGGATCTCGCCCGATGGGATTCCCCGGTTCCTGTGGCCCCGAAGGTGACCTTGCTGGGTCCGGTCACGGTCAGGACGCTGGGCGACGCGAAAGCCACGGCCCACCGCCGGCCCTACTACGTCGAGTTCCTTGCCTACCTCGCGCTCCACCCGAACGGGGTCACCGCAGAGAAGCTCGCAGAGGACCTCTCCATCCGTCCTCAGAAGGCGCGGTCCGATCTGAGCATCATCCGGAAGTGGCTCGGGCAGAGCCGCGCTGGCAAGCCGTTCCTCCCGCGCGCTCAGCAGACCCATCAGGACGGCGTCCCGGCGACCTACGCCCTCGACCGCGTTCTCTGTGATCTCGACCTGTTCAGGCGGCTTCGTGCCCGCGGCCAGAGCCGCGGCGCCGAGGGGATGGCAGACCTCATCGCCGCGCTGCACCTCGTCAGCGGCGAGCCGTTCACCGACCTCCGCAAGGACGGGTGGGGATGGCTTCTTGAGGGCGACCGACTCGACCACATCATGACCGCCGCGATCGTCGATGTCGGACACATCGTCACCACCCACGCGTTGGCCGTCGGCGACCTCGGTCTTGCCGACTTCGCGTCCAGCGTCACCCTCGCCGCGTCGCCGTACGACGAGATCGCGAATCTCGACCGCATAGCCGTCGATCGAGCCATGGGGAACCTCAACGAGGCTGAGGCCCGGATGCGAAGTGGCGTCTCGAACCGGAGCGATGACGGCTATGGGCCCATCCAGCTGCCGCCTCGAAGCGCGGAAGTTGTCGAGGACAGGCGCTCATCCACGCCGCCAACGTCGGACGATCATCCCGGCGTTCACCGACGGAAGGCCCGAGCATCAGGGTCTTAGATGTACTTCGAACCACCCGTCTGGAACGCACCCCCCTTCGCCTCGACGGCGATGCCTCCATGGGCTGTCCCGCGGGCACTGCCGATCCCTACTCCCCTGCGGCAGTGGACAGTCCGAGATCGGACATGAGCAGCTTGACAATCGCGTCGTGGTGTTGCAGCACCTGTTGGTCGCCCCAACCATGCGTGCGAGTCGTTTCTGCCATCACCTGCAGCTTGGTGCTCTGGGCCTCGATCGTTGTCCGGTAGTTCTCTGCCTTCGCTCGCGGAAGGCTGTTGCTGAACTTTGAGTTCGCGCCGACGCTGACAAGCGCGAGATTGCCAAGAAGGTTCAGGTGCTCCGGTGAGACCGCCGCGCCGGCTTGCTGCTCATCTGGGTGCTGCGGATAGAAGTGCTCGATCGAGTTTCGGAAGCTAAACCGGAACTCGGACTTCTGAGGATCGGACAGCAGCAGGTAGTCCACATACGTGAACACAATGCGGCTGATGTTGAAGCCCTCGGGGTGACCCTCCCCAAAGAACGCCTCACGAACCTTGTCTCGGGCGTAGGCCCGGAGAACGTCGACGAGCTGGCTCCCCTGGATCTGGTCTGGATCATTCTGGTCAAGCACTCTGAGGACTTTGGTGATCCAGTGCATCGTCCGGGGCGAGGTGTACGTGACTCGCAGCATTGACTGGATGAGCATCAGTTCTCGAGTGGCCGGGTCAACATCCCCGTCCTCTTCGATCTCGGTCGCGACCTTTGAGAGCGTGTTGATGTATCCGGTCATCGAGCGTCCCTTTGAACGTCGACGCAAGAGCCGCTGCAGCGACCAGTCGCCATCATCGCCATTGCTCGCGGTGTACTGGCGCTTCAGGATGAACCCGTCGAACAGATTGCGCAGCCTTAGGAGCGCGAGGCCGAAATCGCGGACCCATTCGGCTTCGTCGCTCGGGTCCCCAGCGGCGGCCGCCTCATCGAACCGCTTGATGAGGCGCTTGTCATCGAGTTGACCTTCGTGCTCACCCTCGTCTCGGCTCATGACCTTCAGCACGTGAAGCAGAAAGGCCGGGAACTCGATGGTCGATCTGAAGCGAACGTTCTCGGCGTCTTCGCCGGGGGCGGACACGCCGATCGCCGAATAGCGCGCCAGCGCAGCGTCGAGCGACATTGAGGTAGCAGGCGCGGTGTCCATCATGCCTGAGACAGCGGCTGTTGTTTGATGAACTTCGAGAAGCCGGCCGAAACTCGCCGCCTTCAGCCAGGACCATCCGTCACCGAACAGCTCACGGCGCCGTGCATGGTCGCCGCGAGTCAATGACATCTGGACGTAGGAGTCCATGTCCGCACAGGCGTCCCAGATCCAGGCGAAGCATGCGCGCTCTGCCTCGTTGGGCAGTCGGCTCATGAGTCGGGCCTTTACGATGTCCACCTGGTGCAGCTGCTGTCCCCGGGTGTTCATGATCTCGAAGTACCTGTTGAGATCCGTCTTCGGCGGCAACGCGGCACGAACCACCGCAACGCGGTGACGCAGGAAATCGGCAAACTGGCCCCGATCCTCATCGTCGCGCAGCTCTGGATGCTGATTGAGGAACTGACGGATCACGTTGTAGCCCTCGTGGATACCCGTGTCCTCGTTGGTCGCTGTATCGGGAATCGAAGCCGAGTGACGCGACGCCTCAGTCACTACACGGCGGAGTGCCTCGCTGGCCCGAGACCGAGATTCATAGCGAAGTCGATCACGGTGTGCGTCGTACGGATGCGCGCCGTCCTGGGAGAGGATCGTGAGCAGCAGATAGAGGGTCGTGAGGCGCTGCTGTCCGTCGATCACCTCGTAGTCTGCCTCACGGCCCGGTCTCCTAGTGACTATGAGGTTTCCAAGGAAGTAGCCGTCGTCGCCATCGGCGAGCGCGTCATGCACGTCTCCGATGAGCTGTTCGATCTGCTGCGCTCCCCAGGCGTAGTTCCGCTGGTAGATCGGAACGGTGTAGATCGCTTCGTCCTCGTCGAAGAGCTGCGCCACCGATCGCAACTGCGGATCAAGGAGCTCGGTCATCGCGCCGACCACTCCTTCAGAACCTCTACGAGGCCCGCTTCATGACCGTCGCTGTAGGGCTTGCCCGCTGGCGGGAGCTGATTGACGACCCGGCCCGAGTTCGCGTGGCGCAGGAGCCCGAAGGCGGAGCTCGAACCCTCACCGCGCCCGCGGTTGTCGACGGACCGGTACTGGACGCGCAACATCTCGGTCCGCAATGCGTATGCCCACGCGAAGAGTTGCGGCCTTGCTTGCTCAAGGTCGGCCTCGCCGAACCTGTTCGTGTAGTACAGAAGCGCAGCAAGGTAGAGCTCGCTGACGTACCGATAGCGACTGCGGGCCGCGCGCTCGTCGAGCACGTCGGCGTCTGCCAGAGCTGAAAGATCGAAATGGCAGTAGGGCGCCAAGTCAGCCGGGAATCCCTGCCGGACGAGGTGCTTAAGCTCCTCGAGCATGAACGCAACCATGTCAAAGAATGGCTTGCCGGATCCCAGTGGTGCATCGAGCTGGAACTTGCACCGTCCGAGTTCCCGGTCACTCAAACCGCTCGCCCCCCACGCGCTCAACAGAGGCAGCGCAGCTTGCGCAGCGAGGTGATATCGGTGGGCGGGCGTAAGGGTGGACGACGTCCCGGAGATCCCCTTGAACATGCCGATGTCCTGGGTGGTGAAGCCAGGCGCGCCATCACCTCGGGACCAACGCGCAATTCGGTATAGGTACGTCGAGAAAAGCCTGTCGAGGTCCTCATCCTTCGCTGATTCCCACGCCTGGACCACGGCAGCCTTCATGTGCGGGGTCTCTTCGCGCATTTCGCGGAGGTGGTGGGCCTTCAGCAGGTCGTGAGGAGCGAGGGCCTTGCCTCGATAGTTCTGGGAGTCGAACACGCGAAACGCCTCGTCGACGTCATCTGTCACAACGCGCACGACCTCGCACCGATCCCGGATGAACGCCGCGAGGTCGTGTGCGTCAGGTGGTTCGAGGAGTCCGAGCCGCCGGCCGAGGGCTGTCCAAACGCGGGAGACCGCGTTCGCGCCGACCGCGGAGGTGCTGAGGAGGTCGTGGCCGTCTAGGATCCCGAGAATCATCCTGAGGGTGAGTAGGCGCTGCTGACCGTCCACTACGTCGAGGCGCCCCCCGTCGCCGTCCTCGTGCAAGATGACGGCTCCCAGCACGTACGGGATGTCGGAACGGTCCGGATCGGCGCGTGAGTCAAGAATGTCGTCGACAAGCTGAAGAGCTGTGGCCGGCTCCCAGCTGTATGGACGCTGATAGTGCGGAATCTGAAGGTTGTGCTTGATGGGGTCGAGAAGGTCGCCCACGGTGACGGCGCTGACGCCGTGTTCACGAATCGCCACCTATTGCGCTCCTGTCTTTCCGTCTCGCTTGGATCGTAGTCACCGGGTACGGCCCCTGGCGGCCGCCGTAATCAGCGGCGGTGGGGCTCAGTCGAGTCGTGGGCGTCGTGATGCGCGAGGATCCGCTTCGCGGATTCCTCCGAGACGTCGCAGACCGACCAGTCGTTGCCGTCGACGTCGATCACGGCCAGGCGAGCCATCTGCTCGACTCGTCGTCGCTCGTCCTCACTCAGCTCCACGGACGAGTCGACGACGACCCAGTCGAACTGGCCGGGCGTGAACTTGCCGTAGCGGAGTGCCTCCCGCATGTCGACGGGATAAATGGCCGCCGCCTTGGGGTGCTTGCGGAGAAGCAGGTTGAGCATGGCCTGACTGGAGTCGACTCCGGCGTAGCGCTCGGGCGCAACTATCCCGAGATCCAGCACGCGCCCGGTCCCGCAGCCGATGTCGAGCACGTGCGGCGGGTACGTGCCTCGGACGCCGGCAAGGAGCTGCTTCACGCGATCAGGCTCGCCATCAGCGATCGGGTGCGTGGCATCCCACCACGTGGCGATTCCGTCGAAGGTCGTCTCGATGCCACTGATCGTGGTCTGCGCGTTCTGGATCCCGTAGAACAGTTCGGTCGTTGCCCTGTTCACCAGGGTTGTGTCCGTGAAGTGCCTGTCCTCGGTCCACCACCGGTACCGGCCGTCAGGGCTGACCAAGTAGATCTTCGTCAGCGAGTAGTACTTGCCCGGTTGACCATACGTGTGGATGACGCGGGCGGCGCGGACCATGTCATCGTGCGTGACGCCGGGCGTGCGGTTCTCGACCACGTAGTGGTGCGGCGCCGTCTCGGCGTAAGTCTTGGCAAAGGTCCACTCAAGCTCCGCGGCTCGCGAGAGCCACCACTCGAGGTCGGCCTGGGCAATGCGGTCCTGCGTCATCGGGTCTGTCCTGGGTTCGTTCGTCCGGTCCTGTCAGATCATCGTCTCGGCCACCGACAGAACCGAGCGGCGCGGGAAGCAGAAGAACTTAGGGATACCTGCTGACCTGCGCAAACGCAGGTATCCCGCTCCCGGATTCGGGCAGGTATCCCGAAATCGTGGATACCTGACGGCGCATCGTCGGGGGCATGTTCGACCCCAACAACCCGATCGCGACGTGGTCGGTCTCGACGATGCAGCGAGTCGCCCAGGAACCCACCCTTGCGGCCGCGGCACTCCGTTACGCCAACCTCGGAATCCCGGTGTTCCCGTGCGTGCCCGGCGGGAAGCAGCCGTTGACGCCCTACGGCTTCCACGACGCGACCTCCGTCGCCCGCGTCGTCCGCGCATGGTGGCAACGCACCCCTGACGCGAACATCGGACTGCCCACCGGCGGGCCCACCGGAGTGCTAGTCGTCGACGTCGACGTCCACTCCTCGGCCAGCGGCTTCGCTGCCTTCGAGCGAGCACGCAGCGAGGGCTTCGGCGACGCGTGGGCGTGGCTCGTGCGTACTCCCTCTGGCGGTCTCCACGCCTACTACCCGAACGTCCGCGGCCAGGAGCAGCGAAGCTGGCAGGCGCCCACCGCGCACGTCGACTTCCGCGGCGACGGCGGCTACGTCATCGCTCCACCGTCGCGGATCGCGGTCGACGGGGCAACGCGCTCGTACGACGTCATCGCGGTCGCCACCCATGCACCGAAGCCCGTGGATGCGGTCGAGCTCCGCCGGTTTCTGGAGCCACCCCGACCAGCGCGGCCGCTGCCACCCGCCGGCATGTCCTCAACCGGGTGCCGACCCGAGGCCCTGGCCCGAACCGTCGCGCTGACTCCGGAGGGCGGCCGCAACCACGCCCTCTTCTGGGCGTCGTGCCGCATGGCCGAGAACGGGCTCAGCCACGCCGACGCTCTGAGTTGGCTCATGCCGGCCGCGCAGTACGCCGGGCTTCCGGACCGCGAGATCGAGACCACGGTCAACTCCGCGTTCCGCATCGCCTCTCGGCTCGGCCCCGGGAGCCGCCCCCCTACCCCAGCGAGTGAAGGAATCCACCTGTGAACACGCACACCGAGTACCGCCGACACAGCTACCGCCCGCCGGAGCAGCCCACCGTCCCGGAGGGCGGCGCGTCCGGCAGCGACGAGCTCGCACGGCATCGCGACCCCTCACTTCAGTCGGCCCAGCCGTCACAGGCGCAGACGCCGAAGCGGGTCGCTTGGGTCCGCCCCACCGAGCTGGGTTCGTACCTCGGACCGATGGTCGGCCGCGGGATCGATCTCCAGGCCGAGCTCGTACGGCGAGCGCGCCGTACGCCGACCACGACGACCCGCACGCTCCGCCACCCCGCACCGGAGCGGTCGGCGACGCCCACCCCGCGCCAGGAAGGACTGGGATTGTGAACGCCTCGTTCGCCACCCCGGAAGGGCTGCGAAGCCTCCTGCAACGCCTGCACGAGCGCGACAGCGTCGGCTACTGGGCCTGGCGCCACGACCCCGAGGCGGAGCGGCTCATGCAGTTCACGATCCGCAAGTACCACTCGCTCGCGCGCACCCACAACTGCGAGCCGGAGGACTCGGCGTACGCCGCCTTCGAGGCGATGCGCACGCGCGCGGTCAGATGCGCCGACGACCCGTGGGCGGTCATCACTCGTGCCGTCCAGGTCAGCCTCATCGCCGAGGAACGCGCTGCCGGACTGCTCTGCTCGACCGCTCAGGCGCGCCGGCGCGAGGTCATGCGACACCACGACGCGCGTCGCTTCGGCGAGGACGAGACAGGCTTCCTCGAACTCCTCGCCGAGAGCCGCGGCCCGTCAACCGTCGATCCGGCCCCGTCCGAGCCGCGGCCAAAACTCGGCGAGACCGCCCCGACCACGGCGTTCGAGGCGCTCAACCTGGTGATCAGCATGTTCGTCGCCCTGGGCTGGCCTGCCAACAGCGCGACCTGCACCCTCGACTACATCGCCACACGGCTGATGGGGGCCGGCAACAGGCACGTCGCCCACGCCTACCTCCGGCGCGACCAGGCCGGCCGAGCCGCACTCGACCTGGACCGCGACTCCTGGGCGACCGTGCTCCGGGTCGTGCTCGGCAACCCCGACAAGGCCACGGCCGCCACACGTGCCGGCGTCGGCGTGCTTGCCATGCTCGTCTGCGACTGGAAGGTCGTCGACCTGCTCGCCGACGACGGGCTCGTCGTGGAGATCCGAGACTCTGCCCCGAAGGTCGCGAGGAGGATCGATGTCTGACAAGGGCCACATCGAGCTCGAGCGCCAGATCGACTCGATCACCGTCGGGGTACGCCATCGTCGCGACCTCGGCGATATGAGCGCCCTGATGCGGTCGATCGAGGAGGTCGGCCTCCTCCAGCCCGTGACCGTCACCCCCGACGGTGTCCTCGTATGCGGCTGGCGCCGCCTCGAGGCGCTGCGTCGGCTCGGCCGGCGCACCTTGAGCGTGTGGGTCCGCTCGGGCATCTCCGACCAACTCTCGCACCTGCTGGCTCAACAGGACGAGAACGAGCAGCGCAAGCCGCTCTCGCCCGTCGAGGCCGCACGCCTGTACGACGAGATCAAGGTCTTGGAGAAAGAAGACTCGCAGCGGCGACAGTCAGCGACGTGGTTCGGCCGCACCGGCAGTGATGGCAAAGCCACCGGTGGTGATGAGTCATCACCACCGCGCGGGAAGTCCCGCTCGATCGCCGCGCACATCGTGACAGGCACCAACGCGTCTCAGCGCCTTGAGCGGATCAACTGGATCAGATCTGTCGCCGAGGACAACAGCCTCGGCGGGTCCGTCCGCGAGTTCGCCGCCAACATGCTGCGCCAGATCGACAACGACGCGCCGGTCGCTCCGGCGTACAACCGTGTGAAGGCCGCCGTCGAACTGGCGAGCCAGCCGCCTTCCCCGTCACATGAGGAGCAGGACGAGGTCGCCCGGCTCGCCGCCGAGGCGCTTAAGCGCGTCCAGGAGGAAGAGAACGCCCAGCGGCTCCGGGCTCTGCGGAGCAAGGCCAAGCGCGCTCCGAAGCACCACAGTCCGCGGTCGTTCGTGCTGATGTGGTCCGAGCTCGAGGGGTGGACCGCGCTGTACGACGTCGCCGGAGCTTGCGGCTGCACTCAAGGACGACGACTGGGCGCGCTTCGAGCGCGTCGTCGCCGAGACGATCGAGCTGCGTGACCGGCTCCACGAAGTACGTACGGCGGCCGCGTCGGCCTGATCGGCGTACCTCCCGAGTGTCCGCCACCTCGACCTCGGAGCCTCGATGCGCAACCTCACCTGGCGCCAGATCGCCGTCATCCTCGGCTGCGTTCTCACCCTCGCGACCCTCGCCGTCGGCGTCTACGGACTCGTGCGTGGACCTCAGTCCGCCGAGTCCACCCCGGCGCCTCCACCGCCCGGAGAGTTCGAGGCGATCCCGGAGCAGGCGACGCCGGTGGTCACGCTCAAAGATCGCGCGCTCCCCCACACGAGCGATCCGATCGCGTACTCACGCGCCGTCGCGTCGTCACTGTTCGACTGGGACACCAGCCTCGGCTTCCTGCCCACCGACTACACCGCCGCCGTCCTGGCCGACGCCGACCCCTCCGGTGAGGAGACGCCCGGCCTGATCGCCGACGTGGCCACCTACCTGCCGACCGTCGACCAATGGCTCGACCTCGGGGCAATGGAAGTACGGCAGACGCTCGAGATTGATGACGCGTACGTCCCCGAGTCCTGGACCGCTGCGGTCCAGCAAGCCCACGGGCACCTTCGACCGGGCACGACGGCCGTCACCATCGCTGGGACGCGGCACCGGACGGGCGTCTGGAACGGCGAGAGTGCTGAGTCCTCGCACCCGGTCGCGTTCACCGTCTTCGTCGCTTGCGAGCCCTCGTTCGATCGCTGTCACGTCTTGCGGCTCTCGCAGGTCGACAACCCACTCAGGTGACGACGCCGTGGGCTTCAAGCTGTTCGCGGTTGGCGCGGCGGCCGCCGTACTCCTCGCCCCCGGCGCAGCAGTCCTGGGCGTCGCGACGCTCATCAGCCCGGCGGCGGCCGGTTCGGGCAGTTGCATGTGGGATGGTCAAGCGACCGAGAGCCTCGGCGTCAGCGGCCCGGTGCCTGACAGCCTCAGCGCGACGAACACCAGCGGCGAGACCGTCACCCTGAACCAGCAGCAGCTCACCCGCGCCGCCGCGATCATCGCCACCGGCCAGAGCGAGAACGTCCCGGCCCGTGGCCAGATGATCGCGATCATGACCGCGCTGATCGAGTCGTCGCTGCGGGTCCTGTCGAACATCGGCGCCTACCCCAACTCCGGCAACATCCCGAACGACGGTGACGGCAGCGACCACGACTCCGTGGGCCTCTTCCAGCAACGCCCCGCCGCCGGATGGGGCAGCGTCGAGAACCTGATGGACCCCGTCTGGTCATCCCGCGCCTTCTACGGCGGACCCAGCGGCCCGAACCACGGCTCGCCCCGTGGCCTGCTCGACATCGACGGATGGGCATCGATGGACCCCGGCGCCGCGGCCCAGGCCGTGCAGGTCTCGGCCTATCCCGACCGGTACGCCGTCAACCAGCCAATCGCGGAGAAGGTCCTGGCGACGCTGAGCGGCGTATCGCTCTCGAGCGACCTCGCGTGTGCTCAGCCGGTGGGCGACGTGCCGATGAATCTTCCCCCAGGGTTCGCTGGCGACTTCATCAAGGCCGCCGCATCCCAGCTCGGCAAGCCCTACGTCTGGGGCGGCGGCAACTTCGAGGGGCCCACAAGCGGTGGCTTCGACTGCTCCGGGCTTGTCCTGTACGCCGCGTACCAAGCGTCGGGCGGACGCATCCGTCTCCCCCACTACTCCGGCGACCAGATCCACGCCGGCACGAGCATCCCCTCTGACAAGAAGAAGCCCGGGGACCTGATCTTCTTCAGCTACCCGGGTGCGGGCGGCCCGCATCACGTCGCGATCTACGTTGGCGGTGACCGGATCCTCCATGCGCCCCGGACTGGCGACGTCGTCCGCTACGGGACGATCGGTGAATTTTCGGGCGAGGTCATCACGATCCGTCGGCTCGGCTAGCACCTGCGGATCGTTCTAGCGCAACACCGCATCTGTCGCGCGCATCCTGCCGTCTGCCCCAGATTCCACCTTGATATCGACGCGCGTACCCACCGTCAGAGCGTCAACTGCGACGGGAAGCACGGACTTGTGCATCAGGACTCGCCCGTGGACTGGCGACAACGCGAAGCCGAAGCCTCGATCTCCAATGGGCTCCGCGACGAGCGCCGCCGAGTGATCCTGAAGGGGCGGCTCCTGCAGTCCTGCCGGCTGCTCGGAAGCTACGAAGGTCGCACGCTCCTTTCCGTCCTGCGAGCCTGAGGCGAAGCAGACGCGGAGACCTGGCGTGACGTCCGCGTCCAGGACGCCGAAGACGTTGCCGAGGTGGAAGAACACTTCACGGTCCGTGCATGCGATGAACCCGAAGCCCCGGTCGGCGACATACCTGACGACCTCCCCCTCCTCCCAGCCGACCTGAGCCGGGATAGGTTCCGGATCCGTCGTCGCCTGCGATTCAGCCAACTCCAGCTCGCGCCGGACAGCCCCGGCCGCCGCCTGAACGAAGTCGAGGTGCGGACCTGTCCGCGCGGCCGACACAGCCAAGCGGCAACCAAACTTCGCACGGGTCAACGTGACGTAGGCGAGGTTGCGTTGTCGGGCGAGAGGCCCGCCCATGCTCCGTCCGAGTTCCTCGAATCCCAAGATGAGAACCCGGGAGGCCTCGACACCGCGGGACGAGTGGTACGTCACCAGACGTACGGCACCTTCGGGACGGAGGCTACGTCGCGCTTCGTTGTCGACCTGATCGATGTACGGGCATCCAACGAGCTCGAGTGCGCGGATGACACGTTGCCCGACGTAGTCACCGGCGTTGCCACGCTGCTGGTGGGCGTGGGGCTTCGGCACCAGGATGGCGAGGTCTCCGGGAGAGCCAAGACGTTCGAGTAGTTCAAGCTCTTCGGTAATGAGGCGCGCATAGGCACGAACCATTCCGTCCCGGTACTCGGCGACTGTCAGCTCGTCAGGCAACGCGGGAAGGTTGGCAAAGGCCGGGGGCTCACCCAACCGATCAAACTCCTCGCCACCCAGGTCGAGCGTCAGTTGGTCCTCGACGACCGGGTGACGAGCCACGAAATCCGGGATGCCATCCAGACTTGGGGAGACTTCGTGCGTGCAGCGGGCGACGAGGTGGTCCGCCCTCCCGCTCCGGTAAACCCGCTGCATCCGGTGTGCACGCTTCGCGCTCTCGACACGAGACTTGTAGGCGGTCAGCCACGGGGCCGGGTCATCGCGGTACAGGGCTTGGCCTCGTCCCTCGGCGACGAACCACTCCGCATCTGGCTCGCTCGACCAGCGCAGCAGCTCGTACATCCAGTCCTCAACATCTTGGGCTTCGTCGACAAGCACCGTGCTGAACCGCTCGGTGGGCTGCTCGTCCCGAATCAGTCGTCGGACCTTCGCCAACACCCATCCATCGAACCCGCTCGCGTTCTCGTGGTCCTCACTGACATTCGGGTATCGTTCGAGCAGCTGATGAACGTCAAGCACGTCGAGGTTCTCGGACCGATCACCAGTCACCACGTCCGCCAGCAGCATGCGACGAAGCTCCGAGGCTAAGACCTTGTTGTGGCAAGCTAGCACCACGTTCCGCCCCGCTCGTGCATGACCGAGAGCAATCTCCAGGAGCCGGAAGGTCTTGCCAGTGCCCGGCGGTCCGCTGAACAGCACCTCTCGGATGCCGGTGCCATCGACGGGTTGGACGTATAGGCGGCGGGTCTTGTTGAGAGACTGCTCCACCACCCGCATGCGCTCTACGTCGTTGCTCGTGGGCCCAACTGCCTCATCCGGGGAGATGGCGGACGCGATGCTCTGAATCGCTGACGCTGTGAGCGGAAACCGTCGGTCTTCACCACCCCCAATAGGCGGGTGGTCGATGACAGAGGCGAGGACCGCCCGGAGGGCTTCGGCAGACTGAAGATCCTCCTCGAAGATCATGCTCTTCGCCTGAGCGATCACTCCCGGATGTGCCCACTTCGAGACGAAGTCGCTGCGGCGAATCCTGGGGAAAGCAGCCGTCACGTGCACGAATGGGATGTGCTTCATTCCCGAGGACGAGCGAAGGAACTGAACCAGCCGCTGTTGTCCCTTGAGCGCCTGCTGGAGAGGAGTCTTGGTGCCCGGCCGATTCCTGATCTTGCAAGAGCCCTGGCCGTAATGCTCGATTTCCGAGAGCGGGACTCCCTTCACCTCAATCACGAAGACACCTAGTGACTCCACAGCCACGATCGCGTCAAGGTCCGTGACTCCCGCGAGATAGTTCACTCCGAACCAAAGATGGCTGTCGTCGCCACCAAACGAGACATGAGCTTCGGCGTGGATCCGCTCACCGCCCATCCCGTCACCGGATGGCAGCGGGGTGTGCAGGTGTGCCATCTCAACTCCTGCATCTCCAGCGGGCGCTAGCCCAAGAAGGCTAGCCAACCCCAGCGGCCGCAGCAGGTTCATTTCAGCAATCGCGCCCTAGGGACCTGATCGGACGAGTTCGGCCACCTACCTTGTGTGATCCAAAGTCTGGCTCTGGCCGATGATGTCAATCCCAACTTCGGCGCCGTCGGTGGCTCTGGCGAACTCCGTGCGATCGTCGGCGCCCTCCTGACATACGGACTGATCGTCGCTGTGCTGATGCTGGTCATCTCGGCAACGACCTGGGCGATCGCTTCCAGCTCGGGCAGCTGGCACACCGCCCAGAAGGCGAAGCTCGGCTGCTTCGTCGCCATCGGCGGAGCAGTGCTCACGGGGGCCGCGCTCACGTGGGCCAACTGGCTGCTGGACATCGGCCCGCACCTCTAAGGCGTCCGCCCGTCCGACGTCAGGAGCCTCCGATGGACCTACTCACAGCAGCACTCCTGCTCCCCCTCGACATCTCGATCGACCCGAACTCGAACGGCCTGCCAGGGATCGGCCAGCTCAAGAAGATCGTCGGCGCCTCGATGACGGTCGGGCTGGTCCTCGCCGTCCTCGCGTTGATCATCTCGGCGATCGTGTGGGCGCTGGGTGCCAACTCGTCGAACCCGCACCTCGCGGGCCGGGGCAAGCTCGGCGCACTCGTAGCCCTCGGTGCCGCCATCGTCTGCGGCGCGTCGGTGACTCTCGTGAACTTCTTCTGGAACGTCGGCCAGCAGGTCTGAGGGATCGATCATGGGCCTCTGCGACGTACCCGTTATCCACGAGGTCTGCAACGCCGCCGGCGACGCGGCCGGGGCTGTCGTCACGGCACCGTTCGATTGGCTTGCTCAGGGCATGGGTGGCGCGGCCGAGTGGATGTTCACCTCCGTCTGGAAGGTCATCGACACCACGACGTACGTCGACGTGACCAGCGGCGAGTACACGAAGGTCTACAACATCATGTTCGGCGTCGGCGTCTTCGTGATGCTCGGCTTCTTCATGCTCCAGGTCATCGGCGGCATGATCCGCCGCGAACCAGCGGCCCTGTCCAGAGCCGCGCTGGGACTAGCCAAGTCGATCCTCGGATCCTTCGTTGCGCTCGCCCTCCTCGCGACCGCGCTCGAGGTCACCGACCAGCTCTGCATCGGCATCGTCAACGCCGCCGGCACCAACATGAACGAGATGGGTGACAAGGTCGCCGTACTCGCCGCAGGACTCGGCGCCATCAACCTCAGCGCCCCCGGCGCCGGAGCGATCCTGACGATCTTCCTCGCCAGCCTCGCCATCATCGGCGCGATGGTGGTCTGGATCAGCCTCCTGATCCGCAAGGCACTCCTTCTCATCGCGATCGTCTTCGCACCGATCGCCCTCGCCGGCGCCAGCTGGGACCACACCAGGACGTGGCTGAGCCGGTGGGCGACGTTCGTGATCGCGATGATCCTGTCGAAGGTCGTCCTCATGGTGATCTTCCTGCTCGCCACCGCCCAGGTCTCGGCGCCGGTCGATGCCGATCTGGAGTCCGTCAGCCAGCCAATGGCGGGCGTCGTACTGATGCTGATGGCCGGGTTCGCGCCGTACCTGACCTACAAGGCTATCGCCTTCATGGGCTTTGACATGTACCACGCGATGTCGGCCGAGCAGGAGGCCAAGGCATCACTCAACCGGCCGATGCCGATCCTGCTCTCGCGCCGCACCGGCAGCGAGCCGGCGAAGGTCTTGGGCGACAGCAGCGCGGGCGGTGGCGGCGGTACGACGTCCGGCGCCTCGCCTGCGGCCACAGGACCATCAGGTGGAACCGGCGGCGGAGGCGCCGCAGCAGGTGGCGCCCCCGGAGGTGCTGCGGCGGCGGGCGGTGCAGTTGCCGGCGGAGTCGTGGTCGCGAAGGAGGCGGCCGCGGCCGGTCCTCAGCTCGGCAACTTCGTCGCCGCCCAGGCGACCGGCCAGGCACAGGCACATGAGTCCGCCAGTCCTTCGACCGTCCCACCCCCAGTCGCGGACTCGACGCTGGTCGACACCGCAGGGAAGAAGTGAGCGGCCGTGGCCACGACGACCCGCGAACCGGCGCTGACCCCGATCAAGTTCTCGCGGCTGACCCGACGCGGCGTTCTGCTCGGTCTCTCCGGCCCCCAACTCGTGATGGCCAGCCTCGCGTCGGGCACGTTGATCATCGGTCTGTACGTCGGCGCCGTGGTGATGACCTTCCCGATCATCCTGTTCTTCGTCGCGCTTGCGTTCGTCGGTGTCGGCGGGCGCAAGCTCATCGAGTGGGCGCCGATCGGCGCGCGCTGGCTGTGGCGATCAGCGGGCGGGCAGTTGCTGTATCGCCGTCGCGTCGTGAAGCCGCGTCCCGCGGGAACGCTGGCGCTGCCCGGTGACGCGGCTCGGCTGCATCAGTGGGTCGATCCCGAGACCGCGGCCGTGATGGTTCACGACCCGCACGCGGCGACCCTGACCGCGATCGTCGGTGTCTCCCATCCCGCGTTCGTGCTCCTCGACCCAGCTGAGCAGGAACGCCGTGTCGTCTCGTGGGGCCGGGTCCTCGCGACGGCATGCCGCTCCGGGCGAATCGCCTCCGTCCAGGTGATGGAGCGGACGCTCCCTGACTCCGGCAAGGGTCTGGCGGAGTGGTGGGAGCAGCACGGCAACCGCTCAGGCTCGTGGGCGTCGACGACGTACGGCGAGCTGGTCGACCGCGCTGGGCCCGCGGGTGAGCGCCATGCCTCGACCGTTTCCATCTCGTTGGACATGAAGGTTGCCGGGCGAGCGATCCGGGCTGCCGGCGGAGGCATGCGAGGGGCGGCGGCCGTACTCCGGCAGGAGATGGCGACCATGCTGGCCGCTCTTCGGTCTGCCGACCTCTCCCCCGGCGAGTGGCTGACGGCGGGCGACCTTGCGCTGATCTTGCGGTCCGCGTACGACCCTGCCGTTGCGGGCGCACTTGAGCGCCAGGGCGACATCGGCCGGGACCTCGCCACCGCAGGCCCCGTCGCGGTCACCGAATCTTGGGACTCGTTGCGCAGCGACTCCGCGCACCACTGCGTGCTCTGGATCAGCGAGTGGCCGCGGTCGCTCGTGTACCCCGACTTCCTCGCGCCCTTGCTGCTGTCCTCGGGGATCCGGCGGACCTTCACACTCCTCTACACGCCGATGCGCACCGACCGCGCTGCCCGCGACATCCGCAAGATGAAGACCGAGTACATCTCCGACGCGGCCCAGCGTCAGAAGATCGGCCAGATCGAGGATGCCCAGCAGACTGCGGAGTACCAGGACGTGCTCCAGCAGGAGGCGGACCTCACCGCCGGCCACGGGGTGCTGAGGACGAGTGGGTTCGTCGCCGTCAGCGCATCGGATCCTGATGAGCTCGAGCGGGCGGTTGCTGCGATCGAGCAAGCCGCAATCCAGGCGTCGTGCGAGACGCGGCGGCTCTGGGGCCAACAGGCCCAGGCTTTCGCCGTCGCATCGCTCCCCCTGTGCCGCGCTCTTTGACGCGCGAGCGCTCCTTCCACCAGAACAAGAAGCAGGTCGGTACCGCGCTGCCGACAAAGCACGGCCGCGGCGATTCGAGGTCAGCTCAACCCTCGTATTCCGTCGGCGCTATTCGGTAACTTCAACGCGTGTCCCAGAACCTCACTGAGTGGGTAGACGAGCAACTCCGCGAGACGGACCTCGATGACGAGGCAGCCCTCCTTGTCCTGGCCGCTCTCGAGCGTGACGAGGCCTTGGACGGCTATCTCAACGATGGTCAGCCCGTAAGCCGCCCTGAGCGATCCATTGCCGTCGGGGGGCCCGACGCGAACGGCGTGGTGTTGACGTCCATCACCGTCGAAGGATTCCGCGGTATTGGACAGGAATCGGAACTCAGGATCGCACCGAAACCGGGACTCACAGTCGTCGCGGGACGGAATGGATCGGGTAAGTCGAGCTTCTCCGAAGCACTCGAGCTCGTGCTCACGGGTGGGACGTACCGCTGGACGAACAAGAGTGCCGAGTGGCGTGATCAGTGGCGCAACCTTCATCACCCCTCCTCCAAGGTCTCCGTTAGCCTTGTGGAGGAAGGCGTCGGTCCGATCACGGTGTCAGCGACTTGGGCCGCCAACGAGAAGTCGGTCGAATCGCGCAGCGTAAAGGCGCAGGTACGCGGCGAGCCCCAGGTCGACGGGATCGACCATCTGGGCTGGCGAAGAGCGCTCGAGCAGTTCCGACCGATCCTGTCGTATGACGAACTTGGCGGAATGCTTGAAGGTAAGCAGTCCGAGCTGTACGACGCCTTGGCCAGCATCCTGGGTGTGGAACAACTCGGGGACGCCGTCAAGCGACTCAAGGCCAGATCGGACGTACGGAAGGGCCCGGGGACCGTCGCTGGGGCGAAGCGTCGGGAACTCCAAGCCCGGGCCGCCCAATCGACCGACGAGCGCGCCGTCGAGGCAGCGAGGCTGCTACGTAGGACCGACCCCGACACCGCCGCCCTGCGCGCACTGGCGACTGGTGGCCAGCAAGTGGATCGCGGCCCGCTGCCCGGACTCCGCGTGCTCGCGACGCTTTCCTCGCCCGAGGACCTGGCCACCGCCGCGGCGGTCAGGAGGCTCCGGGATGCGAAGAACGGGCTGGCCGACGCTGGCGCGAAGGTCTCACAACGCAACCGGGACCGATTGAAACTGCTGGAGCAGGGGCTCCTCTTGCATGCGACCCACGGCGACCAGACCTGCCCCGTCTGCCGTGCTGGCGACTTGGATGCCAGTTGGGCGGAGACGAGCAGAGAGCTCGCTGAGCATTCGCGGAAGCAATTCGAGGATGTTGAACTGGCGCACCAGACCTTCGAGCATGCTTTCGACGCACTCCGAAGGCTGCTACAGCCTCCTCCGGCGGTGCTGCGGTCCTCGCCGACGCAATCCGTCGCTGCGGCAGTGGAAGGGGCCAACGAGGCCTGGAGCGCTTGGAGCAACGTTTCGGTCTCCAAGGACGCTGACGGCGCTGATGCACTCGCAACCCATGTCGAGGCCTCCCTCCCTTCTCTCACCGCCGCGGTCACGTCACTCCGAGAGGCTGCGGCGGCGGAAGTTTCGGCGCTCGATGATCAGTGGCAGCCGCTGGCTGGTGCGATAGCGGGCTGGTGCGATGAGTGGGAGTCGTGGAAGCAGACCGAGCCGATCGTCAAACACTTGCAGGCGGCAGAGAAATGGCTGAAGGAGAACGACCTCCGCCTGAAGAACGAACGGCTGGCGCCCATAGCGGCCCAGGCTCGTGAAGCGTGGCAGCGGCTACGTCAGGAGAGCAACGTCGAGCTTGGCGGCCTGGAGCTCACCGGCACCAACACCTCGCGACGCCTCCGGGTCAGTGGGGCGATCGATGGCGAACCCGTCGGCTCGTTTGCAGTCTTCAGCCAAGGTGAACTCCATGCCCTCACCTTGGCGCTCTTCCTGCCGCGGGCAACGCTTGCAGATTCGCCGTTCCGGTTCGTCGTCCTGGACGATCCCGTGCAGGCGATGGACCCGGCGAAGGTCGATGGCCTCGTCGAACTCTTAGGGGAGCTGAGCAGGACTCGACAGGTCATCGTCTTCTCGCACGACGACCGGCTGCCCGCCGCCCTGCGACGCTCGTCGTACGACGCGACGATCCTCGAGGTCAACCGCGGTTCGAACTCACACGTGACGGTCACGACGTCGCAAGACCCAACGATTCGCTATCTCGCGGACGCGCATGGACTCATCAAAGAGTGGGAGAACGGCAACCTCTCAGAGGACGACCTGCGCCGGACACTCCCTGGCCTCTATCGGTTCGCGATCGAGTCCGCCGCAAAAGACCGGTACTTCGCCACGCAGTTGCAACACGGGGCCAGCATTCATGAGCTCGAGAAGGTCTGGACAGACACCCATGCCACCAAGCGCCGAGTGAACCTCGCCATCTTCGGCGGTCAACCAGCAGAACACCTAGCCCAGGCGTGGTCCAGCCCTGAGCACCGGAAAGCAGCTCTGGGCATCGCCGCATCCGGGTTCCACAAAGGTCTGAGCGGGTGGGTCGACCCGGACGACGCGCACTACAAGGCAAAGCGACTGGTGGACGATATTCGGACCGGCGCCAAATGAGCACCCTGCTCGCGAAGGCGGAAGCGCAACTAGAGCTGGACACGGCGCTCGCCGTGCGACGCGCGTGCTGGCTTGCTCGAACCGCGCTTGAAGCGCTCATCCTCGACCTCCTCCGAGCCAAGGGCATTAGCGCGGAGTTGTCCTCCGAGAGAAGCAAGCTGTCGTGCCTCGAGGGCGCTTACGCAGACGAGCGAGACCTGACATTCAAGGCCGAGTTCGCGTGGAACCGACTCAGCGAGGCATGCCACCAACACGCTTATCAGCTTGCGCCTACGTACTCAGAGGCGGAGCACCTCATCGGTCTCGTGGCCGAGTTGACCCAGCGTCGGGAGTCGGCATGAGCGAATCCGACGACTTCGAGTCGCCCTACTTCGATTGGGATAACGACAGGCTCTTCGACGCGGAGACACGCGACCTGATCGACCGGATCGCTCATGACCCTCGTTTCACCCGAGGGCACGAAGGCAGAGAGGTCGCAGCCGATCTGGCCGCCCACCTGCCAGAGGAGCGGAGGAGGAGGATCGAGAACGCCGCCTGGGAGGTCTTCAACACGACCGTTGGCAAGGATCTCGAACGCGAGGCAGAGAGGATCGTTCAGGGCGCACTCGCGGATCCTGACTTCGACGCACTCCAGGAATGGGGAGGCGAGGATCCGGCCGACGACTACTTCGCCACGCAGGTCGCCGGGCGCGACCCACGCCTCCGGTCCGAGATTGAACAGCAGCTGTGGGCATCAGCCAACTACCGGGAGCGCCAAGAGCGGGCCCGAGATGAAGTTCAACGAGTTGCCCAAGAGATCCTCCTGGGCCTTCCCCGCGAGGTAATGGACCGGCTAGTTCTATGCAGCCGGAACGCCGATCGAGAAGCGCTTCTGGCTGACTGGATCGGCGCCGCGTCGTCACGCCGGCGCGGCTGGATTGCCTACTTCGCCCAACGATCGGCCAAAGAGACCGAGGAGGAGCGCGTACAGGACAGATATGCGTCTGCCGCCAAGATCCTTGTCTCTATGGGCAAGCCCAAGAAGGTCGTGGCAGAGGCCCTCGCGGTTTCTTCCGGACGACTTGAGAGACTCCTGGACCGGAGCACCGGGGCCGACCTTGAAGACGACGATCCATTGTGTGTTCGAGTCCCGGAACTGATCGGTACAGGATCTTCGTGGCGCCTGGCGCCCCCTCCGACTCCGCGAAGTCGACCCAAGTCGTTCTCAAGCATGACAGTGGCTGAGCGGGAAGAGCTGGCGGCTGAGACAGACGATCAAACTCTTCAAATGCGCCTGGCGCATTTGGGCTCGCGCCGCATCTCAGAAGCCCTGATCGACCGCTATGCGCACGCCGGCGACCTCGGCGAAGACGTTCTCCGAGCGCTTCTGGACAAGTACCCGTCGCCCTGGATGCGTCCAGAAATGGCGGCCGCTCACCGCATGCGCCCACTTCCAGCGGGTCTTGCGCTGGAGTTAGCATCCGCGGAACCAGAGATCCTAATGTTTTGTGACGATGAGACCGCCTTGCGAGCGTCAGAGGCCGGACGCGCCGAGTTCGAACCAGTGCTGGCCCTTCGCAACGAAGACAAAAGTACGATCAGCCGCCTGCTGGATGGGGATCCTAAGAGCGACGAGTGGCGAACGCTCGTTGATCTGCTGGTCGAGTATCCCCTTAGCGAGGACCTACGAAGTTCGTATTCCTTCGCCGAGGTGCTCCTCCGCGCAGCTCGGCGCTCGCTCGATGTGGAGTACGCCCACCTGCTTCAACTGATCGCGTGCCAGAACGAAAACGTGGTCCAGGACATGATCCGGGCAAGTTCCACTGGTGCCCCAGCCATGTCCCCCGCGGCGATCGTCACCGCAGCGCTGGGTTCATACCATCGCTCTGGAACTGGGGCCAGGGCTGGCGTACTGCCAAGCGCCCAGAAGCTTTGGGCCGGCGCCGACCTGACCAGCGAGCACGCAACGGCCCGCCGGGCGGTGACAGAGCGAGGCGCCCATTCCACGACCATTGAGACCGAGCACGACATCTTCGTCGCAACCTCGGATGCCATCCGCTGCTTCAACAAGTCCGAGTCCCCGAGCTACACGTACGTCTACCTTCGATTGGCGTCCGACGAGCGATTCGGCTTCATAGTTGGTGGGTCGTCCTTGCCCGCGCTCGGGTATCACCGAGAGGTCATGGCTCATCCCTACGACCAGAACCTGCCGCAGGTCACCGCCATCGTCTGGCCTCTGCCCTTTCAACCTGCCATCTACTCGGTCGGCAGCGCTGGATCAATCGCCGTCAGCGAAGGGCGGACGGCCCTCATCGAACGGGATGTCGACGCCGGGGACGAATCGTGGACGGTTGTCGGCGGAGTGGAGGGCACCGGCCTGCGAGCTACGTCAGAATCGGGCGACACGCTTGACCACCCCTCCGAAGACGCCCTGTTCATGATGCTCGTAGGCGTCGAGTCAGGCGAGAGCTCCTACTTGATTGTCGACGTCCTCGACGACGACAGCGGCCAGACATATGCGCAGACCTCACGGAATGACGACGGCACCTATCTCGTCGAGTATCGGGATGGAGGCCCCGACCACCACTACGGGACAACCGTGGACGGCATGCGTGCCGCACACGCCCTGATCGCGGCATGGGCATTCCAAACGCCCGCCTGGCGCGAGATGGCCAACTGGCACAGGGTGAGGCTGTAGAGCCAAGCAAACAGATCAGCGGTACTGCCTGTTTGACCCCTGCGTCGATACCCCCGATGAAGGGAACGTCGAACCCTGGGTGCTCTTCAGTCGACACCACGGAGCAGCAGGCGCACCTCATCGATGAGACCCATCGACCGAGGGAGCCACCTATGCCCACCTTCAATGACCCGGTCGCCGACGCTGACGAACTCCGGGAAGCAGTCCGCGGCCTTGCTCACGCGACGCGCACGATCGACGATCCGACCGCGATCTACGCAGTTCTGGGTTCCATCAGTTCCGCTCTCGCATCGCTGAGCCAGTCACTGCACCAGCTCGGGGAGTTCCACGACGGGCCGACCCGCAAGCAGGCTTGGATGAACGGCGATGCCTACGCCGGGCGGGCAGCGTCGTACAGGGAGTCCTGGGAACTCCATCGCGCGGCCGAAATGATCCACCAGGTCGCCGAATGCGTAGATCGGGCACACGAGATCGAGGCGACGATCGCTTACGACATCCGCGACTACCCGTCATTCGCTCCAGTTCAGCGCTCCACGCACCAGCCAGGGATGTCGCTGTGACCGGGTGGCAGGACGGGCGCCTCCACTCCGCCGTACTCGTCTCGCCGGGACGAGAACGGCGGCACGATCGCAGGCTCCGCAAGGCCGCGGCACGAGAACTCCTCTCCGCCAACCGCGAAGCCCGGCGCGCCGAAGCCAAGCGCAAGGCCGAGGAACTGTCGGCCGAGAAGCGCGCGACCGTGACGCTCCCCCGGGCCGGCGAACCCGGCCCCGCCACACTGCGGACGCCCGGACGGTTCCGCGTCCCACGCCACCAGGACACCTCGGCGACCTTGGCGGGCGCGTACCCCTTCCTCGCCGAAGGCGGCCTCGGCAGCGAAGGCGTGTTCGTCGGCCAGGACCTCTACTCGGGGAGCTCGTTCGTCTACGACCCCTGGATCCTCTACGCCCGCGACCTCATCACCGCACCGAACCTCGTACTCGCCGGGATCGTCGGTTCCGGCAAGTCCTGCCTCGCCAAGAGCCTCTACACAAGATCGATCCCCTTCGGCCGCCGCGTCTACGTCCCCGGCGACCCCAAGGGCGAGCACACCGCCGTCGCAGAAGCCGTCGGCGGTCGGGCCATCGCGCTGGGACATGGCATGGCCAACCGCCTGAACCCGCTCGACGAGGGCCACCGTCCGTCCGGGCACGACGACGCCCAGTGGGCGAGCCAGGTCGCATCCCGTCGCCGCGACCTCGTGGGTGCCCTGGCGGAGACCGTGCTCGACCGCCGCCTAACCCCACTCGAGCACACAGCTGTCGACATCGCCATCGACCGCACCGTCCGCGGCGCCGACGTCCCAGTCCTCCCGATGGTCGTCGACCGGCTCCTTGCCCCGGATCCGGCCGACGATCCCGACGGCCGACTCACGGAGGACGGACGACTGGTCGGTCACGCTCTCCGTCGCCTCGTCGCGGGCGACCTCGCGGGGCTCTTCGACGGTCCCTCGACGGTGGCGTTCGACCCGAGCCTCCCGATGATCTCCCTCGACCTGTCCCGCGTCACCGAGAACGCCACCCTCATCTCTGTCCTGATGACGTGCGCCTCGGCCTGGATGGAGTCGGCGTTGCTTGACCCGAACGGCGGCCAGCGCTGGGTCGTGTACGACGAGGCCTGGCGCCTGATGTCCCACCCCGCACTACTGCGCCGGATGGACGCCCACTGGCGCCTCGCACGGCACTACGGCATCGCGAACATGCTGATCTTCCACAAGCTCACCGACCTCGACAACGTCGGCGACTCCGGCTCCGCCATGCGCGCGCTCGCTTCGTCACTCCTCGCCAACGCCGAGACCCGCATCGTCTATCGCCAGGAAGCTGACCAGCTCGTCGCAACGTCAGCGGCACTGGGCCTCACTGGCATCGAGCAGTCACTGATCCCCACGCTCGGCACCGGCCAGGGACTGTGGCGGATCAAGAACCGCTCCTTCGTCGTACAGCACCAGATGCACCCCGCCGAGCTCGAACTCTTCGACACAACCGGTCGCATGACAGGAGCGGCGTCATGACCACTCAGGTTCGAGGACGAGCGGGTCGCGAAGCGAAGCTCGAAGCGCTCCAGGAGCAGTTGTCCGAGTCCGTCGCTGCGCTGGTGACCGGTGAGGACTGGAAGCGCGCCCTGACCTTCGCCGCCCAGTTCCGCGGGCGCAGCTTCGGGAACTCGATGCTGATCGCGGCGCAGCACTTCGCGGCGTACAAGGAGAGCAGGGTGCCCGAGCCGACGCCGACGTACGTGGCCGGCTTCCACCAGTGGCTCTCGCTCGGCCGCAGCGTCGCGAAAGGCCAACGCGGCTACGGCATCCTCGCCCCCGTCACCGGCCGGTTCGCCTCGTTGACGCCTGACGACCCGAACTCTTGGCGACGCTTGGGGCGCCACGAGAAGCCTTTGTCTGGCGAGTACGCCCGCACCCGGATGATCGGGGTCAAGCCGACCTACGTCTGGGACATCTCCCAGACCACAGGTGACCCTGTGCCCGAACTTCCCCGCCCCTCCCTGCTGCATGGCCAGGCCCCGACCGGGCTGTGGGACGGGCTCGCCGACCAGATCACAGGCGCAGGCTTCGAGCTCCGTCTGGTCTCCTCAGCCGCGGCGATCGGCGGCGCCAACGGGCTGACCGACTTCCTCTCCCGCGAGGTGTCGATTCGCATGGACATGGACGAGGCGGCCCAGGTGAAGACGCTCGCCCACGAGCTCGGCCATGTTCTTCTCCACGCGCCCCCTGAGAGCGCCCTGTCAACCGAGGTGGCCGCCGACGCGACCTTGCACCGTGGGATCGCCGAGGTGGAAGCCGAATCCGTCGCGCTCATGGTCGGTGCCGCACACGGGCTCGACACCTCCTCCTACACGGTGCCGTACGTGTCGACCTGGGCAGCGAGTGTCCCGGGCAAGAACCCGGTCGAGGTCGTGCAGTCGACCGCCGAGCGCGTCCGCGCGACGGCGCTCGGCATCCTCGACAATGTCGACACACAGCAGGTCGGCGACGGCAACCCGCCTGGGCTCGACCGCGAAGCCCTCAGCCACCGGACCGGGAGGGCTCCGGTCGTCACCGCCGCGCGGCGCCATGGATCGGCTCTCGAGCTATGAAGATCCCAGTCGTCCTCAGTGTCGTTCACGTCGCCATCGACGCCGACGGCGTCATGACGGTCGACGTCGACGGTGTCCCGCGCGAATCTGAGCAGGGCAGAACTCGCGGTGACCTTCGCGCTGTCATCGACGAGATCACCTCCGATATCGGCGCGCCCGTGCGCGTCGAGGTGCGCGAGGCCGACGGCTCGACGTACGCCGACATCGCGACTCCCCCAGGGAGCTCGGCACCAGCCGCCGCGGAGTCGTCACCCAACTCGCCAAGTCCTGCGCTCGCTGGTTCCGGGTTCCAGCCCGGCGAGGAGGTCGCGCTGGCGTACGTCGTCGTACGCCAGAACGCCGATGCGGAAGGCAACGCGTCACTCAACCTCCCTCCCGCACTGCTCGCTGCAGCGCGCGGCGGACTCGTGCTCTTCGGGATGACCTCACGGACAGTGGCCCCATTCGAGGCGCCGGCGTGAACCCAGCAGGACGTGGCGCGAACGACGAGCTCGTGAACCTTGCACTCATCGGGCTGGTGGCGGCGTGCGCTCTGGCGCTGGTGCTCCGCGCCGCTGCCACTGCCGCCGCGGTCGTGACGGGCGCGGCCACACCTGAGGGTGGGATCGCGAGCGGACTGCGCGTGCTCGCCGATCCGAGCCGACCGGCGCGGGCGTTCGAGGCGCCCGGGTTGTCGGCGATCGCGTACTGGAGCGTGGTGTCGCTGCTCATCGGCGTCGTCGCAGGGATGGTCGGGTGCGTGTGTCGAGTGGTGGCTCGGCTCCGCCACCGGACTGCTCGAGATCCCCACCGGATCCAGGGCACGGCAACAGCGCGGGACATCGATGCGACCGCGTCGAAGAAGGCCCTGGTACGACGCGCCGCCTCCCTCCGTCCCTCGATCCGCCACCCTCGCGCTAACGATGTCGGCTACCTGATCGGGCGCAGCTGCCGTCGTGAGATCTGGGCCTCGGTCGAGGACTCGATCCTGGTGATCGGTCCACCACGTTCCGGCAAGGGACTCCACCTCGTCATCAATGCCATCCTCGACGCGCCTGGCGCCGTCGCCACCACCTCCACACGGCCAGACAACATCGCCGCCACCATCGGCGCCCGGCGGGAACGCGGGCCGGTCGCCGTCTTCGATCCGCAGCACCTCACTGCGGGCCTGTCCGTCGTCGACAGGTGTGGCGTTCGATGGTCGCCAATCCGCGGCTGCGAGCAGCCCCTGACCGCGATGATCCGCGCTTCAGGCCTGGCGTCGTCGACCGGACTCTCGTCCGGTGGCACGGAGTCCGGCGGCTTCTGGGAAGGCAAGGCCCGCTCTGCCCTTCAGGCGCTCCTCCACGCGGCCGCGCTCGAGAAGCTGCCGACGCGGGCCCTCTTCGAGTGGTCGCTGTCCGCCTCTGCCGCAACCGACGCCGTCGGCATCCTCGCCAGTCACCCGCAAGCCGCAGCGGGATGGTCGGACTCGCTCGAGGGCATGATCAACTCCGACCCTCGCACCCGTGACTCCATATGGATGGCCGTCGCCCAAGCCCTCTCCTGCCTCGCCGACCCTGCCGTGCTTGACGCCGTCAGCCCCAAGGCCGGCGAGGCGTTCGACCCGCGTGACTTCCTCACCCAGAACGGCACGCTCTACCTGCTCGCCACGGGAGGTGGTGCTGGAGCCTCGTGGCCGCTCGTCGCCGCGTTCATGGAAGACCTCACGGAGGTCGCACGCCACCTTGCCGCCTGCTCACCCGGCTCACGCCTGGACCCTCCCGTGCTCATGGCACTCGACGAGATCGGCAACCTCGCGCCGCTTCCCTCGCTCCCGGTCCTCATGGCCGAGGGAGGCGGGACCGGGATCACGACAATGCCCGTCCTCCAATCTCTGGCTCAGGCGCGCAACAAGTGGGGCGACCATGCGGCCAGCACCATCTGGGACGCCTCGATCGTCAAGGTCATTTTCGGGGGCTCCTCAGCCTCGAAGGACCTGCAAGAGCTGTCGGTGCTGATCGGGGAGCGCGACGAGCACTCCTACACAGTGAGCATCGGCGACTACGGACAACGCTCGCTCCAGCGGTCGAGCCGGCGGGTCGCGGTCCTGCCGCCGGAGCGAACCCGCACGCTTCCCTTCGGTACCGGACTCGTGCTGCTCCGAAGCGCCCCACCGATCGTTACCGACCTCCGCCGCTGGACGGCTCGGTAGGCAGTCGCCGGGCGCGTTCGTTCCGCCCAGTAAGCATGAGCGGACCACCCGGCCCGGCGCGAGGATGTAGCGCGGAGGTTACTCGCGACTGATGTTCAGAACGAGGGTGCTGTTCGGGTCCGCCATGAAGGTGTCGAATGCCTCGAGGCTGTCGAACAGCGGGGTGCCGGCGAAATGGTCGGCGATGGCTGCGAGCGCGTTTAGGCCCGCATCCGGGTCAATGTCCCGCCCTGCCTCGAGATGCGCACCTAAGCCGGCGGTGATGTTCTCCAGCGCCGGCAGGACGTACTCGGTGAAGGCGACGTGGTGCTGTCGGCCGAGTGCGGCCAGCTCTTCGCATTCGACCGCGCAGGCGAGTTCGAGGTCGGCGGTGTCGGTGAGCAGCGCTTCGTAGGCGTCGTCCCACCTGGGGTCGGGATCGCGACCGAGGATGGCGACCCGGATGCCGTAGGTGACGAGCTTGCCGCCGTATTGGCCGACGAACCCGCCGACGAGTGCAGCGACTTCAGCGTCGGGGATGGCGTTGCGGGCGATGGCGGTGCAGATCCAGGTGATTGCGGACTGGATGACGGCCTCGCCGGTGGCTTCCGCTGCCTCGGCCGCCGTCAGGCGCCCAGTCGCCAGGCCGTGGGCGATGGCGGCGATTTCGATCGCCGCTTGTGCGATAGCGGGGCCATGGTCGCCGTTCGCCCAGGAGTCGTGAATGCGGTTGGTGGAGCCGCCTGCGACGGCCTTCTCGCCGGCTACTTGGAGGTAGGTGCCGGCTGCGGCGGCCACGGTTGTTGCGGCGCTCGTGCGGGCGCCTGCGACGCCGGCCTGGACCCAGTTGAACCCGTCGAATGTGCCTTCGGTGACGAGGTGGGTTGTCAGGTCGGTGGCTAGGGACGTCACCATGGCGGTTCCACCGGCAGTGACCGCGGCTGTGACGGTCCGGCGCAGCTGGATGTCGTGGGCAAGTTGTTGAAGGTAGCCCTGGGGGTCGTTGGCTGCCTCAGTGAGTTTCCCTGTGGCGATGGGGTCTGAGGCGACGCCGTCGACGGAGATCCTGTCGGTGAGCCGTTCGCGGGCGTCGTAGTAGCGGTCCTTGAAGATGTTGCCCTCGGGCCTGTTGAGGATGTCGTCGAACTTCTTGTCGACGCTTGGAGTGTGCTCAGTCGGAACCAGCAGGTCCTTACCGTCGTACTTGCTGTCAGTGACGCCGTTCTTCAGATATGCACGCTGGTACGGCGACTCGACGACCTTCGCCTGGACCTCACGGACGACCTTGCCGTCCGGTGACTGAATGACGATGTCCGCAGCATCGGCGGGCCGGCCGAGCCACTCGGTCACGTAGGCCCGATGCGCCGAGTCCTTGCCGAGTGCATCGAGGTTGAACCCCAGCTCATGCAGCCACTCGAAGTGAAACCCCTCCCGGACGCGCTGATGCGAGTTCCCGCACCGCTTGGCGAGGCGCTGAACGTACTCGGACTGCTCCGCCAGGTATGCCAGCTGCTTGCGCTGCTGGGTGGTGTTGATGACCCCGGCCACCCAGGGGATGGCGGACGCAGCGTCGGCACCCGGGTTCCGGTCGCGGGCGTAGCGGGACAAAACGTGGCGAGCAGCATCCAGCGTCGGGCGTTGGCTGTCGTCCTCCCCGGGCCTTTTCGGCTGTGGGGCGGCGACGGAGGCGGCAACGACCGCCGCCGTGGTCTGCGCCAAGCCGGCGAGCTCGGCGACCAAGAGCCGGTCATGTTGAGCGTACGTGCCGTACTCGGTGCTTGTGTCGACCAAGGCACGAAGAGCGGGAAGACGGTTGAGGCCGAGGTCGACCAGGTTCGTCAACGTGTGCGCCGCTTCCTCAGCCCGTTCGCTCGCGAAGAGCAGACGTTCGAGGTTCAGGTCTTCGAGCAGTTCGGATCGACGGTCAGCGACTTCGAGAAGCTTCTGACGGCGCTCTTGTTCGATCTTCGCTTCGTAGTCGGCTTGGTCTGCCCTCCAAGCCCAGGTCAGACCCGCTACCGCGGCAGCGCTGAGACCGCCAAAGATGAGCGTCTTCCGGTTCTTGCTCAGGTTCCGGTTGGTCTGACGCAAGAACACTGCGATCTGGGGACGCGCAACTCGACTTCTGGCCACGCCCTTTGCCCAGTACTCGGCCACATTCCCCGACCAGCCTCCTGGCAGAACTCGGATCACTGAGGTGACCAGCTTCGGGTTCGTGGAAACGGTTTGGATACCGAGCATCAGCGCCGCATGCAGAACTCGACCCGTGCTGCCATCGACCAGGTCCACGACCACGGCTTCAGCTGTCTCACGGGCCCCGGCCTCGACTTCGTCGAGCTCGGGCACGGCTTCGCTCGTGGGCAGTTCTTCTAGGGTCACCTCGTGCAGTTCCGCGAATGCGTGCGCGAACGGCTTTAGGAACTTCTCGAACGCATCTGTGCTGACCGCATCCAGGGCAGCGGTGGCATCGCGGTAACGCTGCGCGAGCGCCGAGCTCTCGTCGGGTGCAGTCACCTACTCAAGGTAGCCGTAACCGGCGACACATCCGCGAAATAGCACCTTCCTCTCACAGCCAATCGATAGGCCCCACGACACGTGTGCCTTTCGCCCCTCGCCAGGCCCGGACTGGGGCAACGCCCATCGCGTCGAGTCCCGCGGGCATCGGGTTCGCCGGCGCACCTAACTCCTGAAAGCGCCGTCACCCTGGCGACAACGAGATCAGGAGAGACACATGTCCATCCCCACCCAGATGAGCCTGGTCGGCTTCGTCGCGTCCGCGCCGGAGCTTCACTTCACCAAGCAAGGCGCCGAGTGTTGCCGTCTGCGTGTCGGCATCGAGCAGTGGCGCAAAGAGCTCGACGGCAGCTTCACAAAGATGGACCCCACCTTCCACGACATGGTCGCCTTCGAGAGCACCGCCCGTGAGACCTACGCCCGCTTCCGCAAGGGCGACTGCTTCGTCGCCAGCGGCTACGTCCACGAATACGAGGTCGACGGCCGCGAGGGCAGCGTCATCAAGGAGGAGTTCGTCGCTCGCAAGATCGGCCACAACGCCAACAAGACCGAGTACGTCGTCCAGCGCGGCCGGCATGCCGCCGATCGGTCTCTGACAGCTGTCCCGCAGCCGCCCGCCGTCGGCCTCTGACCGGACCCTGCGATGAGTCCGTTCCCGGACGAGCCGGACGACGGTGATGCCTGGCGCCGCGTGACCGACATGCTCGAACGCCCACCGGCCCCGATCAACTGGAACCTACTCGACGCCGACCAGGCGGAGAGCGAGTGGCAGGACCTGGACCAGTGGGTGAAGTGGCTCAAGAGCACGTTCGGTCTGCCGCCGAACATCCTGCCGCCGTACTGGCACCGCCACGACGAGCTCGTCTGGGAGCTCTCGGCGCTTCACTGCCACTGGCTGAGCTGCTATCACGAGTCAGCGTCGCCCTCGGCTCCCATCGGGTGGATGCGGGAGTTCTCCGACGCCCGCTACCGGCTGCGGGACTGGGTCTCGATCTGCGGCACGCGGCTCGACCGAGACCGCCCGACGCGGCAGACGACGTGGCCGGGCGAATCGCCGGCCACGGCCGCGACCGAGGTCGAGATCCGGCATCGCGACGAGGACTTTGCCGAGTTCGTTCGAGAGGACGTCCTACGGCGACGCCGAATCGCGGCCATCGCCAACCAGCAACTCATCGGCTAAGCCACGAGCGCGCCATGGCCGGCTGCGCCTCGGACTCATCCACAGAAGTCCGAGCAGGCCTCCCCCGACGGCGGTTGCCAGCACAGGGTCGGACTCCGACGACCTACTGAAAGGACCGACGATGCTTCTCCCGCACGCACAGACGCTCGCGCAGGCGAGGTCCTACGTCGCCGCCCTGGCCGACAGCGCACTGACCCTCGATGCTTCCTCCGCGTACGAGCGCGTCCTGCTCGAACTCGATCGCGTGCATGGGGACGACTGCCCGGCACTCGACAGCGAGGACCTGACCGACGACGGCGACATCCCGCTCGCCGTCGCGAGCAGCGCGATCGAGGAACTCGAGACCCACGGCATCGACCCCCTGGCGGTCGAGCTGATCCTCGCGATGCTCGTCGAAGCACACGATCTGGACATCGGCTGATGTACGGCGAGAACGGGTCCCAGATGCGCACGGAACTGGCTGCACTGCTTCGCCAGCACCGGATCATGCGCCGCCTCGCCGAGGACTCGTCCGCTGAGCGGGCCTCGGCGGGCCGACAGATCCTACGATTCCGACAGACCGTTCTCGTCTGGTGCGCGCAAGCGATAGGAGTGGCGCGGCCCCTGACCTTTCCAAACGTCCCGCAGAAGCCGGCCGACCCCTTCCGCGCCGCGAGCGACCATGGCGCCGCAGTAGCTGAACTCGCTCGAGCCCTGGGGGCGGCTCGCGATCAAGCGACGACGCGGCCAGCCTCAAGCGCGGATCTCACGACCCCGAACTCGAACAACGTCGTCGAGCACTGGCGCCTCGCAGCACGAGCTGCAGCACTCGCCGAGCACGACACCGCGCCCGACCAGGCGATCCACCTCACCGCAGCACAGGCGCGAACGATCGCAGGAGACGTCGCGGCGATCAGCGAGGCACTCGTCGTACTCGACCGCAGGTATCGCAACACCCCCGACTGGGAGTCCATTGCCGGGTGCGATCGGCTCGGCTGGGCAGCACTGGCCACGGCCCTGGACGTCAGCCTCGGCCAGCCCGACTACACCGTCGACCAGACCGGCTGGCGCCCCCGGACCAAACCCATCGGAGGGCCAGCCAAACCCGGTGTGCTCGGCGTCCTCCAAGCCGAGCACAACCTCCTCGTGAGACTGGCATCATTCCCCGATGCCATGAACCTGCGCCTGGTCGTCGACTCGCAGCGACTGCTCAGCGCAGGACTCGTGCCGTACGCCGAGCGGATCGACCCGAACCTCGCTGGGCAGTGGGGTGCCCGTGCAGAGACCTACTCGCGCATCCAGCGCGAACTCCGCAACATCGGAGGGCGGCTCGGCAACGGCACGGCTGCCGCGGGCGAGGCCGCGAACGCCGTGGGCCGATTGAGGGCCCTGCACCCCGATACGGTCATCGAACCGAGGATGCTGCGAGGCTTCCAGACGCTCTTCCATCGAGTCGATTCGCGCATCATGGACATCCTCGAATCCGGAGTCGAGCGAGGGGCCTTCGTCCAGCGCGTGACCGTCCCCCGGCTGGTCAGCGGCGACGGACGCCTCGTCCACCCGGTCCGCGAACGATTCGTCCCCGTCGCCCGAGCCGCTGATCTCGAGGTCATCCAAACAGCGCGCGAGCACCTACGACCACCGGATGAGCCCACCGTCTCGTCGGCTGGCACCAGCCGGGCCGACCTCCACGCGGCCCTCGTCCACCGCCCACCCGCAAAGGCGTCGCGCCGCGACACCCCGCGTCTATGAGTTGACCGCAGGAAACACGGCCACCCAGGTGACCACGGCACGGCTACCTCAGACCGTCATCGCGCTTAGGTGCCAGCGACTCAAGGATCTCGGCTGTCACGGGGTCCACCGCCTCGTCCGGCTCTATGTAGTGCTCCTTGGTGATCTTCGACGAGCTGTGGCCCAGCAGTTCTGCTGCCAGGTCCGGACCGCTGGCCCTGTCAAGCACGGTCGCAACGGTGCGACGGAACGCATGCGGCGTGACGCCCTCGATGCCAGCATCCGACAAGACCGCACGGAGGCGGCGACGGACGTTATTGGTCGTCAGCGGCGTCTCGTTACGCGTGAAGAACAGCAGGTGCTCGGGGTCCTCGTGTCCGATCAGCACCAACCGCTGCCGAATGACCTCAGCCACGAAACTCGGCACCGAGACCACCCGCGTCGACTTCTGGGTCTTCGGGTGCGGCTGCCGGTAGGTGGGCTTGCCGGCCGGCGACACGATGGTGCCGCAGATCCGCACCGTCGCCGGCGAGACCGTGACATCGACGTCGCACCGCCTGATCGCCAGAACCTCCCCGATCCGCGCGGACGTGCCCAGCATGACCTCGATGATCTGCTCCAACTGGCCGTCTGGCGGTGGACCCGGCGTTCCCGGGGCACGGCGCCAGCTGCGCACCGCCGCCCGGATAGCCTCGACCTGGTCCAGAGTCAGGGCCATCGTCTCCGACGGCGGCTTGTGCATCCTGGCGATCCCGCGAACCGGGTTCTCCTTCAAAGCGCCGTATCGGACAGCGAGGCCGAGCGCGAGGCTGAGCACCGTCCGGGCCTGCTTGGCGGTGCTGTAGCTCTTGGCGGCCGTGAGCTTCTTGATGAACTGATCGACCTTGCGGACATCGATCTCCCGCAGCGTGTAGTTCTCGAACGCGGGCATCACCAGCTGGCGCATGTTGCGCTCGTAGAGCGAACGGGTGCTCGGCGCAAGTTTGCCCACGACGTCGAGGTCGGCGAGCCAGACATCAACCAGTCGCCCGAAGGTGCTGTCAGCGGACAAGTCACGGGACCCCGCGGAGAAGTTGTCCCTGCGGGAGACCTTCAACTTCAGGGCGCGCTCGGCGGCCTTGCGCGAGTCCCCGGTGGCTTGGACCAGCCGGAGCTGGCCGTCGTCGTCGCGGAAACGCACGCGTGCCTTCACCTTCCCGTTCCCGGCCGGCAAGTACGTGAACTCGCCGAACGTGCCAACGGCGGTGCGTGGGCGTCCCATGTCAGGTCACCTGCCTTCCGGAGGTGCTCCCGGCCTGGATTCGCGATGTGCCTCGATCCACGCCTGGACGTCGCGCTGGGTGAACTTCACGTGGCGCCCCACCCGCACGCCACAGGGGCCTTTGCCGTCCACGCGCCAGTCGTAGATGGTCGTGACCGGTACGCCGAGGTACTCGGCAAGGTCCTCGATGCTCAGCAACGGGTCGAGCCCGCTGGTCGGTTCGAGCTGGGTCTTCATGCCAACTAGGTGGCCACACCGCCCCGAGCGGCTCCGAGACGTTCCGAGACAGTCCATGTCGGCTGCTGGATTGTGCGGCGAGACGCACCTGCAGGACGGGTAGGTGATGACTTTCTGATGACCGAGTCAAGTTCAAAAGCTTTCAGGCTCGGTTCCCCAGAGGGAACCGAGCCTGAATTTGGTAGCGGGGGCAGGATTTGAACCTGCGACCTCTGGGTTATGAGCCCAGCGAGCTACCGAGCTGCTCCACCCCGCGTCGGTGAACAGAACCTTACGGCACGGGTCCGGCCCACCCAAATCGGGGGGCCGTGGCCTCCGTCACGGCGCCGGGCAGGCTCAGCGGCCGCTCCCGGTGCCCTCCGTGGCGCCACCGCCTCCGGCCCGGCCCTCGTCGTAGAGGGTGACGGCCTCGGACACGAACCGCTGCGCCCGCGCCTGCTGCCGGGCGGCCTCCACCGGGTCGCCCGCGCGGTACGCCGCGTCAGCAGCGTCGAAGGCTGCCTGGGCCTGCCGCAGCAGGCTGGCGATCTGCTCCTCGCGGGTCTGGTTGTCCGGCGGGTCCTGCTGGCCGCCGCCCTCGCCGGGTGGCTCCTCGGGCAGCGGGTCGGCACCCTCGTCCACGTCGACGCCGAGCACGTCGGCCAGCGCCTCGACCAGCGAGTCGCCGATCCCGACGCTGTCCCCGTAGGAGACGATCACGAACTGCAGGATCGGATAGCTGGCCTCGGACTCCTGCCGGACGGCGTACACCGGCTGGACGTACATCAGGCCCTCGTTGACCGGCATCGTCAGCAGGTTGCCGAACGTCGGATCGATCTCGCCGAGGTTGAAGGCCTGCAGCTCACGTCGGACGTTGTCGCTGTTGGCCATCTCGTTCGCGATCAGGCCCGGGCCCGGCGTCTGCTCGTTCGGCAGCTGCAGGGCACGCATCCGGCCGTAGTCGTCCGAGGTCGCGTCGGAGTTGACCGACACGAAGGCCGCCAGGTTGTTCTTCTGGTACGGCGTGAAGACCGACGTCAGCGACCAGGTCTCGTCACCGGGGATGGTCGGGTCGTCCACGAAGAGCCGGTAGGGCGGCTGGTACGTCGGCGCGCTGGCGTACGGGTCCTCGGGCACCTCCCACCGGTCGTTGTTCTGGTAGAACTCGCCCGGGTCGGTGACGTGGTAGCGCGCGAACTGGTAGCGCTGCACCTTGAAGAGGTCCTCGGGGTAGCGCAGGTGCTCCATGAGCTCCTCGGAGATCTCGCTCTTCTCCAGGACGGTCCCCGGGAAGGCCTCGCTCCACGCCTTGAGGAGCGGGTCCTCCTCGTCCCACTCGTAGAGCCTGACCGTCCCGTCGTAGGCGTCGACGGTCGCCTTGACCGCGTTGCGCATGTAGTTGACCTCGTCGGTCGGCAGCGTGCCGAAGACGTTGTCCGGCGCGAGGGAGTCCTCGGTCATCGTCTCGAGCGACTCGGCCTGTGCCTGCGGGTAGCGGTCGGTGCTGGTGTAGCCGTCGAGGATCCACACGATCCGGCCGTCGATCACCGCCGGGTAGGCGTCGCTGTCCACGGTCAGCCACGGCGCCACCCGCTCGATCCGCTCCTGCGGGGTGCGGTGGTAGAGCACCCGGCTGTTCTCGTGGACGCGGCCGGAGAGCAGGAAGTTCGGCTCGCCGAAGCGGACCGCATACATCAGCTTGGAGAACACGTCGCCGACCGGCACCCCGCCCTCCCCGTCGTACGTCGTGGTCTGGCCCTCGTCGGTGCTGCCGGGGTTGCCGAGGTCGAGCTCGACGTCGCCTGCGTCCGAGCTGGGCTTGCCCACGACGGAGTAGCTGGGGCTCAGCTCGCCGTAGTAGACGCGCGACTCGTAGCCGTCCTCGAACAGGTCGGTCAGCGCCGTCTCGTCGGCCTGCTGCCCCTCTGCCCACTGCAGGTCGCTGGTCTCCTGGGTGTCGTCCTCGCCCCGCTGGTTGGCGTAGGCCGCGATCATCCCGTTGCCGTGCGTGTAGACGGTGTGGAGGTTGTTCCAGTTGCGGTCGCTCTCGTTGATGCCCGACTGGTCGAGCTCGCGGACGCCGAGCACGAGGGCGCGGTCGTCCCCGTCGAAGTCGTAGCGGTCGACGTCGAGCACGTCGGCCACGGAGTAGTAGGCCCTCACCTGCTGCACCTGCTCGAAGGTCTGGTTGACGACCTGCGGGTCCACCAGCGGCACCGACGAGGTCTGCGCCTCGAGGTCCGCCAGCTCGCCCGTTGCCGTGAGCTGTGGACTGAAGGGTTCGACCTCGATGTCCTCGAGGTCGTACGCCGCCCGCGTCGAGTCGATGTTCGCCTTGATGAACGGGGCCTCGCGGTCCGGCTCGCTCGGGTTGACCCGGAACTGCTGCACGATCGCGGGCCAGATCATGCCGATCAGCACCGCGCTCAGCGCCAGCAGCGCCAGCCCGACGCCGGGCAGCATCCAGGTCCGCCGCCAGACGTTGAGGAACAGCAGGATGGCGCAGATGACCGCGATCCCCATCAGGATGTTCTTGCCCGGCAGCACCGCTTCCTTGTCGGTGTAGGTCATGCCGGTGATCAGCTGGCCGGAGTCGGTAACGAGGTCGAACCGGTCCAGCCAGTAGTCGGCGGCCTTGGCCAGCACGAAGATCCCGAGCATCACCGAGAGCTGCACCTGCGCCGCGCCACTGACCCGGTCGTGGCGGGTCTGCAGCTGGATGCCGCCGTAGAGGTAGTGGACCAGCGCCGCCATCAGCAGCCCGACGATGGCGAAGGCCATCAGCGAGTCGACGAGGTAGTGCAGCCACGGCAGGTCGAAGACGTAGAAGCCGATGTCCTGCTTGAAGTACTTGTCCTCGCTGCCGAACTCGCCGCCGTTGCGCCAGAGCATGAACTGCCGCCACTGGCCCGAGGCCGACGTACCGGCGAAGAGGCCCAGCAGCAGCGAGGTCCCGACCAGCAGCCACACCCGGATCGGGGTCACCGCCTGGCGGTAGCGGTCGAGACCGGTCTGCTCGGGGGACGGCATCCGGAAGAGCGGCCGGAAGCGGTAGGCGAGGGCCATGTTGACGCCGACGAAGGCGGCCATCAGCAGCGCGAAGAAGGTGAACAGCCCGACCCGGGTCCAGATCAGGGTGGTGAAGACCTTCTCGAAGCCCACCTCGTCGAACCAGCGCTTGTCGGTCCAGAAGGCGGAGAAGGTCGTGAGCGCGAAGAAGCCGACGATCAGCACCCCGGCCGTGATCAGCAGCGCCCGCGAGCGGCGCGGCGCCACGTCTGCCTGGGGGCGCTGGGCCGCTCGGCCCTTCTCGTCGCCCTCGTCGAACACGTCGCTCACTGGTCCTCCTCCAGGGTCGCCCGCAGCAGCTGCAGCAGGGCAGGCACCATGTCGACGCCGGCCACGACGGACTGGTCGTCGTCGTGGGCCCGCAGTCGCAGTGCACAGTACGTCGATCCGGCGCGGGTGGCTCCGGCCACGATCCGCACCTCTTGCCGCTCGGGATGCTCCCGGGCGAAGCGTTCGGCCTCGGCCGCGTCGTCGGGGATCCGCGCGTCGGCGTCCGGTGGCAGCACCAACCGCTCGACGACGGCGGCGCAGCCGTAGACCCCGTCGGGCCAGACGATCGTCTCGAGCACCTGCTCCAGCGGCTGGTCGGGGCGCAGCTGGTCCTGCTCGACCGGCGTCAACGACCCGGCCTCGGCGGCGTCGTCGAGTCCCATCGCCCGGGCCAGGTCGGGCTCGTGGGCGACGATCCTGGCGGTCTCGACCAGGGCGTAGAGCTGCGCGGGCTGGTCCCAGCCGTTGCCGGACACGTGCCCCTCGATCTCGAGCACGGCCGCCGCCAGGGCCGGGTCCACGTCCAGGTCGTCAGCCACGGGCACTCCCCGTCTCGTCGGTGCACTCCGGGAGCTCGGCGTCCCGGTCGGCCGTCCAGGCCTCGATGGCGTCGACCGCGTCGGACATGGTCTCGGCGCGGACCAGCCGCATGTCGCCGTTGGGCGCGTCCAGGGCGTCGGCGCAGTTGTCGGGTGGCACCAGGAACAGCAGCGCCCCGTCGTCACGGGCGGCTGCGATCTTCTGGTCGACCCCCCCGATCGGGCCGACGCTGCCGTCGGGCTGGATGGTGCCGGTGCCGGCCACGATCTCGCCGCCGGTGAGCGAACCCTCGGTCAGCGTGTCGTAGATCGCGAGCGAGAACATCAGGCCGGCGCTGGGTCCGCCGATGTCGGGGTCGATGCCCACCTCGACGTCGAAGGGGAAGTCGAAGTCGGTCGTCATCTCGATCCCGATGCGGGGGTAGCCGTCGATCACCTCCCGATCGACGGAGGCGGTGCGTACCTCGCCGTCGCGCTCGTAGCGGACCTCCACCGGCTCGCCGTCGGGGGTGGAGCTGACCGCCTCCCCGATCGCGGTGGTCGTCGACACGTCGTCGCCGTTGACGGCCAGGATCCGGTCGCCCTTGCGCATCACGCCCACGCTGGGCGAGTCGGGGGTGACGCGCGCGACGACGGGTGTCTGCACGTCGTAGCCGAGCTTGGTGAGCGCCACCGCGATCGCGGTGTCCTGGGAGGAGGCCATCTCGGCCGCGCCCTCCTCCCGGCTCGACTCGTCGGTGTCCTCGGGGGTGTAGACCGAGTCGTAGGGATAGACCGCGGCATCGGGGTCGAGCCAGGCGCCCATCAGCTCGAAGAGGTTGACGTCGGTGTCGGGCTGGGTCACGAACACGGTGGTGAAGCGGAGCTGTCCCTCGTCGCGGAAGGCCTCGGTCCCGGAGACCTGGATGACCTCCTTGCCGCCCTCCTTGCCCAGCACGTCGATCGTGAACCCCGGGCTGTAGGTGACGTACGGGAGCGGAGCCAGCAGGGCAGCGACCCACAGCGCGACCAGCAACGGCACGGCCAACAGGCCGGCGAGGGTGCGCTGGGTCATGGCGCCAAGCCTCTCACCCGGGGGAAATCAGGCGCTGCGGCGGGTGCGAGCCGGATCCGGCTGCTGCGCGCGCGAGGGACGTACGGCGATCCCGGTGCTGCGGTCACGAGGTGCGGTCGGTCGCTCGCGACCGGCGGCGGCGTGGTCGCGCTGCATGGCCGCGGCGAGCCGCGCCACGGCGACGTCGCGGTCGACCTCACCCCGGCCCTCGCGGCCGAGCCAGGCGACCCAGAGCATCGCCACGACCGTGACCACGGCCGACGGCACCAGCCAGAGCAGGATCTCCACGGGCACGAGCGTAGGCGCGTGAGGGGCCCCACCGCGTCAGGGCGCGCCGACCCACTCCTCCGTGCCGTCGCCGAACCGCTGGTGCTTCCAGATCGGCACCTCGGCCTTGAGGGTGTCGATGAGGGCGCGGGAGGCGGTGAACGCCTCGCCGCGGTGGGCCGCCGTGGTGGCGACGACCACGGCGATGTCGCCGATCGCGAGCGACCCGACCCGGTGGACCGCGGCGACCCCGGTGACGTCGTACTGCTCGGCGACCCGGCGGCACACGGCGTGGAGCCGCTCGCTCGCCGTCGGGTGGGCGGAGTAGTCGAGGCCGTCGACCGCCTTGCCCCCGTCGTGGTCGCGGACCCTGCCGACGAACAGCGTCAGCCCCCCGGAGGCGTCGTCGTCGAGCGCGTCGACGACCTCGGTGACGTCGAGCGGCGTCTCGCGCAGGTCGACCAGGCGGATCACGGACCCCGTGGCGGGGCCGGTCTGGGCGTCGGTCACAGGTCGACCCTAGCCCGGCCGACGGGGCACGACGCCGGTTGCCCGATCCGCGTACCGTGGACACCATGAACTCACCCCATTCGAATGCTCGCTGCGCTCCACTTCGAACAGGGACCCCGAGATGAGCAACGACCCCGACGACGGCCAGAACCCCTTCAAGGGAACGCCGTTCGAGCAGTTCTTCGGCGGCGGCGGGGGCGGGACCCCCGACCTGAGCCAGCTCTTCAGCCAGCTGCAGGCCATGATGCAGCCGTACGACGGACCCCTCAACTGGGACGTCGCGCTCGACATGGCCCGCAAGCAGGCGGCCTCGGAGGCCGACCCGACGCCGACCCAGAAGCAGCGCGACGCCGTCGCCGACGCGCTCCGGCTGGCCGACCACTGGCTTGACGGGGCCACCGACTTCCCCTCCGGCGTGACCTCGTCCGTGGCCTGGAGCCGCGCCGAGTGGATCGTCGGCACCACCGACGTGTGGAAGGGACTGGTCGAGCCGATCGCGGCCTCCTCAGTCAACGCCCTCTCCTCCGCGCTCCCCGAGCAGGCCCAGGGCATGGGCGGCCCGCTGATCGGGATGCTCCAGAAGGCCGTCGGCGCGATGCTCGCCTCCCAGATCGGCTCCGGTCTGGGGGCGCTCGCCGGCGAGGTGCTGACCGGGTCCGACATCGGCCTGCCCCTGACCGAGCCCGGCAAGGCCGCGCTGGTCCCGGTCAACGTCGCCGCGTTCGCCGAGGGGCTCGACGTGACCGAGGACGACGTGCTCCTCTACCTCGCGCTGCGCGAGGCGGCCCACCAGCGCCTCTTCGCCCACGTCCCGTGGCTGCGCGAGCACCTGATCGGCGCGGTCACCGACTACGCGCGCGGGCTGGAGATCAACACCGCCAACCTGCAGTCCTCGATCGAGGAGCAGATGCGCGGCCTCGACCCGTCCAACCCCGAGGCGCTGCAGCGGATGATGGAGGGCGGCATGTTCGAGCTGGACCAGACGCCCGAGCAGCAGGCGGCTCTGCAGCGGCTCGAGGTCACCCTCGCCCTCGTCGAGGGCTGGGTCGACGAGGTCGTCGGCCAGGCCGCCGGCGAGCGGATGCCCGCCGCCACCAGGCTCCAGGAGGCCGTACGCCGTCGCCGGGCGTCGGGCGGTCCCGCCGAGCAGACCTTCGCGTCGCTGGTGGGCCTCGAGCTGCGGCCGCGCCGACTGCGTGACGCCTCCGTCCTGTGGGGGTCGCTGCGGACCCGGCAGGGTGCCGAGGCGCGCGACGGTGTCTGGATGAGCCCCCACCTGCTGCCGACCGACGCGGACCTCGACGACCCGCTCGGCTTCCGCGAGGACGCCGCCGCGCCCGAGGAGCTCAGCGACGAGGAGTTCGAGGCCGGTCTGCGCGGACTGCTCGACGGTGAGCAGGGCGAGCCCGGCGACGGTCGGCCGACCGGGGAGTGACCGCCGAGCTCCACGCCGACGCCCTGGCCACCCTGCGGGCCTGGACGCCGCCGTCCGCGCCGCAGGCACGCCTGCGCGACCGCTACGTCACCCACCTCACCGACCGACCGGACGGCATGGAGCGCGACTGTCGGCCCGACCACCTCACCGCCAGCACCCTCGTGCTGTCGACCGACGGCCGGCTGGTGCTGCTGACGCTGCACGCCAAGGCCGGGCAGTGGTTCCAGTTCGGGGGGCACTGCGAGCCCGCGGACCGCACGCTCCTGGGTGCCGCCCGGCGCGAGGCGGTCGAGGAGTCCGGGATCGCCGACCTGGCGCTCGACCCGGTGCCGCTGCGGCTCGACGAGCACGCCGTCCCGTTCTGCGGTGACGGCGGGGACGTGCACCACCTCGACGTGTGGTTCCTCGCGGTGGCCCCCGCCAGTGCCGAGCATGCCGTGAGCGACGAGTCGCTCGACGTCCGTTGGTGGCCGGTGGACGGGATCCCGGGTGAGGGGCACGCGTGGGACGAGGCGATCGCGCTCGCCCACGCCCGGCTCCGGGTTCAGTCGACGTCGCCGCCGGGTGGCGGGTCCAGCCGCGCCGCGGCCGACCAGCCCAGCAGGTAGCCCTTGGCCTTCTCGGCCTGCGGGTAGCGGTCGACCCAGGCCCAGAAGCGCGCGTCGTGCCCGGACTCCAGCAGGTGGGCGAGCTCGTGGACGAGGACGTAGTCGATCACCCAAGCCGGCATCCCCTGCAGCCGGGCCGACAGCCGGATGGTGCGGTCACCGGGCGTGCAGGAGCCCCAGCGGGACATCTGGTTGTCGACCCACCGGACCGACTCGGGCTCGGCCATGCCGCCGAGGTAGCGGTTGGAGAGCTCGTGGGCCCGTCGCACGAGGTCGTCGTCGCTGGGGCGGCGGCGCTTCTCCGAGCGCTCCAGCTTGGCGAGCATCGTCGCGACCCACTCCCGCTCCTCGGCACGGGTCAGCGTCGCGGGGATCATCACCACGATCCGGTCGCCCTCGCGGTAGGCCGAGACCGTACGACGGCGCCGCTTGGACCGTCGCACCTCCACCTCGGGTCGGACCTCCATGGCCGAAATCTAGCCGTTGGCCCAGGCCAGCAGCCGCTCCTGCGGCCAGGTGTTGACGATCCGGTCGGGGTCGATGCCCGCCTCCTCGGCCCGCTCGCAGCCGTAGTCGAGCATGTCGAGCTGGCCGGGCGCATGCGAGTCGCTGTCGATCGAGAAGAGGCAACCGGTGTCACGGGCGAGCTCGAGCAGCCGGGTCGGCGGGTCGCGCCGCTCGGGACGGGAGTTGATCTCGACGGCGACGTCGTGCTCCACGCACGCCTCGAACACGGCACGGGCGTCGAAGTCGCTGCTCGGGCGGGTGCCGCGGTTGCCGGTGACCAGGCGTCCGGTGCAGTGACCCAGGACGTTGGTCCGGGGGTTGCGGATCGCCCCCACCATGCGGCGGGTCATCGCCGCGGACTCCATCCGGAGCTTGGAGTGGACGCTGGCGACCCGCACGTCGAGCCGGGCCAGCATCTCGTCGGTCTGGTCGAGCGACCCGTCGTCGAGGATGTCCACCTCGATCCCCTTGAGCAGCGTGAACGCCCCGCCGAGGTGGTCGTTGACGGCGTCGACGACGTCGAGCTGGCGGGCCAGCCGTTCCGCGCTGAGCCCCCGCGCGACCTTCAGCCGGGGCGAGTGGTCGGTGAGGACGAGGTAGTCGTGGCCGAGCTCGATGGCGGTGAAGGCCATCTCCTCGATCGGCGACCCACCGTCGGACCAGTCGGAGTGGCAGTGGAGGTCGCCCCGGAGCGCCGCGCGCAACGCCCGGCCGCCAGGGGCCAGCGGCCCGTCGTGCTCGGCCTCGAGCCTGGCGAGCCGCTCGGGCACCACACCCCGGACCGCGTCGGAGATCACGGCGCCCGTGCTCGGCCCGATCCCGGCGAGCTCGGTGATGGTCCCCGACTCGACCCGGTCGGCGACCTCGTCGGCCGGCAGCGGCAGGATCGCCGCGGCGGCGGCCCGGAACGCCTCGATCCGCCGCGTCTCCTCGCGCCCACGCTCCATCAGGAACGCGATCCGGCGCAGGGCGGCCACCGGACCGGCCGTGTAGGTCTCGCTCACGCTGCTCCCGTCCTCGACAATCTTTCGTCCACACCCGGTGGACACCATTGTGGCTGCTCAGCGGGGGTCGCGAGGGGCGGCGCTCCGGCTCTCCACAGCCTCCTCCCCCGCCTCTCCACGGGTACGCCACCTTCGCCCACACCCTTGTCCACAGGCTTGTCCACAGCAGGGGACGCCAGCCCGCCCGGATCCGTTGACCGGCGACCGACCGCTCTCCTAGCGTGGGGACCAGATGAGGCCCCGGGCCCGTCGACGCGACACGGGCAAGGGGAAGGCACGTGTCGTCGAGGCGGGCCAGGGGCCTCTTCTCATGCAGGACCGGGGCTCAGCGACCGGTGAAGCGAGGCGCACGCTTCTCGCGGGCGGCGGCGATCCCCTCCTGCAGGTCGGCCGTGGCGAGCGTCAGCGGCTGCGCCATCGCCTCCCACTGCAGCGCCGCCTCGGCGTCGGCGTGGCCGCCGTCGCGCAGCGCCAGGGTCGTCAACCGGGTCGGGATAGGTGCGTTGCCCGCGATGGTGGTGGCGACCGAGACCGCCTCGTCGAGCAGGGACTCCGGGGCGAGCACCCGCGAGACCAGCCCCAGCCGCAGCGCCTCGTCCGCGTCGACCACCCTGCCGGTCAGCAGCAGGTCGCGCGCGTGGGCGTGGCCGATCGCCTCGGGCAGCAGCCAGGTGCCGGCCATGCCGGGGTGCATCCCCAGCCGGACGAACGGCACGCCCAGTCGCGATCCGGCCGCGGCGTACCGCAGGTCGCAGGCCAGGGCCAGGCACAGTCCCGCTCCGATCGCGGCTCCGTTGACGGCCGCGATGGTCGGCACCTCGAGCCGGCGGATCGAGAGCCAGGCGCGGTAGAAGGGCAGCATCCGCGTCCGCAGCTCGTCGACGGTCGCGTCCGGCTCGCTGGCGATCCAGGAGGTGTCGCCGCCCGAGCAGAACGCCGACCCCTCCCCCGTCACCACGACGGCGCGGAGGGAACGGTCGGCCGCGAGCTCGTCCACGGCGGCGACCCACGAGGTCGTCATCGGCTCGGACATGGCATTGCGCTGGTCCGGGTTGTCGAGGGTCAGGACGGCGACGCCCTCGGCGGGCCGCTCGAGTCGCAGGTGGGTGAGGTCAGGCATGGGCCGAGGGTAGTGAGCCACGCCCGGACGCGCGGTGGGCCCCCTCGGGGGCCTCGGTGCCGTAGGGTCGGAAACGGTCCGGGGTGCGCCCCGGCCCCCGGCGGGCTTCCCCCAGGGCCTCCCGCCGCGACGACCGTACAAACGAAGAGCAAGGAGGCCGTCATGGCGGAGACCTGGAGCGGCGAGTTCTACTGCGTCAAGTGCAAGGAGAAGCGCGAGGCGGAGGGCGAGGTCAAGGTCAACGACAAGGGCACCCGCATGGCGAAGGCCGTGTGCCCGGTCTGCGGCACCAACCTCAACCGCATCCTCGGCAAGGGCTGACGCCCGCCGATCTTCTCGTCGACGGCGACCCCTGCCCGGCACCCGGGCAGGGGTCGCCGTTCGCACGCCCGGGCCCTGTGGACGACGGGCGCCACGTCTCGCCCGGCTGTGCCAAGGTGCCGGCATGCCCGAGCACGCCTCGCGAGCCCCGCTGCGACTCCGGCCCGGGGTGCGCGTCAGCCGTCGCGGCGCCGGCCAGCTCCAGGTCGGCCTGCACGCCGACCGACGGCTGGTGCTGCCCGACACCGATCCCGTGCGTCGGCTGCTGCGCAGCCTCGGCCAGGGCCTCGACCCCGCCCACGTCGACCCGGAGTCGGTGGCCACGGTCGGCTGCCTCCTCGACCGTGACCTGCTCGAGACCGTCGACGCCGCCGTGGTGCGGCGGCGGCTCCGCGAGACCGCCGGGGTGGCGGTCGTGGCCGAGGACCCGGTGCGTGCGGCAGCGGTCCGGGCGGCGCTGGCCGTCGCCGGGCTCGCCCCACCCGGTCCCCACGAGCCGCCGACCATGACCCTGCTCGTCCGGACCGGCGCCGAGCCCCGGCGCGCGGACCTCGACCACGCGGTGCAGACCGACCGCGCCCACCTGCCCGTGACGGTGGTGGCCGGGCGCGCTCGACTCGGCCCGCTGGTCGTGCCTGGTCTGACGGCCTGCGTGCGCTGCGTCGACGAGCACCTCACCGACCGCGACCCTCGTCATCCCCTGGTGCTGGAGCAGCACCACGACCCCGATCCCGGCGACGTCCCGGCGCCCGAGGTCCTGCAGCTGGCGCTGGGCTGGGCGGTGCGTGACCTCGCCACCTGGGTCGACGGCGGCCGCCCGGTCACCTGGTCGGCGACGGTCGAGCTGTGCGACGACGGCCCCCGGACCCATGGCTGGCGGCGACACCCGCGCTGCGGCTGCGCCTGGGGCGACCTGGTGGCCGGCTGAGCGACCGGCTCACCACCACTCGCTGTCGAGCTTGCCCTCCATCGCGCGCAAGTTGGCGCGCGAGCACTCCTCGCAGTAGGTCCGCGGGCGTCCGTTCTCCACGGCGAAGCTCCACGTGAGCGTGTTGGCCTCGTCCGTCTCGTGGCGGCCACAGAAGTCGCAGGTGGTCACGCCACTCAGGGTAACCCTGCGCGGGCGACCAACTCCGGACATGACAGGAGCCGGACACGGCGCCTCTCGGCGCCGGTCCGGCTCCTGCCTCTCGACTCACCCAGCGATCAGGGTGGAGGTGGCCCCCGTCGTACGGTCGGCCGCCGGCTCCCTCAGATCGCGCGGGCGAGGGCGAGGCGTGCCTGCCGCGCGGCCTTCTCGGCCTTGCGGCTCACGCGACGGGCATGGGCCACGTGGTGGGCCCGTCGCATCTGCTGCGCCTCTCCCAGGCGCACGGACATCTGTGCCCGTGCCAGGTCTTCGTTCATCAGGTCCATCTCATTGCTCCGGTTCTTCGATGTGGTCATGGTGTGGTGCTGGATGCCTCTCGGCTCGGCGGGTGGGTCAGGCTGCCTGGTTCTTGCGGGGCCTGCCGCGAGGCCGCTTGCGCGGGATCACGACTCCCTGCAGGAAGAGCTCGCCGCCCCAGACCCCCCACGGCTCACGGCGCTGCTTGGCGCCGGTGAGGCAGAGGTCGCGCACGGGACAGTCCGTGCAGAGGATCTTGGCGAACTCCACGTCCTGCGGGGACTCGGCGAACCACAGCTCCGGGTCGTTCACCCGGCAGGGCAGCTGCTCCTCGTCCACCTCCCCGGCGGCGTCGTGCAGGCCGCCGAGTCCGTTGCTGAGGGTGGCATCGGTCATCCCATCAGTGCGGTCGAGAACGCTGATGGTCATCGTTGGTCACCTCCTACTGAGTCTGATCGCTGGTGTGGTGCGGAAACAGAAAGGCCGCGGATCCCGGGTCTCGGGTCCGCGGCCTGGAGGCTGCCGATGCTGGTGGTGTCAGCTGGTCGGTGGACTCCAGGCGGTGGAACCCGGGAACGTGCCCTGGGCGAGGACATCGCCGGCCACGTGCCGGTCGCGAACGACGTACGTGGGAGCGATGCAGATCGCGCCGGCGGGCGCCATGCCGAAGGCCGCGTCGGCGCGGGTGCCAGCGAGGGCAGCCGTCGTCGAGGCGGAGGTGGGCAGGGCAGAACCGGACGGGATCTGAGCCGTCATCGGGATCATCGTGTTGATCATGCGTGCCACCTCCTTCGGCGTGTAGGGCGCGAACCGTGCCAAGGTCCTGTGCGCGACGGGTTGTGAGAGAGAAGTTACCGGTTCATCCGCGTAAGGGGCAAACTATTTTCTGGGCATTTCCTGACTTTTTCCGTCGACCTCCTGCCACTCTCCGCCAGCGACCCGGCGGTCAGGCGAGCAGGCCCAGGACCTCGTCGCCGTAGCGCTCCAGCTTGCTGCGACCCACCCCGCTGATCGCGAGCAGGGCGCTCTCCGAGGTGGGCTTGTGCTCGGCGATGAGCTGCAGGGTGGCGTCGGTGAAGACGACGTAGGCGGGGACCTCGTCCTCGCCGGCACGCGTGCGGCGCCAGTCACGGAGCCGCTCGAAGAGCTCCTCGTCGTAGGAGGCCGGGCAGTCGTCGCAACGGCCGAGCTTCTTCTGGGCGGCGGTCGAGAGCGGCTTGCCGCACTCACGGCAGTGGACGGCCCGCCGCCGCTTGGGCGCGGCCTGCGGCCGCTCCTGGGCGGGGAGCATGGCGGTCACGAACTGGGAGGGGCGCCGGTTGGGGCGGCCGCCTGGGTTGCGGGCGAGGCTCCACGAGACCGCGAGGTGGAGCCGGGCCCGGGTCATGCCGACGTAGAGGAGGCGGCGCTCCTCCTCGATCTCGGCAGGGGTGTCGGCGTGGCTGAACGGCAGCGTGCCGTCCTGGATGCCGGTGAGCATCACGGCGTCCCACTCGAGCCCCTTGGCCGCGTGGAAGGTGGTGAGGGTGACGCCGTCGGCCACCGGGGCGTGCTGCTCGGCGGCCCGGCGGTCGAGCTCGTCGACGAAGGCGCCGAGGTCACCACCCTCCCCCGCCGCGAACTCCACGGCTTGGTCGACCAGGGCCTGCCAGGACTCCCACCGGTCACGGACCTGCCCACGCGAGGACGGCGGCTCCGGGCTCCAGCCGAGCCCCGCCAGCGTGGCCCGGACGGTGTCGACCATCTCGCCGGTGGCCTCCCCGCCGCGGGCGGTGCCGCGCAGCAGGGTCACTCCCTGGCGGACCTCGGGGCGGTCGAAGAAGCGTGCGGCGCCACGGATGACGTAGGGGATCCCGCGCTCGGCCAGCGCCTCCTCGTGGTGCTCGGACTGGGCGTTGATCCGGAACAGCACGGCCATCTCCGACCACGGCACCCCGGAGGCTCCGAGCCGCTTGAGCTGGTCGGCGACCTCGGCCGCCTCGGCGACCTCGTCGGGGTGACCGGTGAAGGTGACCTCGGGGCCGGCGGGACGCTGCGCGCGGAGAGCGACGCCCTGGCTCGACGTGCCGGCCAGCAGCTGGTTGGCGGTGTCGACGACCTGCGGGGAGGAGCGGTAGTTGCGGACCAGCTCGACGGAGGTGGTCGCGTCGTACTTGGCAGGGAAGTCGCGCAGGAAGTCGGCCCGGGCTCCGGCGAAGGAGTAGATCGTCTGGGCCGGGTCACCGACCACGCACAGCTCGTCGCGGCCGCCGAGCCAGAGGTCGAGCAGCGCCGACTGCAGCGGCGAGACGTCCTGGAACTCGTCGACGACGAAGCGCTTGTACTGGGAACGGATCTGGGCGGCGACCCGCTCGTCGTCGGCCAGCATCCCGGCGGTGAAGAGGAGCACGTCCTCCATGTCCATCCGGCCCTGGCTGCGCTTGCCGTCCTCGTAGGCGGAGAAGACCCTCGCGACGGTCTCGGGGTCCTGGCCCGTCACCTCCCGGCCGCGGGCGGGCGCCACCCGGGCGTAGTCGTCGGGGTGGACGTTGCTGACCTTGGCCCACTCGATCTCCGAGGCCAGGTCGCGCAGCAGCGCCTGGTCGCCCGGGACCCGGCAGCGGCGGGCGGCACCGGCCAGCAGCCCGAGCTTGGACTCGGTCAGGGTCGGCAGCTCCGTGCCGTGGACGCGCGGCCAGAAGAAGCGCAGCTGGCGCAGCGCCGCGGAGTGGAAGGTTCGCGCCTGGACTCCCCCGGCCCCGAGGTGGCGCAGCCGGGTCCGCATCTCCCCCGCTGCGCGCGTCGTGAACGTGACGGCCAGCACCTCGGTCGGCTGGTAGACGCCCGTCGCCACGCCGTAGGCGATCCGGTGGGTGATGGCGCGGGTCTTGCCCGTGCCGGCCCCGGCCAGCACGCGCACCGGACCGCGCAGCGCCTCGGCCACCCGGCGCTGCTCGGGGTCGAGCGCGGCGAGCAGGTCGTCGGGAGCGGGCATGCAGGGAACAACTCCGTGGCGTCGTTGGTTATCCGGGACGGATCACACCCTAGACGCGAGCGAGGACACCCCCCAGATGAGTTCGTTCACGATGTACACCACCCCCTGGTGCGGCTACTGCGTGCGGCTGAAGGGCCAGCTGGACCGCGAGGGCATCGAGTTCGACATCGTCGACATCGAGCAGCAGCCGGACGCCGCCGACATCGTGATGGCGGCCAACGGCGGCAACCAGACCGTGCCGACGCTGGTGTTCACCGACGGCACCAGCCAGACCAACCCCTCGGTCTCGCAGGTCAAGCAGAAGCTCGCGGCCCTGGCCTGACCGTCCGGGGCTCGCGCACCGCTGCCGGCGCGCGCCACAGGCGTACGCCGAGCCAGGTCCAGGCCAGGCCGAGCACGACCGTCGACACCTCGAGCAGCGCCTCGTCGACGAGCGCCAGCAGACCTCCCGCAGCCGTGACCGGCACCGTCGCCAGGCCGATCGCGCGAGGGCCCCAGCGTCCGGGCTGATCGGACGGGCGGAGCAGCACGAGCCCGACCACGAGGGCCAGGCCAGCCGTCGTGATCGCCGGGTCGGGCCACCGGTCGAACAGGTCGAGAGCGAGGGCGACCGCTCCGCCGCCGGTCGCCACGACTCCGAGGGCGGTCGCGGTCCGCGACCCGGCCTCGAGCGCCAGCAGCAGCAGGGCGAGGCCGAAGCAGGGCAGGCCCAGCTCCAGCAGCAGCGGGGGCTGGGGCCTCCCGGCGAGGATCATCGCGCCCTTGCCGACCCAGGCAAGGCCGCCGGTCGTCGCCGCGACGGCCGCACACCGCACCACTGCGCCGGCCATGGCCCATCGTGACACCGCGACGACGGCCGCGACAGGGGGTCAGGCCCGGTCAGTCCGAGCCGGGAAGCGGGCCGCCGTACCAGTCGGCGATCAGCGACGACGAGATCGAGACGCCGCGCGGCACCTGCATCTCACCGGCGGCGACGGCGGCCGCGAACTCCTCTCGCGAGAACCACCGCGCGGCCTCGATCTCCGCCCCGTCGACATCGATCTCACGGGTCTCTGCGTGGGCCACGAACCCCAGCATCAGGCTGGCCGGCAGCGGCCAGGGTTGGTTGCCGAAGTACGTCACCTCGCCGACCCGGACGCCGACCTCCTCGTCGACCTCCCGGCGTACGGCGTCCTCGAGCGTCTCGCCCGGCTCGCAGAACCCGGCCAGGGTCGACCAGCGGTCCGCTGGCCAGCGCGGCTGCCGACCGAGCAGGAGCTCCTCGCCGTGGCGCACCGCCATGATCACGGCCGGATCGGTCCGCGGGAACTGCGCGCGGTCGCACCGCGGGCACCGCAGCTCGTGACCCGCCGCCCGCGAGACCAGTGGGGTCGCGCAGCGGGGGCAGAAGCGGGTGGCGTGGTGCCACTCGGCGAGCCCGATCGCGTGGAAGAGCAGCGGGGCCAGCTCGGGACGTCCCGGCAGCGCGGGCAGCAGCCCGCGCAGCGGTACCCACTCCTCGGGGTCGCCCGGCGCCGCCTCCGGCGCCACGATCGAGGCGAACCAGGTCGTCCCGTCGGTCTCGCCCAGCAGCACCCGGGTGCCGTCCGGGGCCTCGGCCGCCGGGACGAGCGGCACCTCCCCGCCGAGGACCCGCAGCCGGGTCCCGGCCACGACCAGGACCCGCGTGGCCGGGTCGGCCCAGCGCTCCTCGAGCCACGCTTCGTCCGTGCGCTGCAGGCCCAGGCGGTTGTGGGCGTGCCGCGAGAGGGCGACGTGGGGCAGCAGCTCGTCGGTCACGTCGATGAGGCTAACGCGCGGCGTCGCCGGTAGTTTCCACCCCTGTGAGCACCCACATCGGCGCCGCACCCGGCGACATCGCACCCACCGTCCTGATGCCCGGCGACCCGCTCCGGGCGAAGTGGATCGCCGAGACCTTCCTCGACGACGCCCGCTGCTACAGCGAGGTGCGCGGGATGTACGGCTTCACGGGCACCTGGCAGGGCCGCCCGGTCTCGGTCCAGGGGTCGGGCATGGGGCAGCCGTCGCTGGCCATCTACGCCAACGAGCTCTTCCGCGACTACGACGTGCAGACCGCCATCCGGGTCGGCTCGTGCGGCGCGCTCACCGAGAAGCTCGCCATCCGGGACCTGGTCATCGCCTCCGGCGCGTGCACCGACTCCTCGATGAACCACATCGCCTTCGAGGGACTCGACTACGCCCCCGTCGCCGACTTCGGGCTGCTCCGCGACGCTGCCGCGGCCGCTCCCGAGGCCCACGTGGGGCTGATCTTCTCCAGCGACTCCTTCTACGCCGCCCGACCCGAGCTGGTCGCGCGGATGGTGGACTACGGGGTGCTGGCCGTCGAAATGGAGGCGAGCGCGCTCTACACGCTGGCCGCGAAGCACGGCCGCCGGGCGCTGGCGATCTGCACCGTCTCCGACCACATCGTCACCGGCGAGGAGACCACCTCTCAGGAGCGGGAGCAGACCTTCGGCCGGATGGTCGAGGTCGCGCTCACGGCGTCGCAGCCGGGCTGACCAGGCCCTCGAGCTCCTCACGACCGGGCAGGGCCTCCGGCTCCACGAGCTCGCCGTGGCGGACGTAGAAGAAGCCGGCGCGGACCCGGTCGAGCGGCACGCCGGTGAGCTCGGCCCACGCCAGGCGGTAGAGGGCGAGCTGGAGCGGGTCGGCGGTGCGCCGGCGGTTGGTCTTCCAGTCGACGACGAGGAAGCTCCCGTCGGGCTCGGCGTAGACGGCGTCGATCCGGCCGCGCACCACCTGGCCGGCCAGCACCAGCGCGAAGGGCGCCTCCACGGCGTGGGGGGCACGGTCGGCGAAAGGCCCTGACTCGAAGGCGGCGACCAGCGCGGCGAGGTCGTCGGCGTCGTCGATCTCGGCGTCGGCGCGTCCGGGGAGCTCGTCGGCGTCGATCAGCTGCTGCTGCCCGAAGCGCGCCTCCACCCAGGCGTGGAAGCGGGTGCCGAAGCGGGCCGCCGGAGCCGGCGGCCTCGGCATCGGCCGGGCCAGGTCGCGGGCGAAGCCCTCGGGGTCGTCCCGCAACCGCGCCAGTGCCGTGGCGGACAGGCTCGACGGCAGGGGTACGTCGACGACGTCGGCCCGGTCGGCCCGCGCCTCGTCGAGCAGCCGCTCGATCGCGTCGTCCCACGCCTGCACCTCCGCCAGCGAGGCGAGGTCGAGCTCGTCGTCGTCGGCGGCCGGGTCGACCTCGCGCACGAGCTCGGAGGCCTCGAGCCGCCGCAGCGCCTCGGCGGTGTGCTCGGTGACCGGCCAGGGCTGCGGCTCGGGACCGATGGCGGCGAGCTCCGCCACCTCGGGCTCCGGCGTCCACGGCTCCGGTGACGCGCCGCGGGCAGCGATCGCCTCCACCACCGCCTGCTGGTAGCGGGAGGGGCCGATCGGCGCCGCGCGGTAGAGGCGCCAGTGGGAGGAGACGCTGAGCAGGCTGCGGGCGCGGGTGACCGCGACGTAGCCGAGCCGGAGCTCCTCGACCGCCTCGTGTTCGCGGCTCCGCTTCTTGAAGTCCTCGAGCCCGGCGCGGGTGCGCTCGGTGAGCTGCGGCAGGTCCACGGCGTCGCCCCGCAGTGGTGAGGGCAGCACCCAGCCCACCGAGGTCCACAGGCTGCGGGAGCGCTCGGTGGGGAACTTCTTCTCGCTGACCCCGACCAGGAACACCGCGTCCCACTCCAGCCCCTTGGCGCGGTGGACGGTCAGCAGCTTCACCGAGTCGGCCTCGGTCGGGGTGGCGACGTCGAGGCCGGTCCCGAGCTCGTCCTCGGCCTCGAGGTAGGCGAGCAAGGACCCGAGGGAGTGGTCGCCGTCGATGGCCTGGAACTCCGCGACGGCCTTCACGAAGAGGTCGAGGTTGTCGCGCCGGGCGGAGGCCGCCGCCGAGGTGGAGGAGGCCAGCTCGACGTCGATGCCGGTGGTGTCGATGATCAGCCGCACCAGGTCGAGCAACGACTCCCCGCCGTGACGACGGAGCATCCGCAGCTCCCCGGAGAGCAGCGCGAACCGCTCCCGCGCGGCCGCGGAGTAGGGGTAGGTGGCGTCACCGGGGTCGTCGATGGCGTCGCAGAGGGACAGGATCTCGGTCGGGTCAGCCCCGGCGACGGCCTGCTCGAGCTCGTCGATGAGCCGCCCGCGGGAGGAGCGCCCCTCGGGGTCGGCGGCCAGGTCGCGGGCGCGACGGCCCAGGATCGCCAGGTCACGCGGCCCGATCGCCCACCGGGGACCCGTGAGGAGGTTGAGCAGGTCGGCGTTGGCGGTCAGGTCGTGGAGCAGGGTGAGCGTCGAGACCACCATCGAGACCTCAGGCAGGCGGAGCAGGCCGTTGAGTCCGACGATCTCGACCGGGATCCCGTCGGCGGTCAGGGCGTCGAAGACCTCGGCCGCCGTGGCGTTGTCACGCGTGAGCACACCGATCCGGCGCCAGGTCCCGGGCTCGCGGGGATCCTCGGGGAGGGCTGCGATGTCCCGCTGGGCGGCGTGCACCTGGCCGGGCAGCCACGCCAGCTCCGCGGCCACGCTCGGGTGGAGGCTGGCGCGCACCTCGCCCGGTGCGGCACCCTCGGCCGGTCGCAGCGGCGTGAGCGGCACGGCGGGGTCGGCGTAGAGCGGCCGCGCGAGGTGGTTGGCCGCCTCCAGGATCGAGGCGTCGGACCGTCGGCTCACCGTGAGCTGGTGGCGCGGGATGTCGGGTGAGCCGTCGGCCCGGGGAAAGGTGCGCCCGACGTGGAGGATGTTGGACACCGACGCTCCGCGCCAGCCGTAGATCGCCTGGTTGGGGTCTCCGACGGCGGTCACGGCGTGACCGCGCCCCTGCCCGGCGTCGGGGCCGGAGAAGAGCGCGCCGAGCAGCATCGACTGCGCGACGGAGGTGTCCTGGTACTCGTCGAGCAGCACGATCCGGAACTTGGCCCGCTCCCCCGCCCCCACGTCGGGGTGCTCGCGGGCGAGCCGGGTGGCGAGCTCGATCTGGTCGGAGAAGTCCATCAGCCCCAGCTCCCGCTTGAGCCGGCGGTAGTCCTCGACGAGCCGGAGCAGCTCGGCGCGTTCGGCGATCTTGTCGAGCACCTTCTGGAGGTCGGCCTTGGCCTTCTCCGTCGCGAGCGCCGCCTCCATCGCGCGCTGCTCGCGCGCGTCGAACGCCCGGACGTCGTCGGGCGCCACGAGGTGCTCGCTCATCGCGCCGTCGAGGGCCAGCAGGTTGCCGATGACGTGCTTGGGGCTGTCCGTGAGGAGCTGGACCTCGTGGGTGTGGCGAGCCACGGCGCGTCCGGCGAGCTGGTAGCGGGAGGCGTCGGCCATCACCCGGGTGTCGGGCTCGTGGCCGATCCGCAGGCCCTGCTCGGTGAGCAGGGAGGCTGCGTAGGCGTTGTAGGTCGCCACGGTCGGCTCGAGCCGCTCCTCGTCCTCGGTGGCGACCTCGGGCAGCAGCCCGGCCCGGGAGAGCGCGACCCGGATGTCGATGGCGAGCTCGCCGGCGGCCTTGGACGTGAAGGTGAGGCCCAGCACCTCGTCGGCGCGCACCTGGCCGGTGGCGACGAGGTAGACGACCCGGGCCGCCATCAGCGTCGTCTTGCCGGACCCGGCGCCGGCGATCACGACCGTCGGCTCCAACGGCGCGCTGACGGCCGGCCACTGCTCCTCGCTGACGGGGAACCTGGCCTGCATCACCGCCTGCAGGTCGGCGGGGGTATGGATCTCGACGGGGGTCACGACAGCACCGTCCCGGACTGCTGGGCGGGGCAGAGCAGCTGGAAGTCGCAGTGGTCGCAGACCTTGCCGGGGCGGACCTCGAGGGCCTCCTTGCGGACCACCTGCACCGCGGCCATCAGCTGCTCCTCGATCGGGAGGGTGCCCGACTCCCCTGGCCGCTGGGGCTCCTGCGACTGCACCTTGAGGGCCTTGGTCCCCTTGCGCAGCTGCCAGAGCTCGGCGCCTCCCGCCTCCGCGCCGGGGCCGAGGCGGTCGGCGAAGCCGCCGTGGTCGACGGCGTACTGGTAGAGGCCGAGCTGCGGGTGCTCGACCATCTCCTTGTCGGGCAGGGGGTACTTGCCGGTCTTGAGGTCGATGACGACGACCCGGCCGTCGGTGTCGACCTCGAGCCGATCGGCGCGGCCTCGCAGGAGCACCTGCTCGCCGTCGGGGAGCACCACCTCCGCCCGGAAGTCGGCCTCGGACGCGACGACGCTGCGGCCCCGCTCCAGCCGGTGCCAGTCGAGGAACCGGGCGAGCGCGGCCCGCACCTGCTCGCGCTCGCGCGTGGCCGACCAGGGAGTGCGGAACGTCAGCTGCCGCCAGACGTCGTCGACCAGGCCCATCAGGCCGTCGACGGGGTCGCCCGCGCCGGGGTCGAGCACCACCCCGGTGTCGTCGCCGAGGTCGGCTCGGGTCACGCCGTCGGCGATGGCGTGGACGACGTTTCCGAAGCCCTGCGAGGCGCTGGTGGCGCGCGCTCCGCCTGCCTCGCGCTCGAGGAACCACTTGGCCGGGCACTCGGTGATCGAGGAGAGCATGCTGGCGGTCACCGGCACCGGACGCCCGGGAGCGACCAGAGGGCGGTCGCTGGCGGTCAGGGCGCGGGTGCCCCACCAGGTCGCCGGGTCGGCCGCCGGCACGAGCGAGCGGTCGCCGATCCGCTCGGTCGCGAGCCGGGCCAGGCGTCGCGCGGCCGCCAGGCGCAGGGGCTCGGCGGTCGCCGGGTCGGAGACCGTACGCCGCAGCTCGGCGACCAGCCCGGCCAACGACAGCGGGCGGCGCGGGCGGCCGGACTCGTGACGGATGCGCCGCTCGTCGCCGGGCGGGAAGAGCTCGGCCAGGAACCGGGACGGCTGCTCGCCGTCGTCGTCGGGCGAGGCCACCGCGGTCACCAGCAGTGTCCGTCGGGCCCGGGTGCAGGCGACGTAGAAGAGCCGCCGCTCCTCGGTGAGCATCGCCCGCGTCGAGACCGGGGGCACCAGCCCGTCCCCGCCGAGCCGGTCGGGCGCCAGCAGCGAGGCCCGGCGCCGGAGGTCGGGCCACGCCTCCTCCTGGACGTGGGCGACGACCACCAGGTCCCACTCCAGGCCCTTGGCGCGGTGGGCGGTCAGCAGCCGGACCGCGTCACCGCGGACGCCCTCCTCGGCGAGCGTGTCACCGGGGATCTGCTGGGCGCGCAGGGTCGCCAGGAACTCGCCCACGGCCCGGTGGCCCCGCTGCTCGTCGGCGCGCGCCGCGGCCTCGAACAGCGCACCGACGGCGTCGAGGTCGCGGTGGGCCAGCCGCGCCCCCTGGCCCCCGGCCTCGACGCGGGACCGGAGCAGTCGCGGCCAGCTCGTGCCGTCCCACAGCGTCCAGAGGACGCCCTCGGCGGTGCCGTCGCCCTCGAGCACCTCCCGCGCCCGCACCAGCAGCCGGGCGAAGGAGGCGGTGCGGGCGACGGCCTCGCCGGTCAGGCCCTCGAGCAGGGCGGGGTCGAGCACGGCGGCCCTGACCAGGGCGTCGGAGGGTCGCGGGACCCGCTCCTCGGCGGCCGCCACGGCCTTCTCGCGGAGCCGGGCCTGCCGCGCCAGGGCCCGCAGCTCGGTCGCGTCGAGGCCGACGAGCGGCGAGGTGAGCAGACCGCTCACGGTCGGGGCGTCGACGTGGTGGGGCGAGGCGGGGTCGTCGATCCCGCGGTGGACGACGAGCCGCAGGGCGGTCAGCAGCGGCTGGACGGCCGGCTCCTGGCCGAGCGGGAGGTCGTCGGCCGCGACCTCGACGGGCACACCCGCCGCGGCCAGCGAGCGGCGTACGGCGGGGAGGACCGAGCGGCCGGAGCGGACCAGCACCGCCATCTGCGACCACGGCAGGCCGTCCTCGAGGTGGGCCCGGCGGAGCCGGTCGGCGAGGTGCTCGGCCTCGGCACGGGCGGTGTCGTAGGTGACCACCTCGACGCCGTCGCCCGGCCGGTCCTCGGCTGCGGCCTCGGGGCGTGCGAACGCCTCGCGGACCTCGGGCGGGATGCTGCCGGGGAGCGAGAGCCGGCCCGCGACCCGCTGGGAGGCCAGCAGCAGCCGGGGACCGAAGCGTCGGGTGGTGCGCAGGGCGACCACGTCGGCGGGTCGACCGTCGGCGTGGGGGAACTCGGTCGGGAACTCGAGGATGCCGCGCACGTCGGCGCCGCGGAAGGCGTAGATCGACTGGTGGGGGTCGCCCACGACCGTGAGGTCGCGGCCGTCGCCGGCGAGCGCCCGGAGCAGGCGGACCTGGCTGGGGTCGGTGTCCTGGTACTCGTCCACGAGGACGTGCGCGAACCGGGCCCGCAGCTCCGCGCGGTGCTCCTCGGCGTCGAGCACGGCGCGCTGGATCAGGTCGGCGTAGTCGGTGGCGCCCTGCAGGTCGAGGTTGAGGAGGTACTGGTCGAGGAACAGGCCCGCGGCCTCGAACTCGGCCACGCCCTCCTCCCGGCCGATGCGGCGCAGCTCCTCGGGGCCGAGCCCCTTCTCGCGGGCGCGCGCCAGGACGTCGAGCACCTCGCGCGCGAAGCCGCGGGTGCCGACCGCCTCCCGCAGCGTGTCGGGCCAGCGCACCGACTCGGGGGCGTGGGTCAGGAGGTCCTGGAGCACCACGTCCTGCTCGGGGGCGCTGAGCAGCCGCAGCGGCGTGGCATAGAGCTCCGGCGGCGCGAAGCGCCGGATCAGGCCGAACGCGAAGGAGTGGAAGGTCGAGCTCATCGACGTCGAGACGGTCCGCCCGACCCGCGCGGTCACCCGGTCGCGCAGCTGCTCGGCGGCCTTGCGGGAGAACGTCAGGGCCAGGATCGACGCCGGGTCGGCCCCGTCGTCGATGCGCCGCGCGATCGCCTCGACCAGGGTCGTGGTCTTGCCCGTCCCGGGGCCGGCCAGCACCAGCAGCGGCCCGCCGGGGTGGTCGACGACCGCCTGCTGGTGCTCGTCGAGCACCGGGCGCGCGGCAGCCACGCGCTCGGTCACCAGCCGGTAGGTCGTCATGGGTCCACCCCATCATGCGGCACCGACACGGGGGCCGTGGCCGCACCGGTCGCGGTCGGGTGTGTGTCGTGGCACGCTGGACGGAGAGGAGGCGAGAGCCATGTCCGAGACCACCGAGTCCGTCACCGTCCTGCAACGCGCGCTCGACCAGGCCGGGGACCTGGTCGCCGCCGTCCACGAGGGCCAGCTCGACCGTCCGACGCCCTGCACGGACTGGGACGTGCGCCGGCTGGCGACGCACCTGCTCGCCGCGCCGCGGAAGTTCCTCGCGGCAGCCCAGGGGCAGGACGTCGACTGGTCGACCGACCCGGCCCCTCCGGAGTCCGGGTGGGCCGAGGCGTTCCGCGAGGCCGCCGACGACCTCGTGCACCACTGGCACCAGCAGGACGAGAGCGCCGGGTCGGCCGACTGGATGACGGCCGAGTTCGCCGTCCACGGCTGGGACCTCGCCCGCGGGCTCGGCCGGCCGAGCTCCGGCCTGGACCCCGACGTCGCGGAGCGCGCGCTGGCGTTCATGTCGCAGGGCCTCACGCCGGAGAACCGGGGCGACGTCTTCGCCCCCGAGCAGCCCGCACCCGAGGGCGCCGGCCCCTACGAGCGGCTGGCGGCGTACGCCGGGCGCCCGGTCGACTGAGGAACCAGCCGTCCTCCGCCGGCTCAGCCGAGGTCGACGATGGCGGCCACCGGCCCGCCGCCCTCCGGCCCCTGGTGGGCTGCCGACACGGACACGAAGACGGCCGGGTCACCGGTGACGGCCGCCGTGACGCCGCCGACGGCAGCCTTGATCTGGCGGTGCCAGTGGACGTCGGAGTCGTCGAGCATGGCGTTGCGCCGGCCGCGCACCTCGCCGTCCTGGGACGCCTCGCACTTGAGGAACAGGTTGACTAGCCGGCCGTCGAGGTCGGTGTGGTGCGGCCGCTCCGGCAGGTCGAGGCCGGCGTCGCGGATCGCCTCCCAGAGGCCGTCCTGGTCGAGGGCGTCCTTCATCACCGAGTGCCCGATCCGGTAGCGACCGCCGACGCCGGGTGCGTTGCCGACGACGACCACCTGGGCCCGGTCGAGCTCGACGCCGCTCGAGCACGACGCGACGGACGAGAACAGCGTGCGGTCCTTGAGCACCTGCTCGTCGGTCGGCATGTCGATCTCGCCGAGCGCGACCGCGATCCCGAGGGCGGTGCCGCCGTTGGAGACGTCCATCGAGTACAGCGTGTCCTCCGTGAAGACCGTCTCCCCCCGCGACTTGGCGTCCGCGATGGTGCCGAGGGTCAGCAGCGGGGTCTTGGTCTGCACGTAGTGGACGTCGCCGGCGTCCTGGATCCCCGCCCGCTCCATCGCGACCTTCACGGCGTCGGCGACCTTGGTGACCATCGCGGTGCGCCCGATGTCCTCGGGCAGCAGCTGCTCGCTCATGGCGAAGCCGACCGTGAGGCGCGGCTCGTCGCTCGGGACGACGTCCTCGTCGGGCACGGTCGCGAAGATCGTCGCGTGGGGGCTGATCACCCCGTCGGTGCCGCCGGACCACACGATCGGCACCTGCTGCACGGCCTCGGGGTCGGCGCCCTTCTCGACCAGCGCCTCGCGGAAGGCGCGGTCCGCGATGATCCGGGTGTAGTCGTTGACCCCGCCGTTGCCCTCGGTCTTGCCGATGATGGCGATCACCCGGTCGGCCGCGAGCACCCCCTCGTCGATGAGCTTCGTCAGCTCCGAGGCGTCCGCCACGGAGTGGATCGGCACCTTGCGGACCTCGATGGCACTGGGCATCAGCTGGTTCCTCTCGGGTTGGGGGTCAGGGTCGGTCGGGCACGACGACGCTGCCGGTCTCGCCGGCGACGGCGTCGATGATCTGGTCGATGGTCGTGATGACGGCGCGGAGGCCGCCGTGCTCGACGAACCTGCAGGCAGCCTCCACCTTGGGCCCCATCGAGCCGCTCGCGAAGTGCCCCTCCGCCAGGTGGCCCCGCATCTCGGACACCGTCACGCGACCGATCGGCTCGGCGTCGGGCTGTCCGTACCGCAGCACCGCGGAGGGTACGTCGGTCGCGACGACGAGCACCTCGGCGTCGACGGTGACCGCGAGCAGCGCGGCGCCGAGGTCCTTGTCGATCACGGCTTCGATCCCGCGCAGCCCGTCGGCCCCACGGACGACGGGCACCCCGCCGCCCCCGTTGGCGACGACGACGTACCCGGCTGCCACCAGGGTGTGGACCGCGCCGGCCTCGAGGATCTCGCGCGGCTCGGGGGACGCCACGATGCGGCGCCACCCCTTCGGGCCTCGGTCCTCCCACACCTGGCCGTGGTCCATGAGAGCGCGCGCCTCCCCCTCGGGCAGGTGGCGCCCGATCGGCTTGGACGGCCGGTGCAGCCCGGGGTCGTCGGCGCCCACGAGGGCCCGCGTCACCAGCGTCGCGGTGGGGCGTGCGATCCCGCGCCGGGCGAGCTCGTTGTCGAGGGCGTTCATGAGCGTGAAGCCGAGCGTGGCCTGGGTCTGGGCGCCGCACCAGTCCAGCGGCACGGGCGGCACGACGGCCGCGGCGATCTCGTTCTTCACCAGCAGGTTGCCGACCTGGGGACCGTTGCCGTGCGTGATGACGACATCGGCACCTGCCTCGATCAGCTCCGCCACGGCCCGCATCGCGACCGCGGCCGCCGCCTGCTGGTCCTCGACACGTGCGCGGCCCTCGGCGTTGGTCATGGCGTTGCCACCCAGCGCCAGCAGGACCCTCATGCGGTGAATCTAGTGACCGGGCCGGTGCCCCACACCAGCAACAGCGGCCAACGCGCGGCCGTGCTGCTGGCAGTTGTTGCCAACAGGCGTGCCTGGTCCGCTCCGCGACTCAGGAGTCGGCGCCACGCCCGATGGCGGCGTACCACTCGGCGAGCCGGCCGTCCCGGCTCACCCGCCGCAGCCGCCGCTCGATCTCCGAGCGGTGCACGCGCGCGCTCGCGACCAGGGCGTGGTCGCCGGCGCGCAGGGCGGTCCGCTCGTTCGGGACGAAGAGCTCGCCCTCCCGCAGCAGCAGGGACAGCACCGCCCCGCGGGGCAGCCGGAGCTCACGCACCTCGACCCCCGCGAGCCGTGACTCCGCCGGCACGGTGAACTGCAGCAGCATCGCGTCGAGGTCGTCGAGCGGTGCGGAGTCGATCCCGACGTCACGGGCGTTGACCGGTTCGGCGGCACCGGTGACCCGGGCGACCCACGGCAGGGTCGGCCCCTGCAGCAGCGTGAAGAGGACCACCAGGAGGAACACCACGTCGAAGATCCGTTCCGCGCCGGGGAGCCCGACGCTCATCGGGATCGTCGCGAGCACGATCGGCACCGCTCCGCGCAGGCCGGCCCAGCTGACGAACGCCTGGTCGCGCCAGGCCATCCCGAACGGGGTCGCGCACACCGCCACCGACAACGGCCGTGCGACGAGCGTGAGGGCCGCCCCCACGACCAGCGCGGTCGGCAGCGCCTCCAGCAACCGGTCCGGGCTGGCCAGCAGCCCGAGCAGCACGAAGAGGCCGATCTGCGCCAGCCACGCCAGGCCCTCCACGAAGCTGTCGGTGGCGCGGCGGTGGGGCAGGTGCGCGTTGCCGAGCACCAGCCCGGCGACGTAGATCGCCATCAGCGGGCTCGCCCCCGCCAGCCCCGCCGTGGCGAAGGCCAGGAACGCGATCGCCAGCGTCGCCAACGGGTAGAGCCCCGAGGCGGGCAGGGCGCTGCGCGCCAGCAGGCGTACGCCGGCCGCCGCCACCAGGCCGCCCACCAGCACGCCGGCGAGCAGCTGGTAGCCGATCTCGCCGGCGATGCCGACGACCCCGGTGCGGTCCCACGCGTCGGAGGTCACCACCGTGACCAGGATGATCACCGGCGGGTCGTTGAAGCCCGACTCCGCCTCCACCGTCGCACGCAGCCGCCCGCGGATCGGCAGCTGGCGCAGCACCGAGAAGACCGCTGCCGCGTCCGTGGACGAGGCGACTGCCCCGAGCACGATCGCGGTGCGGACGTCGACGTCGAGCACCAGCCAGACCAGTCCGCTGGTGACCGCCACGCTCACGAACACCCCGACCGTGGCGAGCACCGCCGCGAGCGGGGCGACCGGCCGGATCACCGACCACTGGGTCGTGAAGCCTCCCTCGGCAAGGATCACGGCGAGCGCGAACGTGCCGAGGACCTGGGTCAGGTCGGCGTCCTCGAAGGGCAGCCCGATGCCGGACTCCCCCAGCGCCAGCCCGATCGCGAGGTACACCAGGAGGCTCGGCAGTCCCGCCCGCGTGGACACGCGGACCGCCGCGACCGCGGCGAGCAGCACGGCCGAGCCCACGAGGACGACCGAGCTGAGGTCAGCGGGCTCCATCGGCCCGTACCGCTGCGTGGACCGCGAGCGGGGCGAGGAGGGCGGCAGTCGGACTGTGGTGCACACCCGGGGGGGTCTGCCCGACCATCGGCCACCTCCTCACCCCGCTCGACCGGCACCTCCGAGTCTGCTGGCAGGAACCGCCGCAGCCCATGGGGACCGCCACCCATCTCGCCCGAGGTGACACCACCTCCGGCGATCAGGGACGCTGTCGGGGTGCACCCCCTGCAGCGGCTCTCCCGGCTCCCGCTCTACTGGCAGGTGCTGCTCATCAACGGGGCCGTCTTCGCGCTCGGCGCGGTGGCGCTGCTGCTCTCGCCGGCGACCGTCTCGCGTCAGGTGCTCGTCTCCGAGGCGGTCGTCCTCGTCGGCGGCCTCGCGCTGGTGCTGGTCGTCAACGCGCTGCTGCTGCGCCGGAGCCTGGCTCCCGTGGACCGGGTGGTCCGCGAGATGCAGGTCGTCGAGCTGCACGACGGGCAGCGGCTCACCACGCCGGCCACCGGACCGGGTGCGCGTCTGGTGGGGAGCTACAACGCCATGCTCGACCGGCTGGAGGCCGAGCGGAGCGCAAGCAACGCCCGCGCCCTCGCCGCCCAGGAGGCCGAGCGGCACCGGATCGCCCAGGAGCTGCACGACCAGGTCGGTCAGGACCTCACCGTGGTGCTGCTGGGGCTCAAGCAGCTGGCCGCACGCGCTCCCGCCGAGCTGGTCGAGGAGCTGGAGCTGCTGCGCGACAGCGCGCGCACCGGCCTCGACGACGTACGCCGGGTGGCGCGCGAGCTGCGTCCCGGGGTGCTCGCGGACCTCGGGCTCGGCAGCGCCCTGGCCGCGCTCTGCTCGGACTTCACCGCCCACGGTGGCCTCCCGGTCAGGCGGACCATCGCCCCGGGCCTCCCCGACCTCGGCCCGGAGCGCGAGCTGGTCGTCTACCGCGTCGCCCAGGAGGCGCTGACCAACGCCGCGCGGCACGCCCGAGGTGCCACCGAGGTCACGCTGTCGCTGGCCAGGGTGGGTGGCAACGCGCTGCTCGAGGTCACCGACGACGGCCGCGGCGCCACCGCCGTCGTCCCCGGCTCGGGCGTGCGCGGGATGCGCGAGCGGGCCGTGCTCGTCGGGGCCACCGTCTCCGTCGACGGCGGCCCGGCCGGTACCACCGTCCGGCTGGTCGTCCCGCTCCCGGAGGTCGCCCCGTGATCCGCGTGCTGCTCGCCGACGACCATCGCCTCGTACGCCGCGGGGTGCGCCTGATCCTGGAGCAGGAGCCGGACATCGAGGTGGTGGCCGAGGCCGGCGACGGCGCGGAGGCGGTCGAGCTGCTCCGCCGGACCGAGGTGGACCTGGCGATCCTCGACATCGCGATGCCTCGCACCACCGGGTTGCAGGCCGCCCGCGAGATCGCCCGGCACCGCACCCCGCCGCGGGTGCTGATGCTGTCGATGCACGACAACGAGCAGTACTTCTTCTCGGCGCTGCGGGCCGGCGCCAGCGGCTACGTGCTCAAGTCGGTCGCCGACGAGGACCTCGTCGCAGCGGTGCGGGCGGCCATGCGCGGCGAGGCCTTCGTCTACCCCGGCGCGATGGGCGCGCTGGCGCGGGACTACCTCGACCGGCTGCGGCGCGGCGAGCGGGTGCCCGAGACGGTGCTGACCGAGCGCGAGGACGAGGTGCTCAAGCTGGTCGCCGAGGGCATGTCCTCGCGCGAGATCGCCCGGGCGCTCACCATCAGCCCGCGGACCGTGGAGCGGCACCGCGAGAACATCCTCGCCAAGCTGGGCATGCGGGACCGGACGCAGCTGACGCGGTATGCGATCCGGGCGGGGTTGATCGAGCCGTAACGGCGTGGGTGTCGTCTTCCCCGCTCGAGCGGGGAAGACGACGCCTGGCGGCCGAAGCATCCCCTCCGACCGCCCGACTCGCCCACCAGGTCGAGCTCAGCCCGACGCCGACCGGACGTGCCGCTCGTGGAGCTCCCGCATCTCGCCCTCCAGCTCGGGTGCCGGCCCGTCGACCGGTACGCCGGGGGCGAGCGAGCCGATCGGCAGCGGCAGCACCGGCGAGGCGGCAGCGCCCCAGCCGGACCGCCAGTCCGTCAGCTGCGCCGACGACACGGCGTACACGATCCGGCCGAGCCCCACCCACGCGTGCGCGGCCGCGCACATCGGGCAGTGCTCGCCCGAGGTGTAGACCGTCGCGGCCCGCCGCTCACCCGGTGACAGGTGAGCGGCCGCCCAGCGTGCGATCTCCAGCTCGGGGTGACGGGTCTCGTCGCCGTCGGCGACCCGGTTGCGGTCCTCGAACCGGACCGCACCCGAGTCGTCCACGAGCAGGGAGCCGAAGGGCTCGTCCCCTGCGTCGAGCGCCTCACGAGCGAGCTCGACGCACCGACGGAGGTGACCGAGGTCGGTCTCCGTGATGCTCATCGGGGCTACGGCGCCGACACCCCCTCGGCGTCCGGGCCGGCCCAGAACAGCGCCCGCGCTCCCTGGCTCGCCCCGCCCTTGATGTGGGTCCGGAAGAAGACCGACGTGCCGAAGACGAAGCCCTTCGCGCCCGACGCGGCCTCGCCGGAGATCGCGGAGGCCAGCCCCGCGACGCCCGCGGGTCCGACCCCGCTGCCGGAGGCCACCCAGTGGCCGGCGAGGAACGGGTCGGCGTCGTAGGACTGCTCGGTCGTGGTCCCGGCACCCAGCCCGGTGAAGGCGCTGGCGGGGTAGATGAACCCGTAGTCCTGGGCGAACGGCGCGAGCACCGACCCGTCCGGGGTGTCCACGGCCACGATCCCGTTGCCGGAGCCGTTGCCCGCGACCCGCGTCGCCGCGACCAGTCCGAAGCCGGACGCCGCGTTGAAGCCGGCCGCACCGGCGCCGACGATCGAGCGACCCGAGTCGACGTACGCCTGCACCGCGGCCCGGCCGGCAGCCTGGGCCGCCGTGAAGCCGAGCCCGGAGGCCACCCAGAGCACGTCCGCGTCGTCGAGCAGCGTCGGGTCGGCAGTCAGCGACGCCGAGCTGACCGGGATCAGGTCGTCGAACCCGAGCTCGGTCAGCGACAGCGTGTCGTCCTGGGTGCCGGAGACCGCGACGGTCAGGTCGTCGAGCCCCCGAGTCCCCTCGTCGTCGAGCGCGTCGAGGTCGGCCTGCGTCGCCTTGCCGAAGGGGACGTCGTAGGTCGTCGCCACGTCGGTGACCACGCCACGGTCGGACGCGTCGACGACGGCGGTGCCGTCCTCGAGCAGCGACACGTCGACGTCGGCCTCGAGCAGCGCGTTGAGCGCCTGGTAGTCGGCGATCCCCGCGAGGTCGAGCGTCACCAGCCCCTTGCCGCCGGGGACGCGAGCGTCGGACAGCGGCTTGAGGACCGGCTTGACCTGCCCGATCGGCCCGTCGGTGGTCGAGCCCACCTTGTCGACCGTCGCACCCCAGAGGTAGGAGTAGCTCCACGCCGAGATGTCGTACATCGTCGGCACCTTCGCCGAGATGTCGGTCCCGAGGTCGAGCAGCGAGTTGGCCAGGCCGCGCAGCGGCTGGTGCATGTCGACGACGTACGAGCCGCGCGGGTACGTCGTCCCGCCGACGGCCGTGTCCTTCTGCAGCACCCCGACCTCGATCTCGTGGAGGATCAGCTGGCGGACGAGGTTCTCGGCGTCTCCGGCCGAGCGCTGGGCGTCACCCTTCGGGATGACGTAGGCGCGGGGCAGGTCGACCGGGTCCTGGTCGTCGACGACGTCCCACAGCGGCTTCCACTCGTCGGGACCCTCGACGGCGGCGACGTCGGCCTCGGTGAGCGAGTCCTTGGGCTCGCCGGCCACGCCGCGACGGAACATCTCGATCTGGTTGTCGACCAGGTCGGCGCTGTTGTCGTCGACGTAGTCGACCATGCTCTCGATCGTGCGCTTCGCGACCGCGGTGTTGACGATCGCGCGCTCCGGCGACTGGGTCGAGCCCGAGGGACGCGACAGCGGCAGCTCGACGGTGCTCGTGATGGCCCCGAAGAACGCGGCGTACTGCGCGGTGAAGATGGGCGGGTAGTCGTCCCAGCCGGACGGGATGTCGCGGTACGGGATGGCGATGTGGGCGGTGTCGGGGCCGGTGTTCTCGGGCACGACCTCGTCGTTGACGATGTCGTAGTAGGTGTTGCCCGGGATGTCCGCGGCCACCACGTCGTCCTCGACCTGGCGCGCCATCGCGTATCCGTGCGGGATGAACAGGTCGTACTCGTAGTTCTCACCGTGCGGCGGTCCGCACGGCTCGACCTGCAGCACGCCGGTGTAGCCGTGCAGGTCCGCGGCCAGCAGCGGCTGGATCGCGGCGGCGGTCTTGACGAACGACCTCGCCTCGGGCGTCGTGTTGGTGATCATGTCGCGGTTCTCGTTGAGGCCCAGCGCGGTGTTGCGGGTGCCGGCGGTGCGCCCGTCGGGGTTGAGGGTCAGCGAGAAGTAGAGGCGGTGCGTCTCGAGCAGCTCGCTGACCTCGCTCCAGGGCGCCTCGACGAGGTCCTCGATGACCTGCATCGAGGCGTCGGTGCCCTCCCACTCGTTGCCGTGGATGTTGGAGCTGAACCAGACCGGCGACTTGTAGTCACGGGCGAGGCCCCGGTCGCGCGCCGCGCTCTCGGGGCGGTCGCGGATCTCCTCGCGCCACCCGGTCTGGCGCTTGGTCTCGCGGCGGTCCTCGGGAGCCGTGATCGTGACCAGGTAGAGGTCGCGGTCCTGCGTGGACTGGCCGACGACCTGGGTGGAGATCCGGTCGCTCTGCGCCATCCACTCCATCAGCTGGGGTGCGAGGTCGTCGTGGGAGAGCAGGTTGCCGGAGTCGGAGGCGTCGGGCACGTTGGGCGGGTAGATCCGCAGGTCCGGCTGGTAGGGGTACGACGTCGGCATCTCCAGCCCGGCGGTCGCACGGGCGCCGCGCGCCTGGGGCGCGACCCTGGTCACCTCGTCGAGGCCGACGGCGTTCTGCCGGGCCTCGGGTCCGCGCCCGTCGGGGCTCGCTGGATCCCGGGGAGCCGCCGCCGACGGGGCGACGAGCGTGGCGGCGAGGAGGAGTGAGGAGATCCCGGCGAGGGGACGGAAGAGTCTCACGATGGTGCCTTTCTGCGACCCGCTCAGTGTGTGGGATCGACCATCGCACCGCCGAGCGATCTTGACCAGACCCGTCCGGACGGATTTCCGGCGCGCTAGCGACCGCCGGCCACCCGCAGCGTGGTCCCCGTGACGTACGACGCCGCGCCGGACAGCAGCCAGGCGACCGCCTCGGCGATCTCGGCCGGCCGGCCGGCACGGCCCAGCGGCACCAGCGGCCCGACCCGCTCCACCCGGCCGGACTCGCCCGCGTCCTCGTGGATGCGGGTCTCGACGATGCCCGGTGCGACGCCGACCACCCGCACCCCGTCGTGCGCGACCTCCTGCGCCAGGCCGACCGTCAGGGCGTCGATCCCGGCCTTCGCGGCAGCGTAGTGGACGTACTCCCCCGGCGCCCCCAGCGTGGCCGCGCCCGAGCTGATGTTGACCAGCACGCCGCCGACGCCACCACGGGAGCGCCCCATCACCCGTACCGCCTCGCGTGCCACCAGCAGCGCCGCGGTCAGGTTGAGGTCGACGGAGCGCCGGACGACGTCGACCGGCGTCTCGGCGAGGGTGGCGATGTGGAGGGTCGCGCCGGCGTTGTTGACCACGCCCGTGAGCACGCCGGCCTCGCGGGCCGCGGCGAACAGCGAGGCCGGCCCGTCCGGGGCGGTCAGGTCGGCGCGCACCACCCGGCACGCGGCCCCGAGGTCGGCGCAGGCTGCCCTGACCTCCTCGGCGGCCGCGTCGTCACGGGCGTGGCCCAGCACCAGGTCGTGCCCCGCCCCGGCCAGCAGTCGCGCGGTCGCGGCCCCGATGCCGCGGGTGCCGCCGGTCACCAGCGTGAGGGGTCGGCTCATCGGTCGAGCCGGTCGACCTCGGCGTGGGCAGCACCGCCCGCCAGGGCGGCGTAGCCCGGTCCGCGGTCGAAGAACGGCTCCTCGGGGTCGCGTGGCCGCCCGGCGCGCTCGGCGTCGGTCGCGGCCGCGTCGTGGGCGAGCGTGTCGTCGTCGAGCGACCCGGTCAGCACGACGCCGTAGTCGCGCCGGGCCGCCTCGGCCGAGACCTTGCGCCAGACGACGTCGCGGACCACCAGCGTCGGGTCACGGCGCAGCGGGTCGCCCCAGCCGCCACCGCCCGTCGTGCGGATCCGGATCAGCTCACCGGCTCGTACGGGCTCGGCGTCGGCGAGGGCGTCGACCTCCCGCTCGGCGGGGCCGCCGGGGTCGACGGTGACCTGGAAGGGCGACCCGGCCTTGCCGCCGCGGACCCCCCAGCAGGCCAGGATCGACCGGTCGGCGATCGACATGAAGTGGGCGTCCTTGAGCATCCGGATCTGCTTCTCGTAGCCGAGCCCGCCCCGGAACTCCCCCGCCCCGCCGGAGTCGACCGCGAGCGAGAGCGACTCCACGAGGAACGGGAAACGGGACTCGGTGAACTCGGTCGGCAGGTTCCGCGAGTCGGGCACGACGTGGATGGTGTCCTCGCCGTCGGCGTAGTAGCGGCCGCCGGAGCCACCGCCGAGGACCTCCCGCATCAGGTACGGCCGACCGTCGCGGTCCTCGCCGTAGACGCCGGTGTAGCGGATCGTCTCCTGGTCGGCCGGCATCCGGCCGTCGACCGCCTTGGCGACCACCCCGGCGAGGACGCCGAGCAGCCGCAGGATCACGAAGGTCCGGGCGTTGGTGGGGGCCGGGAAGACCGGGGTCAGCAGCGTGCCGGGCTCGGGGAACCGCATCTCGATCAGCGGCACCACCCCCTCGTTGACGTCGAGCTCGGCCATCCGCTCCGGGGAGGCGGCGAGGTTGCGGAGGATCGGAGCCAGCCACTTCTTGAGGAAGACACCGTCGCTGTAGTCGCCGCAGTGGTTGATCGGTCCCTTGGCCTGGGGGCCGGTCCCGTCGAAGTCGAGCACCAGCCGCTCGCCGTCGGGGTCGTCGGCCGGGGTGCGGGTGAGGGTGATCCGCTGGGTGTGGAGCATCGGCTCGTCGACGCCGTCGTGCTCGGCGTAGTCCTCCCACGTCCACGAGCCCACCGGGACCTGCGACAGGATCTCGCGGCGGTAGGTCTCGGTGGTGCGCGAGATGATCGCGTCGAAGCACGACTCGACCGTGTCGACGCCGTACCGGTCGAACATCTCTCCGAGGCGGCGCGCCCCCATCAGGCAGGCCGAGCACTCGGCGTCGAGGTCGGCGGCCAGCGACTCGGGCATCCGGGAGTTGCGGGTCATGATCGCCAGGGCCGCGCGGTTGGGGACGCCGGCGTCCCAGAGCTTGATGGGCGGCACCATCAGCCCCTCCTCGAAGACGCTGGTGGCGTTGCTCGGCATCGAGCCGGGCACGGCGCCTCCGATGTCGTCGTGGTGGCCGAAGGCCTGGACGAACGCGACCACGCGTCCCTCGCTGAACACCGGCACGGTCACGCAGAGGTCGGGCAGGTGGCCGATGCCACCCTCGGAGCGGTAGACGTCGTTGTGGAAGAAGACGTCGCCCTCGCGCATCTCCTCGATCGGGAAGTCGCGGGCGACGGGGTGCACGAGCGCGGAGTACGAGCGGCCGGTCAGCTTGCGCAGCAGCCGGTCGTGGATGCCGGCCCGGAAGTCGTGGGCATCGCGGATCATCGGGCTGCGGCTGGTGCGCGCGATCGCGGTCTCGACCTCCATCTCGACGCTGGCCAGCGAGCCCTGCACGATCTCGGTCAGCACCGGGTCTGCGCTCGCGCCTGCGTCGGCGGTGAGCGGGCCGAAGGGGAAGTCGGTGGGGGCCTTCCTGCTCATCGTTGACTCCTCGTCACGATCAGGTTCCGGAAGTCGTCCACGCGGACGGTGAAGCCCGGGTGGATCGGGACGGTCGAGCCGTACTCCTCGATGATCGCCGGGCCGACGACGGTCGCGCCCGGGCCGAGGTCCGGCCGCCAGTGGACCGGGGTGTCGACGTACCCGTCGTCGGGGTCGAAGCAGACCGGACGCCGGGACGAGGGGTCGGAGGTCGAGCCGGTCGAGACCTCGGTCCTCCGGATCTCGGGGCGCTGGATCGGGCCGATGCCGGTGACCCGCAGGTTGACCCACTCCACCTGCTGGCTCGGGTCGGTGGCGAAGTCGTAGCCGTAGAGGGCGCGGTGCTCGGCGTGGAACCGCTCGGCGACCGCCTGGGCGCGCTCGGCGTCGAAGGGACCCTCGGGCACGGCGACCCGCACCTCGTAGGCCTGGCCGAAGTAGCGCAGGTCCGCGGTGCGCGCGAAGACGTGCTGCCCCTCGGGGAAGCCCTCACCGAGCAGCGCCTGCCGGGCCCGACCCGTGAGCCCGTCGTACGTCGCCGCCACCTCGGTCGGGTCGAGCCGGTCGGCGAGGGTCACGTGGGTCTGGACGTAGTCGTTGCGGACGTCGACCGTCAGCAGGCCGAAGGCCGAGACGTTGCCCGGGTCCGGCGGCACCAGCACGGTCGGGATGCCGAGGACGTCCATCAGCCGGCAGAGCAGCAGCGAGCCAGAGCCGCCGAAGGTCGTGAGCGCGAAGTCACGGACGTCGAGCCCGCGCTTGACGGTGACCTGGCGCAGCGCGTTGGCCTGGTTCCACGCGGAGATCTCGAGCACGCCGGCGGCGGCGGCAGCGGGCGTCATGTCCAGCTGCGCTGCCAGCGCCTCCACCCCGGCGCGCGCCGCCTCGGCGTCGAGCGGGATCTCGCCACCGAGCAGGTGGGGCGGGATCCGGCCGAGCACGAGGTGGGCGTCGGTGATGGTCACCGCTCCGCCGTCGCCTCCCCTGCCGTAGCAGAGCGGACCGGGGTCGGCTCCCGCCGACTGCGGACCCACCTTGAGGGTGCCTTCGGGCGAGAGCCAGGCGATCGAGCCACCGCCGGCACCGACGGTGACGACGTCGATCATCGGGATCTTGGAGGGGTAGGCGCCGACGCTGCCCTCGGTGGTGAGCGTCGGCTCGCCGTCGATCACCACGCAGACGTCGGTCGAGGTGCCGCCGCCGTCGCTGGTGAGGACCTTGTCGAAGCCCGCGACCTGCGCGATCAGCGCGGCGCCGAGCGCCCCGGCGGCCGGTCCCGAGAGCACGGTGGTGATCGGCTGGTGGACCACCTCGTCGGCGCTGAGGACGCCTCCGTTGGACTTCATGACGTAGAACGGCACCTCGCGGTCGTCGTACTCGGTCAGTCGCTGCCGGATGTTGGTGACGTACGCCGAGAGCCGTGGCTTGACCGCCGCGTCGACGAGGGTGGTCATGGCGCGCTCGTACTCGCGGTACTCGCGCAGCACCTGGCTCGAGATCGAGACCACGGCCGCAGGGTGCTCCTCACGGAGGATCTCCCGCATCCGCTCCTCGTGGGAGGGGTCCGCGTAGGCGTGGAGGAAGCAGACGCCGAGGGTGTCGATCCCGCGGTCCCGGAACCAGCGGGCGACCTCGCGGGCGCCGTCCTCGTCGAAGGGCCGTACCTCCGCGCCCGTGAAGTCGAGCCTGCCCTCGACGCCGCGGACCAGGTGGCGCGGGACGATCCGGTCGGGCTTGACCCAGAAGTAGGAGTTGCCGTACCCGTCCGGGACCGACTGCCGGGCGATCTCGAGCATCGCCTCGTAGCCGGCGGTCGTCACGAAGCCGAGCCGCTCGACCTTGCCCTCGAGCAGCTGGTTGGTCGCGACCGTGGTCCCGTGGCTCACGGCCGCGATCGCGTCACCCCCGGCGCCCATCAGCTCGAGCACCTTCTCGATGCCGGTGAGGAAGCCGTCGGCGGGGTTCGACGGCGTCGACGGGGTCTTGGTGGTGACCAGGTGGCCGGTCTCCTCGTCGACCGCCACGACGTCGGTGAAGGTGCCGCCGGTGTCGATGCCGATCCGGATCCGTTGCGCCATGCCCCCGATTCAACCGGCCCGGCCGCGGCCCGGCGAGGGCACGACCTGCCAACCGGGTGCCGGGTCGTTGGCAAGTGGTGCCAGCGGGTGGCGCCGTGGTTCACCCGGTCGGCCGGGGAAACCGGGGGTTCGTAGCGTTGGCACCGGCCACGAACCCCACGACTCGCGGACGAACCCCGGAACGCCGAGGTCGGACCCGCAGCGCTCAGGCGTCGACGGGGCGGTCGTTGTAGGCGCCGGCCTGCTCCTGGCCGGTCAGCTCCTGGATCGCGGCCATGATCTCGTCGGTCACCTCGCGCCGGGCGCGGCCGGACGGCACGCCGTCGAAGCGACCGGCGAAGTCGAGCGGCTCCCCGAAGCGGACCGTCACGTCGGCCAGCCGCGGCCGGTTCGAGCCCACGGGCTGGATGTCCTCGGTGCCGAGGAGGCCCACGGGGACGACCGGGCAGCCGGCCGTGAGCGCGAGGTGGGCCACGCCCGTGCGGCCGCGGTAGAGCCGGCCGTCGCGCGAGCGGGTCCCCTCGGGGTAGATCCCGAACGCCTCGCCCCTGCCGAGCACGTCGAGCGCGGTGTCGAGGCTGGCGAGCGCGGCCTTGGTGTCGTCCCGGTCGACCGGCAGCATCCCGAGCCCCTCGAACCACGCCCGCTGGGCCGCCCCCTTGAGGCCGGTCCCGGTGAAGTAGTCCGACTTGGCCAGGAAGACGACCTTCCGCGGCACGACGCACGGGATCACGATGCTGTCGACGAAGCTGCGGTGGTTGCTCGCGAGGATCACCGGACCGGTGCCGGGGACGCGCTCCAGCCCCTCCACCGTCGGGCGCCACAGGGTGCGCGCGACGGGAGGGATGATCCGGTGCACCACCTCGTACAGCACGCCGGTCATTGTGCCGTCTCCGGCGACCGGCCGCGTCACCCGTCCGGGACCGGACTCAGCGGGTCGGTTCCCCGAGCACGCGCTCGAGCACCGCGATGCCCGCCACCGCCTCCGCCGCACGCTCCGGATGGGCCGGGGCGTAGGCCGTCGCGGCCTGCCGCAGCTCGGCGATCTCGGCCTCGACCAGGGCCCGCTGCTCGGCCTCGGTCACCAGCCGGCGCGGTACGTCGGTCGCACCCGCACCGAGGCCGGCGACGTACTCGCTCGTGACCGTCGTGGCGTCGTCCTCGACCGCGACCGCCTCCGCGTTGGCGAGCGCCGCGAGCGTCGAGCGGAGCGCGGCCGCCACCGCACGGTCGCCGCCGCGGCGGGCGGCGAGCAGCTCGTGGTGGAGCCGGTCGCGGAGCGTGGGCGGGAGCATGGGCCCGACGGTAGGCAGTGGGCGGCCCGGCCGGCCACCGAAATAGGTGAAGGGCCCTCGCAGGTATGAGCTACAAGGGCCCTTCGGGTGGCACGCGACCGGCCGGAGCCGGACTCGCACCAGGCGACCGGTACTGGTGATGCTCCCGGTCGACCGCTCCTCGACATCCGGCCCCAGCCACCTCATCACCCGGCGGCTGCGACGTTCCCTGGGCGAACCAGTTCCCGTCGTACGGACCCTCGTCTCCGAGCTGTCCCGCGTTCCCTTGCAGGACCGCGTGGGAGAAGTTCTATGTCCCCGCGCCGGGGGTCCGCAAGGGGCTCCGACGAGATTTCTTCACATACTCCGGGTTCCGGCGTGTCGTCCCCAGCCGGAACCGGTTTCGTCCCCAGCCGCGCGCCTCTCGTCCACACGATCTCCACAGGTGCTGTGGAGGGGCGGTGCGCGTCAGACACCAGCCGCGCGTGCCGACTCGAAGGCGGCGGCGATCTCGAGGAGCCGCCGGTCCTGCCCGTGCGGCGCGACGAGCTGGACGCCGACCGGCCACCCCTCCGGGGTGCCGCCGGCAGGCAGCGAGATGGCCGGGCAGCCGGTGACCGTGATGAAGTACGCCGACTTCATCCAGGCGAGGTAGTCGGGCATCGGCGAGCCGTTGACCTCGCTCGGGAACTCCTGGTCCGCGGGGAACGGCGGCACCTGCGAGGTCGGCAGCACCAGCAGGTCGTACTGCTCGAAGAACGCCCGCATCGTCTCGGACAGCGCGCTGCGCTGCTGGTAGGCCCGCGCGACGTCGGCGCCCGTCAACCGCTCTCCCGCCCGGACGTTGTCGGCCAGGGAGGGCTTGAGCCCGTCAGGGTGCTCGCGCAGCAGGTCGCCGAAGGTCGCCTGGAAGTGCCAGGCGCGCAGCGTCCGGAAGGTGTCGTCGGCCAGCGACAGGTCGGGGTGGCCGGCGTAGACGTGGGCACCGGCGCGGACCATCAGCCGGCCGGCCTCCTCGACGACGGCCGCCACCCGCTCGTCGACCTCGAGGGCGCCACCGAGGTCGGCGGTCCACCCGACGCGCAGCCCCACGAGCGAGCCGTGCAGCGGCGGCGCGAACGTCTGGCCGGGGTCGCCCAGCGCGTGCGGGACGCGCGGGTCGGGTCCGGCGATCACGGAGAGCAGCAGCGCCAGGTCGCCCACGTCGCGGGCCATCGGGCCACTGGTCGAGGTGGTCTCCCACTGGTTGGCCGCCGGCCACGACGGCACCCGCCCGAGCGAGGGCCGCAGCCCCACGACCCCGCAGAACGACGCCGGGTTGCGCAGGCTGCCGCCCATGTCGGAGCCCTCGGCCAGCGGGACCATCCCGGTCGCCAGGGCGCACGCCGCGCCGCCGCTGGACCCGCCCGCCGAGCGGCTGGGGTCGACCGGGTTGCGGGTGGTGCCGAAGACCCGGTTGAAGGTGTGGGAGCCGGCCGCGAACTCCGGCACGTTGGTCCGGCCGATCAGCACCGCCCCTGCCCGCCGGATCCGCTCCACGACGAGGTCGTCGCGGTCGGGCACGTGGTCGGCGAAGAGCGGTGATCCGTACGTCGTCCGCCACCCGGCGACGTCGTGGGTGTCCTTCGGGGCGAACGGCAGCCCGTGCAGCGGGCCGACCGGCCAGCCCCGCGCGAGGTGGTCGTCCGCAGCTGCCGCACCCTCGTGGGCGCGCTGGACGTCGAGCGACACGATCGCGGTCAGCTCCGGGTTGCGCTCGGCGATCCGGGTCAGGTGGAGGTCCAGCAGCTCCCGGGCCGAGATCACGCGCCGGCGTACGGCGTCGGCCTGCTCGCGGGCGCTGGACTCGACAGTGATCGTCACGCGGCCATCATCGCCGACGGCCCAGCAGCACCCCGAGGAGGACCAGGCCCGCGCCCACTGCGATGCCCGTCAGGAAGTCGCCCTGCGAGGACACCGCCGGAGCGGCGGGCGCGGTGTAGACGCCCGGCGCCGGCTGCGGACCAGGGGCGGCCCCCGGCACCGCGGGCGCGGTCGTGGCCCCGGTGAGGATGCCGTCGACGTTGCCGAAGAACTCCCCCGCCATCCGCCTCGAGACCGAGGTGAGCATCCGCTGGCCGACACCGCCGACCATGCCGCCGACGATCGCGTCGGCGTCGTAGGCGACGGCGGTCGTCCCCTCGCCGGCGTCGGAGAACCGGACCTGCACGCTCGCGCCGATCGTCCCCGGGGCGCCTGCCCCGTCGAGCCGCATCACCAGCGACTCGTGGGGCACGAGGTCGGAGAGGGTGCACGACCCCGAGTAGGTCCCCTTGATCGCCGCGACCCCCGCGGTCACGGTCATCGCGTAGGCGTTCTCCCCCGTCGCCTCGAGCCGCTCGCAACCGGGGATGGTGCGGACCAGGACCGCCGGGTCGAGCAGCGCGTCCCAGACCACCGCGACCGGGGCGTGGAGGATGTTCTGGCCGGTGAACTTCATGCGGTCTCCTCGGGGAGGTGCGCCTCGCGCAGGGTGAACAGCTCCGACGGCGAGATCGGCATCGCCGTGATCGGGATGCCCTCGGCGTCCTCGATCGCCGCCGCGAACACCGCCGCCGACGGGATCACGCCGGCCTCGCCCGCACCCTTGATGCCGAGCGGGTTGAGCGGTGAGGGCGTCTCGAGGTGGTCGATGTCGATGCCGGCCGGCACCTCGGTGACGTAGGGCATCAGGAAGTCCATGAACGAGGCGTTGAGGAGCTGGCCCGACTCGTCGTAGGCCATCCGCTCGTAGAGGGCGCCGCCCACTCCCTGCGCGACGCCGCCGTGGATCTGGCCCTCCACGATCATCGGGTTGATGAGGTGGCCGCAGTCGTGGACGACGGCGTACTTGAGGATGGTGATCTCGGCGGTGTCGGGGTCGGTCTCGACGATCACCGCGTGCATCCCCGAGGCGAACGTCGACCGCTCCGGAGAGTAGAAGTCCTTGCCCTCCAGGCCAGGCTCGTCGTCCTCGGCGACCGGGGGCTTGCCGGGGTCGCCGACCGAGAACTGGGTGGCGGCCTTGGACGCCTCGTCGAAGGCGTAGCGCAACGGGTTGGAGAGCACCGCGACGGTGCCGAGGTCGATCGCGGAGTCGGTTCCGGCGACCCGGATCACGCCGTCGCTGATCTCGAGGTCGTCGACCGAGGCCTCGAGCGCCTCGGCCGCGATCCGGAACGCCTTCTCCCGGGCGGCCTTCGCCGCGAGGTGGACGGCCGAGCCGCTCATCACCGCCGCGCGGGAGGCGAAGGTGCCGACGGCGTACGGCATCCGGCGGGTGTCGCCGGTCGTCACCTCCACCATCTCGAAGGGCACCCCGAGCTCGTCGGCCACGATCTGCGCGAAGGCCGTCTGGTGGCCCTGGCCCTGGGTCGTGAGGCCGGTGGCGACCTTGACCTTGCCGGAGGTCTCGACGTGCACGTGGGCGCCCTCGTAGGGGCCGACCCCGGTGCCCTCGACGTAGCAGGCGAGGCCGATCCCGACCCGCCGTCCCTCGGCCGCCATCTCGGCTCGGAACGCCTCGAACTCGTCCCACCCGACCAGCGCCTTGAGCTTCTCGAGGGAGGCGGGGTAGTCGCCCGAGTCGTACTCGAGCTCGCGGCCGTCCTGGAAGACCAGCCCCTGGTCGTAGGGGAACTCGTCGGGCTGGATGAAGTTGGCGGCCCGCACCTCGGTCCGGTCCTTGCCGAGCGTCGCCGCGATGGCGTCCATGGTCCGCTCCATGACGAAGCAGCCCTGCGGGCGCCCCGCGCCGCGGTAGGGGGTGACCATGACGGTGTTGGTGTAGAGGCTCTCGAAGACCACGCGGTAGGCGCCGGGCTTGTAGGGGCCGAGCAGCTGGGTCGAGGTGATGATCGGGACGATCAGGCCGTACGGGGTGTAGGCGCCGTGGTCGTGCCAGAACTGCACGTCGAGCCCGAGCACGCGGCCCCCGTCGTCGAACCCGACCTCGACGTGGTGCTGCTGGCCGCGCTCGTGGGCGGAGGAGATGAAGTGCTCGCGGCGGTCCTCGGTGAACTTGACCGGGACGCCGAGGATCCTTGCCGCGAGGGGGACGAGCAGCTCCTCGGGCCACGGGTGGTTGATCTTGACGCCGAAGCCGCCCCCCACGTCGGGGGTGATCACGTCGACCTGGCCCAGGTCGAGCCCGAGCTTGGCGGCGACGCATCCCCGCACCCCGGTGGAGGTCTGGGTGGAGGTCCACACCGTCATCCGGCCGAGGTCGGGGTCCCAGCGGGCGACGGTGCCGCGGCCCTCCAGCGGCTGGCAGGCCGAGCGCTCGACGGTGAGGTCGAGGCTCAGCGTGTGGGGGGCGGCCGCGATGGCGGCGCGGGCGTCGCCGTTCTCCTGCTCCAGCCTGGCCCCGACGTTGCCCGGGACGTCGTCGTGGACCAGCCGGGTGGCGGCGCGGGCGGCGTCGATGCCGACGACCGGCTCGAGGAACTCGTAGTCGACGCGGATCCGGCCGACCGCGTCCTCGGCGACGTAGCGGTCCTCCGCGACGACGAAGGCGATCGCCTCGCCGACGTGGTTGACCTCGTCCTTCGCGAGCGCGAACTGGGTGCGACCGTGGGTGAGCGCGGGGTGCGGGATGAGGAGGGGCAACGGCTCGGCCATCGGGCCGGTGAGGTCGTCGAAGGTCCAGACCGCGTGGACGCCCTCGACGTCGAGCACCTCGCTGACGTCGATGTCGAGGATCCGGGCGTGCGCGTGGGGCGAGCGGAGGACGGCGGCGTGGAGCACGCGCTGGCCGACCAGCACGTCGTCGGCGTACGTGCCGCGGCCGCGGAGCAGCCGCTGGTCCTCGACACGCGGGACCCTCGTGCCGAACAGCTTCGTCGTCATCGGCCCTCCCGGGTGAGCTCGGCGGCACGCAGCACGGCCTTGACGATGTTCTGGTAGCCGGTGCAGCGGCAGAGGTTGCCGGCGATCATGTCCCGGGCCTCGTCCTCGGTGGGGTCGGGGTTGGCGCGCAGCCCGGCGGTGATGGTGGTGAGGAATCCCGGGGTGCAGAAGCCGCACTGCAGGCCGTGGCAGTCGGAGAACGCCTGCTGGACCGGCGAGAGGACGGTGTCGTCCTCCCCCGTGTCTTCTGCGAGCCCTTCGACGGTGGTGACCTCGGTGTCCTCCGCGGAGACCGCGAGCACCAGGCAGGAGCGGACCGGGCGCCCGTCCATGAGGACCGTGCAGGCGCCGCAGACGCCGTGCTCGCAGCCGACGTGGGTGCCGGTGAGCCCGCAGTCGTGGCGCAGCGCGTCGGAGAGCAGTCGTCGCGCCGGCACGGTCACCGCGTGGGTGGCGCCGTTGACCTGCAGCCGTACGTCATGGACCTCCTCGGTCATCCAGTCCTCCTCGCGTCTCGGGACCTCGCGTCGTCGGTGGCGGCCGTCAGCACCCGGCGGGTGAGGACCTTCACCAGCTGGGCGCGGTAGGCAGCGCTCGCGTGGATGTCGTCGCCCGGCTCGATCCGCTCGAGTGCCCGCGCGGCGGCCTCGGCCGGGTCGCAGCCGGTCACGTCGACGACCGTCGGCACGTCGGCGACCGAGAGGTAGCCGAGCCTGGCCTCGGTCACGGCGTCGTCCTCGACCCGCACCAGCCCGGCCACTCCGCAGAGGGCGTAGTCGCCGTGGCGCCTGGCGACCTCGGCGAAGCCGACGCCCTCCCCCGGGCCGAGCACCGGGAAGCCGGCCGACAGCGCCAGCTCGTCGGCGGCGATCGTCGACTCGAGCGGCCCGGCGAACAGGTCGGCTGCGGCGATGGTCCGGCGCCCGCGCACGGAGGCCACCTCGACCGAGCCGCCGAGGAGGGCCAGCACCGTCGGCATCTCGGCGGCGGCGTCGGCGTGGACGATCGACCCGACGGTGGTGCCGCGGTTGCGGATCGTCGCGTGGGCGACGTGGGCGAGCGCCATCGCGAGCAGTGGCTGCCGCTCCCCCGCCGGGGCGTGGGCGAGCAGGTCGGCGTGGCGGACCAGCGCCCCGACCCGGACCTCGTCGTCGGACACCGTGACCTGGTCGAGCCCGGGCAGCCGGTTGACGTCGACCAGCGTCCCGGGCGACGCCAGCCGCATCGACAGCAGCGGCACCAGGCTCTGACCGCCCGCCAGCACCTTGGCCCCCGGTTCACGGGCGAGGGCCTCGAGGGCCTCCTCGACCGTCTCCGGGCGCCGGTAGGCGAAAGGAGCGGGCTTCACGCGGGGTCAGTCCTCCTTGGCGCGGCGTCCGGGAGATGGCGGCTGCTCGTCGGAGTGGGCCCCGGTGCGGCCGACGGCCATCATCGTGCCCTCGGCGTCGCTCGGGGCGATGGCCCGGGCGAGGTGGTAGCCGAACACGATGATGACGGTACCCATGGCGATGCCGCCCAGCGGGAAGTCGTCGGTGATGTTGAAGAACGCGTTGTCAGCCAGGCCGATGCCCATCGTCAGACCCGCGGCCGTGGGGACCAGGTTCACCGGATTGGCGAAGTTCACCTGGTTCTCGACCCAGATCTTGGCGCCCAGCAGGCCGATCATCCCGTAGAGCACGAGGGTGATGCCGGCCAGGACGCCGGACGGTGTGGTCGCGACCAGGGCTCCGAACTTGGGCACGAAGCCGAAGAGGATCGCCACGACAGCGGCGACGAAGTAGGCAGCGGTCGAGTAGACGCGGGTGGCCGCCATGACACCGATGTTCTCGGCGTACGTCGTGGTCGGCGACCCTCCGACGGCCGAGGCGAGCGCGGTGCCGACACCGTCGGCGGCCACCGCCCGGCCCATCACCGGGTCGAGGTCGGTGCCGGTCATGCCGGACACCGCCTTGACGTGCCCCATGTTCTCGGCCACCAGGGCGATCACGGCCGGCAACGCGAGCAGGGTGAAGGTGAGGGAGAGGTTGGGAAGGTGCCAACCCACCTCCGCCATGTTGTTGGCGCCCCCGAAGGGCGACTGGTTGCCGATGAGCCCATCGACGGTGTGGGGAGGGAAGCCGAACCAGTCGGCCGCCTTGACGTTGGTCCAGTCGACGCGGTCGCCTTCGACTCCCGGCACGCCCAGGACGTCGAAGAGCAGCGAGAGCAGGAACCCGAAGAGCAGGCCGAGGAAGATCGCGATCCGGCCGAGGAAGCCACGCAGGCCCACTGCCATCAGGATCACCGCGACCATCGTGATCAGCGCGACCCAGCGGTCGGCCGGCATGTAGATTCCCGTCGCCACCCGCGCCAGGTTGAAGCCGATCAGCATGACGACGGCGCCCGTCACCACGGGGGGCAGCAGGGTGTTGACGAAGCCGGGTCCGGCGAAGTGGATCGCCACACCGACGACCGCCAGCACGACTCCGGACACCATGATCGCGCCGGTCACGTCGGCCGGGCCGCCGCCCTGGGCGTAGATGGCGGCGGCGCCGCCGACGAAGGACGCAGAGGTGCCGAGGTAGCTCGGCACCGCACCCTTCACGATCAGCAGGAAGCAGATGGTCGCGATGCCGCTCATCATGATCGCGAGGTTGGCGTTCAGGCCCATGATGAGCGGGAAGACGAAGGTCGCGCCGAACATGGCGACGACGTGCTGGGCGCCCAGTCCGACGGTCTTCCCCCAGGCCAGGCGCTGGTGAGGAGCAACGGCCTCACCGGGTGCGGGATCGACGACCTCCCACTTGAACATCGACATGACGGGCCCCTCCTTGGCGACGGTCCTGCCCGAGGCTGCTCAACGTAGTGACCCCATCAGACACCCTCGACGGCGAGATCTGCCGAAGGAACGCCGTACCCGCTGGCAAGCCTTGCCGCGCGCCGGGCACCAGCCGTCAGTCGTCCGGCGCGACCTGTCCCCGGAGCAGCCCGAGGACCTCTGCCGTCGTGCGTACGTCGCCGAAGGTGCGGTAGACGGTGTGGAGCGTGGCGTTGTGGTCGCGGTCGCGGACGGCGGCGCACGCGTCAGCCACGAGGATGACCCGGTGGCCGAGGGTCGACGCGTCGCGCACGGTGGCCTCCACGCACACGTTGGTCACCGTGCCGGCCACGACCACGGTCTCGATGCCGCGCTCACCCAGCCGGGCGGGCAGGTCGCTGGCCCCCGGGAAGAATGCGCTCGCTGCCGTCTTCTCGGCGAACAGGTCGGAGTCGTCGATGTCCAGCTCGTGCCACACGCGGTCGCGGACGACACCGCTCCCGCCAGACCTGGCGTACGTCTCTGCCGCCTCCGCGCCGTAGAGCTCGCGCTGCACCGCCGTCGGCTCCGTCTCACCCGGGACCACCCACGCGACGACCCCGCCTGCCTCTCGGACGCCGCCGGCGAGCGTGTTGACCTGGGGCACGATGCCGTGGAGGTACGGATTGCCGGTAGCGAAGAAGAAGTCCACGAGGTCGACCACGACCAGGGCCGTCGTCGACGGGTCGACGGACTCGAAGGCGTGCCGCCGGCCGCGGCGGGCGCGGTGACGCTCGTACTCCCGCTCCTCGATGCGCCAGTCGTGCCGCGCCGACCCTGCCATCGCCACCCTCCAGCGAGCCCTCGTCCGGATGTCCTCCGCCGCATGCTGGCAGCCCCCGCGTCGAGGCAGCGTCAGGCTGGCGGGCGCGCCGCGCTCGCAGCCTCGTTCCGCCCAGTGGGTCGCTGGCGCCACGTGGTTGCGTCGGCTGGCCCCATCGACCGAGTCCTCGCGGGTCCCCTCGTCGCGGTCGCCACCGCGCCACAGGCGGGCGGCACGCCACGGCCGACCGCCGACCTCCCCCTCACCCGCCGGGCACGCCGCCGAAGCCGACCTCGTTGCCGTCTGGGTCGCGGTAGGTGACCTTGCGGGTGCCGTTGTCATAGGTCTCCGAGACGGCCGGCTCGATCCCCCGCCCGGCGATCTCGGCGACCCTGCGGTCGAGGTCGGGCACCAGCATCGTGAGGAGCGCCTGGCCGGCGCGCTCGGGTCGTTGCACGACGTAGACCCACCCCTGCCCGGCCACCTGCCACACGGCCTCGGTCTCGGTGGCGAGGAAGTCGGGTGGGGATCCGAGGAGGCGCTCGTACCACGGCAGCGACCGCTCGTAGTCGGTCACCGGGATGCCGGCGAAGAGCTCCACGGACCTCATCCCACCACGCTGCCCAGCGCCGCGAGCCCGGGACCGTCGAGGTCGTCGAGCGCGATCGACCGGCCCGTCGCGACCAGCAGCAGCGAGAGCACCGGCCCGTGCACCTCCGGGCCGGTGCCGACCGCGACGTCGGCGTCGACGGCCACCAGCCGCACCTGCGCCACGAGCTCGCGGGCACCGCCGAACGACGAGGGAGTCCGCGCCTGCAGGCGCAGCGCCCGGCGGACGGCGGCCTGCGGGTAGTCGCCGATGAGGCCCAGCGGGCGACGGACGTCCTCGCCGTGGACGATCGCCTCGACCAGCCGGCTGTCCAACGGTGCCGGCGGGGTGGAGGTGCGTCCCACGACCCGGCGGAAGCGGGCCAACGTGTCCTGCGGGGAGTCGCCCCGCTGCCGCCGGACACCGCGCGCGTTCTGGCGGTCGAAGTCGAGGCGCGCCCGGGCCAGCCCGAGGACGAAGCCGAGCCGGGTCGTCAGTGCCGTGTCGAGCAGGTGGGACACCACGTCGTGCACCGTCCATCCCTCGCAGAGCGACGGTCGCTCCCACTCCTCGGCCGTGCGGCCGTCGAGGTCCCTGACCAGGGCCTCGCGCTCCGCGTGCACCCACGGCCAGACGTCGCCCACCAGGTCTCCTCCCGCTGCCACGCCGAGAAGACCGGACACGGCCCGCAGACCCATCGGCGAGGAGCCTGCTCGTCATACCGTGCACCCATGGACCCACGCCGCTGGATCGTGCAGCTCGAGCACGCGTGGGACAGCGCCCGCCTCCGCAGGAAGGGTCCCGGAACGCCGCAGCACTTCCGGATCGAGGTGTACGCCGGCCACGGCGGCGCGGACGGGATCGTGGTCCGCGGCCGGGTGCTCGACAACCCGCCGCCGTCCGAGGCGGTCGAGGGCGAGGGACTCCGCGCGGCAGTGAGCCGCACGCTGAGCCACTTCCTGACCGACGAGCTGCCCGGCGTGCCGCTGCGGATCTCGGTCGCGGGCGCCACCGCCGACGTGGTCACCGACCGCGAGGGCTACTTCCTCACCCGCCTGTCGCCGGACCCGGCCGTGCTCACCAGCCCGTGGACCAGCGGGACCGTCGAGCTGGCCGGCGACTACCGCGGGCTCACCGGGAGCCACACGACTCCGGTGCGCGTCCGGGTCCCGGGCGAGGAGGCGCGGTTCGGCGTCCTCTCCGACATCGACGACACCATCCTGGAGACCGGGGTCCAGAAGGTGAGCCGGATGGTGCGCCAGACCCTGGCGGGCTCTGCGCTCACGCGCACGCCGTTCCCGGGGGCACCCGAGCTCTACCGCGACCTCGGCGCCGGCGGGAACCCGCTCTTCTACGTCTCGTCGAGCCCGTGGAACCTGCACCCGTTCCTCGACGCGTTCCTGCGCCACCGCCGCTTCCCCGAGGGGCCGGTGCTGCTGCGGGACCTGCTCGGCACCACCGCGGGTCGCGAGCACAAGGCCGGGCGGATCCGCGAGATCCTCGAGCTGCACCCGCGCCTGCCCTTCGTGCTGATCGGCGACTCCGGCGAGAAGGACCCCGAGATCTACGCCGAGACCGTGCGCGAGCACCCCGGGCGGATCCTGGCCGTCTACATCCGCGAGGTGCGGCTGGACCCCGGCGACGGCAGGGTCGAGCGGGTCACCGACGGCTGGTCCGCGGACGTCCCCTTCGTGCTGGCCCCCGACACCGACGCCGTACGCCGGCACGCGAGCGGCCTCGGCCTGCTGTGATCCTCAGCCGCTGATCTCGAGCACCCGCAGCGCCACGGCGACGTCGAGCCGCAGGTGGGGGTCGGAGGAGAGCGGCCCCAGCAACCGCTCGAGCTTGCCGACGCGGTAGCGCATCGTGTTGTAGTGGAAGAACTGCAGCCGCGCCGCCTCGGCGAGGTTGAAGTTGGTGTCGAGCAGCACCTGCAGCGTCTCGCGCAGCTCTGCGCCCTCCGGCTCGGCCAGGGGTCCGAGGACGTCGTGGGCGAAGGCCCGCAGCTCCCCGGTGTCGGGCACCAGGGCGATCAACCGGTGCAGGCCGAGCTGGTCGAAGAACGTCGTCGACCCCGGTCCGTGGACGCGTCGCCCCACCTCGACCGCCCGGCGGGCCTGGCCGTAGCAGTCCGGGAGGTCGGCGAGCGTGGACGCGACCCGGCTGACCCCGACGGTGAACGAGCGGCGCCCTCCCCCGCGGTCGCCGCGGACGTCGGCCACCGCGCGTCGTACGACGTCGGCGCCGGCCGGGGGGCCGGGCACCCCGGCCGGGAGCAGCGCGACCACCTCGGAGGAGAAGTCGACCGCGGGGATGCCCGTGCCCACGCCGTCGCACACCTGCCGCCACGCCGCCGAGAAGCGTTCCTGCCACAGCCGCCACTGGCCACGCGAGGGCGCCTCGTCCGCCGGCGCCGGGTCGATCTCGGCGACCACGACGACGACCGGACGGTCGAGCGCCCAGCCGAACGCGGCCGCGTGCTCCTCGACGTAGTGCTCGTCGCGGGCACGGCCGGCGAAGAGCTCGCGCAGGAAGTCGCCCTGGTACTTGTTCTCGACGGCGGTGATCGCCTCCTGCCGCGTGATCAGCAGCGCCACCACCAGCGCCGCACGCTCCAGCGCGTGCACGTCCTCCGACGGGATGCCGCTGTCTCCCCGGACGCACACGAGCCGGGCCAGGTCGCTCCCGCCCGCGGCCACGCGCAGCAACCGCACCTCGCCGTCGCCGATCCGGTGGCCCTCCTCGACGATCCGCTCCACCCGGACGCGGCCGGACGGGTCCAGCAGCTCTCCCGTCTCGAGCGCGGCCCGGTCCTCCGGGCTCGCGTGCCCGGCCCGCTCCCGGCCGTCCGTGGAGGTGACCAGCACGCCGCACCCCAGGACCCCGGCGACCTCGCCGGCGATGCGCGGGAGGTCACCACCCTCGAGCACGACGTCGGTCAGCGCGGTGTGGAGGGCGTCGGCACGGGCGAGCGCGTCGCGGGCCTCACGCTGCGTTGTCACGATGTGTCCCGGATCCCGGTGGACGTTGGCACAACCTCACATCGCCCAACGTAGCGACAGGCACTAGCGTCGGGTGCCGTGACCCCCGCGAGCGCCCCGCCCCGCGTGCGCGACCTGTTGCGCGCCGCCCCCGCGGGCCCGGTCGAGGTGGTGCACGGCGGCGCCGACGCCCTCTACGTCGACGTCGCCGGCTGGTGCGTCGGCGTGGTCGGACCGGCCGCCGCGCAGGTGCCCTGCGCCCTGCGGGTCACCGACCTCGGAGAATTGGGCGGAGAGTTCCCGCGAGCCGGGATCACCGCGTACCTTGGTGGGGGGAAGCTCCACGTCGACGGTAGGCCACTGTCGATCGGTCGGGTGGTGTCACCGTACGTACCGCTGCTCGGTCAGGGGGTTCCCACGAAGACGAGCCCGGTCACCGTTGAGGCCACCCCCCCGGCCACGGTGGCCGGGTTCGTCGCTTCCCACCTCCCCGACGGCCGGGTCGACGCCGCCGTGGCCGCCCGGGTCCTCGGCCGGGGTGAGGGGCTCACTCCCCTCGGGGACGACCTGCTCGCCGGCTGGCTCGCGATGCACCGCGCCGCACGCGTGCCCACGCCCGAGGTCGACGAGGTCCTCCTCACCGCGCCCACGCGCACCACCTTGCTCTCGGCCACGCTGCTCGACTGCGCGGGCCACGGCGAGGTGCTGCCGCAGTACGCCGCCTGGGTGCGCTCGCTCGGCACGCCCGCCGAGCCCGCCGCCGTCCGCGCCCTGCACGCCGTCGGCAGCAGCTCCGGCGCCGGGCTCCACCGGGGCGGCACGATCGCCCTCGACCAGCTCCGGGAGGCAGCATGAGCGACCCCACCGACCACGTCGAGCTCCGCAGCGCGTACGCCGACTCGGTCGCCCTGCTCCAGGTCAGCCGAGACGTCCAGGCGGTGCCCGGTGTGGCGACCGCCCAGGTGGCGATGGCGACGCCCCTCAACCTCGAGGTGCTGGCCTCGATGGGGTTCGACGTGCCCAGCGCGGCCACCCCCAACGACATGGTGGTCGCGGTCAGGACCGCACCCGACGGTGACCTGTCGGCCGCCCTCGCGGCGGTCGACGCGGCTCTGGCTCCCCGCCGACCCGCTGCGGGCGGTGGCGCCGTCGAGTCGCACCGCACCACTGCCTCGGCGCTGGCCGAGGCCCCCGGCCTCGCCCTCGTGTCCGTCCCCGGTGCCAGCGCGTTCGTCGAGGCGATGGACGCCCTCGACGCGGGCTGCGACGTGATGGTCTTCAGCGACAACGTCCCCGTCGAGCAGGAGGTCACCCTCAAGCGGACCGCCGCCGAGCGGGGGCGCCTCGTGATGGGTCCCGACTGCGGTACTGCCGTCGTCGGAGGGCTCGGCCTGGGCTTCGCCAACGCCACCCGCCCGGGACCGGTCGGCATCGTCGCGGCCTCCGGGACCGGTTGCCAGCAGCTGCTGGCCCTGCTCGACCACGCCGGTGTCGGGGTCGGCACCGCTCTCGGGGTCGGCGGCCGCGACCTGTCGGCCGAGGTCGGTGGTCTCTCCACCACCGAGGCGCTGCGGCGGCTCGACGAGGACGACGCCGTCGAGCTCGTCGTGCTGGTATCGAAGCCACCCGCCGACGAGGTCGCCACCCGGATCGAGGAGTACGCCGCCGGGCTGGGCACCCCGGTCCAGCTCGCCCTGCTGGGGCCCGGCCGCCCCGACCTGACGGTCGCCGCCGAGGCCGTGCTCGACCGACTCGGGACCACTCCCCCCGCCTGGCCCGTCGACGGTGCGGCCGCCGCCGGGCGCGGTGGTCGGCTGCACGGCCTCTTCGCCGGCGGCACCCTCTGCGAGGAGTCACGGCTGATCGCCGCGGAGGCCGGGGTCCCCTCCGCAGGGAGCAGCTTCACCGACTTCGGGGCCGACGACTACACCTCGGGCCGCGCACACCCCATGATCGACCCCACGCTGCGCCTGGAGCACCTGCGCCAGGTCGCGGCCGACCCGGGCACCGGTGTCGTGCTGCTCGACGTGGTGCTGGGCCACGGCGCCGACCCCGACCCCGCGGCGACGCTCGCGCCCGCGATCACGGGCCTCGACGTCCCCGTCGTCGTCACCGTCGTCGGCACCGGTCTCGACCCCCAGGACCGCGACCGCCAGGTCGGGGCCCTGGTCGCAGCCGGGGCCGAGGTCCACCTGTCCAACGCCACGGCCACCCGCCGTGCCGTCGAGCTCGCCGGAGGCGCCCGATGACTGCCGTGCCCGACCGCGTCGTGACCACCGGGGCCGACCTGCTCGCCGATGCCGTGGCGGCCCAGGCAGTTCCCGTCGAGCGGGTCGACTGGCGGCCGCCGATGGCCGGCACCGAGGCGGACCTGGCCACCGTGGCGGGCGACCCGCGCCGGCGTACGGCCAACGAGGCGGCGCTGGCCGCCGTCCTGGGGGTCACCGCCCACCTCGTCGACGTCGCTCCCGCCTCCGAGCTGCTCGGCCTCGAGCCCGGCCAGTTCCTCCACGCAGGCCCACCGATCACGTGGGACCGGGCAGCCGGGCCGCTGCGGGGGGCGCTGATGGGTGGCGCCGCCCTCGAGGGCCTGGTCGAGGACCCCGAGGACGCCGTCCGACTCTTCGAGTCCGGTGGCTCGGTCTCCCTGGACCCGTGCCACCACCACGGCGCGGTCGGACCGATGGCCGGCGTGGTCACGCCGTCGATGTGGATGTTCGTCCTCGAGGACCTCGCCACCGGGCGACGGACGCACTGCACCCTCAACGAGGGACTCGGCAAGGTGCTGCGCTACGGCGCGTACGGCCCGGAGGTGCTGACCCGACTGCGCTGGATGGGCGACGTGCTCGGCCCGTTGCTGCAGGGCGCGGTCCGGGCGGTGCGTGACAGCCACGGCCCGGTCGACGTGACCGGGATCCTGACCCAGATGCTGCAGATGGGCGACGAGGCCCACAACCGCAACCGCGCAGGCACCCTGATGCTGCTGCGCGACCTCTCCCCCTCGATGGTGACCGGCGGCGGCGACAGCGTCGACGTCGCCGAGGCGCTCGCCTTCGTCGGCGGCAACGACCACTTCTTCCTCAACCTCGCGATGCCGGCGTGCAAGCTCGCGCTGGACGCGGCGCGCGGGACCGAGGGCTCCACGATGGTGGTCGCGATGGCCCGCAACGGGACCGACTTCGGGATCCAGACCGCCGGCACCGGCGACGAGTGGTTCACCGGCCCCGCCCAGGTCGCCGACGGGCTCTTCCTCGGTGACTACGGTCCCGACGACGCCAATCCCGACATCGGGGACTCCGCGATCACGGAGACCGCCGGGATCGGTGGCTTCGCGATGGCCACCGCCCCCGCGATCGTGCGGTTGGTGGGCGGGACCGTCCCCGACGCGCTGGCCACGACCCGACGGATGCACGAGATCACGCTGGGCGAGAACCCGCGCTGGTCGGTGCCGGTGCTCGACTTCCGCGGCGTCCCGACCGGGATCGACGTCACTCGCGTGTGCCGGACCGGGATCCTCCCCCAGATCAACACCGGCATGGCCGGCCGGCGGGCCGGCGTGGGACAGGTCGGCGCCGGTCTGGTCACACCTCCGGCCGAGATCTTCCCCCGGGCCCTGGCGCGGCTGGCGGAGCTGGCCGGAAGAACGCCCGCCTGAGGTCGATCGCCCCCGACGGCCGCATCGGCGTGCCCTCCTCGAGGTAGGCCTGCCGCGCCTCGTCCTGGTGGCTGGGCGGCAGCGAGCCGTCGGCGCGGACCACGCGCCACCACGGCACCGACCCGCCGTACGCCGCCATCACCGACCCGACCTGCCGCGGACCGCCCCCGCCGGCCAGCTCACCGACCACCTCGGCGACCGCGCCGTACGTCGTCACCCGCCCGCGGGGCACCTGCTCGACGCAGCGCAGCACCAGCTCGGCGTACTCCTCGGGGTCGATGCGGGCCACGGCGTCAGGGTAGGCGTGACTGCGCGGTCGGTTTCCCCGGCCGGCCGGGGAAACCACTGGTTCGTCACGCAGGCATGAGTGGCGAAGCAGGAGACTCGCGGACCAGGTCCGGTCAGGGGAGGGCGCTGAACGCCCGCGTGCCCCGCACCAGCCGCAGGCCCGCGATGCCGGAGTGCCGCTGCGCGTACGCCAGCTCCCGGGCGAGGTTGCCCAGGCCGTTGGAGCCGGGAACCGGGGCGAGCGCGACGGTCGAGAGCGTTCCGACCGCCCGGCCCTGCTCGTCGAGGAAGCCGCTGCCCGAGTCGCCCGGGACGCCGGGCGTGGCGGTGTAGACCTCCAGCCCCCACCCGCGGGAGGTTCCCCCCAGCGTGGCGCCGGTCTTCGGCGACAGCACGTCGGTGGGCCGCAGGCTGGAGCTGCCGTAGGAGTGGACCTGGCTGCCCGCGGCCGCGGTGCCGGCGAGCCCGGTCGGCCCGCCCCAGAACGGCACCGACGGGTTGACCTCGTCGACGCTCCCGCGGGCGACGCGGACCAGGGCGAAGTCGTTGGCGGCGCACACGTGGCCGCGCGACTCCCCGATCGCCCGCATCGTGCGCCACGAGCTGTACGCGAGCCGCCCGCGCCCGACGGTCGTGCCGGGGTCGGCCACGGTCGCCCCGCGGGCGAAGCGGACGCGGGTGCCGATCGGCACCGATCGGGTGTCGCAGCCGTTGGTGTCGGTGGCCGCGCCCTTGCCGGCACAGTGCGCGGCATAGCCGACGTACGTCCGCCCGGCCCGGTCGCGGAACACGAAGTTGCCCGTGCACTGGGCCCCGTGCGTGAACATCTGCACGCCCGGCGTGATGGTCGCCCGCGCGACGGGTGGCCAGCCTGCCGGACGGTCCCCGGCGGCGTGGCCGGCCGGGGCGCTCAGCAGCAGCGAGCCGAGGAGGGCGGTCACGAGCAGTGCTCCGAGAGGTCGCATACCAGCACAACGAGGGCCGCCCCGTCCGGTCACGGACGGGGCGGCCCCGGTTGTCAGCGGTTCGCCACCGCGGCTCTGCTCAGGGGCTCAGAGCAGCGGCGAGAAGGGCTCGGTGCCGGGCACCAGCGCCAGGCCCCCGATGCCGCCGTGCTGCTGCGCGTAGCCGAGCTCGCGGTTGAGGTCACCCACGCCGTTCGAGCCGGCGAGCGGCGCGAGTGCCAGCGTGGACAGCGTGCCGAGGGCGTTGCCCTCGGCGTCGAGGAAGGCGCTGCCCGAGTCACCGGGGACGCCGGGCGTCACGGTGTAGACGGGGTGGGTCCAGCCCTCACCGTCGGCACCGAGGCTGGCCCCCTGCTTGGGCGAGAGCGCCTCGACACCCCCGCGAAGGCTGGAGTTCCCGAAGGAGTAGACGCTCTCGCCGGCGGCGCTGCCGTCGGTGTTCAGCGCGACCGGGCCGCCCCAGAACGGCATCGAGGGGTTCACCTTGGACACGTCGGCGGCGTCGACCTTCACCAGGGCGAAGTCGTTGTAGGCACAGGCGTTCGCGTCGGTCTCGCCGCGCTGCTGCATGGTGAGCCACGAGGAGTACGCGAGCGTGCCCTGGCCGACCTCGGTGCCGCCGGAGACGAGCGAGCCGCCGCGGGCGAAGGTGACGCGGGTGCCGAGCGGGAGCGACTGGGCGTCGCAGCCGTCGGTGTCGGTCGCGGCGCCGGTGCCCGCGCAGTGGGCGGCGTACCCGACGTAGGTGTTCCCGGCCCCGTCGGAGAAGACGAAGTTCCCGGTGCACTGGGCCCCGTCGGTGTACATCTGCACGCCCGGGGTGATCTCGGCGGTGTCCGCCGGCGCCCAGGCAGCGGCCTCGACGGCGGTGGCGGGGGCCGAGGTCGACAGTGCGGTCGCGAGCACCGCACTGGCGAGGACGGCGGCCGAGCCGGCGAGCCGGCGGGTGGTGGTCTGCGCGAGGCGCATGGGTGGTCCCTCCCTCTCGGTCGGGGCTGGCCCCCGACGCCTAGTGGTGACGAAGGGGACCAACGCCCGCTCGGGCGGGAGGTTACGGACCGGTAGCGGCCAGCTCAGTACGCCGGCTGCGACGGGTCGATCTGGTTGACCCAGGCCGCCACGCCGCCGCCCACGTGCACGGCGTCGGCGTAGCCGGCACCCTTGACGACGGCCAGCGCCTCGGCGGACCGCCCGCCCACCTTGCAGTGAAGGACGATCTGCTTGTCCTGCGGCAGCTGCGAGAGCGCGTTGCCGTTGAGGAACTCCCCCTTGGGGATGAGCACCGAGCCGGGGATCTGGTTGATCTCGTACTCGTTGGGCTCGCGGACGTCGATGAGGACGAAGTCGCGGGCGCCCTCCTCGCGCTCCTTGAGCATGTGCTCGAGCTGCACCACCGAGATGGTCGAGTCGGCCGCGGCCTCGGCCGCCTCGTCGGACACGGCGCCGCAGAAGGCGTCGTAGTCGATCAGGCCGGTGACCGTGGCATGCTCGCCGCAGAGCGCGCAGTTGGGGTCCTTGCGGACGGCCAGCTTGCGGTACTCCATCTCCAGGGCGTCGTAGATCATCAGCCGGCCGGCGGCGGGGTCGCCGATGCCGGTGATCAGCTTGATCGCCTCGGTGACCTGGATGGAGCCGATGCTCGCGCAGAGCACGCCCAGCACGCCGCCCTCGGCGCAGCTCGGGACCATGCCCGGCGGCGGCGGCTCGGGGTAGAGGCACCGGTAGCACGGCAGGTCGTCGCCGAGCATCGGCGCGAAGACGGACGCCTGGCCGTCGAAGCGGAAGATCGAGCCCCAGACGTAGGGGATGCCCAGGAAGTACGCGGCGTCGTTGACCATGTAGCGGGTCGCGAAGTTGTCGGTGCCGTCGATGATCAGGTCGTAGCCCTCGAAGACCCGCATCACGTTGTCGTTGTCGAGGCGCTCCTCGTGGAGCACGACCTCGACGTACGGGTTGGTCTCGGCGATCGACTCCTTCGCGGAGACCGCCTTGGACTTGCCGATGTCGGACTGGCCGTGGATGACCTGGCGCTGCAGGTTGGACTCGTCGACCTCGTCGAACTCCGCGATGCCGAGGGTGCCGACGCCGGCCGCGGCCAGGTAGAGCAGCGCGGGGCTGCCCAGCCCGCCGGCGCCGATGACCAGCACCTTGGCGTTCTTGAGCCGCTTCTGTCCGTCCATGCCCACGTCGGGGATGATCAGGTGGCGGCTGTAGCGGCGGACCTCGTCGATGGTCAGCTCGTCGGCTGGCTCCACGAGCGGGGCGAACGACACGGTGACTCCTCGGGTCGGGGAAAAGCGCGGTGTCCCGGTGCAACGCGGGACGCACGGTCCATGTTCCCCAGCGACGGGGGTGGCGTCGGCCACGTCCCGCGATCCGGACCGACCGTCCACGTCCCGGACACGCCGACCTCGCCCGGCGTACGGCCGGTGCCGGGCCGGCCGGGGCACGGGCGCTAGGCTCGGACCTCGCCGGATCCCCCGGCGGTGAGCCCCTGGAGGAACTCTGTGACCGTCCCCGGCGACGCCCCCGTCCGCGGCGCCCGGCTGCCCCGCAAGGAGCGGCGGGCCCAGCTGCTGGAGTCGGCGCTCGAGGTGTTCGTCGCCCAGGGCTTCCACGCCGCCGCGATGGACGACATCGCCGAGCGGGCCGGGGTGTCCAAGCCGGTCCTCTACCAGCACTTCCCCGGCAAGCTCGACCTCTACCTCGCGCTGCTCGACTCCTCCTGCGACGCGATCATCGACAACTGCCGGCGCGCCCTCGACGCCACCCAGGACAACAAGCAGCGGGTCGCCGCGGCGATGGAGGCGTTCTACACCTACATCGCCGGCCACGACGGCGCGTTCCGCCTGGTCTTCGAGTCCGACCTGACCAACGAGCCCGCCGTCCGCGCTGCCATCGACCGCGTCACCAACGACTGCGCATCGATGATCGCCGCCGTGATCCACGACGACACCGGCCTCCCCGACGAGGCGTCCCGGCTGCTCGCCGTGTCCCTCGTGGGAATGGCGCAGGTCAGCGCGCGGTTCTGGGTGACCGACGCCGCCGGCATCACCCAGGAAGACGCCGTCGCCCTGGTCTCGGGACTGGCCTGGCGGGGCATCCGCGGCTACCCGCTCACCGACGAGCACTGACCACGACCACGTAGGAGCACCTGTGGAGATCAAGATCGGCGTCCAGCACGTCACGCGAGAGCTCGTGCTGGAGACGAACGAGTCCAGCGACGACGTCCAGAAGAAGGTGGCCGAGGCGGTCTCCGGCTCCGGCGACGGCATCCTGTCCCTCGTCGACACCAAGGGCCGCCAGGTGCTGATCCCGGCCGCCAAGCTCGCCTACATCGAGATCGGCGGCGGCGTCACCGGTCAGGTCGGCTTCCGCTCCTGACCGCCACGCCGCGGCGGTCGTTGTCCCGCGTCCTCCGGCGGAGGATGCTCGGGGGCGACGGCCGACCGTGGCCGCCACCGGACGTCACGAGGAGTCACCATGCTCTGGACGATCATCATCACCCTCATCGGCGGCACGATCATCGGACTGCTCGGCAAGTTCGTCGCCCCCGGCCACCGCGACAACATCCCGCTCTGGCTCACCGTCGTGTGCGGCATCGGCGGCATGCTGATCGGCAGCTACCTCTACGCCGCGCTCTTCGACTGCGCCGACATGAACGACTGCACCCGGGGCGTCGACTGGTGGCGCCACCTGTGGCAGGTCGGCCTCGCGGCGATCCTCGTGGTGATCGCCGCGACCGTGACCGGGCGCAGCCGTACGAAGGTCTGACCGGCGGGGGCCGTCCGCCCCTCAGGAATCGAGTCCGAGGACGGCCATCCGCTCGGCGTGACGCTCGGTGATCCGGGCGAACATCCTCCCGATCGCGGCCAGGTCGAGGGCGGGTCTGTCGACGCCGCCCGCGAGCAGCGCGGACAGGGCGTCGCGCTCGGCCGCGACCCGCTGCGCCTGCGTGAGCGCCTCCCCCATCAGCCGGCGGCCCCACAGCGCCAGCCGGCCGCCGAGGCGGGGGTCCTCGGCGATCGCGGAGCGGACACGGTCCACGACGAACTCCGAGTGGCCGGCATCGGCCAGCGAGGCGACGATCAGGTCGCGGGTGCGGGTGTCGAGGTAGGCCGCGATCTCGCGGTAGAAGTCGGCGGCGAGACCGTCCCCGACGTAGGCCTTGATCAGGCCCTCGTACCAGTCCGAGGGCGCGGTGTGCTCGTGGAACAGGTCGAGCGCCTGGCGGAACGGCGCCATGGCGGCGTACGGGTCGTCGCCCAGCTCGGCGATCCGGTCGCGCAGCTGGAGGAGGTGCTGGAACTCGGTGCAGGCCATCGCCCCGATGGCGATCTTGTCCTCCAGCGTGGGAGCCAGCCTGGCGTCGGCGGAGAGCCGGTCGAAGGCCGCGAGCTCGCCGTACGCGATCGCCCCGAGCAGGTCGACCACGGCGCGGCGGTAGTCCTCGTCCTCGAAGGCCGCCGACACCCGGGATTCAGTCATGCGCGCAGCGTAGCGATAGGCTCGGAGTGCGGGACGTCACCTCTGACCGTCCCCACTCGCTCCTCACGGGCGCGAGTCCGCATGTGCGCGGCTGAGTGTGTGTCAGCCGCTGGCTGGAAACACAGCACTCACCGAAAGCGAACAGAACACTGACTACCTTCCGAGAGCTCGGGGTCCTGCCCGAGATTTGTGACTCCCTCGAACGCGCCGGCATCACGACCCCCTTCGCCATCCAGGAGATGACGCTCCAGGTCGCCCTGCTCGGCACCGACATGATCGGCCAGGCCCGGACGGGCACCGGCAAGACCCTCGCCTTCGGCATCCCGGTGCTGCAGCGCTCGGTCGCCCCGAAGGACCCCGACTACGCCGAGCTGCCGCAGGGCAAGCCGCAGGCGCTGATCGTCGCCCCGACCCGCGAGCTCGCGCTCCAGGTCTCCGGCGACCTCGCGCTCGCCGGCGCCGACCGCGGCCTGCGCGTGCTGACCGTCTACGGCGGCGTCGGCTACGACACCCAGCTCGACGCGCTGACCGCAGGCGTCGACATCGTGGTCGGCACCCCCGGTCGCCTGATCGACCTGGCCGACCGCCGTGCGCTGGACCTGTCCCACGTGCACGCGCTGGTCCTCGACGAGGCCGACGAGATGCTCGACCTCGGCTTCCTGCCCGACGTGGTCAAGCTGATCAGCAAGACGCCCGAGACCCGGCAGACGATGCTGTTCTCGGCGACGATGCCGGCCGCGATCGTGGCGCTCGCGCGCACCCACATGCGCCACCCGATGAACATCCGCGCCGAGTCGTCGTACGAGAACGCGACCGTGCCGGCGACCGCCCAGTTCATCTACCAGGCCCACGACCTCGACAAGCCCGAGATCATCGGCCGCATCCTCCAGGCCGAGGGCGCGGACAAGATGATCGTCTTCACCCGCACCAAGCGGCAGTCGCAGCGGATCGCCGAGGACCTCGCCGAGCGTGGCTTCAAGGCCTCGCCGCTCCACGGCGACATGGCCCAGGTCGCCCGCGAGAAGGCGCTGGCCCGCTTCCGCGAGGACAAGATCCAGGTGCTGGTCTGCACCGACGTCGCCGCCCGCGGCATCGACGTCCGTGGCGTCTCCCACGTCATCAACTACACCTGCCCCGAGGACGACAAGACCTACGTCCACCGGATCGGCCGCACCGGCCGCGCCGGCGCCACCGGCATCGCCATCACGTTCGTGGACTGGGCCGACGTCGCCCGCTGGAAGATGATCAACAAGGCGCTCGACCTCCCCTTCCCGGAGCCCACCGAGACCTACTCGACCTCCGAGCACCTCTTCCACGACCAGGGCATCCCGCCGGGCACCAAGGGCCGGATCGTCGACCCCGCCCCCGTCGAGCGTCGCGACCGTCCCGAGCGGACCTCCGACCGCGGCGAGCGCCCGGCCCGCAACCGGAACCGCAACCGCAGCCGCACCCGCGGCGGCCAGCCGGTCGAGGGCGAGTCCGCCACCGCGACGGCGACCTCGGAGCCCGGTGAGGGCGGGTCTGCCAACCGCAGCCGCAACCGCCGGCGCCGTCGGCGTTCCTCCGGTGGCGGCGGGTCCACCACCGAGGCGCCGACCAGCGACTGACGCTCGCGTGGCCCGGCCCCGGCGACGGGGTCAGGCCACGACGACGACCGTGGTGCCGAGCCGGGCGAAGTCCCACATCAGCTCGGCGTCACGGGTGCGCTGCCTGATGCAGCCGTGCGACGTGGGCGTCCCGAGCTCCGCGGCCGTCTGCACCCGCTCCCCGTCGTCGACGGGGATGTCGTGGAAGCCGATGGCGGCCCCCGAGTCGCCCTGCGTGAAGCGGACGAAGTAGCGCATCGTCCCCGAGTCGTCGATGCCGACGGCGTCGAGCGATCGGGAGTAGACCTCGTACGTGCCGGGGTCGAGGTTGTCGTGGAGGCTGCCCGAGACGAGGTAGGTCCGCAGGACCTGGCCGTCGGCGGTCACGATCCACACCCGTTGCCGGCCCTCGCTGAAGACGACGCGGCGACCCTCGCCCGACCCCGCCGGGAGCAGCTCGGAGGTCACGACGCGCTCCCCCGGCGTCGAGCCGGGGCTCTCGACGGTGGACCCGCCCCCGTCGGACCGGCGCTCCGTGGCGGCCGGGAGCTGGACCCGGGCACCGGCGGGCATGATCGCCGGCTGCGCGCCGGCGGTCTCCTCCGCGGCGGACGGCAGCAGCCCGACGCCACCGAGCACGGCGACGGCGGTCACGCCGAGCGAGGAGACCGCGGCGGCCAGCCGCCCGTAGCGGGGACGGACCTCGGCTCGGCGCGCGCCCATGCTCAGCCCTTCTTCCGTGCCCGGGTCATCAGGTTTCCAGCCACCTCGCGGTAGGCCTTGGCGCCCTTGCTGGAGCGGCTCGTCGCCAGGATCGACCGGCCCGCGGCCGGCGCCTCGGCGAACTTGATGGTCTTGGGGATCGGCGGCTCGATGACGTCGAGCTCGTAGGTGTCCGAGATCGTCTCGAGGACGGTACGTGCGTGGTTGGTGCGCCCGTCGTAGAGCGTGGGGAGCACGCCCCACACCGCGAGCCGCCGGTTGGTGAAACGGCGCACGTCGTGGACGGTGTCGAGCAGCTGGCCGACGCCACGGTGGGAGAGGGTCTCGCACTGGAGCGGGATCAGCACGCCGTCGGCCGCGGTCAGCGCCGCGACCGTGAGCACCCCGAGCGAGGGCGGGCAGTCGAGGAGCACCCAGTCGTAGGCGAGGTCGTCGTCCTCGAGCAGCTCCAGGGCAGCCTTGATGACGTGCTCGCGGCCGGTCCGGGTCAGCAGGTCCGCCTCGGCGCGGGCCAGCTCGATGGTCGCGGGGAGCAGGTCGACGCCGTCGTCGGTCTCCAGGATCACGTCGCCGGGCGCCAGCCCCTTCGTCAGCACGTGGTGGACCGAGACCTCGAGGTCCTCCGGGTCGATGCCGAGCGAGAAGGTCAGGCAGGCCTGGGGGTCGAGGTCGACCAGCAGCACCCGTTGGCCCTGCTCGGCGAGGGCCGCGCCGATGGAGGCGACGGAGGTCGTCTTGGCGACGCCGCCCTTCTGGTTGGCGACCGCGAGTGTGGTGGTCATGGTGCTCCCATCATGCCCGAGCGAGTTGCCGGAATCGTGGCGACACCGGTTTGCTGGCCGGGTGAGCGCCCAGACCTCCCCGCCCGGCACCGCCCTCGTCACCGGCGCGACCGCCGGCATCGGGCTGGAGTTCGCCCGCCAGCTCGCCGCCCGCGGCCACGACCTGGTCCTCGTCGCCCGCGACCGGCAGCGCCTCGACGACGTCGCCGGGACGCTGCGGCGCGCGGGAGTGACGGTCGAGGTGCTGGCCGCGGACCTGGCCGACCGCGACCAGCTCGCGACCGTCGAGGCCCGGCTGGCCGACCGCGCCCGTCCGGTCGACCTCCTCGTCAACAACGCCGGGTTCGGGCTCAAGGGCCGGTTCCTCGACCACGAGGTCGCGGACGAGCAGCGCCTGCTCGACGTCCTCGTGACGGCCGTGATGCGGCTGTCGCACGCCGCGCTCGGCGCCCAGGTGTCCCGTGGCCGCGGCGGCGTCCTGAACGTCTCCAGCGTGGCGGCGTACCTCCCGCGCGGCAGCTACTCGGCGGCCAAGGCGTGGGTCAACAGCTTCGGCCGCTGGGCCGCCGCCGAGTACCGCCCCCACGGCGTCACGGTGACCACCCTGTGCCCGGGCTTCGTGAAGACCGAGTTCCACCAGCGCATGGGCGTACGCCGGGGCAGCGGGCCGCTCTGGCTCGACGCCGACTTCCTCGTCTCCGAGGCGCTGGCCGACTTCGACCGGGGTCGGGCCTTCTCGATCCCCGGGCGGCGCTACCGCGCCATCGTGGCCGTCACCCGGCTGGTGCCCTCCCCCGTCCTGCAACGGCTGCAGTCGCTCGGGCGCCGCTGAGGCCGGACCGGGGCTCAGCCCTCGCCGGCGACGAAGGCGCGGACCGAGTCCGCGACCAGCTGGACCGCGATCGCCGACAGCAGCAGGCCGGCGATCCGGGTCACGAGCAGCACGCCGGACTCGCGGATCAGCCGCAGGATGGGCAGCGAGTAGCGCATCGCCGCCCAGAGGCTGAGGTGGACGAGCACCACGCCGAGCGAGACCGCGACGAAGTCGGCGACGCCGTCCACGGACTCGACGAAGAGCATCACGGCCACGATCGCGCCGGGACCGGCGAGCAACGGGGTGCCGAGCGGCACGAGCGCGACGTTGGTCCCGGCGGAGGCGGTCGGCTCCTGCTCGTTGTCGGTGAGCAGCTCGAGCGCCACCAGGAGCAGCAGCAGGCCGCCCGCGCCCTGCAGGGCCGGCAGCGAGATGTGGAGGTAACCGAGGATCTGCTGGCCGAAGAACGCGAACAGGCTGATCACGAAGAACGAGACCGCCACCGCCTGCCAGGCGGCGCGGCGGGCGCTCGAGGCCGAGCGGCCGCCGGTCAGCGACAGGAAGATCGGGATCGTCCCGACCGGGTCCATGATGACGAACAGGGTCACGAAGACCTCGATCAGCAGCACGGTGTTGACCAGCTCGCTCACCCGTCCACCTCCCGGGTGCCGTCGACGTCCACCGGAGGATCCTACGGGCGGCAGGACCGTGCCGTGGTCACCAGCCCGGCCCCGGTCCTGCGAAGGGCATCGCGACCAGGGACGGTCCGAGCCCGGACACGTCGCGCAGGATCCAGTCGTCCCGCATCAGCAGCATCGCCGTCGCCGGGCGGAGCACGATCCACAGCCACCGACCGGCCGCCTCCCCCGCGAGCACCGTCCGGTCCAGCTCGGGCGCCTCGACGTCCTGGCTGGTCGAGACCGACCACAACGGCACCAAGGCCGACCCGATCCGGACGCGGACGACCGGTGGCGTGTCGCCGAGGGCGCGACCGGGGTCGCCACCCGGCACCCCCGCGCAGCGGGCGCCCAGCCCGACCCCGACCTCCTCGGCCACCACGAGGGCATCGACCGGCCCGTCGAGCTCACTGGTGCCCGACACGCAGGTCAGGGTCGCGGAGGGACGACCACCCTCCTCGGCCACCACCGCGAAGTCCGAGACCGCCCAGCCCGGTCCCAGCGGCCACGGCAGGTAGGTCGGGAAGTCAGCGGCGGTCCGCAGGTGCAGCACGAACGCGTCGTACGTCGGCTCGTCGGGCCGCCACAGCGGCGGCCAGGTCCCGTGGCCGGCGCACCCCGCCACGGCCACCCCGTCGGCGACCGGCTCACGGCATCGCGGGCACCACGGGGTCAGGCCCATGTCGCCACCGGCCCCGGGTCGGTGGTCGGCCTCGGCCGTGTCAGGCGTTCCATCGCAGCACCACGGGCTGCTCGCGCTCGTGGGCCAGGACCGACACCGTCGCGGTGTCCAGGCGCAGCAGGCGTCCGTCGGCGACGGGGAGTCCCAGCCAGCGGGCCGTGAGGGCCCGCAGGGCATGGCCATGTCCGAAGACCAGGGTGCTGCCACCGGCCGCGAGCCGCGCGACGACCCGGTCCAGTCGCGTGGCGACCTGGTCGGCGGTCTCGCCTCCGGGCGAGGAGTGGGACCAGACCGTCCACCCCGGCACGGACTCGCGGATCTCGAGGGTGGTGATGCCCTCGTAGTCGCCGTAGTCCCACTCGACGAGGTCCTCGTCGACCTCGGCCGCCGCGTGGCCGGCCAGCGACGCGGTGTCGCGCGCCCGACGGCGGGGACTGGTCAGCACCCGGTCGAAGGGACGGGCCAGACGGGGCGCCAGGGTCCGGGCAACCTCCTCGCCGGAGGGGGTCAGCTCGAGGTCGGTCGTCGAGGTGTGCCGGTGGTCGCGGCTCCACTCGGTCTCGCCGTGCCGCACCAACCACACCTCGACGTCCGTCACGGCGACCTCCTCAGCTCCGTCCGGCCCGTGCCCGCAGGGCGGTCCAGCGCCGGGCGAGGCCGTGCCGCACCCGGGAGCGCAGCGAGCTCTCCGGGGGCCGACGGCGACCCCGGCGACGCTGCAGCTCCTCGTGGCGGACGAACCGGGCCAGCGCCGCGACGGCGGCGTCGGCCACCTCGGCGTCGGTCACGTCCGCGGCGTCGCGGCCGGGGATCGGCTCGGACCCGGGGACGAGCCCGGCGAGGTCGCCGAGGACGTCGTAGCCCTGGCCGTCGAGCTCCGCGACCATCTGCTGCGCCCGCTCGACCACCCACGGGTAGGCGCGGGCCGGGACGACGATCTTCTCGGGCTCGGCCGTCCGCAGGACCTGCTCGGCCACGAAGTCCTTCAGCAGCCGTTGGGTCGACTTCGGCATGCCGTCGTCCTGCAGCGTCCCGGCCAGGCGTCGCAGCGTCTCCACCTCGACCAGACCGAGCGACTCGTTGCTCCGCGTCGCGCGCTCCGCCATGCCGGTGCCGTCGATGCCGGTGAGCTCGCAGAGCCGGTCCCACAGGAAGGTCCTCGGTCCGCCCGGCGGCGGGAGGACCACCAGGTGCACCCGCTCCGGAGGGATCCCCTGACCCCAGCGCCGCAGCACGCCGGGCACGTCCTGGACGCGCCAGAACCTCGCCTGCTCGTCCTTCTGGATCATGTCCAGGAACGCGTCGTAGGTCTGGGAGCGCCCGTGCTTGGTCCGCTGCTGCCACTCGGCCGGGATCTGGCGCACCAGGTCACGAGCGGTGAGCACGACGTGGACCTCGTCTGCCACGGCCTCCAGCCGACGCAGCGCAGCCTCGGCCCGCTCGTCCGGGGCAGGACTGAAGAGCTCGTGGCTGATCAGGGCGTCGCCCGGGTGGGCCGACACCTCGGCGAGCAGCTCGTCCCAGGCGGCCAGGCCCGCGGCAGGGATGGTGTCGACCTGGCGACCGCCGCGCACCACGCAGGAGGCCCAGTAGTGGTGGTTGACACCCCGGCCGGGCAGCAGCAGGCCCTGCTCGAGGAGGGCGTCGCGGTTGGCCCACCAGACCGACTGCAGGAAGGTCGTGCCGGACTTCGGGGTACCGACGTGGAGGAACAGGCGCCTGGCCATCAGCGGATCACGGCTCCTGGCGTCCGGGCCAGTTCCGGTCCGGCTGCGGCTCCGGGCGTCCGGGCTGCTCGCCACCGCGGGCGTCGAGGTAGCTCTGCCGGGGCACCATCACCTTGCGGCGGAAGATGCACACCACCGTGCCGTCCTGCTTGTAGCCGATCGTCTCGACGTGGACGACCCCGCGGTCGTCCTTGGAGGTCGACTCCCACTTGTCCAGCACGGTCGTCTCGCCGTAGAGGGTGTCGCCGTGGAACGTCGGCGCGACGTGGCGCAGCGACTCGATCTCGAGGTTGGCGATCGCCTTGCCGGACACGTCCGGCACCGACATGCCGAGCAGGATCGAGTAGACGTAGTTGCCGACCACCACGTTGCGCCCGAACTGGGTCGTCTCCCCGGCGTAGTGCTCGTCGAGGTGCAGCGGATGGTGGTTCATCGTGAGCAGGCAGAACATATGGTCGTCGAACTCGGTGACCGTCTTGCCCGGCCAGTGGCGGTAGACCGCCCCGACCTCGAACTCTTCGTAGGTGCGCCCGAACTGCATGCGGGACATCCTGCCCGACGGCACTCGCCGAGGACACAGGTGCCCGTATGCCTTTCCTCACGGTCGCGGTCGCACCGTGGGACGTCGTAGCTCAGGTGCCCCCGCCGCCGGCCTTGCGCCGGTGCATCCGCGGGGCGGCACCACCCTCCACCTCGGAGCCGTGGGCCTTCTCGTGCAGCGGGCCGTCCTGCTCGACGCCCTTGGCCTTCGCGTTCTTCTTCTCGAGGGCATCGCGCATCTTCGCCTTCAGGTCTTCGTTCGCCACGCCGTCCTCCTGGGGTTGGTCCCCACACCCTGTCACGTCCCGAGGACACGGGGCGACCCCTGCGCGGCAGTGCGGCCGGTCTCGCGGCGTCGGTGCGAGAATGGGCCGACCCGCACGACCCCACCCGGGAGGCGCTCCATGGCACGACGCGTGTTCCTGCACGTGGGCACGATGAAGTCGGGCACCTCGTTCCTGCAGTCGCTGTGGTGGCGGCACCACGACATCCTGGCCGAGCGGGGCCTGCTGCTCCCCGGTTCCCGGCTGGCCGACCACTTCGTCTCCGCCAGCCTGGTCTGCCGGCGGGAGCAGATCCTCGCCGAGCTGACCCCCGCCGAGCACGAGACCTGGCGCGACCTCACCGCCGAGGTCGGCCGGTGGGCCGGCGACGCCCTGGTCAGCCACGAGCTCTTCTCCCCCGCCACCCCCGAGCAGGCGAGCCAGGCGCTGCGGCTGCTGGAGAAGCACGCGGACGAGGTCCACGTGGTCGTGACCGCGCGCGACCTCGCCCGCCAGCTGCCCTCCCACTGGCAGGAGCAGGTCAAGCACCACTCCGACGCCACCCTGGTCGACTACTGGGAGCACGTGCGCCGCCATGACCCGGACGACCCGTTCTGGACCTTCCACGACGTGCCGGCGCTGGCGGACCGCTGGGGCCAGGGCCTGCCGCCCGAGCGGGTCCACGTGGTGGTCAACCCCCCGGGTGCGCCGCGCGACTGGCTCTGGCGGCACACCGCCGACCTGATGGGCGTCGACGTCGGCGGGCTCGACCTCGAGGCGCGCAACCCCAACGAGTCGCTCGGCATCGCCGAGATCGAGGTGATGCGCCGGGTCCAGGGCGCCCTGCCGGCGGAGGAGAAGCAGCTCGAGATGTCGCGGCTCACCAAGGGCTTCCTCACCCGCGACGTGCTGCACCCCTCCGGACCCGGCGACCGGTTCGTGCCTCCGGCGCAGGTGCACGGTTGGGCGGTCGAGCGCGGCACCCTCATGGCCGAACAGCTCCGGGACCGCGGCCACGACGTGGTGGGCGACCTCGACGACCTCGTCCCCTCAGCCGCGGCCCCTCGGGGACGGGTGCCGGACGACGTCACCGCCGACGAGGTCGCGGACGTCGCGGTCGCCGCGCTGGCGCGGATGGTCGTGCACGACCGCCACCAGCGCGCCCGGATCGAGGAGCTGCAGGCCCAGCGGCGGCGCCTCAGGCGGCGGCTGGACGCCGCTGCGCCGGGCCCCGGGACGAGGTCGACCCTGGCCGGCGCGCTCCGCCGGATCTCGCGACGTCGCTAGCGGGCCAGGCGGCGCTTCACCCGGCCGGCGAGCCGGCGGGCGCGGCGTACGGCCCGACGGGCGGGGCCTGCCGGAGCCGGGCGCGGTGCCGCGGTCTTGGCGCCGGACCTCGGTCGCGCCTTGGGCTGCGGCTTCTGCGCGGCGGGCTCGTCGGCGCGGGAGCTGCGGACCACCACGTCGGCGAGCGCCTGCACGGCCACCCGCGCGACCTCGTCGGGGTCGACCTCGAGGTCCATGGTCCGGCCACCCTCCGCGGGCAGCAGGTCCTGCGGGTCGCCGAGGATCTCGTGGCCGGCCGCCCGCAGCTCGTCGAGCATCCGCTGCGACTCCTCGGTCACCCACGCCACGTCGCCCGCGGGCAGGCCGAGCGACCGGCCGGGCTCCTGCTTGCGGAGGGCGCCGTTGATCAGCAGCCGGCGTACGACGGGTCGGTACTCGCCCCGCACGTCGGAGAGCCGGTCGCCCAGGGCGACGTTGACCTGGCGCAGCATCTCGGCCTGCTCGTAGCCCAGCGAGGTGTTCCAGCTGCCGCGGGAGACCTCCAGGGCGGCGGGGTCGTAGCCGACCAGGCCGGCGAACAGCTCGTAGAGGCCCATCGGCTCGCGCTTGGGCGACGGGACGGCGATCACGTGGACGTGCTCGGGCGGCAGGCCCTGGCTCCACCGGCGGGCGATGCCCGGGAGGTGCTGGCGCTGGCGGAACAGGGCCACCTCGGGCCGCTCCTCCCTCACCGCGGTCGCGAAGTCTCCGTAGGGCAGCGTCAGCCGGGACTTGACCAGCTGCTGCCACTCCGAGGGGATCTGCTTCGACCAGTCGCGCGCGGTGATGACCACGTGCACCTCGAAGTCCTCCGAGAGCGCTGCCAGGAGGTGGGCCACCGGCTCCTCGGGCATCTCGGCGAGGTCCTCGAGGGTGAGGAGCAGCCGGTCACCGGGTGCGTCCCGCAGGGTGCGGACCAGCTCGCGGATCCCCTGACGGCCCTCCTCGCCGTCGCCGACGCCGAGCGCCAGCATCGGGGCGAGCACCTTCTTCATGTGCTGCGGCCGCGAGTTGAAGGGGTGGTTGACCCCCTCCGCGAGCAGTGCGGGACGGGAGGTCTTGAGCGCCCCCTGCAGCGAGGTGGTGCCGGACTTACGGGTCCCGATGTGGAGGAAGAGGGGTCGCGGGGTCACGTCGGCGGATTCTGTCACACCCCGCCGCTGCCCCCACAGTCACAGGGTGCCGGGCACCGACGCCCCGTCGTCGGCGGTGCGGCGCAGCTGACCGAGCAGCGCGGCGGTGACGTCGTACGCCGCCTCGAGCAGCTCGGCCTCCGTGACGTCGTCGGGGCTCACCGCCCGCGGGTCGGGCTCGAGGGCGGTCAGGTCGGCGAGGTCGCCGACCACGTCGTAGCCGGCGCTCCGCAGCCGGTCGACCGAGGACACCGTCCGCTCACGCACCTGCTGCCAGCGCGCCTCGTCGAGGCGGATGGGAGCGCCCCCGCGGGGCACCAGCAGCTCGTGGGCGAGGTAGCGGCGCAGCCAGCGGTAGGGCTCGTGCCAGGTGGCGCCCTCGTGGTCGATCGCGGCCCGCAGCCGCGGTCCGACCTCCTGGAGCAGCCGCGCGCTGACGACGTCGACCGACTCGTTGGGACGGGCCGCCTCGAGGTCGGCGACCCCGTCGGGGATGCCGACCACTCCCGCGACGTTGTCCCACAGGTCGGTCGGTCCGCGCCGGACCGTCGGGATCGTGACGACGTGGATCCGCTCCGGCGGCAGCGCCCACCGATCGAGGACCTCGGCCGGGTCGAGCGTCCACCAGCACCACCGCTGGTCGGGGTCGGCAAGCCCGTCGACGAACGCGCCGAGCGACCCACCCAGGCCCAGCTTGAGCACCTCCTGCCATGCCGCCGGCACCAGGCCGACCAGGTCGCGGGCGGTGAAGACCAGGTGGACCTCGGAGTCGCCGAAGGCGTCCAGGACGCGGGTCGCGCCGTCCGCGTCCGCCATCGTGAACCACTCGTTGCTGAAGACGGCCGTGCCGGGATGGTCGGCGACCTGGGCGTGCATCCGCTCCCAGGCGCGGGCGGCGCGCGGCCTCGGCCGCGGGGTGCGGGCCCAGGTCGCGGCGAGGTTGTGGTGGAACATCTTCTCGCCCGGGACCAGGACCCCTGCCTCGGCGAGCCGGGCCTTGCTGGACCAGAGCACGGTCTGCAGGTAGGTGGTGCCGCACTTGGGACCCCCGACGTGCAGGAAGACGCGCTCAGCCATGGCGGCGGCGCCTCAGCACGCGCAGCGGCCGGGTCACGACCCGCCGTGCCGCCCGCCGTACGGCACCGGTGCGGGTCACCTCGTCGATCAGCTCGTTCCATCGCGCGACGATGTGGTCCATCTCGTACTCGCGGGAGTCGACGAGCGCCTGCTCGCCGTAGCGGCGGCGCAGCTCGTCGTCGCCCATCACCCTGGCCAGCGCGTCGGTGAGCCCGGGGATGTCGCCGTCGGGGACGATCTCGCCGTTGCGGCCGGTGGTGATGATCTCGGAGGGGCCGCGGGGGCAGTCGAAGCTGACCGCAGGGGTGCCCTGGCTCATCGCCTCGACCAGCACCATCCCGAAGCCCTCGGCGCGCGAGCTCAGCAGGAACAGCTCGGCCTCGGCGAGCACCCGCTCGATCTCGCTGGTGTACCCCATCATCTTGATGATGTCGTGGAGCCCCGCGTCGTCGATCTGCCGCTGGAGCTCGGCCTGGTCGGGCCCGTGCCCGTAGATGTGGAACTGCCAGTCGGGGAAGCGCTCGACCAGCGGCTGCCAGGCCTCGATCGCCCGGTCGAAGCCCTTGCGTTCCTGCAACCGGCCCGCCCCCACCACGATCTTGCTGTCGCGCGGCGGCCTGGTGGCGGCGCCGACCATCCCGGAGGAGTTGCGGATCGTCCGGGTCAACGGCGCCCGCTCCCCGAGATGGCGGAGGTAGTCCTCCTCGTCCTCCACGGTCAGCGTCACCCAGGCGTCGAGCTCGGGGACCACCGCGTCGAGCATCCGCCCCATGTGGCGACCCTCGTAGCGGGTCGCGAAGTTGAGGTGCTCCCAGCCGACGATCGGGACGCCGGGGCGGGCCATGTCCAGCGCCATCCGGTGCAGGCTCGGCCGCGAGGAGATGATGACGTCCGCGTCCGTGTCGGCCAGCCGCTCCATGAGCCGGCGCTCGGCGAGTGCGTTGAGCCGGGTGTCACGCTCCAGCAGCGGCGTGACGGGCGGCCGCTCGGCCTCCTGCGCCCGCGGGTCGTCCGGGTGGTTGGCCCGCCACTTCTTCCCGGCCTTGGTCGCGTCGAAGAGCGTGGTCACCGCGACCCGCTCGTCGATCGGGAACGTGCTCTCGGGGTTGGACTTGAGCATGCTCAGGATCTCGACGTCGTGGTGGTCGGCCATCGCGCTCGCGACGTTGGCCACCACCCGCGCGACTCCCCCGATGCCGAAGGCGTTGAACGTCAGGAACGTCACCTTGCGGCGACGGGTCGGTCGTGGATTCATGCACTTCCTCGGGGTGGACGCCGGCGGCGGTTCAGCGGGCAGCGTAGTCCTTGAGCAGGCTCCGGCCGATGATCATCTTCTGGATGTCGGAGGTGCCCTCGCCGATCAGCATGAACGCCGACTCCCGGTAGAGCCGCTCGATCTCGTACTCCTTGGAGTAGCCGTAGCCGCCGTGGATGCGGAAGGACGCCTCGACGACCTCGTTGCAGTACTCCGAGGCGAGCAGCTTGGCCATCCCGGCCTCGACGTCGTTGCGCTGCCCGTCGTCCTTCCTCCGCGCCGCCCGGACCATCATCGCGTGGGCCGTCTCCACCTTCGTCGCCATCTCGGCGAGGCGGAAGAGGATCGCCTGGTGCTGCGCGATCGGCTTGCCGAAGGTCTCGCGCTGCTGGGCGTAGGCGATGCCGAGCTCGAACGCGCGGTTGGCGATCCCACAGGCCCGGGCCGCGACGTTGACGCGCCCGACCTCGACGCCGTCCATCATCTGGTAGAAGCCCTGCCCGGGGGCCTCCCCGAGCACCTGGTCGGCGCCGATCTTGTGCCCCTCGAGCACCATCTCGGTGGTGTCGACACCCTTGTAGCCCATCTTGTCGATCTTGCCCGGGATGGTGATCCCCTGCGCGACCTCGCCGAAGCCCGGCTCCTTCTCGACCAGGAAGGTCGTCATGTTCTTGTAGACCGAGTCGTCGCCCTCGTCGGTCACCGCGAGCACCGCGACCAGCGTCGAGGAGCCACCGTTGGTCAGCCACATCTTCTGGCCGGTGACCTCGTACCCGTCGTCGGTCCGGACGCCCTTGGTCTTGACGGCCGAGACGTCGGAGCCGAGGCCGGGCTCGGACATCGAGAAGGCCCCGCGGACCTCGCCGGTCGCCATCTTGGGCAGGTACTTCTTCTTCTGCTCCGGCGTGCCGTGACGCATCAGCATGTAGGCCACGATGAAGTGGGTGTTGATGACACCGGACACGCTCATCCAGCCCCGGGCGATCTCCTCGACGCACAAGGCGTACGTCAGCAGGGACTCACCCAGGCCGTCGTACTCCTCGGGGATCATCAGGCCGAAGATCCCCAGCTCCTTGAGTCCCTCGACGATCTCGGTCGGGTACTCGTCGGCGTGCTCGAGCTCGGTCGCGACGGGGAGGATCTTCTCCTCCACGAACGTCCGTACGGCCTTGAGGATCTCGCGCTGGTCCTCGGTGAGGTCCTCGGTCTGGCACAGGCGCGCCATCGGCAGCTCCTTCATCTGGACGACGCTGGGATGGTAGTCCCTCCGCACCGTCCCCGGCTGCGGCCCCCGACGTGGTCATTCCCACACCCGGGGCGTCTCAGCCGGCGAACGCGCCGCGTGCCTCCTCCAACGACACCGATCCGGTGTCGATCGTCGCGCGGGTCCGCTGCGTGATCACGGCCTGGCGCAGTCGTCGCGACACGGTGACCAGCTTCGTCGGCCGGTTCTTCGCGTCGGAGACCAGCAGCATCGACGGCGGGTGGGCCGCCTCCCACTCACGGGCGCACTCCCGCTGGCAGTGCTCCACCCAGTTCCCGCCCCGCAACCGCTCGGCGAGCTGCCGCTCCGCGGCCGAGAGGCGCGGACCACGGGTGGTGAGCTGGACCCGGACGCCGCGGTCGGCGGCCCGCGTCAGCGCGCGCACCACGGGCCGCAGGTCGGTTCCCCGCGTCGCCACCTGCACCAGGTCACCGGACGAGGCCCCCTTGATCGTCTCGACGACGGCCGAGGCGACCGCCCTTCGCTCGCCGTAGGTGCCGGTCGGGTCGTTGGCGACCGTGGTCGACGCCGACGGGGGGTCGGTCGTCCACGACAGCTTCGCCACGACCGCGTCGTGGTCGGAGTTCAGCTCCAGCGGGTAGTGACGGTCGACCTCGAGCTGGTCCTGGCCGTTGACGAAGACGTAGTCGATGGTGGCGCGTCCGTCACCGTGGTCGCTGGTCCCGAACCGGGTGCCCAGCAGCTCGTACGTCGACCTCATCCCGGCCGCGGCGAACAGGTCGGCCGGGTACCGGCTGCCGCCGACCGGCACGTTGAAGTCCCCACCGACCAGCACCGGGCCGCGGTCGTCGAGCTGCCCGACGAGCGCGCCCAGCCGGCGTACGGAACGCCGGTTCAGGTCCGGCATGCCGGTGCTCCTCGGCGCGATGTGCACCGAGACCAGCGAGATCACCCGGCCCTGGTTCGACTCCAGCGTGACCCAGTTGGCCTGCCGGCGGCCGATCTCGATCGAGCGGCCCGGAGGACGGCCCCGCCAGTCGCTGATCATGGAGGTGCCCTTGGCGAGCGCGGTGTAGCGGTCGGTGCGCCACGCCACCGGGGTCGCCTTGGTGAAACGGTCCTTGGTGGAGCGCCAGAGCTCGTAGCCCTGGGGGGCCAGGAACTCGTCGCTGCGGAACGCCACCTCGTTGTAGGTGATCAGGTCCGGGGCCTCGCGCAGCACCTCGGCTGCGTCCCGCTGGAAGCGCTGGTAGGTCTGTGGCGAGAGCAGGTTGGCCTGCACGACCGTGAGGTCGCTGGGCTCGGCAGCCGTCGCCGCCACGGCGGGCGTGGAGAGGGCCGGGAGCACCGCTATCGCGGACGCCGTGGCCAGGGCGGCCACGAGGCCCACGCGGACCGGTCGGCGAGGTCGGCGCTGCGAGCGCGGGCTGGCGGGGGCCGGCATGGGGCACTCCTATCGGGGGGCGACAGGCCCCCACCCGGGAGCCTTGATCCCATTCATCACATCAGCCCCACGAGTACCCGGCAACAGGTTCCGGACAACTACAGACCTGTAATTCTCACGGGCCCCACCCGACTCACTGGAGTCGGGCAGTGGCGCTCACGAAGAAGTGGTCGCTGGTGCGGTTCTCGACCGGCGAGGTGTCGCGCCAGTAGCCCGACCACGACGCGACGCCGCCGCCCACGACCCAGTCGACCGGCATCGGCTCGGGCGGCGGCTGGCAGCCCGCGCCGTAGCTCCCCCCGTTGGGGGCGGACATGCTCGCGGCGGGCACGACGCGGCAGTAGAACTCCGCCCGGTCGTTCATGTCACCGGTCACCATCACCGGCAGCCCGGTGGCCCGCAGGTCCTTGACCACCGACACCAGGGTCGCCTGGGCGTTGCGGCGCTGCGTCAGGTAGCGACCCCCGCCCGGCGAGGGGTGGGTGTTGACGACGTAGATCTCACGCCCGGTGGCGAGGTGGCGCAGCTTGACGATCGGCTGCGGTCGGGGACGGTCCACGAACGTGATCGTGAACTGGCTGCCGGACACCATCTCGTAGACCCCGGGGTCCCAGAGGATCGAGTTGTCGGTCTCCTTCTCGCCCCACGCGAAGCCCGGGTAGGCCGCCATGCCGGTGCGTGACTGGAGGTCGCGCAGCTGGTCGTCCTGCAGCTCCTGGGTCCCGAGGACGTCGACGCCGTGCTTGGCCACCAGGCCGGCCGCCCGCGCGGTGCGGACGGACGCCGGAGGGAACTTGTCGCGGGGGCCGTCGGCATCGGTGTGCTGGCTGCCCAGGACGTTGAACGTGCCGATGCGTACGTCGACCGGGGCGTTCATCGCCGCCTGGCGCGCCTCGCGCTCCTCACGCTGCTGCTCCAGCGCCTCGCGCCGTGCGGCGGCGGCCTGCTGACGACGCTCCTCGGCCCGCTCGGCCGCCAGCCGGGCCAGGCGCGCGGCCTCGGCCTTCTCCTCCCGCGCCCGGACCATGCGGGCGTGGGCGGGGTCCTTGCCGACGACCGGCGTCGTCCGGGCGCCGGCACGCGTGGGCTCACGGTCGCGCTGGCCCGCCGCAGGAGCCGGCGGCTCGGTGGCGACCGTGCCGGTGTCGCGGGCGACCGGGACCAGCTGGTCCAGGGTCATCACGGCCGCGAAGGTCAGCAGGAGTGCACCGACCACACCGAGGGCGACGAGCGCGCCCAGGGCACGGCGGCGCGGGCCTTGGTGGCGAGGGGAGGACACCGCGGCAAGTTAGCACGTGGGCGCGGGTCTGCGCCGGGGAGTCGCTAGGGTCGCCCCATGCTGTTCACGGCCTCGACGGTCAAGGACTCGCCCGAGAACACCCGCTTCTTCGTGGCCGCCAACCTCGCGTCGGGGGTCGACCACATGGTCGTGTTCCTCGACGACCCCCGGGATCCGGTCCAGCAGGACGTGGCGGCCGAGCTGGCCGCCCACCCCCACGTGACCTGCATCCCCACCGACCGTGCGTGGTGGCAGGGCGACCGTCCCAACCGGCTGAACGTCCGGCAGCGGATCAACGCCAACCTCGTCGTCGCCCTCCTCGCCGACGTCCCGGACGCGCAGTGGGTGGTCCACGTGGACGGTGACGAGGTCGTCCACGCCGATGCCGACGCCCTGGCCTCGGTGCCTCCCGACACCGGAGCGCTGTGGCTCTCACCCCTCGAGGCCGTCAGCACCCTCGAGGCGCCGCAGCGTCCCACCCTCTTCAAGCGGCTCCTCGAAGCAGAGGACCTGCAGCTGCTCACGGTGCTGGGTGTCCTGGACGCCCCCACCAACCAGGCCTACTTCCACGGGCACGTGCTGGGGAAGTCCGGGGTCCGGCCGCGGGCGGGGCTCCACCTCACCCTCCACGACTCGGTGCATCCCGACGGCCGGCGGCTCCGCTCCCCCGAGCGCTTCGAGCACCCCGGCCTCTCCGTGCTGCACTACGACGCAGTGTCCGGGCAGGAGTTCATCCGCAAGTGGACGGCGATGGTCGCGGCCGGCCCGACGAGCCTCCGTCCCGACCGGGCGCCGGTGGCGATGGCACTGCGCAGCCTGGTCGGCAAGGGCCTCGACCCCGCGGTCGCCGAGACCTACCTCCGGGCCGTCTACGAGCGCACCACCCAGGACGCCGTCGAGACCCTGGCCGACCTTCGGCTGCTGGAGCAGGTCGACCCCACGCTGGGCACCCACCGCCCCGCCGAGCTGAGCGCCGCCACCCGGAGCGCCCTCGAGCAGGGTCTCGACCGGCTGCGCGAGGAGCCGAAGCGGCCCTTCCACATCAACCACTCCGAGCCCGAGGCGGCCGAGGAGGCCGGCACGCTGGACCGGCTGCGCCGCCGGATCGGTCGAAGCCAGGCCTAGCGGGGGTTCCGCTGGCGTCGCCGGCGACGGCGGCGACTGCGCAGCCGCGCGAGCAGTCCGGTCGCGGGAGGGGCCGCCGCCGGCGGGGGACGTCGGCGCTGCCGGGCGAGGTCGTTGCGGAGGCCGCGGACGTCGCCGAGCATCTGCGCCGACAGCGCCACCGCGACGTCGGCCACCTCGGCGTCGGTCACGGTCGCCGGCACCCGCCGCTCCTCGAGCTCCTCGGGGACCAGCAGGTGGGCCGGGTCGCCCGAGACGGCGTACGGGTGGCTCGCGAGGTGCTCGACCTGCTGGCGCCCGCGCTCGCGGCACTCCGCGACCTGTCCCGGCTCCGGCCAGAACTTCTCCCCCCGACGCGGCACCAGGCGCTCGTCGGCCAGGAAGGTGCGGATGTAGACGCCCTTGTCGAAGCCGCGGGTGAAGTTGGTGAGCGAACCGTTGATGCGGCGCAGCGTCTCGGCCTCGGCGACGCCCATGGAGGCGTTGGGGAAGGACGAGGAGAGGTCGCACACCTCCGGGTCGATGCCGAGCACCGAGGCGAACCGGCGCCACACGTCGTCACGGGGCGCGTCGGGGTCGAGCACCAGCACGTGGATCCGCTCGGGAGGCACGGCCTGCGACCACCGTTCCAGCACCAGGCGGAGGTCCAGCGTGCGCCAGTTCCAGATCGCCGTCGGCTTGTCGGACACCTCGTGCGCGTAGTCGGCGAGGTGCGTCGTCGAGCCGTTCTTGAGGCTCTCCTGCCAGCTCGCGGTGAAGAGCCCGAGCGGCTCGCGCGCCGTGACCACGACGTGCACCTCCACCCCCAGGTCGGCCACCATGCGCTGCGCCTGCTCGGGGTCGGCGGCCGCGAAGAACTCGTGGCTGATCAGGCCGGTGCCCTCGGCGGACTCCAGCTCCGCCCTGACCCGCTGCCAGGCCGTCTGGTGTCGGCGCGGTGCGCGGGCGTGGGCGGGGTCCTGGCGGATCTCGCGTGAGGACCAGAGGTGGTCCCGCCGCTCCTCACCGGGGACGACCACCCCGGCGGCGCGCAGCGCGTCTCGGTTGCTCCACAGGATGGTCTGCAGGTAGGACGTCGCGGTCTTGGGCAGCCCGATGTGGACGAGGACCCGGTCGACCATCAGGCCGCCCCTCTCGGTCCCACGGCCTCAGATGCTCTCGCCGAACGCGTCGATGGCGGCGCGGATCCGCTCCTCGTCGCGGGAGGCCAGGGGGACGAGCAGCTCCTGGACGACGTCGGCCAGCTCCGCGAGCCGGAGGTTGTGCCGTCGCATCTCGGCGACGGCGAGCTCGAGGTCGGCCACCCGCTGCTCGAGGTCCTCGACCGAGTCGGAGCGACCCGAGAGGCTCAGTGTTTGCCTGAAGTTCACGGTCACCACTCTGCCACGACTCGGACGACCGGGTGCTGCGCACCGCCCCGCCCGTGCTCGGTGAGCGTCACTTCCCGCGCGCCCGCCTTGCGCAGCAGGTCGGCGACCACCTCCGGGTCGACCCCGTTGGCCCACTCCACCTCGCTGGTGGTGGGGCCGGTGTGGAACTGCGCGTAGACGGTGCCGCCGTCGCGCAGTGCCATCGAGCAGAGCCGCGCGAACGAGTCACGGCCGACCGGCGTGGTCGCGTCGAGGACGTGCTGGGCGAGCACGATCCGGGGCCCCGGCCGACGGGCGAGCCGGGCGCCCTCGTAGAAGACGCTGCGGGTGTCGGTCAGGTTGAGGTGACGGACCTCGAGCGGCCGGTCCCCCTCGCGAGCCTGGGCCGCGACCCCGTCGAGTGCGAACGGGACGAACTCGTAGGCCACCACCGGGACGCCCTTGCTGGCGAGCCACCACGCGTCGGGGCCCTTGCCGGCACCGACGTCGAGGACCGTCGCGCCCGTACGGACCGCCTCCTCGTGGGCGAGCTTGGCCAGGTGGGCCGGCCCACGCGTGACGGGACGGCGCTTGCGCACGGAGTAGCGGCGCTGCCAGTCGTTGAACCCGGGGCGCAGTCCGCGGAACCAGTCGTTGAGGGCCTTGGTGACCCCCCGTGGCGTCTCGAACTTGAAGGCGGGGTCGGGGTGGCGCCAGCCCGGGCCGTACATCGCCTCGAGGAGTCGCTCGGGCCGGGCCGGAACCGGGACCTCGGCGCCCTCGAACGAGGCGGTGCCGAGGGGGTAGAGCCACTCCTCCTCGAACGGCACCCCCACCTCGCCCATGAGGTAGAGGCGCCCCTCGTCGAGGAAGCCGGCAAAGACGTCGATGCCGCGCCGGAAGCCGTCGGCCTCGCGCACCAGCACCTTGAAGGCGGCACCGCTGTAGCGGACGGTCTCGAAGCCGCGCTGCCGCACCTGCCGCTGCAGCCGGAAGGACTCCCGGATCACGTCGACCGGGGTGTGGTGCTCGCTGACGTAGGCGATGTCGGCATCGCTGTCGTGACCGAGGACCCCGCCCTCGCGAACCGCACCCAGCAGGGTGCCGTAGCCGACGAACGGGCGCACACCGCCCTCGGCGACGGCCTCGAGCACCGCGAGGGTGGCGGTGACCAGGGCCGAGATGTCCTCGGCGCCCCGGGTCTCGAAGGTCGGCACCAGCCGCCCCGACTTGTCGACCCCCAGGGCGATGCCCTCGCGGTTGATCACGCTGACGCGCTCCTCGGAGCTGCCGAAGCGGACCTCGTCGTCGAAGTGGACCTCACCGGACGACGCGTCGCGGACCACGACCCTGGCACGGCCGTCGAGGTAGCGAACCAGCGGCCTGGGCCAGGGGGCGAGACGCCCCCTGAGCCCGTGGTTCCGGGTGTCGCGCACCACCCGGAACGACCACACGCGCTGGCCGTCGAAGAGGACGTCGACCGGGCGGTCCTCGGCCCTGCTCACCGCCACGCCGCGCTCGTCGACGCGACGCACGCGCAGGGAGCTCTCCACCCGTCAGTCCATGTCGACGTTGGCGTACGGGTCGACCCCGTTGACCGGGCCGGTGCCGAACAGGAGCCCGTCGTCGGTCAGTCCGCCCTGCGCGGCCGTGGTGCGGGCCAGCGGGGAGTCCGCCGCTGCCGCGGCAGCGTTGCGCCGGTCGAAGTGGCGCAGCCAGTAGATGATGTGCTCCTGGTAGCGGTTGGTCAGGCCCTTGCGCCAGTAGACGCCGATGTTCTCGTCGGAGCGGTCGGCGACGGTGGACCAGTTGGACGAGCCGTTGAGGACCACGTGGTTGGCGCGGCGACCGCCGACGTTGCCCACGATCGTCATGGCCTTCATGTGGAAGTAGTTGTCGAACTGGCCGTCACCGTTGACGTCCTCGACCATGTGGCGCAGCGGGACGGGGCCACGCCGGCTCGGCGCCCGGAGCATCCGGCTGACGTCCTTCCCGATGACGGTGTAGCCGATCCGGATGTCGCAGCCGTCGAGCCAGAGCCGACGCACCTTGCGGCCGAGCTCCATGCCGCGCTGCTCGCGGATCACGTCAGGGACGATCCGGATCCGGGTGCGGCCGGACGCGGTGTTGGTCGCGCCGCGGCAGCGCACCTTGTTGAGCAGCTGCATCACGGGATCACCGCTGCGACGGCCCACGCCCGGGAAGAAGGCGAGCTTCTCGCCGTTGTTCTGCCACGAGGCGTACGGCGGCCGCACCGGGCGGTCCTTCGCCATCTGGGTGAAGATCTTGCGGGTGAAGCCGTAGGGGCCGCTGCGGCGGGTCGTGGTGTAGATGTCGTTCCACTGGTTGTGGGCCGAGGCCGCGGTCAGGTTGGCGGAGCCCTGGATCAGCACGTTGCGGGCGCGACCGGACTTCGAGAAGAGGTAGAACTTGGCGTGGGCGGTGCCGTTCTCGCCGCGGCAGGAGCCGCCGCAGAGCCGGGCCCAGCTCCTCCGGTCGGCCGGGCGGCCGCGGTTGCCACGCTTGAGGCCGCGCTGGAGCCGCCGGAAGCTCTCGTTCTCGATCCGGACCGCGTTGGTCCGCGCCATCAGCAGCTGCACCCGGACGTTGCGCCGCTGGGCGCGCAGCATCGCGTCGACCGCGGCCGTGGACTGGAGGTTCCAGGTCATGATCCGGATCTCCTCGCGGCGCGGCGTCGCCTTGATCGTCTTGATGATCTTGGTGATCACCTGACGACGCTTCGCCTCGCTGCCGATGGCGCTGTTGAACGTCACGCCCGGTTGGGGGGTGAACCCCCGCGCGGCGGCGGCCGGTGACGACACGGTCGCCACCTGCAGCAGGGACGCCAGCATGGCTGCGGCCAGGCAGATGCCTACTCGCCTGAGAAACATGTGATCCACCCAATACATGGTCGACGTGGTCGCTGGACGATCGTGCGGGTGGTCCGCGGTGCGGCCCACCGGTGCCGGGGGACGGCGTCAGCCTCGGCAGCTGGCGACCGCGTCACGGTACCCGCTGTCGTCGTCCAGCACCGATTCGGTCTCGCTGATGGTGCCACCCAGCACGGCGTAGTAGTGGTCGTCGAACCGGACCATCCGCTGGCCCGACGAGCACTCCAGCACGTCCCTGGTCACGAACGAACCCCCGTCGTCACAGCCGTCGTAGCCACGCGGGAGCGTGGCTCCGTCCACCCACACCGAGGAGCAGGCAGCGCCCGTGGCCTCAGGTGCGGTGGAGGTCGGCGTCTGCGACTGGTCGTCGGCTCGGTCCTCGGAGCCCGTGTCGGTGCCGCAGCCGGTCACGAGCACGGCGACCAGGAGCGCGGCGACCGCCGGAAGGCGACGCGAGAAGGAGGTGGACGACATGGTGTGAGTCTAGGTCACTCGAGTGACAGGTGCGACACGGCCGCGCCGCTCACCGACCGGTCTCCGGGGGCTCGTGGAGCGGGTAACCTTCGTCGGCGGGCGCACCGTGATCCGTGCGTCCCTTCCCCGGTCGAGGAGGTGTGATGAGCAACGCCACCCCCACGCGCGTCTACGTCGCCCGGCTCGTCGGCCTGCCGATCTTCGACCCGCAGGGCGACCAGGTGGGCAAGGTCCGCGACCTGGTCGCCGCGGTGCGCTCCGAGGTCAACCAGCCGCGGGTGCTCGGCCTGGTCGCCGAGGTGCTCGGTCGGCGGCGCATCTTCGTCCCCATGACCCGTGTCACCAACATCGACAGCGGGCAGGTCTACACGACCGGTCTGCTCAACATGCGCCGCTTCGAGCAGCGCCCGACCGAGACGCTCGTGGTGGGCCAGATGCTCGACCGCTCGGTGACCGTCCCCGGGACCGACGTACGAGGCGCGGTCTACGACGTCGGGATGGAGCAGGCGCGCAACCGCGACTGGGTGCTGTCCCGCGTGGCCGTCCAGGAGCCGGGGAGCACCTTCCGCCGGCGTGGCCAGACCCATGTCTTCGAGTGGCGGGAGGTCGACGGCCTGACCCGGCGCGACGAGAGGCAGGGCGCCACCCACCTGATCGCCCAGCTCGCCGAGATGAAGCCCGCGGACGCGGCCAGCGTCATCCACGACCTGCCGGCCGAGCGGCGTACGGCCGTGGTCGCGGCCATGGACGACGAGCGCCTCGCCGACGTGCTGGAGGAGCTGCCCGAGGAGGACCAGGTCGAGATCGTCGGCAACCTCGACTCCGAGCGTGCCGCCGACGTGCTCGAGGAGATGTCGGCCGACGACGCGGCCGACCTGATCGCCGACCTGCCGCCCGAGACGGCCGCACGACTGCTGGGGCTGATGGAGTCCGAGGACGCCGAGGACGTGCGCCGGCTGATGTCCTACGCCGAGGAGACCGCCGGCGGCATGATGACGCCCGAGCCGGTGATCCTCGGCCCCGACGCGACCGTGGCAGACGCGCTCGCCCACGTCCGCAACCCCGACCTGCCCGTCTCGCTGGCTGCGGTCGTCTACGTCTGCCGGCAGCCGCTCGAGACGCCGACCGGCCGGCTGCTCGGCTGCGCCCACATCCAGCGGCTGCTGCGCGAGCCACCCTCCTCGCTGGCCGCCGCGGCGATCGATCCTGCCCTCGACGCGCTGCGGCCCCAGGCCACGATCGACCAGGTGGCCGCCCACCTGGCGACCTACAACCTGGTCGCCGCACCGGTCGTCGACGAGGCGGGCCGCCTGCTCGGCGCGGTCACCGTCGACGACCTGCTCGACCACATGCTGCCGGAGAACTGGCGCGACCACGAGGCGGGTGGGACCCATGGCTGAGCCGCGTCGCAACCGCCTCGACACGCCGACCGACGTCCGCCGGCCGCTCGTGCGCCGGCCGGCGTACGACGCCGACGCCTTCGGCTCGTTCGCCGAGCAGTTCGCCCGCTTCATGGGCACCGCCCGGTTCCTCATCTACATGACGCTCTTCGTCACGGTGTGGCTGGTGTGGAACTGGGCCACCCCCGAGCAGTGGGCCTGGGACGCCTACCCGTTCATCTTCCTCACCCTGATGCTGAGCCTGCAGGCGTCGTACGCCGCCCCGCTCATCCTGCTGGCCCAGAACCGTCAGGAGGACCGCGACCGGGTGATCGCCGAGCGCGACCGGCAGGCCAACGCGCGCGCCCACGCCGACATGGAGTTCCTCGCCCGCGAGGTGGCGTCACTGCGGATGGCGATCGGCGAGGTGGCAACCCGTGACTACGTCCGCTCGGAGATCCGCGCCCTGCTCGCCGAGCTCGAGGAGCTGCGCCAGACCGGCCCCCGGAAGGACGGCGAGTGAGGGGCCGCAGGATCGACGTCCTGCTGACCGTCGCGCTCGTCGTGGTGCTGGTCGGCGCGGGCCTCGGCATCGCGTTCCTCGGCACGGCGCCGGCCCCCGACGTGGTGGCGCCCGAGCCGGAGACCCCGGCGTCCACGGCTCCGTCCTCGCCGACCGCCACCACTCCCCCGCCGGCGACCCCCACCGGCCGCAGCCGTCCCCCCCGGCCGACCCGGCCGCCCGTGATGCCCTCGGCGACCGCGAGCGTGTGTCCCGAGCTCACCGCGGAGGGAAGCGTGCTGCGGGTGCTCAGCTACAACGTGCACTCCGGCCGCGGGGTCGACGGCCGCCTCGACGTGGCCCGGATCGCCGGACTGCTCCGGCAGTGGGACGTCGACGTGGCCCTGCTGCAGGAGGTCGACCGCGGCCGCCGGGCCAGCCGTTACGTCGACATGCCGGCCATCCTGGCCCGGCAGACCGGCATGGACCTCGCCTACGGGGTGAACTGGCGACCCAACGGCGGTGAGTACGGCGTCGCCACCCTGTCGCGGTTCCCGATCGTGGAGCAGCGCAACACCCTGCTCCCCAACGCGCCCGGCTACCAGCAGCGAGGCCTGCTGCGGGCCGACATCGACGTGGCGGGCACCACCATCAGCACCTACAACACCCACCTGGAGAACAAGTCGCAGCTGATGCGGCTGCGCCAGGTGTCGGCGAGCCGTCGCATCGTCGCCCAGACCAGGCACCCCGTGATCCTCGGCGGCGACCTCAACTCGCAGCCCGGATCGCCGATGCTGGGGGTGCTCCGCAGCTTCGTCTCCGACGCGTGGGACGTCGCCGGACGCGGGCCCGGGCTGACGGTCCCGCTCCGAAACCCGCGGCTGCGCGTCGACTACGTGATGTACTCCCCGCCGCTGGAGGCGACCAGCGCGCAGGTGCTGTCCTCCTCCGCCTCCAACCACCGTGCCGTCCTCGCGGACCTGGTGCTCCCGGGGGACAGCACCGCGATCTGTGTGCCGGACCTCACGGGGCCGGTACCGGGCAACGGTCCCGATCGTGGTCGTTCTGGCCCTGCTCGTTAGGCTTGGTGATCATGAGCATCCCCACGGTCGAGCAGGTCGACGCAGCGCTGGCCACGGTCAACGACCCCGAGATCAAGCGCCCGATCACCGAGCTCGGCATGGTCGACTCCGTCGAGGTCGGCGACGACGGCCTGGTCCGGGTCACCGTGCTGCTCACCGTGGCCGGCTGCCCCCTCAAGGACACCATCAACCGCGACGTGACCGCCGCGGTCACCGCCCTCGACGGCGTCACGGGCGTCGACCTCACCCTCGGCGTCATGACTGCCGAGCAGCGCGCCGGCCTGCAGGAGACGCTGCGAGGCGGCCAGGCGCAGCGCGAGATCCCCTTCGCCCAGCCCGGCTCGCTCACCAAGGTGTTCGCGATCGCCAGCGGCAAGGGTGGCGTGGGCAAGTCCTCGGTCACGGTCAACCTCGCGCTCGGCATGGCCGCGCAGGGCCTCAAGGTCGGCATCGTCGACGCCGACATCTACGGCCACAGCGTCCCGGCGATGCTCGGCGTCGCCGACTCTCGGCCGACTCAGGTCGACGACCTGATCATGCCCGTGCCGACGGCCTCCGGGGTCTCGGTCATCTCCATCGGCATGCTCAAGCCCCGCCGCGACCAGGTGGTCGCGTGGCGCGGCCCGATGCTCGACCGGGCCCTGGTGCAGATGCTCGCCGACGTCTACTGGGGCGATCTCGACGTGCTCCTCCTGGACCTGCCTCCCGGCACGGGCGACGTCGCGATCTCGCTGGGTCAACATCTTCCCGGGGCCGAGGTCCTCGTGGTCACGACGCCGCAGGAGGCTGCGGCCGAGGTCGCGGAGCGCGCCGGCACGATGGCATCGATGATGCACCAGCGCGTGGTCGGCGTGGTCGAGAACATGAGCTACCTCGCCTGCCCCCACTGCGCCGAGGAGGGCAAGGACCACCGGCTCGAGCTCTTCGGCAACGGGGGCGGCGACCGGGTTGCCCGCACCTTGTCGCAGCGGTTCGGCTACGACGTCCCCGTCCTCGGCCGGGTCCCGCTCGACACCGGGCTGCGCGAGGGCGGCGACGTCGGCAAGCCCATCGTCGAGGCCGACCCGACCGCTCCGGCCGCCCAGGTGCTGCGCGAGGTGGCCACGACCTTGTCCGGCCGCGGACGCGGTCTTGCCGGAATGCAGCTGGGACTCACGCCGACGAGTAAGTTCTGACCTGTGTTCGGAGTCGGGCTGCCCGAGATGGCAGTGATCGCGCTGGTCGCGGTCGTCGTCTTCGGCCCCGACAAGCTGCCGGAGTTCGCCCGGCAGGCCGGACGGTTCCTGCACCGGCTGCGCACGTTCGCGACCAGCACCCGCGACGAGCTGCGCATCGAGCTCGGCCCGGCGTACGCCGATCTCGAGCTGCGTGACCTCGACCCGCGCACGGTCGTGCGCCGCCACATCGTCGAGGCGATGGAGGAGGCCGAGGAGGAGTCGCGGCCCAAGCGGAAGGGCTCCCGCCCCCTCGCCGACGGCGAGGTCCCCCCGTACGACGCCGAGGCTACCTGACCCGGTCCCGACCTCAGCGGCTCTGGATGGCGGCGAGCGCTGCGAAGGCGATCAGCTCCACGCGCTCGGGCGCGACCTCGACCTCGGCGAAGTCGGCGCCGACCCGGCGGACGCGGCCCTCGAGCCTGCCCCCGTCGCGCAGGTGGAGCAGACACTGCTCCTGTGCCTCTCCGAGCCTGCGCAGCGCCGAGCCCAGGCCGAGCCGGGTCAGGGGTGACCAGGCCACCTCGGGGGTCGACCTCGGCGAGGCGCCCGCGACCCCGCTGACCGCGTCGAGGTGGACCACCCAGTCGCCGCCGGCGCCCTGCAGCAGCGCCCAGCCGGTGCCGACCCGCTGCAGCGTGCCCTCGACGCGGCCCACGCCGCGCAAGGAGAGCGCCACGTCGCGGTCGAGCGAGGCCATCAGCCGACTGGCGAGCGTGACCGATGCGTACTCGGCCCGGCTTCGGTCGGCCAGCTCGGCGTCCCGTTCGGCGCCGTAGAGCGCCTCGGCCTGCTGCTCGAGATCGTCGAGCACCGCGAAGAGCTGCTCGTCCCAGTTCACCGCCGTGAGCCTGCCACATCTCGCGGCCTTGTGGATCAACGGTTGCAACGCCTCTCAAAGAGGGTTTGAATCAGGCAAACGTAAGCAAACGCAAGATTTGGAGTGTCGGGATGGCCGTTCACGGGGGACGCACGACCGCGACGGTGTCGCGCTGCCTCGCCGTCTGGTCAGCGGCGACCGTGGCCGCGGGCTCGCTGCTCGGCTGGCTGGTGCCGGGCATGCTCCGGCACTCCCCCGGTCACGCCTCCTTCGAGGCGGCGCTGGTGCTCGGCTGCCAGGCGGCGGCTGCGGTGTGCGCCGCGTGGCTGTGGACGCTGGTCTCGCTCGTCGCGCTGGACGCCTCCCGCGGCCTCCCCGAGCGGCGCACGGCGGCCCCCACGCTGCTGCGTCGCGTCGTGCTCCTCGCGTGCGGCCTCGGGGTCGTCGGCGGGATGGCCTCGCCGGCGCTGGCCGGCCAGGGCTCCGCCGGGGAGTCGCCGGCGACCCGCCTCGCCGGGCTGCCGCTCCCCGACCGGCCGAGCGCCGGGCTCCGGCTCGGGCACCTGGCCGGGGAACCACCCTCGACGACGCCGGCCGCCGAGGCGGCCCGGACCCGGACGGTGGTCGTCTCCCCCGGCGACACGCTCTGGTCGATCGCGGCCGCCGACCTGCACCAGGGCGCCACCGCGACCGCGGTCGACGAGCACTGGCGGGCGGTCCACGCCGCCAACCGGGCCGTGATCGGCCCCGACCCCCACCTGATCACCCCCGGGCAGTGGCTCCGCCTGCCGCCCCCGGACCCACCGTCACCCGCCTGACCCGGCCGAGAGGAGACCTGACATGTCGCCGTTCCACGAGAAGGTGGTCCCGCTTCGCGGCCCCACGCCCGTCGCCTCCGTCCAGGGCACGCTCGCCCTCGACCTCGGCTGCCACGACGACGCCTGGCCGCCACCCCTGGCGACCGTGCACGCGATCGAGGTGCGGGAGCGCCGGAAGCTGGAGTCGTGGGCCCACCGCTTCGCGCAGGCTGCGGTAGAGATCGCCGGCGGCGACCGTCCCGTCAGCCAGCTGCTGCGCTGGACCGCGCCCGACGTCTACGACGACCTCGCCCGTCGTGCCCTGCTGGTCCGGGCCGCCGCCGAGCGCGAGGCCCACGGCGGCCGGGTGCAGCAGGTCCGTCCGCTGGTCGAGAGCGTGCACACCTGCTGGATCGACGACGCCGTCGCGGAGGTCAGCGCGCGCGTGCGCCACGGCCGCCGCTCACGTGCCCTCGCGATCCGCTTCGAGCACCGGGCCGGGCGCTGGCAGGCCGTCGCCATGCAGTTCGCCTGATCCGCCGGTCGCGTGCCGCGGGCCTCAGCCACCGAGCGCCGACAGCAGGTTGGCCAGCATCGTCCAGAGCACGGCGTGGGTCGGGTCCTCGACGACCTGGTCCAGGCCGGCGAGCTCGAGCATCACGTAGCCGTGCAGCGCGCTCCAGAACTGGGCGGCGACCGCCGCAGGATCGTCCTCCCGCAGGACGCCGGCCGCCATCGCCCGGGACACCCCGGCGACGAGCTGCTGGAACGCCGCGCCGCTCACCTCGCGGTCGGGTCCGCTCCCGCCGAGGCCGCGGAGGCTGATCGCCCCGAACATGACCGCGTACAGGTGCGGGTTCGCGAGGGCGTTCTCGCGGTACGCCCCGGCCATCCGGCGCAGGTCCGCGAGCGTGTCGTCGGTCGTGCCGACGGCGTCCACCAGGGCGACCAGGCGCCGGAAGCCCTCGGTCGCCACCTCGTCCACCAGCGCCGACATCCCGCCGAAGTGCGTGTAGACCGCCATCGTCGACGTCCCGGCGGTGGCGGCGAGGCGACGGGCGGAGAGCGCCGAGGGCCCCTGCTCGCCCAGGATCCGCGCGGCCTCCTCGATCAGGCGACGCCGTACGTCGGGCTGTCCGGTACCGACCGCGGTGCTCATGGTGGACAGTCTGGCATAACGGCGTTATGGTCGAGCGATAACAACGTTATCGGTTCTCGGGGCCGTCACTGCCCACCGGAGACACCATGTCCCTCACCGCGACCACCCGCAGCACCACCAACCGCTACCTCCGCGACAACTTCGCGCCCGTGCGGGAGGAGCTCACCGCCACGGACCTCACGGTCACCGGCGACCTCCCGGACCACCTCGACGGCCGCTACCTGCGGATCGGGCCGAACCCGCTCGGGGACCCCGGCGACCAGCACCACTGGTTCCTCGGCGAGGGGATGGTGCACGGCGTCCGGCTGCGCGACGGCGAGGCCCAGTGGTACCGCAACCGCTGGGTGCGCTCGGCCGACGTGGCGACGGCGCTCGACGAACCGGTCCGCGGCCGGCCCGGGGGCTCGGACTTCGCCGCCAACACCAACGTGCTCGAGCACGCCGGCCGTACCCTCGCGCTGGTCGAGGGCGGGTCGCCGCCCTACGAGCTGACCCACGACCTCGACACCGTCGGCCCGTGCGACTTCGGCGGCACCCTGCCCAGCCTCCCCGGCCGCCCGGGCTACTCCGCCCACCCGCACGAGGACCCGGTCACCGGCGAGCTGCACGCCGTGTCGTACTCCTGGATGCGCGGAAACCGGGTCGACTACTCCGTGCTCGACACCTCCGGGCGGATCCGCCGCAGCGTCGAGATCCAGGTCCACGGCAGCCCGATGATGCACGACTTCGCCCTCACCGAACGTCACGTCGTCATCCTCGACCTGCCCGTCACCTTCGACGTGGGCATGGCGACCGCCGACGTCCCCCGCCCCGTGCGCCCGGTGGTGCGAGGCGTCCTGAACCGGATCATCGGACGCAACCCGGTCTCCGAGCGCCTGATCGCGCAGGTCGCCCGCGGTGGGGGCGGCTCACCGTCACTGCCGTACCGGTGGAACCCCGACTACCCGGCGCGGATCGGGGTGCTCCCCCGCGACGCCGACGGCGAGGCGATCCGGTGGTTCGAGATCGATCCCTGCTTCGTCTTCCACACGCTCAACGCCTACGACGACGGCGAGCAGGTCGTGGTCGACGTGATCCGGCACCCCCGCATGTTCGCGACCGTGCTCAACGGTCCCGACGAGGGCGCCGCCACGATGGCACGCTTCACCCTCGACCTCGCCTCGGGGACCGCCCGGGAGGTGGGCCTCGACCAGCGGTCCCAGGAGTTCCCGCGCCACGACGAGAGGCTGACCGGGCGGCGGCACCGCTACGGCTACGCCGTCGGCTTCGAGGCCGGCACCCTCGGGGACACGGTGCTCCGGCACGACCTCGACGCCGGCACCACGCAGGTCCGCAGGCTCGGCGCAGGCGCCGAGGCCAGCGAGTTCTGCTTCGTGCCCCGCCCCGGCGGGACCGCCGAGGACGACGGCGTGCTCCTGGGCTACGTGCACCGGCGGGCCGAGGGGCTCAGCGACCTGCGGGTGCTGGACGCCGCGACCCTGGAGGACGTGGCCGCCGTGCACCTGCCGGGCCGGGTCCCGGCCGGGTTCCACGGCAACTGGTCGCCCACCCGACCCTGACGCGCGGCCGGGCAGGCGCCGCGATCAGCCGTTGGCGCGGGCCGTCAGACCGGTCGGCCCACCCGGCGCGCCGTGGCACTTCTTGTACTTCTTGCCCGAGCCGCAGGGGCACTCCGCGTTGCGACCGATCCCGGCGTACGGGTCGTCGGCGTCGGCCTGCTCGCTGCGCACGTCGACCTCGTCGGAGCCGAACTCCGCGACCCCCTCCTGGGGACCGGCGTAGGTGAGCTTCTGCGGACGCGACGGCGCCTCGAGGCCGCGGGCGCGGATCTGCGGCGCCTCCCGGGCCTCCTCGGCGGTCGGCACCGGCTGCCGCATCGGCTCGACCGCCTCCACGACCTCACCCTCGACGTCGTCCCCGGGCTCCTCCTCGACCGTCACCTCGAGGTTGAAGAGGAAGCCGACTGCCTCCTCCTTGATCCCGTTCATCATCGCGGTGAACATGTCGAAGCCCTCGCGCTGGTACTCGACCAGCGGGTCGCGCTGGGAGTAGGCCCGCAGGTAGATGCCCTCGCGCAGGTAGTCCATCTCGTAGAGGTGCTCGCGCCACTTCCGGTCGAGGACCGAGAGCACGACGCGCCGCTCGAGCTCACGCATGACCTCCTCGCCGACCTGCGCCGTGCGCCGGTCGTACGCCGCCTGGGCGTCGGCCTGGAGGTCCTCGACGAGCTTCTCGCGGGACAGTCCCTCGCGGCCACCGTGCTGCTCGACGTACGTGGTCTCGCTCACCGACAGCGGGTAGAGCTGGCCGAGCGCGCTCCACAGCGCGTCGAGCTCCCACTCCTCGGGGAGGTCCTGGGTCGTCGTGGCGACGTACTCGGCGACGACGTCGTCGAGGAAGCCACGGACCTGCGACTCGAGGTCGGCGCCCTCGAGCACCTCGCGCCGCTCGCCGTAGATGACCTCGCGCTGCCGGCTCATCACGTCGTCGTACTTCAGGACGTTCTTGCGGGACTCGAAGTTCTGCGACTCGACCTGGCCCTGGGCGTTGGCGATCGCGTTGGTGACCCGCTTGTTCTCGATAGGGACGTCGTCGGGGATCCGCATGACCTGCAGGATCCGGTCGACCCAGTCGGACTTGAACAGCCGCATCAGCTCGTCCTCGAGGGACAGGTAGAAGCGGGACTCGCCCGGGTCGCCCTGGCGACCGGAACGACCGCGGAGCTGGTTGTCGATGCGGCGCGACTCGTGGCGCTCGGTGCCGACGACGTAGAGGCCGCCCAGGTCCTTGACCTGGTCGTGCTCGGCCGCGACCTGGGCCTTGATCCGCTCCACGGCGGCCGGCCACGCGGCGTCGTACTCCTCGGGGCTCTCGACGGGGTCGAGCCCCTGCTTGCGCAGGTCGGCGTCGGCGAGGAAGTCCACCGAGCCGCCCAGCATGATGTCGGTGCCTCGGCCGGCCATGTTGGTGGCGACCGTGACCGCACCCTTGTGGCCGGCGAGCGCGACGACCTTCGCCTCGTCGGCGTGCTGCTTGGCGTTGAGGACGGTGTGGGCGACGCCGCGCTTGCGCAGCTTCTGGGAGAGGTGCTCGGACTTCTCGACCGAGACGGTCCCGACGAGGACCGGCTGCCCCTTCTCGTGACGCTCGACGATGTCCTCGACGACGGCGTCGTACTTGGCCTCCTCGGTGCGGTAGACGAGGTCGGCCTGGTCCATGCGGACCATCGGCTTGTTGGTCGGGATGGGCACGACGCCGAGTCCGTAGATCTTGTCGAACTCGCTGGCCTCGGTCATGGCCGTGCCGGTCATCCCGGAGAGCTTGTCGTAGAGGCGGAAGTAGTTCTGCAGGGTGATGGTGGCGAGGGTCTGGTACTCCTCGCGGACCGTCACGCCCTCCTTCGCCTCGATCGCCTGGTGCAGGCCGTCGTTGTAGCGGCGACCCGAGAGGATGCGGCCGGTGTGCTCGTCGACGATGAGCACCTCGCCGTTCATGACGACGTACTCCTTGTCGTTGCGGAACAGCTCCTTGGCCTTGATGGAGTTGTTCATGAACGAGATGAGCGGGGTGTTGACCGAGTCGTAGAGGTTGTCGATCCCGAGGTGGTCCTCCACCTTGGTGATGCCCGGCTCGAGCACCGAGATGGTGCGCTTCTTCTCGTCCACCTCGTAGTCGGTGTCCTTGACCAGGGTGGCCGCGATCTTGGCGAACTCGCCGTACCAGCGGACCTCGTCCTGGGTGGGGCCGCTGATGATCAGCGGGGTCCGCGCCTCGTCGATGAGGATCGAGTCGACCTCGTCGACGACGGCGAAGTTGTGGCCGCGCTGGACGCAGTCGTCGAGCGCGCTGGCCATGTTGTCGCGGAGGTAGTCGAAGCCGAGCTCGTTGTTGGTGCCGTAGGTGATGTCGCAGGCGTACGCCTCGCGGCGCTCGTCGGGCTTCATCGACGGCAGGATCACGCCGACCGAGAGGCCCAGGAAGTGGTGGACCCGGCCCATCTGCTCGGACTGGAACTGCGCGAGGTAGTCGTTGACGGTGACGACGTGGACGCCCTTCCCCTCGAGGGCGTTGAGGTAGGACGGCAGCACCGCGACGAGAGTCTTGCCCTCACCGGTCTTCATCTCGGCGATGTTGCCGAGGTGGAGGGCGGCGGCGCCCATCAGCTGCACGTCGAACGGGCGCAGGCCGAGCACCCGCTTGGCCGCCTCGCGGACGGTCGCGAAGGCCTCCGGCATCACCTCGTCGAGGGTCTCCCCGTCGGCGAGCCGCCTGCGGAACTCGTCGGTCATGCCGCGGAGCTCGTCGTCGGTCATCGCGACGAAGTCGTCCTCGATGGCGTTGACGGCCTGGGCGATCGACTCCAGCTGGCGGATGATCTTGCCCTCGCCGATGCGGAGGATCTTGTCGATGATGGCGGGCACTGGGGATGTACTCCTGGAATGAGACGTCAGTCGGCCGGTGGGCCATCGGCCATGCTACCCACGCCTCGCCAAACCGCAGGGATCAACGGGTCAGGACGGACAGGGCGGGGGCCAGCCCGCCCCGGTCGGCCACGACGACGTCCTCGAGACCGAGCCAGCCCGCCAGCCGGCGCAGCTCCAGGGCCAGCTCCTCGGCGGTCTCGCCGGGCGCATCGGCCTCGGCGTACGCGCCCTGGACGAGCAGCCGCCGGCCGACCCGGTCGGCCTTGAGGTCCACCCGTCCGACGATCCGGTCGCCCAGCAGGAACGGGAGCACGTAGTAGCCGTACTGGCGCTGGGGCTTCGGTACGTAGATCTCGATGCGGTAGTGGAAGTCGAAGAGCGCCTCGGCGCGGGCGCGCTCCCAGACGAGGGGGTCGAAGGGGCTGAGCAGGGTGCGCGCGGCCACGCGGCGCGGCCGGCGCGCGTCGACGTGGAGGTACGCCGGCCTGCCCCATCCCTCGACGCGGGCCGGCTCGAGCTCGCCGGACTCGACCAGCACGGCGATCGCCTCGCGGGCGTTGGGGACGTGGTCGGGACCGGTCGCGGGCTGGTAGCGCATCCGGTAGTAGTCGGCCAGGCAGGCGCCGGTGGCGATGCCGTGGGAGCGCGCCGCGCGACGGACCAGCTCGACGGCCGACTCCTGCGGCGTCGGGGTCGGCGCCTCGACGACGGCGCGGGGCAGCACCCGCTCGGGGACGTCGTAGCGCACCTCGAACTGGCTCGAACGCCCCGCGATCGCGACGTCGCCCACCATGAACAGGAAGTCGAGCACCTGGCGGGCCTCGGACCAGTTCCAGCCCCAGTGCTCCTTGGTCCGCGGCCCGCTGAACTCCGCGTCCAGCTCGCGGGCCGTGACCGGACCCCGCTCGCGCACGGCGGCGAGCACGCTCGGCTCGAGGGTCGGGTCGGCGGTGAAGCCCCACTTGCCCCGCTGGGCGCGGTAGGACTCCATGCGCCAGCGCATGTGGGGCCAGAGGTCCACCGGCATCAGCGCCTGGACGTGGGCCCAGTACTCGACGAGCCGGCGGCGCTCGCGCCCGGCCGCGGCCCGCTCGAGCAGCGCCGGGTCGTAGGGGCCCATCCGAGAGTAGAGCGGCATCAGGTGGGCCCGGGCCAGCACGTTGACCGAGTCGACCTGGAGGACGCCGGTGCGCGCGACCGTCCGGTCGAGGGTCCGCATCGTCGGCGTGGCGTGGACGGGGTCCAGGAACCCCTGGGCGGCGAGGGCGACCCGGCGCGCCTGGGCCCGCTTGAGCTCGATCACGGACCGAACTCAACCACGTCGCGCCGACACCGTCGTCCCGGCGTCAGGTGCGCGTCAGGGACCTCAAGGAAGGTCGAGCAGCTTCTCGCGGACGGCGTACATGACGGCCTCCATCCGGGAGTGCAGCTGCAGCTTCTCGAGGATGTTGCGCACGTGGTTCTTGACGGTGTTCTCGCTGATCACCAGCTGCCGGGCGATCTCGCGGTTGTTCATGCCCGTGGCGACCAGGCGCAGCACCTCGAGCTCGCGCTCGGTCAGCCGCAGGCCCGGGACGTTGGTGCGCTCGGGGCGCGACATCTGCTTGAACTCGTCGATCAGCTTGACCGCCATCGACGGGCTGATGAGGGACTGGCCGTCGGCCACGACCCGCACCGCCTGCGCGACCTCCTCGATCGAGGAGTCCTTGAGGAGGTAGCCGGAGGCGCCGCTCTTGACCGCCTCGTAGAGGTCGGCCTCCTCGTCGGAGACGGTGAGCATGATGATCTTCGCCGAGGGGACCCGCTCCTTGATCGCCCGGCACGCCTCGATGCCCGAGAGCCGGGGCATGCGTACGTCGAGCAGCACCACGTCGGGGGCGACGGACTCCGCCAGCGCGGTGCCCTCGGCCCCGTCACCGGCCTCGCCGACGACCTCGACGCCGTCCTCGCTCGCCAGCAGCATCGTCAGCCCGCGACGGAACAGCTCCTGGTCGTCGACCACCAGCACCCGGATGGGCTCCCCGGACTCGGTCGTGTTCGGCTCCACGGGACGCATCATGACACGGCGATGCGCCTCGCGGGCCGAGACGCGGCCCGGTGGGCGCTAGGGCTCGAGGTCGATGTCCAGCGAGATCACGCCGTAGTCGTAGCCCCGGCGGCGGTAGACGACGGAGGGTCGCTCGCTCTCCTTGTCGACGAAGAGGTAGAAGTCGTGACCGACCAGTTCCATCTCGTAGAGGGCCTGGTCGAGGGTCATCGGGTGCGCCACGTGGGACTTCTCGCGGACCACGAGCGGGCCGTCGCCGGTGACGGTGATCGGGCCGACGTGACGCTCCTCGACGGCCGCACCGTCGGGCTCGTCGTCGACCGCCGACGGGTCGATGGTCTCCATCCCGGCGAGCGCCTCGCCGACCGAGGCCGGCGGCCGGCCGCGGTGCACGCGGCGGCGGTCGGCCGCCCGGCGCATCTGCGCGGCCATCTTGTCCAGCGCGAGGTCGAGCGCCCCCATCTTGTCGTCGGCAGCGGCCTCGGCCCGGATCACCGGGCCCTTGGAGAAGGCCGTGAGCTCCACCTTGATCGCCCGGTCGTGCTGGCGGGGGTTGCGCTCACTCTCCACCTCCACCTGGACCCTCATGATGCGGTGGTCGTGCTTCTCGAGTCGGGTGAGCTTCTCCGCGACGTGGTCCCGGAACCTGTCCGAGAGCTCGATGTGGCGACCGGTCACGACAACTTCCATGTGAACCTCCGCTGCCTCGTGATGGATGGGGCGTGGGTGGAGTCCGTCCGGCCGACCTGGTCTTCGTCCCCACACCCGCCTGCTGAGGCTCTCGCAGCTTCTCTGCCACTACTGGCCTTCTCCCGGGACACACCACATCTGGTGGCGTGCCCGGGGCAGGACTTACGACTAAGCCGCACCGTGATCCCCCACCCGGGGGCGGGGTTACGTGGACCGCTTCGCCTGCGACTGGCATCGGCTTGCCAACATGACGCTCCGGTGACCCGGGGCGTCACGCTGACGCAACCACGGACCCGGACGGACTCCATGGAGTGACGCTAGTCGAGGTGGGGTCGCGGCGAAAGGCGTGGTCCCGACAATTCGACGCCGACCCCTCCGCCGCCGAGGCGGCGGTGGGTCGCGGCGACCGTGGCGACCCCCTCCACGAGCAGTCCCGAGGCGGTCAGCGCGCGTTGCGCCTCGCGCGCGGTGGCCCCCGTCGTCAGCACGTCGTTCGCAGACGACGACCCGTCCCGGGCGGCCGGCCCGGTGCCGCAACGAGGCCGACGGGCACCACATGGAACCGGCCAGGTTGGCCGCGCGCTCGGCGGCCGTCAGCCCTGCCTGGTCGACCACCCCGCCCCGCGACCGGAGCATCGGGGCGACCTCGGCCCCGGGAAGCAACCGCGCCGCCCGGCGTACGACGGCCAGCAGCGGGTCGTGGCCGCGGGCGCGGACCGCGCCGGGCCGGCTCGGGACCGGCACCAGGAGCACCGGCGGCCGGGCGGCAGCGGCCGCGGCGGCGGCCAGCAGCCCTGCCAGCGGGCCCGCGAGCCCCGCGACGTGACGCTCCTTGTGGGCGAGCAGCGCGGCCCGGACCACCCCGTCGTAGACCGCAGCGGTCCACGGCGTCACCAGCCCCTCCGGGCTGGGCGTCGGCCACGCCTGCCACGCCTCGCCGGCCGCGGGGCGGCACCCGGCGCAGAGCGACCTGCCGGCCGCGCCGCAGCCCACGCACCGGCCGCCGAGCAGCAGGTCGAGGACGGCGTCGCGCATGCCGCGATCGGAGCACCGGCCCCTCCGCGTGCACAAGGGCGGCCGGTGGGCCTGTGGATCACCTCAGCCGACGTAGGTGACCGACCGGAGCCCCTCGGTCCCGCTGATCTCGGTGGCGGAGCTGTCGAGGACGTCGAGCAGCCCGGCGCGGGTGCGCACCAGGACCGGGTCGGTCGCCCGCGGCGAGGACGCCAGGTCGCGTGCGACCCCCTGCAGGGTGAGCGCGATGGCCGTGCTGCCGGCCGGTGCACCGTCGACCAGCAGCGTCCGGACCTGCGACAGGTCGCCGCCGAGGCGGTGCAGCACCGTGAGCGAGGTGGGCGAGGACCACCCGATGTCGAGCACCGAGATCCGGGTCTGGTCGGCCCAGGCGATCTCACGTGCCGGGGTACCGCCGAGCACCCGGCCGCGCTCGTCGTACTCCACCCGGCTGACGACGATGCGGTCGTTGTTGCGCTGGTCGACGACCGCGACGACCCGCGAGCCGTCGCGCGAGACGAGCAGCTGGGAGACGTCCCTCCCGGAGATCCCGCGGATCGTGACCGGCCGCAGCCTGCCGCCGGAGCGGACCGACAGCACTGCTCCGCCGTCCGGCCGGTCGGTCACCCACATCCGGTCGGCGAAGTCCCAGGCGGGAGCCAGCAGTCGGGTCCCGTCGCTGACCACCTCGGCGACGCCCGCCTCCGCATCTCGTACGTCGGTCAGCAGGATCCGGTCGCCGGCCTCGGTCACCCCCGCGACGGTCGTGCCCGGCAGGTCGACGCCGATCGAGGAGACGCCCTGGGTCTCGGTGCCCATCGGCCCCGTGGCCGGGAGCAGCTCGTCGGCCTCGCCGACCAGCAGCCTCCCCTCGCGCAGCGCGAAGAGCAGCGACGTGGCCTGGACGCCGGTGGGGTCGTAGAAGCGGCCGCGGTCCATCTCGAACTCCGGCGATCCCTCCGAGAGGATCAGCGGCTCTCCGTCGATCGTGATCCGCATCCCCGTGATCGTGGTGTCCTGCGACAGCGTCCACGCGAGCTGCGCGACCATGAGCGAGGCGTCGCGCTCCGCCGGCATCGGCGCCCCTCCGGTCAACCGGATGTCGGCGACCCCCTCGTCGGAGACGGTGACGCCGAGCTCCACGTCGAGGCCCTCGGGGACGAAGCTGCGCTCCACCCGGCGCAGCCGTCGCGAGGGTCCCTGGATCAGGCGCGTCACCAGCGCGGTCGCGAGCTGGTCACCCCGCGGCAGGAAGACCGGCTCGGGGACCATGATCTGCGCGCTCGGGTCGAGGTAGTAGAGCGAGACCCGCCGGAACGCCTGGCTGAACCACGACTCCGGCACGACGAGGGCGTCGGGCGCGTCGGCGATCCGCCACTCGCCCTCCTCACGCTGCATGGTGAAGGTCAGCTGCCGCTCGTCGGCGGGGAGCGGCCCTCGCCAGGTGCCGCCGCTGTCGACCTGGTTGGCACCGCCGAGCTCGACGGTGATCCGGTTGCTGCCCTCGGGCACCGACGCGTCGGCGTACGTGATGGTCCGACGCTGCGGCCGCCACGACGCCGCCTCCTCGCGGGTCAGGAACTGCTCCGCGGTGTTGGTCTGCACGGGGATCGCGGTGAGCGCGTCGAGGAAGCCCTTCACGATGTCCTCGGGGAGCTCGCCGGGAGCAGGGGGCCGCGGGTCGTTGTAGTAGCCGAGCTGTTCGTTGGGGTCGACCTCGGTCTCGGTCTCGACGACCGGCCCCTCGACGGGGATGCCGAGGCAGCCCGTCGCCGCGAGGGCCAGGCAGACGAGGAAGGCCGCCAGCGCGACCGGACGCCGCGTCATGCCACCGGCTCCGTCGCGTCGACGGGGACCAGCGGCAGCGGGCTGCGCCGCAGCACTCCCCCGTTGCGCCGCGGCAGCGTCAGCCGGAACTGCGCCCCCTCACCGGGCCGCCCCCAGGCCTGCAACCAGCCGCCGTGGAGGTGGGTGTCCTCCATGGCGATCGAGAGGCCCAGGCCGGTGCCACCGCTGGTGCGGGCGCGGGCCGGGTCGGCCCGCCAGAAGCGGTTGAAGACCATCGCGGCCTCGCCGATCGCAAGCCCCACCCCGTGGTCGCGGACCGCGAGCGCCGCGGCGTGCTCGTCGCTGGCCACCCGGATCACGATGTCCCCGCTCTCGGCGTGGTCGATGGCGTTGGTGACGAGGTTGCGCACGATCCGCTCCACCCGGCGTACGTCGGCCTCCGCACGGCACGGGCCGTCCGCCTCGATCCGCACCATGACGCCGTTCTGCGCCGCGAGCGCGGAGGTCGCGTCGACGATCCGGTGGGCGACGTCGACGAGGTCGAGGTCGTCGATCTCCAGGACCGCGGCACCGGCGTCGAAGCGGCTGATCTCGAGCAGGTCGACCAGCAGCGTCTCGAACCGGTCGAGCTCGGACAGCAGCAGCTCGGCCGCGCGTGCCGTCGTGGGGTCGAACTCCCCACGGGCGTCGTGGAGCAGCTCCCCCGCCATCCGCACCGTGGTGAGCGGCGTCCGGAGCTCGTGGGAGACGTCGGACACGAACCGGCGCTGCACGCGGGAGAGCTCCTCGAGCTGGCGGATCTGGCGCTGCAGGTTGGTCGCCATCTGGTTGAAGGACGTCGCGAGGCGGGCGAGGTCGTCCTCGCCGCTCACGCGCAGCCGCTCCTGCAGCTGCCCGGCGGCCAGCCGCTCGGCGACCCGGCGCGCCATCCGCACGGGGGTGACGACCTGCCGGGTGACCAGCCAGGTCAGGCCGGCCACGAGGAGCAGCAGCAGGCCGGCAGCGGTGAGCATGGCCCGTCCGACCAGCTGCAGGGTGGCGATCTCGTCGCTCAGTGGGAACAGGTAGTAGAGCGTGTACGTCCGGGAGTCGGCCGGCAGCCGCACCTGGGAGCCGACGGCGATCGCCGGCTCGGCGACGACGTCGCCGTCGGAGGTCTCGCGACGCAGCTCGGTGTAGGTGAACGCGGTCGTGGCGTTGCCCTGGAAGTGCTCCTCCAGGGCGCTCGGCACGCTGGTCTTGTCCAGCCGGGGCGTGTACTGCGCCGAGTCGGCGATGCGCGAGTCGCCGGCAGGTCCGCTGAGGACGACGGCGAAGTCGCGGGTCAGGCCGAGCTCGACGATCGGGTCCACCAGCTCGCCGAGCTGGAGCGCGACGTCGGTCTCCGTCGCCGGGACCCCGTCGAGGCTGTCCTGGGCCTCCTCGGTGACCCTGGTCGCCTCCCCGACGGCGGCCGCCTCGCGCTGCTCCAGGAGCCCGTCGCGGGTCTGCTGCAGGAGGAAGACGCCCACGATGCCGATGACCAGCGCGGACAGCAGCACCGTGCTGGCCACGACGCGGGCCTGGATCGACCGTCGCCAGAAGGTCAGGCCGTGACGGAGCACGGTGGTCGCACGCTGCACGCCCAGCCGGCGGAGTCCTGAGCCTGTCGAGGGGTCGAGAGCCATGGCCAGGGACCTACGCGGACCCGGCCTTGTAGCCGACGCCTCGGACGGTGACGACGATCTCGGGGTTCTCGGGGTCGTGCTCCACCTTGGACCGCAGCCGCTGGACGTGGACGTTGACCAACCGGGTGTCGGCCGCGTGGCGGTAGCCCCAGACCTCCTCCAGCAGCACCTCGCGGGTGAAGACCTGCCACGGCTTGCGCGCCAGGCAGACCAGCAGGTCGAACTCCAACGGCGTCAGGCCGATGGTCCGACCGCCCCGGGTCACGGAGTGCCCGGCGACGTCGATCTCGAGGTCGCCGATGGACAGTCCCTCCGGCGACGGCGCGTCGAAGCGGCGTACGCGGGCGCGGATCCGCGCGATGAGCTCCTTGGGCTTGAAGGGCTTGACGATGTAGTCGTCGGCCCCCGACTCCAGCCCCAGCACCACGTCGATCGTGTCGCCCTTGGCGGTCAGCATCACGATCGGCACCCCGGACTCGGCCCGGATCTCCTTGCAGACGTCGATGCCGTCCTTGCCGGGGAGCATCAGGTCGAGCAGCACCAGGTCGGGCTTGGAGTCCCGGAAGGCCTGCAGCGCGTCGTCGCCGCGACCGCACATGTGGCTCTCGAAGCCCTCTTGGCGCAGGACGATCGTGAGCATCTCCGCGAGGGAGGCGTCGTCGTCGACGACGAGGATCCGGCCGCGCGTCGCGGCGTCGGGTGCCTGGCTCATGCTGTCAATACTGCCGCACGGTCGTGCACGGCCCCGGCCAACCCCGGATTTCCCGCGGGCCGCGACCACCCGTGGCCCCGGCCGCAGGGCCGGGGTCGCGGGCAGTGCTCAGTAGCGGTAGGCGTCGGTCTTGTAGGGGCCCTCGACCGGGACGCCGAGGTAGCCGGCCTGGTCGTCGGAGAGCGTGGTCAGCCGGGCACCGAGGGCACCGAGGTGGAGGCGGGCGACCTCCTCGTCGAGGTGCTTGGGCAGCACGTAGACGCCGACGGGGTACTCCTCGGGCTTGGTGTAGAGCTCGATCTGGGCCAGCACCTGGTTGGTGAAGGAGTTCGACATCACGAAGCTCGGGTGGCCGGTGGCGTTGCCGAGGTTCATCAGGCGGCCCTCGGACAGCACGATGATCGCGTTGCCGGACGGGAAGGTCCACACGTCGACCTGCGGCTTGATGTTGTCGCGCTCCGCGACGCCGGGCTTCTCGAGGCCGGCCATGTCGATCTCGTTGTCGAAGTGGCCGATGTTGCCGAGGATCGCGTTGTGGCGCATGCGCGACATCTGGTCGACGGTCACGACGTCCTTGTTGCCGGTCGCGGTGATGATGATGTCGGCGATGTCGAGGACGTTGTCGAGGGTGTCGACCTGGTAGCCGTCCATGGCGGCCTGCAGCGCGCAGATCGGGTCGATCTCGGTGACGATGACCCGGGCGCCCTGGCCCCGGAGGGACTCGGCGCAGCCCTTGCCGACGTCACCGTAGCCGCAGACGACCGCGACCTTGCCGCCGATGAGGACGTCGGTCGCACGGTTGATGCCGTCGATGAGCGAGTGGCGGCAGCCGTACTTGTTGTCGAACTTCGACTTGGTCACCGAGTCGTTGACGTTGATGGCCGGGAAGAGCAGCGAGCCCTCCTTCATCATGTCGTAGAGACGCAGCACACCGGTGGTGGTCTCCTCGGTGACGCCCATGATCTCGCCGGCGATCTTGGTGTAGCGGTCCTTGCTCTCGGCCAGCGAGGCGTTCAGCACGTCGAAGACGATCTTCTGCTCGTGGCTCTTGGCGGTCGCGGGGTCGGGCGCCTGGCCCGACTTCTCCGCGTCGACGCCGAGGTGGACGAGCATGGTGGCGTCGCCCCCGTCGTCGAGAATCATGTTCGCGAAGGTGTCACCGGGCCAGTTCAGGATCTGCTGGGTGCACCACCAGTACTCCTCCAGGGTCTCGGCCTTCCAGGCGAAGACCGGCACGCCGGAGGGCTGTTCCACGGTGCCCTCGGGGCCGACCGCGACTGCGGCAGCAGCGTGGTCCTGGGTGGAGAAGATGTTGCACGAGGCCCAGCGGACCTCGGCACCGAGCGCCACGAGGGTCTCGATGAGCACGGCGGTCTGGACCGTCATGTGCAGCGAGCCGGCGATCCGCGCGCCGGCGAGCGGCTTGTCGGCGCCGTAGCGCTCGCGCATCGCCATCAGGCCGGGCATCTCGTGCTCGGCGAGGGAGATCTCCTTGCGGCCGAACTCGGCCAGGTCCAGGTCGGCAACCTTGAAGTCCACGAACGTCTTCCCCTCGGGTCCAAGCGGGGTGACCCCCCGCGCGTGCTCGTGGTTCGAGGGTAGGCCGGGGGTGCGGGGATCGCAGAATCCCCGACGCCCTACGATGCGGCCTTCTCGCCGCCCTTCCCGTGCCCGAACGGCAGGACGTGCATGACCGCGACGGCGACCGCGCCGACCACGAGGCCGACGACGGCCGAGGCCAGGGTGTTGACCAGCCAGCCGAGGAGCGCGCCGATGCCGTCGACGGCGTCGTGGACGGCCTCCTCCCAGTGGTGGACGAGGTCGTACGGCGCGTGCCAGCCCAGCTCGTCGAGGCTGGTCAGCAGGATGTGGCCGCCGACCCACAGCATGGCGAGGGTGCCGATCAGGGAGATCGCCGCGAGCAGCCTGGGCATCGCGCCGACGAGCGCGTGCCCGACCCGCTGGGACCGCTCCGAGGGGCGCAGCGTGAGCTTCAGGCCGACGTCGTCCATCTTCACGATCAGCGCGACCACGCCGTAGACGAGGGCGGTGATGAAGATCGCGACCACCGTGAGGATCGCGGCCTTCATGACGAAGCCGGCGTCGGGGTCGGAGCCGACGACCTCGTTGAGGGCGATCACCATGATCTCGGCGGAGAGGATGAAGTCGGTCCGGATCGCCCCGGAGACCGTCTTCGCCTCGTGCTCGGCGGTGAACTCCCCCTGCTCGGCCAGCTCCTGCTCGGCCTCGTCGGCGTGGTGGCCGCTGACCCGCTCCCAGACCTTCTCCGCACCCTCGTAGGCGAGGTAGGTACCGCCGATGATCAGCAGCACGGGCAGCGCCTGGGGCAGGAACTCGCTGAGCAGCAGCGCGGCCGGCAGGATGAAGAGGAGCTTGTTGCGGAGCGAGCCGATCGCGATCTTCTTGATGATCGGCAGCTCCCGCTCGGCGGCCGATCCCTCGAGGAACTGCGGCGTCACGGCCGTGTCGTCCACGACCACTCCCGCGGCCTTGGCGCTGGCGCGCCCCGCCGCGGCGCCGACGTCGTCGACGGACGCGGCAGCGATCCTGGCCAGGGCGGCCACGTCGTCGAGCAGGGCGAAGAGTCCGCCGGCCATCGGTTCCTCCGGATCGTGCGGGTGGGGTGGGCCCCAGCCTATCGGCGGGGGCACGATGGCCCCGTGGCGGACGACGGGACGATCGTGCTGGACGGCGGGCTCTCCACCGCCCTGGAGGAGCAGGGAGCCGACCTGGCCGGCCCGCTGTGGACCGCCCGTCTCCTGGCCGACGAGCCCGAGCGGCTGGCGGCCGCCCACCGCGCGTTCTACGCCGCGGGCGCCACGGTGGCCACGACGGCGAGCTACCAGGTCAGCGTCGAGGGCCTCGTCGCCGCCGGTCACGACAGCACCGTCGCGGCTCGGCTGGTCACCCGGAGCGTGACGCTGGCGCAGGAGGTCCGCGACGAGCTCTCGGCGACACGTCCGGGACTGCTGGTCGCGGCGTCCGTCGGGCCGTACGGCGCCTTCCTCGCCGACGGGTCCGAGTACCGCGGCCGCTACGGCGTGCCCGCGAGCCGGCTGCGCGACTTCCACGGCCCCCGCCTCGAGCTGCTGGCCGAGGCCGGGCCCGACCTGCTCGCCGTCGAGACGGTCCCGGACGCCGACGAGGCCGAGGTGCTGGTGGCCCTGCTGGACGAGCTCGCCGTGCCCGCGTGGTTCAGCTACTCCGTGCGCGGCGACACGACCGGTGCCGGTCAGCCGCTGGCGGACGCGTACGCCGTCGTGGCCGGCAGCCGGTCGGTCCTCGCGGCCGGCGTCAACTGCTCCGAGCCGGCCGACGTCCTGGGGGCGATCGGGACGGCCGTGACGGTGACGGGGCTGCCCGCGGTGGCCTACCCCAACCGGGGCGGCACCTGGGACAGCACGACCAAGCAGTGGGCGTACGGCGGCCCGCTCGACCTCGACCTCGTCGAGGCGTGGGTCGCAGCCGGGGCACGCTACGTCGGCGGCTGCTGCGGCGCGGGCCCGGCCGACATCGGCGAGATCGCCGACCGGCTGCGGACCACCTGACGCCGGCGGCGGGGCCTCAGTCCTCCACCAGTCCCAGCCGGAGGTACGCCGCGGCGTAGCTGCCGCTGAGCAGCAGCGAGGCGTACCGCGCCACCTCGGTGGGTGCGTCGGTGGTCAGCGTCTCGACCCGGATGCCGCGGCTCGCGGCCGCGGCGCGCAGCTGTCCCCGCTCCTCCCGGACGAGCGGCTCCTCGCTGCCGTCGTCGAGCACCAGCAGCATGGGGCGCAGCTCACGCGGCTCGTCGGCGAAGGGGTCATCGAAGACGTCGCGCTGGGGGGTCGCCTCCAGGACGGGCAGCAGGTGCTCGGCGTCGCCGGCGAGCGCGGTCCGGCCGCTGGCCCGCCGCAGCTGCTCGGCGATCCGTCGAGCCGCCCGGGCCGCCAGGACACCGCCGCCCCACACGACCGGGGTCGTGTCGGCGAGCGCGATGGCCAGCATCTTGGCCGGGTTGACGGCCAGGTCGCGGTGCGGCGAGCAGGCGATGGCCACCTCGTCGAGGGCGGAGGCGACCCGGTCCGCGTCGACGCGGGGACCGAGCCGCACCTGCTCGAGGTACTCCAGCATCACGACGGCGGTGGCGAGCTGGTCGCCGCTCGTGGTGGGCAGCACGCTGCTCCACCGTCCGGCGGCGTGCTCGGCGACCATGGACGACGGTGGGCAGGCGACGACCAGCTGGCAGCCGCGGCGTACGGCCTCGGCGACCGCGGAGGCCGAGCTCGGGCCGCCGTCGGGGGCGAGCACGACGACGAGGTCGAGACCGCCGGCCCAGCCGGGCAGCGACGGCCCTGGCCAGGCGACGAACGGCACCGGGCACCACGGCTCGAGGACCGCGCGCAGCAGCCGGGAGTCGGGCCCCGCCGCGATCACGGCACGCGGTCGCTGCTGCTCCTCGGACCGGGAGACCGCGTCGGCGATCGCCCCGGCGGCCTCACCGACCTCGCGGCGCACCCGGGCGCCGGACTCCGCCAGCGCCCGCAGCGGACCGTCGACGCGCTGCCACACCGCCTCGTCGTCGAGGCGGGACTCGTCGAACCAGGTCGCCATGGTCCGCGTCACCCGGGCCGACGTGCCTCATCGACCAGCAGGACGGGGATGTCGTCGCGGACCGGGTAGGCGAGGCCGCATCCCTGGCACACGAGCTCCTCCCCCGTCACGACGAGGTCGCCGTGGCAGGCGGGGCAGACGATGATCTCCAGCAGGGCGGGGTCGAGGTTCATGCGTGGCTCCTGATCAGGTCGAGCGCGTCGTCACGGACGCGTTCCATGGTGGCGGTGTCCTTCCCCTCGGCGTTGAGCCGGAGGAGGGGTTCGGTGTTGGACGGGCGGACGTTGAACCACCAGTCGTCGTGGCTGACGGTCAGCCCGTCGAGCTCGTCGAGGACGACGCCGTCGCGCCCGTCGTACGTCGACCTCACCTCGGTGATCACCCGGCGCGGGTCGGCGACGGTGGTGTTGATCTCGCCGCTCAGCCGGTAGCGCTCGTGGTCGGCCAGCAGCTCCGACAGGGTGCCCGACGACTCCGCCAGCGCGGCCAGGGCGTGCAGGGCGGCCAGCATCCCCGAGTCGGCCCGCCAGAAGTCGCGGAAGTAGAAGTGCCCGCTGTGCTCCCCGCCGAAGACCGCGCCCGACTCCGCCATCGTCGCCTTGATGAAGCTGTGGCCGACCCGGGTCCGGACGGGCGTGCCGCCGAGCTCGGTCACGAGCTCGGGAACCCCGCGGCTGGTGATCAGGTTGTGGATCACGGTCGCGCCGGGCTCGCGGGCCAGCTCCCGGCTCGCGATCAGGGAGGTCAGCGCCGAGGGCGAGACCAGCTCGCCGCGCTCGTCGACCAGGAAGCACCGGTCGGCGTCGCCGTCGAAGGCGAGGCCGACGTCGGCGCCCTCCTCGACGACCCGGCGCTGCAGGTCGACCAGGGTGGTGGGGTCGATGGGGTTGGCCTCGTGGTGCGGGAAGGTGCCGTCGAGCTCGAAGTACATCGGCACCAGCTCGACCCCCGCCCCGCCGAGCCTGTCGAAGACGGCGGGCGCCGTGTGGCCGGCCATGCCGTTGCCGGCGTCGGCGACGACCCTCAGCCGCCGTCCGTCGACGGGAGCGAGGCGCAGCAGGTGGTCGACGTAGTCGGCGAGCACGTCCTGCTCGGAGACCGTCCCGCGCCGCGAGGCGTCGTGGGACTCCCCTCGGGCGAGCCGGTCGCGGATCGCGCGCAGTCCGGTGTCATGACCGACCGGCCGGGCGCCGGCGCGGCACAGCTTGATGCCGTTGTAGGCGGCCGGGTTGTGGCTGGCCGTGAACATCGCGCCGGGCACGTCGAGGCTGCCCGAGGCGAAGTAGAGCTGGTCGGTCGCCGCCAGCCCGATCATGACCACGTCCGCGCCGGCGGCCGCGGCACCGTCGGCGAAGGCGGCGGCCAGGTCCGGCGAGCTGGGACGCATGTCGTGCCCGACGACGACCCGGTCGGCGGCGGTCTCGGCCACGAAGGCGCCGCCCGTGGCCCGCGCCAGGGCGGGGTGGACCTGGTCGGGGACGGTGCCCCGGACGTCATAGGCCTTGAAGACGCGGTCGAGCGCCGCACCGTCGGCAACGGGGTCCATGGGAGCCGAGACTAGTCGCGGCTCAGTCGGAGGTGAGCACCCGCAGGTGCCCACGACGGGTCACCTCGCGGCCGGACTCCTCCGCGAGGGTCGGTCCGGGCGGCGGCGCCGCCGGGCGCGCCGCCTCGCGGACGGCGTCAGCGAGCGCCAGCAGGTCGTCACCACTCGGTCCCTGGGCCGCCGGGTCGGGCTGGAGCCGCATCACCTCCCAGCCCCGCGGGGCGGAGAGCCGCTCGCTGTGCGCCTCGCACAGGTCGTAGGCGTGGGGCTCGGCGAAGGTGGCCAGCGGACCGAGCACGGCGGTCTGGTCGGAGTAGACGTAGGTCAGCGTCATGACCGCCGAGCGGCCACACGCCGTGCGCGAACACCGCCGGACAGGACTCACGACGCAGACGGTACCCACTGATCCACCCGATGCCGATTAGGCTCGCGGCCGTGGAGGAGGCAGTCGACGGGGCACCCCGGCGGCGTCGGTCGCGGGACCGTCGCGGGCGCGGCATGCGCGGACCGGGCGTGCTGCCCCGTGTGCTCGGGGTGCCGGAGCGACGCACCGGCGGCGAGCGGTTCGACGAGCTGGTCATCGGCGTCGTCTCCGACATCGACGAGCGCTGGTCGACCCGCCTCGGCGTGCTGGAGTACGCCGTCGAGGACGCGCCCCAGATCCCCGACGACTGGCACCCCGAGACGGTGCCGCTGTCCTCGCTGGTCCGCGGCGCCAAGGGCGCACCCACCCGGCTCGTGCTCTTCCGCCGGCCGATCGAGCACCGGGCGGGCTCGCGCGGCGAGCTCGAGGCGCTCGTGCTGACCGTCGTCGTCGAGCAGGTGGCCGAGTTGCTGGGCGTGGAGCCCGAGGTGGTCGACCCCCGCTACGGCGGCGGCGAGGGCTGAGGCCGGCTCAGCCCAGGCCGGGGCGCACGCTGGGGACCAGCGCGGTGCGGACGAGGTCACCCACGGGCACCACCGTCGCGCCGTTGCCGGTCGTGACGACCGACGCCGCCACCGACGTACGCCGGGGCGTGATCCGGACCAGGCTGGTGCCCTCCGGGAGGTCGATCGCCCCGCCGGAGCCCTCCGTCAGCTCGAGGCGCTCCTCGCCGAGCGACCGGCCGTCGTCGAAGGACTCCACCACCACGACCCCGGCCCCGGCAGCACCGGCGAGCCTCACCGAGGACTCCCCCGGCGGCACCAGCGCGGTCATCGGCGCACCGACGGCGACCACGGGTGCGGCGTGCACGAGGTCGTCCTCGACGACCGACGACAGCCCGGAGGTCACCGGCGTGGAGCTGGTCACCTGGAGCCCGAGCGCGCCGTCGGGGATCTGGCGGCGCAGCTGGTCGGTGAGGGTCACGGTCTCGACCGTGCCGGGGGCGACCGCGATCTCCTCCTGGCCCTCCGGGACGAACGACGCGTCCGCGGTGACGATGCGTACCTCGACCCGGGCCTCGTCCTCACCGGGGTTGGCGAGCGTGAGGGTGTCCTCCCCCTCGCCACCGACGAGGCCGAGCAGCAGCTGCTCGGTCACCGGCTCCACGGTCGACGGCAACCAGTCGCGGGTGGCCTCGCGGGTGCCGAGCTCCGGGACCTCGTCGGCCATCGTGGCGCCGAGCCGGCCCCGGGAGACGACGACCTGGATCGTCAGCTCGCTACGGGTCGGCACCGCCTGGGCCAGGTCGACCGAGACCGTCCGTCCGCCCTGGACCGTGAGACCGCGCAGCTCGGGGACGTCGATCGGACCGTTGCGGCCGAGGACCGTGACGTCGGCGACGGCCGGGCCCGCGTCGGGGTTGGCGAGCTCCAGGACCGAGGCGTGGTCGGCGTCCGCGCCGACGCCGGTGAACCACGAGGTCGGTCGCGGCACCGGGCACTCGGTGGCCGCGAGCCCCTCGGGCTGGAAGCGGGAGGCCAGCAGCTGGGCCGCGACCGCACCCTGCGCGCGGACGAAGGCCGCGTCGTCCCGGCCGGTCAGCGGGGTCACTGCGTCGGAGCGCAGCTCGACGTCGCTCGGCTCGCCGTTGCCGTCGTCGATCTCGGCCGTGCCGTCGTCCAGCTCACCGGCGGGCGCCACGGCGAGCTCGGCGTCGGCGGCGAGGGCGGGCGGGCAGACCAGGTCGGCCTGGACCACCGGCACCTCCTCGGCCGCCTGCCCGACGGCCACCTCGGCCTCGGGCTGCACCAGCGCGAGCGCCCCCACCGTGAGCAGCGGCAGCAGCACGGCCAGCAGCGCGGTGGGGCTGAACCTCCGCCGGGCGGCGGTACGGCGGCCGGCCGGCTCGGGCGTAGGTGTCTGGTCGGTCATCGGCGCTCCTGTCCCTGGCTCGGCGCGCAGAGGACCAGGACGGCGACGATCGCCAGTCCCTGCAGGACCAGCAGCGCGGTCCGTGTCCACGACGTCCCGCCCTCGACCGCGGCCTCCTCGACCGGCTCGGACACGCGCCAGGCGCGGGTCTCGCGGTTCTCGGCACTGGCCTGCTCGAGCCCGGTCGTCGCGTCGAGCACCGCGGCGACGTTGCCGTCGGCGGGCTCCGGCAGGACGACGTACTCGATGCCGTGGCCGGGCATGGTGTCGACGGCGCCGGACGCCGGGGAGGACACCATCTCACCCACCGCGTCGTTCAGGTCCTGGTCGGCCTGCATCAGGCCGTCGATCTCGTCCTCGCCCACGGTGAGGCCGTCCTCGCGCAGCACCGACCAGGTGAGCCCGGACTGCACGTCGCCGCGGACGACGAGGATGCCGTGGGAGGGGCCGAGGGCCGCGCTCTGCATCATGTACGCCGGGATGCCGGTGTCACGGGTGTCGTCGAGCTCTCCGGGGCCGTAGACCACGAACCACCCGAGCCCGACCACCGGCACGACCGCGGCCACCGCCACCACCGCGGCGACCGCGCGGCGTCGCCAGGTGTGGTCGGAGCTCGCGCGGACCGCACCCTGGGCGGCGATCACCGCACCGACCACGAAGGCCGCCTGGATGACCACCACCAGGAAGCCGAGCCCGGCCGCCGTGGTGACGGCGTCGCGCTCGAAGGTCAGCAGGCCCAGCCCGGCGGCGACCAGCGCTGCCGCGAGGGCCACGACCCAGCAGACGAGCACCGGCACACGGGTTCGGACGGGCACGAGGGCGAGCACCGCCACCGCGAGCAGCAGCAGCCCGAGCCAGGCCGGTGCCCCGGCGTCGCCGAGGTGTCCGGTGACGAGGTCGCTGAAGGTCACGGTCGCCATCGGCAGCCGTCCGGTGTCGAGCGCCAGCGCGGCGGCCGAGCCGCTGGTCAGGGCCGGCAGCCACCAGGGCGCCAGCAGCACGGGCGGGCAGACGAGCGCGACCGCAGGCGGGCCCCAGGCCGAGCGGTGACGCATGCCACGGCTGATCCAGAAGCCCGCGCCCATCACGAGCACGGCGAGCACCAGCGAGAACCAGTAGGCCAGCGGCGCGAAGGCGGCGCCGAGGGTCAGCAGCAGGCCGGTGCGCCACGCGGCGCGCCAGCGTCGGTCGGCGTCGGGGTCGGCGAAGCCGAGGGCGGCGTGGGCGAGCCAGGGCAGCAGCGTGACCAGCACGACCACGCCGAGCCGGCCGAGCCCCCACGCGCCGCTGGCCGCCGAGACGAGCGCGTAGGTGACCGCGCCGAGGAACAGCAGCCAGGCGGGCGGACCCTGCGGGTCGAGCAGCCGCCCGACCACGCGCAGGAAGCGCCAGGCCCCCCAGAACGACAGCGGCACGGCGAGCACCAGCAGCAGGCTGATGGTGGCGGTGGGGCCCACGAGCGAGCCGAGCAGCGCCAGCGGAAGGACGTACGCCGGGGCGGGCACGTCGGTTCCCTGGCCCAGCGGGTGGCGGGCGTCGACGTACAGCTGCCACCACTGGGAGGCCGACTCGGGAGCCGGGGCGAGCGCGCCGCCGACGACGGTGCCGAAGGCCTCCCGGGCCCCGACCAGCGCGAGCAGCACGAAGAGCACCCCGCCCAGGGCGACGGGGTTGGTGAAGAACCGGGCGAGCACGCCCTGGTCGGCGGCGAACGGGTCGTCCTCCGAGGCGACGGGCAGCGGCCGGCCGCTGGCCATCCGCCGCCGTTCGGCCACGTCGGCCGCCTGGTTGGTCAGTGCGGCAGCGAGGTCGCTGACGAAGTCGAGGCCGTGCCGGTAGGGCACCCACCACGGCGACAGCAGCGGGCGTACGTCGACGGCCTGGTCCGGCTGCCGCGCGGCCCGGTCCCGGCGTGCCCGACGCACGACGCGGGGGCTGCCGTAGAGCGAGACCAGCGCCGCCAGCTCGTCGAGCGCCTGCCCGACCTGGCGGACCAGGAGGAACCCGATCATCCGCACGAACGTGCCGAGCGCCAGTCGCACCACGCGCCACGGGAGCGCACGGCCCGACGAGTTCGCCAGCAGCGTGTAGAGCGCGGCCCGACGCTCCTGGTAGTGGATGTGGCGCCCGGTCAGGGGGGTGCGCCGGACGCCGCGGTGGGCCGCCTCGGCGTGGAAGACGACGGCCTCCGGGACGATCAGGGTGCGGTGCCCGGCAGCGGCTGCGCGCCAGCCGAAGTCGATGTCGTTGCCGAACACCGGCATCTGCTCGTCGAAGCCGCCGAGCTCCTCCAGCACCGTGCGTCGCACCAGCATGCCCGCGGTGTTGACCGCCAGCACGGGCAGCGTGTCGTCGTGCTGGCCCTGGTCGTACTCACCGCGCTCGAGCCCGGTCTCGCGCCGGCCGGTGCCGGAGATGGTGACCCCCAGCTCGAGCAGCCGCCGCAGCGAGGGCCACTCACGCAGCTTGGGGCCGAGGATGTCGGCGCCGGGGTCGTCGGCCGCGGCGGCCAGGAGCGCCTCGAGGGCGCCGGGGTCCGGCGTGGAGTCGTCGTGGAGCAGCCAGACCCAGTCGGCGTCGGAGGCCTGTTCGAGCCCGAGCCGGACGGCCTGCGGGTAGCCGGTCGCGCCGGAGGTGGTGACCACCTCGCCGAACGCCGCGTCGAGCAGCGCTGCGCTGTCGTCCTTGCTGCCGGTGTCGACGGCGACGACGCGGTCGACGGGCACCCGCTGGGAGCGGATCCCGTCGATGACGGTCGGCAGCCAGCGAGAGCCGTCATGACTGACGACGAGGGCGACGACCGTGGCTGACACGGCAGATGACACTAACGGGGAAGGCCCCGGTCACCGAATGCGCGGGTCCGGCGTGCTCCCGGGAGGTCGTCCGGGCTGGTGGGATGCGGTCCCTGACGACCTCGGATCAGACCGCGCGCTTCTTCAGCTTGCGACGCTCCCGCTCGGACAGACCGCCCCAGATGCCGAAGCGCTCGTCGTTCATCAGTGCGTACTCGAGGCAGTCGCCCCGAACCTCGCACGTCAGGCAGACCTTCTTGGCCTCCCTGGTGGATCCGCCCTTCTCGGGGAAGAACGCCTCGGGGTCGGTCTGCGCGCACAGTGCACGCTCCTGCCAACCCGCTTCTTCGGCGTCCCCGTCGAGGAGAAGTAGTTCTCTCACGGCACTCGCCCTTTCGACCCGGACACCCCCGTTCGTCGGATCCTGCGACCCGTCGAGCGGGAGTGTGACCACTGTTCCCTTGCCATCCCCCCGTGTCCTGGACCCCTGACGGAGCCTGTTCCAGAACAGCTGAAGAACACTGTGGGAATTACACGCCTGTCGTACACCGAAAGTCAACCCTGCATCTGGTATGGCCGCACAACCACCCGAACGGACTATTGACGGTGTACGGCAGGCTGATGCCATGCGGCAGATCACAGTGCTCTCCGGAGGCACAGGCGGCGCGAAGTTCATCCGCGGGCTCCGTCACGGGATCGTCTCCGGCACCCTACCGGGGGTGCCCACGGACGCCGAGGTGACGGTCGTCGGCAACACCGCCGACGACTGGTGGATCCACGGCCTGAAGGTCTGCCCCGACCTCGACACCGTGATGTACACCCTCGGCGACGGCCTCGACACCGACCGCGGCTGGGGTCGCCGTGGGGAGACCTGGCACCTCAACGAGGAGCTGGCGGCGTACGGCGTCGACCGCACCTGGTTCGGGCTGGGCGACCGCGACCTGGCCACCCACCTGGTCCGCACCGAGATGCTGGAGGCGGGCTACCCGCTCTCCCAGGTCACCGAGGCGCTGTGCCGACGCTGGCTCCCCGACGACGCAGCCGGACGCGTCCGGCTGCTGCCGATGACCGACGACCGGGTCGAGACCCACGTCGCCGTGCCCGACCCGGAGGCCCCGAGCGGTCGCCGGGTGGTGCACCTGCAGGAGTACTGGGTCCGGCTGCGCGGCGAGGTCCCGGCCGAGACGGTCGTGGTCGTCGGCCAGGACGACTGCTCCCCCGCCCCCGGCGTGGTCGAGGCGATCACCGGCGCCGACCTGGTCGTGCTGCCGCCGTCCAACCCGGTGGTCTCCGTCGGCACCATCCTCGGGGTGCCGGGCATCCGTGACGCCGTGGCGGCCACCACCGCCCCCGTGGTCGGCGTCTCCCCCATCGTCGGCGGCCGCCACGTGCGCGGCATGGCGCAGCAGATGCTCGCGGCGATCGGGGTCGAGGTCAGCGCCGAGGCCGTCGGACGCCACTACGGGTCCCGCCGCGCCGAGGGCGTGCTCGACGGCTGGCTGGTCGACGAGGCCGACGCCGGCGCCGTGGCCGGGCTGCAGCAGGCCGGGCTGCGCGCGGCCGCCGTACCGCTGATGATGACCGACGACGACGCCACGGCCGCGATGGCGGCGGCGGCCGTCGAGCTCGTCCGGTGACCCGGCTGGAGGTCCTCGCCCCCGACGGGATCGGCGAGGTCCGCGCCGGCGACGACCTCGCCGCCCTGCTCACCGCGCTGACCACGCTCGAGGACGGCGACGTCGTGCTCGTGACGAGCAAGGTCGTGGCCAAGGCCGAGGGTCGGGTGGTGCCCGGGACCCGCGAGGACGCCCTGGCCGGCGAGACGGCGCGGGTGGTCGCCCGCCGCGGACCCACCACGATCGTGCGGACGCACCACGGGCTGACCCTGGCCGCCGCCGGGATCGACGCCTCCAACGTCGCGGCCGGCCACGTCGTGCTGCTCCCGGAGGACCCCGACGCCTCGGCCCGCCGGCTCCGCGAACGCCTCGCCGCGCTGACCGGCCGGACCGTCGCCGTGGTCGTCACCGACACCGCCGGCCGGGCCTGGCGCCACGGCCAGACCGACCTGGCCGTCGGCGCCGCGGGCCTGCAGGTCATGGAGGAGTACGCCGGCCGTCGCGACCACCACGGCAACGACCTCGTCGTCACCGCCCCGGCCGTCGCCGACGAGCTCGCGGGTGCCGCCGAGCTCGTCCAGGGCAAGCTCGGCGGCCGGCCGTTCGCCGTCGTGCGTGGCCGGGCCGACCTGGTGCTGCCGGCCGAGGACCACGGGCCGGGGGCGGTCGCGCTGGTGCGCGAGGAGGACCAGGACATGTTCGGCTTCGGGGCGCGGGAGGCCGTGGTCCGGGCGCTCACCGCCGACCCCGCGGACCGGGGCGGGTTCGGCGCCCCGGCACCGCGTGACGACCTCGCCGAGGCGGTCGGGCTCGTGACCGGCGTACGCCCGACGGAGGAGGGCGACGGCCTCGCGTGCGCCGGAGCCGCGGAGGTGCTGCGAGCACTGGCGTTCGCCCACGGCTGGGAGGTCGGCCCGACCGAATCCGGAGGCATGACCGTGCTGCTCCCCTCCGGTCCGTAGACTCTGCCCGACGTCCCCCGATCACACGAGTCCCAGACGAGGTAGCCGCACCGTGGCCAAGCCCGCCAAGTCCAAGTCCACGAAGTCGACCAAGGCCGAGAAGTCCGAGCGCCAGGCCAAGATCGACGCGATCCGCAGCCAGCAGAAGGGCTCGGAGCGTCGTCGTGGCTTCATGATCGTCGGCGTGTGCGCCGTGATCGCGCTGCTGATCGTCGCCTACCCGATCTACGGGATCATCTCCGACCGGCAGGCCCTCACGGAGTTCGAGGACATGAACCTCCAGTCGATCGGCGCCCCCGCGTCGGCGTGCCAGGACGTCGAGACCAAGACCGCCACGGGCAGCCAGGACCACGTCTCGCCCGGCACCGACATCCCCTACGAGGACGCGCCGCCGGCCTACGGCACCCACTACGACGTCTGGGACGGGATCGAGCGCAAGTTCTACGCCGCCGGTGACCGGCCCGACGTGGGCGAGCTGGTCCACAACCTCGAGCACGGCTACACGCTGCTCTGGTACGACGAGACCATCGCCGACGACGACGAGGCCCTCGACACCCTGCGTGGCCTGTCCTCGAAGTTCACCGACGACGACAACTTCCGCAACAAGTTCAAGGTCGTCCCGTGGACGTCCGAGGACGGCGGCGCCTTCCCCGAGGGCCAGCACATCGCGATGACCCACTGGTCGGTCGGCGGCGACGGTGACCCGTCGGGCGAGCAGACGGGCGTCTGGCAGTACTGCTCCGAGCCCAGCGGCGCGGCGCTCGAGGACTTCATGACCGAGTACCCCTACACCGACTCCCCGGAGCCGGACGCCATCTGACCAAGGGCGGACCGCTCAGAGCAGACCGTCGTGGCCGGACTCGCGGAGTCCGGCCACGACGTCCTTCACCTGCTGGGCGTGCTCGCGGGTCGTGACCAGCAGCGCGTCGGGGGTGTCCACGACGACCACGTCGTCGAGGCCGACCACGGCCACCACCCTCCCGGACCCGGGCACGACCAGGCCCGTGGCCCCATGTGCGCGCACCAGGTCGGCGTCGCCGAGCACCGTGAGCGCCCCGGTGTCCAGCAGCGACGCGAGGGAGTCGAAGTCACCGATGTCGTCCCAGCCGAGGTCGGCCGGGACCACCGCCACGCGCCCCGCCGCGGCCGCCGGCTCGGCCACCGCGTGGTCCACCGCGATCCTGGGCAGCAGCGGCCACAGCTCGGCCAGCCGCTCCGGCGACGCGGCGATCGTCCGGAGCCGCCCGGCGAAGTCGGGGTCCTGCTCGGCGAGCAGGTCCAGCAGCACGGTCGGCCGGGCGACGAACATGCCGGCGTTCCACCGGTGGTCGCCGCCGGTGAGGAGGCCCTCGGCCACCTCGGCGGTCGGCTTCTCCACGAACGACGCCACCCGGTGGACGCCGTCGTGGCCGGGCAGCGCGTCCCCCAGCCTGATGTAGCCGAACCCGGTCGCCGCAGAGGTCGGCGTGATGCCCAGCGTCACCAGCCACCCGTCGTACGCCGCGGCGACGGCCTGCCGCACGGCGGCCTCGAAGGCGCCGGTGTCGGCGATGACGTGGTCGGCGGCGAACGAGCCCATGACCGCCTGGGGATCGCGCCGCTCGACCACCGCGGCGGCCAGGCCGATCGCGGCCATCGAGTCGCGGGGCGACGGCTCGGCGAGCACCGACCCGACCCCGAGGCCGGTGAGCTGCTCCCGGACCGCCTCGCGGTGCACCTCCCCCGTCACCACCAGCACCCGGTCGCCCGACAGCGGCGCGAGCCGGTCGACGGTCCCCTGCAGCAGCGACCGGCCGGTGCCGGTGAGGTCGTGGAGGAACTTCGGCGAGCCGCTGCGCGAGAGCGGCCACAGCCGGGTGCCGGCGCCGCCTGCCGGGATCACGGACCAGAAGTGCTCGAGCGTCGGCATGGGTGGAACCCTAGGGGGATGACCACCTTCGCCACGATCCTGTCCCGGCTGCTGCGTGCGGATCCCGGCCGGCCGTTGGTCACCTTCTACGACCACGCCTCGGGAGAGCGGACCGAGCTGTCGGTGGCGACGTACGCCAACTGGGTGGCCAAGACGGCCTCGCTGCTCGTCGAGGAGCACGACCTCGAGCGCGGTCAGGTGGCCCGGATCGACCTGCCCACCCACTGGCTGGGCCCGGTCTGGCTGGGGGCCGCGTGGACCGTGGGCCTGCGGGTCGTCCTCGACGACGAGGGACCGGAGCCCGACCTGGTGCTGACCGGCCCCGAGGGCCTGCCGCGGTGGGCGCCGCTCGCCGGGGACGCCGTGGTGATCGCCTCCGCCCTGCACCCACTGGGCCTGCGCTTCACCGACCCGCTGCCCGTGGGCGTGCACGACTTCGGTGCCGACGTGTGGAGCCAGCCGGACGCCTTCGTCCCCTACGACCCGCCCGGCCCGGACGACGCCGCGCTCGGCGACCTCACGCAGCAGCAGGTGTGGGAGACGGCCGCCGGCGGGAGTCTCCTCACCGACGGCGGCCGCCTCCTCAGCAGTGCGAACCCGGCTTCCCCTTCCGGGTTCCCCTGCCTCACCGAGCCGCTCGTCCGAGACGGGTCGGTGGTCCTGGTGGCCCACCCCGACCCGGACAGGGTCGGGGCGACCTACGACGCCGAGCGCGCGACCGCCCGGGCCTGACCTCAGCCCCCGAGGTCGTAGGCGACGCCCTCCCCGAGGTACTGCGGCTCGCCGTAGCCCCGCTTGGCGCCGTCGAGCCGGTAGAGGTGGCCGCTCCTGTCGCGGGCCACCAGGTCGGCAGCACCGCGTCCGCGCAGGTCGTCCACCCCCACGACCCAGGTGTAGCTCGTTCCCAGCCTCGGACGGGAGAGCGCACCCTCCGCGACCTCGACGGGCTCCCCCGCGGCGAGCCGCTCGGTGCCGTTGCCCGGCCAGACCGTGGTCTGGCCCGCGGCGGTCCGGCCCACGAGGTCGTGGCGCTTGTCGCCCGTCACGTCCGGGACGACCCGGAGGTCCGTGACCGTCCGGAAGGGTCGCTTGCCGCCGATCCAGACCGGGTCCGCCAGCCGGCCCGCACCGTTGCCGCGGTAGAGCCACAGCGACCCGATCCTGCGGCGCTCGATGACGTCGCCGTCCCCGTCGCCGTCGAAGTCCCCGGCGTGGAGGAGCAGGTTGCTCCGTCCGAAGCCCTGGCCGGTGTCGAGGGGCCGGCCGGTGTGGAAGGTGCCCTTGTTTTGGAGCACCACCAGCGAGCCGTCGGGCCGGGTCGCCACCAGGTCCGGCGCCTCGTCACCGGTCACCTGACCGGCGCCGCTGACCATGGCCACGTCGGAGGGGCCACGCACCGGCCCGAGCGCCGGGCCGAGGGTGCCGTCCCCCCTGCCCGGGAGGACCACCAGGGCCTGGTCGGTCCGTCGCGCGACCAGGTCGGGCACCGCGTCGCCGGTGTAGTCGGTGCCGCCGGAGAACCAGTCGTAGCCGGACCAGTCGCCGGCCACCCGGACGCGTGCGGCGAAGTCGCCACCCCCCTGCCCGCGGAGGAGCGACAGCCGGTCGCGACGGTCGCGACCCCACAGGTCCGTGAGCCCGTCACCGGTGACGTCGCCGGCCGCGACGAGCTGCTGCAGCCCCCGCAGGCCGGTGTCGCCGGCGACGGCCGTGACGGTTCCGCGGGACGTCCCCAGGAAGGTCACCAGCCTGCCCGCGGACCGACCGACGAAGTCCGGGGAGCCGTCGCCGTCCAGGTCCCCGGTCGCGGCGACCAGGTCGTGTCCGCGGAACCGCGGGAACCGGGCGCTCACGTCACCGAAGCCGCCGGACGCGAGGGCGGGGCGCACCTCGAGGCTGCCGGAGTCGTCGAAGGTGACCAGGTCGACCCGACCGTCCCCGGTCAGGTCCGGTGCGGCGAGCACCGTCCGCGTCGCCCAGCCCGACTCGTCGAGCACCGTGGGGGCCAGGAAGGACGCGAGCCCACCGGTCGGCAGGATCATGCCGCGACCGTCCGAGGCGCGGCGGACGACCAGGTCCGGGTAGGGGGCGCCCGCGAGGTCGGAGTCGACCTGCCCGAGCTCGATCCCCGGGGCCTCCGGCTCGGACGCGGCCGCGGCGTAGGTGCGGATGGCGGGCAGCTTCGCGTACAGGTTGCGCCCCGGGCAGGCGGTCGAGTCGGCGTCGCGGTGCCCGTTGATCGCCTTGAACGTCGTGCCGTTCACGTTCTGCGAGGTGTCCAGCGGGTCGATGCCGTGGAGACCCAGCTTCCAGGCGAAGAGGCTCCCGTACGCCTCGAGCATCACCTCGGGCGCCTGGGCCGTCTCGAAGTTGCCGATCGCCGACATGGCGAACGAGTCGCCGTTGTAGCCGTAGGTGTGGGCACCGACCACGGCCCGGGCCACGCCCCCGTGGCGGCCCTCCCAGATTCGGCCGAACTTGTCGACCAGGAAGTTGTAGCCGATGTCGCTCCAGCCCCGCGAGCGGGTGTGGTACGCGTAGATGCTGCGGATGATGCCCGGGACCTCGTCCCGGGTGTAGTCGTTGCCGTTGACGGTGTGGTGGACGAAACCGGCGCTGATCGTCCCGTAGCTCGGTGAGCCGTCCCGCATCCGCTCGTCGGCGCCCCACTGCTCGCGCGAGTAGATGGTGGGCCGGGGCGCGGAGGTCGTCGCTGCCTGCAGCGAGATCGCGTCGGGGTCGCCGGCCGCCGTCGCCGGTGCCTCCGCGGCGTCGAGCTCGGGGGCCAGGGCCGGCTCCTCCGTCGCCACGCGGTCGGCGTCTCCCGGGGACACCACGGCCAGCGACATGTCGTGCGGCAGCTCCTCGTCCGCGACCACACGGGTCTGGACCAGGTCGACCTCGCCGACGAGAAGCGGGTCGGTACCGGGGCGTGCCTCCCGGCCCTCGTCGCTCCCGGGGTCGGGAGCGTGGTCGTAGTGGTACTCCAGGTCGGTCCACCCTCCCCAGCGGCCACCGGTCGACGTCCGCACCTGCAGCTCGATCCGGTCGTCCTCAACCTGGTCGTCGTGCGACCAGGTGACGCCCACCGCGCCGTAGCCCTCGAGCGGCTGCGGCCGGCTCAGCACCTCCGTACGCCCGGCCGTCGCCGTCCGTGGGGAGGCCCCGGGCGCCGCGTCGGCCTCGGCCGTCAGCGGCACCTCCCTCACCTCCGGCTCCACGCTGCCGATGGGGACCCTGGACGGCTTCGGCGCCCGCGGAGCGTGCTCGACCGTCACCGGCCGGTCGAGCAGCCGTGGCCCCACGGCCGACGGCTCGGGGGTGTGGACGACGTCGAGGGAGACGACCGAGGCCGCCGGACTCAGGACGGCCAGGACGGCACCCAGGGCCAGCAGCTGCTGGCACGAGGTGACGAAGTGGGCCTTGCAAGGACGCATCGTGGGCTACTCCAGTGTGCGGGGGAAGATTCACACGAGTAGCAACTTTCACAACAGTCACACGGCTCCGCAAGCGAAACTGAGTAACTACAAATGTGTAATTTCCAGTCGACACGCCGGGGTGTTCGAGAAATCCGCCGGACGACTGCTGGGCTCGGGCGACGAGTCCGCGTTCAGTCCTCGCTGCCGAGGCCCTCGTCGTCGTCGCCGTCCTCGCCCTCGTCGTAGTGGAGGACCTTGATCCCCTGGTCGACGCCGCCGTCGAAGGTCAGCTTGCCCTTCTCGAGCACGAGGACCCGGTCGCAGAGCTGGCGCACCGCACCCGGGGAGTGGCTGACGAAGAAGATCGTCGTTCCGTTCTCGCGGATCTCACGCATCCGCTGCTTGCACTTGCGCTTGAACGGCCGGTCCCCGACCGCCAGCGCCTCGTCGGCGATGAAGATGTCGGACTCGACGTGGATCGCCACCGCGAAGCCCAGGCGCGACTTCATGCCGGAGCTGTAGTAGACGACGGGCGTGTCGATGAACTTGCCGAGGTCGGCGAACTCGATGATGTCGTCGAGCTTGCGACGCGTCTCGGCCTCGCTCATCCCGAGGATGGCCGCGTTGAGCCAGAGGTTGTCACGACCGCTCATCTGCGGCTGGAAGCCGGCACCGGTGGCGATCAGGCCGGCGATCCGGCCGCGGGTCAGGACGCTGCCGCTGTCGGGCTGCATCACGCCGCTGATCATCTTCAGCAGCGTCGACTTCCCGGAGCCGTTCAGGCCCATCACGCCCACCGACTCGCCCCGGCCGACGGTGAAGGACACGTCCTCGACGGCGTTGAACCGGTCGTGGGTCTTCTGGCCGCGCGCTCTCGCGAGCGCGATCTGCTTGATGGACCGGTGGTACTGCATGGTGAAGGTCTTGGTGGCGTTCTCCACCTCGATGTACGTCGCCATCAGAGGCGCTCCGGTACCCGGCGCTCGAGCCTGCTGAACCACACCTGCGCGAGCCCGAGGAAGACGAACGAGAGCGCCAGCATGATCCAGCCGCGCGGGAACAGGTCCGCCGGCAGGTCGGTGAGGACGGTCGCCTCCGGGTCGCTGGTGGTCCCGACCCAGAAGCAGCGCTGCATCAGCAGCACGGCCTCGGCGATGGGGTTGAGGAGGTAGACGTCCGCGACCCACGGGATCGACGAGAAGCGGTCCTCCACCATCGAGAACGGGTAGATCATCGGCACGCTGAAGGTCACGAACTGGGTGAGCGTCTGCACCACCTTGCCGAAGTCTCGGAAGAACACGTTGGCCACGCTGAAGAGCAGCGCCAGCGCCAGCCCGAGCACGGCGATGATCGCCAGCGCCAGGAACCCGGCGACCAGGCCCATGGGATCGGGGCTCCAGCCCAGGAGCATGCTGGCCACCAGCGTGATCACGAGCATCGGGATGGTGTGCCAGAAGGCGACCAGCATCGTGGCGACCGGGAAGAGCTCGCGCGGCATCGGCAGCTTGATGATCAGCCCGCGGTTGCTCACCAGCGACTTCGTGCCGCCGTTGAAGGTCTCGGTGAAGAAGTGGACGACGACCATCCCGCAGACCAGGTGGATGGCGAAGTTCTCCATGTTGCCACCGCGCCCGATGAGCACCTGGAACACGAAGTAGAACATCAGGAACCGGACGAACGGCTGCAGGTAGCTCCAGAACCAGCCCAGGAACGTGCCCTGGTAGCGGGACTGGACGGTGCTGTGGACCAGCAGCTTCAGCAGGTAGCGCCTGCGGAAGACCTCGAGCAGCCCGTTGTTGCCGCTGGGCGCAGCCAGCGGCGGCAGCGGCTTCGCGGCCTCGGTGCTAGTCGTCATGCCCGTCGCCGTCCATCCAGGGCGCGAACGTCCGCTCCCACGCCTCCGGGGAGGTGATCTCCGGCAGCGCGGTGCGGTACTGCTCGGCCAGGTCGTCCCAGTCCGCCGCCAGTCGGCGGTGGATCGCGACGGTGCGCTTGAGCAGGTCGAAGAACTTCTCGCGGTCGCGGCGGTAGAACGCCGCCGCGGTGCCGTCGGGCATCGAGACGACCGCGGAGTCGTAGCGGGCGATCTTGTGCCAGCGGGCGTCCTGGGCCATCACCTCGGCCTCGGGGTGCTCCACCGAGAGCTCGCGGGGCTTGCGCAGCTGGCGCAGCGGCTGCAGCAGCGCCTGGACCGTCGCGGCCCGCCCGGAGATCACCGGGGAGGCCTCCTTGCCCTTGCGGGGCAGCTTGTGGCGCTTGACCTCGGGGAACGCGCTCGGGTCGGAGACCAGCGTCGCGTCGTCGTACCCCTTCACGATCTCCTTGATCGTCGGGAGCGTCGTGGGCAGCACCTCGTGGAGCTTGTGCGGACCGGCCAGCACGTCCTCGAGCGCCCGGTGGCGCAGCTCCACGGTGGAGTACTGCATCGACACCAGGTGCTTGACCTGGTGGTTGAAGCTCTCGCGGAGCAGCCGGCCGCCCCGCGGGTACGGCGAGTGCAGCAGCGCCGCGATGACGCGGTTGCGGACGTGGAAGTAGGACTGCCAGTCCAGGGCGTCGTTCTTGTCGGTCCACGGCACGTGCCAGACCGCCGCCCCCGGGAAGGTGACCGTGGGGTAGCCCGCGGCCTTGGCCCGCAGGCCGTACTCGGAGTCGTCCCACTTGATGAAGATCGGCAGCGAGAGACCGATGTCGGAGATCACCTCGGCGGGGATCAGGCACATGAACCAGCCGTTGTAGTCGACGTCGATGCGCGCGTGGAGCCACCGCGTCGACCGCAGGTTGCGGTCGCCGAAGTCCCAGCCGGCGAAGACGCCGGGGGCCGAGCCCCACCAGAAGGTGTACGGCTCGACCTTCTCGCCGAAGCTGTGCAGCTGGGTCTTCTGGAAGATGCTGAACATGTGGCCGCCGACGATGGTCGTCGTCCGGCACAGGTCGCCGAAGGTGACCGCGCGGACGATGCCCTCGGTCTCGCACTCGACGTCGTCGTCGAGCATCATCACGTACGTCGAGCGGCCCGCCTTCAGGCCCTCGTACTGGGCCCGGGCGAAGCCGCCGGAGCCGCCGATGTTGCCCTGCTCGATGATCCGCAGCTTGCCGCCGAGCGCCTTCTCGGCCTCGGGGAAGAACTCGGAGCCGACGACCTTGTCCTTGCCCTGCTCCATGACGACGACCTCGTCGAGGTAGTCCTCGAGGTGGCCGGACTCCCCCAGCTGGACGAGCAGCTTGGCGCAGAAGTCCTGGCGGTTCATGGTCGTGATGCCGATGGTGACGGTGCCGTGCTGGGCCTTGTCCTCGGGGACCTCCGCGGTCCACTCGGCGGACTCCACGACGACGTCCTCGTCGGCGGCGACCACGTCGTACCAGTACCAGCCGCCGTCGACGAACGGCTTCAGCGGCAGGTCGAAGGAGAACTCGCCGCTCGACCCCTCGACCGTCGCGGAGTCGACCCGCTGGGAGCGGCCGTTGGCCAGCGACCGGTAGACGGTCACGGCAGCGCCCTCGCCGCGGACCCGGACGGTGAGCCGGACCTCGCTGACGATGGTGTGCCGGCGCCAGTAGGAGGCCGGGAAGGCGTTGAAGTAGGTGCCGAACGAGACCGTCTCGCCGTGCTCGACGCGGTAGGCGGTCCGGGACTCGATCTGGTCGGGGTGGATCTGCGAGACGCCCTTGGCGGCGTTCTGGATCCGGGTGGCGATCGCGTTGGCCTCGTGGGCCGCGCGGGTGTGGCCGATCTCGAACTTGTCCGCGTCGAGCGCGGCCGGGTCGGGGTCGACGTACAGCTTGATGACGTCGGTGTCGCGCTCGGCGGGCATGATCTGCCGCTGCAGCAGGCGGCGGGCGGTCCCCGGCTTGCTGGTGCTGTCGGCCGCCGCCTGGGTCTGGGTGTGGGTGACGCTCATTCGTCAACTCCTCCGCTGGTCAGCTCGGCGCCCTCGGCGAAGTGGGGCCGCAGCTTGTTGTCGAACATGGACAGCGCCGAGCCGATGGCCATGTGCATGTCGAGGTACTTGTAGGTGCCGAGACGGCCGCCGAAGAGCACCATCGGCTCCTTGCGGGCCAGGTCGCGGTACTTGAGCAGCTTCTCGCGGTCCTCGGCGGTGTTGATCGGGTAGTACGGCTCGTCGTCGATCTCGGCGGCCCGGGAGTACTCCCGCACGATGACGGTACGCCCCTTCGCCTCGGCGTAGTCGCGCTCGGGGTGGAAGTGCTTGAACTCGTGGATCCGGGTGAAGGGGACGTCGCCGTCGTTGTAGTTCATGACCGAGGTGCCCTGGAAGTCGTCGACCTGCATGACCTCCGGCTCCAGGTCGACGGTGCGCCAGGACAGCCTGCCCTCGGAGTTGCCGAAGTACTCGTCGACGGGGCCGGTGTAGACGATCGGGACCTTGCCCTTGAACTCGTCGGCCACGTCGAAGAAGTCGGTGTCCAGCCGCACCTCGATGTTGGGGTGGTCGGCCATCCGGGTCAGCCACGCGGTGTAGCCGTCGACCGGGAGGCCTTCGTACTTGTCGTTGAAGTAGCGGTTGTTGAAGGTGTAGCGGACCGGCAGCCGCGTGATGATGTCGGCGCTCAGCTCGGTTGGGTCGGTCTGCCACTGCTTGGCGGTGTAGCCCTTGACGAACGCCTCGTAGAGCGGACGCCCGATCAGGCTGATCGCCTTCTCCTCGAGGTTGGTCGCGTCCTCGGTGGCGATCTCGCTCGCCTGCTCCTTGATGAGCTCGCGCGCCTCGTCGGGGGTGTGGTCCTTGCCGAAGAACTGGTTGATCAGCCCGAGGTTCATCGGGAAGGAGTAGACCTGCCCCTGGTACTTCGCGAACACGCGGTGCTGGTAGTTCGTGAACGACGTGAAGCGGTTGACGTACTCCCACACGCGGTCGTTGGAGGTGTGGAAGAGGTGTGCGCCGTAGACGTGCACCTCGATGCCGGTCTCGGCGTCGGGCTCGCTGTAGGCGTTGCCACCGAGGTGGTGCCGCCGGTCGAGCACGAGCACGTTGAGGTCGAGCTCGTTCGCGCAGCGCTCGGCGATGGTGAGGCCGAAGAAGCCGGAGCCGACGACGACGAGGTCAGGTTGCGACACAGAGGATCTCCTGGGACGGGGGTCTCGGGGCGCTGAGAGTCTAGACGGTGGACGGCCCCATCCCGTGATCCCGGGCGGTGGCCCCGGGAGTGCTGTTCGCCGGGCCGGCTCCGGGATCCGCCCGGAGCCGGCCCGGGTCGGCCTGGGTCACGAAGGCGGCGCCGAGCTCTCCGGGAGCTCACGGAGCGTGCGCGCCGAGCGCAGCGCCCGGAGCACGTTGCGGGCCTCGCCCCGGCCTCCGCGCACCGGGCTGAGCAGCACCACCAGCAGCGCGATCAGCCACGGCTTGAGCCGGACAGCGGGGTTGCTGCCGTAGCGGAAGTGGACGACGAAGAGGTTCCGGTACATGTAGAACCCCTTCCACGAGCCGAGGTCGTGCTGCTGGTCGAAGTCCAGCTGCCGCACGAGGACGGCGTCGCGGACGCCCCAGATGCGGTAGCCGGCCCGCCGCGCGCGGAGCGCGAAGTCCACGTCGTCGTAGAAGATGAAGAACCTCGCGTCGGGCAGCCCGACCGCGGTGACGACCTCGCGCCGCAGCATGAACCCCTCGAAGGCGACGTTCTCCAGCGCGACGCGCGCGGGCATCGCGGTGCGGGTGCCGTACTCGGTCTCGACCATCCCCGTCTTGGGCTTGATCGCGAGCGGGTTGTCGAGGTCGAAGCGCGTCGCGGACTTCTCGACCAGCCGGCCCGACGTGTCCTCGCGCACGGCCATCAGGCACGCCTCGTCCTGGCCGAGGAGCACCTCGAGGCAGTCGGGGGCGGGGACCACGTCGTCGTCCATCAGCCAGATCCGGTCGAAGCCGCCGGCGTACGCCTCCCGGAGCCCCAGGTGGAAGCCGCCGGCGCCCCCGAGGTTGTCGGGGCTGTGGGTGACCCGGAGCGGCAGCCCCTTGCCGTGGTGGTGCGCGAGCACCTCGCGGGTGTGGTCGGAGCTGGCGTTGTCGACGACGTAGACGGCGTCGGGGGGCGTGGTCTGGGCGGCCAGGCCGTCCAGCATCCGCCCGAGCAGGTCGGCGCGGTTGAAGGTCACGACGACCACGGCGACGGTCTCGGCGCTCACCGGAGGAACCTCTCATGGCCCGTGAAGTCGCCGCGCAGCCCGTCACGGACGGCCCGCGCGCTCAGCGCCAGCCGGGACCGGTCCGGCCTGGTCAGGGTGTAGAACCACACCGTCTTGGCCCAGAAGAGCAGGACGTGGGGCCAGCCGCGGTAGTCGCGCAGGTTGAGGGTGTTGTTGCGTGCCATGCAGTAGTGCTTGAGGTCGCTGGGGCTGTGGTTGTACGTCGTCCTCCCCCACATCAGCGGCGTGCCGAGCTCGCCGACGGCCGGGTGCCGCACCCGGGCGGCGGCGACCGTCGCGATCCGCGCGCCGGCCCGCTCGGCCCGCAGCCGGTACTCGTGGTCGTCGCCCCAGATGAAGAACTCCTCGCGGGGGTAGCCGATCCGACCCGCCAGCTCCCGGGTCACCAGCACCCCGTTGAACGGGATCACGACGTCGTGGAGCAGCCCGTCGCTCGCGGCCCGCTCGACCGCGGCGGTGTCGTGGACGACCCGCGTCCCGCCCGGCACCCGGATCGGGAACACGAGCCGGTCGGGGTCGGCCTCGTCGACGACGACCGGGCCCCAGAAGTCGAGGTCGCGCCGCTCCAGCAGCAGGTCGAGGCAGTCGTGGTCGGGCAGCCCGTCGTCGTCCATCAGCCACGCCAGGTCGGCACCGCGCTCCACGGCCAGCCGCAGCCCCTCGTGGAAGCCACCAGCTCCGCCCCGGTTGCGGTCCAGGGCGTGCACCACGACGTCGGTGCCGGCCAGCCAGTCGGCGGTGCCGTCGGTCGAGGCGTTGTCGACGACGAGCACCTCGTCGACGCGGTCGACCTCGCCGAGCCGGGTCACGAGCCGCTGCAGCAGCGGGAGCCGGTTGAAGGTGACCACCACGGCGACGACCCGCGGGCGGGGGTCACGAGGCTGCTCGGTCACGGCCCACACCCTCCCACGAGGTGGTACGGACTCAGCAGGCGGCGCCGAGGTCGGCGGCCTGGTTGGCGGCGTACCCCTCGGCGAGGCTGCCGTACGACCCACCGGTCATCGACTGCGGCTGCTTGTTCCGCTTCTTGCCGGCCTTCGGCTCCGCAGGAGGTACGTCGCCCTCGGCCCGGTCGATCGTCTCGGCGACCTTGTCGTGGATGAGGTCGATGTCGGGGTCGGCCGTGTTGACCAGCGGCGGGACCAGCGACAGCGACGACATCTTCTGCGACCTGGCCTTGAGGGCGAGCTCGACGAACCGGCCGACCTCGCTCCGCGGCACCGACGTCGAGACCATGTCGGAGCTCGCCTGGGCGATGTCGGAGAAGTTGGTGAGGGCCGACTGCGGGCTGATCTGGTGGAGCATCGCGTTCATGACGCACTTCTGGCGCGCCATCCGCGAGTAGTCGTCGGAGCCGTAGCGCGCCCGGGCGAACCACAGCGTCTCGAGGCCGTCGAGCTCCTGGACACCGGGCTGGATGTAGCGGAAGTAGGAGTCGGTGGGCAGGCCGACCGGGATCTCGTCACGGACGTTGAGCGTGACTCCGCCCACGGCGTCGACGAGACCCTTGAAGCCCTCGAGGTTGACCATCGCCCAGTAGTTGACCTCGAGGTCGGTGATGCCCTCGACCGCCATGATCGTGGCGTCGATCCCCGGGTGCTTGGACTTGCGGAAGAGCTCGGTGTGGTCGCCGGCCCAGGTGCTGACGCCGTTGAGGTAGCAGCCCTCGCAGTCGAACCCGTCCGGGAACTGCTTGTCCATGACCGAGTCCTCCCGGAACGGGAAGCCGGCCATGTTGCGGGGCAACGAGATCAGCACGGTCTTGCCGGTCTCGGCGTCGATGCTGGCCACGGTGAGCGAGTCGGGACGCAGCCCCACCCGACCCGCGCCGGCGTCGCCGCCGAGGAGGAGCACGTTATAGCGGCCGTCGCTGGCGTCGGAGGCCGCGCCGTCGCCGAACATCGTCACCATCAGGTCGCGCTGGACCCCGACGACGTGGGCGCCGAAGAGCAGGGTCCCGGCGACCGAGAGGCACAGCAGGCCGTTGACGCCGACGATCGCGCGGCGGTGCTGCTGGCTGAGCGTGAGCGGCTGACCGATCCGCCAGGCGTCGACGAACAGGAACGCCCACCCGACGGCGAGTGCCATCAGCACGGCACGCAGCACGCCCAGGAGCAGCGTGTTGGAGGCCGCCCAGAAGGCGAAGGGGTGCCAGAGCGCTGCGGTGACCACGCCGACCACCCCGGTGACGACGAGCACCATCCAGATCCGCATCGCGATGCGGCCGACGTCGCGGTTGCCGGCCACCAGCTGGGCGGAACCGGGGACCACCAGGGTCATCACCATCAGGGCGACGGCCCGGCGGAAGCGCACACGTGCCGCGCGCTCGTCGGGGTCGCGCCGACCGGTGGGCCCGGGGGAAGGATCGGGCATGGGGAAGGTGCCTCTCGATGCTCGGGGAAGGAAGCAGCGTGGGCCAAGTATCACCAGTCACACCCGTCACAGCGGGGCGACGCGCCGACCGGTCCCTCAGCCGGCGACCACGCGGGCGAGCAGGTCCTCGGCGAGCGGGCGGTCGGCGTACACCAGCCGGACCGCACGGGGGTCCTCGTTGCCGGCGTCGGGACCGCGCCACTGCCGGGTGAGGCCGAGCCGCTCCGTCGTACGGCGGGAGGCGTGGTTGTGCTCGAGCAGGTACGCCACGACGGGCCGGTCCGGCGCCACGGCGGCCGCGGCCGCGAGCGCCGCTCGACCGAGCTCGCCGGCGTACCCACGACCTTGCACGTGGTGGGCGAGCCGGTAGGCGAGGTTCCAGCCCGGCCAACCCTGCCGCCAGGCACATCCCCCCAGGCCCACGACCGGCCCGCCGTCGTGCTCACGCACGACCCAGTAGCCGAGCCCCCGTTCGTCCCACCGTCCCTGCTGGCGGTCCAGCAGCTCCCTCGTCGTGGCGAGGTGGACGTGGCGACCCTGGGGGAGGTGGATCCACGAGGCCGGGTCCGCGTGGATCGAGTGCAGGTCGGCGAGATCCTCGTCCTGCGGCGCGTCGAGCCACAGCCGCCCGGTGCGCTGGTGGCGCCAGCCGGTCACGACTGCTCGCGGCCCGCGGTGATCTCGGCCTTGCGCGAGAGGCGGTGGGCGCGGCGGATCTCGGCCTCACGCTGCCGGCGGACCTCGTCGGGGCCGACCACCTCGAGCCCGGGGACGGGGCGCGGGTGACCCTCCTCGTCGATCGCCACGAAGACGAAGTACGCCGAGGCCACGTGGAGCGGTGCGTCCGCCGCGCTCCCCCACGGCTGTGCCTCCACCCGGACCCCGATCTCCATGGACGACCGGCCGGCCCAGTTGACCTGGGCGAAGGTCCGGACGATGTCGCCGACCCGGACCGGCTCGAGGAACGCCATCTCGTCCATCGCGGCCGTGACCGCTGGCCCCCCGCTGTGCCGGTGGGCGACGGCGCCCGCCGTGGAGTCGGCCAGCTTCATGATCTCGCCGCCGTGGACGTTGCCCAGCAGGTTGGCCTCGCTGCTGTGCATCATCATCGCCAGCGACACACGCGCGTGGCTGCACGGCAGGGAGTGGTGCTCCGCGGTCATGGCGGCACGGTAGTTTCTCCGCCATGGCAGATCGTCCGCAGGGGGGTGGACCCGAGGACGGGTCCCCCGAGTACCACTGGCTCTACGGCAAGAAGGGCAAGCAGCCGGCCGGTGACGAGACCCGGGCGATCCCCCAGCAGCCGAGGCCCGACGAGACCCGGGTGATGCCCGCGGCGCAGCGCGAGGCCCGTACGTCGGGACGACAGACCCCGCCGCCCGCCGCTCCCCCCTCCACGCCGCCGAAGCCCGCCAAGCCGGCCAGGGCCTCGGGTGGCCGGCGGTTCCGCTTCCGCGCGAAGTGGCTCTGGGCGGTGCTGGCGCTGTGGCTGGTCTTCCTGGTCACGATCCCGCTGTGGGCCTGGTCGAAGGTCGACAAGGTCGACGCGTTCCCGCAGGCCGACCGGCCCGACGAGCAGGGCGGCACGACGTACCTGATGGTGGGCTCGGACTCGCGCGGCGACCTGACCGCCGCCGAGCGCAAGGAGCTCGGCACCGGCGACGCCTCCGGCAACCGCACCGACACGATCATGATGCTCCACACGGGTGACGGCCCGAACCTGCTGATGTCGATCCCCCGCGACTCCGTGGTCGACATCCCCGGCTACGGCAGCGAGAAGGTCAACGCCGCCTACGCGTACGGCGGCCCCAAGCTCCTGGTCCGGACCCTCGAGGCCGAGACCGGGATCCGGGTCGACCACTTCGTGGAGATCGGCTTCGGCGGCTTCGTCGACCTCGTCGACGCCGTCGGCGGGATCGAGGTGTGCCCGCCGTTCCCGATGGACGACCCGCAGGCCAACATCAACCTGAAGAAGGGCTGCCAGGAGGTCGACGGCCCGACCGCGCTCGGCTACGCCCGCTCCCGCAAGACCGACCAGCAGTACGGCGACCTCGGCCGTGCGGCCCGCCAGCGCGAGGTCGTCTCGGCGATCGGCAGCGAGGCGGTCTCGCCGTGGTCGGTCCTCAACCCGGTCCGCTACTACAACCTCAACATGGCCGGCGCCCGCGCCGTCCGGGTCAGCGAGGGGACCTCGCCCTTCGCGATGGCGCAGTGGGCGCTCGCCATGACGCGCGTCAACGGCGAGGACGGCCTCACCTGCGGCGTCCCGGTCGCCGACTTCGCCGTCAACTGGGACCAGGAGCGCTCCGAGCAGATGTTCCAGTACATCCGCGAGGACGACACCGGGAGCATCCCCAACAAGCTGTGCACGCCGACGGGCTTCCCGCGCTGAGGGCCCGTGTCGGTTCCCCCGGCTGAGCGGGGAAGACCGACGCCTGGAGGGGGAAGCATCGGCCGCCAGGCGACAGACCCACCCACCGGCGTACCCCCCGTCGTCCGGCTGGAGACGGCAGCCTCACCGCTCGTCGCTGATCCGCCTCGCCTTGCCCAGCGAACGCTCCAGCGCACCCGGGGCCAGCACCTCGACGCGGGCGCTGACACCGATCCGGTTCTTGATCCGCTCGGCCAGCCGCCGACCGAGCTCCTGGTCGGGGACGGCGGCCGCCTCGACCCGCACCGTGAGCTCGTCGAGGCGACCCGGACGGGTCAGCACGCACAGGTAGTGCGGCGCCAGCCCCTCCACCGTGAGGATCTGCTCCTCGACCTGGCTGGGGAAGACGTTCACGCCGCGGACGATCATCAGGTCGTCGGTCCGCCCGGTCACCTTCGCCATCCGGCGGAAGGCGGGGTACGCCGACCCGGGGCTCAGCCGGGTCAGGTCCCGGGTCCGGTAGCGGACGACCGGCATCGCCTGCTTGGTGAGGCTGGTGAAGACCAGCTCCCCCTCCTCCCCGTCGGGCAGCACCTCGAGCGTCACCGGGTCGACGACCTCGGGCAGGAAGTGGTCCTCCCACACGTGGAGCCCGTCCTGGGTCTCCCCGGCCTCCTGGCTGACGCCGGGGCCCATCACCTCCGAGAGGCCGTACACGTCGACGGCCCGGATGCCCGACCGCTCCTCGACCGCCTGCCGCATCCGGTCGGTCCACGGCTCGGCACCGAAGATGCCGACCTCCAGCCCGACCGCCCGGGGGTCGACTCCCTGCGCCTCCATCTCGTCGAGCACGGCCAGGAAGTACGACGGGGTCATCATCACCACCCGCGGCCGGAAGTCCGCGATCAGCTGCACCTGCCGCTCGGTCATGCCGCCGCTGACCGGCACCACCGTGCAGCCGAGCCGCTCGGCGCCGTAGTGGGCGCCCAGCCCGCCCGTGAACAGGCCGTAGCCGTACGCGACGTGGACCAGGTCGCCCGGCCGGCCACCCGCGGCCCGGATCGACCGCGCCATCAGCTCGGCCCAGGTGTCGACGTCCTCTCGGGTGTAGCCCACGACCGTCGGCTTGCCGGTCGTGCCGCTGGAGGCGTGGATCCGCGCCACCTCCTCCCGCGGCACGGCGAACATCCCGAACGGGTAGTTGGCGCGCAGGTCGGCCTTGGTCGTGAACGGGAAGCGGGCCAGGTCGGCCAGCGTCCCGACGTCGCCGGGGGCGACGCCCGCCTCCCGGAACGCGCGGGCGTAGTGGGGCACGCGCGCGGCGCGCTCCAGGCTCGAGCGCAGCCGCTCGAGCTGCAGGGCCTCCAGCTCCTCCCGGGTCAGGTCGGGCACCTCGCCGGTCATGGCTGCTCCTCCCCGGCGTCGTCCCACAGGGCGCCACCGATCTCCCGGGACCGACCGACGAACTCCGCCACGACCGCCTCACCGGCACGGACGACGACGTCGTAGACGCCGTCCCGTCCGTCGCGTGAGCGCTCGGTCGCCGTGGCGACGAGCTCGTCGCCCAGCCTGGTCGGCGCCCGGAACCTGATCTCGGCACCCGCCGCGACGGTCCGTCGGTTGCCGGAGTTGCAGGCGAAGGCGAACGCACTGTCGGCCAGGGTGAAGGTCGTCCCGCCGTGGCCGATCCCGTGACCGTTGACCATGTCGTCACGGACCGTCATCGCGATCACCGCCCGACCGGGGCCGACCTCGCGCAGCGCCATCCCCATCGCCTGGCTGGCCCTGTCGTCGGCCCACATCACGGCGGCGCTGCGGACGGCGACCTGCTCGGGTGTCACCCCCGCACCCTACGAGGACCTAGCGCCCGACGGCTTCCTCCAGCTCGGCCTTGTTCATCCTCGAACGGCCCCTGACGTTCTTGCGGCGGGCCTCCTCGTAGAGCTGGTCCCGGGTCCGTCCGGCCGCGCCGGAGTGGGAGCGCAGGCCGCCCCGGCGGGAGGACGAGAGGTCCTCGGTCGACGTCCGGCTGCTCTGCTCCGCCTCACCCGCACGGGCCCGCTCCTTGTTGACCGTGCGCGCCGCGATCTCCGCAGCCTCCTCCTCGGACCGGCCGCGCTCCTCGAGCCCGTCCTTGACGTGCTCGTACTGGCGCTCACGCTTCCGGCTCCATGCCTGCTGGGGCATCGTCCCTCCTCGTCTCGGGTGCTCCCCGGGGTCAGGCCGCCTCGCCCGCGAGCTCTCCGCGGAGCCGCGCGAAGAGCGCACTGAGCACCCGGGACACCTGCATCTGGGTGACGCCGACCTCGCGGCCGATCTCGGCCTGGGTGCGGTCGTCGCAGAACCGGAGCTCCAGGATCTTCCGCTCGCGGGGGGACAGCCTGCGCATGAGCGGCCGCAGGGCCACCCGCGCCTCGACCAGGGCGTAGCCGGGCTCGGGTCCCCCGAGCCGGTCCGCGACGGCGCTCCCGTCCTCGGGGGCGGCGTCGAGCGACGCCGGCGTGAAGCAACCGTCGACCCGCGAGGCCTCGTCGACCAGGGCCTCGTCGACACCGAGGTGCGAGGCGATCTCGTACGGCCTCGGATCACGACCCAGCCGCTGCCACAGCTCGGCCCGCGCCCGGGTGACCGAGCCCTGCGCCTCCTGCACCGGACGGGGCGGACGGATGGTCCAGCCGTGGTCACGGAAGTGGCGTCGCAGCTCGCCCCGGATGGTCGGGACGGCGAAGCCCAGGAAGTCGGTGGCCTTGGCCGGGTCGTAGGCACGGACGGCCTTGACCAGGCCGAGCGAGGCCACCTGCTCGAGGTCCTCCAGGGGGAGGCCGCGGCCGCGGTAACGACGGGCGACCTCGCGGGCGACGCCCAGGTGGAGGGCGATCAGCTCGTCCTCGAGCGGCCGCCGGCGCTCGGCCGGCACGATCGCGATCTCCGCCAGCAGCGCGGCGGCGGCCCGCCGCCGTCGCTCCCGCACCGTGTCCTGCAGTGGTGGCTTCGCCACGACCGGCACCCCCCGGAAGGTCGTCCACGCAGCCCGTCCCGGGCCGCCCTGCCACTCAAGCAGCGTGGCCGTCGACGCCACAATCACTCGACCGGGTGAGCCCGAAAGGGTGGAAGCCGCCTCCTTCCGCATGCCCCGCGGCGGTGGGGGTACGAGCCCCCCATGGCGTGGACGCACCCCCCAGCACACCGACCGCTGACCGACGAGACGACCCGGGACGGGGCCGATCTGCTGGCCCTGCTCGACCACCAGCACGCGGAGCTTCGCGAGCTGACGGCACAGCTCCCCGGGCTCGGCGGCGCGGCGCGGGCCGACGTCTTCCTGCTGCTCCGGAGGCGGCTGGCGGTCCACGAGCTGCTCGACGAGCTGGTGGTCTCGCCCCGTCTGGCCGCTGCTCGGGGCGTCGCCCCCGAGAATCGCGGATTCCTCGACGAGGTCGAGGCGGCCGAGGCGGTCCCGGTCGACGGCCCGTCCTTCGACGTCGCCCTGTCGCGCCTGGCCGCCGCCCTGGGACGCCACGCCGACGCGTGGCACCGCCTCGACGCCCCGCTCGACGGACAGGCGCTCACCGACGACGAGCAGGCCGCCGTCCTGGCGGCCGAACAGCTCTGGGAGGGCGAGGGCGAGGTCCATCTCGGCCAGGGCTACCGCGGGATGGCAGCAGCTGTGCGAGACCAGCTGCTCCACCCGCTGGCCACCAAGCCTGTGGGTGCCTGACCCGTGACGGACGTGGACGTCAGGACCCACCTGACAGGGTGGACAGCACGTGAACCAGTCCGAGAGGAGACCTCATGTCCGATCCGGTGAAGCTTGCGATCATCTACTACTCGTCGACCGGCACCACCGATGCGATGGCACGCCAGGCGGCGGCCGCGGCCGAGAAGGCCGGAGCCGACGTACGCCTGCGCCACGTGGCCGAGACCGCCCCCCGCGAGGCCGTCGAGAGCCAGGACGCGTGGCGGGAGCACGTCGACCGGCTGGCCGAGGAGCCCACGGCCGAGCCCGAGGACGTCGTGTGGGCCGATGCCGTGATCTTCGGCTCCCCCACCCGGTTCGGCAACGTCTCCAGCCAGCTCAAGCAGTTCCTCGACGCGCTCGGCCCGCAGTGGGGCGAGGGCCTGCTCGCCGACAAGACGTACGCCGGCTTCACCTCGGCCCAGACCGCCCACGGCGGTCACGAGAGCACGCTGCTGGCGCTCTACAACACGCTGCACCACTTCGGCGGCATCCTGGTCGCCCCCGGATACACCGACCCGGTGAAGTTCGTCGACGGCAACCCCTACGGCGTCTCCCACGCCACCGGCGCCGACAACGACGAGCCGCTCGGCGACGCCGAGGACGACGCGCTCGCACACCTGGCGGAGCGGATCGTCACGGTCACCGGCCAGCTCAAGCGCGGCCGGGAGGCCTAGCAGCGGCGCTGCCCGGTGCTCAGAGCTCGGACTGGACGCCGGCGAGGAGCTGGCGGGCCATCACTGTGGTGCCGATCTCGTCTCAGCCGCCGAGCGGGAACGCCCCCACCCGAACCTGCCGCCGTCGGGCTCTGGTCACACGTCGACACCGGTGGGACGCTGGAGTTCCTGCGCGCTCTCGGACGCCGGCTCGTGAGGGAGGGGGCCCATGGCGACCATCGATTCGCTCGTCGTCGAGGTCCGCACCGACGCCGATCCGGCGGCCGGGACCGACGACCAGGTGTTCTTCGACATCGGGACGCGCCAGTGGCGCCTGGACCGGGTCGGGCACCGCGACTTCCGGCCGGGAGCCACGGACACCTTCGACCTGGAGCTCAACTCGGCGCTCGACACGGCGGACATCCGCAGGATCGGGCTCAGCAAGCTCGGCTGGAACGGCTGGCGGCCGACCCGGATCACGGTGACCGTCAACGGGGAGGTGCTCTACCGGGGGGCCATCGGCATCTGGTTGGACCAGGGCAGCGACTCCCACCAGACCGCCGGGGTGATGTGGCAGGCCGCCGACTTCCCGCGCCGGTTCCCGGACCGGGCGGTGACCGTGCGGGACATCGTAGTGGCGACGAGGACGGCGGCCGGCGGCGCCGCCGGCACCGACGACCGGGTGTTCTTCACCGTGGGCACGCGCGAGTGGCAGCTCGACGACCGCACCCGGGACGATCGCGAGCCGGGCGACCTCGAGACCTACGTGATCCGCGACATCGAGAACCTGCGGATGGACGGCATCCGCGAGATGGGCCTGCGCAAGACCGGCCGGGACGGGTGGCGGCCGGAGGAGATCCGGGTCTGGGTCAACGACGTCCACCAGGTGGCCGGGCCGTTGTACGAGGGCACCGTCTCGCACTGGCTCGACGGCGGGCCGGGCGCGCAGCTGCGGCACGGCCTCACGTGGACCGCCCCGGACTACCCCCAGCCGGTGCCGATCTCCGACGAGCCCGACGCCCCCGTCACGGCGCTGCGGCTCGAGGTGCGCACCGGGACCCGGCGGAACGCGTCAACGAACGACCAGGTCTACCTCGACGTCGGCACCAGGGAGTGGCTGCTCGACAACCCTGCGAAGAACGACTTCGAGTCCGGGAGCACCGATGTCTTCGAGCTCGAGCCGCACGCCGGGATGCAGCGCTCCGACATCCGCCGGCTCACGCTGCGCAAGACCGGGACGAACGGGTGGCAACCACGGGCCGTGAAGCTGTTCGTCAACGCCGACACGACCCCGGTGTTCGACGGTGACGCCGACCTGTTCCTCGACAGCGGGGACGACGCGTCGCAGAAGTACGGGCTGCGGTGGACGGCCCGAGGGTTCGACCTCGAGGTCCCCGTCGCGTGCCACCTGGTCGTCGGCACCGTCGACGACACGATCCGGCCCGGGAGCTCCGCCACGGCGTCGTCGGCGCTGTTCGACAACTTCAACACCGCGGCGTACCGGACGCGGCGCGGCTCGGCGAACGCGATCTGGACACAGGCACGGGTGCGCTTCCGGGTGGTGAGCTTCGAGGAGGTGGCGGTCGCCGACGCCGACGCACAGATGATGCCCGACTCGACCGACGGCTTCGTCACGATGCGGGCGGTCGCGGAGGACAACAACGTCGCCGACGTGGTCAACGCGTACTTCGTCCGCGCCACCGGCACTGGCAGCAACTGGCAGGTGGGCGGCGACGACCCGGCGGTGTGGGTGCAGGACACCCGCGGCGGCCTGACTGTCAACACCGGGGCCAACTTCGAGCGGGTGGCGGTGTCGCTCGCCCACGAGCTCGGCCACTTCCTCGGGCTTCCACACAGCTGCGACAACGCCGTCAACGACCCTTGCACCACCGCCGAGCAGGTCGACCTGATGATGGGCGACGGCACCAACCAGACCTCCGTGCAGCTGTCTACGGCGGAGATCACCACCGCGTACGCCGGCGCCCGGGCGCTCGCGGAGTGAGGAGACCGGAGACCACCATGCCCGACACGACGCTCGACCCCCGGGTGCGGCGGCTGCTGCTGGCCGAGCACTTCGACGACCGGTCCCGGCAGCGGCTGCGCGACCTCGGCGACGTCGCGCTCGAGGGGCTGCGCGCCTGCGCGCACGGTCCCGACCGTGGTGAGGCGGCCGTGCTGAAGGCCCGGGCCATCGTCGCGCTCGGCGACTGGCCAGCCGAGCAGGCCGTGGACGCGCTGGCGGACGCGATCGGCGACCGGCGTGTGGAGACCCGGATGCGCGCGGCGACCGCGCTCGGCGAGGTCGCCACCGACCGGGCCGTCTCCGTGCTGGCCGATCGAGCCGAGCGGTGCGACGACGGCGCCGAGCTCGCGGCGATCGCCCGGTCGCTCGCACGGATCGACAGGCCGGGCGCAGCCGAGGCCCTCGGGCGCGTCCGGGCGTCGATCTCCACGGACGACGTACGACGTCAGGTGGACCTGGTGCTCGACGAGAGGTCGGCGGACTGAGGGGTCCTGGCGCGTGAGGGGGGAGCGGGAGATGACACGCGTGGTGTTCACCGAGCTGCTCGGGGGAGGGGTCTTCACCGTCGGCGACGACCTCGACCCGTCCTCGCTCGAGCCGGTCGGCAACGGCCGGCTGGGCGGCCCCAGCGGACCTGCCGTCGACGTGACCGGGGCGGTGCTGGTGGCCGACCTGGAGGGCGACGCCGTCGCGCTCGCCGAGCACGGTGGGGGGTGGCAGCACTTCGGCACGCCCGGGGTCGGCGTGGGCGAGCTCCACCGGCCGACCGCCGCGGCCTTCCTCCCGGCCGGCCGGCTGGTCGTGCTCGACTCGGGCAACCGTCGCCTGGTCGTGGTGGACGACGTGAGCGGCGCGGGCTGGACGACGTACGGGCACCCGGGGCTGAGTCCCTCGGAGGGCGGCTTCGTCGACCCTCGCGGGCTGGCGGTGGACGCGTCCGGCCGGATGTGGGTGAGCGACCCGGGCGCCCACCGGCTGACGCGCGTGAACTCACCGGCCGGTGACGGCTGGGTCGAGATCGGCCTGCCCGCGGCCGCCCACCCGCCGATCCCCTACGGCCTGGGCGCCCGCGGTGACGGCGTGGTGCTCGTCGACGCCGGCAACGCCCGGCTGCTGGTCCTCGAGGGCGACGGGACGACGTCGGCCAGCGTCGACCTCGCCGACGGCACCTGGGTCTCCCCGAGCTTCGTCGCCTCGGTCGGCGGCAACCTCGTGGTCGGCGACGCGGTGGCCAACGAGCTGCGGCTCCTCGAGCCCGTCGCGGGGAGCTTCGTCACCGTCGCGGTGCTGCGGGGCAGCCCACCCGACGTCCTCCAGCCGCTCTTCGACTCGCTGGGAGGTGTCGGCTCATGAGCAGCTCGATGCGCATCCTGACCTACAACACACAGATGCGGTCCGCGCTGATGGAGATGGGCTTCCCGCCGTCGATCCCGCCGGTCTACACCGCGCCCCAGCGGGCCAAGCTGGTCTCCCGGGCGATCCTCGACAGCGCCGAGGAGATCGACGTGGTCTGCCTCAACGAGATCTTCGACGAGCCGTCACGAGCGATCCTCAGCCAGGAGCTGGAAGACGAGTTCCCGTTCCAGGTCTCGAAGGTCGACACCTTCCACTCGCGCATCGTGACGCCGGGGATCGCGGACGACATCCAGGAGCTGGTCTGGGAGCTGACCTTCGGGCCGGTGGGCGACCTGACCGGGCTGGCGATGCTCAAGCTCGAGGACAGCGGCCTGTTCCTGGCGAGCAGGTACCCGTTCGCCACCGTGCCGACGCCGCCCGAGGTCGTCGCGTTGCTGGGCCCGCTCGCGTTCCCGAACGGCGTCCCGGTCGTGCGCTTCCAGATGTACGCCGACTCCTCCGACGCCGACAAGTTCGCCGCGAAGGGCGTGCTCTACGCGCGCCTCGATCCGCCGGGAGCCGGCGTCCGGCACGTGTTCATCAGCCACAGCCAGGCCGACTCCGAGGCCATAGAGGAGAACGCCGACGACCGACAGAAGCAGATCGAGGCCGTGGCCGGGTTCATCGAGCACTGCATCGAGGAGACGCCGCCCTTCGCCGAGGAGGTGTTCTTCCTCGGCGACCTCAACGTCGTCGGCCACGGCGCCAAGGACCCGAAGGCGCACCCGCCGGACGGGGACCTGCCCGAGTGGACGAACCTCTTCGGGACGCCGAATGCCCCGATGTTCGACCAGCTCGTCGACCGGTGGGGCCGCGACCAGTGCCCCGGCGGCGCGACGGGTCGCACCGACCCCGGCTTCACCGCCGACGTCGTCTACCCCCCGGCGCGGCAGCGGCTCGACTACCTGCTCACCTCGGCCTCGTCCCAGCTCGCGGTGCAGCACCTGAGGATCCACCGCGAGCTGGCCGACCCGAAGGGTGTGCTGCCGTTCCTCAGCGACCACCAGCCGCTGCTGGCCGACATCAACGTCGTCACGCCTCACGGCACGCCTGCCACCGCGCTGGTCACGCCCGACGTCGTCGACTTCGACGACGACGACTCGCTCTTCGACGGAAGGGTCAAGTGGTACCGCTTCGACGTGCCTGGCACCTACGACGTCGACCTGCAGCACGACGGTGCGGACACGGCGTACGAGATCTATCTCGGCGACGACTTCAGCACCCCCCAGCCCCCGTACCGCAACGTGACCGACCCCGAGCGCGGTCCCCGCTTCGTGCTCGCCGCGCCGTTCTTCGTCAAGGTCCACCTGGTCGATCGCCGCAGCGAGTGCTCCTACACGCTGCGCTCCCACCGTCACGAGGGGCGGACGTGGCGAGACGCGATCGTGCTGGTGCCCGACCAGCTGCGCCACGAGCGCTTCCCGGCGCAGCCGTTCAACGTCGACACCAACGACGCCGAGTGGGACGACGCGGAGAGCAAGTGGTTCCTCGTCGAGACCCCGCGCATCCCGCTGCCGCACGCGGCCCAGCTCGGTGTCGGCGTGTTCGACCCTGTCCGGGAGATCGGCGGCGCGACGCTGACCACGCCGGTCCGGGTGACCCTCGGCCAGTGGGACGGGGTCTCACCGCCGGCGTCACTTGCCGCGCAGTCGGGGCCCAGCAGCAGCCCCCAGAACATCTCCTGGGAGGCTGGGGACAACGAGCACTTCTTCGTCCTGGTGCAGCGCCAGTCCGGGACGGCGACGGCGGTGTCCTTCGACATCGTGATGAGCACGACGCTGAGCCTGCTGATCGCCCGGCCCGCGATCGAGATGTCGCTGACCTGCCGGGAGGAGACCTCCGGCTGGGGTGCCGACGACATCGCCCTGGAGATCCGCGCCGACGGAGACCTGGTCGCCGACATCCCGAACTCGGTCATCGGCGACTTCGAGGACGACGCCGTCCGCCACGTCGGCGACAAGATCCCGGCCCCCATCACGCCGTACACCCAGAGTATCGAGGTCAGGGTCATCGAGGAGGACGACATCGACCCCGACGACGTCGGCGTGGGCACGATCCCGCTGGTCGCCGACGTCGAGGACGCACCCGGCTTCACCGTCCTGCACCCCGGCATGGACGGCCGGATCCTGGGCAGCCTGGAGATCGGCGTCGACGACGGGACCTACGCCCTCTGCTGCGTCATCTCGCGCTGGCATCCGTCGGCCTAGCCGCGCTCCTCGCCCTCGTGGGTGACCTCGCCGAGGGCGAGCGACGGTCGCTGGTCTGCTGCTCGACCCGCGCCGGGAGCCTACCGTGACCTCCGGACACCCGGACCGGTACCGCTGCACGTCGCACCCGCGCGGCCGCGGTCACTCATCGAGCGCCACCTCCCGACTTGCGGGAGCCAGCCAACACGCAGCTTGACCTGCGGTCACGGGCGCGGCTCAGAGCTCGGACTGGACCCCGGCGAGGAGCTGGCGGGCCATCACGATCCGCTGCACCTGGTTGGTGCCCTCGTAGATCTGGGTGATCTTGGCGTCGCGCATCATCCGCTCCACGGGGTACTCGCGGGTGTAGCCGTAGCCGCCGAGCACCTGCACCGCATTGGTGGTGACCTCCATCGCGACGTCGGAGGCGAAGCACTTCGCCGCGGCGCCGAAGAAGGTGAGGTCGGCGTCGCCGCGCTCGGAGCGACCGGCGGCGGCGTAGGTCATCTGGCGTGCCGCCTCGACCTTCATGCCCATGTCGGCGAGCAGGAACTGCAGGCCCTGGAACTCCGCGATGGCCTTGCCGAACTGCTGGCGCTCCTTCGCGTAGGAGAGCGCGTAGTCGAGGGCTCCCTGGGCGACCCCGACGGCCTGCGCCGCGATCGTGACGCGGGTGTGGTCGAGGGTCTGCATCGCGATGGCGAAGCCCTCCCCCTCCTCGCCGATGAGCCGCGAGGCCGGGATGCGTACGTTGTCGAGGTAGACCTCGCGGGTGGGGCTGCCCTTGATGCCGAGCTTCTTCTCGGGAGCGCCGAAGGACACACCCTCGTCGGACTTCTCGACGACGAAGGCGCTGATCCCGCCACGGGCCTTCTTCTCGGGGTCGGTGATCGCGAGGACGGTGTAGAACTCCGACTCCTCCGCGTTGGTGATCCAGCGCTTGACGCCGTTGAGAATCCAAGTGCCCCCGTCGCCCCCCGGTTCGAAGCTGGCCCGGGTCTTCATCGCCCCTGCGTCCGAGCCTGCGTCCGGCTCGGAGAGGCAGTACGAGAAGCCGCCCTCGCCCGCGGCCAGCCTGCCGAGGTAGTGCTTCTTGAGCTCCTCGGAGCCGGCGATCTGCACGGGCAGCGACCCCAGCTTGTTGACGGCGGGGATCAGGCTGGAGCTCACGCAGGCCCGGGCGACCTCCTCGATGACCAGGCAGGTCGCGAGGGCGTCCGCCCCGGCGCCGCCGTACGCCTCGGGGACGTGGGGCGCGTGGAAGTCGGCCGCGCGCAGGGCGTCGGCCGCCTCCCGGGGATAGCGGGCGAACTCGTCGACGTCCGAGGCGAAGGGCGCGACCTTCGCGTCGCACACCGCGCGCACGGCCTCCCGGATCGCCTGGTGCTCCTCGGAGAGGCCGTAGAGGGGGAACTCGTCCATGCTGCGGATTCTAGGTGGGCACGGACGAGCTCCCCGTGCTGGGTTACCCGCGGGTCACCCGACGGCGTCGAGCAGCGCCTTGGTGAAGGCCGGGATGTCCCCGGGGTTGCGGCTGGTGATCAGGTTGCCGTCGACCACGACCTCCTCGTCGACCCACTCACCGCCGGCGTTGCGGATGTCGGTCTGCAGGCTGGGCCACGACGTCAGCCGCTTGCCGCGCAGCGCGCCGGCCTCGACGAGGGTCCACGGCGCGTGGCAGATGGCCGCGACCGGCTTGCCCGAGGCGGCGAAGGCCCGGATGAACGCGACGGCGCCCTCGTCGAGCCGGAGCGCGTCGGGGTTCGCGACCCCGCCCGGGAGGACCAGCGCGTCGTAGTCGGCGACGTCCGCGTCCCCGACGACGGTGTCGACCGGGCGGGTCTCGGCCTTGTCGAGGTGGTCGAAGGTCTGCACCTCACCGGCCTCCGTGCTGAGCAGCTCGGCACTGTGGCCGGCGTCGGTGACCGACTGCCACGGGTCGGTCAGCTCGACCCGCTCGATGCCCTCGGTCGCGGTCAGGAAAGCGATCTTCTTGGTCATGCCTCCAACGTAGGAAGGCCGTCCAAGCTTCACCACCACCCCTCCGGGTGCCTTCCGGCAGCCACCTACTGTGGGGGCCATGGGTGTGGCGTGGCAGGACCCGGCGGCGATCGACCTGATGCTCGACGAGTGCGCGACGTGGGCGGTCGTGGGGCTGTCCGGCAACCCGTCGCGGACGGCGTACGCCATCGCGGACCTGCTCCAGCAGCGTGGGAAGCGGATCGTGCCGGTCCACCCGACGGCGCCGGTGGTCCTCGGCGAGCAGGGGTACGCGACCCTCGCCGACATCCCCTTCCCCGTCGACGTGGTCGACGTCTTCCGCCGCTCCGAGGCTGCCGGCGCGTTCGCGGACCAGGCCGTGGCGATCGGTGCGCGCGCGGTGTGGTTGCAGCTCGGTGTGGTCGACCACGAGGCGTTCGAGCGGACCCGGGCGGCGGGGGTGCCGATGGTGATGGACGCCTGCCCCGCCATCGAGTGGCGGCGGCGACGGTGAGCAACCTCCGGGTCCCTCCCGGACCGGGACTGCCCGAGGGTCTGGTGGTCCCGGCCGACGAGCTCGTCGAGCGGTTCTCGCGCTCCTCCGGGCCGGGCGGGCAGTCGGTGAACACCACCGACAGCCGCGTCGAGCTGGTCTTCGACCCGGCCGCGTCCTCGGTGCTGACCGAGGACGAGAAGCGCCGGGTCGGGCTGATCCGCGTGGTCGCCGCCGAGCACCGCTCCCAGCATCGCAACCGGGTCGCCGCACGCGAGCGGCTCGCGACCGCCCTCCGCGCGGCGCTCGCCCCGCCTCCCCCGCCGCGCGTCCCGACCAAGCCGTCGAAGTCCTCGCGGCGTCGCCGCGTCGAGACCAAGCGCAAGCGGGGGCAGACCAAGGCGCTCCGGGGCCGAGTCCGGGGCGAGTGAGGTGTGCCACCTGCACTCCCACGCGGTCTCGAGGCTCGACCTCCGGTGTGCTCGCCGGAGGTCGAGGTGCGAAGGCCGCCAGGCCTGAGCCTCGAGACCCGGTGACCTAAGGCACCCGGCCGGCCCGGCTCAGGAGCCGGCGGTGTAGATCAGCTGCAGCGCACCCTCGCCGAGGGTGAGCCGGTCTCCGGTGATCGACCACGGGACGGAGCCCTCGAGGACGGTCGACACCTGCTGCTCGACCTCGCCCTCCGGCCCCGGGCAGGCCATGCGGGTGGTCATCAGCGGGCCGAGCTCGATCCGGTCGCGCACGACCTCGGCGTCGCCGCGGGCCTGGTTGCAGCCGAGGAACGCCGCCACCCGGCCGCCGGTGAGGACGAGCGTCGAGCGGACACCGGCGGGGACGGCCGTCACGGACGACGCCTGGTCGGTGTTCTCCGCGATGTCGGTGAGCAGCCAGCGGGTGTCTTCGAGCGTGAGGCCCGGGCGGGCGCCCGCGTCCGGGGGCACCTGGTCGGCCGGCAGCAGGCTGACCACGGCGTCGGTGCCGCCCGCTCCAGCCCCTCCCCGTCGAAGGCGTACGTCGGTCGCGAGGTGAGGAAGTCGACCAACCACTCGTCCTGGGCCGCGGCGTCGCCGGGGCAGCCCATCTCGGTACCGCCGACCTGCCCGACGGCGAGCACCCCGCCGCCCCAGTCGGCCGACCCGAAGAACGTGTTGCACGTGGCCCGGAACGAGACCCCGTCCTCGCGGACGGTCAGCTGGAGCAGGTCGCCCGCGGCGTACGGCTCGGGGAGCGTCACGGCGACGTAGTCGCCCGGCGGCGGCGTCGGCGGGTCGGGGTCCTCGGTGGCCTGCGACCCGCCGTCGCCGCAGGCGGAGAGCGCGAGCAGCGCGAGGAGGAGCAGCCGGAGACTCATGGTGTTGGGACGCTCGACCGGCGGGCGGAGTTCCACCGGCGCAGTCCACGACCCGGCAGGGCGACCAGCGCCTCCAGCGGCCCCCGACGCCGGAGCAGCACGAAGACGGCCCCGATCAGCCCCAGGATGATCACGTGGTCGCGGAACGCGGAGGGCTCCTCCGCCGGGATCCAGTCGCTGCGCAACCAGGCGTGGAGCGTGTAGAGCGTGAGCGTCATCGTGCCGGCCCCGAAGACCACCGCCGCGACCCGCGGCAGCGCTGCCGGCAGCAGCCCGACCACGAGCAGGCAGCCGCCGATCACCGCCAGCGAGCTGCCGATCGTCTGCGCGAGGTCGAACGGGGTCCCGCTGTGGGGTGCGGCGATGAGCAGCCACTCCGGCGACCCGCCCGTCGGGGTCGTCCCGTAGGAGTCCGTCCGCGCCTGGTCGAGCAGCTCGGGAGGGACGCGTCCCTCGGTCAGCCGGGCCGAGACGAGCGCGGAGCCGGCCGCCAGCAGCAGCCCCCCGGCGAGCAGCGCGCCCTGGACCGTGCGCCGGGCGAGGTCGCTGCGCCCCACGGCCATCCCGGCCAGCAGGTAGGCCAGCCACGGCACCACCGGGTAGTAGCCGGTGAAGGTGAGCTCGGAGAGCAGCAGCACCGGCTCGGAGAGCTGCTCGAAGCTGGGGTTGGCGTAGCGCGGCTCGGGCAGCTCGGGCCGGACCAGGTGCGACACCACCGGCGCGACCACCAGCCACACCCCGGCCAGCACCGCGAGCGCCCGCGCGCCGAGGGCCACGAAGGGAAGGCCCAGCAGGAACAGGACGCCGTAGTAGGTGAGGATGATCGCGAGCCCGGTGTCGAGCTCGCCCAGGGCCAGGCCCAGCAGCGCGATCAACAGCGCCCGGGCCACCAGCCCGCCGACGGCGACCCAGCGGTCCCGGCCGACGAGCGGTGTCCGGCCGCCGGTGAGCAACGCCAGCGTGACGCCCGCCAGCACGGCGAAGAGCGCCGAGGCGCGACCGCTCGCCACCAGGTGAGAGAGGGACTCCTCACCGGCCGGCGATCGCGAGGACAGCAGGTGCGTCGCGACCATCCCGAGCAGGGCGAGGCAGCGTGCGACGTCGAGCCCGACGAGCCGCCCCGTGCTCGCCACGGGTCAGAAGCCCACGCGCTGCGGGCCGCCGGCCGCGCGGCGTACGGCCTCGCCCTTCTCGGTCGCCGACGCCTTGAGCTCGGCCTGGAACTCGACCATCTTCTGCCGCAGCGCCTCGTCGGCGGCCGCGAGGATCCGGACGGCGAGCAGGCCGGCGTTGCGGGCGTTGCCGACCGCCACGGTCGCGACCGGCACACCGGCGGGCATCTGCACGATCGACAGCAGCGAGTCGAGCCCGTCGAGGTGCCGCAGCGGCACGGGCACGCCGATGACGGGCAGCGGCGTGACCGCGGCCAGCATGCCCGGCAGGTGTGCGGCGCCGCCCGCCCCGGCGATGATCACCTGCAACCCACGACCTGCCGCTTCCTCGCCGTAGGCCAGCATCTCCTGGGGCATCCGGTGCGCCGAGACCACGTCTGCCTCGTGGGCGACGTCGAACTCGCCCAGCGCCTCGGCCGCGGCCTGCATCACCGGCCAGTCCGAGTCCGACCCCATCACGATGCCCACGCGGGCCTGCTGGTCTGCCATCTCGCTCACTCGCTCTCGTTGCCCAGGTCGCCGCGGAACCACGCAGCGGCGTGCCGCGCGCGCTCGAGGCAGTCGTCGAGGTCATCACCGTAGGCGTTGACGTGGCCGACCTTGCGGCCCGGCCGCAGCCCCTTGCCGTAGAGGTGCACCCGCAGTCGCGGGTCCCGGGCCAGGGCGTGGGGGTAGCCCTGGTACAGCGGGGCAGAGCCGGCCCCTTCGTGACCCTCGCCGCCGAGGATGTTGACCATGACGGTCCACCGCTCGCGCGGTGCGGGCGACCCGAGCGGCAGGTCGAGGACCGCCCGCAGGTGGTTCTCGAACTGGCTCGTCACCGCGCCGTCCTGACTCCAGTGGCCCGTGTTGTGGGGGCGCATCGCCAGCTCGTTGACGAGCACCCGCCCGTCCTCGGTCTCGAACAGCTCGACCGCGAGGATCCCGGTGACGCCGAGCTCGCCGGCGATGGTGAGCGCGATCCGCTGCGCCTGGCCCGCGAGGTCGTCGTCGAGGCCCGGCGCGGGCGCGACGACCTCGTGGCAGATCCCGTCGCGCTGGGTCGAGGCGACGATCGGGTACGCCGCGGCCTGCCCGCTCGGCGAGCGCGCGACCAGCGCGGCCAGCTCGCGGCGGAAGGCGACCCGCTCCTCGGCGAGCAGCCCGACCCCGGAGGCCTCGGCGGCGGCGAAGGCGTCCGCGCACTCCTCCGCCGAGTCGACGAACCACACGCCCTTGCCGTCGTAGCCGCCGCGCGTCGTCTTGAGCACGCAGGGGAAGCCGAACGCCTCGACGTCCTGCAGCGAGGTGACGACCCTGTTTCGCGGACACGGGACGCCGAGGGCGCCCAGCCGTTCCCGCATCACGGCCTTGTCCTGGGCGTGGACCAGCGCCTCGGGCCCGGGCCGACAGGCGACCCCGTCGGCCTCGAGGGCGTGCAGGTGGTCGGTCGGGACGTGCTCGTGGTCGAAGGTGACCACCGCACAGCCGTCGGTCACCTTCTGCAGCGTCGGGAGGTCGCGGTAGTCACCGACGAGGTGGTCGGGGATCACCTGCGCGGCGGACACGCCCTCCGCCTCGGCCAGCAGTCGCAGCGGGAGTCCCAGGGCGGCAGCGGGCTCGGCCATCATCCGGGCGAGCTGGCCACCTCCGACGATGGCGACCGTGGGTGCAGGTTCGGACACGCGGACGAGCGTATCCAAGGGGTGGCTCCCCGGGAGACACCCCTACTCGACCTCGAAGCGCAGCCCCTGCCCACGGATGGTGGTGATCAGTCGCGGGCGGCGGGAGTCGTCACCGAGCTTGCGCCGCACCCAGCCGAGGTGGACGTCGATGGTCTTGGAGGACGTCCAGAACGTCGTGTCCCAGACCGTGCGCATCAGCTCCTCGCGGCTGACGACCTTCCCGGCGCGGGACATGAGGGCGTGCACGAGGTCGAACTCCTTGCGGGAGAAGCCGATCTCTCGTTCGCCACGCCACGCTCGGCGCGTGGCGGGGTCGACGCGGACGTCCTGGACGGTGAGCACGAGGCACACCGTAGGAATCCCCCGGCATCCTCGCCGGGGAATGCGGAGAAATCATCCGTTCGGCCAGTCGGTTCAGTGCCTTCGGACGGTGAGCGGCTCCACCAGTCCGAACCCCCTCACCGGTCTGGGTGGCAGGCGGCGGGTCTCGAACTGGTCCTCGGGGAGCAGGTCGGCGGTCGCCTGGTCGATGATGATCCGGTTGCGGCGGGCCACCGCTGTCAGTCGTGAGGCGAGGTTGACCGGCGGGCCGAAGACGTCGCCGAGCCGCATCACGACGTCTCCCGTCGCCAGGCCGACCCGGACCTCCGGCATCTTCGGGTCCCGGCCGACGACCTGGATGATCCCCTCCGCGGTGTCGTACGCCGCGATCGGCTCGACGTTCACGAACAGCACCGAGTCGCCGAGGCTCTTGATGATCCGCCCCCGACGACCGGCCACGACGTCGGCGCAGCGCGACTCGAAGATCTCGACGACGTCACCGATCTGCTGGCGGCCCAGCTCGTTGGACAGCGCCGTGAAGCCGACGATGTCGGCGAACCCGACGCTGATCTGGGTGGTGTGCAGGTCCTCGGCCTCGGCGCCGAGCGCCTCGATCCGGGCGACCGCGGCAGCGAGGTGCCGCCGCCAGGCGTAGGCCAGCAGCCGCTCGAACGGCGGGTTGAGCTCCTCGATCAGCCGCAGCGCCGCGGCCGTGCGGGAGCCGGTGGCGGCCTCCGAGCGCTCCAGCTCCTCGACCCGGTGCGCGAGCGTCGCCACCTCCCAGTCGGCCAGCCGTGCCGAGGTCTGGCCGAGCGCGCGGGTCAGCAGCACCGCGATGTCGAAGTCGATGGCTCCGTCGTCGACCAGCCCGGTGAGCGTCGAGACCGCCTCGACGTCGGCCGGCGTGAAGGCGATCTCGGTGCCGTGCTCGGGGAAGCCGAGCGCCCACCAGAGCCGCCGCAGCTGCTCGACGGTGACGTCGGTCAGCTCGGCCACCTGCTGCGCCGTCAGCGTCGGGTCCTCGCCGAGGACCGCCCGCTCGAGGGCGTGGGGGTCGCGCGGGGGCTGCTCGTCAGGTGCCATCGTCCTGGCGGCCGGTCGAGAGCCGGTGCAGCTCCTCGGCGACCTGCAGCTGCACCTGCTCGACACGGGGGATGTCGTGGATCTCGACCCGGCCCTGCTCGCTCGCGTCTGAGACCACCAGGGTGCCGCAGCCGAAGAGCCGGTCGATGATGCCGATCTCGAAGTCGACTCCGCTGATCCGGTTGAGCGGGATGGTGCGGCCCTCCTTGGCGATCAGGCCCGCCCGCTTGATGAAGCGCCGGTTGGTGAAGGTGTAGGTCGTGGTGAGCCACGCGACCACCGGCTTGACCACGAACCACACGATCACGAGGCCGGCGACGATCCACGCCACCCAGTGGAGGACGTCGGCGGTGCCGCCGGTGCCGAGGGTCTGGACGAAGACCGCGAGCGCGAGCGTCACGACCAGGACGAGGAGCGCCATCAGCAGCGCCTTGGGGTGCGTGCGCGTGTGTACGACGACGTGCTCGCCGTCGTTCAGGAGCTTGCTCGGGTAGGCCACCCCCCGATCATGTCACCCGGCGGGGCGCACGTGCAGCACGTCGCCGGCAGCGACCGGGGTCCCCGCGACCACCAGTCGGCCCCCCGCGTCGACGTCGGTGGCGAGGCCGGTGAGGTCGCCGCCACCGGGCAGGGCGACCCGCACCTCCCGGCCGAGCGTCACGCAGGCCTCGACGTACGCCGGGCGGAGGCTGCGACCGCCACCGGAGGACCAGGCGGCGTACTGCTCGCGGAGGTGTCCGAGCAGGCTCACCAGCAGGTCGGTGCGGTCGGGGGCGGAGCCGGCGGCGAGCAGGACGGACGTGGCCGTCGGCACGGGCAGCTCGGCCTCGGTCGTGGTGACGTTGAGGCCGATGCCCAGGACGGCGGCGGGTCCGGTGGGGGTGTCGACGCGCTCGACGAGGATGCCGGCGGCCTTGCGCTCCCCCAGCATCAGGTCGTTGGGCCACTTCAGGCCGGACGGGACACCGTGGTCGCCCAACGCCCTGACGGTGGCGATCCCGGCGAGCAGCGGGAGCCAGGGCCACTCGGCCGCCGGTGCGTTCGGACGCAGCAGGGTGGAGAAGGTCAGGGCTGCCCGGGGCGGGGTCTCCCAGACCCGGTCGAGCCGGCCGCGTCCGGCCTGCTGGTGCTCGGTCGCGACGGCCAGCCAGGCCGGCGCTCCCTCCCGGGCGCGGTCGGCGACGAGCGCGTTGGTCGATCCCGCCTCCGGCAGCACCTCCACCCCCAGTGCGGCGAGTCGCTCGGCGTCGAGAGGTGGGCGTGGGTCGGCATCGCTCGGCACGGGCACTACATTGACACGGGTGAGCGCACAGGCGAGCCCCGGAGAGGGCACCGACGTCCCCACCGACATCGACACCCACACGACCGCCGGCAAGCTGCAGGACCTCGAGCGTCGCCTCGACGAAGCGATCCACGCCGGGTCGGCCAAGGCGGTCGAGAGGCAGCACGCCAAGGGCCGCAAGACGGCCCGCGAGCGGATCGAGCTGCTCTTCGACGAGGGCAGCTTCGTCGAGCTCGACGAGCTGGCGCGCCACCGGTCGACCGCGTTCGGGCTCGAGAAGAACCGCCCCTACGGCGACGGCGTCATCACCGGCTACGGCACCGTCGACGGCCGGATGGTGTGTGTCTTCTCGCAGGACTTCACCGTCATGGGTGGCTCGCTGGGCGAGGTCTACGGCGAGAAGATCTGCAAGGTGATGGACCTCGCCATCAAGACCGGCTGCCCGATCGTCGGGATCAACGAGGGAGCCGGCGCGCGGATCCAGGAGGGCGTGGTCTCGCTCGGCCTCTACGGCGAGATCTTCCGCCGCAACGTCCACGCCTCCGGCGTGATCCCGCAGATCAGCCTGATCATGGGCTCCTGCGCCGGCGGGCACGTCTACTCCCCCGCGGTCACCGACTTCACGATCATGGTCGACGGCAGCTCCAACATGTTCATCACCGGGCCCGACGTGATCAAGACCGTCACCGGCGAGGACGTGACGATGGAGGAGCTCGGCGGCGCACGGACCCACAACACCAAGTCCGGCAACGCCCACTACATGGCCTCCGACGAGGACGACGCGCTCGACTACCTCAAGGCGATGCTGTCCTACCTGCCTCAGAACAACCTCGACCCGGCTCCGGCCTACGACGAGGTCCCCGACATGGGCGTGACCGACGCCGACCGCGCGCTCGACACCATCATCCCGGACTCGCCGAACCAGCCCTACGACATGCACGACGTGATCACGGCGACGCTGGACGACGAGGAGTTCCTCGAGGTGCAGTCGATGTTCGCGCCCAACATCCTCATCGGCTTCGGCCGGGTCGAGGGGCAGAGCGTCGGCGTCGTGGCCAACCAGCCGATGCAGTTCGCCGGCACCCTCGACATCGACGCCTCCGAGAAGGCCGCCCGGTTCGTCCGCTTCTGCGACGCCTTCAACATCCCGGTGGTGACCTTCGTCGACGTGCCCGGCTTCCTGCCCGGCACCGACCAGGAGTGGGACGGCATCATCCGCCGCGGCGCCAAGCTGATCTACGCCTACGCCGAGGCCACCGTCCCGCTGGTCACGATCATCACCCGCAAGGCCTACGGCGGCGCCTACGACGTGATGGGCTCCAAGCACCTCGGGGCCGACATCAACGTCGCGTGGCCGACCGCGCAGATCGCCGTGATGGGCGCGCAGGGCGCGGTCAACATCCTGCACCGCAAGACGATCGCGGCGGCGCAGGAGGCCGGCGAGGACGTCGACGCCAAGCGCGCCGAGCTGATCGACGCCTACGAGCAGACGCTCGCCAACCCCTACATCGCCGCCGAGCGCGGCTACGTCGACGCGGTGATCACGCCCCACGAGACCCGGCTCGAGGTCGTCAAGGCGCTGCGGTTGCTCCGCTCCAAGCGCGAGGTGCTGCCCGCCAAGAAGCACGGGAACATCCCGCTGTGAGCGGGGCCCGCAGGGTCCCGCGAGCAGCGGGGTCACGTCGACCCGGCGGCAGGTCATCGGGGGAACGAAGTGGAGGAGGTGAGCTGGCGCCGTGTCGACGAATGTTGAACGTGATCCCTTCCTGAAGATCGTCACGCCCGACACCACCCCGGAGGAGGTGGCCGCCATCGTCGCGGTCCTCTCCTCACTGGGCTCGGACGAACCGCCCGCCCCCCGGCGTACGCCGGAGTGGAACCGCCCCGGTCGCCTGACCCGGGTCACCCACCGCCACGGCGCGGGCGCCTGGCGGGCGAGCGGCCTGCCCCGCTGAACCACTCCCACCCCGTCGCCGCGTGTGCCTGAGACCGGTCCATGCGCCGGTCTCAGGCACACGCGGCGATACTGGGGCGCATGCGCAACGCGATCACGGACGTTCCGGGGATCCGGGTCGGCCACGCCCAGCGCGTCGGGGCCGGCTGGCTGAGCGGCGTGACGGTCGTGCTGCCTCCGGCCGAGGGGGCGGTCGGCGGGGTGGACGTGCGCGGGGGCGGGCCCGGCACCCGCGAGACCGACCTGCTCGACCCGCGCAACCTCGTCGAGCGGGTGCACGCGATCGTGCTGACCGGTGGCTCCGCGCTCGGGCTCGGTGCCGCGGACGGAGTGGCCCGGGCGCTCCACGCGCAGGGAGTCGGCTACCCGGTGGCGCGCGCTCCCGGGGCGGTCGTGCCGATCGTGCCGGCCGCCGTGGTGTTCGACCTCGGCCGGGGGGGTGACTTCTCGACGTTCCCGGACGCTGCGCTGGGTCGCGAGGCGCTGGCGGCGGCCGACCTCGAGGTCGGTGAGGGCACCGTGGGCGCCGGCACCGGCACCCGCGTCGGCGGGCTCAAGGGAGGGGTGGGGTCGGCGTCGACCAGGCTCCCCGACGGTACGACGGTCGGGGCGCTCGCCGTGGTCAACGCGGTCGGCTCCGCGGTGGACCTCGCGAGCGGTGAGCTGCTCGCGGCCCGGCACTGCGTCCCCGGCGACCTCCCCGACGGACTGCGCCGCCCCGACGTCCGGGACCTCGACGCTGCCCGGCAACGGGCCGCGGAGGAGCCCGAGCCGCAGCCGCCGCTGGCCACCACGCTGGCCGTCGTCGCCACCGACGCCACCCTCACCAAGGCGCAGTGCCAGAAGGTCAGCGGGATCGGGCACGACGGTCTCTCGCGGGCGATCAACCCCGTCCACACGATGTACGACGGCGACACCGTCTTCACGCTCGCGACCGGGGCCGGGCCGACCCCCGATCCGGCGGCCTTCCACCTGCTCCTCGTGGCCGCGGCCGACTGCGTCACGCGGGCGGTCGCCCGCGGGGTGCTCGCCGCCGCCTCGGCCGGCGGGATGCGGAGCTACCGCGAGGTGTTCCCGACCGCGCTCGGCTGACCGGTCAGGGGGCGTGCGCGGCCAGCCGTGCGGCCTGCCGGGTCAGGTGGTGCCGCTCGGCCTCCGACGTCGCCTGCCCCGCGGCCTCGGCGTAGAGCGTCCGGGCGACCGCCAGGTCCCCGGCGCGCTCGTGCAGCCAGGCCGCCACCGCCGTCCGCCGCGGCACCGACGCTGGGACCAGCTCGAGGGCGCGCAGCCCGGCGAGCGGCCCGTCGGCCTCCCCCACGGCGACCGCACGGTTGAGGGCCACCACGGGGCTGTCGGTGAGGCGGAGCAGCTCGTCGTACCACTCGAGGACCTGGGTCCAGTCGGTCTCCCCGGTCGAGGGGGCGTCGCAGTGGAGGGCGGCGATGGCGGCCTGGGCCTGGTACTCGCCCAGCCGGTCGCGGGCCAGTGCGGCCTGCAGCACCTCGACTCCCTCCGCCACCAGGGCGGTGTCCCACAGCGACCGGTCCTGCTCGGCCAGCGGCACCAGCGAGCCGTCCTCGGCCCACCGTGCCGCGCGCCGCGCGTGGTGGAGCAGCATCAGCGCGAGCAGCCCGGACACCTCGGGCTCGTCGGAGGAGGCCGCGAGCTGCCGGGTGAGCCGGACCGCCTCCGCAGCCAGGTCGACCTCGCCGCCGTAGCCCTCGTTGAAGATCAGGTAGAGCACCTTCAGCACGTCGCGCAGGTCGCCCGGCCGGTCGAGCCGGTGCTCGCCGACGGTCCGCTTCGCCCGGCTGATCCGTTGCGCCATCGTCGCCTCGGGCACGAGGTACGCCTCGGCGACCTGGCGGGTCGTGAGGCCCCCGACCGCCCGCAGCGTGAGCGCGACCGCCGAGGCCGGGGTGAGCGAGGGGTGGCTGCACAGGAACAGCAGCAGCAGGGTGTCGTCGCCCTGCTCGGAAGGCCCTGGAGCAGGCTCCTCCACCACCCGTTCCTCGCGGGCCCGGCGGGCGGAGTCGGAGCGGACGGTGTCGAGGAACTTGCGCCACGCCACCGTCACCAGCCAGCCGAACGGGTCCTCGGGCGGGTCGTCCGACCACCGGCGTACGGCCTCGAGGAGCGCCTCCTGGACGGCGTCCTCGGCCGCCGCGAAGTCTGCTCCGCGGCGGACGAGGACACCCAGGACCAGGGGACCGAGCTCCCGCAACTGCTCGTTCACTCGGTGACGGTCGGAGGCGCCTCGAGGAACGCGCGCACCTCGATCCACTCCCGGATCGGACGCCCTCCGGGGCCCGGGGCCGAGGACAGGAACGCCGCGGCCTCGTGGGCCCGCTCCTCGGAGTCGACGTCGATCACCATCCAGCCGGCGACGAGGTCCTTCGTCTCCGCGAAGGGACCGTCGGTGACCGGCGGCCTTCCCTCGCCGTCGAAGCGGACGAACGTGCCGTCGGGCGACAGCGCCTGGCCCTCCACGAACTCCCCGCGCTCGCGGAGGGTGTCGGCGACGTGGTCCATGAAGCCCATGTGCGCCGAGATCTCCTCGGGCGTCCACCGGTCCATCGGCACGTCACCGTCGGGCATCCGCTGCGGACCGCCGCGGTAGTGCTTGAGCAGCAGGTACTTGGCCATGGTTCTCTCCTTCGGTCCGTCGCCGACGAGCTCGGCGATCACACCCCGGGGACGGAGCCGAGGCCGGGTTCTCGACATCGCTGCCGACACTTTCTCACCAGGTCGTGGTCTGGCCGGGCTCCAGTCGCACCAGCCGGTCGAGCAGCCCCCGGTCGGACAGCTCCTGCTCGAACCGCCGGCCGGTGTCGACGTGCCACTGCGGCGTCCCGCCGCGGAGGTCCTCGGGGCTGAAGGTGCCCCAGTGGATCGGCAGCACGCGGGCGGCCCGGACCAGCGAGACCGCCTCGGCGGCGCGGGCCTCGTCGAGGTGCCCGGGGCCGAGGGTGCGCCACCAGCCCGAGATCGGCAGCGTGGTGAGGTCGACCGGCCCGATCTCCGCCATCGCCGGGTAGAGGTCGGTGTCGCCGGCGAACCACAGCCGCCGACCGCCGTGCTCGACCACGAAACCGACCGGTGGCGCCTCGCGGGAGTCGACCCGGCTGCGACGGGCGGAGTGCTCGGCGTGCGTCACCTGCAGGCGTACGCCCGCGACCTCGAGCACCTGCCCCGCCTCCACCTCCACGACGTGCTCGAGCCCGGTCCCGGCCACGAAGGGGGCTGCGCCGCGGGGCACCACGACGACCGCCTCGGGCGAGACGGCGGCCAGCCTGCGGAGCGACCGGCGGTGCAGGTGGTCGGCATGGGCGTGCGAGACGAGCACCACGTCGGTGCGCAGCACGTCCGGGTCGACCGGCGCCGTACGCCGGCGCAGGTGGGCCAGCCGGGTGGTGAGCACCGGGTCGGTGAGCAGCCGGACGGCTCCTGCCCGGACGAGCACGGTGGCGTGCCCGACCCAGGTGACCTCAGCCGCCATGGCCGGCCGGCTCCCGGGCAGCCCGACGCGCCTGCCAGTCGCCCCACGCCTCGCGGAACGGCCGGGGCGTGGGGTCCACCGGCGGGCGGGTGTCACGCCCCCGGTCGAACATGGTCGCCAGCAGCGACAGCAGCACGACGAGGAAGGCCGAGTCCTCCTCGGGCAGGCCGCCGCTGAGCAGCCACTCGGGCAGCAGCGCCAGCAGCAGCACGTTGACCAGCAGCACCACCCCGAACTCCCGCATCGTGGTGCTCCAGCCCTCCCCACGGCGGTGCTGCCACAGCTCGGTGACCAGCGTGTTGAGCAGCACCAGCAGGGCGACGGTCACGGCGAGCCGGGCGTTGTTGACCGTCAGCTCCGGCACCATGTGGGCGAGCACCACGCCGGCGAGGGTGAGGAACGCCAGCTTCTCCAGCAGGATCCCGTCGACCAGCTTCTCGTGGCGCAGGCCGAGCTGGGGTCGCCGCGGGAGGTGCCGGTCCACGGCCAGGGTGAAGTCCCAGTCGGGGTCGCGCGCCTGGCGGACCACCTTCACCGCGGCGATCCCGACGACGAGGAAGAACGCGGCCATGACCCCCCACAGGCCGGGGTTCGCGTCCAGCGCGTCGCTGAGGTCGAGCTTGAGGACGTGGATCCACATCTCCTGGGGCACCTTGACGAAGACGGTGATCCCGACCGCCATGCCGACGACCGTCAGCACCGCGAGCCGCTCGGGGTTCCACCGGGTGCGGATCGTCTCGTAGGCGATGAAGAAGTACTCGAAGGCGTTGGGGAAGAGCAGCAGCACGAAGCGCCACTGGGTGAGCTCGAAGATCACCACGCCGATCAGCCGCCAGAAGAACAGGAACCGGCTGACCCGGAACGCCCGCTCGTCGCGCCAGTTGGTCATCGTCGAGATGAACGCGAAGCCGAGGTAGTAGACGTCGAGCGACTTGTCGTAGGACTGGTACCACGTCAGGTCGCCCCCGATCGTCGCCTGGAAGATCGTCTGGTCGACGGCGTCCGCCACCAGGCAGACCAGGATGGCGGGGAGCGGGAACTTGAGGATGAACAGCGGGGCGATGAAGCGCACGGCAACCACGGCGATCACCACGAAGGCGTCCATGGAGGGATGATGCACCCGCTCCGGGGCCCGCGCTACGTCGATGTCCGAGAACCGGGCGGACAACTCGGTGTCGGGGACGGCCGGCGACACCCTAGGGTCGGCGCGTGACCGAACGACACGTCGACGCCATCGCTGACCAGTACGTCGAGGACTTCGCCCGCCTCGACCCCGTCGCCGCCACCTTCATCGGGGTGGACGGCCACGACGACCGGCTCACCGACCTCTCACCCGCCGGCTTCGCCGCCCGCGAGGAGCTCGCGCGCAAGGCGCTTGCCGACGCGACCGCCGCGACGCCGGTCGACGAGCGCGAGGCCGTGGCCCGCGAGGCCTTCCTCGAACGGGTCGGGCTCGAGGTCGAGATGGCCGAGGCCGGGCTGGTGCGCAGCCAGCTGACGGTCATCGCGAGCGAGCTGCACGCGGTCCGGCAGGTCTTCGACCTGATGCCCACCGAGGGCGAGCAGGCGTGGCGCAACATCGACGCCCGGCTCGCCGCGGTGCCCGAGGCCCTCGCCGGGCTGCGGACCACGTTGGCCGAGGAGGCCGAGCGGGGCAACGTCTCCGCCGTCCGCCAGTACCAGGCCGTGGTCGGCCAGATCGAGAGCTGGACCGGCCGCAGCGGCGACGGCGGGCCGGTGTTCGCCGGCCTGGTCGCGGGATGTGAGGTCGACGGGATGCGTCCTGCCCTGGAGCAGCACGCCTCCGCCGCGACCGAGGCCCTCGACGGCTTCGGCCGGTTCGTCCAGGAGGAGCTGGTGCCGCGAGGACGTCACCAGGACGCGTGCGGCCGCGAGCAGTACGAGCTGGCCTCGCGCTACTTCCTCGGGGCCGCGGTCGACCTGGACGAGACGTACGCCTGGGGCTGGCAGGAGCTCAAGCGGCTCTCCGACGACATGGCCGCGACCGCGGACCGGGTGCTGCCCGGCGCGTCGTACGCCGAGGCGGTGGCCCACCTCGAGGGCGACGCCTCGCGCCGGATCGAGGGCCGCGAGGCGTTCCGCGACTGGATGCAGGAGCTGGCCGACCGGACCGTCGCCGAGCTCGCCGACGTCCACTTCGACATCCCCGGACCGGTCCGTCGGATCGAGTGCATGCTCGCCCCCACCAACGACGGCGGCATCTACTACACCGGTCCGTCGGAGGACTTCAGCCGCCCCGGCCGGATGTGGTGGTCGGTGCCCGACGGGATCGACTCGTTCTCCCCGTGGCGCGAGGTGACCACCGTCTTCCACGAGGGCGTGCCCGGCCACCACCTGCAGATCGGCCAGACCGCCTACCGCAGCGAGGTCCTCAACCGCTGGCAGCGGTTGATGTGCTGGTGCAGCGGCCACGGCGAGGGCTGGGCGCTCTACGCCGAGCGGCTGATGGACGAGCTCGGCCACCTCGACGACCCCGCGGACCGGCTCGGCATGCTCGACGCGCAGAGCTTCCGCGCGGCCCGGGTCATCGTGGACATCGGGATGCACCTCGAGCTGGAGATCCCCGAGGACAACCCGTTCGGCTTCCACCCGGGCGAGACGTGGACCCCCGACCTCGGCTTCGAGTTCATGCGCGAGCACTGCGCGATGGAGGAGGCCTTCATCCGGTTCGAGGTCAACCGCTACCTCGGCTGGCCGGGCCAGGCGCCGTCCTACAAGGTCGGCGAGCGGATCTGGCTCGACGCCCGGGCGCAGGCGCAGGCGCGCGCCGGCGACGGCTTCGACCTCAAGACCTTCCACCGGCAGGCGCTCGACCTGGGCTGCCTGGGACTGGACCCGCTGCAGAAGGCGCTGGCGCGGCTGTGACCACGCTGGTCCTCGCCTCCCAGTCCCCCGCCCGCCTGCAGACCCTGCGCAACGCCGGGATCGACCCTGTCGTCATCGTCTCGGGCGTCGACGAGTCGCAGGTCTCCGGCCTCGCCCCCGCCGAGCTGGCGCTGCAGCTCGCCGAGCTCAAGTGTGCGGCGGTCGCGACCCGCGACGACCTGCCCGCCGGCTCCCTGGTGCTCGGGTGCGACTCGGTGCTCGAGCTGGGCGGGGAGGCGCTCGGGAAGCCCGAGGACGCCACGGACGCCGTACGCCGGTGGCAGGCGATGCGCTCCCGCTCCGGCGTGCTCCACACCGGCCACGCGCTGCGCGACTCGGCGAACGGGCACGTCGCGGCCGCGACCGCCTCGACGACCGTCCACTTCGCCGACCTGTCCGACGGGGAGATCGATGCCTACGTCGCGACCGGGGAACCCCTCCACGTCGCCGGGGCCTTCACCGTCGACGGCCTCGGGGGTGCGTTCGTCACCGGCATCGAGGGCGACCACCACAACGTGGTCGGCCTCAGCCTTCCGCTGCTGCGCGACATGGTGGCGGAGCTGGGTCACGCGTGGACCGATCTCTGGGCCCGGCCGACTAGCTGACCGACTCAGCCTCGGCCCGGTCACGCCGCGGGAACACGTACTGGCGGAACAGCACGAAGCGCGCCGCGTTCGCGAGCAGCAGCCCGATCACGTTGGCGGAGACGTTGTCCGAGAGCGGGTCGTCGAGGCCCAGCCCGTTGCGGCTGAGCCACAGGCAGGTGATCGGGATCGTCATCGTGGCGAGGTTGATGACGATGAAGGCGATGACGCCACCGTCGGCGTGACGCGCCGAGCGCTCCCGGAAGGCCCACTGCTTGGTGCCCTTGAAGCTGATCACCATGCCGGTCACGTTGGCGATGACGTAGGCGAGCTCCGGCTGCTCGTTGAGGGGGGCGAAGTCGCCGGCGCTGAACCCGTGGACCAGCAGGTTGAACAGCACGATGGCGACGATCGTGGCGAGCAGCCCCACCGCCAGGAAACGGCCCACCTCACCGGCGAGCCGCTGCCCCCTCACTCCCATGGCTCAAGGCTAGACGAGGCTGTCCACCGAGATCCGGATCAGGCGTCGAAGGCGACGACCAGGCGGGCGATCGTCCCGTCCCGCCAGGTGAAGCGCATGGTGCCGGTGCCTCCCGCGCGCCACACGAAGCGGGCCACGTCGACGTCGCCGTCGGTCTCGACGCCGAGGAGGTCCATGGTGTCGGTCGGCGGCTGCGCGTCGTACGCCGCCGCGATCGCGGCGCGACCCACGAACGGGCCGGCGGGCACCCCGACGAAGTCGAGGACCGCGTCCTCGGCGAACCGGGTCGCGAAGCTCGCCCAGTCGCCCGAGGCCACCGCCTCGTCGAAGGCGGCGACGTGGTGGGCGACCCGGCCCCGGCCTGCGGTCACTCGACCGGCAGCCCGAGCCCGCGGGCGATCAGCATCCGCTGCACCTCGCTGGTGCCCTCGCCGATCTCGAGCACCTTGGCATCACGGTAGAAGCGGACGACGGGGTACTCCTCCATGAAGCCGTAGCCGCCGAACACCTGCGTCGCGATCCGGGTGGCGGTGACCGCCGACTCGGTGGCGTAGAGCTTGGCGACGGCCGCGGCCTGCTTGAAGTCCGACGTCCTGACCTTGTGGCCGGCGTCCATGGCGTCCTTCATCGCCGCTGCCTTGTAGGTCAGCAGCCGGGAGGCGTCGAGCATCACCTGGAGGTCGCTGATCTGGAAGGCCAGGCCCTGCTTCCGGCCGATCGGCCCGCCGAAGGTCTGTCGCTCGCCGGCGTACTGCAGCGAGAGGTCGAGGCAGGCCTGGATGCAGCCGACGGCGAGCGCGGCGATGGCGACCCGGCCGTCGTCGAGGGTGGCGAGGAACTGGGCGTAGCCGCGGCCGCGGTCACCGAGCAGGTGCGACTCGGGCACCCGGCAGTCCTCGAAGGACAACGGGTGGGTGTCGGAGGCGTGCCAGCCGAGCTTGTCGTAGGCCTTCTCGGCGGTGAAGCCGGCAGTGCCCGACGGCACGATGATCGCGGAGATCTCCGGCCGCCCGTCCGCGCGCTCTCCGGTGCGTGCCGTGACGGTCACGCAGGAGGTGATCTCGGAACCTGAGTTGGTGATGAACTGCTTGGCGCCGTTGACGACCCACTCGCCGCCGTCGAGCACGGCCCTGGTCCGGGTCGCGCCGGCGTCCGAGCCGGCGCCCGGCTCGGTGAGCCCGAAGCCGGCCAGCTTCTCGCCGCTCACGAGGTCGGGCAGCCAGGTCTGCTTCTGCTCGTCCGTGCCGTAGGTGAGGATCGGGTTGATGCCGAGCCCGACCGCGGCCTCGAGCGTGATGCCCATCGACTGGTCGACGCGACCGATCTCCTCGATCGCCAGGCACAGGCTGGTGAAGCCGCCGTCCTCGCCGGCCAGCCCGGAGCCGCCGTACTCCTCGGGGGCGGTGAGGCCCATCAGCCCGAGCTGGCCCATCTTCTGCACGACGTCGGTCGGGAAGTGGTGCTCGCGGTCCCAGGCGGCGGCGTGGGGCGCGATCTCCTTCTCGGCGAAGTCGCGAACGGTACGGCGGAACTGCTCGTGCTCGGGGGACAACTCGAAGCTCATGCACGGATGCTACCGCTTCAGGTTAGCGATTGTTAACCTGCGCGGCCGCCCGGGAGGCCGAGGCCCGAGGCCGCTCTCCGATCCGTACCCACGAGCGGTAAGGTCAGCCTGCCCTAAGTACCTTCGGAAGGACGTCCCGTGAAGAAGCGCGCCCTCGCCGTGGCCCTCGGCCTCGCCACCGCCGCCCCCCTGCTCGGCGGTTGCGGCCTGCTGGGGGGACCCGACCTCGTCATCTACAACGCCCAGCACGAGGAGCTGATGACCGAGATCGTGCCGCTGTTCGAGGAGCAGACCGGCCTCGACGTCGAGCTCCGCAACGGCAAGGACCTCGAGCTCGCCAACCAGCTGGTCGCCGAGGGCGAGGACTCCCCCGCCGACGTCTTCCTGACCGAGAACTCACCCGCGATGAGCATCGTCGACAACGCCGGCCTCTTCACCGGCGTCTCCGAGGACGCGCTCGCGCCCATCCCGGAGCAGTACGTCCCCAGCTCGCAGAACTGGACCGGCATCCTGGCCCGCTCCACCGTCGTCATGTTCAACACCGACCAGGCGACCGCGGCGGACATGCCGGCCTCGATCCTGGAGTTCGCCGAGCCGGAGTGGAAGGACCGGATCTCCTTCTCGCCCACCGGCGCCGACTTCCAGGCGATCGTGAGCGCGGTGCTGGAGTCCGAGGGCGAGGAGGCCACCGCCGCCTGGCTCGAGGGCCTGGCCGAGAACGGCCTGGAGCTGGAGAACAACCTCGTCGTCATGCAGAGCGTCGACGCCGGCGAGGTCGAGGCCGGGATCGCCTACCACTACTACTGGTACCGCGACCAGCAGGAGTCCGGGACCGACTCCGACTCCTCCGAGCTCTACTTCATCGGCGACCAGGATCCGGGCGCCTTCGTCAGCATCTCCGGCGCCGGTGTCCTCGCCAGCAGCGAGCAGCAGGAGAACGCCCAGCGCTTCGTGGAGTTCCTCACCAGCACCGAGGGACAGCAGGCGATGGCCGACTCCTACGCCCTGGAGTACCCCCTCAACCCCGAGGCCACCCTCGACCCCGCCGTCAAGCCGTTCGACGAGCTCGAGCCTCCGGAGATCGACCCCGCGACGCTCAACGGCCCCAAGGTCACCGAGCTCATGACCGAGGCAGGTCTGCTCTGACACTGCTCGCACCCGGTGACGGGACCTCGACGGGACGTGCCGACGGCGCGTCGCGTCGGCCTGCCCCGGCCCTGCTGCTGACGGCCGGGGCCGCGGTCGCGCTGCTGGCGGTGATCCCGCTCGGCTTCGTCGGCGTCTACACCGTCCTCATCGGGCCGGCCGAGGCCTGGGAGCTGATCGCCCGGCCACGCGTGGGGCTGCTGCTCTGGAACACCGTGCGGCTGGCGCTCGGCGCGATGCTGCTCTCGGCGGTCCTCGGCGTCGGGCTGGCGTTCCTGGTCGAGCGCACCGACGTCCCCGGCAAGCGGCTCTGGCACGGCCTGCTCGTCGCCCCGCTGGCGATCCCCGCCTTCGTCAACAGCTATGCCTGGGTCTCCCTGGACCGCTCGGTGATGGGGTACGGCGGCGCTCTGCTGGTCATCACGCTCTCCTACTACCCCCTGGTCTACCTCCCGGTGGTCGCCTCGCTCCGTGGCCTCGACCCGGCGCTCGAGGAGACGGCCTGGTCGCTGGGCCAGGACCGGTGGCGCTCGTTCCGCACCGTGGTCCTGCCGCAGCTGCGCCCCGCACTGCTCGGCGGCATGCTGCTGGTCGGCCTCCACCTGCTCGCCGAGTTCGGGGCCCTGCAGCTGCTGCGCTTCCCGACCTTCACGACCGCCATCTACGACCTCTACGGCTCGACCTTCAACGGTGCGGCGGCCAACATGATCGCCGGCGTCCTCGTCCTCTGCTGCCTGCTGCTGCTCCTCGCCGAGCTCAAGCTGCGCGGACCGGCCCGGCTGGCGCGGGTCGGCGGCGGCACCGCCCGGGCGGCGGTGCCCGTACGGCTCGGGGCCGCGCGGCTGCCGGCCCTCGCCGGCCTCGCCACGCTCGTGGCGCTGTCCGTGGGGGTGCCGACGTACGCCCTGGTGCACTGGCTGCGGGTGGGCTCGTCGACGGAGTTCCCGCTGGCCGAGCTGGCCGAGGCCGCCGGCTCGACGATCGCCCTGGCCGGCGCGGGTGCCGTGGTGACGACCGTGCTCGCGCTCCCGGTCGCCTGGCTCGCGGTCCGCCACCGCGGCGCGCTGTCGACGATCATCGAGCGGAGCACGTACGTCGCCAACGCGCTGCCCGGCATCGTGGTGGCGCTGGCGCTGATCACGGTCAGCCTGCGCCTGGCGCCCGGGATCTACCAGACCGCCCTCCTCCTGCTCCTGGCGTACGCCGTCCTCTTCCTCCCCCGCGCGGTCGTCTCGGTCCGCGCCGGCCTGGAGCAGGCGCCGCTGGTGCTCGACGACGTCGCCCGCAGCCTGGGCCTCGGGCCGATCCAGACCGCCCGCCGGGTCACGCTGCCGGTGATCGCGCCGAGCCTGGGCGCCGGGGCCGCGCTGGTGTTCCTGGCGATCGCCACCGAGCTGACCGCGACGCTGATGCTCTCGCCGATCGGCACCGACACCCTGGCGACGAGCTTCTGGTCGGCCTCCTCCGACCTGCGCTACGGCGCGGCCGCCCCCTACGCGCTGCTGCTCGTGCTGATCTCCGTCCCTGCGACCGTGCTGTTGATGCGGCAGGAGAGGATGGTGCCGTGAGCACGGTGTCGGTGCGTGGAGTGCACCACGCCTTCGGTGAGGTCCGGGCGGTCGACGGCGTCGACCTGGTGGTTCCCCAGGGATCGCTGACCGCCGTCCTCGGCCCGTCCGGTTGCGGCAAGACGACGCTGCTGCGGCTGATCGCCGGGTTCCTGCAGCCCCAGTCCGGGACCATCGCCTTCGACGACCGGGTGGTCGCCGGGGAGGGCCGGTCGGTGCCGCCGCAGGAGCGGCGGGTCGGCTACGTCCCCCAGGAGGGCGCGCTCTTCCCCCACCTCGACGTCGCGGCCAACATCGGCTTCGGGCTGCCGCGGGCCGAGCGCCGCTCGGACCGCATCACCGAGATGCTCGACCTGGTCGAGCTGCCGGCGGCGTACGCCTCACGGGGGCCGCACGAGCTCTCGGGCGGCCAGCAGCAGCGGGTCGCGCTGGCCCGCGCGCTGGCGCCACGACCGAGCGTGGTGCTGCTCGACGAGCCGTTCTCCTCCCTCGACGCCTCGCTGCGCGCGAGCACCGGCCGGGCCGTCGCGCGGGCGCTGCACGCTGCCGACGCGACCGCGGTCCTGGTGACCCACGACCAGGACGAGGCGCTGTCGCTGGCCGACCAGGTCGCCGTGATGCGCAGCGGCCGGCTGGTGCAGGCCGCCCGACCTCGCGAGCTCTACCGTTCCCCGGGCGACGCCGACGTCGCGCGCTTCGTCGGCGGGGCCGCCATCCTGCCCGCGACCGTGGCCGGAGACGTCGCGACCTTCGCGCTCGGGAGGGCACCCGTGCACGGCCACGTGGCCGACGGCCCGACCCAGGTGGTCGTGCGCCCCGAGCAGGTCGCGATCGGCGACGGCGGCCACGACGCGCGGGTCGACGAGGTCTCGTTCTACGGCCACGACGCCGCCGTACGCCTCGACCTGCTGCCGGACGGCCCGACCCTCGTGGCCCGGGTGCCGGGGCTGCTCGCCCCCGAACCGGGCAGCGAGGTGGCGGTCCGGGTGACCGGCGAGGTGCACTGCCTGCCGGCCTGACCAGACCCCGATTGTGTCAGGTAAGGCTTCCCTAATACGCTGCTGCGGTGACGCTGCTGCAGCATCCCCGCGAGGTGTGGGCACCCCGGGTGCTCGACCTCGCCTCCCACGGGGAGAAGGTCGCGGTCCAGACGGCCTCCGGCCGGGTGACGTACGCCGACCTCGCCCGTCGTGTCGACGACGCCGCCGCGCTGCTCGGCGCGACCCGCCGGCTCGTGCTCGTCGAGGGCAGCAACACCCTGGACAGCCTGGTCTCCTACCTCGCAGCGCTCACCCACGGCCACGTCGTGCTGCTGGCGCCGCCGGGCCACCCCTCGTCCCAGCTGGTCGAGGCGTGGGACCCCGACGTCGTCGTCGGCGAGGGCGGTCTCGTCGAGCGCCACGACCGGCCACGTCACGACCTGCACCCCGACCTGGCGCTGCTGCTGAGCACCTCCGGGTCGACCGGGTCCCCCAAGCTGGTACGGCTCTCCCACGACAACCTCCGCAGCAACGCGACCAGCATCGCGACGTACCTCGGGCTCACCCCGCAGGACCGCGCCGTCACCTCGCTGCCGATGCACTACTGCTACGGCCTCTCGGTCGTGCACAGCCACCTGCTGACCGGCGCCGGACTGGTGCTGACCGACCTCTCGGTCGTCGACGAGTGCTTCTGGAGGCTCGCGCGCGAGGCCGGCGCGACGTCCTTCGCCGGTGTCCCCTACACCTTCGAGCAGCTCGAGCACGCCGGCCTCGACGAGGAGCGGCTGCCGACGCTGCGCTACGTCACGCAGGCCGGCGGGCGGCTCCCACCCGACCGGGTCCGCGCCTGGGCCGAGCGGGGCCGGCGGGCCGGCTGGGAGCTGGTCGTGATGTACGGGCAGACCGAGGCGACCGCCCGGATGGCGTGGTTGCCCCCCGAGCTGGCCACCGAGCGCCCGGAGAGCATCGGCCGGCCGGTCCCGGGCGGGTCGTTCCGCATCGACCCGGTGCCGGAGGCGACCGACCCCGGGGTCGGCGAGCTCGTCTACACCGGCCCCAACGTGATGATGGGGTACGCCGTCGCGCCGGCCGACCTGGCCCGCGGCCCGGAGCTGTCCGAGCTCCGCACCGGCGACCTCGCCCGCGAGGTCGACGGCCTCGTGGAGGTGGTCGGCCGCCGCGGGCGGCACGCCAAGCTCTTCGGGCTGCGGCTGGACCTCGACCACCTCGAGCGGCTCGTCGGCGACGACCTCGAGGTGCGGTGCGTGGTCGTCGACGAGGCGTTCCACGCCTTCCACACCCGGCGCCGCGGCTCCGACCGGGTGCGCGCCGCCCTCGCGGAGGCCAGCGGGCTGCCGGCCAGCGCGATCCGGGTCACCACCCTCGACGCCCTCCCCCGCACCGCCAGCGGCAAGCCGGACCTGACCGCCCTGGCCGAGCAGGCGCGGCTGGTCGACGCGGACGCCGAGCCCGACGACGACGAGGTCTCCCCCGAGGCGGTCCGCCGCGACTACGCCCTGGTCCTGGGCCGGCCCGACGCCACGACCAGCGACAGCTTCACCGGGCTCGGCGGCGACTCGCTGTCCTACGTCGAGCTGGCCACCCGGCTCGGTCGCCGGCTGGGCGACGCCCCGCCCGACTGGCACCTGCGCACCGTGGACGAGCTCGTCACCTCGTCACGCCCGCGCCCCGGCGTACGCCTCGACACCAGCGTGGTGCTGCGGGTGACGGCGATCCTCGCCATCGTCGGCACCCACGCCAACCTGTTCACGGTCGTCGGCGGCGCCCACCTGCTGCTCGCCGTCGCCGGCCACAACTTCGCCCGCTTCCAGCTCGCCGCCCCCACCCGGGAGCGGCGGCTGCGCCACGGGCTGGCCTCCCTCGCCCAGCTGGTGCTGCCGGCGTCGCTGTGGATCGGGGCGGTGGGGCTGGTCGCCGGCACGTACGGCCCCGCGACGACGTTCTTCCTCAACGGCCTGCTCGGCAGCGACGAGTGGACGAAGCAGTGGCAGTTCTGGTTCCTGGAGTCGCTGGTCTGGGTCACGGTCGGGGCGCTGGCGCTGGTCGCGGTCCCCGCCCTCGACCGGCTCGAGCGGCGCTCGCCGTACGCGGTCGCGATCGGGCTGGTGCTCTCCGCGCTGGCCGTCCGCTTCGCGTGGGTCGGGCTGCATGCCGGCGCGACGGAGCGCTACACGGTCGGCGTGGTCGCGTGGTGGTTCCTGCTCGGCTGGGCCGCCACCCGGGCGGACTCGCCCGCCCGGAGGTGGCTGGTCGTGGCGCTGGCCGCGGTCGGGACCTTCGGATTCTTCGGCGACCCGGTCCGCGAGGCGCTGATCGTCGGCGGGATCGCGCTGCTGGTGCTGGCGCCGACCGTCCGGGTGCCGCGCCGGCTGGTCGGCCCGGTGTCGGTCGTCGCCTCGTCCTCGCTGTTCGTCTACCTGACCCACTGGCAGGTCTACCCCCACCTCGAGGACGTCTTCCCGCTGGGCGCGACCGTGTCCTCGTTCGCGGTCGGCACCACCGTCTGGTGGGCCTGCCGCCCGGCGCTGCGCCGCGTCGGCCGCCTGCTCAACCCGTGACCCGCGGGCGCCTGGGCATGGGCGCGACCGACCTCACACGGACCGGGGGCGCATGAGCGATACGCTGCCCTGCGTGCCTGAGACGACTCCGCTGAAGAAGGTCCTCATCGCCAACCGCGGCGAGATCGCGGTCCGCGTCATCCGAGCCTGCAAGGACAGCGGCATCGGGAGCGTGGCGGTCTATGCCGAGCCCGACCGGGAGGCGCTCTTCGTACGCCTCGCCGACGAGGCGCACAGCCTCGGTGGGGCGACGCCGGCCGACTCCTACCTCGACATCGCGAAGATCATCGCCGTCGCGGAGAAGTCCGGGGCCGACTCGATCCACCCGGGCTACGGCTTCCTCGCCGAGAACGCCGAGTTCGCGCAGGCGGTCCTCGACGCCGGACTCATCTGGATCGGGCCGCCGCCGAGCGCGATCGAGAGCCTCGGCGACAAGGTGAAGGCGCGCCACATCGCCGAGAAGGTCGGCGCCCCGCTCGCCCCGGGCACCAAGGACCCGCTCGCGGACGCCGACGAGGCCGTCGCCTTCGCGGAGGAGAACGGGCTGCCGATCGCCATCAAGGCCGCCTTCGGCGGCGGTGGGCGCGGCCTCAAGGTCGCCCGGGAGATGAAGGAGGTCGCCGACGCCTTCGAGTCCGCGGTGCGCGAGGCGGTCACGGCGTTCGGCCGCGGCGAGTGCTTCGTGGAGAAGTTCCTCGACCAGCCGCGCCACGTCGAGACCCAGTGCCTGGCCGACCAGCACGGCAACGTCGTCGTCGTCTCGACCCGCGACTGCTCGCTGCAGCGTCGCCACCAGAAGCTCGTCGAGGAGGCTCCCGCGCCGTTCCTCACCGACGACCAGGTGACCCGCCTCTACGACTCGTCCAAGGCGATCCTGCGCGAGGCCGGCTACGTCGGTGCCGGCACCTGCGAGTTCCTGGTGGCCAAGGACGGCACCATCTCCTTCCTCGAGGTCAACACCCGGCTCCAGGTCGAGCACTGCGTCTCCGAGGAGGTCACGGGGATCGACCTGGTCCGCGAGATGTTCCGGATCGCCGCCGGCGAGGAGCTCGGCTACGACGACCCCGAGGTCCGCGGGCACTCGATCGAGTACCGCATCAACGCCGAGGACGGCGGCCGCAACTTCATGCCCGCCCCGGGCACCCTCTCCGCCTGGAGCCCGCCCCACGGCCCCGGCATCCGGCTCGACGGCGGCTACGAGAACGGCGAGACCGTCCCGGGCTCCTTCGACTCCCTCATCGCCAAGCTGATCGTCACCGGCCGCGACCGCACCCAGGCGCTGGAGCGCTCCCGTCGCGCGCTCGACGAGTTCGTCGTCGACGGCATGCCGACGGTGATCCCGTTCCACCGCGCGGTCGTCGACGACCCGGCGTACGTCGGCGCCTCGACTCCCTCGGGCGAGGGCGAGTTCACCGTCTACACCACCTGGATCGAGACCGACTTCGACAACCAGCTCGAGCCGTACAGCGGCGACGCGGCCGAGGCCGAGGAGCAGGCGGAGCGGCAGCGGGTGACCGTGGAGGTCGGGGGCAAGCGGATCGAGGTCGTGCTCCCGGGCGGCCTCGGCGGCCTGGCCTCGTCCGGTGGCGGCGGCTCGAAGAAGCCCAAGCGTGCCGGCGGCAAGGCGTCCGGCGCGGCCGCGTCCGGTGACGCCGTGACCAGCCCGATGCAGGGCACCATCGTCAAGATCGTCGTCGAGGAGGGCCAGGAGGTCGCCGAGGGCGACACGGTCGTGGTCCTGGAGGCGATGAAGATGGAGCAGCCGCTCAAGGCCCACAAGGCCGGCACCGTCACCGGCCTGCAGGCCGAGGTGGGTGCCACCGTCACCAGCGGTGCGGTGATCTGCGAGCTCAAGGACTGAGTCGCGTCGCCGCGCTCCGGGGCGCTGCCTCACTGGGAGCCGGCCTGGTCGCCGGCTGGTTGACGGGCCCGTTCGCCCTGCTCGCCCTCTTCACCCTCGACGGGTTCGGCACGGATGCGAGCGTCCTCGGCGCGCTCGGCTACGGACTGATCTGCCTGGCGCTCCCGGTCGTGGCCCTGCTGCTCACCCAGTGGCTCGCGCCACGGCTGTTCGGGTGGGCGCTGGCCTGCTACGTCGCGGGCGTGGTCACGGGCCTGGTGGTGCTCGGTGTCCTCGCCTGACCGGGCGGCTCGCCTCCCGCCCCCGTAGGCTCGGAGCATGGCGACGACGCAGGACGAGGGGCCCGTTCTCCAGGAGCCCTCGGAGCGGGTGAGCCCGCGGGCGCGGGTGATGTGGGCCGTCACGGCCTTCGCCAACAGCGTCTTCCTGCTGGGCGTCTACCTGCTCGTCGGCTACGCCTGGGACTTCGTGCCGCTCAACGTGTGGCTGGCGCTCGGGCTGGCCGCCGTGCTGCTCGCCTACACGGTGGTGATGCCGCTGTTCCGCTACGCCGTGCACCGCTGGGAGGTCACCGACACCGCGGTCTACACGCAGACCGGCTGGCTGACCATCGAGCGCCGGATCGCGCCGATGTCGCGGATCCAGACGGTCGACTACGAAGAAGGTCTGCTCAGCCGGCTCTTCGGGCTGGCCTCGGTCACGGTGACCACGGCCTCTGCCGCCGGCCCGCTGGTGATCACCGCCCTGGACAAGGCGCGGGCGCGCGAGCTGATCGAGGTGCTGACCAGGCGGGCCGACGTGGTCCCCGGGGACGCCACGTGACCGAGCCGGTCGCCCCGCCGCCCGAGGACGCACCCGCCGCGCCGGCGTACGCCGAACCGGACTGGCAGCGGCTCGACCCGCGGATGCTGCTGGTCCACCCCGTGTCGGAGCTGATCAAGTTCCTGCCGGTGGTGATCGGCCTGTTCGTGGCCAGCCGCGCGACGGGGAGGGGGCTCGGCCTCCAGCTGCTCGCCGTCGTGGTCCCGATCGCCATCGGGCTCGTGCGCTACTGGACGACGCGCTACCGGATCACCGCCGACCGGATCGAGCTGGAGCACGGGCTGCTCAGCCGGCACGCGGTCGCCACCCCTCTCGACCGGGTGCGGACGGTCGACCTGACCGCCTCCCCCATCCACCGGCTGCTCAGCCTGACGACCGTCAGGATCGGCACCGGCTCGTCGGCCGAGGAGGGCCTCGACCTCGACGGCCTACCCGCCGACCGGGCCCGGGACCTGCGGGCTCGGCTGCTCCACTCGATCGCTCCGGCCGCGGAACACGCCCCCGACCCCGTGACGGCCGTGGGCGAGCGCGTGGTGGCCCGCTTCGAGCCCCGCTGGCTGGGCTACGCGCCGTTCACCTCGGCCGGGCTCGTGCTGGTCGCCGGTGTCATCGGTGTCGGCAGCCAGGTCGTCGACGGGCTGGGGCTGCTCGAGGGCCTGGACCCGGCGTCGCTGGGAGACCAGGCCGTACGGCTGGGGGCGCTGGTGGCGATCCCCGTCGCGATCCTCGGGGCGCTGGTGCTGGCCGCGGCCTTCTCGGTCGTCGGCTACCTGCTGACCAACGGCAACTTCGCCCTCAGCCACACCACGCCCGACGGCTCCTGGCACGTGCGTCGCGGCCTGCTGACGACCCGGGAGACCAGTGTCGACGCCGACCGGCTCCGCGGCGCCAGCATCGGCGAGCCGCTCGGGCTGCGGATGGCGGGCGGTGCACGGCTCTCGGCCATCGTCACCGGCCTCGACCGCTCCCAGAGCGGGAGCGAGGCGCTGCTGCCGCCGACCCCCCGCTCCCTGGTCGACCGGGTCGCGGCCGACGTGATCGGTACGTCGACGCCGGTGCACGCAACGCTGAGCGCCCACGGGCCCCGTGCGCGGTCGCGCCGCTACCTCCGGGCGCTGGTGCCGAGCCTCGTGGTCGCCGGCGGCCTGGTCGCCGCGGCGGTGGTGCTCGACGGCTGGACCTGGCTGCTGGGCCCGGCGATCGTCATCCCGCTCCTCGGGCTAGGCCTGGGGCACGACCGCGCCCGCGCGCTCGGCCACGGCCTGGTCGAGGGCTGGCTGGTGGCCCGCTCCGGCAGCCTGACCCGGAGCCGCGAGCTGCTCGCCGACGACGCGATCATCGGCTGGAACCTCCGGCAGACCTGGTTCCAGCGCCGCGCCGGCCTCGCCACCCTGGTCGCCACCACCGCGGGCGGTTCGCAGTCGGTGACCGTGCTCGACGTCCCGGCGTCCGACGGCGTCGCCCTGGCCGATGCCGCCGTTCCCGGGCTGGTCTCGCAGTTCCTGGTGGACGCTCCGCGCTGAGCGCGCCCCCTTCCGTCAGGAGACGCCCGTCCCGACCCGCTCCGCGAAGAGCCCCTCCCCGCGGAAGACCAGCTCGGCGAAGCGGGCGCCCATCGACCGGTGGGTGGCAGCGTCCGGGTGCAGCTCGTCGGGCAGCGGGAGCGACGCGGCGTCGCGCTCGCCGTAGAGCTCTCGCCCGTCGAGGTAGCCGAGGTGCGGGTCATCGGCTGCGCGCTGCGCGACGACCCGCGCGAGCTCGTCGCGGACGGTCGTCATGGTCAGCTTGCCGGCGGCCACGTCGGCCGGGTCGCCGGTGGCGACGAACCGAAGCCGTCCCTCGGCCATCGCAGCCATGTCGGGCGCGCTCGGACCCGGGGTGTGCTCGTGGATCGGGCACAGGATGGGTGAGACGACGAGCAGCGGCGTGTCCGGGTGCCCCTCGCGGATCGTGTCGAGGAACCCGTGGACGGCCGCACCGAAGGCCCGCATCCGCATCTGGTCGGAGTTGACCAGGTTGATGCCGATCTTGACGCTCACCAGGTCAGCGGGGGTGTCGCGCATGGTGCGGGCGGTGAAGGGGTCGAGCAGTGCGCTGCCCCCGAGCCCCAGGTTGACCAGCTCGACGCCGGCGTCGGCCGCGGCCAGGGCCGGCCAGGTGGTGCTCGGGCTCTCCGCGTTGGAGCCGTGGCTGATCGAGCTGCCGTGGTGGAGCCAGCGCGGCCGCCCAGCACAGTCCGAGGTACGCACCGGCGCGTCGGTCCGCAGCGCCACCAGCTCGGTGGTCTCGTCGTGCGGCAGCCAGATCTCGACCTCCTTGTCCCGGGCCGGCAGCCCCGCGAAGCGCAGCGTCCCCGAGGGGCCGGACCGCCGCTCGGCCGCCCCGGTCACCAGGTCGAGGTGGACGGTGTCGCCGCCGGCGACGCTGCCGCGGTCGGTCAGCCGACCATCGACCAGCAGGTCGTAGACCCCGTCGGGGCGGGGCGGGGCGCCGGCGTAGACCCGCTTGGTCGGCACCGTCTCGAGCTCCACCGCGGTTGCCCGCGTGCGGAAGGCGAGGCGTACGCCGGAGGGCTGCGACTGCGCCATCGCGAACTGGCCGTCGTCGCACTGGGCGCGTGCCCAGGCGGGCAGCCGGTGCGGAAGCACTCCGCGGGAGGTCACCTCCAGCTCGGCCGCGCCACGGACGATCCCGTTCGTCAGGGCGGTGGTCTCCCACGCGTGCCCGGTCATCGCCCGGCCCGCTCGACGGGCCAGCTCCGCAGCAGGCTGTCCAGGGCCGCCAGGATCCGGGTCCAGGACTCCTGCGAGTCCGGCTCGGAGTGGCTGAAGCCCCCGCCCTGCTCGAGACCGACGTAGCCGTAGAAGAGGCTGCCCAGGAGCCGGACGGCGTGGGTCTGGTCGTCCCCGCCCAGGTCGTAGCCGCGCAGCACGGCCCGCGTCATCTCCGCGACCCGCGGGCCGGCGCTGGCGGCCGCCTCCTCCGGGGAGAGCCGCAGCCGCGCGGCGGCGTAGCGGCCCGGGTGGGCGAGTGCGTAGTCGCGGTAGGCGTCGGCGTACGCCGTCAGCGCCTCCCGTCCGGACCGTCCGGCGACGGCGACCCCTACCCGGTCGGCGATCTCCTCGAGGGCCAGCAGGGCGATGCCCGCGCGCAGCTCGTGCGAGCTCGCCACGTGGGCGTAGAGGCTCGGCACCTTGACGTCGAAGTGTCGCGCCAGGACCGAGAGGGTCACCTGCTCGAAGCCGACCTCGTCGGCCAGCTCCGCCCCCGTCTCGACCAGACGTCGCTTCGTCAGTCCTGCCCGTGCCATCCCGCGCCCCTGGTTCGTCCCGCTTGCCTACATCCATTATGCAGATCCCTAGTGTTTGTAGGTAATCGCCGTCCGTCGCACCAGGTGAGAGGGCCCGAGCAGTCCCGGCCGGAGCCACTAGCCTCGTCCGCATGTTCTCCAAGGTGCTCGTGGCCAACCGGGGCGAGATCGCGATCCGGGCGTTCCGTGCCGCCTACGAGCTCGGTGCACGCACGGTCGCGGTGTTCCCGCACGAGGACCGCGGCTCCGAGCACCGGCTGAAGGCCGACGAGGCGTACGAGATCGGCGAGCGCGGCCACCCGGTGCGCGCCTACCTCGACCCCGAGGGCATCGTGGAGACCGCCCTCCGCGCCGGCGCCGACGCGATCTACCCCGGCTACGGCTTCCTCTCGGAGAACCCCGCGCTGGCCGAGGCCTGCGCCAACGCCGGCATCACGTTCGTGGGTCCCACGTCCGAGGTGCTGACCCTGACCGGCAACAAGGCGCGGGCCATCGCCGCGGCCAAGGCCGCCGGCGTCCCGACCCTGGCGAGCGTCGACCCGTCGACCGACGCCGACGCGCTCGTCGAGGCGGCCTCGGCGCTGCCCTACCCGCTCTTCGTCAAGGCGGTCGCCGGCGGTGGTGGCCGCGGGATGAGGAGGGTCGACGACCCTGCCAGGCTGCGGGACGCGGTCGAGGCGTGCATGCGCGAGGCGGACGGCGCCTTCGGCGACCCGACCGTCTTCATCGAGCAGGCCGTGGTCGACCCACGCCACATCGAGGTGCAGATCCTCGCCGACGCCGAGGGCAACGTGATCCACCTCTTCGAGCGCGACTGCTCGGTCCAGCGTCGCCACCAGAAGGTCGTCGAGCTGGCCCCCGCCCCCAACCTCGACCCGGCGCTCCGCGACCGGATGTGCGCCGACGCCGTCCGGTTCGCGCGCGAGATCGGCTACCGCAACGCAGGGACGGTCGAGTTCCTGCTGGACCCCGAGGGCACCTACGTCTTCATCGAGATGAACCCGCGGATCCAGGTCGAGCACACGGTGACCGAGGAGGTCACCGACGTCGACCTCGTCCAGAGCCAGCTGCGGATCGCCTCGGGCGAGACCCTGGCCGACCTCGGCCTGTCCCAGGACACCGTGCAGCTGCGGGGCGCCGCCCTGCAGTGCCGGATCACCACCGAGGACCCCGCCAACGACTTCCGCCCCGACACCGGCCGGATCACGACGTACCGCTCCCCCGGCGGCGCCGGCGTCCGCCTCGACGGTGGCACGACCTACACCGGGGCCGAGGTGTCGGCCCACTTCGACTCGATGCTCGCCAAGCTCACCTGCCGCGGGCGCACCTTCGACATCGCGGCGGCGCGGGCGCGGCGGGCGGTGGCGGAGTTCCGGATCCGGGGCGTCTCCACCAACATCGCGTTCCTGCAGGCCGTGCTGGACGACCCCGACTTCCGGGCCGGCAGGGTCACCACGTCCTTCATCGAGACCCACCCGCAGCTGCTGACCGCGCGCGGGGCGGGCGACCGGGGCACCAAGCTGCTCAGCTACCTCGCCGACGTCACCGTGAACCAGCCCCACGGGAGCGCCCCGGTCGACCTCGACCCCGTCACCAAGCTCCCGCCGACCGACCTGCGCGTGCCGGCCCCCGACGGCACCCGGCAGCTGCTGCTCGAGGTCGGGCCCGAGGAGCTCGCCCGCCGGCTGCGCGCGCAGACCGAGGTCGCGGTCACGGACACGACCTTCCGAGACGCCCACCAGTCGCTGCTCGCGACCCGCGTCCGCACCCGCGACCTGGTCGCCGTCGCCGGGCACGTCGCCCGGATGACGCCGCAGCTGTGGTCGCTGGAGACCTGGGGCGGTGCGACCTACGACGTGGCGCTGCGCTTCCTGGGCGAGGACCCGTGGGAGCGGCTGGCCGCGATGCGGCAGGCGGCACCCAACCTGTGCCTGCAGATGCTGCTGCGAGGGCGCAACACGGTCGGCTACACGCCGTACCCGACGGAGGTGACGCAGGCGTTCGTCGAGGAGGCTGCCGAGACCGGGATCGACGTGTTCCGGATCTTCGACGCGCTCAACGACGTCGAGCAGATGCGGCCCGCCGTCGAGGCCGTCCGCGCCACCGGCTCCACCGTCGCCGAGGTCGCCCTCTGCTACACCGGCGACCTCTCCGACCCGCGCGAGGAGCTCTACACGCTCGACTACTACCTCCGGCTGGCCGAGCGGATCGTCGACGCCGGCGCCCACGTCCTCGCGATCAAGGACATGGCCGGGCTGCTGCGCGCCCCGGCCGCCCGGACGCTGGTCACCGCCCTCCGCGAGAACTTCGACCTGCCCGTGCACCTGCACACCCACGACACCCCCGGCGGCCAGCTCGCGACGCTGGTCGCCGCGATCGAGGCCGGGGTCGACGCGGTCGACGCGGCCAGTGCCCCGATGGCCGGAACCACCTCGCAGCCCGCGCTGTCGGCGCTGGTCTCCGCGACCGACCACAGCGACCGCGAGACCGGGCTGTCGCTGGAGGCGCTCTGCGAGCTGGAGCCCTACTGGGAGGCGGTCCGCCGGGTCTACGCGCCCTTCGAGTCGGGGCTGCCGTCGCCGACCGGGCGGGTCTACACCCACGAGATTCCCGGCGGTCAGCTGTCGAACCTGCGCCAGCAGGCGATCGCGCTCGGCCTCGGGGAGAAGTTCGAGCAGATCGAGGACATGTACGCCGCCGCCAACGACATCCTCGGCAACGTGGTCAAGGTGACCCCGTCGTCCAAGGTCGTCGGCGACCTGGCCCTCCACCTGGTCGCGGTCGGTGCGGACCCGGCGGAGTTCGCCGAGAACCCCGGGAAGTTCGACATCCCCGGCTCGGTGATCGGCTTCCTCCACGGCGAGTTGGGCGACCCGCCCGGCGGCTGGCCGGAGCCGTTCCGGAGCAAGGCGCTCGAGGGCCGCAGCTGGGAGCCGTCGACCGGGGAGGTGTCCGAGTCGGACCGCGCTGACCTGTCGGGCGGGCCGGCCTCACGCCGTCGTACGCTCAACCGGCTGCTGTTCCCGGCGCCCACCCGGGAGTTCGAGGAGTCCCGCCAGCGCTACGGCGACGTCTCGGTGCTGCCGACGCGTGACTACCTCTACGGGTTGCGGGCCGGCGACGAGCACAGCGTCGACATCGAGGAGGGCAAGCGCGTCCTCTTCGGGCTCGAGGCGATCGGCGAGCCCGACGAGCGCGGCTTCCGGACCGTGATGGCCACCCTCAACGGCCAGCTGCGCCCGATCGCGATCCGCGACCAGTCCGTCGCCGCCGAGGAGGGTGCCGCCGAGAAGGCCGACACCTCCAGGCCCGGACAGGTCGCCGCCCCCTTCCAGGGGGCGGTGACCGTGGTCGTGGCCGAGGGTGACACCGTCGAGGCCGGCGCCACCGTGGCGACGATCGAGGCGATGAAGATGGAGGCCGCGATCACCGCGCCCAGCGCCGGGACCGTGGAGCGGCTCGTCGTCTCCGGCACCAGGCCGGTCGAGGGCGGCGACCTGCTGCTGGTGATCGGCTGACCGCTGCCCCCGGGACGCCCTCAGGCGCTGCTGCGCGCGATGACGACGGCGCCCGGGACGTCGTCGTCGGGCCGGAGGAGCAGCTCGGCCTCGATGCCGAAGCCCGCGTCGCGGAGCCACCCCGTCACCTGGTCCGGCTGCCGGTGGTGGCTGTCCACGTCGACCGGACGACCCGTGTAGCCCTCGGACGTGTGTCGCGTCTCGTCACCGACGTGGAAGCCGACCAGCACCGGCCCGTCCGGGTGCAGCACGCGACGGAACTCCTCGAACACACCGGGCACGGCGTGGTCGGGAACGTGGATGACCGACCAGAACGCCACGATGCCGGCGACCGAGCCGTCCGCCAGGTCGAGCGCGGTCATCGTCCCGACCTCGAAGCGCAGGTGCGGGTGGTCGCGCCGCGCGATGGCGATCATCCCCGGCGAGAGGTCGAGGCCGAACGCGTCCAGTCCGAGGTCGTGCAGGTGGCGGGTCACGTACCCGGGGCCACAGCCGATGTCGGCCACGGGCCCGCCTCCGGACCCGCGCACCAGATCGGCGAACACCGCCAGGCTCGCGCGGAGGTAGGGACTCCGTTCGAGCAGGCCGGCGACCTGGTCGGCGTACCCGGAGGCGTCGGTGTCGTACGACGAACGGGTGTCGGACAGCCAGGCCTCCGCCATGCGCGACAGGGTAGCCGGATCTGGACTGCCTGGATTGCGGGGGCGTCACCGGGGACCCAGACTGAGACCGTGGATGCCGCGCGCGTGGGCGACTCGCAGCTGGGGCGGTTGCTGGGTGCGGCCGCCGTGGCGGGACCGCACTTTCGCCTCGTGGTGCTGGCGAAGGTCCTCCAGCTGGACCCGGATGCCTGTCTGGCTGCGGTGGACCGGGCCGTACGTGCGGGCGTCCTCGTCCTCGCGCCGGAAGGCGGGGAGGGGTGGTTCGCCGACGAGCAGACTCGTCGTGGGTTCGAGCGTGACCTGGCGCTGGCAGATCGGGCGGCACTCCATGTGCGGTTCGCGGACGTGCTGCAGCTGGAGCCCGGTCCGTGGCACGGCCAGGTGGCGCACCACCTGTCAGCTGCGGTCGCGGCCACCGTGGCCCCGATGTACCGGGCCAGGCTGCAGCTCGGCCTGGCTCGGGCAGCCGTGGTCGACGGGGATCTCAGGACGGCCCACGACGCCGCTCGGGCGGGGATCGCGACAGCCCGCCGAGCTGGCTCGGCGGAGCTGCTGGCGGAGGCGGCCCTGACGCTCGAGCCGGTGGGTGAGTCTGCCTGGGACGGCGACGTGCACCAGTGGTGTTCAGAGGCACTCGCGGCGCCGGGACTCGACGCGGAGACCCGGGTCCGGTTGCTCGCGCGGCAGGCCCAGGCTGCTGTGTACTGCGGCCGCTGGACCGAATCGCTCGTGCTGAGCGAGCAGGCGCTCCTCGCCGCCGAGGAGCTCGACGACTCCTCCCTCCTGGTCGAGTCGCTCACCGCCCGGCAGCTGGCGACGAGCGGGCCGGAGGACGTCGATGACCTGGTCCGGCTGGCCGCGCGCATGGCGGAGCTCGGGACGTCGACCGGTCGGGCCGACCTCGAGATGTGGGCGTGCCTGTGGCGCATCGACGCCCACTGGTTCGCCGGCGACCTGGCGGCGGTCGAGGTCGAGACGACCCGGCTCGCCAGCTGTGTCGAGCGCGTGGAGGTCCGCTCGAGCCGATGGCACCTCCTGGCGGCTCGCGCGACGCTGGCGCTGGCCAGGGCGGAGTTCGAGCGGGCCGCGCGTCTGCACGGTGAAGCGGTCGAGCTCCTGGAGCGGATCGGGCATCCGGCCGGGCACGGGGCGTCGGTGTCCTTCCGAGTGCTGCTGGGCCACCACGTCGGACACGCCGAGGACCTCCTCGACCCCGGGGTGTGGGAGTTCGGCACGGATCCGCGTTGGGCGCTGGGGGCACGCCTGTTCCGCGCGTTCGTCCTGGCGGAGTGCGGCAGCACCGCGGAGTCGGCCGCGGCGTACCAGCGATGCGGCGCTCCCCAGACCTGGGACCTTCCACGGCTGGCCGTGCTCCCGGTGTGGGCGATCGCGGCCAGGGTCGCAGCCGCCGTGGGTGCCGACCGGGACGTCGGGTACCTGCGTGGCCGGTTGGAGCCCCATCGTGGGCGGTTCGTCGTGGGTGGCGGCGGCGCGACGACGTGCCTGGGTCCGGTGGAGCTGACGCTGGGGGTGTGTGCGAGCGCCCTCGGCGAGGGCACCGCGGCCTCCGACCTCCTCCGCCGGGCCAGCGCCTCGTGCCACGAGACCGGTACGCCGGGCTTCCAGGTGGAGGCCGACTGCCTCCTCGCCGAGGTCCTGCACCGGTCCGGGGACCGGGTCGCGGCGGGCAACGTCGCCCGGGACGCCGTACCGCTGGCGCGCACCCTGGGGATGAGACCCTGGCTGACCCGGCTGGAGCAGGTGGCGGCCGTGGACGACCCGCTGAGCCCACGGGAGCGGGAGACAGCGGTGCTGGTGGCGGAGGGGCTCAGCAACCGGCAGATCGCGGCCAGGCTGGTCATCTCCGAGCGCACGGCGCAGAACCACGTGCAGCACATCCTGGGCAAGCTCGGCTTCGTGAACCGGGCCCAGATCGCAGCATGGATCGAGCGCACCCGTCCCCACTGAGCAGCCGGATGAGCAATTCGCACGATGCCACCGCCCGCTCCGGGCGCGAGGCTGTCACCCATGACGCAGCCCGACCCGCAACCCAGGAGCGACCTCGCGTTGTGGGAGGCCGCCACCACGGCGTACCGGAAGAAGGTCGACGGGGTGGCGCCTCCACCGGGCGCCAACCAGCGCACCGAGGCGGCCCGGGCTCGGCTCGCGGTCGGGCGAGGCCCGCAGCCCGTCGTCGACCTGTTCGTCGACCCGATCTGCCCCTACACGTGGGTGGCCGCGTGCTGGTTGCGGGAGGTCGGGCGACGTCGCCCGGTCGACGTGCGTCACCACGTGATGAGCCTGCACCTGCTGAACGCCGGCGGGGTGCTCGAGAAGCGCTACGCCGCGATGGTCGGGCCTTCTCGGGTGGCGACGGCGGTGCTCCAGCGTCACGGTGGCGATGCGATGCGCGACTGGCACGCCGAGTTCGGGCACCGGATCTTCGATCGCTGGCGCTACCCCTCCCCCAGGGAGTACCGCGCAGCCACGCGCGAGGCGCTGGTGGCCGCCGGCCTGCCGCCCGGCCTGGCGGACGCAGCGCGGTCCGACGCGTACGACGACACGCTCCGTCAGGGCACGGACGAGGCGATCCTTCCCGTGGGGCTCGACGTCGGCACCCCGGTCATCCACCTCGACGGCGTCGCCTTCTTCGGTCCGATCCTCAACTCGGTCCCCCTCGGTGACGCGGCTCTGCGCCTCTTCGACGGTGTGCGCCTCTTGGCCGCGAGTCCCGACTTCTTCGAGCTGAAGCGCACGCGCACCTCTCCTCCCGACGTCTGGTACTCGCGGGGCGGCGCCCACGAAGGTGCACTCCCGTGACCCCGGACGCGCTCTGGTCGGCGATCGACACCCAGCGGCTGCGGGTCAGCCACCTCCTCGACGACCTGACGCCCGCACAGTGGGAGACCCCGTCGCTGTGCGACGGCTGGACCGTGAAGGACGTGGCCGCACACCTGACCCTCCAGCAGTTGACCCTGGGGCCCGCGGTGCGGGCGGGCCTGCGGCATCCCGGCAGCCTGAACCACGTCATCTGGGCCTCGGCGCACGACCGAGCCAGCCTCTCGACCGAGCGGCTGACGGCCGAGATCCGTGGCACCGTGGGCTCCCGCCGCCACAACCTCGGCGTCACCCCGCTCGAGACGCTCATCGACGTCGTCGTGCACGGCCAGGACATCGCCCTCCCCCTGGGGCGGGAGCTCGCGGTGCTCCCGTCCGCCGCGACGACGGTCGCGGACCGGGTGTGGTGGAGCCGCTCCACCCGGATGGGCCGCGTGAAGTCGAAGGTGTTCGCCCAGGTGGACCACCAGGGTCTCCGGTTCGCGGCGACGGACGCGGACTGGTCGGCCGGGGACGGGCTCGAGGTCCATGGCCCGCTGCTGTCCATCGTGCTCGTGCTCACAGGTCGCCCGGCCGGCGCGGACTCCCTGAGCGGCCCCGGCGCCTCCCGGCTGCGCGACGACCCGGCGGTGCGGGGGCCGTGGCCCCGACGCCGCGTCCGTCGGGGCACCTGATGGCGGCGCGCCCGGGAGCGAGACCCGGGACAAGCCTCGGGGTGTGGGTCGCTGGCACGTCCTGGTCGTGTGGCGCGGCGGGCCGGGACCACCCGCTGTGCCGGCGCGCTCTGGCGCCCGTCGCCAGCAGTTCCTACGATGAGCTCGCCTGGGGACACACCCTCGCGGGCAGGCACCAGCCGAGGAGCACCGTTGCGCCGCTTTCCGAGCCGCCGGAGCTCGATCCGCACGATGTGTGCCGCGTCGGCGACCTTGCTCGCAGCGGTGCTGCTCACCGCGTGCACGAGCGTGGACGGCACCGACCTTCCCGACGACGTCGAGCGCACGGGGTTGGCGTCCGGCGAGGAGACCGAGCTCAGCGTCCTCACGTACAACATCGAGTACAGCGGCGACCGGTCCACGGACGCGGTGATCGAGGACGTCGACGCGGACGTCGTGGGGGTGCTCGAGTCGTACGATCGCCTCCCCGAGATCGCTGAGCAGACCGGATATCCCTACTACAACCTCGGCCTCCAGCTGCTGTCGAAGTACCCCATCCACGAACCCTCGGGCGCCGACGGCCTGTATGCGCTGATCGAGGTCGAGCCGGGCTACGTGGTCGCGATGTTCAACACCCACCTCGACTACGTGAGGTACGGACCGAGGCTCTACCTCGGCGGGATGCCGTTGGCGGACGTGCTCGCCTCCGAGGACGACGTGCGCACCCGCTCGATCGAGGTGCTGACCCCGAGCATGCAGGCCCTGCTCGAGGAGGGCTACCCGGTCTTCCTCACCGGTGACCTCAACCAACCCTCCAGCCTCGACTACACCGAGGAGACGGTCGGCATGCGCAAGGGCGTCACCGAGGCGATCCCGTGGCCGGTGAGCGAGGCGTTGCTCGACATCGGCATGCGCGACACCTTCCGCGAGATCCACCCCGACCCGGTCGAGAACCCCGGCCTCACCCACGGCAACCCCGACTTCAAGCAGGGCGGCTTCGGCGACCGGATCGACTACCTGTACGCCGGAGGCCCGTCGGTCACGCGGACCAGCGAGCTCGTCGGGGAGGTCGGGGGGCCCGACGTCGACCGCGAGTACGAGCCCTGGACGTCCGACCACCGTGCCGTGCTGTCGACGTTCGAGGTGACCCCGGTCGAGCTGCGCCGGACGCTGTCCCTCGATCGCCGGCTGCTCACCGAGGGCGAGGAGCTCGGCGTGCGCCACCACGCGCCGGGGAGCGAGCAGAGCACGATCTCGATCGTCCCCGAGGGTGGGTCGCCGGACGACGCTCTCGCGTCGGAGACCGTCACCGGCGAGTCGGGCACCACCTCGTTCGACACCGGATCCCTCGACCCGGCCGGCTACGACGTCGTCCTGGCGAGCACGGACGGGACCGAGCTCGAGCGCAACTCCTTCTGGCTGCGCTCGGAGGAGGAGGACGTGACGCTGACGACCGACAAGCCGACGTACGCGACGGGTGAGCCGATCGAGGTGACCTGGGACGACGGGCCCGCGAACCGGTGGGACTGGATCGGGGTGTACGAGGCGGACGCGGCCGACCCCGAGCAGGACGACTACCTGCTGTGGGGCTACACAGGCGGGCACGACGCCGGCGCACTGCCTCCGGCGACCTTCGGGGCGATGACGATGGGCCCGGACTCTCAGGGGCGTCCCTGGCCGCTCCCCCCGGGCGACTACCGGATCCACTACCTGCTCGCCGACCAGTACGACTCCGCCGGGTACGTCGAGGTGACGGTGGAGCAGGCGGGGTTAGGGTCGGGGTGATGGATGCGTCGAGCGACTACTGCGAGCTGTGCGACCTGCCGAGGTCCCAATGCGTTCACGGCATACCGCCGCCGTCCCCCACTGAGCCTGCCAGGACTCCACCCAGGCCGAGGAAGCGACCCGCCGCACGAGCGCGGTCCACGACCGAGGACACGCCCGTCACCCGGCGCTGGACGCCCCCAGAGGTGTTCAAGCCGCTCATCGTCACGGTCCTCGAGGACGCCGGGGGTGAGCTGGAGGCCGCCGAGGCACTCGAGGCGCTGGAGGTCCTGGCCGGCGACCGGCTGCTCCCCGGCGACGGGGAGGAGACCCCCCAGGGCGAGCTCCGCTGGCACTACGCCGCTCGCCGTGCCCGGGCGGCGCTGGTCGACGACGGCGTGATGACGAAGAACAAGCCGGGTGTCTGGGAGCTGGTCGCCACCGCGACGGTGGAGTGACCTCCACCCGGGGCACGTGAGCCCCCACGACGCAAGGACGCCCCGGTCCGACAGTCGGACCGAGGCGTCCTCGTCACCTCGCTGGTTCCCTGACGGGGGCCAGCCGGCGGTTCAGCGCCGGAACGCCTGGAACTCCGCCGCCTTCACGACTGCCGCCACCGTCGGCGCCCCGGTCGGGCAGTCGGTGTTGGTGGCCGGGTCGTTGTCCTGGTCACCCTGGAAGTCCGGCCCGCCCGTGCACTGGTTGGTGAGGACCTCCAGCCGCAGGTGCGTCGCCCTGGTCCGCGTGATCTCGAACGAGGCGTGGTTGAGGTCCGGGGCGGTCGGGCGCATGCCGTCGCCCGGGAACGCGTCCGGCCTGCTGACGAACACCCGGTCGAAGGACGCGGGGTCGGCGCAGTCGGATCCCCTCGTGGCGTCGCACGCCAGCACCGCGAACCGCCGGAGCGCGTTGAACCGGCTGCCGGACTCGTAGAAGGCGCTGACGCCCACCCGCCGGACCTGCTCCGCCCGCGATCCTGCGAGGTCCACGGTGACCCCGAGCCCCTCGACGTCGGCCCGCTCGGCGGACCAGTCGGTCGCCTCGGTGCCGTCGAGCAGCTGCTCGGTGTCCACACCGTCGCCCGTGGCGGTCGCGCCGTTGGCCGACGCCGCGAGGTTCTCCTCCACGCGCACCGGCACGTCGCGCACCTGACCGGCGCGCACCTGGAAGGAGAACCGCTGGTGGCCGACCTCAGGGCCGACCGCGAGCGCCTGGTAGGTGCCCGGCACCATCGCCACGGTGTCGCCGAGCGAGGTGGCGGGGTCGGTGTCGGCCACGGGGCTGGACTGGTCCTCGTACTCACCGATGTAGATCCTCACCGGCGAACCGGCCGAGGGACCGGTGGGCGTGAAGGTCACCTCGGCGTCGTCGGCGAAGGGCGAGGCGAAGCTCGGCACCGGGTTGGTGTCGTTGGGGCCCGCAGAGGACGCCCCCTCCCCCAGCCCGCGCCCGGCGAACGCGTCCCAGATGATGTCCTGGTTGGCGCCGTCGAAGCGCAGCTCGTCGGCCACCAGCATCGCGTCCCGCATGTCGACCATGGAGACCTGACCGGTCGCCGGGACGAGCCAGGCGTCGAAGACCAGCTGCATCCACCGGCGGCTGCCGGGGCACTGGTCGGCGGCGCGGTCACCGTCGAAGCACGCCCGCAGCTGGGCCGCGTTCCCCTTGCCGTAGCGGTCGATGAAGGCCTGCCGCACGGTGAAGTTGGTCGCGGACCAGATCTCACCCTCGGAGTGGACGCTCTGACCGACGACGTCGTAGCCGACGTTGGAGTAGTTGAGCGTGCTCCGGGACATGTCGTAGTTCCGGATGCCCTGCCGGTCGTCGCCGGTCACGTACGCACCGGTGACGTAGGGGGTGTCGCCCTTGGGCCGCTCCCCCAGCTCGTGGAGGTACTCCATGGCGACCAGGTCGGACCAGCTCTCGCCCATGCCACCGGCCTGGTAGCCCGAGAGGCCGGCGTCCGGCCCGGCGATCATCCGGTTCGAGATCAGGTGGGTGTACTCGTGCCCGATCACGGTGCCGTCGAAGTCGCCGTCGACGCAGGGGACGTACGCGCCACCCGCGACCGGCTGCCAGAGGTACATGTTGCTCCAGGGCGCCACCCCGTCGGGGGTGGAGTACTGGTTGGCGTTGTCGCGGATGCCGAGGCGCGCACCCGACTGCGCCTTGCCGACCTCGGGGTCGTTGCCGTCCTCGCCCTGGTCGAAGTTGCTCTGCTGGGCGTTCCAGGTCTGCTCGGTGAACCCGAGCTGGTAGGAGAAGTCGTGCAGCCGGTTGTGGTGGGCGAACAGGCTGGCCGTGGCCGCGTCGACGTCGTTGCCGTCGTCCTCCGTCAGCGTTGCCGGGTCACACTGCTCCTCCTGCCAGATGTTGTCGAACGTGTAGTCGTAGGTCCGGTCCTCGCGCGGCAGTGCCGGCCGCTCGATCGCGCGCAGGTTCGGCGGGAGGTCCCACGACTTGCCCGAGGTGGCGTTGTTGCCGATCGTCGTGTCGGTGGGCTCCCCGGTCACCGGGTCGACGTCCCACGGCAGCGGCGAGGCGCCGTTGTCGACCGCGTCGTCGCAGCCGAGGGCCGCGGTCCAGCACCAGGTGTCACGCTCGGTGGTCTCGTAGTCGGCCGGCGTCGAGGGGAACAGGTCCCAGGACGGGTTGTCCTCGTCGAGGTGGTCGACCAGGCTCTCGCGCACCAGCAGCTCCCCGCTGACCGCGTCGATCAGCACGGTGTAGGCGGCACCGTGCCCGCCGTCCTCGGCCAGGACCACCTCGTACGCGCGCCGGGCGCCGTCGCTCGGCGTCGGCACGGCGACCTCGCGGACCCGGAGCACGGTCGTCTCGTCCGCCCTGAGGTCGGCGGCCTCGATCGCACGCACCTCGGCCTCGGCCTCGTCGAGGGTCGCCTCGGCCAGTGCTCCGGTGTCCCGCGACAGCGTCGACGAGGCGTGGAGCGCGGCACCGTCGCGGACGGCGACGGTCACCAGGCCGCCCTGCGTGGTGACCAGGCCGTCGACGCGCTGACGCAGCGTCACGACCGCCCCGGGACCGATCCGGGTCACGGCGAGCGTCTCCAGGTCCTCGACGTCGGCGGCGTCGAGGCCGAAGAGCGTCAGGTTGTCCCTGAGGTAGGCGCGTGCGGCCGCCTCGGGCCCGGCCGGGAGGCCGGTCGCGATCGGCGCCCGTGCGGCGCTGACGGTGGCGGGCGTACCGAAGTCGTTGAAGCTCACCTCCCCCCGCGCTCGTTGTCCGGCCGTTCGCTGGGCCGCGGTGGGGGCGAGGTCGCCGCTGCGGCGGTCGATGTCGCGATGGTCGGTCCCGTTCCCGAGCAGCCCGCCGGCGAGGTCACTCGCACGACTGGTCGGCTGGTCGGATGGGCTGGCACTTGCCACCGGGAGGACCGCGCTGCCGGCGATGGCCGCCGCGGCGAGTCCTGCGATGACACCCGAGATGGTGCGACGCATGAGGGGTCTCCTTCGAAGAGCGTCTCTGTCTGCACTTGTCGGTCTCGAATCTTCCACGCGGCCCGCCATCGCGCCAGAGAGGAGACCCCACCAATTCAGGTCGACCGGCGGGCTGGCTGCGCAACCGGGGGCCGACCTCGTACACTGGCAGCTCCGGCACGTGCTGAGCGGGTGCCGAGACCGGATTGAAGGCCCCTGTCGGGTGGCGATCGCCGCCGGTCTCGATGATCTCCCGGGGGCAGCACAGGTCTCCAGGACTGCCGGCCGCCCGACGGGCGGGCCGCTGAGGCGAGTTCGGTGTGTCCGGGGCGGACGTCGTACGAGGAAGAGAGCTGTTGGTTGGCCACCAAGCGTGAGAACCGGTCCGGCGGGAGTCGGCGAGGCAGGCGTGCCCCTGCCCGCAGGCAGGGCGACGGCGGCCTGATGGCCGTCCTGGCGAAGGCCGTCCGCGAGATCGACATCGCGGTCGAGCGCCGTCAGATGACCGCACGCCACCGGGCACGGTTCCAGGCGATCGCGCTGCTCGCCCGCGCCGAGCGGGCCCGCATCCTGGCCGACGACGCGGCCACCGAGGCCCAGCGCGACAACCAGCTCCGGCGCCTCGACGGCGTGGCCACCAACCTGGCCCGTACGGCGGCCCGCGAGCCGTCCCTCTTCTCGCTGCTCCAGGAGGACGCCGAGATCACCGAGGCGACCCGGGAGCTGCAGCGCGAGATGCAGCGCGACGCCGGCCTCGAGCCCGAGCCCGAGGAGACGGCAGCCCCCTCCGAGGAGGCCTCGCGCACCGAGCGCAGGGCGGTCCCTCAGTCGGTGGTGTCGGCCCAGCTGGCCAACCCGTTCCTGGTCCCCGACTTCAGCCAGGCGCGACCCAAGGCCAAGGGGCGGCTGGCGGGCTGGGAGCTGATCGGCCCGGTCCTCAACGCCTTCGAGCACCCCGCCCCGGGTGCCCCCGCCTGCATGGAGCTCCCCGAGCCCCGGGCGACTGCCGTCCCCCCGGGCACCGAGCTGATGCCCCACCAGTCACGCGTGCTCTCCGCCGTCGCGGAGGGCCACCGCACCTTCCTGCTGGCCGACGAGCCCGGCCTCGGCAAGACCGCCCAGGCGCTGCTCGCCGCCCAGGTCGCCAACGCCTACCCGCTCCTCGCGGTGGTCCCCAACGTCGTCAAGACCAACTGGGCCCGCGAGGCCGAGCGGTGGACCCCCCACCGGTCGGTGTCGGTGATCCACGGCGACGGCGAGACCATCGACGGCTTCGCCGACATCGTGGTCGTCAACTACGAGGTGCTCGACCGCCACGTCGACTGGATCGGCAAGCACGGCTTCCGCGGGGTCGTGGTCGACGAGGCCCACTACATCAAGAACAAGAAGTCGCAGCGCTCCCAGCAGGTCATCGAGGTCTCCGAGCGGGTCCGCAACCGGATCGCCCGCCCGCTGCTGATGGCGCTCACCGGCACCCCGCTGATCAACGACATCGAGGACTTCCGGGCGATCTGGGAGTTCCTCGGCTGGGTCGGCGAGCGCAAGCCGGGAGACGACCTGCTGGCCGCGCTCGAGGACACCGGGATGACCCCGGCCGACCACGCCTTCTACCCCGCCGCCCGGCAGGCCGTGGTCGACCTCGGCATCGTGCGTCGCAAGAAGGTCGACGTCGCCGCCGACATCCCCGCCCGCCGCGTGGCCGACCTGCCGGTCGAGCTCGAGGGTGCGGTCGGCCGCTCGATCGCCGAGGCCGAGCGGCAGCTCGCGCAGCGGCTGGTGGGCCGCTATCGCGCGGCGCTCGAGCACCGCAAGGCACGCACCGGCGAGGAGGTCGACGGGATCGACCCCGAGCTCGTACGCCGGGTGGCCGAGCGTGAGGTCGCCGAGAGCAGCGACGACGACACCAGCGGCGACAACGTGTTCGCGATGGTGCGACGGATCGGGCAGGCCAAGACCGAGCTCGCCGCTGACTACGCCGCCCAGCTGGCGCGCAGCGCCGGCAAGGTCGTCTTCTTCGCCAAGCACAACGACGTGATGGACGGCGCCGAGCAGTTCTTCGCCCAGCGTGGGATCAAGCACACCTCCATCCGAGGCGGCCAGACCTCGAAGGCGCGGCAGGAGGCCATCGACGCCTTCGTCAACGACCCGGACGTCCACGTGATCGTCTGCTCGCTGACCGCGGCCGGCGTGGGCATCAACCTCCAGGTCGCCTCCAACGTCGTCCTGGCCGAGCTCTCGTGGACCAACGCGGAGCAGACCCAGGCGATCGACCGGGTCCACCGCATCGGCCAGCAGATGCCGGTCACCGCCTGGCGGATCATCGCCGCGCAGACCATCGACGCGCGGATCGCCGAGCTGATCGACGCCAAGGCCGGCCTCGCCGCCCGGGCGCTCGACGGTGCCGACGAGGACGAGGCCGGCACGGTCGACGTCCAGGTCGAGGCGCTCGTGACGCTGCTGGCCGAGGCGCTGGAGTCGGAGACCGTCAGCAGCTGACGCCGGGCCGGCGCGTCGGGTGCGGGGATCTCGAGGCTCAGGCCCGGCGGCCTTCGCACCTCGATCACCGGGGCAGCGCGCCGTGCCCGGAGGTCGAGGTGCGAGCGGAGCGAGCCTCGAGACCCGGTGAGGGAGGCAGGGCCTCAGCCGTCGCCGGCGACCGACGCCAGGGACGCCGCGAGGATGTCGAGCCCGGACTCCAGCTCCTCGTCGCCGATCGTCAGCGGCGGCGCGATCCGGACGATGCCGCCCATGCCGGGGAGCTGGACGATGTTGAGGTGCAGGCCGCGCTCGAGGCAGGCCGCGGTCACGGCCCGGCCCAGCTCGTCGGCCGCCTCCTTCGAGGCCTTGTCGCGCACCAGCTCGACCCCCTGCAGCAGGCCCCTCCCCCGGACGTCCCCGACGACCTCGTGGCGGTCCTCGAGCTCGCGCAGGCGTTGCTGCAGTCGCTTCCCCAGGGTGGCCGCGCGGGCGACCAGCCCCTCACGCTCGACCACGTCGAGCACGGCCAGGCCCACCGAGGCGGCCAGCGGGTCGGAGACGTGGGTGGTGAAGAACAGGAAGCCCCGGTCGTGGCACACCGCCTCGATCTCGGTCGTGGTGATGACCGCCGCGACCGGCAGCCCCCCGCCGAGGGTCTTGGACAGGGTGAGGATGTCGGGGACGACGCCGTCGCGCTCGAAGGCGTACATGGTGCCGGTGCGGCCCACCCCGGTCTGCGCCTCGTCGAGGATCAGCAGCATCCCCCGCTCGTCGCAGAGCTCACGGAGGCGGCGGAGGTAGCCGAGCGGCAGCTCGATGATGCCGCCCGAGGACAGGATCGGCTCGACCAGGCAGGCCGCCAGGCTGCCGGACGACTGCTGGTCGACCATCCCGAAGCCGAACTCCAGCTCGGCCTCCCAGTCGTGGGAGCCGTCGGGGCGCCGGAAGGGTGACCGGTACGCGTTCGGGGTCGGCAACGAGAGGTTGCCCGGGGCCGGCGGGCCGTAGCCGCGGCGCCCGGCTGAGTACGTCGCGGCCCGCGCCCCCGACGTCATCCCGTGCCACGAGCGGTCGAAGGACACGATCTCGTAGTGCCCGGTCGCCAGCTGGGCGATCTTGAGCGCGGCCTCGTTGGCCTCCGCACCCGTGGTGAGCAGCAACGTCTTCGTCAACGGGTCGGGCACCGTGGCGTCGAGCCGGGTCGCCAGGTCGACCACCGGCCGGCTGAGCATCCCGCTGAACAGGTGGTCCAGCGTCGAGACCGACCCGGTCACCGCGCGGACGACGTCGGGATGGCTGTGGCCCAGGACGGCGCTCATCTGCCCGGACGTGAAGTCGAGGATCGCGCGGCCGCTGTCGTCGTGGACGTAGCTCCCGGCGGCCCGCTCGATGACCAGCGGCGCGAACGAGGCGCCGTAGCGCACCACGTGCCGGTCGACCCGGTCCCAGAAGTCGTCCGTCCCCATGCTCCGGCCCTCTCCTCGGCGTGCCCTTGCCCCATCATGCCCGGGTCGGTGTCCGGGCACCCGTCACGAGTCGTCGTGGAGTCGCAGGGTCTGCAGCCGACGACCGGCGTACGCAGTGGCGCCGATCGTGACGACGAGCAGCGCCACGAGGCCGGTGGAGAACTCGACGGCGGCGCCGATGCCGTAGCGGTAGGCGCCGTCGCCGAACACCTCCTTGGCGACCGCGAGCGACCACTGCTGGATGCTCAGGGTCTGCGCGCCGGGGACCAGGCCGCCGACGAGGGACTCCCAGATCAGCGCGTAGATCAGGCCGACGACCACCGCGTTGCGGGTGATCACCGCCAGGCAGAGGAAGACGGCGGCGTAGGCGACCCCGGCGACGAACGCGCCGGCGGCGTAGGCGACGGTCACGGAGCCCACCTCGCCGGTGAGCACCACCCCGGCGGCGAAGACCGGGAGCACCCCGAAGGCGGCGACGACGCCGATCGCCACCACCAGCTTGGTGAGCACGATCGTGTAGCGGTTGAGCGGCTTGGCGAGGAGGTAGACGATCGACCCCTCATCGATCTCCGGGCCGATCGAGCCGGTCCCGGCGATCAGTCCGAGCAGCGGCATCACGATCGCGATCCCGAACGCGGTCAGCAGGTCGGGCGCCAGCGGCCCGTCGAGCTCGGCGGCGATGCCGGGATCGAGGCCGGCGAGGATCCGCGCGAGCGTGCAGAGGCCGAGCAGCGCCAGCGGGAGCAGCATCAGCAGCAGGGTGCGCCTGCGGCCCAGCAGGCTGCGAGCGGTCAGCTGGGCGACGGTGCGGTTCATGAGCTCGTTCATCGCCGGGGTCCCCGTTCGGAGCGGAACGCAGTGAGCATTCGAATGGGGTGGCTCATCGCGTCACCAGGTAGGAGAAGACGGACTCCAGGGACTCGTCGGCGGGCCGGACCTCGAGCAGCCGGATGCCGTGCCGGGAGGCGACCTGCGGCAACGCGTGGACGAAGGCCGAGAAGTCGAGCGCCTGGACGTGCACGGTGGTGCCGCCGGCGCCGTCGGCCACCAGCTCCACGCCGGACGTCGAGGTCTCGGCGATCACGGCCGAGGCCAGGGCCCGGTCGTCGTCGGAGCGGATCGTGTACTGGTGGGGCCGCTGGGTCATCAGCCGCCTGATCTCCCGGAAGTCGCCCGAGGCCGCGTGCCGCCCGGCGACCATCACCTCGATCCGGCCCGCGATCTGCTCGACCTCCTCGAGGATGTGGGAGCTGAAGAGGATCGTCCGGCCCTGGTCGCCGAGCTCGTGGAGCAGGTCCATCAGGTGCATGCGCTGCCGCGGGTCCATGCCGTTGAACGGCTCGTCCAGCAGCAGCACCGTCGGGTCGTGGACGATCGCGGTCGCCATCTTGATCCGCTGCTTCATCCCCTTGGAGTACGTCCGGATGTCCCGGTCCTGAGCGTCGGCCATCTCGACGGTCGCGATGGCGCGCCTCGCGGCCGCCTCCGGGTCGGCCAGCTTGTGCAGCCGGGCGTTGGCCAGCACGAAGGCCCAGCCGCTGACCGCGTCGTACATCTCCTCGCGCTCGGGGACCAGTCCGACCTCGCGGTAGATCTCCGGGTCGCGGTAGAGCGGGCGGCCGTCGAGCGTGACCGTGCCGGCCGACGGTGCGAGGAAGCCCGCCATCATGTTGATCAGCGTCGACTTGCCGGCCCCGTTCGGCCCCAGCAGGCCGGTCACACCGGGCCCGAGGTGCATCGTGACGTCGTTGACGGCCACGACGTTGCCGTACCAGCGCGAGACCTGCTCGAGGTCCACGGTGCTCATGCGAGGCCCCCGCGGAATCGTGGGCTGGAGGAGCGGAGCGGGGGGAGTCCGCGATTCCGTGGGGTGTTCATGACAGTGCCTTCCGGTAGCGGCCCAGCAGGGCGGCGTAGCAGCCGACGACCAGCACGACCGCGACCACGCAGTAGACCGCCGCCATCACCGCTCCCTCCGGCGGCGTGGCCATCACCGAGTCGGAGCCGAGGACGCCGGTCATCACCCCGTCGACCAGCGAGAACGGCGAGAGCAACCCGGCGTACCCGGCGAAGGTGTCGTTGCCGAACTCCTCGGCCATGCCCCGGACGGCCGCCTGGATCCCCGAGAGCACCAGCAGCACGCCGACGACCGCGGCCACCCCGAGCCCGCGACGCGGTGTCATCGCGGCGACGACCAGCCCGATCCCGGCCAGCACCAGGGCCAGCACGACCGCCCCGCCCATCGCGCGGAGGTAGTCGGGCAGCTGCTCGTCGAGCGGCAGCTCCGCCAGCAGCGCGCCCGCGAAGAGGAGCGTGATCGGCAGCGCGACCAGGATGAACAGCGCGGTGGCCATGCCGGCGTACTTGGCCTGGACGTACTGCTGCCGGCTCAGCGGTCGCGAGAAGTAGAGCGGCGCCACCCGGAAGCGCAGGTCGCGCGACATCGCCGCCGGGGCCTGGGAGGCCACGAAGATCACGATCGCGACCTGCAGCGCGAAGTAGTAGGAGGTGTAGCTCAGCGGCAGCTGCGGGAAGCCGAAGTAGCCGGTGACGATCCCGATCGTGATCGCCGGCAGGGCCATCACGGCGAGCAGCAGGAACGGCATCACCTTCGACCGCGCCGAGCGGCCCAGGCCGAAGGCCCCCGCAGCGTGTCGACGAACAGCGAGCGCCGGATGTAGGCGGCCCCCAGTCGCGGTCCGTCGTAGTGGCGGTAGCCGATGTCGTGGATCGCGCCGGTGGGGCTCGTCGTCGGCTCAGACATGCTGCTCCTCCGCCGTGAAGATCTCGGTCATCCGGTGGCGCTGCCGCTCCATCCGGACCAGCCCGAGCCCGAGTGCGGCGACGCTGTCGCGCACCACGTCGTACGCCGACTCGTCGGTGACGTCGACGTGCAGCAGCCGGCCGTCGGCGCGGACCGTGACGCCCCGCCCGGACAGCCGGGCCAGCAGCGCCGCCGGGTCGTCGTCGACCTCGACGGTGACGACCGGCGTCGCGGCGGTGACCGACGCGGTGGTGGAGTGCTTCAGCAGCCGACCCCCGTCGATGACGACGATCCCGTCGCAGACGCGCTCCAGCTCACCGAGCAGGTGGGAGGTGACGATGACCGAGATGCCGAACTCGCTCCCGATCCGCCGGATCAGCTCCAGCATGTCGTCGCGACCGGCGGGGTCCAGCCCGTTGGTCGGCTCGTCGAGGAGCACCAGGCCCGGGTCGTGGACCAGGGCCTGGGCGAGCTTGATCCGCTGCTTCATGCCGGTGGAGTAGCCGCCCATGGGCCGGTAGCGCTCCTCGTAGGTCCCGACGTGGCGCAGGATGTCGGCCGTGCGCTCACGGGCGGCGGTCGCCGGCAGCCCGGACATCCGCGCCATGTGGACGACGAACTCGGTGGCGGTCACGTCGGGCGGCAGGCAGTCGTGCTCGGGCATGTAGCCGACACGCTCGCGGATCGCCGGGCCCTCGGTGGCCACGTCGAGGCCGAGCACGCCGGCCGTCCCCGAGGTCGCCGGCAGCAGGCCGAGCAGGATCTTGAGCATCGTGGACTTGCCGGCGCCGTTGGCGCCGACCAGCCCGGTGATGCCGGGCTCGACGGTGAACGTCAGGTCGTCGAGGGCGGTGACGCGGCCGAACCGCTTGGTCAGCCCCTCGGTCCGGATCAGCACGTCTCCCCCTGTCCTCACGACCAGCGTGCCACGGTCGGGGGCATGCGTGCTCACTCGTGGGGTGTTCACTCGTCCACCCACTCGAGCAGGTCACCGGGCTGGCAGTCGAGCACCCGGCACATCGCCTCGAGGGTGCTGAAACGCACCGCCTTGGCCCGGCCGTTCTTGAGCACCGCCACGTTGGCCGGGGTCAGCCCGACCTGCTCGGCGAACTCCCCCACGCTGAGCTTGCGGCGGGCGAGCTCCACGTCGATGCGGACCACGATCGGCATCGCTCAGATCACCGCGTCCATGTCGGACCGCAGCGCGGTGGCCTGGCGGAGCAGGGCCCGCATCACGAACATCAGCAGCCCGAGGACGGCGCCGGCGAGCAGCACGATGCCCATCAGGAGCGGGAGGCCGGGATCGTCGCTGGTGGCGAAGACGAACACCGCGAGACCCGCCCAGACCAGCCACGCGGCCACGATGGCGCCGATGATCAGGTCGACCCAGCGGAAGGCCGCGTCGCTGAAGATCCGGTCCTCGCGGACCATCCCCAGCAGCATCCAGGTGGCGACGACGACCACCTGCACGCAGATCAGCTCCACCTCGAGCACCACCAGCAGCGGGTAGTGCCAGAACGGGTCGGCGCTCTGCTCCGCGTTGTAGGCGAGGGTCCCCGGGATGCTCATCACCTGCAGCAGCAGGATCGCTGCGAAGGCGAGCACCAGCAGGCCGCGGAGCACGAACACCACCCGATCGGTCGTCATCATGGATCGACTATCGGGCCTTACCTATCGATTGTCAATCGATATCACTCGACTCACGAGATCGTGTCGCGACGCCCTCCGACTCCGTCGGCTGCCGGAAGGCGGCTCCGGTCCCGGCGGCCAGGCTGATGAGCCCCGCGGCGACGGCGTACCAGAGCCAGCGCTCCTGGACCGGACCGCACGCGGCCGGGCCGGCGCCGCCCTCGGCGGAGACGACGATCCCCGGGCAGCTCTGCTCGTCCCCGTCGACGACGACCGTCGGGCCGGTCACGAGCAGCAGCGCGGCCGCCACTCCGAAGACCACGGACACGAGGACCAGCACCACCCGGGGCATGCCTCCATGCTAGGCACGCCGGCCGCCGCGGCCGGGGAGCCCGCCGGGTCTCCGGCCTCAGCCCGCCGTCGACCGCAGCGGCTGGGCGTGCTCGACCGCCCAGTCCAGCGCCTGGTCGGCGACGGCCTCCCAGCCGGGAGCAGCGCACGTCCAGTGGTCGCGCCCCTCGAGCTCGACGTACTCGGTCAGGGCGGGCGACTTCTTGTAGTGCTTGTAGTTCGACCTGTTCACCGACGGCGGCATGATGTGGTCCTCCGCCCCGGCGATGAAGAGCAGCGGCGCGCGGTCGGCGGAGTAGTCGACCCAGGTCTCCTGGTGGCCGGGCTTGAAGTTGGCGATCAGCCCGTAGTCCCAGACCCACTTCCCCGGCGCGGCGATCGCGTAGCGGTCGTACGCCGCCTGCGAGGCCTCCGCGTCCAGCGTGTTGGTGAACGCGTAGTGGAACTGCTCGGCCGTGAAGCCCACGGCCTGGTGTCGCTTGGCGGGGTTGTTGAGCGCCGGGAACAGGCTCTTGACCTGGGACACCGGGTTGACCCGGACCCCCTCGGTCGGCGCGGAGTCGATGGCCACTCCTGCGGCACCCAGGCCGCGGGCGAGCAGCATCTGGGTCAGGGCTCCCCCGAACGAGTGGCCCATGATGATCGGCGGGGTGTCGACGGACCGCACCACTGAGGCGAGGTGGTCGATGGTCGCGACGATGTCGGCCTCCGCGATCGGGGTGGGGTCCGCCCGCAACGCCTCCACCTCGACCTCGAAGCCCGGGTAGGCCGGGGTCAGGACGCGGAAGCCGCGAGCCTCGTAGTGGGTCACCCAGTGCTCCCAGCTGCGGGGGGTCATCCACAGTCCGTGGACCAGGACGACGGTGTCGGGCCGGTCGTTCATGTGCGGTTCCTCTCAGGAGTCGATGAAGGCGAGCAGATCGGCGTGCAGCCGGTCGCGGTCGGTGTCGGGCAGGGCGTGGCCACTGCCCTCGTAGACGGTCAGGACCGCTCCGTCGACCATCCCGACGGAGCGCTTGCCGCCCACCTCGAAGGGCACGATCTGGTCGTCGTCCCCGTGGATCACCAGGGTCGGGACGTCGACCTTGGCGAGGTCCGGGCGGAAGTCGGTGGCCGAGAAGGCGGCGATGCACTCGTACGCCGCCCGGTGGCCGCACGCCATGCCCTGCAGCCAGAACGCGTCACGGAAGCCCTGGGCCACGTCCCCGTTGCGGTTGTGCCCGAAGAACGGGCCGTCGGCGAAGTCGCGGTAGAGCTGCGAGCGGTTGGCGGCCTCGCCCGCCCGGATCCCGTCGAAGACCTCGATGGGCAGGCCCTCCGGGTTGTCGTCGGTGCGCAGCATCAGCGGCGGTACGGCGGCCACCAGCACCAGGCCGGCCACGCGGCTCGTGCCGTGGCGACCGACGTACCGCACGATCTCGCCGCCCCCGGTCGAGTGGCCGACCAAGGTCATGCCGGTCAGGTCGAGGGCGTCGACCAGGCAGGCCAGGTCGTCGGCGTAGGTGTCCATCTCGTTGCCGTTCCAGGTCTGGCTGGACCGGCCGTGGCCGCGCCGGTCGTGGGCGATGGCCCGGTGGCCGTGCTCGGCGAGGAACCTCGCGGTCGCCTCCCAGGCGTCGCTGTTGAGCGGCCAACCGTGGCTGAGGACGACGGGACTCCCCCCGTCGCCCCAGTCCTTGTAGAAGATCTGCGCGCCGTCGTCGGCGGTGACATAGGGCATGGCGTCCTCCTCGGCTGGGTGATCCCAGCGTCGTGCGGACGGTCAGGGCCCGGACCACGTGGCGTGCGTAGTCCGTCAGCCCGCATCCTCCGCCGTCACCGGAGCCAGCCGGTCGGAGAGCTGCCGGCGTGAGGAGATGCCGAGCTTCTGGAAGACCTTCCGCAGGTGGTAGTCCACGGTGTTGACGCTGAGGAACATGGTGGCGCCGATCTCGGCGTTGGTGCTGCCGGACGCCGCGAGCCGGGCGACCGTGAGCTCCTGGGTGGTCAACCCCGGTCCCTGCCCGGCTCCCGGCTCCCGCGGCGCCTCACCCGTGGCCTCGAGCTCGTGCCGCGCCCGCTCGGCGAACGCGGGTGCCTCGCTGCGCTCGAAGAGGTCGGTGGCCCGACGCAGGTGGTCGCGAGCCTGCCGGCGACGCCTGGCGCGGCGCAGCCACTCGCCGTAGAGGAGGTGGGTCCGGGCCAGCTCCACGTCCACCTCGGTCGGCTCCAGCGCGGCGAGGGACCGCGTGAAGTGCTCCTCGGCCGCGCCGTCGTCCACGAGCGCCCGCGATCGCGCCGCCACGCCGGCGTTCCAGGGCGAGCCGTTGGCGGCTGCCAGCCGCTCGAGCCGGTCCACGAACGGGAGGGCCTCCTCGGGTCGACCGCTCCGGACCGCGGCCTCCACGAAGTCGGCGTACTCCAGGGGCGTGACCTGCAGGAACGGGTCGTCGACGAACGGTCGGAGCCGCTCGAACGCCCCCTCGTAGGCGCCCTCGGCCAGGTCGCGCACGGCGAGCGCGGTGATGCCGGAGGCGTGCACGCCACCCATCCCGATGGTGCGCGCCTGCTCGGCGAACAGCTCCACCTGCTCCCGCGGCGCGCCCGTCCACGCGAGCACCGCCGGGTTGACCACGTGCTCGGACTGGTAGCCGATGGCGCGGCGAAGGTCGCGGACCTGCTCGACGCACTGGGCAGCGCGGCGGGGGGTGCCCGCCCGGAGCTCGGAGAGCGACATCGACCAGAGGACCATGTCCAGGACCCGCAACGAGCCGAGGTCGCGGGCAGCCTCGGCGGTTCGCTCCAGCCCGGCTCGCATGCCGTGCGCGTCCCAGAGAGCGCTGGTGAGGACGAGGCTGATCGCGCCGTAGGTGAGCAGCTGCTCGTCGGCAAGGGCCGCGATCGCGCCGACCGCCTTACGCATCAGCGGCACCGCCTCCGCGTAGGGCATCGTCAGGTGTGCTGCCAGGCCCCGCAGGATCGTCGCCGCGACCCCGTCCTGCAGCTCGGCCCCCTCCTGCAGCCGCTTGCCGAGCTCGGAGATCGAGACGCCGGTGGCGAGCCGCTCCGCAGGGAGCAGGAAGTAGAGCGCCTGGATCAAGGTGTCCTGCGCGGCCGTGAGGTCGTACGCCGACATCGCCTCGGCCGCGACCAGCAGGTCGGCCGAGGCGTGCCGCAGCGCCGGGTCGGCGGTGAACATGGCGACGCTCGCGCGGACCGCCGCCATCCGCCCCCGGGCCAGCGGGTCGAGCAGGTCCTCGTCGACCTCGTCGAGCATCCCCTTGGCGAACTGGGCGACGCCGGCAGCGAGCGCCGCCTCGGCGGCCGCGACCAGCCGGGCGTAGCCGAGGGCACGGTCCGGCGTCAGCGCCGCCGCCTGCACCAGCACGCTCGCCCGCGACACGAAGCCCCCGCGGAGGCCGGCGAGGTCGGCGACGCTCTCCAGCCGGTCCGCGACCGCCGCGTCGGTGCCCACGGTCGCCTTCGCGGAGTGCCAGGCCTCGAGCTCCGCCGCGCCGAGCCCGGACGCCGCCCCGGCGAGCGCGGCGTGGACCCGCCGTCGGTCGGCGCCGTGTGCCGCCCCGTACACCGCCGCTCTGACCAGGGGGTGCCGGAACCTGACGGTGAGGTCGAGCTCGACCAGTCCGGCGGCCTCGGCCTCGTCGCCGGCCGTCGGCGCGATGTCGAGCGAGCCGGCGGCCGACCGGATCATGTCCAGGTTGCCGGTGGAGTCGGCGGCGGCGACCAGCAGCCAGTGCTGCTGGTCCTCGCTGAGGAGCCGCACCCGTCGCAGGTAGTGCGCCTCGAGGTGGTGCCCGACCGGCACCGGCTCGTCGGCGAAGCTCGACTCGGCGAGGCGCGTGGCGTTGAGCTCCACGGCCAGGTCGGTCAGGGCGAGCGGGTTGCCACCCGTGGCCGCCGCGATCTGGGTCGCCACCGCCGGGTCGATCGGCTCGGGCAGCCGGGAGGCCAGCAACCGGACGGCGGCGTCGTGCGACAGGCCGGTGAGCCGCAGGACGGGGACTCCGGCCATCCGCTGCTCGACCTCGGCGACGTCGCGGCTCGCGAAGACCAGCACCGCCGACTCGGCCTCGAGCCGGCGCGCCACGAACGCGAGCGCGTCGAGGGACTCGGAGTCCAGGAAGTGGGTGTCGTCGACGGCACAGGCGACGGGGGCGACCTCTCCGGCGGCCGCGAGCAGCCCGAGGATGCCGAGCCCGACCAGGAACCGGTCAGGAGGTGGTCCGACGGCCGAGCCGGTGGCCACGCGCAGCGCCTGCTGGTGGCGTTCGGGCAGCGTCGCGACGTGCTCGCGGAGCGGGATCATCAGCCGGTGCAGCGCGGCGTACGGGATCGTCGACTCGGCCTCGTGCCCGTCTGCCCGGAGCACCCGGAAGTCGGCGGGGGCGGCAGTGGTCGCTCGCAGCAGGGTGGTCTTCCCGATGCCGGGCTCGCCGACGAGCAGCAGCGCGCCGCCGCGGCCGTTGCGTGCGTTCGCGACCAGGCGGTGGACCTGCTGCAGCTCCGGGTCCCGTCCGAGGATCGGGCCCTCCCCTCCCATGAGCGACGACTGTATCCACGTGCGGGGCCGGTGACGAGGGCACGACTACGCATCCCACGTGGTCCGGCCGCCGCCGGCGGCCGCCGAGGGTGGTCGGGTCCGACCGACCCGAGGAGACCCACCATGTTGACTGCCCCACCGCGGCGTACGCGCCGCGCCTCCACCGCGCTGGCTGCCGGGCTGGCCGCGCTGCTGCTGCTCGGCACGAGCTCGCTGACCGCTGCCGCCCCGACCCTGGGAGCCGAGGCGCGTGGCGTACCGGCCCGCGCGGCGACGCCGCCTTCCGAGAAGCCCACCGTGGTGCTGGTGCACGGCGCCTTCGCCGACTCCAGCGGCTGGAACGCCGTGGCGTCGCGGCTGCTCGGCAAGGGCTACCCCGTGATCGCCTTCTCCAACCCGCTGCGCGGCCCGCTCGACGACGCGGCGTACCTCCGCGACTTCCTCGACACCATCGAGGGACCGGTCGTGCTCGTCGGCCACTCCTACGGCGGAGCGGTCATCACCAACGCCGCGACCGGCGACCCGGACGTGACCGCGCTCGTCTACGTCGCGGCCTACGCGCTGGCCGAGGGCGAGAGCGTCGCGGCCGCCAACAGCCTCGGCGGCGGGCACGGCGAGGTGACCGACCACCTGGTGCTGCGTCCCTTCCCCGGCGCGACCGGCGGCAACGCCGACGCCTACATCGACCCTGCCCACTTCCACCGGCTCTTTGCGCAGGACCTCGACCGGCGGACGGCCGCGGTGATGGCCGCCACCCAGCGCCCGGGTGCGCTGGCGGCGCTCGTGACGTCGTCCGGACCGCCCGCGTGGGAGTCGATCCCGAGCTGGTTCATGGTCGCGAGCGATGACCGGATCATCCCGCCGGAGGCGGAGCGGGCGATGGCCGAGCGCGCCGGCTCGACGACCGTCGAGATCGACAGCTCGCACGTCCCGATGATCAGCCACCCGGGTGCCGTCGTCCGCCTGATCAGGTCCGCGGCGGGGAGCTGACGCGGGTCAGCCCACGCGGAAGGTGACCCAGGTCGACTTCAGGCCCAGCATCGAGCGCATGGTGTCGCCGGTGACGGTGACGGTGTTCTTCGAGCCGACCAGCCGGAGCGAGGCGACGCGGCCGTTCCACTGTCCGTTGCCGTCCCGGCGCACCACGACGATGCGGCGCAGGTTGCCGAGGGCCGGCCAGGTCGACTCGAGCCTCCGGTCCGTGACCGTGACCGACCAGCTGCGGTTGGGGTTGCCCGACCAGCCGTCGTACGCGTCGGCCCTGGCCTGCTGGTAGGGCAGCGAGCCCGCGACGCTCCAGCCGCCGTTGCTGGAGCTGAACTGGGTGAAGGCGGGGGCGCCGTCGTGCCGCAGCACGCGGCGCCGGGTGGCCCGGATCGCCGCGTCGGAGGCCGGGTGCTCGGCCGCCACCCCGCCGTAGACCTGGCTCTGGGTGGTGTCGTAGACGTCGAACGCCGAGGAGCGCGGGTGGGCGCGCTCGTACGCCGCATAGGTGCGGGCGGCGACCGCCTGGGACCGCACCGCCTCCGGGCTCCACAGGGCGGGCATCTCCAGGGGGACGACGCCGCGGAGGTAGTACTCGAGCCGCACCGTGTTGACGGTGACCCGGCCGCCGGACAGCGGGAGGGCCGAGACCCGGCCGCGGTAGGCGCGGGTGCCGCCCGGCGTCACCAATGTCACGGGCTCGGTGCCGGCCGAGAAGGCGCCGCTGCCGGCGAGCGTGCGCCACGTGCGCCAGCGGTTGCCGAGCCACTGCACGCGGTTGGCGCCGTCGAGCCAGATCACCCGCCAGCGGGTGGTGTCCCGCTCCGGGAGCGGCCAGCTCTTCCCTGCGCCGAGGTCGTGAACGACCAGCCCGGAGCGCGGGACGACCACGAGGTCGTCGGTCGTGTCGGCGGAGACGTGGACGTCGATGGTGCCGCGGGCACGGCCGACCGTGGTGCCGGGGTAGTAGAAGTCCGTGATCTGCCGCCACGTGAGTCCCTCGCGGGCCGCACCCTCGGCGCCGTACTGCGACATCCCACGGCCGTGGCCGTAGCCGTGTCCCTTGATCGTGATCGAGGCCGAGGCCGGGACCGCCCAGCGGTCGGCCGCGGCCGCCGGGGAGATGACCAGGCCGCCGGCGAGGACGGCGAGGCTCGCGACGAGGGCGGTGCCGAGGCGGGACATGGGAGGACTCCGGGGCGTGTGTGACGACGGTGACGGATGGTGCTCGAGGGAATGGCACCACGTCCCGCGGGTGACCCGCCAGCGGTTCCCGGGAACTACAGGATCGTAGTTCTAGCGGACCCTGCCGACCTCGAAGAGGGTCGACGGAAGGCCGAGGCTGCTCCGGAAGCTCTCGCCGCCGAGGGTGCTGACGTCTCCCCCGCGCCCGGTCGCCGTGACCGTCACGACCCGGCCACCGCGCGGACCGCGGCCGTCGCGCTCCACGACCTGCAGGCGGGCCAGGTCCCTCAGCCCGAGCACCCGCTCGAGCTGTCGGGTGGCGATCGACCGCGACCAGTCGTAGTAGTCGGGCGAGGTGCCTTCGTAGGGGTCCGCCTGGGCCACGAGGTAGGGCTCGCTGCCGGCGACCGTCCAGCCGCCGTTGCTGGCGGAGTACTCGGCGAAGGCCGTCTCCCCGCCGTAGGTGAGCACGTCGCCCGCCGTCGCTGTCGTCGCCCTCGTCGTCGCCCTCGTCTCCGCCGACGCCCCGCCGTAGGCCTGGCAGGCGTCGGTGTCGCAGAGGTCGTAGTAGGTGTTGCCGTCACCCCGTTCGTGCGTGGCGTAGGTGCGGGCCGCGACCGCCTGGGCCCGCAGCGCGTGCTGCGGCCAACCGGCCTGCATCTCGGCGGGCACGACACCCCGGACGTACTGCTCCATCGGCAGCACGTTGACCGTCAGCCGCTGCGTGCCCTGGAAGTCCACCGACCGCAGGCTGCCGCGATAGCTCACGGCGCCGCCGCGCGTCAGCAGCGTCAGCGGCCTGCCGCCGGCCGCCAGGGCCACGTCGCCGTCGACGACACGCCAGGTGTGCCACCTCGCCGTGCGGTACGAGACCACGTGGTCGCCGCTCCGGCTCCACCGGACCCGCCACGACCTCACCCGCGGCACGCGCGGGCGCCAGGTCCGGCCCCCGACCTTGCCGATCGTGAGCCCGTCACGGGCCCTGACCACGAGGTCGCGGTCACCGTCTCCGCGGATCCACACCTTGACCCGGCCACCAGCGCTGCCGGGGTCCGTGCCGGGGTAGTAGAAGTCGAGGATCTCGGTCGAGGTCAGCGAGTGCGGGGCGCGCGCGGCCGAGTAGGCGCCGTACTGCGACATCCCCCGGCCGTGTCCACTGCCGTCCCCCCGGAGCGTGATCGTCGCCGTGCCCGGCACGTCCACCGGGTCGTCTGCCGCTGCCGGCAGGGCCGGGCCGAGGACGGCCAGGGCGACGGCGACGGCAGGCACGAGCAGGCGGCTCCCCCGAGAAGTCATGCCGGACATCCTCACACGGCCGTCAACCCCGATGGTCCGGCTGGGCGGGTGGAGTCAGACGTGGTGCAGGCGCCGCGCCGCCTCGGCGATGGAGCCGGTCATCGACGGGTAGACCGTGAACGCGTGGGCCAGCTGGTCGACGGTGATGCTCTCGGCGACCGCGATGGAGACCGGGTGGATCAGCTCGCTGGCGCGCGGACCGACGACCACTCCCCCGACGACGATGCCGGTGCCGGGGCGGCAGAAGAGCTTGACGAAGCCGTCCTTGACGCCCTGCATCTTGGCGCGCGCGTTGCCGCTCAGCGGCAGGGTGACGGACTCGGCCGTGATCTCGCCGGCGTCGACGGCCTGCTGGGAGGCACCCACGGTGGCGATCTCGGGGGAGGTGAAGACGTTGGAGGAGACCTTGGCCAGGTCGAGCGGCGTGACCGCGTCGCCGAGTGCGTGCCACATCGCGATGCGGCCCTGCATCGCCGCCACCGACGCGAGCATCAGGACGCCGGTGCAGTCGCCGGCGGCGTACACGCCCCGCACGGAGGTGCGCGACACCCGGTCGACGGTGATGAAGCCCCCGTCGTCGGTCAGCACCCCCTGCTCCGCGAGACCGAGGTCGGCGGTGTTGGGGACCGAGCCGAGCGCCAGGATGCAGTGGGAGCCCTCGACGGTCCGGCCGTCGGTGAGGGTGACGGTGACGGTGTCGCCGTCGCGGGTGACCGAGGCCATGCGCGACTTCGACAGCACGTTCATGCCACGGCGGGTCAGCACCTCCTCGAGGACCTTCGCCGCGTCGGCGTCCTCGCCGGGCAGCACCCGGTCGCGGGAGGAGACCAGGGTGACGTCGATGCCGAGCGAGAGGTACGCGGACGCGAACTCGGCCCCGGTCACGCCCGAGCCGACCACGACGAGGTGCTCGGGCATCTCGGTCAGCCCGTAGACCTGCTCCCACGTGAGGATCCGCTCGCCGTCCGGCTGCGCGCTGTCGAGGACGCGGGGCGCGGCCCCGGTCGCGAGCAGCACGGCGTCCGCCTCCAGCGTCTGCGTGCCGCCAGCCGTGAGCGCGACCTCGACCGTGCCAGGCCCGGTCAGCCGTCCCCGGCCGTGGACGACCCGGACCCCGTCGCGCTCGAGCCGCCGGGCGATGTCGTCGGACTGGTCGTGGGCCAGCCCGAGCACCCGCTCGTTGACCCGCTGCAGGTCGACGCGTACGCCGGTCGCGGCGTCGCCCTCCTGGTCGTGGAAACCGATGCCGAGCTCGGACGCGCCGCCCATCTCGGCCATCAGCTCGGCCGTGGCGATCAGGGTCTTGCTCGGGACGCAGTCGGTCAGGACGGCCGAGCCGCCCAGCCCGTCGGTGTCGACGACGGTCACCTCGGCGCCGAGCTGCGCGGCGACGTGGGCGGCCTCGTAGCCGCCGGGCCCGCCGCCGACGATGACGACGTGGTCAGACATCTGGCTCCCGTCAGAGGTTGATCATGTGGCCGGCGATGCCCTCGACGGCTTCCTTCACCGACTCCGACAGCGTCGGGTGGGCGAAGACGTTGCGCGCGACCTCGTCGGCCGTCAGGTCCCACTTCTGGGCCAGCGTCAGGACCGGGAGCAGCTCGGTGACGTCGGGCCCGATCATGTGGGCACCGAGGATCTCGTTGTACTCGGCGTCGGCGACGACCTTGACGAAGCCCACCGCGTGGCCCAGGCCCATCGCCTTGCCGTTCGCCGAGAACGGGAAGGTCGACGTCTTGACGTCGTAGCCCAGCTCCTTGGCCTGCGCCTCGCTGTAGCCGAAGGAGCCGATCTGGGGCTGGCAGTACGTCGCCCGCGGCACCATGTCGATGTCGACCGGCATCGTCTCGGCGCCGGCGATGACCTCGGCCACGACCACGCCCTGCGCCTCGGCCACGTGGGCCAGCATCAGCTTCCCGGTGACGTCGCCGATGGCGTAGACGTGGTCGACGTTGGTGCGGCCGTACTCGTCGGTCGCGATCGCGCCCCGGTCGGTGGTCTCGACCCCGGTCGCGTCGAGGCCGTAGCCCTCGAGCCGCGGCGCGAAGCCGAAGGCCGCCAGCATCTTGTCGGCCTCGATCACCTCGGACTCGCCACCGTCGGCGGGGCTGACGGTGACCCGGACGCCCGAGCCGGTGTCCTCGACGTTCTCGACCTTGGTCGAGAGCATGACCTTCACGCCGAGCTTCTTGTAGTGCTTGAGGAGCTCCTTGGAGACGTCGGCGTCCTCGGTCGGCACCATCCGGTCCAGGAACTCCACGATCGTCACGTCGACGCCGAAGTTCTTCATGACGTAGGCGAACTCGACGCCGATCGCGCCGGAACCGCCGATGATGACCGAGCCGGGCAGCTCGCCGTCGAGGATCTGCTCCTCGTAGGTGACGACGTTGTCGCTGACCTGCATGCCGGGCAGCATCCGCACCGTGGCGCCCGTGGCGAGGATCAGGTCGTCGCAGGTGTAGGTGGTCGTCCCGCCGTCGGCGTCCTTGACGTCGATCGAGGTCGGGCCGGTGAGCGTGCCCCAGCCGTGGATCTCGGTGATCTTGTTCTTCTTCATGAGGAAGTGGACGCCCTTGACGATCCCCTCGCTCACCTTGCGGGAGCGCTGATGGGTCGGCGTGTAGGACATCGACACCTCGCCCTCGATGCCGAACTTGTCCTTCTCGTGGGCCAGCGTGTGGGCCAGCTCGGCGTTCCTGAGGAGGGCCTTGGAGGGGATGCAGCCCACGTTGAGGCAGACACCGCCCCAGTACTTCTCCTCGACGACCGCGACGGTCTTGCCGAGCTGCGCGGCGCGGATGGCGGCGACGTAGCCGCCGGGGCCGGCGCCGAGGACCAGGACATCGAAGTGGTTGTCGCTCACGGCCCCACCCTAGTGACCACGCCAGCCAGCCGCGAATGGGGCGGTCCCGGCCGATAGCCTGCTGCCCGTGACGCTGTACGCCGCCTACGGGACCAACCTCGATCCCGCACGCATGGGCGAGCGCTGCCCCCACTCCCCGCTACGCACCACGGGCTGGCTGACCGGGTGGCGGCTGACCTTCGGCGGCGAGGAGCACGGCTGGGACGGGGCGCTCTCGACGATCGTCGAGGACCCGATCGAGCAGGTCTTCGTCGCGGTCTACGACATCACCCGCGAGGACGAGTCCTCCCTCGACGGCTGGGAGGGGGCCGACCTCGGGCTCTACCGCAAGACCAAGGTGCGGGTGGCGACGCTGACCGGCGAGCTCGTGGTGTGGACCTACGTCCTCGACGCCTACGAGGGCGGGCTGCCGTCGGCCTCCTACCTCGGGGTGCTCTCCGACGCCGCCGAGGCCGCGGACGCTCCCGCCGACTACGTCGCCGCGCTGCGCCGTCGTCCGTGCCGGTCGACGGGGTTGTAGGCCGTCGCCCACCAGGTCCGAGCCGTCCGGCCGACCGGTCAGCAGCAGCGGCCCTCCACCGAGGTCTCCCGGTGGTCGGCCCGGTGCCGCTCGAAGTCCCGGCGCGACATCGGCCGCTCGCCGCTACGGGCGCACCGGTCGAGGTAGTCGTCCCAGCGGGCCTCCCCGGTGAACTCCCGGAGGTACCAGAGGACGCCGCGCCGGGCCCGGGCGAGGTGCTCGACCACCGTCATCGCCGACCGCCACCCACGAGGTCGCCGCGGTCGTCACGCTCGGCCTCCCAGCGGCGTACGGCCTCCTTCTCCTCCGCGGTCGCGAAGAAGTCCGAGGGGGCCACGAGGTCGGACTCGACCTTCGGCACCTCGGTGGTCGGGAGGCCGCCCGCCTTGAGCGCCCGCACCCAGATCACGGCGGCGTTGGCCACCACGACCAGGACCAGCCCCGCGAAGAGGATCTGCAGCGACCCGTTGACCATCGAGTTGGTGACGATCTGGTCCATCTGCTCCGGCGTGGTCGCCGGGGCCAGCAGATCGCCGGCGTCACGGGCCTCCCGGAAGGTCGACGCCTGGGTGAAGTAGCCGATCTTGGGGTCGTCGCTGAAGACCTTCTGCCAGCTCGCCGTCATCGTGACGATCAGGTCCCAGGCCAGCCCGATGCCCGGCACCCACGCGTACTTCGCCTTGCCGTGCTTGATCAGCAGTGACACCGCCAGGGTCAGCGCGATCGCGGCCAGCAGCTGGTTCGAGATCCCGAAGAGCGGGAACAGCTGGTTGATGCCGCCGAGCGGATCGGTGACGCCGACGTAGAGGTAGTAGCCCCACACGCCCGTCACGATCGCCGACGCCGACCAGGTGGCGGGCTTCCACGAGACCTCGCCGTAGCGCTTCCAGACGTTGCCGACGGTGTCCTGCAGCATGAACCGGCCGACCCGGGTGCCGGCGTCGACGGCGGTCAGGATGAAGAGCGCCTCGAACATGATCGCGAAGTGGTACCAGAACGCGGCGAGCCCGCCCCCGAAGGCCTCGGTGAAGATCAGCGAGATGCCGAACGCCAGCGTCGGCGCGCCACCGGTGCGGGAGATCAGCGAGTCCTCGCCGATCGAGTCGGCCGCCGACTGCAAGGCGTCGGGACTGATGGTGAAGCCGAGGGTCCGGACGAACTCCGAGGCCGCTCCCGGCTCCCCGCCGGTCGCCCCGGCCGGGCTGTTCATCGCGAAGTAGAGGCCCTGGTCGATGACGCAGGCGGCGATCAGGGCGCTGATGGCCACGAAGGACTCCATCAGCATGCCGCCGTAGCCGATCATCCGGACCTGGCTCTCCTTCTGCACCATCTTGGGGGTGGTGCCGGAGGAGATCAGGGCGTGGAAGCCGGAGAGGGCTCCGCACGCGATCGTGATGAACACGAACGGGAACAGCTTGCCGGCGAAGACCGGTCCGGTGCCCGGGAGCGCGAACTCCGACAGCGCCGGTGCCTGCAGCGTCGGGGCGGCGATGATCATGCCGACCGCGAGCAGCGCGATGACGCCGACCTTCATGAACGTCGAGAGGTAGTCACGCGGGGTGAGCAGCACCCACACCGGCAGCACCGAGGCGACGAACGCGTAGAGGATGATCGCGATCGCCAGCGTCTCCGGGCTGAGGGTGAGCGCCTCGGCCAGCCCCGGGTTGCCGTCGACCCAGCCGCCACCGACGATCGCGAGCAGCAGCAGCGCGACGCCGATGACGGTCACCTCCATCACCCGGCCCGGGCGCAGGAAGCGGAGGTAGACGCCCATGAACAGGGCGATCGGGATCGTCATGCCGATCGAGAAGACGCCCCACGGCGACTCGGCGAGCGCGTTGACCACGACCAGCGCCAGCACCGCCAGCAGCAGCATCATGATCAGGAAGACCGCGATCAGCGCGGCGACACCGCCGACGACGCCGATCTCCTCCCGGACCATCTGGCCCAACGACTTGCCGTCGCGCCGCATCGAGAAGAAGAGGATCACCATGTCCTGGACGGCGCCGGCCAGGATGACGCCGACGATGATCCAAATCGTGCCCGGCAGGTAGCCCATCTGGGCGGCGAGGACCGGGCCGACCAGCGGGCCGGCGCCCGCGATCGCCGCGAAGTGGTGGCCGAAGAGCACCCTGCGGTCGGTGGGCTCGAAGTCCGTGCCGTTCTCGAGCCGTTCCGCCGGCGTGGCACGGGTGTCGTCGACCTGGAGCACCCGCCGGGCGATCCACCGGGCGTAGAACCGGTACGCGATCGCGTACGACGAGAGCGCCGCGAACAGGATCCAGAGGGCCGACACCTCCTCCCCGCGGACCAGGGCGAGCATCGTCCAGGACGCTGCTCCGACGACGGCTACGAGAATCCAGATGAGACGCGACATTTCCGAGAGTCCTTCCCGAGTGACCGGCCCCACACTGCACCACGCGTCACCCCGACGGCAACGAGGCCCACGGAGATGAGACACAGGGGTCGTCCGATTTGGCAGGAAGGCGTTGACTGGGCCGCATGACCACCGACCACACGCTCGGGACCCGGACGCTCGGGTCCGACTCCGCCCTCACCGTCTCCACCCTCGGCCTCGGCTGCATGGGCATGTCGGAGTTCTACGGCACGCCCGACGAGCAGGCCGGGATCGAGACGATCCGCCGTGCCCTCGACCTCGGCGTCACCTTCATCGACACCGCCGACATGTACGGCCCGTTCACCAACGAGCAGCTGGTCGGCAAGGCGATCGCCGGCCGGCGCGACGAGGTGCAGCTCGCGACCAAGTTCGGCAACGAGCGGCTGCCGGACGGCACCCGGGTCGGCATCAACGGCTCCCCGGCGTACGTCCGCTCCGCCTGCGACGCGTCGCTGCAGCGCCTCGGCGTCGACCACCTCGACCTGTACTACCAGCACCGGGTCGACCGGTCGGTGCCGATCGAGGAGACCGTCGGCGCGATGTCCGAGCTGGTCGAGGCCGGCAAGGTGCGCCACCTCGGGCTCTCCGAGGCAGGGGCCGCGACCATCCGTCGCGCCCACGCCACCCACCCGATCACCGCGCTGCAGTCGGAGTACTCCCTCTTCAGCCGCGACCTCGAGGACGAGGTGCTGCCGACGATCCGCGAGCTCGGCATCGGCCTGGTCCCGTACTCCCCGTTGGGCCGCGGCCTGCTCACCGGCGCCCTCGACACGAGCAGCCTCGGGAGCAAGGACCCGCGCGCCAACGGCCGCTTCCCGCGGTTCCAGGGCGAGGCGCTGGAGACCAACCTGGCGCTGGTCGAGCGGGTCCGGGCGATCGCCGCGGACCAGGAGGTCACCCCCGGCCAGCTCGCGCTCGCCTGGGTGCTCGCCCAGGGCGAGGACGTCGCCCCGATCCCGGGCACCAAGCGGGTGGCCTACCTCGAGGAGAACGTCGCCGCGGCCGGCGTCACGCTCACCGGCGACGTCCTGGCCGCGCTCGACGCCGCCGTCCCGCGGGGTGCCGTGGCCGGCGACCGCTACGACGACATGTCGTCGGTCAACGCCTGACGGGACGGCGGGTCTAGGGTGCTCGCGTGAACGAGACCCAGGAGCTCGCCCAGGGGGCGGCCACCACCCTTGCCCGCCTGACCGGCGTGGAGCAGCACGACGTCGCCCTCGTCCTCGGCTCGGGCTGGCTGCCCGCGGTCGACGCCCTCGGTGAGGCCAACGCCGAGATCGCGACGACCGACCTGCCCGGCTTCGGTGCCGCCGCGGTCGCCGGGCACAGCGGGAAGATCCGCAGCATCCGGGCCGGTGACAAGAACCTGCTGGTCTTCCTGAGCCGGACGCACTTCTACGAGGGCAAGGGCGTCGCCGCGGTCGTCCACCCGGTCCGTACGGCAGCCGCGGCCGGGTGCCGCACGATCGTGCTCACCAACGGCTGCGGCGGGCTCCGGGAGACCTGGACGCCCGGCACCCCCGTGCTCATCTCCGACCACATCAACCTGACGGCCCGCTCCCCCATCGAGGGCGCCCACTTCGTCGACCTGACCGACCTCTACAGCCCGAGGCTGCGCGCCCTGTGCCGGGAGATCGACCCGAGCCTCGACGAGGGCGTCTACGTCCAGTTCCCCGGCCCCCACTACGAGACCCCCGCCGAGATCGGCATGGTGCGGGCGATCGGCGGCCACCTCGTCGGCATGAGCACCACGCTCGAGGCGATCGCCGCCCGCGAGGCGGGCCTGGAGGTCCTCGGCATCAGCCTGGTGACCAACCTCGCCGCCGGCATCTCCGGCGAACCGCTCGACCACGCCGAGGTGCTGGAGGCCGGCCGTGCCGCCGCGTCGCGGATGGGCGGACTGCTCTCGCAGCTGGTGGGGCGGATCTGACGATGAAGGTCCTCGTCACCGGCGCCGCCGGCAGCATCGGCCGGGTCCTGCTGCCCGGCCTGACCGACCGCGGCCACCAGGTCGCCGGGCTCGACCTGGTCCCCGCCCCCGAGGGCCACGACGGTCCCTGGCACAACGTCGACTGCACCGACCCCGACGCGGTCCTCGCCGTCTTCGAGGCGGAGCGGCCCGACGGGGTCGTCCACCTGGCCGGGATCCCGGAGGAGGCGTCGTTGGCGGCCGAGCTGGGCTCCCACGTCGTCACGACCGCGGCGCTGCTCGAGGCCATGCTGGCGCACGGCGTCGGCCGGATCGTCTACGCCTCGTCCAACCACGCGGTCGGCCGCACCCCGCGCTCCGAGCACCTGGGGGCCGACGCACGACCCCGGCCGGACACGTTCTACGGCGTGGCCAAGGTGTCCGCCGAGGCGCTGCTCTCGCTGTACGCCGACCGCTTCGGCCTCGACGCCGTCGCCTGCCGGATCGGGTCGTTCCTCGAGCAGCCCGAGACCGTCCGCAACCTCTCGACGTGGCTCTCCCACGACGACTGCGTCCGGATGGTCGAGGCGTCGCTCACGGCGCCGGCGCCGGGCTTCCACGTGCTCTACGGCATCAGCGCCAACAGCCGCGCCTGGTGGGACCTCGAGCCGGGTCGCGAGATCGGCTACGACCCGCAGGACGACGCCGAGCAGTGGGCCGACCGGATCGCCACCCGACCCGAGGACGAGGCCGAGGGCGCTCACGTCGGCGGGCCGTTCGCGGGCCCGCAGTTCCACCGGTCGGCCTTCGACCGATGAGTCCGCGGCACCGCGCGGGTCTGCAGGACTGACCGACCCACACCAGGAGCCGAGCATGCCCATCGAGTCCCACACCCTCGACACCGAGGGCGCGACGATCGCCTACGACGTCCGCCCCGCGGCCACCCCGTCCGGGCACCGGCCGCTCGTCATGATCGGTCAGCCGATGACCGCGGAGGGCTTCACCACCCTCGCCTCGCACTTCACCGACCGGGTCGTCGTGACGTACGACCAGCGCGGGCTGGGCCGGAGCACCCGCACGGACGGCCACCAGCGCCAGGTGCCGGCCACCAGCGTCGACGACCTGCACCGCCTCGTCACGTCGCTTGGCCTCGGCCCGGTCGACGTCTTCGCGAGCAGCGGCGGCGCGGTCAACGCCCTCGCGTGGGTCGCCGCCCACCCGGGGGACGTCGCGACCCTGGTCGCCCACGAGCCCCCGATCCTGGGCGTCCTGCCCGACGCCGCGGCTGCCCGGGCGGCCGAGCGGGCCGTGCAGGACCGTTACCGGGCCGACGGCTGGGGCGCCGGCATGGCCGCCTTCATCGGTCTGACGAGCTGGCAGGGCGAGTTCACCGACGCCTACCTCGCGGCCCCGCCGCCGGACCCCGCCGCCTTCGGCATGCCGACCGAGGACGACGGCAGCCGCGACGACCCGCTGCTCTCCGGGGTCGCCAACGACGTCACCGCCTTCGACCTCGACGCCGACGCCGTCAGTGCCGCCCCGACCCGCGTGGTCCCCGCTGCCGGCATCGAGTCGAAGGGCACGCTGACGTGGCGCACGTCCGAGGCGGTCGCCGCGGCCCTCGGCGAGGAGCTCGTGGTCTTCCCGAGCCACCACGGCGGCTTCCTCGGCGGGGAGTTCGGCCAGGCCGGGGAGCCCGAGGCGTTCGCGGCGCGGCTGCACGAGGTGCTCGACTCCTGAGAAGTCCTGTAGGAATGGGCCATGGCAACCACGGCACTCGGGGGCCGCCCTGCGCGGACCGCCGGCGACCTCCCCGCAGTCGGCAGCACCGCTCCGGCCTACGTCCTCACGGGGGGCGACCTGCGCGACTTCGACCGCTCGGCCACAGAGGGCCAGCGGGTCGTGCTCAACATCTTCCCCAGCATCGACACCCCGACGTGCGCCCGGAGCGTCCGCCGCTTCAACGAGCTGGCCGCGAGCCTGGACGGGACGACGGTGGTCTGCGTCTCGGAGGACCTGCCCTTCGCCCAGCAACGGTTCTGCGGGGCCGAGGGCCTGGAGTCGGTACGGGTCGGGTCGGCGTTCCGCGGCGACTTCGGCGAGCGGTACGGCGTCCGCCTGCTCGACAGCGCCTTCGCCGGCCTGCTGGCCCGTGCGGTGGTGGTGCTCGACGTCGACGACACGGTGCTCCACACCGAGCTCGTGCCCGACATCGGGCAGGAGCCCGACTACGACGCCGCGCTGGCCGTGCTCGGCTGACGCTCCTCCGGGTCAGCCGAGCCTGGCCCGGAGGCCGGTGAGGCAGCCGGCCATCATCCGGTGGTGGTTCCACCGGAGCAGCGGCGCCAGCGGTCCGGCGAGGACTGCCAGCAGCCGGTGGCCGACGACGACCTCCTGCTCGAAGGCGAGCCGGGTTCCCCCACCGGCAGGCGTCAGCCGCCAGCGCACCGTGCCCACCAGGTCGCCCCCGAGGGTGGTCTCGAGCAGGGCCTGCTCCCGGTGGACGGCCGTGAGCAGCAGGTCGAGCGTGTAGGGCAGGGTCGAGCGGCACAGCACCCGTGCGTGGTCGTCGTCGACCTTGGCGACTGCGAGCACCTGGGGCCACCAGTCGGGGTAGTGCTCGAGGTCGACCAGCACGGACTGCACCTCCCCCGGCGGGGCGTCGACCACCCAGTCGGCGTGGAACGTGAAGCGCCGGGTCACGCCTCCTCCGGGAGGTCCAGCCGCCGACGCAGCTGCTCCCGGGCCCGGCCGGCCGCCCGGCGTACGTCGGCCTCCGGGTCGCCCTGCGCGGCGTCGACCGCGGCCGCGTGCTCGGTGTCGCCGACCACGGCCAGCGCGCGCAGGGCCGCCACCCGGACCCGGGGCAGGGGGTGCGCGGCCAGGCGAGCCGCGCCGTCACCGGCGCCGGCCACCTCGTGCCGGGCTGCGACCTTGAGGCACATCTCGGCCGGGCGCCACTCCTCGTCGGCCAGCCCGGCCAGGACCGCGTCGGTCGCCCGGTCGTCCCAGCAGTGCAGCAGCCCGCGGGCGCCCCAGGTGCGCAGCCAGTGGTCCTTCCAGACCGCCGGGTCGCGGACCGGCTCGCCCGCCGACCAGTCGTGGCCGGTCAGCGACGGCAGCTCGGCGAGGTGGTCCTCCCGCCGGGCACCCCCGAGCAGGTCGACGCACACCTCGGTGAACCGGCCCGGCCCCAGCCGGGCCGCCAGCTCCTCGATCAGCTCTCCCACGGGTCGCTCCCCCATGCCGCCATCATGACGGGTGCCCCGGGGCGACGCAGTACGGTGCCGCCATGAGCAGCACCGACACCGCCGACCTCCTCGACCGCGCCCGCGCCTGGATCGCCGACGACCCCGACGCCGAGACCCGCGAGGAGCTGGCCGCGGTGGTGGCGGACGTCGAGGCCGGGGGCGACGCCGCCGACCTGGCCGACCGGTTCGACGGGACGCTGGAGTTCGGGACCGCCGGCCTGCGGGGTGCGCTGGGCGCCGGCCCCAACCGGATGAACCGCGCGGTGGTGGTCCGCGCCGCGGCCGGACTGGCGGCGTACCTCCTGGCGGAGGGTGCCCGCTCCGGCAGCTCCGTGGTGATCGGCTTCGACGCCCGCCGCAACTCCGACGTGTTCGCCCGTGACACCGCCGAGGTGATGAGCGGCGCCGGGTTCAAGCCGCTGGTGCTGCCCCGGCCGCTGCCGACCCCGCTGCTGGCCTTCGCGATCCGCGAGTTGGGCTGCGTCGCCGGCGTCATGGTCACGGCCAGCCACAACCCGCCCGAGGACAACGGCTACAAGGTCTACCTGGGTGACGGCAGCCAGATCGTGCCCCCGGCCGACACCGGCATCGCCGCGGAGATCGCCGCCGTCGGCGCCGTGGCCGAGGTCCCGCGCGGGCACGCCGGCACCACGCTGGCCGACGACATCGTCGACCGCTACCTCGACACCGTCGCCGGGCTGGCCGTGGACGGCGCCCGCGACCTGCGGATCGTCTACACGCCGCTCCACGGCGTCGGCGGGACGTCGGTCCAGCAGGTGCTCGAGACCGCCGGCTTCGACGCTCCCCAGGTCGTCGAGCAGCAGGAGGAGCCCGACGGGGCCTTCCCCACCGTCGCCTTCCCCAACCCCGAGGAACCGGGAGCGATGGACCTCGCGATGGAGCTCGCGGAGCGGACCGACGCCGACCTGGTCGTCGCCAACGACCCCGACGCCGACCGTTGTGCCGCCGCGGTGCCCGGCCCGCACGGCTGGCGGATGCTGCGCGGTGACGAGGTGGGCGCCCTGCTGGCCCACCAGCTCCTGCAGCGCGGCAAGCAGGGGACGTACGCCACCTCCATCGTCTCGTCCTCGCTGCTCGGCCGGATGGCCGCCGCCCACGGCCAGCCGTACGCCGAGACGCTGACCGGCTTCAAGTGGATCGGTCGCGTCGACGGGCTGGCCTTCGGCTACGAGGAGGCGCTCGGCTACTGCGTCGACCCGGAGCACGTGCGGGACAAGGACGGTGTCTCCGCGCTGCTGCTGCTGTGCGAGATCGCGGCCGGCGCCAAGGCCGACGGGCGCAGCCTGGTCGACCTGCTCGACGACATCGCCCGCGAGCACGGCCTGCACGCGACCGACCAGCTCTCGGTCCGCGTCGAGGACCTGGCCGAGATCGCCCGGGCGATGGACACCCTGCGGCGCGAGCCCCCGACCTCGCTCGGCGGCCTCGCCGTGGAGCGCGTCGAGGACCTGTCCGCCGGGAGCCCAGACCTGCCGCCGACCGAGGGCCTGCGCTACCGGCTGGCCGAGGGTGCGCGCGTGATCGTCCGGCCGAGCGGCACCGAGCCCAAGCTCAAGTGCTACCTCGAGGTGGTCGTCCGGGTCGGCGACGAGGACGTCGACGCCGCGCGGATCTCGGCCGCCGGCCGGCTCGACGCCCTGCGCGACGGCATCAAGGCCGCCGCCGGCATCTGAGCCCTCACCTCCGCGAGCTCCGACCGCGGGCGATCTCGGTGCCGAGCGCGTCCAGCCGCTGCTCCCAGAACCCGCGGAACTGCTCGAGCCACGCGTCGACCTCGCGCATGCCGGTGGGGTCCACGGCGTAGAGGCGTCGGGCGCCCTCGGGGCGTACGGTCGCGAAGCCGCTCTCGCGCAGCACGCGCAGGTGCTGGGAGACGGCCGGCTGGCTGATGCCGAACTCGTCCGCGATCACCCTCACCACCTCGCCCGAGGCGAGCTCCCCCTCGGTGAGCAGCTCGAGGATCCGGCGGCGGACCGGGTCTCCGAGGACGTCGAAGGCGTGCATGTCAGGCCGGCTCCTCCTGACCCGTGTAGAAGGCGAGGGTGCGGTCGGCCCGCAGCCGTGCGTCGGCGGCCTCGGTGCCGTCGGCGACGTCGGCCTCGTACCAGGCGTCGCTGCTGCGGGTCATGAACGCCCGGCCGGACTCGCCTGTCGACCACTCCTCCACGGCCGCGGGATCGGCGGCCTCCCCCGTCGCGAGGTGACGCTCCAGCCCGAGCAGGGACAGGTCCCAGCCGATCCCGACCGCACCGGGACCGTAGCGCTGGGTGTGCTCGTCGAGTGCGTCGGTGTGCATGAGGTGGCGCAGCACCAGGGTGGTCTCCCCGTCCGCTTCCACCAGGTCGACCTCGACCCAGCTGATGCCACCCCCGAACTCCCAGGTCACGACCAGCGCCCTCGCGGGGTCGCAGCGCTCGATGGTGCCCTCCGCGTTCCCGGTGAGCTGGTAGCGGCCGCCCTCGCGCAGGTCCCCGGAGACCGGGGTGAACCAGCGCGAGAGCCGCTCCGGGTCGGTCAGGGCGTCCCAGAGGTCCTCGGCCGTGGTCGGGTACTGCTGCTCCATCGTCAGCACCCGCGCCGTCGCGCCGCGGTACTCGGTGGTCGTGAGAGCGCGCCGCACGGCGCCGATCTGGTCGAGTGCGTCCGTGAGGTCCATGGCCCGACATTAAGTGTTTGTACTTATATTCGTCAAGACTTATAAACCGCCTTGCCCTGATTGTCCGCGGGGCCTCCCCCGGCCCTATGCTGACGGGGTGACAACGACCTCCATCAGCGCTGCTGGAGACGTCACGGAGATCACTCGCTCCGACGCTTCCCTGCGGCGCTTCCTCCACGGCCTCCCGGGCGTCGACCAGGTCGGCGCCGAGGCGCGGGCTGCCGGCCTCGGCACCCGCTCCATCAAGACGACGTCCAAGGCCTACGCGCTCGACCTCGCGATCCGGATGGTCGACCTGACGACCCTCGAGGGCGCCGACACCGCCGGCAAGGTCCGGGCCCTGGCCAGCAAGGCGATGCGCCCCGACCCGGCCGACCCGAGCTGCCCTGCGGCCGCCGCCGTCTGCGTCTACCCCGACATGGTCGCCACCGCGAAGCAGACCCTGGGTGACTCCGGCGTCAACGTCGCCGCGGTCGCCACCGCGTTCCCCAGCGGCCGCGCGGCGATGGACATCAAGCTGGCCGACACCGTGGACGCCGTCGAGGCCGGTGCCGACGAGGTCGACATGGTCATCGACCGGGGCGCGTTCCTCGCCGGCCGCTACCTCCAGGTCTTCGAGGAGATCGCCCAGGTCCGCGAGGCCTGCGGGGACGCCCACCTCAAGGTGATCTTCGAGACCGGTGAGCTGCAGACCTACGACAACGTCCGGCGGATCAGCTGGCTGGCGATGATGGCCGGCGCCCACTTCATCAAGACCTCCACCGGCAAGGTGCAGCCGGCCGCGACGCTGCCGGTCACGCTGATCATGCTCGAGGCGGTCCGCGACTGGCGCGAGGCCACCGGCCAGATGATCGGCGTCAAGCCCGCCGGCGGCATCCGCACCGCCAAGGACGCCATCAAGTACCTCGTGATGGTCAACGAGGTGGCCGGCGCCGACTGGCTCGACCCCCACTGGTTCCGCTTCGGCGCCTCCACCCTGCTCAACGACCTGCTGATGCAGCGCACCAAGATGACCACCGGTCGCTACTCCGGCCCCGACTACTTCACGCTGGACTGATCGCCATGGCAGACAACAGCAGCCCCTTCGAGTACGCCGCCGCTCCCGAGTCGCGCGGCATCGTCGACATCAAGGCGTCGTACGGCCTGTTCATCAACGGCGAGTTCGTCGACGGGCACGGCAAGAGCTTCAAGACGATCAGCCCCGCCACCGAGGAGGTGCTCGCGGAGGTCGCCGAGGCCGACCAGGCCGACGTCGACGCCGCGGTCAAGGCCGCCCGCCGTGCCCACTCGCGCACCTGGGGCCGGATGCCGGGTCGCGAGCGCGCCAAGTACCTCTACCGGATCGCCCGGATCATCCAGGAGCGCGGCCGCGAGCTCGCCGTCCTGGAGTCGATCGACAACGGCAAGCCGATCAAGGAGTCGCGCGACGTCGACGTCCCCCAGGTCGCCGCCAACTTCTTCTACTACGCAGGCTGGGCCGACAAGCTGGAGTACTCCGGCTACGGCAGCACGCCGCTCGGCGTGGCCGGCCAGGTCATCCCGTGGAACTTCCCGCTGCTGATGCTGTCGTGGAAGATCGCCCCCGCCCTGGCCTGCGGCAACACCGTCGTGCTCAAGCCGGCCGAGACCACGCCGCTCACGGCACTGCTGTTCGCCGAGATCTGCCAGCAGGCCGACCTGCCGCCGGGCGTCGTCAACATCGTCACCGGCGCCGGCACGACCGGCCAGGCCCTCGTCGAGCACCCCGACGTCGACAAGGTCGCCTTCACCGGCTCCACCGGGGTCGGCCGGGCGATCGCCAAGTCCGTCGCGGGCACCGACAAGAAGGTCACGCTCGAGCTCGGCGGCAAGGCGGCCAACATCGTCTTCGACGACGCCCCCATCGACCAGGCGGTCGAGGGCATCGTCAACGGCATCTTCTTCAACCAGGGGCACGTCTGCTGCGCGGGCTCCCGGCTGCTGGTGCAGGAGTCGATCGCCGAGGAGCTGCTCGACCGGCTCAAGCGCCGGATGGCCACGCTGCGCGTGGGCGACCCGCTCGACAAGAACACCGACATCGGCGCCATCAACTCCGCCGAGCAGTTGGGTCGGATCCGGGAGCTGTCCGACATCGGCGACGCCGAGGGCGCCGAGCGCTGGTCGCCCGAGTGCGAGCTGCCGAGCAACGGGTTCTGGTTCCCGCCGACGCTGTTCACGGGCGTCTCGCAGGCCCACCGGATCGCCCGCGAGGAGATCTTCGGCCCCGTGCTGTCGGTGCTGACCTTCCGCACCCCCGCCGAGGCGGTCGAGAAGGCCAACAACACGCCGTACGGCCTCTCGGCCGGGGTCTGGACCGAGAAGGGCTCGCGGATCCTCAAGGTCGCCAACCAGCTGCGCGCCGGCGTGGTGTGGGCCAACACGTTCAACAAGTTCGACCCGACGTCGCCGTTCGGCGGCTACAAGGAGTCCGGCTACGGCCGGGAGGGCGGTCGCCACGGCCTGGCCTCGTACCTCAAGGGAGGCGACAACTGATGGCACGGGTCGACGTGCGCAAGACGTACAAGCTCTACATCGGCGGGGCGTTCCCCCGCTCGGAGTCGGGCCACTCCTACGCCGCCCTGGACAGCAAGGGGAAGTTCGTGGCCAACGCCGCCAAGGCGTCGCGCAAGGACGCCCGCGACGCCGTCGTCGCCGCCCGGGGTGCCTTCAAGGGCTGGTCCGGCCGGACCGCCTACAACCGCGCGCAGGTCCTCTACCGGGTCGCCGAGGTCATGGAGGACCGCCGCCCGCAGTTCGTCGAGGCCGTGCGGCAGTCCGAGGGGCTCACCCCCGCGCGCGCCAACGCGGCCGTCGACGACGCGATCGACCGCCTGGTCTGGTACGCCGGTTGGGCCGACAAGCTGACCCAGGTGGTCGGCAACGCCAACCCGGTCGCCGGTCCGTTCTTCAACCTCTCCACCCCCGAGCCGAGCGGCGTCGTCGCCGTGGTCGCGCCGGAGGAGTCCAGCCTGCTGGGGCTGATCAGCGTCGTCGCACCCGTCATCGTGTCGGGCAACACGGCCGTCGTCATGTCGTCGTACACCCGGCCGCTGCCGGCCGTGACCTTCTCGGAGGTTCTCGCCACCAGCGACGTGCCCGGCGGTGTGGTCAACATCCTGACCGGTGACCCGTCGGCGACCGCCCCGTGGCTGGCCGCCCACATGGACGTCAACGGCCTCGACCTGACCGGCCTGGCCGGCCACGACGACGTCGCCACGCTGGCGGTGTCGCTCGAGGAGGCCGCGGCCGAGAACCTCAAGCGGGTCCGTCGTGCTCCGGCCGCGGTGCCCGACTGGTCGCGCGACCCGGGCCTGGAGCCGATGACGGCGTTCCTCGAGACCAAGACCGTCTGGCACCCCATCGGCGTCTGACCGGTGCCTGCGCGCGTCCTCGTCCTCGCCGGTCCCTCCGGGGCCGGGAAGTCTCGCCTCGCCGAACGGCTCGGGCTGCCGGTGCTGCGCCTCGACGACTTCTACCGGTCGGCGAGCGACGACGGGCTGCCCCTCATCACCGAGGGCGCCAACGCGGGACTGGTCGACTGGGACCACCCCGACTCCTGGTTCCTCGACGACGCGCTCGACGCCATTCGCACGCTCTGCCGCGACGGCCGGGCACGGGTTCCCGTCTACGACATCGCCCACAGCGGCCGCTCCGGCGAGCAGCTGCTCGACCTCGACGGTCACCAGGTCTTCGCCGCCGAGGGCATCTTCGCCCAGGAGGTGGTCCCGGCCTGTGAGCGCGAGGGGCTGCTCGAGGCCGCCTACTGCGTCACCCAGCACCCGATGGTCACCTTCTGGCGCCGGCTCACCCGCGACCTGCGCGAGCACCGCAAGCCTCCGCTGGTCCTGGTCCGGCGTGGCTGGTCGCTGATGCGGGCGCAGCAGCAGGTCGTCCAGCACGCCGCGGCTCTGGGCTGCCGGCAGGTCAGCCCCGACGAGGCGTTCGCCGAGATCCGCGAGCGGCAGCCGGCCCGCCGTGGCTGACTTCCCGGCCGGACTCGCGCAGCCGGACCAGCGGTCCTGCGGTGCGGCCTGCCTGGTGGTCGCCCAGGGGCTCCGCGACCCGGCCTACGCCGCCCGGGTGGGCTCGCGCGACGGGTTCCGCACGGAGGTGCTGGCGATGCACCGGCGCGTCACGTCCTCCGCCGACGTCAGCGGCACCATGCAGCTGCCCTGGCCACGAGCCTTCGGGACTCCCCCGTGGGCCGTCGAGCGGCAGCTGGAGGGCACCACGGGTGTCCCGCACCGCGTCCGGCCGACCCGCTGGGGCGACGCGGCGCCGGCGTACGGCGAGCTGGTCGGGCTCTCCCGTCCGGCTGCGCTCTTCGTCGGCAGCTCGTGGCTGCCACGCCACGTCGTCCTGGTCCTCGACGGGACCACCGACGGGCTTCGCGTCTACGAGCCGGCCGCAGGCGAGGTCGTCCACGTCGCGCGCGAGCGCTTCGTCGACCACCGCCTCGCCCTGGCTGGCTGGGACGTCCCGTGGGTGTCGGTGCTCCCCCCGCGGTGACTCAGCGGGCGCCGAGCGCCGCGTAGCCCGGCTTGATGATGCTGTCGATGATCCGCAGCCGCTCGTCGAAGGGCAGGAACGACGACTTCATCGCGTTGATCGTGAACCACCGCAGGTCCTCGAGGCGGTAGCCGAACGCCTGCACCAGCGACCACATCTCGTCGGTCATCGAGGTCCCGCTCATCAGCCGGTTGTCGGTGTTGACGGTGACCCGGAAGCGCAGCTCGGTGAGCAGCCGGATGGGGTGCTCGGCGATCGAGTCGGCGGCACCGGTCTGGACGTTGGAGGCAGGGCACATCTCGAGCGGGATCCGCTTGTCCCGGACGTACGCCGCCAGCCGGCCCAGCGTCACCGAGCCGTCGTCGCCGACGGTGATGTCGTCGATGATCCGGACGCCGTGGCCGAGCCGGTCGGCCCCGCACCACTGCAGCGCCTCCCAGATCGAGGGCAGCCCGAAGGCCTCACCGGCGTGGATCGTGAAGTGGAAGTTCTCCCGCTGCAGGTACTCGAACGCGTCGAGGTGGCGGGTCGGGGGGAAGCCGGCCTCCGCGCCGGCGATGTCGAAGCCCGCCACGCCGCGGTCGCGCCACGCGACGGCCAGCTCGGCGACCTCGCGGCTGCGGGCCTGGTGGCGCATCGCCGTGAGCAGCTGGCGTACGACGATCCGACCGCCCGTCTCGGCGACGCCCGCGTCGAAGCCCGCCTGGACGGCCGCGACGACGTCGTCGAACGACAGCCCGGCCTCCACGTGCTGCTCGGGCGCGTAGCGGACCTCGGCGTAGACCACGCCGTCGTCGTCGAGGTCGAGCACGCACTCCTTGGCCACCCGGGTCAGCGCGGCCTCGGTCTGCATCACGGCCACGGTGTGGTCGAAGGTCTCGAGGTAGCGGACCAGCGACCCGGAGTCCGCGGCCTCGGCGAACCACCGGCCCAGCGCCTCCGCATCACCCTCCGTGCCCGCGGGCAGCTCGTGCCCGCAGTCGGCGGCGAGCTCGATGATCGTCTGCGGGCGCAGGCCGCCGTCGAGGTGGTCGTGGAGGAGGGCCTTCGGTGCACGGCGCACCAGGTCGCGGCTGGGAGTGCTCACCCGCCTATCCTTCCACCCATGCGCACCTTCACCACCCTCGACGAGGTCGCCGACGCCGTCGGGCAGGAGCTCGGCACCAGCGACTGGCTCACCATCGAGCAGGAGCGGGTCGACCAGTTCGCCGACGCGACCGGCGACCACCAGTGGATCCACGTCGACGTGGAGCGTGCCGCGAGCGGCCCGTTCGGCGGCACCATCGCCCACGGGTACCTCACGCTCTCGCTGATCCCCTGGCTCGGGGCGCAGGTCTTCGCGCTCGACACCCCCGGGGCCAAGCTGAACTACGGCGTCAACAGGGTCCGCTTCCCCCACCCCGTCCGGGTGGGTTCGAAGGTCCGCGACACGGTGTCGGTCAAGGAGGTCACCGACCTGTCCAGCGGCAAGCAGCTCGTGCTCGGCCACGTCATCGAGATCGACGGCCAGGACAAGCCGGCCTGCGTCGCCGAGACGGTGGTCCTGCTCCTCCCCTGACCGTCGAGATGGGCCCCCGCAACGGTCGAGCTGGGTGGGCGCACCGTCCCGGGCGTTGCGGGTCCCCATCTGAACGGTTGCTGGGGCCCATCTCAACGAGCCAGGGGGAGGGACCAGCAGCGCTGCTCCCCGTAGGCGGTGAAGCCGAGCCGCCTGAGGATCGGGGCCGAGGTGGTGCTCACGGCCTTGACCAGTGCGAAGTCGGCCGAGGTGTCGCGGAAGTCCCGGAGCCGTCGGGCGACGAGGGCCCGGTAGATCCCTCGGCCGCGGTGCTCCGGGGCGACGGCACCGTCCCACAGCCGCACGGCAGGGCCGTCGACCGTGGCGCCGGCGCTCGCCACCGGCGCCTCGTCGACCCAGGCGATGTACTTGCGCACGGTACGACGCATCGTCGGCACGGAGGCGAGCTCCACCTCCCGGTCGATCTGGGCCTCGGAGGCCGGGGCGATCCCGAAGACCTCCGCCGAGACACGGGACGCGAGGGCGAGGCCCTCCCGGTCGGTGACCTCGCGGATCGTCACGTCCGAGGGGCTGCCCACCTCCGCGCCCAGCGGGATCGCGAGCACCTCCAGGGTCTGTCGCAGCACGAGGCCGAGCGCTGCGAGACGGTCGGCCGTGTCGAGCGGGCGGGTCTGCTCGTCCACCCACCACTCCAGCCTCGGTGACCCAGCGGCACGCGCCAGCCCGGTGACCTCGTCGAGCACCTCCCCCAGCGGCCGGTCGGTCCGCGACCAGTGGACGCTGGACTGGTCGGGCAGGTAGTGCGTGAGGCGGTACTCCTCGGTCACGTGCTCGGTCGCGTCCGCGGGCGCCCAGATCCACTTCGCGGCGACGTCGCGCACCACGGCGCCGTCGAGCGAGACCACGATCAGGAGGAGACGCGGTCGAGCACCAGCGGTGTCGGGGTGTACGACGTCGCGTCGCCGATGTCGTAGCCGCCCTCCAGCGAGGCGAGCGCCCGGTCGAGGCGGGCCTCGTCGTCGGTCAGCAGGGTCATCAGCGGCGAGCCCTCGGTGACCTCGTCGCCGGGGCGGGCGTGCCAGACGACACCGGCTCCCGCCTGCACGGGGTCCTCCTTGCGGGCCCGACCCGCCCCCAGCCGCCACGCGGCCAGGCCGACCGCCATCGCGTCGAGTCGGGTGAGCACACCGGAGCGGGGCGCGAGCACCTCGTGGGAGTGCCGCGCCTGCGGGAGCGCCGCGTCCGGGTCGCCACCCTGCGCCGAGATCATCGAGCGCCAGGCGTCCATGGCCCGGCCGGAGGCGAGCACCTCGGCCGGGTCGACGTCGTCGCGACCGGCGCCGGCGAGCATCTCGCGGGCCAGGGCCAGCGTCAGCTCGACCACGTCGGCAGGCCCGCCACCGGCCAGCACCTCAACCGACTCCGCGACCTCGACGGCGTTTCCGGCGGTACGGCCCAGCGGGGTGCTCATGTCGGTGAGCAGCGCGACCGTGTGCACCCCCGCGTCGGTGCCGAGCGCCACCATGGTCTCGGCAAGCTCCCGGGCGCGCTCGAGGTCCTTCATGAACGCGCCGGTCCCGACCTTGACGTCGAGGACGAGCGACCCGGTGCCCTCCGCGATCTTCTTCGACATGATCGAGGAGGCGATCAAGGGGATCGCCTCGACGGTGCCGGTGACGTCGCGCAGCGCGTAGAGCTTCTTGTCGGCCGGCGCGAGGCCGTCGCCGGCCGCGCAGATCACCGCGCCGACCTGCTCGAGCTGGTCGAGCATCTCGTTGTTGGAGAGCGCCGCCCGCCAGCCCGGGATCGACTCGAGCTTGTCCAGCGTCCCGCCGGTGTGCCCGAGGCCGCGACCCGAGAGCTGCGGCACCGCGACACCGCACGCGGCGACCAGCGGGGCCAGCGGCAGCGTGATCTTGTCGCCGACGCCGCCGGTCGAGTGCTTGTCGGCGGTCGGGCGCGAGAGCGCGGAGAAGTCCATCCGCTCCCCCGAGGCGATCATCGCGCCGGTCCAGCGGGAGATCTCGCGCCGGTTCATGCCGTTGAGCAGGATCGCCATCGCGAGCGACGACATCTGCTCGTCGGCCACGTCGCCGCGCGTGTAGGCGTCGATCACCCAGTCGATCTGGCTGTCGCTGAGCTCCTGGCCGTCCCGCTTGGCGATGATCACCTCGAGGGCGTCGTGCGCGCTCATCTCGTGGCCTCCAGGTCGTCGGGCCCGAACGCGTCGGGCAGCACCTCGGTCATCGGCCGGACGCCGGAGACGGTCCACACCAGCAGCTCGGGGCCGCCGTTCTCCCACAAGAGCTGTCGGCAGCGGCCGCACGGCATGATCACCTCGCCCTCCCCGTTGACGCACACGAAGTGGGTGAGCCGGCCGCCACCGGTGGCGTGCAGCGACGAGACCACGCCGCACTCCGCGCAGAGGACGACGCCGTAGGCGGCGTTCTCGACGTTGCACCCCACGAGCACCCTGCCGTCGTCGGCGATCGCCGCGGCGCCGACGGCGTAGTTGCTGTAGGGGGCGTAGGCGTGCGCGGCCACCTCGACGGCGCTCGCGCGCAGCCGCTCCCAGTCGACGTCGGCCATGTCAGCTCTTGACGTACGGTTCGCCGTCGGCGGCCGGCGGCCGCACCCGGCCCACGAGGCCCGCCACCGCGATGATCGTCGCGAGGTAGGGCAGCGCGGTGAGGAAGGACGCCGGGACCTTGCCGAGGAACTCCAGCTGGCTGGACAGGGTCGTCATCAGGCCGAAGAACAGCGCGGCCAGGCTGGCGTAGATCGGGTGCCACCGGCCCATGATCACCGCGGCCAGCGCGATGAACCCGTTGCCGGCCGACATCCCGGAGGTGAAGGCGCCGTTGGAGCCCACGGTGAAGTAGGCGCCGCCCAGGCCCGCGAACGCGCCACCGAGCAGCACGGCCTGCCAGCGCAGCCGGTTGACCTTCAGCCCCACCGTGTCGGCGGCCTTGGGGTGCTCGCCGACCGAGCGGACTCGCAGCCCCCAGCGGGTCTGGAAGATCAGGAAGGCCACGACGCCGATCGAGACGTACATCAGGTAGGCCAGCAGCGTCTGGTCGAAGATCGTCGGGCCGATCACCGGGATGCCGGTGAGCGCGTCGGCGACCGACGAGAGCAGCGGGATGCCGGCGTCGGGCACCGGGCCCAGCGTCTCGGGGTTGTTGAGCCGGGCGCGGATCTCGGGGTCGGCCGGGATCTGGCTGAGCAGGAAGTCGGTGAGGCCGGTCGCCAGCGCGATCAGCACGACACCGAGCACCACCTGGTTGACGAGGTAGCGCATCGCGAAGACGGCGAGCAGCGCGCCGATCGCGATGCCTGCCGCGATGCCGCCCAGCAGGCCGTACTCGGCCTGACCGGCGAAGCTCGCCACCACCGAGGCCCAGAACGCCGCGAAGAGGAACTGGCCCTCGATCGCGATGTTGATGACGCCCGCCCGCTCGCACAGGCAGCCCGCGAGCGCTCCGAAGACCAGAGGTACGGCGTACTTGACGGTGCCGGGCAGCGGATTGACCATCGCGAAGGTCGAGCCCGACTGGTCGGCGTAGTTCCAGACCAGGAAGCCCAGCAGGAACGCCAGCCCGACCACGGAGGCGGCGAGCACCGTCGGCCAGCCGTCGGGGATCCGGTTGAGCGCCGCGAGGGCCAGGCACACGAGCGTGAGCACCAGCCCGACGACCACCACCACGTGGGCGTTGATCGTGTTGGGGTCCTCGCCGCGGGCGTTGTCGAGGAGGTAGGTGACCGTCGGGTCGTCGATGTCGGTCCAGAACCACAGCAGCGCGAGGGCAGCGACCGCGAACAGGCCGACCATCTTCCACTGGCGGCGCTTGTCGGCGGCGGAGCGGACGACGACCTGCTCCTCGCCCTCGGTGGCGATCAGCACGCTCATCAGGAACCCCATCCCTTCGCCATGACGGTGTTGCCACTTCCGGCCGTCTTCATCCGGACGATGCCGCGGACCAGCGCCGGTGCGGCCACGAACAGCACGATGAGCGCCTGCAGCACGTCACCGAGCTCCTTGGGGGTGCCGGCCGAGGCCTGCATCGCCGTGCCGCCGACGCTCAGCGCGCCGAAGAGCAGGCCGGCGAGGACCGTGCCGAGCGGGCTGGCGCGACCGAGCAGGGCGACGGTGATCGCGTCGAAGCCGATGGTTCCCGCGACCCCGCTGCTCAGCGAGTCGCCCTTGCCCAGGATGTTCATCGTGGCGGCGAGGCCGGCCAGCGTGCCCGCCCCGACCATGGCCAGCGTGTAGACGCGCTCGACGCTCATGCCGGCCGTACGGGCCGCGTCGGGGTTGGCCCCGACGGCCCGCAGCTCGAAGCCGAAGGTGCTGCGCTCGATCAGCCACCAGACCACGATCGCCGCCGCGACCGCGACGAAGACGCCGAGGTGGATGTTGCCCAGCTGGAGGTACATCGCCGAGTCGGCGGGTGCGGGCGACTGGGCGTTGTCGCTGCCCGGCCGCTGGAAGGCCTCCTTGGACAGCAGGTAGTTGAGCAGGAAGCTGGTCGCGAGGTAGTTGAGCATGATCGTCGTGATCACCTCGTGGGCACCGGTCCGGGCCTTCAGGAAACCGGCGATGCCGCCCCAGATCGCGCCTCCGATCATGCCGGCGAGCACTGCCGCAACCAGGTGGAGTCCGGGCGGCAGGTTCCAGGTGAAGCCGACGTAGCCCGCGAAGAGCGCGCCGACCACGAGCTGGCCCTGGGCACCGATGTTGAACAGGCCGGCGCGGAAGGCGAGCGTCACGCCGAGGCCGGCGCAGATCAGCGGTGCCGCACGGACCAGCGTCACGCCGATCGCGTCGATGCTGCCGACCGAGCCGCTGACCAGCGAGGAGTACGACTCCCAGATCGCCTCGCCGGCGTAGCTGAAGAAGTCGGCGGGGTAGCTGAAGACGTAGCTCAGCGAGGCGACGGCATCCTCGTCGCTCAGCGCGACCAGGACGGCGCCCACGACGAGCGCGAGGCCGATCGCCAGCAGCGTGGTGACCACGTCCGGCAGCCAGGCGGCGCCGGGACGTGCGGGCTGCTGGTCGGGCTCGCTCGTGGTGACCGGGGGCTTGTCGCCCGAACCGGGCGCCGGCTCGGTGACCTGGCCGGCGGCCGGGGTGGGCTGCTTCTCCGGCGTGGACGACTCCTCGCTCATGCGGAGGCCTCCTCGGGCTCGTGGGCGCCGGCCATCATCAGGCCGATGTCCTCGCGGGCGATGTCAGGGCTCACCGTGCCGACGATGCGGCCGTCGTACATGACGGCGATCCGGTCGGCGAGGGCGAAGATCTCGTCGAGCTCGGTGGAGACGATGACGACGGCGGTACCGCGGTCGCGCTCCTCGATGATCCGCTTGTGGATGAACTCGATCGAGCCGACGTCGACACCGCGCGTCGGCTGCGAGGCGACGAGGACCTTGAGCGGACGCGAGAACTCGCGCGCGACGACGACCTTCTGCTGGTTGCCGCCGGACAACGAGCTCACCGGGCTCTCGCGGTTCTCCGTACGGATGTCGAACTCCTCGATCCGGGAGTCGGCGTTCGCGACGATGGCGTCGCGGTCCAGCGCGAGGCCACGGGAGAACTCGTCGTTGCGGTAGAGGTCGAGGACGAGGTTCTCGCGGACGCTGAAGGAGCCGACGAAGCCGTCGTGGGAGCGATCCTCGGGGATGTAGCCGATGCCGTCCTCGAGGCTCTCGCGCGGGCCGTGCTTGCTGATGTTCTCCCCGGCGAGCCAGATCTCGCCCGCCGAGGGCTTGATCAGCCCCATCATCGCCTTGATCAGCTCGGTCTGGCCGTTGCCCTGGACGCCGGCGATGCCGAGCACCTCCCCGGCGCGGGCCTCGAAGCTCACGTCCTTGACGACCGGGACGCCCCGGGAGTCGACGACGGTGACCCCGCGCGCCTCGAGCACGGCCTTGCCGACGTCGGCGGGGGGCTTGTCGACCTTGAGCTTGACCGAGCGGCCGACCATCATCTCGGCAAGCTCGGCCTCGCTGGCGGTCGGCGGGGCGGTGCCGACGACCTTGCCGCGGCGGATCACGCTGATCCGGTCGCCGATCGCCTTGACCTCGCGGAGCTTGTGGGTGATGAAGATGATGGAGGTGCCGCGCTCCTTGAGCGCCCGCATGATGTCCATCAGCTCGTCGATCTCCTGCGGCGTGAGCACCGCCGTCGGCTCGTCGAGGATCAGCACCTGGGCGTCGTTGGCGAGCGCCTTGATGATCTCGACCCGCTGCTGGACCCCCACCGGGATGTCCTCGACCAGGGCGTCGGGGTCGACCGCCAGCTTGTAGCGGTCGGAGAGCTCGCGCACCATGGCCGAGGCGCCGGCGCGGTTGAGGACCCCCAGGCCGCGGGTCTGCTCGCGACCCAGCATGACGTTCTCGGCGACGGTGAAGACGGGGATCAGCATGAAGTGCTGGTGCACCATGCCGATGCCGGCCGCCATCGCGTCCCCGGGCGAGGAGAAGGTCAGCGGCTTGCCGTCGAGCAGGACTTCGCCCTCGGTGGGCTCGAGCAGCCCGTAGAGCATGTTCATCAGCGTCGACTTGCCGGCGCCGTTCTCCCCGAGGAGGCAGTGGATCTCACCGGGCTCCACGGTGAGATCGATGTGGTCATTGGCGGTGAACGCCCCGAACCGCTTGGTGAGCCCCTTGATCTCGAGCTTCATCCCACTCCCCTCCGCGCACCGTTGCGCGACGAAACCGACGCCTCAATATGCCAGACGCGCCTCGGGCCGGAGCGGGAGGTTCCCCGCTCCGGCCCGAGGGCGTTGCTCGTACGGTGGTCAGCCGACCTGGATCTCACCGTCGATGATCATCTGACGGAGCTCCTCGACCTTGTCGGCGACCTCGCTGGGCACGTCCTCGCCCAGGTCGGCCAGGCCGACACCGTCGTTCTCGAGGGTGCCGCGGTAGACCTCGTTGGTGAACTCGTCGTTGACCGAGTCCTCGATGGCCTGCTCGACCGCGACGTCCATGCCCTTGACCACGGAGGTCAGCAGGGTGTCGCAGTACTCGGCGGCCGAGACGCAGCCGTCGGTGTCGACCCAGATGCCCCACGCCTCGGCGTCCTGGGCGGCCTTGAGGCCACCGAGACCCGCCGGCCCGGCGACCGGGAAGATCACGTCGGCGCCCTGCTGGATCATCTGCTCGGCGACCTGCTGGCCCTTGGCCTGGTCCTCGAAGTCCTCGGTGAACGAGCCGTCCTTGCCGTCCCAGCCGATGACCTTGACGTCGGCGTCGTTCTCCTCGTTGTAGTACTCGACACCCTGGAGGAAGCCGGTCATGAAGATCGTGACCGTGGGGATGTTGAGACCACCGAAGGTGCCGACGGTGCCGGACTCGGAGGTGCCGGCGGCGACGTAGCCCGCGAGGAACGACGGCTGGCCGGTGTCGAAGGTCAGGCCCTTGGCGTTGTCGGGCGGGTTCGGCTCGAAGGTCTCCGGGTCGGTGAACTCGAAGTCGACGATCGCGAAGTCGACGTCCGGGTTGGCGTCCGCGGCCTCGCGGGTCGCGTCACCGAGCAGGAAGCCCACCGTGGTGATCTGGTTGCAGCCCTCGTCGACGAGGCTCTGCAGGTTGTCGGCGTACTCGGCGTCGCTCGCGGACTCGATGGTCGCGGTCTGGACGCCCAGGTCGTCCTCGGCCGCCGTGAGGCCCGCCAGCGAGGTCTGGTTGAACGACTTGTCGTCGAACCCACCCGAGTCGGACACCATGCAGGCCTTGAAGTCGATCTCCTCGGCCTGCGGGCTGTCCTCGGCCCGCTCGCCACACGCGGCCAGCGACAACGCCAGCGCGGCGACCGCCGCCATCCCTACGGTTTTCTTCACAGTGTTCTCCTGCAGCGTTTGCATGCCGTGGCCCGGGCGGGCGCACGTTCGGCCCACCTTAAACTTCGGTCAGCGCGACGAGCAGCATGATCGCCGGAAGATATGAGGTTGTTACCTGCCTGTCGGGATGGTCACGGAGCCATCGCGGTGAGCGCCACCTCGGCCAGCACGCGTGCGGCCACGGCCGTGGCCCCCTCGTCGACCACGATGTTGCCCTGGTGCAGGTCGTAGCGCGGCCCGCCCGGGGTGCGGGTGCCCAGCCGGCCCATCGCGCCCGGGACCCGCTCGAGGTACCAGCCGAAGTCCTCGCCACCGAGGCTCTGGGTCGTCTGCACCTGCCCGGCCACGCCGACCACCCGGCGTACGGCGGAGGCCAGCAGCTGCGCGGCCTGGAACTCGTTGACGACCGGGGGTACGCCGCGGCGGTAGTCGACCTCGGCGGTCACGCCGTACGGCGCCACGATCTCGTCGATGAGCACCCGGACCAGCCCCTCGGCCTCGGCCCAGGCGACCGGGTCGAGCATCCGGACCGTGCCGGCGGCCTGCCCGACCTCGGGGATCACGTTGTGGGCGGACCCGGCCCGCACCATCCCCCACACGACGCTGACGCCCGAACGCGGGTCGAGCCGGCGGGACAGGATCGCGGGAAGCTCGGTGACGAGCTTGCCGAGCGCGAAGGTGAGGTCCTCGGTGAGGTGGGGACGCGAGGTGTGCCCGCCCTGGCCGGACAGCCGCACCGACAACGCGTCGGCGGCCCCGGTCAGGGCCCCCTCGCGGACGCCCACCTGCCCGACCTCGAGGGTCGGGTCGCAGTGGAGCATGAAGATCCGCTCCATGCCGTCGAGCGCGCCCTGGTCCATCAGGTGCAGCGCCCCGCCGGGCATGACCTCCTCGGCGGGCTGGAAGAGCAGGCGCACCCGACCGGGCAGCAGCCCGCGCGCGTGGACCTCGGCGAGCGCCAGGCCGGCGCCGACCAGGCCAGCGGTGTGGACGTCGTGGCCGCACGCGTGCGCCACTCCCGGCGTCCCGCTCGCCCACGGCAGCCCGGAGGTGTCCTCGACGGGCAGCGCGTCCAGGTCGGCGCGGAGGCCGATCAGCGGGCGGCCCTCGCCGATGTCGGCGAGCAGGCCCGTACCGGCCACCCGCGTCACGCGGATGCCCGCTGCGGCCAGCCGGTCCGAGACGGCCTCGGTGGTGCGGTGCTCGTTCCAGGACAGCTCCGGGTGGGCGTGCAGGTCACGGCGGAGCTCGACGAGGTCGTCGGTGTGCTTGTCGACGACGGCGTCGACGGTGGCTGAGGCGTCGTGTGAGGGGATCGGCATCGCTCCTAGAGGTTAGTTCACCGGCGACCCTGCCCCCAATCAGTCTCAGGGCGTGCGGACGGGCACCGCGGGGGTGGGGTCCCCGCGGCGCCCGTCCCGGGTGGGGCCGGCGGTCACTGACCGCCGAAGAGCACCACCTCGCCCATCGGCTCGTCGCCCGGCTCCCCGGAGAGACCGGTCAGGACGTTCGTCGTCGCCCAGAGTCCGCTGGTCCCGAGCTCGACGTCACCCGGCAGCCCGACACTCGCCCACGGCTCCGGCGTCGAGCTGCCCGCCGGGATCCGGGCGATCGAGCCGCCGAAGAGCTCGGCGACGTACATGTCCCCGTTGCTCGCGACGGCCAGGCCGGTGGCGCTCAGCAGGCCCGTGGCCACGGTCTCGACCTTGCCCTTGCGCGGGTCGATCCGGTGGACGGCGCCGCGCGCCCCGAGGCTGGGGTCCTCCGGACCGCCCGGCAGCGTGGTCACGTAGAGCTTGCCGTCCGGGCCCTTCTCGACGTCGGTCGGGACCGGCTCGAAGAGGTAGTCCAAGCCGACCACGCAGTCGGGGAGGCCCAGCCCTTCGGCCATCTCGGCCGAGATCGTCAGCGGCTGCGGCGGCAGCACCGCGACGGTGCGCACTGCGCCCTTCCCGCCGACGGAAATGATCGCGTTGGCGGCAGCGTCGGCGACGTAGCGCTTCCCGCGCATGCTCGTGCTGGCGTACGGGTGGGACTCGACGATGCCGGTGTAGGTCGCCGGCCCGAAGTCGTCGGCCGGCCACTCCGCCGCGCACTCGTCGGAGATGCCGACCACGCCGTAGGCGTTGTCGGCGTCGGGGTTCTCGGACTCCTCGTGGCCGGACAGGTCGGCGAGGGTCGAGACGTCACCGCGGCGGGAGATCGCCATCAGCGCGGTGGTGCCGTCGGGTGCGGTGGTCGCGAAGGTGGCGCCCTTGCCGCGCGCCGAGACGGCCCCGACCTCGGTGCCCCCGTCTGCGGAGTAGACCACCTGCGGCTCGGCCCCGCCCTTGGACTTCATCAGCAGTCCGGCGAAGTTCTGGCTGAACCACAGCTTCTTGTCGTCCTTGCTGACAGCCAGGCTCAGCGGCGACAGCAGCCCCTCGGCGATCACCTCGGGGTCGTCCGGCGACGGTGTGACCGTCCCGGCGGTGGCCGCCCCGGCCGCCATGGGTACGGAGAGTGCGAGACCCAGCAGGGCCGTGAGTGTTCGGCGCATGGTTCCCCCCAGCGTTGTCCTCGTGGATCCCTCGAACACTGCCGCCGCCACGAGGGGCGCGCATCAGCCAGACGCGGTATTCCCTTGCGCCGCGGTAAGTGGTATGGACCGGTCAGCCGGCGTCGTAGGCCTCGAGGATCAGGTCGGCCGCCACGGGCGCGTTGATCTCCCCGGCGAGCACCTGCCGGCGTACGTCGTCGCGGATCGCCGCGACCCCGGGCGAGCGCCGCAGCCGCTCGGCCAGCTCGTCGCGGACCAGGGACCAGGTGAAGTCGAGCTGCTGGCCGGCGCGCTTGCGGGCCAGGCCCTCGGGACCGAGGTGGTCGCGGTGCGCCACGACCTGCTGCCAGACCTCGTCGACGCCGTCGCCGGTGAGCCCGGAGCAGGTGACGACGGGCGCCACCCACTCGCCGCGGCCACGGACCAGGCGCAGGGCGCCGGCCAGCTCGCGGGCGGCTGCGCGGGCCTCGCCCCGCCGGTCGGCGCCACCGCCGTCGTCGGCCTTGTTGACCGCGATCACGTCGGCGATCTCGAGGATGCCCTTCTTGATGCCCTGCAGCTGGTCACCGGTCCGGGCCAGGGTCAGGAACAAGAAGGTGTCGACCATCCCGGCGACGGTGATCTCCGACTGCCCGACGCCCACCGTCTCGACCAGCACCACGTCGTGGCCGGCCGCCTCGAGGACCGCCATCGCCTGGGTGGTCGCCCGGGCCACCCCCCCGAGCGTGCCGGCGGCGGGCGAGGGCCGGATGTAGGCGTGGGGGTCGTGGGCGAGCCGTGCCATCCGGGTCTTGTCGCCGAGCACCGAGCCGCCGGTACGCACGCTCGACGGGTCGACCGCGAGCACGCCGACCCGGTGGCCGGCGGCCGTGAGGCGGGTGCCGAGCTCTTCGATGAAGGTGGACTTCCCGACCCCCGGGACGCCGGAGATGCCGACGCGGACGGCCCCGCCGGGCTCGAGCCGTGACAGCAGCTCGCGGGCGAGGGCGCGGTGCTCGGCCCGCGAGGACTCCATCAGGGTGATGGCGCGCGAGACCGAGGCCCGCTGCCGCTCGCGGATCCCGGTGACCAGGGCGTCGAGGTCGACCGGTCTCGAGGCCCGCCGCTCAGTCACCGTGGTGGAGCTGCTCCGACAGCTTCGTCAGCAGGTCCAGCGCCGACTCGGCGATCACGGTGCCGGGCAGGAAGACCGCGGCGGCACCCATCTCCCGGAGCGTCGCGACGTCGTCGGGCGGGATGACGCCGCCGATGACGACCATCACGTCCTCACGGCCGAGGTCCGCGAGCGCCTGCCGCAGCTGCGGGAGCAGCGCGAGGTGGCCGGCCGCCAGCGAGGAGACCCCGACGATGTGGACGTCCGCGTCGACCGCCTGCTGGGCGACCTCCTCGGGAGTGGAGAAGAGCGGCCCGACGTCGACGTCGAAGCCCATGTCGGCGAAGGCGCTGACCACGACCTTCTGTCCCCGGTCGTGCCCGTCCTGCCCCATCTTGGCGACCAGGATCCGTGGCCGCCGGCCCTCGTTCTCCTCGAACTCGTCGGCCATGGCGACCACGCGCTGCACGGGACCGTCGTCTCCCGACTCGTCGCGGTACACGCCGGAGATCGTACGGATCACCGCCTGGTGCCGGCCGAAGACCTTCTCCATCGCACCGGAGATCTCCCCGACGGTGGCCTTGGCCCGCGCGGCCGCGACGCTGAGCTCCAGCAGGTTCCCCGAGCCGTCCTCGGCACTGCGGGTCAGCGCGTGCAGCGCGTCCTCGACCTCGCGGTCGTCGCGCTCCGCACGCAGCCGTTCGAGCTTGGCCACCTGCTGCCGGTAGACGTCGTCGTTGTCGACCCTGAGCACGTCGAGCCGGTCCTCGGCGGCCAGCCGGAACGTGTTGACCCCGATGACCTGCTGGTGGCCGGAGTCGATCCGCGCCTGCGTACGGGCCGCCGCCTCCTCGATCCGCATCTTGGGGATGCCCTGCTCGATGGCCGCCGCCATCCCGCCGGCCTGCTCGGCCTCCTGGAGGTGCCCCCAGGCACGCTCGGCGAGGTCGTGGGTCAGCCGCTCCACGTAGTAGGAGCCGGCCCACGGGTCGATGGTGTCGGTCGTGCCGCTCTCCTGCTGGAGCAGCAGCTGGGTGTTGCGGGCGATCCGCGCGGAGAAGTCGGTCGGCAGCGCGATCGCCTCGTCCAGCGCGTTGGTGTGGAGCGACTGCGTGTGCCCCTGGGTGGCGGCCATCGCCTCGACACAGGTGCGGCCGACGTTGTTGTAGACGTCCTGCGCGGTGAGCGACCAGCCGCTGGTCTGGCAGTGGGTCCGGAGGCTGAGCGACTTGGGGTTCTGCGGGTCGAACTGGCGCACGAGCCGGCTCCAGAGGGCGCGGGCGGCGCGCATCTTGGCGACCTCCATGAAGAAGTTCATGCCGATCGCCCAGAAGAAGCTCAGCCGGGGTGCGAAGCGGTCGACGTCGAGGCCCGCGTCGAGGCCGGCGCGGAGGTACTCGACGCCGTCGGCGAGCGTGTAGGCCAGCTCGAGGTCGGCGGTCGCCCCGGCCTCCTGCATGTGGTAGCCGGAGATCGAGATCGAGTTGAAGCGCGGCATCCGCTCGGCGGTGAAGGCGAAGATGTCGGAGATGATCCGCATGCTCGGCGCCGGCGGGTAGATGTAGGTGTTGCGGACCATGAACTCCTTGAGGATGTCGTTCTGGATCGTCCCCGCGAGCTGTTCCGGCTTCACCCCCTGCTCCTCCGCGGCAGCGATGTAGAGCGCCATCACCGGGAGCACGGCGCCGTTCATGGTCATCGACACCGACATCTGGTCGAGCGGGATGCCGTCGAAGAGCGTGCGCGCGTCGTAGATCGAGTCGATCGCCACGCCCGCCATCCCGACGTCGCCGCGCACCCGCGGGTGGTCGGAGTCGTAGCCGCGGTGGGTGGCGAGGTCGAAGGCGACGCTGAGCCCCTTCTGGCCGGCCGCGAGGTTGCGCCGGTAGAACGCGTTGGACTCCTCGGCCGTCGAGAAGCCGGCGTACTGCCGGATGGTCCACGGCTGCGTGGTGTACATGGTCGGGTACGGCCCGCGCAGGAACGGGCTGAGCCCCGGCCAGGTGTCGAGGGCGTCGAGGCCCGCGAGGTGCTCGGGGCCGTAGACGGGGAGGATGTCGATGCCTTCGGGGCTGGGCCAGGGGTCGGTGTGGTTTCCCCGGTCGGCCGGGGAAACCGGGGGTTCGTCACGGTTGTCTGGGTGACCAACCCCGTGGTCACCCGGCCGACCGGGGAAACCCGCACCCGCCACCGACAGCCCCGCGAACGTCTCCGGCACGCTCATGCCAGCTCCTCCCTCGTACGGCGGAGGAACGCAAGCGCGTCCACCCCGGCGAAGCAGCGGTCGTCGGCACCCACGTCAGCCTTGCCGGCCACGACCACGTGGCGGGCACCGGCGTCGCGGAGGGCGGTGACCAGGTCGGCGCCCCACTCGTCGTACGCCGGGTCGGTGCCGGCCAGGCAGACGACCGGCTGGCCGTCGTACGCCGCGAGCACGGACTCGACACCGTCGGTCGGTCCGGCCGGGACGACCGCGACGCCGCCGGCGGCGAGCAGGTTGGCCGCGAAGCCGGCCCGCGCGGTGTGGGCCGCGACCGGGCCCATCGTGGCCAGGAAGACCGGGGTCAGGGCGGGGTCGTCGCGCAGCTCCTCGAACGCCGCGCCCCACCGGCGCACGTCGTCGCCGTCACCGGGGCGCTCGGGGAGCACCTCGTCGAGGTGGGGGAACTCGGTGAGGCCGGTGATCGGCAGCCGGCGGGTCGCGACGGCCTCGTCACGCGCCGCGACCGTGTCGGCGACCCGCCCCCAGAAGGCGTCGTGGCCCTCGGCCTCGACCAGCCCCAGCTCCTCCCACGCGGCGACGGCGAGGTCGTCGGTGAGCTTCTCCACGGCGTAGGACCCGCCGGCCGGGTCCGCGACGCGGCCGAGGTGGGACTCGCTGAGCAGCAGGTGGGAGGTGTTACGGGCGATCCGCCGGCCGAAGGCGTCGGGCTCCCCCAGCGGGCTGTCGAAGGGCAGCACGGTCACCGAGTCGGCCCCGCCCACGCCGGCCGCGAACGCGGCGACGGTGGTGCGCAGCATGTTGACCCAGGGGTCGTACCTGCTCATCATCGGCCGGCTGGTGACGGCGTGGATCCGCATCGGCACCTCGCCGGCGCCGCTCAGCTCGAGCATCCGTGCCCACAGCCGGCGGGCGGCGCGGAGCTTGGCGATGGTCGGGAACTGCGCGGCGGTCGCCGCGAACCGGAACTCGACCAGACCGGCAGCCTCCTCGACGGAGAAGCCGGCAGCGACGAGGGTCCGGAGGTACGCCGCCGCGGTGGCAAGCGCGTGACCGAGCTCCTGGACGTCGGAGGCGCCCCGGTCGTGGGCGGTCGTGCCGTCGACCACGGCCGCCAGGACGCCGGCGTCCTGCGCGATCCGGGCCACCTCGACGACGTGGTCGCCGGCCGCGTCGGCCCCGAGGTTGGTGCCGTCGGCGGGGTCGGTGTCGCCGAGCAGGCCCGCGAGCTCGCGGGCGGCCTCGGGCGTGGCGCCCTCGAGGACGACGGGGGCCAGGTCGAGCAGCACACCGTCGAGGAGCACCGGGAGGTCGGCGGAGGCCTCGACCCACAGCGACGTGGCGCCGGTGTCGAGGTCGGCGAGCGCCTGCTCGTTGTCCGCGGGCCGGGTGCGGACGTCCCAGCCACCGGCGCCGGTCGGCCGGCCGCGGGTGACGAGGTCGTCGAGCAGGTCGGGGGTGCCGAGCGGGGTGACCACGAGCCCGTCGAGGGAGTCGCCGGCCAACCGCTCCCAGACCAGGTCGTCGGGCTCGTCCTCGCCGAGCCGGCGCGCCTTGCGCAGCACCCCGGCGGCCGCCCGCTCCCAGTCGGCGCGGGTGTGGCGGTCCTCGGGTGCGGCCAGGGCCAGCGTGCCCTGCGCGGGCTCGAGGTCCTCCGGCTCGTCGAGGCCGCCGTCGACGGTCGGCTGGTCACTCATGGTGCGAACCTTAGGAGGGGCGCTGCCGAAGGGGCCACCGAGTGTGACCTATTGCGCGTGCGAAACGCCCTCGCCGCCGCGCGCTGCCGGGTCGATACTGGTCGACATGCCCAGCACCGCCCAGTGGGTCGCCTTCCTGGTGGCGTCCGTCCTCTTCATCCAGCTCCCGGGCCCGAGCCTGCTCTTCACGCTCGGCCGGGCCCTGACGGTCAGCCTGCGCGACGCCCTGCTGTCCGCGGCCGGCAACGCGCTCGGGATCGTCACCCAGGCCGTGCTCGTCGCGGTCGGGCTCGGTGCTGTCGTGGCGACCAGCGCGACCGCGTACGCCACGCTCAAGCTGGCCGGCGCCGCCTACGTCGTCTGGTTGGGCGTCCAGGCCATCCGGCACCGTGGCGACGCCCGGGCGGCCCTGGACACCGGTGGCCGGCCGCCCGAGCGGGCCGGGCGCTCGCTGCTCACGGGCTTCACCGTCGGCGTCAGCAACCCCAAGACGATCGTCTTCTTCGTCGCCTTCCTGCCGCAGTTCACGGCCCCCGGCTCCCCCGCCGCCCCGCAGCTGGTCGTGCTGGGGCTGGTCTTCGGGCTGCTGGCGGTCGTCTCGGACAGCATGTGGGCGACCGCTGCCGGCAAGGCCCGCCAGTGGTTCGCGCGCAAGCCACAGCGGCTCGACGCGATGGGGGCCGCCGGCGGCGTGCTGATGATCGGCATGGGCGCCACCATGGCGGCCACCGACTGACCGCGGTCAGCGGCGGCGCCGCATCTCCGCCGCCGCGAGGTCCGGGTGGTCGCTGAACGCGCCGTCCATGCCGGCGCGCAGGAACACCCGCAGCTCACCGGTCATGTCGCCGAGCTCGGTCGGGTCGGCGCTCGAGCGGAACTCGGCCGGCAGGAACGTGTTCTCGGCGCGGAAGGTCCAGCCGTGGACGGTCAGTCCCGCTCGGTGGGCGTCCTTGATCACGCGCGTCGGCTCACCGAGCGTTCCGTCGGCCTCGCGCGGGATCATCAGGTCCTTGCACAGCCCCACGCCGTCGGCGTACGACGCCACCTCGCGCAGGCCCGCCCGGCTGACGATCTCGGAGTACGGCCGCGGGTCGTCGGCAGGCCCGCCCGTGCAGCTGGCCAGCTGCGCCAGGGTCACGTCGGTCATCTCGTCCAGGGCCTGCAGGTTGCCGACCTCGAAGCTCTGCACGATCACCGCGTCGCGACGCTTGTCGTAGCCGGCGGCGTCGAGCGTCTCGACGAGCGGCTCTTCCATCGACAGGCCGATCGAGTCGAAGTAGCTGGGGTGCTTGGTCTCGGGATAGATCCCGACCTCCCGGCCGTCGCAGGTCTCGCTGGACTGCGCGAGGTCGATGACCTCCTCGAGGGTCGGCACCCGGAAGCGTCCGTCGTACGCCGTGTTGCCGGGGCGGACCTGGGGGATCCGCTCCTCGGCGCGCAGCGTCCGGAGCTCGGCGAGGGTGAAGTCCTCGGTGAAGAATCCGGTGACCGGCACCCCGTCGATGACCTTGGTGGTGCGCCGGCCGGCGAACTCCGGGTGGTCCTCGACGTCGGTCGTGCCGGCGATCTCGTTCTCGTGGCGCGCGACCAGCACGCCGTCCCTGGTCGGGACGAGGTCGGGCTCGATGTAGTCGGCGCACTGCTCGATCGCCAGCTCGTACGCCGCCAGCGTGTGCTCGGGGCGGTACCCGCTGGCACCGCGGTGGCCCACCACGAGCGGACGGCTCTTGCCGTGGTGGCCCGGCTTGGCGGCCCGGTGGTCGGGCGCGGCCTCGGCGGGGGCCGTGACGACCACGGCGAGGCTGGGGAGGAGGGCCGCGGCCAGGGCGGCGGCGAGGGTGCGGGAGGTCCGAGAGGTCATGCCGGGAACGCAACCGGCCTCGGCCGACAGCAGGTCGGACGCCGGGCGACCACCCGGTGACGACGAGACGAACCTCCGACGACGACGTGGGCCTGTGGAGGACCGGTGGCGGGAGGCCACGGGCCGGGGCAGGCTCCGGGGCATGAGGGTGAGCGATCCGTACGGCACGACCTGGCGCGTCACGCGCCGCTGGCTGCCCTGGCAGCGGCAGCTCCGCGGCGTGGACCTCCCGACGGGTGACCCCTCCAGGGTCGGCGACCTCGGCCACGACCCCGGTGACCTGCTGCTCGGGGGCCTGCTGCTCGTCGTCCTGGCGCCCGGGCTCGTGCTCTTCGTGCTCGCGGGCCTCGAGCTCGCCCTGCTCGTGGCGCTGTTGCCCCTGGTCCTGCTCGCCCGCGTGGTCCTCGGACGCCACTGGCACGTCGAGGCGAGGCGTGGCTGGACCCCGGTCTGGGAGGGCGAGGCCGGCGGCTGGTCCGGGAGCGCGCGGCGGATCCGGGAGGTGTGCGCCGCGATCGAGCGCGGGCAGCTCCCACCGCGCACGCTCATGGAGTGAGAGCCGATGAGTCCCCGGGCCGCCGGAGGTCGGAACGTCCATGATCATCGTGTGCGGACACCTGCTCGTCGACGCCGACGACCGCGGCGACTACCTCGACGGCTGCCGGGAGGTGGTGGCCCGGGGGCGGGCGGCGGAGGGCTGCCTCGACTTCGCGCTGTCACCCGACCTGCTCGTCCCGGGACGGATCAACATCCTCGAGCGCTGGACGTCCCGCGCGGCCCTGGACGCCTTCCGGGGCAGCGGCACCCCGGACGACCAGCAGTCCCGCATCCGCGCCGCGTCCGTGGCCGAGTACGACGTCGCGGGCCAGACCCTGCTCTGAACCTCAGGCGTCGGCGGACCAGTCGGGGAGCTGCTGCAGCGCCCACCGGTTGCCGTCCGGGTCCGTCATCGACACGAATCGCCCCCAGACCTGCTCGTCGACGCCCTCCGCCTCGATCCCTCGGTCGCGGAGGTCGGCGAGCGTCGCGTCGGCGTCGGCCACCACCATCTGCAGGTTGTCCAGCGACCCCGGCGCGAGAGCGGTCAACCCCCGGCCGACCGCGATCGAGCACGCGGACCCCGGCGGGGTCAGCTGCACGAACCGGATCTCGTCGCTGACGGTCTGGTCGTGGTCGCACACGAAGCCCGCCCTGACGTAGAAGTCCTTCGCCCGGTCCACGTCGGTCACGGGCACCATCACCAGCTCCAGCTTCATCTCCATGGCACCGACCCTAGGGACCCATCCGGTCAGGATGTGTCCGCTGTGGAGACAGGTTTCAGAGCTCTTGACGGCCCTCGCTGTCCTTGGGTCGCAGCCCGATCTTGCTGCCGAGCCACACCAGCGGGTCGTACTTGCGGTCGACCACGCGCTCCTTCATCGGGATGATCGCGTTGTCGGTGATCCGGATCCCCTCGGGGCACACCTCGGTGCAGCACTTGGTGATGTTGCACATCCCGATGCCGGCCGCCTCCTGGGCGAGCTTGCGCCGGTCGTGGGTGTCGAGGGGGTGCATGTCGAGCTCGGCGTAGCGGAGGAAGAATCGCGGCCCGGAGAAGGCCTCCTTGTTGTCCTCGTGGTCGCGGACCACGTGGCACACGTCCTGGCACAGGAAGCACTCGATGCACTTGCGGAACTCCTGCCCGCGCTCGACGTCCTGCTGCATCATCCGCCGCTTGCCGTCGGCGTCACGGGGGCCGAGCTCGACACCCGGGAGCTGCCGCGCCTTCTTGTAGTTGAAGGAGACGTCGGTGACGAGGTCGCGGATCACCGGGAAGGTCCGCATCGGCGTGACCGTGATCGTCTCGGTCTCCTCGAAGTCCGAGAGCCGGGTCATGCAGAGCAGCCGCGGCCGGCCGTTGATCTCGGCGCTGCAGGAGCCGCACTTGCCGGCCTTGCAGTTCCACCGGATCGCGAGGTCACCCGACTGGGTCGCCTGCAGCCGGTGGAGCGCGTCGAGCACCACCTCCCCCTCGGACACCTCGACGGTGTAGTCGCAGAGCTCGCCACCGGCCTCGTTGCCGCGCCAGACGCGGAGCTTCAGGTCGTATCCCATCGCTCACTCCTCGAAGTAGGACTTCAGCTCGTCGGGCATCTCCGGCAGCGCTTGCTCGGTGAGCGTCACCCCGGTGCCGGCCTCGTCGAGGCGTACGACGAGGTTGCGCGTGCCCCACTCCGGGCTCGGCTTCGGGAAGTCGTCACGGGTGTGACCGCCCCGCGACTCCTCACGGGCCAGCGCGGCCTTCGCGATCGACTCCGAGACCAGCAGCATGTTGTGCAGGTCGAGCGCGAGGTGCCAGCCGGGGTTGTACTGCCGGTGGCCACCGACCGTCATCGACTGCGCCCGTCGCTTGAGCGCCTCGATCTCGGCCAGCGCACCCTCGAGCTCCGAGGCGGTGCGGATGATGCCGACCAGGTCGTTCATCGTCTGCTGGAGGTCCTGCTGGATGGTGTAGGGGTTGTCGCCGCCCTCGACGTTGAAGGGGGCCACCGCCCGCCACTCCCCGCTCCGCACGTCGTCGTCGGTGAGGACCGGCCGCTTCTCCAGCCCTGCTGCGTGGGCGGCCGCCGCCTCGCCCGCACGCCGGCCGAAGACCAGCAGGTCCGACAGCGAGTTGCCGCCGAGCCGGTTGGAGCCGTGCATCCCGCCGGACACCTCGCCGGCGGCGTAGAGGCCGGTCACCGCGCTCTGCTGGGTGTCGGGGTCGACCTCGATCCCGCCCATGACGTAGTGGCAGGTGGGGCCGATCTCCATCGGCTCGGCCGTGATGTCGACGTCGGCCAGCTCCTTGAACTGGTGGTACATCGACGGCAGCCGCTTGCGGATGTAGTCGGCGTCGCGGCGGGAGGCGATGTCGAGGAAGATCCCGCCGTGCGGTGACCCGCGACCCGCCTTGATCTCGCTGTTGATCGCCCGCGCCACCTCGTCACGCGGCAGCAGCTCGGGAGGGCGGCGGTTGTTGGCCTTGTCGTCGTACCAGCGGTCCGCCTCCTCCTCGGTGTCGGCGGTCTCGGATCGGAAGAACTCCGGGATGTAGTCGAACATGAAGCGCTTGCCCTCGGAGTTCTTGAGGATGCCGCCGTCGCCGCGCACCGACTCGGTGACCAGCAGCCCCTTCACCGACGGCGGCCACACCATGCCGGTCGGGTGGAACTGCACGAACTCCATGTTGATCAGCGAGGCGCCGGCGCGCAGCGCGAGCGCGTGCCCGTCGCCGGTGTACTCCCAGGAGTTGGAGGTGACCTTGAAGGACTTGCCGATCCCGCCGGTGGCGAGGATGACCGAGGGCGCCTCGATGGTGACGAAGCGGCCGGTCTCGCGCCAGTAGCCGAAGACGCCGGAGATCCTGGGGTCACCGTCCTCCTGGTCGAGCAGCAGCTCGGTGACGGTGCACTCCATGAAGACGTCGATGCCGACCTGCACGGCCCGCTGCTGGAGCGTACGGATCATCTCCAGGCCGGTCCGGTCGCCGACGTGGGCGAGCCGCGCGTAGCGGTGGCCGCCGAAGTCACGCTGGCTGATCAACCCGTCCTCGGTGCGGTCGAAGAGGGCGCCCCAGTCCTCGAGCTCCATCACCCGCTCGGGCGCCTCCTGGGCGTGGAGCTGCGCCATCCGCCAGTTGTTGAGCATCTTGCCGCCGCGCATGGTGTCGCGGAAGTGGACCTCCCAGTTGTCCTCGGGCCACCGGTTGCCCATGGCGGCGGCGATGCCGCCCTCCGCCATCACCGTGTGGGCCTTGCCGAGGAGCGACTTGCAGACGATCGCGGTGTCGGCACCCGCCTCGTGAGCGGCGATCGCGGCCCGCAGCCCGGCACCGCCGGCACCGACGACGACGACGTCGTAGGAGTGACGCTCGATGCCGCCCTCGGAGTAGTAGGACATCTCGTTGCCGGTCATCGGGTGCCGGCCCTCAGCCTGGCTCAAAAGAACCTCACGTCCTCGATCACGTCGGTGGCGAGCAGGTAGATGTAGAGGTCGACGAGGGCCACGGAGAAGAGGGACACCCACGCGTAGCGGGCGTGCCGGGCGTTCAGCCCCGAGACCCAGGTCCACAGCCGGTAGCGGACCGGGTGCTTGCTGAAGTGGCGCAGCCGGCCGCCCACGACGTGGCGGCAGGAGTGGCACGACAGCGTGTAGAGCCAGATGTAGACGACGTTGACCAGCATCAGCAGCGTGCCGAGGCCCATGTGGGGAACGGAGTCCCACTCGCCGTTCGTGTCGCGGAACGCCAGCACCACGTCGAAGGAGAGCACGAGGGCGACCAGCACCGCGGCGTACCAGAAGTAGCGGTGGAGGTTGTTGAGGATCAGCGGCAACCGGGTCTCCCCGGAGTACGCGCCGTGCGGCTCGGCGACCGCGCACGCCGGCGGGCTCAGCCAGAAGGCCCGGTAGTAGGCCTTGCGGTAGTAGTAGCAGGTCATCCGGAAGCCGAGCGGGAAGATCAGGATGATCAGCGCCGCCGACAGCGGCCACCATGCGAACGGCTGCCCGAAGTCCGAGGCGCCCTCGACGCAGTCGCCCAGGCACGGCGAGTAGAAGGGCGAGAGGTAGGGCGAGGCGTAGTAGTTGGCGCCCGAGAAGGCCCGCCAGGTGGCGTAGACGACGAAGCTGCTGAACACCACGAAGGTGACCAGGGGCGCCAGCCACCATCGGTCCGGGCGAAGGGTTCTCTCGTCGATCGCGGCCCTGCCCGGACCGGTCACCCCTGTCGTCATGTGTACCTCTCGGCCGTCGGCGTCGGTGCAACGGTTGGCAGTCTTGCCCGAGATCGCCCGTTGTGAAAGGGGCCACACCGGACGAAGTCGTGGCACCCGGGGACCTCGGCGCGAGTTTCTGCGGCGACGGCCTACCGCAACCGGCTCGACTGTGGCTACCGTGGCGCTGTCAGGTGCGCATCATGAAATGGAATGCGCCATGCGCAACATCGCAGCCACGTCGGGCGGCCTCGCCGACCTGCTGGAACAGCCGCGCTTCGAGGTGCTGCCCACCAGCGGTACGGCCGACCTCGTGGCCGCCCACGTGCCCGGCGGGCGGATGCTCACGGTGACCGCCTCGCCCAGCAAGGGCCTCGAGGTGACGCTGGCGCTCTCGGTGGAGCTCGCGGGGCTCGGCTACGAGGTGGTCCCCCACCTCGCGGCCCGGATGGTGGCGGACGAGCACCACCTCGCGGAGGTGGTCGACCGGCTCACCGAGGCCGGCATCACGCGGATCTTCGTGCCGAGCGGCGACGCCCCCGAAGCCGGGGCGTACGCCGACGCGGTCTCGCTCCTCGAGGCGCTCACGGCCCTCGGCCGGCCCTTCCCCGTGGTCGGCATCACCGCCTACCCCGAGTCGCACCCCACGATCTCCGACGACATCACCATCCAGGCGATGTGGGAGAAGCGCCGGCACGCCACCGAGATGGTCAGCAACCTCTCCTTCGACCCCCGGGTCGTCGAGACCTGGCTGGGCCGGGTGCGGCGCCGGGGCGTGACGCTCCCGCTCTGGCTCGGCGTCCCCGGACGCGTGGACCCCACCCGGCTGCTCTCGGTGGCGACCCGGATCGGGGTCGGCGACTCGACGCGCTTCCTGCTCAAGCACAAGCGCACCGTGGCGCGGCTCGCGTCGCCCCGCGGCTTCGACACCGAGAAGTTCCTCCGCACCCTCGCCCCCGCCCTGGTCAGCGACGCCTCGGTCGTCGCCGGGCTGCACGTCTTCACCTTCAACCAGGTCGCCGAGACCGAGGCCTGGCGCGCACGCCTGGTCGCGAAGCTGCGGGAAGGAGGTGCCTCCCCCCGCTCGACCCGCCGAGGACCGGCGGCGACTCGTTAGGCCCCGACCCGCGCGCGGGTTCGCACACCACCCAGGAGCACCACATGAGCATGAACGTCCCTTCGGTCGACCAGTCGGACCGCCGTGTCCCCATCAACCTGCGCCAGTCGGGATGGACCCCGGTGCAGATGCTGGTCGACACCCGCATCCGCAAGTCGCCGTACTGGCACCTGTCCGCCGAGGCGGGTTGCTGGCGGGCCTCGGTCTACAACCGCATGTACCACCCGCGGGGGTACGTCCGCCCCGAGGACGGCGGCGCCATGGTGGAGTACGACTCCCTCGTCAACCACGTGACGATGTGGAACGTGGCCGTCGAGCGGCAGATCCAGGTCAAGGGCCCGGGCGCCGCCGACTTCGTCAACTTCGTCATCACCCGGGACGCGACCAAGATCCCGCCGATGCGCGCCCGCTACGTCATCCTCTGCAACGAGGCCGGCGGCATCCTCAACGACCCGGTGCTGCTGCGCATCGCCGAGGACGAGTACTGGTTCAGCCTCTCCGACTCCGACCTGATGTTCTGGCTGCAGGGCGTCAACGTCGGTCGCCGCTTCGACGTCGAGATCAACGAGATCGACGTCGCTCCCGTGCAGATCCAGGGCCCCAAGTCGGTCGACCTGATGACCGACCTGTTCGGCCCGGCGATCGGCGAGCTCCCGTCGTACGGGCTGCTGGCCGGGCAGGTGGAGGGGTGCGACGTGATCGTCTCGCAGACCGGCTTCTCCGGGGAGAAGGGCTACGAGATCTACCTCAAGGACGCCTCGATCCACGCCGAGACCATGTGGCGGGCGGTGCTGGCGGCCGGCGAACGGCACCAGCTCGCCGTCATCGCCCCGGCCCACCACCGCCGGATCGCGGCCGGGATCCTCTCCTGGGGCCAGGACATGGACGTCGAGACCCTGCCCTTCCAGGTCAACCTCGGCTACCAGGTGCCCCGCACCAAGGAGGCCGACTACATCGGCAAGGCCGCGCTCGAGGCGGCACGCGACGCCATCGAGGCCGGCTCCCCGCCCTACACCCACACGCTCGTGGGCATGCGGCTCGGTGGCCGCCCCGTCGACGACTACGCCCCCGACTTCTGGCTGATCAGCGACAGCGAGGACGGCGACCCCGTCGGCTACGTCACCTCGCCGTGGTACTCCCCGGAGCTCGAGGGCAACATCGCCATGGGCCACGTCCCGCTCCGCTGCACCGAGGTCGGCACCCGGCTGTGGGTGCACCTGCCCGACGACTACGCCGACTCCCCCGGCGTACCGGTGCCGGCGGAGGTGGTGGAGATGCCCTTCCGCCCCTCGGTCAACCCCAACCAGCGCGAGCTGCTCAAGGCGCGCGGCCTCGACGCGGCCGTCTGAGCGGGCGAGGATCACTGCATGCTCCACGATTCCGAGATCGCCGAGGCCGCCGAGCTGTGGCCCATCGCCCGGGTGGCCCACGAGATGCTGGGCGTGCCCGACGAGGCCCTCATCCCGTACGGCCGGCACATGGCCAAGCTCGACCGGACCTGGCTGTCCACCCTCGACGACGCACCGCTGGGCCGCTTGGTGCTGGTCACCGGGATCTCGCCCACCCCGGCCGGGGAGGGGAAGACCACGACCGTGGTCGGCCTCACCGACGGGCTGCGCCAGATCGGGGTGAAGGCCGCGGCGGCGCTGCGCGAGCCCAGCATGGGGCCGGTCTTCGGCATGAAGGGCGGCGCCGCGGGTGGTGGCTACGCCCAGGTCGTCCCGATGACGGAGATCAACCTCCACTTCACCGGTGACTTCGCAGCGATCGCGGCGGCCAACAACCTGCTGGCCGCCCTGCTCGACAACCACCTCCACCACGGCAACGCCCTGGACATCGACCCCCGGACCATCACCTGGCGACGGGTGCTCGACGTCAACGACCGGTCGCTGCGCGACGTCGTCACCGGGCTGGGCGGGACTGCGAACGGCGTTCCGCGGGAGGACGCCTGGGACATCGTGGTGGCCAGCGAGCTGATGGCGATCTTCTGCCTGGCGACCTCGCTGACCGACCTGAAGGAGCGCATCGGCCGGATCGTCCTGGCCCACACCCGGGACGGCTCGCCCGTCACGGCGGCACAGCTGGAGGCCCAGGACGCGCTGACGATCCTGCTCGCGGGGGCGCTGCAGCCCAACCTGGTGCAGACCCTCGAGCACTCGCCCGCCTTCGTCCACGGCGGGCCGTTCGCCAACATCGCCCACGGCTGCAGCTCGGTCCTCGCGACGCGGACGGCGCTGCAGCTCAACGACGTGGTCGTCACCGAGGCCGGCTTCGGAGCCGACCTCGGTGCGGAGAAGTTCTTCGACCTCAAGTGCCGGCTCTCGGGCCTGCGCCCGGGGGCGGCCGTGGTCGTGGCGACGGTGCGGGCGCTGAAGCACCACGGCGGGGTCCCGGTGGCCGAGACCGGCACCGAGGACCTCGAGGCGCTCCGCCGGGGTGGCGCGAACCTGCGGCGCCACCTGCAGAACCTGCGCGACGTCTTCGGCGTGCCGGCCGTGGTGGCGATCAACCGCTTCCCGAACGACACCGAGGCGGAGATCGAGGTGGTCCGGGAGATCGCCGAGTCCGAGGACTGCCGGGCGGTGGCCAGCACGCACGCGGTCGACGGCGGTGCCGGGGCGGTCGAGCTGGCCGAGGCGGTGCAGAACCTGCTCGACAAGGACGAGGTGTCCTTCTCCTACTGCTACCCGGACGAGGGCGGGGTGGTCGAGAAGGCGGAGGCCGTGGCCCGCCGGGTCTACCGCGCCGAGGGGGTCGGCTTCAGCAAGCGCGCCCTGAAGCAGCTCGACCGGATCGAGGCGGACGGCCTCGGCCACCTCCCGGTCTGCTTCGCCAAGACGCAGTACTCGTTCTCGACCGACCCGAAGGCGCTGGGGGCTCCCGAGGGCCACACGGTCGACGTACGTGACGTGCGGCTCAGCGCCGGTGCGGGGTTCGTGGTGCTCGTGGCGGGTGAGGTGATGACGATGCCGGGCCTGCCGAAGGTGCCGGCCAGCGCCCGGATGACGATCGACGGGGAGGGCCACATCCGCGGCCTCTCCTGAACGACCGACAGGTTGCGTCCTGCGCAACCTGTCGTGCGATACGCAACAGGGCCTAGGGTGGTCGCATGAGCGAGACGATCGACGGCGTCCGGGACGTCGCGGTGGTGCAGTCCGTGGACCGCGCCATCACGATACTGGAGATCCTCGCCCGCGTCGGCGAGGCGGGGGTCACCGAGATCGCGGGCGAGCTCGGCGTCCACAAGAGCACGGCGTTCCGGCTGGTCGGCACCATGCAGGCGCGCGGGCTGGTGGAGCAGACCGACGACCGCGGGAAGTACCGCATCGGCCTGTCGCTGGTGCGGATGGCCGGGACCTCGGCCGCCCGGACCGACCTGGTGCGGGTCGCCCGGCCGATGTGCAAGCAGCTCGCGACCGAGACCGGCGAGACCATCAACCTCGCCGTCCTCGTCGACTCGATGGCGCTCTACCTCGACCAGATCGCCGGCGCGTCCGCGCTCCAGCCCCACAACTGGGTCGGCCAGCGGATCCCGCTGCACGCCACCAGCAACGGCAAGGCCCTGCTCGCCCACCTCGACCCGCGCGAGGTGGACCGGCTCGTGCCCCACCTCGAGCCCCACACGGCGCGGACCGTGACCCGGCGGACCACGCTGCACCGCGAGCTCGCCGGCGTACGGGAGCGCGGGTACGCCCTCGCGGTCGACGAGCTCGAGGAGGGCCTCACCGCGCTCGCCGCACCGATCCGCGACGCGCACGGCGACGTCGTCGCCTCGCTGAGCGTCAGCGGGTCCACGCACCGGATGGACGCGGCCACCCTCGAGGCCACTGTCGAGCCGCTGCTCCGCGCGGCCCGCGAGGTGTCCCTGGCCATGGGCTGGGCCGGGCCGGCTCCTGACTGACCGCACGTGCGGCGTACGACGGGCGGTCGGTCCGTTGACACGCGGCGCCTCGCCCATGAGAGTGGGTTTGTCTCGTATGACGCGATGACGTGCGCATGGCGCAACATGCGTGCCCACCCGTTCGGAGGTCGCCGTGGCACTGCCGGAGTCAGCACAGGTCGTCGTGATCGGCGCCGGGATCGTCGGCAACAGCCTGGTGCACCACCTCGCCAGACTGGGCTGGCGCGACATCGTCCAGATCGACAAGGGTCCGCTGCCCAACCCGGGCGGGTCGACGGGGCACGCGTCGAACTTCATCTTCCCCGTCGACCACTCGCGCGAGATCACCGACCTCACGCTGGACTCGATGCGCCAGTACGAGGAGCTGGGCGTCTTCACGCGCTCCGGCGGCTACGAGCTGGCGCGCACCCCGGAGCGGATGGAGGAGCTGCGGCGACGGATGTCGAGCGCCCGGGCGTGGGGCATCGAGGCCGAGCTGGTCACACCGGAGCAGGTCCGCGAGCGGGTGCCGTTCCTCGAGACCTCCGAGCTGCTCGGCGCCTTCTGGACGCCGAGCGTCGGCGTCGTCGACTCGCTCCGCGCAGGGACCCTGATGCGCGAGAGCGCGCAGCAGGCGGGCGCGCTGACGGTGGTCCCCAACGTCGAGGTCACGGGGATGGACGTGGTCGACGGCGCGCTGCGCGGGATCCGGACCGACCAGGGCGACATCGCCTGCGACACCGTCGTCGTGGCGTGCGGCGTATGGAGCCCCCACCTCGCGGCGATGGCGGGTGCCTCGATCCCGCTCACCCCCGCCGTCCACCAGATGATCAGCGTCGGACCGATCCCCCAGCTCGCCGGACAACACGGCGAGATCACGGGCGAGATCCAGTTCCCGATCATCCGCGACATGGACTCCCTCTGCTACGAGCGCCAGCACGGCGCCGACATGGAGGTCGGCTCCTACGCCCACCGCGCGATCCTGCACGCGCCCGAGGACATCCCCTCGCTGGACCGGGCGAAGCTGAGCCCGACCGAGATGCCCTTCACCGCCGACGACTTCGACCCGCAGCTCGAGACGGCGCTGGAGCTGATGCCGGAGGCGCTCGGGGCCGACGGGGCCGAGATCCGCTACGCGATCAACGGGCTGCTCTCGCTCACGCCCGACGGCGCGCCGATCCTCGGCGAGAGCCCGGAGGTGCGCGGCCTCTGGTCCGCCGCCGCGGTGTGGATCAAGGAGGGTCCCGGGGTCGGTCGCGCGCTGGCCGAGTGGATGACCCACGGCTGGTCCGAGATCGACCTCCACCACAGCGACATCGCCCGCTTCCACCCCCACCAGCGCACCCGCGAGCACGTCGCCGCACGGACCTCCGAGGCGTTCATCAAGACGTACGGCATCGTCCACCCGGGCGAGCAGTGGGAGTCCGAGCGCGGCAAGAGGCTGGCCCCCATGCACGCCGACCAGCGCGAGCGCGGAGCGCAGTTCTTCGAGGCCGTCGGCTGGGAGCGCCCGCAGTGGTACGCCGCCAACGAGGCGCTGCTCGGCGACTACGGCGACGCGGTGATGCCCCGCGAGAACGAGTGGGACAGCCGGTGGTGGAGCCCGATCATCAACGCCGAGCACCTCGCGATGCGCGAGCGCGCCGGGATCGTGGACCTCTCGGCGTTCTGCATCTTCGACGTCGCCGGACCCGAGGCGCTCGACGCGGTGCAGCGGACCGTCGTGGCGCAGGTCGACGTGGCGCCGGGCCGGGTCGTCTACACGCCGGTGCTGGACGCCCGCGGCGGCTTCCGCTCCGACCTCACGGTCATGCGGCTGGCCCACGACCACTTCCGCGTCGTCACCGGCGGCGCGCACGGCATGGCCGACCTGGCGTGGTTCCGGGCCCACGCCCGGGGCCTGGCCGCGGCGGTGGTCGACGTGACGTCCGCGTACACCACCATCGGGGTGTGGGGTCCGCGGGCCCGGGACATCCTCGGTCGGCTCACGACGGCCGACATCAGCCACGAGGGCTTCCGGTTCGCGACCTGCGAGGACATCGAGGTCGGGAGCCTCGACGTGCTGGCCTCGCGGATCTCCTACGTCGGCGAGCTCGGCTGGGAGCTCTACGTGCTGAGCGAGCAGGGCGCCCGGCTGTGGACGCTGCTCCACGAGGCGGGTGCGCCCGACGGCGCGGTGCCCGTCGGCATCGGCGTCTACGGCACGACGGGGCGGCTCGAGAAGGGCTACCGCGCCTTCGGTGCCGAGCTCGACTCCGAGCGGAGCATCGTCGAGGCGGGGATGCAGCGACCCAAGGTCAAGGCCGCCTCCTTCACCGGTCGCGACGCCTACCTCGCCCAGCGCGAGAAGGACCCGGACCGCGTGCTGTGCACCCTGGCCGTCGACGACCACACCTCGGCCTCGGGCACCCGTCGCTACATGCTCGGGGGTGAGCCGATCCTGACCCGCAGCGGCGAGCCGGTCACCGACGACCACGGGCACCACCCGTACGTCACCTCCGCCGGCTCGGCACCCAGCCTCGGCAAGCACCTGCTGATGGCCTACCTGCCGCCGGGCCTGGCCTCGGTCGGGACGCAGCTGGCCGTCTCCTACATGGAGGAGCTCTACCCGGTGAGCGTGCTGAGCGCGGACGCCACCCCGGTCTTCGACCCCGACAACGAGCGGCTCCGGTCGTGACCCGCGTCCTCGCGGCCGTCAAGCGGGTGGCCGACACCTCCGGCGAGGTGGTGCTCACCGAGGACGGTCAGGGCCTCGACGGTCGCTTCGCGGGCTGGACCATCGGCGACCACGACGCGTGCGCGGTCGAGCTCGCGATCAGGGTGGCGGAGGCGGGCGACGGCTCGGTGACCGTCCTCAGCGTCGGGGCACCCGAGGCCGTCGAGCAGATCCGCTCGGCGCTGGCGCTCGGCGCCGGTGCCGGGATCCTCGTCGAGACCGACCCGTCCGCGATGGGCCCGGCAGACGTCGCCGCCGAGATCGCCGCCGTCGTCTCCGGCGCAGCGGAGGCGGGCGAGCCCTACGACCTCGTGGTGCTCGGCAACGACGCCGCCGACACCGGCGACTTCCAGGTGCCGATCCGGCTCGCCCACCTCGTCGGGCGACCGATCGTGACCGGCGCCCGGATGCTCGAGGTGGCCGACGGCGTGCTCGTCGCCCAGGTGCAGGGGCCGTACGGCGACGAGACGTACGAGCTGCCGCTGCCGGCCGTCGCGGCTGTGCTCGAGGGCGGCGCCGAGCCCCGCTACCCGTCGCTGCGGGGGCGGATGGCGGCCAAGAAGGTCGAGATCGACGTCCGCGCCCCGGCCGGCTCCCCCTCGGGGAGCGGGCGGGTCCGCTGGCACGTCCCCCCGGCAGCCTCCGGGGAGGCCGAGGTGCTCGGCGAGGGACCGGCCGCCGCGCCTGCCGTGGTCGAGGTCCTCGAGCGGCTGGGGGTGCTCCGGTGATCCTGGTGCTGTGCGAGACCGACCCCGCGACCGGCGAGGTGGACGAGGTGTCGCTCGAGACGCTGGCGCTGGCCCGCGCGCTGTCCACGGAGGGTGGCGGAGTCGCCGTCCGCGCCGTGGTCGTCGGGCCGGTGGCCGACACCGACGCCGTCGCCGCGACGCTGGGCGGCCACGGTGCGACGGAGGTCCGGCACGCCACCGGCGACGGCGTCGCGAGCTTCGGTGGCGCCGCGTGGGCCACGGCCCTGGACGCCGTCCGCCAGGAGACCGGATCCGTGGCCGTCCTGGCCGGCGGCACCCCCCGCGGCAACGAGGTGGTCGCGCACCTCGCCGCTCGACTGGCGGTCCCGATGGCCGCCAACGTCGTCTCCTTCGAGGGCCTCTCGCCGCTCACGGTGCGACGCCAGGTGGCCGGCGGGGTCGCCCTGGAGGAGATGCGGCTGAGCAACCGGCCGGCACTCCTCACGGTCGCCGGCCACGCGTGGCAGGCCGAGGAGACCGGGGCCGGGCCGGCCACGTGGGTCGAGTCCACGGTCGACGTACCCGCGGAGGAGCTGGTGGCCCGCGTCGTCCGCACGGCCGAGCGCGCGGCCGACGAGTCCGGCAGCCTGACCTCGGCGCCCGTGGTGGTGGGGGCAGGCCGAGGCGCCGGCGGGCCGGACGGCTTCGGCCCGGTCACGGAGCTGGCCGAGCTGCTCGGCGGCGCCGTCGGCGTCACCCGGGTGGTCACGAGCCTCGGCTGGCGACCGCACCACGAGCAGGTCGGCCAGACGGGGAGTCGGATCTCCCCCGACCTCTACGTCGCCTGCGGGATCAGCGGTGCGATCCAGCACTGGGCAGGGTGCGCCTCGTCGCGGGCGATCCTCGCCGTCAACACCGACCCGGAGGCGCCGATGATGACCCGGGCGACGTACGCCGTCGTCGGCGACATGCACGAGGTGGTGCCGGCGATCGTCGAGGAGATCCGCAAGCGCGGCTGACCGGGCTCAGCCGACCTCGTCGAGCCAGTCGAGCAGCAGCCGCGTGAACTCCTCGGGGCGCTCCAGCGACGGCAGGTGCGCCGCCTCGGGCCACAGCACCTCGCGGGAGTGCGGGACGCCGGCCAGCACGCGCGCCGCGGCGTCCGCGATGGCGTCCACGTCGAGGCCGCCGCTGAGCACCAGGGTCGGGACGCCGATCTCACCGAGCCGCTCCAGCAAGGGCGGATCGAGCTCGGCCTCCTCGACGTCGTCCCAGCCGTCGGTCAGCTCGAAGGCCCGGCGCTGCATCTCGCCGACGAGGGCTCGCGCCTGCGGGTCCACCCGGTCGGACCGCTGCCCGGGACCGTCCACCCAGGTCGCGAGGTTGGCCTCGACGGCGGCCGCGAGGTCACCGGAGGCGAGCGCGGTGTTCTCCGCGGTGGCGAAGGCACGCAGCTGGTCGGTCATCTCCGGGATCAGCGAGCCGCCCGGCGCGGCCAGCAGCAGCGAGCGGACCCGGGCGGGGTCGGTCACGGCGACCTCGGCTGCGACCCCGGCACCGAACGACGCCCCGACCACGTGGACGGCGTCGATCCCCTCGGCGGCGAGGACGTCGAGCACGTCGCGGTGGGGTGCCAGCTCCCCCTCCGGTCGCTCCGTGGACTCGCCGAAGCCGCGCAGGTCGACCCGGAGCACGTCCCGGCGCGCGGTCAGCTCCCCCCAGAACGACTCCCACATGCGGCGGTCGGCGACGCCGGCGTGGACCAGCAGCACCGGGACGGAGCCGGTCGGACCGGCACGATCGAACGCGAGCGAGGGCATCGCCCCATCCAACGGGCCGGCCGTGACGCGCGGCAACCCGGTTTCGACGACCAATGTCACACGCCCCGCGAACCCACGCGGTCCATCGGGAAGGTAGCGTTCTTATCCGTGGCAACTCCGACCCTGGTCAAGGGAGCACGCTCGACCCGCTCGACCATCGCCCTCAAGCTGTTGATGGCCGTGAGCGGCATCGTCTTCATCGGTTTCGTGCTGCTCCACATGTACGGCAACCTCAAGGCCTTCGCCGGTCACGACGCCTTCAACGAGTACGCGCACCACCTGCGCGTGCTGGGCGAGCCGATGCTGCCCCACGAGGGTGCGCTGTGGATCATCCGCGTGGTCCTGCTCGGCTCGCTGCTCGCGCACGTGTACGCCGCGTTCACGCTCTGGTCCCGGGCCAAGCGGGCGCGCTCCACGTCGTACGTCATGAAGAAGCGCACCGGCGCGACGTTCGCGAGCCTGATGATGCGCTGGGGCGGCGTGACGCTGCTGCTGTTCATCGTCTGGCACCTGCTGAACTTCACGGTCGTCAAGGTGAACCCGACCGGCGGCTCGACGAGCGACCCCTACAACCTCCTGGTCGACAGCTTCTCGACGTGGTGGCTCACGCTGATCTACCTGGCCGCGATGGCCATGCTCGGCGCGCACCTGCACCACGGCATCTGGAGCGCCGCCCAGACCCTCGGACTCACCGGCACCGCCCACGCCCGCCAGCGGGCCAAGGCCGTCGGTTTCACCCTCGCGCTGATCATCTCGGTCGGCTTCTCGCTGGTGCCGGTCGCCGTGCTCGCCGGCATCATCTCGAAGTAAGGGAGCAGCCCCATGAGTGACTTCAAGGACATGCCCGACACCACCTCGGCCGCCGAGCCGTCCCTGTCCGCGGACACCGAGGGCGAGCACGACGACGCCGCGGGCTTCTACACGCCGGGCGAGCCGATCGCCGACGCCAAGGCCCCGGGCGGCCCGGTCGCCGACCGGTGGGCGACCCGCAAGTTCGAGTCCCGGCTGGTCAACCCGGCCAACCGCCGCAAGCTCTCGATCATCATCGTCGGCACCGGCCTGGCCGGCGCTTCCGCCGCGGCCACCCTCGGCGAGGCCGGCTACCGGGTGAAGTCCTTCTGCTACCAGGACTCCCCGCGCCGCGCCCACTCGATCGCCGCGCAGGGCGGCATCAACGCGGCCAAGAACTACAAGGAGGACGGCGACTCCACCCACCGCCTCTTCTACGACACGGTCAAGGGCGGCGACTACCGCAGCCGCGAGTCGAACGTCTACCGGCTGGCCGAGGTCAGCGTGAACATCATCGACCAGTGCGTCGCGCAGGGCGTCCCGTTCGCCCGCGAGTACGGCGGCCTGCTCGACAACCGGTCCTTCGGCGGCGTCCAGGTCTCCCGCACCTTCTACGCGCGCGGCCAGACCGGCCAGCAGCTGCTGATCGGCGCCTACCAGGCCCTCGAGCGGCAGGTGGCCGCCGGGACGGTGTCCTGCTACACCCGGCACGAGATGGTCGAGCTGATCGTCGTCGACGGTGAGGACGGACCGCGGGCTCGTGGAATCGTGGCCCGCGACATGGTCACCGGCGAGATCGAGACCCACACCGCCGACGTCGTGGTGCTGGCCTCCGGTGGCTACGGCAACGTCTTCTACCTCTCGACCAACGCCATGGGCTGCAACGTCACCGCGACCTGGCGTGCCCACCGCAAGGGCGCCTACATGGCCAACCCCTGCTACACGCAGATCCACCCGACCTGCATCCCGGTCTCGGGGTCCCACCAGTCGAAGCTGACCCTGATGAGCGAGTCGCTGCGCAACGACGGCCGGATCTGGGTGCCCAAGAGCAAGGCGGACTGCGAGAAGGACCCGCGCGAGATCCCCGAGGAGGCCCGCGACTACTACCTCGAGCGGATCTACCCCTCCTTCGGCAACCTGGTCCCCCGCGACATCGCCTCGCGTGCTGCCAAGAACGTCTGCGACGAGGGTCGCGGTGTCGGCCCGGAGGTCGACGGCGTACGGCGAGGTGTCTACCTCGACTTCACGGCCGCGATCGAGCGAATGGGCAAGGACGGCATCGAGGAGAAGTACGACAACCTCTTCGACATGTACGAGCGGATCACGGGTGAGAACCCGTACGAGATGCCGATGCGCATCTACCCGGCCGTCCACTACGTCATGGGCGGGCTCTGGGTCGACTACGACCTGCAGGCCTCGATCCCGGGCCTGTTCGTCACCGGAGAGGCCAACTTCTCCGACCACGGCGCCAACCGGCTCGGCGCCTCGGCGCTGATGCAGGGCCTGGCCGACGGCTACTTCGTGCTGCCGCACACGATCCGCGACTACCTCGCCGACGGCCCGTTCGAGCCGGTCGCGGACGACCACCCCGCGGTCGTCGAGGCCCGCGAGTCCGTGCAGTCGCGGATCGACCACTTCCTCAACAACGCCGGCACCCGCAGCGTCGACTCCTACCACCGCGAGCTCGGCAACATCATGTGGGAGTTCTGCGGGATGGAGCGGACCGAGGACGGCCTGAAGAAGGCGATCGACCTGATCCGCACCCTCAAGGACGACTTCTGGCGCAACGTGAAGGTGCTCGGCACCGCCGACTCGCTCAACCAGAGCCTCGAGAAGGCCGGCCGCGTCGCCGACTTCTTCGAGCTCGGCGAGCTGATGTGCATCGACGCCCTCAACCGTCGCGAGTCCTGCGGCGGCCACTTCCGCGGTGAGTCCCAGACCGAGGACGGCGAGGCGCTGCGCCACGACGACCAGTACGCCTACGTCGCCGCCTGGGAGTTCGCCGGCGACGACCAGCCGCCCGTCCTGCACAAGGAAGACCTCGTCTACACGGCGATCGAGATGAAGCAGAGGTCGTACAAGTGAAGCTCACCCTCAAGATCTGGCGCCAGGCCGACTCGTCGGACCCCGGCGGCATGCACACCTACGAGCTCGACGAGGTCTCGGAGGACATGTCGTTCCTCGAGATGCTCGACGTCCTCAACGAGCAGCTGATCGAGCAGGGCGAGGACCCTGTCGCCTTCGACTCCGACTGCCGCGAGGGCATCTGCGGCATGTGCGGCCTGATGATCAACGGCGACGCCCACGGACCGGAGGTCACCACGACCTGCCAGCTCCACATGCGCTCGTTCTCCGACGGTGAGACGATCACCATCGAGCCGTGGCGCGCCGACGCCTTCCCGGTCCTCAAGGACCTGTGCGTCGACCGCTCCGCCTTCGACCGGATGATCGCCTCGGGCGGCTACATCTCGGTCAACACCGGCTCGGCCCCCGAGGCGCACTCCGTGCCGGTCCCCCGCGACGACGCGCTGCGTGCCTTCAACGTGGCGACCTGCATCGGCTGCGGCGCCTGCGTGGCCGCCTGCCCCAACGGGTCGGCGTCGCTGTTCATGGGCGCCAAGATCACCCACCTCGGGGAGCTGCCCCAGGGCCAGCCCGAGCGCGACAGCCGGGTCGTCAACATGGTGGCGCAGCACGACCACGAGGGCTTCGGCGGCTGCACCAACATCGGCCAGTGCACCGCCGCCTGCCCCAAGGAGATCCCGCTCGACGTCATCTCGCAGCTCAACAAGGACCTGCGGACCGCGATGCGTCACGGTCACTGAGCCCGGACGACCGGGACCACGCCCTCACTGTCGCGGGGCGCGCAGGGCCTTCCAGCCGAGTCGGCCCAGCACCCCTGCGATGGCGAAGTTGACGACGATCAGCACGGAGTGGGCGACCCAGTAGCCCGTGGCGCGGTCCTCGCCGGCGGCGTACGCGGCGTAGAGGTTGCGGGTGAACATCCCGAAGGTCAGGACGTTCCAGACGGCCACGGCCAGCAGCAGCACCCCGTGCCTGCGCTCGAACCTCACGGCTTCTCCTTCCGGCGGCGCACCAGCGCCACGAGTCCCAGCATCGACGCCCCACCGGCCGCGAACGCGACCTTCGGGTCCACCCTGCTCCCGTGACCGCCCTCCGGGGTCTCCCGCAGCTGCACGTGGGCCAGCTCCTTCATCGCCAGGTCCGACCGGTCGGCGTCGAGCGCCTCCCGGTCGCGCACGGCGCGCGCCTCGGGCGCGGTGTGGGCCCACGCGGCGGCGTACATCACGACACGGGAGAAGTAGTTGATCCACACCAGCAGGATCAGGGCGATGCCGAAGACCTGGAAGGCCTCCGACTCCTGCGTCGCGGCCAGCAGCAGGAACGAGATGCGCTTGAGCACCTCGAACCCCACGGCGCCCAGCAGCGCACCGCCCCACAGCGCACGGTTCGGCGCGTGCGGCTGCGCGAGCAGCTTGAAGAGCGTGAAGAACAGCAGCATGTTGGCGCCGAAGCCGAGGACGTAGGTCATCAGCTCCAGCAGCGGGGCGAGCTCCTGGTCGAGCCCGATCCAGGCCAGCAGGTCCCCTGCGAAGCCGCTCACGAACCCGGTGACGGCGACGCTGAGCACCAGCGTGGTGCCGATCACGGCCAGGCTCACGAGGTCTCGCAGCTTGCCGAGGACGAAGTTCGGCTGCTCGCGCTGCGGGAGCTCGAAGACCACCACCAGGGCCTCGCGCATGGCCGACAGCCAGCCCAGCCCGGCGTAGACGACGCCGACGAGGCCGATGATCCCGGCGACCGCGGCCGCGCTCTGGAAGGTCTCCACCGACATCTCGCCGGGATCGTCGCCGACGATCCCGGGCAGCAGCTGCTCCAGCGCCTCCGCCAGGGCGTCGTCGGCCCCGTCGAAGAGCTTGGAGACCTGTCCGACGACGAAGAACCCGAGCGCCAGCACCGGGAAGAACGACAGGAACGCGAAGTACGTGACCGCGCCCGCCTGGAGGCTGCCCCTGACGGTCCCGTAGTGGTCGACCATCCGCAGCACGTGGTCGACGAACGGCCGTCGTTCCCGGATCGCCTCCAGCCGCTCCTTGATCGACGCCACGTCAGGCCCCGCCACCGAGCGGGAAGTCGCGGGAGGGTCGCCACCCGGCCTGCTCCTCGTGGCGGTAGAGGTGGAACTCCTCGGCCTCGAAGACGCACTCGAAGCCGGCGAGCTCCTCGAAGGCGCGGTCGAGGACCTCGTCCGCGAGATGGTGGGCGATGGTGACGTGGGGGTGGTACGGGAACTGCAGGGGTACGTCGAGCGGTCCCCTGCGTACGTGCGCGGCGAGCTGCTCGCACTGCGAGATCCCCTCCGCCAGCGTCACGAACACGACCGGCGAGACCGGTCGGAAGGTACCCGTGCCGCGGAGGTGGATGCCGAAGGCGCCCACCTCGGCGGCCGCCGCGGCGAGGTGGTCCTCGATCACGGCGAGGTCGTCGTCGGCGACCTCGGTCGGCGGGACCAGCGTGATGTGGGTGGGGATCATGGTGGCCGTCTCGTCACCGAGCGCCGTGCGGTAGTCCTGGAGCTGGGTGGCCCAGGGTTCGGGGATGGCCAGGGCGACACCGATCGTAGGCACCGTTCGACCCTAACGCGCTGCCGCGACGAAGCCGACCCGCTGGTAGACGTCACGCAGCGTGGCCTCGGCGATCGCCCCCGCCTGCTCGGCCCCGCGGCGCAGCACCTCGGTCAGGTGGGTCTGGTCGTCGAGCAGCTCGAGGGTGGTGTCGCGGAACGGCGTGACGAACTCGACGACCACGTCGGCCAGGTCCGTCTTCAGCGCACCGTAGCCGCGGCCGTCGTACTCCGCCTCGAGGTCGGCGACCGGGCGCGCGGTGAGCGCCGAGTAGATCGTCAGCAGGTTGCTGATGCCCGGCTTCCCCTCGGGGTCGAAGCGGATCTCCGAGCCGGAGTCGGTGACGGCGGAGCGCACCTTCTTGGCGCTCACCTTGGGCTCGTCGAGGAGCTCGATGATGCCTGCCGGTGAGGACGCCGACTTCGACATCTTGGCCCGGGGCTCCTGCAGGTCGGTGATCTTGGCCGTCGCCTTGAGGATGTAGGGCTCCGGCAGCCGGAAGGTCTTCTTGTAGCGGTGGTTGAAGCGCTGGGCGAGGTCACGCGTCAGCTCGAGGTGCTGGCGCTGGTCCTCGCCGACGGGCACGAAGTGCGGCCGGTAGAGCAGGATGTCGGCCGCCTGGAGCACCGGATAGGTGAAGAGCCCCACGCTCGCGGCGCCCTCGCCGTTCTTGGCCGACTTGTCCTTGAACTGGGTCATCCGTCGGGCCTCACCGAAGCCGGTCAGGCACTGCAGGACCCAGGAGAGCTGGGCGTGGGCCGGGACCTGGCTCTGCACGAAGATCGCCGACCGCTCCGGGTCGACCCCCATGGCCAGCAGCTGGGCCGCGGCCCGCAGCGTCCGCTCCCGGAGCAGCCTGGGGTCCTGCTCGACGGTGATCGCGTGCTGGTCGGCGATGAAGAAGAAGGGCTGGTGCTCCTCCTGGAGGTCCACCCACTGCCGAAGCGCACCGAGGTAGTTGCCGAAGTGGAACGAGTCGGCCGTCGGCTGGATGCCGGAGAGCACGCGGGGGCGGGCTCCGCCCGACGCGGTGCGGGCGGTCTCCGTCTGCGGCTCGGTGAGGGCGGGCATGGGCGCGATTGTGTCAAAGCACCCGGCCCGCCCCCGCCGACGGGTGTCGTACGCCGACCTCGATCCATGTCACCAAAGGGGGGACATCCGCGCCGCGGGTCCCTAGCCTGAGGGCGACCGGGCCGCGGAGACGGCCCCGACACCGGGAGATCCATGCGCCTCGCCCTCGTGACCTCGGGGACCCGCGGGGACGCCCAACCGCTCATCCTGCTGGCGAGGGAGCTCCTCGAACGCGGTCACGAACCGGTCCTCGGGCTGCCCCCCAACCTGGTCGCACTGGGCGAGCAGGCAGGCCTCACCACCCACGCCCTCGGCCCCGACACCCAGCAGCTGGTGGAGTCCGAGCAGGGCCGGGCGTGGTTGGCAGCGGGCGACAGCAAGTCCTTCATGAAGGAGCTGTCGGAGCTGTCGTCGCGTGCCAGCGAGGCGACCACCGCGGGGCTGCTCGCGGCCTGCGAGCGCGCGGAGCTGGTCGTCGCCGGGGTGCTGATGCAGGACCTGGCCCTCCCCCTCGCCGAGGCCCGCGGCATCCCGATGGTGGCCGTGCACTCCTTCCCCTTCGACGCCAACCGGCGCTACCCCAACCTGTTCATGACCAACCGGCGGCTGCCCGGCCCTCTCAACCTGGTCAGCGGCAAGCTGTTCGAGCGGGTGTGGTGGCAGGGCTTCAGCCAGGAGATCAACGCCTTCCGTGCCTCGGTGGGGCTGGAGGCCACCAGCGTCCCCACGGCCCGGCAGATGGCCCGCGACGGGAGGGTCGCGATCCAGGCCTACGACCCCCTCCTCACGCCCGGTCTGGCCGAGGCGTACGGCGAACGCCGACCTCTCGTCGGCTTCCTGGCGCCGGACGGCGGGTTCCGCGACAAGCTGGGCGAGGCCGGGTTGCCGGCGCCGCTGGCGGACTGGCTCGGCGACGGCGAGCCACCCGTCTTCTTCGGCTTCGGCAGCATGCCGGTGCACGACCCGGACGCGGCCGTCACGCTGATCACCGAGGTCGCCCGGCGGCTGGAGGTCCGCGCCGTCGTCAACGCCGGCTGGGGCGGGCTGGCCGCGCTCGACCCCGACGGCACGGACGTGACGGTGGTCGGCCAGGTCGACCACGACGCCCTGCTTCCCCGCTGCCGCGCCGCGGTCCACCACGGCGGCGCCGGGACGACGTACGCCAGTCTCGCGGCGGGTGTCCCGACCGTGGTCTGCTCGGTCTTCGCGGACCAGCCCTTCTGGGGAGCCCGTCTCGAGGAGCTCGGCCTCGGGGCGACGCTGCGGTTCGCGGACCTCGACGCCGACCGGCTCGAGGGCGCGCTCCGCAGGGCGCTCGATCCCGCGGTGGCGGGACGGGCTGCCGCGGTCGGCGGGGAGCTGCGGGCCCGCCCCTCGGCGACCTCGCGCGCCGTCGACATCATCGAGGCGGCGCTGGCGGGCTGAGCCCGGCTCAGCCGTGGCTGTGGCGCAGCCGCGCCGACCAGGCCAGGACCAGCAGGCCCAGCCCCGCGAGCACGGCGCCGACGATCGCCGGGGCACGGTAGCCCCAGCCGGCAGCGATGACCAGGCCACCGAGCCAGGCGCCGAGCGCGTTGGCGACGTTGAGGGAGGCGTGGTTCATCGCGGCACCCATGGTCTGGGCCTCCTCGGCGACCGACATCAGCCGCAGCTGGAGGGCCACCACGAGGACCGACCCGGTCACGGTGATGCCGAAGAGCACCGGCAGCGTCCACCAGCCCGCCGGGGCGAGCAGCGCGAAGAGCAGGAGCAACAGGCCCTGTCCGGCGCCGCCGATGAACATCGAGCGCATCACCGACCAGTCGGCCATCCGCCCCGCCAGCCAGGTGCCGGCGACCATGCCGAGCCCGAAGACGAACAGGAAGACCGGCGCGACCGCCTCCGGCAGTCCCCCGACCTCGGTGATCGTCGGCACGATGTAGGTGTAGACGGCGAACATGCCGCCGAAGCCCACGGCGCCGGCGACCAGGGTCAGCAGCACCTGTGGCCGCTTGAGGGCCGCCAGCTCCCGCTTCCAGGTGGCGTCGCTGTCACCCCGCGACGCGGGGACGTAGGCGAGCACGAGGGCCACGGTCACGACGCCCAGGACGGCCACCAGCCAGTAGGCCGTCCGCCAGCCCAGGTTCTGGCCGAGCCAGGTGGCCGCCGGGACGCCGACCACGTTGGCGACGGACAGGCCGAGCATCACCGAGGCGACCGCGCGGCCCCGGCGTGCGGCCGGGACCATGCTCGCGGCGACCAGCGACGCGACACCGAAGTAGGCGCCGTGCGGCAGGCCCGCGGCGAACCGCGCCACCAGCAGCGCGCCGTACGAGGTGGCCAGCGCGGAGGCTGCGTTGCCGAGCGCGAAGGCGAGCATCAGCCCCACGAGCAGCGACCGTCGCGGCAGCCGGGCCGCGAGGAACGCGATGGTGGGGGCGCCGACGACCACGCCCAGGGCGTACGCCGAGATCGCGTGGCCGGCCGACGGGATCGACACCTCGACCCCGCGGGCGAGCTGCGGCAGCAGCCCCATCGAGACGAACTCGGTGGTGCCGATCGCGAAGCCGCCCATCGCGAGCGCGACCAGCGCGAGCGTCACGTGGCGGGTGCGCGCAGGCGCGAGCTCGGGCTGGGGGGCGGTGAGGGTCACGAGGGGCTGCAACCGGTCGGCCGGGGCAGGCATTCCATGATCCCGGAACGACTCACTGTCGTGTGGGTCTCACCGTGATCGGGCTGTCCGGCGGCAGGGACGGATGGTCCGCCGCCCGATGCGTCATTTCGCGAGGTGCGCTGACGCATCCGGCGGCGGACTATCCAGCTGTGGCCGCTACAGCGACGCGAGCGCCTCGTTCAGCGTGGTCGAGGGGCGCATCACGGCCGAGGCCTTGGCGGGGTCGGGGCGGAAGTAGCCACCGATGTCGGCCGGCTCCCCCTGCACGCCGACGAGCTCGCCCACGATGGTGTCCTCCTGAGCGGCGAGCCTCTCCGCCAGCGAGCCGAAGGCGGCGGCCAGCTCGGCGTCGTCGTCCTGCTTCGCGAGCTCCTGCGCCCAGTAGAGGGCGAGGTAGAAGTGCGAGCCCCGGTTGTCGATGCCGCCGAGCTTGCGCGAGGGCGACTTGTCGTTCTCCAGGAACGTGCCGGTCGCGCGGTCGAGGGTCTGGGCGAGCACCTTCGCGCGGGCGTTGTCGGTCGAGTCGGCCAGGTGGTCGAACGACGCGGCGAGGGCGAAGAACTCACCCAGGCTGTCCCAGCGCAGGTAGTTCTCCTTGACCAGCTGCTGGACGTGCTTGGGGGCGGATCCGCCGGCGCCGGTCTCGAACAGGCCGCCGCCGTTCATCAGCGGCACGATCGAGAGCATCTTCGCCGACGTACCGACCTCGAGGATCGGGAAGAGGTCGGTGTTGTAGTCGCGCAGCACGTTGCCGGTGACGGAGATGGTGTCCTCACCCTTGCGGATCCGCTCCAGGCTGTACGTCGTCGCCTCGGCGGGCGCCATCACCTCGATCGTCAGTCCCTCGGTGTCGTGCTCGGGGAGGTACTGCTCGACCTTGGCGATCAGGTTGCGGTCGTGGGCGCGCGACTCGTCGAGCCAGAAGACGGCCGGCGAGCCGGTGGCGCGGGCGCGGGAGACGGCGAGCTTGACCCAGTCGCGGATCGAGGCGTCCTTGGTCTGGCACGCACGCCAGATGTCGCCCGGCTGGACCTCGTGCTCGAGGAGCACGTCGCCGGAGGAGGCGACGACCCGGATGGTGCCGGCCGCGGGCGCCTCGAAGGTCTTGTCGTGGGAGCCGTACTCCTCGGCCGCCTTGGCCATCAGGCCCACGTTGGGGACCGAGCCCATCGTTGCGGGGTCGAGCGCGCCGTGCTCGCGGCAGTCGTCGATCACCGCCTGGTAGACGCCGGCGTAGGAGGAGTCGGGGATCACCGCGAGCGTGTCGTGCTCGTCGCCGTCGGGGCCCCACATGTGGCCGCCGCCGCGGATCATCGCCGGCATCGAGGCGTCGATGATCACGTCGGAGGGGACGTGGAGGTTGGTGATGCCGCGGTCCGAGTCGACCATCGCCATCGTCGGCCCCTCGGCCAGCCCGGTCTCGACGGCGGCCTTGATGGCCTCGCCCTCGGGGAGGTCGGCGGCGGCCGACAGCAGGCCGCCCAGGCCGTCGTTGGGCGAGATGCCGGCGGCGCGGAGCTGCTCGCCGTACTGCTCGAAGAGCGTGGGGAAGAAGGCCTGCACGGCGTGGCCGAAGATGATCGGGTCCGAGACCTTCATCATCGTGGCCTTCAGGTGCACGGAGAAGAGCACGTCGTCGGCCTTGGCGCGGGCGATCTGCTCGGTGAGGAAGCGGCGCAGCGCCGCGACGTCCATGAAGGTCGCGTCGACGACCTCGCCGGCGAGCACCTTCAGCTCGTCCTTGAGCACCGTGGTGGTGCCGTCGGCAGCCACGTGCTCGATCCGCAGCGTGTCGTCGGCGTCGACGACCACGGACTGCTCGTTGGAGCGGAAGTCGTGCTCACCCATGGTCGCCACCGACGTCTTCGAGTCGGTCGACCAGGCGCCCATCCGGTGCGGGTGCGCCTTCGCGTAGTTCTTGACCGAGGCGGGCGCGCGGCGGTCGGAGTTGCCCTCGCGCAGCACCGGGTTGACGGCCGAGCCCTTGACCTTGTCGTACTTCGCGCGGGCGTCGCGCTCGTCCTCCGACTGGGGGTTCTCGGGGTAGTCCGGCAGGTCGTACCCCTGCTCCTGCAGCTCCTTGATCGCGGCCTTGAGCTGCGGGATGGAGGCGGAGATGTTCGGCAGCTTGATGATGTTCGCCTCGGGCTTCGTAGCGAGCTCACCCAGCTCTGCGAGAGCGTCGTCGAGCCGCTGCTCGTCGGTCAGCCGGTCGGGGAACTGGGCGATGATCCGGCCGGCCAGCGAGATGTCACGGGTCTCCACCGCCACGCCGGCCTGGGCGGCGTACGCCTCGACGATCGGCTTGAAGGAGTACGTCGCCAGCAGCGGCGCCTCGTCGGTGAGGGTGTAGATGATCCTGGACGCAGCGTTGTCGGTCACGTCCCCGAAACTATCGTGCCGCCCCGGCCTCGGTGAACCCGACCAGCTCTGCCTCCCCGCCGTCCCCGGCCACGGTCTGCTCGAGGACCAGGCCGAGCCCGGGCGCGTAGTACTTGTGCTCGACGAGGCCCGGCTCCAGCGGCGTCGTCTCCTCGGTCACCAGCAGGCCGTCGTAGGAGCCCGAGTCGATCTGGAGGGACTCGTCGAGGGAGAGCACGGTGGCGCGGTCCTCGGCCTCGCCCGCGAGGTGCTCCTGCTGGTAGCCGTCGCCGCGGCGTGGCTCGGCGAGCATCACGACGCCGGCCTCCGCGCCGTCGACCCCGGCCTCCCACGAGCCGGCGGTGTCGGGCCGGCCGCGGTCGTCGTACTCGGTGGTCTCCTCGCCGAAGTACCAGACGTTGCCGTCGACGTCCTGGGCGAACCAGTCCGAGGTCTCCTCGACGACCTCGCCGTCCTCGCCCGTGACGACGTCGCGGACGACGGTGGTCCGTACTCCCGCGACCAGCCGGGTCTCGTCGGTGACCGTCACGGTGATCGTCTCGCCGTCCGTCGACTCGTAGACCCACTCGGAGCCGGGTGTCAGCGGCAGCCAGCGGTTGTCGATCCCGGACACGAAGTCGTCCGGGTCGGGCGAGGGCGTCGGGATCTCGAGCAGGTCCACGCCCGTGGGGTCGACCGTGGGCGGGTCGCTGGCGCATCCCGAGGCGACCGCGGCGACCAGCAGCACGGCGACCGCTCGGAGCGGTGCCGGAGGACGCAGGGCCATGTCCACAGCATGTCCTACCGCTGCTAGCGTCGGACGGGTCCCACCCGCTCCCGTCCCGCACCCTGCGTCTAGGAGTACGACGTGTCCCACCATCTCTCCGGTCCGCTCAAGGTGGCCGTCACCGGCGCCGCCGGCCAGATCGGCTACAGCCTGCTCTTCCGCCTCGCCAGTGGCGCGCTGCTGGGCCCGGACCGCCCCGTGGAGCTGCGGCTGCTGGAGATCGAGCCCGCCCTCAAGGCGCTCGAGGGCGTCGTCATGGAGCTCGACGACTGCGCCTTCCCGACGCTCGCGGGCGTGGAGATCGGCGCGGACCCCGAGAAGATCTTCGACGGCGTCAACCTCGCCCTCCTCGTGGGCGCCCGCCCGCGCGGCCCCGGCATGGAGCGCGGCGACCTGCTCGAGGCCAACGGCGCGATCTTCACCGCGCAGGGCAAGGCGCTCAACTCCGTGGCCGCGGACGACGTACGCGTGGGCGTGACCGGCAACCCCGCCAACACCAATGCGCTGATCGCGATGACCAACGCCCCCGACATCCCGGCGGAGCGGTTCTCCGCGCTGACGCGGCTCGACCACAACCGGGCGATCTCGCAGCTCTCGGCCAAGACCGACGCGGCCGTGACCGAGATCAAGAAGATGACCATCTGGGGCAACCACTCCGCCACCCAGTACCCCGACGTCTTCCACGCCGAGATCGGCGGCCGCAACGCCGCCGAGGTCGTCGACGACCAGGCCTGGATCGAGAACGACTTCATCCCGACCGTCGCCAAGCGTGGCGCGGCGATCATCGAGGCGCGGGGCTCCTCCTCGGCCGCCTCGGCCGCGTCCGCGACCATCGACGCCGCCCGCGACTGGCTGCTCGGCTCCGCCGCCAACGACTGGGTCTCGATGGCCGTGAAGTCCGACGGCTCCTACGGCGTGCCGGAGGGGATCATCTACTCCTTCCCCGTCACCACGCACGAGGGGAACTGGGAGATCGTCCAGGGCCTCGAGATCGACGACTTCTCCCGCGGCCGGATGGACGCGACGGCCGCCGAGCTCGAGGACGAGCGCCAGGCGGTCACGGAGCTCGGGCTGATCTGAGCGGCCCGCCTGACTGCTCAGAGGGGCTGGTTCGGGATCGTCCCCGCCAGGAAGATCACCGACGCCCCGACCACGATGAGCAGGCCGGCGTCGAGCAGGCGGTTGCGTACGGCGAGCATGCCGGCGTGCTGGGCAGGCAGCACCAACCGGCAGACCGCGGCGAAGAGCAGCGAGCCGCCGAGCCAGCGGACCCCCATCCGCCAGTCGGCGAGCACCACGAAGATCAGCCCCACGGCGACCCCGAGCAGCGCGACGAGGTAGAGCGCGCCGCCGATCGTCGAGGGGTAGCGCCGCTCCAGGGGCTGCTCCGGCGGCGGGACCGGCAGCCCGGCAGGTACGTCGTCCACGATCAGTCCAGCGACCTCTCCGCGATGTCGACGATGTTGCTCAGCAGCATCGCGCGGGTCATCGGGCCGACGCCCCTGGGGTTCGGCGACACCCAGCCCGCGACCTCCCAGACGTCGGGGTGGACGTCGCCGGCGATCTTGCCGTCGACCCGCGAGACGCCCACGTCGAGGACGGCGGCACCCGGCTTGACCATGTCGGCGGTGATGATCCCGGGGACCCCGGCGGCGGCCACCACGACGTCGGCCTGTCGGACGTGAGCAGCCAGGTCGCGGGTCCCGGTGTGGCAGAGGGTGACGGTGGCGTTCTCGCTGCGCCGCGTCAGCAGCAGACCCAGCGGCCGGCCGACCGTGAGGCCGCGGCCGACGACGACTACCTCCGCGCCGGCGATCTCGACCCCGTGACGTCGCAGCAGCTCGATCGCGCCCACCGGGGTGCACGGCAGCGGGCCGGTCTCGCCGAGGACCAGCTTGCCGAGGTTGAAGGGGTGCAGACCGTCGACGTCCTTGGCAGGGTCGACCCGCGACAGCAGGGCGAACTCGTCGAGCCCCGTGGGTTGCTGCACGAGGAAGCCGGTGCACGCGGGATCGGCGTTGAGCTCGTCGATCACCGCCTCGACCTCGGCCTGGGTCGCGGTGGCGGGCAGGTCGCGCCGGATCGAGGTGATGCCGATCGCGGCGCAGTCCTTGTGCTTGGCACCGACGTACCAGTGGGAGCCGGGGTCGTCGCCCACGAGCACGGTGCCGAGGCCGGGGACGACGCCCCGGTCGCGGAGCGCGGCCACCCGGGCGGTCAGCTCCTCCTTGATCGTGGCGAGCGTGGCGGCTCCGTCGAGCGTCTGGGCAGTCACGTGTCGGATCCTCTCGTGGCGCTCAGTGCGCAAAGTGTCGGGTGCCGGTGAAGTACATCGTCACGCCGGCAGCCTCGCAGGCCTTGACCGTCAGCTCGTCACGGACCGAGCCGCCGGGCTGGACGATGGCGCGGACGCCGGCGTCGAGGAGGATCTGCGGACCGTCCTCGAACGGGAAGAACGCGTCGGACGCGGCGACCGAGCCGGCGGCCCGCTCCCCCGCCCGCTCGACGGCGAGCCGGCAGGAGTCCACACGGTTGACCTGGCCCATGCCGATGCCGACGGAGGCCCCGTCGTGGGCCAGCAGGATGGCGTTGGACTTCACCGACCGGCAGGCGCGCCAGGCGAAGGCGAGGTCGGCGAGCACCCCGGCCGGGGCCGCCTCGCCCGTGGCGAGGGTCCAGGTCGACGGGTCGTCGCCCCCGCTGTCGACCACGGCGTCCACGTGGTCGACCTGCTGCACGAGCAGACCGCCGCTCACCTGGCGGAACTCCGAGGGAGCCGGCTCCTCGTCGGCCGCGCAGACCAGGATCCGGATGTTCTTCTTCCCCTGCAGCACCTCGACCGCGCCCTCGTCGTAGCCCGGCGCCACGATCACCTCGGTGAACACCTCGGCCACCTGCTGCGCCATCTCGACCGAGACCGGGCGGTTGACCGCGATCACGCCGCCGAAGGCCGAGACGGGGTCGCACTCGTGGGCGCGCCGATGGGCCTCGGCCACGTCGGCGCCGACCGCGATCCCGCACGGGTTGGCGTGCTTGATGATCGCGACGGCCGGCTCGTCGAAGCCCAGCGCGGCGCGGCGCGCCGCGTCGGTGTCGACGTAGTTGTTGTAGGACATCTCCTTGCCGTGGAGCTGCCGCGCGCTGGCGAGGCCGGTCGAGCCGTCGCTGAACAGCGCCGCCTGCTGGTGGGGGTTCTCGCCGTAGCGCAGCACCGCCGTGCGTTCGTACGTCGCGCCCACCCAGGTCGGGAAGCAGCTGTCCTCGTCGGCCTCGGCGAGCTCCTGCGTCATCCAGCCGGCCACGGCGACGTCGTACGCGGCGGTGTGCTGGAACGCCTCGGCCGCCAGCGTGCGCCGCTGGGCAAGGGTGAATCCGCCGGCGGCGACCGCCTCGCGGACGGCGTCGTAGTGGTCGGGCGAGGTGACGATCGCGACGGAGGGGTGGTTCTTGGCGGCGGCGCGGACCATCGAGGGGCCACCGATGTCGATCTGCTCGACGCACTCGTCGGGCGTCGCACCCGACGCGACGGTCTGCGTGAAGGGGTAGAGGTTGGAGACCACGAGGTCGAACGGCTCGACGCCGAGCTCCTCGAGCTGGGAGACGTGGGAGTCCAGGCGCCGGTCGGCGAGGATGCCGGCGTGGACCCGCGGGTGCAGCGTCTTGACCCGCCCGTCGAGGCACTCCGGGAAGCCGGTGAGCTCCTCGACCCGCGTGACCGGGAGGCCGAGTCCCTCGATCAGTGCCGCCGAGCCACCGGTGGAGACCAGCTCGACGCCGGCGTCGTGGAGGCCACGTGCGAGGTCCTCCAGCCCGGCCTTGTCGTAGACGGACACCAGGGCCCGTCGGATCGGGATGCGCGCTTCCTGCTCGTGCTGGGACACGGGACGACTCCTCCTGCGGTTCGGAGCTGAGCACCCAGGCGGACGATGCTCATCGCGGTCACTCCCCGGTGGTTGCCCACCTGCGCCAGTCGTGTGCCCTCAGCCTATCCGGACGTGCCGCCCGGTGACCGACCAGCCCTCGCGGGCCATCCGGCCGATGCTGTCGACGAGCATCGACCGCTCGACGACCTTGATCCGCTCGTGCAGCGACGCCGGGGTGTCGTCGTCGGCCACCGGCACCGTCGCCTGGGCGACGATCGGCCCGGTGTCGACCCCGTCGTCGACGACGAAGAGGGTCGCGCCGGTGACCTTGACGCCGTACGCCAGCGCGTCCGCGGCCCCCTGGGTCCCGGGGAAGGCGGGGCAGAGCGCCGGGTGCGTGTTGACCATCGGGAACCGCTCGAGCAGCGGCGGCCCGACCAGCTTCATGAAGCCGGCCGACACCACGAGGTCCGGTTCGTACGCCGCCACGGCCTCGAGCAGGGCCCCGTCCCAGTCGGCGCGAGACTCGTGGTCGCGCACCCGGCAGACGAAGGTCGGGACCCCGGCGCGCTGCGCGCGAGCGAGGCCCTCGATGCCGTCGCGGTCGGCACCCACCGCGACCACCTCGGCGCCGTAGGCGGGGTCGGCGCAGGCGTCGAGCAGGGCCTGGAGGTTGGTGCCGGTGCCGGAGACGAGGACGACGAGGCGCACGGCCGCAACTCTAGGGGGTGTCTTCCGTCAGCCGGGCTGGACGACCGCGGTGCCGGCGCGGTGCCGGCGACGGGCGAGCCCGGTGGCGACGACCCCACCGACCAGCCCGCCGATGCCGAAGGAGGTGACGGCGTGGACGAGCACGTCGAGGGCCAGGGGCGCCACGTCGGTCATCCGGCCGGGGCCGACCGCTCCGCCGGCGAGCAGGGCTAGCCCCCCGAGCAGCAGTCCGGCGGCGACACCACCCGCACAGCCCCGCAGCGCGCCCTGCTCCCAGCGGAGGGTGGGACGGCGGCGCTGCGCCCGGGCGGCGGCGAGGGCCGCGGCGAGGACCGGCACCGCCAGCAGGCCGACGGTCCACACGGGGACCGGGCCGCTGTCGGGGAGCGCTGCGAGCAGCGGGAAGGCCGGCAGCGGGCCGGTCACGACGAGCGTCGGGGAGACCATCGTGCCGGTGCCGACCGTGAAGCCGGGACCGAGCAGGTAGGAGCCGGCGAAGAGCGTGGCGTTGGGCAGCACGAGGGCGGTGGCGCCGAGGAAGACCGTCGCCTCCCCCGCCTCGAGCCCGAGACCGGAGACGATGTTGGCGGCCGTCCCGAGGTCGAGCACCAGCGCGACCAGCAGCGCGACGAAGGAGACCAGCAGGAAGGCCCGCAGGACCGCGACCGCGGTGGCCGCGGTCGCGCGCAGCTCGGCGGGCACCACCGCGGTCCAGATCGCGGCCCGCCCGCTGCCGACGGCGATCGCGGAGCCGCCGGCGCCGAGGGCCAGCACCAGCGACCAGCCCAACGAGCGCGGGAGCGACGGGGCCGTCGCGGGCGTGGCGGCCAGCACGTGGGTGAGCAGGACGACGGCGGCGTACCCGGCGACGAAGAAGCCGGCGGCGACCGGCACCGTCCAGTCGCGCTCGCCGTCGGAGATCTGGTCGGAGTCGGGCCCGTGGCCGGAGATCGAGTCGCCCACCCGGTGTCCGACCCGCCACGACAGCCAGGCCGCGGCCAACGTCAGCAGCAGGGGTACGGCGGTCACGACGACCCCGTCCACCGTGACGGTCGAGCCGTGGCCCATGAGCCACGCAAGCGCCCCGACGCGCAGCCCGTCGCGCGGCTGGCCGTGGGTGCCGGCGTCGGAGAGGAACCAGCCCGTCACCCCCACGCCGAGGCAGACCACGAGCAGCGACGAGGCCGCGACGACACCGCCGAGCGTGGCCACGAGGGCCAGCGGGCGCCGGTGCCGGGGGTCCACCGACGGAGCGGCGGCGCGGTCGGGGGCCGAGAGCAGCGAAGTCATGGCCCGGCCATCTTCGCCCGGCTCCCGTGGCGATCGGCGCTCCCACGCCGGTGTGCTCCGGGACCGCCTCGGCCCGTATGGTGGATCGGTCATGAAGCAGCCCGACGAGTTCGACGCCTTCTACAAGCGCGCCCGGACCCGGCTCCTGCTGCAGACCTACGCCCTCACCGGCGACCTCCCCGCCTCGCGGTCCGCGGTCCGCGACTCGTTCGTCGTCACCTGGCACCACTGGCGCAAGGTGGGCCGCCTGCCGGACCCCGAGTCGTGGGTCCGTCCCCGTGCCTGGGCGCAGGCGCAGCGCCGTCACACGGCCCGCCTCTGGCACCGCGACAAGCAGCTGGACCCCGAGGTGGCCGCCACCCTGGAGTCGCTCGGCAAGCTGTCGGTGGTGCAGCGCAAGGCGCTGCTGCTCGCCGAGCTCACGGAGCTCTCGCTCGCCGACCGGGCGCGGGAGCTGGGGCTGACCCGGCAGGAGGCCGAGCGGCAGACACTGACCGCATCGGCCCGGTTCTCGGTCCACCGCGACGTCGAGGCCGCCCGCTTCCCCGCGCTGCTCGAGACCCTGCACACCCAGGTCGACGCCGTCACCTGGCCCCGCGCCACGATCCTGCGCCGCTCGGGGGCCGCCCGCCGACGTACGCACACCGTGGTCGGCGCGGTCGCCGGCGTCGCCGCCGTGCTCGTGACCGGGGTGCTCGTCGACGGCTCCGGCCTGCGCACCGAGCTCCCGACGGCCGACCGGGGCGGCGCGATGGTGACCGCCGAGGAGGACCCGGCCCAGTTCGACGCCGACGCCCTCGTGAGCGCCGGGGAGCTCGGGCTGGCCGTCGACGGCACGGGCTGGCGAGCCACCCGGACCAGCGACAACACCCGCGGCGACGGGCTCGCCACGCCCTGCCAGCAGCGGCGGTACGCCGACCCGCGTGGCCGCGCCGCGCTGGTCCGCTCGTTCACCACCTCGCCCGGGCGGGGCGAGCCCCGGGTGGGCGCCGTCCAGGTCGCCGAGCTGTCGACGAGCACCCGGGCAGCCCGCCGCACGTGGGAGCAGTCCCTGGCGTGGTACGCCGGCTGCACCGCCCCGCGGGTTCAGCTCCAGGAGACCACCCAGGTCCGCAACGTCGGCGACCAGGCGATGCTGGTGCAGCTGCGCGACTGGCGGCGGGACGAGACCTACCTCGCCGGCGTGGCGCGCACCGGCCAGGTCACGACGACGACCTTCTACCGCACCGACGACAACGCGGACCCCGACGTCGCCGGCGCGACCAGGATGCTGGTGCTGGCCGTCAACGGGATGTGCCCGACGCCGCAGGGCGGTGCCTGCGCCACCACCCCGGCCACCTCGGCCCGACCCCCCGTGCCCGTGGGCGAGGTCCCCGGGCTGCTGGCCACCGTCGACCTGCCGCCGGTCCCGGGCATCAGGGAGGCGTGGGTCGGCACCGAGCCGCTCGAGGCGCGGGAGAACGTCGCGGCGACCAACTGCGACCAGACCGACTTCGCGGCCCGCCCGGTCACCGGCAACGTCACCCGGACCTTCCTCATCCCCGATGCCCCCCTTCCCGCCACGTTCGGCGTCACCGAGACCGCGGGCACCCTCCCCTCGGCCGGCCGCGCACGCGAGTTCGTCGCGACCATCCGGCGCCGGATGGCGGCCTGCCCCGACCGCGACCTCGGTTCCGACGTCACTCCGATCACCTCGTCCTCGAAGGCCGATGCCGAGCACGCCGTGTGGCGCGTGACGACGGAGATCAGCGACGACCAGACCGTCACGTTCCTGATGGGGGTCGTCCGCCGTGGCAACCACGTCGCCCAGCTCGGCTTCCTCCCGACCCGGACGGTGACGATCGGGACGGAGGCCTTCGAGGCGCTGCTCCTGAGGGCGGGCGAGCGGCTGGAGTACCTGCCGAAGCGGTAGGCGGACCGGTCAGCGCAGGCGGAGCGCGTCGAGCAGGTCCGCCACGACCCGGGCGGTCTCGCCGGGATCGACCAGCAGGTGCAGGTGCCCGGCGTCATCCAGCACCCGTGTCGGCCAGCGGTGGGCCCGGGCCACGGCGAGCTCCTCGGCGTAGGTGGTGCCGAGGGCGAGGTACGCACGGGCGCCCGCCTGCCAGCCAGGGGGCACGGGCACCTCGCCGTCGACGTACGACAGCGGGACCTCGGGCAGCAGCGAGTCCAGGTCCTCGAGGAGCGGGCCGGGCAGCACCGCGGCGACGTCGGCCCGGGGCCACCACCGGGTCCAGCGCGGCAGTCGCCCGTCCGGTCCGGCCAGCGCGGCCAGGTGCTCACGGAAGGCGGGAGGCGCCAGGGTGGTGCTGCCCGTGGTCACGGGCAGGGCGGCGTCGACGAAGACCACGGGTGCTCCCCCGGCGGCGGCGCTCACCGTCGGCGCGAGGTAGCCGGCGTTGCTGTGCGGGACCAGCACCACGTCGTCGACGCCTCGTGCCGCGGCGCTCCACGCGTCGACGAGGCAGGCGCCCTCCGGGTCGGCCGGTACGTCGGCCACCGACGCCCCCAGCCCCAGGGACGACAGTGCCGCCACCACCGGCCCGTAGGCCGCCGGCCCGAGGAACGGGCTCGGCAGGACGAGCAGGTGGGGCGGCACGGTCGTGCTGTCAGAGTGCCTGCAGGATCTCCCGCATCAGGGCAGCGGTCTCGGAGGGCGTCTTGCCGACCTTGACCCCGGCGGCCTCGAGGGCCTCCTTCTTCGCCTGCGCGGTGCCGGAGGAGCCCGACACGATCGCCCCGGCGTGGCCCATGGTCTTGCCCTCCGGCGCGGTGAACCCGGCGACGTAGCCGACGACCGGCTTCGTCACGTGGTCCTTGATGTAGGCCGCGGCACGCTCCTCGGCGTCGCCGCCGATCTCGCCGATCATCACGATCGCCTTGGTCTCCGGGTCGTTCTCGAAGGCCTCGAGGGCGTCGATGTGGGTGGTGCCGATGACCGGGTCGCCGCCGATGCCGATGGCGGTCGAGAAGCCGAAGTCCCGCAGCTCGAACATCATCTGGTAGGTCAGCGTGCCCGACTTCGAGACCAGGCCGACCGGGCCCTTGCCCGCGATGGTGTGGGGCGTGATGCCGGCCAACGACTCCTCGGGCGTGATGATGCCCGGGCAGTTGGGGCCGATCATGCGGGTGCCCTTGCCCTCGAGGTAGGCGAAGACCTCCGCGGAGTCCTGGACCGGGACGCCCTCGGTGATGACCACGAGCAGGCCGATGCCCGCGTCGATGGCCTCGATGCAGGCGTCCTTGGTGAAGGCGGGCGGCACGAAGAGGACCGACACGTCGGCGCCGGTCTCGGCCATCGCCTCCTTGACGCTGCCGAAGACCGGCAGCTCCTTGCCGGCCAGCTCGACGGTGGTGCCGGCCTTGCGTGCGTTGACGCCCCCGACGATGTCGGACCCCGCCTCGAGCATGAGCGTGGTGTGCTTGGAGCCCATCCCGCCGGTCATGCCCTGGACGATGATCTTGGAGTCCTTGTTGAGGTAGATCGACATCTCAGTTGCCTCCCGCGTTCGCAAGCTCGGCGGCCTTGTCCGCCGCGCCGTCCATCGTGTCGACCATCGTCACGAGCGGGTGGTCCAGCTCGGCGAGGATGGCGCGCCCCTTGTCGACGTTGTTGCCGTCGAGGCGTACGACGAGCGGCTTGGAGGCCTCGTCACCGAGGATCTCCAGCGCACCCTTGATGCCGTTGGCGACCTCGTCACAGGCGGTGATGCCGCCGAAGACGTTCACGAACACGCTCTTGACCTGCTCGTCGTGGATGATCACGTCGAGGCCGTCGGCCATGACCTGCGCGTTGGCGCCGCCACCGATGTCGAGGAAGTTGGCCGGCTTCACGCCGCCGTGGGCCTCCCCGGCGTACGCGACGACGTCGAGCGTCGACATGACGAGGCCGGCACCGTTGCCGATGATCCCGACCTGCCCGTCGAGCTTGACGTAGTTGAGGCCCTTGTCCTTGGCCTTGGCCTCGAGCGGGTCGGACTCCTCGCGGATCACGAACCGGGCGTGGTCCTCGTGGCGGAAGTCGGCGTTGTCGTCGAGCGACACCTTGCCGTCGAGCGCCTCGAGCTTGTCGCCGGTCAGGCGGGCCAGCGGGTTGACCTCGACGAGCGTCGCATCCTCCTCGACGAACACGGTCCACAGCTGCTGGACCATCTCGACCGCCTGGTCGCGCAGCTCGGCCGGGAAGCCGGCCTCGTCGACGATCGCACGGGCCTTGGCCTCGTCGACGCCGGTGCCGGCGTCGATCGGGATCTTCTTGACCGCGTCGGGGTTGGTCTTGGCGACCTCCTCGATCTCGACGCCGCCCTCGACGCTCGCGATGCAGAGGTAGGAGCGGTTGGACCGGTCGAGCAGGAAGGAGAAGTAGTACTCCTCCTCGATCGACGCGCCGGGGACCACGAGCACCCGGTTGACGGGGAGCCCCTTGATCTCGAGGTCGAGGATCGCCCGCGCGGCCTGCTCGGCCTCCTCCGGCGACTTCGCGACCTTCACGCCGCCGGCCTTGCCGCGGCCTCCGGCCTTGACCTGCGCCTTGACGACGACGACGCCACCGATCTCCTCCGCGGCCGCGCGAGCGTCCTCGGGGGTCTCGACGGTCTTGCCGAGCGCGCCGGCCACCCCGTGCTTCGCGAAGAGCTCCTTCGCCTGGTACTCCATCAAGTCCACTGTTCGACCCTGTCCTTCGTTGCTCGACACGTCAGGTCTTTCCCGTCGCAGCACCCTAGTCCCGTGGCGGGGGTCGCGGGGAGGGCGGGTCGCTGGCGGACGGGACTCCCGGCGGCAGCGAGCGGGTCAGGAACCCGACTCGGCGAAGTGCTCGGCGACCCAGCCGGTGATGTCGCCCGTGGTCGCACCCGGTGTGAACACCTGGGCGACGCCGATCTCCTGGAGTGCCGGGATGTCCTCGTCGGGGATGATCCCGCCACCGAAGACGACGATGTCGGACGCGTCGCGCTCGGCAAGGAGCGAGAGCAGCTTGCGGAAGAGGGTCATGTGGGCACCCGACAGCACCGAGAGGCCGATCAGGTCGGCGTCCTCCTGGATGGCGGTCTCCACGATCTGCTCGGGAGTCTGGTGGAGCCCGGTGTAGATGACCTCGTGCCCGGCGTCGCGCAGCGCGCGGGCGACGATCTTGGCGCCGCGGTCGTGGCCGTCCAGCCCGGGCTTGCCGACGACGATCCGGATCCGGCCACCGGTGCTGGTCGAGGTCATGGCCGCAGGCTAGCCGACGTGATCCCGACCACGGCGGGAGGCCGCCGTCAGGCGTGATCGCGCCTCTCGGAGCACCCGTTGTCCACAGATTTGTGTGACGGGATTCCCCTCTTCGTGACCGGTCCGTTACAGTTCCGTCTCGTTGTCTCTGACCCCCGATACGGAGCACGCACTCACTGATGGGTAACCACCGAGCGGATCGTCGCGCCCCCCGGCGTGCCCCCTCGACGACCCCGATCGCTCCCGAGGTCGGTCGCCGACGCGCCAGCAAGCACACCGGTTCCCGCCGGGCCCTGTTCCGGGGCCTGCCGTCGGTGCCGGTCCTGATGGGCATCGCCGCCCTGGCGGTCTCCGCCGGCGGCGCCGTGACCGCAGCCGACCCGACGCTGCTCGGCTCCGAGGACACCCCGCACCGGCTGGTCGCCGCCAACGCGAGCAGCGGGGCCAGCGGCCAGTCCAGCAGCGACCTGCTCGAGGGCCGCGGCGTCGTCGTCTCCCGCGACTCCCGCCGCGACGCCGTGGCCGACGCCGCGAGCGCCGACCTGGTGGCCGAGGCCGAGGCGATCTCCAAGCAGCGCAACGCCGCCCTCGCCCGCTTCGCCCAGCTCGCCGAGGCCCAGTCCAAGAAGCTGGCGGAGAACCAGTGGGTGCTCCCGCTCAGCCCCTCGGTCACCACCGCCGAGTTCGGCGACTACGGCCTGTGGGCGAGCTACCACACCGGCCTCGACTTCAACGGCAGCGAGGGCCAGCCGATCATGGCCGTCGCCAACGGTGTCGTGACCTCGGTCGGCTACGACGGCTCCTACGGCGAGAAGACCGTGGTGACGCTGGAGGACGGCACCGAGATCTGGTACTGCCACCAGAGCGGCTACGACGTCAGCGAGGGCGACACGGTCAGCGCCGGCGACGTGATCGGGTACGTCGGCTCGACCGGCAACGTGACCGGCTCCCACCTGCACCTCGAGGTGCGCCCCGGTGGCGGTGACCCGGTCGACCCGTACGAAGCGTTCGTCGTGCACGGGCTCACTCCGTAGCCGATCGCCTCCCGCCTCAGAGCTTCTCGACCGGCGCGTAGCGCAGCAGCAGCCGCTTGACGCCCTCGCTCCCGAAGTCGATCGAGGCGACGGTCTTCTCGGCGACCCCCTCGAGGGCGACGACGGTGCCCATGCCGAAGGAGTCGTGGACCACCCGGTCGCCCGGGTCGAGGGACGGGATGGCGCGCGTCGGCTTCGACTTGGCGGCCGCGTCAGCGCGGGCGGCCGCCGAGGAGAAGTTGCGCCGACCGGCCGCGGTGGGCTGGCCGAGCCGGGCCCGGCTGCCCGAGGCGAGGTCGGGACGGCCCCACTGGGTCTGGGCGGCCTCGGTGCGGCGCCAGTCGACGAGGTCGATCGGCATCTCGTCGAGGAAGCGTGACGCGGGGTTGTGCGACGGCGCACCCCAGGCGGATCGGACGACGGCCCGGCTGAGGTAGAGGCGCTGCTCCGCGCGCGTCACGCCGACGTAGGCCAGCCGCCGCTCCTCCTCGAGCTCCGGCTGGTCACCCAGGGAGCGGGAGTGGGGGAAGACGCCGTCCTCCATGCCGGTCAGGAACACCACGGGGAACTCCAGGCCCTTGGCGGTGTGGAGGGTCATCAGCGTGACCACCCCCGAGTCGTCACCCTCCGGGCTGTCGGGGATCTGGTCGGTGTCGGCGACCAGCGCCACCCGCTCCAGGAAGTCACCCAGGCCGGGGGCCACCGTCCCCGCGTCGACGTCGGACGGGTCGGCGCTCGGGCCGGCGACGGGGTCGTCGGCGAACTCCCGCGCGACCGCCACCAGCTCGGCGAGGTTCTCCACCCGGGTCTCGTCCTGCGGGTCGTCGGACCCCTCGAGCTCGGCGAGGTAGCCGGACCGCTCCAGCACCGTCTCCAGCACCACGTCGGGCCGCTCCCCCGCGTCGACCATCGACTGCAGCTCGTCGACCATCCCGACGAAGCCCGTGATCGCGTTGAGCGAGCGGGAGGCGAGGCCGACGGCTTCCTGCGCCCGCCGCAGCGCCTCCCAGAAGATGATGCCCTCGCGCTCGGCCAGGGCCGTGACGCACGCGACCGCGCGGTCGCCGATCCCCCGCTTGGGGGTGTTGAGGATCCGCCGCAGCGAGATCTCGTCGGCCGGGTTCGCCAGCATCCGCAGGTAGGCCAGGGCGTCGCGCACCTCGCGCCGCTCGTAGAAGCGAACCCCGCCGACGACCTTGTAGGGCTGGCCGGTGCGGATGAACACCTCCTCGAAGACTCGCGACTGCGCGTTGGTGCGGTAGAAGACCGCCACGTCCGCCGGCCGGACCCCGGAGTCGTCGACCAGCCGGTCGATCTCCTCGGAGACGAAGCGCGCCTCGTCGTGCTCGTCGTCGGCGACGTAGCCGACGATCCGTTCGCCGGTGCCGGCGTCGGACCACAGCCGCTTGGCCTTGCGGCCCTTGTTGTGGCCGATCACCTCGTTGGCAGCGTTGAGGATGGTCTGCGTGGAGCGGTAGTTCTGCTCGAGCAGAATGGTCGCCGCGTCCGGGAAGTCCTGCTCGAAGTCGAGGATGTTGCGGATGTTGGCGCCGCGGAAGGCATAGATCGACTGGTCGGCGTCGCCCACCACCATCAGCTCGCTGGGGGCGACCCGCTCCGCCTCGGGGTCGAGGTCCTCGGGGTCGTCTGCGCAGAGCTGGTGGACGAGCGCGTACTGGGCGTGGTTGGTGTCCTGGTACTCGTCGACGAGCACGTGGCGGAAGCGGCGCCGGTAGGTCTCACGCACGTCGGGATAGGCCTGGAAGAGGTGGACGGTGGTCATGATCAGGTCGTCGAAGTCGAGGGCGTTGGCCTCGCGCAGCCGGCGCTGGTAGGCGGTGTAGGCGGCGGCCGCGGACTCCTCGAACCCGTTGCGCGCCTCGCGGGTCGCCTCCTCGTGGTCGCGCAGCTCGTTCTTGTGGTCCGACATCCAGTGGAGCAGCGCGTTGGGCTGGAACCGCTTGGGGTCGAGGTCGAGGTCCTTCGCGACCAGCGTCATCAGCCGCTTGGAGTCGGCGGCGTCGTAGATCGAGAAGCTGGACTTGAACCCGAGCTTGTCGATCTCCTTGCGGAGGATCCGGACACAGGCCGAGTGGAAGGTGCTGACCCACATGACCCGCGCCCGGCGGCCCACGAGGTCCTCGACCCGCTCCTTCATCTCGGCGGCGGCCTTGTTGGTGAAGGTGATCGCCAGGATCGACCCAGGGTGAGCGCCTCGCTGCGCCACCAGCCAGGCGATCCGGCGGGTCAGCACCCGGGTCTTGCCGGAGCCCGCACCAGCCACCACGAGCAGCGGGTGGCCCTCGTGGACGACGGCGGCCCGCTGCTGCTCGTTGAGGCCGTCGAGGAGCTCCTCGGGACGGGGTCCGCGCGGGGTCCGCTCGCTGGCGACGGCCTCGAGGCCGGGGATCGGGAAGGGGGTGCTCATGTCGGGTTCCAGCCTACGGTCCCCGACCGACACCGCGGCCGCGCAGGGCCGGGTCAGGGCTCGAGCTCGGCGACCACCGAGTCGACGACGGCGACCAGGTCGCCACCCGTACGGTCCATGACCTGGCGCTGCCGCTGGTAGGACGCCCCGTGCTTGGGGATCTCGGCCACCAGCCGCAGCTCCTCCTCGCACTCGAGCTCGCGCGAGAGCGGGGTGAGCCGCTCGAGCAGGTCGTCGAGGTCGTCGGTCACCAGCCGCTCCGCGCCGGCCGCGTCGAGGATGATCTCCGCGTCGAGCCCGTAGCGGGCGGCACGCCACTTGTTCTCCTGGACGTGCCACGGCGGCATCACCGGCAGCCGCTCCCCGGCCTCCAGCCGGCGTTCGAGGTCGACGACGAGGCAGTGGGTCAGGGCGGTCAGGGCCGAGAGCTCGCGGAGGTTGGAGACGCCGTCGCACACCCGGACCTCGACGGTGCCGAGGGCCGGCGCAGGGCGGATGTCCCAGCGGATGTCGTTGATGTGCTCGATGACGCCGGTGCGGAAGGCGTCGTCGACGTAGGTCTCGTACTCCTCCCACTCCTGGAACTGGAAGGGCAGACCGGCCGTGGGCAGCTGCTGGAACATCATCGCCCGGTTGCTGGCGTAGCCGGTGTCCTGCCCGCTCCACACCGGCGAGGAGGCGCTGAGCGCCTGCAGGTGCGGGAAGTGGTTGAGCAGCGAGCTGACGATCGGCAGCACGTGCTCGCGGCGGCGGACGCCGACGTGCACGTGCAGCCCCCAGATCAGCATCTGCCGGCCCCACCACTGGGTGCGCGAGATCAGCTCCTCGTAGCGGTGACCGGGCGTGAGCTGCTGCACCGACCACTGGGCGAAGGGGTGGGTGCCGGCGGCGTACAGGTCGACGCCGAGCGTCGCTGCCGTACGCCGGACGGCGCGCATCGTGCCGGCGAGGTCGGCCACCGCCTCGGGCACCGTCTCGCAGATCCCGGTGACGACCTCGACCGTGTTGCGGAGCAGCTCCCGGTGCAGCTTGGACTCGTCCACCAGCGCCGACTCGCCCTCGTGGACCGCCTCGAAGAGCGCGGCAGCGGAGTTGGAGAGGTCGCGGGTCACCCGGTCGACGAGGGCGAACTCCCACTCCACGCCGACCGTGGGCCGCGGGGAGCCAGCGAAGTCGACGGGCACGTGACCATCACACCACCCGCCCGGACCGGCGTCACCACCCGGACGGGGGGACCGCCACAACCTGTTTCCAACCCCCGTGGGCGTAGGCATGGGCTCGGGCACAGATCGATCAGGAGACCACCATGACCCAGACCCTGGAATCATCCACCGCGACCGGACCCCAGGAGCGGGTCGACGCGTGGCTGGCGGCGTTCGAGGACGCGCTCACCGCGCGAGACGTCGAGCGGGCGAGCGGCTTGTTCGCCGCGACCAGCTTCTGGCGCGACCTGATCGCCTTCTCCTGGAACATCACCACGGTGGAGGGCCCCGACGGCGTCCGCGACCTGCTGGCGCAGACCCTCGAGGCCACCGACCCGAGCGGCTTCGCGACCAGCGAGCCCCCGACGGAGGCCGACGGGGTCACCACGGCGTGGATCGTCTTCGAGACGGCCGTCGGCCGGGGTCGCGGGCTGCTGCGGCTCACCGAGGAGGGCGCCTGGACCCTGCTGACCACCCTCTACGAGCTCAAGGGCCACGAGGAGCCGATGAACGAGCAGCGGCCGATGGGGGCGCAGCACGGTGCCGACAAGCACCGCACCACGTGGAAGGAGCAGCGCCAGGCCGAGGCCGAGAGCCTCGGCAGCACGGTCCAGCCGTACGTCCTCGTGGTCGGCGGCGGCCAGGGCGGGATCGCGCTCGGCGCGCGGCTGCGGCAGCTGGGCGTGCCCTCGCTGGTGATCGACAAGCACCCCCGGCCGGGCGACCAGTGGCGCAACCGCTACAAGTCGCTGTGCCTCCACGACCCGGTCTGGTACGACCACCTGCCCTACCTGAAGTTCCCGGACAACTGGCCGGTCTTCGCGCCCAAGGACAAGATCGGCGACTGGCTGGAGTCCTACACCAAGGTGATGGAGGTGCCGTACTGGTCCAGCACCACCGCGACCAGCGCCACCTGGTCCGAGGAGACCGGCGAGTGGACCGTCGAGGTCGAGCGCGAGGGACAGCCGCTGACCCTGCGGCCGAAGCAGCTGGTCTTCGCCACGGGCATGTCCGGCAAGCCCAACCTCCCCGAGGTCCCCGGGATCGAGACCTTCCGCGGTGACGTACACCACTCCTCCGCCCACCCGGGTCCGGACGCCTACCGGGGCAAGAAGGCCGTCGTGATCGGGAGCAACAACAGCTCCTTCGACATCTGCGGCGCGCTCTGGGAGAACGACGTCGACGTGACGATGGTGCAGAGGTCCTCGACCCACATCGTCAAGAGCGACTCGCTCATGGACATCGGCCTGGGCGACCTCTACTCCGAGCGCGCGCTGGCGGCCGGCGTCACGACCGACAAGGCGGACCTGATCTTCGCCTCGCTCCCCTACCGGATCCTGCACGAGTTCCAGGTCCCGCTCTACGAGGCGATGGCCGAGCGTGACAAGGAGTTCTACGAGCGGCTGGAGCGGTCCGGCTTCCGGCACGACTGGGGCGACGACGGCTCCGGACTGTTCATGAAGTACCTGCGCCGCGGGTCGGGCTACTACATCGACGTCGGCGCGGCCGACCTGGTCGCCGACGGCCGGGTCAAGCTCGCCCACGGGCAGGTCACCGAGCTGACCGAGGACGGCGTACGGCTCGAGGACGGGACCGAGCTGCCCGCGGACCTCGTGGTCTTCGCGACCGGCTACGGCTCCATGAACGGCTGGGTGGCCGACCTGATCGACCAGGAGACCGCCGACCGGCTCGGCAAGGTGTGGGGCCTCGGCTCGGAGACCACCAAGGACCCCGGCCCTTGGGAGGGCGAGCAACGGAACATGTGGAAGCCCACGCAGGTGCCGGCGCTGTGGATGCACGGCGGCAACCTGCACCAGTCACGGCACTACTCGCTCTACCTCGCGCTGCAGCTCAAGGCCCGGTTCGAGGGGATCCCGACCCCGGTCTACGGGCTGCAGGAGGTGCACCACACCAGCTGAGCCGTCAGGCGTGGGTGGGGGTCCAGAAGATCGCGACGGCGATGTTGGCGACGGTGAGGGCGAGCAGGCCGAGGTAGAGGCCGGTCGGGATGCGCGGCTTGCGCATGTTGGCCATCACGAGGACGAGGATCACCAGGCCGATCGCGAACTTCACGCCGACCTTGGCGTGGTCGACGGCGCCGTCGCCCGCCTCGAGCACGCCGACGAGGAGCAGCCCCATCAGGAAGGCCGTGCCCGCGCCGTCGCGCATCGCGGCGTTGACCTGCTTGGTCGGCTCGCGCACCTGCACGAGCAGGCCGCCGAGGAGGGCCGCGAAGCCCAGGACGTGGAGGAACAGCAGGACCAGGCGGAGGGTCTCCATGCGAGGAGCCTAGCGACGGGTCCTGCCGCTCCCGACGCCTACTTCTTCGTGCGCTTGCGCGGCGCCGGGCGTACGACGAGCACCGGGCAGGGCGCGTAGTGCTGGACGCGCTGGGCGGTGCTGCCGACCAGCACCGTGTCGCTGATCCCCCGACCACCCGCGGCCACCACGACCAGGCCCGCGTTCAGCTGCCCGGCGGCCTTGATGATCTCGTTGGCCGGCGACCCGGACCGGATGCGCCTGTGGACCTTGGGCCCCCAGCCGTCGAAGACCTCCGCCACCGTCGCGACCGCCGACTCGGCGGCCTTGCGGAACCCGCCGGTCTCGAGGTCGCCGCGGCGACGGTCGACCGGCGACAGGTCGTCGGCGAACGCGACGGCTGCCAGCGGCCGGATGACGGCGACCACCGAGATGTCGGTGATCTTCTCGGGGTCGGCGAACGACTTGAGCTGCTTGGCGGCGCGCAGCGACTGCTGGCTCCCGTCCGTGGCCACGACGACGTGCATCAGAGGTCTCCCCTCGACTCGGTGGTGGGTTCGCCGCGCTCGACACCCGGCGGACGGTTGCTCTTGCCGAAGAAGTACTCGACGAGGAAGAGCACCACGCCCACCGCGACCAGTCCGGCGCACCACAGCAGCGAGGTCGGGTCGTCGTAGACCGACCAGGCGAGGATGGCCAGGTTGCCCGCCAGGCCGACGAGCAGCAGCGGCGTGTTGGCCCGGAAGGCCCGCTCGTCCTCGTCCTTCCCGCGCAGCTTGAGGCAGGACACGATCACCAGGGCGTAGATGAACAGCAGGAACACGACCGTCACCAGGGCGAGGCGCTCCACGATCGAGGTCCCCTCGACCTCGGGTGCGACCGTCCCGACCACGAGCAGGAGCCCGACCACGAGACCGCTGAAGAGCAGTCCCACCCACGGGCTGCGCCGGGTGGGGTGGATCTTGGCGAAGACGCCCGGGACGACGTCCTCGTTGGCCATGCCGTAGAGGATCCGCGGCTGGGTCACGATCGCGACCAGCGTCGTGTTCGTGATGGCGATCAGCGCGATGATCGAGAACAACGTCTCCATGAAGTCGCTCGAGATCGGCAGGATGCCGGACTTCACGACCTCCAGCAGGGCCGCCTCCGACCCCGCCAGGTCGTCGACCGGGACGGTCAGGGCGGCCGCCATCGAGACCAGCACGTAGATCACGCCGGCGGTGATCATGCCGCCGATCAGCGAGCGCGGGAAGGACCGGTGCGGGTCGATGGTCTCCTCGGCGACGTTGGCGGTGTTCTCGAAGCCGGTCATGGCGAAGAAGGAGAGGGCGACACCGGCGAGGATCGCCAGGGCCCAGTTGGTGCCGCCGGTGTCGAACTCGGTGAGGATCGCGAAGTCCGCGTCGCCCGCGGCGATGTGCCAGATCGCGATGAACAGGACGATCAGCAGGCCGAAGATCTCGATGAACGCCATCACCATGTTCATCACGACCGACTCGGTGATGCCGATGAAGTTGACGACGGTCAGCACGAGGATGAAGAGCAGCGTCACCAGCAGGGTCGGCGGCGAGGCCCACAGCGTGGCGAAGTACGACGCGAAGCCACCAGCCAGGGAGCCCGCGGCCGCGAAGCTGGCCGACAGGAACGACACCGTGATCAGGAACGTGAGCGCCCTGCTGCCGAACGCCTTGTTGACGTAGAGCGCGGCACCGGCGGCCTGGGGGTACTTGGTGACGAGCTCGGCGTACGCGGTGCCCGTGATCGCCGCGATGGAGACGCCGACCGCGAAGGCGATCCAGAACGCCCCGCCGACGGCGGCCGCGACGAGGCCGATGAGGACGTAGATCCCCGACCCGAGCACGTCGCCGAGGGTGTAGAAGAAGAGCTGTTTCCCGGTGATGGACCTGCGGAGGCCACCCTCGTCGTCGTCGTCGATCGTGGAGATGCTGCTGGGGTCGGCCACGGGGCCTCGCTTCCGGGCAGGAGATTTCCGAGCAGGCCCCACCGAACCGGACCACCGGGAGGTTGTCAATCCGCTCCCGGAGCCGCCGCGGTCACAGGAGGTGACGGTCGGAGGCCCAGCGGGTCAGCTCGTGGCGCGAGGAGAGCTGGAGCTTGCGCAGCACCGACGACATGTGGGTCTCCACCGTCTTGATCGAGATGAACAGCTCCTTGGCGACCTCCTTGTAGGCGTAGCCGCGGGCGATCAGGCGCATCACCTCGCGCTCCCGCTCGGTCAGCCGGTCGAGGTCCTCGTCGACCGCGGCGACCGAGATCGAGCCCGCGAAGGCGTCCAGGACGAAGCCTGCCAGCCGGGGCGAGAAGACGGCGTCGCCCTCGGCGACCCGGCGGATCGCGTCGACCAGCTCGGGGCCGGTGATGGTCTTGGTGACGTAGCCGCGTGCGCCGCCGCGGATGGTGCCGATCACGTCCTCGGCGGCGTCGGAGACGCTGAGCGCGAGATAGCTCGTGGCAGGGCTGGTGGCGCGCTTCATCACCGAGACGCCGCCCCCGCCGGGCAGGTGGACGTCGAGCAGCACCACGTCGGGACGCTGGGCCGTGATGGCGGTGACGGCCTCGTCGACGTCACCGGCCTCGCCGACGATCTCGACCGCGTCCGAGCCGGCCAGCTCGCCCCGCACCCCGGAGCGGAACATCGCGTGGTCGTCGACGAGGACGACGCGGATCGGGTCGCTGGTGCTCTCGCTGGTCATGGGGTGGATCCTTCCGTCTCGGGGTTGCCCGGGCGGGGCAGGTGCAGCCGCACCTCGGTGCCCTCGCCGTGGGTGGAGCGGACCTCGGCGCGACCGCCGTGGCGGTCCATCCGGTCCTCGATGCTGTGGCGTACGCCGTAGCGGTCGGCCGGCACGTCGTCGGGGTCGAACCCGACCCCCCGGTCGCGGACGAAGACGTCCACGGCCGCGTCGTCGATCTCGGCGTAGACGTCGACACGCGGGACGCCGGCGTGCTTGGCGGCGTTGGTGATCGCCTCGCGAGTCGCCTGCACCACCGGCAGCAGCGCCTCGGAGTGGTCGCAGTCGCCGACCACCACCACCTCGACAGCGATCCCGTGGGCGTCCTCGACGGCGGCCGCGGCCGCCCGGAGGGCACCGGCCACGGTGCGCTCGTCGGCAGTCTCGGCGGAGTAGAGCCACGCCCGCAGGTCGCGCTCCTGGGCGCGGGCGAGCCGGGCGACGACCGGGCCGTCGTCGGCGTTCTTCTGGATCAGGGCCAGGGTCTGCAGCACCGAGTCGTGGAGGTGGGCGGCGACGTCGGCGCGGTCCTGGGTGCGCATCCGCTCGGCACGCTCGGCCGTGAGGTCCGCGGCCAGCCGGTAGACCCAGGGGCCGGCCACCAGGCCGATGCCCGCCACGGCGAGCAGCACCACGATCGTCACGTCACGGGCAGCCGCGAGCGACCCGCCCTGGAGCAGGACCAGCACCAGGGAGGACACGATCAGCAGCAGGCCGAGGCCGAGGCGGGTCCAGGACGCCCAGCCGCCGGTGCCGAACACGATCCGGACCGGGTCGATCCGGCCCGTGCTGTCGAGCCAGCGCTCCCGCTGGGCCTCGTCGGCCTGGCGCCAGAGCAGGCCGAGGCCCACCACGCCGAGCAGCACCGGCCAGAAGACCGCCGGGCCGCCGAGCAGCGCCTGCGCCATCAGGACCACCCCGATCGCGAGTGCCGCCAGGGCGATCGCCGGGCCGACGTCGGTCAGCCGGCGGATCGGGCCCGGCCGGCGCCCGTCGCGGGTCGCCCCCTCGAGACCCGGCGGGGCGGTCGCGAACCGGCTGTCGGAGGGGAGCACCAGCCACAGGCCGGCGTACAGGAAGAAGCCGAGGCCGCCGAGCGCGACGGCGAGGAGGAAGGCCACCCGCACCCACAGCACCGGCAGCGCGAGGTGGCGCGCCAGCCCGGCCGCGACGCCCCCGATGACCGGGTGCTGGCTGTCGCGGCTGGCGCGGCGTACGCTCCGGGGCGCGTCCGGCGCGGAGCTGGTGGAGGTGGTGGTCGTCATGACGCCTCAATCGTCACACAGCGAGGGGGGTCGGACCATGAGGTACGACCCCGACCCGACCCTGACGCCGGACGCCCCGGGACGGGGCAGGATCAGGGGCGTCCCCGATGGTGGCGGAGCCCTGCGGGGCGGAGGCTGGAGCCATGACCACGACACCACCTGAGGCCCCGATCGACGAGGGTCCCCGCACCACCCGCGACGAGATCCGCGACCTCGGCCGGCTCCGGCGCACGGTCGGCGACCGCAAGGTCGCCGGCGTCGCCGGCGGCCTCGCGCGCCACCTCGACATCGACCCCGTCATCCTCCGGGTCGCCTTCGTCGTCCTCGCCTTCTTCGGCGGCGCCGGCCTGATCCTGTACGCCGCCGGCTGGGCGCTCGTGCCGGAGGAGGGCCGCGAGCGGGCGGCCGTCCACCTCGACGAGCGCAGCCGGACGGTCGCCCTGGTCGCGCTGGCGGTCATCGCCGCGCTCGCCCTGGTCGGCGACAGCTGGGGCGCGTACTGGTTCCCCTGGCCGCTGGCGATCCTCGGCCTGATCGTCTTCGTGTGGCTCAGCCGCAGCAACCGGTCCGACGCCGACGAGGCCGGACCGGTCCACGCCGGCACCGGCGACGACGCGTACGGCCCGTACGACGCCGGCTCCCCGCCACCGGCCACCTGGGCCAGCGCCCCGGTGGCGCCGCGGCCACGCGACCCACGCAAGCGTGGCCCGCTGCTGTTCTGGTTCACCCTCGCGCTGCTCGCCTTCGCCCTCGGCGTCCTCGGGATCGTCGACCTGGCCGGCGTGGCCGTCGCCGACTCGGCGTACCCCGCCCTCGCCGTGGGCGTGATCGGGACGATGCTCGTCGTCGGCTCCGTGATCGGCCGCGCCGGTGGCCTGATCCTGCTCGGCCTGGTCGCCAGCACCGCCCTGGTCGGCGCCACCCTCGCGGACCGGTGGGAGGGCGAGCAGATCTACGCCGCTCCGGTCACCGCCGACGGGGTCGGTGAGGACTACTCGATGACGACCGGCGAGCTGGTCGTCGACCTGACCGACGTCCGTGACCCCGAGCAGCTCGACGGTCGCACCATCGCGGTCAGCGGGGAGGCGGGCCGGATCGAGGTGATCGTGCCCGAGGAGATGGACGTGCAGGTCGAGGCCGACGTCGACGGACCCGGGGGTTACGACCTGTTCGGCAGCGAGGGCGGCGGCATCGACTGGACCCAGCAGGCCTCCCACGACGGCGGCCCCGACGCACCCGAGGTGACCATCGACGCGCGACTGAGCGTCGGCGAGATCACCGTGACCACGGAATGAGGACGACGATGAGCGAGTACGACAGCTACCCGGACGACACGACCGTCCTCCCGACCGACGAGCCCGGCCAGGACACCGACAGCTGGCGGCACCCCGTCAACGTCGCCCACCTGGTGATGGGACTGGCCTTCCTGGGGCTGGTCGTCGTCTGGGGCCTGATCGCCGGCGACGTGGTGGCCGACGACGACATCCGCTGGCTGCTCCCCGTCCCCTGGGTGCTGGCCGGCGGCGCGGGGCTGGTCGCCACGGCCCTGGGCGCGCGACGGCGGTCGCAGGCTTCCTAGAGTGGAGGGATGAGCCTCCCGACGCTGGGCACCCTCCAGGTCCGGCCGGTCACCGACCGGCCGGACCTCGTGCCGTCCCCGGTCCGCGACGCCCTCGACGCCTGGCCCGCGGCCGACCGGGTCGGCGTCGCCGAGATCGACCCGGACCTCGCCGACACCGCGGCCTGCTCGGAGGCCTACGCCGTCCCGCTCGGCGTCGGCGCCAACTGCGTCGTGGTCGCCGGCCGGCGGGACGGTGAGGAGCGGGTGGCCGCGTGCGTGGTCCGCGCCGACACGCGGGCCGACGTCAACGGGCTGGTCAAGCGGCTGCTCGACGTGCGCAAGTGCTCGTTCCTGTCGATGGACCGGGCCGTCGAGGAGTCCGGCATGGAGTACGGCGGCATCACGCCGGTCGGGCTGCCGGCACGCTGGCGGCTGCTGGTCGACGCGCGTGCGGTCGAGCTGGACGTCGCGCTCATCGGCTCCGGCGTACGACGCTCCAAGCTGCTCGTGCCCGGCTCCCTGTTGGCCGAGCTGCCGCGGGCCGAGGTCGTGGAGGGGCTCGCGCGCTGATCCGCGGGCACGGAGAGTTCATCGCGCGGAAACCGTCTCCTCATGGCGAGGACGCCGTGGCCGCCGACGCTCGCACCATGAGCCTCTCCGCCCGCGACCTGGTGCTGGGCACCGTCCTTCTCCTCGCGTTCCCGCTGTCGCTCACGGTCACCGACGCCGCCTCCTCGGAGCCCGGAGCGCCGGGGGCGCCTACCCGCGAGCCGGTCCCGGTCTCGGAGCCTGCGACCGGCTGACCCTGCTCTCCGGGGCCCGGTCGGTACGCCCGACCGGGCTCCGGTCCGACCCTTGCGATCGTGACAGCACGACTGTCACGATGACGCCGTGAAGCTCTCCTACACCCTGATGTACGACGGCAACCCGAGGGCGGCCGCCGACCAGGTCGCGGGGCTGGAGAAGGCCGGGCTCGACATGGTGTGGGTCGCCGAGGCGTACGGCTTCGACTCCCCCACGCTGATGGGCTACCTCGCCGCCCGGACCGAGACGGTCGAGATCGGTTCGGCGATCCTCAACATCTACTCCCGGACCCCGGGCACCCTGCTCCAGACCGCGGCCGGCCTCGACAACGTGTCCGGCGGGCGGGCCGTGCTGGGACTCGGCGCCTCGGGCCCGCAGGTGATCGAGGGCTGGCACGGCGTCCCCTACAGCAAGCCGTTGGCGCGGACGGCCGAGATCATCGACCTGGTCCGCCGCGGCCTCAAGCGGGAGGTGCTGACCAACGAGGGCACCTTCCCGCTCCCGCTCACCAAGGAGGACGGCGCGGTCACCGGCCTCGGCAAGCCGCTCAAGCTGCTCACCCACCCCGAGCGCGACAGCGTCCCGATCTGGATCGCCGCGCTCGGACCGAAGTCGGTCGAGCAGGCGGCCGGCATCGCCGACGGCTGGATCCCCCACCTCTTCCACCCCGAGAAGTCCCACCTGGTCTGGGGCGAGGCGCTCGAGGCCGGCCGTTCCCGGCGCTCCCCCGACCTCGGTCCCCTGCAGGTCACGGCGGGCGGCATGGTCGCGATCGGCGAGGGGCCCGAGACCAAGGCCCTGCTCGACTTCGCCCGGCCCCTGTTCGCCCTCTACGTCGGCGGCATGGGCGCGAAGGGCAAGAACTTCTACAACGACGTCGCGCGGGCCTACGGCTACGAGCAGGAGGCCGAGGAGATCCAGGAGCTCTACCTCGCCGGCAAGAAGAAGGAGGCCGAGGCGCTGGTCCCGCAGGAGTGGCTCGAGGCGTGCAACCTCGTCGGCCCGGCGTCGTACGTGAAGGAGCGGATCGCGGCGTTCCGCGAGGCCGGCGTCACCCACCTGACGGTGCTCCCTGCCAGCGACGACCCCGCCGCGACCGTCGCCCAGGTCAAGGAGTGGGTGTCGTAGGGTGCGCCCCCGCCTGCACCACCCGGCGAGGTACCGCAACCTGGCCCGGATCCGCGACCTGGACCCCCAACGCGACCACGACGAGATCCTCCGGATCACGGCCCGGCTCGAGTTCCCGTGGGACTACGGGCAGGGGACCGGCATCGCCTTCCTCCGCGACTTCGGCGTTCCGTCCATCGCGGCCCTGCTCGACCGCACCCGGGAGTTCGAGGACCACGGCCTCAAGCGGTACGACGACACGCTGCTCATCGGGGACGCGACCGTCGACCACGGCGTCGACTCGGTGGAGTCGCACGCGGCGATCCGTCGCCTCAACCGGATCCACGGCCACTACGACATCCCCGCCGACGAGTACGCCTACGTCCTCGCGACCACGATCGTCGGCCCCGTCGAGTGGATCCGCGAGCACGGCTGGCGCGAGCTCGACCCGCACGAGCTGGTGGCGATCACGCGCGTCACCACGCGGTTCGGGGAGCTGATGGGCCTCAAGGGCCTCCCCACGACGTACGACGGCTACCTCCGGCTGCTCCGCGACTACGAACGCGACCACTTCGCGCCCTCGCCCGCCGGCCGGCGGGTCACCGAGGCGACGCTGCGCGTCGGACGGCGGACGGCGCCGTGGCCGCTCAAGCCGCTGGCGCGCCGGCTGGCGATCGCGCTGATGGACGAGCCGCTGCGCACCGCGCTCGGCATGCCGGCCCAACCGGCCTGGTTCGTCGCCGGCGTACGCCGCTGCCTGAGGCTTCGCGCGCGGCTGCTGCGGACCCTCGCCCCGCCGCGCCGCAGGCCCTTCGTCAACCGCCCGCTCAGCTATCCCCACGGCCACACGCTGGCCGACCTCGGCCCGCTGTCGATGCTCGACGAGCTCAACCGCGCGGAGCGCGGACTCAGCCACCCAGGAACAGGAGCCACCGCATGAGCCCCCACGCCGCGCCCCTCTACGAGCCCGAGCACGAGGACTTCCGCAAGGCCGCCCGCACCTTCTTCGAACGGGAGGTCGTGCCCCACCACGCGCAGTGGGAGGCGGACGGCATCGTGCCGCGCGAGGTGTGGCTCAAGGCAGGCGAGGCAGGCCTGCTGTGCTTCGACGTCCCGGAGGAGTACGGCGGCCCGGGCATCGACGACTTCCGCTTCCCCGTCGTGCTGTCGGAGGAGCAGACCCGCTGCGGCGCCTCCGGGCCGGGCTTCTCGGTCCACAGCGACATCATCGTCCCGTACCTCACCTCCCTCGGCACGCCGGAGCAGAAGCGGCGGTGGCTGCCCGGCTGCGTCAGCGGCGAGACGATCACGGCCATCGCGATGACCGAGCCGGGCGCCGGCTCGGACCTGCAGGGGATCCGCACCACGGCCGTCGATGCCGGCGACCACTACGTCCTCAACGGCTCCAAGACCTTCATCAGCAACGGCATCCACGCCGACCTCGTCATCGTGGTGGCGCGGACCGACCCCGACGCCGGCCACCAGGGCATCAGCCTCCTCGTCGTCGAGCGCGGCATGGAGGGGTTCGAGCGCGGTCGCAACCTCGACAAGATCGGGCTGCACGCGCAGGACACCGCGGAGCTGTCCTTCACCGACGTCCGGGTGCCCAGGGAGAACCTGCTCGGCGAGGAGGGCCAGGGGTTCGTCTACCTGATGACCAACCTGCCGCAGGAGCGGCTGATCATCGGCGCCCAGGCGGTCGCCGCGATCGAGGCCGTGGTCGAGATGTGCGTCGACTACGCGAGGACGCGGGAGGCGTTCGGCCGGCCGATCGGGAAGTTCCAGCACAACCGCTTCCTCATGGCCGAGATGGCGACCGAGGCGCGGGTCGCCCGCGCCTTCCTGGACGACTGCGTACGCCGCCACCTCGACGGCACCCTGACCGCCGTCGACGCAGCGATGATCAAGTGGTGGGCGACCGAGCTGCAGCAGCGGATCGTCACCCAGGGCGTCCAGCTGCACGGCGGCTACGGCTACATGACGGAGTTCCCGATCGCGAAGGCGTTCCTCGACAGCCGGATCTCCACGATCTACGGCGGGACCACCGAGATCCAGAAGGAGATCATCGGCCGTAGTCTGGGCATCTGATGACACCCCACCAGATCCGGCGCGCCCTCGCCCGCGCCGAGCGCGGTGCCGCGCTCGACCCGGCCGAGGCGACCGCGCTGCTCGCCGCCCGCGGCGAGGAGCTCGACCGGCTCTGCGCCGTGGCGGCCCGGGTGCGCGACGCCGGGCTGGAGGACGCAGGGCGACCGGGCGTCGTGACGTACTCCCCCAAGGTGTTCGTCCCCGTCACCCGCCTGTGCCGCGACCGCTGCCACTACTGCACGTTCGTGACCGTGCCGGGCAAGGTCGAGGCGCCGTACCTCTCCCCCGACGAGATCCTCGACATCGCGCGCCGGGGAGCCGAGCTCGGCTGCCTCGAGGCGCTGTTCACGCTCGGCGACCGGCCCGAGGACCGCTGGCCCGAGGCTGCGCAGTGGTTGGAGTCGCGGGGCTACGACTCGACGCTCGGCTACGTCCGCGCGATGGCGGTCCGGGTGCTCGAGGAGACCGGGCTGCTGCCGCACCTCAACCCCGGCGTCATGGACTGGGAGGAGATCGGCCGGCTCAAGCCCGTCGCCCCGTCGATGGGGATGATGCTGGAGACGACCTCGCGACGGCTGTTCGAGACCCGCGGGCTGGCCCACTTCGGGTCGCCCGACAAGGACCCCGAGGTGCGGCTGCGGGTGCTGGAGGACGCCGGCCGGCAGTCGGTCCCGTTCACCACCGGGCTGCTGGTCGGCATCGGCGAGACCCTGGAGGAGCGGGCCGACACGATCTTCGCCCTGCGGGCGACGATGCGCCGCTACGGCGCGGTGCAGGAGGTGATCGTCCAGAACTTCCGGGCCAAGGCCGACACCGCGATGCGTCACGCCGACGACCTGCCCCTGGACGACTACCGCGCCGCGATCGCCGTGACCCGGGTGGTGCTCGGGCCGCGCGCACGCGTCCAGTCGCCGCCCAACCTGGTCGACCTCGCGGAGTGTCGGGCCCTGTTGGCCGCCGGCGTCGACGACTGGGGTGGGGTCTCACCCCTCACGCCCGACCACGTCAACCCGGAGCGGCCGTGGCCGTCGCTGGAGCGGCTGGCGTCGGTGACCGCGTCGTGCGGGTTCGAGCTGCGCCCGCGGCTGACCGCGCACCCGGAGTACGTCCGTGCCGGGGAGCCGTGGCTCGACCCGCGGGTCTCGGCCCACGTGGCCGCGCTGGCGGGGCCTGACGGTCTGGCCCGGCCCGACGTACGGCCTGTCGGCCTGCCCTGGCAGGAGCCCGACGGCGGCTTCGCCCACGTCGGCAGCGGCCGGACCGACCTGCACGCCTCGATCGACACCGACGGGCGGACCGAGGACCGCCGCAGCGACTTCGACGAGGTGTACGGCGACTGGGGATCCGTGCGGGAGGCGGCACTCGGGGGGCTCGGTGCTCCCGCCGCCCACACCTCGACCGGCAGCGAGGGCCGGGACGCGCTGCGGGCGGCCGAGCGTGACCCGGCGGGGCTCACGGACGAGCAGGCGCTCACCCTGATGACGGCGGACGGCGACCTCCTCGACGAGCTCTGCCGGCTGGCCGACGGCCTGCGACACGACACCGTCGGCGACGAGGTGACCTACGTCGTCAACCGGAACATCAACTTCACCAACGTCTGCTACGTCGGCTGCCGGTTCTGCGCGTTCGCCCAGCGGCGGACCGACGCCGACGCCTACTCCCTCTCGCTCGACCAGGTGGCGGACCGGGCCGAGGAGGCCTGGCAGCTCGGCGCGACCGAGGTGTGCATGCAGGGCGGCATCGACCCCGAGCTCCCGGGCACCGCCTACTTCGACCTCGCCGCCGCCGTGAAGCGGCGGGTGCCGCAGATGCACGTCCACGCCTTCTCGCCGATGGAGGTCGTCAACGGCGCCGGCCGGACCGGGCTGTCGATCGAGGACTTCCTCGTGAAGGCACGGGAGTCCGGACTCGACACGATCCCGGGCACGGCCGCGGAGATCCTCGACGACGACGTGCGCTGGGTGCTGACCAAGGGCAAGCTGCCGACGAGCACGTGGATCGAGGTGGTCAGCACCGCGCACCGGGTGGGCCTGCGGTCGAGCTCGACGATGATGTACGGCCACGTCGACCACCCCGCCCACTGGGTCGCCCACCTGCGCGTGCTGCGCCGGGTGCAGGACACCGCCCACGAGCACGGGGTCGAGGGCTTCACCGAGTTCGTGCCGCTGCCGTTCGTGCACCACTCGGCGCCGCTCTACCTCGCGGGCGTGGCCCGCCCGGGTCCGACTCTGCGCGACAACCGGGCCGTGCACGCGATGGCGCGGATCATGCTCCACGGCAGCATCGACCACGTGCAGACGAGCTGGGTCAAGCTGGGCACCGAGGGGACGCGGGCGATGTTGCAGGGCGGCGCCGACGACCTGGGCGGCACGTTGATGGAGGAGACGATCTCCCGGATGGCGGGCTCCTCCCACGGCTCGGCCCGCACCGTCGAGGAGCTCGCCGACATCGCGGCGGGGATCGGTCGCCCGGTGCGGGAGCGGACCACGACCTATGGCCAGCCTGCCCCTCGCGCAGTGGGTCGCTAGCGCCACGTCGCCGGGCCGCGTGGCCCCAACGACCCACCGCGCGGGCACCCCACCAACCTCGACAGCCAGGCGCGGATCGCCAAGGCGAGCACGGACGACAGCAACCACGCGCCAGCCCCCGCCGCCTCACACCCCGACCCGACCGCCCGGCCGCGGACCGCCGGGGCAAGCACGGACGACCCGTGACGGGGATGCCTGTGGAGAGACCTCACACCGAGGCGTCGGAGTGCCTACGGTCTGGTGGATGTACCTCTCGCGCCGACAGGCCGCACAGCTCCTCGACCAACGGCTGGGCATCGCCCGTCGAGCCGCCGAGCGATTGCTGGCTGCGGGGCTGGCCGGCGAGCCGGTGGTCACCAGCAGCGCCGCGCTCTACGAGGCCGAGCGCGTCGAAGCACTCGCGCAGCGGCCGGAGGTCGACCAGGACGACCTGCCGCCGGGCTGCCGGGGAGGGGTGCTGGTGGCGCGCACCACCGAGACGACCGACCCCCTGGGAGCGGTCCACGGCCCGGCCCGCTTCTCGATGATCACCCGGGCGGCGACGCGTCTGGCGCGGCCCGAGGGGCAGGGGTGGTTCCCGCTGGTGGTCCTGATCCACCACGCCGTCGTCGCCGGTGCCGAGCTGCTCGACATCGTGCCGGCGCCGCGCGACCACCCGCAGGTCGCCGCCGCCGAGCGGTGGCCCGGACGCCCCCCGCTCTGGATGCTGGAGACGCGTCCGCCGGGCGACTGGTTCGCGGACCACTTCGATGGCCGGGTGCTCCGCCAACCGCCCGGGAACCCCTACCTGCTCTGGGCGTGCCCCCTGATGAAGCCGCCGGAGGCGATCTGCTGACCGCCCACCCACACGTCGGCCACGTCGGCGTCGGAGGCCAGCGCGAAGATCTTGCCGAGCGCCTCCTCCGGAACCTCGGTGTGGCGCAGCCCGATGTCGAGCTCGGTGCCGCGGACCGGGCGGAGGCAGATCGCGTCGAACTGCTTGCCCACGGACAGGTCCCCGACCCGGTCCCCGAGGCCGAGCGCGCGGGCACCGGCACTCGTCGCGAGGTGGAGCAGGTGGGCCGGGGTGAGGGGCAGGCCGGCGTCCGCGAGCAGCCGCTGCATGAAGTACGCCTGCAGCCCCTCCTTGAAGAGCGAGAACCCGGTCCCGGCACCGACGTCCGACCCGAGGGCCACCGCGACCCCGCCGTCGACGTGGCGCGCGAGCGGGAACAGCCCGCTGCCGAGCGCCGCGTTGCTGGAGGGGCAGTGGGCGACCGACGTCCGTCGGCCGGCGAGGACGTCGAGCTCGGCGTCGGTCGCGTGCACGTCGTGGGCCAGCACCGAGCGGGGACCGAGGAGGCCGTGGTCGTCGTAGGTGCCGACGTAGTGGGCCGCGGAGGGGAAGAGCCGGGCGACCTCGGCCACCTCGGCCGCGTTCTCGTTCACGTGGGAGGTGAACCAGGCGTCGCCGATCTCCTCCGCCGCCCCGGCACACGCCTCCAGCACCGCCTCGCTCGCCGAGAACGAGAAGCGCGGGGTGATCGCATAGCGGGCGTGACCGACGCCGTGCCAGCGGGAGGCCAGCGCCACCGCCTCGGCGTGGGCGCGCTCGGGGGTCGTGAGCAGCGGCTCCGGCAGGCCGCGGTCGGAGACGACCAGCCCGCTGGTGACCCGCAGCCCGTAGCGGGCCGCCTCCTCGAAGAGCTGGTCGACGGCGCCCGCGAAGTGGGAGCCGAAGACCAGCGCCGTGGTCGTGCCGGCCGCCACCAGGCTCGCGCAGAACTCCTGCGCGACCAGGCGCGCGTAGTCGTCGGAGGCCAGCCGCTGCTCCTCGGGCAGCGCGCACCGGTCGAGCCACTCCAGCAACGGCATCCCGAGCGCGCCGATCACCCGCACCTGCGGGTAGTGGACGTGGGTGTCCACCAGGCCCGGCAGCAGCCACCCGTCACGCAGGTCGATCACCAGCCCCTCCGGGTCGTGGTGGCGTACGTCGGCCAGGGCGCCACGCGCCACCACCGCCCCGTCGAGGACGACGAGCGAGCAGTCGTCCTCGGCCCGGAGGGTGCCGCCCGCGAAGGGGTCGTCCGGGGTGTCGAGCACCCGGGCGCGGTAGATCGTCACCGGGCGACCCTGTCGCCGGCCAGGACGCCCGTCAGGGCCGCCGCCACGGCCAGCGCGATCGCGGCCGGCGCCTTGCCGGGCCCGACACCACCGTCGGGGGTCTGGCCGATCGGCGACACGATCCGGTCGATCTCCGCCTCCGCGTGGCCCTCGACCCGCAGCCCCTGCCGGAAGCGGGTCCACTTCGCCGACGACCCGATCAGCCCGATGATGCCGAGGTGGGAGCACCGTAGCGCCGCGTCGCACAGCGCGAAGTCCTCGGCGTGGTCGTGGGTCAGCACCAGCACGTGCGTCCCCGCGGGGACGCTGCCGAGCACGAGCTCCGGCACCGGTGCGTGGTGGACGTGGACCGTCGCCAGGGCGTCGTCGAGGCAGCCCAGGCGTACGCCGTCGAGCTGGTCGGCCCGGGAGTCCACCAGGTGCAGCTCGAGGTCGTGGCGCGCGAGGATCCGCGCCAGCTCCAGCCCGACGTGCCCGACCCCGAAGACGGCGACCGACGGGACGACCGGGAGCGGCTCGAGCAGCAGCGTGACCTCTCCCCCGCAGCACTGCCGCCCGTGGTCGGTGCGGGCCTTGTCCGACAGCGACACGACCATCGTCTCCGGAGGCCCGCCGCCGGCGTCGAGCACCGCCCGCGCCCGCGCGATCGCCGTCTCCTCGAGGTTGCCCCCGCCGACGCTCCCCCAGGCAACGTCACCCGCCACCACCATCTTGGCGCCCGCCTCGCGGGGGGCATGACCGCGCACCTCGGTGACGGTGACGAGCACCCCGGCCTCGCGCTCGCGACGGAGCCTGGCGACAGCCTCGGTCCAGTGCATCTCAGGCCCCACGCCCGGCGTGCTGCTCGGACCGCGGATGCAGCAAGGGCCGGTCGGCATCAGGTTGCTCGGGCTCCACGCCCGGCGATCCCTCGACCGGCTCCTCACCCCCGGACCTGGCCTGCTGGACCGCCCAGAAGACGGCCTCCGGCGTCGCCGGCGACGCGAGGTCGACGCTGACGCCCGTCGGGCCGAACGCGGCCGCGGCCTCCCGCAACGCCTCACGCACCGAGAAGGCGAGCATCAGCGGCGGCTCGCCCACGGCCTTCGAGCCGTAGACCGCGCCGTCCTCGTGCGCCCGCTCGAGCAGCGAGACCCGGAAGTCCTCGGGCATCTCGGAGAAGCTCGGCAGCTTGTAGGTCGACGCCGACTGGGTCGTCAGTCGGCCCCGCGACGGCGTGCCCGACTCGTCCCAGCGCAGGTCCTCGAGCGTCAGCCAGCCCGCGCCCTGCACGAAGCCGCCCTCGATCTGGCCGAGGTCGACCAGCGGGGAGAGCGAGTCGCCGACGTCGTGGACGATGTCGACGCGACGGGTCCGGTAGCCACCGGTGAAGCCGTCGACCTCGACCTCGGTGGCAGCCACGCCGTAGGCGAAGTACTTGAACGGGTGGCCCCGCATCACCGTGGAGTCCCAGTGGAGCCCCTCGGTCCGGTAGAAGCCCGCGGCCCAGAGCTGGACCCGACCGAAGTACGCCTCGCGCACCAGGTCGTCCCACGTCAGCTCGCGGCCCGCCCTGACCTCCTCCAGCCGCGCCAGGATCTGCTCGCAGGCGGCCTTGACCGCGCCCCCGTTGAGGTCCGCGCCGGAGCTGGCCGCGGTCGCCGAGGTGTTGGGCACCTTGTCGGTCCGCGTCGGCGCCAGGCGCAAGCGTTCCAGCGGCACCCCCAGCGCGGTCGCGGCGACCTGCAGCATCTTCGTGTGCAGACCCTGACCCATCTCGGTGCCGCCGTGGTTGATGAGCACCGAGCCGTCCTTGTAGACGTGCACCAGCGCCCCGGCCTGGTTGAAGGCCGTGAAGTTGAAGGAGATGCCGAACTTCACCGGCGTCACCGCCAACCCGCGACGGGCGTGGGGGTGGGAGGCGTTGAACGCCGCCACCTCCGCCCGCCGCTGCTCGACCTCCGCGCTCGCGAGGAGCTGGTCCCACGCGGTGGCGAGCCGCGAGGCGTGCCGGACCGGCTGGCCGTACGGCGTGTCCTGCCCGTCCTCGTAGAAGTTGCGCCTCCGGAGCTCGACCGGGTCGATGCCGAGGAGCGGCGCGCAGCGACCGAGGACGTCCTCGACGACCAGCATGCCCTGCGGGCCGCCGAAGCCCCGGAAGGCGGTCTGCGAGGTCTTGTGGGTCTGCGCGACCCGGCCGTTGACCCGCACGTGCGGGATCCAGTACGCGTTGTCGACGTGGCACAGCGCCCGCGCCAGCACCGGCTCGGAGAGGTCGAGGCTCCAGCCACCGTCGCTGGTCAGGGTCGCGTCGAGCGCCAGCAGCCGGCCCTCGTCGTCGAACCCGACCCGCCACTCGGCGTGGAAGCCGTGCCGCTTGCCCGTCATCGTCATGTCCTGCTGGCGGGTCAGCCGGAGCCGGACAGGTCGTCCGGTGAGCGTGGCGCCGAGGGCCGCGACGGCGGCGAAGCCGTGGGGCTGCATCTCCTTGCCGCCGAAGCCGCCGCCCATCCGCAGGCACTGCACCGTCACCGCGTGGCTCGGGAGGCCCAGCACGTGGGCGACGATCTCCTGGGTCTCGGTCGGGTGCTGGGTGCTGGACTGGACGAACACCTGGCCGGCCTCGTCGAGGAGCGCCAGCGAGCAGTGGGTCTCGAGGTAGAAGTGCTCCTGCCCCGCCATCTCGGTGACGCCGCTGAAGACGTGGGCCGCAGCCGCGATGCCGGTCTCGACGTCCCCGCGCTCCACGGTCGGCTGCCCGCCCTGGAACGACCCGGCCGCGATCGCCTCGCGCAGCCCGACCAGCGACGGCAGCGGCTCGTAGTCGACCTCGACGGCCGCCGCGCCCAGCCGCGCCGCCTCGAGCGTCTCGCCGAGCACCCAGCACACGGCGTGCCCGACGAACATCACCTCGGAGGGGAAGAGCGGCTCGTCGTGCTTGACGCCGGCGTCGTTGACGCCGGGCACGTCCTCGACGGTCAGCACCCGGACGACCCCGTCGACGTCGTACGCCGGGGCGACGCGCAGGCCGGTCACCCGCGCGTGCGCGTGGGGCGACGACACCGGGTGGGCGTGCAGGACGCGGGGCGTGCGCTGGACGAGGTCGTCGGTGTAGAGCGCGTGACCGGTGACGTGCAGCGCTGCGCTCTCATGGGCCAGCGGGTCCCCCACCGCCGCGCCGGGCGGGCGCTCGGACAACCGGCTCATCGGTCGCCCACCTCCGCGAACAGCCGCGGCAGCGCGTTCGCCAGCATCGCCGAGCGGTACGCCGCACTGGCTCGCATGTCGTCGATCGGTGTGCCCTCGCCGCGCATCACCTCGGCCGCCCCGGCAACCGTCTCCGACGTCCAGGGCCGTCCCTCGAGGGCAGCCTCGGTCGCGAGCGCCCGGACCGGGGTGGCCGCGACGCCCCCGAGACCGATCCGCGCCTTGCGCACCACCCCGTCGGCGACGTCGAGCGCGAAGCCGATCGCCACCCCGGAGATGTCGTCGAAGCGACGCTTGGCGACCTTGTGGAAGCCGACCACGGGGCTCAGCGGCAGCGGGACCCGTACCGCGCGGATCAGCTCGTCGGGCCGGCGCACCGACGCGCGGTAGCCGGTGAAGTAGTCGGCCAGCGCGACCTCGCGCTCGCCCCGCTCCGAGACCAGCAGCAGCGACGCCTCGAGCGCGAGCAGCGCGGGCGGGGTGTCGCCGATCGGCGACCCGGTCCCGAGGTTGCCGCCGAGGGTGGCGCCGTTGCGGATCAGCCGGGACGCGAACTGCGGCCACACCTCGTCCAGCAGCGGCACCCGACCGGCGAGCTGGTGCTCGAGCTCGGTCAGCGTCAGCGCCGCGCCGAGCGTGACCGCGTGCTCGGCCACCTCGACCCCCCGCAGCTCGGGCAGGCGGTCGACCATCACGACGTGGGGGGCGCGCCGGCCCCGCAGGTTGACCTCCACGCCCCAGTCGGTGCTGCCGGCGACGACGACGGCGTCCGGGTGCTCGGCGAGCACCGCCAGGGCCTCGTCGAGGTCGGCGGGGCGTACGAAGCCGGCGTCGCTCGCCGAGACGCGTGACGGGACCGGCGCCGGGGCAGGATCGGCCAGCCGGGCGGCGAGCGGATCGGCCCCCTCGGGCTGCTCGAGCGCCCAGGCGGCGTCGCGGATCGGCCGGTAGCCGGTGCAGCGGCAGAGGTTCCCGCTGAGCGCGTGCAGGTCGAAGCCGTTGGGGCCGTGCTCGTGGTCGGGCTCACCCGGAGCCCGGTCACGGCGGTAGAACTCCGCCGCCATGCTGCACACGAAGCCCGGCGTGCAGTAGCCGCACTGCGAGCCGCCGCGGTCGGCCAGCTCCCGCTGGACGGGGTGGAGCCGGTCGGGGCTGCCGAGTCCCTCGGCGGTCACGACCTCCTGGCCGTCGTACGCCGTGGCGGGGACCAGGCAGGCGTTGAGGGCCGTCCACTGCGACTGCGACCCGTCGGGACGGGCCACCATCACCGAGCAGGCGCCGCACTCGCCCTCGGCGCAGCCCTCCTTGGCGCCGGTCAGGCCCTGGTCACGGAGGAAGTCGAGGAGCGAGGTGTGGACGCGGGTGCCGGCGAGGGCTCGTGGCGTGCCGTTGACCGTGACCGACCCCTGTCCCTCCATCCCCTCACTGTAATCCGGGTCAGAGCCGGGCATGCCGGTTGACGTCCTTGTAGAGCAGGTAGCGGAACCGGCCGGGACCGCCGGCGTAGCAGGCCTGCGGGCAGAAGGCCCGCAGCCACATGAAGTCGCCCTCCTGGACCTCGACCCAGTCCCGGTTGAGCAGGTAGACGGCCTTGCCCTCGAGGACGTAGAGACCGTGCTCCATGACGTGGGTCTCGGGGAACGGGATCGACCCGCCGGGCTCGAAGCTGACGATGTTGACGTGCATGTCGTGCCGTACGTCGAGGGGGTCGACGAACCGCTGGGTCGCCCAGGCCTCCGTGCCGGGCATCGGCTCGGGAGCGACGTCGTCCTCGTGGGTCACGAACGCCTCAGGCGCGTCGATGCCGTCGACCACCTCGTAGGCCTTGCGGATCCAGTGGAACGTCGCGGTCCGGTCGGTGTCGTTGCGCAGGGACCACCCGCTGTGGGGCGGCAGGTAGGCGTAGCTGCCGGGCCGCAGGTCGTGGAGGGTGTGGCCGATCCGCAGCTGCGGCGTGCCGTCGACCACGAACAGCACCCCCTCGGCGCGGGGGTCGTCGTCGACCCGCTCGCTGCCGCCGCCCGGGCCGACCTCGACGACGTACTGGCTGAAGGTCTCGGCGAACCCGGACAGCGGGCGCGCGATCACCCAGGCGCGGGTGTCGTCCCAGTGGGGCAGCCGGCTGGTGACGATGTCGCGCATCGTGCCGCGCGGCAGCACGGCGTAGGCCTCGGTGAAGACCGCGCGGTCGGTCGTGAGCTGCTCCTGCCCGGGCAGTCCGCCGCGGGGAACGTAGTAGGTCATGCCTCTCCCCTCTCCAGGAGTCGTCCGCGTGGCGCGCCGTCGAGGTCGACGGGGACGCCGCGCAGCCAGGTCTGCCGGACGGTGCCGGTGAGCGTACGCCCGGCGTACGCCGTCACGGGGTTGCGGTGGTGGAGCGTCGACGCGTCGACGGTGAAGGACGCGTCGGGTGCCAGCACGCACAGGTCGGCGTCGTGGCCGACCGCGAGCCGGCCCTTGCGGCGCAGCCCGACCAGGTCGGCGGGCGCCTCGCACATCCAGCGGACCACGTCGACCAGGTCGTGGCCGCGACGCCGCGCCTCGCTCCACACCGCCGGCAGCCCCAGCTGGAGGGACGCGATGCCGCCCCAGGCGTCCCCGAAGTCGCCGCTGTCGAGGCGCTTGAGCTCCGGGGTGCACGGGGAGTGGTCGGAGACCACCAGGTCGACGTCGCCGTCGGCGAGCGCCTGCCAGAGCAGCTCGCGGTTGGCGGCGTCGCGGATCGGCGGGCAGCACTTGAACTCGGTGTGGCCGTCACCGATCTCCTCGGCGACGAACGAGAGGTAGTGGGGACAGGTCTCCACCGTGAGTCGTACGCCCGCGGCACGCGCGGCCCGGATCGCCGGCAGCGCGTCGGCGCCGGACAGGTGGACCACGTGCGCCCGGCCGCCGGTCGCGGCCGCGGTCCCGACCACCCGGTCGATCGCCACCTGCTCGGCCCGGGCCGGGCGGCTGGCCAGGAAGCCGGCGTACGCCACACCGTGCGGCGACGCACCGAGCTCGCCCTCGTCCTCGGCGTGCACGACCAGCAGCGCGTCGTGGCGCGCGAGCTCGGTCATGGCGGCGTGGAGCCCCGCCGCGTCCAGCTCGGGGAACTCCTCCACCCCCGACGGCAGCAGGAAGCACTTGAACCCGAAGACCCCGGCCCCGTGCAGCGGGGCGAGGTCGGCGACGTTGCCGGGCACGGCGCCGCCCCAGAAGCCCACGTCGACGTGCACCTGCTCGCGTGCGGCCTGCTGCTTGACCCGCAGCCCGGCGAGGGTGGTGGTCGGCGGGATGCTGTTGAGCGGCATGTCGACGACCGTCGTGACGCCGCCGGCGGCCGCCGCCCGGGTGGCCGAGTCGAAGCCCTCCCACTCGGTACGTCCCGGCTCGTTGACGTGGACGTGCGTGTCGACGAGGCCCGGCAGCAGCACCTCGTCGTCCGCCAGCACGAGGTCCCAAGGCTGCGCCGCGTCGAGGCTGGCGATCCGGCCGTCGCGGATGCCGAGGGTGACCGGCTGCTCCCGGCCGTCGACGACCGCCCGGGCGGCCCGGACGACGACGTCGTAGGTGTCAGCTGCCACGGTAGGTCGAGTAGCCGTACGGGCTCAGCAGCAGCGGGACGTGGTGGTGCCGGTCGTCGAGGACCCGGAACACGACCTCCACCTCGGGGAAGAAGGCGTGCTCGCCGAGGTGGCCGGCCGTGACGAAGCGCAGCCGGTAGGTCCGGGTCTCGAGCCGTCCGCCGAGGGAGGCGACCCGGCCATCGTCGTCGGTGGTCGCCTCGGCCAGCACCTCACCGTCCAGGTCGAGCAGGGCGACGGGGATGCCGGCGGCGGGACGTCCGGCCGCGGTGTCGAGGACGTGGGTGCTGAGGGTGGCCATCAGGACACCACCTGCTCGAGCCGCAGCAGCGCGATCTCCCGGAGCTGGGTGACGGTCTCGGCGCGCTCGCTCTCCGCGTCGTTGCCGAGACGGCGGGACAGCTCGCCGAGGATCTCGCTGCTGTCGCGACCGGCCGCCCGGATCAGGAAGACCCGGTCGAAGCGCGACTCGTACGCCCGGTTGCCGGCGGCCAGCAGGGTGGCGGTGTCGCCGGAGGCGTCGACGCCCGCCTGCTCCCGGGCCGAGTGGTCGGTGTCGTGGCCCGCGCCGGCGCGCTCACCGATCCGGGGGTGGCGGGCCAGCGCGGTCTCGAGCTCGTCGTCGGACAGCGACCCCGCCGCCGTCGACGCGACGGCGAGCAGCGCGCCGAGGTCCGCGTACGGCCTCGCCTCGAGGACGGTGTCGACCCAGCGGGGCACGTCGAGGCAGCCGCTCAGCTGCTCGCGGGCGGCGGGCTCGGGCAGGGCGTTGAACGCGTCGAGGTCCATCAGACGTCCCGGGTGATCGTGGCCTCGATCAGCCCGTAGGGCCGGTCGGCGGCGATGAAGACCTCGCCGTGGTTCTCGACCCCGAAGGGCGCGAGGTCGACGAGGTGGTGGTGCTTGTTGGGCGCTGCGAAGCTGATCTCGGCGATCTCGGGACGCCGCTCCAGGACCGCCCGCCCCATCACCCACAGCGTCTCCTGCAACGCGCGGCTGTACGTCGTCGCGAACGCCTCCAGCAGGGTGGACCGGACCTGGGCGTGGGCCTGGTTCCAGTCGGTCCCCTCGGACCGTGCCCAGCGCCACGACGCGGTGAGGGAGGTCGCGAGGATCCGGTCGTCGGCCTCGGCCAGGGTGGTGTAGTCGTCGCGGAGGAAGCCCGTGAACTCCGAGCCGGTCGACTTCAGGACCACGAGGTCGGTGAGCCCGGAGGTGACGACCACCCGGTCGTGGGTCACGTCGACCTCTGCGGTGCGGACCTCGCCGCCCCGGCGCACGAACGCGTGGTCGTGGCCCCTGAGCTCGTCGCCGCCGACGAAGATCCGGTCCCAGGCGTACTCCTCGACCCGGACGTGGCAGCCGGTCGCCGCCGGCGTCGCGGTCAGCAGCCGCCGCCCCAGGGCGATCGCGTAGTCCTCGACCGAGGCCACGCCGTGCTCCTTGGCGTAGGCGAAGGCGGTGTTCTTCTGGGTGTCGGTCGGCAGCACGGCCGACTGGTCCCCCTCGAGGTGGGCGGACGCGAAGTCACCCCGCAGGGAGGTCGAGACGTTGAGGTCGTGGATCTCGTGGCGCTCGGTGTCGCGGACGATGCGCACGACCCGGTTCTCGGCCTTGCCGTAGCGGTTCGCCCCGAGCCGGATCCCCACCGTCACTCCCCCGTGGTCGGCCGCTTGGCCAGCATCATCAACGTGCTCGTCTCGAGGCCGGTCGCCGAGGTGACCTCGGCCTCGTCCAGGGCGCCGCAGTCGAGGCCGCGCACGACGAAGTCGGAGAGCGCCCGCGCCGTGGCCGGCTCGTCGAGGATCGAGGAGTCGCGCTTGCCGACGTACGCCGAGAGCCGCTCGGCCGCGGCGTCGAAGCCGTCGCGGAAGAAGGCGTACGTCGCGGCGAAGCGGGTCGGGAGCTGGGCCGGGTGGAGGTCCCAGCCCTGGTAGAAGCCACGTTCCAGCGAGCGCCGGACCAGGCGCAGGTGCTCCTCCCAGGCCGGGAGGACCTGGTCGCCGACCGGCAGCCGGTTGGTGGAGCCGTCGGAGAGACGGACGCCGGTGCCGGCGGCCGCGACCTGCATCACCGCCTTGGCGTGGTCGGCGGCGGGGTGGTCGAGCGACTGCTGGCCGGCGGCGATCCCGCAGGCGGCGCTGTAGTCGTAGGTGCCGTAGTGGAACGCGGTGAGCCGCCCGTCGGCCGCGCGCACCATCCGGGAGAGCAGGACCGACCCCTTGGGGCCCAGCACCGACTGCGGCGTCTCGACCTGCACCTCGAACAGCAGTCGGCCGTCGAGGTCCTTCTCGAACCTCTCGCAGGTCAGCACCATCGCCTCGACCTGGCTGACCGAGGTGACCTTGGGCAGCGTCACGACGAAGCCCTCGGGGATCCGGTCGAGCGCGCCGAGGAACCGGGCGAGGGTCCGCAGGCCACGGCTGCGGGTGTCGGGGTCGAAGCTCTTGATCCGGACGCCGTGGAAGGGGCTGGCCTCGTCCTGCTCGAGCGCGACGCCGAGGGAGAGCCCGGCTGCTTCGGCGGCCGCGTCCTCCTCGTCGTCGCCGCGGTCGCCGTAGCCGTCCTCGAAGTCGATCCGCAGGTCCTCGACCGGCTCGGTGTCGAGCTTGGTCAGCACCCGCGCCATCAGGTCGTCGTCGCCGCCGAGGGCGGTGAGGAACTCCTCGGCGTGGTCGAAGACGGCCTGCTCGGCCTCGCGGCTGATGTCGTGGATGCTGCGCTCCACGTACCGGTCGGCGGGGAGGTACAGGGTGTGCACCGGCTGCCGGCCCGCCCGCTCGCCGGGGTAGTCGCGGGCCAGGGCCTGGTCCGCCTCGGCGAGCAGGGCGTCGACCTCGGTGGTCAGCGCGTCCAGATCCATGGCCCGGACTCTAGACCTCGCGGCGCGCGCGGTCGGTCACCGCCGCACGCCCCGGGGGTGACGCTCACTCCCACTCGATGGTGCCCGGCGGCTTGGAGGTGATGTCGACGGCGACCCGGTTGACCTCGGGGACCTCGTTGGTGATCCGGGTCGAGATCGTCTCCATCACCTCGTAGGGCAGCCGGGCCCAGTCGGCGGTCATCGCGTCCTCGGAGGTCACCGGGCGCAGCACGACCGGGTGGCCGTACGTCCGCCCGTCACCCTGGACGCCCACCGACCGGACGTCGGCGAGCAGCACCACGGGGAACTGCCAGATGTCGCGGTCGAGGCCGGCGGCGGTGAGCTCCTCGCGGGCGATCAGGTCGGCGCGACGCAGGATGTCGAGCCGCTCGCGGGTGACCTCGCCGATGATCCGGATGCCGAGGCCGGGTCCGGGGAACGGGTGGCGCCACACCATGGTCGGCGGCAGGCCGAGCTGCTCGCCGACGGCGCGGACCTCGTCCTTGAACAGGGTGCGCAGCGGCTCGACGAGCTCGAACTGCAGGTCGTCGGGCAGTCCGCCGACGTTGTGGTGGGACTTGATGTTGGAGGTGCCGGCGCCGCCGCCGGACTCGACGACGTCGGGGTAGAGCGTGCCCTGCACCAGGTAGGCCGTGGCCTGCGCGCCGGAGGCCAGGTCCCCGAAGACCCGCACCTCGGCCGCCTCGAAGGTGCGGATGAACTCGCGGCCGATGATCTTGCGCTTCTCCTCGGGGTCCTGCACCCCGGCGAGCGCGTCGAGGAACTGGTCGGCCGCGTCGACCACGTCGAGGTCGCTGAAGACCGCCTCGAAGTCGCGCCGGACCTGGTCGGTCTCGCCGTGGCGCATCATCCCGTGGTCGACGTAGACGCAGGTGAGCCGGTCGCCGATGGCGCGCTGCACGATCGCGGCGGCCACCGCGGAGTCGACGCCGCCGGAGAGGGCGCAGATCGCCCGCCCCTCACCGACCTGCTCGCGGATCCGCTCGACCTGCTCGTCGATGATGTTGAGCATCGTCCAGGTCGGCCGACAGCCGGCGATCTCCAGCAGGAAGTGCTCGAGCACCTGCTGGCCGTGCTCGGTGTGGAGCACCTCCGGGTGCCACTGCACGCCGGCCAGGCCGCGGTCGACGTCCTCGAAGGCGGCCACCGGCGTCGTGAGGGTCGACGCGAGGACCTCGAAGCCGGCGGGCGCTGCGGTGACGGAGTCGCCGTGGGACATCCAGACGGTGTGCTCGGCCGGCAGGCCCCCGAGCAGGGTGCCGCCCTCGGAGACGGTGACGCGGGTGCGGCCGTACTCCCGGGAGCCGGTGTGGGCGACCTCGCCCCCGAGCCCGCGGGCCATCAGCTGGAAGCCGTAGCACATGCCGAAGACGGGGACCCCGGCCTCGAAGAGCCCGGTGTCGATGCCGGGTGCGCCCTCGGCGTACACGCTCGAGGGGCCGCCGGAGAGCACGATCGCCTGCGGCTGGCGCGCGAGCATCTCGGCCACCGGCATGGTGTGCGGCACGATCTCGGAGTAGACGTTCGCCTCGCGCACGCGGCGGGCGATCAGCTGGGCGTACTGGGCGCCGAAGTCGACCACCAGGACCAGGTCGTGCTCGGGTGCGTCCGACATGGCCGCAGCCTATCCGGGCGCCCCGCCGCCGCACGCACCCGGCATTCCGGTCGCGGAACCTGCCTCTCGACGACCGATCTGCCGGGTACGACGCGGCAGCCACAGCATCCCCCGGACGCAGATCAGGGCCCGACCGGGGAGGGAGGGTGGTCGGGCCCTGATCGTCCACGCGCCGCAGGACAGCGTCGCGGACCTCTACTGCGACCCGGTTCACGGAGGGAGCAGGTGTCCGGGTCCTGTCCCGCCCAACGAGGGGCCCGGGGGTGGTTACGCGGGTTCCGAGAAGTTTTTCCGCGAGCTCTCAGGAGATGTCGACGATGGGCAGCCGGAGGGCGGCGGGAGCCGAGTCCGGCACCACCGGGGAGCGCGGCTGCACGGGCTCGATCCGCTCGTACGCCGACCCGAGCCCGGGCCGGGGGTCGGGCTCCCCCCGGTTGGGCCAGTACGCCATCGCACGCTCGGCCTGGGCGGTGATGGTCAGCGACGGGTTGACGCCCAGGTTGGCCGAGATCGCCGAGCCGTCGACCACGTGGAGCCCGGGGTGGCCGAAGACCCGCTGGTAGGCGTCGACGACCCCGGTCTCCGCGGAGTCGCCGATGGCGCAGCCGCCGATGAAGTGGGCCGTCAGCGGCCGGTCGAAGGGGTCTCCCACCGAGCCGCCGGCGGTGCCGCCCATGATCCGGGCCATCCGGCGGACGGCGTCGTTGCCGGCGGGGATCCAGGTCGGGTTGGGCCGACCGTGTCCCTGCCGCGAGGTCATCCGCCAGCCGGTCGGCGTCTTCTTCAGGTACGTCGTGATCGAGTTGTCCAGCGACTGCATGACCAGCGCGATCACGGTGCGCTCGGACCAGTGCCGGAAGTCGTAGAAGGACCGCGCGTTGCGTCGTTGCGCCCAGAGCTCGCGCAGCCAGGTCCGCCACCGCGGCAGCGGCCCGTCGCCGTCGGTGAGCACGGTCTGCATCAGCGCCATGAAGTTGGACCCGCGGCCGTAGCGCACCGGCTCGACGTGGGTGTCGGCGTCGGGGTGGAAGGAGGACGTGATCGCCACGCCGGTGCTGTAGTCGACCGAGGTGTCGGGGGCGATGGCGCCGAGGATCGACTCCGAGTTGGTGCGGGTCAGGTGGCCGAGCCGGTCGGAGAGCCCGGGCAGGTCACCCTCGAGCTTGAGGCGGTGGAGCAGCTTCTGGGTCCCGAGCGAGGCCGCCGAGAAGACGACCTGGTCGGCGGTGAAGGTCGCGGTGGCGCTGCGACGCGAGAGCTTGGCCTTGGTCCAGCGGGCCTCGACGGTGTAGCCCCCCTCCGCACGCGGCCGGACCCGGGTGACGGTCGTCAGCGGGTGGACCACGGCGCCGTGCTGCTCGGCGAGGTAGAGGTAGTTCTTGACCAGCGTGTTCTTGGCGTTGTGGCGGCAGCCGGTCATGCACTCGCCGCAGTTGCGGCACGGGTTGCGGTCCGGCCCGACTCCCCCGAAGTACGGGTCGGCGACGGCCTGCTCGGGCCGGTCACCGGGCCCGCCGAAGAACACCCCCACCGGGGTCGGGTGGAAGGTGTCGGCGACGCCCATCTCGCCGGCGACCTTCTCCATCACCTCGTCCGAGGGCGTGCGGACGGGGTTCTCGACCACGCCGAGCATCCGCTTGGCCTGGTCGTAGTAGGGGGCGAGCTCGGACCTCCAGTCCGTGATGTGGGCCCACGAGGGGTCGCGGTAGAACGCGTCGAGCGGTTCGTAGAGCGTGTTCGCGTAGACCAGGGAACCGCCGCCCACCCCCGCGCCGGCCACGATCATGCAGTCCTTGACCATGTCGATCCGCTGGATGCCGTAGAGGCCCAGCGCGGGCGCGAAGAGGTAGTTGGTCCGGTCCCAGGAGGTCGCCGGGAAGTCCGCGTCGTCGAACCGGGCACCCGCCTCCAGCACGCCGACGCGGTAGCCCTTCTCGGTGAGCCGCAGCGCCGTGACCGAGCCGCCGAAGCCCGATCCGACGACCAGGACGTCGTAGTGAGGCAACGGTCAGGCCCTCCCGAGCTTCTTCATCAGGCGCAGCTGGGCGGTCATGACCTTGCCGTACGTCTCGTCGGACATCCCGAGCATCGGGGCGAAGCGGATCAGCCGTTGGGTCGCGACCGACTGCGACTCGGTGTAGCGGTGGATGCCCTCGCTGCCCTGCCGGCGCCCCATGCCGCTCTCGCGCATCCCGCCCATCGGGGAGTCGATGCTGGCGAAGGTGGCGCCGAACGCCTCGTTGATGTTCACGGTGCCGCAGAGGACGTGGCGGGCGATCGTCCTCGCCCGCGCGCCGTCGCGGCTGTAGATCGAGGCGTTCAGGCCGTAGGAGCCCTCGTTGGCGCGGGCGACGGCGTCGGCCTCGTCGTGGAAGCGGTAGAGCGCGATCACCGGCCCGAAGGTCTCGTCGCCGAAGCACGCCATGTCGGGGGTGACGCCCTCGAGGATCGTCGGCTCGAAGAAGTACGGCCCGAGGTCGGGTCGCGCCCTGCCCCCGGTCAGCAGCCGCGCCCCCTTGGCCACCGCGTCCTCGACGTGGCGGGTGACGGTCTCGAGCTGGTCGGCGGAGATCAGCGACCCCATGTCGTTGCCCCAGTCGAGCGTGGCCCCCAGGGTCATCGCCTCGGTCCGGGACACGAAGCGCTCCACGAAGCGGTCGTAGACCTGGTCGGCCACGAACAGCCGCTCCATCGAGACGCACAGCTGGCCGGCGTTGGAGAAGCTGGCCCGGACCGCCCCCTCCGCGGCGCGCTCGACGTCCGCGTCGCGCAGCACGAGCATGGGGTTCTTGCCACCCAGCTCCAGCGAGCAGCCGATCAGCCGCTCGGCGCACTGGGTCGCGATCAGCCGCCCGGTGGTGGTCGAGCCGGTGAAGCAGACGTAGTCGGCCCGCTGGATGATCGAGGTGCCGACCTTCGAGCCCGGGCCGGCGACGACCTGCCACAGGTCGCGCGGGAAGCCCGCCTCCTCGAGGAGCTCGGCCCCGAGCAGCGCCGAGAGCATGGTCTGCGCGTCGGGCTTGGCGACGACGGCGTTGCCCGCGAGGAGGGCCGGCAGCCCGTCGCACAGCGCCATCGTGAAGGGGTAGTTCCACGGCGAGATGATGCCGACGACGCCCTTGGGGAGCCGGTTGACCTCGACCCGGGTCAGGCCCGGCACGACGCCGAGCTTGCGCCGGGTGTCGAGGTGCTCGTGGGCGGTGCGCGCGTAGTAGCGGGCCGTGAGGGCGACGTGGAGCGGCTCGTCGAAGGCGTGCTTGCGGGCCTTGCCGGACTCCCAGCAGATCAGGTCGATGATCTCGTCCTGGCGGTCCAGGATCAGGTCGTGCAGACGCAGCAGTGCGGCCGCACGCTCGTCGATGCTGCGCCTGGCCCACTCCTGCTGGGCGCGCCGGGCCCGCTCGAAGGCCCGCGCCACGTCGTCGTCGCTCGACTGCGGGACGTGGGCGAGCGGCTGGCCGCCGAGCGGCGAGTGGAGCGGGGCGGTCTCCCGGGTGGTCGAGACGATCCGGTCGGTGAGCCGGCGGACGTAGCCGGGCTCCAGCCCGTACGACGCCGTCGGGTCGTGCTCGGGGTCGGCCGGGCCGTCGGTCAGCGGCCCGCCCTCGGGGTGCTGGGAGCTCATGCTCTGGGAGCGTATGTGACGCCCATCTCCCCTGCTACCCCTCGGTAGCCGACTGAGACGCTTGACACATTCCGTGGATCTGTCAAGCGTCGCCGCCGCGACAGCGCTCCCGGGGAACTCGAGACGGCCGTTCGGCGACCGGGCTCAGACGATGTCGGGCGCGCGGACCCGCGCCTCGTCGGCCTCCTGGTCGGTCGGCATCTGCTGCGACTGCCGCTCGGCCTCGACGCGGCGCAGGTAGTGGTCGACCTCCTCCTCCGTCCGCGCCGCGTCCCAGCCGAGCTCGCCGGCCATCAGCTCGGCCGCGGGCCGGGCGGCCGCGGTGCCGCGGTCGAACGCCTCGATCGACATCCGCGTACGCCGGGTGAGCACGTCGTCGAGGTGGCGGGCGCCCTCGTGGGTGACCGCGTAGACGACCTCGGCGGCCAGGTAGACCTCGGTGCCGGCGAGCGGCTCGCCCAGCTCGGGTCGCAGCCGGATCAGCTCCAGCACCTCGTCGATCAGGCCGCCGAAGCGACCCAGCAGGTGGTCGACCTGCGCGAGGGCCAGCCCCGAGCGCCGGGAGAGCATCACCCGCTGGTTGGTCCTCGCCTCGAAGCCGGCCGCGCCTGCGAGCGGCACCCGGTCGGTGATGCAGGTCCTGACCGGCGCCTGGGTGTCCTCGAGCTGGTCGACGACGGCGTCGATCGCGTCGCGGGCCATCACCCGCCAGGTGGTGAGCTTGCCCCCGGCGATGAGCACGAGGCCCGGTGCCGGCTCGGTCACGGTGTGCTCCCGGGAGATCCGCGAGGTCGGTTCCGACTCCCCGGACAGCAGCGGCCGGAGGCCGGCGTACACGCCCTCGACGTCGTCGTGGTCGAGCGGGTCGCGCAGCACGGTGTTGACGTGGCCGAGGAGGTAGTCGATGTCGGCGCGGCTCGCGGCGGGGTGAGCCTTGTCGAGGTCCCAGGCGGTGTCGGTGGTGCCGATGATCCAGTGGTCGCCCCACGGGATGACGAAGAGCACGGACGTCTCGGTCCGGGTGATCAGGCCGCACTCGGACCGGATCCGGTCGCGCGGGACGACGAGGTGGATGCCCTTGGAGGCGCGGACGTGCAGCTGCCCCGCGGCGGCCAGCTCCTGGATCTCGTCGGTCCACACGCCCGCCGCGTTGATGACGACCCGCGCCCGGACCTCGAGGTCCTGCCCGGTCTCGAGGTCGGTCGCCCGTACCCCGACCACCCGCTCCCCCTCGCGCAGGAAGCCGGTGACCCGGACCCGGGTCGCGACGTGGGCGCCGTACGACGCGGCGGTCCGTGCGATGGTCACGACCAGTCGGGCGTCGTCGACCTGGCAGTCGTAGTAGCGGATCGCCCCGGTCAGCTCATCGGTGCGCAGGTCGGGGGCGATCCGGGCGACCTGCCTGCGGAAGAGGTGCCGGTGGCGCGGCACGCCCATGTCGTACTTGCCGAAGGTCGCCATCGCGTCGTAGAGCGCGAGCCCGGCACCGACGTAGGGGCGCTCGCGCGTGCGGTGCAGCGGATAGAGGAACGGGACCGGGCGGACCAGGTGGGGGGCCAGCCGGGTCAGCTGCAGCCCGCGCTCCTGCAGCGCCTCACGGACCAGGCCGAAGTCGAGCATCTCGAGGTAGCGCAGCCCGCCGTGGAGCAGCTTGGAGCTGCGGCTGCTGGTGCCGGAGGCGAGGTCGCGCTGCTCGAGGACGCCCACGGAGAGGCCGCGCGTCGCGGCGTCGTTGGCGACACCGGCGCCGGTGATCCCGCCACCCACGACGAGCACGTCGAGCGGCTGGTCGGCGGTCGTCGCCGCCATCGCGACGAGCGCGTCCGCGCGGGCAGCCGGGCTGAGCGCGCTGGTCATGCCGCCCAGTGTGTCAGGCGCCCGGAGCCCGCTCGTCGGGGCGGACGAGCACCCGGCGGGCACGGCCCGCGACCGTCCGCGCCCGCTGCACGGCCAGCAGCGAGGCGGCCCGGACCGAGGCCGGGGACGGCACCGCGTCACCCACCGGCAGCCGGGTCGTGGTCCACGCCGCGTCGCCCGACCGGCTGGTCTCCGGCGCCGAGCCGTCGCCCTCGAGCGCCTGCCGGATCGCCTCCTCGGCGTCGAGGAGCGGCAGGCCGTCGGCCGGCACCCAGGTCCGGTCAGGACGGCAGACCATGTCGTCGCGCAGGCTGCGCGCGAGCGCGAGGGCGGTCCGCGGCGGGGCCGAGGAGAGCGCGGCCATGCCCAGCCCGACGACCCTGCTCGGCGCGGCAGGCACGGGGACGCGCACCCGCAGCAGGCCCGCGACCCGGCTGAAGGTGCCGAGCAGCTCGGGATAGCTGAGGACGTCGGGCCCGCCGACGTCGAGGTTGCCGGTCGCGGAGTCGTCGCCCAGCGCCTCCACCAGGGCACGGACGACGTCGCGGACGGCCACCGGCTGGACCCGGCGCCGCATCCAGACCGGCACCGGCTGCACGAGCAGCAGCGTCGCGAGCTGGCGGATGATCTCGAAGGACGTCGAGCCGGCGCCGAGGACCACCCCCGCCCGCAGGGTCAGCGTCGGGCAGTCCGAGGCCGCGAGGATCGTCTCGACCTCGTGCCGCGAGGCGAGGTGGGGGACAGGTCGTGAGCGGACCGCTCGGGCAGCAGCCCGGAGAGGTAGACGAGGCGACGTACGCCGGAGCGGCGCACGCCCTCGGCGACCGTGGCGGCCGCGACCCGGTCGCGCTCGTCGAAGCGCGGGCCGTCCAGGGAGTGCACGAGGTAGCACAGGGCGTCGACGCCCTCCAGCGCCGCGGCGACCTGGTCGGCGTCGGTGGCGTCGCAGCGGCGCCACTCGACCTCGCTCCCCCAGTCGTACGCCGCCGGCTGCGGCGGTCGCGAGGACGAGGCGATCACCTGGTGACCGGCCGCGAGCAGGGCCGGCACGAGTCGCGATCCGACGTAGCCGGTGGCGCCGAGCACCAGCACCCGCCGGGGGTCGGGCTCCGGGGCGGTCATCGCGCCCCCGGGTCCCGGGTGCCGAGCTCGCGCAGCATGTTGGCGGCGAAGCGGTTGCCCATCTGGTTGAGCACCTGGCGCATGGCGGTCTCGACCGCCCGCCGCGCCAGCCCCGGGATCGGGAGCTCGGCGCTGACGGTGAGCTCGATCTCGAGCCGGGTCCCGTCGGCCACCGGCTCGAGGAGGTAGTGGCCCTCGGCCCCCGCCCGGCCACGGTCGCCGCCGAGCGGGCCGTGGGTGAAGTCGATCCGGGTCTGCGGCGTGAAGGTCATCTCCTCGACCATCGTGAGGTCGAGACGGTGCCCGGGCAGCGGCACGCGCTGCAGGCACCAGACCCACCGACCCCGGTCGTCGACGTCGATCGAGGCCACCATCGGTGTCATCCGGGCCACGGCGGCGGGGTCGGCCAGCAGCCCCCAGACCGCGTCGACGGGATGGGGGACGTCCGCGACGTCGCGCCGCGTGCTCGTGAAGGTGGCCACTACTGGACGACGACCTCGACCCGCTGGAACTCCTTGAGCTCGGTGTAGCCCGTGGTCGCCAGCGAGCGGCGCAGCGCGCCGATCAGGTTCATCGTGCCGTCGGCCACGCGCGAGGGGCCGAAGAGGATCTCCTCCAGCGTCCCGACCGGCGCGAACTCCACGCGCTCGCCGCGCGGGAGCTGGGGATGGTGCGCCTCCCCGCCCCAGTGGAAGCCGCGGCCCGGGGCGTCGGTGGCCCGGGCGAAGGGCGAGCCGACCATCACCGCGTCGGCGCCGCAGGCGACCGCCTTGGCGATGTCGCCGGAGCGGCCGATCGAGCCGTCGGCGATGACGTGGACGTAACGGCCGCCCGACTCGTCCATGTAGTCGCGGCGGGCAGCCGCCACGTCGGCGACGGCACTCGCCATCGGGACGGAGAGCCCGAGCACCGTGCGCGTCGTGTGGGCGGCGCCGCCGCCGAAGCCGACCAGCACCCCCGCCGCGCCGGTGCGCATCAGGTGCAGGGCCGCCTGGTAGGTGGCGCAGCCACCGACCACGACCGGGACGTCGAGCTCGTAGATGAACTCCTTGAGGTTGAGCGGCTCGGCCTGGCTCGACACGTGCTCGGCGCTGACGGTGGTCCCGCGGATGACGAACATGTCGACCCCCGCGTCGACGACCGTCTTCGCGTACTCCTTGGTCCGCTGCGGCGAGAGGGAGCCGGCGACCGTGACACCCGCGTCGCGGATCTCGTTGAGCCGGGCCGTGATCAGCTCCGGCTTGATCGGCTCGGCGTAGATCTCCTGCATCCGGTACGTCGCGTCGGCGCCCTGCAGCCCGGCGACCTCCTCGAGCAGGTCGTTCGGGTCCTCGTAGCGCGTCCAGAGCCCCTCGAGGTTGAGCACCCCGAGCCCGCCCATCCGCCCGAAGGCGATCGCGGTGGCCGGCGACATCACCGAGTCCATCGGGGCGGCGAGCACCGGCAGCTCGAAGCGGTAGGCGTCGATCTGCCAAGCCACGCTGACCTCCTCCGGGTCACGCGTGCGCCGGGACGGCACGATCGCGATGTCGTCGAAGGAGTACGCGCGGCGGCCGCGCTTGGCACGGCCGATCTCGATCTCGCTCACGTCCCGCAGTCTGTCATGCGGCCCCTCCGCCGGACGCGGCGACGGCCGCACCCCGCCGGGGGTGCGGCCGTCGTCGGCGTACGTACGTCAGCGTCCCGAGTAGGCCCAGGCCGCGACGTTGAGGGTGTCCTCCAGCCCGGTGAATCCCTCCACCGGTGAGTAGACGTCGGTGACGAAACGGATGTTCTCGTCGTCGGCGGTGCCGCCGATGCCGTCAGGCCCGACCCCGTAGAGGTTCTCGGCGAAGTTCTCGCCGCCCGAGTCCATCATGTTGTGCACGTCGTTGGCGTTGTCGGTGTGGTAGCTGCCGATCGTGTGCCCGACCTCGTGGCCGGTCACGTTGCCCACGGCCGCCGACACGAACGCGACCCGGTCGCTCGAGGCGTCCATGAACGTGTTGAGCGAGGAGACCGGACCGGCCGGCTCGCTGAGCACGTCGAGCAGCACGATCGCCTCGTCCTGGTGGCCGAAGTTGCCCGGGTCGATGTACTGGGCGACCCCGATCGTGGGCAGCCCGGTCTGGTCGATCGTCCCGGCGATGTAGATCCGCGACACGTTCTCCTCGCCGATCAGGTCCCGGTTGCCCCGGGCGTTGACGACCTCGACGTTGACGTCGGGGTTGAGCCCACCTCGCTGGACCTCGCGCTGCAGGTTGGCCCGCACCTGCGCCAGGACCCGCTTCTCCACCTGACGGGCCTGCGACCGCGGGATGTCCCACAGCGGCAGGAAGGCGGCGAACGGCGAGACCTCGCGGACACCGGGGCCGCCCCAGGTGCCGGTGTTGACCCGCCCGGGGGCGAAGTCCAGCAGCACCGTCTGCGTACGTCGGCTGCGGTCCACCTCGGCACCGGGTCGGTAGGCCTCCACCACGACGTCGTAGTCGCCGGTGCCCCCGGAGACCTCGACGGCGTACCAGCCCGCCTCCTCGGCGACGTAGGCGACGGTGGTGTTGCCCCCGCCTGGCAGCGGCGACGTGGGCGGGTAGAGCGACGAGGCGTCGGTGTTGGTCCCTCCGACGCGGTCCTCGCCGCTGGGCGTGGTCACGGCGAGCGTCTGTGCCGAGCCGTTGCCGACCGCACCGACGGTGTCGCCGGGGCGCAGCCGCACGGAGTAGAAGTCGCGGTCGAGCTGCTGCACCGAGATGTCGAGGACGTAGCCGCCCTCGTCCGCCCCGCCGTTGCCGCTGCCCGAGTCGAACGGGTCGTTGGGGAGCGGGCCGAAGAAGTCGTAGCCCGCGACGAGCACGTAGTAGGTGCCGGGCTCCTCCGGGGTATAGGTCAGCTCGCTCGCGAGCGTGCCTGCGGAGTCGTCGACGGCGGCGAGCGGCGCGCCCTCGGCGTCGTAGACGGCGAGGACCGTGTCGGTCCCGGCGGGGCTGCCGATCGTCGAGGCGATGATCGACTGCCCGTCAGCCACGTCCATCGCGAAGAACTCGAAGTCGTTGGTCCCGTCGCCGGCGCTCCCGTGGGGGCCGTCGCCGAGGGTCGCCGCGGTCTCGACCGCGCCCGTGCCCTCGATCCCGGTGTCGGTCGCGAGCGGGATCGACCCGTTGTCCTCGACCACCTCGATCTCGTCCGGAGCGGGGCCGGTCAGGTCGGCGAGCTCGCCGAGCACCCGGACCCGGTGGTTGCGCGACCGCGTCGTGCCGAACTCGGGGATCGGCTCCGCGTCCTGCCAGGTGTCGTTGGACCCGGCGGTGCCCGCGGGCTCCTCCTCGTCGTGGACGAACGGCGGCGCCAGCGCCTCACCGGTCATCGCGCGGGTGGCCGCCCGACGGTTCGCCCGGAGCGCACCCGAGTCCGCGCGGCGCTCTCCGGCCGCACGCATCCGCTTGTTCCAGGTGAAGTAGTCGGCGTCGCCGAGCGACGGCAGGTTGGCGAGGTACGGGTTGAGTCCCACGCCCTTCCCGGCCCCCGCCGACCCCTTCGGCGCGACCTGCAGCCCGGCGTCGAGGGCCTCGCGCTGCGCGGGCGAGAGCCGGTCGCGGTCCGGTGCCGCTGTCGAGGTGGTGGTGATGGTGAGTCCGGCGACGACCGCGAGGCCGAGAGCGCCGGTGAGTGCCCTTCGCATGATGTGGAGGTCCCTCCCCCGTGGAGTACGGACGGACCGTGACACGCCGGTTCGTACTCCCGAGGCAGCCAGGGCCCGGTCCCTGACCTTGTCAACGTAGGCCCCCGGACCGGCGCCGTCCAGAGGTAGGCAGGGTGGGTACGGGGCGGGGCGGCGGCACCGGCCTCCCCCGTGGGACCGGCGCCGCCGGGAGACCTCGAGGGCCCCCTCGCCAAGACGGACGACGTCGTCACGCCGTCACCGCGTTCCATCGGCCGCGGATCCCCACGATCGCGCGGCTTCACGGTGTCCGTCATTTGGCTACATGCAAACTGTAGCCAATATCGGCAAACGACGGAACCGCATCCGACCAGCGGTCGGTCAGGCTCCCGGGTCCGGAGCCACCGCGGCGAGCAGCGACCGCCGCAGCCAGCGTGCGTAGTGCTCGCTGCTCCAGCCCCGCTGGTGGACGAGCGCGAGGTAGGCCTCCGCCCGGGTGAGCACGTAGACCTCGTCGACGGCGTCGTCGCGCACCGGCCCGGTCGCGAGCAGGCGTACGACGTCCTCGGCCGTCTGTGCGTGGCGCTGCTCGGCCCCGACCATGAGGGCGCGCAGCTCATCGTCCTGGTCCGCGCCGAAGGACAGTACCGGCACCAGGGGCGCCATGCCCGCGAGCGTCTCGCACGCGAACGCGACGATGCGGTCGAGCCTGGCCGCCACGTCCGGCTCGTCGTCGAGGTGGAGGGCTGCCAGGGCCGTGGGGAGGGTGCCGCCGTGGCCGAGGCTGGCGTGACGGAACGCCGCCATGAACAGGCCGGCCTTCCCCCCGAAGGCCCCCGACACGAGCTCGGGCGAGACCCCGGCCGCCTCGGCGACGCCCGCGATCGTGGTGGCCGACCATCCCTGCCGGGTGAACAGGTCGGCGGCGACGCCCGCGATCCGCCAGCGCCGCTCCTCGGCCGCGGCGCGACGCCCGGTCGTGTCGTAGCGCCGCTTGGTGGTCATCGACCGGTGTAGTTCGGCGCCTCGACCGTCATCTGGACGCCGTGAGGGTGGCTCTCGGTGAGCGAGGCCGAGGTGATCCGGACGAACCGACCCTTCTCCTGCAGCTCAGGGATGGTGCGCGCGCCGACGTAGAACATCGACTGGGTGAGCCCGCCGATCAGCTGGTGGGCGACCGCCGAGAGCGGGCCGCGGTAGGCGACCTGACCCTCGATGCCCTCGGGCACGATCTGGTCGTCGCTGGTGACCTCGGCCTGGAAGTAGCGGTCCTTGGAGTACGACTTCTTGCCGCGGCTGCTCATCGCGCCGAGCGAGCCCATGCCGCGGTAGGACTTGTACTGCTTGCCGTTGACGAAGACCAGGTCGCCGGGCGACTCCTCGCAGCCGGCCAGCAGCGAGCCCACCATGACCGCGTCGGCACCGGCCACGATCGCCTTCGCGATCTCGCCGGAGTGCTTCATGCCGCCGTCGGCGATGACGGGTACGCCGGCGGCGCGGGCTGCCAGGGACGCCTCGTAGACGGCGGTGACCTGGGGCACGCCGACGCCGGTCACCACACGCGTCGTGCAGATGGATCCCGGTCCGACGCCGACCTTGACCGCGTCGGCGCCCGCGTCGACGAAGGCCTGCGCGCCCTCCCGGGTCGCGACGTTGCCGCCGATCACCTGCACGTGGCGGGTCGCGGGGTCGGTCTTGAGCCGCTGCACCATGTCGAGCAGCAGTCGGACGTTGCCGTGGGCGGTGTCGGCGACGAGGACGTCGACGCCGGCCTCGACCAGCGTCGTCGCCCGCTCCCAGGCGTCACCGAAGTAGCCGATCGCGGCGCCGACCATGAGCCGGCCGTCGCCGTCCTTGGACGCGTGGGGGAACTGCTCGGACTTCACGAAGTCCTTGACGGTGATCAGGCCGCCCAGACGGCCCTCGTCGTCGACCAGCGGCAGCCGCTCGCGCTTGTGCTTGCGGAGCAGCGCGGTGGCCTCCTCGCGGGCGATGCCGACGCGTCCGGTGACCAGCGGCATCCGCGTCATCACCTCGTCGACCTTGGTGGTCGCCCACTCGGCGACAGGCGTGAACCGGAGGTCGCGGTTGGTGCAGATGCCGAGCAGCCGGTCGTCGACGTCGACCACGGGCAGGCCGGAGACGCGGTACTCGCCGCAGATCCGGTCGAGCTCCTCGAGGGTGGCGTCGGGGCCGATCGTGACCGGGTTGGAGATGATCCCCGTCTGGGTCCGCTTGACCAGGTCCACCTGGTAGGCCTGGTCCTGGATCGAGAGGTTGCGGTGGAGCACCCCGAGGCCGCCCTGCCGGGCCATCGCGATCGCCATCCGCGACTCGGTCACGGTGTCCATCGCGGCACTCACCAGCGGCGCACGCAGCGAGATCTCGCGCGTCAGCCGGGTGGTGGTGTCGATGTCGCTGGGCGCCAGGTCCGAATGGCCGGGCAGCAGCAGGACGTCGTCGTAGGTGAGACCGAGCGCAGCGAACTTCTCAGGGACCTCCACGCCGGTCAGTCTACGAGGCCGCTCCGGGTCACCGTGCGCCGGAGAGCTGCCGGATCGGGATCCGGACGGTCAGCTCGTCCGCGGCCATCCGGATCCGGCCCCGCATCCCGGTCCCGAGCACCAGCGGCAGCACCGCCTGGTTGTCCGCCGCGGTGCGCACCACGAGCTCCTCCACCCCCTCGGCGAAGGCCGCCAGCGCGGCCTCCCGGAGCAGCCCGCTGCCGATCCCGCGGCGTCGCCAGGCGGGGTCGACCGCGAGCTCCAGCCGACAGGCCGCCGGCTCCTCGCCCTCCACCCGGTGCCACGAGGCGTCACCGACCGGCGCGCCGTCGACGAGCGCCGAGACCCGCCCGACGGCGACGACGTACGTCGTCGCGGACTCCTCGACCGCGTCGGGGTCGCGTCGCGGGGCATGCCGCTGGTGGAGCACCTCGGTGACGAGCGCCGCGAGCGCCGCACCGCGGGCCAGCTCGGTCCCGGTGAAGGCCGCCGTGCGCCGCAGCTGCACCGAGACGTCGTCCACCTCGAGGTCCATCAGGTCCCCCTCCCCCGCCGCGTCCGGCTCGGCGTCGAAGAGCCGGGCGGCCACGTCGGGGAAGGAGGCCGGCGCCTCGAGGATGCTCCGCGCGGCCACCACGTAGCGCGTCGGCTGGTCCCCCAGAGCCGCCTCGGTGCAGGGCAGCGCACTGACCGAGGTGCCGCCCGCCGACTCCACGAGGGCGACCAGGTCGCCCAGCCCCCAGCCCTCGGGGGTGCGGAGCACCAGCTCGTCGGTGACCCGGTCGACGCCCGGGAAGATCTGCAGCCCCAGGATGTTGACCCCGGCCCGCCCGCAGCCGCTCGCCAGGTCGGCCAGCGCCCCCGGCCGGTCGTGCAGGGTCGTACGCACGCGCCACAGCATCGCTCACTCCTCGGGTCGGGCAACGGTTCGCTGCGGACGAGTCTGCGTGGGGATTGTTGCGCGGTGTTGCCCGCAGGTTTCCGTCCGGCTACAGCTGCTCCGTGGGCTCCACCGGCTCCGGGACACCGCGGGGCGACGCCGAGGTGGCGCGCAGGTGCCAGACCCAGAAGAGCAGCCCGGCGAGGACCATCCCGGTCGAGGCCAGCGCCAGCGCCAGGACGGATCCGGTGACGAACGGCGCCAGCGCGCTGGCCGAGAGGCCGTTGAGCAGCAGCGTGAAGAAGGTGAACATCGACACCGACGCCCCACGGGTCGCCGGGAACATGTCGAGCATCGTGAGCTGCAGGCTGGGGTACGCCGCGGCCGTGCCGACCGCGATCAGGGCCGGCCCGAGGACGGCCCACGGCAGGCTCGCGGCGGTCGGGAGCGTCGCCAGCACGACGTTGACCGCGGCTCCCGCCGTCGAGAAGACCAGCGCGGCGGTGATCAGCGTGCGGGTCGTGACGTGGCCGGCCGCGCGCCCCGAGACCCACGCGCCGATCGTGACGCCGGCGATCATCGGCACGAAGAACACCCAGAAGTCGAGCTCCCCGAGCCCGAGCAGCTCCACGACGAAGATCGGCGCGGTGCCGATGTAGAGGAACTGGCCGGCGAAGCTGAGCGCCGCCGCCCAGGCCACCCGGTGGAAGGGCAGGTGGCGGGTGACCTCGAGCAGCGTCCCGACCAGCCGGCCCGGGTGCAGCGGGGTGCGCAGCTCGACCGGGTGGGTCTCGGGGAGCGCCACGACGACGACCGCGACGAGCAGGAGCCCGGCGCCGGCCATGAACCAGAAGACGACCGGCCACGCCCCGAGCTGCAGCAGCAGCCCGCCGATGATCGGCGCGACGGCCGGGGCCAGCCCGAAGATCATCATCACGCGGCTCATCAGCCGCTGCGCCGCGGGCCCCTCGAACATGTCACGCACGACGGTGCGGCTGACGATCACGCCGCCGCCCGCACTGAGACCCTGGAGGACCCGGAACACCAGCAGCGTCGTCAGGTCCGGCGACAGCGCGCAGCCGACCGACGCGACGACGTACACCACGACGCCGCCGACGATCACCGGTCGCCGGCCGAGGGCGTCGGACAGCGGCCCGTGGAACGGGCTCATCAGCCCGAAGGCGAGGAGGTAGGCCGACACGACCAGCTGCATCTCCGCCGAGCTCACCGAGAAGTCGCGGCCCATCTCCCGGAAGGCCGGGAAGGGCGTGTCGATGCTGAACGGGCCGAGCATCGACAGACCGGCGAGGATGGCGGGGACCAGCCACATCAGGCGGCGGTCGGCCGGGCTCGTCATCACGCCGCAGCCTCCCACACGGACCCCGCGCAGGAGGCCGCGAGAGGGCCGGGGCAACCGATCGGCCGCTCGACACGTTCTGAGGACATGGACCGGATGGGATCTCGGTGAAGGCGGCCGACGAGGCGGCGTTCGTCGACTTCGCCCTCGCCGCGCGACCGCGGCTGCGGAGCACGGCGTACCTGATGTGCGGCGACTGGCACCTGGCCTCCGACCACGTGCAGGAGGGGCTGGTCCGGGTGTACGCCGCGTGGCCGCGGCTCACACGGAACGGTGGTGAGCTCGCCTACGCCCGCAAGGCCGTCGTCAGCGCCGTCCTCGACGCGCGCCGCAAGCGGTCGAGCGGGGAGATCCCCACCGAGTCGGACACCTCCCGTTCCTCGGAGCAGGACGTGGCGGCGAGCGTGACGGCCCGAGCGGCCCTGATGGCCGCCCTGCGCGACCTGCCCCCGCGGCAGCGTGCGTGCGTGGTGCTGCGCTACTTCGAGGACCTCGACGTCGCTGCCACCGCGGCGGCGCTCGGCTGCTCGCAGGGCACGGTGAAGAGCCAGACGTCGAAGGCGCTCGCGTCGCTGAGGTCCATGTTCGACGGCTCGTCGGTCGGCGAGCTGGTCACGGAAGGAGCAACGCCATGGTGAACGAGCTGCGCGAGCTGCTGCACGACAACGCGGCCCACCCCCCTCACGAGGACCGCGACCTCGGCGCCGTGCTGCGCGGGGGACGTCGTCGCGTACACCGGCGGCGGCTGGGGATCGCCGGAGGGACGGCCGTCGCCGCCGTGTCGGTCATCGGGCTCGCCTCCGTCGTCTGGCCCTCGCCGCCGGACCTCACCGCGGCCGGTGTCCCGGCGCCGGACGCGCCGACGCTGCGGCTGGCCGACGCGCGCGAGGCCGTCGAGGGCCGCGACTACACCGTGCTGACGTCGTACACCAACGAGGACCTGGACGCCGACAACGGGCAGTACCTCGACGGGGTGACCGACGACGGGCTGGTGCTCTTCCGCGACGGGCCCCGCAGCGAGCAGCCGTGGCCGCGCTACGCCCTCCTCGACCCGGCCACTGGCGGGAAGGACTGGCTGCCTGCACCTGACGTCGGCCAGGCCACCCTCGAGCCGGTGGACCTCGGCGAGGACCGGCTGGTCCTGGCAGGCATGGCGGGCGGTGGCATGCGAGCCGACGTCGTCGCCCACGTCTTCGACCGCGGGCTCGGCGCGTGGACCACGACCCGCTGGGCCGACCTGCCCCGCGTCGAGCAGCCGGGGTCGGCGGTGCTGGGCCCCGACGACCGGCTCTACGTCTCCGTCCCGAACACGCAGGGGCAGCCACCCGAGGGAGGCTGGCCGACCAGCCCCGGTGGGGAGGCCGACGACGCCGACGCCGAGGGCGACACCTACCGCCTCTGGTCGGCCTCGCTGACCGACCCCGACGACGTGCGCGACGAGGGCCTCACCGTGGGTGACGTGGCGTTCACCGACACGTCGATGGTGTGGACCGACCGGACCAACGGCGACAGCGGACGGGTGCACGTGCGTGACCTCGCGACCGGCGAGGAGGAGGCCTTCGACCCGCGGTCGGGGGCGCGCTGCAACCTGCTGTCCTTCGGCGCCACGGCCGACCGGGTCGTGCTCGGGCAGTACTGCGGCACCTACGACGGCGTCCGCGACGACCGGGTGCAGGTGCTCTCCACCGAAGGCGACCAGGTCGTCACCGTCCAGGACAGCGACATCGACGGCGGCCTGGGCGTCGGGAGCGACGTCGTGACCGTGACGTCCTACCAGCGCGGAGGTGCCGGGACCTACATCTACGACCTCGCGAACGACCGGTTCCTGCGGGTCAGCGACGACGTCTCCAGCTGGGCGACGGGCGGGCCGACCCAGCCGGACCAGGTCCTCTGGGGCACGCCGGTCAACCGAGGCCACGGCGCGACGCAGTGGCTGGGCGAGCTGGTCCGCCCGTGACGCGACGAGGCCCGTCCCGGATGTTCCGGGACGGGCCTCGTGCTGGGTGACTCGGTGCGTCAGTGGCCGTGACCGTGGCCGTGACCGCCGGCGGCGGCCTCGTCCTCGTCCTCGGGCTTGTCGACGATCAGGGTCTCGGTCGTCAGCAGCATGCCCGCGATGGAGGTCGCGTTGACCAGCGCGGAGCGGGTCACCTTGACCGGGTCGAGGACGCCCTGGCCGACCAGGTCGCCGTACTCCTCGGTCGCGGCGTTGTAGCCGGTGCCGACGCCGTTCTCACGGACCTTGGCGACCACGACGTAGCCGTTGACGCCGCCGTTCTCGGCGATCCAGCGCAGCGGCTCGTCGGCGGCCTTGCGGACGATCCGGACGCCGGCGGCCTCGTCGCCGGTCAGGCCGAGGTCACCGTCGAGCACGGAGACGGCGTGGACCAGCGCGGAGCCACCACCGGGGACGATGCCCTCCTCGATGGCCGCACGGGTCGCCGAGACGGCGTCCTCGATGCGGTGCTTCTTCTCCTTCAGCTCCACCTCGGTGGCGGCGCCGACCTTGATCACGCACACGCCGCCGGCCAGCTTGGCGAGGCGCTCCTGGAGCTTCTCGCGGTCCCAGTCGGAGTCGGTGCCCTCGATCTCGGCCTTGATCTGGTTGACGCGGCCCTCGACGGCGGCGTGGTCGCCCGCGCCGTCGACGATCGTGGTGTTGTCCTTGGTGACGACGACGCGACGCGCCTGGCCGAGCACCTCGAGACCGACCTGGTCGAGCTTGAGGCCGACCTCGGGGGCGACGACCTGACCACCGGTCAGGGTCGCGATGTCCTGCATCATCGCCTTGCGGCGGTCACCGAAGGCCGGGCTCTTCACCGCGACGGCGTTGAAGGTGCCGCGGATCTTGTTGACGACCAGCGTCGAGAGCGCCTCGCCCTCGACGTCCTCGGCGAGGATGAAGAGCGGCTTGCCGGACTGCATGACCTTCTCGAGCAGGGGCAGCAGCTCCTGCACCGAGGAGATCTTGCCCTGGACCAGGAGGATGTACGGGTCGTCGAGGACGGCCTCCATCCGCTCCGGGTCGGAGACGAAGTAGGCCGAGATGTAGCCCTTGTCGAACTGCATGCCCTCGGTGAACTCGAGCTCGGTGCCCATGGTGTTGGACTCCTCGACCGTGATCACGCCGTCCTTGCCGACCTTGTCGAAGGACTCGGCGAGCAGGGTGCCGATGACGGCGTCCCGGCTGGAGATCGTGGCGACCGAGGCCATGTCCTCCTTGGAGTCGACCTCGCGGGCGGCCTCGAGGAGGGCGTCGCCGACCGCCTCGGCAGCGGCGTCCATGCCGCGCTTGAGGCCCATCGGGTTGACGCCGGCGGCGACCGCACGGAGCCCCTGGTGGACCATCGCCTGGGCGAGCACGGTGGCGGTCGTCGTACCGTCGCCGGCGACGTCGTTGGTCTTGGTGGCGACTTCCTTGGTCAGCTGGGCGCCGAGGTTCTCGAAGGGGTCGTCGAGCTCGACCTCACGCGCGACGGTCACGCCGTCGTTGGTGATGGTCGGCGCGCCCCACTTCTTGTCGAGGACGACGTAACGGCCCTTGGGGCCGAGCGTCACCTTGACGGTGTTGGCGAGGGCGTCGACGCCCCGCTCCAGCGAGCGGCGGGCGGAGTCGTCGAACTCCAGGATCTTGGGCATACCTACTCCTTGTGAAAGGGAGATAGCCCGTCACGGGACGGCTGCGGACTCCGAGGAACCACGACCATCCCGTGACGGACTATCGAGAAGTTGCGGTGATCAGCCGACCACGGCGAGGACGTCGCGGGCGCTGAGGATGAGGTACTCGTCGCCGGCGTACTTGACCTCGGTGCCGCCGTACTTGCTGTAGATGACCTTGTCGCCGACGGCGACGTCGACCGGGACGCGGTTGCCGTTGTCGTCGATGCGACCCGGACCGATCGCCAGGACCTCGCCCTCCTGGGGCTTCTCCTTGGCGGTGTCGGGGATGACCAGGCCGGAGGCGGTGGTCTGCTCGGCGTCGAGCGGCTTCACGACGATCCGGTCCTCGAGGGGCTTGATGTTGACCGACACTTCAGATCAACCTCCACTTTCTGTGTTCGACCTCTGGCAGGAGCCCTGCGGGCTCCGGGACGTGTGAGCCTGCGGTGTCGGTACGCCGTCGCGGGAGCCGTACGTCGTCGCAAGCGCTGGCACCCTCAGGGCGAGAGTGCCAGATCCGACGCTAGCACTCACCCCGTGGGAGTGCCAGAGCAGGGTCCCGGTCGCGGGACCCCACCGGGCCGGAGAGCCGCTCTGACAGGATCGCCGGATGGACCTCGACGCCTTCCGGTGGCTGCTCACCGACGACGGGCAGGCGCTGCTCGCGGCCGCCTCGGACGCCTCCGGCGACGAGCTCTCCGTCCAGGCCCGGCTGCGCCGGGACGCCTCCCCCGAGCACGTCGCGGCCGCCCTGACCCAGGTGGGGCTCCGGCGTCGGGCTGTCGCGAAGTTCGACGAGCGCGCCGAGCGGATGTACTTCACCCCGGACGGCCTCGAGCAGGCCACCCGCGCCTCGGTCGCCGACCACCGCGCCGCCCGGCTGGTCGCCGCCTCCGCCCGCACGATGATCGACCTCGGCTGCGGCATCGGGGGGGACCTCGTGGCCGCTGCGTCGGCCGGCCTGACCGCGGCCGGCGTCGACCTCGACCCGTTGCGGGTCGCCGTGGCCGAGGCCAACCTCGCCGCCCTCGGCCTGCCCGGGGCGGTCACGGTCGCGGACGCGACGCTGGTCGACCCGACGCCCTTCGACGTCGCCTTCGCCGACCCTGCGCGGCGCTCGGCCCGCGGCCGCACCTGGTCGGTGGAGGACTGGACGCCGCCGTGGTCCTACGTCGAGCGGCTGCTGCGCCACGACGCCTGCGTCAAGGTCGCGCCGGGGATCCCCCGCGACCTGGTCCCGGCGGGGGTGGAGGCGGAGTGGGTCAGCGACCACGGCGAGGTCAAGGAGGCGGCCCTCTGGTCGGGCCGGCTCGCGACCACCGCCCGGCGCGCCACGGTGATCCGCGAGAGCGGCCTGGCCACGCTCACCGACGAGGACGACCCGGGGGCGGACGTCCGGCCCGTGGGCCCGTTCCTCTACGAGCCCGACGGGGCGGTGGTCCGGGCCGGCCTGGTCACCGCGGTCGCCGCGGGCGTCGAGGGTGGGCTCGTCGACGAGCACATCGCCTACGTGACCGGCGACGCGGCGTACCGCACCCCCTTCGCGCGGGGCTACCGCGTCCTCGAGGAGCTCCCCTACCGCGAGAAGCAGCTCAAGGCCGCCCTGCGCGAACGGCGGATCGGGGTGCTCACCATCAAGAAGCGCGGGGTCTCGGTCGTCCCCGACGAGCTCCGGGCCCGGCTCTCCCTGCGGGGTGACCGGACCGCCACGCTGGTGCTCACCCGGGTCGCCGGCCACGGCACGGCGCTGCTGGTCGAGCCGTTCTGAGCGGCCGGTGGGCTGGCCTCACCAGACCTCGCAACGCCGGGTTACCGGCTGTTCCCACCCTGCTGCGGCACCGTGCGGACAGCAGGTAACCCGGCGTTGCATCGTCGCCGTGTGGTTGGCTCAGCCCATGAGCGAGGACGGCCGACGGCCACGCTGGGTCTACGGGACCGGGGCCGAGCCTGACTACCGGTTCAGCCTGGCCAACGAGCGCACGCTGCTCGCCTGGCTGCGTACGGCGCTGGCGCTCCTCGCGGCGGGGGTGGCCCTGGACCAGATCGACCTGGCGTTCGACGACCGTCTCGAGACCGCCCTCGCGGCCGCGCTGGTGGTGCTCGGCATCGTCTGCTCGGCCGCGTCGTGGTGGCGGTGGGCCCGCGCCGAGCGTGCGATCCGGCAGCAGGAGCCGCTGCCCGCCTCGACGCTCGGCCTGCTGCTCGCCGTCGGAGCGGTCGCCATCGGCCTGGTCGTGCTGGCCGGGCTGTGAGCGCCGCCGCCGACCCCGGTCCCGAGCGCGGGACCCAGCCGGAGCGTACGGCGCTCGCGTGGCAGCGCACGGGCCTCTCGCTGGCCCTGGCCGCGGCCGTGCTGGCGCGGCTGACCTGGGCGCACCTCGGCGTGTGGGCGCTCGTCAGCCTGCTCGCCTCCCTCGCGCTGTGCGGATGGGTGCTGGTCGAGAGCCGGCTGCGCTACCGCGGCCGGGTCGCGGCCACGCCGTCCGCCCGGGACGTCGGCGGCTGGGCCGCGGCGCTGTGCGGCACGGTCGTGCTGATGTCGGTCACCGAGCTCGCCGCACTGGCGCGCTGACCGGGACCCCGCGGCGTGTGCCCCGGACCGGCGCATGGACCGGTCTGGGGCACACGCGACGATGGTCAGCCGCCCAGCGCCTCCCGCTCCGCCCCGATCGTCGTGTCGTCACCGTGGCCGGTGTGGACAACCGTCTCGTCCGGCAGCGCGAACAGCTGGCGGCGGATCGACGCCACGATCACGTCGGCGTCGCTGAAGGAGCGACCCGTCGCGCCCGGTCCGCCCTGGAACAGGGTGTCCCCGGTGAAGACGCAGCCGAGGTCGTGGACGTAGAGGCAGATGGCGCCGGGCGCGTGGCCGGGCGTGTGCAGCACCTTGAGCGCCGCCCCGGCGACCTTGACGGTCTGGCCGTCCTCGAGGTCGACGTCCCAGAGGTGGTCCCGGTGGGTCAGCTCCCACACCGGTCGGTCGTCGGGGTGCAGCAGGATCGGGGCCGTCACCCGCTCCCGCAGCTCCGGTGCGACGCGGACGTGGTCGTCGTGGGCGTGGGTGCAGATGATGGCCTTCACCGTCCTCCCCGCCACGAGGTCCACGATGGCGTCGACGTCGTGGGGGGCGTCGATGACGACGCACTCCTCGTCGTCGCCGACGACCCAGACGTTGTTGTCGACGTCGTGGGTCTCGCCGTCGAGGGAGAAGGTGCCACTGACCACGGTGTGGTCCACGCGCGCGGCCATCAGATGATCACCACCGAGCGGAGCACGTCGCCGTGGTGCATCTTCTCGAAGGCGGTCTCGACGTCGCCGAGCCCGATCTCCTCGCTGACGAAGGCGTCGAGGTCGAGTCGGCCCTGCCGGTAGAGGTCGACCAGCATCGGGAAGTCACGGCTCGGCAGGCAGTCGCCGTACCAGCTCGACTTCAGTGCGCCGCCGCGGCCGAAGACGTCGATCAGCGGGATCTCGGGCACCGTCATGTCCGGGGTCGGTACGCCGACCAGCACGACCGTGCCGGCCAGGTCCCGGGCGTAGAACGCCTGCTTCCACGTCTCGGGCCGGCCGACCGCGTCGATGACCACGTCGGCGCCGTCGGCGCCGTTGTCGCCGCAGATCTCCTTGATCGCCGCGACCGGGTCACGGTCGGTGCTGTTGACGGTGTGGGTGGCGCCGAGCGCCTTCGCGCCCTCGAGCTTGCGGTCGTCGAGGTCGACTGCGATGACCTTCGACGCTCCCGCGAGCGCGGAGCCGGCGACGGCGGCCGCTCCCACGCCGCCGCACCCGATCACGGCCACGGTGGAGCCCCGGCCGACGGCCCCGGTGTTGAGGGCGGCTCCGATGCCGGCCATCACGCCGCAGCCGAGCAGGCCGACGGCAGCCGCGCGTGCCTCCGGGTCGACCTTGGTGCACTGGCCGGCCGCCACGAGGGTCTTCTCGGCGAACGCCCCGATGCCGAGCGCCGGGGACAGCTCGGTGCCGTCCTCGAGCGTCATCTTCTGGGTGGCGTTGTGGGTGGCGAAGCAGTACCACGGCTCACCGCGGTCGCAGGCGCGGCAGTCGCCGCACACGGCCCGCCAGTTGAGGACGACGAAGTCCCCCGGCGCCACCTCGGTGACTCCCTCGCCGACCGACTCCACGACCCCGGCCGCCTCGTGGCCGAGCAGGAAGGGGAACTCGTCGTTGATGCCGCCCTCCCGGTAGTGGAGGTCGGTGTGGCAGACCCCGCACGCCTGGACCGCCACCAGCGCCTCCCCCGGGCCGGGGTCGGGCACGTTGATCGTCTCGATGCTGACCGGAGCGCCCTTCGAGCGGGCGACGACTGCTCTCACCTGGTGCATGGCGGCGACTCAACCACATCCGTGGTCACGGGCGGGAGCACGCCCACCGCGGAGGTAGTCCCCGAACCTTCGGTCGCGTGGCGGGCGTCACGGCGACAGGAGTTGCGGGGACTACCCCACGCGGGGGCGCTCACCACACGCCCAGCACCTGCCCGCCGATCCGGACGATGAACGCCGACACGACCACGACGAAGAAGATCCGGACGAAACGGCTGCCCTGCGCGATCGCGGTCCGGGCCCCGAGGTAGCCGCCGAGCAGGTTGCAGGCCCCCATCACCAGGCCGACCTTCCACAGCACGGCTCCCGCGGGCACGAAGACGACGAGCGAGGCGAGGTTGGTCGTCCAGTTCGCCAGCCGGGCCTTGGCACTGGCCTCGAGGAAGGAGTAGCCGAGCAGCCCGACGAGGGTGAAGACGAAGAACGAGCCGGTGCCCGGGCCGAGCGCCCCGTCGTAGAAGCCGATCGCGAGACCGGTGAGCATCGCGGCCAGCGTGTGCTGGTGGCCGGCGAACCGCAGCGCCGTCTCGCCGCCGAGGTCGGGCTTGAACAGGACGTACGCCCCCACGACCACCAGGGCGACGAGCACGATCGGGTCGAACGCCTCCTTCGGGATCTGGGTCGCGACCAGGGCGCCGAGGAAGGAACCCACGAACGCCAGGGCCATCAGCGGGAGGAAGGTGCGCGGGTCCGGGCGGACACGGCGGTAGTAGGTCACGCTGCTCACCGTCGTTCCGCAGATCGACGCCAGCTTGTTGGTGGCCAGCACCTGCACCGGGCTGGCCCCGGGCAGCCCCAGCAGCAGCGCGGGGAGCTGGATCAGCCCGCCCCCGCCGACCACGGCGTCGACGAAGCCGGCTGCCAGCGCGGCGAGCGCCAGGAGCAGCAGCACGGTCAGGTCGGGGTCGGACACCACGCGATCGTAGGGTTCGGGTCGTGCGCATCGTCTCCCTGCTCCCCTCGACCACCGAGATCCTCTTCGCGATCGGCGCCGGCGAGGACGTGGTCGGCGTGACGTTCGAGTGCGACTTCCCGGCAGCGGCCCGAACGCGCACGATCGTGTCCACCTCGGCGATGCCCGAGGGACTCGCTCCCGCGGAGATCGACGCGTACGTCGTGGGGGCGATGTCCCGCGGGGAGGACCTCTACCACCTCGACGCGGGCGCCCTCTCCGGCCTCGACGCCGACCTGGTCGTGACCCAGGACCTCTGCGCGGTCTGCGCGGTGGACGTGTCCGTGGTCGACGACGCTCTCGCCCACCTCGGCTGCACCGCCGAGGTGCTCACGATCGACCCGCACACCGTCGAGGAGGTGCTGGCGTCCATCGGCACCCTCGGCGCGGCCACCGGCCACGAGGCCGAGGCGGCTGCGCTGGTCGCCGAGCAGCGGCAGCGGCTGGCCGTGGTGCGGGAGCGGGTCGCAGGGCGGCCGCGGCCGCGGGTGATGTTCCTGGAGTGGACCGACCCGCCCTTCGCGCCCGGGCACTGGATCCCCGAGATGGTCGAGGCGGCCGGCGGCGAGCCGCTGCTCGGGACGCCCGGCGAGAAGTCGCGCCGGGTCACCTGGGAGGACGTCGACGGAGCACGCCCCGAGGTCGTCGTGGTCGCCCCGTGCGGCTTCGACCGCGACGGCTGCCGGGCCCTCGCCGAGGAGCTGCTCGCCTCCGGGGCGCTCCCCGACGGCGTCGCCGTCCACGCGGTGGACGCCAACGCGTCCTGGGCGCGTCCGGGCACCCGGCTCGTCGACGGGGTCGAGGAGCTCGCGGCGCTGCTCCACCCCTGAGCCGTCAGCCGACCCAGAACCCCCGGCCGCCGGCCCAGTCGCCGAAGTGGTCGCGGTAGGACGACGCCGGTGACCGGTCCCCGAGGTAGGACCCCACGACGGCGGCGCCGAGGTCGTCGAGCTCGGGCGCGACGACCCGGCCGTCGACCCGGCGGGCCATCGACTCGATGAACCGCGCCAGGCCGGGGTCCTCGCCCAACCGGAAGAACGTCGTCTGCGCGCCGAGCCGCATCGCGTTGTCGAGCTCGCGCACGGCGTACGAGATCGTGAGCGGGTGCGGCGGGTAGGAGAAGTGCACCTCGCCGTCCGGCTCGAGGTGGGAGGTCGGCTCCCCGTCGGTCACGACCAGCAGCACCGGCTGCGCCTGCGGGTGCTTGCGGAAGTGCCGGTTGGCCAGCAGCAGCCCGTGGTGGAGGTTGGTCCCCTTGTCCCACCGGGCGTCCAGCCCGGTCAGCTCCTCGATCTCCATGACCTGGGCGTGCCGGGAGAAGGCGATCAGCTGCAGCGCGTCGCCGCGGAACCGGCTGCGGATCAGCGTGTGCAGCGCCAGCGCGGTGCGCTTCATCGGCACCCACCGGCCGTCCATCGCCATCGAGAACGAGGTGTCGACGAGCAGCGCGACCGCCGCCTGCGTCCGCGCCTCGGTCTCCTGCACCTCGACGTCACCGATCTCGAGCCGGACGCCGCGGCGGGGGTCACCGCCCTCCGCCGCGGTCCGGCGTACGGCGTTGCCGATGCTGCCGGTGACGTCCCAGGGCTCGGTGTCGCCGTACGCCCACTCGCGGGTCGCCCCGGACAGCTCGCCGGCCGCGCCGGCGCTGCGCAGGTCGCGCTGGCCCTGCCGACCCGACATCCGCTGCGCCACGTCGCGCAGCAGCGCCTTGCCCAGCAGCCGCATCGCCTGCGGGCTCAGGCGGTACTGCCCGTCGGAGCCGCGGTGGAGGTAGCCGCTGTCGCGCAGCGCCTGCTCGAGCTGCTGCAGGGTCCGCGCGTCGACCGCCGCCTGGTCGCCGACCTGCCGCGCGAGCGCGTCGAGGTCGACGTCGTCGAGCCGGGCGCCGCTGTAGGACTGCGACAGCTGGTCGGCGAGGTCGTCGAGCTCCGCGAGGTCCTGCAGGACACCGGTCCCGTCGCCGAGGCCGAGGCCCTCGCTGCCCTCGAAGCCCTCCGACCCGCTCCAGTCCTCCCCCGGGCGCAGTGACTGCAGGTTGGCGTCCATCCGCGCCAGCTGCTCCATCAGGGCGGGCGACCCGAAGGCCTGCTGGGACAGCTCCATCAGCTGCTGCCGCTGCTCGGGCGACATCGAGTTCAGCATCCGCTGCGCGGCCGCGGACCGCTGGGCGAGGGCGTCGAGCAGCTCGTCGATGTTCTCGGGGTTCTCGGGGAAGAACTGGCCGTGCTTCGCCATGAAGTCGTCGAAGTCCTGCTGGGAGTCCTCCCCCTGCTGGTGCTTCTCGAGCAGGTCGTTGAGGTCCGAGAGCATCTCGCTGACCGCCGCCCGGTCCTCGTCGGTGGCGTTCTCGAGGGCGTCCTTCATGCCGGCGAAGCGCTGGTCGAGCAGCTCGCGGCCGAGCAGGTCCTTGATCTGCTCGTAGGCCTCGCGGGCCTCCCGGCTCTGCCAGTCGTACGACGCCAGCTCGGTCACGGCCGCGGCCGTGTTGGCTGAGAGGTTGTCGAGCTGCATCTCACGCAGCGCCCGGTCGCCGTCGTCCATCTCCACGTCGCGGGCCAGCTGCTTGCGCTCCTCCAGCACCGCCCGGTCCAGCAGCTCGCGGACCTCCTGGAGGGTCCCGTCGAGGTCGTGCTGACGCAGCAGCTGGCGGCGACGCTCGGCCACCCGGCGGGCCAGGTCGTCCAGGCCTGCCTGGTCACGACCACCGCGGCGCAGGAACTCCCGCATCGCGCGCTCGGGGCTGTAGCCGGCCATGACGTCCTGGCCGATCTCGTCGAGCGCCTCCCCGAGGTCGACCGGCGGGGCGAGCGGGTCGCCGCCGTCGTACCTGCGATAACGGCTCATGCCCGCCCCCGGGTGGATGGTCCGCCGCCGGAAGCATCATCTCGCGGCCCGAGGTGACGCACCGGGCGGCGGACCATCCGAGACTCAGCCATAGACCGTCTCCGCCCCGTCGGACTCCTTGCCGATCCGGCGCGCGAGGTAGAGCCCCTCGAGGGCGAGCTCGATCGCCGCGGCCCGGGTGCCGTCGTCGGTCGCGCCGAGCCGGTCGCAGACCTCGTCGTAGAGCTCCGACTCCCCCAGCACGGGGAGCCCGGCGAGGAAGTCGCGGGCCGAGACCTGGGCCCCGGTCGTGACCATCCGGCCCTCCTCGATCGCCTCGACGAGCAGCGCCAGGTCGATCCCTCGCAGGTGGTGGCGTACGGTCTCGGCGGTCGCGGTCCGCAGCAGGTGGGTGAGGACCTCGTGCTCGCGGCCCTCCTCGCCGCTCTCGAACTCGATCTTGCCGCCGAGCACGTCGACGGCGGTCTCGAGGTCGACCACCCTCGCGACCGGTCGTTCCTCGCCCTGCCGGGTGGCGCGGTGGAGCGCGGCCGCGGCGATGGTCTCCGCTCCGGCGATCGCGAACCGGGCCGAGACCCCGGACCGCTGGTCGACGCTGCCCGACCGCCGCAGGTTGCGGGTGAACCGCGCCAGCGTCTCCAGCAGGTGGTCGGGAACCTCGGCGACGAGGTGCGCCTCCTGTCGGATCACGGCGAGCTCGTCGTCGAGCTCGGTCGGGTAGTGGGTACGGATCTCCGCGCCGAAGCGGTCCTTGAGCGGGGTGATGATCCGCCCGCGGTTGGTGTAGTCCTCCGGGTTGGCGCTCGCCACCACCAGCACGTCGAGCGGCAGCCGCAGCACGTAGCCGCGGATCTGGATGTCGCGCTCCTCCATCACGTTGAGCATCGCCACCTGGATCCGCTCGGCGAGGTCGGGCAGCTCGTTGATGGCGACGATGCCGCGGTGGGAGCGCGGGATCAGCCCGAAGTGGATGGTCTCCGGGTCACCGAGGTGCCGACCCTCGGCCACCTTCATCGGGTCGACGTCGCCGATCAGGTCGGCGACGGACGTGTCGGGAGTCGCGAGCTTCTCGGCGTACCGCTCGTCGCGGTGGCGCCAGGTGACAGGCAGGTCGTCGCCGAGCTCCTCGGCCCGGCGGCGGGAGGCAGGACCGACGGGCTCGTACGGGTGCTCGCCGAGCTCGGAGCCGGCGATGACCGGGCTCCACTCGTCGAGCAGCCCGGCCAGCGAGCGCAGCAGCCGGGTCTTGCCCTGGCCGCGCTCACCGAGGAGCACCACGTCGTGCCCGGCGATCAGGGCACGCTCGAGCTGGGGGACGACCGTGTCGTCGAAGCCGTGGAGCCCGGGCCACGGGTCCTCGCCGGCGGCGAGCTTCGCCAGCAGGTTGTCGCGGATCTCCTGGCGGAGGGGCTTGAGCTGGTGCCCGGTCGCGCGGAGGCCGCCGAGGGTCGTGTTCTCGGGTGCGTGAGTCACCCGTTCACGCTAGCCCCGCAGGTCAAGCCTCCGGGTCGGTACGGCGGCGCCCGCCCCAGATCAGCAGCAGCGCCCCGAGGGCCACGAGCACGGTGGCCGCACCCGCGACCGTACGGGCCCCGGCCGCAGGGGTGGCCGGCTCGGGCACGCCCCCGTCGACCGCCACGGGGACGCAGCTCGCGGATCCGCTGACGGTGACCACGGCCGCGCGCTCGCAGTCCTCGTCGTCCGGGGCGTCCTGGGTGGTCGTCGCGTCCTCGGTGGTCGTGGCCTGCACCCCGCAGACGTCGACCTCACCGGAGGGGCCGACCTGCGAGAGCGTGGTCACCAGGTCCAGGGTGGCCTGCGCGCGCATGCCCTGCTGCCCGGCCAGGTCCGCGACGGAGACGCCGACCTGGACGGCCTGCACCTCTCCGGGGGCCAGGTCCGGGCCGGTGGCCAGGAGGTGGCAGACCGCGCCGCCGAGGGCGCCCGTCGACACGGTGTCGCCGACGGCGAGCTCGAAGGTCAGGGCCTGCTCGAAGGCGTTGCTGCCGGCGGTGTCCACCAGCGAGACCGTGGTCCGCGCGACGTGGGGCGAGGTGTTCTTCACGTAGTACGTGCGGGTCGCGCCGGTCCGCGGCACGAACGGGCCGGCGTCGTGGAACAGGGCCTGCGACAGCTGGGTGCGGAACGGGCCGTCCGGGCTGGTGCTGACGAGCAGCTCGGCGTGCTCGGCGTACGCCGGCGGGGCGGTGAGCAGCAGCGGCGCGAGCAGTGCCGGGATCGCCAGCAGCGACCGGGCGCGGCCCCGGCTCATGCCGGCACCTTCTCGCGGCGGCGACGCTCGACCAGACCACCGGCGAGCAGCACCCCGCCGTAGAGCAGGAGGGCGACCGCGAAGAGGTTGATCGCGGTCCTCACCCAGCCGCCGGCCAGCCACACGGAGACGTAGCCGACCAGGGGCACCGAGTACCAGACCTCGCCCCGCACCTGGTCGGCCGAGACCGGTTCGAGGTCGACGGTGTCGTTGTTGTCGCCCTTCGTGACGAACTGCTTGCCCTCCGCGCCGAAGGCGAACCCGTCGATCCGGTGGGTGGTCAGCCGCGGGTCGTCGGAGACGGGCTGGAAGGTGATGACGTCACCGATCGCGAGCTCGTCGGTGTCGACCGGACGCACGACGACGACCGAGCCGATGTCGTACGTCGGCTCCATCGAGCCGCTCAGCACGGTGAGGGGACGCGCGCCGGTCGCCTTCGGCACCAGGATCAGGGCTGCTCCGGCAGTGACGACGCCGATCAGCAGCGCCCAGCTCAGCGCCTTGGCCACCCTGGCCCTCACGGTCGTCACGGTGTCACCTCGGAGCAGGCGTGGTTGCCTGCGCCGTTCCCGGTCCGGACCAGCCGGAGCGTGTTGCTCCAGGATGAGGTCCCGCCGGCGTTGGTGGCCCTGACCCGCCAGTAGCGCGTGGAGCCGGACGGCATGGCTGCCGTGTAGGGCGAGGTGTGGGCAGGGGGCGCCGGGACGGCCGAGAAGCTGGGGTCCGCGTTCGTGGTCGTGGAGCGGTAGACCGTGTAGGTCTCCCCGCTGACGGCCGTCCAGGTGAAGGCTCGGTTCCCGTTGCTCACGAAGTCCCCGCAGCTCAGGTCCGGCGGGCTGGGCGGGAGCGTCACCGTCACCGGCACGGTCACCTGGGCGCTCGGGGTGGTCCACCCGGCCGACGGCCGCTGGACGCCGCCGAGGGCGAGCGTCACGTTGCCCGGTGTGGCGGTGGCCGAGGACACCACGCGCACGCACAGCGTCACGTTGGCGGCGGTGGGGGTCGTGTCGATCTGCACCGACGCGGCTCCGGGGCAGGACGTGCCGACGGTGGCGGTCACCCCGGACGGGGTGCTCACGACGGTCGCGGTGATCCGCTGCTGCAGCGTCTTGCCCAGGGAGGTGTCGTCCACGACGAAGGTGGTCGTGGCTGCGGACCCGGCGGTCCGGGTCAGGCTGACGCCGGCCGGGGAGGTCGCGGTGAAGGTCAGGCGCCCGGAGCTCACCGAGCTCGCGGCGAGTGGCTCCTGGTCCTGCCAGGACGCGCGCGTCGACCCCGTGGTGGCGCCCCCGACGAGGAGGGCGCCGACCACGGCGACGAGGAGCGGGATCCTGGGCGACATGACGGTCCGGCGCGGATCAGCTCTGGCTGATCGTGAAGGCAGCCGCGGGCAGCGTGGCGGCCTTGTTCTGGTCGGTCTGCCCGGAGGTGCCGGACGGGAGGGTGTAGGTCACCACGGCGGTGAGCGTCGCGGTGCCGAACGGCGCGTTGAACGCGAACTGGTTGGAGCCCGGCGCGGTCTCGGTGACCGAGCTGCTGCTGGAGGTGACCGCGACGCTGTGGGTCAGGCCGGCGAAGGTGCTCGTCAGCGAGGGCTTGACGTAGGCGATGGTGCCCGCGAGCTTCTTGCCGCTCGCCTTGACCGTGAAGGTCTGGGTGTAGGTGACCTTGTCACCGGGGACCATCTTGTCGGCGGCGGTCCAGTCGTTGGCCGCGCCGGTGTTGGCGTCGTCGTAGGTGCCGGCGCTGGTGGCGATGTCGAGCTCGCCGGACTGCACACCGTTCTCGGCCAGGTTCTCGCTGTCGCTCCAGAGGGCGTAGGTGCCGAAGCCGCCCATCAGCAGTGCGATGCCGGTGGCCCCGGCGACCGATCCCTTGATCATCTTGTTCATGTCGTGTCCCCACTCGTGTGCGGCTCCACGCCGGAACCGTCACGAGGAGTCTTGTGGCGCGAACAGGTGAACTAGGCGCGGATTCAACGACCGTTCCACGCTCGTGGGGATCTCGTTACCGACAGGAACACTTGCGGACCGAGGCCCACAGCGATCGTCCCCATCTCGGTGCGCCGGCGCTCCGGGACGGTGGTCCCGGACGTAGTCCGTCCGGACTAGTCCGTCACGGACGATCGGTCAGCTGCTGGCCAGGAACGCGAGCAGATCCTGTCTCGTGAGCACCCCGACGGGCTTGCCGTCCTCGTGCACGAGCACAGCGTCGGCGTCCTCGAGCATCCCCACGGCGGCCTGCGCGGGCTCGGTGGAGCCGATGGTGGGCAGGGCCGCGGACATGTGCTCCTCGACGGCGTCGGTCAGCTTGGCGTGACCGGCGAAGAGTGCGTCGAGCAGGGTGCGCTCGGAGACCGAGCCGGCCACCTCGGCGGCGACGATCGGGGGCTCCGCGCGGACGACCGGCATCTGCGAGACGCCGTACTCCTGCAGGATCGCGACCGCCTCGGCGATGGTCTCGCTCGGGTGGGTGTGGACCAGGTCGGGCAGCCGCCCGGTCTTGCCGCGGAGCACCTCGCCGACCGTCTTGTGGTCGGCCTCCTCCGAGCCGGTCGCGAAGCCGTACTGGGCGAGCCACTCGTCGTTGAAGACCTTGGTGAGGTAGCCGCGACCGGAGTCGGGCAGCAGGACCACGATCACCGCGTCGGTACGTCCCTCGGCAGCCAGCTCGTGGGCCAGCTGCCGGGCGGCGTACGCGGCCATGCCGCAGGAGCCGCCGACGAGCAGCGCCTCCTCGCGGGCGAGCCGGCGGGTGAAGGCGAAGGAGTCGGCGTCGGAGACCTCGATGATCCGGTCTGCGATGCCGCGGTCGTAGGTCTCGGGCCAGAAGTCCTCGCCGACGCCCTCGACGAGGTAGGGGCGGCCGGTGCCGCCGGAGTAGACCGAGCCGGCGGGGTCGGCGCCGATCACCTGGACGTCGGGGTTCTGCTCCTTGAGGTAGCGGCCGGTGCCGCTGATGGTGCCGCCGGTGCCGACGCCGCACACGAAGTGGGTGATCTTCCCGTCCGTCTGCTCCCAGATCTCCGGACCGGTGGTCTCGTAGTGGGAACGCGGGTTGTGCGGGTTGGAGTACTGGTCGGGCTTCCAGGCACCCGGCTGCGAGGCGAGCCGGTCGCTGACGTTGTAGTAGGAGTCGGGGTGCTCGGGGGCGACCGCGGTGGGGCAGACGACCACCTCGGCGCCGTACGCCTTGAGCACGTTGCGCTTGTCCTCGCTGACCTTGTCCGGACACACGAAGACGCACTTGTAGCCCTTCTCCTGGGCCACCATGGCCAGCCCGACACCGGTGTTGCCCGACGTCGGCTCGACGATGGTGCCGCCGGGCTGCAGCGCGCCCGAGGCCTCGGCCGCCTCGATCATCCGGGTCGCGATCCGGTCCTTCACGGAGCCGCCGGGGTTGAGGTACTCGACCTTGCCGAGCACCAGCGGCGCCTCCAGCCCGTCCATCGAGCGCCGCAGGCGCACGAGCGGGGTGTTGCCGATCAGGTCCAGGAGCGAGTTCACGTACTGCACCCGGCCAACGATAGAGCGGGGGAACCCGCCACGGCGCATTCCCGGGCTCCGTAGAGTTGTCGTGTGGGGAACGCTGCAGCCGCTCGCAAGCTGGCCTCCGCCGCTGCGTTCGGCGGTGGCGGCCTCTCCGCGCTCGGACTCGGCCTCTACGGCCTGCTCCGGACGGAGGCCAAGCTCGCCCGCCGCGCGATCGGGCAGACGCGGGAGACGCCGCCGCCCGACGCCACCGGGTGGTACGGCCGCGGCCGTCCCGGTCCGGCGGTCAAGGTGGCGCTGCTCGGCGACTCCAGCGCCGCCGGCTACGGCGTCGACCGGGTCGAGGAAACCCCGGGCGCCCACCTCGCGAGCGGGCTCGCGGTGCGCGCGGACCGACGCGTCCACCTGCGGGAGTTCGCGGTCGTCGGGGCGGAGTCGAGCCACCTCGTCCGGCAGGTCGACGCCGCGCTGCCGACCGGCCCGGACCTCGCCGTGATCCTGATCGGTGTCAACGACATCACCCACCAGGTCCGCCCCGCCACGTCGGTCCGCAACCTCTCCGAGGCCGTACGCCGGCTCCGCGAGGCCGGAGCCGAGGTCGTGGTCGGCACCTGTCCCGACCTCGGCACCATCCGGCCGATCCCGCCGCCGCTCAAGCAGGTGGCCCGGGTCTGGTCGCGCCGGCTGGCCGCCGCCCAGACGATCGCGGTCGTCGAGGAGGGAGGACGTACGGTCTCGCTGAGTTCGATCCTGGGGCCCGAGTTCGACGCCGCGCCGGCGCTGCTCTTCGGCCCGGACCGCTTCCACCCCTCCGCCGACGGCTACCGCGCGCTGGCCGAGGTGCTCCTCCCCTCCGCGCTCGCCGCCCTCGGGCTCGGCCCGGACGCCGCCGAGGCGCCCGAGGCGGTCCGCGGCGAGGGGCTGCGTCCGGTGGCGAGCGCAGCGGTCGAGGCGGTCCGGGTTCCCGGCACCGAGCTCGACGGGGTCGAGGTCGCCGGCTCGCGCCGCGGCGTCCGCGGGCTGTGGGTGGAGCTGCGGCACCGCCGACGCCACCCGGGCACCGACAGCGAGGCACCGGAGCCGACCGAGCCCAGCCACGCCGACGACACCGCGGACACCGCCCGGACGTGACGAACGGCCCGCCGGGCCACCGGCGGGCCGTTCGCCCGAAGCTGTCGCCGCGGGTCAGTCCTGGCTGAAGATCGCCAGGATCCGGAGCAGGTTGGTGTAGATCCACACCAGGCTGACGGTCAGCGCGAACGCCGCCCGCCACGACTCGCGCTCCTCGATGCCCGCCGCGATCCCCTGCTCGACGAAGTCGAAGTCGAGGATCAGCATGAAGACACCGAGCACGAGGCCGGCGAACGAGAAGAGCAGGCCGGCACCGCCGAAGCCGAGGAAGCCCACCGCGTTGCCGAACATGCCGAGCACGACCTCGAGCAGGCCGAGGGCGACCATGCCGAACATCGCGGCGATCACGAACGTACGGAACCGCTGGCCGACCTTGATGTCGAAGAACTTGTAGGCGGCGAGGGTGCCGGCGAAGGCCGCGAAGGTGCCGAGGACGGCCTGCATGACGATGTTGTCGCCGAGACTGCTGTTCTCGGGCACGAAGGCGGCGTCGATGAACTTGCTGAACGCACCGAGCGCCACGCCCTCGAGGGCACAGAAGGCGAGCACCAGCCCGGGGCTGACGACCCGCTTGAAGGAGTTGACCATTGAGAGGCCGAAGGCACCGAAGGAGCCGACCATCAGCGCGAGGTAGAGGTTGCCCATCTGCGCGTCGCTGCCCCGGACGTCACCGGTCCACCACCAGGTGAGCGCGGCGGTCACGATGACGACGGCCAGCGAGATGCCGGTCTTCTGGACGACCGAGTCGATGGTCATCCGCTCGCCGGAGTGGACCGGCGCCTGGGTGTCGGCGTAGCCGGTCGGGGTCTGGCCGTAGCCGTCGAAGGCCGCGCCGTTGCCGGGGTAGGTCTGGTTGCCGTAGGCGTTGGTCCCCTGCGCTGCGGTCCCGTTGAACGCGTCGGATCGGCGGAACACGGGGTTGTTGCTCTGCATGGTCTCCTCCTTGGAGGCCTGGCAGCCATCGATCTGATGGCTCGCCCAACTTCTGGCCAGTCTAGTTGGCTCGTGCAGGGAGAACGAGCGTGGCCGGTGCCCTGTTCCTCCGCGCGGCGGTCTCTAAGAAACTTCTCATCCGGTGCCCCCGGTGGGGGTCGAACCCACACTGAGTCGCTTTTAAGGCGACTTCCTCTGCCGGTTGGGATACGGGGGCGCAGCGCAGCACCTCGCCAGCGCCACGCATTGTGGCAGCCCGCGCCCCGTTCAGCGGTACCGGTCGAAGAAGTCGACGATCACGTCGAGCGCCTCCCGCTGGACCTCGTCGACCTGCGCCACCCCGTCGTCGCCGACCTCGGGGTAGATGTAGCCGTGCACGTCGTGGCTCCACGACCGCCACTCGGCGTCGCTGCGCTTCTCGGCGAGCAGCTCGTAGGTGAGCCGGAAGATGCCCTGCAGCTCGTCCTGCTCGCGGCCGAGCACCAGCACCGGGATGTCGACGCCGTCGAGGCGCTCCGAGACCGTCTCGGGCTCGGTGATCCGCGACCGCGCGTGCTCCACCGTGCGCATCTGGAGGCTCTCGATGTCGCGGAGCCCGTCCTCGGACTCGACCGTGGGCTCGCCGTCGAGGTCGAGGGTGAGCAGCTCGTGGCTGGCCGGCTCGGCGGCCACGCCGGCACGGAGGAGCCCGTCGTACTGCGAGAGGAGCTTGAAGAGCATCTCGCCCGCATGGCTGACGCCGAGGTGGAAGAGCCGGTCGGCGTCGATCTCCGGCCGCTCGGCGACGTCGCGGAGAACGGCGACCTCGTCCTCGTACTCGAGGGGCGCGCGGTTCATCAGCTCCATGCCCTGACGCCCGTGGACCTGCAGCCGCCCCCCACGCTGGTAGCCGAGCTCCACCTCGGTGCGGTAGCGCACCCAGGCGCAGGCGTAGCCGGCCTCGAGCAGCCGGTCGGTGACGTGGCGGAACCGGTGGGCCCGCTCGCGCAGCCAGGCCAGGCCGCCACCACCGTTGCCGTAGGCGACCAGCACGAACGGGTGCGGCCCCTCCCCTGCCGGGGTGCGCAGGGCGTACGGCACGTAGAGACCGTCCAGGGTCTCGGCGAGGTGGTAGTCGACGCGACGGTCGGAGCCGGGGAGCAGGTCGGTGGCCAGGGGCTCGTGCATGGCGCGAACGTAGTGGGCGTCACAAACGATTGCAATGCCGCGGTCCGCCGCGGTGCCCCTAGAGGTACGTCTTGCGGTGGTGGACGGCGTGCGCGCCGGCGACCCGGTCGAGGAAGAGCAGCCCGGCGCAGTGGTCGATCTCGTGCTGGAGGGCGCGCGCCTCGAACGCCTCGGCTGCGAGCGTGACCTCGGTGCCGCTCCCCGGCAGCTCCCCGCGTACGACGACACGACTGGCCCGCTTCACGTCGCCGGTGAGGTCGGGGACGCTCATGCAGCCCTCGCGGGCCCGCTCGTTGCGACTGGCCTCGAGCACCTCGGCGTTGCAGAGCACGAACGTCCCGTGGTGCCCGCGCGTCTTGGGGTGGGCCGACACGTCGACGCAGAAGACCTGAGCGCCGATCCCGACCTGCGGGGCGGCCAGGCCCACACAGCCCGGCGAGACCCGCATCGTGGCGACGAGGTCGGCCGCGAGCTGCACCACGTCGGGGGCGGTCGGGTCGACCCGCTCACCCGGCGTCGCCAGCACGGGCCGGGGCGCCCGCACCACCTCGAGCACCCCGCCCTCGACGCCGAGCTCGGCCTCGGTCCAGGCGAGCACGGTGGGTTCGGGGGTCACAGCTCGTCGGCCTCGGCAGGGCGGAGGGTGGCCCCGACGCCGAGGGCCGCCGCCGCTGCGTCGACCGACACCCGGAGCGCGTCGACGTCGGTGGCCGCGGGCAGGTCGATCTCGGCCACGAGCAGGTAGAGGTCCCCCGCGAGCCGGGTGGTGAGGTCGGTGATGTTGCCGCCGACCTGCGCCACCTCGCCGACGACCGAGGACACGATCCCGGGCCGGTCGCCCCCGTGCACCGTCAGCACCCACGGCGAGCCCGCCGGCTCGTACGACGGCTCCGCGGGCACCTCACGCACGGTGACGGTCAGCGTGCCGTCGTCGGTCAGCGGTGCGAGCGCCGTCGCGATCTCTGCCTCGGGCGCGTCACCCTGGCAGACCAGGGTCATCGCGAAGTGACCGCGCAGCAGCGTCATCGTGGAGTCCTCGAGGTTGAGGCCCAGGCCGGCGAGGCGGCCGGTGGTGTCGGCGATGATCCCGGGGCGGTCGTGGCCGAGGACGGTGATGGCGTGGCGGGTCACGCGGTCATTGTGACAGCGCGCGGGCCCGCCCGAGCACCTCGTCCAGCATGGCCGGGGTGAGCCGGCCGGTGAAGGTGTTGTGCTGGCTGGGGTGGTAGCAGCCGAGCAGCGTGAGGTCACCGAGCCCGACCTCCGCGCCGTGCCCGAACCGCGGTCGCGGCGCAGGTACCTCGGCACCGGCAGCCGCCAGGCCGCGGAGCGCGCCGGCCCAGCCGTACGCCCCGAGCGCGACCACCACGCGGAGCGAGGGAAGCAGCGAGATCTCCCGCGTGAGCCAGGGAGCGCAGGTGTCGCGCTCGGCGACGGTCGGTTTGTTCTGCGGCGGTGCGCACCGCACGGTCGCGACCATCCGGGTGTCGACCAGGCGCTGGCCGTCGCCGGCGTGGACCGACGTTCCCTGCGTCGCGAGCCCGACCCGGTGCAGGCTCGCGAAGAGCCAGTCGCCGCTGGAGTCGCCCGTGAAGACCCGGCCGGTCCGGTTGCCACCCTGGGCGGCGGGAGCGAGGCCCACCACGAGCACCCGCGGGTCGCTCGACCCCCAGCCCGCGATCGGGCGGCCCCAGTAGGGCTGGTCGGCGAACGACGCCCGCTTCTCGTGGGCGACGTCCTCGCGCCAGCGGACCAGCCGCGGACAGGCCGCGCACACCGACACGCGGGCGTCGAGCTCGGCCAGGTCGTCGGTGGCGGCGAGCCGGCGTACGCCCGCCGCGGAGCGGGCGACGGGCGTGTCGGCGACTGCCGGGTCGTCGGGCCACCCGGTCCCCGGCGGGACCGGTGAGGGGAACGGCTCGCCGGTGACGGGATGGGGCAGGAGGGGTCGTTCCGTCACGCGCTGTCCGCCAACGACCACGCGATCCCCTCGAGGATGTCCGACGCGGAGACCACGAACCTGTCGACGGCGGTCCGGGCCAGGACCCGTTCGACGATCACGAGGCCGGCGTCGATGACGTCGGCACGGCCCGGGTGCAGGTAGGGCAGCGCTCGGCGCTCGGCGACGGTCATGGCCACGATCCGGGCGACCGTCGCCCGGACGGCGGCCAGGTCGTGGACCGAGCCGTCGACGGCGTCGCGGTCGTAGGCGGGCAGGTCGAGCAGGGCGGCACCCAGCGTGGTGCAGGTGCCGGCGATGCCGACCACGGTCGCGGCGTCGGCGAGCGCGACGCCGCAGTCGTCGAGGTGCTCGTCGACGTCACGGGCCACGGCGGCGACCTCGTCGGCCAGCGGCGGGTCGTGGCGTACGTGCCGCTCGTGCAGCCGGACGGACCCGACGTCCATCGACCGGGCCGCGCGGACGCTGCCGCCCTCACCGAGGATCACCTCGGTCGACCCACCCCCGACGTCGATGACGAGCACCGGTCCGGGGAGGTCCTCGGGCAGCCCGCGCATGGCCCCGGCGTACGCCAGCGCGGCCTCCTCGTCACCGCTCAGGACCTCCGGGTCGACGCCGAGCCGCGCCCGCACCCCGGCCCGGAAGTCGGCGGCGTTCTCGGCGTCGCGCGTCGCGGACGTCGCGCAGAAGCGGATCCGCTCCGGGACGACGTCGTGCTCGCGGACCAGCGCGGCGTACTCGTCGAGGGCGGCGAAGGCGCGGCCCAGGGCCTCCTCGGCGAGCCGGCCGGACGCGTCGACCCCCTGCCCGAGCCGCACCATCCGGGTCTCGCGGACCGCCACCTCGAAGCTGCCGGGTGCGTGGGTGCCGATCAGGAGCTTGACGGTGTTGGTGCCGCAGTCGATCGCGGCGACGGCGCTGCTCACGACTCAGCCATCGACGTCGACGCACGGACCCGGGGCCCACCACTCGCCCAGCAGCGCGAGCACCTCGTCGCCGAGCGGGTTGACCCCCGGCCCGGCGGCCAGCGCGTGGCCCGCGAGCACGTGGAGGCACTTGACGCGGTCGGGCATGCCGCCGGCCGAGATGCCGTCGATCTCCGGGACGCTCTGCCCCACCGAGCGGGCGAGCTCGGCACGGTCTGCGAGGTAGGCCTCGTGGGCGGCCCGGTAGGAGGCGGCGAGCTCCTCGTCGGTGCCGAGCCGCGCCTCCATCTCCTTCATCAGCCCCGAACCCTCGAGCGTCCCGATCCGGGACGCGGCCCGCGGGCAGGTGAGGTAGTACGTCGTCGGGAACGGCGTCCCGTTGGGCAGTCGCGGCTCGGTCTTCACCACGTCGGGCAGTCCGCAGCCGCAGCGGTGGCCGACGGCCGCGATGCCGCGCGGGGCACGTCCGAGCTGCTGCTCGATCGCGGTCTCGTCGGCGGGGTCGACAGGCGCTGGGCTCACTCGGCCGGAGCCCCCAGCTCGGCGGCAGGCGTGCCCGGGTCGCGCGGCGGGTTGCCGGCCAGCTCCACCGAGGACCAGGCGTCGTCCCACCAGGGCTCCGGCGGCTCGCGCAGCACCTGCCGCGGGTCGTGGAGCTGCGAGCGGGTCTCGAGCGGCTTGCCCTTCTCGTCGAGGACGACGTACGCCGTCTCGCCGGGCATCAGGTAGCCGAACCGTGCCCGGGCCTGGGCGCGGACGTAGGCGTCGTCGTTCCACCGGCGCTTCTCGCGCTCGAGGTCGTCGATGCTCTCGGAGCGCTCGTCGATCTGCTGCTTGAGCTCGGCGATGTGGGCGCGCTGCTGGAGGTAGGCCTTCATCGAGGACGCGTAGGAGACGGCCAGCACCGCCAGGAGCAGCACCAGGATCAGGGCCCGCCCGGTGGGGCGAGGCCGAGCCTCCTCGGTGGCCCCGGCCACCGGGGCAGGACGCGCGGAGCGGGCAGCGGCGGAGGACCGTGCCGGACGGCGTGGTCCCCCGGGCCCGCGTCCGGTACGTCGATCGCTCACTTCCCCAACGGTAGTCGGCTCAGCCGCCGAAGCGCGGGAACGCGCCCGCACCGGCGTAGCGAGCCGCGTCACCCAGCTGCTCCTCGATCCGCAGCAGCTGGTTGTACTTCGCCACCCGCTCGGACCGCGCCGGCGCGCCGGTCTTGATCTGGCCGCAGTTGGTCGCGACCGCGAGGTCGGCGATCGTGACGTCCTCGGTCTCGCCGGAGCGGTGGCTCATCATGCAGCGGTAGCCGCTGCGGTGGGCGAGGTCGACGGCGTCGAGGGTCTCGCTCAGGGAGCCGATCTGGTTGACCTTCACGAGCAGCGCATTGGCCTGGCCGCCGTCGATGCCGCGCTGCAGCCGCTCGGAGTTGGTGACGAAGAGGTCGTCGCCGACGATCTGGGTCTGGTCGCCGAGCTGGTCGGTGAGGGCCTTCCAGCCCGCCCAGTCGTCCTCGTCGAGGGGGTCCTCGATCGAGACGATCGGGTACGCCGAGACCAGGTCGGCGTAGTAGGCGGTCATCTCGTCCGCGGACTTCTTCTTGCCCTCGAAGGCGTACTTCTTCCTGTCGTGGAACTCGCTCGCCGCGACGTCGAGCGCCAGCGCGATGTCCTTGCCGAGCTTGAGACCGGCGGACTTCACTGCCTCCGCGATCAGGTCGAGCGCCGCACGGTTGGACGAGAGGTCGGGCGCGAAGCCGCCCTCGTCGCCGAGCCCGGTCGCGAGCCCCTTCTTCTTCAGCACCGCCTTGAGCGCGTGGTAGACCTCCGTGCCCTGCTGGAGCGCCTCGCGGAAGGTGGCCGCGCCGATCGGCGCGATCATGAACTCCTGGATGTCGACGTTGGAGTCGGCGTGGGACCCGCCGTTGAGGATGTTCATCATCGGCACCGGCAGCAGGTGGGCGTTGGGCCCGCCCACGTAGCGCCAGAGCTCGAGCCCGGCCGAGTCGGCCGAGGCCTTGGCGACCGCGAGCGAGGCGCCGAGGATCGCGTTGGCGCCGAGGGAGGCCTTGTTGGGCGTGCCGTCGACGTCGAGCATCGCCTGGTCGACCAGGCGCTGGTCGTCGGCGGCCAGCCCCTCGATGGCGGGACCGATCTTCTGGATGACCGCGTCCACGGCCTTGCCGACGCCCTTGCCGCCGTAGCGCTTGCCGCCGTCGCGCAGCTCCACCGCCTCGAAGGCGCCGGTGGACGCACCGCTCGGCACGGCCGCGCGGGCGTACGTGCCGTCGTCGAGCAGCACCTCGACCTCGACGGTGGGGTTGCCGCGGGAGTCGAGGATCTCGCGGGCGGAGACGGCCTGGATGACAGCCACTGGTGTGCTCCTGACGGTTCGGGTACGAGCCGCTCTGCAGCCTAGTGCGCACCGGTCGTCAGGTCATCGGGCCGTCCGCGGAGGGCACTCGGCCGGGCCGGGCGGGTCGACGTGCCGCTAATTGCACTTGTTTGATACACATAGTGCATGCTTCGTGACCGGCGTGACCGTCCCGTCGGGGACTGGTTCGACCTCCATCCCCATGCCACCGGCGCCGATGTCGAGACCCGCTGGGAGGGTCGCGTCCCCCGCATCACTCCCGCGGACCGCTTCTTCGTCCGCAGCCACACCACCGCTCCCCGGATCGAGCCGGGGACGTGGCGGCTGCTGGTGACCGGCGACGGCGTCCACCACGAGACGGTCTTCTCGCTCGCGGACCTGCGCCGGCTCACCACCGTGACCGTCGAGACCGCCCTCGAGTGCACCGGCAACGGCCGGCGCCTCTTCGGCGACCAGCAGGGCACCCCGCGCCCCGGCACCCCCTGGCGGCTGGGTGCGATCGGCGTGGCCCGGTGGCGCGGCGTGCACCTCTCCCGGTTGCTGCACCACGCCGGGCTGCGCGACGACGCGGTCCAGGTGATGCCCGTGGGGCTGGACGACCCGTACGTCGTCGACGGGGTCGACCACGGGCGCGTCCGTCGGCCGATCCCGATCGGCAAGGCCCTCGACGACGTCCTCGTCGCCTTCGAGATGAACGGGGCGCCGCTCCCTCTCGACCACGGCTTCCCTGCCCGCCTGGTGGTGCCGGGTTGGGTCGGCATCGCGAGCATCAAGTGGCTCGGCGAGCTGCGGGTGACGCGCAGCTTCGTGAGCTCACCGTGGAACACCCGCTGGTACCGCATGCACGGCGACGGGTGGGACGGGGCCGAGGCCGAGCTCGGGCGGATGCCGGTCAAGAGCGTGCTGGACGAGCACGGAAGCCCCGTGGCGGGACGGACCAGCCTGCTGGCCGGGCGGGCGTGGTCCGGCGAGGCCGCGATCGCCCGGGTCGAGGTCAGCACGGACGGCGGGGCGACCTGGCAGGACGCCGAGCTCCACGGCGACAACCTGCCCTCCGCCTGGACCCGCTGGGAGCTGGCCTGGACGCCGGACCGGCCGGGCCGCCACGACGTGCACGTGCGCGCGACCGACACGACCGGGCGCGTCCAGCCCGCGGACGCGGCCGACAACGAGGACGGATACCTCTTCGACGCGGTGCTGCGACATGCGCTCGAGGTGACGCCGTCCCCGGTGCCCGCCACTCAGCCAGGGACCGGGACCGCCTCCACCACGCGGTTGTCGCGGTAGCGGCCGGCCTCCTCGTCGTAGGGACCGCCGCAGGTGATCAGCAGCAGCCGGTGGTGCCGGCGCTGCTCGAAGAGGTCGGAGCGCGAGGACAGGTCGGCGCTCGGGAGCAGGTCGTTGCGCACGACCCGGTAGCGCACCTGCTCCTGCTCCGAACCCAGCTCGACGAGGTCGCCGGGCACCAGCACCGCGAGCCCGGCGAGGTAGCCGGCCGGGTCCGTCACGGAGTCCAGGTGGCCGGCCACCACGGCTGTCCCGAACGGTGACCCGACCCGCGACCCGCCCCGCCACCAGCCCACCGTGTCGGCGTCGTCCGGCAGCGTGAGCGTGCGGCCCACGACCGCCACCGGGACCACCGGCGCGGACGCCCCGCCCGCGTCCGGTCGCAGCGTCAGCCGGGTGGGCACCAGCTCGGGCCACTGCGGCGGGAGGGCGCGTCCGACAGCCGCCGGCGCGGGCGTGCCCCCCTCGGACGAGGCGTCACCCTCCGGCGCGTCGCCGGGGGGTCGTGGGTCCGCGGGCGCGAGGGTCGGTGCGGAACCAGCGCTGCCGACGGTCGACGGGTCCGGCGGCGCCTGCGCCGGGTCGGTGCCGGCGTACGCGGCCGCGAGCAGGCCCACCCCGACGACGGCCAGGACCGCGGCCGCCGCCCACCAGATCCGGCGGTCGCTCACCCGTCGGACGCGGCAGCCCTCCGCCGGCCTCCAGCGCACCCGAGCAGCACGGCCCCCAGGATCGCGGCCGCGCCACCCCACGCCAGCGCGGTCGGCCCGCCGGGGGTCACGTCGTGCTGGCCGCCGGTGCCACCCGGCACGTCGCCGGGCGCCCGGTCCGAGCCGGTGACAGGAACGGGCAGGGTGTGGACGACGGCGTCCATCGTGCCGCGCTCGGCCACGCCGATCGCGAAGACGCGCATCAGCTGGCCGGCCGTCACCGGCAGGTCCACCGGCCCCAGCACGGGCGGGTCGTCGGTCGCCGCCGGGACGACCGCGACGCGGTAGGTGCCGGCGGGCACGACCACGGTCAGCTCCTCGCCGCTGGCGACGTCGGAGAAGAGCACCTCGCCGTCGACCTTGATGTCGGCCGGTCCGACCGCGGCGGTGTGCGCGATCGAGAGCCGGGTCTGCCCGTCCGCGACGGGCGCGACGTCGTTGACGAAGCTGGTCAGGACGGCCCGCTTGCGTGCGTCGACCGGCAGGTGCAGCACCACGTCGAGGCTCTCGCCGGCCTTCACGTCGACCATCGCCTCGACCGACGTACCGTCCTCGGACGTGGCCTCCACCCGGTGGCTGCCGGCGTCGAGGTCCAGGGCGCCCAGCACCTCCTTGGCCGCCACGCCCTCCTCGACGACGTCGCCGTCGACGCTGAAGTCCCAGGTCGACCCGACGATGCCCTGGACGAGGTAGACCTCGCCCGAGCCTGCTGGAGCGGCCGCTGCGGGCAGCGCGGCCGCGACCAGCGCCCCGCACGCAACGACCACGGCGCGATGAATCCGAATCCCCATGACGAAACCCCCCGATTTCACCCGATGGCAGCAACCCCCGTGGCCGCCTTCCCGTGCAGTATGCACCGGTCCCACCGAAAGCGGGACCCCCCGCAAACTGGACCCGTTCGGGGGGAGCCATGCGGGCACGGCGAGAGGTACTGTCCGGAAGGTCGGCCGGCGCGCGGGGGGTGCGTGGTCCGACTCCACCGGGGGGGTGGCACAACGATGCTGGATCGGGTGCGTCGGAGGATCACCAGGAGCGCGTCCAGGGTGGTCGACACGTTCGGCTACTGGTGGGCCGATCGCGTCGACGGCCTGCACCACCGCCGACGACAGTGGCGACACCTCGTGGGCCGCGTCGGCGAGGGCCGCGCGTCCGTGCGCTACGTCTGGGCCGAACGGCTGCGCCGGCTGCGCCACCCGCGGTGGCGCCGGGGTCGACGTCCGGGCAGGCTCACGGGGCCCGTCACCGCGCTCGGGACCTGGTTCGCCGGGCTCGGCAGCACGGTCGCAGGCTGGTTCTCCCGGTTCGGCCACGGCACCACCGCCTGGTTCTCCCGGGTCGGCCACGGCACCACCGGGTGGCTGGCCGGGTTCGGGTCGGCGCTCGCCGGGGTCGGTCGCTGGTTCTCGCGGCTCGGCCACGGCACCACCGGCTGGTTCGCCCGGGTCGGCCACGGCACCACCGGCTGGGTCGCGGCCCGGCGTACGACGGCAGCCGGCTGGGTCTCCGACCTCCCCGTCAAGCGGCTCGGCATCGCAGCCGCGTCGCTGGTCGTGGTCGCCGGGCTCGTCACGCTCGCCACCCACCTGCCGGACACCAGCGAACGGGCCGATCCCGGGGCGGAGCAGGTGGCAGCCGGTCCCGACAGGGAGGGCCGGCCCGTCAGGAACGACCGCGCGCAGCGGCTCACCGGCCCCGGCCTCACCACCGCCGGCATCCACCTCAGCGTGGCCCCGGACGAGTTCGGTGACCTCGAGGTCGTCGAACGGATCATCACGCCGGAGCCGATCACGAGCCTCCCGCTCGCGGCGCCGCCACCCGTCCCGGACTCCGAGGGCCCGACCGCCCGGCTGGTCGGGCTGCAGGTCGCGGCCGACGACTCACCGGTGCCGGTGGCCTGGTCCGGCGTGGTCGACCAGGACCGCGTGCTCACCCTGCCCCAGGCCGCGACCCACCTCGAGCTCCGCTACCGCGTCGTCGACGCGGACGAGCGAAGCACCTCCGCCCCACCCGGCCGCGCCACGCTGTCGCTGCGGCCGGCCGGCTCGCGCGCGCTCACGTCCGCCCCGACCGTGGTCGAGGTGCACGGAGCGGTGGTCCACACCCTGGTGTGCGTCGAGGCCCCGAAGGACCGGCGGCTGTGCGGCGTGGACGACCCCGAGGGCTGGCACACCGAGCCGGTCACCGCGGCGACGTCGAACGTGCTCGCCCTGGTGGACCTGCCGACCCCGACCCGCTGACCCCGGGTCCGCGACCGTTGACCCGGGTGATCTAGACCACTAGGTTCACTGCCGGACGTCGGAGGTGGTCCCGTCCCGGGACCTCTGGCCAGCTCGGGTGGCCTCCGACCGCGGGGATCCTCACCCGAGCCGTGTCACGGATGAGGAGTCCTGCGATGACCGACACCCAGGGTGCCCGCGGCGAGACCGCGGAGGAGATCCCCCACCGCCACCTGCCACCGGTGGCGTACGCCGACCTCCCCGAGCCGGCGCCGCTCGGCAAGGTGGTCGGACCGAGCGTCCTGCTCCTCGCCGGCGCCATCGGGTCCGGCGAGTTCGTGCTCTGGCCCTACATCACCACCCAGGTCGGGCTGACGCTCGTCTGGCTGGTCGTGATCGGCGTGACGACCCAGTACTTCCTCAACATGGAGATCGAGCGCTACACCCTCGCCACGGGCGAGACCGCGGTCACCGGCTTCACGCGGCTGTGGAAGCCGTGGGGGGTGCTGTTCATCTTCATGGCCGTCGCCGCATGGATGTGGCCCGGCTGGGCCAGCGGCGGCACGACGACCCTGTCCTTCGCCCTCGGCTTCTCCGCCGACCTGATCCCCTACATCACGATCGGGGTGCTCGTGCTGATCGGCGCGGTCCTGACGCTGTCACCGGTCGTCTACCGCACGGTCGAGAAGATCCAGTTCTTCATGGTCGCGCTGATCGTGATCTTCGTCGTGTACGCCGCCGTGGCGCTCATCGGCGGCGAGGGCTACGCCGCGCTGGGTCGCGGGTTCGTCGAGGTGCACAAGATCCCCGACGCGATCTCCTCGATCCCGATCGCGGTGCTGATGGGCGCGATCGCCTTCGCCGGCGCGGGTGGCGTCATGAACCTCGTGCAGTCCAACTGGGTCCGCGACAAGGGGCTCGGCATGGGCGCCCGGCTGCCCAAGGTCGTCTCGCCGTTCACCGGCGAGGAGGTCGCCGCCCCGACGACCGGGTACTTCTTCCGGCGTACCGACGAGAACATGCGGCGCTGGCGCGGCTGGTGGCGGGTCGCCGACCGCGAGCAGCAGCTGACCTTCCTGCTGATCGGCGGCATCTGCCTGCTGGTCTTCATGGCGCTGACCTTCGTCACCGTCGGCACCGGTGGCGAGGCGGAGAGCTTCGACTTCATCAAGATCCAGGGCGACGCGCTCACCGCGACCACCGGCAGCTGGCTGTCCACCTCGTTCTGGCTGGTCGGCAGCGTGGTGCTCTTCTCCACCAACCTGACCGTCCTCGACATGGTGGCGCGGCTGACGGCCGACGTCCTCAAGACCGGCGCGCTGCGCGACTCCCAGCGCTGGAGCGAGAGCAAGCTCTACTTCGCCACCGTCTGGACGATGATCGTCTTCGGCTCGCTGATCCTGCTCTCCGGCGTCGACCAGCCGCTGGTGCTGCTCGTGATCGCCTCGGCGATGAACGGCGTCGTCATGTTCATCTACTCGATGCTGCTGCTCAAGCTGAACCGGGGCGTCCTCCCCCGCGAGATCGGCGTCACCGGGTTCCGGTTCGGCGCCGTGATCTGGGCGTGCCTGTTCTACGGGTTCTTCTCGGTGATCCTGCTCTGGGACCAGGCCAGGCAGCTGTTCGGCTTCTGACCTCCCCCTCTCGCGGCGTGTGCCTGAGACCGGTCCATGCGCCGGTCTCAGGCACACGAGGCGGTCAGAGCAGGCGGCGGGCGTAACCGCGCACGTCGGCGTCGGCGTCCTTGGTCGCCCGCTCCACGGCGTCGCGCACCTCGGGGTCCGTGGTGCGGGCCGACAGGGCGAGCACGGCGGCCTTGCGGACGTCGGGATGGGTGTCCCCCAGCGCCGTCAGCAACGGCGCGACCGCCACTGCGTCGGGCGCCACCGCCAAGCCGCGCGCGGCGCCCACCCGGACCTGCCAGGCAGCGTCCTCGACCGAGGCCCCTGCGAGCGCCCACAGCCGAGGCGCCTCCTCCAACCCGGCTGCCGCCTCGAGGGCGGCGGCGCGCACCAGCAGGTCGGCGTCGTGGGCCAGCCGCTCCAGGGTGGTCGCCGAGTCCTGGTCACCGATCGTGCCGAGTCCGTGCGCGACGACGACGCGTACCTCGCGCACCTCGTCGGCGGCCGCGGCGGCGACCCCCGGGGAGTCATCGAGAGACACCAGCCCCCGGACGCCCTGGATCCGGACCCGGGCGTCCGCGTCCGCCACCGCGCGCCGGAACCGCTCCGCGTCGCCGAGCCTCAGCGCCCGGAGCACGTCGACCACCGCGGCCCTGGCGAGCGGGTCACCTGTGTCGAGCGACGCGACCAGCGCCGTCTGCAGCTCCGGAGAGGGTGGCAACACCTCCACCAGCTCGCGCAGCGCATCCCCCGCCGCCCGCCGTACGTCGGCGTCGTCGTCGGACAGGGCAGCGGCCAGCGCCGGGCCGGTGCCGTCGGGAACCAGCTCGGTGACCGACGCGACCGCGGCCCGGCGGACCCGGGCGTCCTCGTCGGCGAGGAAGCCGGCCAGCGCGCCGAGGTCAGCGCCGGCCTCGGTCAGCTCGAGCAGCTCGAGGATCCGCGGCGAGCGGCTCTCGTCCGCCTCCGCGACCCTGCCCTCCTCGACCGGGCGCCCGCTGGACTGGTGGCGCGGCTCGCTCACGGCGATCACGGCGACGTCCTGCGGGGCGCCCTCGGGGATCTGCAGGTCCTCCAGCGGGACGAGGTAGCCGTTGACCGGCCGTCGTACGAACTCGGTCGCGCCGTCGCCGCGGCGCCGGACGTTGAGGTGGAAGAACCAGGCGTCGTCGTCGCGCAGCGGCAGGTCTGCCCGGGCGTGGTAGAGCCCCCACCTGCTCTCCTCGCGCACCATCGAGGCGCGGGCGGCGAGCTCGGCGCAGTCGCGGATGAAGCTCACCTCGACGCAGCGCATCAGCTCGTGCGGGGTCCGGGCCCCCATCAGCTCGATCTCGCCCGTCATCCGGTCGAAGGTCTCGACCGCGATCTCCAGCTTGCGGGCCGTCTTCGGCGGGGCGACGTAGTCGTTGACGAAGCGCCGCAGCTTGTACTCGACCTGCTGCTGGGGTGGCCCGTCCGGGTGCCGCAGCGGACGGTAGATCAGCTCGTGCGCGGCGGCCAGCTGGTCCTCGGGCAGCGGCAGTCGCTCCTCGGGCAGGTGCCCGCTGGCGTGGGCTCCGGCCAGGTCGCCGAAGACGAACGCACCGATCATGTAGTTGTGCGGGACGCACGCCAGGTCGCCGGCGGCGTACAGCCCCGGCACCGTGGTCTGTGCGTGCTCGTCGACCCAGACGCCCGAGGACGAGTGGCCGCCGCACAGACCGATCTCGGAGATGTGCATCTCGACGTCATGGGTGCGGTAGTCGTGGCCCCGACCGGAGTGGAAGGTCCCGCGGGTCGGCCGCTCGGTGTGGTGGAGGATGCCCTCGAGCTGGGTGATGGTCTCGTCGGGCAGGTGGCTCAGCTTGAGGTAGATCGGGCCGCGGGCGGAGTCGATCTCCTCCTTGACCTCGGCCATCATCTGGCCCGACCAGTAGTCGCAGTCGACGAACCGGTCTCCCTCGGAGTTGACCTGGTAGCCGCCGAACGGGTTGGCGACGTAGGCGCACGCGGGGCCGTTGTAGTCCTTGATCAGCGGGTTGACCTGGAAGCACTCGATCCCGCTCAGCTCTGCTCCCGCGTGGAATGCCATCGAGTGGCCGTCGCCGGCGTTGGTGGGGTTCTCGTAGGTGCCGTAGAGGTAGCCGCTCGCCGGCAGCCCCAGTCGGCCCGCCGCCCCGGTGGCGAGGATGACCGCCTTCGCGCTGACCGTCACGAACTCGCCGCTGCGGGTGTCGAAGGCCGCAACGCCGACCGCCCGGCCGCCGGAGGTGAGCACCCGGACCGGCATCAGCCGGTTCTCGATGGCCAGCCGCTCGCGGATCTCGCGGCGCCGCATCACGCGGTAGAGGACCTTCTTGACGTCCTTGCCCTCGGGCATGGGGAGGACGTACGAGCCGGACCGGTGCACCCGGCGCACGTGGTACTCGCCGTACTCGTCCTTCTCGAACTTCACGCCGTACTTCTCGAGGCGCTGCACCATGTCGAAGCCGCGGGTCGCGGTCTGGCGCACGGTGGCCTGGTTGACGATGCCGTCGTTGGCGCGGGTGATCTCGGCGACGTAGTCGTCAGGGTCGGCCTTTCCCGGGATGACGGCGTTGTTGACGCCGTCCATGCCCATCGCGAGCGCGCCGGAGTGGCGGACGTGCGCCTTCTCCAGCAGCAGCACGTCGGAACCCGCCTCGGCCGCCGTGATCGCCGCCATCGTGCCGGCGGTCCCGCCACCCACGACCAGCACGTCACAGGTGAGCTCCCGGGCCGGGGTGACCGGCGGCACCTCCATGGCGACGTGCGCCGAGCGGGTGGTGGTCCGGCCGACGGGGGTGGGCCGGTCGACGATCTGGCTGGGGCGCGGGGTCATGCCACGTCCTTCCTGGGGTCGGTACGGGGGCTGATCGGTGCGAGCGACTGGGTCCGGCTCAGGGCGGCGAGGATCTCGGCGCGCTGCTCCGCGGCCGGCGGCCGGGCGGAGTCGCGCGGGTGGTCGATCCGGTGCTCGGCCACGACGCCGTGGCGGCCCAGCACCACGACCCGGTCGGCGAGCACGAGGGCCTCGTCGACGTCGTGGGTCACGAAGACGACCGTGCAACCGGACGCCGCCCACGTCTCGACCAGCAGCTGCTGCATCGAGCCCCGGGTCTGGGCATCGAGCGCACCGAACGGCTCGTCCATGCAGATCAGGCCGGGCGACCCGGCGAGCGCGCGGGCGAGCTGGACCCGCTGCCGCATACCGCCCGAGAGCTGCCCGGGGAGCCGCTCGGCATAGCGGGACAGGCCCACCCGCTCGAGCCACTCGTCGGCGACCCGGCGCCGCTCCCGGCGTGCGACCCCGTGCAGCTGCAGCGGCAGCTCGACGTTGCGGCGCGCGGTGCGCCACGGCAGCAGCGCGTCGTCCTGGAAGACCAGGGCGCGCTCGGCCGCCGGGCCCGTCACGTCGGCACCGTCGGCGACGATCCGGCCGGCGAGCGGCCGCAGCAGGCCGGCGAAGGCCCGCAGCAGCGTGGACTTGCCGCAGCCCGAGTGGCCGAGCACGACCAGGATCTCGCCCGGAGAGACGTCGATGTCGACACCCTCGACGACCGGCTCGCCGGCGTACCCGAGCGAGACCCCCTCGGCTCGGATCGCGGCTGGGCGCACGTCGGGTGCCGGAGCCGGGTGGGCGGCGGTGTCGGTCTCGGTGGTCGTGGTCGCGGTCATCACTGGTTCCTCTGTTCGGAGGCGAGCCACCGGGTGAGCCGGCGGCCGAGCAGCTCGATGCAGCTGGAGGTCAGCTGGCCGACAACGCCGATCGAGAGCATCCCGACGATCACGCCCGGGTAGTCGACGATCGTGTAGGCCTGCCAGGTGCGGTAGCCGAGGCCGAGGTCGCCGGAGATCATCTCCGCGGAGATCACGCAGATCCACGCCACCCCCATGCCCACCGAGAGGCCGCCGAAGATGCCGGGCACGATCCCCGGCAGCACCACGGTCGAGAGCACCTGTCGGCGGGACGCGCCCATCGTGAGCAGGGCGTCCTCCCACACGGTCGGCAGCGCGCGTACGGCATGGCGGGTGCTGACCAGGATCGGGAAGAACGCCGCGGTGGCCGTGATGAACACGATCCCCTGCTCGTTGGTCGGGAACAACAGGATCGCGACCGGCACCAGCGCGATGGCTGGGATCGGCCGCGCCACCTCGAGCAGCGGCTGCAGCACGTCGGACAGCCAGCGGGAGCGGGCCAGCAGGATGCCGAGCCCGATCCCCAGCACCGAGGCGATCGCGAAACCACTGATGATGCGGACCAGGCTCTGCGCCAGGTCGAGGTAGTAGCGCGAGGTCGTGAGCTGGGCGGCGAACGCGTCGGCGACCTCGACCGGACCCGGGAGCCGGTTGAAGCGCAGCCACATCACCACGTCGTTCTCGGTCAGCAGGTGCCAGAGCAGCACCGCCCCGGCGAGCGCCGCGAGCCGGACCAGCCAGCGCACCGGCGTCACCCGCCGTCGCACCCGGGGCCGGGGCGGTTCCTCGACCGGGGGGACCGGTGCGGCCGGTGCGTCCGCCCGTTCCTGCAGGGCCGTCATCGCGCTGCCGCCTCCAGCGCCTGCTCCCAGGTCAGCTCCTCGGCCGAGCCGTGCTCGTCGAGGTGCTCGTCGGCGGACTCCCGGGTGGCGAACGGCAACAGCTGCTCGCCGTCCTGCACCCAGATCATCCGGTCCGCGAACCAGCGGGTGCCCGTCGTGGCATCCTGGATGTACGACGCCCGGACCGTGTCGCCGTCCTCCTCTGCGGCCGCCACGTTGCGCAGCAGGCAGGCCGGGTCTGCAACCGGTCGCGGTTCGTCCTCGCCCTGGACCCAGACCTCCCCGGCAGTCGCCGGGTCGCTGACCCGGGTTCCGCAGACCTCGTCGCGGCCCGTGATCGCCGAGGGGTTCTCGGTCTGGCCGGCGGACTGGTCGTAGTCGTCGCCCAGGACCTCGCGCAGCAGGCTGTCGTCGACGAACTCGCCGACGTCGACCGGGTCCTCGAGGACACCGATGCTCTCCAGGAACGGAACGTCCTGCTCCAGGGCGGCCACCTGCTCCTCCTTGAGCGAGGTGTCGAAGGTGGAGACCCCACCGCGGCCGTTGTAGAGGTAGACGACCTCGACCGGGAGCCCGGTCTCCTCGGCGACGATCTCCGCGGCCTCGACGGGGTTGTCGTGGAGCCACTCGGTCGCACGCTGCTGGGCGGCGAGGAAGGCCGTGACGACCTCCTCGTGCTCGGCGACGTAGTCGTTGCGGACGACCGTCCCGTGCAGCGTCGGGACCTCCAGCCGGCCGCCGTCGTAGACCAGCCGCGCGTCGTCACGGAAGGCGAGCAGCGCCGGCCACGCGACGAACTGGGCGACCGCGTCGACCGAGCCGCCCTGGAGGGAGGAGGCGCCGACCGGCGGGTCCTGGTTCTCCACCGAGACGTCGCGCTCGGGATCGAGGGCGGCCTCCTCCAGGGCCTGGACGAGGGTGCCGTGTCCGGCCGAGCCGACGCTGGCCGAGATCGTGCCGCCCTCGAGGTCCTCGAGGGTCTCGACGTCGGAGTCGGCCGAGGCCACGACTCCGTTCAGTGCGCCCTGCAGGTTGTAGCCGGTGACCGCGACCATCGAGTCGCCGCCGTCGCCGGTCCCCGCAGTGGAGCCGTTGATCAGGAGCGGGTAGTCCCCCATCGAGCCGATGTCGATCTTGCCCGCCAGCATCTGGGCGGTGATCGGTGCGCCGGTGTCGTAGTCCTGCCAGTCGACCTCGAGGTCGGGATCGACCTCGGCCAGCTCCTCCTCGAGGAAGCCGCGCTCGCGGAGCAGCGTCCCCGCGGTGACCGTGTTGATGGTCTTGGACTGGTAGCCGATGGTGACGACCTTCTCGGGGTCGCCACCACCGCCCTCCGCGCCGGCCAGCTGGCAGCCGGCCAGGCCGAGGGCCAGGCCGCCGACCCCCATCGCAGCGGCGGTCCGGCGCAGGACGGGACGGGTGCGGGTCATGGTGTTCCTCTCAGCGGAGCAGGTAGGGGATGTTGACGGTCACCGCGCCCGTGGGGCAGCGGTCGGCGCACGGGCCGCAGTACCAGCACTCGTCCACGTGCATGTAGGCCTTGCCCGTGTCGGGGTCGATGGCCAGCGCGTCGAGCGGGCACACCTCGATGCACAGGTTGCAGCCCTCGATGCACAGCGACTGGTCGACGCTGACCGGGACGTCGACCCGGATGTCGACCAACGGGGGCGGGGTGGCCGACCCGTCGCTGCAGCCGGCCTTGCGGGACGCCCGGCCCCTCGGGCCGGTCTCGACTTCTGCGTCGGTCATGGAGGTCTCCTCGGTTCAGGGAAGGTTTGGCGGCAACCGGCGTGCGGTGCCGCGGAGGGTGATCCGGTCGCCCCGCAACCGGAGGTACTCGAGGTCGACGGGACGACCGTCCTCGAGCCGAGTGAGGCGCTCGAGCAGCAGCAGCGGCGACCCGGGCGCCACCCCGAGCTGCTCGGCGGCCGAGTGGTCGGCGGTAGAGGCGTCGATCGTCAGCTCGGCCCCACCGAGCCGCTGCCCGGCGAGCTGCTCGAGCAGGACGAAGACGTCGCTCCCGGCGAGGTCGCACCCGAGCAGCTGCTCGCCAAGGTCCGGGACCACGAAGGTCAGGTCGAGGGAGACCGGCTCGCCGTCGACGAGCCGGCGGCGCTCGAGGCAGAGGACCTCGCTCCCGAGGGCGACCTCGAGCCGCGCCGCGACGGGCGCCGACGCGGCGACCATTCTGGCCAGGCGTACCTCGTTGCGCACCTCACCGTGACCGACGAAGGTCTCGGCGAGCCCTCGCAGCGCGTCGATTCCGTGGGGCAGGGCGGCCCGGGTGACCCGGGTGCCGGTGCCCTGGATCCGCTCGACCAGGCCCTCGGCCCGGAGCAGGTCGAGCGCGGCACGCACCGCGTTGCGCGAGACGCCGTACTCCGCGGCCAGCTGTCCCTCCGGGGGCAGCAGCCCGCCCGGCGCGCCGTCGGTGACGACCCGGCGCAGCACGTCGGCAACGCGGCGGGCGTCGTCGGTGCGTCGCCCGCGGGGCACCGACGGCGCGTCCTCGAGGGCGGGGGCATTCGTCATGACCCTAACTGTAGTTAATCACTTGACTTATGAGTCAAGTCGCCTGACAACGCCACCAAGAAAGTTGGATCGGCCCCTCTGACCTGCATGAACAGGTCGCCCCACGGCGTTCCGCCACCTGTCCCGGGCGTGTCGAGAAGCGGAAGTACGACCTCCGGTGCCCGTCAGGGCAGCCGGCGGCGGACCGCGTCCCGGAGCGCCTGCTCGGGGTCGGTGCCGGACGCGCGCGCCTCTGCCACCAGGGACAGCAGGCGGTCCCCCAGGTCGGGGTCGTCGGCGTCGGTCACCGCGGGGCGGCCGGAGCGCTCGAGCCGGTCGAGCACCTTGTCGGCGTGGAGCAGGGCGGGGAGCGCGGGCGGCAACCCCTCGGTCACCGAGGTGCGCTGCTTCTCCTCGGCCTTGCGTGACTCCCACACCTCGTTGACGGCCGCGGGGTCGAGGCCGGTGGCGTCGACGTCGCCGAAGACGTGCGGGTTGCGGCGGTACATCTTCTCGGTGATGTCACGGGCCACGTCGGCCATCGTGAAGTCCCCCGCCTGCTCCGCGATCGCGGCGTGCAGGAACACCTGGAGCAGCAGGTCGCCCAGCTCCTCGCGGAGGTGGGTGGCGTCCCCGGTGTCGAGCGCCTCGACGGTCTCGTACGCCTCCTCGAGCAGGTAGCGCGCGAGCGAGCGGTGGGTCTGCGCCGCCTTCCACGGGCACTCGGCCCGCAGCCGGCGCATCACCGCGAGGAACTCCAGCACCGCCTCGTCGTCCGCCACGGCTGCCACCTCGGGGACCGCGTGGGTCAGCCGCAGCGGTGGGAGGCGGGGAGCTGGCGGGCGAGCACCGCGTTGGGCTGCTCCTCCTGGCCGGCCTTGGCCGCCTCGCTGACGGGGAAGGCGAGCGAGCCGTCCTCGGTCGCGATCTGGCCGTCGCTGATCGTGGTGTTGAGCGAGGGGTCGAACTCCACGCCGTTCTCCTCGATCCAGGCCTGGAACTCCTCGTCGCCCGCGGCGACGAAGTCGGACTCCTCGCCGTCACCCTCGAGGATCTCCTCGCCGACGGCGGTCTGGATCGCCTGGACGTAGAACGGTGCCGACTCGATCGCGATCACGGCCTCCTGCTGCTCCGGCGAGAGCGCGGCGACGTTGCGACGCAGGTCCTGCATCTGCTGGAGGTACTGCTCGGAGTCGGCCTCGACGCCGAACTCGCCTGCGACCTGCTCGGCGACGGAGCGGAGCGCCAGGGTGCCGGCGATGCCGCCGCGGAGGTAGCTGTGGGGGATCGTCTCGGCCTGCTGCGCGAGCTGCGGCTCGAGGGCCTCGCAGAACTGTCCGGCGACGTCGTCGACCTCGCTGGTCGGGATCCGCTCCTCCCCCACCTGCACCGCGGTGCCGGGTCGCAGGCCGGCACACCCGCTCAGGAGGACGGTCGCGGCGACCGCCACCCCCAGGACGCGGACGGGTCCACGAGACTTCCTCACGACGACTGCTCCTTCTTCTGCTCCGGCGGGTCGAGCACGGAGTCGATCACGTTGCGGGCCCATTCAAGCAGGGCCACCCCCTCGAGCGGACGGCCCGTCGCCCCCGGCGTGCCCGGCCGCGGCACCAGCACGGTGTCGAGCTGCGCCTTGACGATGCTCTTGGGATAGAGCCGCTGCAGGCGTACGACGCGGGACTCGGGGAGGCTCACCGGCGCGAACCGGACGTTGCGGCCCGCGATCGTCACCTCGCCGATGGCGCCCTGGCGGGCGCGGGCCCGGAAGCGCGCCACGAGCAGCAGCGCGGCGACCGCCTCGGGCGGCTCGCCGTAGCGGTCCTCCATCTCCTCGAGGATCTGGTCGACGTCGGCGTCCTCGCGGACCTCGGCCAGCCGCTTGTACATCTCCAGCCGCAACCGCTCGCTGGGGATGTAGTCGTGGGGCAGGTGGGCGTCGACCGGCAGCTCGATCCGCACCTCCCGGAGCTCGGGCTCGCTCTCGCCCTTGAACTCGTTGACCGCCTCGCCGACGAGCCGGACGTAGAGGTCGAAGCCGACGTCGGCGATGTGGCCGGACTGCTCGCCACCCAGCAGGTTGCCCGCGCCGCGGATCTCGAGGTCCTTCATCGCGATCGCCATGCCGCCGCCGAGGTCGGAGTGCTGGGCCAGGGTCGCGAGCCGCTCGTGGGCGGTCTCGGTGAGCGGCTTCTCGGCCGGGTAGAGGAAGTAGGCGTACGCCCGCTCGCGGCTCCGCCCGACCCTGCCCCGGAGCTGGTGGAGCTGGGAGAGGCCGAGGGTGTCGGCACGCTCGATGATCATGGTGTTGGCGTTGGAGACGTCGAGGCCCGACTCGACGATCGTCGTGCAGACCAGCACGTCGAAGCGTTTCTCCCAGAAGTCCAGCATCACCTGCTCGAGCTGGTGCTCGCCCATCTGGCCGTGGGCCGTCGCGACCCGCGCCTCCGGCACCAGCTCCCGGAGCCGGGCCGCGGCCTTCTCGATCGAGCTGACGCGGTTGTGGATGAAGAAGACCTGGCCCTCGCGCAGCAGCTCGCGCCGGATCGCCGCCGAGACCTGCCGGTCCTCGTACGCGCCGACGTAGGTCAGCACCGGGTGGCGCTCCTCGGGCGGCGTGGTGATCGTGGACATCTCGCGGATGCCGGTGACCGCCATCTCGAGGGTCCGCGGGATCGGGGTCGCACTCATCGACAGCACGTCGACCGAGGTGCGGAGCCGCTTCATCTGCTCCTTGTGCTCGACGCCGAAGCGCTGCTCCTCGTCCACGATGATCAGCCCGAGGTCCTTCATGCGGATGTCGGGGTTGAGCAGCCGGTGGGTGCCCACGACGATGTCGACGGTGCCCTCCCGCAGCCCCTCCATCACCTCGCGGGCCTCGGTGTCGGTCTGGAAGCGCGACAGCGGCTTCACCGTGACCGGGAACCCGCTCATCCGCTCGGCGAACGTCGAGAGGTGCTGGGTGACCAGCAGCGTCGTCGGCACCAGGACGGCGACCTGCTTGCCCTCCTGGACCGCCTTGAACGCCGCCCGGACCGCGATCTCGGTCTTGCCGTATCCCACGTCACCGCACACCAGCCGGTCCATCGGGACGCTGCGCCGCATGTCGCCCTTGACCTCGTCGACCGTGCTGAGCTGGTCGGGGGTCTCCTGGAAGGGGAAGGCGTCCTCGAGCTCGCGCTGCCACGGGCTGTCGGGGCCGTACGCGTGGCCCTGCGTGGCCTGCCGGGCCGCGTAGAGCTTGATCAGCTCGGCCGCGATCTCGCGGACCGCCTTGCGGGCGCGGTTCTTGCGCTTGGTCCAGTCGGCGCCGCCGAGCCGGTCGAGGCTCGGCTGATCGCCGCCGACGTAGCGCGTCACCTGGTCGAGCGCGTCGGCCGGGACGTAGAGCCGGTCGGGCGGGCCGCCGCGCTTGGAGGCGCCGTACTCGAGGACGAGGTACTCGCGCACCGCTCCCCCGACCTCGCGCTGCTTCATCTCCACGAAGCGGCCCACGCCGTGCTGCTCGTGGACGACGTGGTCGCCGGCCTTGAGCTCGAGCGGGTCGATCTGCTTCTTGCGGCGTGCCGGCATCCGGCGCATGTCGCGGGTGGAGGTCTTCTGGCCCGAGAGGTCGTCGCCGGTGAGCACCGCGATCCGGGTGGCGGGGTCGACGAAGCCGTGGTCGAGCGCCCCGCAGGCGACGGTGACCACACCGGCCGTGCCGTCCACGGTGCCGAGGCGCCCCTCGACGAGCCGGGCCGGGACGTCGTGCTCCCCGAGCAGCTCGACCATGCGTTGCGCGGGACCGTGCCCGGGGTGGACGACGACGACCCGGTAGTCCTCGTCGAGCCACCCTCGTACGTCGGCGACGGCCCGTTCGAGGTCGCCGCGGTAGGCCTCGGCGACCCGCGCCGGGGAGGTCCGTGACTGCACCGCGTGGTCGTCGGCGGGCAGCAGGTCGTCGGGCAGGTCGAGCCCGAAGGGGCTGACGCTCCACCACGCCTGCCCCCGGCCGAGGGCGTGGGCGCGGACGTCGCCCAGCTCGCGGTAGGAGGCGGCGCCGAGGTCGATCGGCGCCTGCCCGCCGCCGGCGGCCGCGGCCCAGCTCGCCCCGAGGAACTCCTCGCTGGTGGCCACCAGGTCGTGGGCGCGCGAGCGGACCCGCTCGGGGTCGGTGACGAGGACGTGGGTGCCGTCCGGCATCAGGTCGACGAGGAGCTCCATGCCGTCGACGAGCACCGGGGCCAGGGACTCCATGCCCTCGACCGCGATCCCGGAGGCGATCTTGTCGGTCAGCTCCACCAGCTGCGGGTGCTGCCGGCCCAGCTCGGCCGCCCGCCTGCGGACCTCCTCGGTGAGCAGGAACTCGCGGCACGGCGGCGCCCACAGCCGGGGCTCGGCCTCCAGGGTGCGCTGGTCGGCGACCGCGAAGCTGCGGATCTCCTCGACCTCGTCGCCCCAGAACTCCACCCGCAGCGGGTGCTCCTCGGTGGGCGGGAAGACGTCGACGATGCCGCCGCGGACCGCGAACTCGCCCCGCCTCTCGACCAGGTCGACACGGGAGTAGGCCGCGTCGGCGAGCGCCTGCACCACGTCCTCGAGGTCGGCGGTGTCACCGGGGTGCAGCTCGACGGGGGTCAGGTCGCCCAGCCCCGGCACCTGCGGCTGCAGCACGGACCGGACGGGCGCGACGACCACGCGCAGCGGGCCGGTGCCCGGATCGGTGCCCGGGTGACGCAGCCGGCGCAGCACGGCGAGCCGACGGCCGACCGTGTCGCTGCGCGGACTGAGGCGCTCGTGGGGAAGCGTCTCCCAGCTCGGGTAGTAGGCCACCAGCTCGGGGTACACGAGGTCGCCGAGCGCGGCCACGAGGTCCTCCGCGTCCCGCGCGGTCGGCGTCACGGCCAGCACCGTGCGGTCCTGCTCCAGCAGCCCGGCGACCACGAAGGGCCGCAGTGCCGCAGGTCCGGTCAGGTCCAGCGTGGGCAGTGCGCCGCCGCGGGCGTCGGCGAGCGTTCCGGCGAGGACGGGCTCGGCGAGCACGGCCTCGGTGAGGCCGGTGAGGGTGCCGGTGGTGGTCACGGGGTCCCTTCGGGGCGACGGGGCACGCAGAGCGCCCCCAGCCGGGGTCCGGTCGGGGGTCTTCCGCCATCGTACGGCGCCCCGCGGGGCCAGCCGCCGTGGGTCAGCGGACCAGCCGCTCCTCGATCGAGGAGGTCGGGTCCTCGTCGTCGTACCAGGCCCGGTCGTGGCCCGGTCCGCCGTCGACGAGGTGGTCGACGAAGGTGTCGAGGGCGTCGATCACGTCGTCGCCGGCACCGCCGTGGAACCACGTCGGGTCGCCGCTCAGGCTGGTCAGCACGTCCGCCCCTCCCCCGCCCCACAGCTCGTCGTCGATGCCGCTGTCGGAGAGGTCGTCGCGGCCGCCGAGACCGTAGAGCCGGTCGGTCCCGGGGTCGCCGCGCAGCGAGTCAGGGCCGGCGTGCCCGCGGAGCACGTCGTCGCCGTCGCCGCCGGTGACGGTGAGCGACCGGCGCCGCGGCCAGGCGTCGCCGGTGCCGTGACCGCCCCCGGCGTCGGCACTGTCCGGGCCCCCGAGCAGGAAGAGCGCGACGTTGGTCATCGGTCCACCGCGGAAGGTGACGTCGCGGTCACCGTCGCCGTTGACGTCGACCCCACGCTCGCCGAGCCACACGCGGTCCGCCACGCCGTCGAGCCCGCCCAGCCCCGTCATCCAGAACGCCGTCACGTCGCGCAGCACGAACTCGATCTCGCTCTCGCCCCTCGCCTCCGCGACCCGGCCGGGTCCGAAGGCATGGTGCGGGAGCTGGTAGTCCAGCCGCGAGGTCCGCCCCCGCCCGATCACCACCACCCGGTCGGTGTTGCCGGTCCGGGCCCTCCCGCAGTAGCCGTCCTGCGAGCTGTCGGACTGGTTGCCCCACCACAGCCGCCGGGTCCCCGGCCACACGAACATGCGCACGGCCGTCCCGGCATCGACACGCACCGTCGCGACACCGTCGGCGAAGCGGCACGACGTGGCGGTGGCCGGCGAGGTCGCGGCCGGCACCAGGACCAGCCCGGCGACGAGACCCGCCAGGATCGTCGTACGGCGCAGCAGGCTGCCTGTCATCGGAACCCCCGTCCCGGCGGCCCCCATGGCACGCCTCCGGCGCAGTATGCCCACGCGACCACGCCGCGGCTACCGTCGACCGGGTGGGAGATCGTCGTCGTGGGGTCGCGTGGCTGGCCCTTGCCTGCGCACTGCCGCTGACCGCCTGCTCCGCGACCGACGTACGGCCGGAGCCGGCGGCGGAGACCTCACCGAGCGAGGAGGCCGCGACCCGGGACGCCCCGCAGCGGCAGCCGCGCGACGCCGGGCGGCCGCCTGCCGCACTCTCCCCTGCCCTCGAGGGGCAGCCGGTCCGCCCGGCATCCCCACGCCAGGCCGCCGCCCAGCTGCTCGCGGCCGACCGGGCGATCCAGGACCCCGGGACGCCGCCGTCGCTGCTGGCCGCGGCCGGGCACACGCAGCAGCTCGCCGCACGTGAGCTGGCGAGCCGGCCCGGCTGGGACGAGCGCGTGGGTCGGATGCTGCCCCCGCGGCTGCGCCGCGACACCGCCGCCAACGTCGCGGCCCGCCGGGCCTTCCGGTCGATGCACCCCACCTCGGACGCCGACCTCGCGACCGAGCTGCCCGCGTGGCGGATCGTGCGGCCCCGGCCGGCCGCCGAGCTCCGCCGCCACTACCGCGAGGCCGAGCGGCGCTACGGCGTCGACTGGGAGTACCTGGCGGCGATCAACCTCGTCGAGACCGGCTTCGGCCGGATCGAGGGGACCTCGGTGGCGGGCGCACAGGGGCCGATGCAGTTCATCCCGACGACGTGGGACATCTACGGCGAGGGAGGTGACGTCCGCGACCCGCGCGACGCGATCCTGGCCGCCGGGCGACTACTGCGCGCCAACGGCTTCGACCGGGACCCGGCCGCGGCCCTCTACCGCTACAACAACTCCACGGCGTACGTCCGGGGTGTGCGGTTGTACGCGGAGGTCATGCAGCGGCGACCGCGCACCTACCTCGGCTACCACCAGTGGCCGATCTACTACCTGACCCGGCAGGGCGGCATCTGGCTGCCCGAGGGGTACGCCGAGCGTCGCCCGGTCCCCGTGCGGGAGTGGCTGGCGCGAGGCCGCTGAGCCGCTACCCGAGCAGACCGTGCCCGGTCAGGCGCGCCCGCAGCACGTCGACCCCCTCGTCGTGGTGCCACTGCTCGGCCGGCAGCCCCGCGTGGCGGGCGCCGGCCACGTTGGCCGCGCTGTCGTCCACCACGAGCAGCTCGCCGGCATCGGACCCGAGCTCCGAGACCACCCGGGCGAAGAACGCAGGGTCGGGCTTGGCCACGCCCAGGTCGCAGGAGTAGAAGGACCGGTCGAGGAGCCGGTCGTAGCCAAGGACGTCCCTCATGTGGTCGGCGCGACGCGGGTGCTGGTTGCTGACGAGGTGCACCCCGGCCCCGGCCCGGCGGACGTCCTCGACCACGGCCACGGTCTCCTCGACGGTCTCGAGGTCGAGCCAGGTGCCGGCGTAGAACCTCTCGGGGTCGACGTCGGGGGCGTACTCCGCGAGCGCCCGGCCGAGCGCCGCCGGGAAGTCGCCCGAGCCCACGAGGGCCGGCCCCTCCAGGTCGCGCAGGTCGGCGACGAAGGCGTCGGCGTGCTCACCGAGGGCGGCGTCGACCTTGGCCCGCCAGCCGTTCCCACCGACCCGCTGCAGCACGCCGTCGGCGTCGAGCAGCAGGTGACGCACCACGGGCGCTCAGTCGGTGCCGTGGCGGCGTACGAACGCGACGATCTGGTCGGCCAGCTCGGGCCGGCAGACGATGAGGTCGGGCAGCGAGGTGTCGTCCTCGTTGTAGACGATGGTCGAGCCGTCGACCCGCGAGCAGTGGAGCCCTGCGGCGCGGGCGACGGCGACGGGCGCCGCGTTGTCCCACTGGTACTGGCCCCCGGCGTGGACGTAGGCGTCGGCCACGTCGCGCACCACGCTCATCACCTTGACGCCGGCGGAGCCCATCGGCACCAGCTCGGCCCCGATCTCCTCAGCGAGGGCCTGGACGAACGCCGGCGGGCGGGTCCGCGACACCGCGATCCGCGGGGCACCGTCGCCGCGAGGGGCGACCACCGGCGGGGCGCCGGTGTGGAAGGTCTCGCCGAGCGCGGGCTGCGCGACCGCGCCCGCGGTCAGCTCCCCCCGCTCCCAGAGCGCGACGTGCACGGCCCAGTCGTCGCGCGGCGGCTCGGAGAACTCGCGGGTGCCGTCGAGCGGGTCGATGATCCACACCCGGTCGGCCTGCAGCCGCGACTTGTCGTCGCTGGCCTCCTCGCTCAGCACGCTGTCGTCGGGCCGGTGCTCGGCCAGCAGCTGGGCCAGCACGGCCTGGGCCGCGGCGTCGCCGGCGTCCTTGAGCTCACGACCCTCCAGGCCCTGGGTCCGGACCTCGAGCAGGCGCGTCCCCGCCTGCTCGGCAGCCCAGGCCGCGAAGGCGTGGTCGTCGTTGGCGATGGCCTGGGGCGGGGTCGCGTCAGTCACGGCCCCACCCTAGCCAGCCCCCGCCCCCGTCGAGATGGGCCTCCGCAACGCTCGAGATGGGCGTCCGCACCCCCGCAGGGTGGCGCACGCCCATCTGGAACGGCACGCATGCCCATCTCGACGGTTGCTGGGGCCCATCTCGACGGCTCAGGAGTTGAAGGTCTGCTGCGTCTTCTCGAGTCCCTCGAGCACGAGCGACTCGACGGCGTCGGCCGCGCGGGCGACCTCGAAGGCGAGGTCCTTGCGCTCGGTCGCCGAGAAGTCGGAGAGCACGAAGTCGGAGACGTCCTGGCGGCCGGTGGGGCGGCCGATGCCGACCCGGACCCGGTGGAAGTCACCGGTGCCGAACGAGGAGCGCAGCGAGCGCAGCCCGTTGTGCCCGTTGTCGCCGCCGCCGAGCTTGACCCGGAGCGTCCCGAACGGGATGTCGAGCTCGTCGTGGATCGCCACGACGTGGGCGGGCTCGACCTTGTAGAAGGTGGCGAGCGCCTTGACCGGTCCGCCCGACTCGTTCATGTAGCAGCGCGGACGCGCCAGCACGACCCGCGGGCCGGGGAGGCCGGGCGACCCCAGCCGTCCCTCGACCACGTCGGCCCGCCCCGACTTGTGCGACCGGAAGCCCTCCCCCATGCGGGAGGCGAGCTCGGTGGTGACGAGGTAGCCGACGTTGTGCCGGTGGCCGGCGTACGCCGGGCCGGGGTTGCCCAGCCCGGCGACCAGCCACACGGGAGTGGTCACTCCTCCGAGGAACCCTCGGCGTCGCCGTCGGCCTCGCCCTCGGCAGCAGCCTCGGCCTCGGCGTCCTCGTCGGACTCCTCGCGCTCGATGCCGGCGTCGGCCTCGGCCTCCTCCAGCTCGGCCTCGAGGGCCTCCTCGGAGATCTGCTGGGTGACGTTGACGATCAGCAGCTCGGCGTCGGAGAGCAGCGTCGTGCCGGAGGGCAGCGCGAGGTCCGAGGCGTGCAGCATGGTGCCGATCGCGGCGCCCTCGACCGAGATCTCGAAGTACTCGGGGATGTGGGTGGCCTCGGCCTCGACCGAGACGACCGAGTTCTCGGTGACGACCAGGGTCTCCGGGGCGGCGTCGCCGACCACGTGGATCGGGACGTCGACGGTGACCTTCTCGCCCTTCTTCACGAGCACGAAGTCGACGTGCTCGATGTGGCGGGTGATCGGGTCGATCTGGATCTGCTTGGTCAGGCCGAGCTGGGTCTTGCCGTCGATGTCGAGCTCGAGCAGCGCGTTGGCGCCGCCGTGCTTGAGCGCCAGCATCGTGTCGTGGCCGGGCAGCGTCAGGTGCACCGGCTGGTCGCCGTGGGTGTAGAGCACGGCGGGGATCTTGTCGTCGCGGCGGATGCGGCGGGCGGCACCCTTGCCGAACTCGGTGCGCTGCTGGGCGGTGATCTTCTCGGCGGCCATGTCGGTCCTGCTCCTCGTCCTCGTGTGGTCCTGGGCCCGGCGAGGACGCCGCGCGACAGCGCGGCTCGGAGGCCGGCCCTGTCGATCACGGACCCGCGGAGCGGGGTCCCTCGCCGAGGCAACCGTCCGATCCTAGGCGAGAGGGCGGCGTGGCCGCCAATCGGTGCGTGCTGCCCCCGGGACCGCCCTGCACCCACCTCGCGCGCACGCGCGTGCCGTGTCTAGGGTCACGTGCATGTCGCTCACCCTCGCCGAGGCCCGGACCCGGGCCGACCTGCTCTCGGACGTGTCCTACGAGCTGCACCTCGACCTCACCGACCGGGAGACCTTCGGCTGCCGGGTGACGGTCCGGTTCGCCTGCGCACAGCCGGGAGCGACCACCTTCCTCGAGATCTCCGACGCGACCCAGGTGCTGCTCGACGGGCTCCCCGCGACGACGTACGACGGGCGGCGGCTGGTGCTGGAGGACCTCGGCGCGACCAACGAGGTGACGGTGGAGGCCCGCGTCCCCTACGTCACCGATGGCGACGGCATGCACACCTTCACCGACCCGGCCGACGGGGAGACCTACGTGTCGGCGTACGTCGGCATGGACATCTGCCAGAAGGTCTTCCCCTGCTTCGACCAGAACGACCTGAAGGCGCCCGTCTCCCTGACGGTCACCGCGCCCGAGGGCTGGTCGGTGCTGGCCAACGGGCGGACGGTCCGGCAGGACGGCCGCGACTGGGAGTTCGCCGCGACGCCGCCGATCCCGCTGCCGATGTTCGTCGTCTGCGCCGGCCCGTGGCACTCCCGCACGTGGGAGCACGCCGGGCTGCCCTTCGGCTGGCACGCGCGTGCCTCGCTCGCCGCCCAGCTCGACCGCGACTTCGACGAGCTGCGCCGGGTGACCGAGCAGTGCTTCGACCACTACGGCTCGATCTTCACCGAGCCGTACGCCTTCGACTCCTACGACCAGGCCTTCGTGCCGGGTCAGAACTGGGGTGCGCTCGAGACCCCCGGCTGCGTCACCTACCGCGACGAGATCCTCCCGGTGGACGAGCCGACCGCCGGGGAGCGTCGGCGCCGGGCGACGGTGATCGCCCACGAGATGGCCCACATGTGGTTCGGCGACCTGGTGACCATGACGTGGTGGGAGGACACCTGGCTGCAGGAGTCCTTCGCCGACTACATGGGCTTCCGGGTGGCCGACGAGGCCGCCGGCTTCAGCGGCAACTTCGTCGACTTCGCCGCCGGCCGCAAGATCAACGCCTACGTCGCCGACGAGCGCCGCTCCACGCACCCGATCGCGCCCCTCGCCGAGGAGGTGCCGGACGTGGACGCGGCCGCCACCAACTTCGACTCGATCTCCTACGCCAAGGGGAACTCGGCGCTGCAGCAGCTCGTGACCTGGCTGGGCGACGAGGACTTCCTGGCCGGCGTCAACGCCTACTTCACCCGGCACCGCTTCGGCAACGCCACACTGGCCGACTTCGTCGCAGCCCTCGACGGGGCGAGCGACCGCGACGTCCGGGGCTGGGTCGAGGCCTGGCTGCGGACGACCGGCTTCGACACGGTCCGGGTCACGCGCGACAGCGAGGGCCTCACGCTGACCCGCGAGGGCGAGCGGCCCCACCGGCTCGCCGTGACGTCGTACGACGACACGCTGGCCGCCACCGGGACGGCACTCGTGGACCTGGGCGACCAGCCGGTGCGGCTCCCGGACGTCCCCGTCCTGGTGCCCAACACCGGGGGCGAGACCTTCGCCCGGCTGCGGCTGGACCAGCAGTCGTGGGACGCGCTGGCCGCCGACCTCGCCTCGGTCCCAGACGACGGCACGCGCGCCGTCGTCTGGGGCACGGCCATCGACCTGGTGCGCTGCGGCGAGCTCCCGGCCGAGGAGTTCCTCGGGCTGGTGACCCGGCACCTGCCCCGCGAGCGCCGGGTCGGGATCGTCGAGTCGGTGCTCGACTGGACGCTGCGCGTCCTCGTGGTGCGCCACCTCGGACCGGAGGACGTCGTCGACGCCACGGCCCGGATCGCGGCGGCCTGCGAGACCGGCCTGGCCTCCGAGCCGGAGCACCAGGTGGCGGTCGCCCTCACCCGCGGCCTGGCCCGCACCTCCCCCGACGCGGTGCTGCTGCAGCGCTGGCTGCTCGACCGGCGCACCCACACCGGGATCGACGTCGACGCGAGGCTGCGCTGGGACACGATCCACCGGCTGGCCGCCCTCGGCGAGCTCTCGGCCACGGAGATCACCGACGAGCGGCTCGGCGACGGCACGATCGTCGGTGTCCTGGAGGCCGCCCGCGCCCTCGCGGCGCTGCCGACCGCGGAGGCCAAGGCCGTGACCTGGGAGCGGCTCACCGCCGAGCCGGTGCTGTCCAACCGCGAGTTCGAGGCGACGGCCGCCGGCTTCTGGGACGCCGAGCAGACGGCCCTGCTCCACCCGTACGTCGAGCGCTACCTCACCGAGCTCGCCGGGCTGGCGCAGACCCGCGGCCAGGCCTTCTCGTCCCTGGTGTCACGGGCCTTCCCCGCCGTACCACTCACCGAGGATCACGTCGCCGCGCTCGAGCGGGCGCTCGAGGGCGACCTCCCGACCGTGCTCCGTCGGGGGTGGGAGGACACGCTCGACGACCTGCACCGCGCGCGTCGCTGAGCGATCCCTGCATTTCCCATGAGATGTGGTCATCTGCTCGCTTCTCATGGGCGAGCGGCCGTGGCATGTGGACACACACCCACGTCTCATGGGAGATGCAACGCCGCGAGCTGCCGCCTGATGAGCCCGGTCAGGCGTGGCCGTCGAACATGGAGGTGACCGAGCCGTCCTCGAAGACCTCGCGGATGGCGCGCGAGACGAGCGGGGCGATCGACAGGCAGGTGAGCTTGTCGAAGTGCCGGTCGTCGGGCAGCGGCAGGGTGTTGGTGACGATGATCTCGGTCGCGGAGCAGTTCTTGAGGCGGTCGACCGCGGGGCCCGAGAGCAGCGCGTGGGTGGCGGCGATGATGACGCCGGCAGCGCCGTCGTCCATCAGGGCCTCGGCGGCCTTCACGATGGTGCCGCCGGTGTCGATCATGTCGTCGACCAGGACGCACATCCGGCCCTCGACCTGGCCGACCACCCGGTTGGCCACCGTCTCGTTGGGGCGGTCGGTGCGGCGGGTCTTGTGGATGAAGGCCAGCGGGGCGCCGCCGAGGCGGGCCGACCAGCGCTCGGCGACCTTGATCCGGCCGGCGTCGGGCGAGACCACCGCGAGCGGCTGGTCGCCGTACTTCTCGTTGACGTAGTCGGCCAGGATCGGCAGCGCCATCAGGTGGTCGACGGGACCGTCGAAGAAGCCCTGGATCTGGTCGGCGTGGAGGTCGACCGTGATCAACCGGTCGGCGCCGGCGGTCTTGAAGAGGTCGGCGACCAGGCGGGCCGAGATCGGCTCGCGGCCGCGGTGCTTCTTGTCCTGCCGGGCGTAGCCGTAGAACGGCAGCACCACGGTGATCCGCTTGGCCGAGGCCCGCTTGAGGGCGTCGACCATGATCAGGTGCTCCATGATCCACTCGTTGATCGGAGTGGTGTGGCTCTGGATGACGAACGCGTCGCACCCGCGCACCGACTCCTCGTAGCGCACGTAGATCTCGGAGTTGGCGAACTCGTACGCCTGGGTCGGGACCAGCCCGCTCCCGAGGAGCGTCGCCACCTCCTCGGCCAGCTCGGGGTGAGCCCGACCGCTGAAGACCATCAGGTTCTTCTCGGTGGTGCGCTTCATTCCGGTCACGTCAGGTAGCTCCTGGATCGCCAGACAGGTGCAGTCAGGATTGTGGACCACCGGGGGGTGGCTGCCCAACCCCGGGGTCCGTCTGCGGTTCACCGTCCGTTGGCCGGGCGGTCGCCGACCTGCGGGCGACGTGGCCCTCGAGGTTGCGCTGCGGCCCGGCCGACACCGCCAGCGCGCCGGGCGGGACGTCCTGGCGGACCACGGTCCCGCCACCGGTCATCGCACCGTCACCGATCGAGACCGGCGCGACGAAGGTGTTGTTGGACCCGGTCTTGGCGCCGTCGCCGACGGTCGTGCGGTGCTTGGTCGTGCCGTCGTAGTTGGCGAAGATCGTCCCCGCACCGATGTTGCTGCCGCGTCCGATCTCGGCGTCGCCGACGTAGGACAGGTGGGGCACCTTGGAGCCCTCGCCGATCTCGGCGTTCTTGGTCTCCACGAAGGCACCGATCTTTCCCCCGGCTCCGAGCCGGGTGCCCGGCCGCAGGTAGGAGAAGGGGCCGACCGTCGCCCGCTCGCCGAGCACCGCGAGCTCGCCGTGGGTCCGTACGACGCGGGCGCCGACGCCGACCTCGCAGTCCTTGAGCGTGGTGTCCGGCCCGATCACCGCGTCCTCGGCCACCATCGTGGCGCCCAGCAGCTGGGTGCCCGGGAGGATCGTCACGTCGGGGGCGAGCACCACGTCGGCGTCGATCCAGGTCGTGGCGGGGTCCATGACGGTGACACCGTCCCTCATCCAGCGGGTGACCACGCGCCGGTTGAGCTCGCGCCCGAGCTCGGCGAGCTGCGCCCGGTCGTTGGCGCCCTCGGTCTGGGCGACGTCGTCGATGGGGTAGGCGCCGACGGTGAGGCCGTCGTCCTGCGCCAGCTGGACGGCGTCGGTCAGGTAGTACTCACCCTTGGCGTTGTCGTTGCCGATCCGCGGCAGCGCCGAGACGAGGAAGTGGGTGTCGAAGGCGAGGATGCCGCTGTTGATCTCGCTGATCTCCCGCTGCTCGGGCGAGGCGTCCTTCTCCTCGACGATCGCCTCCACGTCACCCTCGGCGTTGCGGACGATCCGCCCGTAGCCGAACGGGTCGGGCACCACGCCGCTCAGGATGCTCACCGCGCGCTGGGCCGCCTCGTGCTCGGCCACGAAGGCTCGCAGGCTCTCGCCCGTCAGCAGCGGGGTGTCCCCGGCCGCGACGACCACCGTTCCGGTGACCTCGCCTACCTGCTCCTGCAGGGCATCCATGGCGACGCGCACCGCGTGGCCGGTGCCGTCCTGGGTTTCCTGGACCGCCAGCACGACCTCGGGCAGCAGGGCCTGGATGTGGGGGCCGACCTGCTCGCGCTGGTGGCCCACCACCGCGACGACCCGTCGCGGCTCCATCGCCTTCACCGCGACGAGGACGTGGCCGATCATGCTCCGGCCGCCGACCTCGTGCAGCACCTTCATGGTCTTGGACTTCATGCGCGTGCCGCCGCCTGCGGCCAGCACGATCACGGTCAGGTCGTCCATGCTCCCCCTGCCTCGGGTGGGTCCGGGTCGCTCGTGGGCGCTTCCCGTGGGCTCGTTCCGCTCCCCGGGTAGGAGTCGAACCTACGTCGCTGGTCCTGATTCAAAGTCAGGCGGGCCCTACCGACAGACCAACCGGGGACAGGTGCCCCAGCCTAGGGCCCGCACGGTCCGGCGCGGCACCACGGTGGTCGCCGTCCTGCCCCGACGATGGCGTTCGGCTCGCCGGGCATTTCCCATGAGATGTGGGGCGGCGTTCACTTCTCATGCTCGGGCTGCCGTGAGCAGTGAGCACACCGCAACAGAACATGGGAAATGCGCAGCCCCTCGTGGCGGGGTCCGACCTCCGACGCCCGCGCGACGACCTCGACTAGCCTCGGGGCGTGGACCTGCCCGTGATGCCGCCCGTGCAGCCGATGCTGGCCAAGTCGGTCAAGGGCGTGCCGAGAGGTGCGGGGCACAGCTTCGAGCCGAAGTGGGACGGCTTCCGGTGCCTGGTCTTCCGGGACGGCGACGAGGTCGAGCTGACCAGCCGCAACACCAAGCCGCTCACCCGCTACTTCCCCGAGGTCGTCGACGCGGTCCGCGAGCAGCTGCCCGAGCGGTGCGTGCTCGACGGGGAGCTCTTCGTCTCCGTCGGCAGCCGGCTGGAGTTCGAGGTGCTGCAGGAGCGGATCCACCCGGCCGACTCGCGCGTGCGCAGGCTCGCCGAGGAGACGCCGGCCGGGTACGTCGCCTTCGACCTGCTCGCCCTCGGCGACGAGTCCTTCCTCGACCACCCGTTCTCCGAACGTCGGTCGGCGCTCGAGCAGGCGCTCTCCGGCCTCACCGGCCCGCTCCACCTGACCCGCACCACCACCGACCCCGACGAGGCCGAGCAGTGGTTCGAGCAGTTCGAGGGGGCCGGGCTCGACGGCGTGGTCGCCAAGCCGCTCGACGCGGCGTACCAGCCCAATGCCCGCACCATGCTCAAGATCAAGCACGAGCGCACCGCCGACGTGGTGCTCGCCGGGATGCGCGAGCACAAGACGTCCACCCCGGAGGCGCCCCTGCTCGGCAGCCTCCTGCTCGGGCTGTACGACGACTCCGGCGAGCTGCAGCACATCGGCGTCTCGGCCAGCTTCACCGCCGCCCGCCGCGCGGAGCTGTGGCAGGAGCTGCTGCCGCTGGCCTGCGACATCGCCGACCACCCGTGGGGTCGGTGGAACGAGTTCCTGACCGCCAACCCGGACCGCGTCCCCGGCACCCAGAGCCGCTGGAGCCAGGGCAAGGACCTCTCGTTCACCCCGCTGCGTCCGGAGCGGGTGCTCGAGGTGAAGTACGACCACATGGAGGGGCGCCGGTTCCGTCACACGGCCCACTTCAAACGGTGGCGGACCGACCGCGACCCCGCGTCCTGCGGATACTCACAGCTGGAGGAGCCGGTGGGCTACGACCTGAGTAGAATTTTCTCGGGAGGTGCGTCATGACCTACGACGTGGTGCTGCTCGTCGAGCAGGCGCTGACCGAGGCGGATGCCCTGCAGGTGCTGTCGCTGCACGAGGGCATCGACGAGGAGAAGGTCGTCTACCACGTCCTGCTGCCCCTCGAGGACGCCGCGGCGCGGATCGAGTCGGCGATGGGGTCGCTCGCGGCCGGCGAGGTCATCTCCTCCCCGGCGATGGTGATGAGCGACGTCGACATCGAAGCCGTGCGCCGCGACTGCCAGGAGCGCTCCGACCGCGACCTGGCCGAGACCGTCCACGCCCTCGAGAAGGCCGGCGCCACCGTCCGCGGCAAGGTCGTGAGCGAGCCGCCGATCGACGCACTGGCGCGCAGCGTGACCGAGGTCGACGGTCGCGAGGCGATCATCCTGACCCGTCCCCACGTGGTGGCGGAGTTCTTCCACGTCGACTGGACCTCCCGTGCCCGGCGCCGGATCGGGGTCCCGGTCCTCCACCTGCTCGAGCACGAGAACTTCGACGAGCAGGCCGGTGGCGGCGAGGGCGTCAGCGGGTTCTGAGCCACCTTGTTACCGACCCGGTGACCCGGCGTGGGTGTCCGGGGGACCGCGACCACCTAGCGTTGTCCCTGTCAGCTCTCCGTCGCTGACGTGGTGGCCCGATCCGGGGGGTGAGGGTCACGGAGCCCGGAGGTTCGCGCTGGGGGGTGCGGGTCTCCGACCAAGGGTTCGAGGGTCCGTCCGGCACCGCCCGGGCGGACCCTCTCCACGTCCGGCCCGCCGGCCGGCGGCGGACCATACTCCACCGGCCGCGTCCTCGTGATCCTGTTACCGAGTTGTGGGTCACCGTTGGGTGTCGCTTGGACGGTCGGTGCGTAGCGTTGTCCCTGTCAGTACTTCCGTCGCTGACAACCTTCGTGGCCAAGCTGGGGGGCAGACGCCACGAGACCTGGTGGGTCAGGATCCGGGGGGTTCCGGACTCACCGACCGGAGTCTTGCAACGGGGGGTTGCGAGAAGCCGATTCCGACGGCACCGGCCCACGGATGCCGTCCCTCGGGAGGGTGCCCGCCTGGTTCGCCAGGCGGGCCTTCCTCGTTCCGGGGCCGTTCCGCTCAGGTGCCCTCGACGCGGTTGCCCTGCTCGTCCCAGTGGGCGGCGACCTTCTTAGACGGCTGCACCCGCGGCGGCTCACCCGGCATCTTCGGGTAGTCCGGCGGGAAGTTCAGCTCCACCTCGCCCTGGTCGCGCCACAGGTCCAGCAGTGGCTCGAGGTCGTGCGCCACGTCGTCGATGCCGCCCCAGGGGTCGCCGTCGGCGACCCGGTCGGGGACCGAGAAGAGCGTGAAGCCGGCCGGGTCGGAGAGCTCGGCCAGCTCCGACCACGTCACCGGCGTCGACACGGGTGCCCCCGGGATGGGTCGCAGGGAGTACGCCGACGCGATCGTGCGGTCGCGGCAGTTCTGGTTGAAGTCGACGAAGATCCGCTCCCCCCGCTCCTCCTTCCACCAGGCGGTCGTCACCTGTCCGTCGCGGCGCTCCAGCTCGCGGCCGAAGCCGATCGCGGCGTGCCGGACGTCGGTGAACTCCCAGTCCGGCCGGATCCGGACGAAGACGTGGACGCCCCGGTTGCCGCTGGTCTTGGCGAAGCCGGTGATGCCGAGCTCCTCGAGCAGCTCACGGGCCACGCCCGCGACCCGGGCAGCGTCGCCGAAGGTCGTGCCCGGCTGCGGGTCGAGGTCGATGCGCAGCTCGTCGGGACGGTCGACGTCGGCGCGGCGTACGGGCCAGGGGTGGAAGGTCAGCGTCCCCATGTGGGCGCACCAGACCGGGACCGCGATCTCGGTCGGGCAGATCTCCTCCGCCGTCCGGCCGGAGGGGAAGGTGATCCCGACCGACTCGAGGTAGTCGGGAGCGCCCTTCGGCACCCGCTTCTGGTAGAACGCGTCGGCGTCGCGGTCCTGCGGCCCGGTGGCCAGCTTCATGCCGGGCCGGACCCCCGAGGTCCAGCGCTCCAGCGCGGTCGGCCGGTCGCGCAGCGCCCGCATCAACCCGTCGTCGACGGAGGCGAAGTACTCGGCCACCATCAGCTTGGTGACCGCGGGCGTCCGCTCGGTCGCCTCGTAGATCACGCGATCGGGTGAGGAGACCCTGACCTCGCGCTCCCCCGCGACGACGGTCGCGGCCGCAGTCTTCGCCATGCGTCGACCCTAGCGGCGCACGACGCAGGAGTGCGGCGCTCCGCTAGAGCAGCGAGTTGGGCTGGAACGTCGGCCGCCGGTCCTCGTCCTCGCGACCGGGGCGGACGAACTCGAAGCCGGCGGTGGTCACCAGCTGCCAGTCCTCCCGGGCCGCCTGCAGGTCGAGGGCGCACTCGAGGTGCAGCGGCGGCGCGTGGAAGGCGTTGCGCCCGGCCTCCCGTGCCGTGCCGACGAACGCGATCGGGCGGCCCAGCGGGCGGCCGCAGCTGCCGCAGACCCGCGAGAGCGCGCACTGGGTGACCCGGGCGCCGACCAGGTCGTCGAGCGAGGCGCCCCAGGCGAAGGGCCGGGTGGCGATCATGCCCGGGCCTCCGAGTGCCCTCGCGACCACGAGCCGAGCTCGGTACGCCGGGTGGGTCGCTCGTCGTCGGTCCTGCGGCCCCGGTCGACCGCGGGTGTCGGCGGCCCGGGCTGGTCGCTGCTGGTCCAACCGTTGGGGACCGACAGCTTCATGATCGTGCGCAGCGCCTGGCCGTACTGCCGGTGCAGTGGCCCGGTCGTGTAGGGGAGGTCGTACTTCTCGCACAGGGCCCGCACCTTGACCGCGATCTCCGGGTAGCGGTTGCTCGGGAGGTCGGGGAAGAGGTGGTGCTCGATCTGGAAGCCGAGGCTGCCCGAGGCGATGTGGAGCGCCGGGCCGCCCTCGAAGTTGGCCGAGCCGAGCATCTGCCGGAGGTACCACTCGGCGCGGGTCTCGTCCTCGAGCTCCTCCTCGGTGAAGTGCAGCGCACCGTCCGGGAAGTGGCCGCAGAAGATGATCACGTAGGACCAGACGTTGCGGGTGAGGTTCGCGGCCGCGTTGGCGGCCAGCGTCGTACGCCACCGGGGACCGCTCAGCGCGGGGTAGACGACGTAGTCCTTGAGCACCTGGTTGCGACCCTTGCGCCAGATCTGCTTGAGCTGGCGCTTCATCTCCTTCGGGTCCTTCCTGCCCTTCCGGATCGCCTCGATGTCGAGGTCGTGCAGCGCCACGCCCCACTGGAACAGCCCGGCGAGCAACGCGTTGTAGACCGGCTGCCCGAGGTTGGCGGGGTGCCACTTCTGCTCGCGCGCCATCCGGAGGATGCCGTAACCGATGTCGTTGTCGTGGCCGAGCACGTTGGTGAACTGGTGGTGCACGTAGTTGTGGCTGTGCTTCCACTGCTCGGCCGGCTGCGCGGTGTCCCACTCCCAGGTGGAGGAGTGGATCTCGGGGTCGTTCATCCAGTCCCACTGGCCGTGCATGACGTTGTGGCCGATCTCCATGTTCTCGAGGATCTTGGCCGCCCCGAGCAGGGCGCCGCCGGCGATCGCACCGGGGATCCGGGTCCGCCTCGAGTGGGGCGTCGCGGCCAGCACCACCCGGCCCGCGGTCGCGAGGCCGCGCTGGACCTTGATCAGCCGGTTGATGTACGCCGCGTCGGCGGCGCAGCGAGAGTCCTCGACCTCGGCCCGGATCGCGTCGAGCTCGCGGCCGAGCTGATCCACCTCCTCGGTCGTGAGGTGGGCGTACTCCTTGACGTCGGCGATGGCCATGTCTCTCCTCGTGGTCGATCAGGTGGTCGTGGCGGTCAGATGTCGAGCGTGCAGTCGCCGACGGCGGCGGTGATGCAGGTCTGCACCTGCTCGTTGGGCTGGGCGTACTCGTCGCCGCTGCGCAGGTCGCGGACCCGCCCCTCGACGAGCGTGAGCGTGCAGGTGTGGCAGATCCCCATCCGGCAGCCGTACGGCATGCCGACCCCGGCCTGCTCCCCGGCCTCGAGCACCGTGGTGGCGCCGTCGACCTCGACGGACTTCCCGGAGGTGCGGAAGGTGATGGTGCCGCCCTCCCCGCCCTCGCCGCCGAGCTCGAGGGAGAACCGCTCGAGGTGCAGCTGCTCGGCCAGCCCCGCCTCCTCGTAGTGGCCGGTGATCGCGTCGAGCATCGGTCCGGGCCCGCACGCCCAGGTGTCACGGTCGCGCCAGTCGGGGCAGATGGTGTCGAGGTCGGCCAGGTCGAGCATGCCGTCGGTGTCGGTGTGGAGCCGGTGGATCGTGAGCCCCTCGTGGCGCTCCTCGAGCGTCGCCAGCTCCTCGCGGAAGATCATCCGGTCGGGGGTCGGCGAGGAGTAGTGGAGGACGACGTCGGGCATCGTCCGGCGCCGGTCGAGGGTGCGCAGCATCGCCATCACCGGGGTGATCCCGCTGCCGCCGACCAGGAACAACATCTTCCGCGGGGGCGGGTCCGGCAGCACGAAGTCGCCCTCCGGCAGCGCCAGCCGCACGACCGTGCCGGGTTCCAGGCCGTTGACCAGGTGGGCCGAGAGCAGTCCCTCGGGCATCGCCCGGACGGTGATCGCGATGGTGCGGCCCGAGCGCTTCGGGGGCGAGCTGACCGAGTAGGAGCGCCACTGGAACCTGCCGTCGACCTGGATCCCGATGCCGACGTACTGCCCGGGGCGGTGGTCGTAGCGCCACCCCCAGCCGGGCCGCAGCACGAGCGTGGCGGCGTCGTCGGTCTCCGGCACCACCTTCTCGACGCGGCCCCGCAGCTCCCGCGAGGTCCACAGCGGGTTGAGCAGCCGGAGGTAGTCGTCGGGGTCCAGCGGCGTGGTGAGTGTCCATCCCGCGCGACGGACGCGGGACCAGGGGACGGTGGGGCTGGCCATGGGTCTTGAGTGAACACGTGTCCACTCAAAGTGTCAACCGGCGGGACGGTAGATTTGGGCCATGGCCTACGACGTGGAGAAGACCGACGAGCAGTGGCGCGAGGAGCTCTCGCCCGAGGAGTACGCCGTGCTCCGCAAGGCCGGCACCGAGCGCGCGTTCACCGGCGAGTACACCGACACCGAGACCACCGGCGTCTACCGATGCAAGGCCTGCCAGGCCAAGCTCTTCGAGTCCGGCACCAAGTTCCACTCCGGGTGCGGCTGGCCGAGCTTCTACCAGCCGATCACCGACACGGTCGAGTACCTCGAGGACACCTCCCACGGCATGAAGCGGGTCGAGGTCCGGTGCGCCAGCTGCGGGTCGCACCTCGGGCACGTCTTCCCCGACGGCTACGGCACCCCCACCGGCGACCGCTTCTGCATCAACTCGATCAGCCTGACGCTCGAGCCCGCCGAGAAGTAGTCAGTCCGCCGCGACGTCCACCAGCGCCGGGGTGACCACCACGACGCCCTCGCCGTACGCCGTGTCGGCCCAGTCCTGCAGCGACCCGTCGTCGTAGACGACGTCCACGGCCACGTGGTCCCCGGCGACGTAGGACGCCAGCACCCCCGGCAGCTCCTCCCCCGCCTCGCGGGCGATGCGGGCCAGGCGCGGCGAGCCGTCGCTGTCGGTCCCCGACGTCGCCGGCGGGTCGACGGGCTCGGCCGACGGTGCGTCGTAGAGGGCTGCCGGGATCGCGGTGAGGACCGTGAGGGCGGTCCCGTCCCACGTGCCCGTGAGCACGTACTGCCCCCAGCGCACCGGCCCGGCCTGCTCGTAGGCGTCGGCACCGCCGGGGGACACCGTGCCTCCCGGCCGGTCGAGGCCCGCCTGGCGCTGGTCCCAGTGCCAGTCCAGCAGCGGCGGCCCGCTGCACTGCGGCGGCCACGACTCCGCCACCGCTCCGAGGCACACCTCGGGGCGGGCCTCCTGGAGCACCGTGACCACCCCACGGGTGGCCACCTCCCCCGGAGCCTCCGGTACCTGCGAAGGCGGTGCGGGGCGGTCGCGCCCCACGGGGTCGGCGGCCGTGGTCCCGGGGTCGGTGCCGCACCCTGCGAGCAGCAGGGCCGCGGCGGCGACGAGCAGGGCGATCGTTCTCATGGGGATGGGACGGGCGAGGCGTGGCCCGGGTTCCGGACACGACCTCCGCGACCCGCCGGCATCGAAACCACCGCGCGACGCTCCGGCCGACCCTAGGGTGCGCGCATGCGCACTCGTCTCGTCTCGGCCCTCCTCGTCGCCGCCCTCTCGCTCCCGCTCGGCGCCGCCCACGGCGCCACGGTCTCGGTCACCGACCCCGCAGGCGACGGCAGTGCGGGCGAGCGCCTCGACGTCCTCGACGTCACGCTCCGCAACCGCGACCGGGCGGTGGTCGTCACGACGACCTTCGTCGCGGTCGGGAAGGGCTCGGTGGCGGTCGGCCTCGACGCACGTCGGCCCCCGGGCCAGGTCGTCCTGGTCGCTCGTCGGCGCCCCGGACCCGACCGGGCCTTCCTCGTCACCGAGGACGGACGCCGCCGGTGCGCCGGCCTCCTGGCCACCTGGGACACCGAGGCGGAGACGCTGCGGCTCCGGATGCCCTCTCGCTGCTTCCGTGGCGGCGCCTACCGCGCCCTGCGGATGCGCGCCATCACCGAGGAGCTCAGCGCCGGTGACATCGACCTGGTGCGACGCTTCCGCTGGAGCGACTGGGTCCGGCGGGGTTGAGCTGCTCCACCGCTCACGGAAGCCGCTGGAGCAGCTCGGCGACCCCGGTCCGGGCGCCGGTGTAGAACGGCACCTCCTCGCGGACGTGGCGACGCGCCTCGGAGGCGCGGAGGTGGCGCATCAGGTCGACGATCCGGTGCAGCTCGTCGGCCTCGAAGGCGAGCAGCCACTCGTAGTCGCCGAGCGCGAAGCTCGCCACGGTGTTGGCGCGCACGTCGGCGAACCCGCGGGCCATCTGGCCGTGCTCGGCGAGCATCCGGCGACGCTCGGCGTCGTCGAGGAGGTACCAGTCGTAGGAGCGCACGAAGGGGTAGACGCACACGTGCTTGCGCGGCTCCTCGCCGTCGAGGAACGCCGGGACGTGGCTCTTGTTGAACTCCGCGGGCCGGTGCAGCGCCATCTGCGACCACACCGGCGCCAGCCGCCGCCCGAACGACGTCCGCCGGAACGCGTTGTAGGCGTCCTGGAGCTCCTCGCTCGTCGTGGCGTGCCACCAGACCATCACGTCGGCGTCGGCCCGCAGCCCGGAGACGTCGTAGACGCCGCGCACCACGACGTCGCGCTCCGCGAGCACCTCGAGGAGCGCCTCGACGTCGGCCGCCTCGGCCACGCGGTCGGCGTCGCCGAGCGGCGTCTCGAGCCGGAACACCGACCACATGGTGTAGCGGATGGAGTCGTTGAGCTCCTTGAGGCGGGCGGCGTTGGTGGTGGGCGTGCTCATGGCTCCATTGTCGCGCGGCGGGCCGAGGCCACGACGGCCGGGATCCCCACGCCGTCGTACGCAGCCCCGCAGACCGACAGCCCCGGGACCCGCGCCACCGCGGACCGGATCCGTGCCACCCGGTCGACGTGCCCGAGGGCGTACTGCGGCAGCGCCCCGCCCCACCGCTGGACGTGGCTGTCGACCGGCCGGGCCGCCACCCCGGTGGCGGCCGCGAGCTCGGCCAGGGAGCTCGCGACGAGCACCTCGTCCGGGTGCTGGAGCGCGGACTCCTCGCGGTGCCGACCGACCGAGGTGCGGAGCAGCAGCACGCCCCCGGCGGCAGCGCCGGCCTCGCGGACCCAGGCCCACTTGGCGAAGGAGTAGGTGGCCGCCTTGATCGCCCGGCCGTCGACCGGGGGGACCAGGAAGCCGGACGAGGCGGTCGTCGCGAGGTCGCCGAGGTCCTCGGCGCGGAAGGCGTGGGTGACGATCGCCATCGACGCCGACTCGACCTCGGCGAGCTCGATCGCGGCCGCGGGGGCGACCTCGGCGAGCAGCCGGGCAGCCGGCGTCGCCGGGCAGGCGAGGACGACGCGGTCGGCCGTCACGACCTCGGCGTCGCGGGTCGACCCGACCGTGAGGGCGAAGCCGGTCTCGGTCCGCGCGAGCCCGCGGACGGTCGCACCGGTGCGCACCTCGAAGCGGCCGCTCCCGGCCAGCGCGACGGGGAGTCTCCCGAGGCCGCCGGGGACGCCGCCGAACACCGGGGCGTCGCTGACGGGCAGCCGCGCTGCCGCCTCGAGCAGGGAGCCCTCGCGGGCGAGGGCGAGGAGCTGCGGGGTGGTGGCGTGGGCCGACAGGTTGCCCGCGTGACCGGCGTAGACGCCCCCGAGCAGCGGCTCCACGAGCCGGTCGACGACCTCCTGCCCGAAGCGCTCGGCGACCACGTCGGCCACGCTGCGGTCCCGGGAGAGGTCCAGGGGCGGCAGGTCCGGCTCCCGGCGTACGACGTCGAGGGCCGCGTCACTGAGCACCCCGGACCGCGCGAGGCCGTCGAGGTCCAGGGGCAGCCCCATCAGGGAGCGCGGCAGCGGTCGCAGCTCGCCCCGGGTCCAGAGCGAGGACGACGTGGACGAGGGGTGCACCACGGGCAGCCCCAGCGAGCTCACCAGGTCGACGGCCTCGGGACGCCGGGCCAGCACCGACTCGGCGCCGACGTCGACCGCCACTCCCCCGACCTCGGCCAGCCGCAGCTTGCCGCCGACGGCGGGCGACGCCTCGAGCACGAGGACGTCGTGCTCGTCGGCGAGGAGGTGGGCCGCGGTCAGTCCCGCGATCCCGCCCCCCACGACCACCACGCCCGGCATGGGTCCAATCTCTCAGACCCCGTCGGTGCCCGCTCAGGCAGCGTCCGCGCCCTCGTCCCCCGACCCCTCGCCCCCGGTGTCCGCCGCGGGTCCGGTCCCGCCCTCGACCGGCTGGCCGTTGATCCTCCCGTCGAGCCGGGCGGGGTCGAGGTCGTCGCGGTGGAGCCGCTGGAACCCGCTGCGGTGGAAGACGAGCGGGGGCCGCTCCTGCTCCATCGACAGGTCGGCGACCTCGAGCAGCACGATCACGTGGTCCCCTGCCTCGATCTCCTCGTGGACCGTGCACGTGAAGGTCGCGACCGCCTCGTCCAGGAGCACCGCCCCGTCGGCGGTGGTGTGGAGGGCGAGGTCGTCGAAGCGCGCCTCGGCCGGACCCGCGAGCTGGCGGCACAGCGCGTCGTGGTGGTCGGCGAGCACGCTGATGCCGATCTGCCGTGCGTCGCGCAGCATCGGCCAGGTGCTGCTCGACCGGGCGATCGAGAACGACACCAGGGCGGGCTCGATGCTCACCGAGGTGAACGAGCTCGCGGCGATGCCCACCAGCCGGCCACCCACTCGGCCGGCGACGGCGACCACCCCGCTGGGGAAGGTGCCGAAGGCGTCACGGAGGGCGCGGTCGTCGGGGAGGTCGGTCGAGGTCATGCGGGGACTCCTGTCAGGTGGGGGCGGTGGTCGAGCAGCGACGCGACGACCGGACGGGCCGAGGCCAGCCAGCCGTCGTACGCCGCCGGATCGTCGTGGTCCCGGTCGAGCACGTAGAGGCCCCGCACCGGGGTCACGGCGCCGAGCTCGGCCAGCAGCGGCCGCAGCGTGGTGTCGGGGGCCAGCGCGTGGGCCGGTCCCGCGCCGAGCATCACGGGAACCGCGACGCCGCGGAGCCCACCGGCCGGGAAGCGGTCGAGGAAGACCTTGAGCAGCCCGGTGTAGGTCGCCTTGTACGTCGGGCTCGCCACGACCACCAGCTCCGCCTCGCCGACGCGCCTGACGAGGTCGTCGACGGCGGCGTCCTCCGGGTCCAGCAGCGAGGTGCCCCACGTCGCCAGGTCGACCTCGAGGTGCTGCTCCGAGCCCGTGAGCCCGTGGGCGACGCGTCGGGCGGCGGTGAGCGTCCTGCTGGCCGGCTTGGGGTTGCCGACCACGACAGCGGTCCGGGGCACGGTGCCGGGGGGCAGGGACATGGCGTCCTCCTTCGTCGGTGACTTTTCTCTACTAACTTACTAGGCTTTGATCCGGACCGGACGCCGCCCCGCCGACCCCGGGTCGCTCGCCGCCCGGGAACCATCCGGGCCGCGGCGCCGTCGTAGCCCCATGAACGGACTCCGCACGCTGGCCGGCAGCGGCCTGTTGGTGATGACGTTGGGCCTCGTCGGGTGCGCCGGCGGCGGGGACGAGGCCGGTGACTCCGGCGCCGAACCGGCCAGCACGGAGCAGGAGGCGCCTGCCGGCGACCGGTCGCTGGCCGCCGGGGGCACCGCGCTCGACACCGGGTCGACCCGCTCCTCCGTCGGGGAGGTCGCCGACCGGGCCGCGCCGGACACCCGCGCACCTGCGGTGATCTCGACCGGGAGCCTCACCGTCGAGAGCGACGACGTCGCCGGGGCGAGGTTCGACCTCGGCAAGGTCGTCGACGCGCTCGGCGGCTCGATCGCCGACGAGAAGACCACGGCGGGCGAGGACGGCGAGGCCCGGCTCTCCCGGCTCGTGCTGCGGATCCCGAGCGAGGAGTTCGACCGTGCGATGACCGACCTGGCGGCACTGGGCGACGTCACGGCCTCCACCCGCAAGGCCGAGGACGTGACGACGCAGGTGATCGACACCGAGGTCCGCATCCGCGCCCAGGAGCAGAGCCTGCGCCGGGTCGAGGTGCTGCTGGCACGGGCCCAGAGCATCCAGGACGTCGTCGCCATCGAGGCCCAGCTCACCCAGCGCCAGGCCGAGCTGGACTCGCTGAAGTCGCAGCTCGCCTGGCTCGAGGACCAGACCTCGCTGTCGACGATCACGGTCTACCTCGAGGCCGAGGACGAGCCGGCGCCGGCGGAGCAGGAGCAGGACACCGCCGCCTTCCTCGCCGGCCTCGACGCCGGCTGGGACGCGCTGACGGCGGTCGCGGGCGGTCTCGCCAGGGTGGCGGGCGCACTGCTGCCGTTCGCCGCGGTCGCGCTGCTGCTCGGCCTCCCCGCCTGGCTGGTGCTGCGGCGCTTCCTGGCCCGGCATCCCGTCCGACGCCCCACGGCCGAGGCCTGAGGCGACCTGACGTGCCCTAGGGTCGGCGCGTGGACACCGACTCCAGCGCCGTACGCATCGCCGTCCTCATCGACGCCGACAACACCTCCCCCAAGTACGCCGAGGCGATCCTCGACGAGCTCGCGAAGTACGGCACCCCCACGATCAAGCGCGCGTACGGCGACTTCTCCTCGCCACGGCTCGGCGGCTGGACCCGCGAGCTCAACGCCCGCGCGATCCGGGCGATGCACCAGAACGCCTTCACCACCGGCAAGAACTCCACCGACTCCGCGCTGATCATCGACGCGATGGACCTGCTCTACGCCGGCAACGTCGAGGCGTTCGCGATCGTCAGCAGCGACAGCGACTTCACCAGCCTGGCGCTGCGGCTGCGCGAGTCGGGGAAGCTCGTCTACGGCCTCGGGCGCAAGCGCACGGCCATCTCGCTCCAGAACGCCTGCGACCGCTTCATCATGCTCGAGGTGCTCGGCAGCGACCACGCGGAGGACGACGACCCCGACGAGTCCGGCGACGACGGGACGGAGGAGGCCTCGCCGCAGCTCAACCTGCAGAGTGCGCTGACCAAGGCGGTCAACGCCACCGCCGACGACGACGGCTGGACCACGCTGGGCGCCATCGGCAACCACCTCGCCCGCAGCCACCCGTCCTGGGACCCGCGCAGCTTCGGCCACAGCAAGCTGAGCAGCCTGGTCGCCGACCAGGCGTACCTCGAGACCCGCAAGTCGGGCACCCACGTAGAGGTGTCGCTCAAGCGCAAGGCGGCCCCGGCGAAGAAGTCCGCGCCCCGGAAGGCGACGAAGAAGGCGGCGGCCAAGAAGGCCTGAGCCGGGTCAGCCGCGCGGCTCGTAGGTGTGCACGAAGTCGGTCAGCCGAGCGAGCTGGTCGGGGTCGGTCGACGGGATGACGCCGTGGCCGAGGTTGAAGATGTGGCCGCGGGCGTAGCGCCCGGCCTCGATCACCTCGGCGGCGCGCTGCAGCATCACCTCGGTCGGGGCGAACACCAGCGCGGGGTCGAGGTTGCCCTGCACGGCCCGGTCGCCGACCCGCTCGATCGCGTCGGCGAGCGGCGTACGCCAGTCGACCCCGACGACGTCGGCGCCCGCCTCGCCCATCAGGGTCAGCAGGTTGGAGGTGCCGACACCGAAGTGGATGCGGGGCACGCCGAGGCGTCCGGCCCGCTCGAGCACGGCTGCGGAGTGGGGCATGACGTGGGTGGCGTAGTCGGTCGGGGTCAACGCCCCGGCCCAGGAGTCGAAGAGCTGCACCGCCGAGGCGCCCGCGGCCACCTGCACCTCGAGGTAGGCCGCCGAGATGCCGGCGATCTTGCGCATCAGCGCGTCCCACACCTCGGGGGCGCCGAACATCATCGCCTTGGTCCGGGCCTGGTCCTTGGAGGGCCCGCCCTCGACGAGGTACGACGCCACGGTGAAGGGTGCGCCCGCGAAGCCGATCAGCGGCGTCGACCCGAGCTCGCCGACGAGCGTCCGGACCGCCTCGGTGATGAAGGGGACGTGGGAGGGGTCGAGGTCCGGGATCGCCGCGACGTCGGCCAGGGTCCGCACCGGGGAGGCGACGACCGGGCCCACGCCAGGCTTGATGTCCAGGTCGACCCCGACCGCCTTGAGCGGCAGCACGATGTCGGAGAAGAAGATGGCCGCGTCGACGCCGTACCGGCGGACGGGCTGGAGCGTGATCTCGGTGACCAGCGCCGGGTCCATGCAGGCGTCGAGCATGGCGACGCCCTCCCGCAGCGCGAGGTACTCGGGCAGGGAACGCCCGGCCTGCCTCATGAACCACACCGGTGTCCGCGACACCGACTCGCCCCGCGCCGCGCGCAGCAGCGGGCTGTCCGATACCGCCTCCATGGGGCGAAGCCTCGCAGGTCGCCCGGCGTGTTCCCACATCGGGGCCGAGTCCGGCGACCTACTGTGAGCACATGGTCGTCCGTCAGGAGACGCACCCGGGTGCGGGTGCGGCCGCGACGCCGCCCGAGTTCCGGGCCGCCGTCGAGAGCATGCAGGCGGCACGACTGCGCCCGGAGGTCTTCTGCGAGGAGATGCCCGCCCCGCAACGCATCGCCCCCCACTCCTTCGCGCTGAGTGCCGACGTGACCGTGGACGACACCGACGTCGGCACCGGGCGGATCATCCTGCTCCACGACCCCGACGGCAACGACGCCTGGGACGGCACCTTCCGGTGCGTGGCCTACGCCCGGGCCGAGATCGAGAACGACATGATCACCGACCCGATGCTGCCCAGCGTCGGGTGGACCTGGCTGGTCGAGGCGCTGGAGGCCCACGGCGCCTCCCACACGGCTCCCTCGGGCACCGTCACGCGGGTGGCGACCGACAGCTTCGGCGGCATGGCGGACGAGGGCGGCACCGCCCAGATCGAGATCCGCGCCTCGTGGACCCCGCTCGACCCGGCCGCCCTCGGCGACCACGTCGAGGCCTGGGGCGAGCTGCTCTGCACGGCCGCCGGGCTGCCCCCGGTGCCTGACGGCGTGACCGCGATGCCGAGCCGACGCGGGCAGCGTGGGCCGGGACACTGAGGGAGATGAGCGAGCCGGACGCCCCCGAGGAGGCACCGCCGCAGCGACCGCTGCTGCGGCTGCGTGACCCCCTCCCCCCGGTCGTCGAGACCGAGGCCGCGCTGGCCGCGACGTGCGCGGCGGTGGCGGCCGGGTCCGGGCCGGTGGCCATCGACGCCGAGCGCGCCTCCGGCTACCGCTACTCCCAGCGGGCCTATCTCATCCAGCTGCGTCGCGAGGGCTCCGGCACCCACCTGGTCGACCCGATCCCCTTCGCCTCGATGGCCCCGCTCCAGGAGGTGCTCGACGGCACCGAGTGGATCCTCCACGCCGCCACCCAGGACCTGCCGTGCCTGGCCGACGTCGGGCTGACCCCCAGCGCCCTCTTCGACACCGAGCTCGCCGGGCGGCTGCTCGGCTATCCGCGCGTCGGGCTCGCCACCCTGGTCGAGACGCTGCTGGGCCAACGGCTCGCCAAGGAGCACTCGGCCGTGGACTGGTCCACGCGACCGCTCCCCGAGCCGTGGCTCGAGTACGCCGCGCTCGACGTGGAGGTGCTGGTCGAGCTGCGCGACGTGCTCGCCGAGGAGCTGGTCGAGACCGGCAAGGACGAGTGGGCGCGCCAGGAGTTCGACGCGCTGCGCGGCTTCCGGCCCGCCGTGCGCGTCGATGCCTGGCGGCGTACGTCGGGCGTCCACCGGGTCCGCGGCCGACGCAGCCTCGGGGCGGTCAGGGCGCTGTGGGAGCTGCGTGACGAGATCGCCCGCGAGCGGGACGTCACCCCCGGCCGGATCCTCCCCGACTCCGCCATCGTCGCCGCAGCCTCCGCCATGCCCACCGACCGCCGCACCCTGCTGCGCACCCAGGGCTTCCACGGCCGGGGCGCCTCCCGCTACGCGACCCAGTGGGTCGAGGCGCTGCTCGCGGTGGGCGAGCTCCCCGAGGAGCAGCTGCCGACCCGCGCGCCCCGTGGCGACGGTCCGCCGCTGCCCCGGACCTGGCCGGAGAAGGACCCCGTCGCCGCCCGCAGGCTCGCCGCCGCCAAGGAGGCCGTCGCCGCGCTCTCGGAGGAGCACGGCATCCCCGCCGAGAACCTGCTGACCCCCGACCACCTGCGCCGCGTGCTGTGGGCGCCGCCCGCGACCCGCGTGCCGGAGGAGCTCGCCGTGGCCGTCGACGGGCTGCTGCAGGGCTTCGCGGCGCGACCGTGGCAGCGCGAGCTGATGGTGCCGCTGCTCGTCGACGCCGTCCTCGCCGGGGACGTCGAGCCCGAGGGAACCCCCTAGGGAGACTCGGTCTCCTCGCTCGGCTCCTCCTCGGGAGCCAGCACGGTCCGCGACTCCTCGTCGATCTGCGTCGTGAGCGCCTCGAGGTCGGCCAGCAGCGGCGCGGTGAGCAGCGTCTCGAGGCTGCCGGAGACCGCGTCCTCGAGCGAGGACCAGTTGTCGATCAGCGGCGGCAGCACGATGGTCCGGACCTGGTTGGTGAACACCTGGCTGTGGACCGGCTCCCGGCCCGGCTGCAGGAAGTCGTCGGACAGCGCCACCTCGAGGTTCGCCGGCACCAGGTGACCGGTCGAGACCAGCCGGCGCACGGACACCGGCGAGGTCATGTGGACCAGGAAGTCAGCCGCCGCCGGGACGTTGCGGACGTCGGCGGACATGCACATCCCGGTCAGGTTCGCCACGGTCGCGCTGCGCTCGATGCTGGGGATCGGGATCACGTCGAAGTCCAGGTCGGCGACCTGCCGCAGCTGTGGCACCTGCTCGCGGTAGCCGGGGAGCATCGCGAGCTTGCCCTGCTTGAACCACTCCAGCGCCGACTGCTTGCGCAGCTGCCGGTCGCTCAGCGTCAGCCGCGGGTCGCGCAGCACCTCGAGCACCGTCTCGAGTGCGGCCTGCGTGCCGTCGTCGGAGAACGCCAGCGAGGTCGGCTCCTCGGCGTCGTCGAAGACCTCACCGCCTGCCGAGTAGATCCACGGAGCGAGACCACGCAGGGACGGCTCGACGTAGATCCCGCGGGTGTGGCGCCGGGGCCGGCTGGCGAACTCGGCGGCGGCCACGAACTGCTCGAAGTTCCAGCCCAGGCCCTCGACCGGGGCCGAGATGCCGCGGGCCTCCATGGCCTCGAAGTCGAGCAGCTCGGTGTTGTAGAGGATCACCTGCGGCGAGACGCCGACGGGCATGCACTGCAGCCGGGACTCGGCGCTGAAGGCGAGCAGCGCGTCGCGGGAGTAGAGGTCACCGAAGTCCAGGCCTCGCTCGATGAGGAGCTGGTCGACCGGCTGCAGCTTCTGCTGCTCCTCCAGCCACGCCAGGTCGCGGTGCGCGGTGAGGAAGACGTCGGGCACGTCCCCGGACTCGCGCATCTCGCCCATGAGCTCCTCGCGGCTGCCGTAGCCCTCCATCGTCATCTCGGCCCCCTCGTAGAGGGAGTTGTAGACGTCGACGAGCGACTCGTAGGCCGCCAGCTCCTCGTCGGTGCCGTAGACGCCGAAGGTCAGGGAGCGGTCGCCGGTCGGGACGGTCGTGGTCTCGCCGTCGGACTCCGGCGTGGGACCGGGGTCGGCTTCGCACGCGGACAGCGCGAGCGCAGCGAGCAGGAGTCCCAAGGACACGCGCCGGAACAACTTGTGGGACCTCCCCGATCGACAACGAGGGGCCAGCCTACCGATGCGTACGAACCCCGCTCAGTCGTCGCCGTGGTGCTCCCGCGCGGCGGCCACGACGGCGTCGAAGACGGTCCGGTCCAGTGCTGCTCCCTCGCGACGGATCGCGGACCGCTCGAGCATCAGCAGCCGGTCCAGCCGGACCTCGCTCGCGCGGCCCTCGGCGTCCCAGTCGCCACTGCCGACGTCCATCCAGTGTCGGCCGTGGCGGGCCTCGTCCTCGGCGTCGCGGTCGTGGTCCTGGCTGGTGAGCATCAGGCCGGCCCAGCGGCCGTCCCGCTCGGCGAGCAGGAGCACCGGACGGTCCTTGCCCTGGGTGGGGTCGTCCTCGTAGGGGACCCACGCCCAGACGACCTCGCCGGGGTCGGGCTCACCGTCGAGCTCGGGGCGGTAGCTGATGTCGTCGCTCATGGGGGGAGGCTATGGGGTGTCGTGTGCCGGACCGGGAGCGCCTCACGGCGCGTGGCCGCTCGTAGCGGCTTCAGTTGGGACCCGGGGCTGCCGCGGCCCGGCACACGACCGCCAGTCTAGGCCCCGGGGCCAATCCCGTCAGGCAAGTCCGTGGGTCAGCTCGACGTGTCCTGCCGCCTCGAGCTGCTCGGCGAGCGACAGCATCCGGACGACCTCCTCGCCCGAGGCGCTGGCCAGGCCCGCCCGGCCGGTCGCGACGACCCGGGCGAAGGCGGCGGCGCGGAAGAGGACGTCGGCGAAGTCGGCGTCGGCGATCCCGCGGAGCACCTCGTCGACCATCGCCTTGAGCTCGTCGGGACCGGGCGGGTCGGCGACGCCGGCCACGACGCGCGCCACCGGCGCCGAGGTCCGGCCCGCCTCGAACTGCCGGGCGACGCCGACGGGGTCGGCGTACACCCAGGAGCGGAGCAGGAACAGCCGCCACAGGCACCCGGCGAGCGAGTCACCCGGGGAGCCTGCCCAGACCTCGGCGATGGTCTCGATGCCCTCGGTGTCGGCGAGGTGCAGCAGCCGGTCGGCGACCTCGCCGTCGGCGCGGCCGTGGGCGCCGCGGACCAGCAGCGTGGCCGCCCGATCGGCGGCCTCGCGCAGCTCGGCGGGGTCGACTCCCGACGAGATCGCCTCGAAGTAGTGGCTCCCGGGGGTGGTCGGCCGGTGGTGCGGTCGCTCCGTCACCGCCACAGGCTACGTCGCCGCGGCGAGCGCCTTGCGGATCCGCTGGTCACTGACCTTCTGCGTCGTGCCGAGCTGCTGGGCGAAGAGCGAGACGCGGTACTCCTCGAGCAGCCACCGGACCTCGCGCAGCCCCGCCGACGGTGGGCGGCCCTCGGGGAGCGCGTCGACCTGGTGGAGGTACGCCGCCTGCAGGTCCGCCACCTGCGCGAGCAGCTGCTGGTCGCGCGCCGGCTGCTCGTCGAGTCGCGCGCGCCGGTGGTCGAGCGCGGCCAGGTAGGTCGGGTAGCGACGCAGCCGCTCCGGGCCCGCCTCGGAGACGAAACCGCGGTGGACCAGCCGAGCGAGCTGGTCGCGCATGTCGGTGAGGCTGGCCAGGACGGCGAGGTCGGCGCGACCTGCGAGCGACTTGTCGGTCGTGCGCCACCGGCCGAGCACGCCGACGACGAGGGCCAGCAGCTCGCGCATCCGCGGCTCGAGCCCCTCTCGCGTGGTCGCGAGGAGGGCGTCGTAGGCCTGCTGGTCGCGGGCGGGCGGCTGCGCGTCCACCGACGCCAGCACCACGGCCCGCCGGCAGTCCTCGACGAGCTCGGCGACCGAGGGGTACGGAGACCCGGCGAGGCCCAGCTTGTCGGCGTTGGACAGCCCCGTGAGCAGGTCCGGCTGCGGCAGGGCGAGCAGCAGCAGCCGGCCCACGCCCAGCCGGTGCCGCGCGGCCGCCTCGGCCGGCGAACCGCAGACGCGGAGGCCGACCGAGCCGCCCTCGTCGTCGAGCGCGGGGAAGCCGCGCACCTCGTGGCCGGCGCGCTTCCAGGTCTGCTCGGCCGGCAAGCTGTTGAAGGTCCAGCGGGTCTGGCCGGTGGTCGTGGTGTCGGCGGCGACCTCGGCCATGGCGGTGTCGAACTCCCCCCGCAGCGGCTCCTTGAGCACCTCGAGGTCCTTGCCCCGGGCCTGCTCGCGGCCGCCCTCGTCCAGCACCCGGTACGTCGGTCGGAGGTGCTCGGGCACCTTGGCCCAGTCCCACGCCTCGCGCGGGACCGCGACCCCGGTCGTCCCGCGCAGGTGCCGCTCGAGGGCGTCGAGCAGCGGCTCCTCCCCCGGCGGCACGGTGGCGAGGAACTCTCGCGCGGTGTTGGGGGCCGGGACGAAGCTGACCCGCAGCTGCTTCGGCAGGCTGCGCAGGAGGCTGGTGACCAGCTCGTGCCGGAGCCCGGGCACGTTCCAGGAGAAGTCCTCGGCGGTCACCCGGTTGAGGGTGGCGACGGGGACGTCGATCGTGAGGCCGTCCTCCGCCGCACCCGGCTCGAAGTGGTAGCTGATCGGAAAGGTCAGCCCCTCGCTCACCCACTGCTCGGGGTAGTCGGCCTCGCTCACCTCCTCGGCGGTGTCGTGGGTGAGCATCGCCGGGTCGAAGGTCAGCAGGTCGGGGCGTTCGCGCCGCTCGCCCTTCCACCACTGGTCGAAGTGGGCACCGCTCACGACGTGCGCAGGGATCCGGGCGTCGTAGAAGTCGAAGAGGGTGTGCTCGTCGACCACGAGGTCGCGCCGACGCGCACGGTGCTCGAGCTCCTCGGCCTCCTCCAGCAGCCGGCGGTTCTCGGCGAGGAACCGGTGCCGGGTCGGCCACTCGGCATAGACGAGGGCGTGCCGGACGAAGAGCTCGCGGGCGAGCGCGGGATCGAGCCGGCCGAGGGCGACGAGCCGGTCGGCGACCAGCGGGACGCCGTACAGCGTGACCTTCTCGTGGGCCATCGCCGATCCGCGCTTCTTCGACCAGTGCGGCTCGGAGTAGGACCGCTTGACGAGGTGTCCGCCGAGCCGTTCGGCCCACTCCGGCTTGATCGCGGCGTTCTGGCGGGCCCAGAGGCGACCGGTCTCGACGAGCTCGCCGGCCATGAGGAACTGCGGGTTCTTCCCCTTGAGGCCGGAGCCGGGGAAGATTGCGAAACGCGCGCCGCGCGCGCCGAGGTACTCCCGCATCGGCCGCCGCTCGCCGGGCCGGCCCTGGGCGCGCTCCTCGAGCGCCCCGATGTGGCTGAGCACCCCCGACAGCAGCGCCTGGTGGATGCCGTCGGCGTCGGGCACGTCGGCCGGCTGCCCGATGTCGAGCCGCATCTCACGGCAGACCTGACGCAGCTGCGACTCGAAGTCCTGCCACTCGCGCACCCGCAGGTAGTTGAGGAACTCCCGCTTGCACATCCGGCGGAACGCGCTCGAGGAGAGCTCGCGCTGCTGCTCCTTGACGTAGCGCCACAGGTTGAGCCAGGTCAGGAAGTCGCTGGCCTCGGCCGTGAAGCGCGCGTGCTGCTGGTCGGCCTGCGGCCGCTGCTCGGCCGGCCGCTCCCGCGGGTCCTGCAGGCTGAGGGCCGCAGCGATCACGATCACCTCGCGCAGGCAGCCGAGCCGTTCGGCCTCGAGGATCATCCGGCCGAGGCGCGGGTCGATCGGGAGCCGCGCCAGCCGCTTGCCGAGCCGGGTCAGCCGGGGATCCGCGCCCCCACCCGACGACAGGGCCCCCAGCTCCTCGAGCAGCTGGACGCCCGCGGTGACGTTGCGCCTGTCCGGCGGCTCCACGAAGGGGAACCGCGCGACGTCACCGAGCCCCAAGGAGGCCATCTGCAGGATGACGCTGGCGAGGTTGGTGCGCAGGATCTCGGGGTCCGTGAACTCCGGGCGCGCCTCGAAGTCCTCCTCGGCGTAGAGCCGGATCGCGATGCCGGCCTCCACGCGGCCGCAGCGGCCGGAGCGCTGGTTGGCCGAGGCCTGGCTGATCGGTTCGACCGGGAGCCGCTGCACCTTGGTGCGCGAGGAGTAGCGACTGATCCGCGCGACACCGGTGTCGATGACGTAGCGGATGCCGGGGACGGTCAAGGAGGTCTCGGCGACGTTGGTGGCGAGCACGACCCGGCGTACGGACGACGGGTGGGACGAGAACACCCGGTGCTGCTCGGCGGCCGAGAGCCGGGAGTAGAGGGGCACGACCTCCAGCGCCGTCGCCCGGTGGTGGGTCCGGTCGAGACCGGCGAGCTCGTCGGCGGTGTCGCGGATCTCCCGCTCCCCCGGCAGGAACACCAGGATGTCGCCCGGTCCCTCCCCGGACAGCTCCCGGACGGCGTCCCGGATCGCCTCGGTCTGGTCGCGCTGGACGACCTCACCCTCGTCGTCGTCCTCGGGGAGCTCCATGAGCGGCCGGTAGCGGACCTCGACGGGATAGGTCCTGCCCGAGACCTCGACGACGGGCGCGTCGAAGTGCTGCGCGAACCGGTCGACGTCGATGGTCGCCGAGGTGATGACCAGCTTGAGGTCGGGCCGCCGCGGGAGCAGCCGCTTGAGGTAGCCGAGCAGGAAGTCGATGTTGAGGCTGCGCTCGTGGGCCTCGTCGATGATGATCGTGTCGTACTTCCGGAGCTGGCGGTCACGCTGCAGCTCCGCCAGCAGGATGCCGTCGGTCATCACCTTGACCCGCCCGGCCTTCGAGGTCCGGTCGGTGAACCGCACCTGGTAGCCGACCAGCTCCCCCAGCCCGGTCCCGAGCTCCTCGGCGATCCGTTCGGCCACCGAGCGCGCCGCGATCCGCCGCGGCTGCGTGTGACCGATCAACCGACCGTCGCCGCCGCGCCCCAGCTCGAGGCAGATCTTCGGAAGCTGGGTGGTCTTCCCCGACCCGGTCTCGCCCGCGACGATGACGACCTGGTGGTCCCGGATGGCCGCCGCGATGTCCTCGCGCCGCTGCGTGACCGGGAGCTCGGGCGGATAGCTGATGGTGATGTCCACAACGCCGTCGATTCTCCCGTACGGCGCAACGGGTTTGACGCGGGCGTCGGGCAGCGCTCAGCCGGCGAGGTCGCCGGAGTCCTCGGGCGGGGTGGACGGCGGCAGCTCCCCGGGCGTCCCCGGCGGTACGTCGCGGCGCTGCTCGTCCTCGTGCGGCGCGTCGAAAGGCCGGCCGTGGGGGCCGCCGTGGGGGCCGCCGTGGTCGGGGCCGTCGGTCGTCACCGCGGCGACCGCGAAGCCGCCGGCACCGCCGATGATCAGGCCCGAGGCGAGGGCGACGGCGATGCTCCGGCTGATCCGGTGCGGGCCCTCACGGAAGCGGGCCGACCGCGCCCGGAAGCGGTCGCGGCGGGACCCGGCCGGCTCCGTGGGGTCGGCGGCTCCCTCCGGGGTGGGGTCGGTGGTGGGCTGCGGGTCCGGGGTCTGCTGGTCGCTCATGGGAGGAGCGTCGGCGGCGTACCTGTGCTGCGGCTGTGTGCGGGCCCAGAGCCCGCCGCGAAGTCCGGCACACGACGCGCGTGGCGCGCTCACAGCAATCACACAGCGGATGAGGGCAGAGTGTGCGCATGGAGCTCACCCGCCCCGACGGCGCACCGCTGCGCGTGCTCGTCGTCGACGACGAGGTCAACCTCGCCGAGCTGGTGTCGATGGCGGTGCGCTACGAGGGCTGGGAGACCCGGTCGGCCCACACGGGCTCGAGGGCCGTCGCGGCCGCACGGGACTTCCGCCCCGACGCGATCGTGCTCGACATGATGCTCCCCGACATCGACGGCATGGAGGTGCTGCGACGGGTGCGCGCGACCGACCCGCTGGTGCCCGTGCTCTTCCTCACCGCCCGCGACGCGGTCGAGGACCGGGTGGCCGGGCTCACCGCGGGCGGCGACGACTACGTCACCAAGCCGTTCTCCCTCGAGGAGGTGGTCGCCCGGCTGCGCGCCCTGATGAGGCGGGCCGGGGCGGCCCGGGTGGAGGAGCGCCACGTGCTCAGCGTCGGCGACCTCACGCTGGACGAGGACAGCCGCGAGGTCTTCCGAGGCGCCACGGAGATCACGCTCACCGCGACGGAGTTCGAGCTGTTGCGCTACCTGATGCGCAATCCTCGTCGGGTGCTCAGCAAGGCCCAGATCCTCGACCGCGTGTGGAACTACGACTTCGGTGGCCAGGCCAACGTCGTCGAGCTCTACATCTCCTACCTCCGCAAGAAGATCGACGTCGGACGGGAGCCGATGATCCACACCATGCGCGGCGCCGGCTACGTCCTGAAGCCGGGGTCCTGATGCGCCGGCCCGCCACCCTCGCCTCGCGGCTCGTCGTCACCTGCGTGGCCCTGGTCGCCGTCGTCACCGTCCTGGCCGCCACCGCGACGTGGTTCGCCGTCCGGGCCTCGCTGACCGGGCAGCTCGACGACCAGGTGCTCGAGGCGCTCGGGCGGACCGAGCGCGCACCCGTGGACGACCTGCCCCCGCCGGCCGACCCGGACGACGGCCGGGGCCCGGAGATCCGCGGGCAGGGCGTCGGGACGCTCACCGTCTTCCTCGACCAGGGCTTCGGCGACGTGATCGTGGCCGGGGACGACGGGGTCGCCACCCGGGTCGCCATCGACCGCGAGACCTTCGAGGCCGTCGCGCTCCTCCCCGCCGACGGTCAGCCCCATCCGGTGGACCTCGACGGGCTGGGCCACTACCGCGTCGCCCTCGACCAGGCGGGCACGGTCGCCGCCGGGCTGCCCACCGACGACATCGACCGCGCCCTCGAGGACCTGGTCCTGACCGAGGCGGCGCTCGTCGCCGCCGCAGTGCTGGTGGCGACCCTGGCAGGCCTCGTCGTCGTACGACGTCAGCTGCGACCGCTGCGCCAGGTGGCCGCCACCGCCCACAGGGTGGCGACGCTCCCCCTGTCGACCGGCGAGGTCGCCTTCACCGACCGCGTCCCCGACGAGCTCACCGACGACCGCACCGAGGTCGGCCAGGTCGGCAGCGCCCTCAACACCCTGCTGAACCACGTCGAGGCCTCGCTCGCCGCCCGGCACCGCTCGGAGCAGCAGGTGCGGCAGTTCGTGGCCGACGCCTCCCACGAGCTGCGCACCCCGCTCGCGACCATCCAGGGGTACGCCGAGCTCGCCGCCCGGCGACCCGACGAGGAGGTCGTCGAGGAGGCGCTGGCGAAGGTGTCGGTCGAGGCGACGCGGATGACCGCCCTCGTCGAGGACCTGCTGCTGCTGGCTCGGCTGGACTCCGGTCGCCCGCTCGCCCGGGACCGGGTCGACCTGACCCGCGTCCTGCTCGAGGCCGTCACCGACGCCCGGGTGCTGGCGCCCGACCACGTGTGGCGCATCGAGGTGCCCGAGGAGCCGGTCGAGGTGATCGGCGACGAGCACCGGCTCCACCAGGTCGTCACCAACCTGCTGACCAACGCTCGCAAGTACACCCCCGCCGGGACGACCGTGACCGTGAGGGCCGACGACGACGGCTTCACCGTCCACGACGACGGTCCCGGGTTCGAGCCCGGCCTCGCCGACCGCGCCTTCGAGCGCTTCACGCGCGGTGACGCCGCACGGACCCGCGAGGTGGGCAGCAGCGCCGGCCTGGGGCTGGCGCTGGTGCAGGCCATCGTCACGGCCCACGGCGGCGCGGTCAGCCTGGAGTCGCGACCCGGCGACACCACGCTGCGGGTGCTGCTGCCGCGCTGACGTCGGCACAATGCCGGCATGACGCGAGTGCCCGTCCCGGACGCCCTGGAGACCGACCGCCTCGTCCTGCGGCGTCGCAGGGTCGAGGAGGCCGGGTTCTTCCGGCGGCTGTGGACCGAGCGGGACCCGCGGGTGCCACCGCACCGGCGGATCGACCTCGAGGGTCGACCGAGCGTGGCCGACATCGCCGCGCAGATCCGCGCGGAGGCCACGGAGTCGTCGCCGGGGATCCTGGCCGTGGAGCGGAAGGGCACGGGCGACGTCATCGGCTGCTGCGGGCTGGTCCACCACGGGAACGGCCCGCCCGGGGAGCCGGAGCTGGCCTTCGAGCTGCTGCGCGCGACGCACGGTCGCGGCTACGCGACCGAAGCGGGGCGAGCCGTGGTCGCCTGGGCCGGCGAGGCCGGGCACCCGAGGGTGTGGGCGGGGGTTCGCGACTGGAACCAGGCGTCGCGACGGGTGCTGGCGAAGCTGGGGTTCCGCGAGACCGGCGAGGTGGAGCGCGACCCCGTCCACGGCGACAACCTGCTCACCGTCCGGGAGCTGTGACCCTGCCCGGGATCCCTCGGTGGATCAGCGGAGCAGGTCGACCAGGGCCGGGAGGGAGCCGGTGACGGCGGCGAGCAGCTGGTCGCGAGTGACCGGGCCGGGGTCGGCGGCCCAGGTCAGGACCAGCTCCTCGGTCATGGCCGACCAACCGCGGACGGCCAGCCGGGTGGCCGGCGTGTCGGGGATGACCGCGCCCTGCGCGTCCTCGGTGAAGATCCGGTCGGTCAGCACGTTGCGTGCCTGCTCGTGGAGCCGGCGCAGCGCCTCGTGGCCGCCCTGCGCGGCGCGGACGATCGAGGCGTACCCCTCGTAGTTGGCCGTCACGTAGTCGACGTACGAGGTCATCGACGCCAGCAGCCGCTCGAGCGGCTCGCCGCCGGCCGGCGGCGCGGTCTGGGCGACCAGGTCCTCCACCGCCCGGCGGACGACCGCCTCGTGGAAGGCGTGCTTGCCGCCGAAGTAGTGGTAGAGCAGCCCTCGCGAGATCCCGGCCCGCTCGGCCAGCAGGTCGATCGTCAGCTCGTCGAGGGTCCGGGTCGCCAGCAGGCCCACGCCGAGGTCGAGCAGCTGGGTGCGACGCCGCGCGGGGTCCAGCCTGGTCCTCGCGCTCGCTGTGCCGGTCGTCACGGGGCCATCTTATTGACGTCTGTTCAATAGCGCCAATACGGTCGGGGGATGACTGAGAGAGCGGTCGACCACCTCGTCGTCGGCGCCGGCTTCGCGGGACTGTGCGCGGCGATCAAGCTGGCCGAGGCCGGCGAGGACGACGTCCTCGTGGTCGAGAGAGGTCCCGACGTCGGTGGCACCTGGCGTGACAACACCTACCCCGGCGCCGCCTGCGACGTGCCGTCGCAGCTCTACTCGTTCTCCTTCGCCCCCAACCCCGACTGGTCGATGTCGTTCTCGCCGCAGCCGGAGATCCAGGCCTACCTCCAGCGGGTCGCCCGCGAGTCGGGCGTGCTCGACCGGTTCGTGTTCGACACCGCCGTCGAGGACGCACGGTGGGACGACGAGACCCAGCGCTGGGTGGTCCGTACGTCGGCCGGGACGATCCGCTCGCGCACGCTGATCAGCGGCTCCGGCGGGCTGTCCGAGCCGCGGCTGCCCGACATCGACGGCATCGACTCCTTCGCCGGCGAGCTCTTCCACTCGGCCCGCTGGGACCACGACGTCGACCTGGCCGGCAAGCGCGTGGCCGTGGTCGGCACCGGCGCCTCGGCGGTCCAGATCGTCCCCGAGGTGGCCCAGGTGGCCTCCCACCTCGACGTCTTCCAGCGCACCCCCGCCTGGGTGATCCCCCGCAACGACCGCCCCTACACCGGTCTGGAGAAGCGGCTGTTCCAGCGGATCCCGCTGCTGCAGCGGCTCTACCGGACCGCGATCTACTGGGGCCGCGAGTCCTACGTCCCGGGCTTCACCGTCGAGCCGCGGCTCGCCCGGCCGGCCCGGCTCCTCGCGCAGGCCAACCTCCGCCGGGGCGTCTCCGACCCGGAGCTGCGCGAGCGCCTCACCCCCGACTTCGAGATCGGCTGCAAGCGGATCCTGATCTCCAACACCTACTACCCCACCCTGGCCCGCGACCACGTCGACCTCGTCACCGAGCCGATCACCAAGGTCACGGCCGACGCGGTCGTCACCGCCGACGGCGTCGAGCACCCGGTGGACGTGCTGGTCGTGGCGACCGGCTTCCACACGACCGACCAGCCGTTCGCCCACCACGTGACGGGGCGCGAGGGCCGCACGCTCGCCGAGACCTGGGCCGCCGGCGGGCAGGCGGCCTACAAGGGCACGACCGTCCACGGCTTCCCCAACTACTTCTCGATCGTCGGGCCCAACACCGGGCTCGGCCACTCCAGCATGGTGTTCGTGATCGAGTCGCAGGTCGCCTACGTGGTCGACGCCGTCCGCACCATGCGCCGCCACGACTACGCCACCGTCGAGCCCCGCCTCGACGCACAGCAGGCGTGGAACGACGACCTGCACCGGCGGATGCGCCGTACGGTGTGGAGCACCGGCGGCTGCTCGTCCTGGTACCTCGACGAGCACGGCCGCAACACCACCCTCTGGCCGCGGGCGACCTTCACGTTCCGCCGCCTGCTCAGCCGGTTCGACGCCACGGCGTACGAGCTGGGGGCGCCTCGTCCGACCACCGCCCGTCCCTCGACCACCGGGAGCACCGCATGAAGTCCCTGTCCGACAAGGTCGTCGTCATCACCGGGGCGGGGTCCGGCATCGGCCGCGTCCTCGCCCTCGACTGCGCGCGGCGCGGATCGCTCCTCGCCCTGTCCGACGTCGACGAGACCGGCCTCGCCGAGACCGTGACCCTGGTCGAGCAGGCGGGCGTGCGAGAGGTCCGCTCCGAGCGGCTCGACGTGTCCGACCGGGCCGCCTTCGCGACGTACGCCGCCGGGGTCGCGGCGCACTTCGGTCGGGTCAACGTCGTGGTCAACAACGCCGGGGTCGCCCTGGCCGGCGACCTGGGGTCCCTCGACTACGACGACATGGAGTGGATCGTCGGCATCAACTTCTGGGGCGTCGTCCACGGCACCAAGGAGTTCCTCCCCCACCTGATCGCCTCGGGTGAGGGCCACCTGGTCAACATCTCCTCCCTCTTCGGGCTGGTCTCGATGCCGGGCCAGTCGATGTACAACGCCACCAAGTACGCCGTGCGCGGCCTGTCCGAGGCGGTGCGCGAGGAGATGCTCGTCGCCGGCCACCCCGTCGGCGTCACCGTCGTCCATCCCGGCGGGATCAAGACCGCGATCGCCCGCAACGCCCGGATGGCCCCGGAGGAGGACAAGGAGGCCTCCGCCGCGTTCTTCGACGAGAAGCTGGCGAGGATGACCCCGGAGAAGGCGGCCTCGATCATCCTCGGCGCCGTTCTCAAGGGACGCGCCCGCTGCCTGGTCGGGCTCGACGCGCACGCCATGCACCACTTCGCGCGGCTCACCGGCTCGCGCTACCAGGACGTCGTCGCCCGGGCGAGCGCAAGGCTGAAGCCACCGACGATCGTGTAGACACGACCCGTGAGGTTCGAGCCCGGGACACCGGTCCGCTGCGAGATGACCAAGTGGCCGGACCGGCCGCACTGGGTCTTCGCCGGCCGCTACCTCGGGGCCGACGAGCACGGCGACTGGATCGGCTTCCCGGCGGGGTCGCGCTTCACCCGCCCCGGGGCCGACTACGTCGCGCCGTACGACCAGGTCGGGCTGGTGCCCCACGACGGGTTGCCCGAGCGGGGCTGGATCGCGGCCTTCCACGACCCGCGCGGCAGCGTGCGGGTCTACGTCGACATCGCCACGCCCCCGGCCTGGGACGGCGCCACCGTCCGCTCGGTCGACCTCGACCTCGACGTGGTGCAGGGGCTGACCGGGCGGGTGTGGGTCGACGACGAGGACGAGTTCGCGGACCACCGTGAGCGGTGGGCGTACCCGGAGCAGCTCGTGGCCGGGGCCCTCGCGTCCTGTCGGTCGGTCGAGGACGTCGTCCGCCGCGGGGAGCCGCCGTTCGACGGGAGCAGCAGCCGGGCGTGGCTGGCCGTCCTCGCGGCCGACCGGACCCCTCAGTAGCCGCCCTCGGGCGGCACCATCTCCAGCCGTACGCCGAGCAGCCGCACCTGCTTGTCCTGCTCGACGCGGTCGAGCAGCGCCACGGCCGCGTCGCCCAGCACGGCCAGGTCGCGGGAGGGCTCGGGCAACTTGCGCGACCGCGTCAGGGTGAAGAACGAGCGGTAGCGGACCTTGAGGTGGACCCGCATCGCCGGCCGCCCCTCCGCGTCGATCGAGGCCAGCGCGCGAGCGGTGAGCGCGCGCACCGCGTCGGGCACCTCGTGCCACTCGAGGTCGGTCTGGAAGGTCTCCTCGTGACCGTGGGCGCGTGGCACCCAGGGGGTCGCGTCGACCGGGCTGGTGTCGACGCCCCGCCCGAGCCGGTGGAACCACGGCCCCATCGTCGGGCCGAACTCCCCCGCCAGCGTCTCGGTGTCGGAGGACGCGAGGTCGCGCACGGTCTCGATCCCGAGCGAGGACAGCCGTCCTGCGATCTTCGCGCCGACGCCCCACAGTGCCCGGGTCGGCCGCTCCCCCATGTGGGGGAACCACGTCTCGTCGGTCAGCACGAACACCCCGCGCGGCTTGCCGAAGTCGGTGGCGATCTTGGCCTGCAGCTTGTTGTTGCCGACGCCGACCGAGCAGTGCAGGCTGGTCGCGTCGAGCACCGCCCGGCGGATCGCGGCCGCGTACGCCACCGGGTCGCCGAGCTCGCCGTGCCCGTCGCCGGCGCCCAGGAAGGCCTCGTCCCAGCCGAGGACCTCCAGCACCACCGGCACGCCGCCCCACTCCAGCGAGCGCAGGGTCGCCATCACCCGGGCCGAGGCGTCCTCGTAGACGGGGAAGTCGACGGGCAGGAAGACCGCGTCGGGACACTTCTTGTGGGCCGTCCGCAGCGGCATGCCGGACCGGATGCCGTGCTCGCGCGCCTCGTAGGACGCCGTCGACACGACCGCGCGCTCCGTGACGACGCCCCGGCCACCGACCACGACGGGGAGCCCGGCGAGCTCGGGCCGGCGCAGCACCTCCACCGCCGCCAGGAACTGGTCGAGGTCGACGTGGAGCACCCACCGGGGACCGCTCACGGCTCGAGGTACCCCGGCGGGGGTGGCAACGCGTCGGTCGCCTCCAGCGGGTCGAGGCCGGTGAGCAGCAGCATGTCGGCGACGATCCCCCGCAGCTGGGCCAGCACCACCTCGGCCGACAGCACCGCGGAGCGCTCGACCTGGCCGGTCGCGAAACCGACCGCGAGCAGCGCCGGCCGCGCCCCGACGGCCATCCGGTTGGCGTGCAGCTCCTCGGCCGCCTCGTCGACCGCGTCGGCGAGCTCGCGCGCCAGGACGGCGTAGGCGTGCGGGACCGGCCGCCGGTGGTAGGCCGCCACGGCCGTGTGGCGGACCAGCACGCGCGTGGACCGGAGCGCCCGGTCCAGCGGGTCGACCAGCTCGGCCATCCGGCGTACGCCGGGCCGGTGGCGCACCCGGAAGGGCGAGGACGCCACCACGGCCAGCCCCTCGTCGGCCGCCAGCTGCAGCTCCCGGATGAGGTAGTCGGTGGAGCGGGCGTCGGCGAGCAGCTCCAGGGCGGGATCGACCTCGCCGTCGTCCATCACGTCGCCGGCCGCCCGCAGCAGGGCAGCGACCTTGCGCAGCACGACCGCGGCCTGCTCGCGGGGCCGGCGCAGCGGCGCTGCCGGCACCACGGTCGCGGCGACCAGCGCCACCGCACCGCCCACCAGCGCGTCGGTCCACCGCGTGAACGCGGCGTCCGGCTGGGGCAGCAGCGTGGCCACCACGATCGACTGCACCGCTGCCTGGGTGACGAACAGCTGCCCGCCGTCGAGCAGGAACGCCGAGGTCATCGCCAGCGCGACGATCAGCGTCAGCTGCCAGGCGCCGGTTCCGATGCCGATGACGAGCAGGTCCGCGACCGCGACGCCGATCGCCACACCCAGCGTCACCTCCGCGACCCGGCGCAGCCGCTGGCCGTAGGAGGTGCCGAGGCTGACCACTGCCGCGATCGGCGCGAAGAAGGGCGTCTCGTGGCCCAGCAGGTCGGCCGCGACGAACCAGGCGACCCCCGCGGCGATCGCGCACTGCGCGATCTGCCACGACTTGGAGCGGGTCCGCGTGAGCCGGGCGGACAGGGAGCTCCGCCCCCTGCCCCAGATCCGGTCCAGCGGCGCGACCTCCATGGCCACGATCCTGCCAGAGGCCGCCCCCCGGCCAGGGCTGACTACTGTGCCAGCGCCCACTCCAGGGACCGCTGGATCTCGGCCAGCTCGCGGTACCAGACCCGGGTCGCCGTACGGCAGCGCACCCGCTGGCCGAGCCGGTCGTACTCGCTGCACTCGGCCCGTGCCTCGGAGCCGGTCGGCGGGAACAGGGCCGACCCGTCGTGACGGTGGATCCCGAACCCGTTGGCCGCGTCGCCCTCCACGCGCACGATCGTGTCGGGGTCGGTCACGCTCGCCCCGACCGCCCCGGCGACCCCCAGCAGCAACCCCGTCAGCGTGGCCACCAGGACCACCCACACCTTCCTCATCGACCGTCTCCCCTCGTCGTGGCGCCGGTCGGTCCGGCGCCTGACGAGGACGCTAGGGACGGCGCACGACGGCAACCGCCGCCCGGGCCGCGGCCTGTGGAGGGACGCCCGGGCCGCCCGGCTGTGGACGGTTCGTGGCAGGGGCCCTGCCGTTGCGCCGGGCGTCAGCGGGCGCGGGTCACCGTGATCGTGGCGTTGGTGCACGAGGAGGCGAGCGAGGTCATCGCGGACTTCTCGGCCGAGTCGACGCTGAGCCGCCAGCGCAGCTTCACCGCGACGAACTCACGGAGGTAGCGGCACCGGTCGTACTGCGGCAGCCACTCGGCGACGTCCTGGTCGCTCTTGGCCTGGTTGACGTCGTCGGTGACGCCGACCAGGGTGCGGTGGTCGCCGAGGTCGTTGGCGTAGGACTGGCGGGTGGCCGTGCTCCACGTCCGTGCGCCCGAGTCCCAGGCCTCGGCCAGCGGGACCATGTGGTCGATGTCGACGTCGGAGGTGCTGGTCCACGACACGCGGTCGTAGTAGGAGAACCAGCGGCCTCCCGACAGCGAGCAGCCCGAGCCGACGGTCACCGGGTCGTCGGCCTCCTCGATCAGCACCTCGTTGCGGGCGTGGCAGCCGTCGCCGTCGGCGTCCACCCAGTGCGGGAAGAGGTCGCGCGAGTAGCCGGTCCGGACCTCGCTGGCGACGGTGAGGTCGCCGATGGCCGTGGTCAGCGGCGCGGAGTAGGTCTCGGCGTACGCCGTGGCGGGCAGGCCGACGACGACGCCGAGCACGAGCGCGAGCAGGGTGAGGGTCCGGCGGAACATGAGCACTCCCGAGATGACTGGTCGATGGTCCGGGTGGCAGCCTCGCCGCAGCGGACCTCTCGCCGCAAGGGCAACGCCGCGTCCCCTTGTCGACGGCTCGGTGAACGGCGAGGATCGCAGGACCGCCGTCACCCAGGAGGATCTGCATGGTCACACCCATCGACCCGACCTCGACGGCGTTCCTGCTCGCCGAGAACCGCAGCATGCCGATGCACGTCGGTGGGCTGCAGCTCTTCCGCAAGCCCGAGGGTGCCGGGGACGACTACGTCCGCGAGATGTTCGAGGCGATGCGTGACGTCGACGAGGTGGCGCCGCTGTTCCTCAAGCACCCCCACCGCTCGGCGAGGACCGCGGGCCAGCTGGTCTGGAAGCCCGACGAGCAGTTCGACATCGAGCACCACGTCCGCCACAGCGCCCTGCCCGGACCGGGGCGCGTGCGCGAGCTGCTCGAGCTGTGCTCGAGGCTCCACAGCACCCGGCTCGCCTGGGAGCGACCGCTGTGGGAGGCCAGCGTGATCGAGGGCCTCGCCGACGGCCGCGTGGCGATGTACACCAAGACCCACCACGCGCTGGTCGACGGCGTCAGCGCGATGCGGCTGCTCGCGAGCGTCCTCTCGACCGACCCGGACAAGCGGGGCATGCCGGCCCCGTGGGGCACCGTCCCGGACCGGTCGAAGGTCGCCAAGGAGCGCGAGCGGGCCGAGCGCCGGCTCGAGGAGGTCCCCGTCCAGGCGCTCCGCAGTGCGCTCGGGATCACCGCCGAGGCCGCCGGGCTCCCCGGCGCGCTGGTCCGCACCCTCAACAAGTCGGTGCGCGGTGAGACGTCGGCGGTCTCGCTCCACGCGCCCCGGACCATGTTCAACCAGTCGATCACCGGCTCGCGGCGCTTCGCCGCGCAGGACTGGCCCGTCGAGCGGCTCCGCACGATCGGCAAGGCGACCGGCACGACCATCAACGACGTGGTCATCGCGATGTGCTCGGGAGCGCTGCGGACCTACCTGCTGGAGCACGACGCGCTGCCGGAGCAGAGCCTGGTCGCGATGGTCCCGGTGGGGCTCAAGGCCCAGCAGTCCCACGTCGCCTCCACCGAGGGCGGCAACGCGGTCGGCTCGATCATGGTGCAGATGGGCACCGAGCGGGCCGACCCGGCCGACCGGCTGGACGCGGTGCACCGGTCGATGGTGGACGGCAAGCGGGCGCTGTCGTCGATGACCCCGGTACAGATCCTGGCGATGAGCGCCCTGGGACAGGCACCGGCCATCCTGACGCCGCTGCTGCGCATGCAGGGCCTGGTGCGGCCGCCGTACAACGTGATCATCAGCAACGTCCCCGGCCCGCGGACCACGCACTACTGGAACGGTGCCCAGCTGCTCGGCACCTACCCGTTGTCGATCCCGATCAACGGGATGGCCCTCAACATCACCTGCACGTCGTACGACGGCCTGATGTGCTTCGGGCTCACCGGCTGCCGGCGGACCGTTCCCCACCTGCAGCGCATGCTCGGTCACCTCGACGACGAGCTCTCGGCGCTGGAGAAGGCCGCCGGGGTCTGACCGGTCAGCGCAGGTCGGCCAGGGCGCGCTCCTCGTAGCCGCCGCCGACGGTGTCGGCGACGGCCCGCAGCCGCGCCCTGGTGATGTCGGCGACCGTGAGCAGGCCGGCGCGATGCGCGTTGGAGCCGGGGCGGGTGGGCTCGGCGGAGTTGACCGAGAGGCACCGCCGGGTGCCGCCGTCCTCGGCGTTGGCGAGCGCCACGGCGTGGCCGGTGGTGCCGCTGCCGGCGAAGAAGTCGAGCACCGCCGCATCGTCCGGCATGGTGTGCAGGATCCGCCTGAGCAACCCCGTCGGCTTGGGCGACTCGAAGACGTGGCCCACCAGGTCCTTGAGCTCCGCCACGGCCGTGTCGGTGGAGCCCACCTCGGCCGCGAGCCAGATCGTGCGCAGCTTCTTGCGCCGGTCGGGGGCGAGCCAGTCCCGCTGGAAGACGTCGACCCGCTCCCCCAGCCGCCCCGTGACGGTGCGGCAGACCAGGTCGTCGGGCCGCTCGTCGATCCGGGGGCGCGACCACCGCCACACGGCTGGGGTGCCGTCGCCGAAGACGGGGGTCACCTCGACCGCCCCGGCGAAGGGAGCGGTCGCGACCCGCCCGCTGACCGGGTCGCCCCACACCGGGAAGTGCAGGGTCCGCGAGGTGACGGGGTTGAACTTCTTGTTGGTGTTGCGCAACGGCAGGTGCCGGTAGCGGCGCCCGTCCGCGGCGGTGAGCGGGAAGTCGGCAGGGTCGACGGTGTCGGTGGTGGAGGCGTCGAGGACGCAGGTCGAGGCGTCCCGGGCGTACACGAGGAGGTACTCGTGGCTGGTCGCGAAGCCACCGCCGAGCTGACGGCCCTTGGCGTTGAGGTTGACCACCACCTGGGCCAGGAAGTTGTCCTCGCCGAACACCTCGTCGAGGAGCAGCCGCAGGTGGGCTGCCTCGTTGTCGTCGATGCTGACGAAGATCGCGCCGCCGGGGGCCAGCACCTCACGGGCACGCCCGAGCCGGGGCCGCATCATCGCCAGCCAGGCCTCGTGGCGGCCGAAGCGGTCGTGGTAGGCGAACTCGTTGCCCGTGTTGTAGGGCGGGTCGATGTAGACGAGGTCCACGGAGCCGGGCTCGAGCCGCGCCAGCACCTCCAGGTTGTCGCCCTCGACGAAGACGTTGCTCGGCTGCCCCACGCGGGCAGGGTATCCGTGACCAATCCGGCGCGCCGGAGTTGAGCAGGCATGCGCCCCTCCCTGGTGTCCACGCTCGCGCTCGGCCTGGCGGCCACCCTCCTCGGCGCCGTCCCGGTCGCCACCCAGGCTGCCCCGATCGCCCAGGCACCACGCACCAGCGGACCGACCGCCACCGACCACTGCCTGGAGAGCCGCCCCGAGCCGGGCACGGACGAGCCGGTCGAGATCTGCTACACGCTCTTCCGGCCGGCCGAGGCGTCCCGCCGCGACCCGGTCCCGCTGGTCATGCACAGCCACGGCTGGGGCGGCTCCCGTACGACCGACCCGGCAGCCTTCGACCAGTGGCTGCGGGCGGGCTACGGCGTGCTCTCCTTCGACCAGCGCGGCTTCGGGGAGTCCGGTGGCTACGCCCACGTCGAGAACCCCCGCTTCGAGGGCCGTGACAACCTCCGCCTGATCAGGGCCGTCTCCCGGCTGCCCTGGGTGCAGCAGGACGGGCCCGGCGACCCACGGCTGGGGGCGATCGGCGGCAGCTACGGCGGTGGCTACCAGTACCTCGGCGCCCTGATGTCGATCCAGCGCCGCGGGATCCCGGTCTACGACGCCCTCGCACCGGAGATCACGTGGCACGACCTCAACGACAGCCTCGCCCCCGACGACGTGGTGCGCTCCGAGTGGGCGTACGCCCTCTCCGCCGCCGCGGCGCCGACCGACGCGCTGCCGCCGAAGGTCTACCGGGCGCTGGTCGAGGGTTCGGCGACCGGCCGCTGGCCCGACGGGTCCACGCCCGGCAGCGTCGACATCCAGCGCTTCTTCGACCGCAACGGCCCGCGGTGGCACGTCGACCAGGGCCGCCGCCTCGACATCCCGGTCCTGATGGGCCAGGGCCACACCGACACCCTCTTCAGCCTCCAGCAGGGGCTCGACACCTGGCGCCGGGCCCTCACCCCGGCGGCCCGTCGGGAGAGCATCTTCGTCGGCTACAACGGCGGCCACGTGCTCCCCGCCCTCCTGCCCCGGGGTGTGGAGGTGAGCTCGGACCCGTGCAGCGAGCGGCTGGCCGGAGGCGACTTCGACGCCCTCGCCCGCCGCTTCATGGACGAGCAGCTCCGGGGGCGCGACCGCGACCTGCGCGGCTACGGGCGGCTCCACCTCGCCACCCGCGACAGCCGCTGCACGACCGTCCGATCCGTCCGACCGGACGCCACCCGTGAGGTCGGCACCGTCGCCATCACCGAGGCGGCCGGGGCTCCGGTCGCGCACCCCGTCGCCGAGGGACCGATCCGGATCGCCGGGTCGGCGTACTTCACCGGCCGGCTGACGGCCCTCGGGGTCGAGAACCGCGCCTTCTACGGCCTCGCGGTCGGCCGCAGCCCGCTCGACGCGACGCTGGTCCAGAACAACGTGGAGCCGCTGCGCGAGCCGACACCGGTCACCGGCGAGCGCCGCAGGGTCCCGCTCCCGGCCGTCGCCGTCGACGTCCCGGCGGGCCAGACGCTCTACCTGCTGGCGTCCCCGGTGAGCGACACGTTCGTCGGCATGGGCAGCCGTACGCCGGGTGCGGTGGTGTTCGACAACACGGTCGTCCATCTCCCGGTCGTGGGGCGTTGACCGACCTATCCTGAAGCGCGTGCTCTCCCGGATCGGTCTCGCCTGCGTCGCCCTCGGACTCACCGCGGTGAGCCTGGCGATCCTCCCCGACGACCCGGGCCCGGACCCGTCCGGCGACCGCGGCTCGCTCAGCGGCCGCAGCGGCGACCAGCCCCGCCAGACCTCGGACGGACTGCCCGGCGAGATCGCTCGCGACCTGCGTCCCGGGGTCAGCACCCGTCCCCGCGTCTCCGGTGTCCGGGAGCGCACGCTCGCCCCCGGGGTCTCCTACCGGCGGTGGGACCGGACCGACCGTCGCGGGCGTTTCCGGAGCTACCTGGTCACGGTCGACCTGGCGAAGAAGGGCGTCCGGCTGGACTACGCGACCGGGTCCACCGTCGCGAGCCGCGGTGCCCTCACCGCGCTGCTGCGTCGCGACGAGGGCGTCGTCGCCGGCATCAACGGCGGCTTCTTCGACATCGACGACACCGGCGCCCCGCTGGGCGTCGGCCGGGACCGCGAGCGCGGCTTCCTGCACGCCGCGAAGTACACGTGGAAGAACACCTTCACGATCGCCCGCGACGGGACCACCCGGATCGGGCCGGTCACGATGCAGGCGAGCATCGCCGAGCGCCCGATGCTCGAGATCACCAACGTGAACTCCCCGCGCGTCCGCGAGGGCCGGGTCGGCATCTACACCAGGGCCTGGGGCAGGACGTCCGGCTACTCCGTCACCGACGGCCAGCGCCGCAACGTCCGGATGGTCGTGGTCCGCGACGGGGTCGTGGTCTCGCGCTCCACCCGACTCCCCCGTGACCGCCGGATCCGCGGCACGGTCCTGATCGGACGCGGGCCCGGCGCCGAGCAGCTCGCGCGGTTGCGGGTGGGCGCGCCGGCGACCGTCGCGTGGGGGATCCCGGAGTCCTACGACGTGGCCCTCGGTGGGGAGTCCGTGCTGCTGCGCCAGGGCCGGGTCCGGGTGTCCGACGACGTCTACCTCCACCCCCGCACCGCGATCGGCATCGACCGCGACACCGGCCGGATCCTGCTGCTCGTCGTCGACGGCCGGCAGGACCACAGCCGCGGCCTGACGATGGTGGAGCTCGCCCGGCTGATGCGTCGCCTCGGGGCCGAGACCGCCCTCAACCTCGACGGCGGTGGCTCGAGCACCCTCGCCGGCCTGACCGGGGCGGGAAGGCTGCGGGTGCTCAGCTCCCCCTCCGATGGCGCGCAGCGGCCGATCCCCGACGGCCTGGCTGTCCTGGTCGGCTAGCCGGTGCCCCGCTTCACGCGCGCCGAGCTGGAGGCCTTCCGCGACGCCGAGGTCCCGGACCTGCTGGGTCCCGACTGCCGGCTGCTCTTCGTCGGCATCAACCCCGGGCTGTGGACCGCCGCCACCCGCACCCACTTCGCGCACCCGGTCAACCGCTTCTACCCCGCCCTGGCGCTGGCCGGCATCGTGGAGCGGCGGATCGACCCCGCCGCGGGCATGACCGAGGACGACCGGGCGCACCTGGTCTCCCGAGGCATCGGCATCACCAACCTGGTCCGCCGGGCGACGGCCAAGGCGTCCGAGCTCGACGCCGCCGAGCTCCGGGCCGGCGGGGAGGCGCTGGCCGCGCTGGTGGCGCGGGTACGGCCGCGGGTGGTGGCGGTCGCCGGCATCACCGCGTACCGCTCGGCCTTCGGCGTGCGGCAGGCAGTGCCCGGGCGGCAGCCGGAGCCGCTGGCCGGGAGCGAGCTGTGGGTGGTGCCCAACCCGAGCGGGCTCAACGCCCACGAGACCGTCGCCTCGCTCGCCACGGCGTACGCCGCTCCAGCCCGTGCGGCGGGTGTGATCGACGACGCAGCCCCGCGGAGCGGGTGACCGGTCGGACCGGTCACCCGACCGCAGGATTCAGGGCAGACTGGGCCCCGGCACGACGCGGCGCGACCCCATGACCGCGTCGGGAGGTGGAGACCCCCGCGTCACCACCTACCGGCTCGTCCGGCGCGTGCGTGTCACAGGTTGCCCCCGCCCGGCCGGGCGGGCAACGTGTCCTGCAGGTTGGTGCAACGTGGTCGCGAACGACTCGGAAGGAGACCGCCGTGGTGGCAGGACTGGTCAGTCCGCGCAGCCAGCTCGAGGTGTCCGACGCCGCGTTGCCGCTCATGATGCTCCGGCAGCAGGCGTGCGACCGCTGGCAGCGCACCGGGCAGGCCGAGACCGACTCCTTCCGGATGGTCGTGACCCCACGGGCCCAGGCACCGCAGCTCGTCCTCGACCGCTGCTACCGCGCGCGTCAGCTCACCACTGTCACCCGGTGGGTGGAGTCACTGGAGGCGCTCATCGCCTCCGACCGGCACAACCGGACCCTGGTCCACCAGCGGTCGCTGCCGATGACCAGCTACTTCGACGCCGGCGCCGTCACCCCCGAGATGATCCGCGTGCTCGGCAGCTCCGAGGGGATGCCCTACCACGTCGGCTACGGGCCGATGCAGATGAAGCTCTACGACCTCGACGAGGTGCTCGTCGCGGGGCCTGACAACTGCGCGCAGGTCGGGCTGCTCTGGCTGCGGGGAGCGCCTGCGATCCGGGCCGCCACGGGCTACCTCGACGCGGTCCGACGTACGTCGGTCGCCGCCTCGGCCCTCGTCGCGCCCGAGGGGGTCAGCCTCACGCCGCGCCAGCACGCCGTCGCACGACTGCTGACGTCCGGCCTGCGTGACACCGACGCGGCGGAGCGGCTCGGCGTCTCGCTGCGGACCTTCCGGACGGAGGTGGCCCGGATCCTCGACGAGCTCGGTTGCGAGACCCGGTTCGCCGCCGGCGCGAGGTACTCGGTGTGGGCGTCCTCCCAGGTGGACGCCGGGCGCTAGGTCCGCCCTCAGGCGTCGGGGAACTTCTGCCCCTTGCCGAGCACCGTCAACCCGTCCTCGACGACGAAGCCGCGCGCCAGGTCGACCTCGGGGTCGACCCCGATCTGCGCGCCCGGCGGGACGACCACGTTCTTGTCGAGGATCGCGTTGCGGACGACCGCGCCGGCCCCGACCCGGACCCCGTTGAGGAGCACGCTGTCGGTCACCTCGGCGCCGCTCTCGACGCGCACGTCCGGCGAAAGCACGGACCGGTCGACGGCACCTCCGGTGACGACCGCGCCCGGCGAGAGCACCGCGTCCCCGATCTCCGCGGCCCGCTGGCCCGCGCCCTGGACGATCTTGACCGGCGGCTGCGGGCCGTAGGAGGTGTACATCGGCCAGTCGCGGTTGTAGAGGTTGAAGATCGGCAGCGGGCTGACCACGTCCATGTGGGCGGCGTAGTAGGAGCCCAGCGTCCCGACGTCACGCCAGTAGCCGCGGTCGCGGTCGGTCGCGCCGGGCACCTCGTTGTTCTTGAAGTCGTAGACCGACGCCTGCTCCCGACGTACGAACGCGGGCACGATGTCGCCGCCCATGTCGTGGGCGCTGTCGTCGAGGTCGGCGTCGCGGGTGACGGCCTCCACCAGGGCGTCGGCGTCGAAGACGTAGTTGCCCATCGACGCCAGCACCTCCTGCGGGCTGTCGGGGAGGCCGATCGGGTCGGTGGGCTTCTCGAGGAACTCGCGGATCCGGGTGGGGTCCTCGGGCAGGACGTCGATGACGCCGAACTGGTCCGCCAGCCCGATCGGCTGCCGGATCGCAGCGACCGTGCAGGCGGCCCCGGTCTCGACGTGCTGCTCGACCATCTGGCTGAAGTCCATCCGGTAGACGTGGTCGGCGCCCACCACGACGATGATGTCGGGCTTCTCGTCGTGGATCAGGTTGAGGCTCTGGAAGATCGCGTCGGCGCTGCCGAGGTACCACCGCTTGCCGACCCGTTGCTGCGCCGGCACCGGCGTGACGTAGTTGCCGAGCATCGTCGACATCCGCCAGGTCTGGGTGACGTGCCGGTCCAGGCTGTGCGACTTGTACTGCGTCAGCACCACGACCTGGAGGTAGCCGGAGTTGACGACGTTCGACAGCGCGAAGTCGATCAAGCGGTAGATGCCGGCGAAGGGAACGGCCGGCTTGGCGCGGTCGGCAGTGAGCGGCATCAGCCGCTTGCCCTCCCCGCCTGCCAGCACGATCGCGAGCACGTTCAGTCTCGGTTCGCGCCTCATGCCGTCCAAACTAGCCACGTTCGGCGGTAGCGTCGATCCATGCGTGTCGACGTGCTCAGCAAGGAGTACCCCCCGGAGGTCTACGGAGGGGCCGGTGTCCACGTGGCCGAGCTGGTCCGGGCGCTCCGGGCGCGGCCCGGGCTGGAGACCCGGGTGCACGCCTTCGGGGCCCCGCGGGACGAGCCGTTGACGTCGTCGTACGCCGAGCCCGCGGAGCTGGCCGGCGCCAACGCCGCGTTGCGCACGCTGGGCGTCGACCTCGCGATCGCGGACGCCTGCGCGGGAGCCGACCTGGTCCACTCCCACACCTGGTACGCCAACATGGCCGGTCACCTCGCCGGGCTGCTGCACGACGTGCCCCACGTGGTGAGCGCCCACTCGCTGGAGCCGCTCCGCCCGTGGAAGGCCGAGCAGCTCGGCGGCGGCTACGCCGTCTCGTCGTGGGCCGAGCGGACGGCCTACGAGGGAGCCGCGGCCGTGATCGCGGTGTCCGCGGCGATGCGTGAGGACGTGCTGCGCTGCTACCCCGCGCTCGACCCCGAGCGGGTCCACGTGGTCCACAACGGCATCGACACCGACGACTGGGCACCTGTCCACGACCCCGACCGGGTGCGCGCGCTGGGCGTGGACCCCGACCGACCGAGCGTCGTCTTCGTCGGGCGGATCACCCGCCAGAAGGGGCTGCCGCTCTTCCTGCGGGCCTGTGCGGCGCTGCCGCCCGAGGTGCAGATCGTGCTGTGCGCCGGTGCGCCGGACACACCCGAGATCGAGGCCGAGGTCGAGGGCCTGGCGGCCTCGCTCGCCGACGGTCGCTCCGGGGTGGTCTGGATCCGCGAGATGCTGCCGCGGCAAGACGTCGTGACACTGCTCACCGCGGCGACGGTCTTCGCCTGCCCGTCGATCTACGAGCCTCTCGGGATCGTCAACCTCGAGGCGATGGCGTGCGAGACCGCGGTCGTCGCGACCGCGACGGGCGGGATCCCCGAGGTGGTCGTCCACGACGACACCGGGCTGCTCGTGCCCATCGACCAGGCCGACGACGGCACGGGCACGCCGCTGGACCCCGAGGCGTACGTGGCGGCGTTCGCCGAGGCGCTGACGTCGCTGGTGACCGACCCCGGCCGGGCCGCGGCGATGGGCCGAGCCGGTCGCCAGCGTGCCCGCGACTCCTTCAGCTGGGGGGCGATCGCGGAACGCACCGTCGGTGTCTACGACGGGGTGGTCGCCGGTGGAGCCTGAGGAGCCCGAGCCGTCGACGCAGCACAACGTCCTCGGCGGTCCGCTGGAGCCCTGCGGCACCGACCCGCTGACGGGCTTCTACCGCGACGGGAGCTGCACCTGTGGACCGATCGACCCGGGGCTGCACGCCGTCTGCGCGGTGATGACCGAGGAGTTCCTCGCCCACCAGTCCTCGGTCGGCAACGACCTCTCGACGCCGCGGCCGGAGTGGCAGTTCCCCGGCCTGCACCCGGGTGACCGCTGGTGCGTGGTCGCCGGCCGGTGGTGGCAGTCCTACCAGGCGGGCGTCCCGGCGCCGGTCGTGCTGGCCGCGACCAACTACCGCGCCCTCGAGCTGATCCCCCTCGAGATCCTGACCGAGCAGTCCGTCGACGTCCCGCCCGACCTCTCCGGCCTCGTCTGAGCCCTGCTCGCCCCGGCCCACCCGGTCGAGGACCTTCGCCCCTGTCCGGAGGGCTCGGGGACGCGCACGCTGGCGACATGAGCACCACCGCCCCGAGCGCCCACCACCGCCGGTCGTCACCCGGTTCCCGGGCCGGCAGGTGGGCCGTGGCGCTGGCGGGCGCCTCCCTCGCGGGGATGGCGGCGTCGGTCGTGGCGTTCGCCCTCGGGGTGGAGTCGGCCGACGGCTTCGCCGACAACTGGCTGCTCACCGGCTGGGGCGCGGCCGTCCTCGCCTGCGCAGGAGGGTCGGTCGTCGCCGGCGGCCTCGCGCTGCTGCGTCGGCACGACCGTTCGTGGCCGGTCGTGACCGCCACGGTGGTCGGCGCCCTCATGACCGCCCTGATGCTGCAGCAGGTGGCCGAGGGGCTCGGGATCCTGACGTCGTAGCTCCACCCGGGGATCCGCTGCGGGCTCACCGGGCCTGCCCCATAATCGAGCCCGTGCCGGACCGACCACCCAGCAGCCGCGAGCAGCGACGTCGACGGCGCGAGCTCGAGGCTGCGATGCGGGAGCTCGACCGGCTGGACCGGGAGCACGGCCTCGGCACCCTGCCGGACAGTGCACCGGCCCGCCACGTCCGGCGGCGACGCGGCTCACCGGTGCTGGCCGGGCTGGTGGTGACCGCCCTGCTGATGGTCGGGGTGGTCCTGGTCGGGCCGGGCGACGAGCTCGCGACCGTACGCCGCCTCTTCGGACTCGGTCCGGACCGCTACGGCAGCCCGCCCGCCTACACCCCCGGCGAGGGCTCGTTCGCCTTCCTCACCACGCAGCGGGGGTCGGACGAGCCGGTCGGCTACGACCCGTGCAGCCCCGTCGAGTACGTCGTCAACACCGCGGACGCTCCCCCGGACTGGGAGGAGCTGGTCGCCGACGGCGTCGCGCACACCGAGTGGGCCACCGGCCTCGAGCTCGTCGACCGCGGCACCACCGACGACCGCCCCTTCGACCCGGTGCAGCGCGGAGCGTTCTCCGGGACGCCGAGACCGGTGGTGATCGGGTTCGCCGACGAGGACGAGCTCGACGGTCTCGCCGGCGACGTCGCCGGCCTGGGCGGCAGCCTGGCGGTCCGCGACAGCCTGGGTCGCGACTACTTCGTCACCGGCTCGATCGCCCTCGACACCGAGGTCTTCGACGGCACCAGCAGCGGCGAGGAACGCGCCTCGCTGCAGGCGATCGTCGACCACGAGCTCGGCCACGTCGTGGGGCTGGACCACGTCGACGACCCCGACGAGCTGATGTACGCCGAGAACGTCGGGCGGACGACGTACGGTCCCGGCGACCTCGAGGGCCTGGCCCGGCTGGGCTCGATCCCCTGCCGCTGATCGTCGAGATGGGCCTCCGCAACCGTCGACCTGGGCCTCCGCACCACTGCCGGTGGTACGCGGGCCCACCTCATGCGTTGCGGGGGCCCATCTCGACGTCATCCGTCACGGCGGGCGGTTGCCGCGGGACTCCTCCTGGGCGACGAGCCCGTCGAGGTCGGACAGCCGGTCGAGGCCCCGCACGGCCTGGGCCATCCGCTGGTTGCCGGCGAAGCGCTCCCGGTGGCGGTCGAGGAACCACCAGTAGCCCGCCGTGAAGGGGCAGGCGTCCTCGCCCACCCGCACCGTGGGGTCGAACCGGCACGACCCGCAGTGGTCGGTCATCCGGTTCAGGTAGGCACCGCCGGACGTGTAGGGCTTGGTGGCCATCACACCGCCGTCCGCGTGCTGCGACATCCCGACCACGTTGGGAACCATCACCCAGTCGTAGCCGTCGACGAAGGCCCGGTGGAACCAGTCGGTCACCTGGGAGGGCGACCAGCCTCGCTGCATCGCGTACGACCCCAGGACCATCAGCCGCGGGATGTGGTGCACCCAGCCGTGGGTCGCCACCTGGTCCAGCGTGTGGGAGAGGCAGCGCGCGTCGGTCGCGGCCGCGTCGAGCTCGCGGAACCACTGCGGCACCCGCTCGGTCGCGGACAGCTCGTTGCGCCGGCGGTAGGACGGCCCGAGGTGCCAGTAGAGGTGCCAGACGTAGTCGCGCCAGCCGAGCACCTGCCGCACGAACCCCTCGACCGCCGCGATCGGCGCGTCGCCGGACAGGTACGCCTCCTCGGCGCGGCGGACCACCTCGAGCGGTTCGAGCAGCCCGAGGTTGAGCGGTGCGGAGACCAACGAGTGCGCCATCCAGGGGTCGCCCTCCAGCACGGCGTCCTCGTGGGCGCCGAAGTGGGGCAGCCGGTGCTCGACGAAGCGGTCCAGCGCGGCCAGCGCCTCGCGTCGCGTCGCCGGGAAGCGCCGCGGCCCGTCGCGCCCGAGGAAGGTGACGTCCCCGTTACGCTCCCACCGGTCGAGGTCCTCGCGGACCTCGGCGTCGATGTCGTCCTCCTCCGGCCACCAGGGCTCGGGGACGCCGAGGGTGTCCGCACCGCGCGGGGGCGGCTCGCGGTTGTCCTCGTCGAAGTTCCAGCGACCCCCGGCCGGGCCGCCGCCGTCGAGCAGCACCCCGTGGCGGCGGCGCGCGTCACGGTAGAAGTCCTCCATCAGCAGCCGGCGTCCGCCCCGCCCGTCGGCCCAGGCGGTGAAGTCGTCGCGGCTCGTGGCGAACCCACGGGCGTCGAGCACGGTGAGGTCGAGCTCCTCGGCGAGCCGACGGACCAGCCCGAGCGCCGCGTACGACGTCGGGTGCACCACCTGCACCGGCCCGGACCCGGCGTGCTCCCGCACGGCCGGCGCGTACGTCTCGCTGTTGACGTACGTCGTCCTGTCGCCCAGCTCGGCGGCCCGATGGCGCATCGCGGAAAGGACGAGGTGCGCCTTCGCACGGTGGAAGCGTCGCCGCACGAAGACCGCCCGGGACTCCACCAGCAGCACCGGGCCGCGGTGGTCGTGGACGAAGTGCGGCCCGAGCTGGTCCCCGAGGAGCCACCGCAGCCTGGTCATGTCAACGTCATGTCGAAGCCGGCGTCAGAGCTTCGCGAGCGCCTCGCGCAGCCCCTGCTCGGCCTCGTCGCCCAGCTTCTTGAAGGCGCCGCCGAGGAAGGGCGTGACGAGTTTGGCGACGCCCTTGAACGTGAAGTCGGCCGTGTAGGTGACGCTGCTGCCGTCGCCGACGGCGGCGATCTCCATGGTGTCGATCGCGGTGACCGTCTTGTTCTCGCCCCGCAGCCGGACCAGGGCATGGGGCACGTGGTCGACCACCGTGTAGCGCAGCTCGGTCTTGCGGCCGTTGAACTCCGAGACGTTGTCGTAGACGGTCCCGACGCCACCGTCGCCCTCCACGCGGACCGTCGAGACGGTCCCCGGGTCCCACTCGGTGGTCCGGGTGAAGTCGCTCAGGTAGTCGAACACCGCGGCGGGGGCGGCCTGGGTCTCGACCGTGCGCTGGATCATCATGGCTCGACCCTAGCCAGCCGCCCCTGACGGACCGCCTGACGTGGCGAGGCAGACTGGCCGACATGACCGCATCCGTGTCGACCCGTCCCGACCGACGTACGCCGGCGCTCCTCGGGCTCGTGGGGTTCCTCGTGGCCGTGGCCGTCGTCGCCGTCGTCGGCGGCCTGGCCGCCGGGTCGGCCGGGTCGACGTACCGGGCCCTGGAGCTCCCTCCCTTCGCCCCGCCCTCGTGGCTGTTCGGGCCGGTGTGGACGGTGCTCTACGTGATGATCGCGGTGTCGGGGTGGCTGGTCTGGAGAGCGGCAGGGTGGGGCCCCGCCTCGACGCTGTGGGTCGTCCAGCTCGCGCTCAACCTCGCGTGGACACCGCTGTTCTTCGGCGCTGGGCAGTACGGGTGGGCGCTGGTCGACATCGTGGCGCTCGTCGGCGCCGTCGGGGCGACGATCGTGCTCAGTGCCCGAGTCTCACGGCTCGCCGCGTGGCTGCTGGTCCCCTACCTCGCGTGGGTGTGCTTCGCGACGGCCCTCAACGCGGCGATCTGGTGGCTCAACTGATCAGTCGAAGAGGGCGCCGACGTCGCGCGTGAGCGCGTCGGCCAGCGGGTGGTCGGTCCGCACGAAGGCCGCCGGCCGGCCCACGAGGGCCTCGACCTCGGTCGTCCCCTCCTCGTAGGCCTTCCCCGTGATCAGGTGGCGCCACTCGCCGGGTGGGAAGGTGACCTCCACCCGCCCCGTCGTCGCGTCGAGGACGGGCGCGACCAGCAACGCGTCGCCGAGGAAGAACTGGGTGTCCACCTCGGCAGCGTCGCTGCCCGGGGCCACCAGCCACCCGTGGCGGATTGCCGGGAGGCCCTCCTCGGTCGCCTGCGTGAGCACCGCGCGCCGGTAGGGCGCCAGCGCCGCGAAGACCCGCGTCATCCGGCCGAAGTGCGCCCGCTGCTCGTCGTCGTGGACCTGGACGTTGTCGTCGGGACGGTTGCCCTCGTGGGTGCGCATCACGACGCCGAACGCCGCCAGCTCGGTCCACCGCTTCAGCAGCTCGTCGGTGCGGACGTAGTCGGTCACGACCGCGTCGACCGAGGTGTAGCCGCCGATGTCGGAGTGGACCAGCGGCCAGCCCGAGACGCCGGCGGAGAAGGTGCCCAGCAGCGCGGAACGCAGCCCGTCCTCCGCGCCGAAGTCGACCAGCTGGTCGCCGTTCCAGAACAGCGACGCGTCCTCGCCCATCCCGAGCGACCCGCTCCGGAACCAGGTCACGCAGTCGGGCCGCGCTGCCCGCTCGCACGCCTCGCGGACGGTCTCCGCCCACAGCCCCGGCCACGCGTTGTGCGCCAGCCGTGCGTCACCGGCGTGGAGCCGCGCATCGAAGGGCAGCCCCTCCCCGAAGTCGGCCATGAACCCGCCCACTCCCGCGCCCAGCACCTCCTCGGCGATGACCTCGACGAACCAGTCCCGCGCCGCCGGGTCGGTCAGGTCGACGAGCGCCGCGTCGAAGCCGCCCTGGTCCAGGAGGTACGGCGACCCGTCAGGCCGCTCGACCAGGTGGCCGGCGTCGCGCGCCTCGGCGAAGAGGTTGCGGATGCCGGGGTCGTGCTTCGGTCCGGCGTCGACGAGGAACGGGTTGACGTACGTCGTGACGGTGATGCCCTCGTCGGCCAGGTCGGCGACCAGCCGCTCCCAGGCCGGGTAGCGCTCGCGGTCCAGCTGCCAGGTCCACCACAGCCGCTCGCCGAACGACGTCGTCCGCTGCCCGGTCCAGTCCTGGAGCCACACGCCGGAGACCTCCGCGCCGGAGGCGCGCAGGTCGGCGACGCGACGCCGTACCTCCTCGGTGCCTCCCTGCATGCCCACGATCGCGCCCTCCTGGGTCCAGCCCGGCAGCGTCGGCGCTCCGACCTGGCGCTCCGCGACCAGGTCGGCCGGGCTGTCCCCCGCCGTCAGCTCCGCGTCCAGGGTGGGCGCCCACACCTCGAGCGCGACCCGCTCGTCGTCGCGGGTGTCCGCGACCGCGACGGCGTGGGAGGCAGGCCGGTCCGCGACGAGGGCGACGCCGCGCAGGTCCTCGGTCACCCACGAGGCCCAGGCGGCGTACGTCGTGGTCGCGTCGCCGGCGGCGGAGCGGTTGGTGAGGTCGGCCAGGACGCTGAGCGGCTGCTCGCCCCGGCCCACGCCCTGCTCGCGGACGATGATCGGCAGCAGCCGGTCGTCGAGGTCGAAGTCGCTGAACTGCTCGCCGAAGCCGTGGACGCCGGCACCCTCGGAACGCCCGGAGCTGAGCACGACCGCGTCGGCGTCGGGCACCTCGACCTGCAGCAGCGCGCCGCCGTCGGGCCGCTCCCGGATGCGGGCGCTCCACCGGACCTGGTCGGCCTCCCCGTGGAGCGTGCCCTCCAGGAGCACGCCGTCGACGACCGCCCGCATCCCGGTGATCCGTTGCTCGGTCCACTCGGCATCGTGGCGCACCTCGGTGAAGAAGTAGCCGCGGTGCTCCTCGACGGCCACCTCGCCGCGGGCCGCCGCGAGGAACGCCTCACCATCGGGGCTCTCCCAGACGATCCGGCCGTCCTCGACCAGCGTCAGCCCGGAGGGACCGAGGGTGACCTCGACACCGCCCGTCGCCAGGGTCCCCTCGACGCCCTGCTCGACCACCAGAGCTGCCGGCTCGACGACCTCGAGCTCGTCCTCAGGGAGGGTGAAGGAGTAGCCGACGACGGCCGCCGCAGCGATCAGCAGGAGGGCGAGGGCACCCAGCGCGATACGGCGCAGCCAGCGGGTCACGGCGGCAGGCTAGGTGGTGAGCAGCCCCAACACGTAGCCGACCTGCCCGAGGTGCTGCAGGCAGTCGCCCTGGATGCTCACCAGCCGCGCCCCCGCGGTCACCGGCGGGTCCCACCGCCGGTCGACCACCCGGTCGAGCTCGGCCGCGTCGACGCGGGCGAGGTAGTCGCGCGTGAGGGCGTCGACGTCGGCGTGGTAGCCCACGAGCAGCGCCGGGTCGGTGATCCGTACGGCGTCGACCTGCTCGCTGGTGTGGCCGAAGCCGATGTCCTCCGGCCCGTTGGGCAGCCCGAACCGCTCCTGCCACTGCTCCCACCGCTGCGGGCTGCCCGCGAGGTGGGCGACGTGGTCGTCCTGGACCCGCGCGAGGTGCCACAGCAGCCAGCCGACGGAGTTGCCGGCCCCGTCGGGTCGGTGGTGCAACGTGCGGTCGTCGAGTCCCTCGGCGTGGGCGGCGTAGAGATCACGGATCCGGGTGAAGGAGTCCTCGAGCAGGTCCTGGGCGTCCATGGGACGACCGTACGTCGGTCGTGGCAGGCTGGCAGCGTGCAGAAGGTCGACGCCGAGGGCCCGCTGTCCCCGGCGGAGGTGTGGGAGCGCTACACGCACGCCTCGCTCTGGTCGTCGTGGGCCCCGCAGGTCCGCGGCGTCTCCGGCGCGCACGACCCGGTCCGGGCCGGCGACCGCGGCTGGGTGCGGGGCCCGTTCCCGCTGCGTCTCCCCTACACGGTGCTCGCCGTCGACGAGGGTGCGCGGCGCTGGAGCTGGCAGGTCGGCATCGGCGTGGTCTCGGTCGTGATGGAGCACGGTGTCGACCCGGCGCCCGCGGGCAGCAGGGCCTGGCTGCGGATCGAGGTGCCCGGCCCGCTGGCCGCGCCGTACGCCCCGATCGCGCGGATGGCGCTGCGGCGCCTCGTCAGACCCTGACGCCCAGGTCGGCGCCCACCGCGTCGGCGACCCGGCGCCCCGAGACGAGCGCACCCTGGATCGACGGGGTGGCACGGTGGTCACCGGCGACGAAGAGCCCGTCGCCGAGGTCGACCCGGCGGGCCAGCGGCTGACCGGCCGGGTGGGCGGGCAGCGCCCCCTCGATGACGTCGGTGCGCAGCAGCGACCAGCGGGTGCTGTCGGCACCGAACAGATGGCCGGCATGGCGGCGGGCCGCCTCCGCGGCGTCACGGTGCACCCCCACCGCCGTCGCGCCGACCAGCACCCCGCCGGCCGGGGCGTAGGAGGGCGCGGCGTTGGTCATGACCACGGCGTTGGCGAGCGGACCACGCTGCTCGCCGTCGACGTGGAGCAGCGGCCGCTCCGTCGGCGGGACGTCGGTGGCGAACCACCACGTCGTCAGCGACCGCATCGGCGTCGCCGGCACGGCCCCCAGCTCGAAGGCCATCACCGGGTCCGTCGCGACGACCACCGCGCGGGCCGCGACCCGGCCGGCATCGGTGTCGACGCCCCCGCTGGTCACCGGGCCCGCACGGACGCCGAGGTGGAGCGTGCCCGCGACCAGCCGGGCAGCGAGCTGGTCGGGCATGGCCTGCATCCCGGCGGCCGGGACGGAGGGGTTGCCGCGGGCGAAGGAGCGCAGCAGGAAGGACGCCATCCGTTGCGACGAGGCGAGCTCGGTCTCGCCGAGCACCCCGGAGAGGAAGGGTCGCAGCACCCGCTCGGTGAGCGCCCCGTCGAGGCCGCGGGCCCGGAGCTCCTCGAGCAGCGGGCGGTCGGCCGAGGCGCGGATCGAGTCGGCGGACCCGATGCCGAGCTGGGCGGCCCAGGCGCCGAAGGAGACCTTCTCGCGCACCGAGCCGACCGGCGCCGTCAGGTCGACCGGGAGCGTGGCGGGCATCCGGCGCGGGTCGCCGAGGACGTAGCGGCGGCCGTCGTAGGCGACCGCGAGCCCGGGGTCGAAGGCGCGCAGGTCGAGCGCGTCGAGGTCGAGGACACGCTGTGCCTCGGGGTAGGCCGGGTTGAGGAGCTGGAACCCCCGGTCGAGCCGGAAGTCGTCGACGACGTCGGTGCGCACCCGGCCGCCCACCGCGTCGGCCGCCTCGACGAGGATCGCGTCGACGCCGCGCTCCTGGAGACGTACGGCGGCCGCCAGGCCGGCGAGCCCGGCACCGACGACGACCACGTCGGCGCGGGTGGGCAGCGGCATGCCGCCAACCTAGCCGACCCTCCCGACACGACCGGGTGCGCGTACTCAGCCGCCGCCGGTGCCGCAGCCGCATGATGGTGGCGTGGTCCTCCCGCTCGCCGCCGCGTTCACGCCGTACGACGCCTCCCACGTGGGCGCGCTGGTGGTGCTCGTCGTCGGCGCGGTCGTCCTGGTCGTGGTGGGTCGTCGGCTCCGCGGGCGCGACCCGGCCGACCGGCTCGGCAGGGCGATGGCGGTCGCGATGCTGGCGACGACCCTGCCGCTGCAGGTCCTCTACTTCACGCCCGACTACTGGAACGTCCAGAAGACGCTGCCGATCCAGCTCTGCGACCTGGCGTCGTTCGTGTCGGCGTACGCGCTGTGGACGCACCGGCGCTGGGCGGTCGGCCTCACCTACTACTGGGGGCTGACGCTGACCACGCAGGCGATCCTCACGCCCGACCTCGACTCGGCCTTCCCCGACCCCATCTTCCTGCTGTTCTGGGGGATGCACGTCGGGACGGTGTGGGCGGCGATCTACCTCGTCTGGGGCCGCGGCGTGACGCCCGACTGGCGCACGTTCCGGGTCGCCGTGCTCGCGACCGCCGGGTGGGCGGCCGCGGTCTTCACCCTCAACGTGCTGGCCGGGACCAACTACGGCTTCCTCAACCGCAAGCCGTCCGCCGCCTCCGCCCTGGACCTGCTCGGCCCCTGGCCTTGGTACGTGCTGCTCGAGATCGCGATCATCGTCGCGGCCTGGGCGCTCGCGACCTGGCCGTGGGTGCGGGGCGGGGGGGGCGCGGGGTGATGTCGGCTTCCCCGCTCAGGCGGGGAGACCGACGCCAGCCGACACCCCCACGATCACCGCGGCGTCAGCACCACCTGCGACATCGACGGCATGGGCAGCACCGTCTCCACGACCACGACACCCTCGTCCGAGGCAGTCACCGTCCGCGCCGGCTCGAGCTCCTCGAGCCGGTCGGCGTCGCGCAGCACCTGCCACTGCTCCTCGGTCGGCCAGTCCTGGCCGTCCTCGCGCAGGCCGCCCCACACCGACGCCACGTTGGAGTGGTTCTCGTCGACGCGGACGTGCGTCAGGTCGTACGACGCACCCGGCGCGAGGCCGGTCACCTCGACGCTCACCTCGCGGGCGAGCGCGTCGGACCCGGCGGCCTTGGTCTGGTCGAGCGTGAGGTTCCAGAGCATGACCGACACCTCGTCGGCGGCACCCCGCGCGGCGACGGCCTCGACCAGCGAGCCCGCGCCGTCACCGTCGTAGGAGACGGCGAGCCGGGTGGAGCCGAGCCGCTCGAGCAGGGCCAGCGCCCACCAGCGGGGCTTGCGCAGCTCACCGACGGTCCGCAGCCCGAAGCCGCCGTGGAGCAGCGCCGGGGGCCGCCCGAGCTCCTCGAAGTGGTCGGAGACCACCCAGTAGGACAGGGACTCGATCCGGTCCATCGCGGAGAGCATGCCGCGGGCCAGGAACACGCCGGAGAAGACGGCGTCGCTGACCTCGTTGAAGTGGGTCGGCGTCACCCCCCACTCGGTCCACCAGATCGGCGTCCCGGCGCGGCCGTGGCGCTCGAGCATCGGCCGGAAGTCCAGCGGCGGCGAGCCGTAGGTGTGGGTCGAGACGAAGTCGACCGGCGCCCCGGACTCCTCGGCGTGGGCGAGCAGCTCCTCGACCCAGCCGGCCGCGGCCGAGGACGGGCCGCCGACCACGAGCCGCTCGTCGACCGCGCGCACGGCCGCTGCGGTGACGTCGTAGAGCTTGAGGTAGTCCGAGGGCGTGCCGGACCAGAAGACCTCGAGGTTGGCCTCGTTCCACACCTCGAACGACCACTGCTCGACGACCTCGTCGCCGTAGCGGTCCACGAGGTGCTGGGTCAGGTCGCGGATCAGCTCGTACCAGCGCTCCCAGTCCTTCGGCGGCGACACGATCGCGTCGTAGTCGAAGACCGTCACGGTCGGGTCGGCCGCCAGGTCGTGTGGCATGAACGACAGCTCGACGACCGGGAACAGCCCCAGCGACCGGATGTGGTCGTAGACCCGGTCGACGCCGGTGAAGTCGTGGACCGGTTCCCCGTCGACCTCGCGGTAGACGGCGAGGTCGTCGCACAGGATCCCGTGGGCGCGGACGTGGCTGACGCCGAGCTCGACGTGGGCGGCCCGCAGCGCCGCCGACAGCTCCTCGCCGATCACCCGACCCCCGGTCGTGTCGGGCGAGACGGCGTGCGAGAGGTGCTCGCTGCCGATCATCGGCCGCCACGGGCGGGCGAGCTCGCCGAGCTCCTGCCCGGCGGCGACGGTGACCGAGACCGCCCCGGCCTCGGCCACGGCCGCGCACGACACCGGCGCCGAGAGCGGGCCCTCGACGTGCACGTCGGAGAGCGAGGAGACGGCGTAGAACCGCTCCTCCCCCGGCGCGCAGGTGGTGTCGACGTACGGCGGGTGCGGCACCGCGAGCACGTCGCGGCCCGCGTGGTCGAGCGGCTCGAACGGGCCGTCCGCGGAGGTGGCCACGTGGACCTGGTAGCCGATGGCGCCGTCGACCGGCGACCAGTGCAGCGTCACCTGCGAGCCGCCGGCCTCGGCGACCAGTCCCTCGGGCGGGTCGAGCCGCGGCGCTGAGCCGCCGAAGGCCGGGTCGTCGGTGGAGCCGCTGCGGAGGCCGATCCGGTTCTCCCAGTCGGTGCGTGCGTCGGTGGTCACGGTTCTCCTCGTGTCGTGGGGGTGGGGGGTGGAGGCCGGTCAGCCGCGCGGAGCGGCCGAGAAGACCTCTTGCTCCATCAGCGGCTTGACCTGCTCGGTCAGCCCGCCCGGAACGACGTAGTCGCGCATGTCGTCGCCGGCCAGCGCGTTGCCGAGGGCGGCCATCACCATGCCCTGGTCGAGGGACAGATAGCGCTGCGAGACCTGGCCGCTCTCCACGGCGACCGCGTCGTAGAAGCCGCCCTTGCCGTAGGCGTCGAAGTCCCGGCGCAGGTTGCGCAGGTTCTCCAGGGCCGCGTCGGGCGCGTAGCGGTAGGCGAGGAACGAGGCGTGCGGGGTGACGACGCCGTCGCCGTACTCAGCAGCGGTCGGGGCCGGCTCGCCCTCGCGGCCGCACTCCTCCCACGGCTGGTCCCAGTCGGTCCGCTCCTGGTCGGAGGTGTAGCCGGCGCCGTCGAGGCCGAGCGCGTCCACGCCGTACTCGCGGTAGCCGCCGGCGGGGTTGTTGGAGGGCGAGAAGCCCCAGTAGCCGTAGTCGGTCTCCTGCAGGCCGTGCTCGATCTGGCCCTGCACGTAGAGGGGGTGGTTGACGCCCCACGACCGCGCGCCCCAGGTCTCCTCGGGCACGAACAGCGGCACCATGAGCGCCTCGAACATGCTGCCGCCCCAGGTCGGGACGATCTTCATGCCGCGGTAGTCGAGCGCACCCTCGTACACCTCGACGCCCTCGTACGTCGCCCACTCGCCGGTCGGCTGCGCCTCGGTCCAGGACCAGTCGCAGGTGTCGCCGGGGAAGGTGCGGAAGGTGCCGAAGTAGTGCTTCGCGGGGATCTGGCCCTCGGCGATGCCGAGGTAGGAGGCCATCCGCGGCTCGGTGTTGAAGGCGCCGTAGTGGTGGCCGGTGTACCAGACGTCCTCGCCCATGCCGCAGTAGTCGCCCTTGACACGAACCGGGTCGCCGAAGTCCTCGTCCCAGAAGCCGCCACGGATCTGGCCGCCCTGGCCCTCGGCCTCGTTGTAGTAGCAGCCGAAGTCCATGTCCTCGCGGATCGCGTCGGCCTCGTCGGCCAGCGCGGGCTCGGCGCGCGCGGCGAGCAGCAGCCCGGTCGCGAGCCACCCGTTGTCGACGCTGGACATGAAGGGCTGCACCTCGTCGCCGCTCTCGGGCCAGACGGTGAGCTTCTCCAGCGACCTCGGGTCGTACCAGTTGTAGAACTGGCCGCTCGGCTCGTGCTTCTCGAGCCTGCCGACGGTCTCGATCGTGAGCGCCATCCGCTTGCGGGCCTCGCGCTTGCCGATCAGGCCGATGTCGCGGGCGGCGACGGTGCTCCAGAGGTACGCGCCGATGTTGGTCGGCGACGTGAACGTGCTCCGCGTCCCGGCGCGCAGGTTGCCGGCGATGTTGTCGGCCGGCAGGCCGGTGCGGGGCACGGTCATCGCGTCGAAGGAGCGCCAGGTGTCGCGGGCGTACGTCGCGAGCTCGCCCTTCGGCTTCGCCGGGTGGGACCCCGGCCGCGTGTCCGCAGGGCCCTCGGCTCCGGCGGTCGGGGCGGTCCCGGCGACGGCGACCGCCGACAGGGTGAGTGCGCCGGCCGACAGGGCGGCCAGCAGGGTGCGTCGAGTGCGCATGGTGGTGTCCTCTCCCGAGAGGGGTTGGGGGTGGGGGGTTACTTGATGCCGGTCATGGCGACGCCCTGCATGATCCGTCGCTGCAGCACGAGGAACACGACGAGCACCGGCACCACGACCACGACCGAGCCGGCGAGCAGCAGGCCGTACTTCGTGGCGTTCTGGCCGACGGCGTAGAGCGCGAGGGCGACCGGCAGGGTGTACTTCTCCTCCGACGTGGCGATGACCAGCGGCCAGAGGAAGTTGTTCCAGGACGTGAGGAAGGTCAGCACGCCGAGGGTGGCGAGCGCCGGCCAGCACAGCGGCAGGATGATCGAGAAGAAGATCCGCAGCTCGCCGGCGCCGTCCACGCGCGCGGCCTGGATCAGCTCGTCGGGCAGGCTGAGGATGTACTGCCGCATCAGGAAGACGCCGAACGGCCCGGCGATGAAGGGCAGGATCATGCCTGGCAGCGAGTTGGCCAGCCCGATGTTGGTGGTGAGCACGAACAGCGGGATGAAGGTGACCACGCCGGGCACCATCAGCGTGCCGAGCACCAGGCCGAAGACGATCTTCTTGCCCGGGAACTCCAGCTTGGCCAGGGCGTAGCCCAGCATCGAGCAGAAGACCATGTTCCCGGCGGCGACGGTGACCGCGATGATCGCGGAGTTGGTGAAGTACGTCGGGAAGTCCATCCGGCTGAACAGCTGGCTGTAGTTCTCCGTGGTCACCGACTCGGGCCACCAGGTCGGCGGCACGCTCATGACCTCCGACTCGGGCTTGAACGACGAGACCACCATCCACACGAAGGGCAGCACGACGAGCACCAGGCCGGCGGCCATCACGCCGTAGAGCCAGGCCGGGGTGCGGATGTTGCCCTCGCGGGACTTCGGCCGCTTCTGCTTCGGTACGTCGGTCGCGGCGGCTGCGGCGGTGGGGGTGGCGGGGTCGAGTGTCTGGCTCATGGGTCAGTCCTTCTCGCGGAGCAGCCGGAACTGCAGCCAGGTCAGGAGCATGATCGCGACGAACAGCAGGTAGGCAGCGGCCGAGCCGACCGCGTAGTTGCCGTAACCCCACTGGTCGTAGGTGAAGAACGTGATCGACTTCGTGGCGTCCAGCGGACCGCCCTTGGTCATCACGAAGGCCTCCTCGAAGAACTGGAGGTAGCCGATGCTGGTGATCACGGCGCCGAAGAGGAGCACCGGCCGCAGCATGGGCACGGTGATGTAGCGGAACCGCGACCAGCCGGACGCGCCGTCGGTCTCCGCGGCCTCGAGCAGCTCGCGCGGGACCGTCTGGAGCGCGGCCAGGAAGATCACCATCAGGGTGCCGAAGTTGCGCCACACGGCCATCACGACCAGCGTCGGCAGGGCGGTGGTGGTCGAGTCGAGCCAGCCGGGGCCGTCGACGCCGAACCAGCCGATCACGGTGTTGACCAGCCCGCCCTCGTCACGCAGCAGGAACTTCCAGACCACCGAGACGGCCACGATGCTGGTCACGACCGGGAGGTAGAAGCTCACCCGGAAGAAGCCCTTGAGCCGGGTGATCCGGTTGAGCCCGACCGCGGTCGCCAGCGCGACGGCCATCGTGAGCGGCACGCCGAGCACCAGGTAGAGCGCGGTGTTGACCGTGACCTTGCGGAAGAGCGGGTCGGCCAGCAGGTCGAGGTAGTTCTGCAGCCCGACGAACTCCACGGCGAACGGGTTGCGCATGTCGGTGCTGCGCATGTCGGTGAAGCTCATGCCGAGGCTGGCGAGCACCGGACCGGCCGTGAAGACCAGGAACAGCGCCATGAACGGCAGCGCCAGGATCCAGGCAGCGATCGCCTGCTGGCGACGCGTCGGGTCGACGTGCCGGGTGGGGGTCCCCCGCTCCGGCGACGACACGGGGGACGTCGTCGCCGGAGCAGGGGAGGTACGGGTGGTGCTCATCTCAGAGTCCGGTGCCGATCGACGACGCCTCGGACTGCATCTGGCTGGCCGCCTCGTCGCCGGGCAGGTCGCCCTTCGAGGCCTGCTCGACGATGCTGTCGATCGAGCCCGCGACCTGCTCCCACGTCGGGACGGCCGGCGGGGACTCGGCGTTCTCGAGCTGCTGGCCGAAGACCTGCAGCTGCGGGTCCTCGGCGAGCTCGCCGGTCTCCCACGCCTCCTGCACGGCCGGCAGGTCGCCGACCTCGTCGTAGAAGGCCTGCTGCGTCTCGGCCTCGCTCAGCCACTGCACGTACTTCCAGGCGTTGTCGGCGTTGTCGGAGTCGTTGAAGACGACCAGGTCGCCACCACCGACGAAGGAGCTGCCGGGGGCGCCGTCGGGGCCGGGCATCGGGGCCACGGTGTACTGCTCCTGGGTGACGCCGGCGTCCTCGACCAGGCCGGTGTGCCAGGGGCCGGAGATGAAGGCGCCGTAGGTGCCCTTGGCGAAGCCGGTCTCGAGCTCGCCCGGGTCGAGCAGCCGGGTCGGGCTCAGCTCCTCGTCGAAGTAGGAGGTGTAGTAGTCGAGCGCCTCGGCCATCTCCGGGCTGTCGATCGTGTACTCGGTGGCGTCCTCGTTGGTCAGCGTCGCGCCGTTGGACCACGCGAACGGCATCACGGTCTGCCACGATCCGGTCTGGCCGGGCTGCAGGTTGAGGCCGTACTCGACCCCCGCCTTGCTCTCCAGGTCCTGGGCGAACGTCTTGAGCTCGTCCCAGGTCTGCGGCGCCTCGTCCCAGCCGGCCTGCTCGGCCAGGTCGGTGCGGTAGTAGAGCACGCGGGTCTCGACGTACCACGGGACGCCGTAGGACGTGCCGCCCACCTCGGTGGACTCCCAGGCGCCGGGGAAGAAGGCGGACTCGTCGACGAGGTTCTCCGGCGTCGGCATCAGGCCGCCCGCCTGCGCGAACTCACCCATCCACGTGGTGCCGACCAGGCTGACGTCGGGGGTCTCGCCGCTGGCGATCGCGCCGGAGAGCTTGTCGTACGCCGACTCCCACGGCACTGCGGTCACCTTGACGTCGGCCTCGGGGTTGGCCTCCTCGAAGGCGGCCGAGAAGTCCTCGAGCACCTCCCCCTCGGTGCCCATCGCCCACACGTCGATGGTGCCGGTGGCCTCGCCGCTCGCGATCTCCTCGCTCTGGGCCTCGCCACCGGCCGCGCTGTCCTCGCGGCCGCAGGCCGTGAGGGCGAGGCTGGCGGCGGCGAGCACCGCGATCGAAGTCCTGGTCCGTCTCATTTCTCAACCTTTCCGGGGGGTGGTGCTGGTGCGGATGACGAGCTCCGTGGGGAGGAGCTCGTGTCGGGGTTCGGTTCGGGAGCCCGAGATCTGCTCGTCGAGCAGGCGGGCGGCGGTGCCGCCGAGCTGGCGCATCGGCTGGCGCACGGTCGTGAGGCCGGCGTAGCGAGCGGCCATCACGTCGTCCCAGCCGGTGACCTTGACCTGGCCGGGGACGTCGATGCCGGAGCGGGCCAGCTCGCCCATCAGGCCGAGCGCGAGCTCGTCGTTGGCGCAGACGAAGGCGTCGGGGAGCTCGTGGCTGCGCACCGCCTCGTGAGCGACGCTGGCGCCGACCGCCTCGTGCAGGCTCTCCACGGCGATCAGCTGGACGAAGGCGTTGGTGTCGCTGTCCCACACCACGTCGCGGACGCCGCGCCACCGCTCGTTGACGTCGGGCGAGACGTCGGGGTCCCCGACGAAGGCGATCCGGCGGCAGCCCTGCTCCAGCAGGTGGCGGGCGAGGGTTTCGGCGGCGTCACGGTTCTCGGCGTTGACGGAGTCGACCTGGCCGATCGGGGGCCGGGCGACGAGCACGACCCGGGCGCCGGCCTCGGCGAGGTCCTCGACGACCGCGTCGCTGACCGTCCGCCCGAGGACGACGAGCCCGTCACAGCGCCCGGCGGTCTCGCGGACCGCCCCGTCGGCGTCGGCGCGGCCGTGGGTGGAGAGGATCAGCACGGAGCGGCCGAGCTCGGCGGCGACGGCCTCGTAGCCCAGCACCACCTCGGCGTAGTAGGGGCCGGAGAGGTCGGGGAAGACGATGCCGTTGGCGGCGTGGCGCCGCTCCGCGAGCTGCCGTCCCAGCTGGCTCGGCGTGTAGCGGAGCTCGGTGGCCGCGGCCATCACCTTGTCCCGGGTGTCGGCCCGCACGTCGCCGGAGTGCCGCATGACGCGGGACACCGTGGCGATCGAGACGCCCGCGTGGCGGGCGACGTCGCGGATCGTGGCCGGCACCTGGTCTCCTCTCTGTAACCGGTTTCTGTAACCGGTTACATCGCGTTAACCTGCCGGACATGACAACTGGTGTCAACCCCCTCACCCTCCTTCCCGAGCGCTGGCAGCCCCTGGCGCGGCGCTCCGCCGACCTGCTCCGTGAGCACCAGGACGCCGGCGGCGGCTGGCCCGCCTCGCCGCACTTCGCGCCCTACCAGTTCTCCTGGTTCCGCGACGGCTCCTTCATCGCCGACGGTGCCTCCGCGGCCGGGCTGCACGCCGAGGCGGACCGCTTCCACGCGTGGTGCGCGGGTGTCCTCGATCGCGAGAAGCCAGCCGTGGCAAAGGTCCTGACGATGCTGGAAGCCGGCGAGCAGCCCGCGGACGCGGACTACCTCCCGGCCCGTTACAACCTCGACGGAACCCGCCAGCTCGACGACTGGTGGAACTTCCAGGTCGACGGCTACGGCACCTGGCTGTGGGCGCTCGAGCGGCACCTCGGCCGGATCGCCGGCGGCGACGTGGCGCCGTACGTCGACGCGATCGAGACAGCCGTCCGCTATCTGGTCGCGACCGGGACCGACACCTGCCGCGACTGGTGGGAGGAGAACCGCGACCGCACCCACGTCGCCACCCTCGCCGGGGTCTCGGCCGGGCTGCTCGCCGCCGTCCGGATCGCACCGCTCCCCCGCGAGCTGGTGCTGCGTGCGGTCGAGGTCGCCGACGCCTGCGTCGACCTGGTCCGGACCCGCGGCACCCGCGACGGCCACCTCGTGAAGTGGCTCGACGGCGAGGACGTCGACGCCTCGCTGCTCTCGGTCGCCGCGCTCTACGACGCGCTCCCGCTCGACGACCCGCTCGTCACCGCCACCGTCGCGGAGGTCGAGGCGCGCCTCGTCGACGGCGGGGTCCACCGCTACGAGGCGGACACGTTCTACGGCGGCGGCCAGTGGCCGGTGCTCGCCTCGTTGCTCGCCGTGCACCACGCACGCACCGGCTCACCGGACCGCGCCGCCGAGCTCCTCGACTGGGTCACCACGACCGCCGACGACGACCGGCTGCTGCCCGAGCAGGTCGCCCCGCTCCTCGCACCCGAGGTGCTCGACGAGTGGCTCGAGCGCTGGGGACCGCCCGCCCACCCGCTGCTGTGGTCGCACGGGATGTTCCTCGCTGCCGCGACCCTGACGGGCTGACCGGCGGCTCGCGACCGGATCACAACGGGGGGGACCGGGCGGCACGTGTGGGCACGATGGGGCAGGGTGGACCCGTGACCGAGACCCGTGACGCCCCCGTCCGCGAGGCCGTGCGGGCGTACGCCGCGGTGCAGCCGAGCCTGCGCGAGCCCACCCGGCGGTTCGTCGCGCTCGTGACCGCGCTGCTCGACGAGGCCGGGATCAACTACCTGACCGTCGAGGGACGGACCAAGAGCGTGGCGTCCTTCGCGGCGAAGGCCGCACGCTCGGTGGAGGGACGCCCCCTCTACACCGACCCCTCGACCGAGATCACCGACCAGATCGGCGTCCGCGTCATCACCTACGTCCACAGCGACGTCGACGCGGTCGTCGACGTCTTCGACGACCAGCTGCGGCTGCTCGACGACCGCGACATGGGCGAGGAGACGGCCAGCCAGGGCAGGTTCGGCTACTCCAGCCGCCACCTGCTGGTCGCGGTCGGCGACCCTGCCCCGGAGTCCTACGACGACCTCGTCGACCACCGCGCGAGCATCCAGGTGCGGACCGTGCTGCAGCACGCGTGGGCGGAGTTCGAGCACGACATCCGCTACAAAGGGACGGTGCCCGCCGAGCACGCCTCCGACCTCGACCGCCGCTTCACCCTCGCCGCCGGCCTGCTCGAGCTCGCCGACCAGGAGTTCTCGGCGATCCGCTCGGTGCTCCAGGGCAGCGCTCCCCCGGCCTCCCCCGACGCCGACCCCGCCGACCCGCGCATCAGCGGCCAGGAGCTGGCCGCCTTCCTCGCCGGCCAGTACTCCGACGCGGGCTGGTCGCACACCGACCACTACGGCTGGATCTCCGGGCTGCTGCTCGAGCTCGGCATCACCTCGCTCGACGAGCTCGAGGGCCTGCTCACCTCCGTCGACCCCGACGCGATCATCCGGCGGATGGGCTACCGCTACCCCGCGGGCGCCGTACGCCGGCTCGACGACGCGCTGCTGGCCATCTTCGGCCGCCAGTACGTCGACCTCACCGGCAACTCCCACCGGGTCCCCCAGCTCACCGCACGCCTGGAGAAGCTCGAGGCCGAGGCCTGAGCCGGGTCGTCCGTTCCGGGTGAGGTCGCGGGACGTGTGCGCGGCCTAGCGTCGGAGCGAGGGCACCGCGCCCTCGTCCGACCTCGAGGGAGGCGCGATGTCCAGCATGCCGGGGAGCGGGACTGGCAGACAGTCCACCAGGTCCATGGTCTCCACGGGCGTCGCCGGGTTCGCCGGCGTCATGCTCATCACGGTGGGGCTGATGCAGATCCTCGCGGGACTAACCGCCGTGCTCGGCGACGAGCTCTACGTGAGCGGGCGTGCCTACGCCTACGAGCTCGACCTCACCACCTGGGGCTGGACCCACATGGTGATCGGCGTGCTCGCCGGGGCGATCGGCTTCGCGATCGTCGCCGGCTCCACGATCGGGCGGCTGCTCGGCATCTTCCTGGCCGTGCTCGGCATCCTCACCAACTTCGCGTTCCTGCCGCAGTCGCCGACCTGGTCGCTGGTCATCATCGGCTTCAACGCGCTCGTGATCTGGGCGTTGTTCTCCCAGATCTCCGAGGACGAGGCGGTCTGAGCGGCCTCAGCGCCGCGCGTACGTCGAGAACGTCGCGCCGGACTCGAAGGTCCGGGTCCCGTTCAGCGCGAGCTCGCGCAGCGCGAACGGCCCACGGAACATCGGGATCCCCGCGCCCAGGATGATCGGGTACCGCTTCACCACCAGCCGGTCGATCTCGTCGACGAGCTGGCCGGCGAGCTCGGCACCGCCGCAGAGCCAGACCCCGAGCCCGTCCTCGCGCTTGAGCGCCCGCACGTGAGCGACCGGGTCCCCCGAGACGATCTCCACCTCCGGGTCGCCCTGCTCGAGCGTCCGGGAGAAGACGACCTGGCGCAGGTGGGGGTACGGGCTGGTCAGGCCCGCCTGCAGGGCCGGCTCGTAGGTCGCCCGGCCCATGACGACCGCGTCGAAGACCTCGTTGGGGACGTCCTCGATCCCCAGGGCGCGCCGCGCGTGCACGGGCAGCGTCTCGGGGTGGTCGGCCACGATGGCGGCGGCGACGTCCTCCTCGAAGGGGAAGAAGTCGAAGCGGCCGTCGTCGTCGGCGATGAAGCCGTCGATGCTGGTGCCGATGAAGTAGGTCAGGTCCCGCACGTCCTGCTCTCCGTCCGTCTCCGAGGGGACGGACACCGTAGCGGGTCGCCCGACCCACCCCGGCGGGGACCAACGCCCCTGCCGCCCGGTTGCTCGTGCTGATGGGCTGGCAGCAGGTGGTGATGACGATGGACACGTCGGCACCCGACACGCGGGTCGAGCACGACGGGCGCCGTACGCCGCGCGCCTGGCTCGTCGTCGCGGGGGTCGAGGTCGCCCTCGGCACGGCCGCCGTCATCGCCGACCTCGCCCTCCCGACGCTGGTGCTGCTGCTCCTGGCCGGCTTGTCACTGGCCCTGCGTCGGGAGGGGCCGGCCAGTCTTGGGCTGCGACGCGCCCCGCTCTCGCTGGTCCCGAAGATGCTGGCCTTCGCGGCCGCGTGGTCCCTCTTCCAGCTCGGCGTGACGATGCCGGTCGCCAACCACGTGTCGGGGACCCGGCAGGACCTCAGCGCCTTTGCGGGCCTGGAGGGTGACCTCGGCATGCTGGTCACGCTGCTCGTGCTGAGCTGGACGCTGGCCGCCCTCGGCGAGGAGCTGGCGTACCGCGGCTTCCTGTTGACCCGGATGAGCCAGGTCCTCGGCTCGGGCCGTCTCGCCGTGGCCGTCGCCGTGGTCGCCACGTCGGTGCTGTTCGGTGTCGCCCACAGCGAGCAGGGCGCGATCGGCGTGCTGGTCGTGAGCCTGGACGGGCTGGCCTTCGCCTGGCTGCGGCTCCACCACGGCACCCTCTGGGCGCCGGTGCTCGCCCACGGCTTCAACAACACGCTGGGCTTCGTGACGTTCTTCCTGGTCGGTCCGGTCCACGCGCTCTGGTGACCCTCGGGACCAAGTGCCCTGTCCGGGACGGCGCCGCGCTGGGACCGTCGTGGGAGGGAAGGGGGTGATGACGATGGCCAACAGCAACGCCGGGGCCGCTGGTGGCGGCGCCATCTACGGGCTCGGGATGTTCGGCGCCTGGGTCTTCTTCTGGCAGCAGGCCGACGCGTTCTGGGAGTACCTCTACGCGATCTTCCAGGGCTTCTTCTGGCCGGCCTACATGGTGTACGAGGCCTTCGCGGCCCTGAGCTGACCCGCCGGGTCGACGCCCTGGGCGATCTCGGGTGCCGGACGTCTGCGCCCTGCCGTGGCCCTCCGTGGGCAGCATGACCCGGTGACCACTCGGGACGACACCAGCCAGACCGCCGAGGACCGCAGCGCCCGCGTCGCGGTGACCCTCTTCCCCCTCCTGATCCTCGCCGGCGCGGCGATCGGCTTCGCCGCCCCCGACACCTTCGCTCCCCTGGGCGAGGTCGTCACGCCGCTGCTCGGCGTCATCATGTTCGGGATGGGGCTCACGCTGACGGTGCCCGACTTCAAGCTCGTGGTGACCCGCCCGGTCCCGGTCGTGCTCGGGGTCGTCGCGCAGTACGCCGTCATGCCGCTGCTCGGGCTGGGGGTCTCGGTCGCGCTGCAGCTGCCGCCCGACCTCGCCGCCGGCGTGATCCTGGTCGGCTGCGCCCCCGGTGGCACCGCCTCCAACGTCGTCACCTACCTCGCCAAGGGCGACACCGCCCTGTCGGTGACCATGACGTCGGTGTCGACGCTGCTCGCCCCGGTCCTGACGCCGCTGCTGACGCTGTGGCTCGCCGGCCAGTACCTCCCCGTCGACGGTCTCGGCATGGCGGTCTCGATCCTGCAGGTCGTGCTGGTCCCGGTGGCGCTCGGCCTGCTCGTCCGGACGCTGGCCCCCTCGCTCGTCACGCGCGCCCTGCCCGTGCTGCCGTGGGTCTCGGTCGTGGCGATCACGCTGGTCGTGGTCGCGGTCGTCGCCGGCAGCGCGGACGCGATCGGCGACGCCGGCCTGCTCGTCCTCGCTGCCGTCGTCCTGCACAACACGCTGGGCTACGCCCTCGGCTTCGGCTTCGGCCGCGTCACCGGCCAGCCCGAACGCGTCCGCCGCACGATGGCGGTCGAGGTCGGCATGCAGAACTCCGGCCTCGCCGCCGGGCTGGCCGCGCAGTACTTCAGCCCGCTCGCTGCCCTCCCCGGCGCCGTGTTCTCGGTCTGGCACAACGTGTCCGGCGCCCTGCTCGCCGCCTACCTCCGTCGTCGGCCGGTCGAGGACGACGTCGTCCGGGCGCCGGTGCCGGCGGACCGGTGAAGCCGGCGATCAGCCGCTGACGACGTGCGCGTCGGCCCCGGGGAAGGTCAGCCCCTCGTGGCCGTCGCTCCACCGCACGACGTACGGCGGGGCGCCGTCGGCCCCCTTCACCTCCAGGATCTCGCCCTCCCGACGCGGCGCGTCCACCTTGTTGCTCTCGACGACCAGGTGGTCGCCTGCTGCTGCATGCATGTCCCCCACCTCCTCCTGACCACGATGCTCCTGTGGAGGTGGCCGGGCAATGTCTGGCGCCGACTGATCCGGTCCTGGGTGTGGCCTACTCCGTCGGCGCGGGCGAGGCCGGCGCGGGCGACTCCGTCGGCACCGCGGTCTCGGTGGGAGTGGGCGTCGGCGTCTCGCTCGACCCGTCGAAGGGGGTCGTGGACTCCGAAGGATCGCTGGTCGGCTCCTGGGACGGCTCGTCGGCCGGCGTCGAGCCGTCGGTCGGCTGCTGCTGGTCGGGGTCCTGCGGCTGCTGGTCGTCGCGCTGTCCGCTGTCGTCGCGCCCGCCGATGATGGTCGTGCGTCGGTCGTCGTCGCCGGTGAAGGAGGAGACGCTGCGGCCGCTGAGGAGCTCGAAGACGGTGAGCGTCGCGATCACGATCAGGAAGACGCCCGCGGCGAACACCGCGATCCGCTTCCACGGCAGGCCGGCGAGCCGCTCCCTCCACCCGGGCTTCGGCGGCTCGCTGTCGGGATCGGCCGCCTCGGCCAGCTCCTCGCGGGCGGCGTCCAGCTCCTGCTGGGCGTGCAGCAGGTCGGCCTTCGCGGTCGGGCTGTTCGTGCCGCGACGCTGCGCCCGACGCACCTCGCTCTGCGCGGCGCCGATCCGCCCTGCCGCCGACTCCTGGGCCTTCGCGACCGTACGCCGACTCCGGTCCAGCCCCTGGGCGTAGAGGGCGGTCCCCACGCTGGCGACGATGCTCCCGACCGCCGCGCCGATGATCGTGCCGACGGCGCCGAGCGTCGAGAGCAGGACCGCGGACGAGACGGCCGCCAGCGCGGCCGCGACCGTGCGGACCCAGTCGATGTCGAGCCTGGGCTGGCGGCTGTCGGTGTCGTCGGTCATCGACTCCAAGGATGCCTTGGCCGGTCAATGGTGTCGCCATTGGCTGGTGACGCTTGCCCGAGCGCCTGTGGGCGAGGACGTTCGTGCTGCCCGCCGTCACTGACTTCTCCCCATGCGTTGGTGTCGCGACCGGCGACCCGGGAGTCGAAGCTGGCGTTCGACGGTCCTGGCAGTGGCGCGCCCCTGCGGGGCGGCCTACCGTCGCCGGGCGAACCGCACGTCCCCGTTCGTCATTCGCCTCAGGTCGTACCGCTTGTCGTGGGCTCGGTGGTGGTGGAACGAGCACAGCAACAGCCCGTCCTCGACGCTGGTCGGCCCCCGCGCCTCGGCCCACGGGATCGCGTGGTGCGCCTCGCACCAGGCTGCAGGGATGTCGCAGCCGAGCGCCCGGCACTCGCGGTCGCGGACGGCAAGGGCCCGGCGCATCGCCGGGGTGTGGAAGCGTCGCTTGCGGCACACGTCGAGCGGATGCGACGCGCCACCCAGCACCATCGGCAGGATCCCCGCGGTGCAGGCCAGACGACGCGCCTCGCCAACGCTGATCGCGTGTCCGGTGGAGAGCCGGGCAACGCCGAGGTCCTCGGCCAGCTTGTCATGGTCGATGGTGACCACCAGGGTCGCGGCGCCACCACCGTGGTCCGGTACGACCCCGGTCGGGAGTCGTTCCAGCAGGCTGCAGAACGCTTGTGCCAGCAGCTGACTCGCAGGGATCCGCTCGCCGGTGTCGGGGTCACGGCGGGCTCCCCCGGAACCCGCTCCGTCGAGGTGGTCGCGGCGCGGCGACGCGAAAGCATGGAGCTGCGTGAGCAGCAGGTCGGCGTGGAGGGTGGGCAGGTCGGCGACCACCCGGGTCAGGCCTCCGCCCAGCAGCCGGGTGGTCAGCCGCATCCGGCGCTGGGCTCGCTGCTCCTCACGGCCGAGAGCGCGACGCTCGTGCTCCTCGGCCACCTCGGGCGCCACCACGTCGAGGACCCGCCGCCCGAGCACACGGAGGTCCCGCGGACCGAAATCGGCGGCGCTCGCGGCCAGGTGGCGCTCCGCCTCCGTACGCACTGACCGGTCCACCTCGCCGGGCAGGTCGTCGAGAGCGGCCACGATCACCTCCGCCTGCGGCCGTGACACGTCGCCGGCCAGCAACGCCGAGCCGACCACGGCGTACCGCTCGGCGAGCGCCTCGGCCAGCTGCTGCAGCCGGCGGCCCTCCAGACCGTGGAGGCGGGCTCGTACTCCCAGCCACGCCCCGGCCGACCGGGCCGCCGCTTCGTCGGCGACGTCGCCCGCCGCTGCCAGCACCGACAGCCGGACCGCCTCGAGGCGGGCGATGCTGCGGGACAGGTCGACGAGCACCTCCTGCTTGGCCTCGGTGGTGAGGAGGAGTGGCGAGCTCCCGCCGATCTCGTCGATGGCAGCCGTGATGCGCGAGGCACACCGCTGGAGCGGGTGCGGGAGCGGAACGGCTGCCTGACTCATGCCCTCACGCTAGGCCGATCGCGACGCAGTTTCGAGCACGCGTTCGAACCTGTGGAGAACGCTGCCCGGAGTCCTCCTGTCGACGGAAAGTGGCGAAAGACGTTGACCGCGCGCAGCCCGGCGCACGACGGTTCCCGGGTGATGATCCGACGCGAGCTCCCCGATGACCTCGAGCCGATCCGCGCCGTCACGGCCGCCGCGTTCCGCGGCGCCGAGCACAGCGCGCCGCCGGTGGAACCCGGTGGCGACCCCGGCGAGGCGACGCTGGTGTCGTGGCTGCGGGAGGACCCAGGCTGGGTCCCCGAGCTGTCGCTGGTCGCGGTCGAGGACGGCAGCGTGGTCGGTCACGTCGTCGCCACCCGGGCTCGCGTCGATGACCGTCCGGCCCTGGGTCTCGGGCCGCTGAGCGTCCACCCACGCCGACAAGGAGCCGGCGTCGGCACGGCGCTGATGCACGCCGTCCTCGGCGCCGCGGACGCGCTCGGCGAGCCGCTCGTGGCGCTGCTCGGCGACCCCGCCTACTACCGCCGGTTCGGCTTCGTGCCCGCACAGTCGGCCGGGGTGGTCGCGCCGGACGCGTCCTGGGGCGACTACTTCCAGGTCCGGACCCTGACCAGCTACGACGGCGAGGCCGGCAGGTTCCACTACGCAGCGCCGTTCGACAGGCTCTGAGCGACCTGGCCGGGTGGGAGCAGTTCCTCCGCCAGCGTTCCTGAGCCGTCCACCCGCCCGTCACGTCACGGCCACGAGGCTCCCGCAGCCTCGTGGTCGTGACCACCTCCCAGGTCCTCACCATCGCCCACCGTGGCGCCAGCGCCTACGCTCCCGAGAACACCCTCTCCTCGCTCCGCACCGCCGTCGAGCTGGGCTGCGACCTCGCCGAGGTCGACGTCCAGCGCACCCGGGACGGGGTCCTCGTGCTCGCCCACGACGCCGAGCTCGGCCGCACCACCGGTCGCAACCGCAGGATCTCCGACGTCACCTACCGCGACCTGCAGCGGCTCGACGCCGGCTCCTGGTTCTCCCCGGTGTACGCCGGCGAGCGGATCCCCACGCTCGAGCAGGCCCTCGACGTGCTCGGCGGCACCGGCACCGGCCTGCTGCTCGAGGTGAAGCACCCGGCCCGCTACCCCGGCATCACTGCCGACGTCGCCCGCGCCCTCCACGACCACGAGGGCCGGGTCGTCGTGCAGTCGTTCGACCACGACGTGATGCGCGACTTCGCCCGGCTCGGCACCGGCCGACGGGTCGGCCTGCTCGGCCACCCGCCGGTCCGCCGGCTGCGGGCGCTGTCGAGGTGGGCGGCGTACGTCAACCCCCGCCACCGCCGCGCCACGGCGGAGTACGTCGACGCGGTCCACGACGCCGGGATGTCGTCCTTCGTCTGGACGGTCGACCGCGACCCCGACATCCGTCGCGCCCTCGACCTACGCGTCGACGGTGTCATCTCCAACCGACCCGACGCCGTGACCCGCGCGCTCGCCGACCGGCTGGTGCCGGCGCTCTGACCGAGCCGCCGCTGAGTCGCGGTGACTCAGCACTGCTCAGGACAGCTCGCTGAACCGCTCCACGGCCTGGGCGGTGCCCGAGACCACGACGAGGTCGCCCTGCTCGAGCACCGTGTCAGCCGTGGCGTAGGTGAACTCCGCGCCGGCGCGCTTGACGCCGACGACGGTGACACCGAGCTGGGTGCGGATGCCGGTGTCGCCCAGCGGCTTCCCCCAGAGGCTGGACGGCGGGCTGGTCTTGACGAAGGCGTAGTCCTCGTCGATCTCGATGTAGTCGAGCATCCGTCCTCGTACGAGGTGGGCCACCCGCTTGCCCATGTCGTGCTCGGGACGGACGACGTGGTGGACGCCGATCTGGGTCAGGATCCGGGCATGGGCCTTGCTGATGGCCTTGGCCCACACGTCCCGGACGCCCAGGCCCAGCGCCACCGAGGCACTGAGGATGCTCGCCTCGAGGTCGGTGCCGACGCCGATCACGACGCGGTCGATCTCACCGACGGCCAGCTGCCGCATCGCCTCCTCGTCGGTGGAGTCCGCGACGACGACGTGCGTGAGCCGCCCCGACAGCGACTCCACGACGCGGCGGTCCGCGTCGATGCCGAGGACCTCGGTGCCGGTGGCCTCGAGCTCGAGGGCGAGCGACTTGCCGAAGCGCCCGAGCCCGATGACGGCGACACCGCTCTCCCTGCGTGACCTAGCCAATGATCGGCCGTCCTTCCGGTAGCTCGTAGTGCCGGTGGCGCTCGCGCAGCGCGAGCGCCGACACCAGTGTGATGGGACCGAGGCGTCCCAGGAACATCAGTCCGACCAGCACCAGCTCGGCCGAGGTCGGCAGGTCGAAGGTGATGCCCGTCGAGAGACCCACCGTGGCGAACGCGGAGGTCGCCTCGAACAGCACCGGTCCCATCGGCAGCCCGGTGAGGGACATCAGCAGCAGGGTCGCCCCGACGACCGCGCCCACGGACAGCAGTGCCACGGTCAGCGCCTGCCGGATCACCCGGTCGTCGACCTGTCGGTCGAAGGCGTTGACGCGCTCCTCGCCGCGCACCTCGGCGTAGATGACGAAGAAGAGCAGGATGAACGTCGTCACCTTGATGCCACCGGCGGTGCCGGCCGAGCCGCCGCCGATGAACATCAGCACGATCGTGCCGAGGAGGGTCGAGTCGTTCATCGCGCCGACGTCGAGGCTGTTGAAGCCGGCCGTGCGCGGCATCACGGCGTGGAAGAAGCCGGCGAAGATCCGACCCGGGGCCGACATCGCCCCGAGGGTGTCGGGGTTGGACCACTCGCTCGCGGTCACGAAGACCGTGCCGGCCACCAGCAGCACGGCCGTGACGCTGACGGTCATCTTGGTGTGCATGCTCCACGCGCGGGGTCGGCCGATCTCGCGCCGCAGCTCGAACCAGACGGGGAAGCCCAGACCACCGAAGATCACCGCGAGCGCGATCGGCACGCAGACCCAGGGGTCGGTGACGAACCGGACCAGGCTGTCGGCGTACAGCGCGAAGCCGGCGTTGTTGAACGCCGAGACCGAGTGGAAGACCCCGAGGTACGCCGCCCGCCCCACCGGCTCGTCGTAGCCGAGCCAGAAGCGCAGGAACAGCACCACGGCGACGAGTGCCTCCACGAGCAGGCTGACCGTGACGACCCCGGTGACGACGCGGCGAAGGTCCGCCAGCCCCACGGCCTTGGTCTCGGCGGCGGCGCTGAGCCGGGTACGCAACCCCATCCGTCGGCTGATCAGCAGCCCGACCACCGAGGCGAACGTCATGATCCCGATGCCGCCCAGCTGGATCAGGCCGAGGATGACCACCTCGCCGAACGTCGTCCAGTGGCTGGCCGTGTCGACCACCACGAGCCCGGTCACGCAGACCGCGCTGGTCGAGGTGAACAACGCCGTGACGACGTCGGTGCTGCCCGGACCCTCGCTGGCGAAGGGCAGCATCAGCAGGGCGGTCCCGAGCAGGATCGCGCCCGCGAAGCCGGCCACGATGGTCTGGGCGGGGTGCCTGAAGAGGCGCTGCCGACCGCCGACCCGACTCGCCACGCGCACTCCTCGTCCTCGACGCCACCGAGCGGGGCAACGCTACGCCCGCCCGCGAGTCACCCTCACCCCGGCGGGACTGCCACCGTGACGTCGGTGTGCGTGAAGTCCTCGCCCGTGAACAGCAGCGGCTCGCCGCTGGTCACCGAGAGTGCGTAGGCGAAGCAGTCGCCGAAGTTCAGCCGCGCTGCCGAGCCCGACCCCCGCCCGTAACGGCGGTAGGCGCCACGGGCGACCTCGCCCTGGCGAACCGAGACCGGAACGAGCTCGATGGCGAGCGCCTCGACGACCTGGTCGAGACGCACCCCGTGGGCGCGAGATCGGGCGTCCGCGACGATGGAGACCTCGAGCTTGGTCGCCACCGACATCTTGCAGTCAGCACCCGCGGCCATGGCCAGCAGCCGGGCCCCGTCCGGCTCGTCGTCGACGATCGCCATCAGCGCCGAGGAGTCGATGATCACCGCGGCAGGCCCTGCTCGTCGTAGAGGTCGTCCACGGCCCTGATCTCCCTGTCAGGGTCGCCCGCGTCTGCGCCGTACGCCTCGACGAGCCGGCGCACCGCGGCGATCGTGCTCGCCGTCCGGGCCGCCTGGGGGTCTGCTCCGTACTCGCGGAGCAGCCGCTCCAGCGCCTCCTCGATCGCTCCCACCTGGGACTTCCCCGTCACCCTGGCTGCCTCCCGGGCGAGCTGCTGCACCCGTTCGCTCTTCACGGTGAACGCCATGGAACCATGGTACCCACGGCTACTGGTGTCATGGTTCCTCACGCCGACTCGCGCAGCACCCGCGCCGTGCGCCAGCACAGCTCCCCCGCGGGCCCGGCCAGCTTCTGGCCGAGCGAGGCGAGCGCCGCGGCATGCCGGGGATCGAGGCAGCCCGCGACCAGCGGCCACGCGCCCGGCGCGACTGCCGCGGCCGCGACGCACGGCCACAGGTCGCGCACGGTCGCGTCGTCGACCCGGCCCGCCATGGCAGCGAGCACCAACCCGGCGGGGCCGTCGTGCTGCCGAGCCAGCTCCCGCCACAGGGGATCCGGTACGTCGGTGAGCAGGGCGAAGCCGTCGCGGATCGTCGGCGCACTCGCCCACTGCAGCGCCGTCGCCCACGCCGCAGGTTGGTCCGCGACCGCGAGGGCCACGGGCTCGTCCACCGCGAGCGGCGCGCACTCGAACATCCGTCCCTGCTCGACCGGCACCAGCCGTCCGAGAACGCAGTCGCCCGGCGAGAGCTCCGCGGCGGCACCCAGGTTGAGGGTCGCGACCTCACGATCGGCCCCCAGATCGCGCCACGTGATCGCTCGTGGCTCGACATCGACCAGCCGGTACGCCCCCATCGGCGTCCCCACCCACTCCTCGATCGAGTCGGCATGGCGGGCCAGCACCGGGGCGAACCCGCCCGCCAGGAAGTGCCGCAGGCCGCCGTACTCGTAGAGGAACGCCTGCCGGTAGGCCCAGTCGTGGTCCAGGATCCGACAGAAGGCCTCTCGGTCCTCCCGACCGCGCCCCCCGGTGACATCAGGCTGTCCGCTCACCTGGCAGGCGAGCCGCATCGCCCTGGTGGTGATGCGGCGCCCCGGCTCGTCGAGGTGGGCCAACGCCTGCGCGAGGATCCAGCGCGACATCGCCCAGCCGGGAAGCACGTCGGGAAGCGACGCGATCTGGAGCAACCGTTCCACCCGCCACCATGCCCAGTAGGGGCCGCCGTCGAGGTCGTACGGCTGCTGCTCCATCAGCGCGAGCGCACCGGCCGCGTCGCCCGCCTGCTCCCGAGCGTTCACCGCCAGCTGGCGACGGACGTACGTCAGGTGCGGCGCGAGGTCCGGGTCGCTCCAGCGCGACGACTGCTTCCGCGAGCGCCCCGTGCGGCGGTTGCGTGACTTCGGCATGGCGACCACCCAACGCCTGCCGGGCCCGGTTCACCAGAGGGTGTCGTCGACCTGTGGAAGGCGCCTCAGGACGGACCGGGGTCGAGGGGCAGCCACGCCGACACCAGCCATCCTCCTTCGAAGGGTCCCGCGGAGGCGCCGCCGCCCAGCTCCTCGGCACGGTCGCGGAGCGAGCGCAGGCCGACGCCGGGAGTCCACGAGGACGGCGGCCGGCCGTCGTCGTCCACGCTCAGACCGAGGACTCCGTTCGCGGTCACGGCGACCCGGCAACGACGCCCGTCCGAGTGGCGCAGGACGTTGGTGAGGGCCTCGGTGAGGATCCGGTACGCCGCCCGCTCGACAGCAGGGGTGAGCACGGGGAGCTGCTCGGGGAGCTCCAGCTCCACCGTCGTCCCGGCACCGGGTGGCCAGCCGGCGACCCGCTGACGCAACGCCTCGGACAGACCGCCCTGCCCGAGCTCCACCGGGGTCAGGTCGTGGACGATCCGGCGGACGTCGTCGAGGGCGCCCCGCACCTCGGCCCCGATCTCCGCCAGCAGCTCGGCAGCCCTCTCGGGCTCGGTGCGCATGACGTTGGCGGCCGCGTCCGCACGGAAGGCCACGCTGGTCAGCACGGGGCCGACCCCGTCGTGGAGCTCCCGGCTCAGGTGCCGTCGCTCGGCCTCGGCAGCCTCGACGGTCGCGGCGCGGGCCTGTCGTACCTGCTCCTCCAGCGCCAGCGCCACGAGCGCGACGGCGAGGGGCATCGCGATCAGCTCCAAGGTCCGTCGGTCGGCTTCATGGAGCCGACGCTCCCCCGGCCGCAGCGCGACGACGAGACGCCCGAGGGCGCCCTCCCGGTGGTCCAGGACGATCTCCGCAGTCGGCCCGCCCCCCACCGCTCCGGCGGCTGCCAGCGTCCGACCGGCCGGGTCCAGCAGCAGCAGTCCGGGCAGCCGCAGGGTGGAGCAGGCCTGTTCGAGCACCACCGGCACGCCGTGGTCACGGCCGAACCCGCGGCCCACGGTCCATGCAGCCGCAGCCGGGTCGGCCCGCATCCCGTAGAACGCCCGGTCGACCGCACGCCGCACGAGCCTGTGCAGCGGCGCGAAGAGCAGTGCAACCGCCAGGGCGGCCACCACGGGTCCCCAGCGGCTCTCCGCTGTCGGGAAGAGCCGGGCCAACAGGCTCACCAGGACGACGTAGGCCGCGACCACCCCAGCGACACTGAGACCCCAGAGCAGCGCGCGAGAGATCACCAGCTCTATGTCGAAGAGCTCGTCACGCACGATCGCCACGGCGATCGCCACCGGGACCAGGGCCCCGGCCAGGAGCAACAGCACCGGTCCGTCGCCGGTGACGACTCGCTGGACGTTGAGCGCCAGGATCAGCAACAGCGCCGCCACCGGCCACAGCAGCTGTCGCCGCGTGCGGGCGTCTCCGCGGCGATAACGAAGGACGAGGCTGCCGACCACGGCGATGAAGGACCCCGTGGTCATGATCCCCAGCGCGGTGACGACGTACCCGGGCAGCTCGAGGCCCACCGAGAGGGCAGAGTCGTGGGTGGCGTCCACGCTGTACGGCGTCCCCTGCGAGAGCACCCCGGTTACCGCCTGGGCGAGACCGCATCCGATCACCACCACCGCCAACCAGCGCCAGCGGGGACCGGGAAGGGCCCCGTCGGGGAAGAGCAGCAGGGCCAGCGGGAACAGCAGACCGACGCCGAGCTGCCACGGTCCGATCACGACGGTGGACAGCACCTGCAGCCAGGTGTCCGGCCAGTCGGCAGCGAGCCCGAGCAGGGCCATCGCCGTGGCAGCTGCGGAGAGCAGGTGCGCCAGCCCGGCGCACAGGAGCAGCGGTCCGACCGGGTTCCTGGTGGCCCACGTCGGCGGGACCCCCGACGCGAGGAACGCCACACCGAGGACGCAGTTCGTCACCGTGTAGCTGTCGACCACAGCGCCCCACGACGCGCCGCTTGCCAGGACTGCAGCCACCACCACCAGCACCAGGATCCCGCCGAGCGTCGCCAGGACGATCGCCGTGCGCCGGCGACCCCGGTCCTCAACCATGGCGTCCCAGCCCCGCATCGCGCGCCATCACGACCGCCTCCACCCGGGTCGCGACTCCCAGCTTGAGGAAGATCGACGAGACGTGGTTGCCGACGGTCTTGCCGACGACGCCGAGCCGTTCGGCGACCGCCGCGTTGGACGCACCACCCGCCATCAGGTCGAGGACCTCACGCTCCCGGGGCGTGAGCCCCGGGAACGGGTCGGGGTCCGCGGTCACCGCGCCGACCAGCCGGCCCGCCACCTCGCGGCTGAAGATGGCCTGGCCGGCGGCAACGGCACGGATGGCCCGCTCGATCTCGTCCTGGTCGGCCCGCTTGAGCAGGTAGCCCCGCGCCCCCGCCCGAAGTGCCTCCCCGATCAAAGAGTCGTCGTCGAACATCGTGAGCACCAGCACCGCCGCGGACGGGTGCTCGCGCGCGATCCGCCGAGTCGCCTCGACGCCGTCGGTCCCCGGCATCCTCAGGTCCATCACCACGACGTCGGGACGGTTCAGAGCCACCTCCCGCAGCGCTCCGTCCCCGTCGCCCGCCTCGGCCACGACCTCCATGCCGGCGAGCGTGTCGAGCAGCGCCGCGAGCCCGCGGCGTACGACGGGGTGGTCGTCGACCAGGATCACCCGGATGTCCGGTCGCGCCCGCTCCTGAGGCGCCATGCACCGATTATCCGTCTTTCCCGCCCTGCGACCTGGGGGCCAGCACCCAGACGGATCGGGAATCCTCCCGCTGCCCTCGGGACGCGTACCTCAGGCGTTCCTGCCTGCGGGTCGACACGATCGCGGAACAGCCAGCCCCACGACCCAACGGAGGTACCCATGACTGCCCAGCTCGACCCCTCGACAGCAGCGGTGCGGATTCACCGCCGGCGTGACCTGCGGACCTTCCACCGCGTTGCCGCCGCCGTCCTGCTGGTGGTCCCGACCACCGCTGTGGCACTCGGACGGCTCTTCCAGATGCCCGACGACAGCGACACGATGGCCGCACTCGCCACGATCGCCGCGGACCCCGGCGACGCGCGGACCTTCGCGCTGCTGGGCTTCATCGGAGTGCTCACGGCCGTCCCAGCGTTCCTCGCGGCCGCACGCCTGGCCAGGCGTCGACGCCCGGTGTTGACCTCGGTCGCGCTGGCCGTGAACGTGTTGGCGTTCACCGGCGGCTGGGCGCTGCCCGCCCTCGACACGATGTACGTCGCAGCTGCCGGCCTGCCTGCTGACCAGCGCGAGGGTGCCGCCACCCTCATCGACGCCATGTGGTCCCAAGGGCTGGCCGGGGTCAGTGCCCTGTTGATGGTTGTCGGGCACGTCGTGGGGGCGATCCTCATCGGCTTGGCGCTGCGTGGCAGCATCCCGACCTTCGGCTGGCTCGCGCTCGTGCTCTCCCAGCCCGGTCACGTCATCGCCTTCGTGATCGGCGCACCCGTGGCCGACGCGCTGGCCTGGGGCCTGATGAGCATCGGCTTCGCGTGTTGCTCCGTCGCCGTGCTCCGCACCCCCGACGACGAGTGGGACCTGCCGCCGCTTCCGGCCGGGTCTCGGTGACGAGCGACGGCCGCGTCGACGCGAGGGAGGGCCGACCCGGCCGGGCCACCAGGCTCGGACCCGGTCGGTCCCACACGGGCTCAACGCTCCACCCGGGAGAACCTCAGCTCGTACCCGTGCACCCGGCCCGCCTGCGTCAGCGCCGTCCCGCCGGAGGTCGACGCGTCCCACAGCCACGGCTCCACCGACCCGAGCGGGCTGCCCGGACGCCGGAACTCGTCCCTCACCGCGAGCCGCAGCCGCTGCAGCTCCCCCAGCGAGCCCGCCATGTGGTCCAGCGCCCGCTGCTGCCCGTCGCGGGCCGTGAGCCGCGCCAGCCGGGCCGCGTTGGTGGTGAGGTCGTTGAGGGACTTCTCGCGCCACATCGTCCACGAGGTCCCGATGCTGGCGACCGCCTCGGCGAGCGCGTCGTGCAGCTCGCCGATCGAACCGGTGACTCCCGCCCACACGTCGTCGACCAGCGGCATCACCTGCTCCCAGGTGACCTGGGCGAGGCGACTGCCCGCCGGTGCCCCGGCGGACACCGCGGACATCCCGGGCGTCAGGTAGGTCAGGTCGATCCGGCGCTCGGGGTGGTGGTGGCGGCCGAGCTCGAAGTAGCTCTCCACCTGCCCGTGCCGGTCGCTCCCCCGCTCGGTCTTCAGCTCGATGATCCACAGCCGGCCGGCCGTCAGGACGCCGTAGTCGGGCGCGCACCCCGGCTCGTCCTCGTCCCGCCGTGGCAGGTCCAGCTCGTCGACGAAGACCGCGTCGTCCGGGAGGTCGGCGGTTCCGAAGGACAGCGCGTCCAGCGCCCGCAGGAACCTCAGCCCCGCCGGCGACGGCGTGCTGCGCGTGTTCCACCGCGGGTAGTCCGCGTCGAGGACGAGCATGGTCAGCAGGCGCTGGCAGTACTCCTCGCGCCCGAGCTTGAGCCGCCGCAGCAGCTTGTGTGGCTCCTCCACCCGCCCATCCTCGCACCGGGTGCCTACTCCACCTGTGGAGAACCGCTTGCTGCCGAAGGCCGGTGGCGCTTCCGTGGACGCCGTGAACTCCGGGAGGCACCATGGGAACCGTGACGACGCTGCCCCGCGGCCGGCCACTGACGGCCGCCGACCTCGCCGCGATGCCCGATGACGGACACCGCTACGAGCTCATCGACGGGACGCTGGTCGTGACGCCTGCGCCCTCGCTGCGCCATCAGCTGGTGTCATCCCGGCTGGCGAACCTGCTGGATCGTCACTGCCCTACCGGCCTGCTGGTGCTCACGGCGCCGACCGACGTACGCCTCGCCGACGACACCCTCCTCCAGCCCGACATCCTCGTCGTCGCCCGAGAGACCTTCGACCGCGAGAAGCAGTCCCTGCCCGCCGTGCTGCTCGCCGTCGAGATCCTCTCCCCGAGCACGCGTCACGTCGACCTGTCGCTCAAGCGAGCCCGCTACGAGGTGGCCGGCTGCCCGGCGTACTGGGTCGTCGACCCCGACGCCCTCGAGCTCACCGCGTGGGAACTGAGCGGGGATGCGTACCGGGAGGTGGGTCACGTGTCGGGCGATGCCGCGTTCGCTGCCACCCAGCCGTTCCCCGTCGAGGTCGTGCCGACCGAGCTCGTGCGCTGACCAGCATCCCGACGTGGGCATTTCCACCCACGCACGGCCGCGACGAGATGCGTCGTACGGTCGACGCGGCGGCCCGCGGACCGGTCCTAGCGTCCCGGACATGGACACCACCGAGATCGAGACCGTCATCATCGGCGCCGGCCAGGCGGGCCTGGCGACCGGTCAGCACCTGCAGCGTCGCGGCCGCCCGTTCGTGATCCTCGACGCCAGCTCCCGCGTCGGCGACACCTGGCGGCGGCAGTGGGACACGCTCAGGCTCTACTCTCCCGCCCAGTACGACAGCCTGCCCGGGCTTCCGTTCCCCGCGAAGAAATGGACCTACCCCGGCAAGGACCAGGTCGCCGACTACCTCGAGGAGTACGCCCGTCACTTCGACCTGCCGGTGCAGCCGGAGACCCGGGTGCGGCGCCTCGAGCGGGACGGCCAGCAGTACGTCGTCACGACCGACCGCGGCTGCTACCGCTGCGACAACGTCGTGGTCGCCACCGGCACGTTCGGCCGCACGCCCCACGTCCCCGAGGTCGCCGGCCGGCTGGACCCGTCGATCCTGCAGCTGCACTCCAGCGAGTACCGCCGCCCCGGCCAGCTGCACGACGGCCCCGTGCTGGTCGTCGGCGCGAGCCACTCCGGGACCGACATCGCCTACGAGGTCGCCGAGACCCATCCGACGATCCTGGCCGGCCGCGACTGCGGTCAGATCCCGCCACCGCTGGAGTCACGGCGGATGCGCCTGATCTTCCCGGTGCTGCTCTTCGCGTGGCGGCACGTCGTCACCCGGCGGACGCCGATCGGCCGCAAGGAGATGGCGGAGATCCGCTTCCACGGCGGCCCGATGCTGCGGGTCAAGCGTGCGGACCTCGCCGCCCGCGGCGTCGAACGCGTCACCTCGCGGGTCGAGGAGGTCCGGGACGGCCTGCCCGTCGTGGACGGGACGCCCCGCGAGGTCGCCAACGTCGTCTGGGCGACCGGCTTCCGGCAGGTCTTCGACTGGATCGACCTGCCGATCGTCGGAGAGGACGGCTATCCGCGCGAGACCCGCGGCGTGGTCGCGGACGCGCCCGGGCTGTTCTTCTGCGGCCTCAGCTTCCAGTACTCCTTCAGCTCGATGCTGCTCAACGGCGCCGGCCGCGACGCGGCCTACGTCGTCGACCGGCTCGTGGCTCGGCGTAGGTCGTCCGCCGGGGTCACCGCGGCCGCCTGATCCGCCGTACGCTCACAGCTGGAGGTTCCGGTGATGGGCGTCGTCGAGCTCGAGCAGACACGCGCCGCCTTCGACCGTGGTGACTGGGAAGCCGCGTTCGCGGGCTGGTCCGCAGCCGGCGCCGACGCGCTCACGAGCGCCGACCTCGAGGACCTGGCCACCGCCGCCGAGCTGCTCGGACGCCACGACGACGCGGTCGGCGCCCTGCAGCAGGCCTTCGTCCGCTGGCAGCAGGCCGGCGACCTCGCCCGCGCGGTCCGGTGCACGTTCCGACTGTCGATGACCACCGCCACCCACGGCGAACCCGCCCTGGCCGCCGGCTGGACCTCGCGTGCCGAGGGCCTCCTCGAGGAGGTCGACGGCGACGTGCCCGAGCGCGGCTGGGTCGCGTTCCTGCGGATGTTCCGCGCCCTCGGGACCGGCGCGTACGCCGAGGCCGCCGCTGCCGCCGACGAGGCCACCGAGGTGGGGCGCCGCCACCGGGACGCGGACCTGATCGCGCTGGGCCTGTGCTCGCAGGGCCGGCTCGCGCTCTACGCCGGTCGGGTCGCGGACGGCCTCGCGCTGCTCGACGAGTCCATGGTCCGCGTCGTCGCCGGCGAGACGTCGCCGATCATCGCCGGCCACGTCTACTGCACGGCGATCGAGGGCTGCCAGGAGATCAGCGACTTCGCGCGGATGGCGGAGTGGACCTCCGCACTCGAGCGCTGGTGCGCGGCGCAGCCCGGGCTGCTCGCCTTCACCGGCCAGTGCGCGGTCCACCGGGGGCAGCTGCTGCGGCAGCGCGGCGAGTGGTCCGCCGCCCTCGACGAGCTGGAGCTGGCCTCCCGTCGCTACCGGGAGGTCGGCTCCCCGGACGCCGCCGGGCTGGCGGCGTACGAGGCGGGCGACGTGCACCGGCTGCGGGGTGACACGGACGAGGCCGACGCTGCCTATCAGCGCGCCGCCGACCACGGCTTCGACCCGCAGCCCGGCCTGGCGCTGCTGTGGCTCTCGCGCGGCCGGACGGAGGCGGCTCGTGGCGCGATCGACCGGCTGCTGGCCGAGGGCGGTCCGGTGCAGCGGTGCCGGGTGCTGCCCGCCGCGGTGGAAGTCCTGGTCGCGTCCGGTGACCTCGAACGTGCCCGGGAGGCCGCCGTCGAGCTCACCGCCCTGGCCTCGGCATTCGGCTGCGTGTCCCTGGAGGCGATGGCCGCCCAGGCGTCAGGCGCAGTCGAGCTGGCAGCCGGCGACGCCTCCGGCGCGCTGCCCTACCTGCGCAAGGCACACCAGCTCTGGTCGCGGGCCGAGTCACCCTTCGAACGTGCTCGCGCTCAGGTGCTGATGGGCCGCGCGCTTCGTGCGGTCGGGGACGACGAGTCGTCGAGGCGTGAGCTCGAAGCAGCGCGGTCGACCTTCCGCCGACTGGGAGCGGCGCCGGCTGCGGAGGAGGCGTCGTTGCTGCTGGCGCCGGTTGCCCTGCCTGCCGGTCTCACCGCGCGCGAGGTGGAGGTGCTGCGCCTGGTCGCGTCTGGTCGGAGCAACGCCCAGATCGCCGCCGAGCTGGTGCTCAGCGAGAAGACTGTCGCCCGCCATCTCTCCAACATCTTCGGCAAGCTCGACGTCGGCTCGCGCACCGCCGCCACGGCGTACGCGTTCGCGCACGGGCTGGTCTGAGCCCTGCTGCCTGTGGACGACCTTTCGCGCTACTCGGCGATCGGGAGCAGGGTGGCCGCATGACCTTCCAACCGACGATCCGATCCCAAGCCGACCTCGAGGCCGCCTGGCGCACGTTGATGGAACCTCTCGGCTTCGCCTCGCACAGCGTCTGGATGATGCTGATCGACGCCGGCGACCGACCGATCCCGCAGCTGACGAAGATCGACGAGGCCGAGGACGCGCCCACCGATGCCGAGCTCGCCGGGCTGGCCGACGTGCTCACGACCGTGCAGGCCGAGTTCGCTCCCGGCGGCCAGGTGGCGTTCCTCCGCAGCCGGCCGGGCAGCGGCGGACTCACCGCCGTGGACCGCGCCTGGGCCTCGGCGCTCTACGAGGTCGGTCGGCTCACAGGTATCCCCGTCGCCGTGGTCCACCGGGCGTGCGACGTCGACCTTGTGCCGGTCCCGATGGACGAGGGGCTGGCGAAGGGCGCCTGACCGGTCGGCTCACCTCAGAGCCTGAACGCGTGACCGCATGCTCGGCACGCGTGTTCGGGCGGGTCAGCCGGGAGGACGCACCCACCGAGGACGACGTCCTGCCGTTCCATCTCGTCGGGCAGCGGCATCCCCACTCGATCGGAACCGCTGCCCGCTCGCCGCCCTCCGGGCAGATCGTCGGCCTCGCCACGGTCACCGACCTCCGAGCCCGAGTCGTTCGGCCACCGCCGGCCCGCCGATCTCCCGCACCACGTCGGGATCACCCACGACGATGAGCTGGTCGGTCGCGCGGGACATGCCGACGTAGAGCTTCTCGCGCGAGCGGTCGACGGCCCCTTGCTCGTTGACGCAGAGGACGACGGCAGGCCGCTCGAGCCCCTTGCAGCCGAGGACGTGCCCGTAGAAGACGTCGTCGTCCCAGTACGTCCGCCAGTAGCCGACCTGGCCCCGTGAATCGGCGAGCTCGACCTGGACGTTGTGCCGCTTGCCGGTCGTGAGCAGCGCGATGTTGCCGGGCGACCAGCCGGCGTCGAGCAGGATCTCGATCGCGTCGTCGGCGACGTCTACCGGATCCTCCCCGGCGGGGATGAAGTGGACGTCGACGCCCTCCCCACCGCGTGACGTCATCCGGGTGGGCGCGAGCGGGCCGAACGCCTGATGGATCTGCCGTGTGTTCCGGAGGGAACCGGACCAGTCGCTACACGTCCATCGGCCGACCAGAAGCTCTACGGACTAGATGGTCAACACCGAACTTGCAATGTCCGAAGTGGCCGCATCTGGGACATTCCTGTCCGAGACTGGGACATTCGTGGCTAGGCCACCCGGGACATTGCGTGGCCGTTCACATCAGCTGCAGCCGGAGGTGCTGCCGCAGCCTTCACACACGTAGCACGAGCCAGCCGGCCGCATCTTGGTCCCGCAGGTCATGCAGAGCGGGGAGTCGACGGCGTGGCCGGTGATCTGCTCGAGGAGCTCGGCGCTCGTGTGGGCCTGCTTCTTGGGCTCCTGTCCTGCCTCCGCTGCGGGGGTCTCGAGGCTCGGCGCCGGGGCGCCTCGCACCTCGACCACCGGGGACACCTCGACCTCCGAGGACGGGGCCTCCAGGAGCTCGGCGGCGGAGCCGGTCTCCTCGACCGGGTCGTAGGAGCCGGTCTCGAGGTAGCGCTGGCGCTCCTCGGCGGAGTAGATGCCCAGGGCCGCGCGCTTGTCGAAGGGCAGGTAGTCCAGGGCCAGGCGGCGGAAGATGTAGTCCATGATCGACTGGCTCATCCGCACGTCGGGGTCGTCGGTCAGGCCGGCGGGCTCGAAGCGCAGGTTGGAGAACTTCGAGACGTACGTCTCCAGGGGCACGCCGTACTGGAGCCCGATCGAGACCGCGATCGAGAAGGCGTCCATCACGCCGGCCAGGGTCGAGCCCTGCTTGCCCAGCTTGAGGAACACCTCGCCCAGCTCGCCGTCGTCGTGGGCGCCGGAGGTCATGTAGCCCTCGGCACCGCCGACCGTGAAGCTCGTGGTCCGCGAGACCCGCGACTTCGGGAGCCGCTTGCGGGTGGGGGCGTAGACGATCTTCTCGACCACCTTGGTCTCGACAGCCTCGGCGTCCTGCTTCGAGACGTTGGAGTCGGTGCCCTTGTTCTCGCCCTTGCCGCTCGACATCGGCTGGCCGACCTTGCAGTTGTCGCGGTAGACGGCCGTCGCCTTGAGGCCGAGCTTCCATGACTGCAGGTAGATGTCCTCGATCTCCTCGATCGTGGCCGACTCCGGCAGGTTCACCGTCTTGGAGATCGCGCCGGACAGGAACGGCTGGCAGGCCGCCATCATCCGCACGTGGCCCATCGGCTTGAGCGAGCGGGCGCCCATCGCGGTGTCGAAGACCTCGTAGTGCTCGGTCTTGAGGCCCGGCGCGTCGATGACGTGGCCGTTCTCGGCGATGTAGGCGACGATCGCCTCGACCTGCTCGGGCTGGTAGCCGAGCTTGGTCAGCGCCCGCGGGATGGTCTGGTTGACGATCTGCATCGAGCCGCCGCCGACCAGCTTCTTGAACTTCACGAGGCTGAAGTCGGGCTCGATGCCGGTGGTGTCGCAGTCCATCATGAAGCCGATGGTCCCGGTCGGCGCGAGCACCGAGGCCTGGGCGTTGCGGAAGCCGTGCTTCTCGCCGCCCTTGATCACGTCGGCCCACGCCTTGGTCGCGAGCTTGTGGACCTGTGCGTCGGCGACGTGCATCGTCCGGATCGTGTCGTTGGCCGCCTGGTGCTTGCGCATCACGCGCTTGTGGGCCTCGGCGTTGCGGGCGTAGCCGGCGTACGGGCCGACGACGCCGGCGATCTCGGCCGAGCGGGCGTAGGAGACACCGGTCATCAGCGAGGTGATGGTCGCAGCCATCGAGCGGCCGCCGTCGGAGTCGTAGCCGAGGCCCATCGCCATCAGCAGCGCGCCGAGGTTGGCGTAGCCGATGCCGAGCTGGCGGTAGTCACGCGTGGTGTCGCCGATCGCCTCGGTCGGGAAGTCGGCGAAGCAGATCGAGATGTCCATCGCGGTGATGATCACCGTGACGGCCTTCGCGAACAGCTCGGCGTCGAAGGTGTCGTCGTCCTTGAGGAACTTCAGCAGGTTCAGCGACGCCAGGTTGCACGAGGAGTTGTCGAGCGACATGTATTCCGAGCACGGGTTGGACGCAGTGATCCGGCCCGTCTCCGGGTTGGTGTGCCAGTCGTTGATGGTGTCGTCGTACTGCAACCCCGGGTCGGCACACTCCCACGCGGCCTTGCTGATCTTGGTGAAGAGCTCGCGGGCGTCGACGCGCTCGATCTCCTCGCCGTGCTTGCGACCGCGCAGCGCGAAGTCGGTGCCTTCCTCGACCGCCCGCATGAACTCGTCGCTGACACGGACCGAGTTGTTGGCGTTCTGGTACTGCACCGAGGTGATGTCGGCGCCGCCGAGGTCCATGTCGAAGCCGGCGTCGCGCAGCGCGCGGATCTTGTCCTCCTCGCGCGCCTTGGTCTCGACGAACTCCACGATGTCGGGGTGGTCGACGTCGAGGACGACCATCTTGGCCGCACGACGGGTCGCGCCACCGGACTTGATGGTGCCCGCGGAGGCGTCGGCACCGCGCATGAAGGAGACCGGGCCGGAGGCGGTGCCGCCGGAGGAGAGCAGCTCCTTGGAGGAGCGGATGCGGGAGAGGTTCAGGCCGGCACCGGAGCCGCCCTTGAAGATGAAGCCCTCCTCCTTGTACCAGTTGAGGATCGAGTCCATGGAGTCGTCGACCGAGAGGATGAAGCAGGCGGAGACCTGCTGCGGCGACTGCGTACCGACGTTGAACCAGACGGGCGAGTTGAACGAGAAGTACTGGTGGACCAGCAGCCAGGTGAGCTCGTGCTCGAAGAGCTCGGCGTCGGCCTCGGTCGCGAAGTAGCCGTGGTCCTCGCCGCCCTTGCGGTACGTCGTCACGACCCGGTCGATGAGCTCCTTGAGGCTCTGCTCGCGGGCCTCGGTGCCGACGGCGCCGCGGAAGTACTTGGTGGTGACGATCGTGGAGGCGTTGACGCTCCAGAAGTCGGGGTACTCGACACCGCGCTGCTCGAAGACGGTCTCGCCGGTCTTCCAGTTGGTCTGGACGACGTCGCGACGCTCCCAGGTGATCTCGTCGTAGGGGTGCACACCCTCGGTGCTGAAGACCCGCTCGATCTTCACTCCGGTCCGTGCGCCGCTGACAGTCTCCGTCATGTTGGGTGCTCCCCTGTTCCCTGGTGGTGGTGTTCTTCTCCGATGATGGCTCTCGCCACCGACACTTCTGCTGTTGCTTGGTGGGGCCCGGCGCACGCAGCTTCCCCACTACGCACGCCGGGCCCGTCTGGGGTCAGCCCGTGGGCTGAGGTTGTGGCGCGGACGCTCGCTCGGCGCGGAGCATCGTGATCTCGGCCTCGAAGTCGGCAGCCGACTCGAAGGCGCGGTAGACGCTCGCGAAGCGGAGGTAGGCGACCTCGTCGAGCTCGCGCAGCGGGCCGAGGATGGCCAGCCCGACCTCGTGGGCCGGGAACTCGGCGGACCCGCTGAGCCGCAGCGCGTCCTCGACCTGCTGGCCCAGGCACGCCAGGTCGTCCTCGGAGACCGGGCGGCCCTTGCAGGCCTTGCGGACGCCGGCGACGGCCTTCTCGCGGTTGAACGGCTCGGTGGCCCCGGACCGCTTCATCACGGTGAGCTGCATCAGCTCCACGGTGGTGAACCGCTTGCCGCAGCTCTCCGCCGCACACGTACGCCGGCGGCGGATCGCGCTGCCGTCCTCGGAGACGCGCGAGTCGACGACCCGGGTGTCGGTGCTGCGGCAGTAGGGGCAGTGCATCGCGGCCTCCTCTCGGCGTCTGGCGGGTCGACAAGGACACCCTCTGGCGGGGTGTCGGCCTGTGGATCCGGGGTTGTTTCCTGTGGACTAGTTGTCACGTGCTGTGCACCACACACCTGGCCCCTGTGGACTAGATGTGGAGAACCACACCGGTGTAACTACTAGATGTTGTGGTAACCGTACGCCCCGGTCCTACGGCCGCGCAAGCGAACCCGACAATGATTCCAACGCTTTTCGGGGTGGGATCCATCCGCGCAGGTCAGGGCCCCTGCGAGGCCTCCGCGACCGGCGTGTCGGAGCCTGCGGAAACCACCCGGTGGCCTGTTCAGACCACCCGTTCCGGACCATTGCCGGGCCTAGCACGCGGGCGTAGCGTGGACGAGTTCGGGAGATCGAGCCACCCCGGGGGGACACCATGGCCGACCCACCACTCATCCAGCTCGAACCTGGTGGCACCGCACCCGTCGTCCGTTACGACATCCCCGAGCCGACGGGCTACGAGGGCAAGAACTTCATCCGGCTCGACTTCGAGGACGACGTCTTCACCCAGGCCGCCCGCGCGGCCCAGCCGGTCTCGCGTGCCACCCCGCTGGAGAACCAGTCGACCGACCAGGTCCGCACCGAGGTGGCGGCGTACCTCCGGACGGGGAGCTCGCGTCGCTCCGAGCTGCCGTCGCTGCCGGTGACCGTCGCGATGCGGCCGGCCGGCGACACCCCGCTCCCTCCCCCACCCGACATCGACGACGACGTCCTCGACGGCATCGCCGACCAGGTCGCGCAGGGCTTCCACGTCGTCAAGGGCGTCGACCTCTTCGGCAGCCCGCTCATCACCACCGTCCCGGTGCCGCCGCAGCCCGACCCCCACCTCTACCTCGTCGAGACGCTGCGCATGACCTCGTTCCTCGGCGACTACGGGGCGGGGCGGATCGTGAAGACGTTCACCCTGCTCCCGGGCGAGGTCACCAAGATCAGCGTGAAGACCTACCGCCAGCGCGAGAGCACCCGCAAGGACGCCTCGAGCGTGCTCGACTCGCTCACCCAGGAGAGCGCGACCGACCTCGAGAAGTCGCTGACGACCGAGCAGTCGGACCAGCGCTCCTTCCAGCAGACCAAGGAGTACTACGCCGACGCCGAGGCCAGCGCCGGGTGGGGCTGGGGCAGCGCGAGCGTGAAGGCGGGCGTCAAGGGCTCGACCAACGCCGCCCGCGAGGAGTCGGTCAAGAACGTCTCCAACGCGACCGAGAAACACTCCGCCCGCGCCTCGGCGAAGCGCGAGGTCGAGATCAACACCAGCTACGAGGTCACCGACAAGGAGGGCGAGGAGCTGGCCACCGAGCGGCAGGTCGAGAACATCAACCTCTCCCGCACGCTCAACTTCGTCTTCCGGCAGATGAACCAGGAGTTCGTGACGTTCCTCCACCTGACCGACGTCCGGATCGGCTACTTCGACGGCCACGGGTCCTCGCGTCGCGAGTACCCGTTGTCCGGGCTCGAGCAGCTGCTGGCCGAGGTCGTCGACCCGGCCCACCGCGGACCGGTCCGCGACGTGATCCTCGAGCAGCTCTCCGCCGTACGGAACCGTGACGGCGTGCCGATCGACGTCGTCGACGAGGTCGAGGTCACCCCCGGCGACGTCTATCGCCGGTTCGACACCGAGCTGACGGCCGGCTTCACCGACGAGCGCGGCAGGTCGTACGAGGTCCCCGGCGTGCTGCTGAAGGTCGACCGGCGGGTGATGCGCACCGAGGGCGTCATCGTCGAGGCGCTGCTCGGCAACGGTCCGGCCCTCGACGGTTACGCCGAGCAGCTCCAGCAGCTCGAGGTCGAGCGCCGGGAGGCCGAGGTCGCCAAGGAGCAGGCGCAGGCCGCACAGGTGGCTCTCGTCAACCAGGTGATCGATGCGGGGGACGAGACCAAGGGCGCCATCGCTGCGCAGCTGCTGGGGTGCACCTTCGGGTGTCACTGCTGCTGCTGTGCGGACGACAGTGCGCCCGCGGGTGGGAGCGGCGGTGTCTCCCCCGGGCCCGCCGTTCCTGCCCCCCAGCCATGAACGACGTCACGACGGCCGAGAAGGTCCTCTCCTACGGCGACCGCGCCGTCGCGCAGGGCAAGCGGGTCGCGGACGCGCCGCAGAAGAAGGGAGCGCCCAAGGCGCCCGCGCCGCCGAAGGCACCGCCCGCGCACGTGACGGCTGCGCGCAGCGTGTGGCAGAACCAGCTCGCCGGGGTGGTGGGCGGGGCGGCCGTCACGATCGAGGACCTGTCCAAGGCGCCGTCCGCGGCCATCCAGCGGAGCAGCTTCGCGGCCTGGACCAACTCGGGGACCGAGATCTACGTCAGCAAGTCCGCCTCGACCGACGCCAACGCCCTCTTCGTGGTGCTGCACCACGAAGCCGAGCACATCGTGGACTTCCGCAAGAACGGCAACAGGCCGCCGGTGGACTACGCCGCGATGATGAGGTTCGAGTGCACCGCCTACGGCGCCTCGACCACCATGTGCGCCGGGCACGCCAACCCGGACGTCAAGCAGTACGAGCCGCAGATGAAGCGGCTCCGCGACTTGTTCTGCCAGAAGATCACGGCCGTCGAGGCGGCGACCAAGGACCCGAACGAGCGCAACGCGGCGTACCGCACCTTCATGCTCGGCAAGGACAAGCTGCTTCCGCCGCACAAGCTGATCGGCGACCTCTACCGGTGACTCCCGCCACGTCTTCGGGACTCCCCCTGCACGACGTGGCGGCATCGGACACAATGTGCCCGTGGCACAGGGGAAGCGGGTCGGACCGAAGAAGAAGCGGTCGAACCTCCGCCCGGCGACCCTGCTCCTCTCCCTCGGCATCACGGTCGGCGTGATCGCGTGGGGCTACCTGGTCAAGGCCGCGATCGACTTCGGCGTCCAGGCCCGCAACGGCGACCAGGACGCGTGGATCTACCTCGGAGCCGCCTCGCTCGGTGCGGTCGCCTGTCTCTTCATCGGCCTGATGCTGGTGGCGCGGCTGCTGCGCATGCTCGGCATCACCTCCGAGCGTCCTGCTGCCCCCACGACCCCGGCCGAGCCGCCGCGTCCGGTCGGCGGGCGGCGGGCCTCGCGCTGAGACACCTCGCGGCGTGTGCCTGAGAACGGTGCATGCGCCGGTCTCAGGCACACGCGGCGAAACACCGGGGCAGACGCCGCGAGGGGCGGGCCAGCGTGTGGCCCACCCCTCGTCTTCCCCGGCCCACCGGCGGCTGCTGGGGTCGAGTCAGCAGCTGCCGGTGGAAGATATTCAGTTGTGGGTCTGGGGGCCGGTCTAGCTGGTCGGCACCCGCAGCTTCTGGCCGGCGTAGAGGACCGCCGAGTCGAGGCGGTTGAGGTCCTCGATCCGCTCGACCATCGCGTTGACGTCGCCCTCGGTGGTGATGCTCGCCGCGAGGTCGTAGAGAGTGTCACCGGGCTCGACCTGGACGACCAGCGTCGACTCGGGGGTGCCGGGTCGCTCGGTGGCGACGGAGCCGCTGCCCCAGAGCACGCCGAGGGCCAGCACCACCAGCAGTCCGGCGGCGAAGACCACCAGCCGGCCGCGGCGCGTCAGGCGCACCGCGGACGTGATCGTCGGGGTGGGGCTCAGGGTCATCGTGCTCATCGGGACCTCCTGGGGAAGTGGCGGTCAGCCTGTCGGTCGTGGTGTCGATCGAGAGTCTGGAGGTGACCACTGACAACGTCTCCGGAGCCGGTGGATCGACCAGACGTTCGATCGAACACGTGTACGACGGTAGAGCACGTGTTCGAACAGATCAAGGACCTGGCCGAACAAATGTTCGACCGACCCGTCGGAGGCTCAGCCCTGGCGGGCGATCGCCTTCCGACCCTGCGCCTCGACGACCCGCATCGCCTGCTTGGACACCGACGGTGCGACGGCAGAGGCGCGGACCAGGCCGCCGCGCCAGCGCGGGACGCTGAGCAGCACCCGTCGCGAGCCGACGAGCGAGACCGCCTCGCGGGCCACCTCCTCGACGGTGAGGATCCGGCCGCCGGAGTGGGCCAGCCGCGAGCCGAGCGAGTCGTGGGTGTGACCCTCGGTCAGCATCGCGGTCTGCACCACGTCGGGGCAGACCGCGTGGCAGCGCACCCGTCGCGGGGTCTCGGCGTCGACCGAGGCCGTGATCGAGACGACGCCGGCCTTGGTGGCGGCGTAGACGCCGTAGCCGGGGACCGGGCCGAGTCCGGCGAGCGAGGCGGTGTTGACGATGTCACCGCCGCGCGAACCGAAGGCCGACAGCGCCGCCCGCATCCCCCACAGGGTGCCGAGCAGGTTGACCTCGACCAGCCGCCGTACCTGCTCCTCGGACTGCTCCGCGAGCCGGCCGTCGTCGCCGACGCCGGCGTTGTTGAACCACGCGACCAGGGGACCGTGGTCGAGCGCCGCCTCCGCGACGGCCGCGTGCTCGGCCGGGTTCCGTACGTCGTGGGTCAGCCCCTCCTCGGCACCGAGCTCGGCCGCGGTGTCGGCCGCGCCCGCGCCGTCGAGATCGGTGAGCACCACCCCGTGACCCTGCCTCACCATCAGCTCGCCGATCGCGCGCCCGATCCCCCGAGCGGCACCGGTCACGACGACACTCGTCTGCTGCATGGCCGCGGAGTCTGCCACGACACGCCTTTCGAACAGGTGTTTGAAATCCCCGGCGCGGAGTGGGACCCTCCTGCCATGGCGAAGAAGAAGGTCGCAGAGCTGCCCGACGGTCCCCCCGACGCCACCGGGCTGACCGCCCGGCAGCAGAAGGTGCTCGCCACCATCAAGGACGCGATCGAGAAGCGGGGCTATCCGCCCAGCATGCGCGAGATCGGTGAGGCCGTCGGTCTCACCAGCTCCAGCAGCGTCGCCCACCAGCTCAAGACGCTCGAGGAGAAGGGCTTCCTCAAGCGCGACCCGAAGCGGCCCCGGGCGCTCGAGGTGTTCCTCCCCGAGGTGATGGCTGCGCGCCGCAGCCTCGGTTCCGCGGAGGAGACCTCCTACGACGAGACCGGCGTCGGCGACGCGACGCCCGCAGCCTCCTACGTCCCGGTGGTCGGTCGGATCGCGGCCGGCGGTCCGATCCTGGCCGAGGAGCGGATCGAGGACGTCTTCCCGCTGCCCAAGCAGCTCGTCGGCGACGGCCAGCTGTTCCTGCTCGAGGTCTCCGGCGACTCGATGGTCGACGCGGCGATCTGCAACGGCGACTACGTCGTGATCCGCCAGCAGGCGACCGCCGAGAACGGCGAGATCGTCGCCGCCATGATCGACGGCGAGGCGACGGTCAAGACCTTCCAGAGGAAGGCCGGCCAGGTCTGGCTGCTCCCCCACAACGACGCCTACGAGCCGATCGACGGCACTCACGCCACGATCCTCGGCAAGGTGACGGCGGTCCTGCGCAGCCTCTGAGCAGGACCCCCGCCACCGACCTCACATGCCGGCGAGGTTGTTGGTCGCCATCCAGTCGCTGACGTAGACCGCGACGTACCCGAGCAGCGCCAGCGCTCCGATCGCGACCGCCGTGCCACCGGCACCCGCACGCTGCCCGGTACGCCGGGCGTGGGTGCCAAGCAGCATCCCGGCGATGGCCAGCGGCGGGGTCAGCCCGGACCAGAACACCAGCACCAGCAGCAGCCCGGTGATCGACAGCCCGAGGCCGACGGCAGCAGACCGGGTCCCCGCCAGCGTGCGGGGGACGACCAGGCCGAAGACGATCCCCACGGCGACCGCCGCAACGGCGAGGACCACGAGGAACCCGCCGGCGCTGTGGTCGGCCCCGTCGGTCCCGTCGGCGAAGACGCCGAGGGCGGTGAACGCCGCAGAGGTGACCAGTGCGACGGCGGCGGCCGGAGCCACGAGTCGCGAGGTCGGGGTGGCGGAGCGAGATGGTGCGGTGGTGGTGGTCATGACGACTCCTCGAGGTAGGGACTGCTGATGTCCCGGAGTCTCTGCCGTCCGGGGCACCGGGGTCGTCACCCCTGACAGCGAACCCGGATCGCTCTCCCGGACCACGCGGGAGTCATTCCCGGGAGTGACGTCACGGGCGACCGGGCGGGCCTACCGTGTCGTCATGAGGGGACGCGCATGGCTGTCTCGGCACCGGGATCCCGTGATCGCCGCGCTGGCTGCGGTCGGCCTCCTCGGCGAGCTGGCGGTGTACGACGCCGCGGACCTGTCCCGCGCGGCGCCGCTGGCCGCCGTCGCGGCGGGGGCCCTGATGTGGCGTCGTACACAGCCCGTTCCCGCGTTCCTCGCGACCTGGCTCGCTCTCGTGGCCCTGACGCGGTACGCCCCCGGGATCGACAACAGCTCGACGACGTTCGTGCTCATCTTCTTCATCACCCTGTTCTCCCTGGGGGCGCACACGCGCGGGCTCGAGGTGGTCGTCGCCGTGCCCCTGGTCTGCCTGATGACCGCGTGGTTCGTCCTGAACGACGGCGACCCCCTCGCCGCCGGCGACATCGTCTTCGGCACCCTCTTCGTGGGTGGGCCGTGGGCGACCGGGCTGGCGCTCCGGCTGCGCGGGGACCTCGCGCGCGCCAACCGGGAGCTCGTCGTCCAGCAGGAGGAGCGGGCTGCCAGGGCCGTGGCCGAGGAACGGTCCCGGATCGCGCGGGAGCTGCACGACGTGGTGTCCCACGCGATCTCGGTGACCGTGCTGCAGGCCCGCGGCGCCCGACGGACCCTCGACAGCGACCCCGAGGCAGCCCGGCATGCGCTCGACGCCATCGAGCAGACCAACACCGCGGCGCTGGGCGACATGCGACGGTTGCTGGCGGTGCTGCGTGACACCGAGCCCGACGGGCGGGTCGACCCCCACGCCCCTCAGCCCTCGCTGGCCCACCTGGACGACCTCGTCGACCACGTGCGCGCCGCGGGGGTCCCGGTCGCGCTGGAGGTGTCCGGTGTCGACCGCGACGTTCCGCCGGGCGTCGACCTCTCGGCCTACCGCATCGTCCAGGAGGCCCTCACCAACGTGCTCAAGCACGCCGAGGCCTCGCCGACCCGGATCCGCCTCGAGTACGCCGAGGACGCCCTCACCGTGCTGGTGGTCGACGAGGGCAGCCCGAGGGCGATGGCCTCGGGCGAACCCCCCGGGCACGGCCTGATCGGGATCCGGGAGCGCGTTGCCGTCGTGGGTGGCGACGTCGAGGCCGGCCCGAACGGGAGCGGCGGCTTCCGGGTCCGGGCCCGGCTCCCCTACTCGCTGGAGGACTCGTGAGCGAGGCGACGACGATCCGGGTGGTCCTGGCCGACGACCAGCCGCTCGTCCGCGCAGGGCTGCGGATGATCCTGTCCACCGAGCCCGACCTCGAGGTCGTCGGCGAGGCCGGTGACGGCCGGGCCGCCGTCGAGCAGTGCCGGTCGCTCGAGCCACACGTCGTCCTGATGGACGTCCGGATGCCGCTGCTCGACGGGATCGAGGCCACCCGGCCGTCACCGCCCTGCCCCGACCGCCGCGGGTCCTGGTGCTCACCACCTTCGACCTCGACGAGGTCGTCTACGACGCCCTGCGAGCCGGGGCGAGCGGGTTCCTGCTCAAGGACGCACCCGAGGAGCGGCTGACCACCGCCATCCGCGTGGTGGCGGAAGGCGGCTCCCTGTTCGCCCCCTCGGTGACCCGGCGACTCATCGAGGAGTTCTCGCGCCGGGCGCCGCGGACCTCCGTGACCCACGACGTCCTCGACGCCCTGACCGCCCGCGAGCTCGAGGTGCTCCGGCTGATGGCACGCGGCATGTCCAACGGCGAGATCGCCGCGGGACTGGTCGTCAGCGAGCACACCGTCAAGACCCACGTCGCCCGGGTGCTGATGAAGCTGGGGGTGCGCGACCGGGTCCAGGCCGTGGTGCTCGCCTACGAGGCGGGACTGGTCGAACCGACCCGGTGAACGGTCGCGGCTCACCGCCCGCGGGCCCACGAGAAATCGGGCGCTGCCTCGGGGTGTTTCCCGACGCGGATCAGGGGTATACCCGGTATATATTCCCTTCATGAATCGGGGGATTCGCGAACTCGTCCTGCTGGCGGCGCTCTACGTCGGCTACTCCGCCTCACGGCTGTTCGCCGACGACGCCTTCGCGCCGGCGGCTGACCGCGCCCGCTCGCTGCTCGGCCTCGAGCGGGTGGTGGGCCTCGACCTCGAGCACGCCCTGACCGGCTGGTTCGTGGCCGTGCCGCTGGTCGGGCTGGCGGCGAGCTTCTGGTACGCCACCCTCCACTACGTCGTGACGGCCGCGGTGCTGGTCTGGCTCTACCGCCGGGGGGCCGCGAGCTACGTGCCCGCCCGGCAGGCGCTCGCGGTCGCGACCATCCTGGGGCTGGTCCTCTACCTGCTGGTGCCGATGGCGCCGCCCCGGCTCCTCGACGGGTACGTCGACGTCCTCGCCCTGCATGCGGACGTGGGCTGGTGGGGTGCGGAGGCCTCGGCCCCGAAGGGGCTCGGCGGGCTGACCAACCAGCTGGCCGCCTTCCCCTCGCTCCACGCCGGCTGGGCGCTGTGGGTGGCGCTGGTCGTGCAGCGGCACGTCCGGCGGCCCGGCCTCCGGGCGCTCGGGTGGTTCTACGCCGCGGGGACGGCCGTGGTCATCGTCGGCACCGGCAACCACTGGGTCCTCGACGCGGTCGTCGGCTGGATCGTGGTGCTCGCGGCCTGGGAGATCGCCGGGCAGCCGGCAGGTGAACAGGCCGTGACATCCACGGCCGGGGCGTCACGCGGCGCCACCCCGCTCGTTGAGGGGGCGTGACCACCGCACTCCCCCGCCGTACCGTCCTGGCCTCGGGCGCCACCGCAGCCGGCGCCGTCACCCTGGCCCCGGCCCTCCCGACCGCAGCCGCGGGCGGCCGCCGGCGCCGGGTCTTCGCCCACGGCGTCGCCTCCGGCGACCCGCTCCCCGGCGGGGTCGTGATCTGGACCCGGGTGACGCCCACCAGCGCCGCCAGCCCCGGCTCGGGCCGCGGACCGCGCGTCACGGTCCGGTGGGAGGTCGCCCGCGACGCCGGCTTCCGCGACGTCGTCCGCCGCGGCACCTTCGCCACCGGTCCCAGCCGAGACCACACCGTCAAGGTCGACGTGACCGGGCTCCGGCCGGCCACCTGGTACCACTACCGGTTCACCTGGGACGGTGTCCGCAGCCGCACCGGCCGCACCCGGACCGCCCCGGCGACCCGCGCCACCCCGCGCAACCTGCGCCTCGGGGTCGTCTCCTGCGCCAACTGGCAGGCCGGCTGGTTCTCGGCCTACCGGCACCTCGCGAAGCGGGACGACCTGCACGCCGTTGTCTGCCTGGGCGACTACCTCTACGAGTACGCCCCCGGCGAGTACGGGATGGGACAGGGCAACGTCGACGTACGCCGCCACGACCCGCCCCGCGAGATGGTCGACCTCGGCCACTACCGGCGGCGGCACGCGCAGTACAAGACCGACCCGGACCTGCAGGAGCTCCACGCCGTCGCCCCGTGGATCGTCACCTGGGACGACCACGAGGTCACCAACGACCAGTGGCGCCGCGGCGCGGAGAACCACCAGCCCGGCGAGGGCGACTACCTCCGCCGCCGCGCCCGCGCCCACCGGGCCTACGACGAGTGGATGCCGGTCCGGCTCTCCGGGACGGCCGACCTGCGCGACGGCACGCGGCTCTTCCGCAGCCTGCGCTTCGGCCGGCTGGCCCAGCTCTCGATGCTCGACCTGCGCACCCACCGAAGCCAGCAGGCCGCCGACCCGACGACCGTCTCCGACCCCAAGCGCACCATTACCGGGCGCCGACAGATGGCCTGGCTGCGCGGCGCGCTCGACCGGCGGCCGCAGTGGAAGCTGGTCGGCAACCCCGTGATGATCGCGCCGGTCGACTTCGGCACGCTGCCCGACGCCCTCACCGGCGCCGTCCGCGACGTGACCGGGCTGCTGCCGGAGGACGGCGTGCCCTACAACACCGACCAGTGGGACGGCTACACCGCCGACCGCAACCGGGTCTTCGCGCACATCGCCGACCGCGGCCTGCGCGACGTCGTCTTCGTCACCGGCGACATCCACTCCGGCTGGGCGTGCGAGCTGCCCTACGACGCGGCGACGTACGCCTACGAGAACCCCGCCCGCCGCACCGCCGGCGTCGAGTTCGTGTGCAGCTCGGTGACCTCCAACAACCTCAAGGACATCACCGGCGACCCGACCGGTGCGACGAGCACCGCGGTCGAGGAGGGGATCCGGGCGAACAACCGGCACGTCCGCTACCTCAACTTCGACGACCACGGCTTCTCGGTCCTCGACCTGACGCCCGAGCGGGCGCAGATGGACTGGTACGTCCTGACCGGGCCACGCGACGACCGCTCGGCCGGGATCCGGCACGAGACGTCGTGGCGGACCCGCTCCGGGACCGGCCGGATCGAGCAGGTCGACACCCCCGTGGGGGGCCCGGCATGACCGACCTGAGCCGACGTACGCTCCTCACGACCAGCGCCGGGACGGTCGTCGCCACCACCCTGCTGCCCGGCGGCCGGGCCGCGGCCGCACGCGGCCGCAAGCGGGCGTACGTCCTCGTCGTCGACGGCTGCCGGCCCGAGGAGGTCTCGCCGACGCTGACCCCGACGCTCGCCGGGCTGCGCGATGGCGGCCTCCACCACCCGGCGGCCACGTCGCTGCCGATCATGGAGACCATCCCCAACCACGTGATGATGATGAGTGGCGTACGCCCCGCGCGCAGCGGCGTGCCCGCCAACAGCGTCTTCGACCGCGAGCTCGGCGAGACCCGCACCCTGGACCGCCCGCGCGACCTCAAGGTGCCGACGGTGCTCGAGCGGCTGGGTCGGGCCGGCTTCACGACCGCGACCGTGCTCAGCAAGGAGTACCTCGTCGGGATCTTCGGGCGGCGCGCGACCTACCGCTGGGTCCCCGACGCCTACGTCCCGGTCTCCGGCCACGTTCCCGACGTCTTCACGATGGACGAGACGCTCTCGATCATCGAGGAGCACGACCCCAACCTGGTGTTCGTCAACCTCGGCGACATCGACCGCTTCGGCCACTCCGACGTGACCGGCGGCGACGTGCGCCTGCTGCGACAGGCCGCCCTCGTCGACACCGACCGGCAGGTGCAGCGGCTCGTCGACCACCTGCAGGACACGGGCGCGTGGCGCGACTCGGTGGTGATCGTGCTGGCCGACCACTCGATGGACTGGTCGCTGCCCGGCGGCCGCATCAGCGTCGGTCCGGCCCTCGGGGCGGACCCGCTGCTGGCCGGCAAGGTCGCGATCGCCGAGAACGGCGGCGCGGAGCTGCTCTACTGGCTCGGCCGACCACGGCTCCGGGACGAGGCGATCGGGCGGATGCAGCTGGCGGCACGCTCGGTCGACGGCGTGATCCGCGCCCACCGGCGCGACGAACCCTTCCTCGGGCTGGGCCCGGAGGCCGGCGACGTGGTGCTCTACTGCGCTGCCGGCCGCCGCTTCAGCGAGGACCCCACCTCCAACCCGATCCCCGGCAACCACGGCCACCCGGCGACCAGACCGATCCCGTTCTTCATCGCCGGCGGCCACCCGCTCGTGCCGCGGGGCCGGACGTCCTCGCGCGCGGCGACCACGATGGACGTGGCGCCGACGCTGTCGCGGTTCTTCGGCGTCGGCGGGCCGCCGGGTGGGTACGACGGGCGGAACCGACTGCCCTGAGGCTGTCCTCGTGCGTGAGGCGCCGGACCCGGGCGGCCCGTCGGGGATATTCTCGGCACCTCACCCCCCGCCCGGCTAGGACAACCCCCATGAGTACTCGCCTCCTCCCGGCTGCCGTCGCCGGCCTGCTCGCCGTCTCGCTCCTCGGCCTGGCCCCCGCGTCGGCCTCCCCACCCGCGGTGCCCGTCCCGGACGCCCCGGCCACGGCTCCACAGTCGGACCGCCAGGCGGCGGTCGACGCGCTCGCGGCCGTCGAGGCCCTGGCCGCGAACGACCCATCCCGGGCTTCGCGCCGCCAGGTGACGGGTCGTCCGGACGTCACGATGGCGCTCAACCAGCTCCTACGGGTGAGGGCAGACCTCACGCCCGCCGAGAAGCGGCGGGCCGACGCCCTGCTGGCACGCCCGACCGCCGACGGCGGTGACGGCTTCCTCGACTACTCCGTCCCCGAGGCGACGCCGGTCTGCGGCCCGGTCATCTGCATCCACTACGTCACCACGACCGCCGACGCGCCGCCGCAGGACAGCAACGACGGAGACGCGATCCCCGACGCGGTCCAGCAGGCCCTCGCCACGGCCGAGTCGGTCCACGGGACCTACACCGGCGCCGGCTACCTGCGCCCCGACTCCGACGGCACCCTGGGCGGCGGGTCCGACCAGGTCGACGTCTACCTCGGCGACCTCGGCAACGCCGGCTACTACGGCTACTGCACGACCGACCAGCCCGGCGACACCGGCCCGTGGAACCGCTGGGCCTACTGCGCCATCGACGAGGACTTCTCGACCGACGACTTCCCGGAGAACACGCCACTGGAGAACCAGCAGGTCACGCTCGCCCACGAGTACTTCCACGCCGTCCAGTACGCCTACGACGCGTACGAGGACCCGTGGTTCCTCGAGGCGACTGCCGCGTGGGCCGAGGACGAGCTGTTCGACGCCGTCGACGACAACCGGCAGTACCTGCCGTCCGGGCAGCTGGGCCGGCCGTACCTGCCGCTGGACCTGTGGGTTGCCGGGGATTCGATGCACTACGGGAACTGGCTCTTCTTCCGCCACCTCACCGAGCGCTGGACCGCCGAGACCGGCGGGCTGCCGACGATCATGGTGGAGCTGATGGAGCGCCTCAGCGGCCGGACCGGTGACCCGGACCAGTACTCCACGCAGGCGATCGCCGCCGAGCTGGCCGAGCGCGGGACCTCCTTCGGCGCCGTCTACGCCCGGTTCGTCACGGACAACCGGGCCCCCGCCCGGGCCTACTCCGAGGGGGCCCGCTATCGCCCGGCCGCGCCGCTGCGGACGTGGCGGCTCCGCGCGGACCGGCGTCGCACCGGCCTGTACGAGATCCGGATCGACCACCTCAGCAACATCCCGCTGCGCTACCGTCCCGGCTCCGGGACCAGCAGGCGTGGCTGGAAGCTGCGGCTCCAGGTCGACATGCCGGCCGGTGCCACCGCGCCGGCGGCCCGGGTGGTGAGCTTCCTGAAGGGCGGCGGTGTCTCGACGGAGACGATCCGGCTGTCGAGCACCGGCAAGGGCGCCCGGACGGTCCCCTTCAGCTCGCGCCGGGTCCGGTACGTCGAGCTGGTGCTGATCAACGCCAGCCGGCGGACGAGCTGCTGGACGTACCCGTACGGCGACAGCGCGTCGGTCGCGTGCAACGGCACCCCGCGCGACGACAACGTCCGCACGCTCTTCAGCGCCAGCATCTCGCGCTGAGGCCCGCCGCCCGACCCGGTCAGCCCGCAGCGAGCCGCTTCAGCGCCTGCCGGACGACGGCGGGGTCGCTCGTCGTCCACATCGGCGGCAGGCTCGCCCGCAGGAAGCCGGCGTAGCGGGCGGTCGCGAGCCGCGGGTCGAGGACGGCGACGACGCCGCGGTCGGTGGTGGTCCGGATCAGCCGGCCCGCACCCTGCGCGAGCAGCAGCGCGGCGTGGGTGGCCGAGACCTCCATGAAGCCGTTGCGACCCTCGCGGTCGGCCGCCTTGGCCCGCGCCGACATCAGCGGGTCGTCGGGGCGTGGGAAGGGGATCCGGTCGATCAGCACCAGCTGGCAGGTGTCGCCGGGCACGTCGAGGCCCTGCCAGAGGCTGAGCGTTCCGAACAGGCAGGTGTGGGGGTCGCCCACGAACTGCTTGGCCAGCTCGGGCAGCTGCGCGTCGCCCTGGGCCAGCGTCGTGAGGTGGGGCAGCCGCTGGCGTACGGCCTCGGCAGCCGTCTCGGCGGCCCGCCGGCTGGAGAAGAGCCCCAGCGTCCGCCCGTCGGCCGCGTCGACCAGCTCGGCGATCTCGTCGAGCTGGGCCGGGCCGAGACCGTCGCGGCCGGGCGGGGGCAGGTGGCGGGCGAGGTAGAGGATCGACTGCGTGCCGTAGTCGAACGGCGAGCCCACGTCGAGCCCGCGCCACGGCACCACGCCGTCGGACTCCTCGGCCGACTCCTCCGAGGGCTTGAGCCCCAGCGAGGTGGCCACCGCCCCGAAGTCGCCGCCGAGCCGGAGCGTCGCGCTCGTGAAGACCACGGTCTTGTCGGCGAGCAGCTTGTCGCGCATCTGCCCCCACACCTGGAGTGGTGCGACGTGGAGCCGCGGCGGCATCCGGTCGCCGCCCTCGGAGAGCCAGAGCACGTCGGCGGCGTTGCGCGCCGCCATCCGCTCGGCGGTCGTGAAGATCTCCTGGACGGTGCCGCGCGCCTGCTGCCGACCCGCGTCTCCCTCGCCCGCCTCGCTCTCACGGGGGTACGCCGACAGGCACGCCCGTGCCGCGTCGCGGACCAGCACCAGCGCATCGGAGAGCTGGTCGGGGACCGAGTCGAAGCGACCGGGGGTGGCCTCGGCGATCGCGGCCGCCAGCGCGTCTCCCGCGTCGGCGAGGTCGTCGGCCTCGGAGTCGACGTGTCGTTGCGACCGGCGGGCCGCCCGGTCGACGTCGGAGGCGGCCAGCTCGTCGGTGGCGGCCTGGGTCACCCGGGACGTCAGCTCGTGGGCCTCGTCGATCACCACCACGTCGTAGTCGGGGATCATCGGCACCCCCTCGATGGCGTCGATCGCCAGCAGCGAGTGGTTGGTGACGACGAGGTGGCTGCGGTGGGCCTGCTCGCGTGCCACCTCGACGAAGCACTCCTGCCCGAAGGGGCACTTGCTGGCGCCGAGGCAGTCGCGGTGGCCGACGCTGACCTGCCGCCACTCCCGGTCGGTGTGGCGGGGCGCGCCGTCGCGCTCGCCGCTGCCGCCCGACTCGGCCTCCTGCTCGGCCCATGACCGCAGCTCGAGCACCTTGCTCGCCATCGACCCCTGGGGCACGTCGACGAGGGTGCCCTGGTCGTCGGGGACGCCCTCGCGGATGCGGTGGAGGCAGGCGTAGTTGGAGCGGCCCTTGAGCACGGCGAAGGAGGTGTCGACCCCGGGCTCCTCCCCCACCGCCTCCATCAACCGCGGGATGTCGCGCTCGACCAGCTGGTGCTGGAGCGCGAGCGTCGCCGTGGCGACGACCACCCGGTCGCCGTGGAGCAGGCTCGGGACGAGGTAGGCGAGCGACTTGCCGGTGCCGGTGCCGGCCTGGACGAGCAGGTGCTCGCCGTTGCCCATCGCCCCGGCGACCGCCTCCGCCATCGCCACCTGCCCGTCGCGCTGCTGCCCGCCGAGGGCGCCGACCGCGCGCGCCAGCACCTCGGGGACGGACGGCTGGGGGTCGGGCACCCGAGAAGAGTAGGCGTCCCCACCCACGGTGCGGCGACCACGTCCCGGTGGGAGCATCGACCTGTGGAGGAGCGCGAGCAGCCGGACCCGATGGTGGCGCGGGCGGAGGCCGACCCGCACCGCCCGGCGTACCACTTCGTCGCCCCGGCGGGGTGGCTCAACGACCCCAACGGCCTGGGCCGGCGCGGCGGGACCTACCACCTCTTCTACCAGTACAACCCGGACGCTCCTGTCCACGGCGCGATCCACTGGGGCCACGCCACGAGCCCCGACCTGCTGCACTGGACCGACGAGCCGGTGGCCCTCGCCCCCGACACCGCGGCCGACGCGGACGGCTGCTGGTCGGGGGTGCTGGTCGACGACGGCGGCGTGCCGACGCTCGTCTACTCCGGGCACGTGGACGGCCGCCAGCAGGCGTGCCTCGCGGTCGGCACCCCCGACCTGCGCCACTGGACCAAGGACCCCGCCAACCCGGTCCTCACCGGGCCGCCACCCGAGCTGGACGCCCCCGGCTTCCGCGACCACTGCGTCTGGCGCGAGGACGACGGCTGGCGGATGCTCGTCGGCTCCGGCGTCGGCGGCCGCGGCGGGGCGGCCCTGCTCCACCGCTCGCCCGACCTCCGCTCCTGGCAGTACGTCGGTCCGTTGCTGGTCGGCGACGCCGGCGACCCGGCCCCGGGGGACCCGGCCTGGACCGGCTCGCTCTGGGAGTGCGTCGACCTGCTCCGGCTCGACGACGGGCCGGACGTGCTGATGTTCTCGGTCTGGGACGACGACGTCCTCCACCACGCGCTCTGCTGGACCGGCACCTACGCCGGCGACCGCTTCGAGCCGGCCGCCCTGCACCGGCTCGACCTCGGCGGGCCGACCTTCTACGCGCCGCAGTCGTTCCGCGACGACCGGGGTCGTCGGGTGGTGATCGGCTGGCTCCAGGAGGGGCGGCCCGAGCCGGCGTACGTCGAGGCGGGCTGGGCGGGCGCGATGTCGCTCCCCCGGTTGCTGACCGTCGGCGCGGACGGCGGCGTCCACCAGGAGCCGGTCGAGGAGGTGGCCCGGCTGCGGACCGACCTCCTCCACGACGGGCCGGCGGGCGACGGCGTCCTCGACACCGTTGCCGGCGACCAGCTCGACCTCGAGCTCGACGTGCTCCTCCCACCCGGCAGTGCCGTCGAGGTCGCCGTCCGGCGGTCACCGGACGGCGAGGAGCAGACGGCGTACCGCCTGACCCGCGGGGAGGACGGCACGGCGACCCTCTCCCTCGTGGGGACCGCACACTCGGGCGAGGTGCCTGCGGGCGACGACCGGGTGCCGCTGCGGGTCTTGGTCGACCACTCCGTCGTCGAGGTTTTCGCCGGTGGGGTCCCGCTCACGGCCCGCACCTATCCGACACGAGCCGACGCGCTCGGGGTCGCCGTCACCACCGCCGGCGCCGGGGCCACCCTCCGCGCGTGGCGGCTCGACGGGGTCTGGGAGCGACCTCGCTCGCGCCGCCCGTGAGCAGCCGGGTTCAGACCACCGCGCCGGAGTCGTCCGGGCTGCGCTCCTGCCTGACCTTCTGCTCCCGCGACATCGGCGCCTTCTCCTGGAGGTACGTCAGCAGCGGGGTCGCCATGAACACCGACGAGTAGGTGCCGACCACCAGGCCGACGAGCAGCGCGATGGCGAAGTCCTGGAGCGAGTCGCCGCCGAGGAGCGCGAGCGTCGCGAGGATGAACATCGCCCCCAGGCCGGTGTTGACCGTGCGCGGCACCGTCTCGATGCAGGCGCGGTTGGCGACCTCGTTGAAGCCCTTGTCGCGGGAGGCGCGCCAGCGCTCGCGGATCCGGTCGAAGACCACCACGGTGTCGTTGACCGAGAGACCGACGATGGTGAGCGCCGCGGCCAGGAAGACCGCGTCGATCGGCTTGCCGAGCCAGGCGAACAGACCCACCACCAGCAGCACGTCGTGGAACATCGCGACCACCGCAGCCACGCCGAAGGTCCACTTGAAGCGGATCGCGAGGTAGAGCATCTGGGCCAGCAGCGCGATGCCGAACGCGAGGAGCGCCTTGTCGCGCAGCTCGTCACCGAGGGACGGGCCGATCTGCTGGTCGTCCTCCTTGGTGACGTCGCCACCGATCTCTGCGAGGGCCGCCTCGATCCGGTCCTCGTCCTCGTCGGAGAGGACGCCGGTGCGGACGGTGACGTCCGCGGTGTCGGCACCCTGCACCACGGCCTCGGGGAAGCCGGCCGCCGCGATCGCGTCGCGCGCCTCGTCGACGGTGACCTCCTCCGACAGGGAGTAGTCGAGGGTGCGGCCACCGGTGAACTCGATGCCGAGGTTGAGGCCCTGGGTCACGATACCGGCCACCGCGATCGCCATCGCGGCCAGCGACGCGGCCAGCCAGGTACGGCGGCGCGCCATCAGGTCGGGGTTGGTGCGGTCGAGCCAGGCGCGGACCTTGCTGACGTAGCCGAGGCCGGTGAACCTCGGGCGCCGCGCGACCCACGGGATCGACACACCCACCTCGGTGAGCATCCGGGCGATCACCAGCGCCGAGATCATCGACGCGACGACACCGATCGACAGCGTCACACCGAAGCCCTGGACCGGGCCGGTGGCGAGCACGAAGAGCAGCCCGGCCGCGAGCAAGGTCGTGACGTTGGAGTCGATGATGGCCGACCAGGCCTTGTTGAAGCCGATCCCGAGCGCGCGGCGGACGCCGGCCTTGGGGGCGTCGTCGTACTCCTCGCGGGCCCGTTCGAAGACGAGCACGTTGGCGTCGATCGCCAGGCCGATGGCCAGGACGAACCCGGCCAGGCCGGGCAGCGTGAGGGTCGCGCCGAGCGCGAGCAGCATGGCGTAGGCGATGAGGGCGTACGACGCCAGCGCGACGGTCGCGAGGAACCCGACGAACCGGTAGACGAGGGTGATGAACAGGCCGGTCAGGATGATGCCGATCAGGCCGGCCTCGAAGGAGGCGTCGATGGCGTCCTCGCCCAGCGTGGGGCCGACCAGGCGGTCGGAGATGAGCTCCAGCGGGAGCGGCAGCGCGCCGCCCTCGATCAGCGCCGAGAGCTCCTGGGCCTCGGCGAGGGTGAAGTCTCCGGAGATCTCGGTCGAGCCGGTGATCCGGGAGCCGCAGGGCACCTGCACGCCCGGGCTGGAGATCACCCGGTCGTCGAGGACGATCGCGATCCGGTTCTGGGCGCCCTGGGCGCAGGCGGCCTCCGCGGACAGCTCGCCGAACGCGTCGGAGCCCTCGCCGTTGAAGTCGACGTTGACGACCCAGCGGACGGAGTCCTGCGGCTGGGCGGCCTCGGCGCCGGAGATCTGGTCGCCCTGCAGGGCCACCGGACCCATCTCGATGACGTCGCCCTGGTCGGTCGGCAGGACCAGGTTGCCCTCGGCGGAGGGCTCGGCCTCCGCGTCGGCCACGGTGCCGACGACCGGCCGGATCTCGAGCTGGGCGGTCTGGCCGATCCGCTCCTCGGCCGCGGCCGCCTCATCCTCGTCGGTGATGCCGGGGAGCTCGACCAGGATCCGGTTGTCACCCTGGCGGGCGAGCGTCGACTCGGCCACGCCGAGGGCGTCGACGCGTCCGCGCAGCACCTCGAGGGTCCGGTCGACGTTCTCCGGGGTCGCCTCGGTGTCCTCGGTGCTCTGCACCTCGAAGATGAACTGCGCGCCTCCGCGCAGGTCCAGCCCCAGCTCGGGCTCCTTGTTGACGGCGATGGCGCCGGCACCGGCCAGGATGCCGATGACGAGCAGGAGTCGGAGCAGGACACCTCGGGACATGAGGCGCATCATCCCCCGACGACCTCGGTTCACCCGAATCGGGGTGGTGACGCACGTCTCCCACGGGTCTAGGTTGGCGAGAAGGCCCACAGTCGCCCAGGAGGGGAATCCCATGTCCGTCGACCGTCGTACCGTCCTGCGATCCACCGCTGCCGTCGCCGTCGGGGGGCCGTTCGCCGGCCTCGTGGCCGCTCCGGCCTCGGCACGCAAGCCAGCCAGCGCCGTCGGGCTCTTCCCGGTGGCGGACGAACGTGACGGTGCCGTCCGGCTGCACCTGCCGAAGCGTTTCCACTACCGGTCCTTCCACGACACCGAGATGCCGGTGACGCTCGACGACGGCACGGCGCTTCCCGGTCGCCACGACGGCATGGGCGCCTTCAAGGGCCGCAACGGCAACGTGATCCTCGTCCGCAACCACGAGATCACCAACAGCCCCGTCACCCCGGCGTTCGGTCCTGGCACGCCGTACGACGCGATGGCCGGCGCCGGCACCACCACGGTCGAGGTGACCCCCTTCGGCGAGGTGGTCAGCGCCTACACCAGCCTCAACGGCACGATGTTCAACTGCAGCGGTGGCGAGATGCCGTGGGGCTCGTGGATCACCTGCGAGGAGACGGTCAACGGCCCCGACGTCGGCCCCGACTTCACCGGCTCCCCGAACACGTCCCTCACCAAGCCGCACGGGTTCGTCTTCGAGGTCCCGGTCGACGGCCAGAGCAACCGGCAGCCGATCCGCAAGGCGGGGAGGTTCGCCCACGAGGCAGTGTCGTTCGACCCGGTCGACGGCATCCTCTACCTCACCGAGGACAACTTCGGCTTCCCGTCGGGCTTCTACCGCTACATCCCGCCGAGCAACCCGATGAAGACCGGACGGCTCGAGGACGGCGGCCGGCTGCAGATGCTGGCCGTGAAGGGCGAGCCCAACGCGCACCTCGAGGCGAGCCAGCGCAAGCGGGCGACCTACAAGGTCACCTGGGTCGACATCGAGGACCCCGACCCCGACTTCCCCTACACGCCCGGCCAGACCGCCCCGACGACCAACGACCAGGCGATCAACTACGTCGCCAACCAGGGCCGCGCCCTCGGTGCGGCCGGCTTCTCGCGGCTCGAGGGCCAGGTCTACGACGACAACGTCGTCTACTTCACCTCCACCCAGGGCGGCGGAGCCGCCGAGGGCGACTCCGACACCGTGGCCGGCTACGGCAACGGCAACGGGCAGGTGTGGGCCTACCACTGCCGCTCGAAGCGGCTGCAGCTGATCTACCAGGCCCCGGTCGACGACGCGGAGGCCAACGAGACCTTCGACTCCCCCGACAACATCACCACCAGCAAGCGCGGCACCCTGGTGGTCTGCGAGGACAGCTCGGTCGACAACTACATCCGCGGTCTGTCGCGGGGCGGCCAGCTGTGGGACATCGCCCTCAACCGGCTCGTCAGCAGCCTGACCGGCCTGCCACGTTTCGGGGACGAGTTCGCCGGGTCGACGTTCAGCCCGGACGGGCACACCCTGTTCGTGAACATCCAGGCCTCGCGCGGGATGTCGTTCGCGATCTGGGGCCCCTGGCGCTCGATCGGCGTCTGAGGAGGCGTCCTCCCGGGAAATTTCGTGGCTCCGCACTCTCGACAACAGCCCGGCGTTGTTGTTGTGTGAGTCACACCTGCGGCCGTTCGGAGCCGCTTTCCCGGGAGGAACCATGCACCTACCGCGCCCACGCTCGCGCCGATCCGGACGGATCGTCCTCGGCGGAGCACTGGCCACCACCCTGGCCGCCACCCTCGTGGCACCCGCCCTCTCCACCACGGCGACCGGCCGGTCCCAGGCCGCCCCGGACGACCGCGTCCAGGTCGTCATGGTCGACGCACCCACCGTCGCCAAGCGCAACCAGGTCCTCGCCCTCGGGCTGGACCCCACCGAGCACGCCAACCGCAAGGGCATCGAGGTCGTCCTCTACGGCGACAAGGACGCCGAGACGCTGCGCGAGGCCGGCTTCAGCTGGGACGTCGAGGTCCGTGACCTCCGCGCCCAGATGCAGGCCCAGCGCGAGGCGGACGAGGCGTACGCCGCCTCGGTCGACGAGTCCCCGCTGCCCAGCGGCCGGACGTCGTACCGCACCTACGACGAGTACCTCGCCGACATGGAGATGCTCGCCGACCGCTACCCGAGGCTGACCAAGCCGATCACGCTCGAGAACGAGACCGTCCTCGGCGAGGAGATCCACGGCCTCGAGATCACCAAGAACGCCGACGACGTCAAGGACGGCAAGCCGGTCTTCCTGCTGCTCGGCGCCCACCACGCGCGGGAGTGGCCCAGCTCCGAGCACACCCTCGAGTTCGGCTTCGAGATGCTGGAGTCCTACGCCGCCAAGGACCAGCGCGCGATCCGGCTGATGGAGGGCCTGCGGCTGATCATCGTCCCGATCGTCAACGTCGACGGCTTCCAGGTCTCGCGCAACGCCGACCCGATGGGCGACTTCTCGCAGTTCGACTACGAGATGAAGCGCAAGAACTGCTCGATCTCCGAGAACACCCCGGAGCAGTACCGGGGCGGCACCTGCGACGACAACCCGGCTGGCCGGCTGCGCGGCACCGACCTCAACCGCAACTACCCCGGCTTCTGGGGCGGCGGCGGCGCCAGCACCAACTGGTCCAACGACACCTACCGCGGCGACGGTCCGGGCAGCGAGCCCGAGAGCGACGCGATCCGGAAGCTCATCTCCGACCGGGCCGTGACGATGATGATCAGCAACCACACCTACTCCAACCTGGTGCTCCGCCCGCCGGCCATCGCGTCGACCGGCAAGGCCCCCGACGAGCCGGCCCTCAAGGAGCTCGGCGACTCGATGGCCGCCGCCAACGGCTACACCAGCCAGGCGTCCTACCAGCTCTACGACACCTCGGGCTCGACCGAGGACTGGAGCTACTGGATCACCGGCGGCTACGGCTACACCTTCGAGATCGGGCCCGACGGGTTCCACCCGGCCTACGAGGACGCGGTCGTCAACGAGTACATCGGCCAGACCGAGGCTGCGGGCGGTGCCGGCGGCAACCGGGTCGCCTACTACCGCGCGGCACAGACGGCGATGAACCCCGAGCACCACTCGGTGATCAAGGGCAAGGCACCCAAGGGCCACGAGATCACGGTCAGCAAGACCCACATCTCGCCGACCTCACCGGTGATCCAGCCCGACGGCTCCACGGGTGCGCAGATCTACTACGAGGACACCCTCACCAACCGCTACGCCTCCGACGGCGGTCGCTTCACCATGGACGTCAACCCGTCCACGCGCCCGCTGGTCGTGGGTCGCTACGGCCGTGACCCCGAGGCTCCCCCGCAGGGCGACATCGCCCTCACCAACCCCGACGGCGTGCCTGCCGTCGGCGGCGTGGAGGAGACGACCTTCGAGGTGACGGGGCTGCCCGAGGCCGACAACGGCTTCGCGACGGTCTCCTTCGAGTGGCCCAGCGACGACGCCGAGGCGTACGACTGGGACTTCTTCATCGAGGGTCCCGACGGTGAGACCGTGGGCTCGGGCGCGACGCTGGCCAACCCGGAGGTCGTCACGATCCCTGACCCGGTGCCGGGCACGTACACCGTCGTGGCGAACAACTACGCGGGCGGCGACGCCGAGCACGACTGGACCGGCGAGGTCACCTTCCAGAGCCCCGAGCCCCCGCAGTACAGCGGGATCAAGGAGGCCTGGCAGCTGACCTGCACCCGGCGCAACAAGATCGTCAGCAGCCGTGAGGTCATCGTCGACCGCGGCGAGACGGTCAACGTGGGCAACGCCTGCGTGACGCGCAAGCGTCGTCGCTGAACAAGGCTCGCTGAAGGACCCCACGGGGGCGGTGCCGTCCGGCACCGCCCCCGTGGGCATCTCAGTCGGTCAGAGCGCGTACGCCGACAGCTCACCGGCCAGGTCGGCGTTCGCCCGGCCGGACACCCGGGTGCCGTCGGCGGTGTGCTCGAGCGCGTCGATCTCGCCGTGGCGGTGCAGCCGGTCGATGAGGTCGCCCCGCGCGTACGGCAGCAGCGCCTCGAACTCGACGTCGGGACGCGGCAGCTCGGCCTCGACCGCGGCGAGCGCCTGCGCGACGCCCTCACCGGTCTTCGCGCTGACCACCACGCTGTGGGGCTCGCGCGCCTGCAGCCGCGCCAGCACCATCGGGTCGGCGAGGTCGGCCTTGTTGATGACGACCAGCTCGGGCACGCCCGTGGCGCCGATCTCGGCGAAGACCTCCCGGACCGCGGCCAGCTGGCCCTCGGGGTCGGGGTGGGAGCCGTCGACGACGTGGAGGACGAGGTCGGAGTCGGCCACCTCCTCCAGCGTCGAGCGGAACGCCTCCACGAGCTGGTGGGGCAGGTGCCGGACGAAGCCGACCGTGTCGCTCATCGTGTAGACCCGGCCGTCGGCGGTGGTCGTACGCCGGGTCGTCGGGTCGAGCGTCGCGAACAGCGAGTCCTCGACGAGCACACCCGCGTCGGTCAGCCGGTTGAGCAGGCTGGACTTGCCCGCGTTGGTGTAGCCGGCGATCGAGACGCTGGGGATCTGGTGGCGGCGCCGCTCGGCCCGCTTGGTGTCGCGGGTGCCCTTCATCTCCTTGAGCTCGCGGCGCAGCTTGGCGATCTTGGTGTTGATCCGGCGCCGGTCGGTCTCGATCTTCGTCTCACCGGGACCACGGCCACCGATGCCGCCACCGTCGGCCCCGACCCGGCCACCGGCCTGGCGGGAGAGGTTGCCACCCCAGCCGCGGAGCCGCTGCTTCATGTAGCTCAGCTGGGCGAGCTCGACCTGGGCCTGGCCCTCCCGCGACTTCGCGTGCTGGGCGAAGATGTCGAGGATCAGCGCGGTCCGGTCCACGACCTTGACCTTGAGCCGGTCCTCGAGGTTGCGCAGCTGGCTGGGCGCGAGCTCACCGTCGCAGATGACAGTGTCGGCGCCGGTGGCCTGCACGATCTCCCGCATCGCGTCGACCTTGCCGCGGCCGATGTAGGTCGCGGGGTCGGGCTTGGAGCGGCGCTGGTAGAGGGCCTCGAGGACCTGGGAGCCGGCGGTCTCGGCCAGCAGCGCCAGCTCGGCGAGGGAGTTGTCGGCGTCCTCGACGGTGCCCTCGGTCCACACGCCGACGAGCACCACGCGCTCCAGGCGGAGCTGGCGGTACTCGACCTCGGTGATGTCCTCGAGCTCAGTGGACAGGCCGGCGACGCGGCGCAGGGCGTGCCGCTCGGCCAGGTCCTGGGCGCCGGTCGTGAGGGTCGCGGTCTCCTCGGGGTCGGGCTCGTCGGCGTACCCGCTCTCGAACGGGGAGTCGTCCTCCCAGTCGGCGGTCTCCTCGAGCTCGGCGTCGAGACTGAAGTCAGGTGCGTTCGTCATGTGCCTCTCAGCGTAAGCAGCAGAGCCGCCCGGCGCGACTCGTTATCAGCACAACGCCCCGGCGGGGCGCAGGATTCCGCGCGGGCATGATGGTGACGTGATCACCGCCCACGTCGCCGAACGGCTCGACCACCTGCTGCGGTCGCAGGGCCGCCACTGGGAGCCGACCGCCGGCGACCGGTTCGTGATCCCCGGCCGCGACATCGACGACGTCTTCGTGGTCGCCGACATGACGATCGAGGTCGAGCACCTCCCCACCGGCCGGCTGGTGCACTTCAACGGCACGACCGAGTGGGCCCTCGACAGCATTCCCGCGGAGGAGGTGCTGTGGCTCCCCTGGGAGCACCAGCTCCGCACCCTGCTGGGACCGGCCTTCGCGTCCCTCACCCGTGACGGCGACCGGTTCGTCGTCACCCTCGCCGACGGGACGTCCTTCGCGGACGAGGACGTCGAGTCGGCCTACGCCGCGGCACTGCTCGCGGGTGACCCGCTCCTCGGCTGACGGGCCGGGCTACTTCGGAGGCATCCGGATCCCGCCGTCGACGCGGATCGTCTCGGCGTTCATGTAGGAGTTCGTGAGGCACTCGAGCACCATCGAGGCGAGCTCCTCGGGGGTGCCGAGCCGCTTGGGGTGCAGCACGCTCTGGCCGAGCTGCTCCTTGAACGCCTCCGGGTCGGGCGCGAAGTCGTAGATCGGGGTCTCGATCAGGCCGGGGGCGACCGTGTTGAGGCGGATCGCGGCGGCGGAGAGGTCGCGCGCGACCGGCAGGGTGAGGCCGACCAGGCCGCCCTTGGACGCTGCGTACGCCGCCTGGCCGATCTGGCCGTCGAACGCCGCGACTGAGGCGATGTTGACGATCGCGCCGCGGTCGCCCGAGGCGGTGGGGTCGAGCCGCGCCATCTGCGTCGCGGCCTGCCGGATCGCGTCGAAGGACCCGATCAGGTTGATGGCCACGACCTTGCGGAAGGCGTCGAGGTCGTGGGCGGAGTCGTACTCGCCGTCGCGGCCGATGGTGCGCTGCGCCCAGCCGATGCCGGCGGAGTTGACCAGCACCCGCAGCGGGCCCAGCTCGACGGCCTGGTCGACCGCGGTCCGGACCTGCTCCGTGTCGGTGACGTCGACGGAGACGAACATGCCGCCGATCTCGGCCGCGAGCTCCTCGCCCTTGTCGGCCTGCAGGTCCGCCACGAGGACCCGCGCACCCCGGTCGGCGAGGCGGCGGGCCACGGCCGCGCCGATGCCCGAGGCGCCGCCGGTGACGATCGCTGCTGCTCCGTTGATGTCCATGCGGCAGACGTTATCGAGGGGCCCGGCGGGACCGCGCATCGGTGCGGGGGTCGCCGCCGCGTCCGGGTGCGGGGGTCTCGAGGCTCAGGCCCTGCCGGCCTTCGCACCTCGACCTCCGACGTCACGGCCTTCGCACCTCGACCTCCGAGACACCACGGCCTTCGCACCTCGGCGGGCCAGGCGCCGCGCCGGTACCGGAGGTCGAGGTGCGAGGAGCGCCAGCGACGAGCCTCGAGACCCCTCAGAGCGAGGTGGTGCCCCGGGCCACGATCACCGCGGGGCCGGTGAGCAGCACCCGCTCGTCCGTGGTCCAGGTCACGGTCAGGGTGCCGCCCGGGACGTCGACCCGGTAGGCCGTGCCCGGGCCGAGCCCGTCGGCCACCGCTGCCGCCACCATCACCGCACAGGCGCCGGTGCCGCACGACCGGGTCTCCCCGGAGCCGCGCTCGTGCACCCGCATCGCGACGTGGCGCTCGCCCCGGCGTACGACGAACTCGACGTTGACGCCCTCGGGATAGGTGCCCGCGTCGTGGTCGGGAGGGTCGAGCAGCGTGCCCGCGTCGGCGAGGTCGTCGACGAAGGCGACCGCGTGCGGGTTGCCCATGTCGACGTGGGTCGCCGGCCACGAGCGGCCGTCGACGCCGACCACCGTCTGGTCGAGGACGCGGGGCACCCCCATGTCGACGGTCACCAGCCCCTCGTCGTCACAGGTCAGCGTCTTGACCCCGTCGCGGCTGCCGACGTCCATGGGGAACGGCTCCCCCTCGACCTCGTGGAGGTAGCGGGCGAAGAGCCGGATGCCGTTGCCGCACATCTCGCTGGTCGAGCCGTCGGAGTTGCGGTAGTCCATGAACCACCGGCCGTCCTCGCGCACCGCCCGGATCACGCCGTCGCCGCCGATGCCGGCGCGACGGTCGCAGAGCGCGCGCACCCGCTCCGGCGACAGCTCGACCTCGGCGGGCACGATCACGAAGTCGTTCTCGGTGCCGTGCCCCTTGTGGAAGGAGTACTCAGCCATAGAGACCGCGCGCGTAGTTCTCGGGCCGGTAGTAGTCGTCGAGCTGCTCGACGGTCATCCCGGCCGGCTCGACCTCGGCGGCGATCACCGCACGACGGGGCACCGCTGCCTCGGGGTCCCAGGTCTCCGGCTTCCACAGCCCCGACCGGAGGAACGCCTTGGCGCAGTGGAAGAACAGCTCCTCGATCTCGACGACCACGGCCAGCAGCGGCCGGTGCCCCTTCACCACCATCTCGTCGAAGAAGGGTGCGTCGCTGACCAGCCGGGCCCGGCCGTTGACGCGGAGGGTGTCCCCGCGACCGGGGATGAGGAAGTTCAGGCCGACGTACGGGTTGGCGAGGATGTTGCGGTAGCCGTCGGCGCGGCGGTTGCCGGGCCGCTCGGCCAGCGCGATGGTGCGGTCGTCGATCACGTGCACCAGCTGTCCCGCCGGGTCGCCCTTGGGCGAGGCGTCGCAGCGGCCGTCGGCGTCGGCGGTCGCCATCACGCAGAACGGCGAGGCCGCCAGCCAGGCGCGGTCGACGTCGAGCAGCGCCGGGCGGGCCTTGGTCGCTGCCCGCTCCCCCGGCTCGCCGAGGAGGCCGACGAGCTCGTCGACGGAGCCGATCTCGGTCCAGGTGTCGACGTGGTCGGGCGCGGTGGTCACGACCGCAGTTTAGGGCGTGAGCGATCCGGGGTCGTCCGGTCCGCGTTCGAGCGGGCCGACCACGTCGTAGGTCAGGCAGGCGAAGGCGCCGTTGCGCGCCATCTCGACCAGCCGCAGGTCGAAGGGGCGCGGGAACAGGGGACGGCCCGCTCCGAGCGTCACCGGCGCGACGCTGAGCAGCAGCCGGTCGAGCAACCCCGCCTCGGCGAACTGCGCCGCCAGGTCTCCCCCGCCGACCACCCAGACGTCCTTGCCGTCCGCCGCCGCCACCATCTGCTCGTGCACCGGCCGGACGTCGCCCTGCACGAACCGGACGTCACCCTCGACCCGGGGCAGGTCGCGGGTGGTGAACACCCAGGAGGGCTGCTCGTAGACCCAGCCGTCGGTGAGGTGAGGGAGCACCCACTCGTACGTCGTGGACCCCATGCAGACCGCGCCGACCCCGGCGATGAACTCCTCGTAGGAGAACGCGCCGTCCTTGTCCTGGTCCTGCTTGAAGAGCCAGTGGAGCGAGTCCTCCTCGTCGGCGAGGTAGCCGTCGAGCGTGGTCGCGGTGTAGTAGATCGTGCTCATGCCTCCTGCTCCTGGTGACGACGGGCCAGCCAGTCGATCGGGTCGCCGCCCCCGACGTCGAGGCCACGCTCGCGCAGCATCGCCCGCGCGAGCTGGCGCCGGTGGGCGCCGAAGGTGAGGACGTGGGCCACGATCGAGCCGAGCACGAAGCTCTCCGGCGGGTCGCAGAGAGCGTCGACGATCCGGTCGTCCCAGGCGTCGCGCCGCTCCATGTCGCGCAGCATCGCCAGCCACCGGCCGGCGACGGCCTCCTGCCGCTCGATCAGTCCACCCGGGTCGTCCGCGCCCGCCGGCGGGAAGTCCTCCCCGAGGATCGCGGCCAGCCAGACCTCCTTCGTGAACACCTGGTGCTGCAGCAGCTGCGCGAGCGACTCGTCGGCTCCGTCGAAGGACAGCACCACCTGTCCCGGCCGGACCACCTCCCGGTAGTCGGCGTCCGGCAGCTGCTTGGCGGCCTCGAGGAGGTCACGGGTGTCGTCGAGGTCGTGGTGGACGAGGTGGTCGAGTGGACCGGTCATGGTGCGCTCCCCGGAGTGGACCCACAGCGAGGTGGGCGGGTGGAAGTGGATGCCGTTGGGCGCCGGCAGCCAGCTGCCACCGGGTGTCACGTCGCTCGGCAGGTGTCCGTACGCCCTGGCGAACGCGCGGCTGAACCCCTCGACCGACTCGTAGCCGGCCTCGAACGCGGCGTCGGTGACCGACGAGCCGTGGCCCAGCTGCCACGCCGCCCGTTCGAGCATCACGCGCCGCCGCATCGCCACAGGCGGCTCGCCGGCGTCGCGCGAGAGCAGCCGGCTGAAGTGGTACGGCGACGCGTACGCCCCGCCCGCCATCTCCCCGAGCGAGTGGTGCTCGTCGTCGAGGACGGCGTCGAGCAGCTCCCGGAGTCGGTCCCGGCCGGTGTCGGTCATGGGACCCATCCTGCTCCCGGGCGGCTGGCCGCGCCCGACCGATCTTGCGCTCAGCCCCGGACGGCGGCGACCGCTCGCTCGACCCGGTCCGGGTCGTCGTGGTCGACCCAGGTGATCCGGGGGTCCTTGCGCCACCACGACTCCTGGCGCCGGGCGAACCGGCGGGTGGCGGTCGTCGTCTGCTCGATCGCCTCCTCCAGCGTCAGCTCCCCCGCGAGGTGGGCCGTCGCCTGCCGGTAGCCGATCGCCGTCGCGGCGGTCGGTCCGAGCGGTCCGAGCCGGGCGACCTCCTCGACCAGCCCGTCGCCGTACATCCGGCGGACGCGGGCGGCGATCCGGTCGTCGAGCGTCGGCCGGTCGATGGTCACGCCGATCTGGACGGTCATCGGGTCGAGGTACTCCAGCCGAGGCAGGCTCGCGGTGAACGAGCGCCCGGTCAGCTCCACGACCTCCAGCGCGCGGACGATCCGGCGGGCGTTGTCGGGCAGGATCCGCGCGGCGGCGTCGGGGTCGACCTCGGTCAACCGCACGTGCATCGCCGCGACGCCGACGGCGTCGAGGTCCTCCTCCAGCCGCCTCCGCAGCGCCGGGTCCGTGCCCGGGAACTCGAAACGGTCGAGGACCGCGCGCGTGTAGAGCGCGGAGCCGCCGACCAGCACCGGGACCACCCCGCGCCCGCGCAGCTGCTCGATGACGGCGCGGGCCTCCGCCTGGAAGTCCGCCACGCTCACGGGCTCGGAGACGTCGTGGGTGTCGAGCAGGTGGTGGACGATGCCACGGCGCTCGCCGACCGGCAGCTTGGCGGTGCCCACGTCCATGCCGCGGTAGACCTGCATCGCGTCGGTGTTGACCACCTCGCCACCGAGCCGTTCGGCGAGGTCGAGGGAGAGACCGGTCTTGCCGGCAGCGGTCGCACCGACGACGGCGACGATCGGGAGGGGCTGCGGCACGGGGCTAGTCTCGGAGACATGAGTTTCCTCGACAAGTTCAAGGCGCAGGCGAAGAAGGCCGTCGACGACCACGGAGACAAGATCGCCCAGGGCATCGACAAGGCGGCCACCACGGCCGACCAGAGGACCAAGGGCAAGTACTCCCAGCACATCGGGACCGGCCAGGCCAAGGCCAAGGAGGCGCTCGACAAGCTGGACGGGAAGAAGGACGGCGACGTCAGGTGACCCAGCCGGTCCCCGAGGAGAGCAACGAGGCGCTCCACCTGACCGAGCCCCCGGAGGACGAGCACGACAGCGCCCTCCCCGACGAGGAGGACGACCCGCACACCTCCGCGACGCAGGAGGAGAACGCCGAGGCAGCGGTCGACCAGCCCTCCGACGGCGCCGGCAGTGACTGACCGCTTCACGGTCGTCCCGGCGTCCTACGTCTACCTCGTGCGCGAGGGAGCGGCCGGGCCCGAGGTGCTGCTGCAGCTTCGCCGGAACACCGGCTACATGGACGACCACTGGGCCGCGGCCGCAGCCGGCCACGTGGAGCGTGGCGAGACGGCGTACGACGCCGCGCGGCGCGAGGCCGCCGAGGAGCTCGGCATCGCGGGCCTCGACCTCGCGTTCGAGCTGACGATGCACCGCACCGCCCACGACCAGCCCATCGACGAGCGGGTCGACTTCTTCTTCACCGCCCGGGCCTGGACCGGTGAGCCGCGGATCGTCGAGCCGGAGAAGTGTGCGGAGCTGCGCTGGTGCCCGGTCGACGTACTGCCGTCGCCGATGGTGCCGCACGAGGCGTTTGCGATCGCGTCGCTCGGGCAAGGGACAGCGTACGTGTCCTACGGTTTCGACAAGCACGACAGCGTGGAGGGAGCACCATGAGCGAGGACGACAACAACCTGGGCCCGATGCCCGACCCGATGGTCGAACGGCCCATCGAGAACCCCGGCGGCGCCGACGCCGTCAACGAGGACACCCCGTTCGCGGGTGACGACAACCTGGCGCGGGACCTCCACCCCGACGACAACCCGGGGGTCGAGGACAACGTCCCCGAGGAGATCGGGGAGCTCGACGACAAGCCCCAGGAGCCCGAGGACGACGAGGGCGAGGACCCGAAGCACGAGGACCCGGTGTGAGCGACCCCCGAGACATCCGCGACTCCCACCACGACGCCTCGGGCGACATGGGCGTGAGCAGCGAGCGCGAAGGACCCACCGGCCCCGGCCAGACCGGGACCGACGGCGTCCGCGACGTCACCCCCGACCGCCCCGACACCGAGGACGCCCCGCCCGAGCAGCGGCCCGGTGCCGAGGAGGAGAACCCCGAGGGCCTCGACCCGAAGGCGGGCTACTCCTCGAAGGACCCGCGCTCGGACGGATAGCTGACCGCGGAAATCATCGAGCTGGGCGCTGAAACGGTGATCTTCGCGGTCAGCTATCGACAGGCCGGAGCGTCCGGCAGCGGGGCCGGCACGCCGACGGCCGGCATGCCGAGGCCGACCGAGGCCGGGGCGGGGTCCGCTGTCCGGGCCTCCCAGGCATCGCCCGAGCGGGTACGCCGCACGCCGAGGACGGTGTCGGCGACCAGGTGGTGCGGGGCGGCGTACGAGATCTCGACCGTGACCACGTCACCGGGCCGCGGGGTGTCCGCCGGCGGCGTGAAGTGGACCAGGCGGTTGTCGGGCCCGCGGCCGGACAGCCGGTGGGTGGCAGCGTCCTTGCGCCCCTCCCCCTCGGCGACCAGGAGGTCGACGGTCCGACCGACGAGCCGCTGGTTCTCCTCCCAGGCGATCTCGTTGACCAGCCCGGTGAGCCGGTCGTAGCGGGCCTGGACGACGTCGCGTGGCACCTGCTCCTCCATGGTGGCCGCTGGCGTGCCGGGGCGCGGGGAGTAGATGAAGGTGAAGGCGCCCGAGAAGCGGGCCTGCCGGACGACCTCCAGCGTCTGCTCGAAGTCCTCCTCGGTCTCGCCGGGGAAGCCGACGATGATGTCGGTCGTGATCGCCGCCTCGGGCATCGCCGCGCGGACCCGCTCGATGATGCCGAGGAACTTCGACTGGCGGTAGGACCGTCGCATCGCCTTCAGCATCCGGTCGGAGCCGGACTGCAGCGGCATGTGCAGCTGCGGCATCACCGTGGGCGTCTCGGCCATCGCCTCGATCACGTCGTCGGTGAACTCGGCCGGGTGGGGCGAGGTGAAGCGCACCCGCTCGAGGCCGTCGACCTCCCCGCAGGCGCGCAGCAGCTTGGAGAAGGCCTGCCGGTCGCCGAACTCCACGCCGTAGCTGTTGACGTTCTGTCCCAGCAGGGTGACCTCGCTGACGCCCTCGGCCACCAGCGCGCGGATCTCGGCGAGCACGTCGCCGGGCCGGCGGTCCTTCTCCTTGCCGCGCAGCGACGGGACGATGCAGAACGTGCAGGTGTTGTTGCACCCGACGGAGATCGAGACCCAGGCGGCGTACGCCGACTCCCGCTTGGTCGGCAGCGTCGACGGGAAGACCTCGAGCGACTCGAGGATCTCGACCTGCGCCTCCTCCTGCGCGCGGGCGCGGTCGAGCAGGGCGGGCAGCGAGCCGATGTTGTGGGTGCCGAAGACCACGTCGACCCAGGGCGCCTTCTCCACGATGGTCGAGCGGTCCTTCTGGGCCAGGCAGCCGCCGACGGCGATCTGCATGCCCGGCTTCTTCGCCTTCACGGGGGCGAGGTGGCCGAGGTTGCCGTAGAGCCGGTTGTCGGCGTTCTCGCGCACGGCACAGGTGTTGAAGACGACCACGTCAGGATGCTCAGCCGGCTCGCCGTCGGGGGCAGGCCTGAACGGGGCGTAGCCGGCGTCCTCCAGCAGCCCGGTGAGCCGCTCGGAGTCGTGGACGTTCATCTGGCACCCGTAGGTGCGGACCTCGTACGTGCGCTGTTCGACCATGACCGGTCAAGGGTACGGCGCGTGGGGTCCCGGCCCGGAATCCGTCGGTGTCAGGACAGGTGCTCGTGGGCGATCTGCTCGCCGAGACGCGCCAGCAGCGGGGCCGGCTCGCGGATGCAGGTCTCGACGTCCGGCTCGAGGTCGAGCAGGGCGTACGCCGCCCCGATCCCGGCAGCGCGCAGCTCCTCGGCCCCGAGCGCCCGGTGGCCGCAGACCGCGACGACGGGCACACCGGCGGCGACCGCCCGGCGCGCGACCCCGACGGGGGCCTTGCCGTGCAGGCTCTGGGCGTCGAGCGCGCCCTCCCCGGTGACCACCAGGGTGCTGCCGGGCACGTGGGCATCGAAGCCGACCAGGTCGAGCATCAGGTCGATGCCCGGTCGGAGGGTCGCGTCGAGCAGCGCCAGCGCCGCGAAGCCGACCCCACCGGCGGCGCCCGCGCCGGCCTCGGCCCGGTGGTCGGCGCCCAGGGCGGAGGCGACCACGTCGGCCAGCCGCTCGAGGGCGTCGTCGAGGGAGGCGACCTCGTCGGGAGAGGCGCCCTTCTGCGGGCCGTAGACGGCGGCCGCGCCCTTCGGCCCGAGCAGCGGGTTGTCGACGTCGCAGGCCACCACGAAGCGCGCCTTCTCGGCCGCCGGGTGCAGCCCGGACAGGTCGACGGAAGCGAGGTCGGCGAGCGCGCCCCCGCCCGCCGGGAGCGCGTTGCCCTCGTCGTCGAGCAGCCGTACGCCGAGGGCGGCCAGCATCCCGGCCCCGCCGTCGGTGCTGGCACTGCCACCGATCCCCAGGACCAGCTCGTCGCACCCGGCATCCAGGGCAGCGCGCACCACCTCGCCGAGACCGGCCGACGACGCGGTCAGGGGCGCGGGGATGTCGCCGGGCAGCCGGACCAGGCCGCAGGCATCGGCCATCTCGACGACCGCAACGCTCCCGCGCCGGGCGTACGCCGTCGCCACCGGCTCACCGGTCGGCCCCGCGACCGTCACGGGCACCCGGTCGAAGCCGGCCGCCAGCGCCGCGTCGAGGGTGCCGTCGCCCCCGTCGGCCACCGGCAGCGCCACGACCTCGACCCCCGGCAGGACGGACCGGATGCCCCGGCCGACCGCGTCGGCGACCCCCGAGGCAGCGAGCGATCCCTTGAACTTGTCGGGTGCCAGGAGCACCCGCGGCGCGCCGCTCACGCGGGCGGGGGCGCGGTCGAGTCGCGGACCACGAGCTCGTGGCCGACGCGGCGGCGTCGGGGGCGGGCCGACGGGTCGGCGAGTGCCAGCTGCAAGGCCTTCTCTCCCATCTCCACCATGGGCAGGCGGACGGTGGTCAGTGAGGGTGCCAGATCCTGCGCCACGGCGACATCGTCGAAGCCGACCACCGAGACGCTCTCCGGGACCGGGACCCCGCGCGACCGCAGCACGGAGAGCACGCCGATCGCCATGTCGTCGTTGAGCGCCAGCACGGCCGTCACGTCGGGGTGCTCGGCGATGATCTGCTCAGCGGCCTGCTTGCCCCCCTGGCGGGTGAACTCGGCCTCGACGACCGGCACGTCGGCGAAGCGCAGCCCCGCCGCGGTCACGGCCTCCTCGACCCCGGCCAGCCGGTCGGCGACCGTCGTCAGCATGCGGGAGCCGGTCACGACCGCGATCCGGCGGTGGCCCAGACCGAGCAGGTGCTCGGCCACCGCCCGGCCACCGGCGCGGTTGTCGGGCAGCACCGCGTCGACGCCGAGGTGGTGGCGACCGATCACCGCGACCCGGCCGCCGTGGGCCCGGAAGGCCTGGAGGTCGGCCTTGGCGCCGGCCTGCACGGCCGGGTCCACGAACCCGGACCCCGCCACGATGATGGCGCCGACCCGGCTCGCGACCAGGGTGCGGATCTGCTCGAGCTCACGCTCCGGGTCCCGGCCGGAGTGGCAGATCTGCACCGTCAGCCCGGCCGGCGCCGCGACATGGAGCACGCCGCTGGCGATCTCGGAGAAGTACGGGTCACCGATCTCGTGGACCACCAGCCCGACCGACCGTGACGTGCCGGCGGCGAGGCTGCGGGCGTGGACGTTGGCGACGTAGCCCAGCGAACGGGCGACGTCACGCACGCGCTCGGCCACCGACTCGCTGACGCCGCTGGCACCCGAGAGGCTGCGGGAGGCGGTCGCGATCGACACCCCGGCGGCCTCGGCCACGTCCTGCAGCCGTAGCGAGCCCCGACGCTCTTCGCGCAGTCCCGTCATCGCACCTCCTCGAGGGTCCCCGGTCGGACTGGTTCCAGTGTGACCCTTGCCACAGGCGGTCCGTCGTGCCTACAGTACCCGAAAGCGCTTACGTAAGCGCTTTCGCATCAGACCGAGGGAGCGACATGAAGCTACGCAGCACGACCCCCGTCCGCCTCACCGCGCTCGCCAGCGCGGCCATCCTCACGCTGACCGGCTGCATGAGCTCGGGAGCCGACGGGACCGAGGGCAGTGACGACGACACGATCACGATCGGCATCTCGCTCCCGCTCACGGGTGACTTCTCCGAGCCCGGCAAGGGCGTGCAGCGCGGCTACGAGGCCTGGGCCGACCACGTCAACGAGAACGGCGGCCTCCTCGGCAAGCAGGTCGAGCTCGAGATCCTCGACGACCAGTCCAGCGCCGACCGCGTCGCCGCCGACTACGAGAAGCTCATCAACCAGGACGGCGTCGACCTCGTCTTCGGTCCCTTCTCGACCCGCCTCGTGGTGCCCGCCGCCCAGGTGGCCCAGGACTACGGCTTCCTCTTCGTGGAGCCGGCCGGCGCCGCCGAGGAGGTCTTCACGCAGGGCTTCGACAACCTCTTCTACGCAGCGCCCGCCGTCGCCGACGACCACTACGACTACCTCGCCGACCACATCGAGGCGATGCCCGAGGCCGAGCGTCCCAAGACCGCAGCCTTCGCCGCGATGGACGACCCGTTCGCCATGGGCACCGCCTACGGCCTGAAGACCCGGCTCGAGGAGATGGGTGTCGAGGTCGTCGTCGACGAGGTCTACCCGCCGAACACCACCGACTTCGGCTCGATCGCGGCCAAGGTCGCCGACAGCAACGCCGACATGGTGGTCGGCGGCACCCAGTACCAGGACGCCGTCAACCTGATCGTCGCGCTCCAGCAGCTCGACTACCAGCCGAAGATGGCGGCCTTCTCGACCGCGCCGACCAACCCGGAGTTCCCCGAGGCGATCGGCGACAAGACCGAGGGGATCCTCTCCCCCACCGGCTACACGCCGGCGGCGCCGTACGAGTCGAACAAGGAGTTCGTCGACTTCTACACCGAGAAGAACGGCACCCCGCCGGCCGAGGACGAGGCCAACGCGTGGACGACCGGCCAGGTCGTGGCCGCCGCGGTCGAGGCCGTCGGCTGCGCCGACCCCGACCCCGAGTGCCAGCAGCAGCTCGTCGACTGGCTGCGCGACAACGAGGTCGACACCGTCGTGGGTCCGCTCACCTGGGACGCCGAGGGCCGCCCGCAGGGTGCCCACCTCATCCAGCAGTACGTCGACGGCGAGATCAGGATCGTGCTCCCCGAGGAGAGCGCCGAGGCCGACTTCATCGCCGACAAGCCTGCCTGGTGACCCGGCTCCGCTGACGAGGCTGCACCCACGAACACGGAAGGCGCGACATGTCCCTGCTGCTCCAGAGCCTGGTGCTCGGCGTCCTGCTGGGAGGGCTCTACGCCCTGCTGGCCGCCGGCCTGACGCTCTACTTCGGCGTGATGCGGGTGGTGATGATCGCCCACTCGGCGTTCCTCATCCTCGCCGCGTACCTCGCGTGGTTCTTCACCTCCAGCACCGGCCTCGACCCGCTGCTCTCGCTGCTGGTCACCGTCCCGTTGTTCTTCGTGCTGGGCGTGGCGATGCAGAGGCTGCTGATCTCGCGGCTGCGGCCGGCGACGCTGACGATGATGTCGGTGCTGCTGACGTTCTCGATCGCCCTGGTGATCGAGGGGATGCTCGGGTTCGTCTTCTCGGGCACCCAGCGGCGGATCCGGCTCCCGTACGGCGGTCAGAGCCTGGAGTTCTTCGGTGCCAACGTCGCCGTGGTGAAGCTGATCGCCTTCGGGCTGGCCGCCACGTCGCTGCTCGCGCTCTACCTGCTGCTCAAGAAGACCCAGTTCGGGCAGGCCCTCCGGGCCACCATCCAGCACCCGGAGGCCGCCCGGCTGGTCGGCATCAACACCGAGCGGGTCGCCGGCTACGGCTTCGGCCTCGGGCTGGCCACGGCGGCGATCGGCGGCACCGCGCTGTCGCTCGACTCCACGATCTACCCCTCGCTGCACTGGCACTGGATCGGCCCGCTGATGGCGATCATCGTGGTCGGCGGCCTGGGCAGCATCCCGGGCGCGGCGATCGCGGCGCTGGTGCTCGGCCTGGGGCAGAGCCTGCTGCAGATCCCGCTGGGCACCACCTGGGCCCAGACGTTCTTCTACCTCGCGCTGTTCGCCACGCTGATGGTGCGGCCGCAGGGATTCTTCGGAGGTCGTCTTGCGCAACGCTTCTGACACCGTGACCCGCGCGACGACCCGCGGCGGCGGCCTGCCGACGGCCCTCAAGGCACTCGGCCTGCTGGCCCTGGTCGCCGTGGTGCTGGCCTTCCCGTCGATGGCGCCCGACCCGTTCATCCTCTCGGTCGGCGTCGTGATCATGAGCTACGCCGTGCTCGCCACGTCCTGGAACTTCGTGGGCGGCTTCACCGGCTACATCTCCCTGGGCCACGCCGCCTACTCCGGACTCGGGGGCTACGCCACCGGCCTGCTGATCATCCACACGGGCATCAACCCGTGGCTGGCGCTGCTGGCCGGTGGCGCGGTCGTGGCCCTGCTGGCGGTCCCGATCGGCATCGCCAGCCTCCGGGTGCGGGGCGCCTCGTTCGTGATCGTCTCGATCGCCCTCGTGCTGATCCTGCTGCTGGTCTTCCAGTCGTGGGGCTCCTTCACCGGCGGCTCCAACGGGCTGCGGGTGCCGCGCCCCTTCGACACCTCGGTGCTCCGGCCCGAGCAGCACGAACGGTTCTTCTACCTCCACGCGGCGCTGCTCGCGGTGCTGCTGCTGGCCTGGTGGGCGATCGACCGTTCCCGCTTCGGCATGGGCCTCAAGGCCGTCCGCGAGGACGAGGACAAGGCCCAGGCCCTGGGCGTCCCGACCTTCACCTACAAGCTGGTCGCCTTCGTGGTGTCGGCGTTCTTCACCGCGCTGGCCGGCGGGCTCTACGCCCTGTGGTTCGGCTACCTCGACCCGATCTTCCAGTTCTCCATCCTGGTCGGCTCCTACATGGTCCTGATGAGCCTGCTCGGCGGGATCCGGAGCCTCTTCGGCCCGCTGCTGGGTGCGGTGATCGTGGGCTACGCCGTCGAGTACTTCAAGAACCAGTACGGCGACACCCAGTTCCACCTCGTCGCCATGGGACTGCTGCTCGCGCTGGTCGTCCTGTTCATGCCCGACGGCATCATCCCCGCGCTCGGGCAGCTGGTGCAGCGCTTCCGTCCGCAGGCCGCCTCCATCCGGGAGATGACGGCCGAGGACCTGGCCGAGCAGCGACGTACGCAGGACGCCGCCGACGAGGCCGGGGCCCCGACCACGACCTCCGAGCGGACCGACCGCGAGACCGAAGGAGTCCGGCCGTGACGACCACCAGTGCCCTCCCCGAGACCACCGGCGCACCGACCGAGGTCAACCTCGCCACCGAGGGCCTCTCCAAGGCCTTCGGCGGCGTGCGGGCCGTCGACGGCGCCACGGTCCGGTTCCACCACGGCAAGGTCAACGCCCTGATCGGCCCCAACGGGTCGGGCAAGACGACCTTCTTCAACTGCGTCACCGGGATGATCCAGCCGGACGCCGGGTCGGTGAGCTACCGCGGCACCGACATCACCCGCAAGGCACCCCACCGGATCGCACGGACCGGGATCGGCCGCAGCTTCCAGCTGTGCCGGATCTTCCCGCGGATGACGGTGCTGGAGAACATGCTGGTCGCCGTACGCCCGGGAAGCCTGGGGCGCCAGCTCCGCTCCTCGCGCGACCGCGACGACATCGAGCGCGCCCGATCGCTGCTCTCCCGGGTCGGCATCGACCACCTCGAGCGCGCCGAGGCCCGGGACCTGTCCTACGGCCAGCAGAAGCTGCTCGAGCTGGCCGGCGTGCTGATGGCCGACCCCGAGACGATCATGCTCGACGAGCCGGCGGGCGGCGTGAACCCCGCCCTCATCGACCGGATCGCCTCCCTCGTCCGCTCGCTCAACGCCGAGGGCAAGACCTTCATCGTCGTCGAGCACAACATGGACCTCGTCATGAGCCTGTCCGACCACGTGGTCGTCTTCGACCGCGGCCGGCAGATCTGCGAGGGACCGCCGTCGGTCGTGCAGAACGACCCCCGAGTCCTGGAGGCCTACCTTGGCGTCTGAATTCCTCCTCGAGCTGGACGGGATCGAGGCCGGCTACGGCCGCGCGGCCCTGGTCCTGCGCGGCCTCACCGTCAAGGTGCCGCCCGCCACCGTCGTGTGCCTCGTCGGCCCGAACGGGGCCGGCAAGTCCACCGTCCTCAAGGTCGCCAGCGGCATGCTCACGCCTCGCGCCGGCACCATCCGCGTCGCCGGCCAGGACGTCACGCGCAACAACCCCCAGCAGATGCTGGCGGCCGGGCTCTCCCACGTGCTCCAGGGCCACAGCGTCTTCAAGGAGATGACGGTCGAGGAGAACGTCCGCCTCGGCGCCTTCTCCCTCAAGGACCGCTCCGAGGTCAACGACCGGATCGACTTCGTCAAGTCCCTCTTCCCGGTCGTGGCCGACCGCTGGAGCGCACTCGCCGGCGCCCTGTCCGGCGGGCAGCAGAAGCAGGTCGAGTTCGCGCGCTCGCTCATGGTGAGCCCGCAGGTCGTGCTGCTCGACGAGCCCTCGATGGGGCTGGACCCCAAGGCCACCGGCACGGTCTTCGAGCAGGTCGTCCGGATGCGCGACGCCGGCACTGCGGTGCTGCTCGTCGAGCAGAACGCCCGCCGCGCGCTGGAGACCGCCGACCTCGGCTGCGTGCTCGACCTCGGCCGGGTCCACATCTCCGGACCAGCCGACCAGCTGCTCGAGGACCCGCAGCTCGCCGAGCTCTACCTCGGCGGCCGCCCCCAGACCACCCCTGCGACCTGACCACCCGGCCCCGACGGCCCAGTGAGGACACGACACCATGCCTGACACCACGTACCGGATCCTGATGAACGGCGTCACCGGGCGCATGGGCTACCGCCAGCACCTGCTGCGGTCGATCCTGGCGATCCGCGACGACGGCGGCGTCCCGCTGCCCGACGGCACTCGCCTGCAGGTCGAGCCGGTGCTCGTCGGCCGCAACGCCGACAAGCTCGGCCGGCTCGCCGCCCAGCACGGCATCGCCGACTGGACGACCGATCTCGACACCGCCCTCGCCGAGGACCCGGCCCCGATCTACTTCGACGCCCAGGTCACCAGCGAGCGCAAGAAGGCGATCCTCAAGGCGGCCGCCGCCGGCAAGCACGTCTACACCGAGAAGCCGATCGCGGAGTCGGTCGCCGAGGGGCAGGAGCTCGTCGACGCGGCGGAGAAGCACGGCATCCTCAACGGCGTCGTCCACGACAAGCTCTACCTGCCCGGCCTGGTGAAGCTGAAGCGGCTCATCGACGGCGGCTTCTTCGGCCGGATCCTCTCGGTGCGCGGCGAGTTCGGCTACTGGGTCTTCGAGGGCGACTACCTCCCGGCCCAGCGGCCCAGCTGGAACTACCGCGCCCAGGACGGCGGCGGGATGGTCCTCGACATGTTCTGCCACTGGAACTACGTCCTGGAGAACCTCTTCGGTCGGGTCGAGGCGGTCACCGCGAAGGCGGTCACCCACATCCCGGAGAGGTGGGACGAGCAGGGCGACCCGTACGCCGCCACGGCCGACGACGCCGCCTACGCCATCTTCGAGCTGGCCGGCGACGTGATCGCGCAGGTCAACTCCTCGTGGGCGGTGCGCGTCGAGCGCAAGGAGCTCGTGGAGTTCCAGGTCGACGGCACCCACGGCTCGGCCGTGGCCGGGCTCTTCGGCTGCCGGATCCAGCCGCGCGAGGTCACTCCCAAGCCGGTCTGGAACCCGGACCTGCCGACCACCGAGGACTTCCGCGGGCAGTGGCAGGAGGTCCCCGACAACCAGGAGTTCGGCAACGGCTTCCGCGCCCAGTGGGAGAGCTTCCTGCTCGACGTGCACGCCGGCCGGCCCCACCCCTACGACTTCGCGGCCGGCGTCCGCGGGCTGCGGCTCGTCGACGCCGGGCTGCAGTCCTCGGCCGAGGGGCGGCGGGTCGCGCTGTGACCTCGCTCGACACGGCCACCAGCCTCGGCACCGTCCGCATCCCGCTCGCGGACGGCGGCACCGAGGAGGTCGCCCTGCGCGAGCCGCGGGCGTGGGCCGAGCACCCCCGGCCGTTCCGGACCCGGGTCGCCTTCGCGGCCGCCCACGTCGTCGCCGACCCCCGTGGCGAGAACGTCCCGGGTGCCCCGGCCGTCGTCGACTGGGAGTCGACGCTCGGGTTCCGGCGCCACCTGTTCCGTCACGGCTTCGGCGTGGCGGAGGCGATGGACACCGCCCAGCGCAACATGGGCCTGGACTGGCCGGCCGTGCAGGAGCTGGTCAGCCGCAGCGCCGTGCAGGCCCGCGACCACGGCGCCCGGATCGCCGCCGGGGCGGGCACCGACCACGTCGGGCCGCTCGCCACCGTGGCCGAGGTCCGCGGCGCCTACGCCGAGCAGGTGGCGTTCGTCGAGGACACCGGAGCCCAGGTGATCCTGATGGCCTCCCGCCAGCTCGCCGCCGTCGCCGTCTCCCCCGACGACTACCTCGGCGTCTACGCCGACCTGCTGCGCCAGGTCCGCGAGCCGGTGGTCCTCCACTGGCTCGGCGAGGCGTTCGACCCGCAGCTGCGGGGCTACTGGGGCTCCACCGACACGGCAGCCGCCACCGCGACCTTCCTCGACCTGGTCCGCGCCCACGCCGACAAGGTCGACGGGGTGAAGGTCTCGCTGCTCTCGGCCGAGCACGAGGTCGGCCTCCGTGCCGCGCTGCCCGAGGGCGTCCGGCTCTACACCGGCGACGACTTCCACTACCCGGAGCTGATCCGGGGCGACGGCGAGCACCACTCCGACGCCCTGCTCGGCGCCTTCGCGGCGGTGACGCCGGCCGCCTCGGCCGCGCTGGCCGCGCTCGACGAGGGCGACCTGGCGACGTACGACGCGGAGATGGCGCCGACGCTGCCGCTCTCCCGTCACGTCTTCGAGGCACCCACCTGGCACTACAAGACCGGCATCGCCTTCCTCTCCTGGCTCTCGGGCCACCAGCCCGGGTTCACGATGGTGGGCGGGATGCAGTCCTCGCGCAGCGTCGTCCACCTCGGCCGGCTGTTCGCGCTGGCCAACGAGGCACGGCTGCTGCCCGACCCGCAGCTCGCGGCGCGGCGCCTGGAGCTGTGGCTCGCCGGGGCAGGGGTGGCGTCATGACCGTCACCGCCGCTGTGGACCTGCCCTCCGGCTCGCCGGCGAGGGTCGAGACGCCAGCACCGGGCGACCCGCGGCTGGCCCGACTCTCGCTCAACCAGAAGACCGTCGACGGGTGGTCGCTCGCCCACGCGGTCGCGGGGTGCGTGGCCCACGGGCTGCCGTCGATCGGCGTGTGGCGCGAGCCCGTCGCCGAGGTGGGGCTCGCGGCCGCCGTACGGATGGTCCGCGACGCCGGGCTGCGGGTCTCCTCGGTCTGCCGAGGTGGGTTCTTCACGACCGCCGACCCGTCCCGCCGGCGGGAGCGCCACGACGACAACCGACGCGCCCTCGACGAGGCGGCGGAGCTCGGCGCCCCCTGCCTGGTCCTCGTGCCCGGCGGACTGCCCGACGGCGACCGTGACCTGCCCGGCGCCCGCGCCCGTGCGGCCGAGGCGATCGAGGCGCTGGTCCCCCACGCGATCGAGGTGGGGGTGCAGCTGGCCATCGAGCCGATGCACCCGATCTTCGCCGCCGACCGGGGCGTGGTCTCCACCCTCGGCCAGGCGCTCGACGTCGCCGAGCCGCTCCCCGCCGAGGCGGTCGGGGTCGTCGTCGACACCTTCCACGTCTGGTGGGAGCCCGGGGTCGAGGAGCAGATCGCCCGCGCCGCCGGCCGGATCGCCAGCTACCAGGTGTGCGAGTGGATCACCCCGCTCCCCCCGGACGCCCTGCTCTCCCGCGGGATGATGGGCGACGGCCACATCGACTTCGCCCACCTCACCGCCTGCGTGGCCGCCGCCGGCTACCGCGGCGACGTCGAGGTGGAGATCTTCAACGCCGACGTGTGGGCGGCCGACGGCGACGCCGTCGTCGACACGCTCGCCCGTCGCTACGTCGAGCTCGTGGAGCCGCACCTGTAGCGGCTCTGCTCTTCCACTCCCAACTCGGAAAGGTTCGTGGACAGATGCCTCGTACGACCCGGAAGGCCGGCCTCGCGCTCGGTCTCGCCCTCACGGCCGGGCTCACCGCCCCGGTCCCCGCCACCGCTGCCGACGCCCGCGACTGCTCGGTCCGCGTCGTCGCCGCCCCCTCGCCCCGCCACTGGGACCCGCTCACCGACGAGCTGTGGTCCTTCGAGAGGGGCCAGGTCGTCCTGACCGAGCCGGGCGTCAACCCCGGCGGGCCCCGGCGCCCCTTCGAGTACGCCGTCGTCACCAAGGGTCCCGAGCTCTCCACCGTCCGGCTCACGGCGGAGGTCCGGATCGACGAGGCGGTCGAGGTGAGCAACCGCGACGTGATCCTGATCTGGAACTACCAGTCGCCGACGCGCTTCTACTACGCCCACCTCTCGACCGACAACACGATCTATCCCCACAACGGGATCTTCGTGGTCGACGACGCCGACCGGCGCCGGATCGACGACCAGTGGGACGAGGCGGCCTCGGTCGGCGCCCCGCCTGCGATCACGGATGCCGACTGGCACGACGTCGAGGTCGACTACGACGCCGCGACCGGCGAGATCGCCGTCCGGGTCGACGGCGCGGACGAGCCGCTGATGACCGCGACCGACACGACCTTCGCGGGCGGCCGGGTCGGCTTCGGCTCCTTCGACAACTTCGGACGTGCGCGGCACGTCCGCGCCGTCGGCCTGCGGGCCGGCGACCAGACCGGCTGACGGTCCCCTGATCCCCCGCCGGCGCCCGCACGCAGCGGGCACCGACGAGGGGCTGCCGGAGGTCGGGCAGGACCGACGGCAGCAGTTGTCTCCAACCACCTCAACAGTAGGGAATCCCCATGCGGAAGACACGCTGGTGGGTCCCGGCGGTCACGGGCCTCGTGATCACGGCGACCTTCACCCCGGTGGCGCCCTCGGCCACGGCCGACGACGACCCCGACGCCCCCATCACCGATCCGATCCCCACCTCCCCCGACCCCTCGACCCTCGGCCTGGTGCTCGAGGAGTACGCCCAGCTGCCGGCGTCCACGCCCAACGGTCCGGTCACCGACGCCCGGATCGGGAGCCGCTTCAACCGCATCAACTACATCGGTGAGATGCCGGACGGGTCGGGCCGGATGTACGTCCCCGACCTCAACGGCTCGCTCTACCTCCTCGAGGACGGCCAGCAGCACGTCTACCTCGACATGACCGAGCAGGCGCCGGACTTCCTCTCGTGGCGCGGCCTGGGCTCCGGCTTCGGTTTCGCCACCTTCCACCCGGAGTTCGAGGAGAACGGCAAGCTCTACACCGTCCACACCGAGACGCCGACCTCACCGGGCGAGTCGACGTACGCCCCTCAGCCGCTGACCTCGAGCTCGGTCACCAGCGTGGTCACCGAGTGGACCGCCGACGACCCGTCTGCCGACACCTTCAGCGGCACCAGCCGGGAGCTGTTCCGCTACCGCTTCGGCGGCCAGATCCACGCGATCCAGCAGATCGACTTCAACCCCACCGCCGAGCCCGGCGACGAGGACTACGGACTGCTCTACCTCGCGGTTGGAGACGGCGGGATCGGCGTCAACACCGACGTCCCGCAGGACCTGGCGACGCCCTCGGGCAAGATCCTGCGGATCGACCCGCTCGGCGACGACGCCCCCAACGGCGAGTACGGCATCCCCGACTCCAACCCGTTCGTCGGCCAGGAGGGCGCCCTCGGTGAGATCTACGCCCTCGGCATGCGTGACCCGCACCGCTTCAGCTGGGACGCCGGAGGCAAGCACCGGATGTTCCTCGGCCACATCGGGCAGCACGCCATCGAGGCTGTCTACGACGTCGACGCCGGTGACAACTTCGGCTGGCCGGTCATCGAGGGCCGGCTGGCCTACCGCAACGAGAACCAGTGCTACCTCTACCCGCCGACCGAGGAGATGGAGCAGGCCGGCTACGACTACCCGGTCACCTCCTACGACCACGACCCGCCGGCCAACTGGTCGTGCAACAGCGACTCCGGCCACGCCATCTCCGGTGGCCTGGTGCACCGGGGCGACCTGCGCGGCCTCCAGGGCCAGTACGTCTTCGCGGACCTGGTCGAGGGCCGGGTGTTCATGAGCGGAGAGCGGGCGCTGAAGGACGACTCCGACACCGAGGCCCGGATCCGCGAGCTCGCGCTCTACGACACCGGGGGCACCCGGATGCGGATGACCGACTTCGTCGACGACGGCCGGGTGGACCTGCGGTTCGGGACCGACTCGGAGGACAACCTCTACCTGCTGGCCAAGGCCAACGGGATGATCTGGAAGGTCGTCGACACCGAGCGAGCCCCGGTGCCGCAGGAGATCGACCCGCGGCTGGCGAGGGACCTGGTGGCCTCGTACGACTTCGAGCACCCGTTCGCTGCCAACGACGCCTACGAGGAGGACCAGGGCCTCTCGCGCACGCTGATCCGCCTGGTCAACGGCGGTGAGGACCTGCGCGTCGACGACGGCGCCTACCCGGGGTCCAACAACGCGCTCCAGCTCCACAGTGCCGCGGAGTCGCCCACGGGCCAGCCCTGGAAGGCCGGGGTCTACGAGTCCGACGCCGACGGTGTCGCGTCGCTGGACGACTTCAACGGTGCGGAGGGCATCACGGTGATGGGCTGGTTCAAGATGACCGGCCAGAACCCGACGCCGGGCTACAACGCGATCGGCCTGGCCGGCGTGCTCAGCGGCAACTCCGACGGCCACGGCGTACGCGCGCTGCTGGAGCTGATCCAGGTCAACGGTGAGCTGCGCCTCGTGGCGCTCGGTCGCCGGCTCGACACGGAGGCGTCGCAGACGTTCGCCGCGTCCGAGGACTGGCAGGACCTGCTTCCGAACGGTGAGTGGGTCCACCTCGCGGCGACCTTCGACTACACGTCGGGAACGATGGCGCTCTATCGCAACGGTGAGCCGGTCGACGGCTTCTACACCAACGCAGGCGACCCGTGGCAGGTCGACGGCACCGGCACCTCGCCGACCAACCCGCGCGGGATCAAGATCGGCGGCTCGTTCCCCCAGGACGGCTCCGAGCGCAACCCGTGCAACTGCCGGATGGACACCCTGATGTTCCTCGACGACTCGCTGAAGGCGAACGAGGTGAGGCGGCAGTACGCCCGCTTCCTGCGTCAGGCCGGCTGACCAGCCCCCGACCAGGCGGCCCCCACCCGGTCCGGGTGGGGGCCGCCGTACGTCACAAAGACGTCACCATTTGCCGATGACGGCCCCACACGTGGCCCGAACGGGTGAGGTGCCGCTAGGTTCCGGGGCATGACGGTGCAGCAGCAGGAGACCCTCGCCGCCCGGCAGGGAGAGCCCCTCGTCGTCCTCGACGGCGTCAACAAGTGGTTCGGCGACCTCCACGTCCTGCAGGACATCAACCAGACCATCCACCGCGGCGAGGTCGTCGTGGTGATCGGCCCGTCGGGGTCCGGCAAGTCGACGCTGTGCCGGGCGATCAACCGCCTGGAGACGATCCAGGAGGGCACGATCACCCTGGACGGCAAGCCGCTCCCCCAGGAGGGCAAGGAGCTCGCCGCGCTCCGGGCCGAGGTCGGCATGGTCTTCCAGAGCTTCAACCTCTTCGCCCACAAGACGATCCTCGAGAACGTCACGCTGGGGCCGATCAAGGTCCGGGGCCAGAAGAAGGACGAGGCCGACAAGCGGGCCAAGGAGCTGCTCGACCGGGTCGGTGTCGGCCACCAGGCGGCGAAGTACCCCGCCCAGCTCTCGGGCGGCCAGCAGCAGCGCGTCGCGATCGCCCGGGCGCTCGCGATGAACCCCAAGGTGATGCTCTTCGACGAGCCCACCTCCGCGCTGGACCCCGAGATGATCAAGGAGGTCCTCGACGTCATGGTCGACCTGGCCAAGCAGGGCATGACCATGGTCGTCGTCACCCACGAGATGGGCTTCGCCCGGACGGCCGCCGACCGCGTGCTCTTCATGGCCGACGGGGCCGTCGTCGAGGAGAACACCCCCGAGGAGTTCTTCACCAACCCGCAGTCCGACCGCGCCAAGGACTTCCTCGGCAAGATCCTCAAGCACTGATTCGATCCAGCAGGACCCAACCATCGGGGGCCGGGAGCACTCGGCTCGGGACAAAGGAGAGAGACATGCGATTCATCCGGACCAAGGCCGTCGTGGCCGGCCTGGGCCTCGCGCTCAGCCTGGCCGCCTGCGGCGACGCGGGCAGCGACGGCGGTGAGACCGTCGACGTCGACGTCGCGGAGGACGCCGCCGCCGAGTTCGAGGACGGCACCCGCATGAAGGAGCTCGCCGAGGCGGGCACCATCAAGATCGGCGTCAAGTACGACCAGCCCGGCATCGGCTTCAAGGGCGCTGCCGACGACATGCCGGTCGGCTTCGACCCCGAGATGGGCAAGATCCTCGCCGCCAACCTCGGCATCGCCGCCGAGGACATCGAGTGGGTCGAGACCATCTCCGACAACCGGGAGCCCTTCCTCCAGGAGGGCGAGGTCGACCTGGTCATCGCGTCGTACTCCATCACCGACGAGCGCCGGGCGATCGTGGGCCAGGCCGGTCCCTACTACGTCACGGGTCAGCAGCTGCTGGTCCGCTCCGACAGCGACATCGAGAGCCTCGCGGACGTCGAGGGCACCGAGGTCTGCTCGGTCACCGGCTCCACCTCGCTGGAGAACATCAAGGCCGAGGGCGCCCAGCCGCGCGGCTTCGACACCTACTCCGAGTGCGTGGACCAGGTCCTCGACGGCACCGTCGACGCGATGACGACCGACGGCGCGATCCTGCTCGGCTACGCCGCGGAGCAGCCCGACGACCTCAAGGTCGTCGTCGAGCCCTTCTCCGAGGAGCGCTACGGCATCGGCTACAGCCTCGACTACCCCGAGATGTGCGAGTGGATCAACGAGACCGTGACGGCGTCCTTCGAGGACGGCAGCTGGGAGGAGGCCTTCGCGGTGACGCTCGGCGAGGCCGGCGTCGAGGCGCCCGAGCAGCCCGAGCTCGACCCCTGCCCGTCGGCCTGACGCAGCACTGACAGCGCGCCGGGCGGGAGCCAGCCTCCCGCCCGGCGCTCCTGACGAGAGGAGGACCAGCCGTCATGGAAGCGGTGTTCTCGAACTTCGACGAGTACCTCAAGGCCTTCGGGGTCACCCTGGGGCTCTTCGTCGTCTCCGGCCTGGCCTCGCTGGTCCTCGGCACGATCCTGGCGGTCTTCCGGGTCGGCCCGGTCGCGGTCATGCAGAAGGTCGCGGCCGTCTACGTCACGATCTTCCGCAACACGCCCCTGCTGATGATCTTCATCTTCATGGCCGTGGCGATGCCCAAGCTGGGCTACAACTTCCTGTGGGTCGAGGACCTCGAGGTCGCCGGTTACAACCTCTCGGCCTTCTTCGTGCGCTCCTGCATCGCGCTGACCCTGTACACCTCCGCCTTCGTCTGCGAGGCGTTCCGCTCCGGCGTCAACGCCGTCCCCCTCGGCCAGGCCGAGGCCGCGCGCTCCGTCGGTCTCACGTTCATGCAGAGCATGCGGGAGGTGGTCCTGCCCCAGGCGCTGCGGGCCGTGGTGCCGCCGCTGACCAGCGTGCAGGTGGCGCTGCTCAAGAACACCTCGGTCGCCGCGGCCTTCGGCATGGCCGAGGCGACCGCCACGATGCGCGCCTTCACCAACAACGACACCGACCAGCGGACCGGGATCTTCCTCGCCTTCGCGATCGGGTACATCGTGCTGGTCGAGGTCGTGACCCTCTCGTCCTACGTCCTCGAGCGACGCTGGAAGGTGGCCTGAGATGAGCGGCTCCGTCCTCTTCGACGCCCCCGGACCCCGGACCGTGGCGCGCCACCGCGTCTACACCGTCCTCACCATCGCCGGCGCGGTCGCGATCCTCGCCTTCGCCCTCTGGAGGCTCTACGACACCGGCCAGCTGACCTACGAGAAGTGGGAGGTCTTCCTGACCCCCGCCTACATCGAGGTCATCCTCGTCGACGGGCTGCTCAAGACCCTGCAGATGGCGTTCTTCGCGATCATCTTCGCGATCGTCTTCGGGCTGGTCTTCGGGATCGGCAAGATCTCGGAGCACGGCTGGGTGCGGTGGCCGTGCTGGCTGGTCGTGGAGTTCTTCCGGGCCGTGCCCGTGCTGCTGCTGATGATCTTCGTCTGGGTGCTGCTCTCGCTGGGCGACGGGCCGCTGTCCCCGTTCTGGTGCGTCGTGATCGCGCTGACCCTCTACAACGGGTCGGTCCTCGCCGAGGTCTTCCGGGCCGGCATCCACGCGGTCCCGGCCGGCCAGGTCGAGGCGGCGTACGCCCTCGGCATGCGCAAGACGCAGGTGATGGTCAACGTGCAGCTGCCACAGGCGGTCAAGATCATGCTGCCGGCGATCATCAGCCAGATGGTGGTGGCGCTCAAGGACACCAGCCTCGGCTACGTCATCACCGCTCCCGGACTGACCTACGTCGGCGAGCAGATCTACGGCGAGTTCAAGAACCAGGTGCCGACCGCGATCGTGATCGCCAGCATCTACATCGTCGTCAACATCATCCTCACCGTCATCGCCACCAAGGTGCAGCACAGGCTGGTCGGCGAGAAGTCACCGCTCGAGATCACGGGCGTCGGCAACCTCGACGGCGGTCGCAACGCCTGATCGTCACCGCTTCCGGGGCGTCACCCACAGCCGGATCTCGCCCTCGACGACGACCTCCCCGTCCTCGCGCACGCCGCGCACCCGGACGGGGACGTCGGGGTCGTCCCCGGTCCACTGCGCGGCGTCGGTCTCGGCGACGCAGGTGATGTCGGAGGTGGCCTTGGCGGTGTAGGCCACCGTCATCCCCTTCGGGATCCACCGCTTGTCGGCCGGGATCGAGGCCTCGGCCAGGGCACCCATCGCCGCCTCCAGCCCGTTGCACAGCGCGATGGCGTGCACGGTCCCGAGGTGGTTGTGGACCCGGCGTCGCTTCGGGACGACCAGCTCGGCACGGTTCGGCTCGACCACGGTGAAGCGCGGGCGCACGGTCGCGAAGTAGGGCGCCTTGCGCGCGAACGCGTACGAGAAGACGCGCTCTCCCCGCGGCAGTCGGGAGAGCGTGGTCCAGAGCTGCAGGACGGAGGGCATGCAGCGACATTACCCGTGGGTAACCCGAGCCGCCGTGTCGCCGGTCACGCCAGCGACAGGAAGAGCTTCTCCATCTTCTTCACGTCGAGGTCGTCGGCACCGTCGCCGTCGACCATGCACTGGCGCAGCCCCGAGGCCACGATCGCGAAGCCGGCCCGGTCGAGGGCCCGCGACACCGCCGCGAGCTGGGTGACCACGTCCTCGCACTCGCGCCCCTCCTCGAGCATGCGGAGCACTCCCCCGAGCTGGCCCTGGGCGCGCTTGATCCGGTTGATCACCGGCACCATCTCGTCGGCAGGCAGCTCCACGTCAGTCACGTCCCTTCTGGGCGGCCACCTGGCGGTGGACCTCCTCCATGTCGAGGCCCTTGACGGCCGTGATCAGCTCCTCGAGCGCCGGCGCCGGCATCGCGCCCGGCTGGGAGTAGACGAGGACACCCTCGCGGAAGGCCATCAGCGTGGGGATGGAGGTGATCCGCGCCGCCGAGGCGAGGGCCTGCTCGGTCTCGGTGTTGACCGAGGCGAAGACGACGTCGTCGTGCTGCTCGGAGGCGGCCTCGTAGACGGGCGCGAACTGGCGGCACGGGCCGCACCAGCTGGCCCACCAGTCGACGAGCAGGATGTCGTGCTCCTGGACGGACGTCTCGAAGGTGTCGGCAACCAGGTCGATCGTGGCCATCGTGGCCCCTCTCTCTCGGTGTTGAAGGATACCCCTGGGGGTGTTACGGTCACAACCGACATACCCGCCCCCGTATTCCCGAGGAGCTCCACCATGTGCCGTCCCGCTGCCTGCCGCACCTGCGGCAAGACCACCTGGAAGGGCTGCGGCATGCACGTCGACCAGGTTCTGGCCGGCGTCCCGCGCGACCAGCGCTGCACCGGCCACACCGAGGAGCAGAAGCCGGGGATCCTCTCCCGCATCCTCGGACGCTGAGGCCAGCCTACGCCGGGGCGAGCAGCTCCACCCGGTTGCCGTGACCGTCTCGGACGTGGCAGCGGAGGTGCCCCGGGAAGGTCTCGCGCTCACGGTGGTCGACCTCGAAGCCGAGGGCGGCCAGCCTCTCGGCCACCTCGTCGAGCGTCCCGACCGTGTCGAGGAGCAGCGCGGGGTGCGCCTTGCGGGCCGGCACGAAGGGGTCCTCCACCCCCACGTGCACCTCGGCCCCGCCCGGGTGGCGCACCCACAGTCCGCCGCGGCCACGCAACGGCTCCGGCTTCTGCACCTCGGCCATGCCGACGCCCTCGACCCAGAACCGGCGCGCCACCGGCTCCCCTCCCGCGGGGATGGCCACCTGCACATGGTGGAGCCTCATGCCTTCCTCCCGACCGCGAAGATCCGGCGGAAGGGCATCACGACGCCGTGGCCGCGATCGGGGTAGGCCTCCCGCAGTCGCTTGCGGTACTCGGCCTCGAAGTCGGCCCGGAGCCCTTCCGGCAACGCCTCGAGGGTCGGGCGGGCACCCGTCGCCGACACCCAGGCGAAGACAGGGTCCTCGCCGGTGAGCACGTGGAGGTACGTCGTCTCCCACACGTCCACCTGGCACCCGAGGCCGGCCAGCGCCGCCAGGTACACCTCCGGGTCGTGGCTGGAGGGCACCGCCACGTCACGGACGTGGTCGGCGTACGGCTCCTGCGCGGCGAGCTCGTCACGGAGGGTGTGGCTCGGCTCCCCGAAGTTGCCGGGGACCTGGAAGGCGATCCAGCCGCCCGGACGGACCCGCTCGACCAGGCCCGGAAGCAGGTCGAGGTGCTCGGGGAGCCACTGCAGCGTCGCGTTCGACACCAGCACGTCGACCTCGTCACCCGAGGCCGCCCAGTCACGCAGGTCGGCGACCTCGAAGGCGAGGTCCGGCACGTCCCGCTGCGCCGTGTCGACCATCTCCGGACTGGCGTCGAGCCCGCACACACGCGCCCCGGGCCAGCGCTGCGCGAGCAGCCGGGTCAGGTTGCCGGGTCCGCAGCCGAGGTCGACGACGTCGGCCGGGCGTTCGGCAGCGACGCGGCGCACGAGCTCGACGAACGGTCGGCCGCGCTCGTCGGCGTAGGTCAGGTAGTGCTCGGGGTCCCAGGTCATGCTTCCACTTTATCTTGACATCAAGATTCTCGACAAGCCCTATGCTGGGCGCCATGAGGGACGAGGTCGACGAGCTGACCGAGGCGTGGGCGCGCGTGCGCCCCGACCTCGACCTCGCGCCGGTGGCGGTCTTCAGCCGGATCACGCGGCTCGCGCGCCACCTCGACCTGGCCCGCCGCAAGGCGTTCACCCGGCACCGCATCGAGTCGTGGGAGTTCGACGTGCTCGCCGCTCTGCGCCGCGCGGGCGCCCCGTACGAGCTCTCGCCGGGGCGGCTGATCCGCGAGACGCTGGTGACCAGCGGCACCATGACCAACCGGGTCGACCGGCTGGCCGCGCGCGGCTACGTCGAGCGCTACCCCGACCCGGCCGACCGGCGCGGCGTCATCGTCCGGCTGACCGCCGAGGGCAAGGCCGCGGTCGACGCCGCCTTCGAAGAGCTGCTCGCCGCCGAGGCGGACCTGCTGGCCGACCTGTCCGACCGCGACCGTGCCGAGCTCGCCGGCCTGCTCCGCACCCTGCTCGTCCCCTACCGCTGAGTCGGCGCCTACTGACGGTGTCCGAGCCGCGAGTCGGCGCTAGGTGACGGTGTACCAGCCGCGAGTCGGCGCTTGCGCACGCCGTCACTCCACGTGCTCGGCGGCCTCCAGCCACTCCAGCTCCAGCGCCTCCCGCTCGTCGACCAGCTGCTGCACCGAAGCGCCGAGATCCGCGAGCTTCTCGTAGTCCTGGGCGTGTGCCTCGAGCGCGGCGTTGAGCTCCGCCTCGCGTACGGCGATCCGCTCGAGCTGCTTGTCGATCCGCGCCATCGTCTTGCGGGCCGCCCGCTCCTCCGCGCTGCCGGCGCGCGGCCTGTCAGGAAGCGCCGACTCGGCAGCTGCAGGGGTGGGAGCCAGCGCCGTCTCGGCGGGCTGGGGCTGAGAGGAAGCGCCGGCTCGGCGTTCGAGGTACTCGTCGACGCCTCGGGGCAGCATCGCGATCTGGCCGTCCCCCATCAGTGCCCAGATAGAGTCGGTGACCCGCTCGAGGAAGTAGCGGTCGTGGGAGACCACGACGAGGGTTCCGGGCCAGCGGTCGAGGAAGTCCTCGAGGACGTTGAGGGTCTCGATGTCGAGGTCGTTGGTGGGCTCGTCGAGCAGCAGCACGTTGGGCTCGGTGAGCAGCAGCCGCAGCAGCTGGAAGCGCCGACGCTCGCCACCGGACAGGTCGCCGGTCCGGGCGGTCAGCTTGTCACCGGTGAAGCCGAACCGCTCCAGCATGCCGCTCGCCGTCACGTCGGTCCCGTCGGCCATCCGGGTCACCCGCTTGATCGACTCGACGGTCTCGAGCACGCGCGACTCGGGGTCGAGGTCGTCGATGTGCTGGGTGAGGTGCTGGAGCGCGATCGTCCGGCCGTGGCGGACCCGCCCCGCCGAGGGCGGGAGCGCCCCGGAGAGCAGCGACAGCACCGAGGTCTTGCCGGCCCCGTTGACGCCGACGATCCCGACGCGGTCGCCCGGCCCGAGCCGCCAGGTCGCGTGCTTCAGCAGCTGCCGGTCGCCCCGCGACAGGTCGACGTCCTCGACGTCGACGACGTCCTTGCCCAGCCGTTGGGTGGCGAACTTCTGCAGCTCGAGGCGATCGCGCGGCGGCGGCTCGTCCTCGATCAGGGTGGTGGCGGCGTCGATGCGGAACTTGGGCTTGGAGGTCCGTGCCGGCGCACCGCGGCGGAGCCAGGCCAGCTCCTTGCGGACGAGGTTCTGGCGCCGCGCCTCCGAGGCGGCCGCCTGCCGCTGCCGCTCTGCCTTGGAGAGCACGAACGCGGCGTAGCCGCCCTCGTAGGCGTCGACCACCCCGTCGTGGACCTCCCAGGTCCACTGGCAGACGGCATCGAGGAACCACCGGTCGTGGGTCACGACGACCAGCGCGGACGGGCGCTTGGCGAGGTGCTCGGCCAGCCAGGCCACGGCCTCGACGTCGAGGTGGTTGGTCGGCTCGTCGAGCACGACCAGGTCGTGGTGGCCCAGGAGCAGCTCGGCCAGCGAGCACCGTCGCCGCTCGCCACCGGAGAGGCCGGCGACCGCGCGGTCGAGCGAGACGCCGGCCAGCAGCACCTCGACCACCTCGCGGGTGCTCGGGTCGGCCGCCCACTCGTGGTCGGACCGGCCGCCGAGGACCGCCTCGCGGACGGTGTGGGTGTCGACGAGGTCGTCGCCCTGCCGCAGGTAGCCGACGAGCAGCCCCCGCGACCGCGACACCCGCCCGGAGTCGACCGGCTCGAGGCCGGTCATCACCTCCAGCAGGGTGGTCTTGCCGTCGCCGTTGCGGCCGACGATGCCGATCCGGTCGCCGGCCGAGACGCCCAGCGAGACGTCGGTCAGGAGCGGTCGCACGCCGTGCGCCTTGGACACGCGCTCGAGGTTGAGCAGGTTCGCCATCAGCCGGCCTCCGTCATCACGTGGGCGCCGGCGACGGGGCCGTGGGCGGTCAGCACGACGTCGTACGCCGACCGGAGCGCGACCGCGACCTCCCGGGCGCCCGGACCGTCGCTGCACAGGAACACGCAGGTCGGTCCCGAGCCGCTCACCAGTCCGCGCAGCGCCCCGGCGGCCTCGCCGGCCTCGAGCACGTCGCGCAGCTCGGGCCGGAGGTCGAGTGCGGCCGGCTCGAGGTCGTTGCGCAGGGCGGCGGCCAGGGCGGCCGGCTCGCCCGAGGCCAGCGCGGCGAGCAGCCGGTCGGGCGAGGCGGGCTCGGCAGCAGCGTCGGGACGCAGCGCGTCGAAGCGGGCATAGACCTCGGGCGTCGACAGGCCGGTCCCGGACGGGACGACGACCCACCACCACGAGCCCGCGTCGTCGACCGGCGCCACCTGCTCGCCCCGGCCGGTGCCGCGGGCGGTCCCGCCCACCAGCGCGAACGGGACGTCGCTCCCGAGCTCGGCCGCGAGCTCGAGCAGCCGGGCGTCGGAGGTCTGCAGGTCGTGCAGCCGGTCCAGCGCCACCAGGGCCGCCGCGGCGTCGGCGCTGCCGCCGGCCATGCCACCGGCGGCCGGGATCTCCTTGTGGATCGAGACCTCGGCCTCGACGCCGAGCAGGTCGGCCGCACGGGTGACGATGTTCCGCCCGTCGAGGGGTACGTCGGTCGCGGCGACGTGGGCCGCGGCGGTGAGGTCGAGCGACCACGACCCGGCCGGCCGCACACGCACGTCGTCGTACAGGCTCACGGCCTGGTAGACGGTGTCGAGCGGGTGGAACCCGTCCGGGCGGGGCGCGCCGACCCCGAGGTGGAGGTTGACCTTCGCAGCGGCCCGGACCGTGATCGTCGTGGTCACCGGTGCAGCTCCTCGGTGATGCGGACGAAGTCGGCGAGGGCGAGGGACTCCCCGCGGGTCAGCGGGTCGATCCCGGCAGCCGCCAGCGCGGCCTCGGCCGCCTCCGAGGACCCGGCGAGCCCGCGGAGCGCTCCCCGCAGCCCCTTGCGGCGGTGGGCGAAGGCCGCGTCGACGACGGTGAAGACCTGCTCCCGGGTCACCTCGGTGGTGGGCGGCTCGCGCCGGGTCCACGCGACCAGCCCGGAGTCGACGTTGGGAGCGGGCCAGAAGACGTTGCGCCCGATGGCGCCGGCCCGACGGACGTCGGCGTACCAGGCGGCCTTGACCGACGGGACGCCGTAGACCTTGGAGCCGGGGCCGGCGGCCAGCCGGTCGGCGACCTCGGACTGCACCATCACCAGGCCGCGCTCGAGGCCGGGCAGCAGCTGCAGCAGGTGGAGCAGCACCGGGACCGAGACGTTGTACGGGAGGTTGGCGACCAGCGCGGTCGGCGGCGGTCCGGGGACCTGGTCGATGCGCATCGCGTCGGCGAGCACCACCTCGACCCGGTCGACGTGGTCCGGGGCGTACTCGGCGATCGTCGCCGGCAGCCGCTCCGCGAGCAGGGGGTCGACCTCGATCGCGACCACGCGGCGGGCCACGTCGAGCAGCGCCAGGGTCAGCGATCCGAGACCGGGGCCGACCTCGACGACCACGTCGTCGGGCCCGACCCCGGACTCACGGACGATGCGCCGGACGGTGTTGGCGTCGATGACGAAGTTCTGGCCCCGCTGCTTGGTCGGCCGCAGGTCGAGGGCGGCCGCCAGCGAACGCACGTCCGCCGGCCCGAGGAGTCTCGGACCGGCGGACGACGTCATGTGCGCAAGGCTAGCCACGCACGGCGTGGGTCACTGGGGCAGGCCCAGCGACTGCGAGCAGTGCGGCCAGGAGCCGTAGCCGCCGGTGGCGGCACGGACCTTCTCGGCGATCGCGATCTGGGTCTCGCGGCTCTGCTGGTGCGGCATGCCGGGGCCGCCGTACGCCTGCCACGTGCCGAGGCTGAACTGCAGCCCGCCGTAGTAGCCGTTGCCGGTGTTGATGGCCCAGTTGCCGCCGGACTCGCACTGCGCGAGCTGGTCCCAGACGGTGCTGCCGGAGGCGTAGTTGGTCGTGGCGACCGGCTCGGGCTCCTCCTTGGTGCCGTACTTGACGATCGCGTCGACCGGCTCGCGCAGCACCTCCTGGCGGAGCACCTTGCGGGCGACGAGCTCGCCATTGCGGAAGGTGATCTCGTAGGTCACGTCGCGGGCGCCGGACTCGCCGGAGCGGACGGTCTCGGTCTCGCCCTCGAGCATGGAGCCGTCGGCGCGCTCGACGGTGGAGAAGTCGATGGCCTCGCTCTTCACGCGCTTGGTGACCACGCGGAGGTCGGTGAAGACGATGCGGTCGCCGTCCTCCAGCTCGGCCTTCGGCCCGGGGGTCACCTTGTCGTCCTTGTCGACCTTGACGCCGAGCTCCTCGAGGGCGTCGCGCGGCGTGAGCGCGGTGACCTTGCGGGTCACGGGCTTCTTGCCGGCGAGGGCGACCTCGATCTTCTTCTCGGTGACGATCTCGAGGGCCATGCCCTCGCGGTCGATGGAGCCACCACGGCTGACGGAGAGCTCGGCGCCGGCGTAGCGGCTACCGATCTCGCCGAGGGCGGAGGCGACGTCGGTCGCGGTCACCCAGTGGGTCTCGGTGTCGCCGTCGACGGTGAGCTCGAGCGGGCGGCCGAAGCGGATGCTGATGGCGCTGCCGTCGCTGACCTCCTCGTCGAGGCCGGGGGCGACGAGGTCGTGCTCGCCCACCTCGATGCCCTCGGACTCGAGGACGGCGCCGACGGTGTCGCCCATGGCGGTCACCTCGCGCTCCTGCCCGTCGAGGGAGAGGGTCACGCTGGTGTTGAGGGCGTTGTAGCCGTAGGTGGTCCCGGCGAGGGCCAGGACGACGGCGGCCACCAGGCCGACGAGGACAGCCTTGCTGTGGACCAGCCGTGCGATGAAGCTGCGCGTCTGCACGATTCTCCGAACGTCGTACTCCCCGGGCCTCGGGTGCCAGCGCGCCCGGACGCGCGACGTCTCACGGGTGGGTGAGGGTCTTGCGAGCGGGGGTTCTCGCGGGGTGCGGCGTGTGGGCCTGGCACCCCCGGCGCTGGACGGATGTCGTTCCCGATCCCGGCCAACAATCACGAAACGATAACGAGGACCTCGGGTCTCGCCAAGTCCCCGTCCACGAAATCGTCCGGTTATCGGACGGTCGTGCCGATAACACGCCCCGCCACGCCTGCGGACAGCGGGGTGCCGTGAGCAGGAACACCCCTACCAGGCGCCGCCGAAGGCACTCTCGGTGTTGCTGTCGATGGCCCGGCACAGCTCCTCGAGGTCCTCCCCGCGCACCTCCGCCATCGCCCGGACGGTGTGCGGGACGAGGTAGGAGGCGTTCGGCCGGCCGCGCCACGGGGTGGGGGTGAGGTACGGCGCGTCGGTCTCCACGAGGATCCGGTCGCGGGGCGCGACGACCAGGGCGTTGCGCAGCGGTGCCGCGTTCTTGAACGTCACGGTCCCCGCGAAGCTGAGGTAGGCGCCCCGGTCGAGGCAGGCCCGCGCGAAGTCCGCGTCGCCGGAGAAGCAGTGCATCACCCACCGCTCGGGCGCACCCTCGCCGTCGATCACCTCGAGCACGCCCTCGTGGGCGTCGCGGTCGTGGATCACCAGCGTCTTGTCGAGCCGCTTCGCCAGGTCGACGTGGCGGCGGAAGCTCTCGACCTGGGCGGCCCGGCCCTCCTCGCCGGTGCGGAACCGGTCGAGGCCCGTCTCCCCCACCGCCCGGACCTTGTCGTGGGCGAGGGCGAGCTGCTCGATCTCGGCGAGCGCGTCGTCGAGCGTGCCGGCCTCGGCCAGCCGCGGCGCCTCGTTGGGATGCAGCGCGACCCCCGCCACCAGCGCGTCGTACGACGCCGCGGCCTCGACCGCCCAGCGCGCGCCCGGCAGGTCGCAGCCGATCTGCACGATCCGCGGGACGTTGACGGCCTTCGCGGCGGCCAGCGCCTCCTCGGTACGCAGCCAGTCGCCGTCCGCGATGTCGAGGTGGCAGTGGTTGTCCACCACCGGGTGGGGCAGCGGCTCGGGGGCCGGCGGCCGCTCACGGTCGCGCCGGGCACCGGACTTCTCCTCCGTCGCCGCGCGACGGCGGGTGGGCTCCTCGGTCACGACTCCTCCTGGTCGCGGTGGACGGCGTCGTAGACCTCCCGCTTCGGGACGCCGGCGAGCCGGGCGACCTGCACGATCGCCTCCTTGCGGGTCGCACCGGAGCCCTCGAGGTCCGCGACCGCGTCGCGCCAGGCGGCGGGGTCGGCGGCGACGGCGGCGGTCGGCACGGCCCCGGCGACCACGAGGGTGACCTCACCCCGGATGCCGTCGGCCGACCAGGCGAGCAGGTCGGCGAGCGACCCCCGGCGTACCTCCTCGTGGGTCTTGGTGAGCTCGCGACACACGGCGGCGGGCCGGTCGCCCCCGAACGCCTCGGCCATCGCGCCGAGCGCAGCCTCGGTCCGGTGGGGCGCCTCGAAGAACACCATCGTCCGCTCCTCCGACGCCAGGCCGGCCAGCCGGCGCCCGCGCTCCCCCGCCTTGCGGGGCAGGAACCCCTCGAAGCAGAAGCGGTCCACCGGCAGTCCCGACACGGCCAGCGCGGTGAGCACCGCGGAGGGGCCCGGCACAGACGTGACTCGCACGTCGGCCTCGACAGCCGCGACGACGAGGCGGTAGCCGGGGTCGGACACGCTCGGCATCCCCGCGTCGGTCACGAGCAGCACCCGCTCCCCCGCCTCGAGCGCCTCGAGCAGCAGCGGGGTGCGGGCCTGCTCGTTCCCCTCGAAGTAGGACACGACCCGGCCGCTGATCTCGACGCCGAGGTCGCGGCAGAGCCGCCGGAGGCGCCGGGTGTCCTCGGCGGCCACGACGTCGGCGGTGGCGAGCTCGGTCGCCAGCCGCGGCGGGGCGTCGCCCACCTGGCCGATGGGGGTCGCCGCGAGGACGAGGAGACCGGTCACGCCACCGATCATGTCAGCCGCCGATCTAGGCTGCCCACGTGACCGCCCCCGCCACCGAGACGCCGCGCACCGGCCTCTCGCGGACCGCGGACGGGCGTGCGGTGCCCCTCGCGGCCGAGCGGGCGCGCGGTCGTGGCCGCCTGGAGCACCCGGTCACCAGCTGGCTGGCCTCCCTCGGCGTGATGGTGCTGGCCTTCGGCATGCGACTGGTCGGGCTGGGCGAGCCGCGCGAGCTGGCCTTCGACGAGACCTACTACGCCAAGCACGCCTGGTCGCTGGTCCACCACGGCTACGTCCGCGACTACGTCGCGAACGCGGACCGGCAGATCATGCGGGGCGAGTCGTCCGGCCTCTGGCAGCAGGACCCGACGATGGTCGTGCACCCCGAGCTGGGCAAGTGGCTGATCGGCCTGGGCGAGCTGGCCTTCGGGCTCGACCCGGTCGGCTGGCGGGTGCCGTCGCTCATCGCGGGCTCGCTGATGGTGCTGGTGCTCGTCCGACTCGTGCGCCGCCTCACCGGATCCACCCTGCTCGGCTGCGTCGCCGGCCTGTTGCTCGCCTTCGACGGGCTCCACTTCGTGCTGTCGCGGCTGGCGCTGCTCGACATCTTCGTGGCGCTCCTCACCCTCTGCGCGGTCAGCTGCGTGGTGATCGACCGCGACCACTGGCGCGCCCGGCTGGCGCGGCTGGCCCCGGAGCCGGTCACGGGCGGCTGGGGTCCGGTGCGCGGGCTGCTGTGGCGGCCGTGGCTGCTCGCGGCGGGGGTCTGCTTCGGCCTGGCCGTCGGCACCAAGTGGACGGCCCTCTACCCCCTCGCGGCCTTCGGCCTGCTCGTCTGGGCGTGGAGCGCCGGCGCGCGTCGCTCCTTCGGGGTGCGCCGGCCGGTGCTCCGCTCCGCGGTGGTCGACGGCGTGCCTGCCTTCGTCCACCTCGTGCTGGTCGCCTTCGTGGTGTACGTCGCGACCTGGACCGGCTGGCTGGTCCACGCCGAGGAGTACGAGCAGTCACTCTCCAACAGCCAGTACACGACGTACGACGGGGGCTCGCCGTGGCCGACGCGGGACGAGCCCGACGCCTCCGGCCTCGGGGAGGTGGTGCAGTCGCTGCGGTCCCTGGCGTACTACCACGACGACGTCTACACCTTCCACGCCCACTTCCTCGACGACTCCGACCACGCCTACCAGTCGCTGCCGTCGGGGTGGCTGCTGCTCGCGAAGCCGGTCAACGTCAGCGCCGACACCGACATCGCGCCGGGCAGCCAGGGCTGCGACGCCCCGGCCGACTCCGACTGCCTCCGGCAGACGCTGATGATCGGGACGCCTGCGCTCTGGTGGGGCTCGATCCTCGGGCTGCTCGCCTCAGCGGTGCTGTGGGTGGGGCAGCGGGACTGGCGCTTCGGGGTGCCCGTGGTCGGCACGCTCTCGACGTGGCTGCCCTGGCTGGCCTACGACGACCGGCCGATCTTCCTGTTCTACGCCTCGATGATGCTGCCGTTCATGGTGATCGCCGTCGCGCTCTGCCTCGGCAAGCTGGTCGGCAGCTCCCGTGCGCCGACGCCGCGGCGGACTGCGGGCGTGGTCGTCGCGGGCTCGTTCTTCGTGCTGGTGCTGCTCAACTTCGCGTGGTTCTACCCGGTGTACGCCAACCAGCTGCTGACCCACTCGGAGTGGGTGGACCGGATCTGGTTCGAGCGCTGGATCTGAGCTGCGGACTCACGCAGTCCGCTCGCGCGGCACGTTGAGCAGCGGCACACCGCCGAGCCCCCGGCGGTAGCGCACGTGGCCGGCGTACTCGTCGAGCGTGCGGTAGAGCGTCGACCGCGCCACCCACGGCAACGGCTCGACCCCCTCGCGCCAGCTCTCGCCGAAGGACACCCAGGCCGGAACCCAGTCGGCGGCGTCGTCCCACGCACCCCGCCTGGCCTCGAGCATCCGGTGCCTGATCTGGAAGGCCTGCCGGGGACCGTCGGCGCAGATCGGCGCGGTGGCGACCGGCCAGAGCCGCAGGTCGAGCGCCATCAGGCGGACCTCGAGCTCGACGAGCACGCAGGGGTCCACCAGCACCGTCGCCACGTTCTCGTGCGGTTCGCGCAGCATGGGCGACACGGTCACCCGAGGACCCGGGTGAGGTCAAGCACTCGTCTCTCGGAGGCCGAGGCATGCTTCTCCTCGTGGAACTCCCCCGCTTCGAGGACGCCGGCAGCACCCGGCCGGTCCAGATCGCCCGGCCCGGGCGGCTCGAGCACGCGCTGGCGCCGTACGTCGCGGTCGACGCCGTGGGCCACCGTCACGTCACGCTGGCCCTGGTCAGCGGCGAGGACCGGCTGGCCGTGGCCTACGACGACGACGGCTTCTCCCTCGCAGTGACCAACGGCGGCCTGACCACCGACCACCGCAGCCGGCGCGCGGGTCGCCCCGACGCCACGGTGGAGCGGGTGGCGCTGACGCTGACCGGTACCCACCTGACGGTCTGGTCGCGCGAGGGGGGCGAGTGGCTCGTGCGCGGTCGGGTCGAGCTGCGCGGCCGCATCGACACCCACGACGAGGAGTGGCTGGCAGCACTGCGGGCCGAGGGCGGGCAGCTGCGCGGATACGGCCAGGTCGGCCTGCGTGACCTCCGGCTCGTCACGTACGCCGACGGGTCGCCCGTGCGCGAGAGCGACCGGGTCCTCGTCACGGCCACGAGCGCCGGGCCGGGCTTCTTCGACACCGCCCACACCTCCGTGTGGACGCTCGACCCGGCGAAGCTGTCGCTGGTCCACCGCAGCGACCTGTTCTTCCGCCGACCGGGCGACGGCGGGGTCTACGGCGACCACGCCTCGCACCTGGTCCGGGACGGTGGCCGCTGGCTGCTCGCGACCAGCACCTGGGGCGACTTCGACCCGCAGCGCCCGGGGGCGACCGTCGCGGTGACCCTCGCCGAGACCGACGCCGACCTGCTCACGGGTCGACACGTGCTCGACACCCGCGCCCTGGACCTGCCGACGACCGGGCTGCGCTCGGTGGGTGTCTGGGACCCCCACCTGGTCCGGAGCGACGACGAGTGGCTGGTGGCGTACGTCAGCGCCACCCGCTTCTTCCGCTTCCACCCCGTGCTCGCGGCGGGGCCCTCGCTCGAGACGCTGGAGCTGCGCTCGGCAGCGGTGAGGGGACACCGCGAGACCGAGGGCTCGACCCTCCACCGGTTCGGCGACGACTGGCGGGTGCTCGTCAGCGACGGCCACCGCAGGCGCTACCCGGTCATGGACCTCGACCTGACCGAGGTGGGCGAGATCGACGCGCCGTACACCAGCAACATCCCCTGGCCCACCCTCGTCGAGCACGACGGCGGACTGCTGATGGTCGGCTTCGACGGCGAGCCGGCCGGGGGCCGGCTGGTGCCGTACGGCAGCCACGGCGCGGTCCGCTTCGCGCGCACCTGAGGGCGCCGGCAGCGGCCGCACCTGGGTAGTCCCCGAACCTCCGGTCGCCGACCGGGGAGCTCTGCGACCAAAGATTCGGGGACTATCCGGCCCGGGAGGACCATCACGACGACCCACTCACCCGTGGGCGAGCAGCTCCAGGGCGATGACCGCCAGGCCGAGCACCACCTCGGCGAGCAGCACGACCAGCCGCTGGAGCAGGGGCAGCTGCAGCCGGCGTACGGCGAGGTAGCCGATCGCGACGAGGGCTACCACCAGCGCGATGGTCGCGGCCCGGAGCGCGGTGTCGCTCTCCCAGATCCCCGCGACTCCCAGGCCGAGGAACACGAACGGCAGGAGCAGGGACGCCAGCGCGCTGGAGCTGACCCGGACCATCGACCCCAGCTCCCGCCCGGTCGGCAGCCGGGCGTGCACGACCACGTGGGCCACGACGTCGGCCACGAGCACCGCCAGCGCGGTGCCCGTCACGGCGATCAGCAGGGTCAACGCTGCCCGTCCCGCCGACTCCGCGTGGGAGCCGAGGGCGAGGACGACGGCCAGCGCCGTGAACGTGATGTAGACGCGCTCCTTCAGCCGCGCCGCACGCTCGACCAGCTCCGGGTCGCCGGCCGTCGTCCCGTGGTCCGCCATCGCCACAGCGTAGGCGGGTCACGCCTCAGCGCGGCAGCACGAACTTCTTCGCCGGAGGCGCCACCGTGCCGCGCACGAGCTCGTCGGGCAGCCACGCGAGCCGGCGCGCGCTGCGACCGGCCGCCGTGCTGACCTTGCCCGGCACGGAGAACGAGGTCGCCGCGAGGTCCAGGGTGTAGCGAGACGTGGGACTGGTGTCGACGTTGCGGAGCCGGCTCGGTGCCGCAGCGACGACCACCAGCCCGAGCCGGTGCCCCTTCGACACGACGGTGTCGTCGGGATCCATCCGGACCGTGACGTCGTGGCGACCCGCCCCGTCGAGCCGGGCCCAGCCGCGACCGAGGACCTGCAGCGGGGTGGTGCCGACGTTGCGGCGCATCGTGAAGTAGCACGCGTCGTCGTACGACGTCGACGACCCGTGGCAGGACTCCTGCTGCGTCGTGACCGCACCATCGCCGCTGGCGAGCACCCGCTCCCCCAGGCCGTAGTCGACGAGCATCACGCCGACCTGCCCGACCGGGACCTCGGTCGTCACGCCCAGCGTGGCGGTGGCGGTCCCGCTCATCCGGGTGTCCTTCCGGAGCGGACCACTGGCGAACAGCAGCCGACGGGAACCGTTGCCGGAGGTCAGCGCCGCGGTCTCGCTCTGCTGCGGGTCGTTGACCCAGGAGGCCGTCCCGGCCGTCGCCCGCTTGGCGAGCATCCGTCCGTCGGCGCGTGGCGTGAAGGTGGTCTGCCCGCGGGCCGGCCAGCGGGTCTGGGTGACCCACTCGTCGGGGCGGACCTCCACGTCGACCTCGCGCTCGTCCAGGATGCCGTTGTCGATGCCCATGAGCTCGCTGTCGAACCAGCGGTGCAGGGTCCTCACCCAGCGCGAGCGGTCGGTGTCGAAGGGGTCGACGTGTCCCACGCGGGTCAGCCACATCTTGCGGGTCACGCCCTCGCGACCCAGCTGGGTCCACCACTGGGAGAAGTTCCGCGTCTTGACGTTGGTGTCCTGCAGCCCGTGGTAGACGAACACGCTGGCCTCGACGTTGCCGACGTTGGTGACCGGGCCCTGACGATGGTCGCGCTCGGCCCAGAAGGCGTCGTACGCCCCGGTCTCGTCGCCGTCCTCCGCCGCCATGCGCTGCAGAGTGGCGCTGCAGTCGACCGGCTCGGTGCGGTTGCGCGCGACGTAGCCGGACAGCCAGGACGGGTAGTCCCAGCTGAAGGGCAGCCCCTGGGAACGGTCGTAGTCGTACCACGAGCTGATCGCCGAGATCGGCACGATCGTCTCGAGGCCCTCGACACCGGTGGCGGCGACGCCGTTGGCGATGGTGCCGTCGTAGCTCTTGCCGATCATGCCGGTACGACCGTTGGTCCAGTCGGCGGTGACCGGCTCACCCTCGGCGTCCACCGCCTCGGCGTTGCCGTTGAGCCACTTCACGACCGCCTCCACCGAGCCGACGTCGGAGACGCCGCCCTGGTCGACGCAGCCGGTCGACCGGGCGGTGCCCGCGACGTCGACGGCGACGAAGGCGTAGCCGCGGGGGACGAAGTAGTTGTCGTAGAACAGCGGGAACTGCTCGGGCGAGCCGTCCTCGGCGTACGTCTTGAACTCGCCCTCGTTGCCCCGGCCGACGCTGAGGTGGTAGGGGCTGGCGTCCATCACGACGGGGACGTCGACCCCGGCGGCAGCCGTCTCGCGGGGCCGGATGATGTCGGCTGCGACCCGGTCGGGCTCGCCGTCGTCGTCGAAGTCCGGAGCCGTGACCCAGACGGTCTCCCGGATCGCGCCGGCATAGTCGTGGATCGGTGCCGTACGCCCGTTGCGCAGCTCGTAGGGCGTGCCGGGTGCAGCCCCCGGCGGGGCTCCGGCGGCGGGTCCGGTGAGGCTCGCGACGGAGAGGCCGGCCAGCACCAGCCCTCCGACGGCGAGACCGGTCAGGGCGGTGCGAGATGTGCTCACGGCGTTCCTCCCGAGAAGGGTGGCAGGGCCGCGCGCCGCGCCCGCGTCCGGCGTCGCCGGTCGGGCCGACAGGTGGCCGAGTCCACCTGGATGGGGCTCAAGCCAACGTCACGGGTGGACGCGCGTCAAGCGTCGAGCCCGACGGCGTCCGCCCACGGCACGCCTCAGAGGTTGATCGTGATGTCCGCGCCGTCGCGGAGCTCGTCGACCAGCGCCTGCGCGGCCTGGCCCTGCTCCTGGGCGACGGCCTGCTCCTCGAGCTGTGCGCGCACCTTCTCGAACGGCGGGATCTTCTGCTGCTGCCCGCCCTGCTGGGCCATCTGCTCCTGCTGCTGCTTGGCCTGGTCGTAGAGCGTGCGGAGCTCCTTCTCGGTCGGCTCGACCGAGCCTGACTCGTCGGCGACGAGCCGCTCGACGACGACCTGGGTCTCCACCTGGGTGCGGACCTGGTCGGCGGAGGTGCCCTGCTCCTCGAGGGCGGCGAGGAACTCCTCGGAGGACCCGAGCTGGTTCTGCTCGGCCAGCTCGGCGAGCTTGTCCTCGACGTCCTGCTCGGAGGCGTCGATCCCCCGCTCCTCGGCCTCCTGCATCAGCAGCTCGGTGTCGACGAGCGTGTTGGCCGTCTGCTCCTTGAGCGCCTCCTCGTCGGGCTCCTCGCCGCCGCCCATCTGGGCCTGCAGGGCGGCCTGCTGGAACTGCGCCGTGTAGCTCGTGACGAACTCGTCGCGGGTCACCTCCTCGCCGTTCACCTCGGCCACCACGTCGGGGATGCCCTCGAGGTCGGGCTCGGGCAGCTGGCCCTGCGCGGCGGGTGACTCGGAGGTCTCCTCGGAGGAGCCGCCGCCGGCGCTCTCGGAGTCGCCCCCACCGCAGGCGGTGAGCGCGAGCAGGGCGGCAGCCAGGCCCAGGCCGAGGACAGTCGTGGGTCGCTTCGTGTCAGTCATCGCCCACGACCGTACGTGTCGACCCTGAGCGGAGCCTGATCGGGCGGGGGCCTGCCTGGCCCGGCAAGCTCCTGGTCGCCGGAAGCCGCGAGCGGGGACTGGGAGAAGCTGCACCTGCTGCCGCTGGACAGCGGGTCGTGCGTCGGTGGAGCTGAGGGGATTCGAACCCCTGACCTTCTCATTGCGAAGGTGCGCCTTGCTCCACCTGCCACATGTGCGACCGTTTCCGTGCGTTGCACTGCTTGCCCCGACAAGCCCGAATTTCCGACTCGGCGCCACCGGGGGGCCACAGCCGGACGACGGATCCACTGGCTCTGTTCACGGCCGCCGGGCCGACGCGTCCGCACGCGAATTCCGGCTTGAGGGTGTGCTTCTACACCGCGGCAGAGCGTCCCGAAGCGGCATTCAAGATCATCGAAACCGCGACCGGGGGACCTCGACCTCGGCCCGCTCGTCGCCAGATTCGGATGCGAGGCGGATCCCGCGGCCACCATGGAGCTGGTGGACAAGTACGGGCTCACGTTCGGCTAGCGGGCTCCCGCGTCGAAAGGCTCGAACAACTGAGTACTGGCTGGTGCACCTCTGAGGTGCACGGATCGGGGTAACGAGAGGCAGCCCGAAGCAACGGGACGCTGTTTCACGCTGAAGAGCCGGGGGCTCGCTTGTCAGCGGGGTGGTTCTCCGGTTTGACTCCCCCCCTCGCGCACCTGAGCCGTTCGGGTTGGATTCTGAGACGCTCCGGTCCCGGCCGACTAACCTTCGGTAGGCAGCGGCGGCGTCGAGGCCGGCAGCCCGCGGTGGTCGGTGTGCGCCTCGAAGCCGGACGCGATCGAGATCAGCGTCGCCTCGTCGAACGCGCGACCGAGCAGCTCCAGGCCGACCGGCAGGCCGTCGGACGCGAAGCCGGCCGGCATCGCCAGCGCCGGCAGGCCCGCGATACTCGCTGGGCCGCAGTTGAAGTGGCCGGAGTCGTCGTCCTGGTCGGGACGCACGATGACGCTCGCCGTCGTCGAGCTGACGGGGTAGGCGACCGCGTCGACGTCGAGCCGATCCAGGACCGCCTCGAGATCCCGCCGGTACGCCATCCGGCCGGCGACCGCCTCGCGGTACGCCCGGGTGGTGGGTTTCCTGCGACTGGCTCCCGGGTCGTTCACGATCCGGGCCCACGCCCGCCTCGGCGCGGTGGGTTCCTCCGCGAGGTACGCGGCGAGGCTCGACGGGAACTCGCCCAGGATCGGATCCATGTTCTGCCGTGGCTCGGGCAGGCTGATCGGGACCAGCTCCGCCCCGTTCGCGACCATCACGTCGAGCGCGTCCTGGAGGACGCCGTCCAGCTCGTTTCGGTAGTCGAACTCCAGGACGCCGATGCGCCGCCCCTCGAGTCCGCCAGGGTCGAGCGCATCGACGAGGGATGTCTGCGTCGGCACCGTGGCCGGGTCCTCAGGGTCCTCGCCGGAGGTGATGTCCACGATGATCGCCAGATCTGCCACGGTGCGCGTCATCGGACCCAGCTCGTCGAGGGAGGAGGAGAAGCGAAGGGACCCTGCGCGCGACGACAGGCCGTAGGTCGGGCGCAGACCGTAGACGTTGTTCAGTCCCGCAGGGTGGCGGATGGATCCGCAGGTGTCCTGTCCGAGTCCCGCGACGGCGAAGTTCGCCGCGACGGCGACGGCGGTGCCGCCACTCGACCCGCCGGGCTCCCGGCTGGTGTCGTACGGGCTCAGCGTCTGGCCTCCGACGGTCGAGTAGGAGTTGGAGCTCTGGGCCAGTTCGGCGAGGTTCGCTTTGCCGAGGATGATCGCCCCCGCCTCGCGCAGCTTGCGGACCTGGAAGGCGTCCCGGGCCGTCTGGAAGTGCTCGAGGACGCGGCTGCCGGACGTCGTCCGCATCTCGGCCGTGTTGATGTTGTCCTTCACCACCAGCGGGATCCCGTGCAGCGGCCCGCGTGGCCCGGACGCTGCGCGCTCGGAATCGAGGGCCGCGGCCTCGGCGCGCGCCCGAGGGTTGATCGTGATCAGCGCGTTCAGCTCGGGTCCGGCGTCGTCGTACGCCTCGATCCGCGCGAGGAAGTAGTCGACAAGCTCGACCGAGGTGATCCGTCCGTTTCGCAGGGCGCGTTGCAGCTCCGCGATGGTGGCGTCCGTCGGGAACCGGACCTCTCCGGTGATCAGCGTGTCCGGCGGCGGTTCGGTCGCCGCCGTGGTGGTCGACCGACTCGTCTCCGACGTGTCGGCGGGCGCGGTTCCGGGGGTCGAGTCGGTGCACCCCACCAGAGCAAGCACCAACGTGCCGGCGACGACGGCTCGGCGAGGACGGGAGCCGGGCAGTTTCGGCCGTCGGGGGATCATGACGTGGCCTCCGCCTGGCTCCGCCCAGGTGCGAAACGGACGGATTCCGCCATGGCGCGCAACTCGGCCTTGATGGCCGCCGGTGTCTCCGGGAAGTACTGGGTCATGATGACCACGCGAACCCCATCGACGTCCATGACCCAGAGGTCCCACCGGTTCGCCGGCCCCTGGACGTAGGGCGCGGGCTCCCAGGGACGCCACTCATAGCAGTCGCTCAGGTCCTTCGGTCCGAGCAGCGAGAAGAACGTGCCGCCGTACTTCCCCAGCTTGACGGGCCGGGGCTCGGTGGTGTCGATGAGCGGATGTGCGGCCACGGCGTCGACGAAGTCGTCAACGGTCGGGCCGACCGGGCTGTCGGTCTCCTGGTGCGAGACCTGTGAGCAGGGCTGGGAGTTCAGGCGCACCCACCAGTTGGTCCACCCCAGCGCGAGGGCCGGGTCGTTGGGACTCGCCGTGTCCCTGCCCTGGACCGGGAAGAGGGAGACGACCTCCGTTGCGGCGGTCCAGCCCGCGGGAACGGTGACCTCGAGGGTCGGTAGCGCCGGCCTCTTGTCCGCCGGGCAGTCCACGTCGCAGGTGTTCAATACCGCGAATCGGTAGCGCCCGGGGGTCACTGCACCGTCCTGGAGCTCGGGCACGCCGGTCGGGGCCGCGCTCGTCGGAGGGCTGGTCGATGCACCGGCCGCCGGGGACGTGGGCTCCCGTGGCGCTGTAGGGGTGGAGCCGCCTCCACATCCGCCCAGCAGCAGCGACGCCAATACGGCCAGCACGTACGGCGCGCGCGAGAGCGCGGCAGCGCGTGCCGCGACGAAGCCCACAGGCTCGGCTTCCTGCTCCATGGATCGGCTCTCCTTCGAAGGGAACATGTCGACTCCTAGAAAGCAGGAAGTGGCAACGGCGGGTGGAGCAGCGCTCCACCTCCCCGACGACGTTGTTGACCGTGCGCCTCGAACCCGGCAGCGACGGTGAGGGCGGCTGTGCCGGCCGGCTCGGATGTCTCGTCCGAGTCAGCGCAGCCGGCCGAGGCCAGCAGCAGTGCGGCGGGCGCACACTTCGCCTTCATGTGGTCACGATCCTTGTCGTGGTTGGCACTTAGCCTGGGTCCCTGGAGGGCCCGGTCTCAGCTGCAGACCTGCCGAGCGACGGTGTGGCCGATCAGGTAGGCGTCGTCCATGGCGTCCCGGAAGTGGATGCCGCCCCAGATGCGGGACATGAACGCGTCGTCCTCCAGCGTTGCCAGGCTGGGATAGCTGCGGGGGGCGCCGTTGCCGTTGAGCGTGAGCGGGATGTCACCGAGGTGACAGCGCACGGTCTCGGCGAACGCGGCGGTCAGTGTCCCGTGGCCGCTCGGATACTCCGGGTACGCCGGCACCGGGAGCACGGAGGTCCAGCCGGCCACCGAGGAGGTGAGCGGGTCGCCGTCGTCGGAGGTGATCGCCGCCGTCGGCCGCCAGAAACCCTCGGTGAACTTCAGTCGCCAGGTCTGCCGCATGGCCTCAGCCGTCGAGCGGTCGAGGTCCGCGAACAGGTCCGTGGTCTCGGACAGGCTCAGGGGCACCTGGCGTGTGCGCAGATGGGCGATCAGCGCGTTGCGGTAGAGCGCGAAGCCCGGGACGTTGAAGAACGTCGCGGTCGCCGCGTTGGTGGGGTCCGCCCCGGTGCGGCCGTCGGCTTGGACCTCGGCCAGGTCGGTCCGGTAGGCCGCGCTGCCCACCGGGTCCGGTCCGTCGACGGCCACGGGGCGGCCTCCGGCGACCCGGTCGACGAAGCCGTACCAAGCGGTCACCATCGGGCCGGTGTGCACCCATACGCCGATGCCCGGCTGTGCGCTGTAGACGATGAGGGGGTCCCCACGGCTGTCGTCGACGCGGGAGGCGATGACCGCGTCTGCCGCACTCGCACCGATGGTGACTCCGGTGTCCTCCGGGGGACCGTCGGGGACAGTGGCCAGGGTCTCGGCCAGCTTGGTGTCGAGGGTGGTGGCCGACGGGGGGAAGTAGTGCACGAGGACGTCGTGTGCGGCTTGAGCCAGGGCAGCTGCCTCGGAGGAGTCCTCGGTCTTGAGCGACTTGCGGACCGCCCGGTCTGCGGCCGTGCTGGTGAACGACAGGTACAACGCCTGGGCGGGGGTGAACGGCACCGTGGCCAGGGCGGTGCTCTGCCATGCGAGCGCGATCTCGGCGGACTCGGGCTCGGCGGCTGCGACATGCGGGCCGCCGGGTGCGGCGACGGTGAGCCCGGCGGCGGCGATGGCGCTGAGGCCCGCCAAGAAGCGATGCTTGAGGTTCATGTGCTTCCCATTCTCTGATTGATCATCTATTCCTCGATGCGGAACGTGATCGACTCGACAGCCCGGGTGGACTGGGCGACCAGGTCGTCCGGGGCGTCCTCGAGGTGGAACCTGTCGACCACCACGGACGTGCCGTCAACGTCCACCACCCAGAAGTCGATGATGACCATGCCCTCGTCCCCCTGGGGGCTCTCGTCGAAGTAGCTGATGCCACGGTCCCCGGCCGGACCGTCGGCCACCAGGTAGGCGGGGTCATCGGCCGCGCACCCGGCGTCGATCCGCAGCTGGAGGTGGACGGCGCTGCGTCCGAAGGCCTCGGTGGGTGCGGGCTGTTGGACGACCTGACTGCGCGGCAGGTGGATCAGCTGCTGGACCAGCTGCTGGGGTGCGGTGGCTGCGTCCTTGTAGCCCGCGGCCATTCGGCAGCCGCCGCCCACCGACTCTGGCTGGTAGACGCCGAGGCCGGCGAAGGGCTGGCCGGTGTTCGCCACCGGGTAGTTCGAGGCGCGCCAGCCTTCACCGTCGATGGTGAAGTCGGCCTCGATTGCGACGCCGGCCTCGGTGTTGCCCACGTCGGTCCGGTATGTGCCCGCCTCGGCCGGTGCCTGGTCGTTGTCCGCCCAGGGCTGAGGGGGCGCGGCCTCGGGCGTCTCGCTGGGCTGGTTCACCACGCCGGTGTCAGGGAGGGCGTTGTCGAGCTGCGTGGCGCCGTAGGTGCCGCCGCCGACGAGCAGCACCGCTGCGGCCGCGAGGCCCATGCGCATCGTGTTGCGCCGGCGCAGGCGGGTCTCCCCGCCCTCGACCATGGCTTCGATGTCCGGGGTCGGCGTCGTGCGCACCTCCGCCTCCTGGCGCAGCACCGCACAAAGTTCCTCTTCGAGATTCATGACTCGCCCAACACCTCTCCGACACCCGACGCGGCCAAAGCGCGCCGGAGAGCCTTCATTGCCGCCGACGCCTGTGACTTCACAGTGCCGGGGGCACATCCGAGAACTTCCGAGATCTGCGCCTCCGTCAGGTCCTCGTAGTAGCGCAGGACGATCACTGCGCGCTGCCGCGCAGGCAGCGCACACACCAACGGCCAGAGCAACGACCGGTCGAGTACGCCGACCTCCACCGGCTCGGCCGCGGCCTCCAGCGGCCGCTCCGACAGCACCTCGCGCAGCCAGGCCCTACGGCTGCTCGACACCACCGCGTTGGCCAGCATCCGGCGCACGTACGCCTCCGGATACTCCATGCGGCCGATCCGTGCCCACCCGACGTACGCCTTCTCGAGCGTGGTCTGGAGCACGTCCTCGGCCACTGTGGGCGACGCCGTCAGCAGGTAGGCCAGGCGGTAGAGCGACTGCCAGCGCGCGGCGACGAAGTCGACGAAGTCGACGAGGTCCTGCGCCGCCGTGGTCATCGCTCACCCCACTTCGTGGTCACGCTCCTATAACGCGAATGGTCGTCGATCCGGTTCGTCCCCAAATGGAGATTCGTTGTTGCCACGCTGTGCCCATCCGTCCGGCCATCACCGGAGCCACGAGCTTCCTCGACGGCGAAACGGCCCGCCAGCTCCGATCCTCTGGACACGAACTTCTCGCCTCTGGATGCGATCCCCGTCAGGACCAAGAACCCTTCGCGCTGCCGGTCGACGACTATTGACGACGCGACCGCGCTCGACCGCCGGCCGCCGACGTCGAGGACCACCCCCACGCCGCCACCCGTCCGAAGGGCTTTCCGGGACCCGTACCTCATTCGGCACGCCGTTCATCCGGACAGCTGCCGGGGCCGTCGCCATGCGCGTCTATCTGGCCGACCTGGAGCGCCTCAACAGGCGCCGGGGGCCACCGGGGGGCCATCCGCCCGACGCGCGGGCGAATAACAACGACGAATCCCCCGAGTGATCCGTGCGTTTCCGCAGGTCACCCGGGGCACTCCTTTGGTGGAGCTGAGGGGATTCGAACCCCTGACCTTCTCATTGCGAACGAGACGCGCTACCAACTGCGCCACAGCCCCAGTGCGTCCACGGGACGCGATGGCAGACGTTAGCACCGGCGACAGCCGGTCTCCAAAGCGGGATCAGCGCAGCAGCAGCCGCTCGATCTCCTCCAGCGCCTGGCGCGCGTAGCCGTGCCAGAGACGGCCCAGGAGCGGCATCGCGAGCGCGCCGGCACGGCCGCGGGGGTGGACCGTCCAGGTCCACGTGATCCGGCATCCCGTGCCGGCGGCCTCGACCGCCCAGAGCCCGTCGACGGTGGCGACCAGGGGCTTCAGCGGACCGGTGACCTCGGAGAGGGTGTAGCCCCAGGACAGGGGCCGCTCCACCGAGCTCAGCTCCTCGAGCATCGTGCCACCGTCGGTCGTGACGATGCGGCGGCTCTGGCCGACGGAGTCCCAGGAGTCCGGGGCCTCGCGGACCTCGCGGATCGGTGGCATGAGGACGTAGCGGCGGTGGAAGATCTCCGGGAGCGGGGTGGACAGCACCCGGTCGTACGCCTCGTCGCGCGCGACCGGGACCGCCCGGGACTCGGTCAGGTGGGTGGCCGACATGCCGGCAGCGTAGACCCGTCCCCGCAGCCGTCGCGGCTCAGGAGCCGGTGGCGCGGTGCTGCTGCTCGGCAGCGGTCTTGGCGGCGCGGGCGGCCTCGTCGGCCTCACGCGCGAGCGCCGAGTCGGCCTCGGTACGGCCCGAGGTCCACACGCCGGTGGAGTCCAGGTCGATGGTGCGCACCGTACGCCGCGCGGCCGGCGGCTTGGAGACGTACGTCGGCAGCGTCACCGGCATCGGGTCCCAGAGACTCGGGTCCGTGATCGCCGGCGTCTGCGAGGTGTCCTCGAGCGCGTCGACGGCCGCCTCGTCGACGGCCGGCTCCTCGGCCGGCACGTCCGGCTCGGAGAGCGAGCGGTCGAAGCGGACGTTGCGCTCCCGGCGCACCATCACCCGGCAGGCGACCAGCCAGGCGACGATCAGGCCGCCGGGGATCGCGACGTAGAACCAGCTGATCAGGCCGAAGGCGGCCACCCCGACCGTCGCGAGCAGCGAGAAGGTCAGCAGGCCCAGGACCCGGCGCCGGCGACGCGTCGCGCGCCGGGTGGACTCGCGGGTCGAGGCCGGCGCGGCGGAGAGGGACGCCTTGGTGGTGACGATCGGCGTCGAGGCTGGCCGGCCCGGGCTGACCACGAGGCGGGTGTTGCGACGGTTGACCGGCTCGCGGCGCGCGAGCACCCGCATCGTGTGGGAGAACCGGTCGACCGAGCGGCTGCGGACCACGTCGTCGTGGTGCTTGAGCGCCTTGGGGATCAGGTAGACGGCCCACGCCACGGCAAGGGCCACGAAGATCAGCGCAGAGAGGTCCACGGAGCCGAGCGTAGGAGCGCGACCGAGGCGGGGACCGCACCGACGTGGGTGTGTCGCAAAATCACTTCTGTGACTGGTGTGGTTCGGCGGTGGGTGAGGGGCGTTCCCCGGTCGCGGCGCTCAGCGGCCGTCGAGCCGCGCCAGCATCCCCTCGGGGCACTCCTCGACGGTGACGGCGTAGATCCGGTGGTCCCGCCAGGCGCCGTCGATGTGGAGGAAGCGGGGGGCGAGCCCGACCTCGTGCAGGCCGAGCTTCTCGACGACGCGGAGCGAGTTGGTGTTCTCCGGCCGGATGCAGATCTCGACGCGGTGCAGCCCACCGCGCGTGAAGCAGTGGTCGATCGCCATCGCCACGGCACGCGGCACGATCCCGCGGCCGGCGTACCGCTGGTCGATCCAGTAGCCCATCGAGGCGAACTGCGCCGAGCCGCGGACGATGTTGTTGACCGTCAGCTGTCCGGCGAAGCGGCCGTCCACCTCGATCGCGAAGGGGTACGTCGTGCCCTGCCGCGCCATCCGGCCGAGCCGGCGCACCAGCGAGCCGAACGACGCCGGGCGGGCCGCCGTGCCGGGCGGGACGGTCGCGTCCCACGGGCGCAGCCAGTCGGCGTTGCGGCGGCGCACCTCACGCCAGGCGGCCTTGTCGGACCGCGCGAGCGGCCGCAGCGTCACCTCGCCCGAGGTGAGCCGCGCCGGCCACGCCGTCAATGGTCGCTCCCGACGACCTGCTCCACGGCGTGGACCAGGATCGGCTCGAGCACGGCCAGGCCGTCCTTCACGCCACCGCGCGAGCCGGGCAGGTTGACGACGAGGCAGCTGCCGACCACCCCTGCGAGCCCGCGGGAGAGCGCCGCGGTGGGGATGCCCTTGGCGACCCCGGCGGCCCGGATCGACTCGGCGATCCCGGGCACCTCGAGGTCGAGCACGGCCCGGGTCTGCTCGGGGGTGCGGTCGGTCGGCGTGAGGCCGGTACCGCCGGTGGTGAGCACGAGGCGGGCGCCGTCGTCGGCCGCGGCACGGATCGCGGCGCCGACGGGGTCGCCGTCGGGGACGACGACCGGGTCGTCGACCGTGAAGCCGAGACCGTGCAGGAACTCGACGATGAGTGGGCCGGTCTCGTCGGCGTACACGCCGGCCGCCGCACGGTTGGAGGCGACCACGACCTCGGCCCGCATCGTCACGACCTCTCCCAGTCGCCGGACTTCCCGCCGGACTTGGACTCAATGCGGACGTCGGTGATCACCGCGCCCTTGTCGACCGCCTTGACCATGTCGACCACGGTCAGTGCCGCCACCGAGACCGCGGTCAGCGCCTCCATCTCGACGCCGGTCCGGTCGGTGGTGCGGACGGTGGCGGTGATGCCCACCGCGTCGTCGTCGACGGCGAGCTCGACGGTCACGCCGGAGATCGCCAACGGGTGGCACAGCGGGATCAACGAGGGCGTCTGCTTCGCGCCCATGATCCCCGCGAGCCGGGCGACGGCGAGCGCGTCGCCCTTCGGGACACCCTCGCCCCGCAGCAGCTCGACCACCCGGGGCGAGACCAGCACCCGCCCGGTTGCGACCGCCTGCCGGTCGGTGACCGCCTTGCCCGACACGTCGACCATCCGGGCGGCACCGGACTCGTCGACGTGGGTCAGCCGGTCCCCCATCAGAACTCCTCGTCGAGGACGAGCACCTGGACCATCTCGCCGGCCGGCAGGCCGGTCGTGTCCTCGGGCACGACGATCAGGGCATTGGCACTGGCCAGCTCGCCGACGAGGTGCGACCCGGGGCCACCCACCGGCGAGACCGTCGGACCACCCCGGCCGAGGTCGTACTGGCCGCGCAGGAACTGGCGCCGCCCCTCCGGCGAGGAGACCGGGTGGGTGAGCCGGGCCCGCGTGGTCGGGCGGGAGTACGGCGCCTTGCCCATCAGCCGGCGCAGGGCCGGCAGCACGAACATCTCGAAGGAGATGTAGGCCGACACCGGGTTGCCCGGCAGCGTGAAGATCGGGGTCTCGTCCTCGCCGACGACGCCGAAGCCCTGGGGCTTGCCGGGCTGCATCGCGACCGGCCCGAACCAGACGGTCCGCAGCGGTGCGAGCGCCTCCTTGACGACGTCGAAGTCACCCATCGAGACGCCGCCGCTGGTCACGACCAGGTCGGCCCGCACGAGCTGGTCGCTCAGCGCGTCCATGAAGGCGCGTGGCTCGTCGGGGACGATCCCCACGCGGTAGGCGATCGCCCCGGCCCGACGGGCCGAGGCGGCGAGCAGCCAGGAGTTGCCGTCGTAGATCGAGTCGGGGCCCAGCGACGTACCGGGCTCGCGCAGCTCCGAGCCGGTCGACAGGATCACCACCCGCGGGCGCGGCCGGGACCGGACCGTGGCGCGGCCGATGCTGGCCAGCAGCCCGAGGTGACGCGGCCCGAGGACGGTGCCCTGCTCGATCAGCAGGTCGCCCTCGCTGACGTCCTCGCCGGCCCGCCGGACGTGCTGGCCGGGCTCCGGCGGGTAGGCGATGCGGACCTGCGCGACGCCGCGGTCGGTCCACTCGTACGGGACCACCGCGTCGGCGCCGGTCGGCATCGGGGCGCCGGTCATGATCTTGGCGGCTGTGCCGGGCGAGAGGGCGAGCAGCCGGGCCTGGCCGGCGCCGATCTCGCCGACCACCGGCAGGTGGACCGGGCTGTCCGGCGTCGCGGTGAGCACGTCCTCGCGGCGCACGGCGTAGCCGTCCATCGCGGAGTTGTCGAAGGACGGCAGCGCGATCGTCGAGACGACGTCCTCGGCGGCGGCGAGCCCGAGGGTCTCCATCAGTGGCTGCGGGAAGTCGGGCAACGGCTCGATGGCCGCCAGGATCCGGTCGAGGTGCTCCTCGACGGTGCTGACGCGGTCAGCCATCCGAGAGCACCGTCCCGGCCTCGACGCGCTGGGCAGCCGTGGCCTCGAGGTCGACCTCGCCGACCACCCGGACACCCCGGCCGAAGGTCCAGTCGCCGTCGACGGTGAGCCGGGTCGCCTCGCGCAGCGAGGGCGCACCCTCGGGGAAGCGCTTGTCGAACTCGCCGACCAGCTTGTAGTGGCTGCCGTCGAGGTCGACGAAGGGGACGTTGGGCGCGGTCTGGTCGAGGACGTAGTCGCCGCCGAGGTCGTAGACGTCGGAGCGCAGCACCAGCAGGTCGTTGGTCGTCTTGACGGGGACGAAGCGGTCGCGGCCGACGCAGATGGTCCGGGCGCCGTCGAACACCTCGATCGCGGCCCCCATGGCGGTCTCGACCTGGACCACCTCCGGGCTCTTCTTGTCACCCGGGTCGACGTTCTTGACGTTGCGGATGAGCGGCAGCCCGAGGATCCCCCCGCGCACGTCGAGGGCCTGCTTCATGGCAGCCAGGTCGAACCACAGGTTGTTGGTGGAGCAGTAGCGGTGCCGGTCGAGGTCGGCGAGCGCCTCCTGGTCCTCCGGCAGCGTCTGCGCGGTCTCGCGCAGCACGATCCGGCCGTCGAGCTTGCGCCGCGCGAAGTGGCCGCCCTTGCGGTCCGAGGCCGTACGCCGGACCGCCTCGATCGCGAAGGGCGCCCCCGAGGTCGCGAACCAGCCGGCGACCCGCGCGTCGGGCACCGCACCGAGGTTGTCGGAGTTGGAGACGAAGACGTAGCGGTAGCCGGCACCGATGAGCCGGTCGAGCAGCCCGGTGCCGCGCAGCGCGGTGTAGAGGTCGCCGTGGCCGGGCGGGCACCACTCGAGGTCGGGGTTCTTCGGCCACGAGACCGGCTGCAGGTCGTCGACGAGCAGCTTGGGCTCCTTGTTCTGCAGGAACTCCAGCGGCAGACCCTCGACGGGGAGGTCCTCGTACCGCGCGAGCGCGGCCATCGTGTCGTCGCTGGTCCGGAAGCTGTCCATCATGATCAGCGGCAGCGGCGCGTCGTAGGCCTTGCGGAGGTGGAGCACCTGCCGGGCGATGATGTCGAGGAACGAGAGCCCCTTGCGCACGCAGAGCAGCGACTTGGCGCGGTCCATGCCCATGGACGTGCCGAGCCCGCCGTTCAGCTTGATCACCGCGGTCGCGCGGATCGCCTCCGCGGCGTCGTCGTCGGCCACCTCGACGTCGTCGAGGGACTCCATGTCGAGCGGCTCGATCGTCGACTCGGGCACCATCCCGGTCTCGCCGTGCTCGAGCAGCCGGTAGTAGTGGGCGAAGGTCTCGATCGCGACCTCGTCCACGCCGGCATCCGCCATCTTCGCGCGCGCCCTGTTCAGCCCAGCACTACCCATGCCATCGATCGTAGGCTGGTCCTGTGCCCCCACCGCAAGCGCCCCGCGGTGCCGCCGCCGCCGCGAAGCTGGCGCTGCGTGACCAGCTGCTCGCCGCCCGGCGCCGGATCCCGCTCCCCCAGCTCGGCGACGACGCCCGCGCGACCGCCCGCCACCTGCTCGCGACCGAGGAGGTACGCCGGGCCGCCACCGTGGCGGCGTACGTCTCCGTCGGGCGCGAGCCCGGCACCTCGGAGCTGCTCGAGCTGCTGCGCGAGGCCGGCAAGCGGGTGCTGGTCCCGTTGGTGCTGCCCGACCTCGACCTCGACTGGGCGACCTACGAGGGGCCCGCCTCGCTGGCCCCGGCTCGCCGCGGGCTGCTCGAGCCGCTGACCCCGCGGCTCGGCCCGGAGGCGGTCGCGACCGCCGACGCCGTGCTGCTTCCCGGACTGGCGGTCTCCTCGGCCGGTGACCGGCTCGGGCAGGGCGGCGGCTGCTACGACCGGGCGCTCGGCCGGGTGCCCGTCGGCACCTTCACCTGCGTGCTGCTCCACGACGGCGAGCTCGGCGTCGACGTGCCGGTCGAGCCGCACGACCGGCGGGTCACCGCGGCCGTGTCGGCCGCGGGGGTCGTCCGGCTGGGGTAGGGCCGGCGCATTTCCCATGAGAAGGAGGGATCTGCTCGCTTCCCATGGTCGGTCGACCGTGGCAGGTGAGCACGCGACCACATCTCATGGGAAATGCCTTCCCGCCTAGCCCTCCTCCTCCGCCGGCACCAGCGTGAGCGTGTCGTCGGCAGCGGCCTCGACGGCCTCCCGCGAGGACGGCCACGGCAGCGTCTCGCCGTCGACGAAGAGGTCGGTCTGGTCGGTGTAGTGCTCGTGGAAGGGGTGTCCCGAGACGCCGGTGAGGTTGACCCACCGGGAGTCGTCGAGGTCGCCGAGGCTGACCACCATCCGCATCGAGGGCGCGGCGGTCACGCCGTACCCCTCGCGGGCGTCCCAGGAGGTGGCGTCGACGATGGCGCCGCCACCGCCGACCTCCCAGCCGCCCCGGTTGAACAGCGATGCCACGACCGGGTTGTCGGACTGGCCGAGGGTCTGGTGCTCCAGGTCCAGCCGGTGCAGGTGGCCCCAGCGCCAGCTCTCGGGGTTGCGGGCGTGGAGCCGGGTGAGCTCCTCGCGGGCCAGCTCCTGGGCCTCGGCGAGGATCTCGTCGCGGGTCTCCACGTCGTCCTCGGTGGTCCGGTCGTCCCACCAGGCGTCGTCGGGCTCACGCAGCAGGCCCTCCACCGCCGCCATCCAGCGCTGCCCGCCGTCGGGCCACGCCTCCTCGGGCAGGTCGTCGTGGAAGGTCAGCTCCAGCAGGTTGCGCCACACCACGTTGTAGTAGGCGGCCGCAGCGCTGTCGGCAGGCTGGCCGAAGTCCCAGTCGGCCAGCAGCTCCTGCCCGTCGGAGAGGTAGCCGTCGGGCAGCTCGACGTCGAGGAGGTACGGCACCAGCGTGGCCGCCATCGGGTTGCGGTCGTCGAGCTGCAGCTCGGACATCTCCGAGATCGAGAGGTCCTGCTCGGCCTCGATCAGGTCGCGGATCCGCTGCGCGCGGTAGCCCCGGTCCCAGTCGTCGGTGAGGAAGTAGGGGTAGTCGCCGCCGATCACCTGCTGGTTGGCGGTGACGACGAAGCCCTCCTCGGGGTCGAGCACGTTGGGCAGGCCCTGGAAGGGGACGAAGTCGCCGGTCCAGTCGTCGTCGGCACGCCAGCCCTCGGCGGGCACCCGGCCGTCGTTGCCCGACTTGCGGATCGGGATCCGGCCGGGCGCCTGGTAGCCGATGTGGCCGTCGCGGTCGGCGTAGACGAGGTTCTGGCTCGGGACGGCGAACGACGAGGCCGCCTCCCGGAACTCGTCCCAGTCGCCGGCGGTGTTGAGCGCCATGATCGCGTCCGCGGTCGGCGCGGGCTGCAGGGCCGTCCAGGCGAGCGAGACGCCGTAGCCGTCGGTCGGGCGTGGGTCGCCGTGGTCGGGGTCGGCCAGTGCACCGACCTCGGCGTACGGGGGCGTGGACACGTCGGAGACCAGCGGGCCGTGGGCGGTGGACCGGACGGTCACCTCGACGTCGTCGCCGCCCCGGACCTCGATCACCTCCTCGCGGGTCTCGAGCCGACGGAGCCGCCCGTCGTGGCGCCACCGGTCACCCTCGACCTTCTCGAGGTAGAGGTCGGTCACGTCGGGACCGAGGTTGGTCATGCCCCAGGCGATGTCGGCGTTGTGGCCGATCACCACCCCCGGCATCCCGGAGAAGGTGAAGCCGGAGACGTCGAGCGGGCAGTCGGCCGAGACGGTGCGGCAGTGGAGGCCCATCTGCATCCAGATGCCCGGCATGGTGACGCCGAGGTGGGGGTCGTTGGCGAGCAGCGGCTGGCCGGTCGAGGAGTGGTCCCCGGACACCACCCAGCTGTTGGAGCCGATCCCGTCGCCCTTGCCGAGGAAGGCCGGGAGCCGGTCGACCCGGTCCCTCACGGCCGCCAGCACGTCCAGCGCCTGGTCGGAGGCGACGTAAGCCGGCCGCGTCGGCAGCCGGGTGCCGCCGGTCGCGGCCTGGTCGAAGACCCCGTCGACGACCGCGCCCTGCGTGACGATCGGCCGGTGCCGGCGGGCGTCGTACTCGGGGAAGATGTCGGCAACCTGCTCGGGCGAGTTCTCCGACAGCGCGAGGACCCGGTCGATCTCGTCGGTCATGTTGCCGCGCAGGTCCCACGCCATCGCCTTGAGCCAGGCCAGGGAGTCGGCCGTGGTCCACGGCTCGGGCTCGTAGTCGAGGCCGGTGAGCCCGAGCACGGAGTACTCCAGGGCGAGCTCCCCGGTGCTCGTCTGGTCGAGGTAGGCGTTGACGCCGTCGGCGTACGCCTCGAAGGCGGTCCGGGTCTCGGGCTCCAGCAGCGCGATCTCGCGCTCGGCCACCTCGCGCCAGCCGAGGGTCCGCACGAACGTGTCGACCTCGACCGTGGTCTCGCCGAACAGCTCCGAGAGCCGCCCGGACGTCGTGTGGCGCCGGACGTCCATCTCGAAGAAGCGCTCCTGGGCGTGGACGAACCCCTGCGCCCGCATCAGGTCGTCGACCGAGTCGCCGTAGAGCTGCGGGATGCCCGCGTCGTCGCGGACCACGGTCACGTCCGCGTCGAGCCCCACGAGCTCGAGCTCGCCCCCGGTCTCGGGGAACGGCTGCCGCACCAGGACGGTCGCGGTCACCAGGCCCAACACCAGGACGGCGACCAGCGACAGCGATACGTAGAGGGAGAGCCTCACCACGGCAGGGAGGGACCGGAACCGCTCGGGCCAGCCGGGGTCGACCGGGGTGGCGGGGTGGCCTGGACTGGCAGCGGGGTCGGTCGAGGTCATGGTGTCGACATTGTGCCGTACCATTGGCAGTCGCCATGCCGGAGTGCCAGCACGGCGCACCGCGACCCGACCGAGCCAGAGGGACTCCCACCGTGCCGACCTACCAGTACGCCTGCACCGAGTGCGGCCACGCCTTCGAGCAGTTCCAGAGCTTCAGCGACGACGCGCTGACCGAGTGCCCGCAGTGCAGCGGCCGGCTCCGCAAGCTCTTCAACGCCGTGGGCGTGGTCTTCAAGGGGTCGGGCTTCTACCGCAACGACAGCCGCGCCACGACCTCCTCCCCGTCGAGCACCACGACGACCTCGACGTCCGAGGGCTCGTCCGGCAGCAGCTCGACCTCCGGCTCGGGCTCGGGCTCCGGCGACTCCGGCTCCGGCTCCGGCGCCTCGACGAAGCCGGCGACCACGACCGCCGGCTGACGTCTCCGGCGCTCCCTGTGGAGGAGCGCCGCGGGAGGGCGCGAGTTCTCCTACCGTCGAGCCATGTCCTCGACCACCCAGCGGATCCGCGCGGCCCTGCGCACCCTGCGGCGCGCCGTCCTGCGTCGGCGCCGGGCGTTGGCAGCCCTCTGCACGGCGGTGGCCGTCGCGGCCGGGGTGCACGCGGTCGCCGCTCCCCCGCCGCCCACGACGAGCGTGCTGACCGCGGCGCGTGACCTGCCCGCAGGTGCACCCGTGGCCGCCGACGACGTGGTGACGGTGGAGTTCGCGCCGGGCACGGTCCCCGCGGGCACGGTCGCCGACCCGGTCGGGCGCACCCTCGCCGGGCCGCTGCGCGAGGGTGAGCCGGTGACCGACGTACGCCTCGTCGGGGAGGCGCTGGCCGCGGCCCACCCCGAGCTGGTGACGATGCCGGTCCGCTTTCCCGACGCCGACCTCGCGGGCCTGCTCGAGGTCGGCGACCGGATCGACCTGGTCGCCACCGACCCCCAGGGCGCGGGCGCCCGCCAGGTCGCGAGCGGCGTCCTGGTGCTGGCCACCCCCGCGACCACCGACGAGCCGGCCGGCACCCTGCCGGGCGTCGTCGTCGTGCTGGGCGTGCCCGCGACCACCGTGACCGCGGTGTCCGACGCGAGCGTGAGGTGGTTCCTCACCTACGCCTTCGCGCACTAGCGTCGGGGGCAGTCACATCCACGGGCCCCCGCGATCTCGGGGGCGAGGAGGCACGCAATGTCCGGCTTCAAGAACTTCATCCTCCGCGGCAACCTGGTCGAGCTGGCGGTCGCGTTCATCATGGCGGCGGCCTTCGCTGCCGTCGTCACCGCGACGGTCGGCGTGATCATGGACCTGATCGGGAAGGCCGGCGGCACCCCCGACTTCTCCAACTACTCGCCGGGCGGGGTCTCGGTCGGGGCGTGGCTCACCGCACTGATCTCGTTCGTGATCATCGCCGCGGTCGTCTACTTCTTCATCGTGATGCCCTACACGAAGGCGCAGGAGAAGTACTTCCCCAAGGAGGAGCCCGGCACGCCCGACGACATCGCCCTGCTGGAGGAGATCCGCGACCTGCTCGCCAACCGCTCCACCGGCGGGACGCCGCCGACCAGCTGAGCCGGTCAGCCGTGGTGCGGCGGCACCTGTGCCCGCAGCCAGGCGTCGCCGCCGTCGTCGGGGCGTACGTCGGGGTCGCGCTCGTCGTCCGTGGTCTCGGGCAGCACCTCGCCGAAGACCTCAGCGATCCGGGCGCGCCGCGAGGCGTCCGCGTGCGGATCGCCCTCGTCCCGCCGCTCGCTCACGCGCAGAGGCCGTCCTGCTCGGCCCGGGCGACGTCCTCGGGGTTCGGCTGACGGCCACCGCCACCGCCGCCGCCGTTGCCGCCACCGCCGTTCCCACCGCCGCCGGGGGCCCCTGCGGCGGCGATCGCGTCGCTCGTGAACCTCGGGGAGAGCGGCTCGTCGGCAGCCACCTGCTCCCACAGCTTCTTCGCCGGCGGCGTCCAGTAGACCCGGCCCGCGTTCTCCGAGTCCGCGGGGTAGTAGGCGATCGGGACCGTCAGGAACTTGATGTTGTCGAGCCCGATGCCCTGGAAGCCGACGCCGATGCGCGCGATGTCGATGACGTTCTCGAGGTCCTCGTCGACGGTCAGCGACTTGGTCGCGGCGTTGAGGAAGCCGACCAGGCGGTCGACCCGGGCGAGGGTGCCGGCGGAGACGACCTTCTTGGCCATCGCGGCGATGAACGCCTGTTGCCGCTTGATCCGGCTGATGTCGGAGCCGTCGCCCAGCGTGTAGCGGGCACGGACGTAGTTGAGGGCCTCTCGGCCCTCGATCTCCCGGGTGCCGGCGGGGATGTTGATGCCGTGGGCCGGGTCGACGATGTCCTCGGGGATGCACACCGGCACGCCACCGATCGCGTTGACCATGCCCTCGAACCCCGCGAAGTTGACGACGACGATGTGGTCGACGAAGACCCCGGTGGTGGCCTCGAACTGCTCGACGGTGCAGGTGGGACCGCCCACGGTGAAGGCGGCGTTCCACATCGCGTCCGCGGCGCCGGCGACCTTCTCGCCCGACTCGGTGGTGCACTCCGGACGGTCGACGAGCGAGTCGCGCGGGATGCTCACGCCGTAGGCGCGCTCGCGGTCCGCCGAGAGGTGCATGAGGATCGTGGTGTCGGAGGCCTCCGCGCCGGACTCCTGGTCGAGGGCGCAGCCCTCGCAGTCGCGGGTGTCGGAACCCATCACGAGGATGTTGAGCGGCTCCTGGGGCCCCTCGACCTTCTTCTTGTCCGGCCGGTTGTCCAGGGTGCTCGCGATGTCGATCTTGGTGAGGTTGCCGTTGAGGTGGCGGTAGAAGTAGACGGTTCCGAGCCCGGTCGCCAGGCCGAGCACCAGCACGACGGCCAGGATCACCTTGCCCACGGTGTGGCGCCGCGGCTTGCTGCCCTTGCGTCGGGGCGCGTCAGCAGCACCCTCCTCGGGCAGGCTGGGCTCAGTCATGCGGGTCCTTCGAGTGGGCGGCGCGCAGTGGCGCGCGTGGTACGTGCACCCCCAATATCCTCTGTCCTCGGCCGTTGGACAAACCCGACGCTCCGCACGTCCCTACCGCAGGGCGTCCCGGCGGGGCCGACCGGGGCCTAGGTTCTTCCCGTGGACCTCGGCGACCTGCTCCCCTCCGACCAGCTGCGCGGGACCTCGTGGGGCGTCGAGATCCGCGACCTGACGACAGGCCGCGTGCACGCTGCCCACCGGCCCGAGGTCCTGCTGCGCACGGCCAGCCTCGGCAAGGTGTTCCTGCTGGTCGAGGTCGCCGACCGGCTGGCGCGCGGCCTCCTCCACCCCGCGCAGCTGCTGCGACGCGACACCGTCGCGCCCGTGGCCGACTCGGGACTGTGGCAGCACCTGCGCACCGACACCCTCCCCCTCGACGACGTGGCCCGCCTCGTCGGCGCGGTCAGCGACAACTGGGCGACCAACGTGCTGCTGGAGGAGGTCGGGCTGGCCGCGGTGCAGCAGCGGGCCCGGACGCTGGCGCCGGGCGGGTCCACCCTGCACGACCGGGTGCGCGACCGACGTACGGCCTCGGACGCGGCGACCCTGAGCGAGGGCTGTGCCGCCGACTGGGTCGGCGTGCTGTCCGCGCTCGCCTCGGGCCGGGGCGTCGGCGTCGAGGTCGGCCGGACCGTGCTCGGCTGGCTGTCCCTGGGGGTCGACCTCTCGATGGTCGCCTCCGCGTTCGCGCTCGACCCGCTCGCCCACGCCGAGCCCGACCGCGGCCTCACGGTCGTCAACAAGACCGGGACCGACAGCAGCCTGCGGGCCGACGTCGGCCTGGTCACGGGTCCGGCCGGCACCACGGCGTACGCCGCGATCTGCAGCTGGGACCCCGCCGGCGGCGACCCCCGCGACGCGGTCATGGCGACCCTGCGCGGGATCGGGGGCCTGGTCCGCGAGACCGTGACGGCCGCCGGTGCCCGGTGAGGGCCGGCTTGGCAACCGACGCCCCGCTGCTGACAAGATGGCCCCGCTCGTGGACGGCGACGCCCACGACCGGCCCCAGTAGCTCAGCGGATAGAGCAGCCGCCTCCTAAGCGAAAGGTCGCAGGTTCGACTCCTGCCTGGGGCACACCGACGGACGACCGCCGGACGACCCCGCGCTAGCAGGCGCCGCCGAAGCTGCCCTTGGTGGCCCGCGGAGCCCGGATCGACTTGTCGTTGGGGCTCTTCAGCGTGAAGTAGCGGACCGTGTCGACCTGCAGCCGGCTGTCGTTCATGGTCGCGCCCGGGACCGCCTGCAGCTGCAGGCGGAACGCCATCGGCACGCCGGAGAGCGCCTCGGGGCGACGTTCGGTCCTGCGCACCTCACCGTCGACGAACCACGAGATCCGCTTCCGCGTCAGCTCCACGCCGTAGGTGTGCCAGTAGTCGTTGCGGAGGTTGAGCCGCTTCTTCGCGTGGAAGGAGTCGTTCGGCAGGGTGCGGGAGTAGAACCGGGCGCGGCCGCTGTGCGGGCGGAAGCTGGCGAGCCCCACGTTGCGGGCACCGCAGTTCTGGGAGCGGTCGCCGGCGGGGATCAGCTCGGCCGCAACCGTGAAGTCGGTGTTGCCGGTCTCGAACCGCTTGCCGCGCAGCCGGATCTCCCACCGGCCGTAGCGGTGCGCCTCACGGCGCAGCGTCGCGCCCACGTCGGCGTTGCCGCCGCTCACGATCGTGAGCATGCCGTTCTGGGGATGCACGCTGCCCTGGCCGTGGGTGTCCCACTTCCGGCTGAGCCTCTTGCCCGGCTCGAAGTGGTCGACGAAGTGGATCGGGTACCAGCCGTACTCGTAGGCGGCGAACTTCTTGCCGGGGATCCGCTGGGCCTGCTCGCCCTGGGCCTGCGAGGCCGCCAGCGGGAGCGCCATCACCGCTGCCGTGGCCACGGCCACCGCGGTCCTTCCGGCGCGTCGGAACGTGCGTGTGGGGGACATACGCATGGAGCACCATCCGTCTCGGTCGCCCGGAGCTTCCTCCGGGCTGGGGGGACGGCCAGTGTCGCATCCGTCTCGCGATGACGCGAGGGTCCCGGGTGACAGCGGCACGGCATCGCTGGGCGCCATGCGGCCCGTCAGCCGGGCCGCCGGACCGCATGGCGCTTGCAGGTGCGGCCCGTCGGCCACCCCGCGGACGACGGGTCCTAGCCCCCCGACTCGAACCCGCCGCCACGACTGGCGGGACACGGGGAGCGGCGCAACCGTGAGCAGGAGGCATGGCCCCCCGAGGTGTGACGTCCCCATGCCGGTGGCCGACCACGCAGGTCGGCCACTGCACTGAATCGTGTCTCGCACCCGGGCCGAGATCAATGCCTGGTCGAAGATTTTGCCTAACGGGTGGAGAGGGGCCCCGTCACGGCGTGGGAAACGACCTCGAAGCGCAGCCCCACGGCCTGCAGCCGCTCCAGCAGCCGGTCCCCCATCGCCTGCGCGGTGGTCACCTGGCCGCTCACCTCCGGGTTGTCGTCGAGCGCCAGGCACAGCGCCGACTCGCCCAGCATCTTGGCCGTCTCGCCGTAGCCGGGATCGCCACCGGAGACCCGCGTGTGCACCGACCGGCCCCCTGCCTCGCCGACGAAGTCCACCCGGAACCACGACCGTTCGCGGCGCGCCTCGTCGGGCCCCTGCCCCGGCTGCAGCCGGTCCAGCAGGAGCGAGCGCAGCGGCCCGACCTGCGCCGCGGCCCCGAGCAGGCCGACGGCGAGGGCGCCGCCCGCGGCGTAGCGGAGCGTCCTGGTGCCGGCGAAGTGCGAGTAGCGGAACTCCGGGCCGTACGCCGGCAGGGCGGCCCCGCTCCGCGCGACCACCGCCGCATCGACGGTCGGGAGCGGCAGCAGCCAGTAGCCCAGCACCGGGTCCCGCTGCGGCCTCGCCTTCACCGCCCGCGACGACCGCCCCTCGGGGCGGGGCTCGACCCGGCGCCGGGCGGCCGCGGCCTCCCTCATCTGGCGCGGTCGCGACGAGGCGGTGATCGCCGAGTGGAAGGTGCCGCCGCTCACCGCACCGCCTGCTCGCACCACGCCGCGCAGGGTGATCGGCTCGTCGGCCGGGAGGTGCCCGACGGTGAAGTACGCGCCCAGGTCGTGCGGGACCGAGTCGAAGCCGCAGGCGTGCACCAGCCGGGCACCGGTCCGCTGCGTGGTCGCGTGGTGGGCGACGTACATCCGGTCGACGAACTCCTGCTCCCCGGTCAGGTCGACGTAGTCCGTGCCGGCCGCGGCGCACGCCGCGACCAGCGGCTCGCCGTAGGTGAGGTACGGGCCGACCGTCGTCGCCACGACCTTCGTCCGCGCCGCGAGGTCGGCCAGCGAGGACGGGTCGGTCGAGTCGGCGGTGACGAGCGGGAGCTCCCCGAGCGTCGCGTCGATGTCGGCGAGCCGGCGGCGCACGCCCTCGAGCTTGGCGAGGTTGCGGCCGGCCAGGGCCCAGCGCAGCCCGTCGGGCGCGCGCCGGGCGAGGTGCTCGGCCGTCAGCGCGCCGGTGAAGCCGGTCGCCCCGAGCAGCGCGACGTCGAACTCGCGAGTAGCCATGCCCCGATCCTTGCAGCGACGCCTCGAGGCGGGCCGGGGCGGGTCGCAGCGACGTACGCTCGGGGCATGTGCCGCAACATCCGTCCGCTCCACAACTTCGCCCCGCCGGCCACCGACGACGAGGTGACGGCCGCCGCCCTGCAGTTCGTCCGCAAGGTCAGCGGGGCGACCAGGCCCTCGCAGGCCAACCAGGTCGCGTTCGACCGCGCCGTCGCCGAGATCGCCCACACGACCCGGCACCTGCTCGAGGAGCTCGTCACGACCGCGCCACCCAAGGACCGCGACGTCGAGGCTGCCAAGCGTCGCGCGCGGGCCGAGGCGCGCTACGCCCGATGACGCTCTCCCAGCCGGTGGCGCGTGACGAGGCTGCCCCCGTCGACGGCGTGGCGGGGACGGTTCCCTCACGAACTACCCAGCGCGCGCTCGACCTGCTCCGGGGGCGGCGGCTGGTCGTGCTCACGGGGGCGGGGCTCTCCACCGACTCAGGGATCCCCGACTACCGCGGGCCGGGGTCGCCGTCGCGCACGCCGATGACCTACCAGGAGTTCGTCTCCGGGCCCGAGGCGCGCCAGCGCTACTGGGCGCGGGTGCACACCGGCTACGGCCGGTTCTCCGACGCCGGGCCCAACGCCGGCCACCGCGCGCTGGCCACCCTCGACGCCGCCCTGGTGATGACCCAGAACGTCGACGGCCTGCACGAGGCCGCCGGGACGCCGCGGCTGGTGGCGCTGCACGGCCGGATCGCCGACGTGGTCTGCCTCGACTGCCGCACCACCTCGGCCAGGTCGGCCCTCGAGGAGAGGCTTTCGGACCTCAACCCCGGCTGGGCCGAGGCCCACGCCGACCTCGCCCTGCGCCCGGACGGCGACGTCGACCTCGTCGACTGGTCCGGCTTCCGGGTCGCCGACTGCGAGCTGTGCGGGGGCGTCCTCAAGCCGGACGTCGTCTTCTTCGGCGAGAACGTGCCCCCGCCGCGGGTCGAGCGCTGCTACGCCGCCGTCGACGCGCTCGGCGAGTCCGGCGCGCTGCTGGTCGCGGGGTCGTCGCTGACCGTCATGAGCGGCTTCCGGTTCGTACGCCGGGCGGCGAAGGCCGGCACGCCCGTCGTGATCGTCAACCGGGGCAGGACCCGGGGCGACGACCTGGCGACGTACAAGCTCGACACCGGGTGCAGCGAGTTCCTGACCGCGCTGCTGGCCTGAGCCTCAGCAGGTCAGAGCACCCGCACGAAGATGTGGTCGGCCGCCTCCGGGACGATCTCGGCGGTCTCGCCGCCGGAGCCGACCAGGACGCCCTCCTCGGTCCGGGCGACGGTCACGGTCTTGTCGGGCAGCGCACCGACGCGGCGCAGGGCACCCATCAACACCTCGTCCTTCTGCATCTCCTCCGAGATCCGGCGGATCAGCACCCGGGACTCGGCGTCGACGGCCACCCGGGACAGCGGGCTGAGGCCCTCCATGAAGCCCTCGCCGGCCTCGATCTCGCCGAGCTCGTCGAGCCCCGGGATCGGGTTGCCGTAGGGCGACTCCGTGGGGTGGTCGAGGAGCTCGATGAGCCGCCGCTCGACGGTCTCGGACATCACGTGCTCCCAGCGGCACGCCTCGGCGTGGACGAGCTCCCAGTCGAGGCCGATCACGTCGACCAGCAGCCGCTCGGCGAGCCGGTGCTTGCGCATCACGCGGGTCGCCAGCCGGCGCCCCTCCTCGGTCAGCTCGAGGTGGCGGTCGCCCTCGACGGTGAGCAGGCCGTCGCGCTCCATCCGGGCGACGGTCTGCGAGACCGTCGGGCCGCTCTGGTGCAGCCGCTCCGCGATCCGGGCGCGCAGCGGCACGATCCCCTCCTCGTCCAGCTCGTAGACCGTCCGGAGGTACATCTCGGTGGTGTCGATCAGGTCGCTCACGGGTGCATTCTCGCCCATCGCCCCAGCGGCTGCCTCCCGGGCCGTTGCGCGGGGTGACAGAGTGGCGGGGATGACGGCAGTGATGTGGTTCCGGCGGGATCTGCGGCTGGGTGACAACCCCGCCCTGGTGGAGGCGGCCGCGGACGGCGACGTGCTCCCCCTCTTCGTGCTCGACCCGGCGCTGTGGGGCCCGGCGGGCATCTCGCGCAAGCTCCACCTCGGCGACTCGCTCCGCGCCCTGGACGCGTCGCTGCGCAACCGCGCGGGCGGTGACGGCGGCCTGCAGGTGGTCCGGGGCGACCCGGTCCGGCGCGTCGTCGCGGCGGCCCGCGAGGTCGGTGCGAGCCGGGTGCACGTGGCCGCCGACTACGGCCCGTACGGCTCGCAGCGCGACGAGGCGGTCGAGCAGGCGCTGGCCGAGCACGACGTCGAGCTGGTCCGCACCGGCTCGCCGTACGCCGTGGCGCCGGGGCGCGTGCTGAAGGACGACGGGACCCCCTACTGGGTGTTCACGCCGTTCAGCAAGCGCTGGGCCGAGCACGGCTGGCGCGGTCCGATCGACCCGCCGCGCGACGTCAGCTACCTCACCGTCGACGGCACCACGGACCTCCCCGACCTGCAGCGACCCGACGGGCTCGAGCTGCCCCCGGCGGGCGAGACCGCGGCGAGGCGGCGCTGGCAGGCGTTCCTCGACGACCGGCTCGACGACTACGGCACCGACCGGGACAAGCCCGGGGTGCCCGGCACGTCGCGGATGAGCGTGCACCTCAAGTGGGGCGAGATCCACCCGCGGACGATGCTCGCCGACCTCGCGGAGCGCGACTCGACCGGCGCGGCCAAGTACCGCTCCGAGCTCGCCTGGCGCGAGTTCTACGCCCACGTGCTGCACCACCGTCCCGAGACCGCCCGGGACTACTTCCGCAGCGAGTACGCCCGGATGTCGTACGACGAGCCGGGCGAGCTCTTCGAGCGGTGGAAGCGCGGGCGGACCGGCTATCCGATCGTCGACGCCGGGATGCGCGAGCTGCGCGCGACCGGCTGGATGCACAACCGGGTCCGCATGATCGTGGCCAGCTTCCTGGTCAAGGACCTGCACGTCGAGTGGCAGCACGGTGCGCGCCACTTCATGCAGTGGCTGGTGGACGGCGACCTCGCCTCCAACCAGCACGGCTGGCAGTGGACCGCGGGGAGCGGCACCGACGCCTCCCCGTTCTTCCGGGTCTTCAACCCGGTGACGCAGGGGCGGAAGTTCGACCCGGACGGGGCGTACGTCCGGCGGTGGCTGCCCGAGCTGGCCGACGCCGAGGACCCGCACGAGCCCATCGACCCGATCGTCGACCACGCCGAGGAGCGACGCGAGGCGCTGGAGCGGTGGGAGAGGATCCGGCCATGACCGAGCTGATCGTCCCCCGCCGGTTCCGCGGGCCCGCCTCGTCGGGCAACGGCGGCTGGACCGCCGGCGCGCTGGCCGGCACGCTCGACCACGACTGCCCTGAGGACCACGCGTCGGCCTGGCCGACCATCCGGGTCACCCTCCGCCAGCCGCCCCCGCTCGACACCCGGCTCAGGGTCGAGGACGGCGTCGCGAGTGACGGCGACGAGGTGGTCGCCACGGCCGAGGTGGTCGGCGACGAGCTCGAGGCGGTCACCGAGGTCGATCCGGCGACTGCGGCTGCCGCGCGGACGTCGTACGCCGGTCTCACCACGCACCCGTTCCCCGGGTGCTTCGCGTGCGGTCCGGAGCGCGAGCAGGACGACGGGCTGCGGATCTTCCCCGGCCGGGTCGAGGACGACCCGGAGGGCCGGGTGCGGGTCGCGTCGACGTGGACGCCGCACCAGAGCCACGCCGAGGACTGGCACGCCTACGTCGACGACCACCTGCGCGCCTCGCTGCCGGTGACGTGGGCGGCGCTCGACTGCGTCGGCGGCTGGGCGGGCGACCTCACCGAGCGGCCGATGGTGCTGGGTCGGATCACGGCCCGCGTGGACACCCTCCCGGTGGTCGGCGAGCCCCACGTCGTGGTCGGGGCGGCCCTCGGCGGCGAGGGGCGCAAGACGTACACCGCCGCGACCCTCTACGACGCCGACGGCCGGGTGGTCGCGCTCGCCGAGCACGTCTGGGTGGGGGTCGACCCGGTGGCCTTCAACCAGCTGCGCGCCTGACGCGGCGGTCCTCCGGCGGGCGCGGCCCGGAGGTCGCGACGTACGACGCTTCCCCCGTCACACGCGAGGGGGAAGCTGGCGCCTGGGGGGGTTGCTTCCCCTCCAGGTGACGGTTCCCCGCTCGAGCGGGGAACCGACGACAGGCCCCGGATTGACCCAACACCCACCCGCCAGCCACACTTGAACGCATGGCTTTGAACGATCCAAAGAGGCCCGGCACCTGGTGGCGCGACGCGGTCACCTACCAGGTCTACGTCCGCAGCTTCGCCGACTCCGACGGGGACGGCGTGGGCGACCTGCCCGGCATCACGGCCCGGCTGCCCTACCTGCGCGACCTCGGCGTCGACGCGGTCTGGCTGACGCCGTTCTACACCTCCCCCCAGCACGACCACGGCTACGACGTCGCCGACTACCGCGACGTCGACCCGCTGTTCGGCGACCTCGACGCGGCCGACCAGCTGCTCGAGACCGCCCACGGCCTGGGCCTGAAGGTGATCGTCGACCTCGTGCCCAACCACACCTCCGACGAGCACGTGTGGTTCCAGCAGGCACTCGCGGCCGGCCCGGGCAGCCCGGAGCGGGCGCGCTACCTCTTCCGCGAGGGTCGCGGCGAGGACGGCTCGCAGCCGCCCAACAACTGGGAGTCGGTCTTCGGCGGCCCCGCCTGGACCCGCGTGGCGGACGGCCAGTGGTACCTCCACCTGTTCGACACCACCCAGCCCGACCTCGACTGGCGCAACCCCGAGGTGCCGGCCATGTTCGAGGACGTGCTGCGCTTCTGGCTCGACCGCGGCGTCGACGGGTTCCGCGTGGACGTGGCCCACGGCCTGCTCAAGGAGGCGAGCCTGCGCGACCAGCAGGTCGTCCCGCACGCCGGGCACTCCGGCTCCATGGTCGAGCGGCGCCTCCACGACGAGCCGATGTGGGACCAGCCCGAGGTCCACGACGTCTACCGCGAGTGGCACCGCGTCCTCGCCGCGTACGACGGCGACCGGATGGCGGTCGCCGAGGCCTGGACCCAGACCGCGGAGTCGATGGCGCGCTTCGTCCGCCCCGACGAGCTGTCGCAGACCTTCAACTTCGGCTGGCTGCTGGCCGAGTGGTCGGCCACCGCCTTCGCCGACGTCATCCACGGCACGCTGACCGCCATGGAGCCGGTCGGGGCCGCCCCGACGTGGGTGCTCAGCAACCACGACGTGGTCCGCCACCCGTCGCGCTACGGCGGCGGCGAGCGCGGTCTCGCACGCGCCAGGGCGGCGACGCTCACGATGCTGGCCCTGCCGGGGTCCGCCTACCTCTACCAGGGCGAGGAGCTCGGCCTCGAGGAGGTCGACGTCGCCCCCGCCGACTGGCAGGACCCCGCGGCGCTGCGCACGGGCGAGCGGGGCCGCGACGGCTGCCGCGTGCCGATCCCGTGGGAGGGCGAGTCCGCTCCGTACGGCTTCGGTCCCGGCGGGGCGCCGACCTGGATCCCGCAACCGGACACCTGGGGCGAGCTGACCGTCGGCGCCCAGTGGGGTCGCGCCGGGTCCACGCTGGAGTTCTACCGCGAGGCGCTGCGCCGGCGTCGTGAGCACGCGCTCGACGCCGGTGACGAGGTGCGGCTGCTCGACGCCGGTCGCGACGTGCTGTCGTTCTCCCGGGGCCCACTGACCGTGGTCCTCAACTGCGGCGACGCACCGGTCCCCCTCCCGGAGGGCGAGGTGCTGGTGGCCAGCGGCCCGGTCGACGACGCCAAGCTGCCCGCCGACACGGCGGTCTGGATCCGCTGACGCGGGTCAGGCCTCCCGGTCGTCGAGCGCGACGTTGTAGCGGGCGAGCTGCTGCGCGAAGGACGTGAGCTCGGGGGCGGTCCACTCGGCGAGCCGGCGGTCGAACCGCTCGGACCGCTCGCCCCGCACCCGCTCCAGCCGGGAGCGGGCCTCGTCGGTCAGCGAGACCAGGGTGGCGCGGCCGTCGTGCGGGTCAGGTGCCCGGTCGACCAGCCCGAGGTCGACGAGCTGCTGGATCTGGCGGCTCACGGCGCCCTTGTCGACGCCCGTCGAGTCGACGAGCACCGAGGAGCGCAGCGGACCGTTCTCCTGGACCTGCGCCAGCAGCAGGTACGCCGCCGGCTGCAGGTCCGGGTGGACCTCGCCGGCCACGACGCGGATCACGCGGCGCACGCGGCGGATCAGGACGCCGACCTCGCGCTCGATCCCCCGCAGCGCGTCGGCCCGTGACGGCGAGTCGTCGCTCACGGCCGCACCGCCTCGGGCTGGAGCTCGTCCTCGCGCAGGACCGTGGTCCGCAGCGGGACCTCGCGGATCAGCAGCACGCAGCCGAGGGCCAGCACGGCGAAGGGCACGGCCACGAGGAACAGGTGACCGGTCGCCTGGCCGAAGGCGTGCTCGAAGAGCTCCCGGATCGGCTCGGGCAGGGTCGCGAGGTCGGGGATGGAGCGGCTGCTGCTGCCACCGTCGGCGGGGATGCCCATGCGGGCCAGGCCGGCGCTGACGGTGTCGGCGACCTGGTGGCTGAGGACGGCGCCGAGCGCCGACACTCCCACCGAACCTCCCATGGACCGGAAGAATGCCACGACCGAGCTCGCCGCGCCCATGTCGGACTGGGCGGTGTTGTTCTGGACCGAGAGCACGAGGTTCTGCATCGTCGCACCCAGTCCGAGGCCGAGCACGGCCATGAAGGCGCCGACGGCGACCAGCGAGGTGGTCTCGTCGATGGTCGCGAGCAGTGACAGGCCCACGATCACGAGCACCATGCCGCCGACCAGGAACCGCTTCCAGCGACCGGTCTCGGAGATCCGGCGCCCGGACACGATGCTCGACACGAGCAGGCCGCCGACCATCGCGATCGACATCAGGCCGGCCTCGGTGGGCGACATGCCGCGGGCCAGCTGGAAGTACTGGCTCAGGTAGACGGTCGAGCCGAACATCGCCACCCCGATCAGCACCGACGCGGCGGTGGCCAGCGACGTGGTGCGGTCGCGGAAGAGCCGCAGCGGGATCACCGGCTCGGTCGCCACCCGCGCCTCGACGTAGACCGCGAGGGAGAGGACCGCGAGACCGGCGACGACGAGCAGCATGCTGGTCCCCGAGGTCCACGCGAACTGGGAACCGGCCAGCGAGACCCACACCAGCAGGACCGACACGCCGCCCACGAGCAGCGTCGCGCCGAGGTAGTCGATCTCGACCTTGCGGCGCACGACCGGGATCCGGAGGGTCCGCTGCAGGACGACGAAGGCGAGCAGCGCGACCGGCAGGCCGACGAAGAAGCACCAGCGCCAGCCGACGGTGTCGACGAGGAGGCCGCCGACGAGCGGACCGCTGACGGTGGCGAGGGCGAAGGTGGCGCCGATGTAGCCGGCGTAGCGACCGCGCTCGCGCGGGCTCACCATGCTGGCGATCACCACCTGCACCAGCGCGGTCAGGCCGCCCACCCCCAGGCCCTGGAAGGCCCGCGCGCCGATCAGCACCTCCATCGACGGCGCGAAGCCGGCGACGAGCGAGCCGACCGAGAAGATCACCAGCGCGGTCTGCACGAGGATCTTCTTGCTCACCAGGTCGGCGAGCTTGCCCCAGATCGGGGTGGTCGCGGTCATCGTCAGCAGGGTCGCGACGACGACCCACGTGTAGCCCGTCTGGCTGCCGTCGAGGTCGGCGACGATGACGGGGAGGGCATTGGACACGACGGTGCTGGAGAGCATCGCCACGAACATCGCCAGCAGCAGGCCGCTGAGGGCCTCGAGCACCTCGCGGTGCGTCATCTGGCCGGCCTGCTCGGCCGGCAGCGGGGTCTGGGTCACGGAAGCTCGATTCACGATCAGCACAACAGTTGACGTTGTCAACTATATTCCTTCACCACTCCGCAGTGCACGTCGCCGCCGCCCCGTAGGCTGGGACCCGTCCGCTCGGGAGGAGGAACATGGTCGCGCCGATCCGCACGTATCTGCTCGACGACCATGCCCTGGTCCGACGCGGACTGCGCACCCTCCTGGAGGAGGAGCCCGACATCGAGGTGGTCGGCGAGGCCGGCACCGTCGCCGAGGCCGTCCCCCAGATCCTCGCCCTCAAGCCCGACGTGGCCATCCTCGACGGCCGGCTCCCCGACGGCCACGGCATCGAGGTCTGTCGCGAGGTGCGTGCCGCCGACCCCGCGATCCGCGGCCTGATCCTGACCAGCTACGACGACCAGGAGGCGATGTTCACCGCGATCCTCGCCGGGGCCGCCGGCTACGTCCTCAAGCAGATCGACGAGACCGCCCTGGTCAGTGGGATCCGGGCGGTCGTGAAGGGCCACTCGCTCATCGAGGCGGGCGCGGCGATCCAGGTCATCGAACGGATGCGCACCGGTGCGAGCCCCTCCGGGGTGGACTCGCTGACGCCGCAGGAGGCGCAGATCCTCGACCTGATCACCGACGGGCTCACCAACAAGCAGATCGGCGAACGTCTCTTCCTGGCCGAGAAGACGGTCAAGAACCACGTCACGAGCCTGCTGGCCAAGCTCGGTGTTAAGGGCCGCACCCAAGCGGCCGTGCTGGCGTCCCGCCTCCGGCGCGAGTCCTGAGGAACCCCTCAGCGGGGGTGGCGTCGCAGCTGCTCGCTGAGGGAGGCGACGGCGTCGTCGCTCGGCGAGGCCGCGGTCCGGTTGGTCTCCTCGAGCTGCTCGAGCAGCTCGGCGCGGTGGACCGCGACCGAGCGGGGCGCGGAGATCCCCACCCGTACGACGTCGCCACGCACCTCGAGGATCGAGATCGTCACGTCGTCGCCGACCACGACGCTCTCACCCGCACGGCGGCTCAGGACCAACATGGCGCCACGCTACCGTCCGGGGGCCGCAGCCCCGGGGACGAGGGGTCCATCACGCCACGAGCGGCGTGGCGACCGAGAGTGCCGGGTCGTCGAGGACCACCTGCAGGGCACGGTTGGTCGAGGTGTTGACCAGGACGGGGGCCACCAGGTTGGCGGTGGTGCCGGCGAGGGTCTCCCCCGCGGTGAGGACGCAGAGCACCAGCACGTCCTCGGCCCCGTCGATGCCGAGCGCCGTCACGGCCTCGTCGTCAACGGTGGGCGCGTAGTCGGGGAAGAAGCGCACCGGGGGCACGACCAGGAACCTCAGGTCGGGGTCCTCGAGCGAGGTCAGGCTGCACAGCACCCCGTCCTCGTCGAGCTGCACCAGCGCGAACCTGGCGTGGTCCGGGAAGCCGGGCATGGGCTGCACCAGCTCGATCACCGGGATCTCGGGCATGTCTCTCCTGCGTACGGGGCGGACCGGTCGATCATCTCAGAAAGTCCACCAGGCTGGGCTGCAGCACCCGGGCGGTGGCGGCGAGGGCGGCCTGGTAGGCGACCTCCTGCATCTGCAGCTCCACCATCGCCTGGGGCAGGTCGGTGTTCTCGATCTCGGACAGGGAGCTGGCCAGCCCGGTCTCGGCGTCGGCCGCCCGCACGGTGGCCTGCTCCACCCGCACGGCGCGGGCACCGACGTTGGCCAGGGCCGAGCCCACGCGGTCCATGTCGGCGGTCACGGCGTCCACGCCGGCACGGATCGCCGCCGTGTCGCCCGAGCGCAGGGCCGCGGCCAGGGCGTCGAGGTGGTCGAAGACCGAGTCCCCGTCCGGCCCGAAGGCCGCCTCGCCGTCGACCTGCACCTCGATCGAGACGCCTTCGGCGACCGTCCGGCTGACCGAGCCGCCGTCACCGGTGTAGGTGACCACCTCCGGCAGACCGGCTCCGGGCGAGGCCGAGGCGTACGCGGTGCTGCCGGCCGTGGTGCCGCCGAAGATCGGCCGACCGAGGTAGGACGTGTTCGCCGCGGCGAGCACGCCGGCCCGGATCTGCTCGACCTCGGTCGCCAGCGCCTCGCGCGCCGCCGGGCTGGTCGCTGCGTTGGCGCCCTGGAGCGCCCGGTCGCGGGCGGTCCGCAGCTGGTCGTTGGTGGACTGCAGCGTCGCGTCGGCGGTGTTGAGCCAGCCGAGGCCGTCCTCGGCGTTGCGTGCGAACTGCTGCTGCTGGGCGATCGCCCCCCGCAGCCGCATCGCGGCGGCCGTCCCCGTCGGCGAGTCGGACGGGCGGTTGAGGATGCGCCCGGTGGACAGGTGCTCCTGGATGTCGGCCAGCTTGCCCAGGCTGCCCTGCAGCCCGGTGAGCGAACGCTCGGTCATCATCGACTGGGTGACACGGGTGATGGTCATCAGCGCACCAGTCCGGTCCGGTTGATGAGGGTGTCGAGCACCGAGTCGATCGTGGTCATCACGCGTGCCGCGGCCTCGTAGGCCCGTTGCGCCTGCAGCATGGTGACCATCTCCTCGTCGAGGCTGACGCCCGAGAGCTGCTCACGGGCCGCGTCCACCTGGCCGGTGAGCGCCTGCTGGTTGCCGGCGAGCCGCCGGGTCGAGGCGACCTCCGAGCCGAAGCCGGTGACGAGCCGCTGGTAGGCGCCGGCGGCCCCCGAGAGCGCGTCGGCCACGGCCGTCGCGTTGTCGCCGTTCCTGTTGGGCCCGCCGCCGGTCGCCGAGGCCGCGACCAGGCGCGGGTCGTCCAGGTTGAGCACCAGCGGGCCACCGGGGTCCGTCGGGTCGAAGGTGAACACCGGCTGACCGGGGTTCCCGTCCTGGTCGAAACCGGCACCGTGGGCGGCGTTGACGTCGTCCGCCAGCCGCTGGGCGACGGCCTCGATGCCCGCGCGATGGGCAGGGAGGGTCGTGGTGAGGAGCTCGGCCACCCCACCCGCCTCGCCGCCGACGCCGCCGGTGACGTCGGTGACCGTGCCGCCCGGCGACGTCACGGTGAACCCGACCGGGCCTCCGTCGGCGGTCCCGTCCGCGTTGATCCCCGAGCTGACCGCCAGGACACCGGCGTCACTCCCCGAGACCAGGGCCACGCCCCCGACGGTCACGTCGAGGCCGCCCTTGGCGTTGAGGGTCGCCGAGGCTCCCGTGAGCTCGGAGATCCGCAGGGCGAGGGCGTCGCGCTTGTCGAGCAGGACGCCGGCCTCGGTGCCGTTCATCTGCGCGACCGCGATGCTGCGGTTGGTCTCGGCCAGGTCGCCGGCCAGCGTGTTGACCTCGTCGACGCCGGAGAGCAGCACGATGCGCTGGTCGCCCTCCTCGACCTCGACGTTGCGCCGCTGCACGGACAGCGCATCCGCGAGCGTGGCCGCGCGAGCCAGGACCTGGCTGCGGGCAGCCTCGGAGTCAGGGTTGTTGGCCAGGACGTGCCAGCCGCTTCGGAACTCGTCCAGAGCAGCCGCCACACCGTTCTCGCCGGGCTCGCCGATGCCGGCCTCGACGCGCTCGAGCACGCTCTGGCGGACGTCGAGGAAGGACTGGTTGCCGTGCTCGCGACGGGCGCGGACGTCGAGGAACTGGTCGACCATCCGCTGCAGCCCGCCCACCTTGACGCCGTCGCCGGCGCCCTCGTACCTGCTCCACATGGCCGGCTGGACGGGGGCGCCCATCGCCTCGCCGATGACCCGGCGCCGGGCGTAGCCGTCGGTGGAGACGTTGGCGATGTTGCCGCTCGACACGTCCATGACGACCTGGTGGTAGCGCAGCGCACTCAGGGCGTTGTTGACGGAGGAGAAGGTCCCGGTCATGTCACAGGCTCCGGTCCACCAGCCGGGGCCGCACCGGCTCGGCCGTGGCCGACCCGTCCGCGGCGTAGCCGTCGGTGGTCTCCCCCAGGGACAGCAGCGTCTCCCGGGCGGACCGGTAGCCGGCGGAGATCAGGTCACGGTTGGAGTCGGCGAGCGCGGTGATGTCGGCGGTCGCGGCGACGAACGCCTGCCGGTGCTCGGCCAGGATCGTGGACCAGGGCTCCTCCGCCGCGTCGGCGAGGGCGCTGAGGCTCGGGTTGGACGTCATCCCGATGGCCGCCGCCGCCTCGTCGGCCGCGACCGCGCGCAGCACCTCCGTCTCGCGGATCGTGGACAGCACGGCGTCGACGTCGCGGGCCGCGTGCATCAGCCAGCGCGTACGGCCGCTGGCGAGCACCAGCTGCTCGACCTCCAGCTTGAAGTGCAAGGTCTCGAGCAGCTCCCGCTCGCGCCACAGCACCAGCGACAGCTTTTCCATCAGGTCCATCGCGGCACTCCCCTCTCGGCATCGGTGCCCCTTCCATCGGCCGCCAGGGACGGACCTGAGGGTTTTGCCCGCAGATCCCGCGACCGCGGGCCACGGGCGAGCGGACATCGCTGCGTCGTGGCGCTACCCAGCCGGGGATGGCCCGAACTGACCAGGACCATCGGGACCCTGGTCCCGCATCGGTCCTCCGAGGGTCCGAGACGGTGCAATACCAGGACGCGGACCGCCTGACGCGCCACATGCTCCTCGCGTGTCCCTCGGTAGCACCTCCCCCCAGTCCCCCGCCTCCCACGACCTCGTCACCAGCCACATCGCGCTGGTCGGCCACGTGGTCCGCGAGACGATGTCGCGCGTCCCCGGCCACGTCAGCCGTGACGACCTGACCTCGGCCGGCCTCACCGCCCTGGTGCAGGCGGGCCGCGGGTTCGACCCCGACCTCGGGGTGCCGTTCGCGCGCTACGCGTCGACGCGGATCCGAGGTGCGGTCCTCGACGAGCTGCGCAGCGTCGACTGGGCCTCCCGCTCCGTGCGCCGGCGCGCCCGGGACATCGAGGAGACCCGGACCCGGCTGGCGCACTCCCTGGGCAGGGTCCCCGACGACGCCCAGGTCGCCAGCGCGCTCGGCCTCGAGCCGGCGGAGGTCACGGCGAACGCCGACGACATCGCCCGCGCCCAGGTCCTGTCGCTGCAGGGCGGCACGGACGAGTCGTCGTACGCCGACTCCCTCGTCTCCACCGCGCCCTCCCCCGAGCAGGTGCTCGAGCACCAGGAGCGCCTCACCTACCTCTCCGAGGCCGTCGCCGAGCTGCCCGAGCGGCTCCGCACGGTCGTGGAGGGCTACTTCCTCGCAGAGCGGCCGATGGCCGAGATCGCCGAGGAGCTGGGGGTCACCGAGTCGCGGGTGTCCCAGCTGCGCGCCGAGGCGATGGTGCTGCTCAAGGACGCCCTCAACTCCCAGCTCGACCCCGAGCAGGTCGCCGCACCCGCACGCCCGGGCGGCGTGGCGGCCCGGCGGCGCGAGGCGTACTTCGCCGCCGTCGCGGCCCGGCACGCCAGTGGTGGCGTGGCGGCGGTCGCCGCCGAGCACGCCGCCGGCGGTCGGGTCCGGACCAGCGCCTGACCCGGCGCCGAAAAGTTTGGCGCGGACTCCTCATGCTGCCGCGTCGCCCGCCGATCACCTCCTCGACGGAGTCCACGGACGGACTCCAGCAGGTGATCCAGAATCCAGGAAGGAACTATCATGGGTCTTCGTATCAACCAGAACATCGACGCCCTCAACTCGTACCGCAACCTGTCGGTCACGCAGGGCCAGATGTCGAAGTCGCTCGAGAAGCTGTCCAGCGGCTTCCGTATCAACCGCGCCGCTGACGACGCTGCCGGTCTCGCCATCTCCGAGGGCCTGCGCTCGCAGGTCGGTGGCCTCAAGGTCGCCGTCCGCAACGCGCAGGACGGCATCTCGGTCGTGCAGACCACGGAAGGGGCCCTCACCGAGGTCCACTCCATCCTGCAGCGCCTGCGCGACCTGGGCGTCCAGGCCGCCAACGACAGCAACAACAGCGAGGCCCGGGCCAACATCGAGACCGAGGCCACGCAGCTGGTCGAGGAGCTCGACCGGGTCGGCAAGTCGACCAACTTCAACGGGACCAACCTGCTCGACGGCACCGCCGGCAGCCTCGCCTTCCAGGTGGGCGCGGACGGCGACGCCAACAGCCGGATCTCGGTCGACCTGTCGGGTGCCAACGTCAGCAGCATCGCGCAGGACCTGACGACCGGCTCCCTCGCCACCACGGGGACGACCTGGGACGTCGACTCCGCCACCCTCGCCGCCGGCAACTACACCTTCAGCTCGGACTCGGGCAACGGTGTGACCAAGGACGTCGTCGTGAACCTCGCGGCGGCCCCGACCACGGTGCAGGGTCTGGCCGACGCCCTGAAGGCTGACGATAACTTCGCTCAGAACTTCTCGGTCCAGGTCGTGAAGGACGCCGACGGTGCCGCGACCGGCATCTCGGTGAAGGCGCTCGACGGTGGGACGGTGGCCGCGGCCAACCCGAACGCCGCTGCCTTCAGCAACGGCACCGCTGGCGTGACCAGCCCGACCGGTCTGGACTTCTCGTCCGCGGACGCGGCCCAGGCCTCGGTGGAGCTGCTGGACAGCAAGATCGCCGACATCTCCACCGCTCGCGCCAACCTGGGTGCCTACCAGAACCGGTTCGAGCACACCATCGCCAACCTCAACGTGGCCGTCGAGAACCTGTCGGCCTCCGAGAGCCGGATCCGTGACACGGACATGGCGCAGGAGATGATGTCCTTCACCCGGGCGCAGATCCTGTCGCAGGCCGGTACCGCGATGCTCGCCCAGGCGAACCAGGCGCCCCAGAGCGTCCTGTCGCTCCTGCGCTGAGCGGACTGAGTACCACCAACCCCTGAGGACCGCCGGGTGGGTCTTGTCCCCACTCGACCCACCCGGTGGTCCCGGATCCCGAGGGAGGACCCATGAGCGGCGCCGCCAGCATCAGCGGGCTCGCCAGCGGGCTGGACACCGCGACGATCATCGACCAGCTCATGCAGCTGGAAGCGGTCCCGCAGGCCCGGCTCCGCAGCCGGGTCAGCAGCGAGCAGCTCGTCGTCAACGCGCTGCAGACCCTCAACGCCAAGGTCGCCTCCCTCACCACGAAGGCCGCCGACCTGGCCAAGGCCTCCGCGTGGTCCCCCGTGACCGCCACCTCCTCCAACACCGGCGTGAGCATCGCCACCAGCAGCGCCGCGGGCCCGGTCTCCTTCTCGGTCAGGGTCGACCGGACCTCGGCCAGCCACCGCCTGGAGCTCACGGACGCCGCCGCCCTCGACGAAGCCGGCTCCGTCCCCTCGACGGTGCGGCTCGACCGCCTCGACGGCACCACGTCCCTCGACCTCACCACCGACGGCACCCTGCAGGGCCTGGTCGATGCGATCAACGCCCCCGCCAACGCCACCGGGCTCCACGCCACCACCGTCAAGGTCGGCGAGGGCTCGTACCGCCTCCTGGTCGAGTCGACCTCGACCGGTGCGGCCAGCGACTTCACGCTCGCGGACGCCGGCGACGGCTCCCCCGTCCTGGGTGGCGCCACCGTTCGCGCCGGTCGCGACGCGCAGATCACCCTCGGCGACTCCATCGTCGTGACGTCGGCGAGCAACACCTTCACCGACGTCGTGACCGGCGTGAGCCTCACCCTCGCCGCGGACGCGACCGGCACCTCCGAGATCGCAGTGCGCCGCGACACCAACGCCCTCACCAGCCAGGTGCAGGGCATGGTCGACGCCGTCAACAACGTGCTGGCCGACATCGACAGCCTGACGGGCTACAACGCCACGACGAAGGCGAGCGGACTGCTCGCCGGCGACACGAACGCCCGCTCGTTGAGGAGCGCGCTCCTCGAGACCGTGTTCCCCGCCGACGGCAGCAGCCTCGCCGGCCTCGGCGTCCAGACCGACCGCACGGGCAAGCTGGTCTTCGACGCCACCACCTTCAAGGAGGCCTACGCCGCCGACCCCGCCGGGGCGCAGGCGCGCTTCACGACCACCGAGGAGGGCTTCGCGAGCCGTCTCCACGCCGTGGCGAAGGGCGCCAGCGACAAGATCGACGGAACCCTCACCACGGCGGTCACCGGACGCAACGACGCCATCAGGCGCCTCAACGACAGCATCGACGCCTGGGACCAGCGCCTCGAGCTGCGCCGCAGCTCCCTGACGCGGCAGTTCACCGCCCTGGAGACGGCGCTCAGCCAGATGTCGAGCCAGTCCTCGTGGCTGGCCGGACAGATCAACAGCCTGCCCAGCACGGGCTCGGGAAGCTAAGGAAGGCACCCACATGATGCCCATCGCTCGCACCGCCTACCTGGAGGCAGCCGTCCAGACGGCCAGCCCTGCCCGGCTGCTCGTCATGCTCATGGAGCGGCTCGTCCTCGACTGCCGACGCGCCCAGGACGCCCAGCAGGCCGGCGACCACGCCCAGGCCCACGTCCAGCTCGTCCACGCCCAGGACATCGTCGCCGAGCTGCGCGGCACGCTCCGCAAGGACGCCTGGGAGGGCGCTGCCGGCCTCGACGCCCTGTACGGCCACCTGCAGGTGCGCCTCGTCGACGCCAACGTCGGCCGCGACGCGGCCGTCACCGCCCACTGCCTCGAGCTGGCCGAGGGCCTGGCCGAGACCTGGCGCGAGGCCGCGCTGCGGTCCGCCGCCGTGGGTGCCTGAGCCGTGCGCGACGACCACCTCGCCTGGGCGGAGGTCCTCGACCAGCTCGAGCGGGACGCCGAGATGATGGAGCGCCTGGCCAGGTCGGACGCTCCCGAGGCCGGCTTCCAGCCGGCTCCGTGGGAGCCGCCGGCCATCCGGGGACCGCTGCCCGACGAGCTGCTGGACCGTGCCCGGGAGGTCCAGCGGCGGCAGGACGCGGCCCGGGCCGCCCTGACCGAGGCGCTCGCCGCCGTGCGTGACCGCCAGCGGCTCTCGCGACGGCCGGCTGCCCTGCCGGTGACGCCCGCGCGCCCGGCGTACGTCGACATCTCCGCCTGACGGCCACCCCCGCCTGACCCGTCCGGGTGGTCCCGGTCGGGACGATGGTCCCGACTGTGGGTCAGCCGAGCATTTCTCCAAGGGATTTCCTCAGTCGCCCTCCTCCGGGGCCGAACGGCATCGCGAGCAAGGACCGCTCACCCCCCTCGCCGACGGACCGGCATCCCCCTCGGAGGATTCCCGTGTCCCTGGCCATGCCCGATCCCGTGTCCGCGGTCCTGAGCTCTGCCCTCGACGGCATCTCGCTGCGGCAGCGCGTCATCGCCGACAACATCGCGAACGTCGACACCCCCGGCTTCCGCGCCACCAGCGTCGACTTCGAGTCCTCGCTGGCCGCCGCCATCGACTCCGGTGAGATGCCGGCCGAGGGGATCGCGCCGAGCACGGCGCCGACCCAGACCCCGGTGGGGCCGAACGGCAACAACGTCGACCTGCGCAAGGAGTCGCTGGCCGCGATCCAGTCGCAGTTCCAGTACCAGGTGATGACCCGCGCGGTCTCGGACCGCTCCGCGCTCATCAAGACCGCCGCAGGTGCCGTCTGATGGGCGCGTTCGACATGCTGCGCATCGCCAACACGAGCCTGGGCATGCACCAGACGTGGCTGGACTCGCTGGCGCACAACATCTCCAACGCCAACACGATCACCTCGACCGACGAGCCGGCGTTCCAGCAGCAGATGGTGGTCGCCTCCTCGCGGGAGGACGGCGGCGTCGACGTCGACCGGATCGAGCTCGGCGACGCCGAGGGCCAGCTGCAGTACGCGCCGGACCACCCGCTCGCGGACGAGGACGGCATGGTCCGCGCCCCCGCGATGGACATGAGCGTGCAGATGACCTCCCTCATCCAGGCCCAGCGCGGCTTCCAGGCCTCGGTCCAGGTCACCAAGACCGCCCAGGACTCCTACTCCTCCGCCCTGCAGATCGGACGTGCCCAGTGAGTGTCTCCGGGATCGAGGCCGTCGGCTTCTCTCCGTACGTCGCACCGACCGTCGCTCCCCCCGCCACCTCGGGCGTCCAGGGGGCCGCCGGGGGTGGCCGGGAGTTCGGCGACATGGTCATCGACGGCATCGAGCGCCTCGAGGGCGTGCAGGACCACGCCGACCGGCTCGCCGTGCAGGCCGCGACGGGTGACCTGAGCGACATCCACGACTACACGCTCGCCGCGACGGAGGCCGACGTGACCACCAAGCTGACCGTGGCGGTCCGCAACAAGGCCCTCGAGGCGTTCACCGAGATCATGCGGATGCAGGTCGGATGAAGGACAACCTGCGCCGGACGCTGGCGGGCTACCAGCGTTCCTTCGCGTCGTTCACGACCGGTCAGAAGGTCGTCGCCGTCGTCGGCACCGCAGCGCTGCTGCTCGCCGGCTTCATGGTCTTCCGCTGGGCCGCGGCGCCGAACTACGCCCCGCTCTTCAGCAGCCTGTCCTCCAGCGACGCCTCGGCCGTCATCGAGCAGCTGGAGGCCGACGGCGTCCCCTACGAGATCACCGGTGGCGGCGGCACGATCATGGTGCCGCGCGACCAGGTGTACGCGACCCGCATCTCCCTGAGCGGCGAGGGCCTGCCCAGCGACAGCGGCAAGGGCGGCTACGCGCTGCTCGACAACCAGGACATCTCGACGTCGCAGTTCAAGGAGCAGACCGACTTCAAGCGCGCGATGGAGGGCGAGCTCGCGACGACCATCGAGGCGATCGACAGCGTCGACACCGCGGTCGTCCACCTCGCCCTGCCGCCGGAGGAGGTCTTCGCCGACGAGCAGGACCCGGCGACGGCCTCGGTCCTCGTCGCCACCAGCCCGGGCGCGGACCTCCAGCCCGAGCAGGTCCAGGCGGTCGTCCACCTGGTCGCCTCCAGCATCGACGGCCTGGACCCCGACATGGTCACCGTCGCCGACTCGACCGGGCGCGTCCTCTCCACCAACGACGGCGCGGGCGGCGCAGCGAGCACCCGCTCGCAGCAGGTCGAGGACTACCAGGACGAGCTCAACGGCCGGATCCAGCAGATGCTCGACCGGGTCGTCGGCCCCGGCAACTCCACCGTCCAGGTGACCGCCAACCTCGACTTCGACAAGAGCGTCACCGAGTCGACGACCTACGAGGCCGACGAGGACGACCCGCCGCTGTCGTCGCAGACGCAGTCCGAGACCTACTCGGGCGGCCAGCCCGGCGCCGGGGTCGGCGGGGTCGTCGGTCCCGAGGGCCAGATGGAGACCGGCGCGACCGACGGCTCGGGCACCTACAGCCAGGAGTCGACCACCCGCGACAACGCGGTCGACACGGTCGTCGAGCACCGCGAGACCGCCCCCGGGAGCGTCGAGTCGCTCCACGCCGCGGTCGTCGTCGACGTCAACGCCCCCACCAAGGTCGACCCGGTCGAGGTCGAGGAGCTGGTCACCGCGGCGGTCGGCATCAACCCGCGCCGCGGCGACACGGTCGAGGTGTCCGCCCTCCCCTTCGACCGCACCGCCGAGGACGCCGCGGCTGCGGCGCTCGAGGAGGCGGCAGCCGACGAGGCCGGCTCGCAGCGGGCGGAGTGGATCCGCAACGGCGTGCTGATCCTGCTCGTGGCGCTGCTGGTGCTGGTCGTCTGGCTGCGCAGCCGCAAGCGGGCCAAGGCCCGTGTCCAGGCCACGACGTACGTCGTCGAGCAGCTGCGCCAGGACCAGGCCGAGCGGGCGGCGGTCGCCGCCTCCCGGCAGCGCATCGACACCTCGCCGGCCACCATGGCCCTGGAGCGCGCCGACCGCGATGCCGACGTGGAGGTCCGTGACGAGCTGGCCGCCCTGGTGGAGCGTCAGCCCGAGGAGGTCGCGGCCCTGCTCCGCGGCTGGCTGGTGGAGCGCCACTGATGACCGCCGTCATGACCACCACCGGGGCGCGCAAGGCCGCCATCGTCCTGATCCAGATGGGCCGCGAGCGCGCCGCGAGCGTGCTGGCCCACCTGGGCGAGGCCGAGGTCGAGCTGATCTCCGGCGAGATCGCCCAGCTCCAGACCGTGGCCCCGGCGGAGAGCCGGGACGTCCTCGACGAGTTCCACCAGCTCTTCACGGCCCGGGCCCACATCGTCCGGGGCGGCCTGGAGTTCGCCGAGCACCTGCTCGAGCAGTCGCTCGGCAAGGAGCGGGCCGCGGAGGTCGTGCAGCGCCTCAACGCGATGGCCGTGCAGCTGCCGTTCCAGTTCCTGCACCGGGCGGACCCCGCCCAGCTCCGCTCCTTCATCGCGGACGAGCACCCGCAGGTGATCGCGCTGGTCCTCGCCCACATGACGCCCGAGAAGGCGTCGCTGGTGCTCTCCGGGCTGCCGTCCGAACAGCAGACCGAGGTGGCGCACCGGATCGCGGTGATGGACCGGACCACCCCGGAGATCGTCCGCAACGTGGAGTCCATCCTGGAGCGGAAGCTCTCCTCGGTGCTCCAGCCGACGGAGGTCTCGCGGGTCGGTGGGCTGGACCCCCTCGTCAACATCATCAACCGCTCGGACCGCTCGACGGAGCGGCAGATCGTCGAGGGGCTCGAGTCGCTGGACGCCGCCCTCGCCGAGGAGGTCCGGAGCCGGATGTTCCTGTTCGAGGACGTCGTGCAGCTCGACGACCGTGCCGTGCAGCTGGTGCTGCGCCAGGTCGAGACCTCGGCCCTGGCGATGGCTCTCAAGGGCGTGGGCGAGCAGGTCCGCTCCAAGATCACCGGCAACCTGTCCGAGCGTGCTGCCGAGAACCTGATGGAGGAGGTCGAGCTCCTCGGGCCGGTCCGGCTCGCGCAGGTCGAGGAGGCCCAGCAGGCGATCATCCGGACCATCCGCTCGCTCGAGGAGAGCGGCGAGATCATGATCCGGCGAGGGAGCGACGATGAGTTCGTCGACTGAGCCCGCCGTCGGGCTCACCCTCAAGGAGCTGCGGCCCGCGCACTGGACCCGCCTGGGCCAGGGCTCGGTCCAGGGCGACCAGGTCACCGAGCAGCTCCTCGACCGGCTCGCGGAGAGCACCCGCACGGCGGCCCGCTCGCAGGGGTACGCCGTCGGCTGGGCCGAGGGACGCCGCGAGGCCGAGGCCGCCGGCCGGACCGCGGTCGCCGCCGTCGAGGCGGAAGCAGCGGCCGAGGCGCAGCGACGCGAGGCAGAGCACCGGGCCGCCCTGGCGGCCCTCGAGGCTGCCGCGGAGCAGCTCCGCGCCCGGTTCGAGGAGACCTGCCGCGCCGTCGAGGCCCAGGCCGCCGACCTGGCGCTGGAGCTGACCGGCGCCCTCGTCGGCGAGGCCGCGGCGGAGGCCGGCAGCCACGCGGTCGTCCGAGCCCTGGCGGCGCTGCCCGCCGAGTCCGGCGTACTCGTCCGGCTCCACCCGGACGTCGCTGCCACGGCCGCCGGCGACCTGCGTGAGCGTGGCGTGACGGTGCTGCCCGACGGGGCGCTGTCGCACGCCGACGCCGTGGTCGAGACCGACACCGAGGTCGTCGACCTCCGGGTCGACACCGCCCTGGCCCGACTGCGGGGGGTCCTGTCATGACCACCTTCACCCCCGAGCTGCGGCAGCGGGCCCACGAGGCGGTCCGGCCGGTACGGCTCGGCCGCGTCGCCGAGCTGATGGCCCTCCACCTGCGCGTGGTCGGCGTGTCCGCCGCGGTCGGCGACCTCGTCGAGGTGCGGGGCCCCGTCCCGGTGCTCGCCGAGGTGGCCGCCAGCGGTGCGGCCGGCCTGGTCTGCCTCCCGCTGGGCGACACCTCCGGCCTGCGGGTCGGCGACCCGGTGCACCACACCGGCGGACCGCTGCGCATCGGCGTCGGCGAGGCCCTGCGCGGACGCGTGCTCGACGGCCTCGGGCGTCCCGTCGACGGCGGTCCGAGCCTCGCCGGGCTGGAGCGGGTCGTCGTCGACCACCCTGCCCCGGCGGCCCTCAGCCGTCCCCGGATCGACCACCAGGTCGGCCTGGGGGTCCGGGCGCTGGACGCGCTCACCCCGTGCGGCCGCGGCCAGCGCATCGGCATCATGGCCGGGTCCGGCGTGGGCAAGTCGAGCCTGCTCTCGATGGTCGCCCGCGGCACCGAGGCCGAGATCTCCGTCATCGCCCTCGTCGGCGAGCGTGGTCGCGAGGTCCGCGAGTTCATCGAGAACGACCTCGGCCCCGAGGGCCTCGCCCATTCGGTGGTCGTGGTCGCCACGTCCGACGCCCCGCCGGTCGAGCGGCTGCGGGCCGCCTTCGTGGCGACCCGGATCGCGGAGTGGTTCCGGGAGTCGGGCCGTCACGTCGTGCTGATGATGGACAGCCTGACCCGCGTCGCGATGGCCCAGCGCGAGATCGGGCTCTCCGCGGGTGAGCCGCCTGCCACCCGCGGCTACCCGCCGAGCGTCTTCGCGCTCCTGCCACGCCTCCTCGAGCGCGCGGGCACCTCGCCGGAGGGGAGCATCACCGGCCTCTACACGGTGCTCGTGGAGGGCGACGACCTCCACGACCCGATCGGTGACACCGCCCGCTCGATCCTCGACGGGCACGTCGTCCTCTCCCGCAGGCTCGCCACGGCGGGTCACTTCCCGAGCATCGACGTCCTCGAGTCGATCTCGCGCGTGACCTCCGCCGTGACGACCCCGGAGCAGCGGGCGGCCGCCGTACGACTGCGCCGGATGCTGGCCGCCCACCGGTCGGTGCGCGAACTGGTGGAGATCGGTGCGTACGTGCCGGGGGCCGACGCCGACGCGGACGCGGCACTCTCGCTGCTGCCGCAGATCGACGCCTTCCTCCAGCAGTCCATGGACGAGACCACGCCGGTCGCCGAGACCTGGCAGCGGCTGAGGGAGCTGGTGGCATGAGCACGGGTCACCCGGACGCCGGGATGTTGGCCGTGGCCCGCGTCCGCGGCGTCCGCGAGCAGGACAGCCGGCTGGGGTTGCGACGCGCCCTCACCGAGGAGCAGGAGGCGGGGCACCGCGTGGCCCTGCTGGAGGAGCGGCTCGCCCGCAGCACGAAGACCGACGGCAGCGTCGCGTCCTACCTCGCGGTCCGGGCGTCGCACCAGGCGCTCGCGGCCGACGCGGCCCGGGCCCGCGAGGCGCTGCTGAGCGCCGGCACCGTCGCCGTGACCGCCCGCGACCACTGGCAGCGGGACAAGACCCGGCTCTCGGCCGTCGAGCTGCTGCTCGAGCGCCGGGCCGAGCGTCGGCGCGAGGAGCGGCTCCGCCGCGAGGCCGGCGAGCTGGACGACGTCGTGGCAGGACGCTGGCTGCGTGCCCGTCGCGAGGAGGGTGAGCGACCGTGAGCGTGATGGACGTGACCAGCCGGATCCAGCAGATCCAGGCGCAGCTCGCGCTGCTCCCCCGCGGCTCCCAGGTGTCGTCGGCAGGAGGGGCACGGTTCGCCGGGGCCCTCGACCAGGTCGGCGCCGCCGGCGCCACCGGGTCCACCGGCGAGATCGGCCAGCAGGTGGTCGCCGAGGCCCGCAAGTCGCTCGGCGTCCCCTACGTCTGGGGCGGCACCGACCTCGAGAACGGGGTCGACTGCTCCGGTCTCGTGCAGTCGGTGTTCGCCAAGTTCGGGATCGACCTGCCGCGCGTGTCCGCCGACCAGGCACGTGCGGGCACCCCGGTCGCCAACATGTCCCAGGCCCGTCCCGGTGACCTGATCGCGTGGGACAACTCCAGCCGCAACAGCGGTGCGGACCACATCGCGATCTACATCGGCAACGGCCAGATGATCGAGGCGCCCCGACCGGGCGACGTGGTCAAGATCAGCCAGGTCACCACCCCGCCCGACTACATCCGGCGGGTCATCCCCGAGGGCGGCGTGTCCGGTGCGGGCGCGGTGTCGACCGACGGCCGCGGCGTGCCGGCGGGGACGCCGTACGCGGACCTCTTCAACCGGGCCGGGGCCGCCCACGGTGTCGACCCGTCGCTGCTCGCGGCGGTCGCCAAGCAGGAGTCGGGCTTCAACCCCGGCGCCCTGAGCCACGCCGGCGCGCAGGGGCTGATGCAGCTGATGCCGGCCACGGCCCGTGGTCTCGGCGTGGCCGACCCTTTCAACCCGAGCCAGGCGGTCGACGGCGCGGCCCGCCTGCTGCACGACCTCATCGGTCGGTTCGGCCGCGTCGACCACGCCCTGGCTGCCTACAACGCCGGCCCCGGGGCGGTGCTGCGCTACGACGGCATCCCGCCGTACCCGGAGACCCAGCAGTACGTCCGTTCCGTGATGGCCATGTGGGAGCGATGATGACGATGACCCCCCTTCCCGGCCTCCCGCGCGGCACGACGGCGCCCACGCCCACCGCGACGACCGCCGCGTCCGGACAGCCGGCGGACCCGGCGGCGGAGGGCTTCGCGGCCCTCGTGGCGCGACTGGTCGCCGGACCGACCCCGGGCGTCCCTGCCGCCGCGTCGCCGCCCGCCCCCGTGGGCGAGGCCGCCACGCCTGCCGAGGAGGAGCCTGCGGCCGGGGGCGAGACCGACGAGACGGCCACCGACACCACCACGACGCCGTACGCCGTCGGCGTGGTCGGCCTCCCGCTGCCCGGCCTCGGGCTCACCGTCGACCACCCGCCGGCAGGAGCAGCGCCCCCGCCGGCGCCCACCGCGGCGACCGACGGGGCCACGACCCCGGTCGCACCGCTCGTGCCCGAGGGTGCGGCGGCTGCCCCGGCCACCGGCGCGGCGACCGCCTCCGACGCGACGGCGGCCGCCGACTCGGCGCCGGCCCCCACCGCGCCCACGGTGGACGTGCACCTGCCGTCCGCGGCACCCGCCCCCACCACCGCCCCGGCTCCGACGACGTCGACCCCCGGGCCGGCCCCCGCCGCCGGGGTCACCCAGCAGGTGCTGCCCGAGATCACCCGCCTGGTCAGCCGCGGCGACGGGACCCACCGGCTCACCATGACGCTGCAGCCCGAGGCGCTCGGCGAGGTGCGGGTCACGCTGACGGTCCGCAACGGTGAGGTGCACGTGCGCATGGCTGCTGGCAGCGAGGCGCAGCAGGCGCTGCTCGAGGGCGCCCCCGAGCTCCGCCGCGTCCTCGAGCTCAGCGGCGCCACCGACACCCGGGTGGTGGTCCGCGACCTCGCGAGCACCACCACCGCCTCCAGCCAGCCCTCCGCCCCCGCCACCGCGGGTCACGAGGGCCGCGGCGACAGCGGCGCGGCCCGTCAGGGCCACGCCGGCGACGACGGCCACCCCGCAGGGACGCGGAGTGGCACCACCGCCAGGGACGGCGCCACCGGCGGGGCGAGCACGCCCCGTCCCGACCAGGTCGTGCACGCCCGCTCCTCGGGCGTCGACGTGACCATGTGAGGAGGAAGCCGTGTCGATCCCCGCGACGGAAGCGGTCACGAGCGGCATGCTCGCGCCCGGCATGACGTCGACCGACCAGTCGAGCGTCCAGGACGACAAGCAGATGTTCCTGGAGCTCCTGGTGGCGCAGCTGCGCTACCAGGACCCGCTGAACCCGACCGACTCCGGCGAGTTCCTCGCCCAGTCGGCCCAGTTCACCGCGCTCGAGAAGATGCAGGAGGTCGCCGACCGCACGGGCGCGCTGCTGGGGGCCCAGATGGCCTTCGGCGCCAGCGGCCTGGTCGGCCGCCACGTCACGTGGGTGGACGAGGCCGGGGCGACCCGGACCGGCACCGTCGACGGCGTGACCTTCGGCGCCGAGGGCCCGGTCTTCGACGTCGACGGCACCGAGGTGCCGCTCGCCATGATCACCTCGGTCACCGCCGAGCCGACCACCACCACCGACCCGGACACCGGGGCCACCGGCTCCGAGACCACCCGTACTGCCTTCTGAGGCACCGAAAGGACTCCCATGCTCCGCTCCCTCTTCGCCGGCATCAGCGGCCTCCGCGCCAACCAGACGATGCTCGACGTCACCGGCAACAACATCGCCAACGCCAACACCATCGGCTTCAAGGCCAGCACCGTGGTCTTCCAGGACACCCTGAGCCAGGTGATGTCCGGGGCCGGCGGCCCCAACGCGCAGAACGGCGGCACCAACCCGATCCAGGTCGGCCTCGGCGTCCAGGTGGCCGCCACCAGCGGCAACTTCAACCAGGGCTCCTCCCAGGTCACCGGCAGCGCCACCGACCTGATGATCCAGGGCGACGGCTTCTTCGTCCTCGGCTCCGGCAACGAGCGGATCTACACCCGCGCCGGCGCCTTCAAGTGGGACGCGAGCGGCGACCTGGTCGCCCCCAGTGGCAAGAAGGTCCAGGGCTACCCCGCCGGGGGCGGCGCGCTGGGCGACGTCAACATCAACGCCCTCAACGCCGGCCTCCCTGCCGGCGTCGAGATGACGTCGTACTCGATCGGCAGCGACGGGGTGGTGCGCGGCAGCTTCTCCGACGACGTGCAGAGGGAGATCGCAACCCTCGCCGTCGCCGACTTCGTGAACCCCGCGGGCCTGGAGAAGGTGGGCGAGACCGCGTTCCGGGCCTCGGCCAACTCCGGCAACCCCGACCTCGGCGTCCCCGGCGAGGGCCGCCGGGGCGTGCTGATGGGCGGCTCGCTGGAGATGTCCAACGTCGACCTCGCTGCCGAGTTCACCAACCTGATCCTCGCCCAGCGGGGCTTCCAGGCGAGCTCGCGCGTGATCACGACGTCCGACCAGGTGCTCGAGGACCTGGTCAACATCAAGCGCTGACGCACCGCTCCGACGTCCCGCGGACCGGGCCCGACCGGGCTCGCCCGCGGGACGTCGTGCGTCGCGGCCCGCGCGCAGGTTTCCCTCAGGTCACCGGCGCCGCCGCCGATCAGTTCCATCGACGGACCACGGACGGTCCTCGTACGACAGCACAGGGATGGTGCCAAGGATGATCTTGCTGACCCGACTCTCGGGAACGGCGTTCGTGCTGAACGCCGACCTGATCGAGCGACTCGACAGCACGCCGGACACCGTCGTGACCCTCGTCGACGGCACCAAGTACGTCGTGGCCGAGTCGATGAACGAGATCGCGGACCTGGTCCGTACCTACCGCGGCGAGATCATCGCCCTCGGCACCCAGCTCGGCCGGGCCCCGACCGAGCAACCCGCCCGGCCCACCCACCTCACCCCGGTCGCGGACCACCCGGGCATCCCGGAGGTGCGCGACTGATGGACCCGGCAACCCTGATCGGGGTCCTCCTCGGACTCCTCGTCATCGCCGTCGCCAACATGATGGAGGGCGGCAGCCCCGCCAGCATGCTGCTGCTGCCCCCGATGCTGCTGGTCTTCGGCGCCACCTTGATGGTCACCGTGGCCGGCGGCACGATCCCCGACGCGAAGAACGCCGTGAAGGCGTTCAAGTACGCCTTCACGGCCAAGGTGCTGCCCGCGAGCGCCGTGGTGCCGACCATCGTCACGCTGGCCGAGAAGGCCAGGCGCGAGGGGCTGCTGGCCCTCGAGGACGCCCTCAAGGAGATCGACGACCCGTTCCTGGTCAAGGGGGTGACCTTCGCGATCGACGGCACCGACCCGGAGGAGGTCCGCGACATCCTGGAGGCCGAGGTGCACGCCAAGAAGGCCACCGCGAAGCACTCGGCGAAGTTCTTCGGCGACGCCGGCGCCTACGCGCCGACGATCGGCATCGTCGGCACCGTCATGGGCCTGGTGCACGTGCTCGAGAACCTCTCCCAGCCCGAGGAGCTCGGTCACCTGATCGCCGCGGCGTTCCTCGCGACCCTGTGGGGCGTGCTGTCGGCCAACGTCTTCTGGCTGCCGATCAGCAGCCGGCTCAAGCGGCTCAGCGAGCTCGAGGCCGCCCGGATGGAGCTGGTCATCGAGGGCGTGGCCGCGATCCAGGCCGGGGCGAACCCGAGGATCATCGCCCAGAAGCTGAACTCGCTGCTGCCTGCCGGTCAGCAGGACGACGAGCAGAAGAAGGCGGCCTGACATGTCTGCGGGTCGGCGCAAGCGGCGCGAGGAGCACGAGGAGCACGAGAACCACGAGCGGTGGCTGGTGACCTACGCCGACATGGTCACGCTGCTGATGGTGCTCTTCATCGTCATGTTCTCCATGAGCGTGGTCGACGAGCGCAAGTTCAACGCGCTGAAGGCCGGACTGGCGGCGGGCTTCGGCCAGTCGACGTCGGTCCTCGTGGGGTCGGAGTCGATCCTCGAGCAGCCCGGCGTGTCCGCCGTCCAGCCGGTGCGCGCCGACCTGTTCCTGGCCGACGTGCCTCCCGAGCAGCGCGAGGCGGTCTCGCGTGCGGTGGCCGAGGAGCAGCGGCTGGAGCGTGAGCGTCGCTATGCCGACGCGCAGGCCGAGGTGGACCGGCTGGCCGGCCTGATGCGCGAGCTCGAGGAGGCGCTCGAGGCCGCCGGGCTGCGCCACGACGTGCGCGCCGGGATCGACGACCGTGGCCTGGTCCTCAGCCTCACCTCGCGGCACGTCGTCTTCGAGCCGAACCTCGCCGACCTCAGCGACCGCGGCCGGGAGGTGCTCGACGTCGTCGCCCCGACCCTGCGGCGGGCGAAGGAGGACCTGCGCGTCGACGGCCACACCAACCAGGTGCCGGTGAAGCCGAAGTACTTCGCCACCGACTGGGAGCTGTCCGCCGCACGCGCCGTCGCCGTGCTGCGTCACCTCAACGAGCAGGGCGGCATCCCCAACGGGCGGATGAGCGCGGCGGCGTACGGCCACGAGAAGCCCCTGGTCGACCCCGCCAAGCCCGGCTCCCAGCGCGTCAACAAGCGGGTCGACGTCGTCGTCCTCTCCGACCTGCCCCCCGCCACGCGGGCGCTCCTCGACGAGGTCCGCCCCTCGGCCGCGGCGTCCCGCGGCGCCGCCCCCACGTCCGCACGCACGACCGGAGGAACCCGATGAGCACCACGACAGCGCCGGCCCAGGTGGACCCGAACCAGGAACCCGACGAGGAGGGCGGCCGGTCGAGGCGGACGCTGGTGCTGGGCCTCGTGGTCGTCCTCGTGCTCGGCGCCGCCGCCGGGTGGTGGTTCCTGCTCCGCCCCACCGAGCCCGTGGAGCCGCTCCCCGGCGAGGTGATCACCCTGGAGCCGATCCAGATCAACCTCGCGGAGGGCCACTACCTCCGGGTCGGCCTCGCGCTGCAGCTGACCGAGGAGGCCCACGAGGTCGACGGCAGCAAGGCGCTGGACGCCGCGATCAGCCTGTTCAGCGGGGTCGACATGTCGGAGCTCGCGCAGCCGGTGCAGCGAGACGAGTTCAAGCACAAGCTCCAGGAGCGGCTCCACGACGGCTACCACGGCGACGTGATGGAGGTGTACTTCACCGAGTTCGTCACCCAATGAGGCACCGGATCTCCTCAGGTTCGGCGAGGGAGCGCCGATAGCCCCCTCGTGAGCCTCTTCGCGACTGCCCCCCGGCCGGCGTCCGCCGCTGCCCGGACGCGTCGTCGCGCCCGCGCCTCGGAGCCGACGGTCTACGACTTCCGCCGCCCGATCCAGCTCTCCCGCGAGCACTCGCGGATCCTGCAGCTCGGGCTGTCCGGGCTGGCCCGCCAGGCCACGACGGTGTTCACCTCGTCGTTGCGCACGGTGTGCACCGTGCAGCTGCTGTCGATCGCGCAGGAGACCTACGCCGAGTACGTCGACTCGCTCAACGCGCCGACGTACCTGCTGAAGTTCTCCGCCGAGCCGATGTCCGGCCTGGGTGTCCTCGAGATCCCGCTGCCCGCCATCATGTCGTGCGTCGACCACATGCTGGGCGGCCCGGGCTCGGCCGTGCAGCCGGTGCGCCCGCTGACCGACATCGAGGGCGGGGTGGTCCGCGGCCTGGTCGAGCGGCTGCTCGGCGAGATGCAGTACAGCCTGGCCGGTGTCGTCGAGATCGATCCCAAGCTGACCGGCATCGAGTACAGCCCGCAGTTCGCCCAGGTCGCCGGGGCCGCCGACGTGATGGTCGTGGCGACCTTCGACCTCCGGATCGGCGACCGGGCCCACCGGATGAGCATCTGCCTGCCGTTCAGCGGCCTGCAGCCCCACCTCGTGAAGGCGGCGGCGCCTGCCCCCGTCTCCGAGCGCGAGCGTGCCCAGCGCGCCCGCGCCGCCGACCTGGTGCACCGGCAGTTCGAGCAGGTGCCGGTGCAGGTCTCGGTCACCTTCCGCCCGACGCGCCTGGGCCCGGACAGCCTCGGCGGCCTGGCCGTCGGCGACGTGCTGCGGCTGTCCCACCCGGCGTCGGCCCCCCTGGACGTCACCGTCGACGACACCACCTTCGCCCACGCGACCCCCGGCACGCAGGGTGCCCGGCTGGCCGCGCTGATCGTGGGCACACCCGAGGAGAAACGATGACCACCGCCACCACCGGCACCCCCACGCAGCTCGTGCTCGCCGCCGCGACGGCGGCCGCCGGCGTGCTCCCCGCGGCCGAGCCCCTGGTCCCCGGCACCCCGGTGCCCGGGACCCCGGACGTCACCACCGGCTTCGCCGGCGCGGCCGTGGTCGAGCTCGACGCCCCGGGCGCACCGCGGATCGCGGTCCTGGTCGCTGCCGACCTCGTCGAGGCACTGGCGAGCAGCCCGCTGGGCGGCCTCGACCTGGCCGCGGCGACGCAGCCCGCCCTGGACGCTGCGGCGGCCGCGCTCGGCACCACCGCCGGCGCCGCCCGTCGTGTCGACCTCGGCCTGGTCGTCGGCGACCTCGGCGGCCCGTTCACGGCCGTCCCCCTGTCCGGCTCGACCGTGGCCGCCGCCCTGCTGGTCGGCGACGTCGCGGGCCAGTCCGACGAGGTGACCGGGCCGGCGACGGCCGCCTTCGACGCGCTCCCGCTCGCGAACCCGACCCCGAACGGCGTGGACCTGACGGCCGGGCTGCCCCCGACCCGGGGCATCGAGATGCTCCACGGCGTCGACATGGAGGTGACGGTCGTGCTCGGGCGGACCCGGATGACCGTCCGCGACCTGCTCGCGCTCTCCCCCGGTGCCGTCCTCGAGCTCGACCGCGCTGCCGGCAGTCCGGCTGACCTGCTGGTCAACGGCCGGCTGATCGCCCGCGGCGAGGTCGTCGTGGTCGACGAGGACTTCGGCCTCCGGGTCACCGAGATCGTCGACGACGCGACCGAGGGCTGACCGTGCTCGAGCTGACCGTGCGCGTGATCGCCTCCCTGGCGGTCGTCGTGGGACTGATGCTGCTGCTGGCCCGGCTGGCCAGCCGCCGGCTCGGAGGGCGACCGGGTGCACCCGTCCAGGTGCTGCACCGCCAGTCGCTCACGCGCGCCTCCTCGGTCGCCGTCGTCAGCGTCGGCTCGCGGATCCTGGTGCTGGGCACCACCGACCAGCAGGTGCGGCTGCTGACGGAGCTGGACCCCGACGACCTCGACGAGCTGCCGGTCGTCACCGGCATGGAGCTGGTCTCCGACGACCCGGCACGGCTCGAGATCGCGCCCCCGCAGGACGCCGCTGCCGTCGTACGCCGGGCGGGCGCGCACCGTGCGGCTCCCGCGGCACGCGCCGACGACGGCGCCCTGGCCGGCTCGGTCCTCTCGCCCCAGACCTGGCGCCAGGCGCTGGCGGTCGCCACCGGCAAGGCGTCGTGACCGGCAGGACCCGCCGTGCGCTCCGGGCGCTCGGCCTGCTGCTCGCCGCGCTCGTGGCGTCGCTGGTGCTCCCGACCACCGCTGCCCAGGCCGAGTCCGCCGCGCCCACGTCCGTCGCCGTCCAGGCGGCACTGCCGCTCAACGACCTGCCCGACGCGCCGGAGGGCCCCCGCGGCCCCGGCGGTCCCGGCAGCGACGGCCAGGTCACGATCGACCTCGGCGACCTGACCGACAAGCCGAGCACCTCGGTGACGGTGCTCATCGCCCTCACGCTGCTCTCGCTGCTCCCGGCGATCCTGCTGACCTGCACCAGCTTCACCAAGGTGCTCGTCGTGCTCGGGCTCACGCGCAACGCGCTGGGCCTGCAGGGCATCCCGCCCAACCAGGTGCTGGCGGGGCTCGCGCTGTTCCTCAGCCTCTTCATCATGACGCCGGTCCTGGGCGACATGAACGATGCCGGCCTGCAGCCCTACCTCGACGGCGACAAGTCCTCGGCGGCCGCGTTCGACGACGGCGTGGAGCCGCTGCGCGCCTTCATGCTCGACAACACCGGGGACGAGGAGCTGACCCTGCTGACCAACGTCGCCGGCCGGGACCTCCCCGACAACCGTGACGAGGTGAGCCTGACGACGCTGGTGCCGGCCTTCGTGCTCACCGAGCTCAAGCAGGCGTTCATCATCGGCTTCATCATCTTCATCCCCTTCCTGGTCATCGACATCGTGATCAGCGGGGCGCTGATGGCGCTCGGCATGATGATGATGCCGCCCGTCATGGTGTCGCTCCCCTTCAAGCTGCTGCTCTTCGTGCTGGTCGACGGCTGGGCCCTCGTCATCACGTCCGTCGTCTCGAGCTATCAGTAGGTGACCCCGTGACCGACACCACCGTCATCGCCATCGCCCTCCAGACCATGCTGGTGGCGCTCAAGCTCTCCGCCCCGATCCTGGTCACCTCGCTGGTCATCGGCTTCGCGATCTCGCTGTTCCAGTCGATGACGCAGATCCAGGAGTTCACCCTGAGCTTCGTGCCCAAGCTCGTGGGCGTGGGCGTCGCGCTGCTGCTGTCGGGCAACTGGATGCTGCACACCCTCATCGACTTCACCCAGGACCTCTTCGAGCTCATCCCGACCCTGCTGGCCTGAGCACGATGACTCTCTCGGTCGCCGGCGAGCCCCTGCTGGCCTACCTGCTCGCCTCGGTACGGATCGTGGCCTGGCTGGCGCTGGTCCCCCCGTTCTCGGGGCGCGCGGTCCCGACCACCGTCAAGGTCGTGCTGTCGCTCGGCCTGGCGCTGGCGGTCGCCCCCTCCCTCGCGGACAGCGGACTGCCGGTCGGCACCCCGCAGCTGCTCCTCGGCGTGGCGCTCCAGGCGGCCGTCGGGGCGGCCATGGGATTCGTGACCTACCTGCTCTTCGCCGCCGTGGCGACCGCCGGCAGCCTCGTCGACACCTTCGGCGGCTTCGCCTTGGCGCAGGCCTTCGACCCGCTGTCGATGAACATGAACACCGTCTTCGGCCGCTTCCACCAGATGCTCGCGACCATGCTGCTCTTCGCGACGAGCGGCCACCTGCTCGTGATCGGCGGGCTGCTGAAGTCCTTCGAGGTGCTGCCCCTCGGGGAGGTCCCGGACGTGTCCGTGGGGCCGGACGTCATGATCACCGCGTTCACGATGTTCTTCATGATCGCGGTCCAGATCGCGCTGCCCCTCATCGCCGTGCTGTTCGTGGCCGACCTCGGCCTGGCGCTGCTGACCAAGGTCGCGCCCCAGCTCAACGCGATCAACGTCATGTTCCCCGCCAAGATCGGGCTGACCCTGCTGCTGCTCGGTCTCTCCTTCCCGGTGCTGCCCGAGGCCATCGAGCGGCTCGTCGACCTCGCCAACCGTGCCATGTGGGCGCTCGCGGGCGGGGGGTGAGACCCGGTGTCGGAGGAGAAGACCGAGAAGCCGACTCCCAAGAAGCGCAAGGAGTCGCGCAAGGAGGGGCAGGTCCCGCGGACCCAGGAGCTGGGTGGGTGGGCGACCCTGCTCATCGTCGGCATGGTGCTGCCCTCGCTGCTCAGCCGCGAGCTCACCGCCCTGATGGAGCTGATGGTCAGCTGCTTCACGCTGCCCCCCGACGCCGACGTCGAGGACGCGATGGCCCTGCTCGGCGAGGGCGCAACGCACATCATGGTGACCCTCGTGCTGCTGGGGTCCGCGGTCATGGTGATCGGGGTCGCCGCCGCCCTCGCGCAGGGTGGGTTCTACCTGGCCACGAAGAGCATGAAGCCCAGCCTCAAGAAGCTCGATCCCATCAAGGGCGCCAAGCGCGTGTTCGGCCCGCAGGCGCTCTGGGAGGGCGCCAAGATGCTGATCAAGAGCGCGGTGGTCGGGCTGGTGGCGTACACCGCGATGCAGGCGCTGATGCCGCTCATCGGTGGCATGGTGCCGATCCCGGCCGTGCTCGAGGCCGTCAACGACGAGGTGCTGTCGCTGGTGCGGAACGTGGCGATCGCAGGGCTCGTGATGGCGGCCGCCGACTACGCCATCGTCCGGCGCCGCATCGGCAAGCAGACCCGGATGAGCCACCACGAGATCAAGCAGGAGCACAAGCAGTCCGAGGGCGACCCGATGCTGAAGGGCGCGATCCGCTCCCGCCAGATGGCGGCCTCGCGCAACCGGATGATGGCCGACGTGCTGACGGCCGACGTGGTCCTGGTCAATCCCACGCACGTCGCCGTGGCCCTGCGCTACGACGTCGAACGCGGTGCCCCCCGGGTGGTCGCCCGCGGGGCGGGCCTGGTCGCGCAGCGGATCCGTGAGAGCGCCGGCGAGCACCGGGTCCCGCTCGTGCGCGACGTCCCGCTGGCACGTGCGCTCTACGGCTCCACCACCGTCGGGCAGGAGATCCCCGCGGAGCTCTACTCCGCCGTGGCGCAGGTGCTCGCCTTCGTGATCACGCGTCGCAACCTCGGCCAGAACGGCGGGGAGCACCGCTCCCCCCGGACCGGCCCGGAGCTGCCCGCGCTGGCAGCGGGACGCCGGGTCCGACGAAACCCCTCAGCCCCGGCCGGCTCCGGCCGATAGGGACCACGACACCAGGACGGTGTCGCGTCGGCGCCACGGAGGGCGCGAGCCCTGGCGACCCTCCGAAAGGCTGACGTTGGACCCGAAGCGCCTCACCCAGCTGGGCGTCCCGGTCGGCATCGTGCTGATCGTCGTGATGCTCGTCGTGCCGCTGCCCGCGATCGTGCTGGACCTGCTCATCGCGCTCAACATCACCGGTGCGCTGCTGATCCTGCTGGTCGCGATGTTCGTGCACCGTCCGCTGGACTTCGCCGCCTTCCCGGCGGTGATCCTGGTGATGACCCTGTTCCGGCTCGCGCTCAACGTCAGCGCCACCCGGTTGGTGCTCCTCGACGGGTACGCCGGCAAGGTGATCGACACCTTCGGCCACTTCGTCGTCGGCGGCTCGCTCATCGTCGGCCTGATCGTCTTCGCCATCCTGCTCGTCATCCAGTTCGTCGTCATCACCAACGGCGCCGGCCGGGTCGCCGAGGTCGGCGCCCGCTTCACCCTCGACGCCATGCCCGGCAAGCAGATGGCGATCGACGCAGACCTCAACTCGGGCCTGATCGACGAGGACGAGGCCCGCCGCCGCCGGGAGGAGGTGCACGGCGAGGCGGACTTCTACGGCGCGATGGACGGTGCCTCGAAGTTCGTCAAGGGCGACGCCATCGCCGCCATCGTCATCACCATCGTGAACCTCATCGGCGGCTTCGCCGTCGGCGTGGCGCAGCGGGGCATGTCCTTCGGCGACGCGATCTCCACCTACAGCCTGCTGACCGTCGGGGACGGGCTGGTGTCCCAGATCCCGGCGCTGCTGCTCTCGGTCGCGACCGGCCTCATCGTCACCCGCTCCACCGGCAAGGCCGACATGGGCACCGACATCCTCCGCCAGATCGGCGGCAACCGGATGCCCCTGCGGATCGCCGGCTTCGCCGCCCTGGCCCTGTGCCTGATCCCCGGCCTGCCCAAGATCCCGTTCATCCTCACCGGCGGCGTGATGCTGCTGGCCTCCACGCGCGTCCCGGACGAGGCTCCCGAGCCCGAGCCGGCCGTCAGCGCCACCGAGATCGCCGCCGCCCCCGACTCGCCCGAGCTGCTGGCCGCCGAGATCCAGGTCGACCCGCTGGGCCTCGAGCTCGCGGCCGACATCATCGACCTCGTCGACGCCGCCAACGGCGGCGACCTCCTCGACCGGGTCAAGGCCCTGCGCCGCAAGGTCGCAGGCGACCTCGGGATCGTGGTGCCGCCGGTGCGCACCCGCGACAACCTGGACCTGCCGAGCCGGACGTACGCGATCAAGCTCTTCGGCATCGAGGTCGCCCGGGGTGAGGCGCCCCCCGGGAGCGTGCTGGCGATCGGCGACTTCCTCGGCAGCCTGCCGGGCGAGCCGACCCAGGAGCCGGTCTTCGGGCTCGAGGCCAAGTGGATCCCGGCCGAGCTGCGGACCCAGGCCGAGCTGAGCGGGGCGACCGTCGTCGACCGGGCCTCCGTCGTCACGACCCACCTGGCCGAGGTCGTCGGCACCCACGCCGCACGGCTCCTCGGCCGCGAGGACGTGAAGCTGCTGACCGACATGGTCAAGCGCAGCCATCCCGTCGTCGTCGAGGAGCTGACGCCGGTCCACCTCAGCCTCGGCGAGGTGCAGCGGGTGCTGCAGTCCCTCCTCGACGAGCAGGTCGCGATCCGCGACCTGGTCCGGATCTACGAGGCGCTCTCGCTCAAGGCGCAGGTCACCAAGGACCTCGACGCCCTCGTGGACGCGGCTCGCGCGGCCCTCGGTCCCGCCATCGTGGCCCCTCACCTCGTGGAGGGGACGGTGCACGTGGTCAGCTTCGAGCCGACCCTGGAGCAGCGGATGCTCGAGTCGCTGCGCCACGGGGAGCAGGGCGGCATGCTCGCGCTCGACGCGGCGGTCGGCCAGAGCCTCCTGGTCGAGCTCAGCGAGCTCACCACCGACGCCGAGAACCGGGACGTACGGCCGGTGCTGGTCTGTGCGCCCCAGCTCCGCTCCGCCGTACGACGTCTGGTCGCTCCCGGCCTGCCGACGCTGTCGGTGCTCTCCTACACCGAGATGGTGGGGGCCCGGCAGGTGCGCTCGGTCGGGGTCGTCAGCGGTGACCGGCTCGCGGTGACGGCATGATCCCGCTGTCGGGGTGGGTGCTGCTGGCCGGCGCCGTGCTCGCCTCGCCGGCGCTGTGGTCGACGCTGGTCGCCGGGACCATGCCGCTCGACGTGGCCCTCACGCGCTACCTCGTGGCGACCGGTGGCTGCTGGGTGGCCCTCTCCCTCGTCGCGGACCTGGTCTGGCCGACCCCGGCCGGTGGCCACGACGACGAGGGCGCGGTCGCGTCGACGACCGAGGCCACGGAACCGGCCGCCGATCACTGACCGCCGAGCGGGACCTGCCACTCCAGCCGGGTGCCACGGGGCACGGCCGCACGCACGTCCAGGCTCCCCCCCAGGTCCTCGGCACGGCGCCGCAGGTTGCGGAGCCCGCTCTCGTACACCTCGGCGTCCAGCCCACGGCCGTCGTCGGTGACCACGAGGGTGAAGCGCTCCTCGGCCACGGTCACCTCCACGTGGCAGCTGCTCGCGCCTGCATGGCGGGCACAGTTGGCCAGCGCTTCGCGCAGGACCGTCGGCGCGTGGTCCGCGACGGGCTGGCCGACCAAGGAGTCCACCGGCCCCCAGGTGTGGATCGAGGGCCGGAAGCCCAGCGCGGGGGCGTACTCCTGCGCGAGCGCCGCGATGCTCTCCCGCAGGCTGGCCTCGCGGCCGTGCTGCAGCTCGAAGATGGTGGCGCGGATGTCGCGGATCGTCTGCTCGAGGTCGCGGACCGTCTCGTCGATCCGGTGCTGGGTGACCGGGGGGTTTGGGGCCCGGGAGGACGCGCGCAACGCCATCCCCGTCGCGAACAGTCGCTGGATCACCTGGTCGTGCAGCTCCTGGGCGATCCGGTCCCGGTCGGCGGCGACGACCTCGTGCTGGCGCGCCTGCAGGAGCACCGCGCGGTCGAGGGCGAGCGAGCCCTGGGTCGCGAACGAGGTGAGCAGGTCACGGTCCTCCGCCGGCAGCCGACCGCGTCCGCGGTCGACGCGGACCAGCAGCACCCCCGCGACGGTGAGCACGCTGGAGAGCGGCAGGCCGACCACGGTCCCCCGGACGCCGTACGTCGCCTCGAAGGGCTCGCCGGTCTCGCGCGCCCGGCGGACCTGCGGCCCCACCTCGTCGAGCAGGTCGCGCAGCGTCGTGGGCTCGTCCCAGCCGACGGCCGGGACGTCGAAGCCGTGATCGCCGGCGCCGATGACCGCGGCCGAGGAGCCGCGGACGATCCGACGGGCGCCCGCCACGATCCTGGTGAGCAGCTCGACGAGGTGCACCGGTGGGTGGAAGGCCTCCGCCAGCTCGGCGGTCGCCTCGACCCACTCGCGGCGCCGCTCGCTGAGGGCGTACGCGCGGGCGTTGCGCACCGCCACCCCCGCCACGCGCGCCAGGGCGCGGACGGCGACCTCGTCCTCGTCGGTGAACGCGTGGTCGCCCCCGGAGAGCACGAGCCGGGCGAAGAGCGTCTCCCCGTCGCGGATGGAGGCCACGAGGGCGCCGGCCGCCCGGGCCTCGCGCGGCTCCGCGGCCGCGAGGTCGCGCGCCTCCTGCCCGGTGAGGCCGTCCAGGAGGACCTCGTCGACCTCACCGTGCTCGTCGAGCACCACGAGGGCGCCGCCCCGGGTCCCGGACCGGGACCTGGCCGAGGTCAGGGAGCGGCGCAGGACCGTGTCGAGGTCGAGGTCCGCGGCGGGCGCCAGCAGGACCTCGAGAGGGAGGTCGACCAGCTGCTCTGCGCCCGGGATACGCACGGGGGGAGCCTACCGAGGCCGCCGCGGAGCGGACGAAATGGGACGACCCGCAGGTGCGGCGCCGAAGCGCCCCTCCGGACGGACGTGGTCCGGATCACCTGCGGGCCGGGTGACTGCCATGGATTCGTCAGCAGCCGGTGCCGGGTGACTCCACCCGACGGGACTACTGGCTGCTAGCGGGCAGCCACCTCACGCGTCCTTGAAGAATTCATTCTCCGGACCACCTCCTTTCCCGTGTGCGCCCACGCTACGACCCGACCCGAGCGCCTTCAAGGCAATTCCCACCGGGTGGTCACGCCGGCGTCCCGACCGGGTCCTCCTCGGTCATCGGCCGGGTGAACTGTGCCCGGTGCAGCCGCGCGTAGGCGCCGTCGCGCGCCAGCAGCTGCTCGTGGGTGCCCTGCTCGACGATCGCGCCGTCCTCCATCACCAGGATCAGGTCGGCGTCCCGGATGGTGGAGAGCCGGTGCGCGATGACGAACGAGGTCCGGTCGGCCCGCAACGCGGCCATCGCGCGCTGGACCAGCACCTCGGTCCGGGTGTCGACCGAGGAGGTGGCCTCGTCGAGGATCAGCAGCGCCGGACCGGTGAGGAAGGCACGGGCGATGGTGACCAGCTGCCGCTCGCCGGCCGAGAGGTTCGAGCCGTCCTCGTCGATCACGGTGTCGTAGCCGTCGGGCAGCGAGTGCACGAACCTGTCGACGTACGTCGCCCGGGCCGCCTCGAGCACCTCCTCCTCGCTCGCGTCGGGCCGGCCGTAGCCGATGTTGTCGCGGATCGTGCCCTCGAACAGCCACGCGTCCTGCAGCACCATCCCGGTCTGGGCGCGCAGCACCGGCCGGGGGAGCTCGGCGACGTCGATGCCGTCCAGGGTGATGCGGCCGGCGTCGAGCTCGTAGAAGCGCATCACCAGGTTGACCAGGGTGGTCTTGCCGGCCCCGGTCGGGCCGACGATGGCGACCGTGTGGCCGGGCGCGGCCACCAGCGAAAGGTCCTGGATCAGCGGCCGCTCGGGGTCGTAGGAGAACGCGACGTGCTCGAAGCGGACCTCCCCCCGGGCCCGGTCCCCGGTCCGCTGCCCGGCCGTGGTGTCGGGGCGGTCGGGCTCCTCCTCCTCGGCGTCGAGCAGCTCGAAGACCCGCTCGGCGGACGCGACCCCGGACTGCAGCAGGTTCGTCATCGAGGCCACCTGCGTGAGCGGCTGGGTGAACTGGCGCGTGTACTGGATGAACGCCTGCACCTCCCCCAGCGAGATCGACCCGCTGGCGACGCGGAGGCCGCCGAGGACGGCGATCACGACGTAGTTGAGGTTCCCGATGAACATCATGATCGGCATGATCAGGCCGCTGACGAACTGGGCGCCGAACGAGGCCCGGTAGAGCTCCTCGTTCTGCTCGGCGAAGACCCGCTCCACCTCGGACCGGCGGCCGTACACCTTGACCAGCGCGTGGCCGGAGAAGGTCTCCTCGACGTGGCCGTTGAGGGAGCCCGTACGACGCCACTGCTGCACGAACAGTCCCTGCGACCGCTTCATCACCTGCGCGGTCACGACCATCGTGATCGGCACCGAGACCAGCGCCACCAGCGCGAGCAGCGGGGAGATCCAGAACATCATCGACAGCACCGCGAGCACCGTCAGCAGGGAGGTCAGCAGCTGGCTCATCGTCTGCTGCAGGGTCTGGCTGACGTTGTCGATGTCGTTGGTGACCCGGCTCAGGAGCTCACCGCGCGGCTGCTTGTCGAAGTAGCCCAGCGGCAGCGCGTGGACCTTGTCCTCGACGTCGGCGCGCATCCGCCGGACGGTGCCCTGCACGACGTCGTTGAGGAGGTAGCCCGCCAGCCAGGCGAGCAGGGAGCCGACGACGTAGATCACCAGCACCAGCACCAGCACCCGGGCGACCGCGTCGAAGTCGACGCCCTGGCCGGGGACCACGTCCATGGCCGAGACCATCGAGGCGACCTGGTCCTCGCCCTGGCGTCGCAGCCCGTCCACAGCCTCGGCCTTGGTGAGCCCGGCGGGGAGCCCACCACCGATGAGCCCGGCGAAGATCAGGTCGGTCGCGTGGCCGAGCACCCGCGGCCCGACCGACATCGCGGCCACGCTGAGCACGGTGAGGGCCAGCACGGCGTACGCCTTGTGCCGCTCGGGACGCATCCTGCGCAGCAGCCGCTTGGCGGAGGGCATGAAGTGGCTGGCCTTCTGGCCGATCATGCCGCCGCCCATCGGGCCGCGGCCAGGGCCGCCCGGGCCGCCCTGGACCCGCTCGGTCTCCTTGAGCTGGCTCATCTCGGGGTCCCCTCGGGATCGTGGGCGGGAGGGGCGAAGCGGGAGGAGCCCGCGATGTCGCGGGGTGAAGTCATGCTGCCTCCTCCCCGGTGAGCTGGGAGGCGACGATCTCCCGGTAGGTCTCGCACGTGTCGAGCAGCTCGTCGTGGGAGCCGCGCCCGACCACCCGACCGTCCTCGAGGACCAGGATCAGGTCGGCGTCACGGATGGTGGAGACCCGCTGGGCGACCACGACGACCGTGGCGTCGCGGGTGACCGGTCGCAGGGCCGCCCGGAGCCGGGCGTCCGTCGCGAGGTCCAGCGCGGAGAAGCTGTCGTCGAAGAGGTAGATCTCCGGGCGTCGTACAACGGCCCGCGCGATCGCCAACCGCTGCCGCTGCCCGCCGGAGAGGTTGGTCCCGCCCTGGGAGACGTCGTGGTCGAGCCCGTCGGGGAGCCGCTCGACGAAGTCGCGGGCCTGCGCGATCTCCAGCGCGTCCCAGACCTCCTCGTCGGTCGCGTCGGGCTTCCCGTAGCGGACGTTCTCGGCGACGGTGCCGGTGAAGAGGAACGCTTTCTGGGGCACCAGCCCCAGCCGCGACCACAGCGTCTCCGGGTCGAGGTCGCGCACGTCGTGACCGTCCACGACGACGCTGCCGGAGGTGGCGTCGAAGAGCCGCGGCACCAGGTTGACCAGGGTGGACTTGCCGGCACCGGTGGACCCGATGACCGCGACCGTCTGCCCGGCCCGGGCCTCGAAGGAGACGTCCTGGAGGACCGGTCGGTCGGCGCCGGGGTAGGCGAAGGTGACGTCGTCGAGGACCAGGCTCCCCCGCTCGGCCAGGGTCGTGACCGGCTGCTCGGGCGGCCGGACCGAGGTCTCGGTGTCGAGAACCTCGCTGATCCGGTCGGCGCAGACCGCCGAGCGCGGGATCATCATCATCATGAAGGTCGCCATCATCACCGACATCACGATCTGCATCAGGTAGGCGAGGTACGCGGTCAGCGCGCCCACCTGCATCTCGCCGCTCTCGACCCGGTGGCCGCCGAACCACAGCACCGCCACCGACGCGACGTTGGCCACCAGCATCACCGTGGGGAACATCGCCGCCAGCCACCTGCCGGCGCGCACCGAGACCTCGGTGAGCTCCTCGTTGGCGCCCCGGAAGCGCTTCGTCTCCTGCTGCTCCGTGACGAAGGCGCGGACCACCCGGACGCCCGTGATCTGCTCACGCAGCAGCCGGTTGACCTCGTCGATCCGCTCCTGCATGAGCCGGAAGCTCGGCACCATCCGGCTCACGATGAAGCCGATCGAGATCGCCAGCGCCGGGACGATCGCGGCCACCAGCCACGAGAGCCCCGCGTCGACCTGGACCGCCATCACGATGCCGCCCACCATCATGATCGGCGCCGAGACCATGAGCGTCCCGCCCAGGAGCACCAGCATCTGCACCTGCTGGACGTCGTTGGTCTCGCGGGTGATCAGCGACGGCGCGCCGAACTGCTGCACCTCCCGGGTCGAGAACGACCCGACCCGCGCGAAGAGGGCGCCCCGGACGTCGCGACCGAAACCCATCGCGTTGCGGGCCGAGAACCACACCGCGCCGATCGAGCAGGCGACCTGGACGAGGGTGACGGCGAGCATGATCGCGCCGTGGCGGACGATGAAGCCGGTGTCGCCGGTGACGATGCCCTCGTCGATGATCTCGGCGTTGAGGCTGGGCAGGTAGAGCATCGCGACGGTGCCGACGAACTGGAGCGCGACGACGGCGAGCAGCGCGGCCCGGTAGGGCCGGAGGTAGGTGCGGACGAGTCGGAGCAGCATCAGTCCTCCCTCTCCCGGGTGGGGTCGAGCAGGCCGTCGAGGAGCACGTCGACGATCTCGCGTGGGCTCAGGGTCCTGCCGTCGGCGATCCCGGGGTGGGAGCCGGCGAAGGTCAGCAGCCGGATGACGTGGAGCGCGCGCTCCGGCTCGATGCGCAGCCGGGCTGCGTCGGCGCCGAGGACGTCGCGCACCAGCGGCTCGAGCCGCGCGTCCCAGCGCTTGCGGAACTCACGGCGGTGCTCCTTGTCCGGCGAGACCATGCCGAGCCGGTCCATCAGCAGGAACACCCGGGAGAACCGCTGCTGCATGGCGGTCACGAGCGCCTCCAGGCGCTCTCGCAGCGGGGCGTCGAGGTCGATCGCGCGCAGGTCCGCCTCGTAGCGCTCGGGCTCGAGGGCGGCGCGGACGGCGGCCTCGACGAGCTCGTCCTTGCTGGCGAACGCCCGGAAGATGGTCCCCTCGGCCACGCCCGCGGCCCCGGCGATCTGCCGGGTCGTGACGGCGCGACCGTGCTCGAACAGCAGCGGCACCGTGGCCTCCACGAGGGAGGCGCGGCGCTGGTCGGGAGTGAGCGGGGTGGCGCGGGGCACCGGTCCACCCTAAGTGAGTGAGCGCTCACTCACAAGCGGGTTCCGCGCCTCAGGGAGCGAGCCGCTCCACCTGCCACTCCTCGCCGACGCGCTGGTAGACCAGGCGGTCGTGCATCCGCCCGGGCCGCCCCTGCCAGAACTCCACGGCCGTCGGGACGACGAGGTAGCCGCCCCAGGTGTCGGGCACCGGCACCTCGCGTCCCTCGAAACGGGCCGCCACGTCGTCGTACGCCGCCTGGAGCTCGGCGCGGTCGGCGACCGGTCGTGACTGCTGCGAGGCGTGGGCGCCGAGCTGGGAACCGCGGGGGCGGGAGGCGAAGTAGCGATCCACCTCCTCGCGCGGCAGCTCGCGGGCCACGCCGTCGACCCGGACCTGCCGCTCGAGCGGGTGCCACGGGAAGAGCAGCGCGCAGTGCTCGTTGACCGCCAGCTCCGTGCCCTTGCGGGAGCCGAGGTTGGTGAAGAAGACGAAGCCCGCCGGCGAGACGCCCTTGAGCAGCACCATCCGCGAGGACGGCCGACCGTCGGACGCCACGGTCGAGACGACCATGGCGTTGGGCTCGTGGAGACCCGCACCCTGCGCCTCCGCGAACCACCGGTCGAACATCGCCCACGGGTCCGGGGCCAGGTCGGACTCGCGCAGGCCCCGGTCGGCGTACTCGCGCCGCAACCCGGCGATGTCCCCGCTCATGGCGTCGATGCTAGGGCGTGTCTCCCAGCTCCGTGGCCTGCTGCGCGCCGGCCGAGAGCTGAGAGACACACCCGAGGCGGAGGGTGCAGAATGCGGTCGGCGCCCCAGCCGACACACGCGACGAAGGAGTCCCATGAGCGACCGCCCCGAGGTGCACCACGGTCTGGAGGGCGTGGTCGCCTTCGAGTCCGAGATCGCGGAGCCCGACAAGGAGGGGTCGGCGCTGCGCTACCGGGGTGTCGACATCGAGGAGCTCGCCGGGCGGGTGCCCTTCGAGAACGTGTGGGGCCTGCTCGTCGACGGCTCCTACTCCCCCGGCCTGCCGCCGGCGGAGCCGTACAACATCGCGATCCACACCGGCGACGTCCGCGCCGACGTCCAGGCGAGCGTCGCGATGCTGGCGCCGATGCTGGGCATGGGGCAGACCTACGACATCTCCGACGAGCAGGCGCGGCTCGACCTGTCCCGGGTCGCGGTGATGGTGCTGTCGTACGCCGCGCAGTCCGCGCGCGGACTCGGACTGCCGGTCGTGCCGCAGAGCGAGGTCGACCGCGGCCGGACGCTGGCGGAGCGCTTCCTCATCCGGTGGCGGGGCGAGGCCGATCCCGCCCACGTCCGGGCGATCGACGCCTACTGGTCCTCGGCCGCCGAGCACGGCATGAACGCCTCGACCTTCACGGCCCGCGTCATCACCTCCACCGGCGCCGACGTCGCCGCCGCCTTCTCGGGCGCGATCGGCGCCATGAGCGGCCCGCTCCACGGCGGAGCACCCTCGCGCGTGCTCGGGATGATCGAGGAGGTCGAGCGGCGCGGCGACGCGCGCGCCTACGTCAAGGAGCTGCTCGACGACAGGCAACGGCTGATGGGCTTCGGCCACCGCGTCTACCGCGCGGAGGACCCGCGGGCGCGGGTGCTGCGTCGTACGGCGCGCGAGCTCGACGCCCCTCGCTACGAGGTCGCCGTGCAGCTCGAGCAGGCGGCGCTCGCCGAGCTGCGCGAACGTCGGCCCGACCGCGTGCTCGAGACGAACGTCGAGTTCTGGGCGGCGATCGTGCTCGACTTCGCCGACGTGCCGGCGCCGATGTTCACCTCGATGTTCACCTGCGCCCGGACCGGCGGCTGGTCGGCCCACATCCTGGAGCAGAAGCGGACCGGGCGGCTGATCCGCCCCTCCGCCGTCTACACCGGCCCCCCGGAGCGCCGGGCCGCCGACGTGGCGGGCTGGCAGCAGGGGTGGGCGAGCTGACCGGTGACCGCCGCCCCACCCTGCGTACCGAGCGGATCCGGCTCGAGCCGCTGACGAGCCGGCACGCCGAGCTGCTGGTCGAGCTCGACTCCGACCCGGAGGTGCTGCGCCACATCTTCGGCCGCGCCCTGCCCCGCGACGAGGTCCTGACCGAGCACCTGCCGCGCCGGCTGCGTCCCGACGGACCGCCGCGCGGGATCGGCTGCTGGGCGGGCTTCGGCACGGACGACGGGAGGTTCCTGGGGTGGTGGACGCTGGCGGTCGACGACGAGGACCCGACGACCGCCGAGCTGGGCTACCGGCTGCGTCGCGACGCGTGGGGGCACGGCCTGGCGACGGAGGGCTCGCGTGCCCTGCTCGACCACGCCTTCGGGACGCTCCGGCTGCCGTACGTGTGGGCGACGACGATGGCCGTGAACGCCGGGTCCCGCGGCGTGATGCGCAAGCTGGGCATGACGCACGTCCGCACCGAGGTCCAGGAGTGGGACGACCCGCTCCCCGGTGCGGAGCTCGGCGAGGTGCGCTACGAGATCTCCCGCGAGGACTGGGCCCTGCCCGGATCCGGGATCAGCCCAGGGCCGGAGGGTCGTACGTCGGCTCGTAGATCGTGATCGTCCCGGCCCCGGGCACCCGCACGCCGACCGTGAGGCCCCACCCCTGGTCCACGACGTCGCCGTCGAGCTCCGCCCCGCGCTCGCGCAGCTCGGCCATCGTCGCCGCCAGGTCGTCGCACATGAACGAGACGTCGAATGCCTGGTCCGTCCCCTGGGCACCGCCGCCGACGCCTTCCCACGAGGACGGGTGGACGCCCATCTCGCTCGGACCGGTGCGGAAGATCAGCCACCCGCCCCCGGTGTCGACCCCCGGCAGTCGGAGCACGTCGCGGAAGAAGGCGCGAGCGGCCTCGGGGTCCTCGGCGTAGACGAGCGTGTGCATCGCGGTGATCATGGCCGCCACGGTAGTGCGGGTGCCGGGTGCTTGACTGCGGCCATGACCTCACCGACGGAGCTGTGGGACGACGAGGCCCGGACCTACGACGAGGCCGCCGACCACGGACTGGCCGACCCGGCCTGCCGCGCCGCATGGCGGGACCTGCTGCTGGGCGTGCTGCCGAGCCCGCCCGCACGGGTCGCCGACCTCGGCTGCGGGACCGGGACCCTGTCCCTGCTGCTGGCCGAGGAGGGCTTCGAGGTCACCGGCGTCGACTTCTCGCCCGAGATGCTGCAGCGGGCCCGCACCAAGGCCGGCCACGTGGTGAGGTTCCACGAGGGTGACGCCGCAGCGCCACCGCTCGAGGAGGCGGCCCACGACGTGGTCCTCTGCCGGCACGTGCTGTGGGCCCTGCCCTCCCCCTCCGAGGTGCTCGAGCGCTGGCTGCGGCTGCTCGCGCCGGGCGGCCGGCTGGTGCTCGTCGAGGGCGACTGGTCGACGGGGGCCGGGCTGAGCGCGGAGGCGACCCTCGCGCTGGTCAGGGGGACGGGCCGCGAGGCCACGCTGCGACGGCTGCCCGAGCCGGTCTTCTGGGGACGTGAGATCACCGACTCGCGCTACCTGGTCGTCAGCGCCTCTTGAACCTGTGACCATATGGTCACATAATGGCAGGCATGGACTCCCAGGACGCCGTCTTCCGGGCCCTGGCCGACCCCACCCGTCGCGAGGTGCTCGACCTGCTCTTCGCCCGTGACGGGCAGACCGTCGGCGAGGTCTGCGCAGCGTTCGACGACCGGATGAGTCGCTTCGGGGTGATGAAGCACCTCGCCGTCCTGACCGAGGCCGACCTCGTCGTCCCGGTGAAGGACGGGCGCACCAAGCGGCTGCACCTCAACCCGGTCCCCATCGAGCAGGTGGCGAACCGCTGGATCAGCAAGTACGCCGCCCGCTTCACCGCCGCCCTCGTCGGGCTCCAGCAGCAGGTGGAGTCCGACGACACCGCCGAAGGATCCGCCTCATGACCATCACCGCGCACGTCTACCAGATCCACATCAACGCCGACGCAGACCAGGTGTGGGCGGCGATCACGCAGTCGGAGTGGAAGCGGCGCTACTTCCACGGCACGTCGTACGCCGAGGGGCCGGTCCCCGGTGCGCGCTACCGCACCGTCAAGGCCGACGGAGGCGACGCGGTCGACGGGATGATCGAGGAGATGACCCCGCCGGGGCCGGGCACGCCCGGCCGCTTCGTGCAGACGTGGCACGTGCTCTACGACGCCGACCTCGCGGCCGAACCGCCGAGCCGGGTCGAGTGGACCGTCGAGCAGGTCGGTGACCGGCTCACCCGGGTGCGGCTGCGCCACGGCGACCTCGCCTCCAGCCCGCTCACCTGGGCATCCGTCAAGGACGGCTGGGTGTGGGTCCTCGACGCGCTCAAGACGGTGCTCGAGACCGGCCGCACGCTGCCGTCGATCACGGTCGACGGCGACGACTCCCCCGTGTCCGCCGAGGGCGACTGGCACCGACGCCAGGGCGTCGAGGCGACCAACGCCGCCTTCGAGCTGCTGCCGGCGCAGCGCGACGCCGAGGCCGACGAGCGGCTGCTGCGGCTGGCGTACGCCGCGGCGTACCACTGGGAGCGGGCGGCCGGCCGAGCCCCGGTCAACGACGTCCGGGCCGACTACCTCGTCTCACGCGCCCTGACCGCCACCGGGCAGCCCGACCGGGGGCTCCGGGTCGCCGACCGCGTGCTCGGGTCCTGCCGGGAGCTCGGCATCGACGACTTCGACCTCGCCTACGCCCACGAGGCCCGTGCCCGGGCGCTGCACGCGCTGGGCCGGGCCGAGGAGGCCGCGCGCGCCTGGCGGGACGCGCGGTCGGTCGAGGTCGCCGACCCCGAGGACCGCGCGCTGGTCGAGGCCGACCTCGCGACCCTCGGCTGAGGTCAGTCCGGGACGCGGCCGTCGTACCAGCTGGTGGTGCCCCGGCCACCGGGCCGGCTCAGCGAGATGTGCATGTGGTCGCGGTGGCGCAGGGTCTTGGAGCACGACCGCTTCCGTCGGCACGAGCTGCTCAGGTAGTCGCGCTCGGCGAACTCACGGTCGTCGTAGGACCGGTAGATGTGGTCGTTCCAGATGATGTACATGATGCCCATCCGGCGGGCGAGCGCATGGTCGTTGCCGTGGCGGTCCGTCGCGCGGATCCGGGTCAGGAACGCCCGGGCCAGCCGTCGGTGCTTGGCCTTGGTCGCGTCGAGGGTCCAGTCGAAGGCGCGGCCCTCCTTGTGCTCGGAGGCGCCGCCGGAGCGGCAGGGCCGCGAGGTCGGTCCGTAGCCGCCACCGCGGGTGTTGACCAGCCAGCGGCCGAGCGCCTTGGTGCCCGGCTTGGCCTGCGGGGCGCAGCGGGTCTGCGGCTGGTAGTCGGCGTACGGCTCGATGCGGGCGTGGGCGGGTGCGGCGACGAGCAGCAGGGCCGCGATCGTCGTGACGACGAGAGCGAGTCCGAGGGGTCGGGGGGTCATGGAAGGCCTTTCCGGGGGGTGCCAGGCTCCGACGAGGGTAGGCGGGATCACGGCCGCTGTCAGCGGTCGAGCTGGTCCAGACCCCCGTGTCCGGTCCCCCGGCGCCGGGCGTACCGTCGATCATCCGGCGGATCGGGACGCCCCGACCGTGGAGCGAAAGCATGGCCAGGATCCGCCCGTCCGTCCTCTCGGTCATCGCCCTCGTGCTCGTGGCGCCGCTGCTGTCGGCGCCTCCGGCGCAGGCGGCCGGCACCACCTACATCAGCTTCGAGGACCGGCCGCTCAGGTGCAGCTTCGACGACACCCAGCCGCTGCGCGGGCACTACGCAGCCGCGAAGTTCCGCGGCCCCACCGCGACCGGCGGTGGCGCCGTCCTGGACACCTGCGGCGGCTTCGGCGTCGCACCCCGCACCGGATCGAGGTTCCTCGCCTTCAACACCGGCGGCCAGCTCGCCAACGGCGGGGTACCCCGCGGGCCTGAGAGGATCTCGCTGACCACCCGCCAGAAGCGGGTGACGATCTGGGTGTCCCAGACCGGCACGAGCGTGGGGGACGCGACCTTCAGGCTCGTCGCGCGCCGTCGCGGGACCGTGGTCGCGAGGGCGACGAGGACGACGGACACCGCGGCCTGGGTCAGGCTCACCGTGCGCGTGCGCCGTGGCATCGACGCGGTCACGCTCAGCGCGCCCGGCGAGCCGGACGGGTGTGGCTCGCGGACGACCTGACGACGGTCAGCTGAGCGGCTTGGCGAAGCAGCGGTTCTTCGGCGACCACCGGTAGTGCCCGAAGCTCGGGATCCGGCGGTACCCGGAGGAGAGGTAGAGCGCGATCGCCTCCGGCTGCTCCGATCCGGTCTCCAGCACCATCGCCTCGGCTCCCGACTCCCGGGCGGTCGACTCGAGGTGGGCCAGGACGGTGCGGGCGTGGCCCGCGCCCCTGGCGTGCGCCACGACGAACATCCGCTTGATCTCGGCGGTCACGGTCGTGCCGAAGGCCTCGACGTCGTCCCGCCGACGCCAGGCACCCGAGGCGACCGGCTCCCCGTCGAGGTAGCCCACGAAGAAGCTGCCGGCCGGGGCCTCGAACATCAGCGGGTCGAGGGGGGTGTCGTCGCGGCCGCCGTAGCGGACGACGTACTCCTCCTGGACGGCCTCGATCAGCTGCAGCGCATCGGGATGACCGAAGCCGACGCGGGCGATGACCAGCTCAGGCAAGGGACTGGCCGCACCCAGAGCAGAAGCGGGCGTCGGCGTCGCTGCGGACCCCGCACTGGCGGCAGAAGGGCCCGGCAGCCGGCCGGTCGTCGACGGTCCGGCCCACCCCCGCGACACCCCGGCCGTCGCTGAGGTAGGCGGCGCTGTCCTTGATCACCGGCGAGAGCTCGCCCGACGCGTAACGGGCGGCGACACCCACGTAGCCGGCCTGGGTGAGCCAGCCACCGACCGCGAGCAGGGGGATGGCGACGAAGAACATCCAGAACCTGGTCGGACCCTCGAAGGAGTCGACCGTGCTGAAGAAGTCGATGCCCCCGATCACGAGGGGACCAGCGCCACGGCGATCACGGCAGGTCCCGCGACCCGCAGGAAGGTACGCAGACCCGACTGGTTGGCGAGCCCCGGGTTCGGAACGGTGTTCATGGTCTCCCTCGATTTCGTGGTCGCCCTGCGGCGGGTGCCAGAATAGGCACGGCTGACAGCGTCGTCAGGCAGAGACCCGTACGGACCACCGGAAGGTTGCCCCATGAGCGACGCGCTCCAGATCCCCGACCACCTCAAGCCCGCCGACGGCCGCTTCGGCGCGGGACCGTCGAAGATCCAGACCGGCCACCTCGACGCGCTGGCCGCCACGGGCTCGACCCTGATGGGGACCTCGCACCGCCAGGCGCCGGTCAAGGACACCGTCGGCCGGGTGCGCGAGGGCCTCGCGGACCTCTTCTCCCTGCCCGAGGGCCACCAGGTCGTGCTCGGCAACGGGGGGGCGACCGCCTTCTGGGACGTGGCCTGCTTCGGGCTGATCCGGGAGAAGAGCCAGCACCTCTCCTTCGGCGAGTTCTCCTCGAAGTTCGCGACGTCGGCCACGAAGGCGCCGTGGCTGGCCGACCCGTCGGTCGTGACGAGCGACCCCGGTTCGCGGCCCGACCCGGTCGCCGAGGAGGGCGTCGACGCCTACGCCTGGGCCCACAACGAGACCTCGACCGCCGTGATGGCGCCCGTCGTACGCCCCGAGGGCCTGGCCGACGACGACCTGGTCCTGGTCGACGCCACCTCGGGCGCGGGCGGGCTGCCCGTCGACCTGACCGAGGTCGACGCCTACTACTTCGCCCCCCAGAAGTGCTTCGCCTCCGACGGTGGCCTGTGGGTGGCGGTGCTGTCGCCGCGCGCCCTGGCGCGCGTCGACGAGATCGCCGCGAGCGGCCGCTACGTCCCGCCGTTCTTCGACCTGCCCACCGCGATCGACAACTCCGCCAAGAACCAGACCTACAACACCCCGTCGGTCGCCACCCTGTTCCTGATGGCCGAGCAGCTGGACTGGATGAACGCCCAGGGCGGGCTCAAGGGCATGGTCGAGCGGACCACGGCGTCCTCCGAGGCGCTCTACGGCTGGGCCGAGCGGACGGCGTACACGACGCCGTACGTCGCGGACCCGACGCACCGCTCGCTGGTGATCGGCACCATCGACCTCGACGACGCGATCGACGCCGCCGGGGTGGCGGCCACCCTGCGCAGCAACGGGATCGTCGACACCGAGCCCTACCGCAAGCTCGGCCGCAACCAGCTCCGGATCGCGATGTACCCCGCGATCGACCCGGCCGACGTCGAGGCGCTCACCGCCTGCATCGACTACGTCGTCGAGAACCGCTGACAGATCGGCTCCCCAGGGATAGTCCGTCACGGAACGGTCGCGACGCGCCCGGGTCCACGACCGATTCGTGACGCACTATCTCGCCAAGCGCTGACGGATCGCCTCGTACGTCACGGCGTCGTACGCCACCAGCCGGGCCTCCTCGACCTGCGTCGGGGAGGCCCGCAGCGTCTCCACGGCCACGGCGACCGCGTCGTCCTTGGGCCACCCGTAGATCCCGGCGCTGACGAGCGGGAAGGCGACCGAGCCGGCCCCGAGCTCGTCGGCGACCGCCAGCGCCCGGGCGTAGCAGGACACCAGCAACGCGCGATCGGTCTCACCGGCCCGGTGGTTCGGCCCGACGACGTGGATCACCCAGCGGGCCCGCATCTCCCCCGCCGTCGTCCACCCGGCGTCGCCGGTGGACAGCCCGTCCGGGAACCGGCGGACACAGTCCGCCAGCACCTCCGGCCCGCCCGCCGCGTGGATCGCCCCGTCGACCCCGCCTCCGCCACGCATCGCCCGGTTGGCGGCGTTGACCACCGCATCGACCTGCTGCCGGGTGATGTCGCCGTGGACGACCGTGAGCTCCATGGCTGAGGACTATCGCAGCAGCCGGAGCACCGCGCGCTCCAGCGCGGCCTGGCGCTCGTCCGCGGTGCGGTGGCTCCGGCGGGCGGTCGCGGCGATCGTGCGGCCCTCCTCGTAGGCGTCGACCACGCGAGGGTCGACGTACGACGACTTCGCCAGGGCCGGGGTGTTGCCGAGGAACTCCGCGACCTCCTTCATCGCCGCGGAGACCGCCCGCTTGCGCGAGGCCTTGCTCTCCCCCGGCTCCTCCGACTCCGCGAGCGAGGCGGCCGCCAGCACCGTGGCGTGCCAGGTCCGGAAGTCCTTCGCCGAGTAGTCCTCACCGGTGGCCTCGCGCAGGTAGTCGTTGACGTGGGACGAGTGCAGGTCCCGCCAGCTGCGGCCCTCCTTCCACGCGAGCAGCTGGTCGCCGCCGCGGCGCCGGCGCATCACCTCCAGCGCCCCGATGGCGTGGGGGTCGTCGATGGTGACGGAGTGCTCGACGCCGGACTTGCCCTCGAAGCAGAAGACGAGCGCGTCCCCCTGCCGGCGCACGTGCCGGCGCTGCAGCGTGGTGAGCCCGAAGCTGCCGTTCTGGTCGGCGTAGACGTCGTTGCCGATCCGGAAGTAGCCCAGGTCGAGCAGCCGTACGGCGGTCGCGCAGGCCCGTGCGTGCGGCATCCCCTCGGTGCCGAGGTCGACCAGGATCTGCTCGCGGGCCCGGGACAGCACCTTTCCGAAGCCGAGGACCCTGACGTGCTTCTCGCCGTCCCGCTTGGTCCGCCAGTCGGGGTGGTAGAGGTACTGACGCCGGCCGGCGTCATCGGTGCCCACGGCCTGCAGGTGGCCGTTGGCCAGCGGGCAGATCCACACGTCCCGCCAGGCGGGCGGGATCACCAGGTCGCGGCAGCGCTGGGCGTCCTCGTCGGGCAGCCGGGCTCCGTCGGCATCGAGGTAGACGAAGCCGGAGCCCGCGCGACGACGCGTCCAGCCCGGCCCGTCGCAGGAGGTACGTCGCAGCCGCGGCATGCCCGGGAGCGTACGACGCGGGCGCCGGTCAGGGGCTCACCCCGAAGGAGATCGTCAGCGCGGCCGCAGCGAGCGCAGCAGCACGACGAGCATCACCCCGCCGACCAGGCCGCCGAGCAGCCACGGCCAGGGGTCGCGTCGCGGGGCGGGCTGCGGGGGTGCCTGCTCCGGCGCGGACGGCGACGGTGAGTCCGACGCGTCCGAGGACCGGCCCGGTGCCGGCGCCATCGCGCGCACCAGGTCCGGCGGGAGCGCCACCTCGTGCACCGGCGCGCGCACACCCTCGGAGCTCACCAGCAGCCGATCGTCCTCGGTGACCGCGATGCCCTCACCCTGCTCCGAGGGTGGCAGGGAGACCTCCCCCACGATGCGCAGCGAGGGCCAGGCGAGGACCATCGCCCGGCCGTAGTCGCGCAGCACCAGGTGTCGGCCGTCGGGGAAGAAGGCGCCGTCGGTGACCAACGGCATCACCGCGCCCAGCGACCTCAGGCGGAGCGGGTCCTCGCTGCCGAGGTCCGTCGCGGCCGCCAGCAGCTCGCCGCCGAGGATGCCCTTGGTGGCGACGAGCAGCCGACCGGACCGGGGGTGGACGAGCAGCGCCTCGGCGTCGGTGGGTCCGCCGGGCAGCACCAGGTCGAGGGCCTCTCCCTCGACCGCACGGTCGCCGCGCGCCACGGGCACCCGGGTCACCCGCGTCGTGGCGCGCTCCCCCGCGTTGTCGCCGATGTCGGCGACCCACACCTCGCCCGGCCCGGCGGGTGCCAGCGCCTCGACGTCGACCGGCTCCCCGACCCACCGGGTCACCCCGACGGTCTCGCCGGTGGCCGGGTCGACCACGAAGACGCGGGCCTCGTCCCCGGAGTCGTTGACCGTGACGACGAGGTCGTCGGCGACGACGAGCCCGCTCGACTCGGTGATCTCCGGGTCCGCGAACCGGAACAGCGGGCGGTCGCCTTCCGTCGCCGCGGACGCGCCGATCCCGAAGGGCAGCGCCACCAGCAGCGCCGCCGCGACCTCACGCAGGACCACGTGCCTGCCCCTCCAGCAGCTCGGCGAGGCGCGGCCGGATCTCCCAGTCGCCCACGAGCGCGTCGTACTCCTCGCGGGCGGCGGCGTCGGCGCTCGCCCCGGTCCGGACGGCGCGGAGCAGGGTGTTGCGCGGCGTGTGCCGGCTCTCGACGAATTGCACCACCTCGACCCGGTAGCCCTCCGCCCGCAGCAGGGAGGCGCGCAGGGCGTCGGTCAGGGTGTCGGCGAAGCGCTCCCGCAGGATGCCGTGCCGGGTGAGCATCGCGTACGGCGCCGGCGCGGTGCTGCGCCGCAGCTGGGCGGCGACGTCGTGGTGGCAGCAGGGCGCGGCGAGGACGACCGGAGCACCCCACCCGACCGCGCGGGCCAGCGCCTCGTCGGTGGCGGTGTCGCAGGCGTGGAGCGCGAGCACCACCTCCGGGGCGCGCTGCAGGGTGACACCGGAGATCGACCCCACCACGAAGTCGGCCTCGATGCCGAGGCCCTGCGCGACCTCCGCGTTGTGGCTGCGCGACTGGTCCTTGACGTCGACCCCCGTCAGGCGGACCGGGAGCCCACGGACCTCGGTCAGGAAGCGGTGGGCGGCGAAGGTGAGGTAGGCGTTGCCGCAGCCGAGGTCGACGATCCGGAGCGGGTCCTCGGTGGTCGGGGTGCGCAGGTGGCCCTGGGCGAGCGCGTCGCGGAGGGCGACGTCGAGCAGTCGGAGGAACTCCTCCACCTGGCGGTACTTGGCCTGCCGGCTCGGCTTGACCCGTCCCTCACGGTCGCTGATGCCGAGCGCCACGAGCACCGGGTCGCCGGGCGGCAGCAGTCGCTCCTTGTCACGGTCGTGGTCGCGGTCGACCTCGACCGGGGTCGCCCGTGCCTTGCCGTGAACGAGGGCCTCCCCCTTCTTGGTCACCCGGACCTGCAGGGTCTCGGTGGCGGTCTCCACGTGCCAGTTGCCGAAGGGCTCGGCGAGGAGGTCGGCCACGGCCGCGGTGGCCGGATCGCCGACGAGGTGGTTGGCGGTGTGGGCCTGGGTGTCGTCGTACGCCGTCACCTGGAGGTGCCGGCCGGCCTTCAGGTCGACCGGGCGGAGCTCGACGCGTCGCCACCGCGGGCGGGCGCCCTTCCGGCGGCCGGAGGCCACGGCCCGGACCAGGCCGTCGGTGTCGAGAAGGGCTCCCCGGACCCGGTCGAGGGCGTCGATCAGCGAGCGGGTCATCGCCACAGCGCCGCGACGACGACCACGAGCAGGAGCCCGGCCAGCGCCACGGGGATGACGAGGCGGCGGTGGCGGGGATTCACCCACCGATCGTAACGAGGGAGTCCCCGCCGAACCTCATCCGCCGGCGGAGCGCCACAGCTCCACGAGGTGCACCGCCCGGACCTGCGCCAGGTCGTCGAGCTGGTGGCGGCACGACAGCCCGTCGGCGAGCACGACCGCCTCCTTGCCGCGCGCGCGCACCGCCGGCAGCAGGTGGGTCTCGGCGACGGCGACCGAGACGTCGTAGTGACCGCGCTCCATCCCGAAGTTGCCGGCCAGGCCGCAGCACCCCTGCACCCGGGTCACGGTGGCGCCGGCCCGGCGCAGCAGCCGCTCGTCGGCGTCCCAGCCGAGCACCGAGGCGTGGTGGCAGTGCGGCTGGGCCACGACCTCCCGGCCCCGGAGGTCGGGCACCGGCAGCGCGAGGCGCTCGACCAGCTCCGCGAAGGTCAGCAGGCCACGGGCGACCGACACCGCCCGCGGGTCGTCGGTCAGCTCGACGGCGTCGGTGCGCATCGTGGCCAGGCACGACGGCTCCAGCCCCACGACCGGCACGCCGCTGTCGACGTACGGCGCCAGCGTCGCGACGGTCCGGCCCACGATCTCGCGCGCCCGGTCGAGCTGGCCGGTGGTGACCCACGTCAACCCGCAGCAGGCCGGCTCCGGAACCACCCGCGCGCGCAGCCCGGCGGCGGCGAGCACGTCGACCGCCGCCTGGGCGATGCCCGGCCCGAAGTGGTCGGTGAACGTGTCGGCCCACAGCCACACGTCGGGAGCCGGTCCGTCGGCCGGCCGGGCGAGGCGGTGCGGCGCGAGCCGCGGCAGCGTGCGCCGTCGGTCGACGCCCGCGGCGACCTTCGCCACCGCGGCAGCAGGTCGGGCACCTGCCAGCCGCCGGGCCCAGTCGGGCGTCCGGGCCAGCCACTGCGGCAGCCGCCCGAGCGTGTAGTGGGTGAGCGGGCGGCGGCGGCCGGCGTACTGCTGGTGGAGCACCTCGGCCTTGTACGTCGCCATGTCCACCCCGGTCGGGCAGTCGGCCACGCAGCCCTTGCAGGAGAGGCAGAGGTCGAGCGCCTCGGTGACCGCCGGGTCGCGGAGCCCGTCGACGAGGGAGCCGTCGAGCGCCTCCTGCAGCACCCGGGCGCGGCCGCGGGTCGCGTCCTTCTCCTCACCGGTCGCGAGCCACGACGGGCACATCACCCCGGTCGAGCGGGTCGCGACGCAGGCTCCGACGCCGGTGCAGCGGTGGACCGCGGCGCCGAGGGAGTCGTCGTGGACCAGCCGCAGCGCGGTCCGGAGCGGAGCGACCGGGCGCGCCGGCCACAGGTCGGCGTCCACGGGCGCGGGGTCGACGAGCACGCCCGGGTTGAGCACGCCGCCCGGGTCGCAGATCGCCTTGACCTCGCGGAAGAGCGCCATCGACTGCTCGTCGTACATCAGCGGCAGCAGCTCGGAGCGGGCACGCCCGTCACCGTGCTCACCGGAGAGCGAGCCGCCGTACGAAGTCAGCGCGGTCGCCGAGGCCGTGAGGAAGTCGCGGAACCGCCGGCGACCGGCCTCGTCGAACTCGAAGTCGATCCGGGCATGGACGCACCCGTCGCCGAAGTGTCCGTAGGGCACGGTCTCGAGGTCGAACTCGGCGAGCAGCCGCTCGAAGTCGCGCAGCCAGGCACCGAGGTGCTCCGGGGGTACGGCGGCGTCCTCCCAGCCGGCGTGCGCCGGGCGCGACAGGCTGCGAGAGGCCAGCCCGGCCCCTGCCTCGCGGATCCTCCACAGCGCCGCAGCCTCGTCCGGGTCCGCCACGGACCGGCGGGCGAGCTCTCCCACGTCGGGGACCTCGCCCCCACCGGCCACCTCGACGAACAGCCAGCCGCCACCTCGCGGCAGCTCGGGGACCGGCCGCCCGGCAGCCCGCACCAGGTCGACGATCCGCGCGTCCAGCCCCTCGCAGGCCACCAGTCGCAGGCCCGCGCCGAGCAGCGCCGGCACCGCGTCCGCGGCCTCGGCCATCGTCGGGAAGCCGAGGACGACCAGCCGCCGTGGCTCCTCGGGGACCAGGGTCACCGTCGCCTCGAGCACGACGCCGAGGGTGCCCTCCGAGCCGACGAGGAAGCGGTCGAGGCGGCGGCCGTTCTCGGGGAGCAGGTGCTCCAGCGCGTACCCGCTCACCTGCCGGCTGAAGCGCCCGAAGCCGGTCCGGACGTGGGCGAGGTGGCGGTCGGCGAGCGCGGTGAGCCGCCCCTCGACGTCGTCGTCGGCCCCCCACGCCACGTCGAGCCCGGCGACGTTGTCGCTGGTCCGCCCGTAGCCGAGCGCCCGCGAGCCGCAGGCGTTGTTGCCGATCATCCCGCCGATGGTGCAGCGCGGGTGGGTGGACGGGTCCGGGCCGAACCGCAGCCCGTGGGGGGCGGCGGCCCGCTGCAGCGAGGCGTGCACGACTCCCGGCTGCACCCGCGCGGTCCGTGCGTCCGGGTCGATCGAGAGCACCCGGTCGAGGTGGCGCCGCGTGTCGACGACCAGCCCGGGGCCGACGGCGTTGCCCGCGATGGAGGTCCCGGCCCCGCGCATCGTGAGGGGTACGCCGGTCTCGCGCGCGACGGACAGGCAGGCCCGGAGCTCGTCGGCGTGGCGCGGCCGCGCCACCGCCTGCGGGACGACCCGGTAGAGCGAGGCGTCCGAGGAGTGCAGCGCCCGGTCCAGGACGGAGTCGGACACGTCGGTCACGCCCTCGCGGCGCAGCGCGGCGAGCAGGTCGCCGGGCGGGACGCTCACGCGGTGCGACCGCCGGCGGGTCGCCGACTCACCACAGCTCCATCGAGTCGCGGAACACCCCGGCCAGGTCCTCGCCGGTCACGTCGCGCGGAGCGGTCGCGAGCAGCCGCTGCTGCTTGAGGGCGCCCTCGACCAGGTCGTCGACGTCGGCGACGCCGAAGCCCACCTCCGCCAGCCCGTTGGGCAGCCCGACATCACGCATCAAGGTGGCCAGCACGCTCGCGAGCACCTCCGGGCCGTCGCCGGAGACGTCGGGGTCGAGCAGCCGGGCCGCGCGCAGGTGCCGATCCGGCGAGGAGTCGAAGGTGAACCGGAAGGCGGCCGGAGCGGTCAGCGAGACCGCCATCCCGTGGGGCACGATCGGCTTGCCGTCGGGGTAGCCCGCGGGCCGGTAGTCGCGGACCCGCCCGGCGACGGGATAGGCGTTGGCGTGCGGGATGTGGACGCCGGCGTTGCCGAACCCCAGCCCGGCGAAGGTGGCGGCGAGCGCCATCTGCTCGCGGGCCGCCCGGTCCGACCCGTCGCGGACGGCGCTGCGGAACGCCCCGGCGACCAGCGACAGCGCCTTCTCGGACCAGAGGTCGGCGATCGGGTTGGCGCCGCAGTAGGGCACCCGTTCGCCGGGCTGCTTGGCCGGGAAGTCGGCGTACCAGCGGGCGGTGTAGCTCTCGAGCGCGTGGCACAGGATGTCCATGCCGGCCGCCGCGGTCACCATCGCCGGCTGCGTGAGCGTGAGGTCCGGGTCGACCACGGCGCGGGTCGGGCGCAGCGCGACGTGGCTGATGCCGGTCTTGACCTGCTGGGCGAGGACGTCCAGGACGCAGATGGTGGTCGACTCGCTGCCGGTCCCCGTCGTCGTCGGCACCGCCACCAGTGGCAGCAGCGGCTCGCTGGGCGCGCGGCCACCGCCGACGGGCGGGTTGACGTAGTCGAGCAGCTCGCCGGGGTTGGTCGTCAGCAGGTTGACCGCCTTGGCGGTGTCGATCGCGGACCCGCCACCCACCGCGACGATCGCGTCGAGGGGACCGGCACCGCGCGCGAAGCCGATGGCCTGCTCGAGCGAGGCGTCGGTCGGCTCGACCGCCGCTCCGTCGTACGTCGTCACGTCGATGCCCTGCGCCGCGACCTGGTCCGCGATGCGAGCCGGGTGGCCGGTGGCCGCGACGCCCGGGTCGGTCACCAGCAGCACGCGCCGGGCACCCGAGGCAGCCAGGTCGTGGCCGATCTCGCCCGACGCGCCGGGTCCGAACGTGAGGCCGGGTGCGGCGTAGGTGAAGACGGTCTCGGTCATGTCACCTCCAGGACGTGGGTCACGGCGTCGTGGACGGGGACCGTCCCCGACTCGATGTCCGCCACCGGGATCCAGGCGACCGCGTCCGTGGTCCCGTCCAGCTCCACGAGCCGCGGTTCGACGTCGGCGGGCACGTCGGCGGAGAAGATCAGGGCGATGCTGTGGAAGTCCTCGAACCGCCCGCGAGGGGCGGTGCCCGAGAAGTGCTCGTCGAACAGGGTCACCAACGGGCCGACCCGCGCCTCGACCCCGCACTCCTCGCGGATCTCGCGGACGAGCGCATCCTGTGGCCTCTCGCCGTGCCTGACCCCGCCGCCGGGGAGGCTCCACCTCCCGGAGTGGTAGCCCCGCGACGAGACCCGGGTCAGCAGGACCTCCTCACCCCGTCGTACCAGTCCGTAGGCGGCGACGCGCTGCAGCCGGAACGGGCGGTGGTCGGCGAGCGCCTCGACGACCAGCGGTGAGACCGGCAGGGCCCCGGACAGGACGGACGCCAGCGGGTGCCAGGCGGCCTCGCTGGTCGAGCCGTCGACCTCGACCACGCGGGGCTCGGGCGAACCGGGGGCGACCCAGCCGTCGTAGACGATCCGGACCGCGTGCGCGTCGACCCGGCGACCGTTGCGCCAGGCCGAGGGCAGGTGGGCGGAGTAGACCCGCGCGGTGTCGCTCACGGTCGCGTCGAGGCCGGTCTCCTCGTGGATCTCGCGGATCACCGCGTCCCGCGGGTCCTCACCGTGGTCGAGCCCGCCACCGGGAAGCGTCCACAGCTCCTCCTGGGTGACGAGCGGCGACAACCTGCTGAGCAGGATCTGGTCGTCGCGGACGATGACGGCGTACGCCGCCACACGCTGTCGCTTCGGAGTGCTGGCCATCGCGGTCCAACCTAGTGGTCGGCCGGGCGCCGGGGTGGGACCGGCGGGCCCCAGGACGCCACGATCGCCGCGCGCGGCACGACGTCGAGGTCCAGCGCCTCGCGCCGGTCAGGGGCGTGGCCGCCCAGGTGTGCCGGGTACCACGGGGCGTGCTCGCCGGGCTGCGGCCGCAGGTGCGGCCTGGCCTGCAGCTCCTCCAGCAGCTCGGTCAGCTCGACGCCGAGCCGGGTCGTCCAGTCGACGAGGTCACCGTCCGCCGGCACCGTGAAGGGAGTCCCGAGCCGCAGGTCGTTGCGCCGCCCGCGCGTCAGGCTGGGTCGCGGCTTCCGCCCGGCCACCGGGCGCCCGACGCTCCACACGCGCTGGATCCCCCACTGCGACGCCGGCACCACCGGGGCGCCGGTCTCCCGCGCCAGCGCGACCGCGCCCGGCATCAGCGACCGCACGGTGTAGGACCACGAGATCCCGGCCTCCGGGAAGATCCCGACGACCTCGCCCTCGCGGAGCAGCCGCCGCGCCATCACGTAGGCCGCCGCCGGGGCCTCCCGGTCGACCGGCACGTGCCGCATGCCGGTCATCGCGGCGCGCACGCCGGGCGTGTTCCAGACGTCGTGCCGGGTCAGGAACCGGATGCTGCGACCCCGCTTCCGACCGGCGGCCGCGAGCGTCATGAAGTCGGGGTAGGCCACGTGGGTGGCGGCCACGATCGCCGGACCGGACGACGGGAGGTTGTCGAGGCCCTCCATCTCGGTCCGCAGCCCCAGCGCCCCGAGCGCGACGCGGCCGAGCGCGACGGTCGCGTCGTACCAGGGATCACGGAATCGCACCCGCGCATTCAACCGTGGTCGGCCCGCCGCCCGCGCATCGACGTCCCGGCGAGCCGAACGGGCTCAGGGCACCGGCAGCAAGCGACACCAGCGCCGCGACCTGACCGGCCCTCGCCTCACGGGAGCAACGAGCCCGTCCGGTAGGCCCGACCGATCAGCGAGACCAGCTGGGCGACGGCGTCCTCGTTGGGGGCGAACGGGCCCGGCCGGAAGTGCGGGCTGGCCAGCCCGCGCTGCACCGACTCGCAGGCCGCCCAGTCCTGCCGGTTGGTGACGTCCCAGAACTCCACGGCCGCGGCCGCGGCCGGCGCGGTCCCGTCCGTCCCCGGCACGACCAGCCACGAGCACTCCACCCAGGTCCGGTCCGGCGCCAGCGGCACCAGCCGGTGGGTCATCACGTAGTCGGGGTGCGCCGAGACGAGCAGGTTCGGCAGCAGGTGGAGGTACTCGACCCGGTCGGCCGGCGCCCCCGGGATCGGCGCCGCAGCCAGCTCGCCGGTCATCGACATCGTGGCCATGCCGTCACGCAGGTCCATGGAGCCGCCGACCCACGCTCCGGGCAGGTCGTAGTTGTCCCCCGAGTCGGGCGGGCTCACCTGGCACAGCTCGGGGTGGATCAGCGGGCAGTGGTAGCACTCGTGGTAGTTCTCCGCGATCGCCTTCCAGTTCGCCGCCACCTCGTAGGTGTGGCGATCGGCCACCACGAGCGACGCCGGGTCGTACGGCGCCACCAGGGGGGCCAGGTCGCCGACGTAGGTGTCGAAGTCGGGCACCTCGAGGCTCCCCACGGCGTGGAGCGCGTGGGCGAACACCCACCCGTGCCACTCCCGGACCGGCAGCTCGACGAGCCCGTGGTCGTCGGCGTCGAAGCGCTCGTCGTCGCGGAAACCCTTGGCGCCGATCAGTCGGCCGTCGAAGTCGTAGGTCCAGGCGTGGTACGGGCACAGGATGCTCCGCCGCTCCGACCCCTGCCCCTCGGGCAGCAGCTCGTGGCCGCGGTGCCGGCACGTGTTGGCGTACATCCGCAGCCGGTCGCCGGTGCGGACGACGAGGCAGGCGACGTCACCGACGGCGACCGCCTGTTGCGTCAGCCGCTCCCGGTCGGTCGGGAACAGGTCCGCGCGCCGGCCCAGGCAGGTCCAGCCCCCGGCGAACAGGTGGCGCCGCTCCCAGTCGAGCACCTGCTCGGTCGTGTAGGCGACGGCCGGCATCATCAGCACCGGCTCCCCGTCGGTCGGGGCAGCACTCCGGAGCTGCTCCAGGGCGTCGGTGAGGGTCATCGGGTGCTCCTTCCTGTGGCTAGGCTGCGCGGGTGGGGCTGACGGGCGACGGACCGGACCGGGGCGGGGTGACGGCGCCGCGACGGCGCCGCAGCGTCGACCTGCGGCGCGACGAGATCCTCGCCGCGACCAGCGGCATCGTCGACCGGATCGGCCTGGCGGCCACCCGGGTGACCGACGTCGCCCAGGCCCTCGGGGTCAGTCCGAGCCTGGTGTTCTACCACTTCGGCACCAAGGACGCGCTGGTCGTCGAGACGTTCGCGTACGCCGTCGAGCGCGACCTGGCCCGGCTCGACGCGGCCGTGGCCAGGGGCACCGACCCGGTCGACCGGCTGCGCCGGGCGCTGCGGGCGTACGGGCCCACGGGCCCGGCGGCAGGCTGGCGGATCTGGATCGACGCGTGGGCGCTCGCCCAGCGCGAGCCCGGCATCCGTACCGCGCTCCGCCGGCTCGACGACCGCTGGTGCACGGTGCTGCGCGGGATCGTGGACGAGGGCGTGGCGCAGGGGGTGTTCGTGTGTCCCGACCCGGCGGCCTCCGTGGCGCGGGTGTCGGCGCTGCTCGACGGGCTGTCCGTCGCGACGCTGGTCTACCGCAGCGTCACCCGGGCGCAGCTGCGTCGCTGGGTGGCCGAGGCGGTCGCCACCGAGGTGGGGCTGGACCCCGCCCTGCTGGCCTGAGCCGGTTGCCGCGCGCACCTCACACCAGCCAGTGTGCTGCGTAGTCGGGGTCGGCCAGCCCGGGCCGGTCGATCCGGAACGCCGCCACGTCGCTGGGGGTCGAGCCGTCGGCGGCGAGGTCGGCCAGCAGCCGCCCGAAGGTCGGGGCGAACTTGAACGCGTGGGCGGCACCCAGCCCGACGACCACCTGCGGGTGGTCGGGCAGCGGGGCGAGCACGAAGTCCCGGTCGGGGGTCAGGGTGTACTGGCAGCGCAGCGACCGCACCGGCGGCCCGCTGCCGGGGAGGATGTCGGCGAGGTGCGCGGCGAGCCGCGCCTGCATCGCAGGGTCCACCTCGGAGGTGCGGTGGTCCGGGTCGACGGCTGGCCCGCCGCAGTCCTGGGCGGCCTTGACGGTGGGCTCCCCGTAGGTGGGAAAACCGTAGTAGCACGGGTCGTCCATCCAGATCCACAGCGGCAGCACGGCCGGGTCGAAGTCGACCGGCCGCTCGGGGCGGAAGTAGGTGACCTGCTCGAGCGTCACCTCCAGCGGGATGCTCGTGCCGAGGTGGCCCAGGACGTCGTTGACCCACGCGTCGGCGCAGACCACCAGCCCCCGGGCCCGCAGCACGCCGTGGGGTGTGGTGACCTCCACCCCGTCACCCACCACCCGGACCCCGGCCACGGGGCTCAGCTCGCGCAGGTCGGCCCCGTGGCGCCGCGCCAGGTCCTGCATCGCCCGCGTGCCCCGGGCCGCGGGGACGATGGCCGCGTCGGCCTGGTGGAGCGCGACGGTCCCGTCGGGGAGCCGGAACTGCGGCCAGCGGCGCGTCACCTCGGCGGCCTCCAGCAGCTCGTGGGCGATGCCGACGTCGCTGAGGGAGGCGGTGTAGTCGACCAGCGGGATCGCCGGGTCCGGCGGGAAGAGGTCGAGCCCGCCCACCCGGGTCACCAGGGACTCGCGGCTCTCCGCCTCGAGCAGCGCCCAGTCGGCGTACGCCTCCTGCGTCAGCCGGACGTACGCCGGGGTGTGATAGCTGTGCCGCAGGATCCGGCTCGTGTCGTGGCTCGCCCCGCGGGAGTGCCCGAGCTCGAACCGCTCGAGCCCGACGACCCGGTGGCCCCGGCGGGCGAGCTGCCACGCGGCCGCGCTCCCGAGCGCCCCCAGCCCGGCGACGACGAAGTCGACCTGCTCAGCCATCGCGCCGCCCCAACCTCGGCAGCAGCCAGCGCCGGATGTCGAGCGACTCGTCCTCCATCGGCGCGAACCAGCCGTGGCGGTAGCTCCGGGACGACATGCCGCGCTGCACCGACTCGCAGACCGCCCAGTCCTGGCGGTTGACGAGGTCCCAGAGCTCGCCGGCGTCGGAGGGGTCGAAGCCGGGGTCCTCCACCTCGTCGCGGGCGAACAGCAACGAGCACTCGACCGTGGTGCGGGCGGGGCCGTGCGGCAGCAGCACGAACGCCGCGACGTGGTCGGCCGACGCCGAGAGCATGAGGTTCGGATAGACCAGCTCGCCCTTGTGGCGGGTCCGCTCGGCCTCGGTCAGCCCCGGCAGCGGCGCCCGTGCGGTGGTCCCCGTCGTCGTGAAGGTCCAGGCGCCCTCGCGGTGCGGCACGCCCTCCTCCCAGTCCAGGTCGCTGCCGCCGCCCGCGAAGGACGGCACCAACCGGCAGAGCTCCGGGTGGACCGGGCCGCAGTGGTAGCACTCGTTGTAGTTCTCCAGCAGCACCTTGTAGTTGGCGGCCACCTCGTAGTGGAACGAGGCCCCCACGACCAGGGCGTCGAGCGCGTAGTTGGCCAGCGTCGCCTGCGCCCGGGCCACCGAGGGCTCGAGCGGCTCGGCCGCCTCGGGGGTGAGGTGGACGAACACGAAGCCGCCCCACGTGGCCACGGCGACCGGGTTCAGGGAGAACGCCGTGGGGTCGTCGACCTCGGCGTGCGGAGCCCGCAGCAGCCGGCCGTCGAGCCCGTAGGTCCAGGAGTGGTACGGGCAGCGCAGCGCCCCCACCGAGCACGCGGGGGCGGCGGGGTCGAGCAGCTGCGAGCCGCGGTGGCGGCAGACGTTGTACGCGGCACGGAGCTCGCCCGTGTCGTCGCAGGTGAGCACCACCGACTCGCCGGCGACGTCGACCGCGACCGCCTGGGAGGTCGCGAGGCGGTCGGCCCGACCGACGCAGAACCACTCCGCGAACAGCACGGCCTCGCGTTCCGCGGCCCAGGCGGCGTCGTCGACGTACAGCTCCCGCGGCAGCGCTGCTTCCAGACCCACCCGACCTCCTCGGTCGACGCGTTGCTGACTCACGACTCAGTAGGAGGATTCTGGCACGACGATCGCACGTCGGCTACTGACTCACGGATCAGTAACCGATACCGTGGGCGGGTGATCCGCACGACCCCCTTCCACCCGCGCCTGAGCGAGCTCAACTCCCAGGGCCTCTACACCCACTGGCAGGGGCACCTCTCCGCCCTTCGCTACACCCATGCGCCGAAGCACGAGTACTTCGCGGTGCGCAACAGCGTCGGGGTCTTCGACACCTCGCCGCTGTTCAAGTACCGGCTCACCGGCCCGGACGCCGAACGGCTGCTGGCGGGGGTGATGGTGCGCGACATCCGCACCTGCCGGCCCGGCACCGCCCAGTACACGCTGTGGTGCGACGACCGCGGGTTCGTGATGGAGGACGGCGTGGTCTTCCGGCACGCGGCCGACGACTTCCTGCTCACCGCGGCCCGACCCAACCTGGGGTGGCTCGAGGAGCACCGGGGCCGGCTGCGGGTCGAGATCGAGGACGTCTCCGACCACCACGGGATCCTCGCCGTGCAGGGGCCGCGCTCGCGGACCGTGCTCGGCGAGCTCGCACCCGAGGTCGACGAGCTCGGCTTCTTCGACCTCACCCCGGCCAAGATCGGGTCGGCGCCGGTGAGCATCTCCCGTACCGGCTACACCGGCGACCTCGGCTTCGAGATCACGGTGGGTGCCGACGACGCCGTCGCCGTGCTGGACGCGGTGCTCGACGCCGGCCGCGACCACGGCCTCCGCCCGTTCGGGGAGGAGGCGCTGATGACACTGCGGATCGAGGCGGGCCTGCCGCTGGTCGACGTCGAGTGGCACAACAGCCGGGTGGCGATGACCGACCACCAGCGGGTCACGCCCCGCGAGCTCGGCATGGGCTGGATGCTGCGCGGCGTGCGCGAGGACGGGCGTGCCTTCGTCGGTGGCGCCGCGATCCGGCGCGAGCTGGCCGAGGACACCTCACGCTGGCGGACGGTCGGGATCGTGGTGGACTGGGCCGACTGGGACCGGCTCCACCGCGACGCCGGGCTGTTCCCGCCCAAGGACGAGCACCCCTGGTCCTACGAGGCGATGCTGCTCGACGGACCGGTCGGGACCGGCGCCGTCGAGGTCGGCTACTGCACCAGCTTCGTCTACTCCCCGGTGCTCCAGCGCCACGTCGGCCTGGCCCGCGTCGTCCCCGGCCACGCCGCGACCGGCACCGAGGTCCACCTCGAGCTGGCCGTCAACCACCACAACACCTCCGTCCGGGCGCAGGTCGCCCGCACGCCGTTCTTCGACCCGAGCCGAAAGACCGCCCGCGCATGAATGCCCACAGCTACGACGCCATCGTCGTCGGTGGCGGCCACAACGGCCTCACCAACGCCGCCTACCTCGCCAAGGCCGGCCTCCGCACCCTCGTGCTCGAGCGCCGCGGCATGGTCGGTGGCGCGGCCATCACCGAGGAGCTGGTGCCCGGCTTCTCGTTCACGACGTTCTCCTACGCCCTGAGCCTGCTACGGCCCGAGATCATCCACGAGCTCGACCTGGTCCGCCACGGCTTCATGCCGCTGATGATGCCCTCGTCCTTCCACCCGACGGGCGACGGCGACTACCTCCTCCTCGGTGACGACCACCAGCAGAACCTGCAGGAGATCCGTCGCCACTCCCCGCGCGACGCCGATGCCTACGAGCGCTACCACCACGACCTCGACAAGGTGTGCCAGGCGATCCGGCCGCTGTTCGACTCCGCCCCACCCGACATCTTCGGCACCGACCCCGAGGACCAGGCCGACGTGGCGTGGCTGCTGAAGCAGCTCGGCTCCGTGGAGCGCTCGGTGCTCCACGACACGGTCCGGCTGCTGACCGGCAGCGCCTCGGACTGGCTCGACGACTACTTCACCCACGAGGCGATCAAGGGCTTCCACGCCTCCTCCAGCATCATCGGCTCCAAGGTCGGGCCGATGTCACCGGGTTCGGGCCTGGTGCTGCTGTTCCACAAGATGGGCGAGCACGACGGCCACCTCGGCTCGTGGGCCTTCCACAAGGGCGGGAACGGCGGGTTCACCCAGGTGCTGGCGCGCGCCGCCGAGGCGTACGGCGCCGAGATCCGGCTCGAGGCGCCGGTCACCTCGGTCCTCCACCAGGACGGCCGAGCCGTGGGCGTCGCGCTCGAGGACGGCACCGAGTTCCGGGCACCCGTCGTGGTCTCGGCACTCGACCCGCGGCGCACGTTCCTGGAGCTCGTCGACCCGCGCGAGCTCCCGGGCGACCTGGTCGACAACGTGGAGCGGATGAAGTTCCGGGGCGTGTCGGCCAAGGTCAACTTCGCCCTCGACGGGCTGCCCGTCTTCCCGGCGCTGCCGGACACCGTCGACCACTTCGGCGGGTTCCTGAACATCGGCCCGACCATCGAGTACGTCGAGCGCGCCTTCGACGCCGCGAAGTACGGCTGGTACAGCGAGCAGCCCTTCATCGACGCCGCGGTGCAGTCGGTCGTCGACCCCGACATGGCGCCTCCCGGCAAGCACGTCATGTCGTGCTTCGTGCAGTACGCCCCCTACGAGCTCCGCGGCAGCGACTGGGAGACCGAGCGGGAGCCGTTCGGCGACAAGGCACAGGCGGTCCTGGAGTCCCACTTCCCCGGGTTCGGCGACCTGGTGCTCCACCGCGAGGTGGTCACCCCCGTCGACATCGAGCGGGTCACGGGCCTCACGGAGGGCAACATCTTCGCCGGCGAGTTCCTGGCGCCGCAGATGTACTTCTTCCGCCCCGCGCCGGGCTGGAGCCAGTACGCGACGCCGATCGACGGCTACTACCAGTGCGGCTCGGGAACCCATCCCGGCGGCTGCGTGATCGGCGCCCCCGGCAAGCTCGCCAGCGAGCGGATCCTGCGCGACCGCCGCCGCTGATCCCGGGAACGCCCGCGCCCGGGTGCGGGAGTCTCGAGGTTCGACCTCCGACGTCGGCCACCTCCGGAGGCCACGGCACCAGAGCGACCCCGGAGGTCCGAGGTGCGAGCGCCAGCGAGCCTCGAGACCCCGGGGCCGAAGCAGGGCCGGCACCACCGCGATGCCGCGAAGGCGACCTCAGACGAACGGGGGCCGGGCGTCCCGGGCGATCGACCGGCGACCGGCCCAGCGCCACACGCGGGCGGCCCGGTCACGGTCCTCGTCGGTGACCAGGTTGCCCATCCAGCGCAGCGCGAGGGTCATCATCCAGTCCGACCGCATCCCGACAGGTCCGAGCCTCGCCAGCAGCCCGGGGACGGTCACGAGCCCGGCGAGCCGCCGCGCGATCGAGAACGCCTCGCCGTAGTGCTCGGTGAGGAGCGCCGGCCAGACCGATCCCAGGTCGTCGTGCGTCGTCATCGTCTCGACGACCAGCCGACCCGTCTCGAGGCCGTAGTCGATGCCCTCGCCGTTGAGCGGGTTCACGCAGCCGGCGGCGTCGCCGATCAGCGCCCAGTTGCGGCCGGCCACCTGCGAGACGGCACCGCCCATCGGCAGCAGCGCCGACGTCGGTGCGCGCAGGTCGCCCGAGAGGTCGAACTCCTCGCGGCGCTGCTCGGCGTAGAAGCCCATGAGGGGCTTGATCGCGATGTTGGCGGGCCGCTTCGCGGTGGCGAGCGTGCCGACGCCGAGGTTCACCTCACCGGTGCCGAGCGGGAAGATCCAGCCGTAGCCGCTGAGGATCTCGCCGCCGGTGCCGCGCAGCTCGAGGTGGGAGCTGATCCACGGGTCGTCCGACATCCCGGACCCGACGTAGCTGCGACCGGCGACGCCGTAGACGGTGTCGCGGTGCCACTCCCGGCCCAGCAGCTTGCCGAGCGGCGAGCGGACGCCGTCGGCCACGACCAGCCGCTCGCAGGCGACCTCGACACGCTCCTCGCCCGCGGCGAAGGTGACCGCGGCGACCCGGTCGCCGTCCATGCGGACGTCGACCGCCCGCACGCCGTCGACGGCCTGCGCCCCGGCCTTGATCGCGGTCGTGCGCAGATGGTCGTCGAGCTCGGTCCGGGCGACGGCCGAGCCCCACGCCGGAAGGGTCCCGCCCGGCCACGGCAGCAGCAGGGTCTGTCCGAAGCCGTGCGCCCGCAGCCCTTGGTTGACGGTGTGCGCCCGCAGCCAGTCCTCGAGGCCCAGCTGCTGCAGCTCGCCCACCGCGCGGGGCGTGAGCCCGTCGCCGCAGGTCTTGTCGCGCGGGAACACCGCGGCGTCGACCAGCAGCGTCTCCAGACCGGCCCGGGCCGCCCAGGCCGCGGCGGCCGACCCGGCGGGGCCGGCGCCGACCACGAGGACGTCGGTGCGGGAGGGCAGGCTCACCCCCCGATTGTCTCAGGACCCCCGTGACCGGCCGAATCCGTGGTCCCGCATCGCCTCCCCGTCACCCGTGCTCCGGGCGTACGATCGGAGCGAGCCCCAGGGCAGTGGAGCTGAGCCGTGGAGAGGACGGCGAGCGTCATGAACCAGCTGAAGCGGTTCACCCTGTGCCTGGTGGGCCACCGATGGGCGAAGATCTCCTACCCGCCGTCCCAGGAAGGGGAGGCGACCGGCATGTTCCTGCGATGCCTGCGCTGTGGCAAGGAGAGCCACGATGCAGGCACCGTCGCCAGTGGGGCCGGCGGCACCCTGTAGCCCGGCCCCCCTCGCTCAGACGTGGATGGCGGCGGCCAGCCCGTCGGAGAACCGCTCGGCAACCTCGGGCAGCGTGCGTGACTCACCCCGGGCGTGCCGCAGCGCCGTCCACGCGACCGCGCAGGCGTCCAGGGCGTCGTCGGCGCCGACGCCGGGGCCGCGCAGGTCCGCGGGCACGACGATCCCGGCCGCACGCAGCGCCGCCTCGCGGGTCGCACGTCCCGCCGCCGTCTTCTTCGAGGCGAGGGTGTCGGCCCCGAGCGCCGTGAAGGACACCTCCGGGTGGACCTCGATCACGACCAGGCCGAGGCCGCCCCGGACCCACGCGTCGACCTCGGCGACCTTCCCGCACAGGTTGAACGCCTGGTGGCTCAGTCCCTTGCCGGTGGCGGAACGGTTGGCGGCGTTGGCCTCCTGCCACGTCGTCGCCGCCACGGCGGCCCGCGCGGGGGTCGGGAAGACCGAGGACTTCCGCCCCACCGGCAGCTCGGTCCGCGCCGCCACGTCGGCCAGCCGGTGACCGGTGTCGGGGAGCCCGATCGGGATGTCGATGCCGACGACGGCCGGCGCGACCGCGAGCCGAGCGACCAGGGCGGCGACGGTGGGCGCCGTCAGCAGCTCGACCCGGCCGTCGCGCAGCGACGCACCGACCCAGCCGGCGCGGCAGGCGTCGACACCCAGGACCGGCGGGATCACGCCGTGGCCAGGGCGGCCTCGACGAGGTCCCACGCCTCGTCGAGCATGTCCTCGCCGTTGCAGAGGACGACGATCGACACGTCCTGGTCGGGGAGGTGGCGGGCGCCGGTCTCCACGCCCGGGTCCCCACCGCCGTGGCCGAAACCGCCCTCGTCGAGCAGGAAGATCCCGTAGCCCATCGCAGCCTCGTGGTCGACGCGGACGTACGGCGTGCGCATCGTGGCCGTGAGCTCCTCCCCCAGCAGGTCGCCGCCCGCGATCGCCCGGAGGAACCGGTCGACGTCGGGTGCGGTCACCAGCGCCCCGCCGTCCCCTCCCCCGACCACCGGGACCGAGAAGACGTTGGTGCGCCACGGCGCGGACGGGTCGGTCCGGGGCAGGTAGGCGAGGGCCACGTCCGGGTGGGCGTCATCGAGGCGGAGGTAGCCGCTGTCCGCCATCCCCACGGGCACGAGGACCCGCTGGGTGATCACCGTGACCACGTCGAGCCCGGTGACCTCCTCGAGCACCGCGCCGAGCAGGACGTACGCCCCGTTGCAGTAGTGGAAGGCGGTTCCGGGCTCCGCCACCGGGGCGGCGTCGGCGTAGAGCGGGAGGTAGTCGTCGGGCCGCTCCATCGCGTACGACGGCCGCTCGCGCCACAGCGACCCGTAGTCGGCGACGTAGCCGGGCAGGTCCTCGTCCTCCTCGGCGTAGTCACCGATGCCGGAGGTGTGGGTCAGCAGGTGGTGGACGGTCACCGCGTCGCGCATCGTCCGCGGCCGGCGCGCGGCCGGAAGCAGGTCGACGACGCGGTCGTGAGGGTGGAGCAGCCCGTCGCGGACGCAGCTGAGCACGGCCGCGGCGGTGAACATCTTCGAGAGCGAGGCGACCGCGAAGCGGGTGCGCAGCGTGACCGGCGTCCCCGCGGCCCGGTCGGCCACGCCGGCGCCGCACGTCAGCAGCGTCTCGGCGCCTCGGGTCACCAGCACGACGCCGGAGAAACGGTCTGCCGCCGCCAGCTCCTCCAGACGGCGCTCGACCTGCTGCCAGGCGTCCCCCTGCTCCATGCCTCGAGCGTAGGAGCGAGGGGGCCGCGGCACCACCGGGTTTACGCCCGGGGTCAGTAGCTGAAGGTGGTGGCGCCCTCGTCGCCGATCCACTCCCACATCGGCACCGTGCCGCCCCGCTCGGCGCCGCTGATCAGGACGTCGTCCTGCAGCCCCTTGGCGTCGACGCACAGCGGGCAGACGAGGTAGCGCCCGCCGGCGGCCTCGTAACGACCCATCAGGTCCTCCAGCGACGGACACCCGGCGCACGCGGTCCCCGTCGCGATCCCCTTCATCCCCAACCGGACTGCTTCCTTAGTGAGGAACATCAGGGTCGGTCGGCCCGACTCCGCAGCTCCGACGGCGACCAGGAAGGCCACCGTGACCTTCTCGGGATCCTCCAGCCCGGTGGCCAGTGAGACGACTGCCTTGCCCATGGTGTGACTCCTCCTTCGTCGATGGTGGGCTCGACGGTAGGAGCGGACGTGGTGGTGCCGCGTCCGCGCCGGCACCCATTCACCCGGTCCGGAGCCGGGGTCGCTGGCGGCGGACGCGTAGGACCGTCAGCGGCCGGTGAGGAAGCGCGCCACGGCCGCGGTCCGGGCCGTGGTCCCGGTGAGGCCGAGCTTGAGGTAGATGTTCTGCAGGTGCCGCTCGACGGTGCGGGGGCTGAGCACCATCCGGTCGGCGATGGCCGCGTTGTCACGGCCTTCGGCCGCCAGCGCGAGGACGTCGAGCTCGCGCTCGGTGAGCAGCGCCGTCACCGGGGACCCCGCCGGGTCCGCGGCGTCCCGGTCGGCCGCGAGGAAGGCCGTCACCTCGCGCAGGAAGACCGGCCAGGCCGGTTCGTCCTCCAGCAGGATGTGGTTGCGGCTCTCCAGCGCGACCAGCCGGGCGCCGGGGATGCCGCGGGCCAGCCTGCGGGCCTGCTCGAAGTCGTTCATCCGCTCGTCGCGCGAGTGGAGCACCAGCGTGGGCACGTCCACCCTCGCCATCAGGTCGCTGGCGTCGGCGTCACGCCGGGCACGGCGGGCGGCGTACGCCGTGGGCGCGGTCACGGCCTTGTTGTGGAGCTCGTCGAGCCACCGCATCTGCTCCTCGGTCGCGTCGGGGATCATCATCGAGGTGAAGACCCGCCGGAAGGCCGGGTCCTTGCGGTCCCACCCGGCCCGGATCAGCGCCTCGAACGCCTCCTCCAGCGCGAGGTCGTCCTCGGTGACGTGGCCCGAGCCTCCGGCGTAGGTGCTGGCGCAGACCAGCCGGGTGACCCGTCCGGGGTTGCGAGCCATGTAGTGCAGCGTCACCGGCCCGCCCTGCGCCATCGCCAGCACCGCGAAACGGTCCAGCCCGGCGTCGTCGACCACCGCGGCGAGGTCGTCGACCCGCCGCTCGAGGCCCAGGTCGTCGACGTCGCGGTCGGAGAGGCCGTGGCCCCGCTCGTCGAACCGGATCACCGTCGCGATCCGGCCGAGCTCGACGAGGTAGTGCCGCCAGATCGGGCTGTCCCAGTCGAAGTCGAGGTGGCTCATCCAGCACGCGTCGACGACCAACGGCGGACCGGACCCGTGCACGGCGTACGCGATGTTCACGCCGTCGGACGACCGGCAGAAGCGGACGACCTGACGGACGCCGTCATCTGCGACTCCGACCATGCCTCGATGATAGGGCCGACCGGCGTCGTCGCCCCGGGACGCGGAAGGGCCCCGCCGCTGGTCAGCGACGGGGCCCCTCCGTGGTGCGGTCAGTTCTGGTACGACCCGAAGTCGAAGTCGTCCAGGGCAACGGCCTGGCCGCTGCCGGAGTTGCCGAACTCGTAGTCGTAGGAGTCGTAGCCGGTGACGGAGTACGCCGCGGCACGGGCCTCCTCGGTCGGCTCCACCCGGATGTTGCGGTAGCGCTCCAGTCCGGTTCCGGCCGGGATCAGCTTGCCGATGATCACGTTCTCCTTCAGGCCGCGCAGCGAGTCGCTGCGACCGTTGATCGCCGCGTCGGTGAGGACGCGGGTCGTCTCCTGGAAGGAGGCCGCCGACAGCCACGACTCGGTGGCCAGCGACGCCTTGGTGATGCCCATCAGCTCGGCACGACCCGAGGCCGGCTTGCCGCCCTCGGTCACCACCCGACGGTTCTCCTCCTCGAAGCGGATCCGGTCGACCAGGTCCGAGGGAAGCAGGTTGGTGTCACCGGACTCGATGACCGTCACGCGACGCAGCATCTGCCGCACGATGATCTCGATGTGCTTGTCGTGGATCGACACGCCCTGCGAGCGGTAGACCTGCTGGACCTCGTCCACGAGGTGCTGCTGGGCCCGGCGGATGCCGAGGATCCGGAGCACCTCCTTGGGGTCGGGAGTACCGACGGTCAGCTGGTGGCCCACCTCGATGTGGTCGCCGTCGGCGACCAGCAGGCGGGACCGCTTGCTGACGGGGTACTCGTGGACGTCGGAGCCGTCGTCCGGGGTGACCAGGACCTTGCGGGTCTTGTCGGTCTCCTCGATCTCGATCCGGCCGCTGGCCTCCGAGATCGGCGAGAGTCCCTTGGGCTGACGCGCCTCGAACAGCTCGACCACACGGGGCAGACCCTGCGTGATGTCGTCGGCCGAGGCCACACCACCGGTGTGGAAGGTACGCATCGTCAGCTGCGTGCCGGGCTCACCGATCGACTGGGCGGCGATGATGCCGACGGCCTCGCCGATGTCGACCATCTTGCCGGTGGCCAGCGAGCGGCCGTAGCACTTCGCGCAGGTGCCGGTCTTGGCGTCACAGGTCAGCACGGAGCGGACCTTGACCTCCTCGATGCCGGCCGCGACGAGCTCACCGATCTTGACGTCACCGAGGTCCTCGCCGGCAGCGGCGAGCACCTCACCGGAGTCGGGGTGGGTGATCTCGACGGCCGCCGAGCGGGCGTACGCCGCGGTCTCGGCGTTGTCGTCCTTGCGGACCACTCCGTCCTCGCCCCGGACGCCGATCGTCTTCGGCAGCCCACGCTCGGTGCCGCAGTCGTCCTCACGGATGATGACGTCCTGCGACACGTCGACCAGACGACGCGTCAGGTAGCCCGAGTCGGCGGTCCGCAGCGCGGTGTCGGCGAGACCCTTGCGGGCACCGTGCGTGGAGATGAAGTACTCCAGGACCGACAGGCCCTCACGGAAGTTCGCCTTGATCGGCCGCGGGATGATGTCGCCTCGCGGGTTGGCCACCAGACCACGCATGGCGGCCACCTGACGGATCTGCATCATGTTTCCGGACGCACCCGAGTCGACCATCATGTAGATCGGGTTCGACTTGTCGAAGGTCCCCTCCATCGCCTTGGCGACGTCGTTGGAGGCCTGCGTCCAGATCTCGATGAGCTCCTGGCGGCGCTCCTCGTCGGTGACCAGACCGCGCTCGAACTGCTTCTGGACCTTCTCGGCCTGCTTCTCGTAGTCCGAGAGGATCTCGGCCTTGTTGCCCGGCGTGGTCACGTCGTCGATCGACACCGTGACGCCCGAACGCGTGGCCCAGTGGAAGCCGGCGTCCTTGAGGGCGTCCAGCGACGCGGCGACCTCGACCTTGGTGTAGCGCTCGGCGAGGTCGTTGACGATCGCGCCCAGGGCCTTCTTGCCCACCTCGTAGTTCACGAAGGGGTAGTCGGCGGGCAGGGTCTCGTTGAACAGCGCCCGGCCCAGCGTGGTCGCCAGGGTGAGGGACGTGCCCTCCTCCCACTCCGCGCCCAGGTCGAGCTCGAGCGGCGGGACGACCTCGTCGAAGCGGATCCGTACCTGGCTCTGCAGGCTGATCTCGCCGCGGTCGAGGGCCATGATCGCCTCGGCGACCGAGCTGAAGGAACGACCCTCGCCCGGCTCGCCGTCACGGTCGGTCGTCAGGAAGAACAGACCGATGATCATGTCCTGGGTCGGCATCGTCACCGGCCGGCCGTCGGACGGCTTGAGGATGTTGTTCGTCGACAGCATCAGGATCCGCGCCTCGGCCTGGGCCTCGGCGGACAGCGGCAGGTGCACCGCCATCTGGTCACCGTCGAAGTCGGCGTTGAACGCCGTGCAGACGAGCGGGTGGATCTGGATGGCCTTGCCCTCGATCAGCTGCGGCTCGAAGGCCTGGATGCCGAGGCGGTGCAGCGTGGGTGCACGGTTGAGCAGCACCGGGTGCTCGGTGATGACCTCTTCCAGGACGTCCCACACGACCGGGCGCGCGCGCTCCACCATCCGCTTGGCGGACTTGATGTTCTGGGCGTGCGACAGGTCGACCAGCCGCTTCATGACGAACGGCTTGAACAGCTCCAGCGCCATCTGCTTGGGCAGGCCGCACTGGTGCAGCTTCAGCTGCGGGCCGGACACGATGACCGAACGGCCGGAGTAGTCGACACGCTTGCCGAGGAGGTTCTGGCGGAACCGGCCCTGCTTGCCCTTGAGCATGTCGGACAGCGACTTCAGCGGCCGGTTGCCCGGGCCGGTGACGGGACGACCGCGGCGGCCGTTGTCGAACAGCGAGTCGACGGCCTCCTGGAGCATCCGCTTCTCGTTGTTGACGATGATCTCGGGCGCACCGAGGTCGAGCAGCCGCTTGAGGCGGTTGTTCCGGTTGATGACACGGCGGTACAGGTCGTTGAGGTCGGAGGTCGCGAAGCGGCCACCGTCGAGCTGCACCATCGGCCGCAGGTCCGGCGGGATGACCGGGACGGCGTCGAGGACCATGCCGATCGGCTGGTTGCCGGTCTTGCGGAAGGCGTCGACGACCTTGAGCCGCTTGAGGGCACGGACCTTGCGCTGGCCCTTGCCGGTCGCGATGGTCTCGCGCAGCGACTCGACCTCGGCCTCGATGTCGAAGTCCTGGAGGCGCTTCTGGATCGCCGTGGCGCCCATGTGGCCCTCGAAGTACTTGCCGAACCAGGCCTTCATCTCGCGGTAGAGGAGCTCGTCACCCATCAGGTCCTGGACCTTGAGCGACTTGAAGGAGTTCCAGACCTCGTCGAGGCGGTCGATCTCGCGCTGCGAGCGGTCGCGGATCTGCTTCATCTCGCGCTCGGCGCCGTCACGGACCTTGCGACGCTGGTCGGCCTTGGCACCCTCGGCCTCGAGGGTCGCCAGGTCCTCCTCCAGCTTCTTGGTGCGGTCCTCGAGCGCGGTGTCGCGCCGCTTCTCGAGGCGCTCGCGCTCCAGCTGCACCTTGCCCTCGAGCGAGGACAGGTCGCGGTGACGCGCGTCCTCGTCGACGGAGGTGATCATGTAGGCGGCGAAGTAGATGACCTTCTCGAGGTCCTTCGGCGCCAGGTCGAGCAGGTAGCCCAGCCGCGACGGGACACCCTTGAAGTACCAGATGTGGGTCACGGGGGCGGCCAGCTCGATGTGGCCCATCCGCTCACGGCGGACCTTCGAGCGGGTCACCTCGACGCCGCAGCGCTCGCAGATGATCCCCTTGAAGCGCACGCGCTTGTACTTGCCGCAGTAGCACTCCCAGTCCCGGGTGGGACCGAAGATCTTCTCGCAGAACAGGCCGTCACGCTCGGGCTTGAGCGTGCGGTAGTTGATGGTCTCGGGCTTCTTGACCTCGCCGTGGCTCCACTGGCGGATCTCGTCCGCGGTGGCCAGGCCGATCTTGAGCTGGTCGAAGAAGTTCACGTCAAGCACGTTGGCTTCAATCCTTCGTTAGATACGTTCAAAGCTTGGTGGACCGAACCCCCGGTCCTGCGGCTGTGGCCACAGGACCGGGTCCCCGTGGGGTGGTTCAGACTTCTTCGACGCTGCTGGGCTCGCGGCGCGACAGGTCGATCCCGAGCTCCTCGGCGGCCCGGAAGACGTCTTCCTCGGCGTCCTTGAGCTCGATCTGCGAGCCGTCCTGGCTGAGCACCTCGACGTTGAGGCAGAGCGACTGCATCTCCTTGACGAGCACCTTGAACGACTCGGGGATGCCGGAGTCGGGGATGTTCTCGCCCTTGACGATCGCCTCGTAGACCTTGACGCGACCCGGCACGTCGTCGGACTTGATGGTCAGCAGCTCCTGCAGGGCGTAGGCGGCGCCGTACGCCTCCATCGCCCAGACCTCCATCTCGCCGAACCGCTGGCCACCGAACTGGGCCTTACCGCCCAGCGGCTGCTGCGTGATCATCGAGTACGGGCCGGTGCTGCGCGCGTGGATCTTGTCGTCCACCAGGTGGTGCAGCTTGAGGATGTACATGTAGCCGACCGAGACCGGGTCGGGGAAGGGCTCCCCGGAGCGGCCGTCGAACAGGCTGGCCTTGCCGGTCCCGTCGATCACGCGGACACCGTCACGGTTGGGCAGCGTGGCGCCCAGCAGCCCGGTGATCTCGTCCTCGCGGGCACCGTCGAACACCGGGGTCGCGACCCGGGTGTCGGGCTCGGCCTTGTCGGCGTGGATGCGGATCAGCCGCTGCTTCCAGTCGGCGTCACCCTCCTCGTCGGACAGCTTCAGGTCCCAGCCCTGCTTGGCCAGCCACCCCAGGTGCAGCTCGAGGATCTGGCCGATGTTCATCCGGCGCGGCACGCCGAGCGGGTTGAGGATCACGTCGACCGGGGTGCCGTCCTCCATGAACGGCATGTCCTCGACCGGCAGGATCTTCGCGATGACGCCCTTGTTGCCGTGGCGTCCGGCGAGCTTGTCGCCGACGGAGATCTTGCGCTTCTGGGCGACGTAGACCCGCACCAGCTGGTTGACGCCCGGCGGCAGCTCGTCGCCGTCCTCGCGGTCGAAGACCCGGACGCCGATGACCGTGCCGGCCTCGCCGTGGGGGACCTTCATCGAGGTGTCGCGGACCTCGCGCGCCTTCTCACCGAAGATCGCGCGGAGCAGCCGCTCCTCGGGGGTCAGCTCGGTCTCGCCCTTGGGCGTGACCTTGCCGACGAGGATGTCACCGGTGGTGACCTCGGCGCCGATCCGGATGATGCCGCGCTCGTCGAGGTCGGCGAGCATCTCCTCGCCGACGTTCGGGATGTCGCGGGTGATCTCCTCCGGGCCCAGCTTGGTGTCGCGGGCGTCGACCTCGTGCTCCTCGATGTGGATCGAGGTGAGGATGTCCTCCTGCACCAGGCGCTGGCTGAGGATGATGGCGTCCTCGTAGTTGTGGCCCTGCCACGGCATGAAGGCCACGAGCAGGTTGGTGCCGAGGGCCATCTCCGCGTCGTCGGTGCACGGACCGTCGGCGATCGGGCTGCCGGCCACCAGCTTGTCACCCTCGGCGACCAGCGGGCGCTGGTTGATGCAGGTGCCCTGGTTGGAGCGGCGGAACTTCGCCAGGCGGTACGAGGAGTACGTCCCGTCGTCGTTCATGACCTCGATCAGGTCGGCCGACACGTCCTTGACCACACCGGCCTTGTCGGCCACGACCACGTCCCCGGCGTCGACGGCGGCGCGGTACTCGATGCCGGTGCCGACCAGCGGGCTGTCGCTCTTGATGAGCGGGACGGCCTGACGCTGCATGTTGGCGCCCATGAGCGCGCGGTTGGCGTCGTCGTGCTCGAGGAACGGGATCAGGGCCGTCGCGACCGACACCATCTGCCGCGGCGAGACGTCCATGTAGTCGACCTCGTCGGCCAGGATCTCCGAGACCTCGCCGTCGCGCTGGCGGACCAGCACGCGCTCCTCGACGAAGCGACCCTTGTCGTCGAGCGCGGCGTTGGCCTGCGCGATGACGTAGCGGTCCTCGTCGTCGGCGGTGAGGTAGTGGACCTCGTCGCTGACGCGGCCCTTCTTGACGATCCGGTAGGGCGTCTCGACGAAGCCGAACGGGTTGATCCGGCCGTAGGAGGCCAGCGAGCCGATGAGGCCGATGTTCGGGCCTTCCGGCGTCTCGATCGGGCACATCCGGCCGTAGTGCGACGGGTGGACGTCACGGACCTCCATGCCCGCGCGGTCACGGGACAGACCACCCGGCCCGAGCGCCGAGAGCCGACGCTTGTGCGTCAGGCCGGCGATCGGGTTGGTCTGGTCCATGAACTGCGAGAGCTGCGAGGTTCCGAAGAACTCCTTCAGCGCCGCGACGACGGGGCGGATGTTGATCAGCGACTGCGGCGTGATCGCCTCGACGTCCTGGGTGGTCATCCGCTCGCGGACGACGCGCTCCATGCGGGCGAGGCCGGTACGGAGCTGGTTCTGGATCAGCTCACCGACGGTCCGCATCCGGCGGTTGCCGAAGTGGTCGATGTCGTCGGCCTGCACCTTGATCGGCTTGTCGTCGGTGCCCATGACGACCTGGCCCTGCTGGTCGAGCAGGTCCGGGGCGTCCACGGGGGTGCCGCTGGCGTGCAGCTGCACGATGTAGCGGATCGTGGCGACGATGTCGGCGATGGTCAGCGTCTGCTGGTCGAAGGCCCGGGCGACGCCGAGCTTCTTGTTGATCTTGTAGCGGCCGACCTTGGCGAGGTCGTAGCGCTTGGGGTTGAAGTAGTAGTTCTTCAGCAGCGTCAGTGCCGCCTCGCGCGTGGGCGGTTCGCCCGGTCGCAGCTTGCGGTAGATGTCGAGCAGCGCGTCGTCGGGACCCTGGGTGTGGTCCTTCTCCTCGGTCAGCTGGATCGACTCGAACTGGCGGAACTCCGCCATCACGCCGTCGTAGTCGTACTCCTCGCCGGTGTCCTCGGCGACGGCCTGGAGGGCCTTGAGCAGCACGGTGACGTTCTGCTTGCGCTTGCGGTCGAGGCGGACGCCCACGAGGTCGCGCTTGTCGACCTCGAACTCCAGCCACGCGCCGCGCGACGGGATCAGCTTGGAGGTGTAGATGTCCTTGTCGGACGTCTTGTCGGCGGAGCGCTCGAAGTAGACGCCCGGCGAGCGGACCAGCTGGGAGACGACGACGCGCTCGGTGCCGTTGATGATGAAGGTGCCCTTGGGGCTCATGAGCGGGAAGTCGCCCATGAAGACCGTCTGGCCCTTGATCTCACCGGTGTCGTTGTTGGTGAACTCGGCGGAGACGTAGAGCGGCGCGGAGTAGGTGAAGTCCTTCTCCTTGCACTCGTCCACGGTGTACTTCGGGTCGTAGAAGACCGGGTTCTCGAAGGACAGCGACATGGTCTCGCTGAAGTCCTCGATCGGCGAGATCTCCTCGAAGATCTCCTGCAGCCCCGACTTCTCGGAGACGTCCTCGTCCGCCTCGCGGCGGCGCTGGACCTCGGCCTGCCAGGCCTCGCTGCCGATCAGCCAGTCGAAGCTGTCGGTCTGGAGCGAGAGGAGCTGAGGAAGCTCGAGGGGTTCGCTGATCTTCGCGAAGGAGATGCGCTTGGAACTGTGGGAATTACCTGTGGCGGTACGCGCGGCCAAGAGGTGTCCTTTTCACGGGTCGCTCTGGGAGGGCGCCCACCACCACACTCCCCCCATCCGGGCAGGGGAGAGCGCATATGAGAGAGGGCGCGAACGTGAAGAGTACCTCAGAACGAGGGCGCGACACAACATCGGCGTCAAGACCATGTCCGCGACGTTGCGATAGATGATGAACGTCCGTCCGCGTCAGGTCAAGCGGGCACGCACAGGTCGTGTCGACCTCCTCGATCCGCTACTGCTGGGCCGGGCTGGTCTGCAGGCCGTCGACGAGCCACTCGCCGTCCACGCGCTGCATGGTCAGCGTCGCCTGGTCCTTGAAGACGACCGGCTCCTCGGTGGCCTTGTTGGTGGTCGGACGGTCGACGAAGAGCAGGATGTCCCAGCGGTCCTCGTCCTCGCCGGAGCGCACCACGGCGGAGGCCACCACGTCCACGTCGACCACCGTCCGGGTGCGGGGGGCGTTCTCCTCGATGACCGAGAAGAGGCCGTCGTACTTCTCCTGGTAGTCCGGCGTCATCAGCTCCTCGGCCTCGGCGCGGTCCTGCTCCAGGGTCTCGAAGTCGTAGGACAGCAGGGGGACGACCGCCCGCTCGGCCGCGCTCCGGGCCTCGCTCGCGGCCTCCTCGGCAGCGTCCTCCGAGGGCTGCGTCCACAGGTAGGCCGTGACGCCCAGCGCCACCGCCGCCGCGACCGCGAGGACGGCCAGCAGCCAGGTCGGCACGCCCCGCCCGGTGGGGGCAGGCGTGGGCGTCGGCGCCCCCCCGGCGCCCCGGGGCGCGACCTGCTCGGCCTCGTCGGGCTGCTCCTGCTCCTCCGCCGCGTCGTGCTGCGCGGCGAGCTCGGCGTCGTGGGCCGCCCGGCGCTCGGGGTCCAGCAGCACCTCCGCGGCCTGGTTGTAGAGCCGGAACCGGCGGTCGGCGGGGGTCAGGTCGGCGATCGCGGCGCGCCAGGCGTCGCGGATCTCCTCGCCGGAGGCGGACTGGTCGACGTCGAGGACGTCGTACCAGTTCGGTCCGGCGTAGCCGGTCTCGTCGGGGCTCACTGCTCGCCTCCGCTCACGGGGGTGAAGTCGTCGACCAGCCACTCGCCGTCGATGCGGTTCAGCGTGACCTCCATGCGGAACGGCACCGGGTCCTGCGGCTGCATCTCGCCCTGCCGGTCGGGGTAGGACTCGGTGAAGGTGCCGGCCACGAGCACCGTGGCCGAGTCGGAGTCGAGGGTGGCGGCGCCTGCGGAGAACACCTCGGCGGTCCGGGACACGCCCGCCTGGGCGACCAGCTGCTCGACCGCCACCACCTGGCGGTCGAAGGACGGCCGGAAGTTGGGCGTGATCACCTCGGAGACCAGCTCGCGGTACTCCGGGAGCTCGCCCTCCTCGAGCTGCTCGGGGTCGTAGGTGCCGAGCCGCAGCATGAACTGGCGGGCCTGGCTCATCACGGCGTCGCGCTCGGACTGCACCTCGGAGGCGCCACCGTCGATGCCGACGGCCTCGGCGCCCCGCGTGGTCACGAGCCAGGCGCTCACGCCGACACAGGCGACGAGCACCACGACCAGCACCACGAGCAGGGCGCGCCGGAGCCTGGTGTCCCGGCGGGTCTGGTCGTGGGGGTCGCTGCTCGTCACTCCTGCGTCGCTGCCAGGGGCTGGAGGAACAGCCACTTCCACGACTCCTCTCCAAGGGTGCTGGGGGCCAACGTACCGGGCGTGGACTGCCCGCTGGGAACCTTGCCACCCCAGCGCAGCCGGCCCGTGGTCGGGTCGTAGGTCGCGGCCACGCGGGAGGCCGGCGAGTGCTGCGAGCCGCGCGCGTTGCTCTGCGTCGCCGGCTCGAGGCAGCGCGCGCCCTCGTTCATCGGCAGGTCGGCGCGCTCCTGCGGGGGCCGGGTGTTCGTGCTCTCGTAGCCGCGCCGGCACACCGGGGGTGAGGACTGCGTGATCAGCCCGAAGTGGGCGTCGTACCTGCCCGTGTCGGGGGACTTCGACACCACGGTGAAGCCGCCCTCGACGACGTACGGGTAGATCACCAGCACCTGCTCGATGCCGTCGAGGTGCTGGACCACGACCTCACCGGTGGTCACCAGGTTGTTGATCAGCTCGCCGAGCTGGACCTCGTTGTCCTCGATGAAGGTGCGCAGCTCGTTGGCGGCCACCGACCCGCTGTCGATCACGCCGCGCAGGTCGCCGTCCGACGCGGCGAGCGTGTCGGAGAACAGCGCCAGGTCGCGGGCGAAGGTGCGGATCGCGGTCTCGGAGTCGACCTGACCCTGCAGGACCACGTTGCTGTCGCGGATCAGCGCCGTCGTGACGTCGAAGTTCTCGTTGGCGTCCTCGATGAACGCGTTGCCGGTGTCGATGATCTGGCCGAGGTCATCGCCGGTGCCGGCGAACGCGGCGCCGAGCTCCTTGACGGTGGTCCGCAGCGCGTCCTTGTCGACCGACTCGACCGTGTTGGACAGGTTCGTGAGCAGCGTCTGGGTCTGGATCGGGGTGCGGGTGTTCTCGACCGCGATCTCCGACTCGTCCCCGAGGTAGGGCTTCTCGTCGCTCTGCGGCTGCAGCTCGACGTACTGCTCCCCGACCGCGGACCGGTTGCCGACCAGGGCGATGGCGTCGGCGGGGATCGAGTCGAAGGAGTCCTCGATGCCGAGGTGCACGTCGACGCCTGACCCGGTCAGCTCGAGCTGCTCCACCTGGCCGATCTTGACGCCGCGGTAGGTCACCTCTCCCCCGGCGAAGATGCCACCGGACTCCGCGAAGTGGGCGACGACCGTGTACGTGTCGTCGCGGACCAGCTGGTCGAGCCGGGCGTAGCGGGCCCCGACGTAGCTCACGCCGAGCAGCGTGATGACCACGAAGACCAGCAGCTGCACCTTCGTACGACGCGTGATCACCGGACCACCATCCCCGGCACGAGCAGCGACACCAGGTCGGGGTCGTAGACCTCCATCAGCTCACCCATCGTCGGGCCCTGCGAACCGCCGTCACCGGCGCCTCCGAAGGCCGGGCGGGGCAGGCCCCCGCCGATGATGTCGTCGAGGATGCCCCCGCCCCCGCCACCGCCGGCACCGCCGCCGCCACCGCCGCCGCCGCCGCCGGGGAGCAGGTCACCCAGGTTGGGCAGGGCCTGCAGCTCGCGGCAGACGTCCTTGTCGCGGTTCCTGCGCTTGGCGCACTCCTCCTGGAGGTTCAGCAGCTGCTGCGGCCGGCGCAGGACCTTGCGACAGGGCCGGCTCGACAGGTCGCCCGAGCGCAGGCAGCGGGTCACCAGGTCCAGGGTCTGACCGGGATCGAGGATGTCGGGCGGGTCCAGCGGCGGGACCACGCCACCGCCGCCGTCACCGCCGCCCTGCACGTCGACGTCGAGGGTGACCGACAGGTTGGTGTAGTCGCCCATGTGGAGGTTGCGCGCGACCTGGGGGTCCCGCCCGACGACCTCGTCGACGAACGGGTAGGTGAGGAAGACGTTGAACGCCTTGACGAAGGAGTCGCCGGAGTCCGCGAACTTGGTCAGCACCGGGACCAGCTGGCGTACGGACTCGATCGTGGAGTCCTTGGACGCCCGGATCACCCGGACGCCGACGTCGCCGAGGCGGTTGACGGCCTGCAGCATCCGCACCAGGTCGCCACGCTGCCGGTCGATCGTCCGCAGCGCGCTGGGCAGCTCCTCGAGAGCGGCGTCGATGGTCCCGATCTGGTCGCTCACCGAGATCGAGAGCCGGTTGAGACCCTCGATGGCACGGACGATGTCGGCCTTGCCCTCGTCGAGCTGGCCCATCAGCTCCTCGACCTGGCGGAACACCGACTTCGCGCTGTCCTCGCGCCCCTCGAGAGCCAGGTTGAGCTCGCTGGAGATCGTCTTGAGCTGTGCGACGCCACCGCCGTTGAGGAGCAGGCTCAACGCCCCCAGGACCTCCTCGACCTCGGGGTTGCGGCCGGTGTCGGCGAGCTCGATGACGTCGCCGGTCCCGAGCTCACCGCTGGCACCGGTCTGGGGCGGGCTGAGCGAGACGAACTTCTCGCCCAGGAGGCTGGTCTGCCGGATCTCGGCGACGGTGTTGTCGGGCAGGTCGGTGTCGCGCGGCAGCTCCATGGTGACCACGGCGGTCTCGCCGCGCAGCATGATGTCGGTGATCTTGCCGACGCTCACGTCGTTGACCTTGACCGTCGACTGCGGGACCAGGTCGAGCACGTCGACGAACTCCGCGGTGATGGTGATCGGGTCGTCACCGGTGTCGGTGCCGCCCGGCAGCGGCAGCTCGTTGACGCTCAGGCTGCAGCTGCTGAGGACGACGGCACCGGTCACGGTGGCGGCGAGGGCCGAGGCCCAGCGAGGGAAGCCGGTCATCGTCCCACCTCCACGAGTCCGCCGAGGCTCTGGTCGAAGCGGTCCTGCCAGGCGGGGTTCGGGCCCTGTCCGAGGGGTACGCGGCTCGGCTCGGGCAGTGCCTCCTGGATCAGGTCGCAGGCCTCACCGGAGGTGTCGGCCTGGCTGACGAAGCCGCACAGGAACGTCGCCGGGTCGGCGGCGATCTGCCCGGGCGTCTGCTCGAGGTTGGAGCGGGTGTCGAGCGTGCCCGCCTGCGGGTTGTAGGTCAGGGCCAGGTTGTTGAGGGCGACCGGGGCCGCGGACAGGATCTCGTCGAGCGCGTCGCGTTGCTTGACCAGGACCTTGGAGACCCGGTTGAGGCCCTCGATGTTGCGACCGAGGATCGCGCGGTTGTCACGCACGAAGGTCGAGACCTCCCCCAGCGCGGTCGAGAGGTTGCGCAGCGAGGCCGCCAGCTCCTCCTTCTCGCCCTCCAGCACGGTGGACACGTCGGCGATCGACTGGTTGAAGTCGCGGACGGTCTGGTCGTTCTCGGCGAGGGTGCTGATGAAGCCCTGCAGCGCCCGGGCCGACCCGAAGAACTCCTCCCGGTTGTCGCTCAGCGTCTGGCTGAAGTCGGAGAAGTCGCGGATGGTCTGGTTGAACTGCTCGCCCTCGCCCCCGAAGTTCTCGGCCGTGACCTCGAGCAGGTCCGACAGCGCGCCGTTGCGGTTGGCACCGGTCGGGCCGAGCGCGACGTTGAGCTCGTCGAGGTTCTCGTAGATCTCGTCGAGCTCGAGCGGTACGGCGGTCTGCTCGGTCTGCATGGTGGCGCCGTCGGGGAGCACCTCACCGCCGTCGTAGGCCGGGGTCAGCTGGACGTAGCGGTCGCCGACGATGGACGGCGAGACGATGACGGCCTGCGCGTCCGCGGGCACCTTCACCTCGGGGTCGTAGGAGATGGTCACCACCACGTCGGTGCCGGAGGGGGTCACCGAGTCGACGGTGCCGACGGGCACGCCGAGCACCCGGACGTCACTGCCCTCGTAGAGGGAGATGGTGCGCGGGAAGTGGGCGGTCAGGGTCCGGCGCTCCTCGTTGCCGAACATGACGACGGCAGCGGCGGCGAGCAGCGCCAGGACGACGCCGGGGACGATCAGTCGCTTCACCACGTCCTCACCTCCCCACCTGCGGCACGGGCGGCATGTTCTGGATGTAGGTGTCGAACCACGGGCCGGTGCCCAGCGTGTTGGCGAACACGCGGTAGAACGGCGCCATCAGTCGCAGGCTGTTGTCGATGTTGTCCTCGTTCTTGTTGAGCACCCGGACCACGTTCTCGAGGTGGGTCAGGGCCGGCTTCAGGTCCTCGCGGCTCTGCCGCACCAGGGTCGTCAGCTCCCGCGAGAGCGTCGACGTCGACACCAGCAGGTCGTGGATCGCCTCCCGCCGCCTCACCAGCGCCCGGAAGAGCACGTCGGCGTCCCGCATCAGCGCGATGATGTCCTCGTCGCGCTCGTCGAGCACCGTGGACACCTTCTCGAGGTTCTGCAGGAGCGTGTTGATCTGCTCGTTCTTGTCCGCCACGTTCGCCGAGAGGGCGGAGACGCCGTCGAGGGCGGCCCGGAACTCCTCGGGCGTGTTGCGGGTCAGGTCCGCCAGCGTCGTCATCGACTCGGCCAGCTGGTCGGTGTCGATGTCCGCCGAGGTCTCGGCGAGACCCTCGAAGGCCTCCACCACGTCGTACGGGGAGCTGGTCCGCTCGACGGGGATCTCCGACCCCTCGTTCATCTGGCCGTCGCCCGCGGGCTGCAGCGCGAGGAACATCGCCCCGAGCAGCGTCTTGACCTTGATCGCGGCGGCGGACTCCTGGCCGAAGTCCACGTCGTCCTCGACCCGGAAGCGGACCCGGACGTGGTCACCGGCCAGGGCGACCTCCTCGACCTTGCCCACCCGGACGCCGGCGACCCGGACCTCGTCGTTGGCCTTGAGGCCACCGGCCTCGCTGAAGCTCGCGTAGTAGACGTCGCCACCGCCGATGACCGGCAGCGAGGACGCCTTGAAGGAGACGAGGATCAACCCGGCGATGACGGCGAGGCTGATCGCCCCGACCACCACCGGGTTGCGCTCGCGGAACGGCACGCTCATGTCCGGGGTCCCCTCGGAGTCGTGCGCGGAGGGAGCGCAGCGAGTGGAAAGTGCGACTTCGTGGGGTGGTTCATCCGAGATCACACCTGTCTGCCACCTTGGTTCCGGGGAGGGGGTACCTGACGCCGAGGTTCTGGCCACCCGGCAGCCGGACGTTGCCCTTGAACTCGCAGAGGTAGAAGTTGAACCACGAGCCGTAGATCGCCGTCCGGCCCACCTTGGTCAGCTTGATCGGCAGCACCTGCAGCGCCCGGTCGAGCTCGGCCCGGTTGCGGTCCACGTTGCCCGCGAAGCGGCGCAGCTGCTCGATGTCCTCGACGAAGGGCTTGCGGATGCCCGAGACCAGGTCGGCGGTCTCGACGGAGAGGTCGGAGATCTGCTCGAGCGAGCCGAGGATGGCCTGCCGGTCGTCCTTGAGGCCGCCGACCAGGGTGCGGAACGAGTTGATCAGCTCGGTGAGCTCCTGGTCTCGGTTGCCGATCTGGACGAGCACGGTGTTGAGGTTGTCGATCAGGTCCGAGATGACCTCGTCACGGTCGGCGAGGGTCTGGGTGACCGAGGCCGTGCTCTGGAGCAGCCCCTCGAGAGTGCCACCCTCGCCCTGGAAGACCCGGATGACCTCGTAGGAGAGCTGGTTGAGCTCCTCGGGAGAGAGCGCCTCGAAGAGCGGCTTGAAGCCGTTGAACAGCACCGTCAGGTCCAGGGCCGGCGAGGTCTGGCCGACCGGGATGGTGGCGTCCTCGTCGAGCCGGGCGGTGTCCCCGATGGTCTCGCTGAGGGAGATGTAGCGCTGGCCGACGAGGTTGCGGTAGCGGATCGAGGCGTTGGTGGCCTCGCTCAGCGGGGTGTCCTCGTCGACCTTGAACGACACCATCGCGCGGGTGCGGTCGACGATCTCGACCCCGGTCACCACGCCCACCTTCACGCCGGCGATGCGAACGTCGTCGCCCTCGACGACGCCCGTCGCGTCGACGAACTCGGCGCGGTAGTCCTTGGTACTGCCGAAGGAGATGTTGCCGATCGTCACGACCAGCATCGAGGTGGCCAGGGTCGTCACCACGATGAAGATCAGCAGCTTGACCAGGTCGCCCGTGGTCTTCTTGTCGAGGAGGCTCACCGGAGACTCACCTCCGCACCCCGCGCCATCGGGCCGACCAGCAGCACCCCGAGGTCGGGGACGTCGTCGGCGGTGACGCCGAGGCCGGGGGCGAGCAACGACTTGAGCATCTGCTCCTCGGCCGTCGAGCCCTCGAAGCCCGCGCCGCTGCCCCACGAGGGGGCGACCCGGCTGGTTCCCTTGCCGGTCGGCTCGTCGACGCCGTCGTCGAAGTCCGGCTGGGTCCGCACGGGGTTCTCCTGGTCGAACGGCGGGTTCGGCAGGTGCAGGCAGGTCGGCCCTCGCGTGTCGCCGAAGCGGGGGGTGTCCGAGGCGTTGTAGCCGCGGGGCTGGTTGGGCAGCGTCTCGAGCACGATGTGGAGCGTGAAGCCGCGGAAGGCCTCGGCCTGCCGGACGCCGGCGTTGACGATGCCCTCGAGGAGGCAGGGGTACTCGGGCGCGTACCTCGCGAGGAGCCGCAGCTGCTGCGCGCTCACGTCACCGAGGCGGATCAGGTTGTCGCCGTTGGTGTCGAGGAAGTCGCGCGAGGTCGAGGCGAAGGCAGCCACGTCGGTGTAGAGCGCGCGGACCTTGGCGTCACGGTCCTCGAGCGTGCCGGTGGTCGTGATCGTGTTGCGCAGGATCCGGGCGATCTGGGGCATCACGTCGGCGTAGGTGTCGGACACCTGGGCGGTCAGCCGGAGGTCGTCGATGATCTGCGGGACCTGCGGGTTGAGCCGCTTGAGGTAGGCGTCGAGGGTCTCGAGGTTCTCCCCGAGCCGCTCGCCCCGCCCCTCGAGCGCGGTGGCGATCGCGTTGAGCGTCATGTTGAGCTCGGCCGGCTGCACCGTCCGCAGCAGCGGGTAGAGGTCGGAGAGCACCTTCTCGACCTCGATCGAGACGTCGGTGCGCTCGATGGTCTGCCCGACCTCGAGCGGCGCGTCGCCGGTCTGGCTCCCCTCGGGGATCTCGAGCGAGACGTACTTCTCGCCGAAGAGCGTCTTGGGGACGATCGAGCCGGTGACGTCGGCAGGGATGGTGTCGATCTCGCCGGGGTAGAGGCCGAGCGTGAGCACGGCGCCCTCGGCGTCGGACTCGAACTCGAGCACCTCGCCGACGATCACACCACGCACCTTGACGTCGGCGCGCTGCGGGAGCTGCAGGCCGATCTTGCTGGTCTGCAGGCTCACCTCGTCGTAGTCGGCGAACTTCTTGCTGAAGATGGCGTACGTCAGCCACACGCCCAGCAGCAGCAGGCACAGGAAGATGACGCCCAGGGCCTTGTGGGCAGCCAGGATCCTCATCGGCGCCTCACCCCGCCAGCCGTACGGTCGTGGTGGTGCCCCAGATCGCCATCGACAGGAACAGGTCGATCACGTTGACCGCCACGATGCTGGTCCGCACCGCGCGGCCCACGGCCACACCGACCCCCGCCGGACCGCCCGAGGCGTTGTAGCCGTGGTAGCAGTGGATGAGGATCACGGTCACCGCGAAGACGAGCACCTTGCCGAAGGACCACAGCACGTCTCCCGGGGGTAGGAACTGGTTGAAGTAGTGGTCGTAGGTCCCTGGTGACTGCCCGAAGAACTGGGTGACCGTCAGCCGGGTCGCGAAGTACGACGACAGCAGGCCCACCACGTAGAGCGGGATGATCGCGATCAGCCCGCCGATGATGCGGGTCGTCACCAGGAACGGCAGCGAGGGGATCGCCATCACCTCGAGGGCGTCGACCTCCTCGGAGATCCGCATCGCGCCGAGCTGGGCCGTGAAGCCGCAGCCGACCGTGGCCGCCAGGGCGATGCCGGCCACCAGGGGGGCGATCTCGCGGGTGTTGAAGTAGGCCGACACGAAGCCGGAGAAGGCGGCCGTGCCGAGCTGGTTGAGGGCGGCGTACCCCTGCAGGCCGACGTTGGTGCCGGTGAAGAAGCACAGCATCGTGATCACGCCGGTCGTGCCGCCGATGACCGCGAGCGAGCCCGACCCGAGCGTCACCTCGGCGAGGACCCGCAGGATCTCCTTCTTGTAGCGACGGATGGTCCGCGGGGTCCACGCGAGGGCGCGGATGTAGAACGACAGCTCCTCGCCGAGGCTGTCGAGCGTCTTGAGCGGCCTGCCGACGACCGCGCGCACACTGGCCACGGGTCAACCTGTCTTCGGGGGGACGAGCTGGAAGTAGATGGCGCTCATGACGACGTTCACGACGAAGAGCAGCAGGAAGGTGATGACCACCGACTCGTTGACCGCGTCGCCCACGCCCTTGGGTCCGCCGGCGGCGTTCATGCCCTTGTAGGAGGCGACGATCGCGGCGATCAGCCCGAAGATGACCGCCTTGATCATCCCCTGCCAGAGATCTGCCAGCTGTGCGAGCGCGGTGAAGCTCGCCAGGTAGGCGCCTGGGGTGCCGTCCTGCAGGATCACGTTGAAGACGTAGCCGCCCGCGACGCCCACGACGCTCACCAGCCCGTTGAGGAAGACCGCCACCAGCATCGCGGCCAGCACCCGCGGTACGACGAGGCGCTGGATCGGGTCGATCCCCAGCACCATCATGGCGTCGAGCTCCTCGCGGATCTTGCGCGAACCGAGGTCGGCGGCGATGGCCGAGCCGCCCGCTCCGGCGATGAGCAGCGCCGTCGCGATCGGTCCGGCCTCGCGGATCACGGCGAGCACGGCGGCGGATCCGGTGAACGACTGCGCACCGAACTGCTTGATCAGGCCACCGACCTGCAGCGCGATCACGGCGCCGAACGGGATCGCCACCAGGGCGGTCGGGATGATCGTCACGGAGGCGATGAACCAGGCCTGCTGGAGGAACTCCCGCAGCTGGAACGGGCGCCGGAAGAGGTTGCGTCCGACGTCGAGACCGAAGGCGAAGAGCTTGCCCGCGGTCCCGATCGGCCGCAGCGCCCGGGAGCTGGTCAGGGTCGACACCTCAGCCGCCCGTCGCCATCGTCATGTTCTCGTCGAAGGACCCCGGGGGCGGGGTCACGCCGTTCTCGCGGCACCACGAGCCGGGCTCGCGCTGGCTGCGCCGCTTGATGCCGTTGGAGGGGTCGAGCTGCATCGGGATCGGCGGCAGCGGCGGGAGGTCCTGGTCCTTCTCGGCCTCGAGCTCGTCGGCGTCCTTCTCCTCCGACATCCCGATCGGGCCGACCTTCTGGGCGTTGAGGAACTGCCGGACGACCGGCTCCTCGGAGGAGAGCAGCATCTCGCGCGGCCCGAACATCGCGAGGTGCTTGTGGTAGAGCAGCCCGATGTTGTCCGGGACGGTCCGGGCGGTGTTGATGTCGTGGGTCACGATGAGGAACGTCGCGTCGATCTGCGCGTTGAGGTCGACGATCAGCTGGTTGAGGAACGCCGTCCGCACGGGGTCAAGGCCTGAGTCCGGCTCGTCGAAGAGCACGATCTCGGGGTCCAGGACCAGGGCCCGGGCCAGGCCGGCCCGCTTGCGCATGCCCCCCGAGATCTCGCCGGGCAGCTTGTCCTCGGCGCCGATCAGACCGACCAGGTCCATCTTCTCCATGACGACGTCACGGACCTCGCTCTCCGACTTCTTGGTGTGCTCGCGGAGCGGGAAGGCGACGTTGTCGTAGAGGTTCATCGAGCCGAACATCGCGCCGTCCTGGAACAGCACGCCGAAGAGCTTGCGGATCTCGTAGAGGTCCTTCTCGGAGCAGGTCGCGATGTCGGTGCCCTCGATGACGATCGAGCCCTTGTCGGGCTTGAGCAGCCCGATCAGGGTCTTGAGGAAGACCGACTTGCCGGTGCCGGAGGGGCCGAGCATGACGCAGATCTCGCCGGCAGGGATCGTCAGGGTCACGTCACCCCAGATCAGCTGCTTGCCGAACGACTTGGTCAGGTCGTCCACCTGGATCTCGACACCCATGCCTGGCGCTCCCTCCTCTGCCTCGAGCCCGTGCGTGGTGAGAGGGGGACGCGCAACGACACGTCGGTGGCGCCCCACTCGCCAGTAACAACGGGACCTGACGGGCGAGGTTACGCAACATTTCGGTTCTCGTCACCGCGCCGACACGGGCCGCGGCCATCCTGACCGGAATTCGTTCCGGTGAACACCCGTACCGCCGGCCGAGACCACATCGTGACCGTGCCCGGATACGCGTACGGGGCGGGCACCAGGTGGTGCCCGCCCCGTACGGCGGAGTGCTGGGTCCCCGCGGGGACTCAGCGCGAGGTCACTTGAGGGTGACGGTGGCGCCGGCGCCCTCGAGGGACTCCTTGGCCTTCTCGGCGGCCTCCTTGGTGGCGTTCTCGAGGATCGTCTTGGGGGCGGACTCGACGAGGTCCTTGGCCTCCTTCAGGCCGAGGGACGTGAGCGCGCGCACCTCCTTGATGACGTTGATCTTCTTGTCGCCGGCGGCCTCGAGGACGACCTCGAACTCGTCCTTCTCCTCGGCAGCGGCAGCGCCCGCGTCGCCGCCGGCAGCGGCAGCGCCCGGGGCGGCAACGGCGACCGGAGCGGCGGCGGTGACGCCGAAGGTCTCCTCGAACTGCTTCACGAACTCGCTCAGCTCAATGAGGGTCATCTCCTTGAACGCGTCGAGCAGCTCGTCGGTGGTGAGCTTCGCCATGAGGGCGTTTCCTTCCGTAGTGCGGTCCACCTGCTGGCGGTGGACCTGGTGTGCTGGTTTCAGGTGGTGTGCGTCGGCCTGGGGTCAGGCGTCGGCAGGCTGGTCGTCGCCAGCCTCGGTCCCGGCAGCCTCGTCGGCGGCCGACTCCTCGGCAGCGTCAGCGACCGGCCCAGTGCTTGAATCCTGGGGGGCACCACCTGCGAGGATCGTGGGGTCGCTCTCGGCCTTGGCCTGCAGGGCGCCGGCGAGCCGGGCAGCCTGCGAGATCGGGGCGTTGAGCAGGTAGACGGCCTGGCTGAGCGACGCGAGCATCGCGCCGGCCAGCTTGCCCATGAGCACCTCACGCGACTCGAGGTCAGCGAGCTTGCTGATCTCGGCGGCGTCGAGGGGCTTGCCGTCCAGGACGCCACCCTTGATCACGAGGGTGGGGTTCGCCTTGGCAAAGTCACGCAGGCCCTTGGCCGCCTCGACCACGTCGCCGTTGATGAAGGCGATGGCGGTCGGACCGGTCAGCAGGTCCTCGAAGCCGTCGATCCCCGCCTCGGAGGCGGCGATCTTGGCCAGCGTGTTCTTGACCACGGCGTAGCTGGCGTTCTCACCGAGGGAGCGCCGCAGTTCCTGCAGCTGCTTCACGGTGAGACCGCGGTACTCGGTCAGCACGGCACCCGAGGACTCGTTGAAGGACTCAACGATCTCCGAGACGGCCGCTTGCTTGTCTGCCCGCGCCATGGGTCTCCTTCCGGACTGGTGAGACCGACCGGGCCCGGAAAGGACGAACGCCCCGAGCACAGGCTCAGGGCGTGGACGGATCCGTGTGAGGGATCCTGCTCTGTCACCTGCGCTGGCCGTCCGCTCTGCGGAACCTTCGATCTGCTCGCTCGTCGCGGGCCGATCACCGGCGGTCTCTGGTTGCTGCGCGCCACTCTACGGGGCGTCGGGAGCTGCCACCAAATCGATGCCCCGGACGTGCGACAGGGCGGCGACCACGGAGGTCACCGCCCTGCGCGAGGCACCAGGAGTCACTCCGTGACGGCTGCGTCCTCGACCGCGACGTTCTTCACGCGGTTGGGGTCGACCGGGACACCGGGGCCCATGGTCGTCGACAGGGTGACCTTCTTGATGTAGCGGCCCTTGGAGCTGGCCGGCTTGAGCCGCAGCACCTCCTCGAGGGCAGCGGCGTAGTTCTCGGCCAGCTGGACCTCGCCGAAGGACGCCTTGCCGATGATGAAGTGCAGGTTGGCGTGGCGGTCGACCCGGAACTCGATCTTGCCGCCCTTGATGTCCGTGACGGCCTTGGCCGGGTCGGGCGTGACGGTGCCGGTCTTCGGGTTCGGCATCAGGCCCCGCGGGCCCAGGACGCGGCCGAGGCGGCCGACCTTGCCCATCATGTCAGGCGTCGCGACGACGGCGTCGAAGTCGAGCCAGCCGCCGGCGACCTTCTCGATCAGCTCGTCGCCACCCACGACGTCGGCGCCGGCCTCACGGGCGGACTCGGCCTTGTCGCCGTTGGCGAACACCAGGACCTTGGCGGTCTTGCCGGTGCCGTGGGGCAGGTTCACGGTGCCGCGGACCATCTGGTCGGCCTTGCGGGGGTCGACCCCGAGGCGCATCACGACGTCGACGGTCTCGTCGAACTTCTTCTTCGAGCCGCCCTTGGCGATCTTGATGGCGGTCAGCGGCGCGTAGAGCTCGTCCTGCGAGATCTGCTCGGCCGCCGCGCGGTAGGTCTTGCTGCGCTGCATGGTGGATTCCGTTTCTACGAAAGTGTGGTCGGCGGACCAGCGCGGCCCTGCCACAGGTGGTGTCGCGGCGCGTGGGCGCCCCGACGTCCGGGGATGGTCAGTCGGTGGTGACGCCCATGGAGCGGGCGGTGCCCTCGACGATCTTCATCGCGGCCTCGATGTCGTTGGCATTGAGGTCGGGGAGCTTGGTCTGGGCGATCTCGCGCACCTGGTCCTTGGTCAGCTTGCCGACCTTCTCCTTGTGCGGGACGCCCGAGCCCTTCTGCAGGCCCGCGGCCTTCTTGATCAGCTCGGCGGCCGGCGGGGTCTTGGTGATGAACGTGAACGACCGGTCCTCGTAGATGGTGATCTCCACGGGGATGACGTTGCCGCGCATCGACTCGGTCTGCGCGTTGTAGGCCTTGCAGAAGTCCATGATGTTCACGCCGTGGGGACCGAGAGCGGTACCCACCGGCGGAGCCGGAGTTGCTGCGCCAGCCTGCAGCTGCACCTTGACCAGTGCAGCGACCTTCTTCTTGGGAGGCATTGCCTGTCCTGTCCTTCGTGTTGTGCGTCGTGGTCATGCGGGCCGGACCGGCCCTGCCACCTGGGTTGTTGCGCTTCAGACCTTCTGGATCTGGCTGAAGCTCAGCTCGACCGGGGTCTCCCGGCCGAAGATCTCGACGAGGGCCTTGACCCTCTGGGTGTCCGCGTTGATCTCGGTGATCGTGGCGTGCAGCGTGGCGAACGGGCCGTCGACCACCATGACCGAGTCCGAGACGTCGAAGTCGGCGACCTCGACCGGACGCTTGGCGGGCTGGGCGCCGCCGGAGCCGGACGCGGCCTCGCCGCCGGCGGGGGTCGCCTCGGCCTCGGGGGCAGCGAACGTCGGCGCGAGCCAGTTCTCGACCTCGGCCATGCTCAGCGGGACCGGCTGGTGGGCGTGGCCCACGAAGCCCGTGACCGACGGCGTGTGGCGGACCGCGGCCCACGACTCGTCGGTGAGGTCCATCCGGACCAGGACGTAGCCGGCGAAGCGGGTCCGGTTGACCATCTTGCGCTGGCCGTTCTTGATCTCCGCGACGTCCTCGGTGGGGACCACGACCTCGTGGATGTAGTCCTCCATGTTGAGGGAGTTGATGCGGTTCTCGAGGTTCGACTTCACCCGCTTCTCCATGCCGGAGTACGTGTGGACCACGTACCAGTCGCCGGGCTTGGAGAGCAGGTCGCGGCGGAACGCCTCGAGCGGGTCGTCGTCGTCGGCAGGCGCGTCGGCGTCGCTCGTCGCCTCGTCGGCGTCGTCAGCGGGCGCGGCCTCGTCGGCGGGAGCGGCCTCGTCGGCGGTCTCCTCGGTCTCGACGGTCCCGGCGTCCTCGACGATGGGGTCGCCCTCGGCGACCATCTCCGAGGCAGGGGTGCCCTCGGTGACCTCGTCGAGGTGGTCCTGGTCGTACTGCTCCGACACGTGCTGCTCCGTCACTTCGCTCATCTCGTCGTCCGGCTGCTGTCCGGACCTCAGGGGTTGGGGCTCGTGGCCCCCGTCACTAGGCCTCGCCGCGGGTGAAGATCTCGAACACGAGCTTGCCGAAGCCCAGGTCGAGGAGCGCCACCATCGTCATGAAGAAGGCCACGAACACCAGCACCACGATGAAGTAGGTGACCAGCTGCTCCTGCGTCGGCCAGACGACCTTCCGGAGCTCGGCGACCACCTGTCGGTAGAACGTCACCGGGCTGGTGCGCTGCTCGGTGCCGTCGCGGCGATCCGCTCGGCTGTCCGTCATCGCAGTCCCTTCCTGTTCCGCATCGTCGTGCGATCTTCGTGTGTGACCCGTAGGTCCTCGCAGGGCACGAGGGACTTGAACCCCCAACCTTCGGTTTTGGAGACCGATGCTCTGCCAGTTGAGCTAGTGCCCTCCATCGGGACCCCGCCCGGCACGCCGGGACCACCCTGTGGAGGGCAGGCCGAAGCATGGGGAGAGATCACCGTTGGTGAACTCTACCCGGCGCTGCGAGTCCGAGTCGAACCGGCGCCGCGCGGGGCCGGGTGCCCCGCTGCCGCGGGGATGCGACGATGGGCCCGTGCCTGAGTCGACCCCACGTCCCCGCCCGCTGACCGACCTCGGCCCCGAGGAGCTGACCGCCTTCCGGCAGGAGCAGCAGACGGCGTACGACGCCCTGCGCGGGCGCGGCCTGTCCCTGGACCTCACCCGGGGCAAGCCCTCCTCCGCACAGCTCGACCTGTCCGAGCGGCTGCTCTCGCTGCCCGACGGCACCCGCGACGCCCACGGGGTGGACGTCCGCAACTACGGCGGCCTCGAGGGGATCCGCGAGCTCCGCGAGATGTTCGCCGACCTGCTCGGGGTCGAGCCCGCGCAGCTCGTGGCCGGCGGCAGCTCCAGCCTGGTGATGATGCGCGAGGTGCTCACCGACCTCTGGCTCAAGGGCGCCGTCGACGGGGTGCGGCCGTGGTCGGAGGAGGAGAAGGTCACCTTCATCTGCCCGGTGCCGGGCTACGACCGTCACTTCACGCTGCTGAGCTGGTTCGGCATCGACACCGTGACGGTGCCGATGGACGAGCACGGACCCGACGTCGAGGCGGTCGCCGCCCTGGCCGCGGCGGACCCCAGCATCAAGGGGATGTGGGTGGTGCCGACGTACGCGAACCCGACCGGCTCGGTGGTCACCCAGGAGGTCGCCGCCCGGCTGGCGACGATGGAGACCGCGGCGCCGGACTTCAAGATCTTCTGGGACAACGCCTACGCCCTGCACCACCTGACCGAGGACGAGGCCAAGACCGCCGACGTGCTGTCGCTGGCGGCTGCGGCGGGGCACCCGCACCGGCCGATCATGTTCGCCTCCACCTCCAAGATCACCTTCGCCGGCGCGGGCGTCGCCTTCCTGGGCGGCTCGGTCGAGAACGTCGCCTGGTACGTCGGCCACCTCGGCAAGGGCTCGATCGGCCCGGACAAGGTCAACCAGCTGCGTCACGCACAGTTCTTCGGCTCCCCGGAGGGCGTCCGCGACCACATGCGCCAGCACCGCGCGATCATCGCGCCGAAGTTCGCCGCGGTCGACGAGGTGCTGACCTCGCGGCTGGAGGGCCTCGGCGTCGCCACCTGGACCCGACCCAGCGGCGGCTACTTCGTCAGCCTCGACGTCCTCGACGGCACCGCGGGCCGCGTCGTCGAGCTCGCCCGCGAGGCCGGGGTCGCCCTCACCCCCGCCGGCGCCTCCTTCCCCGGCGGCCACGACCCCGACGACCGCAACATCCGTCTGGCCCCCACGTTCCCGGAGCTCCCCGAGGTCCGCGAGGCCATGGACGCCGTCGCCACCTGCGTCGCCCTCGCCGCCGCCGAGAAGCTCTCCCACTGATCCGGTACGCGACCAGTCCGGGGCAGTCCCCAGCCATGCGAGCGCGCAGCGCGAGGGATGCAGGTGCGCCCCGGCGAAAGGTGACCATGACGAGCGCGAAGCGCGAGGGATGCAGGTGAGCACCCGTTGACCTCGACCATGCGAGCGCGCAGCGCGAGGGATGCAGGTGCGCCCCGGCGAAAGGTGACCATGACGAGCGCGAAGCGCGAGGGATGCAGGTGAGCACCCGTTGACCTCGACCATGCGAGCGCGCAGCGCGAGGGATGCAGGTGCGCCCCGGCGAAAGGTGACCATGACGAGCGCGAAGCGCGAGGGATGCAGGTGAGCACCCGTTGACCTCGACCATGCGAGCGCGCAGCGCGAGGGATGCAGGTGCGCCCCGGCGAAAGGTGACCATGACGAGCGCGCAGCGCGAGGGATGCAGGTGAGCACCCGTTGACCTCGACCATGCGAGCGCGCAGCGCGAGGGATGCAGGTGCGCCCCGGCGAAGGTCGCTCGCGACCTTGCCGAAAGCGCATCTGCATCTGCACTTCACAGGCTCCATGCGCCACACCACGCTGCTCGAGCTGGCCGAGCGCGACGGGATCCACCTGCCGGACTCCCTGGTCGGCGAGTGGCCGCCGGAGCTGTCGGCCGCCGACGAGAAGGGCTGGTTCCGCTTCCAACGCCTCTACGACGTGGCCCGGTCGGTGCTGCGGACCGAGGAGGACGTACGCCGACTGGTGCGCGAGGCGGCCGAGGACGACGCCCGTGACGGCGGTCGGTGGCTGGAGATCCAGGTCGACCCGTCCGGCTACGCCGCCCGGTTCGGCGGGATCACCGCCTTCACCGACCTCGTGCTCGATGCGGTCGCCAGCACCTCCCGCGACACCGGGCTGGGCATCGCCCTGGTGGTGGCCGCCAACCGGACGCGGCACCCGCTCGACGCCCGGACCCTCGCGCGCCTCGCCGGCCAGTACGCCGGTCGCGGCGTCGTCGGGTTCGGGCTCTCCAACGACGAGCGTCGGGGCTCGACGCCCGACTTCGGCCCCGCGTTCGCGATCGCCGAGCGAGCGGGGCTGCTGCTGGTCCCCCACGGCGGCGAGCTCCGCGGGCCGGGACACGTCCGGGTCTGCCTCGACACGCTCCGCCCCGGTCGGCTCGGCCACGGCGTCCGCTCCGCCGAGGACCCCGGGCTGCTGGAGGAGATCGTCGAGCGGGGCATCGCGCTCGAGGTGTGCCCGGTGTCCAACGTGGCCCTCGGCGTCTACTCCGACCTCACCTCCGTGCCGCTGCCGGAGCTGCTGGCCGCCGGGGCGACCGTGGCCCTCGGCGCCGACGACCCGCTGCTCTTCGGCTCCCGCCTGGCTGGCCAGTACGCCACGATGCGGGCCGCGCACGAGCTCACCGACGAGCAGCTGGCCGAGCTGGCGCGGATGTCGTTCCGGGCCTCCCGCGCCCCCTCGGACCTGGTGGCGAAGGCCCTCGCCGACGTGGACGCCTGGCTGGCCGCCCCCGCCTGATTTTGCCGTACCAGCAACAGGAGTTGCCCCGCGGCTCCGGGTCCCGCAGGCTGGGTCCATGACGCACGAGCACACCCACACGACCGTCCACGACGACCCGACGACGTTCTGGGAGGAGCGGTACGCCGGGCGTACCGGCATCTGGTCGGGCGACCCCAACCGGGCGCTGGTCGACGAGGCCGCCGACCTCCCGCCCGGGCGCGCCCTGGACCTCGGCTGCGGCGAGGGCGGCGACGCGGTGTGGCTCGCCGGCCGCGGCTGGACGGTGACCGGGGTCGACCTCTCCCCCACCGCCCTGGCCCGGGCGGCCGCCGCGGCCCGCGACGCCGGGGTGGCCGACCGGCTTCGCTGCGAGGTCGCGGACCTCGCCGACGCCTCGACCTGGCCCGACGAGGCCCCCTACGACCTGGTGACCGCCTGCTTCCTCCAGACCCCGCTGGAGTTCCCGCGCGTCGAGGTCCTGCGACGCGCGGCGGAGCGGACCGCGCCCGGTGGCCGCCTGGTCGTCGTCGCGCACGCCGCGCCGCCGCCGTGGTCGGACGTCCCGCCGGAGCGGCACGACGAGTTCCACCCCGCCGAGCGCGAGCTCGCCGACCTCGCGCTCGGTGAGGAGTGGGTCGTCGAGGTCGCCGAGGACCGCGAGCGGGAGGTGACCCGCCCCGACGGCGAGGCGGGGGTTCTGCTCGACAGCGTGGTCGTCGCGCGGCGCCGCTGACCCCGCGCCCCGCGGGTCAGGTCAGGGGATGACGGTCTCGGCCCGGCGCCGCCGCAGCCCCAGCATGTAGGGAAGGCCGGTGCCGGCGACCTGGGCCGTCCTGCCGAGGCGCGCCCAGAGGGTCGGCTCGGGCAGCGGCTCCTCCGAGGAGTCGAGGTCCCCCACGTCGACGAAGTAGGCGCGGACCTCCCCGATCCCGTCGAGCTCGTGGGTGATCTCCTGCACCGCCTCGGGCAGGGCGGCCTCACCCGTCCGGTAGAGGTCCTCCGAGAGCAGCACGTACTCGGGGACGTGGACGGGGTTCTTCAGCAGCCGGTGGACGAGGATCACGTCGATCCCGACGAGCTTGCGGCGCTGCCGGATGGTCTGCGTCGCGACCTCGCCGACGTGCGCGACGAACTTGAGCTTCAGGTTGTCCGCCTGCGCGCAGCCGTTGCAGGGGCACAGGTTGGTCGCGACGTACTTGCGCTCGACGTGGAAGGCCCGGTGCATCGCGGCGGCCGCGCGGACGACCTCGGCGACAGCCGCCTCGGCCTCCAGGCCGTCGGCGCGGCGGGAGAGGAACGCCGCGTCGCCCTCGATCTCGATCAGGTCGAAGCCGCCCGCGGCGTCGACCACCCTGTCGAGCAGGCGCGCGGTGTTGACCTCGGCGTGCGCGAGGCTCATCCGGTGCGTGCTCATGTACTCGGTGTAGCCCCCGATGTCAGCGATGAGCAGGAGCGCGCGACCAGACGTCATGCGCCACGGTCCCACCTGCACCCCCGCCCCTCAAGGTGCGTCGGATGCTGGTCCGTACGGGTCCCGGGGCGAGTAGCGGTCGAGCATCATGTCCACGACCACCCCGGCCTCGCGCGCACTCGGCGTGTAGCCGGTGACCACGGGGAGGAACCGTTCGGAGCGCAGGGACTGCAGCCGGAGGTCGGTGCGGGCCCGCACCGACGCGGTCCGTCGCGTACGCCGCAGCAGCGCGATCTCGCCGAAACCCTCTCCCGGGCCGAGCGTCGCCACCACGACGCCGTCGCCGACGACGTCGGCCCCACCCGCCTCGACCACGTAGTAGCGGTCGCCCACGTCGCCCTGGCTGAAGACCAGCTCCCCAGCCGGCACCGCGAGGGGCTCGAGGCCACGGGCGAGCTGCTCGACCGCAGGCAGCGGCAGGGTCCGCAGCATCGGCACCCGTTGCAGCAGCCCCACCTCGAGGTCCTGGACGCCCAGCGACCGGTCGAGCTGCCGCAGCCTCCCCCAGGAGGCCACGGCGAGGACCGGGCACACCAGGCCGAGGGCGACCAGGGCCGTCCGGGTGCCGTACAGCTCGACCAGCAGCGACGCGGCCACGGCACCGAGGCCGATGAACACGGCGACCAGGCTCTCCAGGAGTCCGAAGACCCGGGCCAGCACCTCGTCGGGCGCCATCCGGCCGAGCAGGGTGAAGCCGCTGACGTCGATGAGCGCGTTGCCGACACCCACGAAGGCCAGCAGGGCCAGCGCGGCAGCCGGGTACGGGAAGACCCCGATCATCGCGACCGGCAGGCCCCAGAGGGCGACTCCGGCGGCGAACCAGGCGCCCAACCGTCGGGTGCCCACGAGCAGCGAGGCCCCGAGCGACCCCAGCACGGCCCCCACCCCGACCGCGGTCATCAGGGTGCCGACCCCGGACTCGCCGGTCCCGAGCAGCTCGATGGCGACCACGACGGAGAGCACGGTCAGCGCACCCCGGGTCAGCGACTGGGCGGCGGCGAGGCCGAGGATCAGGGCGACGCCGCGGTGCCGGGCGACCGCACGCAGCCCCTCGACCGCCTCGCGGCCCAGGTGCGGCTTCGGGGCTGCGGGGCGCGGCGGGGCGTCGTACCTCAACCGCAGCAGCAGCGCGGCAGCCCACAGCGACGCGGCCGCGGCGACCGCGAACACCACGGCCACGTTGGTGAACCGGAGCAGCACCGCCGCCAGCAGCGGTCCCACCAGGGTGGCGGCGGAGTCCAGCAGCCCGCGGACCACGTTGGCGCTGGCCAGCTCGTGACCGGTGCGGCACAGCGACGGGAGCAGCGCGGAGTGCGCCGGGCGGAAGAGGGTGGCCGCGATCGTCGACAGCACCGCGAGGGCGTAGACGATCGCCGCCGGGCCGGCGACCGCGGCGACCACCGCCGCGGCGGCGGTGGCCACGCCGCGGAGGGTGGAGACCAGGACCAGCACCCGCTCCCGGCGGCCCCGGTCGGCGATCGGGGAGAGGAGCGGCGCACAGATCGCGGAGGGCACCATCCGGAGCAGCCCGACCAGCCCGACCGCGGTCGCGCCGCCGTCGCGGTAGGCGACGATGCCGAGCGCCACGGTGAAGGCCCACTCCGCCGTCCAGGCGCCGAGGAAGGCCAGCTGCGCGCGTCGGAGGTTCGGGTTGCGGGCGTTGCTGGTGAACGCCGCCGCGGCGTCGCCGAGCCTGCCCCGGGCCCCCGTCCCCACCCCCATCCGGGGATCGTAGCCCTCGGCGGGCCCGCCGGGCTCAGAGCCGACAGCCCACCAGGACGGGCTCGTTGACCAGCCGGATGCCGTACGCCGACTCCACGCCGGCCCGAATCTCGCGAGCCAGCCCGATCAGGTCGGCGGTGGTGGCCCGGCCACGGTTGGTGAGCGCGAGCGTGTGCTTGGTGGACAGGGACGCGGGCGCGCCACGGTCGAGGCCGTACCCCTTGCCGAAGCCGGCGTGCTCGATCAGCCACGCAGCGCTGGTCTTGACCCGGCCGTCGGGCTGCTCCCAGGCCGGCGCCCCCTCGGGCACGCGCGAGCGGTCGACGAAGGGGTTGGTGAAGAACGAGCCGGCGCTCCACGTGTCGTGGTCCTCGGCGTCGAGCACCATCCCCTTGCCGGCCCGCAGACCCAGCACCGCGTCGCGGACGTCGGCCAGCGGCGCACGTTCCCCCTGCTCGACCCCCAGGGTCCGCGCGAGCTCGGCGTAGGCGACGGGGGCGCCGAGGGTGCCCTGCTTGAGCAGGAAGGTGACCCCCAGCACGACGTGCCGGCCGGGCTCCTCCTTGAAGCGGCTGGTGCGGTAGCCGAAGCCGCAGTCGGCGGCGGCGAAGGTGCGCTGGGTGCGGTCGGCGCGGTCCCAGGTGCGGACCGACGCGATCGACTGGGCGACCTCCTGGCCGTAGGCTCCGACGTTCTGGATGGGGGTCGCCCCGACCGAGCCGGGGATGCCGGAGAGCGACTCGACGCCGACCCAGCCGCTCCCGACGGCCCGGGCCACGAATCCGTCCCAGCCCTCGCCCGCGGCCACGGTGACGGTCACGGCCCCCAGGCAGGCCAGGTCGTCGGGGTCGTCGCGGTCGGCCTCGACGCCGGCGGTGGCCACCTCGACGACCGTGCCGTCGAAGCCCTCGTCGGCGACGACGAGGTTGCTGCCCCCGCCGAGGACGAGGACGGGTTCGCCCGTCTCGTCGGCGGTCCGCACGGCCTCGACCAGCTCGGCGTCCGTGGTGGCGGTGACCCAGTGGCGCGCCGGTCCGCCCAGGCGCAGCGTCGTACGGTCCCGCAGCTCAGGCACGGACCACGGCCTTCGGCATGCCGAGCACCTTCTGGCCGTCGCAGGTGACCTCGAGGGCCAGCGTGGTCAGCCCGTCGTCGACCGACTTCACGGTGCCGGCGACGGTCACGGTCACGGCACCGTCGGCCGGTACGACGACCGGGTTGGTGAACTTGCAGCCGAGGTCGACCACCTCGGCGCCCCCGGTCCAGGTCGCGACCGCGCGGGCCGCGAGCGCGAGGGTGTACATGCCGTGGGCGATCACGCCCGGGAGGCCGACGGAGGTCGCGACCGACTCGTCCTGGTGGATGGGGTTCTGGTCGCCGCTGGCCGCGGCGTAGCGGACCAGGTCGGCCCGGGTGACGTCGTAGGTCTGCGTCTCGAGGACGTCACCGGGGTTCATGCGTCGGCTCCCTTGTGGACGAGGGTGGCGCGGGTCGTGCAGACCAGGGTGCCGTCGGCGTCGGTGATCTCGCTCGCGGTGCCGATGATGTCGGCGCCCCCGATCTGGCGCAGGCTCGCCACGGTCAGGGTGGCGGTGAGGACGTCGCCGGGGACGACCGGACGGCTGTAGGAGAACTTCTGCTCGCCGTGCACGATGCGGAACAGGTCGACCTGCTCGGCCTCGAGGAAGGCGTTCATCGCGTCGAACGCCAGCACGATCGGGTACGTCGCGGGTGCCGGGCCGCCGTCGTAGTCACCTCCGACCGACTCGGCGAAGGCCCGGACGTGCTCCTCGGTGACAGCGCGCGACGGGGTGGGCGGGAAGGAGCGTCCCACGAGGGACTGGTCGATCGGCATGTGCCCAAAATAGACGTCGACCCGTCCGGGGGCCGGACGGGTCGCTGTCGGAGACCCGCTCAGCGGGTCTCGTGCTGCCGGAGACCGCGTCAGCGGGTCTCCTTGTGGGTGGTGTGGGTGCGGCAACGGGGGCAGAACTTCGCCAGCTCGATCCGGTCGGGATCGTTGCGGCGGTTCTTCTTGGTGATGTAGTTGCGCTCCTTGCACTCCTGGCAGGCAAGCGTGATCTTGGGGCGAACGTCGGAGCTCTTGCTGGCCACGGGAAGTCCTTCGCGTTGATGCTGTGTCGTACTGCTCGGTCTGAGTAGCGGGGGCGGGACTCGAACCCGCGACACCACGATTATGAGCCGTGTGCTCTAACCACCTGAGCTACCCCGCCACAGGGACGTGGTGTCCGACCTCCGTGAGGAGGGCCAGAACCCGACCCAGAGCCCCTTTACGGAATCGAACCGTAGACCTTCTCCTTACCATGGAGACGCTCTGCCGACTGAGCTAAAGGGGCAACGACGGAGAACACTACAGGTGCTCTCCCGCCATCAGGAAATCGGGCAGGCCACCTCGTCGGACGCGCTGCTCCACGGTCCCACGACCCCCCTGGCACCGCCGCCGGACGGGCCAGCAGAAGTCCGTGCAACCGAGCCCGCTCCCCCCGCGAAGAAGGGGCAGGAGCCACCGCCCGGTGGCCGCCGTGCCCGGCACGGATCCTGCACCAGGAGGAGTGGAGCGATGAAGACACAGATCCTGCGAGCGGTGGCCGCGGGAGCACTCGCCACCGGCACCCTGACCCTGGGCGGCACGGCCGCACAGGCCCAGGCCGGCACGTCCGACGTGTCCGTCCTGCACGCCGTGCCCGGCGTCACGGTCGACGTCTACGCCAACGGTGACGAGCTCCTCACGGACTTCGAGCCCGGCACCCTCACCGACCCGACCCCCCTGCCCGAGGGGGAGTACGACCTCAAGGTGACCGAGGCCGGCGCCGGACCCGACGGCGACGCGCTGATCGAGGCGAACGGCGTGGCCGTCCCCGCCGGCGCGAACATCACCGTGGTCGCCCACCTCCAGGAGAACGGCGACCCGACGCTGACGCCGTTCGTCAACGACACCGCACCCATCGCAGCGGGGCAGGCCCGCATCACCGTGCGCCACACCGCCGCGGCACCCGCGGTCGACGTACGCGCCAACGAGGAGCCGGTCTTCACCGGCCTGACCAACCCCAACGAGGACGCCGCTGACCTTCCTGCCGGCACCATCTCGGCCGACGTGGTGCTCGCGGGCACCTCCGACGTGGCGATCGGCCCCGCCGACCTCGACCTCGCCGAGGGCGTCAGCACCATCGTCTACGCGTGGGGCAGTGCCGAGGACGGCAACCTCGACCTCGCGGTGCAGACGATCGACGGCCTCCACTCGGCACCGGGCGGCGTTCCCGGCGGCACCGGCGGCCAGGCGGCGACGACCGCTGGCGACGACGTGTGGCTGTGGGCCGGTGCGGGCATGCTGCTCGCCGGAGCCCTCGCCCTGGTCATGGTCGGGCGACCCGCCACGAGCCGGCTCGACTGAGAGGACGCGGACCGTGCTGGGCCCCCGCAGGACGGCGGTCGTCGTGGCCGCCGTCCTGCTCGGCGGGGCGGTCGCCGGTGGCGCCGCCCTGGTGTCCGGGGGGCACGGCGCGGATCCGGAGGCGAGTCCTCGTGGGCTCCCGCTCCTGGAGCGGCAGCCGGAGCGGGCACGGGCCGAACGGGCCCCGACCGTCGGCCGCACCTCCGCACGACCCGATCCGCGGCCGGAGCGGCCGGCGCCACCGACGCGGCTGCGGATCGGGGCGCTCGACCTGGAGCTGCCGGTGGCAGCCATGGGCGTGGACGCCGACGGGCTGATGGCGCTGCCGACGACCCCCTTCGCCACGGCCTGGTACCGCTACGGGGCCGACCCGACCGACCGGCAGGGCGCCGTCGTGGTCGCGGGCCACGTGGACACCGCCGAGGAGGGCGTCGGCCCGCTCGCGCGGCTGGGCGGGCTCGCTGCGGGAAGCCGGGTCACGCTCGACCACCGCGGCGGCAGCACGACGTACGAGGTGGTCGCCGTGCGTCGGCTCCCCAAGGCCGTCCTCGACCTGCCGGCTCTCTTCCGGCGCACCGGACCACCACGGCTCCACCTCGTCACGTGCGGTGGCCCCTACCTGCCGGACCAGGGCGGCTACCAGGACAACGTCGTCGTGGTCGCGGAGCCGACGTGAGCAGCGACGAGTCCCGGCCGGGCAACCCGGATCCTGATCCGCTACGAACCACCGGCATGGAGGTCGGGGACCCGATCGGGGTACGGCTCGCGAGGCGTGACGAGGAGGCCCTCGCCGACGCCTACCGGGCCTACGCCCCGATGCTGCTGCGCTACCTCACCAGGTACGTCGGGCGGGACGAGGCCGAGGACGTGCTGCAGCGCACGTTCCTGGACGCCTGGCGCAACGCGCGCAGCTACGACCCGAAGCAGCGGCTCTCGAGCTGGCTGTTCACGATCGCGCACCACCGGGCGGTCGACGCCCTGCGGGCCAAGCGGGCCGTCGTGGTGGACGTGACCACCCTGCGCGACCTCGTCGGCGACGACGGTCGGGTGACCGCGGAGAGGTTCGCCGACGCGGCGGAGGTGCAGCAGAACCTGCGACGGCTGCCCGAGCACGAGAGGGTGGTGCTGGAGCTGGCGTACTTCCGCCAGCTGACGCAGCGAGAGATCGCCGAGCAGCTGGAGATCCCGCTGGGGACGGTCAAGGCACGCGCCGCACGTGGCACCCGCCGGTTGGGCGAGCTGGTGCGGATGGAGCAGGAAGGAGACGTGCGATGACGGACCACGACGCGGACCCGGGACGCCACGAGCTGCTGGCACTGCTGCGGGGCGAGCTCTCGACCGCCGAGGTGATGCGCGTGCGCGAGCACGTCGCCGGGTGCCCCTCCTGCCGTGACGAGCTGCTCGAGGTGGCCGTCGGCCACTCCCTGCTCAGCGCGACCACCCGGAGCCTCCAGGTGCCCGAGGCCGTCCGCGAGCCGGAGCTGCCCGCCGCGCCGCCGCCGGCGCCCCCACGTCGGTGGCGGACCGCCGGCCTGGTCGCGGCAGCCGTCGTCCTGGTCGCCGCGGGTGCCGGGCTGGCGACGGTGCTCGACCCCCAGGAGCCGGACGAGCGCGAACCGGCCACCGTGGCCGAGACGAGGCTGGAGGGCGTGGGCCAGGGCGCCGGCCGGGGCCAGGTCACGATGACCGGGACCGACGTGGCCCGGATGACGGTCGAGACGACCGACCTGCCGCGTCCGCGGCGCGGGGACTACTACTACGTGTGGCTGCTGGACCCGGACACCGACAAGATGCTCCCCGTCGGCCAGGTCGAGGCGGAGGGCAGCACCACCTTCCACCTGCCGCTGTCCCTGCTCGAGAGGTACAGCGCGATCGACGTGAGCCTCGAACGGGACGACGGCGACCCCGGCCACTCGGTCACGTCGGTGCTGCGGGCCGACTACCGCCCGCCGCCCCCGGAGGACGTCAGGTCCTGACCGGCCGCACCGTGAGCCGGCTCAGGCGTCGATCCGGACCCAGGGACGCGCCTCCTCGAGCTCCAGCGCGAGCTCCAGCAGGGTGTCCTCCCGACCGGCCGCCGCGCCCAGCATCATGCCCTGCGGGAGACCGTCGGAGGTGGTGGCGAGCGGCAGGCTGATCGCGGGGTCACCGGTCGCGTTGAACAGTGGCGTGAACGCGACCCAGCCGAGCAGCCGGGCGATGATCGTCTCGTAGTCCTGGGTCGGTGCCAGGTGTCCGATCCGCGGGGTCACGGTGGCCAGCGTCGGCGTGAGGACCACGTCGTGCTGGTCGAAGAACCCGCGGGTCCGGCGCGGCAACGCGCGCAGCCGGGCGATCGCCAGCGGCAGCCGACGGGCGTGCCGTGCCGAGTGCTCGGCGAGCCCGGTCGTGAGGTTGTCGAGCTGGCCGGCGTCCCAGGTCCGCCCGAACGTGCGTCGCCCCGTGCGGACCGAGACCAACGCCAGCATCGACCAGTAGAGGAGGAAGTCGTCGCGCAGCGACTCGGGGACCGGGAAGTCGGTCTCGACGACCGCGTGCCCGAGCTCCTCGAGCAGCGTCCCGGTCTTGCGCGTGAGGTCGGCGACCTCGGGGGAGGCACTGGTGCCGACGCCCTCGGTGACGACCGCGATTCGCAGCCGCGTGCGGCCGGGTCGCCGGACGTCGCCGATCGGGGGCAGCCGGAGGTTGCGGTAGACCTGCTCGGCCTCGCGGTAGAAGGCGGCAGTGTCGCGGACGCTGCGGGTCAGCACCCCGTCCTGGACGATCCGGACCGGCATCTGGCGCAGCGAGGCGTCCTGGGCGAGCCGGCCGCGGGTCGGCTTGAGGCCGACCAGGCCGTTGACCGAGGCCGGGATCCGGATCGAGCCGCCGCCGTCGTTGGCGTGGGCGATCGGGACGGCGCCCGCCGCCACGAGCGCGGCGGAGCCGGCCGAGGAGGCTCCCGCGGTGCGCTCGAGGTCCCAGGGCGACCGGACCGGCCCCAGCCGCGGGTGCTCGGCGCTGGCGCTGAAGCCGAACTCCGAGAGCTGGGTCTTGCCCAGCGGCAGCAGTCCGGTCGCGAGGTACATCCGCGCGAAGTCGCCGTCGGCCGGCCGCGGCTGCGGCTCCCAGGCGTCCGCGCCCTGCATGGTCGGCATCCCGGCGACGTCGACGTTGTCCTTGACGAAGGTGGGGACGCCGGCGAAGAAGCCGCCGTGGGGGTCGGCCGCCCGGCGCCGCGCGCCGGCAGCGTCGTCGTACGCGACGGCGTTGAGGCGCCCGTTGACGGCCCCGGTGCGCGCCAGCGCGGCCTCGACCACCTCGGGGATCGACACCTCCCCGGACCGGAGCGCAGCGACCACCCCCACCGCGTCGAGGTGGCCGAGGGCGTCGTCGGTGAAGGCGTGCACGCGCGTCATGGGCGGTGAGGTTACCGGCCGGTCACGTTCCGGCGGTACGCCTGTGACAACCCACGAGATGGTCGTCGACCAGCCCGGTCGCCTCCATCAGCGCGTACATCGTCGTCGGCCCGACGAAGGCGAACCCGACACCCTTGAGGGCCTTCGACAGCGCGAGCGACTCCGGCGACGTGGTGGCGAGCTCCTCGGTGGTGCGCGGCGCCGGGTGGTGGTCGGGACGGAAGCCGGCCACGAAGTCCTCGAGGCCGCCGCTCCCTCGCAGCGCCACGGTCGCCCGGGCGTTGGTGATGGCGGCCTCGATCTTGCGGCGGTGCCGGACGATGCCCGCGTCACCGAGCAGCCGCTCGACGTCGGCCTCGTCGTACGCCGCGACGGTGTCGGCGTCGAACCCGGCGAAGGCGGCCCGGAACCTCTCGCGCTTGTTGAGGATCGTCAGCCAGGACAGCCCGGACTGGAAGCCCTCGAGCACCAGCCGCTCCAGCCAGGCGGACTCGCCCTGGATCGGCAGCCCCCACTCGGTGTCGTGGTAGGCGAGGTTGGCGGGGTGCCCGACCGCCCACGGGCAGCGGGCGAGGCCGTCCTCGCCGGTCACGGGTCCTGGCACGCGCTCCTCCCCGGCCCTCAGCGACGCTCGCGCAGCCGCGCGTTGGGAAGCGCCGGAGCGGGGATCGGCGGGAGCGCGTGGTCGACGACCCCGAAGCGGCCCTCGGCGACCTGACGGCTGTCGGGGACGACCTGTCCGTCGCGGGTGATCTGGCGCTGCCACTCCTCGCGGAAACCGACGATCTCCTCGTGGCTGCGCCCCACGAAGTTCCACCACATCACGATGGACTCCCCGAACGGCGGTCCGCCGAGCAGCAGCAGCCGCACCGGCTCCGCGCCGGCGGCGAGCGCCAGCGTCGTGGGCCCCGGGGCGACGTAGGCGAGGTCGGCGGCCTTGGCCTCCCGACCCGCCACGGCGACGACCCCCGTGTCGACCAGCACGCCGTGCTCGAAGGCAGGGTCGACGTCGAGCTCGACCGCGGCGCCGGCGTCGAGCAGCAGCTCGGCCCCGAGCAGCGGGGTGTGGGTCGTCACCGGGGAAGACTCCCCCAGCAGCGAGCCCAGGAACACGCGCGCCTCCCAGTCCTCACCGCGGACGGCGTCGGGGGCGTGGTGGGCGAACCCCGGCGCGACGTCACGGGACGCGTCCGGGAGCGCGACCCACAGCTGGGCGCCGTGCAGCGTGGACGTGGCCTCGGTCGACACCTCGGAGTGGCTGATGCCGCGGCCGCCCGTCATCAGGTTGACCTCGCCGGGGCGCACGAGGGCGTGGTGGCCGGCACTGTCGGTGTGCTCGACCTCCCCGGTGAACAGCCAGCTGACCGTCTGCAGGCCGGTGTGCGGGTGGGGCGCGACGACCATGCCGCCGGTGTCGGCCACCAGGTCGGGGCCGTAGTGGTCCACGAAGCACCACGCGCCGATCAGCGACCGGTGGCGCTGCGGGAGCGTACGCCGGACCCGCATCGCCCTCGGCCCACCGAGCGGGACCTCCCGCGGCGTGAGGATCTCGACCCCCTCCGCCGCGGCGCAGGGATCGAGGACCAGCTCGTCGGGGTCGCGCTCGGGGTTGGTCACGGAGTTCTCCTATCCCAGCTGGTCGGGCTCGGGGGACCGCTTGGTCCCGGTGCCGGCCGGGGACCCCGCGCGCGTCCCCTGGTCGCTGCGGATGCTGCCGTAGTGGGCCTCGGTGGAGCCCTGCTCGGTCGGGTCCAGCCGCACCACCACCGACTTCGACGACGGGCAGTTGCTGCCCTCGGCCACGTGGTCCAGCGCGATGAGCGGGTTGGTCTCCGGGTAGTACGCCGCCGCGCACCCGCGGGGCTGGTCGTAGGCGACGACGCGGAACTCCGGGGCCCGGCGCTCTCCGTCGTCCCACTCGCTCACCAGGTCGACGTAGCCGCCGTCGGCCAGGCCGAGGGCCGCGATGTCCTCCGGGTGGACGAACACGACCCGTCGGCCGCCCTTGACCCCGCGGTAGCGGTCGTCGAGGCCGTAGATCGTCGTGTTGAACTGGTCGTGGGAACGCATCGTCTGCAGCAGCAGCCGGCCCTCGGGGACGTGGAGCACGTCGGTCGGGCTCGCCGTGAACCTCGCCTTCCCGACCTCGGTGGGGAAGGTCCTCGTGTCGCGCGGGGGGTGGGGCAGCACGAATCCGCCGGGCTGGTCCACCTTCTCGTCGTAGGCCTCGCAGTCGGGGACCACCCGGGCGATCCGCCGCCGGATCTCGGTGTAGTCGTCGCGCAGGGTCGCCCAGGGGACGACGTGGTCGCCGCCCAGGGTGGCCAGCGCCAGGTTGCACACGATGTCGACCTCGGAGCGCAGGTGGTCCGAGGCGGGGGCGAGCGGCCCCTGGGAGGCGTGCACCGCCGACATCGAGTCCTCGACGGTGACCCGCTGCGGCCGACCCCCCGTCAGGTCCCTCTCGCTCCGGCCGAGCGCGGGCAGGATCAGCGCCTCGCGGCCGTGCACGACGTGGGAGCGGTTGAGCTTGGTCGACACGTGGACGGTCAGGTCGGCCGACCGCATCGCGTCCTCGGTGACGCTGGTGTCGGAGACGGCCGAGACGAAGTTGCCCCCCATCCCGAAGAACACCCTCGCATCGCCGTCGCGCAGCGCCTTGACCGCGTTGACGGTGTCGAGGCCGTGCTCGCGGGGCGGCTCGAAGCCGAACTCCTCCTGCAGGCTGTCGAGGAAGTGGTCGGGGACCTGCTCCCAGATCCCCATGGTGCGGTCGCCCTGCACGTTGGAGTGGCCCCGGACCGGGCACAGTCCCGCCCCCGGCTTGCCGATGTTGCCCTGCAGGAAGGACAGGTTGGCGATCTCCTTGACCGTGGCGACCGCGTTGCGGTGCTGGGTGATGCCCATCGCCCAGCAGAAGACGGTCGCGGAGGAGTCGCGGAGCATCTCGGCGGCCTGCCGGATCTGCCCCCGGTCGAGCCCCGTCGCGCGGTCGACGGCGTCCCAGTCGAGGTCGCGGACGTGGTCGACCCACTCCTCGAAGCCGTGCGTGTGCCGCTCGACGAAGTCGTGGTCGATCGCACCCCACTCGAGCAGGTGGTGGGCGATGGCCTGCAGCAGCGCGAGGTCGCCGTTGATCCGGACGGGGAGGTGCAGGTCGGCGAGCTCGGTCCCGGGACCGGCCAGCCCCCGGGGCTTCTGGGGGTTCTTGAACCTCACCAGCCCGGCCTCGCGGAGCGGGTTGATCGCGATGATCCGGGCGCCGTTCTGCTTGGCCTTCTCCAGCGCGGAGAGCATGCGCGGGTGGTTGGTCCCGGGGTTCTGGCCCATGATCACCAGGCACTCGGCCGTCTCGACGTCGTTCAGCGTCACCGAGCCCTTGCCGATGCCGATCACCTCTGCCAGGGCGACGCTCGTCGACTCGTGGCACATGTTGGAGCAGTCGGGGAGGTTGTTGGTGCCGAAGGCGCGCGCGAAGAGCTGGTAGACGAACGCGGCCTCGTTGGAGGTCTTGCCCGAGGTGTAGAACAGGGCCTCGTCGGGCGAGGCCAGTCCGCGCAACCGGTCACCGATCATGGCGAACGCGTCGTCCCACCCGATCGGTTCGTAGTGGGTCGCCCCGGCGCGCAGCACCACCGGCTGCGTGAGCCGTCCCTGCTGGCCGAGCCAGTAGTCGGTGCGCTCGCGCAGCTCGGACATCGGGTGCTCGGCGAAGAACTCCGGGCCGACGGTCCGCCTGGTCGCCTCCTCGGCCACCGCCTTGGCGCCGTTCTCGCAGAACTCGGCCGTGTGCCGGTGCGACGGATCGGGGTCCGGCCATGCACACCCCTGGCAGTCGAAACCGTCCACCTGGTTGAGCCTGAGCAGCGTCCTCGCCGAGCGGACCGGGCCCATCTGCTCGAGGGCCCGTTTCATGGCGACGGCCACGGCCACCGGTCCGGCCGCGGAGCTCTCGGCCCCGTCGACCTCGATCTCGGCCTCGTCGATGTCACGGAGGGGAGGTCGGCGGCTCATGTCCCCCATCCTCACGCGGCGGTCAAGCGTGAGGATCACCACCCCGGGGAATGACCGGCGGCCTGCCCCGGGTTGGGCTCACCGTGGCTGACCTCTTCGACGACCTGACCATCGGTGCCGTGCGCGCCCCCCACCGCGTGCTGATGGCGCCCCTGACCCGGATGCGTGCCACGCGGCCCGGCGATGTCCCCAACGACCTGATGCGCGACTACTACGTCCAGCGCGCCTCCGCCGGCCTGATCCTCAGCGAGGGGACCCAGATCACCCCCGAGGGCAAGGGGTACGCCGACACGCCGGGGATCCACAGCGCCGAGCAGGTCGCCGGCTGGCGTCGGGTCACGGACGCCGTCCACGAGGCCGGCGGCCGGATCGCCGCGCAGCTGTGGCACGTCGGCCGGGTCTCCCACGAGTCGCTGCACGACGGGGCGCTCCCCGTCTCCGCCAGCGCGATCCCCTCCGGCGGCCGGACGTCGCTCAAGGAGCCCGACGGCACCCTCGTGCGGGCGGACAGCCCGACCCCGCGTGCCCTCGCCGGCGACGAGCTCCCCCGGCTGGTGGAGGACTACCGGCAGGCGACCCGCAACGCCCGGGAGGCCGGCTTCGACGCGGTCGAGATCCACGCGGCCCACGGCTACCTGCTCCACCAGTTCCTGTCACCGACGAGCAACCAGCGCGAGGACGCCTACGGCGGCTCCCTCGAGAACCGCTCGCGGCTGCTCGACGAGGTCGTCGCGGCGGTCGTCGAGACCTGGTCCGCGGACCGCGTCGGTGTCCGGATCTCCCCGGTGGGCTCCTTCAACGGCGTCGAGGACCCCGAGGGCGAGGAGACCGGCCTGCACGTCGCGCGCCTGCTCCACGCCCACGGGATCGGCTTCCTGCACCTCTCCGAGCCCGACTGGGTCGGTGGCCAGGAGCTGACCGACGACTTCCGCGACCGGCTCCGCGAGGCGTTCCCCGGCGTGATCGTCGGCGCCGGCAGCTACGACCTCGTCAAGGCCGAGCGGGTCCTCAAGGCGGGCCACGTCGACGCGGTCGCCTTCGGGCGCACCTTCATCGCCAACCCGGACCTCCCGGCCCGGCTGCGCGACGGGCTGCCGCTCACCGACCCGGACAAGAGCACCTTCTACGGCGGGGACGCCCGCGGCTACACCGACTACCCGGCGTACGCCTGAGGCCAGGCGCCCCCACGTCGGGTAGTCCCCGAACCTTCGGTCGTCGGCAACGCGTGTCGGCGACCGGAAGTTCGGGGACTACCCATCCCTCGGCCCGCCGGCCTCAGGAGTTGGAGAACACCGCCGGGCCGCCGTCGGCCTCGCCCGGGCCGCTGTCGGGACCGCGACCGGCCCAGCTCCAGGCGTACGCCGGGTCCTCGACCGCCAGCCCTCCCTCACCGAGCTCGAGCGGGCGGAACGTGTCGACCATGACGGCCGACTCCTCGAAGTACTCCACCCCGAGGGAGGCCTCGATCGCGCTCGGCTGCGGGCCGTGGGCGTGGCCGCCGGGGTGCAGGCTGATCGACCCGAGGTTGATCCCCGAGCCCTTGCGCGCCTCGTAGTCGCCGCCGACGTAGAACATGACCTCGTCGCTGTCGACGTTGGAGTGGTAGTAGGGGACGGGGATCGCCAGCGGGTGGTAGTCGACCTTGCGGGGCAGGAAGTTGCAGACGACGAAGTTCTGGCCCTCGAAGACCTGGTGGACCGGCGGCGGCTGGTGCACCTTCCCGGTGATCGGCATGTAGTCCTCGACGTTGAACGTGTACGGGTAGAGGCAGCCGTCCCAGCCGACGACGTCGAACGGGTGGGTGGCATAGGTCAGCCGGCTGCCGACGACGCCGGCCGAGGTCCGGTGCTTGACCAGCACCTCCACGTCCTCGCCCTCGAGGAGGTAAGGCTCGGTCGGGCCGTGCAGGTCGCGCTCGCAGTACGGCGCGTGCTCGAGCAGCTGCCCGTAGCGCGAGAGGTAGCGCTTCGGCGGCGCGACGTGGCTGTTGGCCTCGATCGCGTAGAGGCGGCTCGGCTCGGCCGGCAGCCAGCGGTGGTCGGTGGCGCGCGGCACGATGACGTAGTCACCGGTGCGATAGGCCAGCACCCCGAAGACGGTCTCGACCGTGCCCGACCCCGACTCGACGTAGACGCACTCGTCGCCGATCGCGTTGCGGTAGTACGGCGACGGGTCGGTGCCGGTGACGACGTACGCGATCCGCACGTCGGCGTTGCCGAGCACCAGTCGCCGCCCCTCCACCGGGCAGCCGCCCCCGCCGTCGGGGAAGAGGTCGTGCAGCTTGAGGTGCCGCGGCTTGAGCGGGTGGTTCGGCCGAAGCGACTGGTCGGGGAGCTCCCAGACCTGGCTGTCCACGATCGCGCTGGGGACACCGCGGTGATAGAGCAGCGAGGAGTCGGAGGAGAAGCCCTCCTCACCCATCAGCTCCTCGCGGTGGAGGAAGCCGTCGGCGTCGCGGTGCTGGGTGTGCCGTTTCGGCGGCACCTCGCCGACCTGGCGGTAGTAGGTCATGTCCGATATCCGATCCTCGGTGTCCGCATGTCAGGGACCATCGTGCCACGACACCGCCCCTGCCGCCGAGCCCCGATCTCGGCTGACGAGGTCGGAACCCGGCCCCGATCGGACAGGGTTGTGGACAGGTTCGGTCACGACGTGTGCACTAGGCTGCGAGACACGGGTCACACCGAAGCGGAGGCACCTTGACCACCGAGTCCTTCACCCCTCACGCGCAGCGGGCCCGCACCATCACCGAGCAGCACCTCGGCGACCGCGGACCGCTGATGCCGGTGCTGCGCGACCTGATGGAGGAGTTCGGCCACATCTCCCGGGACGACGTCGCGACGGTGGCCGACGTCCTCAACCTCTCGGTCGCGGAGGTCCACGGCGTCGTGAGCTTCTACCACGACTTCCGCACCACGCCGCCGCCTGCGCACACGATCGCGCTCTGCCGGGCCGAGGCCTGCCAGTCCGTGGGAGGCGAGCAGGTCTTCGCCGAGACGGTCGCGGCCCACGAGGGTCGCGACGACGTGGAGGTGCGCGAGGTCTTCTGCCTCGGCAACTGCGCGCTCGGCCCCAGCGGGATGCTCGACGGACGGCTGCACGGCCGGCTCGACGCCGACCGCATCGCAGCCCTCACCGGGGACTGGCGATGACCACGGTGTGGGTGCCGGCCGACGCGGCCGCGGTCTCCGTGGGTGCCGACGAGGTCGCCGACGCCCTCGTGGCCGCCGGCGCCACCGTGCGCCGCAACGGCTCCCGCGGGATGCTCTGGGCCGAGCCGCTGGTGGAGGTCGAGACCGACGGAGGTCGGATCGGCTACGCCAACGTCACGCCGGAGGGCGCCGCCGGCGTGCTCGACGGCCACGGTGACTGCCTCGGGGTCGTGGACGACCACGAGTGGCTCGCCGGCCAGCGCCGCGTCTCCTTCGCCCGGGTCGGCGTCATCGACCCCCAGGACGTCGAGGGCTTCGAGGCCCAGGGCGGCTGGGCCGGGCTCCGCCGGGCGCTGACGATGTCCCCCGCCGACGTGGTGGAGGAGGTCACCGCCTCCGGGCTCCGCGGGCGTGGCGGCGCCGGCTTCCCCGCCGGCGTCAAGTGGAAGACCGTGCTCGGCGCCGAGGCCGACACCAAGTACGTCGCCTGCAACTTCGACGAGGGCGACTCCGGGACCTTCGCCGACCGCATGGTGGTCGAGGGCGACCCGTTCACGCTGATCGAGGGCATGGTGATCGCGGCGTACGCCGTGGGTGCGAGCGAGGGCTACGTCTACGTCCGCTCCGAGTACCCGCACGCGATCACCGCCCTGCGTCGCGCCATCGAGACGGCCTACACCCACGGCTTCCTCGGCCGCGACATCCTCGGCAGCGGCCACCACGTCGACATCCACGTGCGCGTGGGCGCGGGTGCCTACATCTGCGGCGAGGAGTCCTCGATGCTGGAGAGCCTCGAGGGGCGCCGCGGCGAGGTGCGGGCCAAGCCGCCGATCCCCGCGCTCAAGGGCCTCTTCGGCCAGCCGACCGCGGTCAACAACGTGCTGACGCTCTGTGCGGTGCCGATGATCCTCGCCGACGGCGGTCGGGCGTACGCCGACCTAGGCGTCGGCCGGTCCCGCGGCACCCAGGTCTTCCAGCTGGCCGGGAACGTGGCCCGCGGCGGGATCGTCGAGCTGCCGATGGGCGTCACCCTCGGCGAGCTGGTCGAGGGCTACGGCGGCGGCACGCGCACCGGCCGACCGGTGCGGGCCGTCCAGGTCGGCGGCCCGCTCGGCGCCTACGTGCCACCGGACCGCTTCGACGTCCAGATGGGCTACGAGGAGCTGGCCGAGATCGAGGCGATGCTCGGCCACGGCGGGGTCGTGGTCTTCGACGACACCGTCGACATGGCCCGCATGGCCCGGTTCGCCTTCGAGTTCTGCGCCGTGGAGTCGTGCGGCAAGTGCACGCCGTGCCGCATCGGCGCGGTGCGGGGCAAGGAGACGCTCGACCACGTGATCGCCGGCCGTGACGTCGAGCGGAACCTCGAGCTCGTCGACGACCTCTGCAACACCATGACCAAGGGGTCGCTGTGCGCCATGGGCGGGCTCACGCCGATGCCCGTCCAGAGCGCGATCCGGCACTGGCCCGAGGACTTCGACCGCAGCCACCAGGAGCAGGAGGGAGTTCCCTCATGACCACCACCGAGCACCCCGTCACCGGCTGGGCACCCGAGCGCGACCTCGGCACGCCACCGGTCGCGGGCGAGACCGTCCACCTCACCGTCGACGGCCGGTCGGTCGCCGTGCCCGAGGGCACCTCGGTGATGCGGGCCGCGGCCCTCGCCGGGATCGACGTCCCCAAGCTGTGCGCCACCGACTCCATGAAGGCCTTCGGGTCCTGCCGGATGTGCCTCGTCGAGGTGGAGGACGGCAAGGGCGTGCCCGCCTCCTGCACGACGCCCTGCGCCGAGGGCATGGTCGTGAACACCGAAACCGAGCAGGTGCAGCAGCTGCGCCGCGGCGTGATGGAGCTCTACCTCTCCGACCATCCCACCGACTGCGACGGCTGCGCCCGCGGCAACTGCGAGATCCAGGCCCTGGCCACCCGGGTGGGGGCCGCCGAGGTGCGCTACGGGCTCGGCCGGCAGCACGTCGAGGAGACCGCCGACACCTCCAACCCCTACTTCGACTACGACCCTGCCGCCTGCATTGTCTGCTCGCGGTGCGTGCGCGCGTGCGACGACATCCAGGGCACGTTCGCACTGACGGTGGAGGGGCGCGGCTTCGACTCGCGCATCACCCCCGGCGGCGTCGACTTCCTCTCCTCCGACTGCGTCTCCTGCGGCGCCTGCGTGCAGGCATGCCCCACGGACGCGCTGGCCGAGAAGTCGCTGGTGGAGCTCGGGATGCCGACCCGCAGCGTCGACACCACCTGCGCCTACTGCGGCGTGGGCTGCTCCTTCCGTGCCGAGGTGTCCGGCGAGGGTGACGACACCCGGGTGGTGCGGATGATCCCGAGCAAGGACGGCGGGGCCAACGAGGGCCACTCCTGCGTCAAGGGTCGCTTCGCCTACGGCTACGCCAGCCACGACGACCGGCAGATGCACCCGATGGTGCGCGACTCGATCGACGAGGAGTGGCGGACCGTCTCCTGGGAGGAGGCCATCGGCCGCGTCGCCGAGGGTTTCCGGGCGATCCAGGCCGAGCACGGCGTCGGCTCCATCGGTGGCATCTCCTCCTCGCGCTGCACCAACGAGGAGGTGTACGTCGTCCAGAAGATGGTCCGGGCGGCGTTCGGCAACAACAACATCGACACCTGCGCGCGGGTGTGCCACTCGCCGACCGGCTACGGGCTGAACCAGACCTTCGGCACCTCCGCCGGCACCCAGGACTTCAAGTCGGTGGAGAGCGCCGACGTGATCCTGCTCATCGGCGCGAACCCCACCGACGCCCACCCGGTGTTCGCCTCCCGCATGAAGCGGCGGCTGCGCCAGGGTGCCCAGATCATCGTGGCGGACCCCCGGCGCATCGACATCGTGCGGTCGCCGCACGTCGAGGCCGCCCACCACCTCCCGGTGCTGCCCGGCTCCAACGTCGCCTTCGTCAACGCCCTGGCCCACACCATCGTCACCGAGGGCCTCCACGACGAGGAGTTCCTGCGCAGCCGCTGCGAGAACGTCGAGGACTACCTCGCGTTCATCGCCCGCGACGAGAACTCCCCGGAGTCGACCGCGGCGGCGACCGGCGTACCTCCCGAGCAGCTGCGCGCGGCGGCCCGGCTCTACGCGTCCGCCGCCAACTCCGCCATCTACTACGGCCTCGGCGTCACCGAGCACAGCCAGGGCTCGACGATGGTCATGGGGATGGCCAACCTGGCGATGGTCACCGGCAACATCGGCCGCGAGGGCGTCGGGGTGAACCCGCTGCGCGGGCAGAACAACGTCCAGGGGTCCTGCGACATGGGCTCCTTCCCCCACGAGTTCCCGGGCTACCGACACGTCTCCCGCGACGAGGTCCGCAGCATCTACGAGTCGCTGTGGGGGCTCGCGCTCGACCCGCAACCCGGCCTGCGCATCCCCAACATGTTCGACTCCGCCATCGGCGGGACGTTCCGCGGGCTCTTCGTCCAGGGCGAGGACATCGCGCAGTCCGACCCCAACACCCAGCACGTCGAGGCGGCGCTCTCGGCGATGGACATGGTCGTCGTCCAGGACCTGTTCCTCAACGAGACCGCCCGGTTCGCCCACGTCTTCCTGCCCGGCTCCAGCTTCCTGGAGAAGGACGGGACCTTCACCAACGCCGAGCGCCGGATCAACCGGGTGCGCCCGGTCTTCCCCAGCCGGGTGGGCAAGGACGAGTGGCGGGTGGTCTGCGAGATCGCTCAGGCCATGGGCTACGACATGCACTACGACTCGGCGGCCGAGATCATGGACGAGATCGCCCAGACCACGCCGACCTTCGCCGGCGTCTCCTTCGCCAGGCTCGACGCGGAGGGCTCGATGCAGTGGCCGGTCAACGACGCCGCTCCCCAGGGCACGCCCACGATGCACGTCGGGGAGTTCGTGCGCGGCAAGGGGCACCTGGTGGAGACGGTCTACGTGCCCACGACCGAGCGCACCACCCGCCGCTACCCGCTGGTGCTCACCACGGGTCGGATCCTCAGCCAGTACAACGTCGGCGCGCAGACCCGGCGTACGCCCAACCAGACCTGGCACCCCGAGGACGTCCTGGAGATCCACCCCGCCGACGCCGACCTCCGCGGGATCTCGACCGGCGACCGGGTGGAGCTGTCCTCGCGGGTGGGGACGACGACGCTGACCGCCGTCGTGTCCGAGCGGATGCCCGCCGGGGTCGTCTACACGACCTTCCACCACCCGGTGACCGGCGCCAACGTGGTCACGACCGAGAACTCCGACTGGGCCACCAACTGCCCGGAGTACAAGGTCACGGCCGTGCAGGTCGGCGTCGCCAACGCGGGTGAGCGCTCCGAGGGCGCCGCCGCGCAGCGGGACCTGGCGGCGCGGCAGTGAGCCACTCCGTCGGGGGCCTCCCTCCCGAGATCCGGATGGGCAACGACATCGCCCGCCAGTTCGGCCACCTCGAGCCCGAGAAGGCCGCGGTCCAGGTCGGCACCCACATCGAGAAGTTCTGGGACCCCCGGATGCGACGCAACCTCCACGAGCTCCTCGCGCCGGCCAGCGGCCACCTCGACGAGGCCGATCCGCTGCTCGTCGCCGGGCTCAGACGACTCGAGCGTGACGACACCGACGACGCCGAGCGGCGCAAGCCCACCGGAGGCTGACCCCGCAGCCGAGGAGTTGACCTCAACCACGCTCGAGGTCCTGGCGTCCTGACGTGACCCCTCGTGCGACCCCCGTCACGCGGGCCGAAAACCGGTCGCTGCTCCCCCACCCCGAGCCGTACGCTCGGAGGTGCCATGCGTGACTTCCCGCCCCTCGTGACGACGTTCTGGTCCCCCGAGGGGGAACCGGTCGGCGAGCCACCCGACACCCGGAGCCCGCTGCGGTTCCTGGGGTGGGTCGTGCGCGAGCAGGGATCGCTGGTGTGGATCGCGACGCTGCTCGGGGTGTTCTGGCAGCTGCCCCTGATCGCCGGCCCGTGGTTGTTCGGCCGGGCGATCGACCGGGGCATCATCCCCGGCGACGCGACCGTGGTCGCCGAGTTCGCCGGGCTGCTGCTGCTCGTCACGGTGATCGGCGCCGTCTTCGGAATCCTGCTGCACACCCTGATCGTCCGGAGCTGGCTGATCAGCCTCTACGGGACCACCATGATGGTCACCCGCAAGGCCGCGCAGATGGGCCACGTCCTGCCCCGCCGCTCGCCCACCGGCGAGATCCTCAGCGTCGCGTCCAGCGACTCCGACGAGTTCGGCGCGATGAACGAGATCATCGCCCGCGCCGGGTCGCAGCTGGTCTCGTTCCTCGCGGTCGCCGCGATCGTGCTGGCGACCTCGCCGCGGCTCGGCGTCGTGGTGCTGCTGGCCGCGCCGGTGCTCGTCGGCGTCGCGCTGCCCTTCCTCAAGCCGCTGCACCGGCGCCAGGAGCTCGAGCGCTCGCGCAACTCCGAGCTCACCTCGATGGCCACCGACATCGTCGCCGGCCTACGGATCCTGCGCGGGATCGGCGGCGAGCGGACCTTCGGCCGCAACTACGAGGTCCAGTCGCAGAGCTCGCGGGCCGCCGGCGTCTCGGCGGGCATCTGGCAGGCCGTCATCGAGGCGCTGGGCGTGCTCTTCTCCGGCGTCTTCCTGGTGCTGCTCCTCTACCTCGGCACCCTCGAGGTCGAGGCCGGCCGGCTCACGATCGGCGAGCTCATCAGCTTCCTCGGCTACGGCCTCTACCTGATCGGCCCGATCCGCACCTTCTTCGAGTTCGCCCAGAAGATCACCCGCTCGCTGGTCAGCGCCCGCAAGGCGATCGCGATCTTCGAGCACGAGCCGCCGTGGCGCGACCGGGACACCCCGGCAGCGCTCGACGCCACGGCCGGGCTCCACGACGAGCTCACGGGCATGACCGTTCGGCCCGGTGAGCTCACCGTGGTCGTGAGCGCCGTCCCCGAGGACTCGGCACGACTGGCCGACCGGCTGGGTCGCTACCTCCCCGCCGACACCGATCCCGTGAGCGAGGAGATCGAGGAGGGGCTCAAGGGTCGCGCGGCCCGCGTCGCCCGCACCGAGCGCGCCCGCCGCCGCGCGGAGATCGCCGCCCGCGACGCCGAGCGCACCCGCGGCCCGTGGGGGGCCAGGCTCGGCGACGTCGACCTCGCGGACGCGTCGCTGGCCGACGTACGCTCCACGATCCTGGTCAGCGACACCACCGGGCAGCTCTTCGCCGGGAGCCTCCAGGACGCGGTCGACCCGCACCACCGGCTCACGCGTCGCGAGGCCGAGGTGGCGCTGCTCGCCGCCAACGCCGAGGACGTCTACGACGCGCTCCCCGGCGGCTGGCAGGGCGAGCTCGACGAGCGCGGTCGCGGCCTGTCCGGCGGCCAGCGGCAGCGGGTCGTGCTCGCCCGCGCCCTCGCCACCGAGGCCCCGATCATGGTCCTGGTCGAGCCCACTTCGGCGGTCGACGCCCACACCGAGGCCCGGATCGCCGAGCGGGTCACCCGCCTCCGCGCGGGGCGTACGACGGTCGTGTGCACCGTCTCCCCCCTCTGGCTCCACCACGCCGACCGCGTGGTGCTGCTCGCCGACGACCGGGTGGTCGCCGACGGACGCCACGACCAGCTGCTCGGCGACGACGCCTACCGGGCCGTCGTCGCCCGCGCCATGGACGAGGAGGTGGTCCGGTGAGCTCCGACGTGCTCGAGACCTCGGCCGCGACGTGGTCGGACCACCGCGACGACGCCCCCGTCGTCGACCCGCGGCTGCGCCCGCCCACCGACGCCTCGCCCTCCGAGCGGCTCGCCGCCTGGCGGATGCGCCACCACCTGCGTCGCGAGGAGGCCGAGCGCGTCTACCGCGACTCGCGCCACCCCGAGCGCGGCTGGCCGGTGGCCGACGACCACGTCGTCCTCCGCTTCTTCGTCGACCTGGTGCGCGAGCGCCGCGGAGCGTTCGCCGCCCTGGTGATCCTCAACGCGCTGGCTGCCGGGGCGGCGCTGGTCGTGCCGGCCCTGCTCGGTGACCTGGTCAACCTCGTCGCGGGCGCCGGCGGGATCGCCGACGGGCTCGGGCGGCTGGCGCTGCTGGTCGTGGGCGTGGTGATCGCCCAAGCGATCCTCACGTTCTTCGCCCAGCGCACCTCCACGCTCTTCGGTCAGGACCTGCTGGCCTCGGCGCGCGAGTACATCGTGCGCACGATCCTGCGGCTCCCGCTCGGCCAGGTGGAGAGCGCCAGCACCGGCGACCTGGTCACGCGCGTGACCCGTGACGTCGGCACGATGAGCCGATCGGTGCAGTTCGGCGTGCCGATGGCGATCATCTCGTTGCTGACCGTCGCCCTCTCCGTGGTCGCGATGCTGCTCAACTCGGTGCTGCTCGCGCTGCCGTCGCTGCTCGTGATCAGCACCAGCGCCGTCGCGATCCGCAGCTACCTGCGCAGCGCCCCCAAGGGCTACATCACCGAGGGCGCGACCTACTCCCGGATCAACACCACGCTGACGGAGACGGTGGAGGGCGCCCGGACCGTCGAGGCGCTCGGGCTCTCCGACCGGCGGGTCGACCAGGGCGACGGCGACATCGAGGTCTCCTCGCAGGCCGAGCGCTACACGATGTCGCTGCGCAACCTGCTCTTCGCGGTCATCGACATCGCCTTCAACACCCCGCGGGTGATCACGCTGGTGGTCGGCGCGTGGGGCTACGCGTACGGCTACGTCAACCTCGGCCAGATCACCACCGCCGTGCTCTACGTCGAGGCGCTGAGCGGGCCGCTGGACCGGCTGGTCGGCGAGCTCGACCGGCTGCAGGTCGGCGCGACCTCGACCGCGCGGCTGCTGGGCATCGCGGAGGTGCCGCCGGACCGGACGCCCGGCGAGGACCGCCCCGACGGTCGCCACCTGGTCGGCGACGACCTCCGGTTCGCCTACCGCGAGGGCCACGACGTCCTGCACGGCGTCGACCTGGAGCTGCGCGACGGCGAGCGGCTCGCGATCGTCGGCCCCTCGGGGTCGGGCAAGTCGACCCTGGGCCGGCTGCTGTCGGGCATCAACCGGCCGCGGACCGGCTCGGCCCGCGTGGGCGGGGTGGACCTGGTCGACCTGCCGCTGGAGCTGCTGCGGACCGAGGTCGCCCTCGTCACCCAGGAGCACCACGTGTTCATCGGCACGGTGCGCGACAACATCGTGCTCGCGCGCGAGGACTCCGGCGACGACGCCGTCTGGTCGGCGCTGTCCGCCGTCGGCGCCCGCGACTGGGTGTCGCGGCTGCCGCGTGGCATCGACACCCGGATCGGGTCGGGACAGCAGGCACTGACCCCCGCCCAGGCGCAGCAGATCGCGCTGGCCCGGCTGATCATCGCCGACCCGCACACGCTGGTGCTCGACGAGGCGACCTCGCTGATCGACCCTCGCACCGCACGCTCGCTCGAGGGCTCGATGAACGCCCTGCTCGAGGGCCGGACGGTCGTGGCCATCGCCCACCGCCTCCACACCGCCCACGACGCCGACCGCATCGCGGTGGTAATCGACGGGCGGATCGTGGAGCTGGGCAGCCACGACGAGCTGGTCGACCGCGAGGACGGTGAGTACGCCGCCCTGTGGCGGGCCTGGACGAGCTGAGCGGACTACCCTCACCGGGATGAGCCGCATCTTCACCACCAGCGTCGCCTCGGTCTACCCCCACTACGTGACGAAGATGGAGCGGAAGGGCCGGACGAAGGCCGAGCTGGACCAGGTGATCGAGTGGCTGACCGGCTTCGACGAGTCGGCACTGGAGGACCACCTGGCCGCGGGCACGACCTTCGAGGACTTCTTCGCCGACGCCGAGCTCAACCCGCACGCCTCGTCGATCACCGGCGTGGTCTGCGGGATCAGGGTCGAGGACGTCGAGGACCCCGTTGATGCAGAAGATCCGCTACCTCGACAAGCTCGTCGACGAGCTGGCCAGGGGCAAGGCGATGGAGAAGGTCCTGCGGGGCTGACCTGCCTCAGCGCAGGGCCATCGAGCCGGAGACGTCCGGCTCCCACGGCAGCCCGGCGTCGTCGGCGATCCGCGCGTCGAGGGCGGCCGCGACCTCCTCGGGCCACGGGGCCGTGAGGCGGGTGCTCATGTCGATGTGGAGGAAGACCTCCTCCATCACGAAGCTGAGCCGCTGGTGGGTCTCGTCGAGCAGGTAGACCAGGGCGTGCGCTGCCCGCTCCGAGCGCCCGAGCAGCCGGACCCGGGTCGACATCCGGTCGCCGGTGCGCATCTCGGCGAGGTAGGTCAGGTGGTGCTCGGCGGAGAAGCAGGCGTGCCCGAGGGCCGGCCAGTTCTGCAGGATCCCCTGCGCGACCAGGGACTCGTCGAGCCCCTCGCTGGCGATGCCGGTGTAGTGGCGGACGTTGAGGTGCCCGTTGGCGTCCTCGAAGGCGATCGGGACGGGCTGCTCGGCGTACGCCGGCAGCTCGGCGAGCTGCTCGTACGTGGGGTGCGGTGCGGTCACGGTGGGTGACCCTACCGGGCCCGTTGTCGCCCGCGCGGGCGAGCGGGCCGCTACCTTTCTCGCGTGCGAGGTGCGTGGGGGTGGCTGCTGCTGGGCAGCCTGGTCGTCGTGTCCGGCTGCTCAGGTCCCGCGGAGGAGGAGCGGCCGCTGCGCTTCGACGAGTTCGAGAGCTCGACGAGCGCCGGGGGCGCCACGGCGTACTTCGGCGTGCCCGTGTGCATCGAGGACGAACCGGCGTCCGTCACCTTCACCGGCGCCGAGGCCGTGCAGGTCACCGGCAGGTCCGACCCCGTCACCTTCCACGTCGCCTGGCCCGACGGCCCGCCCTTCGACCGGACGAACGCGGGCGAGGGTCCGCTGCCGGACGCCTACGTGCCTGTCGAGGGCGCGTCGGGCGAGGTCGGCAGCTGCGGCCCGGCCCGCGCCCTGTACGGCGTCCTCGCCGTGGTCCTCCCGCCCGTGGCGGAGCAGCCGGTCACCGTGCAGGACCTGCGGGTCACCTACGAGGTGGCGGACGAGTCCTTCACGCAGGTCGTCGGCGTCTCGCTCACCCGGTGCCCGGACGGGACCCGCCCGGCGGCCGACGGGTGCCGGCAGCCGCGGTCGACCCGCTGACCGGGCTCAGAGCTGCAGGATCGAGGCCGAGACCAGGTAGGCCGCGGACACCCCTGCCGGGTCGTCCAGGTCTCCCGGCTCCTCGAGCACGGTCCGGGAGCGTGCGCGTACGGCGGCACCGGGGTCCTCGGCGACGAGGTCGACGCACAGCCCCGCGACGACCGCCCGCAGGTCGCGGTCGTCCAGACCGTCGAGCGCGAGGCCGTCGTGGAGCAGGGTCGCCGCCTCGAGGAACACCTCGCGCGCCAGCTCGGGATCCACCTCGGGCCGCGTCCGGGCGGCCTCGTCCGCTGCCGCCAGGAACTCGTCGAAAGGCGGGCCTGCCGTGCCGGGCTGCATGCCGCGAGACTGGCAGCGCGGCCCGGCCGCGGCAAGCGGTTATCGGGACGTCGGCCCCGGGCTGCGATGAGTCGCCGGGCCGATCCGGGTCGGTACCCGCACCGATCGCAGCTCGCCCGAGGAGGACGACATGACCGCGACCTACACCTTCGACGTGTTCTGCAGCCTCGACGGCTACGGCTCGTACGGGCCCGACGGCGACTGGGGCGGCTACTGGGGCAAGCAGGGCCCCGAGCTGCTCGAGCACCGGCTGGCGGCCCACGAGGGCGAGCAGCGCATCGTCTTCGGTGCGACCACGTTCCGGCAGTTCGCGCGGATGTGGGAGAAGGGCAGCGCGGAGTCCGAGGTCCGCGACGGCTGGGTCGAGCGGATGAGGAGCCTCCCGGCCACGGTCGTGTCCTCGACGCTGGAGGGGCCGCTCGACTGGCCGGACGCCACGGTGGCGAGCGGGGACGCGGTCGAGGTCGTCACCAGGCTCAAGGAGGAGTCCGACACGCCGCTGCGCTCGCACGGCAGCCTCTCGCTCAACTGGGCGCTGATGGCAGCCGGGCTCGTCGACCGCGTCCAGGTGACGGTCTTCCCCGTCCTCACCGGCAGGACCGGCGAGCAGCCGGTCTTCGGGGGCGCGGACGACTTCGACCTCGAGCTGCTCGAGGCCCGGACGCTGGACGGGCACACCCAGGAGCTCGTCTACCGGCCCACCCTCCACTGACCGCGGCGTGGTCAGGCGTCCTCCTCCTGCGCCTCCTTCGCCGCCGCCTTGATGTCCTCCGCCTCGACCTTGTCGATGGCGGACGCGACGATGGCGTCAGCACGCTCGAGCGCCTTCCGGATCCTGACCTCGCCGGGGTCGGAGACCAGCGCCAGCAGCCCGGAGTGACCGGGCGGGATGGCGTTCTCCAGCTGCTGCTCGAGCTCGCCGTGGTGGTGCCGCTGGCGCAGCTTGCCGGCCAGTGCACCGGCCGTCCCGGCCACGGCGGCGCTGCCGAGGATCGACGGCGGGAAGATCACGCCGAGCGCGATCCCCCCGACCACGCCCCACCTGAGCCCCGACCGGGTGCTGTGGTCGGTGGCCTTCTGGACCTCCAGCCGGCCCTCCGCGGACCGGTTCACCACGATCACGCCCTCGATCTCGACGCTGCGGCCGTCCTCGACGGACCTGAGGGCCTCGTACGCCTCCCAGGCCGCACCGACGTCGCTGAAGTCCGCGACGAGGAGGGTGTAGGCGCCGTCCGAGACGGCTGCGGCGTTCACCTCGAGGTCGGGGGTGTTGCTGTCGTCAGACATGGCAGGAGCTCCTTCGGTCGTGGGGCTCCCACTCTCGGGCGACCGCGGCGCCGTGGCATCACCCTGTGCGGGTGGTCAGGGCGCGGCCGGGCGCGGACGCCGGCTGTCGGCGCCGAGGACCATGAGCCTCTCGGGGTCGGTCACGGGCACGAAACCGACGCGGGCGTAGACCTCGTGGGCGTCCTGCGTCGCGAGGAGGACCCGTCCCAGGCCCAGCGGCCGGAGCCGCGCGACGACGGCCTCCGCGAGGCGCCTGCCCAGCCCGCGGCCGCGGTGGCCGCGATCGACGTACACGTCGCAGAGCCAGGCGAAGGTCGCGTGGTCGGTGACGACGCGGGCGTAGGCGACCTGGCTCCCGTCGCCGGTGAACGCCCCGAGGTTCACCGACCCCCGTGCCGCGGTCTCCACGGTCTCGCGACTCCGACCGAGCGCCCAGTAGGCATCCGTGGAGAGCCATCCGTGGATCCGGTCGAGGTCCATCCGGGCAGGGTCCGAGGAGATCTCGTAGTCATCGGTGCTGGGCTCGACGGTCACCACGACATTCTCCACGCGCTCGTCCCGGCCGGCTCCCGATCTCCGCCTGAGGAGGGAGGCCACCGCGGGGTCCCCTCCCTAGGGTGGAGCCATGAGCAGGATCGGAACCCGCCTCGGCGACTTCTTCGCCCTCGACGACGGCTGGTCCCGACCCGTGCCCCCGATCGGCCGGCGTGACGCGCTCACCGGCGTCGTCGTCGAGGCGATCGGTGTCACGACGCTCGAGCTCGCCCGCAGCGCGGGCGCCTTCGAGGACGTCGACGCCCCTTGGTGGGTGATCTACCTGGTCATGTCGGCGGCGGCGATCGCCGTCGTGTTCCGCCGGCACTACCCCGTCGCCACCGCCGTCTACCTCGCCGCCCACATGTTCGTCACCGGCGTCGTCATGCCCGAGGTGATGGGCCAGCTGGCCCTGCAGATCATCTACTTCGTCGGGCTCTTCTCCGCCATGGCCTGGGGCCGGAGCCGGCGTACGGCGCTCCTCGCCTGCTCCGCGATCCTCGTCTTCATGCTCTGCTGGGTCGCCTGGCAGTTCGCCCTCGGCTCCGCCGTGCAGGACGTCATGGGTGACGACGCCCCCGAGGCCCGCGGCTTCCTCCCCGCCATCCCCGCGGTCGTGCTGCTCACCTTCATCATCAACGTCGTCTACTTCGCCGGCGCGATCGTCGGCGGCCAGGTCGCCTGGCGAGGCGCCCGGCAGCGCGCCGCCCTCGCCGAACAGGCCGCCACCATCGCCGCCCAGGCCGAGTCGCTGCGCCGCCGCGCGGTCGTCGACGAACGGCTCCGCATCGCGCGCGAGCTCCACGACGTCGTCGGCCACCACGTCTCGGTCATCGGCGTCCAGGCCGCCGGCGCCCGCCGGGTGATGGGCCGGGACCCGGCGGCGGCCGGAGCCGCGCTCGGCGCGATCGAGGACAGCTCGCGCGAGGCCGTCACCCAGATGCGGTCCCTCCTCGGCACGCTGCGCGACATCGAGGCCGAGGCGGAGGGCGAGCCGGCCGCGACCACGCGCCGCACCTCCGGACCCGGCGTCGCCGACCTCCCCGAGCTCGTCGCCTCCCGAGACGGCGGGGCGCTGCGGACGACGTACGACGTGGTGGAGGACCGTCCCGGCGCCGCCGAGCGGCTGCCGGCTGCCGTCGGGCTGTCCCTCTACCGCACCGTCCAGGAGGCCCTCGCCAACGTCACCCGTCACTCCACGGCCGGTACCGCCTCCGTGACGGTGCGGGTCACCGAGGCCGGTCCGGCTCCCTTCGCCGAGGTGGAGGTGCTCGACGACGGCCGGCTCCGCACCGGTACGTCGGGCTCCGGGCTCGGCCTGCTCGGGATCCGGGAGCGGGTGGCCTCGCACCGCGGGCAGTGCGACATCGGTCCCCGCGCGACCCGCGGCTACCGCGTCCGGGTCCGGCTCCCCCTGGCGTCGCCCACCCACGACGGGACCGCCCGCCCCTCGGAGGTCGCGCGTGGCTGAGGACGTGCTGCGGGTGATGCTCGTCGACGACCAGGCCCTGGTCCGCTCCGGCTTCCGCATGATCCTCTCGACCGAGGCCGACATCGAGGTCGTCGGCGAGGCCGGCGACGGTGTCGAGGCCGTCGCGGAGGCACGGGCGCTGCGTCCCGACGTCGTCCTCATGGACGTGCAGATGCCCCGCAAGGACGGCATCGAGGCGACTGCGACCGTGGTCGAGGAGGACCTCGGCAAGGTCGTCATCCTCACCACCTTCGACCGCGACGACTACCTCTTCGCGGCGCTCCGGGCCGGCGCCAGCGGCTTCCTCCTCAAGAACTGCGAGGCGGACCAGCTCGTCGAGGCCGTCCGCGCCGTCGGCCGCGGCCACGCCCTGCTCTCCCCCGAGGTCACCCGGCGCGTCATCGCCCGCATGGCCGCCCCCGACGCCGCCTCGACGCGCGCGCCGGACCCGGCGGTCACGGCCGGGCTCGCGAGCCTCACCGAGCGGGAGCGCGAGGTCCTGGTCCTGCTCGGCGAGGGGCTGAGCAACGCCGAGATCGCCGCCCGGCTCGTGCTCGGCGAGGCGACGGTCAAGACCCACGTGTCCCACGTCCTGGCCAAGCTCCACCTCCGCGACCGGGTGCAGGCCGTGGTGTTCGCCCACAAGGCCGGCCTCGCCGGCTGAGACGGCGGCGCTCCCCCACCAGGCGGAGCCGGGATCTCCGTCCCGCGGCGGATCACAGCCCCCCTCGGGTTCCCTAGCGTGGGGGCATGATCCAGACACGAGGGCTCACCCGCCGGTTCGGCGAGGTCACGGCGGTCGACGACGTCTCCTTCGACGTCCCGCGTGGCCTGCTGACCGGCTTCGTCGGGGGCAACGGCGCCGGCAAGACCACGACCATGCGGATGGTCATGGGCCTGTTGGGGATCCACGGGGGCGAGGTGCTGTGGGACGGCCGCGCGATCACGGCGGCCGACCGCCGCCGCTTCGGCTACATGCCCGAGGAGCGCGGCCTCTACCCCAAGCAGAAGATCGTCGACCAGCTGGTCTACCTCGGCGAGCTCTCCGGGCTGCCCGCCGGCCGGGCCCGCCGCTCCGCGCTCAGCCACCTCGAACGGTTCGGCCTGGCCGACCGCGCCGGCGACCGCGTCGAGAAGCTGAGCCTGGGCAACCAGCAGCGGGTCCAGATCATCGCCGCTCTCATGAACAGCCCGACCGCGCTCATCCTCGACGAGCCGTTCTCGGGGCTCGATCCCCGTGCCGTCGACTCGATGGTCGACCTGCTGCGCGAGGAGACCGCCCGGGACACCCCCGTCCTCTTCTCCAGCCACCAGCTCGACCTCGTCGAGCAGCTCTGCGACCGGCTGGTCGTGCTCGCCGCCGGCCGGGTGGTCGCCCAGGGCGCGGTGGAGGAGCTCCGGGCCCGCGGGCCCGAACGCCTGCGGCTCGTGACCGATCGCGACGCCGGCTGGGTCCGCGACCTGCGCGGCCTCCACGTGGTCGACGTCGACGGGCCGGTCGCGCTGCTGGAGCTCACCGGCGGCGACGGCGACGACGTACGCCGCACGCTGCTGCAGGAGGGGCTGGGTCGCGGCGAGGTCCGCGAGCTCGCCCGCGTCACCACCCCGCTCGCCGAGATCTACCGGGAGGTCACCGCATGAGCACCCGCATGAGCACCACCGACACCGTCCCCGACCGCACCACCGAGCCGACGCCGGCGGACCGTACGCCGCCGGTCGCCGAGCGCGCCTGGCTGCTCGTGGCCCGACGCGAGGTGCTCACACGGCTGACCGACAAGGCGTTCCTGGCCGGCACCCTGATCACGATCCTGCTCGTCGTCGGCTTCGTCGGCTGGCAGATCGTGTCCGAGGGGGACGCCTCGACCTACACGGTCGCCGCGACCGCCGACGCCGGTGACACCGCCCGGTTGCTGGCCGAGGAGGTCCCCGGCGTGGACGAGGAGGTCCGGGTCGAGGTGGTCGAGGTCGACTCCGACGACGCGGGCGTCACCGCCCTGGAGGACGAGGAGGTCGACGTGCTGCTCCGGCCGGGCGACAACGGCTGGACCCTGGTGGGACGCGACGAGGTCCCCGGCGACCTGGAGGCCGCTGCCGCGTCGGTCGTCCGCGACGCGGCGCTGGTCGGCAACGCCGAGCAGGCCGGCACCTCGCTGGCCGAGCTGCAGCAGGGCAGCGAGCTCAGCACCACCCTGCTGGAGGGCGACGCCGAGCAGCAGGCCTTCGCGCAGGGGATGGGCGTCGCGCTGGCGTTCCTCTTCTACATGGCGGCGCTCGGCTTCGGCTACGCCCTGTCGGGCAGCATCGTCGAGGAGAAGGCCAACCGGATCGTCGAGATCATCACCACCAAGATCCCGGTCCGGCAGCTGCTGATCGGCAAGATCGCCGGCAACACCCTGCTCGCCATCGGCCAGACCGCCCTGATCGTCGCGGTCGGATTGGTCGGCATCTCCTTCACCGACTACGCCCAGTACCTCCCGGCGCTCACCGAGGGCGTCGGCTGGTTCGTCGCGTTCTTCCTGGTCGGCTTCTGCTTCATCGCCTGCTGGTGGGCGGTCGCCGGAGCACTCGCGAGCCGGGCGGAGGACCTGCAGACCACGGCCACGCCGCTGTCGTTCCTCATGATGGGGGTCTTCTTCGGGGCCTTCCTCTTCGAGGGCACCGCCCTGACGGTCGCGTCGTACGTCCCGCCGTTCTCCTGCGTGCTGATGCCGATGCGGATCCTGCAGGGCGACGCCGCGGTCTGGGAGCCCTTCGCGGCGATCGCGATCCTGGTGGCGGCGATGGGGGCGACCGTGGTGCTCGCGGAGCGGCTCTACCGCCGGGCGCTGCTGCAGACGCAGGGTCGGGTGACGCTCAAGCAGGCGTGGCGCGCGGCGGACTGAGCGGGCTCTAGAGTGGCGAGGGTGACCTCTCCACTGTCGCCCGCCTGGTCGGGACTGGTCGACGACGCGGCCGTCTTCCCGCCCGGGAACGCCCCGCTGCCCGACGCCGTGTCCGCCCATCGCGAGCGTCGCGACGAGTGGTGGGCCGACCTGGTCGGGTCGTTCGTCGTGACCGACGAGAAGCTGTCGGGCGTCGGCGACCCCCTCCCCCTCTCGGTCGTGGTCACCGGCGGCGCGGGGGCCGTCCCCGGCGCGCTGCGGATCGCCGGCAGGGCCGGTCACACGGTCGCCGGCCTGGAGATCGCGCTGCGCGACCTCGACGACCTGGCCGGCAACGCCCGCCGGGTCGCCGCCGCCGTCGACGCCGCCGCGGTCGAGGGGCTGCTCGACGACGAGGTGCCGACCTACGTCGAGCTGCCGGCCGTGCCTGACGCAGGATCCTGGCTGCGCGCCGCCGATGCCGTCGCGGAGTCCGGCCTTCGCCTGAAGTTCCGCACCGGCGGGCTGGAGGCCCACCTGTTCCCGTCGGCGACGACGCTCGCGGGATGGGTCGACGCCGCCCTGGACCGCGAGACGCCCTTCAAGTGCACCGCCGGCCTGCACCACGCGCTCGCCCACACCGACGACGCCACCGGCTTCGCCCACCACGGCTTCCTCAACGTCCTCGTCGCGACCCTCCGGGCCTTCGACGGCGCCGCCACCGACGAGGTGGTCGCCCTGCTCGAGGCCCGTGACCCCGAGCCCCTGCTCACGACCGGCGACGACCTGGCTCGCGGGCGCCGCTGGTTCACCTCCTTCGGCTCGTGCTCGGTGACCGAGCCCCTCGACGACCTGCTCGCCCTCGGACTGCTGGAGAAGCCATGACCGACACCTGGGTGGAGGGCGCCGCCGGCTCCCTCTTCGACGTCGACAACCTGCCGTGGGGGGTCTTCTCCCGGGGCGGGGAGGACCCGCGCGTGGGGGTGCGGATCGGCGACCTCGTCCTCGACGTCGCGCCGGTGGCCGCGGCCGAGATGCTCGACGTCCACCACGTCTTCGAGGAGCGCTCCCTCAACCCGCTGATGGCCGAGGGCCGCCAGGTCCGCGCGTCGCTGCGCACCTGGCTGACCGGGCTGCTCACCGACGAGACCGAGCGCGACCTGGTCGAGCCCCACCTCGTGCCGCTGGCCGACGTCACGCTCCACCTGCCGGTCGAGGTGGCCGACTACGTCGACTTCTACGCCTCACTCGACCACGCCTCGAACGTCGGCCGGATCTTCCGCCCCGACGCCGAGGCACTGCTCCCCAACTGGCGCCACCTGCCGGTCGGCTACCACGGGCGCGCCGGCACGGTCGTGGCCAGCGGGACCGGCGTGGTCCGCCCGCAGGGCCAGCGCAAGGCCCCGAGCGACCAGCAGCCGACGTACGGCCCGTCGACGCGCCTCGACATCGAGGCCGAGCTCGGCTTCGTCGTCGGCTCGCCGAGCGTGCAGGGCGACCGGGTCTCCGTGGCCTCGTTCGCCGACCACGTCTTCGGGCTGGTCGGCCTCAACGACTGGTCGGCCCGCGACATCCAGGCGTGGGAGTACGTCCCGCTCGGACCGTTCCTCGGCAAGTCCTTCGCCACCTCGGTCTCCCACTGGGTCACCCCGCTCGAGGCGCTCGACGCCGCCTGGGTCGACCTGCCCGGCCAGGACCCGACCCCGCTGCCCTACCTCGCCGAGGGAGGCCCGCGGGGGCTCGACATCGACATCGAGGTGGAGCTCAACGGCACCGTCGTCAGCCGGCCGCCGTACCGATCGATGTACTGGTCGCCCGCCCAGATGCTCGCCCACCTGACCGTCAACGGCGCCTCGCTGCGCACCGGCGACCTGTTCGCCTCCGGCACCGTCTCCGGCCCGGAGCGCGACCAGCGCGGCTCGTTCCTCGAGCTCTCGTGGGGCGGCAGCGAGCCCTTCGACGGCGGCCGGACGTTTCTCGAGGACGGCGACACCGTCACCCTCCGCTACACCGCGCCCGGCACCGCCGGCGGCCGGATCGCACTCGGCGAGGTGACCGGGACCGTGGTGCCCGCCCGCTAGCCCGGTAGTCAGACGCCTTCCCGGTCGCTGAACCCCGGGTGCACGAACGGCTCGCCGCGGCGCATCGACTCGACGGCCCCCGGGTGGACACGGTGCAGGTGGGCGATGCCCCGGCGCCGGTAGCGCAGCACCTGCACGATCCCGAGGGCCCAGAAGACGTACTGGACCGACATGGCAGCGCGGTAGTCGTCGAGGTCGTAGGCGCCCATCCCGCCGGGCTCGCGCAGGTCGAGGACCACGCCGACCAGGGCCATCGTCAGCAGCGAGGCCGAGAAGCCACCGATGTTGACCAGCCCGTTGGCGCGCCCGCTCGACTCGACCGGCACGAACGAGCGTGCGAGGTCGAAGCCGACCATCGAGGCGGGACCGCCGGTCGCGGTCAGGCAGACCAGGACGACGAGCAGCCACAGCGGCGACGGGGTGTCACGCAGCAGCACCGCCGTCCACGGCACGATCATCATGAACACGACGCCCAGGACGATCCACGAGCGGTAGTACGGGCGGTGGCTGACCAGCCAGCTCAGCACCAGCCCGCTGATGATCACCCAGACCGTCATCAGCATCAGCAGCGTGCTCGCCGTCGACTCCGAGAGCCCCTGGGCGCTCACCAGGAAGGGGAAGCCCCACAGCATCGCGAACACCGTCATCGAGAACTGCGACGTGAAGTGCGTCCACATGCCGAGCTTCGTTCCCGGATTGCCCCAGACGGTCTGCACCTGCCGGGCGAGCTGGCGGAGCTTGATCGTCGTCGGCCCGCCCCGGGCGTACGGCGAGTTCTTGACGACCAGCACGACCGCGACCATCAGCACGACCCCGAGCGAGGAGGCCAGCGCGAAGGCCCGGGTCCAGCCGAGCGTGACCAGGGCCCACGACAGCGGGGCGGCGGCCAGGATGGCCCCGACCTGCCCGACCTGCCCCGTCAGCTGCGTGACGAGCGGGGCCTGCCGGACCAGGAACCACGAGGCGACCAGCCGGATCACGCTGACGAAGATCATCGCGTCGCCGGCCCCCACCACTGCGCGGGCTGCCACGGCCGCCGGGAAGGACTCGACGAAGGCGAAGGCGAGCTGGGCGCCGGTCATGAGCACCAGACCGCTCAGCAGCATCGCCCGCGAGCCGAAGCGGTCGAGCAGCACGCCGACGGGCACCTGCATGCCGGCGTACACGACGAGCTGGAGCACGGTGAAGAACGACAGCATCGTCGCGTCGATGTCGAACCGGTCGGCGGCCAGCAGCCCGGCGACGCCCAGGGAGCTGCGGTGGAAGACGGCCAGCACGTAGACCGACAGCGCGACCAGCCAGATCACCCACGCCCGGCGTCGGCCGATGTCGTGGATCTGCTCGGTCACCGCCCGATCATCCCAGCCGAGGTCCTACGGTGTTCCCGTGGTCCAGTTCGGTCAGTACCCACCACCCCGTCACGTCGTCGCGCACCTGAGCGATCCGCACCTGCTCGCCGACGGCCGGCTGCAGTACGACGTCATCGACACCGAGGCCGGCCTCCGGCTCGCCCTCGAGCGGGTGGCGCGCCTCGATCCCCGACCCGACGTGCTGGTCTTCACCGGGGACCTGGCCGACCGGGCCGAGCCGGCGGCGTACGCCGCGCTCCGGGCGATGGTCGAGCCAGTGGCGGTCGACCTCGGCGCCGAGGTGGTGTGGGTGATGGGCAACCACGACGAGCGGGAGGCGTACGCGCGAGGGTTGTTCGACAGCGACGACGACGGCTGCCAGGACCGGGTGCACGACGTCGGCGGGCTGCGGGTCGTCGCGCTCGACACCAGCGTCCCGGGCTACCACCACGGCGAGCTCACCGACGACCAGCTCGCGTGGCTGCGCGAGCAGCTGGCCACCCCGGCGCCGTACGGCACGCTGCTCGCGCTGCACCACCCACCGATCCCGGTGCCGATGCTGCGGGCCGCCGAGATCATCGAGCTCGACGACCAGCACCGGCTCGCCGAGGTTCTCGAGGGGTCCGACGTCCGCGCGATCCTCGGCGGCCACTTCCACCTGACGTCGTGGTCGACCTTCGCCGGCATCCCGGTGTCGGTCGCCTCCGCGAGCTGCTACACCAGCGATCCGGCACCGCTGGCCCGCTTCATCTCCGGGGTCGACGGGCACCAGGCGGCGACGATGCTGCACCTCTACGACGACCGGATCGTCCACACCGTGGTGCCGCTGGCCGAGGTGCCCGAGGTCAGCGGCTTCCCCTCCGACGTGGTCGCTCAGGTCGAGGCGCTGGACCCGGCGGAGCGGCGCGAGCTGATCTCCCGCAAGGACTCCCCGCTCAACCAGGGGTGACCCGCTGCAGCGGGCCGCCCCGGAGCCGCTCCACCTCGGCCCGCGCGTGGCGGACCTCGTCGTCCTCCTCGCCACGGGAGACCGCCAGCGCGTGGGCGAGGTCCAGCCCCGCGTCACGGACGTGGGCCGCAGCGCGGCGACCCTCCCCCGGCTCGCGGGCTCCCGTGCGGTCGCGGCGCGTCCCGACGATCGCGGTCACCTCCGCCTCGCTCAGCACACCTCGCTCGACCTCGGGCGCGAGGATGCTCCGCACCCACTCCCTCTCCTGCGGGGCGGCCAGCCGGAAGACCTGCCACAGCAACAGCAGCTCGACCACGACGAGGGTGGGCAGGAACAGGCCGGCCCCCACCGGGCCGCCGATCGCGGTCCCGTACGCCGTCAGGTTGTCCCAGCAGCTGTGGACCACCATCGCCGCCACCATGAACAGCGCCCCACGCAGCCGGTGCTTCCCGCCGTCACGGCCGAGCAGCCAGACCAGCCCCGCGCAGAACACCGCGCTGAAGAGCACGTGCTGCACCAGCCCGGCGCCACCGCGCTGCAGCACGACCGTCAGGGCGGAGCCGACCTGGTCGGCGCCGAAGTCGGCCTGGGTCGTGTTGTAGACGTAGAGCAGGTCCTCCGAGACCTGCAGCCCCAGCCCGGCGAAGGCTCCCAGGATCAGGCCGTCGTAGGCGCTGCGCACGAGGTGGGGAGCGAGCCCGATGACGAGGACGACGGCCAGGGACTTGGCGGTCTCCTCGGTGAACGGCGCCGCGAGCCCACCGCCGAAGTCCAGCGTCCATGCGTGCCCGAAGACCTTGTTGTAGATGCCGAGGAGCTGGGTGTTCGCCGCGAGCCCCAGCCAGTACGTCGCCGGCACGAAGCCCCAGACGAAGCAGAACAGCAGCACCGAGGCCGGGAGCGAGGTGTAGCGGTTGTGGTGGGTGAGCAGGAGCAGCCACGGGACCGCGTAGACCAGCAGCAGGGCGACGCCGCTGCCGATCCCCACGGCGTACGCCTCGGCGGCGCCGTAGAACTGCAGCATCCGGAAGGTCCCGAGCACCATCGCCAGGGCGAACACCCAGAAGCAGGCGTTGCGGAGCTGCACCAGCCGGAAGGGCGCACCCCAGCCGGACGCCTCGATGGCCTCGCGTTGCTCGAGCCTGGCGTCGTCGAGGGTGGTCATGACGCCTCCCCGTCCATCCGGAGCGAGCGGAGCATGGTGCGGACGTCGTCGAGCACCGGGGCGAGCTGCCCAGCTGCCCCCGTCGCGGTGGCGACGACGACCCCGTCACCGCCGATCGTGAACGCCGCGGCGAGGCCCTCGACGTCGGCACCCGACACCGACTCGACCGCCCCGGCGACGCCGCTGTCCGTGGTGAACCCGGCCCGCGGCCCGTTGACGGTGAAGTCGGGGATGTCGTCGGTGAGGCCCGAGATGTCCTCGTAGCGGTCGAGGACCTTCCCGGGAGAGTCGGACGTCGCCACCGTGGTGAGCACCACGGTGACCCCGTCGCGGGAGAGCACGACCGGTGGCGCGGTGGGCACGGCTGGGTCGTCGGTGTCGCGCAGGCCGGACTCGAGCTGCCACCCGACCGGCGGGGTGATCGTGGCCCCGGGCCCCACGAGGAGCACGTCTCCGGAGACCGTCGCGTCGTCCTGGTCGATCGCGCCGTTGACGACCGGCAGCACCCCGGTGAACAGCACGGCGACCAGCAGGACCACGAGGGCCGGCGTACGGCTGCGGCGGTCGAGGCCGAGCCAGCGCTCGTCCACGGGGACCCGGTCGGCCCGCGCCCTGTCCGTGACACTCATCGAGGCCCCCGTCGGTTCTGCGGCGGCATCCACGATGGCAGCAGCTGCACGAGCCGGCAATCCTCTGTCCCACGTGTCTGGCGACGGGACGGGATCCGAGGAGCGCCCACCGGTCTAGGTTGCTGGGGGAACACCTCGAGGGAAGGAAGGGCAGACATGGCTGACCACCGGGCGATCGAGGTGGCGTGCGAGGGGCTGGCCCGCCTCCTGCGCGACGCACCCCTGCCGGCGGGGCAGGCCGGCTCCCACCTCTCCGGCGGCGTGATCGGCGCGGGCGACGTCACCACCGGGTCGTGGCCCGGCGGCGCCGGGGTGCTCCCCTACCGGGTCCGGGTCGGCCGGACGGGCGCCCTGGAGTCGCCAGGCGGGCCGGATGCGCGCCCGCTCCCGGTCGAGGTGCAGGTCGTGGTGGTCTGCCAGGCGGAGGAACCGGGCACCAGGTTGGCGCTGGCAGGCTGGGTGATGGGCAGGCTGCACGACCACCCGGTGCTGACCGCCGAGCCGGGCGAAGGGACCGGAGACACCGTCCGGGTCGTCGCCGACGACCCCGGCCGGACCGAGTTCCTCCAGCTGTGGGCAGCGCTGGGCCTCGAGGGCCGCGACGTCCTGCTGCTGCCGTACGTGCTCACGGGAGTCGTGCTCGAGGCCTCCCCGGGGGCCTGAAATGTCTGGCGCCCCGCACCGGATCGGTGCGGGGCGCCAGTGGCAGGTGAAGGATTCGAACCTTCGAAGGCAAAGCCGACGGATTTACAGTCCGCTCCCATTGGCCGCTCGGGCAACCTGCCGGGTCGTCGCCCCGGCTTCCACCGGGTCACGACGAGACGACAGAATAGCGCCGTACGCCGCAGACCCGAAACCCGGAGGCACCCATGGCCGACTCGTCGTTCGACATCGTCAGCAAGATCGACCGCCAGGAGGTCGACAACGCCCTGGGACAGACGGCCCGCGAGGTCGCCACCCGGTTCGACTTCAAGGGCACCGGGGCCTCGATCGAGTGGAAGGGCGAGGAGGCGATCGAGATCACGGCGTCCGCCGACGACCGCGCCACCGCCGTCCTCGACGTCTTCAAGCAGAAGCTGGTCAAGCGCAACCAGAGCCTCAAGATCCTCGACGCCTCCGAGCCGCGGCAGTCAGGGCAGGTCTCGAAGATCGGGATCGCCCTCAAGGAGGGCATCAGCTCCGAGGACGCCAAGAAGATCGGCAAGCTGATCCGCGACGAGGGCCCCAAGGGCGTCAAGTCCCAGATCCAGGGCGACGAGCTGCGCGTCTCGAGCAAGAAGCGTGACGACCTGCAACAGGTCATCGCCCTGGTCAAGGAGCAGGACTACGACTTCGCGGTGCAGTTCACCAACTACCGCTGATCCGCCTCACGCCCCCACGGCGACCATCGTCGGGACCACGGCGGCGCCGTTGGCGGGCGTCAGCCACACGGTGCTGCCCTCCTCGAGCCCGAGGGCCCGGGCATGGGCACGGGTGAGCACGACCAGGACCTCCTGGCCGGAGACGGTGAGGACGGTCATGCGTACCTCGAAGCCGATGCGCAGGAGCCGGTGCACCTCACCCTCGACCCCGCCCGCGTGCTGCGGGCTCGTCGCCACCTCGATGTCGTGGGGCCGCAGCTGGGTCTCCCCCAGCCGGGTCACCTCGCCGAGGAACGACATCACGAAGTCGTTGGCGGGGGTGTCGTAGAGCTCGTCGGGGGTCCCGACCTGCTCGACGCGACCGTCGTTGATCACCACGATCTCGTCGGCGACCTCGAGCGCCTCCTCCTGGTCGTGGGTGACGAACACGGTCGTCACGGCCACCTCGTCGTGGAGCCGGCGCAGCCAGTCGCGCAGCTCCTTGCGCACCTTGGCGTCGAGCGCACCGAACGGCTCGTCGAGGAGCAGCACCTTCGGCTCGACCGCGAGGGCCCGCGCCAGCGCCATCCGCTGCCGCTGGCCGCCGGAGAGCTGCGAGGGCAGCCGATGCGCGAACTGCGAGAGGTGCACCAGCTTCAGCAGCTCCTCGACGCGGGCAGCGACCTCCTCCTTCGGCCGCTTGCGGATCTCGAGCCCGAAGGCGACGTTGCGGGCGACCGTCATGTGCTTGAAGACCGCGTAGTGCTGGAAGACGAAGCCCACGTTGCGCTTCTGCGCCGGCAGGTTGGTCGCGTCCACACCCTCGATCGAGACCCTCCCCCGGTCGGCGGAGTCGAGCCCGGCGATGATCCGCAGCAAGGTGGACTTGCCGCCGCCGCTGGGCCCGAGCAGCGCGGTGAGCTGCCCGGTCGGGAGGGACACGGAGACGTCGTCGAGCGCGACGAAGTCTCCGAACTTCTTGGTGACGCCGGTGACGTCGATGCTCATGGCAGCTCCTTCAGCTGGTGTGGGCGCGAGGACGGAGGATGGCCACGACGACGAGGCTCAGGATGCTCGCGAGGATGAGCAGGAACGACGTCGCGTACGCCGTCTCCTGCGCGAAGTTCTGGTACTTCGCCTCGACGACGAGCGTCGCGGTCTGGGTCCGGCCGGTGATGTTGCCCGAGACGATCTTGACGGCGCCGAACTCGCCCAGCGAGCGGGCCATGCTCAGCACCACCCCGTAGACGACGGCCCACTTGATGCTGGGCAGCGTGATCCGCCAGAAGGTCTGGGGGCTGTTGGCGCCGAGGCTGCGTGCCGCCTGCTCCTGCTCGTCACCGATCTCCTGGAGCACCGGGACGACCTCGCGGATGACCAGCGGCAACGCGACGAAGCACGTTGCCATCACCATCGCGGGGGTGTCGAAGACGATCTGCCACCCGGCCTCCTCGAGCGGCTTGCCGAACCAGCCGTCACGGCCGTTGTAGACGAGCAGCAGGGCGAGGCCGACCACGACCGGCGACACCGACAGCGGGACGTCGATCAGGGCGGAGAGCACGCGCTTGCCGACGAACTCCTGGCGGACCAGCAGCAGCGAGATCCCGACCCCGAAGACCAGGTTGATCACCACCGCCCAGAACGCCACGGTCGCGGTCAGCTGGAGCGCGTAGGTGACCTGCGGGTCCGAGAGCGACTCGCTGAGCGTCAGCAGCCCGTCGGCGAAGGTCTGCTGGACGACCAGCGCGACCGGCCACGCCACCAGCAGGAAGACGTACGCCAGCGCGGCGAGACGGAGCGTCCACCGCGCGGCCGCGGGCAGCCTCACCATCGGCGGGCCACCCGCCGCTGGACGATGTCGAGGGCCACGATGACGACCAGGGCGACCGCGAGCATCACCGAGGCCAGCGCCGCGGCCGAGGCGGTGTTGCCGTTCTCGATGAACGAGAGGACGCGCACGGACACCACCTCGGTCTCGAACGGACGGTTGCCCGAGAGCAGCACCAGTGACCCGTACTCGGAGATCGCCCGGGCGAACGACAGCGCCGCCCCTGCCGCGATCGCCGGCGCGAGGCCGGGCAGGATGATCCGCCGCACGATCGTGAGCCGGCTCGCCCCGAGCGACGCGGCCGCCTCCTCGACGTCCGCCTCCAGCTCCTCGAGCACCGGCTGCACGGTCCGGACGACGAAGGGCAGCGTCACGAACGCCAGCGCGAGGGTGACCGCGGACGGGGTGAACGCCCAGTGGAGCCCGAGCGGGCTCTGCGGCCCGTAGAGCGACAGCAGGACCAGGCCCGCCACGATCGTCGGCAGCGCGAACGGCACGTCGATGATCACGTCGAGGATCCCCTTGCCGGGGAAGCTGTCACGGACCAGCACCCAGGCGATGACAGAGCCCATGACGACGTTGATCGCCGTCACGAGCAGCGCCTGCAGGACGGTCAGCTGCACCGCCGCCCAGGTCTGGTCGTTGGCGAGGACGGAGAGGTAGCGGTCCCAGCCCCCGGCCGCGGCGGCGGCGACGACCGCAGACAGCGGGATCAGCACCAGGAGGCTGAACCAGAGCATGGCGATGCCGAGCCCGAGGCCGGTGCCGCGGGTGAGCGTGCTGCGGGGCCGCGCACGGCCGGGCCGGCCACCCCGGCGTCGCCCCGCCCGTACGGGGGACTCCGGACCGGCCGGCTCGGTGGTCGTGCTGGGGCCCACGAGCTGGGCGGAGGTCATTACTCCTCGCCGACCTTGCCGGTCTCCAGCTGCAGCTCGGTGATGATGCCCAGCGGGTTGCCGTCCTCACCGTCGCCGAAGTACTTGTCGGCGGCCTCGGCCCAGCCGTTGAAGTCCTCGTCCACGGTGAAGAGCTGCTCCGGCGTGGGGAACGGGTCGGAGGGGTCGTTGGCGCCCTCGACCTCGCCGACCTCGACGCCGTCGACGACCGGGCGGAAGCCCGCGCTCGCGTAGTCGGCCTGCGCCTCGGGACCCGTCATGAACGCCAGGAAGGCCTCGGCGGTCTCGTCTGCGTCGGCGGTCACGGCGGCCGGGTTCTCGATCAGCAGCGTGTCCGGCGGGACGACGTAGTCGATGTCGGCCCCGCTCTGCTTGGCGAGGATCGCCTCGTTCTCGTAGGACAGCAGCACGTCGCCGCTGCCGTCGGTGAAGGCGGTCGTGGCCTCACGCCCGCTGCCGGGGAGGGCGATGGTGTTGCCGAGCAGCTTGGTCAGGAAGCTCTTGGCCTCCTCCTCCGAGCCCCCGTTGCCGGTGACGTGGGCCCAGGCCGCGAGGATGTTCCAGCGCGCCGAACCGGAGGAGCCCGGGTTGGGCGTGATGATCTCGACGCCCGGCTCGACCAGGTCGTCCCAGGTCTCGATGCCCTCCGGGTTGCCGCTGCGGACCACGAAGACCACGACCGACGAGGTGGCGATCCCGTTGGTCTCGTTGTCCTTCCAGTCCTCGGCGACCAGGCCCTCGTCGACCAGGCGCGTGACGTCGGTCTCGAGCGAGTAGTGCACGACGTCGGCGTCGGCACCGGCGACCACGGCTCGGCTCTGGTCGCCCGAGGCTCCGTAGGAGGTCTCGAAGGTCACCCCCTCGCCCTCCGAGGTGGCGGTGAAGTCCTCGATGACGGGTTCGTTGGCGGCCTCCATCACGGAGAACGCGTTGAGGCTGAGGGTGGGGCCGTCCCCGGTGCCGCCCGCACCGGCGGTGGAGCAGGCGCTGAGCGACAGCGCGGCGACGAGGCCGGCGGCGGCGGCCTTCTGGTGGAGCTTCATGTCTGGTGTCCGATCGTCCAGGGTGAGACGTCTGCCCGAGCCGCGACGTCGATGTTAGATGACTAAGTTACTCGACTTAACTCAAGAATAGGACATTCCGTGCACAACGCGTGTCGCGGGTCGTCCGGTGGGCAGGATCACGTGGCGTCTCGCCGTGGCCGGACTATCGTGGGGCGGGTGCCCGCGGCCCACCCGACACCCCCGCCGCTGGCCCTGAGGAGGAGACGACCGAGGTGACCAAGCAGGTCAAGCAGCTCGACCGCGTCATCATCCGTTTCGCCGGCGACTCCGGCGACGGGATGCAGCTGACCGGGGACCGGTTCACCCATGAGTCGGCGTCCTTCGGCAACGACCTGTCGACGCTGCCCAACTTCCCCGCCGAGATCCGCGCCCCACAGGGCACGCTCCCCGGCGTCTCGTCGTTCCAGGTCCACTTCGCGGACCACGACATCCTGACGCCCGGCGACGCCCCCGACGTGCTGGTGGCGATGAATCCCGCGGCCCTCCGCGCCAACCTGGGCGACCTGCCCAAGGGCGCCACGATCATCGTCGACACCGCCGACTTCACCGCCCGCAACCTCACGAAGGCCGGCTACACCGCCAGCCCCCTCGACGACGAGTCCCTCGCCGAGTACGCCGTGCACCCGGTCGACCTGACCGGCATGACGGTCGCGGCCGTCAAGGAGTTCGGGCTGTCCCGCAAGGACGCCTCGCGCGCCAAGAACATGTTCGCCCTCGGGCTGCTGTCCTGGCTCTACGGACGCCCCACCGAGTCGACCATCGGCTTCCTCGAGAAGCGGTTCGCCAAGGTGCCGGCGATCCGTGACGCCAACGTCACGGCCTTCAAGGCCGGCTGGAACTTCGGCGAGACCACCGAGACCTTCGCGGTCACCTACGAGGTGAAGCCGGCGCCGATGGCGACCGGCACCTACCGCAACATCACCGGCAACCTCGCGCTGTCGTACGGCCTGGTGGCGGCAGGGGTGCAGTCCGGGCTCCCGCTGTTCCTCGGCTCCTACCCGATCACCCCTGCCTCCGACATCCTCCACGAGCTCAGCAAGCACAAGGCCTTCGGTGTCACGACCTTCCAGGCCGAGGACGAGATCGCCGGCATCGGCGCCGCCATCGGTGCCGCCTTCGCGGGAAGCCTCGGGGTGACCACGACCTCCGGCCCCGGCATCGCCCTGAAGTCGGAGTCCATCGGCCTCGCGGTGATGACCGAGCTGCCGCTGCTCGTGGTGGACGTCCAGCGCGGCGGGCCCTCCACCGGCCTGCCGACCAAGACCGAGCAGGCCGACCTGCTCCAGGCGATGTTCGGACGCAACGGCGAGTCCCCGGTCCCGATCGTGGCGCCGCAGTCACCGGGTGACTGCTTCGACGCGGCGATCGAGGCCGCACGGATCGCCGTCACCTACCGCACGCCCGTGATGCTGCTCTCCGACGGGATGCTCGCCAACGGCTCCGAGCCCTGGCGGATCCCCGAGATCGCCGAGCTCCCCGAGATCGACCCGGCGTTCGCGACCGCCCGCAACCAGGGGGACGGCGAGGACGCCGAGTTCTGGCCCTACCTGCGTGACGAGGCGACGCTCGCCCGGCCGTGGGCGGTCCCCGGGACCGCGGGCCTCGAGCACCGGATCGGCGGCCTGGAGAAGGGCGACGGCCACGGCAACATCTCCTACGACCCGGCCAACCACGACTTCATGGTCCGCACCCGGCAGGCGAAGGTCGACCGGATCGCCGACTCGCTCCCGCCGCTGGAGGTCGACGACCCCTCGGGCCAGGCCAAGGTGCTCGTGCTCGGCTGGGGGTCGACGTACGGCCCGATCGGCGCCGGCTGCCGCCGCGTCCGCAAGGCCGGCTACCACGTGGCCCAGGCCCACCTGCGCCACCTCAACCCGTTCCCGAACGACCTCGGCGACATCCTCGAGCGGTACGACAAGGTGCTCGTGCCGGAGATGAACCTGGGCCAGCTGAGCATGCTGCTGCGCGCGAGGTACCTCGTCGACGCGATCGGCTACAACCACGTCCGCGGGCTGCCGCTCAAGGCTGCCGAGCTGGCGGAGGCGATCGGCGAGCTCGTCGCCTCGGCCGAAGGGGTCGAGGTCGACCTCACGACGACGCCGGAGGAGGCCGTCCGATGACCAGCACCGAGCTCCCGTTCCCCGGCATGCGCAGCGGCATCGAGGGCGTCCCGACCCTCGACGAGGGCTCCGCCCCGCAGACCGGCAAGGACTTCACCTCCGACCAGGAGGTCCGCTGGTGCCCGGGCTGCGGCGACTACGCCGTGCTCAAGGCCGTCCAGGGATTCCTGCCCGACCTCGGGCTGCGCCGCGAGAACATCGTCTTCGTGTCCGGCATCGGCTGCTCGAGCCGGTTCCCCTACTACCTCGACACCTACGGCATGCACTCGATCCACGGCCGCGCCCCGTCGATCGCGACCGGCATCGCCACCGCGCGCGAGGACCTGTCGGTGTGGGTCGTGACCGGTGACGGCGATGCGCTGTCGATCGGTGGCAACCACCTGATCCACGCGCTGCGCCGCAACGTGAACATGACGATCCTGCTGTTCAACAACCGGATCTACGGGCTCACCAAGGGCCAGTACTCCCCCACCTCCGAGCCCGGCAAGATCACCAAGTCGACCCCGATGGGGTCGGTGGACCACCCCTTCAACCCGATCTCGCTGGCCCTCGGCGCCGAGGGCACGTTCGTGGCGCGCACCATCGACTCCGACCGCAAGCACCTCACCTCGGTGCTCGCGGCCGCGGCCGCCCACCGCGGCACGTCGCTGGTCGAGATCTACCAGAACTGCCCGATCTTCAACGACGGTGCCTTCGACGCGATCAAGGACCGCGACACCAAGGACGACGCGATCATCCCGCTGGTCCACGGCGAGCCGATCCGGTTCGGCGTGGGCGGCACCAAGGGGCTGATCCGTGACCAGGCCACCGGCGGGGTCAAGGTCGCGGAGACCGCCGACGTGGGCGAGGGCTCGCTGCTGGTCCACGACGCGCACGCCGAGGACCCCACGACGGCGTTCGCGATCTCGCGGCTCACCGACGCGGGCTACCTCCACCAGGCGCCGATCGGCATCTTCCGCCAGGTCGAGCGGGCGACGTACGACGACCAGGCGCGCGCGCAGCTCGGCACCGCACGGGGCGGCGTCGAGGGCGACCCCCAGACGCGGCTGCAAGCACTGGTCCACGGCGGCGACACCTGGACCGTCGCCTGAGCGTCTCTCAGTAGTAGGTCTCCCAGACCGCCGAGTAGGACGTGACGTAGCCGCCGGAGGCGCGGACGCGGACGCGCCACCAGTCAGAGCCCTTCGCGGGCGCCGAGATGCGGGAGCGGAACCAGCCGTAGCGCCCCGAGGTCACGACCTCGTGCCGCTTCCAGTCGCAGCCCTCGCAGCGCTTGCGCTGCACCAGCACCAGCCCGCGGGAGTACTCCTCCACGTCGCCGCGCAGGTAGAGCCGTCCGGAGCGCCACACGACCTCGGAGTCGACCCGGCGTGAGGGCGCCAGCCCGAACGGCGGCGTGACCGGCGCCGGCTCGGACATCCGGTAGCGCGGCTCGAGCTCGTGGCGCAGCTCGCGGTCACGCGCCTGCGCGGCACCCCCCGGCACCAGCAGCACCGTGGCGAGCGCGGCGGCCAGGCCGGCGGTCAGCATGCGGAACATCCTCATGTCTCCCCTCATGAGTGACGTCGGTTTCGGGCCGCATCCTCCCACGTCCGCCCGACGGTCCCCACCCCAACACGAGGATTGCCCCGATCTATGCTGGCCGGGTGCCGGAGTCGCGCCGTGGGTTCGCGTACGGCGTCGCGGCGTACGGCCTGTGGGGCCTGTTCCCCCTCTACTGGCCGCTCCTGGAGCCGGCCGGCGCCGTGGAGATCCTCGCGCACCGGGTGCTGTGGTCGCTGGTCACCGTCACCCTGCTCGTCCTGCTCCTGCGCCGCCAGCAGGCGGTCATCGGGGTGCTGCGCGACCGGCGCTCCCGGCTGATCCTGCTGGGGGCGGCCGTCGTCATCACCCTCAACTGGGGCGGCTACATCTGGGGCGTCACCAACGGGCGCGTCGTCGAGACCTCCCTCGGCTACTTCATCAACCCGCTCGTCACGGTGCTCATGGGCGTGGTGATCCTCGGTGAGCGGCTGCGGCGGCCGCAGTGGGCGGCCGTGGGGCTGGCGACCGTCGCGGTCGTCGTGCTCACGGTCGACTACGGCCGGCCCCCGTGGGTGGCGCTGCTGCTGGCCTTCTCGTTCGCGACCTACGGGCTGGCGAAGAAGCAGGCCGGCGTCGACGCCGTCGAGAGCCTGGCGGTCGAGAGCCTCTACATCGGCCCGTTCGCCGCCGCGTACATCGGCTGGCTGGCCTGGCAGGGCACCGCCGAGTTCGGGAGCCACGGCGCCGGCCACGCCTGGCTGTTCACCACCACCGGGATCGTCACGATCATCCCGCTGCTCTGCTTCGGAGCCGCGGCGATCCGGGTGTCGATGGTGACCATCGGGCTGCTGCAGTACATCGCCCCGATCCTGCAGTTCGCCCTCGGCGTGCTGTGGTTCCACGAGGACATGCCCGCGAGCCGCTGGGTCGGGTTCGTGCTGGTCTGGATCGCGCTCACGGTCTTCACCGTCGACGCCGCCCACCACCGGCGTCGCCAGCTCCGCATGACCGCGGAGGCCGTGGCCATCTGACGCGGGACGCCGGGCCGCTCAGGCGGTCCGGACCGCGACCACGTCGGCGAACGCCTCGAGGGCCTCGCGGACCGGGCCGGCGGGCAGCGCGGTGAGCAGCTGCTTGGCCTCGTGGGCGCGGGCGACCACGTAGTCGCGCGCCTCCCCCATCGCGGGGTGCCGGCGCAGCAGCGCCAGCGCCTCGGCGTGGCGCGCGTCGTCGGTCAGGTCGCCGTCGAGCAGCTCGTGCAGCCGCGCGTCGGCGGGGTCCTGCGACGCCCGCGCCATCAGCACGGGCAGCGTCGGGACGCCCTCGCGCAGGTCGGTCCCGGGGGTCTTGCCGGACTCGCCGGACTCCGAGGCGATGTCGAGGATGTCGTCGGAGAGCTGGAAGGCGCAGCCCACGATCTCGCCGTACGCCGTCAGCGCCTCCTCCACCTCCGTGGTCGCCCCGCCGAAGCGGGCGCCGTACCGGGCGGAGGTCGCGATCAGCGAGCCGGTCTTGCCCGCGACCACCTCGAGGTAGTGCTGGAGCGGGTCCTCGTCCTCGGCCGGCGGCACGGTCTCGAGGATCTGGCCCTCGACCAGCCGGGCGAAGGTCTCCGCCTGGATGCGCACCGCCTCCGGACCGAGCCCGGCGGTCAGCTCGGAGGACTTGGCGAAGAGGAAGTCGCCGGTGAGGATCGCGACCAGGTTGTCCCAGCGCGCGTTGGCCGAGTCGGCCCCGCGCCGCAGGTCGGCCTCGTCCATGACGTCGTCGTGGTAGAGCGAGCCGACGTGGGTGAGCTCGACGACACAGGCGGCGTCGACGACCTCCGGTGAGTCCGGCCGGCTGCCGGCCTCCGCGGCTAGCAGCACGAGCAGCGGCCGGAACCGCTTCCCGCCTGCGGCCAGCAGGTGGGACGCCGCCGCCGTGACGTACGGCGTCCGGCTGACGACGTGTCCCGCGAGCGCCTCCTCCACCGCGAGCAGGCGGTGCTGGAGACGGTCGGCGAGGGCCTCGTCGGTGACCGGGAGCGCCAGGCCCCCGGACGAGGGAGAGGTGGTCACCTGATGAATTCTCCCGCGACGCCCGCGAGGTCGAGCACCGGGCCCGGTACGACGCCGAGCGCGAGGGTCACGGCGGCGCCCACCCCGATGGTGACGGCGGTCAGCACCGACGGGTGCGCGACGTTCGGGCCGTCCCCGACCGGGTCGGAGAAGTACATCATCCGGATCACGCGCACGTAGAAGAAGGCGGCGACTACGCTGGTCAGCACCGCCACCAGCACGACCGGCCAGGCGCCCGCCGACAGCGCGGCCTCGAAGACCGCCCACTTGCCGATGAAGCCGGACGTCAGCGGGATGCCCGCCATCGCCAGCAGGAAGAAGGCGAAGACGCCCGCGACGAGCGGTGACTCCTTGCCGAGGCCCGCCCAGCGCGACATGTGGGTCTGCTCGCCACCGGAGTCACGCACCAGCGTGACGACGGCGAACGCTCCCATGGTCGCGAAGCCGTAGGTGACGAGGTAGAACAGCACCGCCTGCGTCGAGGTCAGCTGGCCGTCGGCCAGCTCGGTGACGCTCTGCGCGCCGAGGACGCCGGTGAGCAGGAAGCCCGTGTGGGCCACCGAGGAGTACGCCAGCATCCGCTTGACGTCGGTCTGCGCGATGGCGAGCACCGCGCCCACGACCATGGTGAGGATCGCGACGACCCACATCATCGGCTGCCAGGTCCAGCGGTCGGACCCGAAGGCGACGTAGAAGAGACGCAGCATCGCGCCGAACGCCGCCACCTTCGTCCCGGCGGCCATGAAGGCGGTCACCGCGGTGGGAGCGCCCTGGTAGACGTCGGGGGTCCAGGCCTGGAACGGCGCGGCACCGACCTTGAAGAAGAGCCCCACGGCGAGCATGCCCATGCCGACCAGCAGCAGGTTGCGGTTGCCCAGGTCGTTGCGGATCGCCTCGTTGATCGCCCCGAACTCCATCGAGCCTGCGAAGCCGTAGATCAGCGCGATGCCGTAGAGGAAGAAGCCCGAGGAGAAGGCGCCGAGGAGGAAGTACTTCAGCGCCGCCTCCTGGCTGAGCAGGCGACGACGACGCGCCAGCCCGCAGAGCAGGTAGAGCGGCAGCGAGAGCACCTCGAGGGCGACGAACAGCGTCAGCAGGTCGTTGGCCGCCGGGAACATCATCATCCCGAAGACCGCGAACATCATCAGCGGGTACACCTCGGTGTGGTCCAGGCCCGAGGTGGACGCCTGCCGCTCGGCCTCGGTGCCCGGGAGCGCCGCGGCCTGGCCGGCGAACGCCGAGACCCCGCCCTCCAGGCGACGCTCGGCGAACAGCAGCACGCCACCGATGGCGAAGACCAGGACGACGCCCCAGAGGAACACCGTCGGCCCGTCGAGGGCCAGGGTGCCCTCCATGGCGAGGTTGCCGCGGGCGACCCCGTCACCCAGCGAGACCAGGTCGGCCCCGACGAGAGCGGTGCCGACGAGGGCGGTGACCAGCCCGGCCAGGGCCAGCACGGTCTGCGCGAGGTAGCGACGACCCCGCGGGAGGAAGGCCTCGAGGACGACCCCGAGGCAGGCGACGCCGAAGACCACGAACAGCGGCCACAGCTGGCTGTACTCGATGGTGGGCTTCACGAACTCCATCAGTCGGTCGCCCCCTCGGTCGCCGGGACGGCGGGTTCATCGGGGCTCACGCCCACCTCCGACAGGGTCGAGTCGACGGTCGGGTTGATGACGTCGAGCAGCGGCATGGGGTAGAAGCCGAAGAGCACCAGGGCCAGCAGCAGCGGCGCCACGACACCGACCTCACGACGCCCCAGGTCGGGGACCGCGGGGAGGTCGGGCCGGCCGGGACCGGTCATCGTGCGCTGGTACATCCACAGGACGTAGACCGCGGCGAGCACGATCGCGGTCACCGCGACCGCTCCGGCCCACCACGCGTAGTCGAACGCGGCGATGATCACGAGCATCTCGGAGACGAACGGCGAGAGGCCGGGCAGTCCGCAGGCCGCCAGGCCCGCCACCAGGAAGGTGCCGGCCAGGACGGGGGCCGCCTTCTCGACGCCAGCCATCTCGCTGATCAGCGCCGTGCCGCGCCGCTTGACGATGAAGCCGGCGATGAGGAAGAGCGCCGCGGTCGCGATCCCGTGGTTGACCATGTAGAGGATCGCGCCGACGCCGCCCTGCGGGGTGAGCACGAAGATGCCGAGCACGATGAAGCCGAAGTGGCTCAGCGAGGTGAGACCGATCAGCCGGAGCATGTCGTCCTGGCCGATCGCGACCAGGGCGCCGTACACGATCGAGATCAGCGCCAGCACCACGACCACCGGCGTCGCCCAGCGCGAGGCGTCGGGAAGCAGCTCCAGGCAGAAGCGGAGCATGCCGTAGGTCCCGATCTTGTCGAGGATGCAGACCAGCAGCACCGAGGTGCCGGTGGTCGCCTTCTCGGTGGTGTCGGCCAGCCAGGTGTGGACCGGGAACATCGGTGCCTTGATCGCGAAGGCGATGAAGAAGCCGAGGAACAGGTAGCGCTGCGTCATCGGGTCGATGTCGAGGGCCGCCAGGTCGGACACCAGGTAGGTCGGGGTGCCGGCCCGCGCCGAGACGACGTAGAAGCCGATCACCGAGGCGAGCATGATCAGGCCGCCCGCCAGCTGGTAGATCAGGAACTTCACCGCGGCCCGGCTCCGGCCGGCGCGGCCGAACCCACCGATGAGGAAGTATGCCGGGATCAGCGTGGCCTCGAAGACGATGTAGAAGAGGAAGACGTCGGTGGCCGCGAAGACCGCGACCGAGAACGCCTGCAGCAGCAGGGTCAGGGCGAAGAACCGGCCCGCGTCGGGCTCCACCTCGTCCCACGACGCGACCAGCACGATCGGCACCAGCACGCAGGTGAGCAGCACCATCAGCAGGCCGAGGCCGTCGACGCCGAGCGCGTAGTGGACGCCGAACGCCGCGATCCACTCGTGCTGCTCGGTGAACTGCATGCCCCCGTCGGTGTCGTAGCCGGTGGCCATGACGATCGCCGCGACCAGCGTCAGGACGGCGAAGCCGAGCCCGACCTGCTTGGGCAGGGCGGTGCCCTTGGGCACGAACGGGGTGACCAGGGCGCCGACGAGCGGCAGCACGATCAGGAGGGTGAGCCAGGGGACGTCGCTCATGCGAGGTTCACCGCCATCAGGGTCAGCAGGACCAGCAGCACGCCGGCCAGGAGGGACAGGGCGTACGAGCGCACGAAGCCGTTCTGGACCCGGCGCAGGACTCCGGCCAGGCCGGCGACGGCAGCCGAGCCGCCCTCGACCGCCCCGTCGACCCCGACCCGGTCCATCGTGGTCAGGCCGGCCACGACGTGGCGTCCCGGGCCGACCACGAGGCCCTCGTTGATGGCGTCGCCGTAGATGTCGGCACGCGCAGCCCGGGTGACGAAGGAGACGTCCTGCGGAGCCTCCCGCGGAACCTCACGCCTGCCCACCAGGAACCAGGCGAGCGCGACGCCGACCGCCACCACAGCGGTCACGATGATCGTGATCACGATCGGCGGCACGGCGAGGTGGTGCTCCTCGGCGGTGCCGACGACAGGGGCGAGGAAGTCGACGATCCAGTCGCCGAGCAGCAGCACGCCACCGAGCACCGACAGCGCGGCGAGCACGATCAGCGGGACCGTCATCACCTTGGGCGACTCGTGGGGGTGCGCGTCGTCGGCCCACCGCTTCTGGGTGAAGAAGGTCATCAGCATCAGCCGGGTCATGTAGAAGCCGGTGACGCCGGCGCCGATCAGGGCGCAGATGCCGACGAACAGGTTCTCGGCGAGGGCGGTCTCGATGATCTTGTCCTTGGACCAGAAGCCGGAGAAGCCGGGAACCCGATGATCGCGAGGTAGCCCATCGCGAACGTGAGGTAGGTGACCGGCATCGCCTTGCTGAGCGCGCCGTAGCGACGCATGTCGACCTCGTCGTTCATGCCGTGCATGACCGACCCGGCCCCGAGGAACATGTTGGCCTTGAAGAAGCCGTGCGTCAGCAGGTGGAAGATCGCGAACGCGTAGCCGGCGACGCCGAGCCCGGCGCCGAGCATCATGTAGCCGATCTGGCTCATCGTGGAGCCGGCCAGCGCCTTCTTGATGTCGTCCTTGGCGCAACCGATGATCGCACCCCACAGGAGCGTCACCGTGGCGACCACCACCACCGCGGTCTGCGCGGTCGGCGCCTCCTCGAAGATGAAGTTGGCGCGGGTCACGAGGTAGACGCCGGCGGTGACCATGGTCGCGGCGTGGATCAGCGCCGAGACCGGGGTCGGACCCTCCATCGCGTCGAGCAGCCAGGCCTGGAGCGGCACCTGGGCGGACTTGCCGCAGGCCGCGAGCAGGAGCAGCAGGCCGAGCGCGGTCAGGGTGCCCTCGGAGGCCTCGCCCGCCACCTCGCTGATCGCCGCGAAGTCGGTGGTGCCGAAGGTCGCGAACATCAGGGCGATGGCCAGCGAGAGCCCGATGTCACCGACGCGGTTGATGACGAAGGCCTTCTTGGCGGCCGCGGCCGCCGTCGGCTTGTGCTGCCAGAAGCCGATCAGCAGGTACGACGCCAGGCCGACGCCCTCCCAGCCGAGGAACAGCCCGAGGAAGTTGGCCGAGAGCACCAGCATCAGCATGGCGGCGACGAACAGGTTGAGGTAGCCGAAGAACCGGCGGCGGCGCGGGTCGTGCTCCATGTAGCCGATGGAGTAGACGTGGATCAGCGAGCCGACGCCGGTGATCAGCAGCAGGAAGAGCGCCGACAGCGGGTCGTAGAGGAGGTCCATGCCGACGGTGAAGTCGCCGGCCTGGAACCACGTGAAGAGCTGCTGGCCGACCTGGCGGTCGTCCTCCGCGCGGCCGAGCAGCGCGAGGAACATCAGCAGGCTGAGGACGAACGAGCCGGCCGCCGTCGCGGTGCCGAGCAGGTGGCCCCACCTGTCGGTGGCGCGTCCCCCGAGCAGCAGGATCACGGCCCCGAGCAGCGGCAGCGCGATCACCAGCCACAGCAACGAGAAGACGCCGTCGGCGGGACCGGGATCGACCACCGGGATCTGGTGGCCGCCCTCGGCGGTCTGGATGAGCGTGTGCAACACCTGGTTACCTCAGTACTTCAGCAGGCTCGCGTCGTCGACCGAGGCCGAGCGACGGGTCCGGAAGATGGTCATGATGATCGCCAGCCCCACGACGACCTCGGCCGCAGCCACCACCATCACGAAGAAGGCGGCGATCTGGCCGTCGAGGTTGCCGTGCTGCTTGGCGAACGCCACCAGCGTGAGGTTGCAGGCGTTGAGCATCAGCTCGACGCACATGAACACCACGATGGCGTTGCGACGGGTCAGCACCCCGACACAGCCGATGGTGAAGAGGATCGCGCCGAGGACGACGTACTGGGTCATCGCCGGTCACCTCCGTGCTCCGGTCGCTGGTCGGGGGTGCCGGGACGCTCGGGGGGCGTCTGCCCCTCGAGCTGACGGCGCAGCTCGTCGACGTCGTCGGCCGGCGCCGCGCGCACGGTGCCCCGGGCGGCGAGCACCCGCGACACCGACGACTCGGCCGGCGTGCCGTCGGGCAGCAGCGCGGCGGCGTCCACGGCGTTCGTGCGGGCGAAGACACCGGGCGCGGGCAGCGGCCCGGGGTGCGCCCCGCGCTCGCCGAAGTCGCGGATCCGGCGGGCCGCCAGGTCGGCCTGGCTCTCGCGCGGCGTCAGCCGCTCGCGGTGGGCCAGCACCATGGCGCCGACGGCCGCGGTGATGAGGAGCGCGCTGGTGACCTCGAAGGCGAAGACCCAACGCGAGAACAGCACGTTGGCCAGGCCCTGGATGTTGCCCTCGGCGTTGGCCTCCTCCAGGCCCACGGCGGCACCCAGCGTGGACTGGGTGATCGCGGTGATCAGCAGGGTGCCGAGCAGCAGGCCGGTGACCGTGGCCAGCACCCGCTGGCCCTTGAGCGTCTCGACGACGGAGTCGGAGGCGTCGACGCCGACCAGCATCAGCACGAAGAGGAAGAGCATCAGGATGGCGCCGGTGTAGACGATGATCTGCACCGCGAAGAGGAACGGCGCCTCGAGCACGGCGTAGAGGACCGCCAGCGAGATCATCACGACGGCGAGCAGCAGCGCGGCGTGGACGGCCTTGCGGACGAACAGGATGCCGAGGGCCGCCACCACCATCACGGGGGCGAGGATCCAGAAGGTCATTCGGTCGCCTCCTTGGCCGCCGTGAAGTTCCCGCGGTAGTAGTCGCCCTCGTCGTCGCCGAGCAGCATCGGGTGGGGCGGCTGCTCCATCCCGGGCAGCAGCGGCGCGAGCAGGTCCGACTTCTCGTAGATCAGGTCGGCCCGGTTGTCGTCGGCCAGCTCGTACTCGTTGGTCATCGTCAGGGCGCGGGTCGGGCAGGCCTCGATGCACAGCCCGCACAGGATGCAGCGCAGGTAGTTGATCTGGTAGACGCGGCCGTACCGCTCACCGGGTGAGAAGCGACCCTCGCCGTTCGCGGAGTCGTCGTTGGACGCACCCTCGACGTAGATCGCGTCGGCCGGGCAGGCCCAGGCGCACAGCTCGCACCCGATGCACTTCTCGAGCCCGTCGGGCCAGCGGTTGAGCTGGTGACGGCCGTGGAAGCGGGGGGCGGTGGGCTGCTTCTCGAAGGGGTACTGCTCGGTGACGACCTTGCGGAACATGGTCCGGAAGGTGACGCCGAACCCCGCGACGGGGTCCCAGAACTGCTCCTTGAGCGAGCGTGACTCAGCCATCGGTGCCCCTTTCCGGAGCGGAGGTACGGACGGTGGTCCCGGTGTCGAAGACGAGCGGCCGGGCGCCGCCGCGCACGGCGCCGCCTTCGGGCATCGGCGGGACCGGGAAGCCGCCGGCGAAGGCGTCCGCGGCGGTCTCCTCGCGCACCGGTTCCTCGGCCTCGTCCTCACCGAAGAAGAAGAGGACGAGGAACAGCGCGGCGAGGACTCCCATGCCGATGAGGAGGTACTGGCGGTCGATCCCGCCCTCGAGGGTGAGGGAGCGGATCGTCGCGACGGCCACGATCCAGACGAGCGAGGCCGGGATGAGCACCTTCCAGCCGAACGCCATGAACTGGTCGTAGCGCAGCCGCGGCAGCGAGCCGCGCAGCCAGATGAAGATGAAGATGAAGAAGAAGACCTTGCCGAAGAACCAGAGCACCGGCCAGTAGCCCTCGTTGGCCCCGGGCCAGATGTTGACCAGCCCCCACGGAGCCTGCCAGCCGCCGAGGAACAGCGTCGTGGCCACCGCCGAGACGGTCGCCATGTTGATGTACTCGGCGAGGAAGAACAGCGCGAACTTGAGGCTGGAGTACTCGGTGTGGAAGCCGCCCACCAGCTCGCCCTCGGCCTCGGGGAGGTCGAAGGGGGCACGGTTGGTCTCCCCCACCATCGAGATCATGTAGATCACGAACGACGGCAGCAGGATCAGGCCGTACCAGAGCTCCTCCTGCGCCGCGACGATCCCGCTGGTGGACATCGAGCCGGCGTAGAGGAACACCGCGACCAGGGCGAGGCCCATCGCGACCTCGTAGGAGATCATCTGGGCGCTCGAGCGCAGGCCGCCCAGCAGCGAGTACGTCGACCCGCTGGACCAGCCGCCGAGCACGATGCCGTAGATGCCGATCGAGGCGATCGCCATCACGAACAGCACGGCCACGGGCATGTCGGTGAGCTGCAGCGGCGTGGTGATGTCGGTGAAGGGCACCTCCACCACCGGGCCGAAGGGGATCACCGCGAAGGTGACGAAGGCCGGGATCACGGCGAGCACCGGAGCCAGGACGTAGACGACCTTGTCGGCCGCCTTGGGGATGATGTCCTCCTTGAGCGCCAGCTTCACACCGTCGGCGAGCGACTGGAGCAGGCCGAAGGGACCGTTCACGTTGGGGCCGATGCGGTGCTGCATCCGGGCCACGACGCGTCGCTCGGCCCAGATGTTGAAGAGCGTGAGCAGGACCAGGACCACGAAGATGAGCACGGCCTTGATCAGCACCAGCCACCACGGGTCCTGGCCGAAGGCCGACAGGTCGTCGACCATCGGGACGATCAGCTGACTGGTCACTGGGTGCCTCCCGTGAGGGTGACCGGGCTGCCCGGCGACGCCAGGTCGGCGAGCACGCCACGTCCGAAGGAGTTGGCCGGGACCCAGGCGGTGTCCGGCGCGATCTGCTGGTCGGGGACGACCTCGACGGGCAGCGTGACCGAGCCGCGGTCACCGGTGACGGTGACCGTGGATCCGTACTGCCCGGCCAGGGACTCGGGGACGCGGACGACGGCCGCGCGCGCGGTGGCGCGCAGGTGCTGCTCGCCGTCCTGCATCCGGCCGTTGTCGAGCATCTGCTTCCACGTGGCGAGCTGGACGCCGTCGCGTCGAGGAGCGGCGGGGACCTGCACCATGGAGGCGCGGGCGCCGTCCCAGGGCCCCATCTCCGCCATCTCCTTCCGGGCCTCGGCGACCGTGCGGAAGCCGAGCGGTCGGCCGAGCTCCTCGGCGATGCCGCTGAGGACCCGCAGGTCGGGGAGGGCGTTGGTGCCGGTCAGCACCGGGTCGAAGGGGCGCGGGCGTCCCTCCCAGTTGACGAAGGTGCCGGCCTTCTCGCTCACGGCGGCGACCGGGAACACGACGTCGGCCGCCCGGGTGACCTCGGTCTCGCGCAGGTCGAGCGCCACCACGAACGAGGCCGCGACGACCGCGCCACGGGTGGCGGCGGGGTCGGCGGTGTCGTCGGGGTCGACGCCACCGATGACCAGTCCGCCGAGCTCCCCGCTCCGCAGGGCGGCGACGATCGCGTCGGCGTCGCGGCCGACCCGCTCCGGGAGCGAGTCGACGCCCCACGTGGTCGACGCGTCGACCCGGGCAGCGGGGTCGGACACCGGACGACCGCCGGGCAGCAGGGTGGGCAGGCAGCCGGTCTCGACGGCACCACGGTCACCGGCCCGGCGCGGCACCCAGGCCAGCCGGGCACCGCTCTTGCGGGCGAGGTCGGCGGCGGCGGAGAGGGCGCCGGGGACGGCGGCGAGCCGCTCGCCGACGAGGACGACGGCGTGCTTGTCGATGCCGTGCTCGGCCCGCTCGAGCAGGCCGGCGAGCGCAGCAGCCTCGTCACCCGGACGGGTCAGCACGACGTCGGCGTCCATCTTGCGCAGCCCGCGCGAGGCGTACGGCGCGAGCGCGACCACGCGGGTCCGCAGGCGGCCGCGCGAGGCCTTGCGCAGCCTCAGGAAGACCATGCCGGCCTCGTCCTCGGGGTCCAGGCCGGCGAGCACCACGGTCGGTGCGGCCTCCAGGTCGGTGTAGGAGACGTCGGCCCCCAGCACCACCTCGGCGGCCAGGAAGTCGGCTTCCTCGGTCGACAGCGGGCGGGCCCGGAAGTCGACGTCGTTGGTCCGCAGCGCCACCCGGGCGAACTTGCTGTAGGCGTAGGCGTCCTCGGCGGTCACCCGACCACCGGGCAGCACGCCGACGCCACCGGCGGCCTGCAGGCCGCGGGCCGCGACGGCGAAGGCCTCCGGCCACGACGCCGGACGCAGCTGGCCGTCCTCGCGCACCAGCGGGTGGGTGATGCGGTCGGCCGACTGGGCGTAGCGGAAGGCGAAGCGGTCCTTGTCGGAGATCCACTCCTCGTTGACCTCGGGGTCGTTGCCGGCGAGGCGACGCATGACCTTGCCCCGGCGGTGGTCCACGCGGATCGCGGAGCCGCACGCGTCGTGCTCGGCCACCGACGGGCTCGACACGAGGTCGAAGGGTCGCGAGCGGAAGCGGTAGTCGGCGCTGGTGAGCGCGCCCACCGGGCAGATCTGGATGGTGTTGCCCGAGAAGTAGGACTCGAAGGGCTCCTTCTCGTAGATGCCGACCTGCTGGAGGGCACCCCGCTCGACGAGCGCGATGAAGGGGTCCCCGGCGATCTGCTCGGAGAAGCGGGTGCAGCGCGCGCAGAGCACGCAGCGCTCACGGTCGAGCAGCACCTGGGCGGAGATGTTGATCGGCTTGGGGAAGGTGCGCTTCACGCCCTCGAACCGGGACTCGCCGCGGCCGTTGCTCATCGCCTGGTTCTGCAGCGGGCACTCGCCGCCCTTGTCGCACACCGGGCAGTCGAGCGGGTGGTTGACGAGCAGGAACTCCATGATCCCCTGCTGCGCCTTGTCGGCGACCTCGCTGGTGACCTGGGTGTTGACGACCATGCCCTCGGCCACCGGCAGCGTGCACGAGGCCTGCGGCTTCGGGAAGCCCCGGCCGTTGCCGGCGTCGGGGATGTCGACGAGGCACTGCCGGCAGGCGCCGACGGGCGCGAGGAGCGGGTGGTCGCAGAAGCGGGGGATCTGGGTGCCGACCTGCTCGGCCGCCCGGATCACCAGGGTGTCCTTGGGGACACTCACCTGGATGCCGTCGATGGTGAGGCTGACCAGGTCGGTGTCCTGCTTCTCGGGCGTGGTCGTCATGCGGGGTCCTCGCGGCGTTGTTCGACGGCGGAGCGAAGCGGGGGAGTCTGGCAACGTCGTGGGGTGCTCATGCGGTCGCTCCGGCCGTGGCGAAGGCGGTCGAGGCGGCCGGGTCGAACGGGCAGCCGCCGTGGGTCAGGTGGGCGAGGTACTCGTCGCGGAAGTACTCGATCGAGCTCGAGATGGGCGAGGTGGCACCGTCGCCGAGTGCGCAGAACGACCGGCCCAGGATGTTGTCGCACTGGTCGAGCAGCAGGTCGAGGTCCTGCTCGCTCCCCTGCCCCTTCTCCAGCCGGGCCAGGGTCTGCACCAGCCACCAGGTGCCCTCGCGGCAGGGGGTGCACTTGCCGCAGGACTCGTGCTTGTAGAACTCGGTCCACCGCAGCACGGCCCTGACCACGCAGGTGGTCTCGTCGAAGAGCTGCAGCGCCCGGGTTCCGAGCATCGAGCCCGCCTCGCCGACGCCCTCGAAGTCGAGGGGTACGTCAAGGTGCTGGTCGGTCAGCAGCGGGGTGCTGGAGCCGCCGGGCGTCCAGAACTTCAGCTGGTGGCCCTCGCGGATCCCGCCGGCGAGGTCGATCAGCTCCCGCAGCGTGATGCCGAGCGGGGCCTCGAACTGGCCGGGGTTCCGGACGTGCCCCGACAGCGAGAAGATGCCGAAGCCCTTGGACTTCTCGGTGCCCATCGAGGAGAACCAGTCGGCGCCGTGCTCGACGATCGAGGGGACCGAGGCGATCGACTCGACGTTGTTGATGACGGTCGGGCTGGCGTACAGCCCCGCGACCGCGGGGAACGGCGGGCGCAGCCGCGGCTGGCCGCGACGTCCCTCCAGGCCCTCGAGCAGCGCGGTCTCCTCGCCGCAGATGTAGGCGCCGGCACCGGCGTGCACCACGACGTCGAGGTCGTAGCCGGAGCCGTGGATGTCCTTGCCGAGGTGACCGGCGAGGTAGGCCTCCTGGACAGCCCGCTGCACGCGGCGGATCACGTGGAGCACCTCGCCGCGGATGTAGATGAAGGCGGTGTTGGCGCGGATCGCGTAGGAGGAGATGGCGACGCCCTCGACGAGCACGTGGGGGTTGGCCATCATCAGCGGGATGTCCTTGCAGGTCCCCGGCTCCGACTCGTCGGCGTTGACGACGAGGTACTTCGGGTTCGGGTTGTCCTGCGGGATGAACCCCCACTTCATGCCGGTCGGGAAGCCGGCGCCTCCGCGGCCGCGGAGGCCGGAGTCCTTGACCTGCTCGATGATCGCGGCCGGCTCCTGGGTGAGCGCCTTGCGCAGCGCGCCGTAGCCGCCTCGGCCCTCGTACGCGGCCATCGTCCAGCTGCGCTCGTCGCCCCAGTTGTCGGTGAGGACGGGGGTCAACGTGTCGACCATTACTTGTCCTCCTGCTTGGTCTCGGTCTCGGCACGCGAGGTGTCGGCCTGCTCGACCGCACCCTCCTTGGTCCGGGCCACCCCGGCGGTGGAGCCGCTGGCGTCACCCGAGGGCGCCGTCCAGCCGCGCTCCCGGGCCACGGAGAGGCCGACCAGGCTCGCGGGACCGGCGGCCGGTCCCTCGTCGGCGAGGTCGTCGGGGAAGCCGGCGAGGACCCGCTCGGCCTCGCGCCAGGTGCACAGCCGCGGACCGCGCGTGGAGCGGACCTCGCGACCGGCGCGCAGGTCGTCGACCAGCTCGACGGCCGACTCGGGGGTCATGTTGTCCATGAACTCCCAGTTGACCATCATCACCGGCGCGTAGTCGCAGGCGGCGTTGCACTCGACGTGCTCGAGGCTGACGGTCCGGGTGTCACCGTCGCGCTGCTCGGCCGTCTCGTCGTTGCCGACCCCGAGGTGGTCCTGCAGGCGGGACAGGATGGCGTCGCCGCCCATCACCGCGCAGAGCGTGTTGGTGCAGACGCCGACGTGGTAGTCGCCGACAGGGCGGCGCTTGTACATCGTGTAGAAGGTCGCCACGCCGCTGACCTCGGCGGCCGAGATCTCCAGGATGTCGGCACAGGCCTCGATGCCCTCCGGGGTCACCCGGCCCTGGGCCGACTGCACGAGGTGGAGCATCGGCAGCAGCCCCGAGCGCTTCTGCGGGTAGCGGGCCGCGATCTCCCGGAGCTCGGCGTACGTCTGCTCGTCGAGCTGGTGGGTCATGTCCGTCACCGGTCGACGCCTCCCATCACCGGGTCGATGGAGGCGATGGCGACGATCACGTCGGCCACCTGCCCTCCTTCACTCATCACGCTGGTCGCCTGCAGGTTGGTGAACGACGGGTCCCGGAAGTGGGCACGGAACGGTCGGGTGCCGCCGTCGGAGACGACGTGGGCCCCGAGCTCGCCGCGCGGCGACTCCACCGGGACGTAGGCCTGGCCGGCCGGTACGCGGAAGCCCTCGGTCACCAGCTTGAAGTGGTGGATCAGGGCCTCCATCGACTCGCCCATGATGTGGCGGATGTGGTCGAGGCTGTTGCCCATGCCGTCGCTGCCGATGGCCAGCTGGCTCGGCCACGCGATCTTCTTGTCGGCGACCATCACGGGGGCCCCCTCGAGCCCGGCCAGCCGCTCGGCGGCCTGCTCGACGATCTTCAGCGACTCCCACATCTCGGCCAGGCGGACCCGGAACCGGCCGTACGCGTCGGCGGTGTCCCAGGTCTGGACCTCGAAGTCGTAGGTCTCGTAGCCGCTGTAGGGCTGGGTCTTGCGCAGGTCCCAGGGGTAGCCGGACGCCCGCAGCGGCGGCCCGCTCAGGCCGAGCGCCAGGCAGCCGGCCAGGTCGAGGTGGCCGATGCCCTCGAGGCGCGCCTTGAAGATCGGGTTGGCGTTGCAGAGCGAGGCGTACTCGGGGAGCCGCTTCTTCATCAGCTTCACGAAGTCGCGGATCTCGTCGAGGGCACCCGGCGGGAGGTCCTGGGCGACACCGCCGGGACGGATGAAGGCGTGGTTCATGCGCAGACCGGTGATCAGCTCGAACAGGTCGAGCACGAGCTCGCGCTCCCGGAACCCGATCGTCATCACGGTCAGCGCGCCGATCTCCATGCCACCGGTCGCGATGGCCACCAGGTGGGACGAGATCCGGTTGAGCTCCATCAGGAGCACCCGCATGACCTGTGCCTTCTCGGGGACGTCGTCCTCGATGTCGAGCAGCCGCTCGACGCCCAACACGTACGTCGCCTCGTTGAAGAACGGCGAGAGGTAGTCCATCCGGGTGCAGAAGGTCGTGCCCTGCACCCAGGAGCGGTACTCCATGTTCTTCTCGATGCCGGTGTGGAGGTAGCCGATGCCGCAGCGGGCCTCGGTCACCATCTCGCCCTCGAGCTCGAGGATGAGCCGCAGCACGCCGTGGGTCGAGGGGTGCTGCGGGCCCATGTTGACGACCACCCGCTCCTCGGGGGTCTCCCCGAGCGCCTCGGTGACGGAGTCCCAGTCCTGGCCGGTGACGGTGAAGACGCGCCCGTCGGTGGTGTCGGAACCGGTGGCGTAGAAGTCCTGTTCGGTGGTCATGTCAGTTGTAGCTCCGGCGCTCGTCGGGCGGCGGGATGGTGCCACCCTTGTACTCGACGGGGACTCCGCCCAACGGGTAGTCCTTGCGTTGGGCGAGATGGCGCTGCGCCCGGCCAGTCGTCTGGACGACTGGCCCCACGGCGGCGGACCTGAGGAGGCTGCTCATCAGTTGTACGACCTCCGCTCGTCGGGCGGCGGGATGGTGCCACCCTTGTACTCGACGGGGACTCCGCCCAACGGGTAGTCCTTGCGTTGGGGGTGGCCCGGCCAGTCGTCGGGCATGAGGATGCGCGTGAGTGCGGGGTGGCCGTCGAAGATCAGCCCGAACATGTCGTAGGTCTCGCGCTCGTGCCAGTCGCTGGTGGGGTAGACCCCGACCAGGCTGGGCACGTGCGGATCGGCGTCGGGCGCCGCCACCTCGAGCCGGATCCGGCGGTTGTGGGTCATCGACAGCAGGTGGTAGACGGCGTGCAGCTCGCGGTCGGTGTCGGCGGGGTAGTGGACGCCGCTCACGCCGGAGCAGAACTCGAACCGGAGCCGCTCGTCGTCGCGCAGGTGCTGGGCGACCGCGACGAGGTGCTCGCGGCGCACGTGGAAGGTGATCTCCCCCCGGTGGACCACGACCTGCTCGATCACCTGGTCGAGCCCGCCACCCCCGAGCCGCGCCTCGAGCGCGTCGGCGACGTCGTCGAACCAGCCGCCGTACGGGCGCTGGGTCGCACCGGGGTAGACGATCGGCTGCACGAGGCCGCCGTAGCCGCTGGTGTCGCCGCTGCCGGAGACGCCGAACATGCCCCGGCGCTCGCCGGTGGTCCGGATCTCGCCCTCGGGCGCGGGGACGTTGGTGCGCTGGTTCTGCTCCTCCGTCACCTCAGCAGCCCCTTCATCTCGGAGGTGGGTGCCGCGGCCAGGGCGGCGGTCTCGAGCTCCTCGATCTGGGCCGCCCGGTGGGCGCCGAACTTGGTCGTCTGCACCTGGTCGTGGAGCTTGAGGATGGCGTCGATCAGCATCTCGGGGCGGGGCGGGCAGCCGGGGAGGTACATGTCGACGGGGACGACGTGGTCGACGCCCTGGACGATCGCGTAGTTGTTGAACATGCCGCCGCTGCTCGCGCACACGCCCATGGCGAGCACCCACTTGGGCTCGGCCATCTGGTCGTAGATCTGGCGGAGGACCGGCGCCATCTTCTGGCTCACCCGGCCGGCGACGATCATCAGGTCGGCCTGGCGCGGGCTGGCCCGGAAGACCTCCATGCCGAAGCGCGCCAGGTCGTACTTGGGACCACCGGACGTCATCATCTCGATCGCGCAGCAGGCGAGCCCGAAGGTCGCGGGCCAGAAGCTGGCCTTGCGCATGTAGCCGGCGACACCCTCGACCGTGGTGAGGAGGACGCCGCTGGGGAGCTTCTCTTCAAGACCCATCAGGTATCAGTCCCAATCGAGTCCGCCGCGCCGCCACACATAGGCGTACGCGACGAACACTGTCGCGATGAAGAGGACCATCTCCACCAGGCCGAAGAGCTGCATCGCGTCGAAGTGCACGGCCCACGGGTAGAGGAAGATGATCTCGATGTCGAAGACGATGAACATCATCGCCGTGATGAAGTACTTGATCGGGAAGCGGCCGCCGCCGAGCGGCTGCGGCGTGGGCTCGATGCCGCACTCGTAGGAGTCGAGCTTGGCACGGTTGTAGCGCTTGGGACCCACGACGGCACTGATGACCACGGAGAACACCGCGAATCCTGCCGCGAGGAGACCCAGCACCAGGACCGGCGTGTAGAGCTCCATCTGGCGCGTTCCCTTCCCTCGTCGAGGACAGCAGGTTGTGACCTTGTGAACCACTTCACAACCCGGCCGCGGGCCAGTCTAGGACCCACGCGCGTCGAGTGCACCCCGGGGTGGACCACCCAGGACAGGGCCGCTGACCTGCGCATTTAACGCACGTACGCGTTGCGTTAATGCTCCGGCTTGGTGGCCCGGTGCAGGGCGACGACGCCCCCGCTGAGGTTGCGCCACTCGACCCCGCCGGCCCCGGTCCAGCCGGCTCCCGCGACCAGGTCGGCGAGGCCCTGCTGGTCGGGCCAGGCCCGGATCGACTCGGCCAGGTAGACGTAGGCGTCGGGGCTCGAGGAGACCGCGCGGGCGATCGCCGGCAGCGCCTTCATCAGGTACTCGAGGTAGACGGTCCGGAACGGCGCGAAGGTCGGGTGGCTGAACTCGCAGACGACCAGCCGACCACCCGGCCGGGTCACGCGCAGCATCTCGGCCAGGCCCGCGCCCGGGTCGACGATGTTGCGCAGCCCGAACGAGATCGTGACCGCGTCGAAGGTGTCGTCGGCGAACGGCAGCCTCGTGCCGTCGCCGGCCGTGAAGGGGAGCGCGGGGCGGGCCTGCTTGCCCACCCGGAGCATGCCGAGCGAGAAGTCGCAGGGCACCACAGTGGCGCCGTGGTCGGCGAACGGTTGGCTGGAGGTGCCGGTGCCGGCCGCGAGGTCGAGCACGAGGTCGCCGGCACGCGGGGCGACCGCGTCGATGACCTGCGTACGCCAGCGCCGGTCCTGCCCGAGCGAGAGGACGTCGTTGGTGAGGTCGTAGCGGCGGGCGACCGCGTCGAACATGCTGCGGACGTCGGAGGGCTGCTTGTCGAGCTCGGCACGGACCACGGGTGGATGCTACGGGGGTCCGACGCGCCGGTGGCGACGCGGGCCCGCAACCAAATGCGGGGCAACCGCGTCTCCTTCCCAGACACTGGACCCACCTTCCCTTCCCCGGAGGACACACGATGCGCGTGCTCAAGACGCTGCTGGTGACGATGCTCGTCGTCGCCCTGGCCGGCGCCGCGGCGTTCGGCACCGGCCTGCTGACGTCCGACCAGATCTCGCAGGCCGGGATCTTCCGTGCCACCGACTCCCCGGAGCCGACGCCCGACGAGCCGGGTGGAGCGCCGACACCGGGGCGCGGCGCCGACACCGACGAGCCGCTGCCGACCGCCCCCGAGCCCGCGCCGGAGCCCGAGCAGCGTGGCCCGGTGCTCGCTCCGGGCGACCGGGGGGTACAGGTCCGCGAGCTCCAGTCGCGGCTGTTCCAGATGGCCTGGTTCCCGGAGCTCACCACCGCCTACTACGGCACCGGCACGCGCGAGGCGGTGCGCGGCTTCCAGGACAAGCGCGGCTTCGAGCCGACCGGCGTCGTGGACCGGAAGACGTGGCGCCGCCTCGTGTCCATGACCGAGCGACCCACCCACGACCAGCTCTTCAACGTGCTGCGTCCAGGGCCCGCACTGCTCGCCCGCGACGCCACCGGCGAGCAGGTCCGCGACCTGCAGGCGCGGCTGGTGTCGATCCAGTGGCTGTTCGGTGACGTCACCGGCACCTACGACGCCGCGACCGTCGAGGCGGTCCGCGGCTTCCAGGCCAAGCGCGAGATCCCGGTCACCGGCGAGGTCGACCAGCGCACGCTCGACCGGCTCCACGCGATGACCTACACGCCGACGTACGAAGCGATGCACAACATCGAGCCGAAGCTCGGCGCCCTCGACCCGCGCTGCCGCACCGGTGAGGTGCTCTGCATCGACAAGTCCTCGAACTCGCTGCGCTACGTGGTCGACGGGAAGGTGCAGGCGACCTACGACGTGCGGTTCGGCTCCGACGAGCTGCCGACCCGGGAGGGCGCCTTCTCGGTGTTCTCCAAGTCGCGCGACCACGTCTCGAGCCTGTACGACACCTCGATGCCCTTCGCGATGTTCTTCTCCGGGGGCCAGGCAGTGCACTACTCCCCCGACTTCGCGGCCACCGGCTACGCCGGTGCCTCGCACGGGTGCGTCAACGTGCGCGACTACGACGGGATCGCGTGGCTCTACGACCAGGTCGACATCGGTACGCCGGTGATCGTCTACTGGAGCTGAGGCGACCCGGTCACAGCGACCGGCGTACGTCCTGCATGCGACCGATCTCGGCGAGCTGGCCGGTGGCGATGTCGGCGGCCAGCTCGAGGGCCAGGGTGTCGGAACCGGCACCCATCGCCTCGTTGGCCATGTCGACGGCACCACGGTGGTGCTGGATCATCCCGGCGAGGAAGAGGCGGTCGAACTCCGCGCCGTCGGCCGCGGCCAGCTCGCGCATCTGCTGACCGGTGAGCATGCCGGGCATCGACATGGTTTCCCCGCCATCCTCACCGTGGCCACCGTGCGCCCCGTGCCCCTCGAGGTCCGCCATCGACTCGGGAACCTCGATCTGCCGGGCCTGGAGCCACGCGGCCATCCCGCTGATCTCCGGGCCCTGCGCGCCCTTGATCCGGCGGGCGATCGCGACGACCTGGGGGTCCTCGGCGCGGGTCTGGGCCAGCTCGCACATCTCGAGGGCCTGCGCGTGGTGCGGGACCATCATCTGCATGAACATGACGTCGTCGTCGTTGGTCGGCGCCGCCTCGACGGTGGTGTCGGGGTCGACCGTCTCGTTGCCCTCACCGGGACGGCCGGGCTGGATGATCTTGCTCTGGGCCGCGCTGTCGTCCTCGCGCGGCGGCTCGTCGGAGGAGCACCCGGTCACGAGCGCGAGCGTGGCGAGGGCCGTGGCCGCGGCGTACCGGGCAAAGGGGGTGCGCACCTGGATCCTCCCGAGAATCAACGAGCAAAAGGTCTGGTGATTCATGACACACCCTACGTAGGATCACCACACCCCTACTCGGAAGGTCGCCACATGTCTCGGGCAACACGGATCCGCGGCGTCGTCGCCGCCACCTGTCTGGCCGTCGCCGGACTCTCACTCACCAGCCCCTCGCAGGCCCACGAGGGCCACCGCGACGGGCCCGACCGCGTCATCAGCGAGAAGAAGGCCCCGAAGTGCGGGCCCGACGAGCGCGCCCTCGCCCGCGCCGGCGACCGGTTCGCCCAGGGCTGCCTCACCGACCAGCAGGAGTCCGCGCTCGAGGCCGAGGCCGACCTCGCTCCCGGCCAGATCGCCAGCCGCGACATGGGCCTGATCGCCAACATCCCCAAGAACGGTGCGTTCGCCGCCGAGACCGCCTACAGCAGCGACCTCGCCTTCAAGGGCGACTACGCCTACGCCGGCAACTACAACGGCTTCACCGTCTACGACATCAGCACCCCGTCGGAGCCCGCACAGGTCGCCCAGGTGCTCTGCCCCGGTTCGCAGAACGACATCTCGGTCTACCGGGACCTGCTCGTGCTGAGCACCGACTCCAGCCGCACCGACGACAGCTGCTCCAGCACCGCGTCGCCCGCGACGAACCCGTCCGACCAGACGTGGGAGGGCGTGAAGGTCTTCGACATCAGCGACCCGACCGCTCCCGAGTACGTCGCCGCCGTCGAGACGCCCTGCGGCTCGCACACCCACACGCTGGCGCCGAACAAGCGGGGCACGCAGCTCTTCGCGTACGTCTCGTCGTACTCGCCCAACACGGCGTTCCCCGACTGCCAGCCGCCCCACGACCTGATCAGCGTCGTGAAGATCCCGACCGGCGACCCGGCCTCGGCCTCGCTCGCCGCGACCCCGGTGCTCTTCCCCGACGGTGGCAACCCGGGCGGCAACGGCTCCTCCACGACGAGCGGCTGCCACGACATCACCGCCTACCCGTCGAAGGACATCGCGGCCGGCGCCTGCATGGGTGACGGCATCCTGCTCGACATCTCCGACCGCCTGAACCCGGTCGTCACCGAGCAGGTCCGTGACACCGAGAACTTCGCGTTCTGGCACTCCGCGACCTTCAACAACAAGGGCACCAAGGTCGTCTACACCGACGAGCTCGGCGGTGGCGGCGCCCCGACCTGCAACGAGGAGGTCGGCTCCACCCGCGGCGCCAACGGCATCTACGACATCGACAGGCGCGGCAACCTGAAGTTCGCCAGCTACTACAAGATCGGCCGCACCCAGTCCGACACCGAGAACTGCGTGGCCCACAACGGCTCGCTGATCCCGGTCAAGGGCAAGGACATCATGGTCCAGGCCTGGTACCAGGGCGGCATCTCGGTCTTCGACTTCACCAACTCCCGCAAGCCCAAGGAGCTGGCCTGGTTCGACCGCGGCCCGCTGTCCGACACCCAGCTCGTGCTCGGTGGCTCGTGGTCGGCCTACTACTACAACGGCCACGTCTTCTCGAACGACATCCAGAAGGGCTTCGACGTCCTCCGGATCACCGACAAGGCCGTCGAGAAGGCGGCGCGTCACCGCTACCGCGGCGAGTTCAACCCGCAGAGCCAGCCCAGCTTCAACGGCTGACCCGGCGACACAGCGACACCCGGCAGGCCCCGGGCCCGGTTCACCGGGCCCGGGGCCTGCTTCGTGGTCCGGGCACGACCCCGGCGTAGGCTTCGCTCTCGTGACGACCAGCGTGACCCCTGACGGGCAGGCCGCCCCCCTCGTCGTCCGCACCGTCGACCTCGACCTCGACGTCGCCACCTCCCTGCTGGACCTGCTCCCCTCGTCCGAGGGCGAGGACCGCCGTCCGGTCACCTGGCTCCGGCGTGGCGAGGGGCTCGTGGGCTGGGGCGTCGCCGCCGAGCTCCGCACCCGAGGCGCCGCCCGCTTCTCCGACGCCGACAAGTGGTGGACCGAAACCGCCGCCCACGCCGTGGTCCGCGACGAGATCGACGAACCCGGCACCGGCCTGGTCGCCTTCGGCAGCTTCGGCTTCGCCGACGAGCCCGGCGACAGCGTCCTCACCGTCCCCGAGGTCGTGGTGGGCAGGCGCGGGGACCGCGCCTGGCTCACGACCGTCTCGCGCGCCGGCCTCGACCTCCTCGACCACCGCGGCGCGATCAGCGTCGCGGCACCGCCGACCCCGCCCGGTGAGGTCAGCTTCGCCGACGGCTCCCTCAACGGGGAGCAGTGGATGAGCGCGGTGGCCGACGCGGTCGCCCGGATCAGTGCCGGTGACCTCGAGAAGGTGGTGCTGGCCCGCGACCTGGTCGCCACGGCGGCCGGCCCGATCGACGTCCGCTGGCCGCTGCAGCGGCTCGCCTCCGGCTACCCCATGTGCTGGACCTTCCACGTCGACGGCCTGTTCGGCGCGACGCCGGAGATGCTCGTACGACGGGAGCGTGGCCTGGTCACCTCACGTGTGCTGGCCGGCACCATCCGGCGTACGGGCGACGACGAGCGTGACCTGGCCCTGGCCGCCACCCTCGCCCGTTCCTCCAAGGACCTCGAGGAGCACGAGTACGCCGTCCGCTCGGTCGCCGAGGCCCTGGACCCGCACTGCTCGTCGATGAACGTCCCCGAGGCGCCCTTCGTGCTCCACCTCCCCAACGTCATGCACCTGGCGACCGACGTCGCCGGCGTGGTCCACGACGCGGCGACCGTGTCCTCGCTCCAGCTCGCCGAGGCCCTGCACCCGTCGGCTGCCGTGGGCGGCACCCCCACTCCCGGTGCGACCGCGCTGATCACCGAGATCGAGGGCATGGAGCGGGGTCGCTACGCCGGACCTGTCGGCTGGATCGACGCGGCCGGCGACGGCGAGTGGGGCATCGCCCTCCGCTCGGCGGAGGTCACCGGCGACACGGTCCGGCTCTTCGCCGGGTGCGGCATCGTCGCCGACTCCGACCCGGAGGCGGAGCTGGCCGAGTCGCAGGCCAAGTTCGTCCCCGTGCGCGACTCCCTCGTCGGCGCCTGACGCGCCTCAGAGGTCGGCGCCGTCAGGCAGCCTCACGTACTCCTGGTCGTCGCCGAGCAGCAGCCCGAAGTGGCCGTCGACGATGCCGAGCCCGGCCTCGGAGTAGATGCGGTCGTGGATGGCGAGGTTGCGCGGCGCGCCCACCTCGCGGGCGAAGTCGACCGCCTCGGACGCCTTGAGCCAGGGAGCGCAGACGGGCGCGCAGAGCACGTCCACCGGCTCGCCGGGGCCGGTCAGGGCGTCGCCCGGGTGGAACACGCGGGTGCCGCCTGCCGCGACGAGGTAGCCGGAGTTGTCGAAGCGCGGCAGGTCGGGGTGGATCACCGCGTGCCGCTCCCCCACGGCGCGGACCGGGAGTCCCGGGTCGAAGTCCTCGCCGGGGGCCACCACCGTCAGCCGCTCGGCGACGGCCGGGGCGTCCTCCCGGATCCGGCGCGCGACGGCGTCGATGGTGAACACCGGCGCCGCCACGGCGAGGAGGTGGTCGGGGAGGTAGTGGTCGGGGTGCTCGTGGGTGATCAGGACGGCCGTGGCGCCGTCGAGCGCCTCGGGGTCGGTGAACATCCCTGGGTCGATCACGAGGGCGGCACCGTCGTGCTCGACGCGGACGCAGGCATGACCGAACTTGGTGATCCGCATACCACCCAACCTACGCCGCCGCCGTGCCGGGTCACGGCCGTGTAACGGCTTGGCGCACCGGGGGCTCGGTCTGTTTCACGGGCGGCGACGTGGGGCTAGAGTGCGCGGGACGCCCAGCGAGACGTGGCTCACGCACTCGGGGCGAGGGGGTCCGCCGCCAGGGCGGACCGTTGGAGCGACAGTGAGGTTTGCACTGATGAGAACCACTCGAAAGATGGCGTCGGTAGCCGTGGTCGGGGCACTTGCCCTCGTGGCCACCTCGTGCGCCGAGTCCGACCGCGGCGAGGGGGACGGCTCCGGCGGCGGGTCGTCCACGTTCACCTTCGGCGCCGCGGGCGCCCCTGAGATGTTCGACCCTCTGTACGCCACGGACGGCGAGACCTTCCGCGTCACCCGCCAGATGTTCGAGGGCCTGCTCGGCATCGAGCCCGGCAGCGCCGAGGTCGTCCCCGAGCTCGCGACCGAGTGGACCTCCAACGAGGAGGGCACCGAGTGGACGTTCACGCTCCGCGACGACGTCACCTTCCACGACGGCGAGCCCTTCAACGCCGAGGCCGTGTGCGCCAACTTCGAGCGGATGTTCGACCAGAACGAGGCCGGCCAGGTCGCCGCCGAGTACTGGGGCTACGTCATGGGCGGGTTCTCCAACGACCCCGACAGCTCGCTCTACCAGGGCTGCGAGGCCGCCGGTGAGTTCGAGGCCGTCGTCACCATCTCGCGCGCCACGTCGGGCTTCCCGACGATGCTGACCCTGGAGTCCCTCTCCATGCAGTCGCCCGCGGCGATGGAGAGCGGCGACGCCAACGGCATCGCCACCGAGGGCGAGGGCTTCAGCTTCCCCGAGTACGCGCAGGCCCCCGTCGGCACCGGCCCCTACACCTTCGGTGAGTACGACGAGGCCAACCAGACCATCAGCCTCGAGGCGAACGACGACTACTGGGGCGACGCCGCCAAGACCGACAACCTGGTCTTCCGCGTCATCCCCGACGAGAGCACCCGTCGCCAGGAGCTCGAGGCCGGCAGCATCGACGGCTACGACCTCCCGAGCCCGGCCGACTGGTCCGGTCTCGAGGACGGCGGCAACAGCGTCGAGATCCGCGACCCGTTCAACATCTTCTACCTCGGCCTGAACCCCGAGGCGAACCCGATGCTGAAGGACCTCAAGGTCCGCCAGGCGCTGATGTACGCCCTCGACCGCGAGCAGCTCGTCCAGAGCCAGCTGCCCGAGGGCGCCGAGGTCGCGACGCAGTTCATGCCCTCCACCGTGAGCGGCTACAACTCCGAGCTCGAGGCGTACCCCTACGACCCCGAGCAGGCCGAGCAGCTGCTGCAGGAGGCGGGCGCCGAGGGCATGACCCTGAAGTTCGCCTACCCGACCGAGGTCAGCCGCCCCTACATGCCGGACCCGCAGCAGCTCTTCGAGGCCCTGCGCACCAACCTTGAGGCCGTCGGCATCAAGGTCGACGTGCAGACCGCCTCCTGGAACGGCGGCTACCTCGACAACGTGACGGCCGGCAAGTACGACGCCTACCTCCTCGGCTGGACCGGCGACTACGACGCCGCGTTCAACTTCATCGGCACGTTCTTCGGCAACCTCAAGGAGAACGACTTCGGCACCGAGGTCATGCCGTGGGGCAAGCAGCTCGCCGACGACCTGCAGTCGGCCGACGGGATCGTGGACGAGGCCGAGCGCGCGACGGCCTTCGAGACGATCAACCAGCAGATCATGGAGGACTACCTCCCCGGTCTGCCGATCAGCCACTCCCCGCCGGCCCTCGTGGTCGGGCCGGACGTCGAGGGCGTCATCCCGAGCCCGCTGACGGCAGAGGAGTTCGACACCGTCAGCGTCGGCGGTGAGTGACGGACCACTCGTCCCCGGCCTGAGCGCCGGTTGAGAGTCCGGAACGTGCGGTCGAGGGGGGTCATCCGCCGCGGGTGACCCCCCTCACCACTGTCCACAGGAGCTTCCATGGCCCGATTCATCGTCCGCCGCGTGCTGCAGATGGCAGGCGTGCTGGTGGTGCTGTCCCTGCTGCTGTTCGTCTGGCTGCGGTCGCTGCCCGGCGGCACCGTGTCCGCCATCCTCGGCGAGCGCGCCACCCCCTCCCGACGGGCAGCCCTCGAGGCCGCCCTCGGCCTCGACCAACCGATCTACGTCCAGTACCTCAAGTTCGTGCAGCGCGCCCTCCAGGGCGAGTTCGGTGCCTCGACCGCCGTGCTGCCCGGTGAGGACGCCTTCCAGATCTTCCTCGGGCGGCTGCCCGCCACGATCGAGCTGTCGCTGCTGGCGATGCTCATCGCGGTCAGCCTCGGGATCCCGCTCGGCTACTGGGCGGCCCGCCGCCGCGGGTCGGTGCTCGACTCGGGCGCCGTGATCTTCTCCCTCGTCGGTGTCGCGGTGCCGGTGTTCTTCACCGCCTTCCTGCTCAAGTACTTCTTCGCCGTCCAGTGGCAGCTGCTCCCGGTGTCCGGGCGCCAGGACGCCTCGATCGACGCCACCCGCGTCACCGGCTTCTTCGTCCTCGACGGCATCATGACCCGCGAGTGGGACGCCGCCTGGGACGCGTTCCTCCACCTGCTGCTCCCCGCGGTCGCCCTCGCGACCATCCCGTTCGCCGTGATCTTCCGGATCACGCGGGCCTCGGTGCTCGACACGATGGACGCCGACTTCGTCCGTACCGCGGAGGCCAAGGGCCTGTCCACGAAGGTCATCCGGGGACGCCACATCCTGCGCAACGCCATGCTCCCGGTGGTGACCACGATCGGCCTGCTGGTGGGTGCCCTGCTCGCCGGCGCCGTGCTCACCGAGACGGTCTTCTCGTTCCCCGGCATCGGGCAGGCGCTCGCCGAGTCCATCCGTGACAAGGACTATCCCGTCCTCCAGGTGCTGATCCTCGCGGCGGCCGCGATCTTCGTGATCGTCAACCTCTTCGTGGACATCGCCTACGCCATCATCGACCCCCGCATCAGGACGAGGTGACGTGACATGACCCCCCAGTCCTACGCGGAGCGCCGCAAGGAGAAGATCGACGCCCTCGCCGCAGGGTCCGTCGACGACACCCCCGGCGTCTCCCTCATCGCCAGCGCCTGGCGCCGGCTCCGCCGCGACCCGGTGTTCCTCATCGGCGGCGTGATCACGGCCCTGTTCATCGTGCTGGCCATCATCTCCCCGTGGATCGCACCCCACGACCCGTCGGCCCCCCTGCTGCTCGACCAGGTCCGGCAGCAGACGAACCCGATCCCCGGACCGCAGCCCGGCTTCCCGCTCGGCGCCGCGGACGACCAGGGACGCGACCTGCTGTCCCGGCTGCTCGTCGGCAGCCGGCAGACCCTGATCGTCGGTGTCGTCGCCACGATCATCGGCCTCGCCGGCGGGATGATCCTCGGACTCATCGCCGGCGCCTTCGCCGGCTGGGCCGACTCCTTCGTGATGCGCATCGTCGACGTGATGCTGGCGCTGCCCTCGCTGCTGCTCGCCTTCTCGATCGCGGCGCTGGCACCGAGGCCCAGCCAGAACACGTTGATCATCGCCATCGCGGTGATCCAGATCCCGATCTTCGCCCGCCTGCTGCGGGGGTCGATGCTGGCGCAGCGCAACAGCGACCACGTCCTCGCGGCGCGGGCGCTGGGCGTCAAGCAGCGCGCCATCGTCTTCCGCCACATGCTGCCCAACGCGCTCGGGCCGGTCATCGTGCAGGCGACGCTGGTGCTCGCGGTCGCGATCATCGACGCGGCTGCACTGTCCTTCCTCGGCCTCGGCAACCCCGACGACCGACAGCCGGAGTGGGGCCAGATGCTGGGCCGGTCGCAGCAGTTCATCTACGACTACCCCCACCTGGCCGTCTACCCCGCGCTGTGCATCATCGTCGTCGCGCTCGGCTTCACGCTGATGGGCGAGTCGCTGCGCGAGGCCCTCGACCCCAAGACCCGGAGGTGACCCCCGCGATGAACTCGGGTCCGCTGCTCTCGGTGAACGACCTGCGGGTCACCTTCACCCGCCACGGCGAGAAGCCGTTCACGGCTGTCGACGGCGTCTCCTTCGACGTCCACGCCGGCCAGACCGTCGGCCTCGTCGGCGAGTCCGGCTGCGGCAAGTCCGTGACCTCGCTGGCGATCATGGGCCTGCTCCCCGATCGCGGCAACCGGGTCGAGGGTGAGGCGACGTACGAGGGGGTCGACCTGATCGGCCTGTCCAAGAACGAGATGCGCGACCGCCGTGGTCGCGACATCGCGATGATCTTCCAGGACCCGCTCTCGTCGCTGAACCCCGTGATCCCGATCGGCCTCCAGGTGACCGAGGTGATGGAGCGCCACCGCGGCATGTCGCGCAAGGAGGCGATGCCGCAGGCCCAGGAGCTCCTCGAGCGGGTCGGCATCCCCGACCCCAAGGCGCGGCTGAAGAACTACCCCCACCAGCTGAGCGGCGGGATGCGCCAGCGGGCGCTGATCGCGATGGCGTTGGCGTGCGCCCCGCGACTGCTGATCGCCGACGAGCCCACGACGGCGCTCGACGTGACGATCCAGGCGCAGATCCTGGCGCTGCTCAAGGAGCTGGTCCAGGACACCGGCACCGCGCTGATCATGATCACCCACGACCTGGGCGTCGTCGCGGGCCTCTGCGACGAGGTGAACGTCCTCTACGGCGGCCGGATCGTCGAGCGCGGCGAGCGGCACGACCTCTTCGCACGACCCCGGCACCCCTACACCCACGGCCTGCTGGCGTCGATCCCCCGGCTCGACGTCCCCCGCGGCGCGAAGCTCACGCCGGTGCCGGGATCGGTCAGCGACAACCTGCCCTGGGCGTCCGCGTGCGCGTTCGCGCCGCGGTGCTCCCACGTGATCGACGTGTGCCGGGACAAGACCCCGGAGTGGGAGATCGAGCACGGCGGCCGCGGACTGCGCTGCCACAACCCCGTGGAGGTGGAGCATGAGTGACCGGCCAACCCCCGCCGACGACGACCTGCTGGTCGACGTCGAGGGCCTCAAGGTGCACTTCCCCATCAAGCGGGGAGTGGTGTTCGACAAGATCGTCGGGTTCGTCTACGCCGTGGACGGCATCGACCTCAAGATCCGGCGCGGCGAGACGTACGGCCTGGTCGGCGAGTCCGGCTGCGGCAAGTCGACGCTGGGCCGGGCGATCCTCAAGCTCGAGGAGCCGACCGAGGGTTCGGTCGTCTTCGAGGGCGAGGACATCGCGACGCTGAAGGGCGAGACCCTGCGTCGCAAGCGCCGCGAGATGCAGATGGTCTTCCAGGACCCGATGTCGAGCCTGGACCCGCGCCAGTCGGTCGAGTCGCTGCTGGTCGAGGGGATGCGGGCCCACGGCCTCGACACCGACAAGGCAGCCACCAAGGCCCGCCTGCTCGAGCTGCTCGCCGCCGTCGGGCTGCCCCCGGCCGCGCTCGCGAAGTATCCCCACGAGTTCTCCGGCGGCCAGCGGCAGCGGATCGGCATCGCCCGGGCGCTGTCGGTGAGCCCCAAGCTGATCGTGGCTGACGAGCCGGTCAGCGCGCTCGACGTGTCGGTGCAGGCGCAGGTGCTCAACCTGCTCGAGGAGCTGCAGGACGAGTTCGGGCTGACCTACCTCGTCGTGGCCCACGACCTCGCCGTGGTCCGCCACATCAGCGACCGGATCGGCGTGATGTACCTCGGCGGGCTGGTCGAGGAGTCCGAGGCCGGCGAGCTGTACGACACCCCGCTGCACCCGTACACGCGGGCGCTGATGTCGGCGGTGCCCGTGCCGGACCCGGCGATCGAGGACCGGCGCGAGCAGATCCTGCTGACCGGCGACCTGCCGTCGCCGTCGAACCCTCCGAGCGGCTGCCGCTTCCACACCCGCTGCCCCTGGCGGCAGGCGACCCGCTGCGACGACGAGCGGCCCCAGCTGCGGGTCGTCGAGGTCGACGGGGTCACCCCCGGCCACCGGGTGGCGTGCCACTGGGCGGAGGCGATCGCCGCGGGTGACCTCGGGGCGCACGCCGTCGACGCCGAGCTGGTCGAGGCGACCAGCGGCGCGGCCGACGGCGGGTCGGCGTTCGGGCCGGCCTCGGTCTCCGAGCTCGGCTGAGCGACCCGCTCGACCGGGCTGCAGGCTCAGGCCGTCAGGTGGTGCACGAAGCACCAGCGCCAGGTCTCGCCGACCTCGGCCGACTGCACCACCGGGTGGGTGGTCTCGTGGAAGTGGGCGCTGGCGTGCCGACCCGGTGAGGAGTCGCAGCAGCCCACGTGGCCGCACGCGAGGCACTGCCTCAGGTGCACCCAGCGCAGGCCCTCCTCGAGGCACTCCGGACACGCGGGGTCCCGGTCGGTCTCGATCGCCGGATGGCTCTCCAGGTCGGCGCACGCGTCCGCGTGTCGGCTCAGCTCAGCCATGGTCGCTCCCTTCAGCTCCTCGCGCGACCGGCTGGCCGCGTCGAGCATCGACTCCTCCACGTCGAGCATGACGAGCACCTCGGCGACCACGTCGGCCGCCACCTCGCCCCGGCTGCGGACCTGCAGCACCCGCGTCCGCTCGGCGTCGATCATGATCCTCCGCAGCCGCGTGTACTGCTCGCTGGGCGTCTCCTCGTCGAGGTTCGGCCCGAGCTGCTCCCAGGCGGCGAAGTTGCGCTGCTCCACCCGGGCCCGGACCGCCTCGGTCACCCCGTGGTGGTCGTCGTACTCCTCCTTGGCCAACGCCTTGAAGCCCGCCTTGGAGGCCTGCTGGAGCAGCGTCGCGCGCGCCAGTGCGTCCTCGGCGGGATCGGGCGACGGGACCTCGAGCCGGCGGGCCAGCCACGGCAGCGTGAGACCCTGGCCGAAGAGGGTGCCGGCCACCACGGTGAAGGCGACGAGCAGCAGGATCTCGCGGTGCTCGGTGCCCTCGGGGATCACGAAGGCCGCCGCCAGGGTCACCACGCCGCGCATGCCCGCCCAGCCGAGCAGGAAGGTGTAGGAGGCCGGTGGCCGCGCCTGGGAGCGGCGCAGCAGCAGCTGGCCGGTGGTGAACACCCAGGCCATCCGCAGGGCGACCACGGCCAGCAGGGTGGCGCCGCAGACCAGGGCGACGCGGCTGGGTGCGACCTCGCTGTCGGCCACGCCCGCGAGGATCCACTCGGCCTGCAGGCCGATCAGGAGGAAGACCGCGTTCTCGAGGACGAAGGCGATGGTGCGCCAGTTGGTCCGCTCGGCGATCCGGGACTGGGCGGTCTGCAGCACCGGCGCCTTGTGGCCGAGCAGCAGCCCGGCCACCACGACGGCGAGCACGCCCGAGGCGTGGATCTCCTCGGCCAGGACGTACGACGCGAACGGGACCACCAAGGAGATGCCGGTGTCCAGGATCGGGTCGGTCACCCGGCGGCGGACCCGCGCGACCAGCAGGAACACCGCGAAGCCGACGGCAGCCCCACCGAACGCAGCCAGCACGAAGTCCCCCGCCACGGCCAGCAGGCCGACGCCGCCCAGCGCTGCGGAGAGGGCGGTGCGCAGCGAGACCAGGGCAGTGGCATCGTTGAGCAGCGACTCCCCCTCGAGGATCGTCACGATCCGTCGTGGCAGCCCGATCCGGCGACCGATCGCCGTCGCGGCGACGGCGTCCGGCGGTGCGACGACGGCGCCGATCGCGAAGGCCAGGGGCCAGCCGAGGCCGGGGAGCAGCCCCTCGACGACCACGGCGACCCCGACGGTGGTGAACACGACCAGCCCCACCGAGAGCAGCAGGATCGGCCGGCGGTTGGCGTTGAAGTCGACCAGCGAGGTCTGCAGCGCGGCGGCGTACAGCAGCGGCGGGAGCAGGCCGAAGAGGACCACCTCGGCGCTGAGCTGGATCTCGGGCACCCCGGGAACCCAGGACCCGATGACCCCCACCACCACCAGGAACAGGGGCGGCGGGGTGCCGATCCGCTCCGCCACGGCGGTGCCGGCGAGCACGACCACGGCGAGCACGACCAGCAGCAGGGCGATCTCCACCTGCCCATTGTGTGGGGTCGGTCCAGTCAGGCCCTCGAGGCGACCCACGTCATGGGATCACCCCAGCCCAGGTCCTCGACCCCGTGCTGCGCGAACGCCAGCGCCACGAGGGTGCGGCGGTGGGCGGCGAAGGTCAGCACGTGCGCGATCATGCCGCCGTAGGTGAAGACCTCCGCGGGCTCGCACAGGGCGTCGACGAAGGTGTCGTCGAGACGGTTCGCGGCGACGACCTCCCGCACGTGGGAGAGGTACGTCGGTCCCTCGACCGCCAGCCGCTCGCGGAGCGATCGGAGCGACTCGTGGTCCTCGACGGACCAGTCGTAGTCGCGCGTCGCCAGCGCGGCGTTCCACATGCCCATCTGGCCGACCAGCCGCGAGAGCAGCGACCGGATCGTCTGCCGGTCCTCGTCGACGTCGAGCTCGATCGGCCGGTCGAGCTGCTCGTCGGCGAGCCGTTCGGCCAGGCGCACCATCTCGCCGGTGAGCCAGACGTGGTGCTCGACCATCCTGGTGAGGAGCTCCATGCTCGTGACCTCGTCTCGTGCGGGCAGCCGGAGGCCGCCGGGTGGGTGGAAGTGGACGCCGCTGGGCGCCGGTACCTGCAGGTGGCCGGGCTTCCTGCGCCAGGTGGCCGGCGGGACGCCGTAGGCCCGGGCGAACGCGCGGGTGAACGCCTCGTGGGAGGCGTAGCCCGCCTCGACCGCGATGTCGAGGAGCGGCGCCGTCGTCGTGACCATCCGGTAGGCCGCCCGCTCCAGCAGGATCCGTCGGCGGAACGCCTGCGGCGGCTCCCCCGCGACCGAGCGGATCATCCGGTCGGCGTGGAAGCGCGAGAAGTGCAGTCGGTCCGCCCGCTCCTCGGGCGAGGCATCGTGGTCGTCGAGCGCGTCGACGAGCTGCTCGACGAACTCGGCGAACGTGTCCGCCGCGGTGGTCACCGGTAGTCCCGGATCCGGGCGACGCCCTCGTCGCCGCCGTGCCCCCAGCCGTACGTCGCCAGGTGGCCCCAGCAGTCGGGGCGGCTACCGTCGGTGTCGGTCACGCCGTAGGCGTCGGACAGCTGCCTGGCACTCACGACCTGACCGGCCCAGCGGTCGACGTCGTCGGCCGCCGCGAGCGCGGCCACGCCGCGGGCGACGTAGGCCGGCGACTCGGAGATCGCGAAGGCCGGCTCGCGGGCGCACGCGTCGCGCCAGGTCTCCTCGGTGACCCCGAAGGTGTCGAGCATCGCCTCCGACCGCAGCCACCCGGGGGTGACCCCCACGGCCGTCACCGGGCGGTCCGCGAGCTCGGCGGTGAGGCCGACGACGATCCGTTCCACGGCCGCCTTGACCAGGTCGTAGTAGAAGCCGACCCCGGCCCGGTAGGTCCGGTTGGCCTCGTGGGTGCCGTCGGTCATCTCGACGAGCAGACCGGGCCCGTGGTCCCGGGCGCTCCGCAGCATCAGCGGCAACGCGTGGTGGCTGGTGACGAGGTGGGTGCGCACGCCCATGCCCAGCATCCGCCAGCCGCCGTCGAGGTCGTGCTCCCACAGCGGCTTGTCCCACTGCGCGTAGCGGTCGCCGCCGAAGATGTCGTTGACGAGCACGTCGAGCCGGCCGTCCTCGGCCTCGATCCGGGAGACGAGCGCAGCCACCGCCTCGCTGTCCTCGTGGTCGACGACGAGGGCCTCGCCCTCACCGACCTCGGCGAGCAGCTCCCCCGTCTCCTCGATCGTCTCGGGGCGCCCGATCTCCGAGGGGCCGGAGACCCTGCTGCTGCGTCCGGTCGCCCACACGTGGGCGCCGGCCCGGGCGAGCTCGACGGCGATGGCGCGTCCGGCGCCGCGGGTCGCCCCGGCGACGAGGGCGACGCGTCCCGAGAGTGCGGTGGAAGCCATGGCGACAGCATGCCTGCTCCGCGCGACGGGCCACTTGATCGTGCTTGCGGGGCTGCCGGTCAGGGGCGGAGCGCGCGGATCCGCCGGTCGAGCTCGCGGCGGTTGTCGCGGCGGACCCGGACCTCGACCACCTCGATGCCGCCGTTGGGCGAGGCGAGGGCCTGCTCGAGCTCGGGCAGCGACCCGACCCGCCAGTGCGGCGTGCGGGTGGCGGCGCAGAGTGCCGCGAGGTCCACGCCGTGGGGAGTGCCGAAGAGGGTGTCGAAGCGGTCCGCGTACGGCTCGGCCCCCTGCTCGAGCATCGAGAAGATCGACCCGCCGTCGTCGTTGACGACCACGACCGTCAGGTCGGGCCGCTGCTCCCGCGGGGCCAGGACGAGGGCACCGGCGTCGTGGAGGAACGTGACGTCGCCCATCAGCGCGAAGCAGCGGCTGCTGCGGGGCCGCCCGAGCGCGGCGCCGATCGCGGTCGAGACGGTGCCGTCGATCCCCGAGAGGCCGCGGTTGGCGATCACCTTGCGCCGGTCACCCACGGCGTACGGCGCGACCACCAGGTCGAGGTCGCGCACCGGGCTCGACGCGCCCACCACGAGCAGGCCCTCGGGCGGTAGCGCGCGGCTGACCGCACCCGCCACCTCGTACGGCGTCAGGTCCGGCTCGGCGGCGAGCAGCCGGTCGAGCTGCTGCGAGACCGACCGGTCTGCCTCGCGCCACTCCTCGAGCCAGGCCGGGTCGTCCGGCTCGGCCGCGGGACGACCTGACAGGAAGCGGTCGGCGACGGCGAAGGGCCGGTCGGACCAGGCGCCCCTCGCGCCGGCGTCGAGGACCGTCACGTCGTCCCGCCCCAGCAGCCGGCTGACCGGCCGCGAGAGCGTCGGGTGGCCGAACACGACGACGCGCTCGACCCGCCGGCCGAGGTCGCCGTCGAGGAGCAGCCGGTAGGACCGGATGGGGTGGGTGCCGGTGCGCGAGCCGCTCGTGGGCTCGGCCAGCAGCGGCCAGCCGGCCTGCTCGGCGAGGACCCGCGCCGGAGGTCCGGCGTCGTCGCCGGCGACCACGACCGTGCGGGGGCCGAGGGCGATCGTCTCGTGGATCGCCGGCCGGATCTCCTGCGGCGGCTCGCCCCGCTCCACGTCGGGCGTCCAGCGGTCCTCCGGCACCAGCGGCTCGTCGAGCTGGACGTTGAGGTGGAGGGGTCCGCCTCCCCACGTCAACCAGGCGGGCGTCTCGTCGAGGTCGAGCGTGTGCACGAGCGGCCCGAAGATCCCGACCTGGTCGGTGGTCTGGTTGGCGCCGGTGCCGCGCAGCCGGGCGGGTCGGTCGGCCGTGACCGCGACCATCCGGACGCCGGCGTGGGCTGCCTCGAGGAGCGCCGGGTGGAGGTTGGCGACCGCCGTGCCGGAGGTGCACACCACCGCGGCGGGCCCGCCGGTCCGCGAGAGGCCGAGGGCGAGGAAGGCCGCCGTACGCTCGTCGATCCGGGTGTGGAGGCGCAGCAGCCCGGCCTCGGCGGCGTCGTGGGCGGCGAAGGCCAGCGGCGCGTTGCGCGAGCCCGGTGCGAGGACGACCTCGGCGACACCGCCGGCGACGAGCGCGCTGACGACTCCCCTGGCCAGCTCGGTCGCGGTGCTCACGGTCGTCGATCCTGCCGCAGCGCGTGCACCGCGGCCAGCCGTGCCTCCCAGGCGGCGATCCGGTCGGGGGTCGCCGCGAGCCGGTCGAGCGCCTCCTCGTCGACGACGGGAGCGCCGACCGGGAGCTCGCCCTCGACCGGGAGCAGCGGGCGCCGCACCAGGTCGTCGGTGAGCAGCTGCACGGTCGCCAGCCCGCAGGCGTACGGCAGCTCGGGCAGCGCGGCGGCCAGCGCGATCCCGGCCGCGATGCCGACGCTGCTCTCGAGCGCCGACGAGACGACCACGGGCAGCCCGATGTCCTCGGCGATCCGCAGGCACGCCCGGACCCCGCCGAGCGGCTGCACCTTCAGCACCGCGACGTCGGCCGCCTCGAGCTCACGGACGCGGTAGGGGTCGGCCGCCCGGCGGATCGACTCGTCGGCCGCGACCGGGACGTCGACCCTGCGCCGGCACGCGGCGAGCTCCTCGACGGTCGCGCAGGGCTGCTCGACGTACTCCAGGCCGCCGGCCGCGCGGTCGAGGCGGGTGATCGCGGCGACCGCGGCGTCGACGTCCCACGCGCCGTTGGCGTCCACGCGGATGCGACCGGTGGGGCCGATCGCGTCGCGGACCGCCTCCAGCCGTGCCTCGTCCTCGGCCAGGCCCTGTCCCGGCTCGGCGACCTTGACCTTGGCGGTGCGACAGCCGCCGTCGCCGACGATCCGGTGCGCGGACGCGGGGTCCGTGGCGGGGACGGTGACGTTGACCGGGACCCGGTCGCGCAGCGGCTCGGGCCAGTCACCGGCCGCGGCCTCCTCGGCGCAGCGCAGCCACGGGTCGGCGACGTCGGGCGGGTACTCCAGGAAGGGGCTCCACTCGCCCCAGCCACCCGGCCCCTCGAGCAGCACGCCCTCGCGGACCGTGATGCCGCGGAAGCGGGTGCGCAGCGGGATCGACCAGACCTTCACGGCGCCTCGCCGGCCCGTCGCTGCAGCGCCAGCCGGTCGACCTTGCCGTTCGCCAGCAGCGGCAGCGCCTCGACGCCGATCAGCTCGCGGGGAGCCCACGCGCGCGGGTGGGCGGCCGCCACCCAGTCACGGGCGCCGGCGAGGTCGAGCCTGCCGACGACGAAGGCGACGACCCGGTGGCCCCACTCCTCGTCCGGGGTGCCGACCACGGCCGCGTCGCTGACGTCCGGGTGCTCGCGCAGCCGTGCCGCGACGGCCGGGGTGGGGACGTTGACGCCGCCGCTGACCACCACGTCGTCGACCCGCCCGATCACGTGGAGCCGGCCGTCCTCGTCGAGCCGACCGGCGTCGGAGGTGACGAACCAGCCGTCGACGAGTGCCTCGGCGGTCGCGCCGGGGTCGCCGTCGTACCCGGCGAAGAGCGTGGGTCCGCCGATCCGGATGCGGCCACCGGACCCGAGGGCGAGCGCCACGCCGTCCAACGCGTAGCCGTCGTACACGCAGCCGCCACAGGTCTCCGCCGAGCCGTACGTCGCCACGACCCTGACGCCGGCCTCCTCGGCGCGGGCGCGGAGGGTCGGGTCGATGGGGCCGCCGCCGAGCAGGACCGCCTCCATCGCCGCCAGCCGTCGCGCGTCGCCGGGGTCGTCGAGCATCCGGTGGAGCTGCGTCGGCACCAGCGAGGTATGGGTCGCGTCGCCCCACCCGTCGAGCACCGGCTCGTGGCCGGCGACGAGGGAGCGGACGACGACCTGGATCCCCGCGACGTACGTCGGCGGCAGCACCAGCGCCCACCGCCCCACGCTCCCGAGCCGCCGTGCCGTCGCGTCCACGCTCGCCAGCACCGACGACCGTGGCAGCAGCACCCGCTTCGGCGCGCCCGTCGATCCCGAGGTCTCGACCACGAGCGGCGGCGGCGCCTGGGCGTCGAGCCAGTCGCGCAGCGTCGCCACCACGGCCGCCGGGGTGCCGGCCACGTCGACGGGGGTCATGGCCAGAACGCTAGTCGGGTGTGTTCACCCTCGGGTCGAGGGATGCCTCGAGCGCCTCGATCAGGCTGCGCGCGTCGAAGGGGCCGATGTGGCGGCGCTCCCCCACGAAGAACGTCGGCGTGCCACGCACCCCGCTGGCCGCGGCGCTCTCCACGTCGCGCCACAACCGTTCCAGCAGCCGCTCGTCGGCGAGGTCCGCGGCGAAGCGCTCCACGTCGAGGTCGAGCTCCGTGGCGTGCCCGATCAGGTCGTCCCAGGTCAGCCGGTCCTGCCGGGAGAAGAGCAGGTCGTGCATCTCCCAGAAGCGGCCCTGCCGGGCGGCGGCCTCCGCGGCGACCCCGGCCAGCTCGGCGTGGGGATGGACCGAGAGCGGCAGGTGCCGCACCACGTAGCGCAGCCGGTCCCCGAAGTGGGCGCGGACCTCCTCGGCCGAGCCCGTCGCGCGGGCGCAGAAGGGACATTCGTAGTCGAGGTACTCGACCAGGGTCAGCTCGGCGGCGGGGTCCCCCTTCACGTGGTCGACCTCGAGGTCGACGGCCTCGCTCAGCACCGTCGGCAGGGCGGCGTCCCCCTCGCCCATCCGCGCCGCCACACGGAAGAGCACCCACCCGACGACACCGGCGAGGAGCGCGGCCAGCAGCACGCCGACGGTCGCCTGGTCGCGCAGCTGATCGTCCTCGAACGCCAGGCCCGCGATGAGCAACGAGACGGTGAACCCGATGCCGGACAGGGCCGCACCGGCCCACACGTGACCGGGGCCGACGCCCTGGGGCAGGCTGCCCCAGCCGCGGCGCGAGGCGACGAGCGCCCCGGCCCCGATGCCGAGGAGCTTGCCGAGGACGAGCCCGACCACGACGCCCCACGTCACCGGCGACCGCAGCGCGTCGCCCAGCAGCCCGCCCCGCAGGTCGACCCCGGCGTTGGCCAGCGCGAACACCGGGACCACGACGTAGCTCGTCCATCCGTGGAGGACCTCCTGCAGCCGCTCGTTGACCGAGATCGCACGGTTGAGCTGCTGGCGGGCCGAGCGCTGCAGGTTCGGCAGCGGGGACTGCCGGAAGGCGCGGAACTGGTCGGCCGCCGACTCCACCAGGCGGCGCTCGGGGTCGAGCGCCGGCACCAGCAGGCCGGACACCATGCCGGCGATCGAGGCGTGCAGCCCCGACTCGAGGGTCGCGACCCACAGCACGACCACGACCGCGACGTACGGGGAGGCGCGCCAGATGCCCACCCTGCCCATCACCGCCAGCAGGACCAGGCACGCACCGGCGACCGCGAGGGACGGCAGCGAGATGCCGTCGGAGTAGACGATGCCGATGACCGAGACGGCCACGATGTCGTCGATGACGGTGAGCGTGAGCAGGAAGATTCGCAGCTGCGTCGATACCGCGGGCCCGACGAGCGCGAGCATGCCCAGCAGGAAGGCGGTGTCGGTGCCGATGACGATGCCCCAGCCGGCGGCGGCCTCCCCGCTGGGGTTGAGGGCCAGGTAGAGGATCGTGGGGACGAGCATCCCGCCGATGCCCGCGACCAGGGGGACGGTCAGCCGGCTGCGCTCGGTGAGCTCGCCGACCGAGAACTCCCGCCGCACCTCGAGCCCGACGACGAAGAAGAACACCACCATCAGCCCGTCGTTGACCCAGTGGTGGAGGTCCATGGAGATGCCGTGGCCGGCCAGCGTGACCGAGAGCTCGGAGTGCCACAGGTCGACGTACGCCTGCGACCACGGGGAGTTGGCCCACAGCAGCGCGAGCACCGCGACGACGACGAGGAGCCCGGCGCTGCCGGCCTCGGTCCGGATGAAGGCGTGGCGCGGGCCGCGCGGACGGGCGTCGAAGTCGTCGTGGACGTCGGCTGCCGAGGTGTCGCTCGTGGCCACGACGAGACTCTAGCCACTTGCGGGGAGCCGGCCGGTCGCGTCCCGGCATGCGTCACGGCAAGCCGTGGAGCAGGCCTGTCGGCCACGGCAGGATGGGCCCATGCCCCGTCGACTGTCAGTGACCCTCACCTCCGTCCTGCGCCTCGCCCTGGCGACCGCCGTGGTGTCGAGCTCGGTCGTCCTCGTGGGTGGCGCGATGGTGTGGCGCCTGGAGGGTGACCGGCACGGGACCACGTTCGAGTCCTTGGGCGACGGCATCTGGTGGGCCATGACCACCATGACGACCGTGGGCTACGGCGACCACGTGCCCGAGACCACCTCCGGGCGGGTCGTCGCCGGCATGATCATGATCATGGGCGTCGCCGTCCTCGGCGCGGTGGCGGCGGTCGTGGCCCTGATCTTCGCCTCCGCGGTCGCACGCCGCGAGGAACGCCTCCTCGAGGCAGAGGGGAGGACGCTCGAAGCGCGCCTCGAAGTGCGGCTGGACACCCTCGACGCGCGCCTGGCGCGGATCGAGGAGCACCTGCAGGGCCGAGCGCCCCGGGAGTGACGCTCGCGAGCGATGACCGCCGTGCCGAGGAGCGACGAGCCGTGGGCGGGCTGTTCCGGATCACGCCGGGAGCCGATCGGGGCAGCCGGCTGCACGTGGAGTGGGACGACACCGACGCCGCCCGCGCCTGGCAGAAGCTCCTCCTGGTCCTCAGGCACGAGAGCCCCATGGCCGGGGCGGCTCCCGGATGTGGGCCTCCTCCCTGGACCGGTACGCCGAGTCGGAGGACCCTGAGCGCCTTCGCTTCCGACAGCCGGCCCGGCCCATGGAACGCACTCATCGAGACGCCCTCCACCGGCCCGCCGTGCGACGTCGTTCGTGTCAGTGGCCACCTCTATGATCGAACACATGTTCGACAGGCTCGCCACCGACCCCGCACTCGCTGCCGCGCGGGTGCTGGCGACCGCGACGCAGGAGCGGGCCGCGGCCGACCGGGCTGAGGCACGACTGCTGGTCGCGGCGTGCGACTGGGCCGACCTCCACCCGCCCGAGTCGATCCACCTCGCCGCCTGCTTCGACGCCCCTCCCGGCAGTGAGCGCGAGGAACAGATCGCCGGCCAGGGATGCCCACTGGTGGCCGAGTTCTCCCTCGCCGAGCTCGCCGCAGCACTCGGCATGTCGACCACCGCCGGGAAGCGCCTGGTCGGCCACGCCCTCGAGCTGCGCCACCGCCTCCCCCGGCTCTGGCACCGGGTCCAGGACGGCCAGGTCCAGGCCTGGCGGGCGCGCCGGATCGCGGAGGCCACCATCCACGCCGACCTCGAGCCCACCGCCGCGGCGTACGTCGACCGCATGGTCGCCCCGTACGCCGAACGCATCGGAGTCAGTGCCATCGACCGGCTCGTGGCCGAGGCGCTGGCCCGCTGCACCACCGTCACCGACGCCACGATCGACGACGAGAACAGCTGCGGGCACGACCCGCGCCACGTCACCGTCCACGACCCGCTCGCTGCCTACGACACCACCGTGCGGGTCGAGGCCGAGGTCGACCTCGCCGACGCCCTCGCCCGCGGCGCCGAGGAGCTCCGGGCCCTCGGCTCCACCGCACCACTCGACGTACGCCGCTCCCGAGCGCTGGGACACCTTGCCCGCCACCAGACCGCCCTCGACCTCACCACCGACCAGCGGGCCGACTCCGACCGGGACGACCCGCACACGCCCGCGCGCGAGGTGGTCCTCCACGTCCGGCTGGCCGCTGCGGTGACCACCCGCGGCGAGGTCCACCTCGACCGGCTCGCCGAGCTCGAGGAGGGCCCACGACAGGTGCTGCTCGACCAGGTACGCAGCTGGTGCGCCGCCAGCCACACCCGGGTCACGATCCGTCCCGTCCTCGACCTCGCCGAACAGATCCGCGCCCCCGGCTACGCGATCCCACCCCGACTCCGCGAGCAGGTCGTCCACCGCGACCGCACCTGCGTCTTCCCCTGGTGCAGCCGCCCGGCCCGCCGCTGCCAGGTCGACCACGTGACGCCGTACGACCCCGAACGACCCGACACCAGCACGGGCAACCTCGCCGCCCTCTGCACCTTCCACCACCGGCTCAAGACCCACGGTGGGTGGAGCTACACCCCGCTCGGCCCCGGCGAGTACCTCTGGCGCTCACCCCACGGTCACCACTACCTCCACGACCACACCGGCACCCGCCCCGTCGACCGACCTCGACCCCGCCCCTGACCCCACCGACTCCGGTGGGTCATCGCCACGCCCGAGCACGCATCAGCTCATCCGGCGCTGGGCGTGGAACGGCTCGCACCCTCGTGCCCGCACACGGGCGGTAGCGTCCACGCATGACCACGAAGGTGTGCGTTGCCGGAGCAACGGGCTGGACGGGACGTCCGATCGCCGAGGCAGTGTTGACCTCGGACGATCTGGTGCTCAGTAGCGCGGTGAGTCGTTCGGCTGCCGGTCAGGACCTGGGCACGGCCTGGGGCGGTGAACGGCTCGGGGTGGCGGTCTACGGATCGGTTGCGGAGGCGCTCGACGGTGTCGACGTGCTGATCGACTACACCTCCGACGAGGCCGTTCGTGCCAACGTGCTGACCGCGCTCGAGCATCCCGTGTCGGTGATCATCGGAACCTCTGGCCTCACTGCCGACGACTTCGTCGACATCGACCGGGCCGCCACCGAGGCCGGCGTGGGTGTCGTCGCGGCTGGCAACTTCTCGCTCACGGCAGCCATGGCGCAGGCGGCATCGCTGCTTGTCGCCCGCTACCTGCCCTGTCGCGAGGTCATCGACTATGCCTCGGCTGGTAAGCCAGACGCGCCCAGCGGGACGGCCCGAGAACTGGCCGAGCGACTGGCTGAGGTGCAGGTCAACTCGATCGACGTGCCACCGGGGCAGACTCGTGGCGCGGTCGAGGCTCGCGGGACGGCGGTGGGTGGGACGCAGGTCCACTCGGTTCGACTGCCCAGCTTCGTCGTCTCGACCGAGGTCCTGTTCGGGCTTCCGGACGAGCGACTGTCGATTCGCCACGACGCCGGGAGCACGCCCACCCCCTACGTCGGAGGCACGCTGCTCGCCGCGCGTGCAGTGACCAGTCGGACCGGCCTCACGCGAGGACTGGACAGGCTCCTGCTCGACAGCTGACTTCACCCTTGGTGCGTGGGCGCACGGCTTCGTCACAAGGAACCGCGATGCTGGCCGACGGCGCCTCGATCGCCGATGTCGGTGCGTCCCGCGACGACGCCGCCGGCCCCGTGCCTCACCCCCCGAGCGTGAGCGCCTGCAACGAGCCGGCCTTGAAGCGGCGCACCTCCTGCGGCCAGCCGCACCCCTCGGCCACCCTCCCCGCCCACCTGCGAGCGGACTCGTCGTCGGGCACGTCCACGATGGTCAGGCCACCGAGCCATTCCTTGGTCTCGGCGAACGGCCCGTCGGTGACGACCAGCTCGCCACTCGTGGCGTCCGCGCTTGCCGCTTCCTCGAGCTCCTCGACCAGTCCGCCGGCATAGACCAGGACGCCTTGGTCCTGCATGTCCCGGACGACGGCCGTGGACGGTTCGACGCGGCTCTCGAACCACGCCTCGTCGTGGTCGCCGACCCACTGCTGGTTGAAGTAGATGAGGTACTGAGGCATCCCTGCTCCCATCGTCGGGCGGACCCGATGTCCGCCACTACCTACGCTACGAACAGCAGTCGGCCGACACGACACCCACGTGCGAGCCAGTTCGGCCCCACGCCCTGGGCCGCATTCCACGGACCGGCCCGACTCACTCCCGGCGGCCGTCTCCCGGTCGGGCCGAGCACTCGCGGCTCAGATAGCGAACGGGCGTGCCGAGCGACTCCGCGTAGGCGATCTCCCGTCGGGTCGACTCACCGACGTAGCCGCCCGGATCCACGATGAACACCTCGTCGGCCATGCGGATCTTCTGGAAGTGCACGCGGCCGAGCCGCCCCTTCAGGTCCCAGCTGTCGGTCGTCCAGTCGTAGTCCGGCAGGTCGGGGAGCCTGAACATCCCGAGGCTGAGCACGACGCAGCCTTCCATCGTGAGCCGCTGGTTGACGTCCGCGAACTCGGCCTCGAACCTGGTCGAGCCGCAGAGCGTGATGACCTTCGCCTCGCCCTCGGCCGACTGCCGCGACAGCTGGTCTTCCATGAGGTCCATCGTCGCTGAACGACAGGACGAGCTCGTCGCCGGTCCCGGACGTCCGCTCCTGCCGATGAGCGGCAGTGCAGGTGGGGCGAGTGCGGCGGGGCACGAAGGCCCCCGGTTGCGGGTCATATGCCTCTGCCGCTGGCGGTGCGGTGGCGGTTCGGTGGAGTGAGGCGGTGATTGTCATGCTCACGTCACGATGGTCGGAGCGCACAGCACGCACCGTGCTGTGGTCGAGTTGGATCGTTGCGGCGCTACTCATGCTGGACGTTGCGCCCGGTGCCTGGTACGTACTCGTGGTCGCGGTCAGCGCATTGCTGCTGTGCCTGGTGCCGCACGCGCTTCCAGAGGTCTCGCGAACCGGTTCCCGGGCGGACCTGCTCGCCATCGCCATCATGTACGTCGGAGTGGTCGGCCTGATGCGGCTGGCGTTCGTCGGATTCACCACCGACCATGTCGCCGGATTGTTCCTTTCCTTCGCCGCAGCCCTGCTGCTCGGCGTAGTCGGACCGATCTACTTCACCGTCTGGCGTCGGCGCGCCGATCTGTCCGACCTCGGCCTGCGGCTGGGCGACTGGCGGACGACCGGACTGCTGGCACTGGTGTTCGCTGGGGTCCAATTCGCGCTCACCCTGTGGGGCTACGACCTGCCCGCGCCGGTGGACTGGGTACCGCTACTAGTGATGGCGCTGGTGGTGGGCGTCTTCGAGACGATCTTCTTCCGAGGGTTCATCCAGAACCGGCTCGAAGCCGCGTACGGCCCGGTCGGCGGCATCGGTGTCGCCTCGGTCCTCTACGGGTTGTACCACGTCGGCTACGGGATGGGCGGCAGTGAACTGTTGTTCCTCACCGGCCTCGGCATCGTCTACGCGGTCGCGTTCGCCCAAACCCGCAGCGCACTGGTCCTGTGGCCGCTGCTGACACCGCTCGGGTCGTTCTTCAACGCCGTGGACTCCGGCGACATCGACCTGCCGTGGGCCTCGATCGCAGGGTTCGTTGACGTGCTGGCGGTCATGGTGCTCACCGGATGGCTGGCCCGGCGTCACGTTCGGAAGACGCACGCCACCGAAGTGCCGGTGCAGCAAGCGCTGTCGCATCCCTAGACATCGATCACGCCTGGCCTCTCACCACAGCCTCCGTCGCCACCGCACGCTCATGCCGCTGACCGGTCGCGGCGATGAGCGGCCGTTGGGCCCCTGCGTGTCGTGGTGAGCCATGGCCCACCAGCCCAAACGCCTCCCCGGCGAACGCAACCCCGTGCCCGATCCGAACCCGCCCACGCAGGTCGCCCGCGAGAGCTGGATGGGCGGCCACGACCATGGCATTGCCCGCGGCATCATCGCCCTGCTCGACTGGCGCAAGCGCCGGAAGGCACGGGTGTCCGGCACCTAACCCGACGGTGCCACGCTCCGGCGCATCACCGTGTTCTTCAGTCCCTTGGGCCGGATGAAGTCGAAGCCGGCGCGCTCGTAGACGGCCTTCGTGCCGTTGTAGAGGAACGACGAGGACAGCCGCCGCTCTCCCGGGATGTGGGGGTAGCCCTCGACGACGCCGCCGCCCGCCTGCGCGATCAGCGCGAGCGCACCCTCGAGGGCGACCGTCACCAGGCCGTGCTGGCGGAACCGCTTGTCGACGAAGATGCAGGTGATCCGGTAGTCGGGCTCGAGGTCCTGCTCGGCGAGGTACTGCTTGCTGTGGTAGATGTCGGGCAGCTCTGCCGGGGTGCCGTACTCCGCCCAGGCGATCGCCTCCTCACCGTCCTCTCCGTCGCGGACGACCAACGCCGCACGGGCGACGCCCTCCTCGACCAGGCACTTCTTGTACGCCCGGTTCCCGTCGTACCCCGGGACGTGGTCGTCACGCTCGGGATGGAACTTGACGCACCAGCAGCCGCCGAAGATGCCGTTGTGTCGCTCCACCAGCGCAGCGAAGAGGTCCCACGTCTCCGGGGTCAGCGGCTTGATCGTCGTGGTGCCGGGGTCCTCGGTCGCCATGAGACCGACCGTACTCGCGCCGGCGACCTGGAGCCCGGACCTGGATCGCACCGATGCGTGGCCGGGCCCCTCACAACCGCAGGTGGTCCGGGAACCCGGTCCACCGGAGGTCGTCGGGCAGGTGGGCCACGTCGTTCGAGACCATGACCGCCGGTGGGCCCTCGAGCTCGTACCGGATGACCGTCAGCCCCGCGTGGCACTGGATCGGCGGCCACCACCGCCAGGCCGGCGCGTCGAGGGCGTGCCGGACCAGCCACCCGATGGTGAAGGCGTGGGTGATGACGACCTCGACCCGCTCGCGCCCATCCGTGGCGGGGCCGGCCAGGAGGTCGATCGCCCGGGAGCCGAGGGCCTCGCCCCGGGAGGCCTCCTCCTCGGTGACGTCCGCGAAGGGCGGCAGGACGGCGTCCGCCCAGGCATGGGGCACCTCCGCACGACGGGGCACGTACGGCACGTAGTCGCCGGCCGCCTCGACCTCGGACAGGGAGGGAGGGAGCTCGAGCTGGTCCGCCACGACTCGCGCCGTCTCCGCCGCTCGCGGGAGCGGCCCGTGGGTGATGTGGCTCAGCGGCAGGTGGGCGAGCCGGCGACCGAGGTGCTCGGCCTGGCGGGCACCCGCCGCGGTCAGCGCGGCGCCGTCCGCCTCGGGCTCGGCATGGCGCGCCATGTAGAGCCAGCGTGTGCTCTCCCCCGACATGCCCCGCATCCAACCACGCGGACGGGAGGCTCACCCCCTGCCGACGGACCGCCGCGAGACCGGTCGTCCGGTCACCGGTCGGTAGCACTCGAACCGCGACGCCATCACCCCCTCGCCACCGGTCAGGTCGGGCAGCTGGCGCTGCAGCTCGTGGAGCCGGGTCGCCTCGAGCAGCGCCTCGAGGCCGGCGAGCTCCGCCGACCCGGACTGCGCCGTCACCTCCGCACCCCACCGCCCCAGCAGCCGCTGCACGACCGCGGCATCGGCCACCGGCACCTCGAGCGTCACCCGGAGGACCGGCTCGCAGACCACGGTCCCCGCCCGGGCCAGCGCCCGGCGGGCCACCCGCGGCGTCACCTGCCGGAAGTCGTACGCCGTGCTCGTCGGCCCGCGCCGTGACGGCGGCCCGTCCGCAGTGCTGTAGGCGCACTCGGTCAGGGTGACCACACAGTCGGTCACCTCCCAGCCGTGACGACCCCGGGCGAGTGTCCTGCGGACGTGCTTCTCGACCGCGGTGGCGAACCCCTCGGCGCTCCGGAAGAGATAGAGGGGCATGTCCCGGGCCGGCGCCTCGGTGGCGAAGCGGAGCCCGGACCCGGGCGGACCCGGCTCGATGCGGAGCCCGATGGTCGCCTGGTGCGGGTTCTCGTCGGTGTTCAGCCGGATCACCGCCTCGCCCCGGGCTCGGGGCCGCTCGACGTGGACCACCGCTGCGTCGGCGAAGGTGACCTCGATCCCGTGGTCCTCGGCCAGCGTCGACCCGATCACCTCCTGCTGCACCCGCCCGTACAGCGACACCGTCACCCGCCCGCCCGACGCGTCCTCGTCGGTCCGCGCACGGATCAGCGGGTCCTGGTCGGAGAGCTCGGCGAGCGCGGCCCGCAGTGCCGGCTCCCGGGCGGGGTCGACCGCCGTGACCGCCGCCTCGAGCGTGGGCGGCGGGAAGTGCTGGGGCGCGGCCCGGGCTGCGTCGCCGAACCCGTCCCCCACCCGCACCTCCGCCAGGCCGAGCACCCGGCCGACCTGTCCGGCGAGGAGCCGGTCCGTACGCCGCCACTCGCCGTCCCGGTGCACCGCCAACCCGGCCGGCTTGCCCACCCCCTGCGGGAGGTCGATCCGCTGCCGTACGCGCAGCTCCCCGGCGAACAGCCGGACGTAGGCGACCTTCTCCCCCGCCGCTCCCCGTTCGACCTTGAACACCCGCCCCGAGGGGGGACCGCCACTGTCCGGGGCCGCGAGCGGCAGCAGCCGGGCGATCCCGTCGGTCAGCTCCGCCACTCCGGCACCGGTCGCCGCCGAGCCCGCGAAGAGCGGGTGCAGGACGCACGCCCGGGTCTGCGCCGCGACGGCCCGCGCCAGCGAGGACGACGAGGGGTCCGCGCCGTCGACGTACGCCGCGAGCACCCCGTCGTCGTGCTCGGCCAGCGCGAGGCACTCCTCCTCCCGGAAGCCGCGGTCGCTGCCGGAGTACGCAGTGAAGCCGGCCGCTCGCGACCCGGCCCCGTCGACGGTGCCCATCGGCAGCACGTCGGGCGTGAGCCGCGACCGGACCGCCGCCACGACCCGGTCGGGCGACGCCCCGGCGCGGTCGATCTTGTTGACGAAGAGCAGCGTCGGCACGCGCAGCCGCTGCAGCGCCCGGAACAGGATCCGGGTCTGTGGCTGCACCCCCTCCACCGCGGACACCACCAGGATCGCGCCGTCCAGCACCCCCAGGCTGCGCTCGACCTCGGCGATGAAGTCGGGGTGCCCGGGGGTGTCGATGACGTTGACCGTCGCCCCCCGCAACGGGAACGCCACGACGGCGGCCTTGATGGTGATCCCGCGGCGTCGCTCGAGGGCGAGGCTGTCGGTACGGGTGGTGCCGGCGTCGACCGATCCCGGCTCGGCGACGACTCCGGCATGGTGGAGGAGCCGCTCGGTCAGGGTGGTCTTACCGGCGTCGACGTGGGCGAGGACGCCGAGGTTGAGGCTGGGTCTTGGAGGCACGCACGATCTCCTTCGCGAGGAAGCTGGACAGGGTCGACGCGTGCATCGCTCGCATGTCGAGCCTCCTTCCTGGGATCCGTGCCGTCCGGCCACCGTAGCCTCGGACCGGCGTGACGCGCGACGCGTTTTCGCCCGGCGCCCGACCGGTCGGCGGACGTGCGCCGCGACCCACCTGCTTGAATCCGTCCGTGCCCACCACGTCCGACTGGCTCGCCGGCGCGCGCCCCCGCACCCTCCCCGCGGCGGTCGCGCCCGTCCTCGCCGGCACCGGCGTCGCGGCGTACGTCGACGAGCCGGTGTGGTGGAAGGCCGTCCTCGCTCTCGTGGTGAGCCTCGCGCTGCAGGTCGGCGTCAACTACGCCAACGACTACTCCGACGGCATCCGCGGCACCGACGACGACCGGGTGGGGCCGCTGCGCCTGGTCGGGTCGGGCACCGCGACGCCCGGTGCCGTGAAGCGGGCGGCGTTCCTCGCGTTCGGCGTCGCCGGGGTCGCCGGGCTGGTGCTCGCGGCGACCACCGCGTGGTGGCTGGTGGCGGTCGGCGCAGCCTGTGTCGTCGCCGCGTGGTTCTACACCGGCGGCTCCCACCCCTACGGCTACCTCGCGCTCGGCGAGGTGATGGTCTTCGTGTTCTTCGGGTTGGTGGCGGTGGTCGGCACGACGTACGTCCAGACGGGCACGTTCGAGGAGGCGGCGCTCTACGCGGCCGTCGGCATCGGCGCGCTGGCCTGCGCGATCCTCGTGGTCAACAACCTCCGCGACGTCCCGACCGACACCGTCGCCGGCAAGCGCACGCTCGCCGTCCGGCTCGGCGAGGAGCGGACCCGCGGGCTCTACCTCCTGCTGGTGGTCGCCGCCGCGGCCGCGGTCGTCGCCGTCGCCGCCGCCACGACCTGGACCGCGTTGCTCGGCCTGGGCTTCCTGGTCCTGGCCCTCCCCGCGCTGCGGACCGTCCTCACCGGCGCGACCGAGCGTGCCCTCGTGCCCGTGCTGCAGCAGACCGGCACCGCCGAGCTGGCGTGGTCGGTGCTCGTGGGCGTCCCGCTGCTCCTCGCCTGAGCGGAAACTCGCGCGACCCGTCCTGCCCCGCCGGGCTACGGTTGCTGATCGTGGACTACGACTTCGGCGAGCTCGACTTCGGCGACGACTCCGAGCCTGCGCGCGCCCGGCGTACGGGCTGGCTGCAGGCCGTCCAGTACGGCTTCCACGAGGGACGCCTCAGCGAGGAGTACGAGAAGCTCTGGCTCGAGCACGTCGAGGCCGACGGCGTCGTCTGCCGCGGCGCGTGGCTGCCCGCGGACGCGTTCGGAGCCGGACCGGTGCCCGTCGCGACGACGTCGTGGTTCGACAAGACGCTCAACGTGGGCCGCGAGATGCTGCCGCTGCGGATGATCACCGACGTCACGACCAGCGCCGCCCACCGTCGCCGGGGGCTCGTACGTCGGCTGATGGAGGACTGCCTCGCCGACGCGGCCGAGGCCGGGCTGCCGCTCGCAGCGCTCACGGTCTCGGAGGCCACCATCTACGGCCGCTGGGGGTTCGGCGCCGCCACCTTCGCCCAGGAGGCCACCCTCGACACGGGCCCGCGCTTCGGGCTGCGCGACCACACCGACCCGGGGCGGGTCGAGTTCTTCGACCCCCGCGACTCGTGGCCGATGATCCGCGACCACCTCGACCGGCTCCACGCCACCAGCCGCGGCTCGGTCGGCCTGCCCGCCTTCTACGAGCCGTTCCTCACCGGCGCCTGGAACTTCCGGGAGGCCGGCCCCGACAAGCAGCTGCGCGGGGTCGTGCACCTCGACGCCGACGAGCACGTCGACGGCCTCGTGCTCTACCGGCAGGACGGCCGCGACGAGCAGAACTGGCGCAAGGTCAAGGTCGTCGCCATGCTGGCCGACCACCCCACCACCCGACTCTCCCTGTGGGAGTTCCTCGGCGGCATCGACCTGGTCCGGACCGTCACCTGGGGCCTGATGCCGGCCGACGACCCGCTGCGGTGGGCGCTGCGCGACCTCAACGCGCTCAAGCTCGGCAGCAACGAGGAGTTCCTCTGGGTGCGCGTGCTCGACGTGCCGGTCGCGCTCGGAGCGCGGCCGTGGGCCGCCGACGGCGAGGTCGTGATCGAGGTGACCGACGCCCAGGGCCACGCCGCCGGGCGCTGGCTGGTCGCGACCGCGGGCGGGATCGCCAAGGTGGTGCCGACCGACCAGCCCGCCGAGCTCGCCCTGGACGCCGAGACCCTCGGCACGTTCCTGCTCGGTCCGGTCCCCGTCACCACGCTCCACCACGCTGGTCGGATCACCGGCGACGAGACCGCCGCGGCCCGGCTGGGAGCGATGGCCGACCTCGCGGAGCCGCCGTACAACCTGCTGGGTTTCTGAGTCCGGCGTACGCTGACCGCATGGGATGGCTGATCCTGCTCGTGCTCGTCGTCGGTGGCTACGTCGCGTGGAAGAACCGCGTGGCGATCATGGCGAAGGTGCTCGGACAGTCCGAGTCGCGGGTGCAGCGGCAGATCGAGCGCCGCAAGCGCTAGACGCCTAGTCGGCGTCCTCCTTCGACCGCTGCGCCTCGAAGGCCGCTGACGCACGCTCGGCGCGCGCCTGCACCTTGCGCGCGAAGGCGTCGCGCGAGCGGTCGAGGACGAAGTACGACGCGATCCCGGAGAGCACGAAGGCGACGACGACCGCCCACAGGATCGGGACCTGGTCGGCGACGAGCAGCCAGATGCCGACGACGGTGACCAGGGTGGCGACGAACAGCACGGCGCGCAGGGCCGTGTAGATCCAGAACTCCTTCACCCGATCAGGGTAGATCCGTGGGCGGCCGCGACCACCATCGACCTATCCTGACCGTGTGAAGTTCCTGCTGGTCGTGGTGCTCGTCGCCGTCGCGATCTACCTCACCATCCGGGTGATCGAGCGCCGTGGGGTCGCACCCCGGACCCCGCCGCGGCCGGTCGGCCCCGACGACGACCCCGACTTCCTACGAGGGCTCGACCGTCCCGACGACGACCGCTGAGGGCTGTGCGGCCGCACCCTCGGCGTAGGAGTGCTGGCTGGTCGTCGAGAAGAAGTTGATCCCGATGAAGTTGAACCACAGCGTCGCGAGGCCGAGCAGCGCCAGCAGCGCCGCGTTGCGTCCCTTCCACCCCGCGGTCGCACGGGCGTGGAGGTACGCCGCGTAGACGACCCACGTGATGAAGGCCCAGACCTCCTTGGGGTCCCAGTTCCAGTAGCTCGCCCAGGCCTCGTGCGCCCAGATCGGTCCCGTGATGAGGACCGCGAAGGTCCAGACCGGGAAGCCGAAGGCGTGCATCCGGTAGGACAGCCGGTCCAGCTCGGGGGCGGCGGGGACCCGGGCGAGGTAGCCACGGGACGCAGCCTCCGGGCGCCGGTCCTTGAGGAGGAAGAGGAGCGAGGCGATCCCGCCGAGGGTGAAGGCGCCGGTGGCGATGATGGCCGAGACCACGTGGATCACCAGCCACGGCGAGTAGAGCGCCTCGGTGAGGGGCGCGATCGGGGCGTAGAGCCAGATCACGGCCACCATCAGCAGCGTGAGCACCACCCCCACGACGATCGGCGCCATCCAGCCGAGCGAGAACCTGCGGTGGAGCAGCAGGTAGAGGGCGGCGACGACGAAGGTCCCGGAGAGCGTGAACTCGTACATGTTGCCCCACGGCACCCGGTTCGGGTCGGCCGCGAGGCCACGCGCCACGAGGGACAGCAGGTGGACGCCGGCCGCGATCAGCGTGAGCAGGAAGCCGAGCCGGGCGAACATGTCGCGGCGGCGGGTGACCTCCGGCTCGGGGCCGGTGTCGACCGCGACCGCGCCGGCGGGCCCGCCGGAGGCGACCGAGGCCGGCTCGGCGACCCGTCGCGCGGCCGCGTGCTCGACCAGGTGGGCGATCATCGCCAGGAAGTAGACGACACCAGCAGCGGCGACCGCCTGGTTGCTGAGCGCTTCCCACGCAGCGTCGGTCACGATGACTCCTTCTGCTCGTCCGTCTCGACGGGCTCGTCCCGGAGGGCGGTCACGACGCGGTCCAGGACGGCACCTGCGTCGCCGTTGCCGGAGCGGTCGAGGACCGCCACCTCGACCAGTGTGCCCGCCCCGCCCTCACGCGCACGAACCCAGACGCGTCGCGGACGGATGTAGAGCGAGCCGAGCAGCCCGACCAGCGCCAGCACCACGCCTGCGAGGGCGACCAGCTTGCCGGGGGTCTGGCTGATGGTGATCTTGTTCCAACGCTCGAGCCCGTCGAAGCTCACGGTGCCGAGCCCGTCGGGCAGCTCCACCGACTCACCCATCGGCAGGTCGACCCGGAACGGCTTCCCCTCGTCGTCGAGCACCGGCTCGACGCCGTCCTTGTCGAGGGCGTAGACCGACTGCGGGGCGCCGGTGTCCATGCCGAGGTCGCCGGCGTAGACGAGCATCGAGATCGCGGGGTTCTCCGCCCTCCCGAAGATCGAGAAGGGTCCGGTCTCGTCGGTGAAGGCGTACGTCGGGTAGAACCACCCCTCCAGCCCGATCTGGGTCGGACGCGCGTCGGGCGCCTTGACCACACCGATCGACTGGAAGGACTGGTCCTCGGGCAGGAAGACGGTCGGCCCGCTGTAGACCACGTCGCCGTTGCCGTCGCGCACCGTGATGACCGGGGCGTAGCCGTGGCCGATCAGGAAGACCTCGGTGTCACCGATCGACAACGGGTGGTTGACGCGCAGGTCGTACTCCTGCGGCTCCCCGTCACCCTCCTGGTAGGTCACGTGCGAGACGAACTTGCGTGCCTGGCCCGCGGCGGGACCGTCCGCGACCCACTCGACGTCGAAGTCGTCGACGTCGAGGTAGAAGTCGTCGAGGTCGTCGACGCCGAAGAGCGAGCCGGGGTCGAAGTCGTCGTACTGGGTGAGGTTGTTGGACATGCCGTTGCCGACGACCAGGATCACGCCGCCCTGGTAGCCGAACAGGCCGCCCATCGCGAAGCCGACGAGCACCACGAGCACCGAGACGTGGAACAGCAGGTTGCCGGCCTCGCGGAGGTAGCCGCGCTCGGCGGAGACCGAGTCGTCCCGGTCGACGACGCGGTAGCCGCGCAGCGAGGCGCGGGCCCGGTCGAGGACCTCGGCCGGCGTCGCCGTCGTCGTGTACGCCGTGTGGTCGGGCAGCCGGTCCAGGTTGCGCGGTGTGGCCGGTGGCTGCGCGCGCAGCGCCTTCGCGTAGACGACGATCCGCGGGATGAAGCAGCCGACGAGGGAGATCATCAGCAGCAGGTAGATGGCGGCGAACCACGGCGAGGAGTAGACGTCGAAGAGGCCGAGCCGCTCGTAGACCGGCGTCAGCGTCGGGTGGTCGTCCTGCCAGCGGGAGGTCTTGATCGAGTCGACCCCCTGCTGCGGGATCACCGACCCGGGGATCGCGGCGAGGGCCAGCAGGAGCAGCAGCACCAGCGCGGTCCGCATGGAGGTGAGCTGCCGCCACGACCAGCGCAGCAGCTCGGTGAAGGTGAGCTCGCCGGAGCGACGCTCGCGGGTGGGACGAGCCATCACACGCTCGTCTCGAAGCTGCTGACGAAGCGCAGCTGGATCCAGGTGACCAGGTCGCCCCACCAGCCCGTGACGAGCAGGACGCCGACGGCCACCAGCATCAGGCCGCCCGCGCGGGTCACCCACTGCTGGTGGCGACGGATCCAGCCGAACGCGCCGAGCGCGCGCCGGTAGGCCAGGCCGGCGATCACGAACGGCAGGCCGAGCCCCAGCGCGTAGCAGGCGGAGAGCAGCGCACCCCGGCCCGCGGTGGCCTCGTTGATGGACAGCGTCGTGATCACGCCCAGGGTCGGGCCGATGCACGGCGTCCAGCCGAGGCCGAAGAGCAGCCCGAGCAGCGGTGCGGCGGCCAGCCCGACCGCAGGGACGCGGTGGAGGCGCCAGTCACGCTGCAGCCACGGCACCAGCCCGGCGAAGGCGAGGCCGAGCAGGATCGTGACCACCCCGAGGACGACGGTGATCTCGCGCTGCCAGGTGACCAGCCAGCTGCCGAGCGCACCCGACAGCGTGCCGAGCGCGACGAAGACGGTCGAGAAGCCCAGCACGAACAGCAGCGACCCGGCCAGCATCCGGCCGCGCTTGGCCTCCTCCAGATCGGCGCCCGAGAGCCCGGTGGCGTAGGAGAGGTAGCCCGGCAGCAACGGGATCACGCACGGCGAGAAGAAGGACACCAGGCCGGCGACGAGCGCGACCGGGATGGCGAGGGCGAGGGAGCCGGAGGCGGCCGTGCTGGAGAACCAGTCAGCCATCGACGTTCCCGTCGGCGACGTCGCGGGTGAGCTCGACCAAGGTGGTGCGGGAGGGCAGCTCGCCGATGATGCTCGCGGCGACCCGGCCGTCGGCGTCGAGGATGACGAAGCTCGGGATCGAGTTCGGCGTCAGGACGCCCCGGAACGGCAGCATCGCCTTGCCGTCGGGTGAGTAGAAGGACGGGTACGGCACCTCGAAGGTCCGCTCGAAGGCCTGCGCCTGCGCCTGGTTGGAGTCGCGGATGTTGAGGCCCACGAACTGCGCGGCGTCGCCGACCTCCTCGGCCGCCGCGACGACGTCGGGCGCCTCCGCGCGACAGGGCGCGCACCAGGAGCCCCAGACGACCACGACCACCGGCTTGCCCCGGAGCTCCTCGAGGGAGAGCCGCTCACCGGCGAGGTCCTCGCCCTCGAGCTCGAGCGGCTCGGCCCGCTGGTCGACGGCCAGCCGGGTGACCTGCCCCTCCCCGCTGACGAAGCCCTGGTCGCCGGTGCCCTGCAACGACGAGCAGCCCGTCAGCAGAAGCAGACAGGCGAGGGGAAGCAGGAGGGCGCGGCGCACGGTCAGGGACGCTGCTCCTCGGCAGCTCCGCCGGCGGAGAAGGGGGCCTTCTTGTCGCGGGTCGGGATCAGGTCGCCCGCGGGCTCGGAGTAGGTGACCTTGTGGAGCCGGTCGTCCTCGAAGTGGAGGCTGGTGAGCGAGCAGAGCGTGCACTGGCGGCTGCGCGGGTTGTGCAGGAACGACCTCTGCTCGGCGTGCAGCCGGGTGATCCAGATCGGCAGCTGGTGGGAGACGACGACCGCCTCGTGGCCGCGAGCGGCGTCACGGGCGTCGTGGACGGCGGCCATCATCCGCTCGACGACGTCGACGTACGGCTCGCCCCACGAGGGCTTGAAGGGGTTCCAGAGGTGGCGCCAGGCGCTGGGACGGCGCAGCGGCCGCGCTCCGGCGCCGAAGCCCTCGCCCTCGAAGACGTTGGTGGACTCGATGACCCGCTCGTCGACGGTGATCTCGAGGCCGCGCGCCTCGGCCAGCGGCAGGGCCGTCTCGCGCGCCCGCTCCAGCGGGGAGGCGACGAGGTGGGTGATGTCGCGGTCACCGACCGTCTCGGCGACCTTGTGCGCCATCTGCCGGCCGAGGTCGGAGAGGTGGAAGCCACCCATCCGCCCGTAGAGAACGCCGTCGGGGTTGTGGACCTCGCCGTGGCGCATCAGGTGGACGATCGTCTGCTCGCTCATGCAGGCACCGCCTCGGCCGCGGCGCGGGCGGCCGCCGGCAGCGCGTCGAGCACCGTCTGCACCGCCCGGTCGTCGTGGGCGGCCGAGAGGAACCACGCCTCGTACGCCGACGGCGGGAGGTAGACGCCCCGGTCGAGCATCGCGCGGAAGAACGCCGCGAAGGCCGCGGTGTCCTGGCGGGAGGCGTCGGCGAAGTCGCGGACCGGGGAGTCGGTGAAGAACACGGAGAACATGGTGCCGGTCGCCTGCACCACGTGGGGCACGCCGGCAGCGGCGAGCGCGTCGGTCGCGGCGGCCTTGATCGTCTCGCCCGCCTTGGTGAGGTGCTCGTAGACGCCGTCGTCGGCCAGCCGGAGCGTGGTCAGCCCCGCAGTGGTGGCGATCGGGTTCCCCGACAGCGTGCCGGCCTGGTAGACCGGCCCCTCCGGCGCGAGCCGGGCCATGACGTCGGCACGGCCGCCGAACGCCGCGGCGGGGAAGCCGCCACCCATCACCTTGCCGAAGGTCATCAGGTCGGGACGCCAGCCCTCGACCGCGCCGTCGAGACCCCACTGCCCCTGCCTGCTGGCCCGGAAGCCGGTCATCACCTCGTCGGAGACGAAGAGCGCCCCGTGCTCGGCGCAGGTCCGGGCGAGGAACTCGTTGAAGCCGGGCTCGGGCGCGACCACGCCCATGTTGCCCGGGGCCGCCTCCGTGACCAGGCACGCGATCCGGTCGCCGTGCTCGACGAAGGCCGCCGTGACTGCCTCCCGGTCGTGGTAGGGCAGCACGATCGTCAGGGCCGTCGCCGACTCGGGGACGCCGGGGGTGCCGGGGACCGCCAGGGTGGCCAGGCCGGAGCCCGCCGAGGCGAGCAGCGCGTCGACGTGGCCGTGGTAGCAGCCGGCGAACTTCACGACCAGGTCGCGGCCGGTGAAGCCGCGCGCGAGCCGGATCGCCGACATGGTGGCCTCGGTGCCGGAGGAGACGAAGCGGACCGAGTCGACCGGCGTCCGGGCCACGATCTCCTCGGCGAGCTCCACCTCGGGCTCGGTCGGCGCGCCGTAGGAGGTGCCGCGGGAGACCGCCTCGGCGACCGTCGCCTGCACCTCGGGGTGCGCGTGGCCGAGCAGCATCGGGCCCCACGAGCAGATCAGGTCGACGTACTCGTTGCCGTCGACGTCGGTCAGCCACGCCCCGCGCGCGGAGCGGATGAACCGCGGGTCACCGCCCACGGCGTTGAAGGCGCGGACCGGCGAGTTCACGCCCCCCGGCGTGACCGCGCGGGCACGCCGGAACAGGTCCTCGGAGCGGTCGGTGGAGGCACTCACCCCGCCATTGTGACCGAGCGGGCCAGCGAGGACCGGATCGGGGACGGGCGCCTGCGACCTTGGTCACACTGCGCGCCCGGCGTAACCTGCCAGTAACCGTGTCGTTTGTCCCTTCGTCCCCGTGCTGGAGGGAGCACGAGCCAGGGACGAGCAGCGACCCAAGGGGAGCAACCACCGATGTCCGACCCACGATTCGGCCGATTCCAGAAGGCCACGGCCCTGCTGCCGCTGGCCATGCTGTCCGCGGCGGTGACGGCCTCGCTGGCAGGGGTGGGACCCACGACCGCGGTGGCCGAGACCGAGCCGGTCTCCGCCCTCCCCGACGGCAGCTCGGTCCCCGCCGAGGCGATCGAGGCACCGGCGAGCCTCTCCGAGCCCGGGGTCGTCGCGCCGGGCGTCCAGGGGCGACCCGACCGGGCCGTCGCCACCGCGACCACGTCCGGCATCCCGGCCGCCGCGCTGGCGGCCTACCAGCGGGCAGAGACGGTCATCAACGCCGCCGACCGGTCCTGCCGCATCTCCTGGCAGCTGATCGCCGCCATCGGCCGCGTGGAGTCCGACCACGGCCGCTACGGCGGCAACGTGCTCGACGACGACGGCCGGGCGACGCCGGGCATCTACGGCATCGCCCTCAACGGTCGCAACGACACGCAGGCCATCTCCGACACAGACGCCGGCCAGTACGACGACGACGCTCGGTGGGACCGCGCGGTCGGCCCGATGCAGTTCATCCCCTCGACCTGGTCGGTCGTCGGGGTCGACGGTGACAACGACGGCACGCGCGACCCGCAGGACATCGACGACGCCGCGCTCGCGAGCGCCGTCTACCTCTGCTCCGGCAACGACGACCTCTCGACCACGCCCGGCCAGCGCGCCGCCGTCTTCCGCTACAACCACAGCGACGACTACGTCGACCTCGTGCTGTCGTTCATGAACGCCTACCTCGACGGCGACTTCACCTCCGTGCCCAACAGCACGAGCAGCAGCGCCGGCTACTTCTCGCCCGCCCCCGAGCCGGTCCGCCCCGAGGGCGGCCGCAACGACGGGCCGAAGCCCCCGGCCACGCCCCCCAGCAGCGGCGGCGGCGGGACCGGCGGCGGTGGCACCGGAGGTGGCGGCGGTGGCGAGGAGACGCCGACCGGCCCGATCGAGCAGCCCGGCGGGAACACCGGCGGCGGCGGTGGCGGCGGAGGCGGCGGTGGCGTCCCGAACCTGCCCGAGCCCCCCGACCTGCCCCCGGTCGAGGACGTGCTCACCCAGGCCGAGGCAACCACCCAGTGCCTCGCCCAGCTCGGCGTCGACAGCGTCGCGAGCCTCAACCCGCTCCAGCTGCTCGACTTCAACTCCTGCATGGACGAGCTCGGCTTCTGAGCAGCGGCGCTCGGCTCCATCTGAGACGAGTTCCGGCCAACCATGGTCCCCCGGGCCGGTCGTGACGTAGCCTGCCGAGTGAAGCGTGCGGGTGTCGGAGCCACGGTGGTTCCGGACCCGTTCGCACAACGGGGAGAACACCACCGCATGTCCGCACGACGACCGAGCCGCCACCACGCCATCGTGCTGGTGCCGGCCACCATGCTGTCGATGGTCGCGAGCGCCCCCTGGGGCGGCGCCGCGGCCCCCACCGCCAGGCCCATCGAGGTCCCGGCACCGCTGCCCGAGCCGGCGGTCCCGACACAGTCCCTCGAGGCGCCGGCGAGCGTGGCCGACCGCGGCGTGGTCGCACGGCACGCCCGTCAGGGCATCGACCGCGCCATCGCCGGGGCGTCCACGTCGGGCATCCCCGTCGCCGCGCTGGCGGCCTACCAGCGGGCCGAGACGGTCATCAACGCCGCCGACAAGTCCTGCAACCTGACGTGGCAGCTGATCGCCGCCGTCGGCCGCGTGGAGTCCGACCACGGCCGCTACGGCGGCAACCGGCTCGACGCCGAGGGCGTCGCCCGGCCCGGCATCTTCGGGATCCCGCTCGACGGCACCAACGACACCGCGGTGATCCGCGACACCGACGCCGGCCAGTACGACGACGACGACCGCTGGGACCGCGCGGTCGGCCCGATGCAGTTCATCCCCTCGACCTGGTCGGTCGTGGGGGTCGACGGCGACGCCGACGGAACGCGCGACCCGCAGGACATCGACGACGCCGCGCTGGCCACCGCGGTCTACCTCTGCTCCGGCAACGACGACCTCTCCCGCGAGGTCGACCAGCGCTCCGCGATCTACCGCTACAACCACAGCCACCACTACGTGTCCCTCGTGCTCTCGCTGATGGAGGCCTACCTCGAGGGTGACTACGACTCGGTGCCCGACACCGCCAGCTTCTCCGGCACCTTCGTGCCCTCGCGCAGCGCCGTCGGTTCGGTGGGTCGCACCACCACGGTCCGCGGCCGGTCGGCCGGGGGTCGCCAGCAGGAGATCGTCGACGAGCTGGACCACGAGCTGGCCGGGTCCGGCGGCGGCAGGGGGCCGCTCGGCTCCGAGATCGTGCCCGAGCCCGAGGCGCCGGCCACCGAGGAGCCCGACGACGACGGCACCACGACGCCGACGCCCGAGCCGGAGCCGACGCCCGAGCCGGAGCCGACGCCCGAGCCGGAGCCGACGCCCGAGCCCGAGCCCGAGCCGACGCCCGAGCCGGAGCCGACGCCCGAGCCCACCCCGACGCCCGAGGAGCTCGCGACCGCGGAGTGCCTCACGACCGTGGGCGCCACGGCCGAGCAGCTCCCGGACCTGGAGGCCCTCGGCCTGCTCGTCGACTTCACCACCTGCATGACGGGACTCGGCTTCCCCGAGTGAACGACCCGGGCCGCGCCCGGGTTCAGCGCAGCAGGCGGGCGGCCTCGGCGGCCCAGTAGGTCAGGATCACGTCGGCTCCGGCACGCCGGATCGAGGTGAGGGTCTCCAGGATGGCCGCCTCGCGGTCGATCCAGCCGTGGGCGGCGGCCGCCTCGACCATGGCGTACTCACCGGAGATGTTGTAGGCCGCCACCGGGACCTCGACGGCCTCGCGGACCGCCCGCACCACGTCGAGGTAGGCGAGCGCCGGCTTGACCATCACGATGTCGGCGCCCTCGGCCACGTCGAGCCGGGCCTCACGGACGCCCTCCCGGGCGTTGGCGAAGTCCTGCTGGTAGGTCCGGCGGTCGCCCTGCAGGCTGGAGTCGACGGCCTCGCGGAAGGGGCCGAAGAAGGCGGAGGCGTACTTCGCGGAGTACGCGAGGATCGACACGTCGGTGTGCTCCGCGGAATCGAGGGCCTCGCGGACCACGCGCACCTGGCCGTCCATCATCCCGCTGGGACCCACCATGTCGACGCCCGCGTGGGCCTGGGCCCGCGCCATCTCGGCGTACACGGCCAGGGTCTTGTCGTTGTCGACCTGCCCGTCGTTGCCGAGCAGGCCGCAGTGGCCGTGGTCGGTGAACTCGTCGACGCACAGGTCACTCATCACCGTCAGCGCGTCCCCGACCTCGGCCACGACGTCGGTGATGGCGAGGTTGAGGACCCCCGAGGGATCGATCGCACCCGAGCCGGTCGCGTCCTTGAAGTCGGGGATCCCGAAGAGCATGACGCCACCGAGGCCGAGCTCGGCCGCCTCGCTGACCGCCGCGAGGAGGCTGGAGCGGGAGTGCTGGACCACGCCGGGCATCGACGAGATCGGGTAGGGCTCGGCGAGCCCCTCACGGACGAAGAGCGGCAGCACCAGCTGGCGCGGCTGCACGGCCGTCTCCGCGACCATCCGGCGCAGGGCCGGGGTGGTGCGGAGACGCCGCGGCCGTACGACGGGCCCGGTGACCGGGTCCGGTCCGAGCACGCCGTCGTGGCTCACTTGGCCCGTGCCCTCCGCCGCGTCGCCGGCTTGCGCTCCGACGGCTTGGTCACGGGCTGGCCGGCCTCCACCATCGCGGCCCGCCGGGTGGCACCGAAGTCGGCGAGCGCGTCGACGAGCACCTCGACGTCCGGCTTGGGCGCCAGCACGTCGACCCGCAGGCCGTGCTCCTCGGCCGTCTTGGCGGTCGCCGGCCCGATCACCGCGATCACGGTGGAGGGGTGCGGCTTGCCGGCGATGCCGACCAGGTTGCGGACCGTCGAGGAGGAGGTGAAGACCACCGCGTCGAACTTGCCGGTCTTGATGGCGTCGCGGGTCGGCGCCGGCGGCGGGGTGGCCCGCACCGTGCGGTAGGCCGTGACGTCGTCGCACTCCCAGCCCAGGTCGATCAGGCCGGCGACGAGGTTCTCGGTGGCGATGTCGGCCCGCGGGAGGAAGACCCGGTTGATGGGGTCCAGCACCTCGTCGTAGGGAGGCCAGTCGGCGAGCAGGCCCGCAGCCGACTGCTCGCCCGAGGGGACGAGGTCGGCGCGCAGGCCCCACGAGGCGATCGCCTGGGCGGTCTTGTCGCCCACTGCGGCGATCTTGAGGCCGGAGAAGGCACGCGCGTCGAGGCCGTACTCCTCGAACTTCTCGCGCACCGCCTTGACTGCGTTGACGGAGGTGAAGGCGATCCACTCGTAGCGGCCCTCGACCAGGCCGCGGACGGCCTTGTCCATCTGCTGCGGGTTGCGGGGAGGCTCGACGGAGATCGTCGGCACCTCCTCGGGAACCGCGCCGTAGCCGCGCAGCCGCGAGGTCAGCGAGCCGGCCTGCTCCTTGGTGCGGGGCACCAGGACCCGCCAGCCGAACAGCGGCTTGGTCTCGAACCACGACAGCGTCTCGCGCAGGTCGACCACGTCGCCGACGACGGTGACCGCGGGCGGCTCCATCCGGGCGGCGCGGGCGTCGGCCGCGATGTCGGCGAGCGTGGAGCACACGGTGGCCTGCTCGGTGGTGGTGCCGACCCGGGTCATCGCGACGGGGGTCGTGGCCGGCCGACCGGCCGCGACCAGCGCCTGCGCGACCTCGCCGATGGTGCCGACCGCCGAGAGCAGCACGAGCGTGCGGTCGTCGGCGTAGCGGCTCCAGTCGACGGAGCCGCCGCAGGTGACGACGGTGACGTCGCGGTTCTGCTTGGTGGTCAGCGGGATGCCGGCGTACGCCGGGACCGCGCCGACGCTGGACACGCCCGGGACGATCTCGAAGCCGACGTCGGCCTTGACGCAGGCCTGCGCCTCCTCGGGGCCGGAGGCGTAGAGGAACGGGTCGCCGACCATCAGTCGCACCACGCGGTGCTTCTTCGCGTGCCGGACGACCACCTTGGCCCGGGCGGCGTGGGTCAGCGGCTGGCCGTCCTCGCCGAAGCCGCCGTCGACGAACCTCGGCCCGACGGGCTCGGTCGCCTCCGGGTCCTCGGCGGGGAGCCCGAGGAGGGCCCTCACCATCGGCTCGTGGTCGGGGACCTCCGTGACGATCACCTCGGCCTGGCGCAGCAGGTCGACGGCACGGACCGTGAGCAGGTCCGGGTCACCGGGTCCACTGCCCACGAACGACACCCACCCGGTGGCGGGAGAGGTGGCCTGGGAGCTGGACGTGGTCTTGCCTCGCGTCATGCGTTCTGCCTCTTCGCTGGTGCTGCTGTGAGTTCGGCCGCTCCGTCGGCGAGCATCTCGCCCGCCAGACGGCTGCCGACGCCGGCGGCGTCGGCCGGGGCTCCCGAGGCGGACATCCGCACCGAGAGGCCTCCGTCGTGGGAGAGGGCCACGGCCCTCACCCACAGCTCGTCCCCGTCCTCACCCTCGACCACCTCGGCCAGGGCTCCGATCGGAGCCGAGCAGCCACCCTCGAGGGTGGCGAGCACGGCACGCTCGGCGTCGACCGCCGCGCGTGAGTGGGGGTCCTCGAGGGCGGCCAGGGCGGCCACCAGCTCGAGGTCGTCGCTGCGGCACTCGACCGCGAGAGCGCCCTGGCCGGGGGCCGGGAGCATCTGCAGCGGGTCGAGCACCTCGGTGGCCTCGTCGACCCGCCCGAGGCGGGCCAGCCCGGCGCGCGCGAGCAGGACGGCGTCGTACGACCCGGCCTGGACCTTGCCGACGCGGGTGTCCACGTTGCCCCGGATGCCGGTGACCTCGAGCCCGAGCCCCAGCGCATGGAGCTGGGCGGCGCGGCGCGGGGACCCGGTGCCGACCCGGGAGCCGACGGGGAGCTCGCCCAGGGTCAGCCCGTCCCGGGCGACGACGACGTCGCGGGGGTCCTCGCGGGTCGGGACAGCGGCCAGGGTGATGCCCTCGCAGGGTGCAGTGGGCAGGTCCTTGAGCGAGTGGACGGCGAGGTCGATCCGGCCGTCGAGCAGCGCCTCGCGCAGCGCGCTGACGAAGACTCCGGTGCCGCCCAGCTGCGCCAGCGGGGCGCTGGAGCGGTCACCCTCGGTCGAGATCTCGACGAGCTCGACGTCGCGGCCCAGGCGGTCGCGGACCAGGTCGGCGACCAGCCGCGACTGGGTGGTCGCGAGGGCGGAGGCACGGGTGCCGAGACGCAGCGCGGTCACTGGATCGCCTCCCCGGAGGCGCGGGTGACGGCGTCGACGGCCTCGGGGTCGAGGGCGAAGAGCTCGGCGAGCGCGGTCGCGTAGGAGACGGCGCCGGACTCGTTGGCCAGCTCCTTGACCCGCACGGTCGGCTGGTGGAGCAGCTTGTCGGCGACGCGGCGCAGCGTGTGGAGCACCTCGGCCCGGGCCGCGTCGTCGAGGTCGGGCAGCCGGGCCGCGAGCCGGAACATCTCGGCCTCGACCACGTCGGTGGCCATCGAGCGCAGCGCCACCACGGTGGGCGTCACGCTGGACTGCCGGCGGGCACTGAGGAAGGCCGTCACCTCCTCGCCCACGATCCGGCGCACCTCGTCGACCTCGCGGCCGGCATCGGTGTCGCGCAGCTCCTCGGCGAGGTCGGCGAGCCCGATCAGGTGGACGCCGGGCAGCTCGGCGGCTGCCGGCTCGACGTCGTGGGGCAGGGCCAGGTCGGCGATCGCGAGGGGGTGCTGGTGGGGACGTGCCGCGTGCAGCTGGGCGGCGCTGACCAGGACCCCGGCCGCGCCTGTGCAGGTCACCAGCAGGTCGGCCCGCGCCAGCTCCTCGTCGATGTCCTCCAGCGCTGCGTGGCGGACGCCGTGCTCGGCGGCGACCCGCTCGGCGTTGCCGGCGGTCCGGTTGAGGACCACGACGTCGCTCGCGCCGCCCCGGGCGACCGTGGCGGTCGCGAGGCCGGCCATCGCGCCGGCGCCGAGGACGACGACCCGTCGCCCGGCGACACCGTCGGGCAGGACCCGCTCGACCGCGGCCGAGACGAGCGTGGGGGCTGCGGAGTCGATGCCGGTCTCGGCCCGGGCCCGCTTGCCGACGCGCAGCGCCTGCTGGAACAGCACGTTGAGGGCGGGACCCACGCTGCCGTGCTCCTGGCCGCCGCGCAGCGCGGCGCGGGTCTGGCCCAGGATCTGGCCCTCGCCGACGGCCATCGAGTCCAGGCCGGCGGTGACGTGGAACAGGTGGGAGACCGCACCGTCCTCGTAGTGGACGTAGAGGTGCGGCAGCATCGCCTCGGTCGACTCGCCGGCGCGCTCGACGAGCAGCCGCGACAGGTCCTCGACGCTGCCGTGGAAGCGGTCGACCTCGGCGTACACCTCGAGCCGGTTGCAGGTGGCGATCACGGCCGTCTCGGCGACCGTCGCGCAGGCCTGGGCGTCGGCCAGCAGCTTGGCGACGCCGTCGGCGTCGAGGGCGACGCGCTCGAGCAGCGAGACGGGGGCCGACTTGTGGGAGATCCCGACGACGAGGACGCTCACGACGCCTCCTCGTCGTGCGCCGCCTTGCGCTGCTCGTGGTAGGCGAGGATCTGGAGCTCGATCGAGAGGTCGACCTTGCGGACGTCGATGCCCTCGCCGACGGCCAGCACGGTCGGGGCGAAGTTGAGGATGCTGGTGATGCCCGCGGCCACCATCCGGTCGGCGACGGCCTGCGCGGCGGCGGCCGGCGTCGCGATCACGCCGATGGCCACGCCCTGCTCGCCGACGATCGCCTCGAGGTCGTCGAAGGGCCGGACGTCGACGCCGGCGACGACCTCGTCCTGCCGCTCGGGGTCGGCGTCGAGCAGCGCGACCACCCGGAAGCCGCGGCTGCGGAAGCCGGAGTAGTTGGCGAGGGCGTGGCCGAGGTTGCCGATGCCGACGATGACGACCGGCCAGTCCTGCGTCACGCCGATCTCGCGGGCGATCTGGTAGCGGAGGTAGTTGACGTCGTAGCCGACCCCGCGGGTGCCGTAGCTGCCGAGGTAGGAGAGGTCCTTGCGCAGCTTGGCGCTGTTGACGCCGGCGGCACGGGCGAGCTCCTCGCTGGAGCAGGTCGTCGTGCCGGCCTCGGCGAGCGTGATCAGGGCGCGGAGGTAGACCGGCAGACGGGCGACCGTGGCCTCGGGGATGTCCCGGGCGCTCTCGGTGGAAGTCCTGGCCGTCACTGCTCCACTTTCCAGCCGCCGGGCAAACGGGCCTCGGGAACCCGGGAGTGACCCGGCGGCCCGATCAATGTAGGAGTTTGTGAACGGGGGAACAAATCGGACGGGCTCCTCGGCTAGCACACGTGAGGATTCGCACATCCACCGGGTTGCGAGGCCTCCGTCGTCACCCCAGCAGGGCGGTCCGCAGCCTGGTCTCGTCCACGCGCCAGAAGTCGTGCTGGCGCCCGTCGACCAGGGTCACCGGGATCTCCTCGCCGTAGCGGTCCTGCAACGCGGGATCGGTGTCGATGTCGACCTCGTCCCAGGTCTCGCCGAGGTCGGCGCACACCCGCGCGACGACCTCGCGGGCGGCCTCGCACAGGTGGCAGCCGTCCCGGACGTAGAGCCGTACGCGCGGCGTCACTCCAGCAGCCCCAACCGTCGGCGCCGCTCGAAGCCCCGCAGCCGGCCCTTCTGGACCTTCCCGGTGACCGTCAGCGGCAGCTCGTCGACCACCACGACCCGGGTCGGCTGCTTGAAGCGGGCCAGGCGCTCCTCGCAGCGGGCGCGTACGGCGGCCTCCACCGCGACCGGGTCGGCGCCTGGCGCGGAGACGTAGGCGACCACGGCCTCCCCCGTCCCGGGGTCCTCGACGCCGATCACCGCCGCGTCGGTGACGCCGGCGACCTCGCGGACGACGTCCTCGACCTCGACGGGGTAGACGTTGAAGCCGGAGACGATCACGAGCTCCTTGACGCGGTCGACGAGGAAGAGGTCGCCGCTGGCGTCGAGGAAGCCGACGTCGCCGGTGCGCCACCAGCCCTCGGCGTCGGGTCCGCCGGCGCCGTCGGGCCAGTAGCCGCTGAAGAGGTTGGCACCGCGGATCTCGATCTCGCCCGGGTCCTCGCCCTCGGGGGCGTGGCCGCGGCCGTCGACGAGCCGGATCTCGATCCCGGGGAGCGCAGCGCCGACCGACCCTGCCTGGTGGACCTGTGAGCACAGCGTGCTCGTGACGACCGGCGCGGCCTCGGTGAGGCCGTAGCCCTGGTGGAGCGGGATGCCGGTGCGCGCCGTGAAGTCCTCGACCACCTCGGCCGCGAGCGGCGCCGAGCCGGAGAGCACCAGCCGGACCGGGCCGAGCCGCTCCCTGAGCGCGGGCTCGTCGGCCCACTGCGTGAAGACCGCCGGCGCGACCGGGACCACGCTGCACGCCTCGTCGTCGATCAGGTCCAGCGTGCCCTGAGGCTCGAACCGCTCGGCCAGCACCAGCTTGCAGCGGTGCCGCAGCACCCCGCCGAGGACCGCGTTGAGGCCGTACACGTGGAAGAGCGGCAGCACGCCGAGGACGACGTCGTCGCCGTGCATCATCGGCGGCTCGACCTCGGCGACCTGCTCGACGTTGGCCAGCAGCGCCCGGTGGGTCAGCATCGCCGCCCGGGGACGTCCCGACGTCCCGCTGGTGTAGAGGAGCACGGCCAGCTTCTCGGGGTCGGGCAGCGGCGGCACCGGCCGCGGCTCGGCCGCGCGGAGGACGTCCAGGCCGACCTCGCCGTCGCCGGGTTCCTCGCCGACGGTCACGACCCGCGTCGGGACCGCCCGCGCCACCAGGTCGTCGTCGAGGTCGGTGGTCTCCCCCGCGCGAGCCCGTACGAGCAGCGCCACCGCCTCACGTACGCCGGGAAGGGTGCTCGCGTCCGCCACGACCAGTCGGGCGCCGCAGTCGGCGAGCATCCGCGCCAGCTCCCCCGTCGTGGAGGCCGGGTTGACCGGCACCGCGACGACCTGCGCCCGCAGCACCCCGAGGTAGCAGGTGACCAGCTCGATCCGGTTGCCGAGCACGATCACGACCCGCTGCCCGGCGACCACCCCGGCCTCACCGAGACCGGTGGCGATGCGGGCCACCTCGTCCTCGAGACCGGACCACGTCAGCCGACGACCGCCGGCCTCGACGACGGCCAGCGCGTCGGGCCGGTCACGGGCCGCCGAGGCCACCAGCTGCGCGACGTCGGGCTCGACAGGCATGGGCGCGATCCTCGCACACGGCCGAGGCCCGCGCCGGGCGTCTACGATGCCCGCATGACGCCCGAGCGGCAGCGACGACCGCTGAACCTCCAGCAGCGGTCCGCCCTCGCCGGTGAGGCCGCCGCGTCCGCCGCCGAGGTCGAGACGGCCCTGAGCACCCCCGCCGACCCCGACTCCGCCGCGTTCTTCGACGTCGACAACACCGTCATGCAGGGCGCGAGCATCTTCCACCTCGCGCGGGGCCTGCACCGCCGGGAGTTCTTCACCACGCGCGAGATCCTCGGGGCGGCCTGGAAGCAGGCGTACTTCCGTGTGGTCGGGGTGGAGGACCCCGAGCACGTCGCCGACGCCCGCAACTCGGCCCTGGGTTTCATCGCGGGCCACACCGTCACCGAGCTCGAGGAGCTGGGCGAGGTGATCTTCGACGAGGCGATGGCCCACCGGATCTGGCCCGGGACCCGTGCCCTGGCCCAGCTGCACCTCGACCAGGGCCAGCGGGTCTGGCTGGTCACCGCCGCCCCGATCGAGATCGCCCAGATCATCGCCCGCCGGCTCGGCCTCACCGGCGCGATGGGAACCGTCGCCGAGCACGTCGACGGCGTCTACACCGGCCGGCTGGTCGGCGACATGCTGCACGGACCGGCCAAGGGTGAGGCGATCAAGGCCCTCGCGGCCAGGGAGGGTCTCGACCTGGCCCGCTGCTCGGCGTACTCCGACTCCTACAACGACCTGCCGATGCTCTCGCTGGTCGGCGACCCCTGCGCCATCAACCCCGACGCCCGGCTGCGCTCCCACGCGAAGGCTGCAGGCTGGCGGGTCCGCGACTACCGGACCGGTCGCAAGGCCGCCCGGACCGGCCTCGTCCTCGGCGCGGCCGCCGGCGCCGTGAGCGGCGCGGTCGCCGCCGGCGTCGCCCTCCGCCGCCGCCACTGACTCCCACCGATCCGCGGGTCCAGCGGACACGCCGGGCCGGGCGCGGGACCATGGTGTGGCACGGGTCACGATTTGCGCCGGAAGGGTTCCCCCTCCCGGTGGACGTCCCTAGCATGGCGGTGGCTTCAGGGGAAGCTGACCGGGAGGGTCATCATCAACACGCAACGGCGTCGTGGTGACGTCGGGCGCGGCTTGGATCTGCTCCGCGCCACCGTCGCCGCGATCATTCTCGAGCAGCGTGCGGCGGCACTCGTCGGCGCTCCGGCACCCTGCCCTCCCGGCTGGCTGCTGAGCGAGGCGACGGTCTCCCCCGGTCCCGGGAAGCCCTCCGGCACCGGCTCCGGCGGGACGTACGGCGACGCCGACCTGGCCGCGTCCTCGGAGGAGGACGAGGCCGAGCGGAGCCGGCTGATCGCTCTCGTGGACCTCGCCCGGTCGGGCGACAAGGAGGCCTTCGGGCTGCTCTACGACCACTACCACCCGTCGGTGCACCGCTTCCTCTACTACCGCACCCGCTCACAGCAGCTGGCCGAGGACCTGACCTCCGAGACGTTCTTCCGCGCGCTGCGGTCGATGAACGGCTTCCGTTGGCAGGGCAAGGACTTCGGCGCCTGGCTGATGACGATCGCCCGCAACCTCTGCACCGACCACTTCAAGGCCGGGCGCACCCGCCTCGAGATGACGACCGAGGACATGGGCACCCACGACGCCCCGACCGAGGGGCCCGAGAACGCCGTCCTCGCCTCGCTCACCAACGAGATGCTGATGGAGGCGCTCACCCAGCTCCCCGACGAGCAGCGCGACTGCCTGGTCATGCGGTTCCTGCAGGGCCTGAGCATCGCGGAGACCGCCCAGGTGCTCGACCGCTCCGACGGTGCCGTGAAGCAGCTCCAGCTGCGCGGCGTGCGCAACCTCGCCAAGCTGATGCCCGAGGGGGTGCGCGACTGATGCACACCCCCACGACGCTGTCCATGTCAGGTGGCCCACAGGCCGTAACCCCGCCGGTCGGCGGGTCGTTGAGGTCGGTGTCGCGGGGAGCCCTCCCCGTGACCACGACCGCCGCAGACGACAAGACAGGATTCCGCCGATGACGTCGGTGTTCGCGTCCCGACGACGCGCCGAGGAGTTCGACTCCCTGGTGGAGGCCCCCGACGGGCCCGCGTCGCGTGATGCCCGCTACGCGGAGTTCCTCGGGATCGTCGAGGGGCTGCGCGGAGTCCCTGCGTCGCCCGAGCCTCGCCCGGAGTTCGTCCGCGGGCTGCGCGAGGAGCTGATGGCCGCGGCCGACACGCTGCTGCTGCCCGCCGACACCGCGCGCCTGACGCTGCCGCCCCGCAGCACCACCCGCGACCGGAGGCTGGCGGCCGCGATCGGCGGCTTCGCCGTCGTCGGCGCCACGGCGTCGATGGCGGTCGCCTCCCAGAGCGCTCTGCCGGGCGAGATGCTCTACCCGCTCAAGCGCGCCATCGAGGACGCCCGGACCGGCATCGCCAGCGACCGCGACTCGCAGGCCACCCAGATGCTCGACCATGCGACCGGTCGCCTCGACGAGGTCGCGGCGCTCAGCGAGAGCGCGGACGGCGCGGACGCCGACGCGATCGCGACGACGTTGGTCGACTTCACCGAGCAGGCCACCGCGGCGTCGGAGCTGCTGCTCGAGGAGTACGAGCAGAACGGGCAGGAGAGCTCGATCCGGGAGCTCCGCGACTTCACCTCCACCAGCATGGACACCCTCGAGGTCCTCGAGCGGACCGTTCCCGACACTGCCCGCGACGAGCTCATCGCCGCAGCCGAGGCGGTCAGCCGGATCGACGCGCGCGCCGAGGAGCTCTGCCCGTCCTGCGGCGGCGCCGGGATCGACCAGATCCCGCCGGTGCTGCTGGCCAGCGGCGCCGTGGACGACCCCGGGACGCTCGTCATCCCGCGGGCGACGCCCCCACGCGAGGGCCGGGAGGGACGCCGCGGCGGTGACGGATCCGGGTCCGGGCCCGACGACAACCCGTTGACCCCGGTGGTGACGGCTCCGGGTGGCGGCCGCACCGGCGGCGGGACCGACACCGGTCCGCTGGACGCGCTCACCGATCCCCTCAATGGCTCCGACCCCACGGCGTCCAACCCCGGTGGCCCGCTCGGCGCCGTGCGCGACGGCCTGAAGGAGGCCGGCGACAAGGTGAAGGAGACGGTGGACGACACCGTCGGCAACACCGTGGACGACGCCACGGAGCAGCTCGACGACACCGTCGACGACCTCACCGACCCGCTCACGGGCGACTGAGCAGCCCCGACGCTCAGGCCTTCGGCGGGCTCCCGCGGAAGACCGACTCCCGCTGCATGAGCAGCGTGTAGAGCGTCTGCTGGATCGTCTCCCGGACCTGGTCGGTCACGTTGAAGACCAGCATCGGGTCGTCGGCCGCGCCCTCGTCGTAGTCGTCGGTGCGGATCGGCTCCCCGAACTCCAGCAGCCACTTCGAGGGGAGCGGCACCAGGCCCAGCGGGCCCAGCCACGGGAAGAACGGCGTGACCGGGATGTAGGGCATCCCCAGCAGCCGGGCCAGCGACGGCACGTTGCCGACCAGCGGATAGATCTCCTCCGCCCCGACGACCGACAGCGGGACGATCGGTACGCCGGTGCGCAGCGCGGCCGACACGAAGCCGCCCCGGCCGAAGCGCTGCAGCTTGTAGCGGTCGGAGTACGGCTTTCCGATGCCCTTGAAGCCCTCGGGCCACACCCCGACCAGCTCGCCGCCGGCCAGCATCCGCTCGGCGTCCTCGGTGCAGGCCAGCGTGGCACCGCTGCGACGGGCCATCGAGCTGATGACCGGCAGCTCGAAGACCAGGTCCGCACCGAGCGGCCGCAGGTGGCGGCCGGTCACGTCGTGGATCGAGACCATCGTCATCAGGCCGTCGACGGGGACCGTGCCGGAGTGGTTGGAGACGACGAGCGCGCCGCCGTCGGCGGGGATGTTGTCGGCGCCCCGGACCTCGATCCGGAACCACTTCCGCGCGATCGGTCGCAGCGCGGCCATGAGGAACCGCTGGGTCACCTCGGGGTCGAAGCCGTACTCGTCCACGACGTAGTCGCCGGTGACGCGCCGCCGGAGGAAGGCGAGGAAGCGAGCCAGCTGCGGCTCCCACTCGTCACCGAAGAGCTCCTGGGCGGCGTGCCGGAACGCCGAGAGCCAGTCGCCGGCGGGGATGCCTGCCAGGGGTCCGCGGTCTCGCGTCGTGACGGGAGGGACCGCGCGGGGCGGGGCCGCGGCGGCTGCGCTCGGTGTCGTCGCGTCGGGCTCGTCGGCCGGGGGCTCCGGCGGCCGGGCAGGACGCGTGCCCGGGGCGAGGTTGCGGGCCGCGGCCGAGGGCCGGGCGCTGCCCGTGCCGCGGCCGGGGCGACCCCGGGTGCCGATCGGGATGATCTCGGCGTCACCCACGGTCGGCTCCTGCCTGCTCGAGAGGACGCGGGGCGGGCTCGACGAGACGGGCGACCTGGTCGATCAGCCGGGTGGTCCGCCCACCCGTGGGGCTCAGCGCCGCCGCGAAGTCGGCGAAGGCCTCCGCCGTCGTGAACCGGGGGTGGAAGTCGAGCTCCTCGCGCATCCGCGTGGTGTCGATCCCCCGGCCGAAGGTGAGGAAGCCGATCTGCTCCGGGGAGAACTCCGCGACCCGGGCCTGCCGCAGCGCCGAGCCGACGTTGCCGACGGCGAAGCCCGGCAGCCGCACACTGGGGCGCTGCAGCCGGCGTACGGCCTGCGACAGCATCAGGATGCCGTCACCGGCGACGTTGAAGGTGCCGGGGCGCCCCTCGAGGGCGGCGTGCTGCAGGACGTCGATCAGGTCCTCCTCGTGGAGGAACTGCATCCGCGGGTCGTGACCGAGCACGGTCGGGATCACCGGGAGCCGGAAGTAGGAGGTGATCGGGCTCGTGACGTGGGGGCCCAGGACGTTGGCGCACCGCAGCAGGGTCACCTCGACGTCGGGGCGCCGGCGCGCGAACCCGCGGACGTAGCCCTCGACCTCGGCCGCGTCCTTGGCGTAGCCCGAACGGGGCTGCCTGCGCGGTTCCATGTCCTCGGTGAACATCGCGGGGTCGCGACTGCTCGCTCCGTAGACGGTCGACGTCGACTTGACGACCAGCCGCTGCAGGCCGGGGGCCTGCTGCGCGGCGGCGAGGAGCTGCATCGTCCCGATGACGTTGAGCTCCTTCATGGTGTGCCGGCTGCCGGTGGTGCCGGGAGTCGAGATCACACTCATGTGGACGACCGTGTCGACGTCCTCCTTGGCGATCACCTTGGCGATCACCGGGTTGCGGATGTCGGCGCGGACGAAGGAGACCTCGCCGATGTCACCGCGCGGCGGCACCACGTCGACCCCGATCACCCGCGCCACCCCGGGGGCGTCGCTGAGCGCGCGGGCGCACCGCCGCCCCAGGTCGCGGGAGACCCCCGTGACCAGGACGACCCTGCCGGGATCGCTCGTCGGGCGACTCATGGTCGTGGCGCCGTGGCGTGCCCTACTTGCCGAGCTTGCGGCGCTGGACGCGCGTCTTCTTGAGAAGCTTGCGGTGCTTCTTCTTGGCCATGCGCTTGCGCCGCTTCTTGATGACAGAACCCACAGGAGAACCTTTCACATGCTGAGGTCGACGTCGGCGGACGACGACGGGCTCAGCCTAACGGCCGCCCGCAGGCCGACCGAAACCGCGGGCAGGCGGTCCGGTGGGTGGAAGGCCGCTGCACACGGCCCGCCGGAGGTCAGCCGGCGCTGTAGAAGCTCTTGCGGAGGTACTCGTCTACGTCGTCCTCGGTCACCCGGAACGAGCGGCCGACGCGGACGGCGGGCAGCTCACCGCTGTGGACCAGCCGGTACACCGTCATCTTCGAGACGCGCATCATCGCCGCGACCTCAGCCACGGTCAAGAACTTGGGGTCAGCGTGATCCCCGGACATGTTCACCATCGCGCACCGGCTTTCTGTGGCAGCACGCCACCGGCTTCCCCGCCGGTGGGCACAACGTGCCGCGCATGGGAAGGATAGGGCCTGTGGGGTCCGTGGGGAAGCAATTCACTACTGAAACTCGTGGGGAGACGGCGTGTCGGCTTGCGACATGCAGGGAATTGCCGGGCGGGCCAGCCCTGCGGAGCCTCAGGGCATCGGGTCCAGCCCGTGGTACGGGAACACCTCGGTCCGGGTCGCGTTGATGGCGCGGTCCAGCCACGACTCGGGGTCGAACCCCTCCGACCAGTCGCGGTACGCCGGGGTGCGACCGTCCGTCAGGCGCATCGGAGGCGTCGCGCCGAGCATCGTCCGGACGTACTCGCGCCACTCCGGTGGCGTCTCGGTCCCGGGGGCGAGCGGGCGTCCCCCGACGATCGCCAGCAGGTGGGTCCAGGCCCGCGGCACGACCTCGACCAGGGAGTAGCCGCCACCCCCGGTGGCGACCCAGCGGCCGCCGCAGACCTCGTGGGCGAGCTCGTGGAGCGCGAGGTAGGTCGCACGCTGGCCGTCGACGGTGAGCATCAGGTGGGCAAGCGGGTCCTCGATGTGGGAGTCGCAGCCGTGCTGGGTCACGAGCACCTCCGGCGCGAACTCCCGCACCACCGGCGGCACGACCGCGTGGAAGGCCCGCAGCCAGCCCGCGTCCGAGGTGCCGGGGGGCAGGGCGACGTTGACGGCCGACCCCAACGCCCGCGGTCCGCCGGAGTCCTGCGGGAAGCCGGTGCCCGGGAAGAGCATCTGGCCGGTCTCGTGGAGCGAGACGGTGAGCACCCGCGGGTCGTCCCAGAACACCCGCTCCACCCCGTCGCCGTGGTGGACGTCGACGTCGACGTACGCGATCCGCTCCGCGCCACGGTCGAGCAGGTGCTGGATGCCGACGGCGACGTCGTTGTAGATGCAGAAGCCGCTGGCACGCGAGGGCATGCCGTGGTGCAGGCCACCGGCGATGTTGGCGCTGTGGAGGCTGCGGCCGCTCCAGACCTGGTCGAAGGCCTCGATGCTGGCGCCGACCACGTGCGCCGCCGCGACGTGCATGTCGCGGAAGACCGGGTTGTCGTCGCTGCCGAGGCCGCACCGGTCGCTGTGCTCCCCCGTGGTCCCGGCGCGGACGACGGCCGCCACGAGCTCGGCGTCGTGCACGGTGAGCAGCTGCTCCTCGGTGGCCGTGGGGGCAGGGACGGTCTTCAGCCCGTGCCCGAGGACGCCGAGCTCCTCGGCGAGCCGCATGGTGAGGTCGACCCGCAGCGGCGACATCGGGTGGGCCGGACCGAAGTCGTAGCTGGTGAGGCTCGGGTCGAAGACGACCGTCGCCGGTCCGGAGCACACCACCATGCCCGCCACGCTACCGCCGCCCTGGGTCGCACCTCCGGTGCGGCACGATGGCGGACATGTGGGCAGCAGTCCTCTTCGACCTCGACGACACCCTCGTGGACCAGCACGGCGCGGCCAGGTCCGCCGTCGTCGGGTGGGCCCGGGACCGGGGCCTCGACGATCCCGAGGACCGGCTCGTCGAGCGCTGGACGGCCCTCAGCGACCGTCACTACCGTCGCTACCAGGACCGCGAGCTGACCTACCTCGAGCAGCGTCGGGTGCGGATCCGCGAGTTCCTGCCGGAGGTCCCGCTCGACTCCGACGACGAGGCGGACGCCACCTTCGCCGAGCACCTCGCCCGCTACGAGGAGGCGTGGCAGGCCTTCCCCGACGCCGCCCCTGCGCTGCGGCGCGCCCGCCTCGCCGGCGCCACCATCGCCGTGCTGACCAACGGCGACCACGACCACCAGTCCCTCAAGCTGACGAGGACCGGCCTCGCGGACGAGGTCGACCACCTGGTCGCCACCTCGAGGCTCGCGGCGTCCAAGCCGCACCCGAGCGCCTTCCTCGACGCCTGCGCGGTGGCGGGCTCCCCGCCGGACCGGACCCTGATGATCGGCGACTCCCTCGAGCTCGACGTCCGGGGCGCCCTGGCCGCCGGGCTCGAGGCGGTCTGGCTGGACCGCTCCGGAACGGGCAGGGGCTCGGGCGTCACGCGGGTGAGCAGCCTCGACCAGGTCCTCCGGGACTGACGCCGGGTTCTGGCAGACTGGACGCGTGCCGACGACCTCCACCCTCCTCCGGTGGCCCGCCTGACGGCGGACCCCTGCTCGAGCACACCCTCATCGACCACGGCCGCCCCCGGGCGGCCGACCGTACGCGCGCCCGTGGGCCCTACCCACAGGAGCACCGCATGACCACCCTCTCCCTGCTCACCCCGTCCGGGCGGCTCACCCTCGGCAACCTGCTCGGCGCGCTGCGCCCGATGGCCGAGCGGCAGGACGACGCCTACTACGGCATCTCCGACCTGCACGCGATGACCACGCCGCACGACCCGGGCCCGCTGCGGGCGCGCACCGCCGAGATGTCGACGCTGCTGCTCGCGGCCGGTCTCGGGCAGAGCACCTTGTTCCGGCAGAGCCGGGTGCCGACACACACTGCCCTCTCCTACCTGCTGGAGTGCACCGCCCACACCGGCGAGCTCAACCGGATGATCCAGTTCAAGGAGAAGGGCCGCGGCCGCGACTCCACCCGCGTCTCGCTCTACACCTACCCGGTCCTGATGGCAGCCGACATCCTGCTCTACCGACCCACGCAGGTGCCGGTGGGCGACGACCAGCGCCAGCACATCGAGCTCACCCGTGACCTCGCGCTCCGCTTCAACCGGACCTACGGCGAGGTGTTCACCGTGCCGGAGATCGTCACGCCCGCGGCGGGGGCGCGGGTCATGGACCTCGCCGAGCCGACCCGCAAGATGAGCAAGTCGGTCGAAGGGGCCGGGTCGGTCCTGCTGCTCGACCCGCCCGACGTCGTACGCCGCAAGCTGGCGCGTGCGGTCACCGACTCCGACACCGGCCCGGACGCCGTGCGCGCCGACCGGGAGGCCAAGCCCGGGGTGACCAACCTGCTCGACATCCTGACCGCCTGCGGCGGGTCACCCGCCGGCCTGACCACGTACGGCGCGCTCAAGGCGGCCGTGACCGACGCGGTGGTGGCCGTGCTCGAGCCGCTGCAGCAGCGCTACCGTGACCTCGCCGCCGACCCCGCGTACGTCGACGGCGTGCTCGCCCGGGGCGAGGAGCGGTGCCTCGAGGTCAGCACGCCCGTGCTCGACGCGGCCCGCGAGGCCGTCGGGTTGTGAGTCAGGAGCCCTCGGCGAGCGCGCGGGAACGGTCGCGGGCGGCCTCCATGGCCGCGAGGAACGCGGCCCGGACCTTGTGGGTCTCGAGCTCGCGCAGCGCGGCCGCGGTGGTGCCGCCGGGCGAGGTGACCTGCTCCCGCAGCACCACGGGGTGCGAGCCGGTCTCGCGGAGCATCGTCGCGGACCCGAAGACGGTCTGCACGACCAGGTCCGTCGCGGTGGCCCGCGGCAGCCCGAGGTGCACGCCGGCCTCGATCATCGACTCGACCACGAAGTAGATGTAGGCCGGCCCGGACCCGGAGATCGCCGTGACCGCGTCCTGCTGCCGCTCGGGGACGCGGACCACCTTGCCGACCGACGACATCAGCGCCTCCGCCTCGGCGAGGTGCTGCTCGTCGCAGTGGGAGCCGGGCGAGATCGCCGCCATCCCCTCGTCGACCAGCGCCGGCGTGTTGGGCATGACCCGGACGACGGCGACGCCGTCGGGCACGCGCGACTCGATGAAGGCGGTGGTGATGCCGGCGGCGAGGGAGACCACGAGCTGCCCGGGGCGCAGCTCGCCCGCGATCTCGTCGAGCAGGTCGCCCATGTCCTGCGGCTTGACGACGATCGCGACCGTGTCGGCCCGGCGGCTGGCCTCGGCGTTGGAGACCACCGCCACGCCGTAGCGCTCCTCGAGCTCGCGCGCCCGCTCGGGCCGCTTCTCGCCGACCAGCAGGTGGTCGACGCGGCGACCGGCCCGCACCAGGCCGGAGAGCAGGGTCTCCCCCATCACGCCGGCGCCGAGGATCGCCGCACTGGACTCAGCCTGGGCCACGTCAGCGCCTTCCTACTTCTTGGAGACCAAGGACTTCACGAAGAATGACAGGTTGGCCGGACGCTCCGCGAGACGTCTCATGAGGTAGCCGTACCACTCGGTCCCGTAGGGCAGGTAGACACGCATCGTCTCGCCCGACTCGGCCAGCCGCTGCTGCTCGAGGGGCCGGATGCCGTAGAGCATCTGGAACTCGTAGGTCCCGCGCTCGCGGCCGTAGCGGCTGGCGAGCGACCCGGCGATCTCGATCATCCGCGGGTCGTGCGTCGCGATCATGGGGTAGCCCTGCCCGGCCAGCAGCACCTTGAGGCAGCGGACGTAGGAGCGGTCGACGTCGATCCGGTCCTGGAAGGCGACCTCCTCGGGCTCGAGGTAGGCGCCCTTGCAGAGCCGGACCCGCGAGCCCTCGTGGGCCAGTGCCCGGCAGTCGGCCTCGGTGCGGTGGAGGGCGGCCTGCAGCACCGCGCCCGTCTCGGGGAAGTCCTTGCGCAGCTCGCGGAGGATCGCCAGCGTCGAGTCGGTGGTGGTGTGGTCCTCCATGTCGAGGGTCACCGTGGTGCCGGCGTTGCGGGCGGCGCGGCAGATCGTGCGGGCGTTCTCGAGCGCGATCTTGTGGCCGCCGCCGGCGACCGAGTCGGGCAACGCCTGGCCGACCGCGCTGAGCTTGACCGACACCTCGGCCCGGCGGGCCAGCCCGCGGTGGGCGAGCTCGCCGAGGAGCTCGACGTACGCCGCCACGGTGGCCTCGGCCTGCTCCACGTCGAGGGTGTCCTCGCCCAGGAAGTCGAGGGTGACCCACATGCCGCCGGCGACGAGCTCCTCGGACGCGGTCACGGCCGCGTCGGTGGTCTCGCCGGGGACGTAGGAGTGGACGATCCCGGAGGAGACCGGCATGGTGCTGACGAGCTCCTGGACGTGGCGGCTGCGGGACAGCATCAGGAGTGGTTGGCGGAGCAGGGACATGGCGCACAGGCTACGCGCGGGACTCCTCCGCGGCGAAGCCGGCGAGGCTCCCTCAGGCCCGCGCCAGCAGGGCCAGCAGGTCGGCGTGGGCGTCGCCGGTGGCTGCCACGAGCAGCCCCTGGCCGCTCGACACCGGGCCGCCCTCGAGGTCGGTCACCACGCACCCGGTCGAGCGGCACAGCGCCAGCCCCGCCGCGTAGTGGACGCTCTGGCTGACGTCGCCGTCGGCGACGTACGCCGCGAACCGGCCGGCCGCGACCCACGCCACCGCCAGCGAGGTGGCCGCCCCGCGCGGCGCGTATCGCTCGGCGAAGGCCGGCAGCTCGAGCAGCCGTCGCGTGCGCAGCGAGGTCAGGTCGACCTCGACCAGCCGGTTGTCCGTCCCGGCCGAGAGGGCGGTCGCGGGGTCCGACTCGGCCCAGGCGCGCTCGCCGTCGGTGACGAGGACGTCCCCGGCGACCGGGTCGGCGACGGCCGCGACCCGTACGTGCTCACCCTCGCGCAGCGCCACGTTGACGGCCAGCAGCGGGATGCCGGCGGCGAAGTTGAGGGTCCCGCAGATGGGGTCCACCAGCCAGGTGCGGTCGCCGGCACCCTCGGCGCCGTACTCCTCCCCGACGACCGCGTCGTCGGGCCGGTGGTCCCGCAGGACGGCGCGGACGGCACGTTCGGAGGCGAGGTCGGCCTCGGTGGCGAAGTCGATCCCGTCCTTGCCGTGGCGCTCGACCGGGGTGCGGTAGCCCGCCGCGGCCTCAGCGGCACCCGCACGGGCGGCTGCGATCGCGACGTCGACGTCCGTGGTGGTCACCCGCCCGACGCTAGCCGCTCAGGGCGTACGCCGGCGCAGCGTGGCCGCGCCGAGGGCGAGCCCGGCCAGCGCGAACCCGACCACCACCGCCAGGTCCGGCCAGACCTCGGCGGTCCCGGTCGTGGTCGTGAGGGTCTGCATCGCGTCGACGGCGTAGGACAGCGGCAGCACGTCGCTGATCGCGCCCAGCACGTCGGGGAGCGCGTCGCGGGGCACGAAGAGCCCGCAGAGCAGGATCTGCGGGATCACCACGACCGGCATGAACTGCACCGCCTGGAACTCGGTGCGGGCGAAGGCGCTGACGAACAGCCCCAGGGCCGTCCCCAGCACGGCGTCGGCCACGGCCACCACGGTCAGCAGCCACACCGGTCCGGCGACGTCGAGGTCGAGGAGGACGACGCTCAGCCCGACGGCGAGGACCGACTGGAGCGCGGCGACCAACCCGAAGGCGAGCGCGTAGCCGCCGAGGAAGTCGAGCTTGCCCATCGGCATCGCCAGCAGCCGCTCGAGCGTGCCGGAGGAGCGTTCCCTCAGCGTGGTCACGCTGGTCACCAGGAACATGATGATGAACGGGAACATCGCCAGCAGGCCGGGGCCGAGCTGGTCGAAGGTCGCACCCGGAAGCTCGTCGAACATCCACCAGAGGAGGGTCATCAGCAGGCACGGCACCAGCAGCAGCATCGCGACGGTGCGGTGGTCGCGCCGCAGCTGGGCGAGCACCCGGCCGTTGACGGCGAGCAGCACCCGGGTGCTCATGCGGGGTCCCCGCGGAAGTGTGGGCTGGAGGAGCGCAGCGGGAGAAGCGCGCAGTCTCGTGGGGTGCTCATGCCGCCGGCTCCACGATCCGCAGGAAGGCCTGCTCGATGTCGTCGGTCCCGGTGCGCTCGCGGATCGCGTCGGGTGTGCCGTCGGCGATGATCTCGCCCTCGCGCATGAGCAGCAGCCGGTCGCAGCGCTCGGCCTCGTCCATGACGTGGCTCGAGACGATCACCGCGGCACCGGCGTCGGCGAGCCGGTGGAACAGCTGCCACAGGTCGCGCCTCAGCACCGGGTCGAGGCCGACGGTCGGCTCGTCGAGCACGAGCAGGTCCGGCTCCCCGAGCAGCGCGACGGCCAGGCTCGCCCGGGACCGCTGGCCACCGCTGAGCCGGCTCACCACCTGGTCGCCGTGGTCGGCGAGGTCCACCTGCTCCAGCACCGTGTCGGCGCGCGCGGCATCGGCGCCGAGCACGCGACCGAAGAAGCGGAGGTTCTCCGCGACCGTCAGGTCGTCGTAGACGCTGGCGGCCTGGGTGACGTAGCCGGTCCGGGGGCGGAGCACCGGGCTGCCCGCCTCCTCGCCGAAGACCCTCACCGACCCGCCCTTGACCTGCTGGACGCCCACGAGGCATCGCAGCAACGTCGTCTTGCCGCAGCCGCTGGGACCGAGCAGCCCGGTCACGCCACCGCCCACGGCCAGGTCGAGGTCGCGCAGCACCGTGCGCGTGCCGCGGACGACCGTGAGCCCGCGGATCTCCACGGAGTTATTCATCATGTGTTGAATTATGCGCCTGAGACCGCCCTCAGGGCAAGGGGCCGGTGAGGTAGCGCTGCAGGGTCGGGGCGTACGTCGCCACGAGCTCGTCCCGTGACAGGGAGGCGAGCGGCTCGACCCGCAGCACGTAGCGCAGCAGGATCAGGCCGATCACCTGGCTCGCCACCAGCGTCATCCGGCGCTCGGGCCGCTCGAGGCCGAGCGCGACGCCGACCGGCTGCAGCACCACCGGCAGGAACCCCTCCGACAGCAGCCGGGACGCGTCGGGGTCCATCAGCCCCCGCGCGAAGGCCACCAGGGTCGGCTGCAGCTCGGGGTCCTCCCAGACGCCCAGGAAGGCGACCAGGAACCGCTCCGCCGCGCCGTCCGGGCCCTGGGCCACGACGGGCGCGATCACCTCGCGCGGGTCCACCGGCAGCTGCATGGCGGCCATGAAGAGGTCGTCCTTGGTGCCGAAGTAGTGGTGCACCAGCGCCGCGTCCACGCCGGCGTCGCCGGCCACCGCACGGATCGTCGTCCCTGCGAACCCGCGCTCGGCGAACCGGGTCCGCGCCGACGCGAGGATGGCCGCCCTGGTGTCGGGGGCCCCCGGTCGCCGCCCGCGGGCGGTACCGCTCACCGGGCCCCCACGGTGAAGTGCTGCCGCGCGAAGTCGAGCGAGGCCCGCAGGTCGGCCTCACGCTGCTCGCGGGTGGCGGCCTTCCGGGTGTTGATCTCGACCACGATGTCGCCGCCGAAGCCGGAGTCCGCGACGTGGCGCAGGAAGTCGGCTGCCCCCATCACACCGCGGCCCGGCACGAGGTGCTCGTCCTTGGCGGAGCCGCTGCCGTCGGTGAGGTGGACGTGACGCAGCCGTGAGCCCATGCGGACCGCCATCTCGACGACGTCCGAGCGCGCGATCGCGGCGTGGGAGAGGTCGATGGTGGTGTGCGCGTACGACTCCTCGGAGGGGTCCCAGCCCGGCAGGTACATCTCCATGCCGCGGCGCGAGGACGCCCGCCACGGATACATGTTCTCGACCGCGAAGGCCAGGCCGGTCGACTCCTCGAGGGCGGCGATGCCGTCGACGAAGCCGGCGGCGTACTCCTTCTGCCAGCGGAAGGGCGGGTGCACCACGACCACCTCGGCACCCACCGCGGCCGCCATCTCCGCCGACCGCTCGAGCTTGCCCCAGGGCTCGGTCCCCCACACGCGCTGCGTGAAGAGCAGGCAGGGCGCGTGGATCGCGCAGACGTCGATCTGGTGGTGCTCGGAGAGCTGGCGCACCGCCGCGACCTGCTGCGAGAGGGCGTCGATGCCCACCATCACCTCGACGGCGTCGTAGCCCAGCGACGCGGCGTAGGCGAAGGCGTGGGCGGAGGACTCGGGATAGACCGACGCCGTGGACAGTCCGATCCGACCTGAGCGGTCAGCCACCGGCCGACCGGATCGCGTCGATCCGCTCGAGGATGACGCCCTCCCGCAGCGCCCACGGGCAGATCTCGAGCTCGGGGAGGTCGAAGATGTCCATGATCCCGACAGCGACCAGGGCGCCCGGGAGGATCTGGTGGGTGCGGCTCGGGGAGACGCCCGGGAGCTCGCCGAGCTCCTCGTCGCTCATCGCCGCGAGCTTGGGGATCCACTCCGTCATCGCCTCGCACGGCAGCACCCGCGGCACCAGCGGCCCGTCGCCCGAGGGCGGGGCTCCGCAGATGCGTGCGAGCGAGCGGAAGGTCTTGGACGTCGCCACCGCCTGGTCGGGCGCACCGGAGCGGAGCAGGTTGCCCGCGTCACGGGCGATGTCGGCCCGGATCTTCCTGCGCAGCGTCCGGATCGACTCCTCGGAGCGGTCGTCGGCGAGGTGCTCGCGCGCGAGGCGGGCGGCGCCGAGCGGCATCGACCAGGCGACGTCGGGCCACTCGTTGGCGCCCGCCGCGATCTCGAGCGACCCGCCACCGATGTCGAAGACGGCCAGCCGGCCCGAGGACCAGCCGAACCACCGGCGTACGGCGAGGAAGGTCAACCGGGCCTCGTCCTCGCCGGGCAGCACCCCGATCTCGACGCCGGTGCGGTCGCGGACCGCCTGCAGCACGTCGTCGGAGTTCGTGGCGTCGCGGACGGCGGAGGTGGCGAAGGGCAGCATGTCCTCGCAGCCCTTGTCCTCCGCGACGACCAGCGCGGAGGCGACGAAGTCGGCCAGCGCGTCGATGCCCCGGTCGGTCACCGCCCCGGACTCGTCGAGGTGCTCGGCCAGCCGCAGCGGCTCCTTGTGGGAGTACGCCGGGAGCGGGGCGGCGCCCACGTGGGCGTCCACCACCAGCAGGTGACCGGTGTTGGATCCGATGTCGAGCACGCCCAGGCGCATGGGATCACCGTATCCCCGTCGGGGCGGAGCGGACACGGCGCGCATCCGACGTAGGCTTCTGGGCGTGCCCGAAGTCGACCTCGTCTTCCCCCGAGCCTGGGTCGAGTTCGCCGACCCCGCCGACGCCGACCAGGTGTTCCGCTGCGACCTGACGTGGCTCACGTCGAACTACCTGTGCATCTTCGGGCAGGGCTGCCACGGCATCTACAAGGAGTCCCCCGACACCGGGTGCTGCACCCTCGGCGCCCACTTCTCCGACAAGGACGACGAGAAGCGGGTGGCGTCGTACGTCGCCCAGCTCACGCCGGAGCAGTGGCAGTTCCACCCGGGCCGCAAGGTCCGCAAGGCGGACTGGGTCGAGAAGGACGCCGACGGCGAGACCAAGACCCGCACCCTCGAGGTCGACGGCCAGGGGGCCTGCATCTTCCACAACCGCACCGACTTCCCGACCGGGGCCGGCTGCGCGCTCCACGGCCTCGCGCTCGCGCAGGGCCGCAACCCGCTCGAGACGAAGCCCGACGTGTGCTGGCAGCTGCCCATCCGGCGGACGTACCGCACCGTCGAGCGGCAGGACGAGACGTCCTACACCGAGGTCACGATCACGGAGTACGACCGTCGCGGCTGGGGTCCGGGCGGGCACGACCTCGACTGGTACTGCTCGGGCAACACCGAGGCCCACGTCGGCGTGGAGCCGCTCTACGTCACCAACGAGCCCGAGCTCACCGAGCTGATGGGCCGCCCCGCCTACGACGCGCTCGTGGCGCACTGCGAGGCGCACCTGCGGTCCCGCTCGGCGCTCGCGATCCATCCCGCCGACCCCCGCTGAGGACCTTTCTCCGCGGGGACCCGGCCACTGTCGGATCCCGGGACGAAGCCTTGACATCGAGACAAATCGACCCCGCTGCACGCGACCGATCCCCGATTGCCGACAATGAACGGCATGCGCTTGGACCATCTCTCTTTCGCAGCCGGACCTGATGGCCTTGCCAGCACTGCCCAGCGACTCGGGGGACTGCTCGGCACGGACTTCCTCGACGGCGGGGTGCACCCGCGGTTCGGCACCCGCAACATGATCCTTCCGTTGTCCGGGGGGACCTACCTGGAGGTCGTCGAGGTGCTCGACCACCCGGCCTCCGACAAGGCGCCCTTCGGCCAGGCCGTGCGTGCCCGCTCCCAGCTCGGGGGCGGCTGGCTCGGCTGGGTCGTGGCGGTCGACGACATCGCCGCGGTCGAGACCCGGCTCGGGCGCGAGGCCGCCAAGGGCAACCGCAAGCGACCCGACGGCACCGAGCTGCTCTGGCAGCAGATCGGTATCAACGGTCTCATCGCAGACCCGCAGCTGCCCTTCTTCATCCACTGGGAGAGCCCTGCGGAGATGCACCCGAGCGCCGGGGCGGCGGGCGACTTCACGCTCGCCTGCCTCGAGATCGCCGGCGACCCGCAGCGGGTCTCGGAGTGGCTCGGCGAGACCGTCGAGGCGCCCCTGGAGGACGTGAAGGTCGAGTGGGTGGCCCCCAACGGCACCCCCGGCATCATCGCCGCCCAGGTGCAGACCCCGAACGGCCTGGTCCGGATCTGAGCGAGCCTCGCGGGTGAGCGGGATCCCCGCGGGCGCTCGACCGAGCCCGAACATCTGGCACCACACCGCGACGTACGAGCTCGAGAACCGGGCCGTCGACCCCGACGGCCTGCTCGAGGCCGCCATGCGCCGGCTCGCCGACTGGTCCGGTCGGACGGTGCTCGACCTCGGCTGCGGCACCGGCTTCCACCTCCCCCGCTTCGCCGAGGACGCGGCCGCGGTCGTCGGGGTGGAGCCGCATCCCGGCCTGGCGGCGATCGCGCGCCGACGTACGCGTCGGCTCGGCAACGTGGCGGTCCGCGAGGGCCTCGCGCAGTCCCTCCCGGTCCCGGACGCGTCCGTGGACGTGGTGCACGCCCGGTGGGCCTACTTCTTCGGTCCCGGCTGCGAGCCCGGACTGGCCGAGCTCGACCGCGTCGTACGCCGTGGCGGCACCGCGTTCGTCATCGACAACGACCCCACCCGCTCCACCTTCGGCGCGTGGTTCCGGCGGGGCTACCCCGAGGTGGACCCGGTCGCGGTGGAGCGCTTCTGGTCGGGCCGCGGCTGGGAGAGACACCCGCTCGAGATCCGCTGGGAGTTCGGGTCCCGCGAGGACCTCGAGGCCGTGGTCGGCATCGAGCTGCCGACCGCGGTGGCCACCGACGTCCTGGCCACGCACGAGGGGACCTCGGTCGACTACGCCGTGAACCTGTGGGTGCGAGGCTTCTAGCCGGCCTGCACGTTGCAGGTTTCCCCGGCAGCCGGGGAATCATGCAGGGCGCTCAGCTGGTCCCGCGCACGACCAGCTCGGGAGCGAGCAGCACGCCCTCGGCCCGCTCGGGCGGGTGGCCGAGCAGGCCCTCGAGCGCACGGACGATCTCGACCGCGACCTCCTCGAGCGGCTGTCGGACCGAGGTCAGGCCCGGGGGCACGACCTGGGCGACCTGGGAGTCGTCGAACCCGACCACGGCGACGTCGCGGCCGGGGACCATGCCACGGTCGGCGAGGGTGTGCATGACCCCGAGCGCCAGCGTGTCGGAGGCGCACACGAAACCGGTCGGGCCGGCCTCGTCGAGCAGCACGGCGGCCGCCTCCCGGCCGCTGGCGACCGTGTCGTCGGAGCGCGAGGCGAGGCCGGTGGTGGCCAGGCCGTGGGAGCGCATGGTGCGGGTCCACCCGCTCCGGCGGTCCTCGCCGATCACCTGGTCCTTGCGCCACCCGATCCACGCGATCCGCTCGTGGCCCCGCGAGAGCAGGTGCTCGGTCGCGACCTGGGTGCCGGCGGCGCCGTCGACGTCGACCCAGGGGTGGCCGGCGCCGGGGTTGTCCCAGGGACGGCCGAACGCGACGAACGGGGCCCGGCGCGACTCCAGCCACGCCGCCTGCGGGTTGCCGAGGTAGGTGTCGGTCGCCACGAAGGCGTCGACGGCGGTGGAGCGCAACAGGTCGTCGTAGCCCGTCGTCGGGTCCTGCGGGTCGCCCGGGAAGAGCAGCACGTGGTAGCCGGCGGCACTCGAGGTCTCGACCAGGGAGTGGACGAACCGGTCCATCAGGGCGTTCGCCGTGCCCTCCTGGGCGGGGGCGAAGCGCAGCCCGATCAGGTGGCTGGTGCGCGTACGGAGGTTGCGGGCGGCCCGGTTGGGCGAGTAGCCCAGCGAGTCGATCGCCTCCTGCACCCGCTGCAGCGTGTCGGCGCGCAGGAGGTCGGGGTTGTTGACCGCGTTGGACACGGTCTGGCGTGACACGCCGGCGACCTCGGCCACGTCGGCCAACGTCGGTGGCAGCGCAGGCACCCGCCCCGGTGTGCGCGACATCAGTCCCCCTCACAGGCCGCTCTTGATCGTTCCAATGGGCAGCATACCCATGGCTGTGGGTGCCGTGACCTAGCGTCTCCCGCATGCCGAAGAGTGCCGCCAGGTCCCCGCGCCCTGCCTACCGCTGCAGCGAGTGCGGCTGGGAGACCGCCAAGTGGGTGGGCCGCTGCGGCGAGTGCCAGGCCTGGGGCTCGGTGGCGGAGGCGGCCGCGCCCACGATGCGAGCGAGCGCCGGACCGGTGACCCGACCGGCGGTCCCCATCGGCGAGGTGCCTGCCGAGGACTCCGCCTTCCGCACCAGCGGCGTGCCCGAGCTCGACCGGGTGCTCGGTGGCGGCCTCGTCCCCGGTGCGGCGATCCTGCTGGCCGGCGAGCCCGGCGTCGGCAAGAGCACGCTGCTGCTCGAGGTGGCCGCCCAGACCGCCCGCTACCAGCGCCGCACCCTCTACGTCACGGGCGAGGAGTCCGCCTCGCAGGTCCGGCTGCGCGCCGACCGGACCGGCGGCGTCCACGAGCAGCTCTTCCTGGCGGCCGAGACCGACCTCGGCGCCGTGCTGACCCACATCGAGGAGGTGCGACCCGAGCTGCTGGTCGTCGACTCCGTGCAGACGATCGCCGCCTCCGGCACCGACGGCGTCCCCGGCGGCGTCAGCCAGGTCAAGGAGGTGGCGGCTGCGCTGATCCGGGTCGCCAAGACCCGCAACATCACCACCGTGCTCGTGGGCCACGTGACCAAGGACGGCTCGATCGCCGGCCCCCGCGTCCTCGAGCACGTGGTCGACGTGGTGCTCCACTTCGAGGGCGACCGCAACTCCCGCTTCCGGATGGTCCGGGCGATGAAGAACCGCTTCGGCCCGGTCGACGAGGTCGGCTGCTTCGACCTCTCCGCCGAGGGCATCACCGCGGTGACCGACCCGACCGGGCTCTTCGTCGAGAACCACCACCAGCAGGTCCCCGGGACCTGTGTAGCCGTGACGATGGAGGGGCGGCGTCCGTTGCTCGCCGAGGTGCAGGCGCTGGTCACCCACACCGCCGCCGAGCGCCCCCGCCGTACGACCAGTGGCCTCGACTCCTCCCGGGTGGCGATGGTGCTGGCGGTGCTCCACCAGCACTGCGGTCTCCGCCTCCAGCAGCAGGACGTCTTCGCCTCGACCGTCGGCGGTGCCCGGCTGCTCGAGCCGGCCACCGACCTGGCCATCGCCGTCGCCCTGGCCTCCGCGTCGACCGGGGAGCCGGCGCCCCAGGGCGTGGTGGCCATGGGCGAGCTGGGCCTGGCGGGGGAGCTGCGCAAGGTCCGCGACCTGCCCCAGCGGATCGCCGAGGCCGCCCGGCTGGGGTTCACCGTCGCGGTGGTTCCCCACGACCGCAGCGGCGGGAAGACCGGTGAGCGGCGCATCGACGGCATGCGCGTGATCGAGGTGCCCGACGTCGCCTCGGCGTTGCGGACCCTCTCGCTCGGCAGGTCCCGCGCCGGCTGACGGTCCGGTGCGGGCCGGTGTGGCCCACATCTCCTACACTGTCGGCGCCGAGGCGTGACGACGACTCGGCAGACGGAGGGAGACAGGCGTGGCGGCCGACCGTACGGACGAGCAGCTCCGGCTGCGCGCGACCCTGGCCACGATCGCACCGGGAACGCCGCTGCGCGACGGGCTCGAGCGGATCCTCCGCGGCCGCACAGGCGCCCTGATCGTCCTCGGCCACGACCGCACCGTCGAGTCGATCGCCACCGGCGGCTTCAGCCTCGACGTGCCCTTCACCGCCACCGGGCTGCGCGAGCTGGCCAAGATGGACGGCGCCCTGGTCCTCGACCGTGACGTCACCCGGATCATCCGGGCCGCCACCCACCTGATGCCCGACCACACGATCCCCTCGGAGGAGACCGGGACCCGGCACCGCACCGCCGACCGCGTCGCCCGGCAGACCGGCTTCCCGGTGATCTCGGTGTCGCAGTCGATGCAGATCATCGCCGCGTACGTCGGCGAGACCCGCCACGTGCTCGAGGACTCCGGCCAGATCCTGTCCCGCGCCAACCAGGCCCTCGCCACCCTGGAGCGCTACAAGCTGCGCCTCGACGAGGTCGCCAGCACGCTGTCGGCCCTCGAGATCGAGGACCTCGTCACGGTCCGCGACGTGGCCGTCGTCGCCCAACGGCTCGAGATGGTCACCCGGATCGCCCGCGAGATCGAGGACTACGTCCTCGAGCTCGGCACCGACGGCCGGCTGCTCTCGCTGCAGCTGGAGGAGCTGATCACGGGCGTGGACGCCGAGCGCGAGCTGGTGATCCGCGACTACCTGCCCGCGGGTCGACGCGCACGGACCCCGGAGGAGTGCCTGGCACGGCTCGAGGCCCTCTCCCCCACCGAGCTGGTCGACCCCGGTGCCGCCGCCCGCGCGCTCGGGCTCGGCAGCGGCGAGCACCTCGACGGAGCCGTCGCCCCCCGCGGCTACCGCCTGCTCGCCAAGGTGCCGCGGCTGCCGCAGGCCGTCGTCGACCGGCTGGTCGACCACTTCGGGACGCTCCAGAAGCTGCTCTCCGCCGGCATCGAGGACCTGCAGGCGGTCGACGGCGTCGGCGAGCTGCGTGCCCGCAGCGTCCGCGAGGGGCTCTCGCGACTGGCGGAGTCGACGATCCTCGAGCGCTACGTCTGAGCCTCCCGACTCAGCCGCGGCCGCCCTGCCCCTCGTCCTGCGCCCGGTCCCCGTCCTGCCCCTGCTGCTCCTGCCCGGACTGCCGCTGCCGGTCGCGGTCGCGGTCGCGTCGGTCCTCGCGCGGCTCGGGCTGGACGGTCTCGACCTGCACCTCCGGCTCCGGCTTGCTGAGCTGGAAGTGGAGGTCGGAGGGCTCGCCGGCAAGGGCGGCTGCGTCGACGTAGTACCAGCCGGGCAGGGCCCAGTCGGTGAAGACCGAGCACTCGTCGTCGGAGCGGCGTCCGGACCAGGTCACCTCGACCTCGGTGCTGACGTTGTCGCGGACCACGACCTCCTGGGTCGGGACCGCCCGGCGGCAGTCCTGGCTGGACCAGATGTCGTCGTCGCCCGAGCGGAGCTTGACCGTCAGGGTTGTCGGCGAGACCTGCCAGGTGCACGCCGGACTGGTGATGGTGCGCAGCTGGAGGGTGAAGACGACCGGGCGCCCGCCGACCGCGTCCTCGACGGAGGGGGTCACGGCGATGTCGCGGTCGGAGCAGACGCCCTCGGGCTCGGCGAGGACCGGCCGCTTCGGGCGCTGCTTCTTCCGCTCGCGCTTCGGCTCGGTGGTGACCCGCGGCTCGGCGATCGGGGACGAGGCCTCGGTGGTCGCGTCGTCCGGCACGGCGGACTCGGTGGTGTCGGCCGCGACCTGGCTGGCCTGCGGGTCCTCGGAGGAGGCGTCGGAGCCCAGCGTGAGCAGCCGTGCGGTCCCGATGACGAGACCGAGCGCCAGCAGCACCACGAGGGCGCGGCGTCGCCAGTAGACGCGTGCCGGCAGCGGTCCCCGGGTCATCGCGGTCATGGTCACAACCTAGACAGCGGGGCGGCCCCGGCGGCGGTGCCACGCCTGCCTGCCTACGATCGGTGACGATGAACGACCTCCACGCCCCGGTGCTGCGGTGGTACGACGAGCACGCCCGTGAGCTGCCGTGGCGCTCACCCTCGGCCACCCCGTGGTCGGTCATGGTCTCCGAGCTCATGCTGCAGCAGACACCGGTCGCCCGGGTGCTGCCCGTCCACGAGCAGTGGCTGGAGCGCTGGCCCACGCCGGCGTCCCTCGCGGCCGAGCCGGCCGGGGAGGCGGTACGGATGTGGGGACGGCTCGGCTACCCGCGGCGGGCGCTGCGGCTCCACGCCGCTGCCACCGCGATCGTGGAGCACCACGGGGGCGAGGTCCCGGCCGACCATGCGGACCTGCTGGCCCTGCCGGGGGTCGGCGACTACACGGCGGCCGCCGTCGCGGTCTTCGCCCACGGGCGTCGGCACGCCGTGCTGGACACCAACGTCCGCCGGGTCCACGCCAGGGTCCTCGACGGGGTCGAGCTGGCGCCGCAGTCGGTGACCCGGGCCGAGCGCGAGCGGGCGACCGACCTGCTCCCCCGTGACGACGCCGACGCCGCGACCTGGTCGGTGGCGGTCATGGAGCTCGGCGCCCTGGTCTGCACGGCGCAGCGGCCCCGCTGCGGGGCGTGCCCGGTCGCCGACGCGTGCGCCTGGCGGGCCGCCGGCCACCCGGCGTACGACGGACCGCCGCGACGTGGCCAGGCCTGGGCAGGGACCGACCGGCAGTGCCGGGGCCGGCTGCTCGCGGTCGTCCGGGAGGCCGACGGGCCGGTCCCGAGGCCGCGGCTCGACGCCGTCTGGCCGGAGCAGGCACAGCGGGAACGTTGCCTGGCCTCGCTGCTCGCCGACGGCCTGCTCGTGCGAGACGGCGAGGACTACGCGCTGCCCTGACCGGCCACGACCGCAGCGGCGGCCGCGACGTCGCGCACCACCCGCCGGATCGCCGGCGAAGTCGGGTCCAGCGGGAGGTCGAGCTGCAGACCCATGAAGGTCGCGTCGACGAGGGCCACGGCACGGCGGGCCTCGCGGCGTCGCGCTCCCGAGGCCACCAGGTGGTCGGCCAGCGCCCGGACCCAGCGCTCGTTGGCCTCGGCGACGACGGAGGCGTACGGCTCGCGGCCCAGCAGGCCGAGCGCCGCCGCCTCGACGTAGAGGCGCTGGCAACGGCCCAGCTGCTCTGCCGTGGCAGCGCGCCACAGGTCGAGCACGGCGCGGCGCACGCCGGGGGACGGGGCGAGCGCCCGGACCTCCGCCACCGACCGGTCGCTGGCGGTCCGCAGCACGGTCGCCACGAGGTCGTCCTTGCCGGCGAAGTGGTAGAGCAGCATCCGGTCGCTGGTCCCGAGCGCCTCGGCGAGCGGGCGCAGGCTGAGGCCGATCAGCCCGTGGACCAGCACGTGGTCGGTCGCGGCCTCGGCGAGCTCAGCCCGGCGGGTGGTGTCGCGCGGCACCCGGTCCCCTCTCTGACGTCTGGGACTGAGTGTAGCGAGTGCTACATTTCGTAGCAGTCGCTACACACAAGGACGTGAGTCATGCTCGTCGCCTGGTTGCTGCTGCTCGCCGCGATCGTCGCGGAGGTCTTCGCCACGGCTTCCCTCCCCCGGACCGACCAGTTCCGCGACCCGGCATGGACCGCCGCCGTGATCGGGGGCTATGCGCTGTCGATCTGGCTGCTCACGCTCGTGATCCGCACACTCCCCGTCTCGGTCGCGTATGCCGTCTGGGCCGGCCTCGGAACCGCCGGCATCGCCGTCATCGGCGTGCTCTTTCTCGACGAGCGGATGGACATCGTCAAGGCTGCGGCGCTCCTGATGATCATCGGCGGGGTCGTCGTGCTCAACCTGCACGGCACGCACTGACCGCCGGCCACGACGACACCGGCCCGCCGCAGATCTCTCTGCGGCGGGCCGGGATGTCGTACGACGGGTCAGGACCTCACTCGGCGCGCGGGACGTCCTTGGGACCTTCGCTGTCGTCCGGCCCCTCGGCCGGTGCCTCGCCTGCGGAGGCGTCGACGTCGGCGGTCTCGAACGGGGGAACGTCGGGCAGCTCGCCCATCTTCTGGCCGCGGAACGTGAACGCGGCCGTGGGCCCCTCGCCCTCGACGCCGACCAGCACGATCTGCCCGGGGCCGACCTCGCCGAAGAGCATCTTCTCGGACAGCACGTCCTCGATCTCCCGCTGGATCGTCCGCCGCAGCGGCCGCGCTCCGAGGACGGGGTCGAAGCCCCGCTCGGCCAGCAGGTTCTTGGCGTCCTGCGTCAGCTCCAGCTTCATGTCGCGGTCGCGGAGGCGCAGCTCGACGCCGGCGATCATGTTGTCGACCATCGCGACGATCTGCTCCTGCGACAGCGGCGGGAACACGATGATCTCGTCGACACGGTTGAGGAACTCGGGACGGAAGTGCTGCTTGAGCTCCTCCGAGACCTTGTTCTTCATCCGCTCGTAGGAACCGGCGGCGTCACCGGCCTGCTGGAAGCCGAGGTTCAGGCCCTTGGCGATGTCACGCGTGCCGAGGTTGGTCGTCATGATGATGACGGTGTTCTTGAAGTCGACGACCCGGCCCTGGGAGTCGGTCAGGCGACCTTCCTCCAGGATCTGCAGCAGGCTGTTGAAGATGTCGGGGTGCGCCTTCTCGACCTCGTCGAAGAGGACCACGGAGAACGGCTTGCGCCGCACCTTCTCGGTGAGCTGGCCGCCCTCCTCGTAGCCGACGTAGCCCGGAGGCGAGCCGAAGAGCCGCGAGACGGTGTGCTTCTCGCTGAACTCGCTCATGTCGAGCTGGATCAGCGCGTCCTCGTCGCCGAAGAGGAACTCCGCGAGCGACTTGGACAGCCAGGTCTTCCCGACACCGGACGGGCCGGCGAAGATGAACGACCCGCCGGGCCGCTTGGGGTCCTTCATGCCGGCACGCGTACGCCGGATCGCGCGGGAGATCGCCTTGACCGCCTGGTCCTGGCCGATGACCCGCTTGTGGAGCTCGTCCTCCATGTGGAGCAGCCGCGAGGACTCCTCCTCGGACAGCTTCACGATCGGGATGCCGGTCGCGACGGCGAGCACCTCGGCGATCAGCTCCTCGTCGACCTCGGCGACCTCGTCCATGTCGCCGGCGCGCCACTGCTTCTCACGCTCGGCCTTGCGGGCGATGAGCTGCTTCTCCTCGTCGCGCAGGCGGGCCGCGGCCTCGAAGTCCTGGCCGTCGATCGCGCCCTCCTTGCGCTGGCGCACCTCGGCGATCTTGTCGTCGTACTCGCGCAGGTCGGCAGGCGCCGTCATCCGGCGGATCCGCAGCCGCGAGCCGGCCTCGTCGATCAGGTCGATCGCCTTGTCGGGGAGGAAGCGGTCGGAGATGTAGCGGTCGGCCAGCGTCGCGGCGCTCACGAGCGCCTCGTCGGTGATCGTCACGCGGTGGTGGGCCTCGTAGCGGTCACGCAGGCCCTTGAGCATCTCGATCGTGTGGGCGATCGAGGGCTCGGCGACCTGGATCGGCTGGAAGCGGCGCTCCAGCGCGGCGTCCTTCTCGAGGTACTTGCGGTACTCGTCGAGGGTGGTCGCACCGATGGTCTGCAGCTCGCCGCGGGCCAGCATCGGCTTGAGGATGCTCGCCGCGTCGATCGCGCCCTCGGCGGCACCGGCGCCGACGAGCGTGTGGATCTCGTCGATGAACAGCACGATGTCGCCGCGGGTGCGGATCTCCTTGAGCACCTTCTTGAGGCGCTCCTCGAAGTCACCGCGGTAGCGGGAACCGGCCACGAGCGCGCCAAGGTCGAGCGTGTAGATCTGCTTGTCCTTGAGCGTCTCGGGGACGTTGCCCTTGACGATGTCCTGGGCCAGGCCTTCGACGATGGTCGTCTTGCCGACGCCCGGCTCGCCGATGAGGACCGGGTTGTTCTTCGTACGGCGCGACAGGATCTGCATGACCCGCTCGATCTCCTGCTCCCGGCCGATGACCGGGTCGAGCTTGCCCTCGCGGGCGTCCTGGGTGAGGTTGCGCCCGAACTGGTCGAGGACGAGCGAGGAGGACTGCTGCTCGGAGGGGGCGCCGCTGGCGGAGGCGGTCGCCGAGGACTCCTTGCCCTGGAAGCCGGAGAGCAGCTGGATGACCTGCTGGCGGACCCGGTTGAGGTCGGCGCCGAGCTTCTGGAGGACCTGGGCAGCGACGCCCTCGCCCTCGCGGATCAGGCCGAGCAGGATGTGCTCGGTCCCGATGTAGGAGTGGCCGAGCTGCAGCGCCTCGCGCAGGGACAGCTCGAGCACCTTCTTGGCGCGCGGGGTGAACGGGATGTGGCCGCTGGGGGCCTGCTGGCCCTGGCCGATGATCTCCTCGACCTGGGCGCGCACGGCCTCCAGGGAGATGTCGAGGCTCTCCAGCGCCTTGGCCGCCACACCCTCGCCCTCGTGGATCAGGCCGAGCAGGATGTGCTCGGTCCCGATGTAGTTGTGGGACAGCATGCGGGCCTCTTCCTGGGCCAGCACCACCACTCGTCGGGCTCGGTCGGTGAACCGCTCGAACATGCGCATCGCTCCTGTTGCCTCGGGGGCCGGTCGCCTCGCTGGCGAACCGCAAACTATCGGTACAACCCCGCCGACAGCCTACGCGTTCCCTGCGCGGGCCAAAGGGCGTCCGCCCAGAGCGAACACAGGATCAGTGCGCGGCGTCGAAGGCCTCGCGCACCTCGGCGGGGACGCGGCCCCGGTCGGAGACCTCGAAGCCGTTGGAGCGGGCCCAGTCGCGCAGCTCGCGGGCGCTCGGGCCGGAGGTCGTGGCGGTGGTGCGCGCCTTGCGGCCGCGGGCGGCGGTGACCTTGCGGGCGTGACCGACGTAGCCGGAGAGGGCCTCGCGCAGCGCGGCGGCGTTCTTGTCGTTCAGGTCGATCTCGTAGGAGGTGCCGTCGAGCCCGAAGGACACGGTCTCCGAGGCGTCACTGCCGTCGAGGTCGTCGACCAGGACGATGTTCACCTTCTGCGCCATTGTTTTCCCTTCCCCTGAATGCCACCCATTGGCAATTCGCAATTCAGCATGCCCGAAAGGCGCGGGAAAAGGAAATCAAAGCCGAGAAAGCCGAATTACTGGTTGCGGGCAAAGGCCAGCTCCAGCCCCCGCAGCGTGAGCGCGGGCACGTGAGCGGTGAAGCAGCCGCACTCGCCGAGGACAAGCGGGGCGAGATAGCCGGTGGCGATGACGGTGACGTCCTCGTCGGTCGCCAATTCACCGATCATGCGCGAGACGAGGCCCTCGACCTGTCCCGCGACCCCGAATAGGAGACCAGACTGCAAAGCCTCGACGGTGTTGCGCGCAATGACGGATCTCGGCCTCGACAATTCGACCGTACGCAATTGCGCACCGCGATGTCCGAGCGCCTCGAGGGAGAGCTCGATCCCGGGTGCGATGGCGCCCCCGACGTACTGGCCGGCGGCGTCGACGACGTCGAAGGTCGTGGCGGTGCCGCCGAAGTCGACGACGATGGCCGGACCGCCGAAGTCGGTGGCGGCGGCCAGGGCGTTGAGGATCCGGTCGGTGCCGACCTCGCGGGGGTTGTCGGTGCGGACCGGCACGCCGGTCCGGACGCCGGGCTCGACGACGAGGCGGGGCAGGTCCCCGAAGTGCCGGTCGAGCATGTCGCGCCACTCGTGGAGCACGGCAGGAACGGTGGCGCACACCGCGATGCCGGTGATCTCGGCCGCCCGGTCGCCCAGCAGGCCGCGCAGCAGCACCGACCACTCGTCGGAGGTCCGGGTCGCCACCGTCGCCACCCGCCACTCGGCCAGCACGTCACCGCCCGACACCACCCCCAGGACGGTGTGGCTGTTGCCGATGTCGGCGGCGAGGATCGGTCCGGCGGTGGCGGCGTTGCGGGGCACGGTCACTCCTCCACGAGGTCCAGGCCGAGGTCGAAGACCTTGACGGAGTGGGTCAGCGCGCCGACAGAGATGAAGTCGACGCCGGTCGCGGCCACCTCGGCCGCCCGCTCGAGGGTCAGCCCGCCGGAGGCCTCCAGCGTGGCGCGGCCCGCCGTCAGCGCGACCGCCTCGGCCATCGTGGCGGTGCTCATGTTGTCGAGCAGGATCTCCTCGCAGCCGGCGTCGAGCAGCTCGCGGAGCTGGTCGAGGTCGGTCACCTCGACCTCCACCCGCAGCGCCGGGTTGGCGGCCCTGACCGCCTCGAAGGCCGGGACCACGCCACCGGCGGCCACCACGTGGTTGTCCTTCACCATCGCCCGGTCCGCCAGGCTGAAGCGGTGGTTGACGCCGCCGCCGCAGCGCACGGCGTACTTCTGGAGGGCGCGCCAGCCCGGCAGGGTCTTGCGGGTGTCCAGGACCCGGGCACGGGTGCCGGACAGGGCGTCGACCCAGTGCGCGGTGGCGGTGGCGACGCCCGAGAGGTGGCAGGCGAAGTTGAGCGCCGTCCGCTCGGCCGTCAGCAGGTCGCGGGTCGGCCCCTCGACGTGCAGGACGGCGTCGCCCGGCCGCACCCGGCTCCCGTCGGCGAGCCGTCCGGTGACCGAGACCTCGTCGCCCTGCGCGTAGCGGAAGGCGAGCTCGGCGATCGCGAGCCCCGCGACCACGCCCTCCTCACGGGCCCGGAAGTCTCCGCTGGAGCGCCCCATCGGCGGCATCGCCGCGCTGGTGACGTCGCTGGACCCGGCGGGCAGGTCCTCCTCGAAGGCCACCTCCACCATCCGGTGGACGGCTGCCGGGTCGAGCCCGGCGTCCGCCAGCTCGCGCAGCAGCGCCGGCGGCAGCAGGTCGTACGGCGTGCGGGCGATGCTCATGAGGACTCTCCGTCGGTCGCGGGGGCCGGGTGGAAGGTCGCCACCGGGCGACCACGGTCGACGACGACGTCGATGTGGCCGGCCCACTCGGCGTCGTCGCGGGCCGGGAAGTCGTCGCGCCAGTGGGAGCCGCGGGTCTCCTCGCGCAGCGTCGCCGCGGCGGTGAGGGCCCGGCTCACGGTCACGAGGTTGGTGGTCTCCCAGGAGTCCGGGCCGGGCTCGGTCGCGGGCTCCGCGGCCAGCGCGGCCAGGTCGCTGCCGGCGCTCGCGAGCCCAGCGGCAGTGCGCAGCACGCCCACCCGGTCGGTCATGACCTCCTGCACGGCCGACCGCGCCGAGCCCGGCAGCAGCCCCTCCGGGCGCGGGTCGACCACCGGATCGGTCCGGTCGCGCAGCTCGCCGGGGAGCACCTCGGCGATCCGGCGCGAGAACACCAGGCCCTCGAGGAGCGAGTTGGAGGCGAGCCGGTTGGCGCCGTGGACGCCGGAGCAGGCCACCTCGCCGGTGGCGTAGAGCCCGGGCACGCCGGCGGCCCGGCCCCACAGGTCGGTGGCGACACCGCCCGAGGCGTAGTGCTGGGCCGGTGCCACGGGGATCAGCTCGCTCACGGGATCGACCCCGTGGACGCGGGCGGTGGCGAGGATGGTCGGGAACCGCCGCTCCCAGAAGTCGGCCCCGAGGTGGCGGGCGTCCAGCCAGGCGTGCGGGCGGCCGGTCTCGTGCATCCGCCGGGTGATCGCCTTCGCGACCACGTCGCGGGGAGCCAGGTCGGCGAGCGGGTGGACGCCCTCCATGATCCGGCGGCCGGCGTCGTCGAAGAGGAAGGCGCCCTCGCCGCGGACGGCCTCCGAGATCAGCGGCTGCTGCCCCTGGGACTCCTCGCCCAGCCACATCACGGTCGGGTGGAACTGCACGAACTCCAGGTCGCGCAGGGTGGCGCCCGCCCGGATCGCCAGCGCCATCCCGTCGCCGGTGGCGACCGAGGGGTTGGTCGACTGCGAGAAGACCTGCCCCAGGCCGCCGCTGGCCAGCACGACGGCGCGGCACAGCACCTGCCCGACCCCGTCGATCTGGCCCTCGCCGAGGACGTGGAGGGTCAGGCCAGCGACGCCACCGTCGGCGGCCGGCAGCAGGTCGACCGCGAGCGCGTGCTGGATCACCTCGATCTCGGGGGCCTTCCCGACAGCCGCGATCAGCGCCCGCTGGATCTCCGCACCGGTCGCGTCGCCGCCCGCGTGCGCGATCCGGTCGCGGAGGTGCCCGCCCTCCCGGGTGAGGGACAGGGCGCCCTCGTGCTGGTCGAAGACCGCGCCCCAGCTGATGAGCTCGCGCACGGCTGCCGGGCCCTCGGTGACCAGGGCCCGGACGGCGTCGCGGTCACACCCCCCGGCTCCGGCGACCAGCGTGTCGTGCTCGTGCTGGGCTGGGGTGTCCCCGGGGCCGAGCGCGGCGGCGATGCCCCCCTGGGCCCACTGGGTCGAGCCGGCGTCGAGGACGTCCTTGGTGACCACCAGGATCTTGCCGACCTGGCCGTAGAGCCGGAGCGCCGCCGTGAGTCCGGCGATGCCGGAGCCGACCACGACGACGTCGGCGTACGTCGTCCACCCGGGCTCGGGTGCGCTGAGACGTCCGGAGACGCTCGAGGGCCGGGACACCCCGGCAGGCTAGTCCACCGTCGGGCCGGCGACCGAGCCCGAGCCCGGAGGGCGGACTCAGCGCACCGCTTCGACCGTGGCGTCGACCGGGACCCGCGCCCCGGACCGCTGAGCCCCGATGCCGGCCGTGACGACCAGCGCGATCCCGAGCACGGCCGTGGCCCCCGGCACCTGCTGCAGCGCCACCAGCCCGACGACGAGGGCGATCGCGGGCTCGAGGCTCATCAGGGTGCCGAACGCCGCGGTGGTCAGCCGCCGCAGCGCCAACAGCTCCAGCGTGAACGGCACGACCGGCAGCAGCACGGCGAGGCCGAGCCCGATCAGGAGCAGCTCGGGCGTGAGCCGCTCGACGAGGGCGGGACCGGCGACGAGTGCGGAGACCAGCCCGGCGACGGGCATCGAGACCGCCAGGCCGTGGATCCCCTCCACCTCGTCACCGACGTGCTGGGTGAGCAGGATGTAGCCGGCCCAGCAGAGGGCGGCGCCCAGCGCGAAGGCCACCCCGACCGGGTCCACGGCACCGCTCCACGGCTCGGTCAGGAGCACCACGCCGACGGCGGCGAGCGCCGGCCACAACCGGTGGCCGCCACGGCCGCGGGCCACCGCGACGCCCAGCGGTCCGAGGAACTCCAGCGCGCTGGCCGTGCCGAGCGGCAGCCGGGCCACCGCCTCCATGAACAGCAGGGTGACCCCCGCCGTCACCACCCCGAGCAGCGCGGCCGCCCGGAAGCCGCGGGCGGAGTAGTCGGAGCGGCGCGGCCGGACGATCACGAGGAGCAGCGCGCCGGCCCACACCAGCCGCAGGCAGGCCACGCCATCGCTGCCGAGCTGGTCGACCAGCCCCACCGAGGCGGCGAGGCCGAGCTGCACGCAGAGCATCGAGGCCACCGACAGGCCGACGCCCGTACGCACGGCGGCGGTCGCTCGCCCGGAGGTCGTGGTGGTCATGGCTCCAGTGAACCCACTCAGACCGTTCGCGTCCACGTGAGATTGCTGGACATACCGTTCGGCAGACATGGACAATGGGAGGGTGGACCCGCGTCGCCTCGACCTGCTCCTCCAGCTCTCCCGGCTGGGGTCGATGCGGGCCGTCGCCGAGGAGCGCCGCCTCACGACGTCGACGGTGTCGCAGCAGATCTCGACGCTGGCCCGCGAGGCGGGCACCCCCCTGGTCGAGCCCGACGGACGCCGGGTCCGGCTCACGCCGGCCGGGCGCCGGCTCGCCGACCACGCGGTCACGATCCTCGCCGCGATCGAGGTGGCCCGCCGCGACCTCGACCCCGGGAGCGAGCCCGCCGGGACGGTCCGGGTGGGCGGCTTCGCCACCTGCATCCGCAGGACGCTGCTCCCCGTGGTCGACCGGCTCGACGCCACCCATCCCGACACCCGGGTGGTGGTGAGCGAGCTCGAGCCCGGGGAGGCCTACGCCGCGCTGGCCGTCGACGACATCGACCTGGCCCTGGTCTACGACTACGACCTGGCCCCGGCCGGGCCGCCCGACGACGTCGAGGCCGTCCACCTCTGGTCGGCGGACTGGGGCCTGGCGGTCCCGGAGGGGGACGGCCTGCCCAGCGGCGACGCGACGACCGTGATGGCGGCGTACGCCGGGCACGGCTGGATCGTCAACAGCCGCAACACCGCAGACGAGTCGGTCGTGCGGATCCTCGCCTCGCGCGCCGGCTTCACCCCGCAGGTCCGGCACCGGGCCGACAGCCTCGACCTGGTCGAGCACCTCGTGGCGTCCGGCTTCGGGGTCGGCCTGGTCCCGGTCGACCGCGACCTCCGGCCCGGGGTGCGGGTGCTGCCGCTGCGTGACCCCGGCGCCGCGCTGCGAGCGTACGCCGCCACCCGTCGCGGCCGGTCGGCGTGGTCACCCCTGCGCCTGGTCCTCGACCACCTGGTGGCCGGTTCGGAGCAGGGACGCGTCAGCGGGCCGTGAGGTCGCCTCGCACGAGGTCGCCGGTCACCCCGGCGACGACGGCGGCGGGGTCGGAGCCGGTGTCGACGACCCGGTTGTCGGCGTCCACGAAGACCACGCTCGGCACGAAGGCCCTCGCCTCGTCGGTCTCCATCTGCCCGTAGCCGATCAGGATCACCACGTCGCCCGGGGCGACCAGCCGGGCCGCGGCCCCGTTGATGCCGATCACGCCCGAGCCGCGCTCCCCGGCGATGGTGTAGGTCTCGAGCCGGGCACCGTTGGTGACGTCGACGATGTGGACCAGCTCGCCCGGCAGCAGGTCGGCCGCGTCGAGCAGGTCCTGGTCGACCGTCACCGAGCCGACGTAGTGAAGGTCGGCCTGGGTGACGGTGGCCCGGTGGATCTTGCTCTTCATCATCGTCCGCAGCATCAGCGGTCTCCTTGCTCGACGGGTTGCTCGACGCGCGGGACGCCCAGGGTGAGGGGCAGGTTGTCGATGAGGCGGGTGCTGCCGACCCGCGCCGCGACCAGGACCCGCGCCGGGGTCCCGGGTGCGGGGTCGGCGGGCAGCTCGCCGAGGTCGGGGTCGGTGACGACGAGGTAGTCGAGGTCGAGCCCCTGGGAGGCACGCAGCGTGGCCCGGGCGGCAGCCAGCGCGGACGCGAGCCCCTCCTGCTGCGAGCCCCGGGCGGCCAGCAGGACCCGGTGCAGCCCGGCCGCGCACCTCCGCTGGGCGGGGTCGAGGTAGCGGTTCCGGGAGGACAGCGCCAGGCCGTCGGGCTCCCGCTGCGTCGGTGCCCCCACGATCGTGACCGGGAGGCAGAGGTCCGCGGCCATCCGCCGGATCAGCACCAGCTGCTGGTAGTCCTTCTCCCCGAAGACCGCGACGTCGGGACGCACCAGGCCGAGCAGCTTGGCGACCACCGTGAGCACCCCCCGGAAGTGGCCCGGCCGGACCGCACCCTCCAGGACCTCGGCGAGCGGACCCGGCGCCACCGTCACCATCGGCTCACCACCCGGGTAGACCTCGTCGACGGCCGGCGCGAAGACGAGGTCGGCGCCCTCGCGGGCACACGTCGCGAGGTCGGCGTCGAAGGAACGCGGATAGCGGTCGAGGTCCTCGCCGGGGCCGAACTGCATCGGGTTGACGAAGATCGAGACCACGACGCGTCCCTCGGGACCGACCTCGTCCCGGGCCCGCCGCACCAGGCTGGCGTGGCCCTCGTGGAGCGCGCCCATCGTGGGGACCAGGGCCACCCTGCCCCCGGCGCGACGCGCGTCCCCGAGCAGGTCGGCAAGCTCGTGGCGGGTCGCCGCCACGACCGGGGCCGAGGTCATCGCGGGGCGCGGAGGGCGGCCGGCGCCACGGCGGCGTCGAGCACGCGGCGGATCTTCGCGGCGCGGATCGGGAGCACCCGGCCGTCGGTGACGACCCGGTCGAGCGTGGCCCGCCCCAGCGCGACGTACGACGGGAGCGTGTCGGGGGCGTTGGCCGTCACCTCGGCGAGGTGGGCGCGCACCGTCTCGACGTCACCGCGCACGATCGGCCCGGTCAGGGCGCTGTCGCCCTGCTCGAGGGCGTTGTCGAGCGCCGCCTGCAGCAGCGGGCGGAGCGTCGCTGCGGGGTCGTCCGCGCCGGAGGCCGAGAGCAGCTCCATCGCCTCGCTGACCAGGGTCACCAGGTGGTTGGCGCCGTGGGCGAGGCCGGCGTGGTAGAGGCTGCGCCGCTCCTCGGGGACCCACATCGGGCGCCCGCCGAGGTCGGCCACCAGCCGTGCGGCGACCTCGCGCTCGGCGTCACCCGCGGTCACGCCGAAGACGCAACCGTCGAGGCGGGGCAGGTCGACGGCCGTGCCGGTGAAGGTCATCGCGGGGTGCAGCGCCATCGGGCGTACGCCGAGGGCGGTCGCCGGCCCGAGGACCGCGAGCCCGTGGCGGCCCGAGGTGTGGGCGACGTACTGGCCCTCGCGCAGCGCTCCGCTCGCAGCCAGCATCGTGACCACGTTGGGCAGCATGTCGTCGGGGACGGTGAGCAGCAGCAGGTCGGACGCCCGCGCGACGGCGGACGGCTTGCGGACCGGGGTCCCGGGGAGCAGGGCGTCGATGCGCCCCCGGGAAGCGTCGGACTCGCCCGCGGCGGCGACGACCTCGTGCCCGGCGTCCCGCAGGGCCGCTGCGAGGACGGCGCCGACGCGGCCGGCGCCGATGACCCCGACCCGGAGCGGGGCAGGCGTGGTGGAGCTGCTCATGTCTCGCGAACCTCTCGTTTCGGTCCCGCCGACATCCGCTGACGCGGCCGGTACGGGTACCAGACGATGTGCTCGTTGATTGCAACGTGAATCTACGCGCCCCGCTTCCCGCTGGGAACCGCCCCGGAGTGTGACGTGGACCTCTCCCGTGCGCCTGCGAGGATGCGGCCATGGACGCCAGCCCCACCACGCCCCGCCGGGTCGGGGTGCTGCTGGCCGGGGGCGTCGGTGCCCGGGTCGGCCTCGACCGGCCCAAGCAGCTCGTCGAGCTGCACGGCCGGACCATCCTCGAGCACTCGCTCCGGGGGCTGCACGACCACGACCTGATCGACGAGGTCGTCGTCGTGATGGCGCCCGGACACCTCGACGTCGCGCGGTCGGTCGCGGCGGCGTACGACAAGGTCACCGCGGTGCTCCCCGGCGGCAGCACGCGGACGCAGAGCACCCTGGCCGCGCTCGCCCACCTCGGCGAGGCCGACTGCCACGTCCTCTTCCACGACGCCGCCCGGCCGCTGCTCCCACGCAGGGTGGTCACCGACTGCCTCACGGCGCTGGGGACGTACGCCGCGGTCGCGACCGCCGTGCCGTCGACCGACACCCTCCTCGAGGTCGGTCCGGAGCGGACCCTGCGCTCCGTGCCGCCCCGGGACTCGCTCCAGCGGGCCCAGACCCCGCAGGGCTTCCACGCGGAGGTGCTGCGCCGGGCCTACGAGGTCGCCGCCGGCGACCCCGGCTTCGTGGCGACCGACGACTGCTCGGTCGTGCACCGCTACCTCCCGGACGTGCCGGTCGCCGTGGTGGCCGGCGACGAGCGCACCCTCAAGGTCACGACGAAGCTCGACCTGGTCCTCGTCGAGGCGCTGATGCGCCTCGACGAGGAGGGGTGAGCGTCAGCCGAGCAGGCCCTCCTCCTCGAGGAAGTCACGGGCGACGTCCTCGGGGGTCTCCCGGTCGACGGCCACGCGGCCGTTGAGCTCGGTGAGGTTCTCGGTGGTCAGCGCGGACATCAGCGGCTCCAGGACGTCGGCGATGTCGGGGTTGGCGTCGAGGAACTCGGTGCTGATCGCCGGGACGAGGTTCTGCGCGGGCTGGATCGACTGGTCGTCCTCGAGCAGCACGAGGCCCTGGCTCTCCAGGGTGCCGTCGGTGGTGGAGGTCAGGCCCAGCTGCGACTCGCCGTCGAGCACCGACTGGTAGGTCTGGTCGCTGGCGAAGCCGAGCGGCAGCACCTCGGCGATGTCGATGCCGTAGACGTCCGTGAGCCCGCCGGCGCAGTCGGGCCGGCCCTCGCAGTCGGGAGCCGCGGCCAGGGTCACCGTCTCGCCCTCGAGGTCCGACAGCGCGGTGACGCCGTTCTCCTCGGAGTACTCCTGGGTGACGAAGAAGGCGTTGGTGTCGGTCGCCTCAGAGGGCGCGAGCAGCGTGATGCCCTTCTCCTCCAGCAGCGCCTGCGCGTTGTCGATCGACTCCTGGGCGTCGGTCGTGGTCAGCGTCTCGCCGTCGCCGATGGTGGTGCTGAGGAAGTCGACCACGCCGCCGACGTACTCGGGCACGACGTCGACGCTGCCCGGGAACTCCCCCATGTAGACGTCGCGGGTGTCCACCAGGTTGATGGTCGTGGTGTAGCCCGCCTCGGTGAGGAGCTCGTCGTACATCGCCGTCACCAGGGCGGCCTCGGGGAAGCTCTGCCCGGAGATGCGGACCTCGCCGCCGCCACCGGTGTCGGAGGTCTCGCCCGAGGAGTCCTCGGCGAGGTCGTCACCGGCGCAGCCGGCGGTCAGGAGCAGGCCGGCGGACATCACCGCAGCCAGGGAACGTCGGAGCATGTTCGTCAACCTTCTGTGTCCCGCGGCCGCGCCGCGCGTGTCCGGATGCTGCGATGTGGGTCGTGCGGGCCCATCATCCCCCGGTGGTGGTTGATTCGCGAACGGGATCCGCTGCGGCGGACGCCGACGGGGTCGGGTCGAGCGCCCGCTGGACGCCGGCCGCGGCCAGCTCGAGCACCAGCGCGACCAGGGCGACCACGATCGCGCCCGCGATGCCCTGGGGGTAGTTGGACCGGTAGAAGCCGTCGGTGATGATGCGGCCGAGGCCCGGCCCGGCGACCAGAGCCGCGATGGTGGCGGTCGCCCAGACCTGCACCAGCGCCAGCCGGATGCCCGACATCACGAGCGGCAACCCGAGCGGGAGCTCCACGCGGAAGAACTGCTGCGAGGAGGTCATGCCCATCCCCCGCGCCGACTCCTTGACGTCGTCGGCGACCTCGCGGATCGCGGTGTAGGACTGGGTGATGATGGGAGGCAGTGCGAAGAGCGTGAGCGCGATCAGCGTGGCCAGGCCGGCCCGACCGTAGGGGCCGAAGCTCGCGGTCCCCGGCCAGTCGGCGGTCACCAGCAGCGCCAGCAGCGCGAACGTCGGGATGGCGCGCCCGACGTTGGAGATGTTGATGGCGAGGAAGCCGCCGCGGCCGAGGTGGCCGAGCCACAACGCGATCGGCAGGCCGATCACGACCGCGAGCACCAGGGCGGTGCCGGTGAGCAGCAGCTGCTCCAGCATCCGGGCCCACAGCCCTCCCGCGCCCTGCCAGTTGGCGGGGTCGGTCAGGTAGGCCCAGGTCTCGGCGAAGATGTTCACGCGCCGACCCCCCGGGTCCACGGCGTCAGCAGGCGTTGCGCCAGCACGATGAGCGCGTCGAAGAGAACGGCCAGCACGACGCAGAGCACGGCCGCGGTGAGCAGCTCGGCCCGGAAGTTGGTGTCGACGCCGTCCTTGATGAGGTTGCCGAGGCCGCCGTACGAGACGAGGGTGCCGATCGTCGTGAGCGCCACCGTCGAGACCGTCGCCACGCGCAGGCCCGCCATGATGACCGGCAGCGCGAGGGGCAGCTCGATCCGCAGCAGCAGTCGACCGGCTCCGTAGCCCAGCCCGGTGGCGGACTCACGGACCTCGGCCGGCACCGACCGGAAGCCCTCGAGCATGCTGCGCACCAGCACCGTGAGCGCATAGAGGCCGAGCCCGATGATCACCGTGGTCGGGGTGAGCCCGGTGAACGGCACCAGCAGCGGGAAGAGCGCGAGCGAGGGGATCGTGTAGAGCCCGGTGCTGACACCGAGGATGGTCGACTCGAGGCGGGGGTAGCGGCGCGCGACGAGCGCCAGCGGGAAGGCGATCAGCACGCCGAAGACGACGGCGGCGACGGTGATCCAGATGTGCTCGACGGTGGCGTCGACGATCTCGTCCTGGCGGTCGACGAGGTACTGGCCGCAGATCCACTCGTTGGTGAGCCGGCTGTAACAGCTCGGCTCGGTGGCCGCCGGGACGAGTAGGGTCACGCGCATGGACGTTACGGCAAACGCTCCGGGCTCGCCCGCAGCGCAGCCCATGATCCGGCTGGCAGGTGTCGGCAAGACGTACGCCGACGGCACCGTCGCGGTCCAGGAGCTCGACCTCGACGTGGCGAAGGGCGAGCTGGTCTGCCTCGTCGGCCCGTCCGGGTGCGGCAAGTCGACCACGCTGAAGATGATCAACCGGCTGATCGAGCCGACCACGGGGACGATCGAGATCGACGGCCGCGACGTGACGCGCGAGGACCCGGTCGAGCTGCGCCGCGGCATCGGCTACGTCATCCAGCAGGTCGGGCTGTTCCCGCACCAGAAGATCGAGACCAACGTGATGACGGTCCCGCTCCTCTACGGCGAGTCGAAGCCGACCGCCCGCGAGCGGGCCCACGAGCTGATGGACCTCGTGGGGCTCGACCCCTCGACGTACGCCGGCCGCTACCCCCACCAGCTCTCGGGCGGTCAGCGGCAGCGGGTGGGCGTGGCCCGGGCGCTGGCCGCCAACCCGCCGGTCCTGCTGATGGACGAGCCGTTCGGCGCGGTCGACCCGGTGGTGCGGGTGCGGCTGCAGGACGAGTTCCTGCGGCTGCAGCGCGACCTCGGCAAGACCGTCGTCCTGGTCACCCACGACATCGACGAGGCGGTCCGGATGGGCGACCGGGTCGCCGTCTTCGCGACCGGCGGCCGGCTGGCCCAGTACGCCACCCCGATGGAGCTGCTCGCGCGGCCGGCCGACGCCTTCGTCGCCGACTTCGTCGGCTCGACGCGGGGGCTGCGGCGGCTCGCCGTCACGCCGCTGCGCCGCGAGCACCTCGAGCCCATGGACGGCGTCAACGCCGGCGACCTCGGGACCGCCATCGGCCTCGACTCCTCCCTGGAGGAGGCGCTGGCCGCGATGCTGCGCGACGACCGGCCGATGGTGGGCGTCAAGGCCGACTCGGGCGCCGGTTTCGTCGGCGTGCTCACCCCCAACGGGGTGCACCAGGCGCTGCGGGCGTCGCTGGCCGACCACCCCCACTGACCCACGCTGACCGGGCACTCGGGGCGGCCTTGAACGGCACGACCGGGCACTTCTGGCGCCTCGAACGCCCGGTCAGCGGCCCGGTGGCCGGCACGATCGCCCGGTCAGCGGACGGGGACGTCCCGGTGCCAGGACTCCGTGACGTACTTGGTCTGCCACCCGAGCGCCTCGTAGAGGCCGTGCGCACCGGTCGGCGAGTCGGCGTCGACCTCGAGGCCGACTCGGTCGCGGCCGCGGGTGGCGGCGTCGGCGATGATCGTGTGGAGCAGCGCCTTGGCGACGCCGCGACCACGGGCGTCGTCGAGGACGCCGATGTAGGAGACGTACGAGCCGTCGGCGCCGTTGTTGGTCTCCAGGTAGGTCCCGATCAGCGCGCCGACGGGGATCGGCCCGATGCCGTCGAGGTCCTCGTGCTCGAGCTCGGCCAGCCACCAGTGGTCCCACCGGTGCCCCGGGTCCTCACGGACCCGGTGCACGAACTCGCCGAAGGTCTCCTCCCACGAGTTGAAGTGGTCGCGGAAGGCCTGCTCGAGGACCTGGTGGATCGCGGAGAGGTCGACGGAGTCGGGCAGCCCGTCCTCCTCGCGACGGCGTACGCGCCGGATCGTGACCTCACCGCGCTGCCACAGGTCGGGGTCGGGGACCAGGTCGGCCTCCTCGGCCGTGACCGGTCGGCTCATCTGGAACCAGGTCCGGACCTTGGTGAAGCCGGCCGCCTCCAGCCAGGCGTGCTGGCGGTCGTCGTCGGCGAAGGCGCCGGTGTCGATCTGCTGGACCTCGAGCTCCCGCGCGGTTCCGACCGCGCGGGCCTGCTCGTCGGCCCAGGTGAACAGCAGCCGGGAGCAGGCGTCGGCCTGCTCCTCGGGCAGCCCGCGCTCCACGACGTGGACGAAGAGCATCCGCCCCTCGGCCCGGTCGTGGACGCTCCCCCAGGCGCGGATCTCGCCCTCGGGGTCGCGGAGCACGACGTTCTCGCGCATCCGCAGGCCCCGCTCGGACACCTCGACGAGGACGTCGTCGACCGACGCTCCTGCCCACCCGCGCCCGGCGCGCTCGTGCTCGCGCAGCAGGTGGGTCAGGCGGGCGACGGTGAAGCGGTCGCCCGGGTCGGGCGGCTCGACCTTCCAGCCGTCGACGAGGTGCGCGGAATCCGCGAGGATGCCGTCGGGGTCGCTGTGGAACCGGTTGTCCTCGGGGATCACGTCAGGTCATTCTGCCGCACCGCGGGAGCAGGCCCCCCAGCGGTCGGACTCGCTCAGGCGCGCAGCCGGGCGGGCTCGGCCTGCCAGGCAGCCAGCTCGGCCCGCAGCACGTCGGCCTCCTGCTCGAGCTCGGCGACCCGCAGCACCGCCTCGGCGGCACGCTCCTCGGCCTCCTCGAGCCGCACCGTGACCGCGCGACCCTCCTGCTCGGCCAGCTCGGCCCGCCGCGCCTCCGCGTTGAACTTGCGCGTCGCCTCGGCCGCCCGCTTCTGGGCCTCGCTGAGCGCGCTCTCGAGCTCGGTGAGGGCCAGCTCCTGCTGGTCGACGCGCGACTTCATCGAGTCGGCGAAGGCAGTGTGCTCGGCGGTGCGCTCCTCGGTGAGGGAGCGGTAGGCCTGCGCCTGCTCGGCGCGGTCGCGTGCCGCGTCGCGGCGCGTCTGCATGAGCTCGGAGTGGGTGATCCGGGTGGCGGCAGCGCCGAGCACCACGGCGGACACGGCGGCGAACGCCTGGAACCAGGCGACGTCACCGAGGAACGCCGCGGTCACGAGGACCGCGGCGATCGTCAGCAGGGAAACGGCGACGGTGAGGCGCGTGCTGCGCTGTCGCCGACGTGCGGTCGGGGAAGACATACCACGAGACTATTGCGCCGCGTCGTCTTTTCTGACACGACACGCACGCTCCAGGAGCAGTGCCCCGACGACGATCGTCACACCGGCCGCTCCGGCCAGCAGCGAACGGAGGATCCGCTGGTCGGCGAGCTCACCGGGCACCCCGAGCCAGCTGACGGCATAGCCGACGTACGCGCCGGCCGCGAGGCCGCCCACGACGACGCAGGCGCGGGCCAGCACCAACCGGTTGACGGCCCGGTGCGGCTCGAGCCACTCCCGGCGTACGTGCAGCGAGCGGTGGGTGACCCAGGCCGTGGCCAGCAGCACGGCACCCACGAAGAACAGCGCGAGCGGCTGCAGCCAGCTGATGACCGGGGCGTTGCCCAGCCGGTCGGCGACGGGGTGGAGCAGCCAGCCCGCCACGAGACCGACGATGACCGAGCCGCCGACCGTGGCCGGGGAGGTCGGCTGGAGCCGTCCTTCGACCGGTCCGTCCGGCTCCTCGCCCGACGGACCGTCGGTCACTGGAGCTCGAGCGCCAGGTCGTCGCGGCGCGTGAGGCCGGAGGCGTCGACCCCGTCGAGCAGCTCCTTGACGGCCCCTGCGTCGGGAAGCACGGCGTCGGGCTCGAGGTCGTGCCAGGGCTGGAGCACGAACGCGCGCTCGTGGGCGCGCGGGTGGGGCAGCCGCAGGTTGTCGTCGTCGGCCCGACGGTCGCCGACGACGATCACGTCGACGTCGAGCGTCCGCGGGGCGTTGCGGATCTCGCTGCGCTCACGGTCGTAGGCGTCCTCGACGGCGAGGGCCCGGTCCAGCAGCCGGTGGGCGGCCAGGGTGGTGTCGAGGAGCACCACGGCGTTGAGGTAGGGACCGGCGTCGTCGGGGCTGTCGACCGGCTCGGTCTCGTAGACCGGGGAGACCGCGGTGACCCAGACGTCGGGGGTGTCGGCGATCGCGTCGACGGCGCCCTGGAGCGACGACATCCGGTCACCGAGGTTGGAACCCAGGGCGAGCACCGCACGCCGGATCGGGCGCATCTCGCCGGTCAGGGTGTCGGCATCGATGATGTTCGGGTTGGGCGTCTCGGTCACAGGATGTCCCTCACGTCTCTCCGGATCGTCAGTGCCACGTCGGCGAACGCTGCCTCGATCGGGGCATCCGGCTTGTGCACCGTCACCCGCACCCATTCAACACGATCGGCCGAAAGGGCCACGTCCGCGATCCGCTGGGCGAGCGTCTCGATCAGGTCGACCGGGTCCGACTCGACAGCGGCCTTCGCTCGGGCCACGAGGGTTCCGTAGTCGGCCGTGTCCTGCAAGTCGTCGCTGGCCGCTGCCGGACGGGTGTCGAGGCCCAGCGTGAGATCGATCACGAACACCTGGCCGTCGCGCCGCTCGTGGTCGAAGACGCCGTGGTGCCCGAAGCACTCGATGCCCGTGATGGTGAGCTCGTCGGTCATGGATGCTCCTGCTCCAGGCGTTCCAGCACGGCGAGCGCGTCGGCGCTCGCCCGGACGTCGTGCACGCGGATCGCCCACACCCCCCGCTGCGCGAGCAGCAGGGTCAGCGCGGTGCTGGCGGACTCGCGTTCGCCGACCGCCCGGGGGCTGCCGTCCGCGCCACGGAGCAGGCTGCCGAGGAAGGACTTGCGACTGCCACCGACCAGCAGCGGGTGACCGAGCGCGTGGAGCCGGTCGAGTCCGGCGACCAGCGCCCAGTTGTGGTCGGCGGTCTTGGCGAAGCCGAGTCCCGGGTCAAGCACCAGACGATCGGCGGGGATGCCGGCGGCCAGGGCGGCCGAGGCCCGCTCCGACAGCTCGCGGACGACGGCCGCGACGACCCCGCCCGGCTCGTCGTACGACGCCAGGTCCTGCATCCGGTCGGCGTGCCCGCGCCAGTGCATGGCGACGTACGTCGCCCCGGACTCGGCGACCACGTCGAGGATCGCGGGGTCGGCGAGCCCCCCGGAGACGTCGTTGACGACGGCCGCGCCGGCGGCCACGGCCGCGCGCGCCACCTCGGAGCGCATCGTGTCGACCGAGACCACGGCACCGTCCCCGGCGAGTGCCTCGACCACCGGGACGACCCGGGCCAGCTCCTCCTCGACCAGGGGACGCGTGGCTCCCGGCCGCGTCGACTCGCCCCCGACGTCGAGGATGTCGGCGCCCTCGGCGAGCAGCCGGCGGCCGTGGGCCACCGCGGCGGCCGTCTCGACGAAGAGACCCCCGTCGGAGAACGAGTCGGGGGTGACGTTGACGATGCCCATCAGCCGCGCAGACACGATCTCGACTACGGCCTCTGGTGGATCAGGGCCAGCGCCTCCGCGCGGGTCGCGGGCTCGCGCATCATGCCGCGCATCGCGGAGGTGATGGTGCGGGCGCCGGCCTTGCGGACCCCGCGCATCGTCATGCAGAGGTGCTCGGCCTCGATCACGACGATCACCCCCCGGGGCTCCAGGATCTCCATGAGGGCGTCGGCGACCTGCGTGGTGAGCCGCTCCTGCACCTGCGGCCGCTTGGCGTAGACGTCGACCAGCCGCGCCAGCTTGGAGAGCCCGGTGATCTTGCCCGACGCGGCCGGGATGTAGCCCACGTGGGCGACGCCCGTGAACGGCACCAGGTGGTGCTCGCACATCGACCACAGCTCGATGTCCCGGACCAGCACCATCTCGTCGTGGCCGAGGTCGAAGGTCGTGGTGAGCACGTCCTCGGGTGTCTGCCGCAGGCCCGTGGTCAGCTCTGCCCAGGCCCGCGCGACGCGGGCGGGCGTCTCGTGCAACCCCTCGCGGCCGGGGTCCTCGCCGATCGCCAGCAGCAGCTCGCGCACGGCGGCCTCGGCCCGCGCGTGGTCGAACGCGGGGACCTCGTCCGGGTCGCGCTGCGGCAGCGAGATCGGGTCGGTCATCGAGGCGGCTCGGGAGGTGCCTGGCCCAGGCCGGGATCGCCGTGGACGTCGCCGCCCGCGCCGGGCGGGGTGATGACGACGCCGCCCTCGCTCTCCTCGACCGCGGGCGTGCCGTTGGCCCGCGAGCGCTCGCGGATCTCCTGCGGGATCTCGATGGGCGGGATCTCCGAGGGGTTGCGGTCGGGCGATCCCGTCCAGGCCGGGCGGGTCGGGCGCCGCCGCAGGGCCTCGAAGATCTCGGCGACCTCGGACTTGTCGAGGGTCTCCTTGTCGAGCAGCGCGAGGACCAGCGCGTCGAGGACGTCCCGGTTCTCCTCGAGGATGTCGAAGGCCTCCTGGTGGGCCACGGCGAGCAGGGTCTTGGTCTCCTGGTCGACCTTGGCGGCGACGTCCTCGGAGTAGTTCCGGCTGTGGCCGAGGTCGCGACCGAGGAAGGGCTCGGAGTTGGACTCGCCCAGCTTGATCGCGCCGAGCGTCTCGGTCATGCCGTACTGGGTCACCATCGCGCGGGCGAGGTTGGTGGCCTTCTCGATGTCGTTGCCGGCGCCGGTGGTCGGGTCGTGGAAGACCATCTCCTCCGCGGCCCGGCCGCCCATCATGTAGGCCAGCTTGTCGAGCAGCTCGCTGCGGGTCTGCGAGTACTTGTCCTCGTCGGGCAGCACCATCGTGTAGCCGAGGGCGCGGCCGCGGGGCAGGATCGTGACCTTGTGGACCGGGTCGCTGCCGGGCAGTGCTGCGGCGACGAGCGCGTGACCGCCCTCGTGGTAGGCGGTGACGAGCTTCTCCTTCTCGCTCATCAGCCTGGTGCGGCGCTGCGGACCCGCGATGACCCGGTCGATCGCCTCGTCGAGCGCCTCGTCGGTGATCAGCTTGCCGCCCTGGCGGGCGGTGAGCAGGGCGGCCTCGTTGAGCACGTTGGCGAGGTCGGCACCGCTGAAGCCGGGCGTACGCCGGGCCACGCCGCGCAGGTCGACGTCCTGGGCCAGCGGCTTGCCGCGGGAGTGGACCTTGAGGATCTGCTCGCGACCGGCGAGGTCGGGCGCGTCGACGCCGATCTGTCGGTCGAACCGGCCGGGACGCAGCAGCGCGGGGTCGAGCACGTCGGGGCGGTTGGTCGCCGCGATCAGGATGACGCCGCCGCGGACGTCGAAGCCGTCCATCTCGACGAGCAGCTGGTTGAGGGTCTGCTCGCGCTCGTCGTGCCCGCCGCCCATGCCGGCGCCGCGGTGGCGGCCGACGGCGTCGATCTCGTCGATGAAGACGATCGCCGGGGCGTTCTCCTTGGCCTGCTCGAACAGGTCGCGGACGCGGCTGGCGCCGACGCCGACGAACATCTCGACGAAGTCGGAGCCCGAGATGGAGTAGAAGGGGACGCCCGCCTCGCCGGCGACGGCGCGGGCGAGCAGGGTCTTGCCGGTTCCGGGCTGGCCGTAGAGCAGCACGCCCTTGGGGATCTTGGCGCCGACGGCCTGGAACTTGGCGGGCTCCTGGAGGAACTCCTTGATCTCGCCGAGCTCCTCGATGGCCTCGTCGCAGCCGGCCACGTCGCTGAACGTGGTCTTCGGCATGTCCTTGGTGATCAGCTTGGCCTTGGACTTCGCGAACTGCATGACCCCGCGGCCGCCGCCACCCTGGACGTTGTTCATCAGCCACAGGAAGACGAGCACGATCAGCACGAACGGGAGGAAGGTCGCCAGGATCGAGCCCAGCACGCTGGGCTTGGCGATCTCGGTGGTGTAGTCCTCGATCTCGCCGGCCTGGATCTGCTCCTGGGCGGCGGCCTCGATGTCGACCTGGGTGCCGTCGAGCCAGTACGCCATGACCTGGTTGCCGCCGTCACGCTCGACGTCGTCATCGAGGGTCGCCTCGATGACCTGGTCACCGTCGATGAAGGTGATCTCCTTGACCTCGCCGGAGTCGATGTACTCGATCATCCGCGAGGTGGAGACCTCCTCGTACTCGCCCGTGGGGACGAGGTACTGGAGGGCGAGCAGGACGCCGGTCACGGCGAGGATGCCGATGACCCAGCGATTCAGGAGGATCCGCTTCACGTACTTCTCTTCGAGTCAGGTCGAGCAGGGTGGACAGGAGTCTCGGTCATTCTCGCAGGCGGGCCCAACGGGGGCGAACGGACGGCCGCCTGGCCGGTCGGGAGGACGTTATTGGTGGCTAACGGTGGATGCGAGGCGCTCCACACGGGCTGCAACGCGTGTGGAGCGCATCCGATCCGCCGTTACCCGCCGTGCGACGCCCGGGCCGAAGGGTGCGGAGTGCCTCCCTCAGGAGTAGACGTGCGGCGCGAGGGTGCCGATGTCGCGCAGGTTGCGGTACTTCTCGCGGTAGTCGAGGCCGTAGCCGACGACGAACTCGTTCGGGATGTCCCAGCCGACGTACTTCACGTCGACGGGCATCTGGAGCGCCTCGGGCTTGCGGAGCAGGGTGCAGATCTCGACGCTGGCCGGCTCGCGCGAGGCGAGGTTGGAGGTCAGCCACGACAGGGTGAGGCCGGTGTCGATGATCTCGTCGACGATGACGACGTCGCGACCGCTGATGTCGGTGTCGAGGTCCTTGAGGATCCGCACGACGCCGCTGGACTTGGTGCCGGAGCCGTAGGACGAGATCGCCATCCAGTCCATCTCGAGGTGGCGGGTGAAGCTGCGGGCGAGGTCGGCCATGACCATCACGGCGCCGCGCAGGATGCCGACGATGAGGAGGTCGCGCCCGGCGTAGTCCTCCTCGATCTGGGCGGCCAGCTCACCGAGCCGCTCCCGGATCTGGGCCTCGGTGAAGAGGACGTTGACCAGGTCGTCGTCGACGTGCGAGGCATCCATGGACGTCAGGATTCCACAGTCGTGGGCCGGAACCGCAGGTGCCCGGCCTCGCGGACCGCCGTGACGTGGCCGGGCAGCTGGACCTGGCCGCTGATGTCACCCGCCGCGAGGTCGACCAGGGCCCGGACGTGGACGTGGAAGAGGTCCGCGTCCACGGCTCCGGCGGCGAGCGCGGCCAGCCTCAGCACCCGGCTGGCTACGGCCTCGTCGAGGTCGTGGAGCGCCCCCAGCGGGAGGCCGTCGGAACCGTCGAGGGCGTCGTGGGCCACCGCAGCCATCCGGTCGAGCGCCTCCATGTCGGGGCGGAGCATGGCCGCGGTCCGGGCCAGGGTCTGGGCGACCCCCGGGCCGAGCTCGCGCTCGAGCACGGGTAGCACGACGTGGCGGACCCGGCTGCGGGTGAACCGCGGGTCCTCGTTGTGGGGGTCGTCCCACCAGGCGATGTCCTCGGCGCGGCACGCCGCCTCGGTCTCGGCCCGGGTCACGTCGAGGAGCGGACGCACGAAGACGCCGTACGCCGGTCGCATGCCGGCGATCGAGCGGCCACCGCTGCCGCGGGCGAGCCCGAGCAGCACGGTCTCGGCCTGGTCGTCGAGGGTGTGGCCGAGCAGCACCCGGCGCGCACCGGCGCGGCCGGCGAGCTCCTCCAGCACGGCGTAGCGCGCCTGGCGGGCGGCCGCCTCGGGTCCCTGGCCCGCCCCCTCGACCCGCACCCGGGCGCTCGCGGTCTCGTCGGCCCCGAGCCTGGCCATCTGGGCCACCACCAGGTCGGCCCGCCCCGCCGACCCGTCCTGCAGGCCGTGGTCGACGGTCGCCCCGAGGACGAGCACCTCGATCCGGTGGGCCTCGTGGACGGTGGCGGCCAGCAGGGCGAGCGAGTCGGCGCCGCCGGAGCAGGCGACCAGGACCCGGTCGGCGGGCTCGAGGCCCGCCAGCGACCGGCGTACGGCGCGACGGCAGGCGGCGACCGCCGGAGGCAGTGCCACCGGCCTAGAGCACCCGCGAGACCCAGGCGTCCGGGTCCGCGATCTCGGCCTTGGACGGGAGGTTCGCCGGGCCGTCCCAGACGGCGTTGAACTCGGCCATCCCCACCTTGTCCACGACGCCACGGACGAACTTCGCGCCGTCGCGGTACTGCGCCATCTTGGCGTCGAGGCCGAGCATCCGGCGCAAGAACCTGTCGAGGACCCCGATGCCCTGGCGACGCTGGTCGAACTTCTTCCGGATGGCCGCGACCGAGCCGATGACCTGGGGACCGACGCCGTCCATGACGACGTCGGCGTGGCCCTCGAGCAACGACATCACCCCGGTGACCCGCTCGAGGATCTGCTTCTGCTCCGGTGAGCCGAGCGCGTCGAGCAGACTGCCTCCCCCGCCGCCGCGGAGAGCCTCGGAGACGCGCCTGACGCCGTCCTCGAGCGCCGCACCGGGATCGACGGTCTCGGCGAGCGCCGCGATCTCGGAGGCGAGGTGGTCACGCAGCCACGGGACGGCCGTGAACTGCACCCGGTGGGTCTCCTCGTGGAGGCAGACCCACAGTCGGAAGTCCTGCGGGTCCGCCCGGAGCTCGCGCTCGACGTGGACGATGTTGGGGGCCACGAGCAGCAGCCGGCCGGCCGGGTCGTGGAAGGGGTCGAACTGGCCCAGCACCTTGCCGGCGAGGAAGCCGAGCAGCAGCCCGACCTCGGCGCCGGTGACGCGCGAGCCGACCGCCTGGGCCAGCCCGTTGGGCGGCCCCTTCTTCTCCGAGAGCTTCTCGATGACCGGGCCGAGCATGGTGGAGAAGGCGTCGGCGTTGGCCTGCACCCAGCCGGCGCGGTCGACGACGAGGACCGGCGCGCTGCGGTCGGCGGCGACCAGTCCCGTGAAGTCTCGGACCAGCCCGGTGGAGCGGTCGGCCGCGGTCCGGAGCTCGGCCACCACGGCGGCGGCCTGATCGGGGGTCACCTCGGGACCCCTGCCCGCCAACCGGGATCCGATGTTGACGGCGAGGTCCCAGTCGACCATGGAGTCCATGCGCCGACCCTACGCGTGACGGCAACCGCTCAGCGCGAGCAGCGGCAGGCCCCCAGCGCCCCGGCCAGGTTGTCGAGCGCCTGGCGCGCGTCGAGCGTGTCGGGCACGCGGACCCGGTCGGCGGCGAGGACGAAGGCCATCGGCGTGCCGTCGAGGTCGGTCGCGATCCCGGCGAGCGAGCTGACCCCGGTGAGGGTGCCGGTCTTGGCGCGCACCCGGCCGACGCCTGCCTCGGGCGCCTCGTCGAACCGGAGGGCGAGCGACCCGGTGAAGCCGCCGACGGGCAGCCCGGTCGCCACCGGTCGGAGCTCGGGGTGGTCGGGGTCGGCGGCCAGCCGCAGCACCTCGAGGAGGGCGGGAGCGGTCAGCCGGTTGTCCCGCGACAGACCGCTGCCGTCCCGCAGCACGACTCCCGCCATCGGGACGCCGAGCCCGCGCAGTGTCTCGGAGACCGCTCGCGAGGCGCCCGCGAACGACGCCTCCTCGCCGGTGGCGAGGGCTGTCTGGTGGGCCAGCACCTCGGCGGCCTCGTTGTCGCTGACCTCGAGCACCCACTCGACGATCGCGGACAGCGGGGCGCTGCGGACGACCGCCAGCTGCTCGGCGCCCCGGGGAGCCGTGGCCGGCCGGGGCTGGCCGGTGACCTTCACGCCCTGCTGGCGCAGCGCCTCGGCGAACCGGTCGGCGGCCACCGCAGCCGGGTCCGCCACGCGGCCGAAGCCGTCGGCGTCGCGACCCTCGTCGACCCAGAGCGCCGACATCGGCGAGACGATGCCGTCGGGGACGTAGTCGCTGCGCCAGTAGGGGTTCTCGGCGGGGCCGGTGAAGAGCGAGGCGTCGTACGCCACCCGGACCGGCCTGCGCCCGGGCAGCGATCGGGCGGTCTGACGAGCGAGGTCGACGACGTCGGCGCGGTCCGGCCACTCCCCCGACGGGACGGGGCGGCTCGCGAGGAAGGGGTCGCCGCCACCGACGAGGGTCACCGACCCGCGCCTGCCGACGACGGTCGTCTCGAAACGGTGGTCCGGCCCGAGGGCGGACAGGGCGGCCGCCGCGGTCACCAGCTTGGTGGTCGACGCCGGCAGGAAGGACCCCGAGCCCGACTCGTAGCCGGGGCCGGCACCCTCGAGCGGGGCGACCGCGGCGAGCACGGAGCGGCCCAGGTCGCGGTCGCGCAGGCCGGGCGCGAGGGCCCGGCGTACGGCGGCAGGGGCGAGCGCCGCGTCCCCGGACTCCGCCGCGACCGGCCCGGGCCGGTCGAGGGCCGGCACCTCCAGCCCCTCGGGAGGAGGTACGGCGGCCGGTTCGCTGACCGGGTCGGGGGTCGCGGTGCCGAACCAGCGGGCGCCGAGGTCGTACTGCCACGCCGCCACGGCGCCGCCCACGAGCACCAGGACGAGCACCACGGGGAGCCAGAGCGCGACGGCGCCACGGCGGCCCGGACGGCGCCCGCTGCCGTGGTGTGGGTCACGTCTGCTCACTCTGGGTCCCTTCCGGCTGCGCGTTCGGGGCCATTGTGCGCGACACTGGCCCCGGGACCGGGACCCGGCCGGTCGCAGACGAAGCGGAGGATGGACGACGTGCTCGAGTTCGACGTGGTGGTGGAGATCCCCAAGGGGGAGCGCAACAAGTACGAGGTCGACCACGAGACCGGGCGCATCCGGCTGGACCGGATGCTGTTCACCTCCACGGCCTACCCGGCCGACTACGGCTTCATCGAGGACACCCTCGGCCAGGACGGCGACCCGCTCGACGCGATGGTCATCCTCCAGCAGCCGACCTTCCCGGGCTGCGTCATCAAGTGCCGCGCGATCGGCATGTTCCGCATGACCGACGAGGCCGGCGGCGACGACAAGGTCCTCTGCGTCCCGAGCCACGACCCGCGCCTGGAGCACCTGCGCGACATCAACCACGTGTCGAAGTTCGACCGCCTGGAGATCCAGCACTTCTTCGAGGTCTACAAGGACCTCGAGCCCGGCAAGTCCGTCGAGGGGGCCGACTGGGTCGGCCGTACGGAGGCCGAGGCCGAGGTGCAGGCGTCGTTCAAGCGGCACGAGGACAACCCCGGCCACTGACCCGCGCCACGGCGCTCGGACAGTCGGGGGTCAGCCCACCAGCTCCGGCGACCGCAGCATCTCCGGCGGTACGCCGAACGCGTCGACCAGGTCGCGGGCGAGCGGGCGGAGCTTGCGGCACAGGTCGTTGACCTCGCGGCTGATCGCCTTGGAGCGCTGCGCCGACATCCGCCCGTGCTCCATGAACCAGGCCCGGTCGGCCTCGATGGTGGAGAGCGCGAACAGGTCGCAGAGCAGGTTGAGGGCGACCTTGGCGTCGCCGTCCTCGAGCGTCGCCACCTTGTCGACGAACGCGTCGAGCACCTGCCGTTCGACGTGGGCACCGGCCGCGGCGATGACGTGGTCCTGGACGCGGGAGAACACCTCGCCCGGGTCCATGCCACCGTCGATGCCGCGCTTGAGGCGGCGTGCGACGCCGGAGAGCATGTGCTCCTCGCGGAAGCGCAGCATCATCCGCTGGTAGTCGGGGTCGAGCAGCCCGGCCTCCTGGTCCCACTCGTCGCCGCCCGGCAGCACGTCGCGGACCCGCTCGAGCAGCTTGTGCACCGAGGTCCGCTCGATGACGGTGTCGACCGCGAGCCCGGCGACGAAGCGGACCATCCCGAACTGGTCCATCTCCTCGAACTCACCGGCGTAGTCGGTGAGCAGGCCCTTGGCGACCAGCTGCAGCAGCACGTGGTTGTCGCCCTCGAAGGTCGTGAAGACGTCGGTGTCGGCCTTGAGGGCGGCGAACCGGTTGACCGCGCGGTACCCCTGCCCGCCGCACGCCTCGCGGCACTCCTGGATGGTGCGGGTGGCGTGCCAGGTGCCGAGCGCCTTGGTGCCGGCGGCCAGCGACTCCAGCTCGCGCCGCCGGTGCTCGTTCTCCCCCTCCTCGGGGGCGTCGGTCTGCGTGAATACCTCGTGCAGCTCGAGCGCCACGACCTCCTGGGCGAAGTGGAGGGCGTACGTCCGTGCGAGCAGCGGCAGCAGTCGACGCTGGTGCAGCCCGTAGTCGAGGAGCAGCTCCTCCTGCTCCTCCGAGGTGGCGTTGAACTGCCGACGGCGGTCCGCGTAGGTGATCGCGATCGCGAGCGCCACCTTGGCCGCGTTGATGCCGGCTCCGCCGACGCACACCCGGCCCTGGACGAGCGTCCCGAGCATGGTGAAGAAGCGACGGTTGGCGTTCTCGATCGGGCTCTCGTACCGCCCGTCGGGGGTCACCTGCGCGAACTGGTCGAGGAGGTTCTCGCGCGGCACCCGGACGTGGTCGAAGCCGATCCGCCCGTTGTCGACGCCGTTGAGCCCCATCTTCAGCCCGTCGTCCTCGATGGTGATCCCGTCGAGGACCTCGCCGTCGCGGCGCAGCGGAACCACGAGCGCGTGCACGCCGTGCGCCTCGCCCCCGACCTCGAGCTGTGCGAAGACCACGGCCAGCTCGGCGTGCCGGGCGGCGTTGCCGATCCAGTCCTTGCGCGCCGACGGGTCCGGGGTGGTGAGGACGAACTCCTCGCGGTCCGGGTCGTACGTCGCCACCGTGCCGAGCGCCTGCACGTTGGAGCCGTGCCCGACCTCGGTCATCGCGAAGCAGCCCATCACGCGACCGGAGATCAGGTCGGCGAGGTATTGGTCGTGGTGGCGCTGCGTGCCGAGCTGCAGGATCGCACCGCCGAAGAGCCCGAACTGCACGCCGACCTTCACCAGGACGGACAGGTCGCCGTAGGCCAGCGTCTCGAAGGCCGCGATCGAGGCGCCGAGGTCGCCGCCGCCGCCGTACGCCTCGGGGAAGCCCATGCCGGTCTGGCCGGTGGACGCCATGGTGACCACGAGGTCGCGCACGCGGTCGCGGTAGTCGTCGGTCGAGAGGGTCTCGGCCTCCTCGAGGACCGAGGCGTGCTCGGCGAGGTTGCTGCGGACCAGGTCGCGGACCTCGGCGTAGCGGCCGTCGAGCAGCCGGCGCAGGGCCGCGACGTCGATGGTGGGCTGGACGTAGCCGCGGGTGCTGCCGGCATCGGGCGCAGCGGTGTCGGTGGCCATGCCCCCGACATTACTTGCCGGTAGGGCCGGCGGCGTCAGGGTCGCGCGAAGAAGTTCGGCGCGGTCCAGTAGTACATCGACTCCTGCGTCACCGGGCGGCCGGTGCGCGGGGCGTGGATCATCTGGCCGCTGCCGACGTAGAGCGCCACGTGGTAGATCGACGACGGGCTGTTCGAGGAGCCCCAGAAGAGCAGGTCACCCGGCTGCAGGTTCCCGACGCCGATCGGGGTCGACTGCTCGTACTGCGCGACGGAGTAGTGGGGCAGCGACCGGCCACCGGCGCTCCAGGCGCCCATCGTCAGGCCGGAGCAGTCCCAGGCGGAGGGGCCGGCGGCACCCCACTGGTAGGGCTCGCCGATCTGGGCACGGGCGAAGGAGATGGCCGCGCCGACGCCACCACTGGGGGCGGGCGGCGCGGGCGGTGCGGGCGGGGGCTGCGGTGCCGGGTCGGGCTCGGGCTGGGGCTCCGGCGCCGGCGAGGGGGCCGGCGCCGGGGCCGGCTGCGACGCCTCGTCGGCGGCGTCCTGCTCCGCCTGCTCGGCTGCCTGCTCCGCCGCGGCCGCCTCCTGGGCGGCCCGCTGCTCGGCGGCGGCCTCGGCGAGCGCCTGCGCCTCGAGCGCGGACTGCCGCTCCTCGGCGATCTCGACACTGACGTCCTCGAGCCGTGCGAGCTCCTCGATCAGGACGCCCTTGCGCTCGGCGATCGACTGCGCCTCCGCGGCAGCCGCGTCGGCAGCGGCGACGGCTGCGTCGCGCGCCTCCCGGGCCTCGACCTGCAGCTGCTCGGCCTCGGTCCGGGCGTCGGTCGCCTGGACGACTGCCACCCCGGCCAGCGTCGAGGCGGCGCGGAACCCGTCGTAGCGGGTGTCCATCGCGGCCTCGGTCTGCCCGAGGGTCGTGGTCTGCTCGACCACCGAGGCGATGCCGTCGGACTGCACGATCGACGCGACGGCGGTCAGCTCGGGGGCCATCTGGTAGGACTCGACGACCGCGTCGGCGTACGCCTGACGCTGGGCGTCCACGTCTTGGCGCGCGATACCGGCCCGGTCGGCAGCGGCGGCCGCGGCCCGCCGCGCCTGCTCGAGCCGGTATCGCGCACCGTTCCACGCCTCACTCGCCTGCGCTGCGCGCATGGCTGAGTCCTGCAGCCGCTGGTTCGCGGCGAGCAGCTCGGCCTGGACGGTTGCCACGTCGCGCGTCTGGTCCCGTACCGCGGCACGCGCGTCGCGCACCTCGGAGCGGGTGGGGGGCGCGTCGGTCCCGTCGGCCCACGCCATCCCTCCCGCGGCCGGGGGGACCGCGAGAGCGAGGGTGAGCACCAGCACGGATCCGACTGCACGCACGGTGGCGTTCCTCCTGGCTCGAGTGAGTCATGGACTGTCCCGGGCGACTTCCCCATCGCCCGGTCCTCGCGGAACGCTAGTGCTCATTCGTCACACTGGGAACACTTTTCCCAATTTTTTCTTCAGCCCCAGGCGTGTCGCCTTGACAAACTACAAGGTTGTAATTCACGCGCGCTGCGATAGCTGACCGCGAAGATCATCACGACGGCCCCGAGGACGACGATGATCGCGGTCAGGTATCCCCACCCCCGGGCACACGGCCGGGCAGTGGGGTGGCAGGTCAGTCCTTGGCCTCGACCGGGACGGCGGAGGTGGTCGTCGTGGGGTGCGAGGCGAGCCCGTGTCTCTCGAACTTCTGCCCGCTGGCGATGCCACCGAGGTAGAAGGCGAGCAGCGCGATCAGGATGCCGGCGACGTCGTCGGCGATGTAGTGCCAGCCGAAGTAGAGGGTCGCGGCGATGGTGAGGCCGAAGTTGACCCAGGCGATCCAGTGCACCACCCGGGAGCGGACCGTGTACTGCACCATCAGCGCCACCAGCAGGGTGATCGCCGTGTGGAGGCTCGCGAAGCCGGCCGTCGACTGCACCGCTCCCTCGACCCCCTCGAGGGTCACCCGGACGCGCGAGTTGAACAGGGCGTCCATGAGGTCGTTGGTCGGCGTCGACGCGAGGTCCTCGTAGAGCCACGGGTAGGCGAACCCGGGGCCGAGGGTCGGGAGCATGTAGTAGGAGAGCGTCCCGAGCGTCCAGGCGATGACCTGCGAGGTGACGAACCAGTAGCCGTAGGAGATGTTGCGCGACCACACGAGCCAGGCCGTCACGGCCAGCGGCACCAGCGGCAGGAACCACAGGTAGATCGAGGACAGGAAGTGGGCGGCGACGTCGGTGCCGAGCATCGCGTGGAGGACGTCCGCGGGCTCGTTGCCGAGCATCAGGGCCTGGTCGACCAGGTGCAGCTCGTAGTCGTACTTCTTGTCCCCCATGATGAAGGGGAGGAACGACTTGAGGTTCCGGTAGCTGACGTAGGTGATGTAGAAGCACACGATGCCCATCACGACGAGCGTCAGCCGCTCCCGCGTCCAGTGGTCGCGGATCCGCTCCCGCGCGACCGAGCGCCACTGGCCGGGGCGACCGCGTGAGAGCCACAGGGTTCGCGGGACGATGTCGGCCAGGAACGCACCCGAGAGGAGCAGCGGCAGCCGCAGCCACGAGGGGCCGAGGAAGCCGTCCGGGTCCGCGAGTCGCTTGTCGAGGACCAGGGCCGCGACGATGGCGAGCAACCCCATGACGAGAGCAGTCCCGACAAGGAGTGCGTAGGCCCGGCGATACACGTGGGCCAGTCTAGGGTTGCGCCACGACGGCCAGACGCGTGTGGTCCACCCGTAGGCTCACCGGGTCACCCGGCCCGGCGTGACGGTCGAGCGGGGCGACCGCGTCGAGCAGCCCCGCACCCGGTACGTCGACCTCGAGCCGGACCTGCTCGGGCGTGAGCCGCGAGGCGGTCACGGTCCCGCGCAGGACCCCGTCGTCGGCCACCCGCAGCGCCGAGCGGCGCAGGGCGACGGAGGGGGCCGCCGGCAGGCCGGCGGCCACGAGGACCCGCGCGGCCGGCTCCCCGTCCAGCACCCGTGCGTAGCCGAGGAAGAGCGCGGTCTCGGCGTCGACGGGTGCCCGCCAGACCTCCGCGATGTCGCCCTGCTGCACGATCCGTCCCGCGCGCATCACCGCGAGCCGGTCGGCCACGGTGAAGGCCTCGTCGTGGTCGTGGGTCACCAGCAGGGCGGTGGTCCCGGCCTCGCCCAGGATCCTTCGCAGGTCGGCGGCGAGCCGCTCGCGCAGCCCGGCGTCGAGCGCCGAGAGCGGCTCGTCGAGGAGCAGCAGCCGGGGCTGCACCGCCAGCGACCGGGCGAGGGCGACCCGCTGCCGCTCACCGCCCGAGAGGGTCGCCGGCATCCGCCCGCCGTACGCCGGGAGCCCCACGAGCTCGAGCAGCTCGTCGACGCGCGCGTCGGTGTCGGGCGCACGGCGCAGCTTCAGGGCGTAGCCGACGTTGCGGGCGACCGTCAGGTGCTCGAAGAGCTGGCCGTCCTGGAACATCAGCGCGAAGCCCCGCTTGTGGGTCGGGACGCCGGCCTGGTCGACACCGTCCCAGCCGATGCTGCCAACGGCCAGCGGCTCGAGGCCGGCGACCGCCCGCAGCAGCGTCGACTTGCCGCTGCCCGACGGGCCCAGGACGGCGAGCACCTCGCCGTCGGGCAGGTCGAGGGACGCGTCGACCACGACGGGGGTGCCGTCGAGGGCGACGGTGACGTCGCGCAGGGTCAGCATCACAGGGCTCCCAGGGAGGGCACGCGGAGGCGCTCGACGAGGAGCATCACCAGTGCGGTGGTGGCGGCGAGCACGACCGATGCCGCCAGCGCCATGCCGTAGTTCATCTGGCCGGGGGTGCCGAGCAGCCGGAAGATCACCACCGGCAGCGTCGGCGCCTCGGCCCGGGCGAGGAACGAGGTGGCGCCGAACTCGCCGAGGGACGCGGCGAACGCGAAGCCCGCCCCGGCCAGCATCGGCCGCCACAGCACGGGGACGTCCACGGTCGTGAGGGTGCGCAGCGGCCCGGCGCCGAGCGACGCGGCGGCCTGGCGCTGCCGGTCGTCGATGCCGGAGAGCACGGGGACGAGCGTGCGGACCACCAGCGGCAGCGCCACCAGGGCCTGCGCGATCGGGACCAGCAGCGGACTGTCGCGCAGGTCCAGCGGAGGCTGGTCCAGGGCGACCAGGAAGCCGAACCCGAGGGTCACCGCGGACACGCCGAGCGGCAGCATGAAGAAGCCGTCGAGCACGCCGCGGACGCGGCGCTCGACCCGCGAGCGGGAGCGCCGGGTCACGACGAGGGCCACGAGCAGACCGGTGCCGAGCGCCATCCAGGTCGCGTCGACGGCGGTCCGCAGCGAGTTGGCCAGCGCCTCGGTGACCGGCACCAGCAGCGAGGTCCGCTCACCGGTGGTGTCGAGAGCGGCGTAGTTGCCCAGGCTCCACTCGCCGGCCACGCGCAAGGACCCGGCGACCAGCGCCGCGATCGGCAGGGCGACGTAGAGGAGGACGAGCAGGGTGGCCGTGACCGGGACCGCGTCGGCGCGGGTGACCGGACGGGCGCGTGAGGCCTCGCGGGCCACCGGCGCGGAGACCCGGGTCCGCTGCGCGGCGACGAGCAGCACCGCCACGACCACGAGCTGGAGGACCGACAGCGCGGCCGCGGCCTGCAGGTCGAAGACCTGGACGGTGAGCAGGTAGATCTCGGTCTCCACCGTGGCGTAGCGCGGCCCGCCGAGGGTGAGCACGACGCCGAAGGCGGTCGAGCAGAAGAGGAAGACCACGGTGGCCGCCGAGACGATGGCCGGACGCAGCCGCGGCAGGGTGACGGTCCGGAGCACGGTCCAGGGTGCGGCGCCGAGGGTGGCGGCGGCCTGGCCGGCGCGCTCGTCGAGCGACTCCCAGGCGCTGCCGACCACGCGGATCACCACGGCGACGTTGAAGAAGACCAGGCCGAGCACGATCGCGACCGGCGTCGCGTCGAGACCGAGCGGGCCGAGCGGTCCGCCCTCCCCCAGCAGCTGCCGGAAGGCGACGCCCACCACGACGGTCGGCAGCACGAACGGCACGAGCAGCAGCGCCCGCACCACACGGCGCAGCGGCAGCGCCGTCCGGTGCAGGACGTACGCCGCGGGCAGCCCCAGCAGCACCGAGAGCACGGTCCCGGCGGTGGCCGAGCCGAGGGTGAACAGCAGCACCCGGACCGTCCGGTCGCGGGTCAGCACCTCGAGCACCCCCGCCACGTCGAGCTCGCCGTCCGGCCAGAAGCCCAGCTGCAGCATGGCGGCGACGGGCACCACGAAGAAGGCGACCAGCACCAGCACCGGCACCAGTGCCAGGGCGGCGAGGCCGAGCAGCCGGCGGTTCACGACGACCTCGACCTCAGCCGGTCACGAGGTCGCGCCACTCCTCGAGCCAGGCGTCGCGGTTGGCCGCGATCTCGTCCGGGTCGACGGCGTACGGGTCGGCGGGCTGCTCGGCGTGCGCGGCCCACTCCTCCGGGAGCGCGACGCCGTCGCGCACCGGGAAGACGTACATCGAGCCGGGCAGGGCCGCCTGCACGTCCTCGCCGAGCAGGAACTCGACCAGCTCGCGTCCGCCCTCGGGATTGGCGGCACCGGCCAGCACTCCGGCGTACTCCACCTGGCGGAAGCAGGTGTCGAGCAGCGCCTCGGTGGTCGACTCGTCGGACCCCTTGGGGACCGTGAACGCCGGGGAGGAGTCGTAGGACAGCACGATCGGGCGGGTGCCGCCCTCGCCGCCCTGGGTGAAGTCGCCGTAGTAGGCGTCGGTCCAGCCGTCGACGACGAGCGCGTCGTTGGCGAGCAGGTCCTCCCAGTAGGTCGGCCAGTCCTCGCCGTACGCCGCCACGGTGGCCAGCAGGAACGCGAGCCCCGGCGAGCTGGACAGCGCCGAGGGCGTGACGAAGAGGCCCTCGTAGGCGGGGTCGGCCAGGTCGTCGAGGGACTCGGGCGGGGCGAGGTCGCGCTCCTCGAACCAGGTGGCGTCGACGTTGACGCACACGTTGCCGTTGTCGACCGGGGCGAGCCGCTGGCCGTCGTCGCCGGGCAGGACGTAGTCGTCGGCACCGGCGGGCAGCTCGACGTCGAGGGTGTCGAAGACGTCCTCCTCGAGCGCCCGCGAGGCGAAGGTGTTGTCGACGCCGAAGGCGACGTCCCCGGTCGGGTTGTCGGCGGTCACCGCCAGCCGCGTCGTCAGGGCCCCCGCATCCCCGGCGCTGCGGATCTCGAGGTCGAGGCCCGACTCCTCCTCGAACTGCTTGACCAGCGGCTTGGGCAGGTTGAACGACTCGTGGGTGACGAGCACGACCTCGCCGGGGGTGGTGCCGTCCTCGGCGGTGGACTGCTCGTCGGAGCTCCCGCCGGTCAGGCTGCAGCCCGCCAGCAGGGCAGCCACGAGGGTCACGGAAAGGCTGGACTTCATCGAACGACTCCCTACGCCGGTGCTGACCGGATCAGGTTCGGAGGGTCTGCGGGTGTCCGCACTCTCAGCCCGCCTCGCGGGCTCCCCTGTCTGTACCTCGCCAGCCTACGCCGCCACGCCCGGGCCGGCCGCCCTGGGTCACCGCCCAGGGAGTGTCCCTCCGCCCTCGGTCGCAGCGGGGAGCCCGCAGGGCCGCGCGCAGCAGGCCACGGGGTTGGGAGACACGCCCTAGGGTGGCCGCATGCCGAGCCGTCGCCACCAGCTGCTCGCCCGGGTGGTGCCACGGATCCGCAGGGCACAGGACCTCGTGGACGAGCCGACCGAACGGGCGCGCCTCGAGCGGCGCCACGCCGCCCTCGACCCGTCGCTGCCCACCCGGCTGGTGCCCCGCTTCGCGGGGCGCTTCTCCGTCGTGACCGAGGAGCTCGACGGGTTCCCGGTCCACGTGATCACGCCGCGGGGCATCGACCCGGCCAGGACCGTCGTCCACGTCCACGGGGGCGGCTTCATCGCGCCGGTCGACGACTTCCACGTGCGCTACGCCACCCGGCTGGCGCTCGCCCTCGGCGCGCGCGTCGTGATGCCCGACTACCCCCTCGCGCCGGAGCACAGCTGGCGCGACACCGTCCCCCCGCTGGTGGAGCTGACGAGCCGCTGGCTGGAGCAGGGCCGGGTCACGCTGCTGGGTGACTCCGCGGGTGGCGGCCCGGCGCTGGCCATCGCGCTCGCGCTGCGCGACCGGGGCGGCCCGCAGCCGTCCGAGCTGCTGCTGCTCTCGCCGTGGGTCGACCTGACGACCTCGACGCCCGACACCCCGGCGTACGCCGAGCGGGACCCGTGGCTGTTCCTCGGAAAGGTGCACGCGTACGCCGGCTGGTGGGCAGGTTCGCCCGACGACCTCGCACGCCCCGAGGTGAGTCCCGCGCTCGGGGACCTGACCGGTCTGCCGCGGGCGCTGATGTTCTGCGGCACCCGCGACCTCCTCGTCCCCGGCTGCCGGCTGCTCGCCAAGCGGGCGGCCGACGTCGGCTGGGACCTCACCTACGTCGAGGAGCCGGACCTGATCCACGTCTTCCCGATCCTGCCGCTGCTCCCCGAGGCCCGGACCGCCTGGCGGACGACGCTGGAGTTCCTCGCATGATCACCGTCACCGCCCTGCCGTTCGGCGCCCTCGACGCCGCCACCTCGTACGCCGTGTGGAAGCTTCGCCAGGACGTCTTCGTCGTCGAGCAACAGTGCCCCTACGGCGACCTCGACGGCCGTGACCCCGAGGACGGCACCCGCCACGTGGTGCTGCGCGAGGACGACCTGGTGATCGGCTATGCGCGGGTCCTCGACGACGCGACCGTGTGGCGGATCGGGCGGGTCGTGCTCGCGCCGGCCGCCCGTGGCCGGGGACTCGCCGACGTCGTCATGGACACGGCCCTGCAGGTCTGTCCCGACCGCGACGTCGTCATCGACGCCCAGACCCCGCTCGCCGACTGGTACACCGGCCTCGGCTTCACCGTCGACGGCGAGGAGTTCCTCGACGACGGCATCCCGCACCTGCCGATGCGCCGCCGCCCGGCCGGGTGATCCCGGCCGGGCGCGACGCGTCCTGGTGAGGACGGACCCGCTAGCCGCGTCCGCTCGAGGAGCGCGCCCGGCGCGACACCGAGTCGATCGCGACCGCGATCAGCAGCACGGCTCCGGTGACCATGAACCGCACCTCCGACTCGACACCGGCGAGGTTGAGCCCGCTGGTGATCGCCTGCAGCACCAGGATGCCGAGCAGCGCGGAGTAGGCCGAGCCGCGACCACCGAAGAGGCTGGTGCCACCGATGACCGCGGCGGCGATGGCGGTCAGGTTGGTGTCGGTGGTGCCACTGGCCTGCGAGACCGAGGTCTGCAGGCCGGCGGCGAGCAGGCCGCCGAGCGCCGCGAGGGTGGACGTCAGCACGAAAACCGACATGAACACCCGGTTGACCTTGATGCCGGAGCGGCGCGCCGCCTCGACGTTGCCGCCGACCGCGAACACGTGACGACCCCAGACCGTGCGCCGCAGCGCGAAGTCCGCGAACATCACCAGCACCACGAACAGGATCCAGAGATAGCTGAAGCCGCGGTCGATGTTGACGTAGTAGGTCAGGAAGCCGAGGCCGCCGCCGAGCAGCGCAGCCCTGGCCAGCACCATCGGCCACCACGGGGTCCCGAGCCCGGCCGCGCGCCGCTTGACCGACGAGCGGTACTGCGAGCCGAGGAAGCCCAGGACCAGCAGGGCCACCAGGGCGTACGACTGCCAGCCGGTCACGAAGCTGAACCGGGTGAACTCCAGCAGGTAGGAGTCGCTCGGGAGGTTGATGGTGCCGTTCTCGCCGAGCACCAGGAGCAGCACGCCCTGGAAGCCCAGCAGTCCCGCGAGCGAGAAGACGAACGACGGCACCCCGATCCACGTGAACAGCAGGCCGTAGAACGCCCCCACCGCGACGCCGACCAGGATGCCGGCCAGCATGCCGACGAGGGTGGAGTAGCCCTGGTTGACCATCAGCACCGCCATCACGGCCGCGGCCATGCCGCTGACCGAGCCGACCGAGAGGTCGATCTGGCCGAGCAGCAGCACCAGCACGATGCCCAGCGCGATGATGCCGATCGGGGCGGCGTACTGGGTGATCGAGACGATGTTGCGCGAGGAGAGGAACCGCGCGTTCTCGGCGTAGAAGCCGATGCAGATGACCGCGAGGCCGATGATCACCGGCAGGTTGCCGAGGTCACCGGACCGGAGCCGGTTGACCTGCATCTGCAGCCAGCCACTCAGCCCCTTGCTCTGCAGCAGCCGTTCGTCAGCCAGGTCGGCGGCGACCGCGGTCGCCTCGGGCTCTGCCTCGGCCCGGTCCTCCGACGCCTCGGTCCCGGTGTCACTCATCGGTCGCCCCCTTGTGGCGCGCGGCCCGCGAGGCCACGACGTTGTCGCTGGCGCCGGTGATGGCGGCGACGAGCTGCTCGGTGGTCGCCTCCTCCACGGTGAAGTCGGCCGCGTTGCGGCCCAGGCGGAGCACCACGATCCGGTCGGCGACCGCCTGGACGTCCGCCATGTTGTGGCTGATCAGGATCACGCCGAGCCCGGTCTCCCGCAGCCGCTCGACCAGGTTGAGGACCTCCGCCGTCTGCGCGACCCCCAGGGCGGCGGTCGGCTCGTCGAGCATGACCACCTTGGGGTTGCCGATCAGGCTGCGGGCGATCGCGACGGTCTGCCGCTGCCCGCCGGAGAGCGAGGCGATCGGGATCCGGACCGACGGGATCTTGGCGGAGAGGGTGCGCAGCAGCCGCCACGACTCCTTCTCCATCTCGACCTCGTCGATCACGCTCGTCCGACTGACCTCCTGCCCGAGGAACAGGTTCGCGACGACGTCGAGGTTGTCGCAGAGGGCCAGGTCCTGGAAGACGGTCGCGATGCCGAGCTCCTGCGCGTGGGCAGGCCCGTGGACGGAGACCGGCTTGCCCTCGATCCGGATCTCGCCACCGTCGGACTCGTAGACACCCGAGATGATCTTGACCAGCGTCGACTTCCCCGCGCCGTTGTCGCCCACGAGGGCGACCACCTCGCCGGGTGCCACGTGCAGCGACACGTCGGTGAGCGCCTGGACCGCGCCGAACCTCTTGTTCACGCCGGTCAGGGAGAGCACTGCCTCCCTGACCGGCGCTTCCGTCGTCTGTGTCGTCATCAGCTGATGCCGGCCGCCGAGCAGGCGTCGGCGTACTCCTCGGTGCAGATGTCGTCGACCGAGTAGAACTCGTCCGCCACGACGGTGTCGTTGACGTTGTCGACCGTGACCGCGATCGGGTCGAAGATGAACGACGGGACGCCCTCGTACTCGGTGAGCTCGATGCCGGTGTCGCTCGGTCCGGAGATCTCCTCCCCGTTGGCGAGCTTGACCGCGACCTCGGCGGCCGTCTCGGCCTCGATCGGGATCGGCTTGTAGATCGTCATGGCCTGCTGGCCGGCGATGATCCGCTGGATCGCGGCGAGCTCGGCGTCCTGCCCCGTGATCGGCGGCAGCGCGTCCGGGGACACGCCCGCGCCGGTCATGGCGGCGACGACGCCGCCGGCCTGGCCGTCGTTGGCGGCGTAGACGCCCTGGATCTCGGAGGGGTCGTAGTTGCTCAGCTGGTCGGTGACGAACTGCTGGGCGTTCTCCGGGCTCCAGTCGGGGTTGTCGAACTCCTCGAGGATGTTCAGGGTGCCGTCGATGACGCTGTGGGCGCCTGCCTTGAACTGCGCGGCGTTCGGGTCGGAGGGGGCGCCGTTGAGCATCAGGATGTCGCCCTCGCCGCCCATCGCCTCGACGAGCGCCTCGCCCTGCATCTGGCCGACGGTCTCGTTGTCGAAGGACATGTAGTAGTCGGCCTCGGCGATGAACCGGTCGTAGGCGATGACCGGGATGTCGGCGTCCTGGGCCGAGGTCACCATGCCACCGGCACCGGCGCCGTTGACCGGGTCGAGGACGATCACGGCCGCACCCTCGTTGATGGCCGAGTCGACCTGCTGGGCCTGCTTGGCCTCGTCCTGGTCGGCGTTGTAGTAGGACACCTCGCACTCCGAGCAGAGCTCGGCGACCTTGGCCTCGAACAGCGGCTTGTCGAAGGTCTCGTAGCGGGTGGTCTTGGACTCCGGCAGCAGCAGGGCGATGGTCTGGCCGCCGCCGTCCTCGCCGCCGGTGTCTGCGTCGTTGGCGCCGCACGCGGTGGCACCCAGGGCGAGTGCCGCCGTGATGCCGACGGCGAAGACGCGGGTCAGGGGTGTGGACACGGTGGTTCTCCTCGAGCTCGGGCAGCACGCACGGCTGCGTCCTTTCGATCGAGTGTCGACGGTCACACCTTTGTCGTCAAGAGATGAATACAAAATGTGGTCGCAAGGTGTTTTTCCACGTGTAATCAACAACTCTTGACCATACGAGCGACGGAGTGCAGGGTGTGCCCATGTCGGTGACACGTCCGCCCGCCAGCGCACCGGGGTCGACGTCGTCGCTCAAGGCGGCCAACCAGCACCGGGTGCTCGACGCGCTCCGCGACGCCCAGGTCGAGGACGACGCCCCGACCCAGGCCGAGCTCGCCCGGGTGACCGGTCTCGCGCCCGCGACCGTGTCCAACATCGTCCGTGAGCTGGCCGCCGCCGGCCTGGTCGACACTGTGCCGGGCAGCGGCCGACGCGGCTCCGCGGTCCGGCTCTCGAGCCGCGCCGGCGTCGTGGCCGGCATCGACTTCGGCCACAGCCACGTCGGCGTGGCGGTCGGCGACCTCGGCGGCCGAGTGCTGGCCGAGGAGCGCGCACGTACGCCCGACACCCTCGGCCACGAGCAGGCCCTGGCCCTGGCCTCCTCCATCCTCACCCGGCTGCTCGACGAGCGTGGGCCGCTGCGCCACGTCGGCCTCGGCCTGCCCGCGCCGGTCAAGAACAACGTCGTGCGCTCGGCCGCGATCTTCCCCGGCTGGGACGAGGTCGACACCAGCTCGGCCGCCGAGGCGGTCTTCGGCGTGCCCGTCGACGTCGAGAACGACGCCAACCTCGGGGCGCTGGCCGAGCACCGGCAGGGCAACGGTCGCGGCCACTCCACCTCGGTCTTCGTGAAGATCGCCAGCGGCGTGGGCGCCGGGATCATCGTGGACGACAAGCTCTTCCACGGGGCCGACGGCACGGCCGGCGAGATCGGTCACCTGACGATCAACGAGCAGGGACCGATGTGCCGCTGCGGCAGCCGGGGGTGCCTGGAGACCTACACCTCCAGCGAGCACATCCTGCGGCTGGTAGCCACCACCCTTCCCGACGCGACGCTGCAGGACCTGGTGACCGAGGCGACCAGCGGGAACGTCTCCGCCCAGCGCGCGCTCGAGGACGCGGGGCTGCACCTCGGCTGGGCGCTGGCCAGCCTGGTCAACCTGCTCAATCCCTCGATCGTGATCGTCGGCGGGGAGATGGTCAGCGCGGGCGACCTGCTGCTCGAGCCGGCCCGCACCGGCCTGCGCCGCCACGCGCTCGACGCGGTTGCGCAGACCCCGATCGTCGCCAGCGGCCTGGGCCAGCGGGCCAGCATGGTCGGCGCCGTGCTGCTCGCGGCAGAGCGGACCGAGCTGGTCTCGGACTAGCGCTCCACCGCCTGGCGCTCGACGACGGCGAAGAGCTCGGCCAGCGCGCGGGGGGTCGTCCTCGGTGTGAGCCGGCCGGCGAGCCGCTCGGCCAGCACCGCCTTGCGCCCGCTGCGCGTTCCCGCGAAGCGACGCAGCTGGTCGGGCAGGGGTCGCTCCCGCCACTCCGGCTGCGCCTGGAAGGTCCGGAAGCGGCCCAGCTCGTCGAGCTCGTCCAGGACGTCGAGCACCTGGTCCGGCCCGACGGCGCGGATCAGCTCCTCCTCGAGGTCGCGGTCACACACGAAGATGCCGTCCAGGGCCGGCTCGGCCCGCTCCAGGAAGCGTCGCTCGGGAGCGTCGCAGAGCCCGAGGACGAGGACGCCCCGCTCACCGGAGGCCAGCCGACGTACGTGGCGGCCGACGTTGGTCACACCGCCCATCGGCACCACCTCGGTCGCCTCGACGAGACCGTTGCGCCGAGCGAGCAGCGCGACGACGACCGCGTCGCTGTCCCCCTCCACCAGGACGACGGTGCGCGGGGTCACGCGCCACACCCTCTCAGCAGGTGGTCGCGCTCGCCACCCGGTTGACGATCGGGCTTCAGGTTAGGCTAACCTAACTTCATGCATGCACGTGTGATCTCGGCCGACCACCTCACGCCCGCGATGGTGCGCGTGGTGCTCGCCGGCGGCGACCTGGACCGCCTCGAGATGCCGGACGCGACCGACGCGTACGTCAACGTGGCCATCCCGCCGCCCGGCGCTCCGTACCGCGGGGTGTTCGACCCGCGCGAGGTCAAGGACCAGCACCCGGCGCAGGCCTGGCCCGCCCGGCGCCGCTACACCGTCCGCTCGTGGGACCCGGTCGCCCGGCTGCTGACCATCGACTTCGTCGTCCACGGGGACGTCGGCGTTGCCGGGGCCTGGGCTGCGCGCGTCGCACCGGGCGAGGTTCTCGTGTTCGAGGGCCCCTCGGGCGGCTACCGACCCGACCCGGGTGCCGACTGGCACCTCCTGGTCGGCGACGAGTCCGCGCTGCCCGCGATCGCTGCGTCCCTCGAGTCCCTGCCGGACGGCGCTCCGGCCGTGGTCCGCATGGTCTGCGACGGACCAGACCACGAGGTGCCGCTGCCCCCTCACGCCGCCCTCGACGTGGTGTGGCTGCACCGCCGCGGAGCACCCGACGACCGGGACCTGTTGGCGGCCGCCGTACGGAGCCTTGCCTTCCCACCCGGTCGCGTGCACGCCTTCGTCCACGGTGAGGCCGAGGAGATCCGCGAGGTACGCCGGCACCTGCTCGCCGACCGCGGCCTCTCCCGCCAGGACATGTCCTGCTCGCCCTACTGGCGACGCACGATGACCGACGAGGCGTGGCGCGCGGTCAAGCGGGACTTCGTCGCTGCCATGGAGGCCGAGGTCGCCTAGTGGACGGGGTCGAGCCGTCGTGGGCAGAGCGCGCACGAACCGCGCTGGCGATGACCACCGTCGCCACGCTCACGGCGGGCCGCTGCCCCCGGGCGGTGACAGTCGTCCGGATCGAGCCACAGCCCGACGGCCACCCGCTGCTGCACCTCGGGGCCACCTCGCCCGTCCACCGGCTGCTGGCCGCCTGCCCGGTCGCGACGCTGGCCGTGCCCGGGCCCGATCCCTACCGAGCCCTCGCCCTCACCGGACCGGTGCTCCCCCGCCGGACCCGCGACGGGAGCCGCACCCACCGGATGTCGCTGGTCTCGGCCCGGCTGATCGGTCCGGAGGTGCTGCCGATCCCGCTGACCGCCTTCATCGACGCCGCTCCCGACCCCCTGCACCGCCACGCGGCGGCCACGCTGCAGCACCTCGAGACCGCGCACGCAGCGGAGCTGTTGTCGTGCCTGCGGGCCCACGGCCACCGCGACACCCGCGCCGTGGTGCCGCGCGGCCTGGACCGCTACGGGCTGGAGGTCGCCGCGATCACCGACGACGGCGTCTGCCGGCTGCGGCTGCCGTTCCCCGGCGGACCGGTCGACGACCTGGGACAGGTCGCGGCCGGCCTTCGGCTGCTGCTCACCTGCCGCTGCCGAGGCGAGGGCGGCTGAGTCAGAAGGGTCCGTGGTTGCGAGGCATCGTGGCGATCGCCTGCGCCTCGTGCACGCGCTGGGCTGTGTCGAGCCCCTGGTCGGCGCCGGGCGGGACGTGTCGCGTGTTGCGGGTCCGATGACGCATCGCGAACACCGCACCCACGACCAGCAGGACCACCGCCCCGAGCAGTACCCATCCGATCGGCCCCATGCCCCGCTCCTCCCGTGACGGCCGGCTCCGAGGGCCGGCCTTCCGCGACGGCGTGCCGTCGCCCGCCCAGGGTCGCACGGGGTCCCCCGAGCGGGGCGCCATCGCCGGACCCGGCTCAGGTGAGGATCGATGCGTACCTCCCCGTCGCGTGGACGGCACGACCGGCCTGCAGCGTCAGCTGCGAGCGGAGCTTGCGGATCCGGTCCTCCGGGACCGTGAGGTAGTCGGCACTGAGCACGGCGAGGTCGGCGTACTTCCCCACCTCGAGGGAGCCGAGGTGATGCTCGTCGCCGGTGAGGTAGGCACTGCCCGACGTGTAGAGCCGCAAGGCCTCCAGACGCGAGATCCGCTGGTCACCGTTGATGAGGACGCCGGCGTTGTTCCGCCCCGAGACCATGTGGTAGATCATCAGCCACGGGTTCTGGGCGGCCACGTTGGTGGCGTCGGACCCGCCACCCGCCCGGATCCCCAGGTCGAGCACCCGCCGGAACGGCGTCGCTCCGCTGGCCGAGGTGTAGCGGTAGGACTGCAGCCCGACCGGGATCCCGAGGTCCGCGACCAGCTGGAGGTTCTCCGGCGTGATGTCGTTGATGTGGTGCAGCTGCCACCGCATCGCCGCGATGTCGTGGGTCTGCGCGATCTCCTGGAAGACCGCGATCTGAGCCGTGTTGTCCGCGTTCGACAGGGAGTGGAGGATCAGCGTCCAGCCGCGCGCGCTCAGGAACTCTGCCGCCTCGGTGAGCGTCGGGACGTCCGCCGTGCTGCCGGAGGTGAGGCGCTCGCCCACGCCGATGACCCGGAAGACGTCGTCACCGATCTTGTTGTGGTTGTTGTCGACGAAGGTCTTGATCGCGTCGAGCGTCGGGAACTCGAAGCCCGTGAAGAACTGCCGGAGGCGCAGGTCGAGCTGGTCTGCGCGCCAGAGCGCGTTGGCGTGCACCCAGTCGGGCAGCAGCGCGCCGCCCACGTCGCTGATCATCGTCATGCCGAGCCCCGCCACGTGGGCGATGCCCTCGGCCGTGCCCTGACGCTTGTCATCGAAGGTCTGGACCGCCACCAGGGCGGCACGACCGGCGGCCGGGGTCAGCGTCCCTGTGTCGGGGTTCACCGGAACCCCAGCGGACTCGAAGAAGGCCCTCGCCAGGGAGTTCGCCACGCCCTGACCGCCTCCGCCGGTCTCGGACAGGTAGACGGGGTGGCCCGGTGCGGCCTCGTCGAGCTCGGCGACGGTGGGCAGGCGCGCCTCGGCCAGCCCGTTCCGGTTCCAGCCGCCGATGCAGGTCAGGAACTCCCCCGCAGGAACCTGCTCCGCCTTGTCCGCCAGCGCCTGCTGGAGCTCGGCCACCGAGGTGGCCGACTCGATGTCGCGGGTCTCGTGGCCCGGGTTGTGGCAGGCGCGCATGAAGTGCTGGTGGGAGTCGATCAGGCCCGGGACGACCGTCGCCCCCTCGAGGTTGACCACACGTCCCGTACGCCGAACCTTGCGACCCACCTCGGCGACCCGTCCGTGCTCGATCGCCAGCTCCCGCGCCAGGGAGCCCCGGGCATCGAGCGTGACGATGGTCCCGTTGACCAGCGTCAGGCTGTCGGCCGCATCCCGGCCGCCCTTGCCGCCGTTGCCTGCTGCGCCAGCCGGGGAGCCGACTCCCACCACCGCCGCACCGCTCGCCGCCGCGACGCCGATCCCGAGCTGACGCCGACTGAGCCTGTTGTCCTGCTGACCGTCCATCACAACCCTCTCCTCGTGGGCAACCAGGTGGTGCAACCGATTGCAAAGAATCAATTCTTGGAGTGTGCTCAGACCCCCACCCGGCGTCAAGGTCCGCCGGCACGGCCGCTGCCCGGGCCGCCTCCGGCGCAGGTCGCCGGTCTAGTCGTCGAGACCGGAGGGCGTACGCCGCGGCACACCCTGGAGGGTCAGCCCGACCTCTTGCCCTGGCGCTCCTGCCTCCGGGGCCGCGCGTCAGGCGCGCGGGGCGGCAGGCGGCTCGGGACCACAGCAGCACCGGCTGCCGCGACGACCGCCGCGAGCAGGAACGTGGTGCGCGGGGTGGTCAGGTCGCTCACCGCGCCGGTGAGCGGCGCGCCGATGCCCTGGCCCACAGCGATCATCAGGAAGGCGACCCCGACACCGACCGCGGGTGCGGCCGGGTGGACCAGGGTGCCCCAGACCAGCAGCACGCCGGTCAACGCGATATAGACGGCCCCGAACACCGCAGCCGCCCCGAACAGGACGGCCTGCTGGCCTGCCACCGCGAAGGCAGTGGTCGTCGCGGACAGGGCGAGCATGCCTCCCGCCCAGGCGGAGGGGAGACCGGTGCGCGCGATCAGGTGGCCGGTGAAGGCAGCCAGCAGGCCCGCCGCGCCGAGCACGATCCACAACCAGGTGGAGGCCCGCTCGCCCAGATCGCCGGTCGAGATCGCGATGTCGCGCCCGAAGGTCCACACCGGGGCGCTGGCCAGCCCCATGGACGTCGCGGCCGCCATCAGTCGCGCCGAGCCCGGTGGGAGCGCGAGGCCGGGCCGCTGGGGCGCACCTGCACCGGTCACCGCGGTTGCCCGGCCGGGGACGGCCACCGCCACCCAGGCGGTGACGACGGCAGCGACCACCGCGAACGCCCACCAGGCGGTCCGCCAGCTGCCCTGGGTCAGCAGCGCCACCGGCCCGGAGACCATCACCCCGAGACCGGTCCCGGCGTTCACCACTGTCTGCACCCGGTCCCGCCGACCAGGCGCCACGCTCCGGGCCACGGCGTCCGCGAGGGGCGGCGACGCCAGTCCGGTGCTCGAGCCGGCGATCACCACGCCGGCGGCCAGGACGGCCGCCGAGCCGGCCACGGCGATCACCGCGGTGCCGAGCGTGGCGGCGACGCCGGCGGCGACCGCCACCGGCCGGGCGCCGTACCGGGCGGTGAGCAGCGTCGCGGCCACGATGGCCACGCAGTAGCCGACGTAGCTGGTGGCGGCGATCGCGCCCACCGTCGAGCCGTCGAGACCGAGCTCCTCGCGCAGGACCGGCACGAACAGCCCGTACGCGAACCGGGCCAGCCCGTAGCAGACCGCGATCAGCGACAGCCCGGCGACGGCAAGGCCTGCCGCGTCGCGTCCTCCCGCCATGCGAGCCCCCTACACTGATCTGTGAAGTCCGAGGTGCCGAGGTTAGGTACACAGATCTGTAAAGGCAAGGCGACGACCGTGACGGCCCCTCCCACCGACCAGCCCCTCACGCCGCGTGCGCTACGCATCCTGGAGACCGCCTCGCAGCTGTTCTACCGCCACGGCATCCACGCCGTCGGCGTCGACACCATCGCGGCGGAGTCGGGGGTCACCAAGCGCACCCTCTACGACCGGTTCGGCTCGAAGGACGCCCTCGTGACCGCCTACCTGCAGCGCCGTCACGACGACTGGTGGGCACGGCTGGAGGACAGGCTGGCGGGGGCGGGTGGGCCACGCGCCCTGGCGGTCTTCGACGCCTACGCCGAGGACGCTCCGGCGGTCGAGCGCGGCTGCGCCTTCCTCAACGGTGCCGCCGAGCTGCCGACCGACCACCCGGGGATGGTCGTCGTGCGGGACCACAAGCAGCAGGTGCAGCGACGACTGCGCGAGCTGGTCGCCGAGGACTGCCCGCACCTCGAGGACCCCCGCGCAGTCGCCGACCACGTCTTCCTCCTCCTCGAGGGCGCGGTCGCCCATCGCGGCATCGACGAGGACGACCACCGCCTCGCGCAGGCACGAGGACTCGCCGGCGACCTCCTGCTCCCCTGACCGCTGCCGGTCCGGCCGGGAGGAACGAGTGCTCGCCGACCGTCAGTCGCGACGGTGGACCTCGGCCCCCCGCGCCCAGGCCGACACCGGTTCGGCGGAGCCGATGTCGTCCTCGTGGAGGTCGTACGGGTCCCGGTCGAGCACCACGACGTCCGCGCACGCCCCGACGCGGAGGTTGCCCGAGTCCTCCTGGTGGTTGGCGTGCGCGGCACCGCTCGTGTAGGCCTGCAGGGCCTGGGTCAGCGTGAGCCCCTGGTCGTCGCGCATCGGGGGCTCCTCGTCGCGCTCGTCGGTACGCCGCGAGGAGCGGTTCACGAGCACGTGGATGCCCTCCATCGGCTCGGGCGGGTTGATCGGCCAGTCCGAACCGCCGGCCACGAGGGCGCCGCTGTCGACGATGTCGGCGAACGGGTACTGCCAGTCCCGCCGCTCCTGGTCGAGGTACGGCTCGACCATCTGGACCGCCGGCGTGTTGTAGCGGGCCCACATGCCCTCGACGTTCGCGATCGCCCCGAGCAGCCGGAACCGGTTGCGGTCGCGGGGTGCGACCAGCTGCAGGTGCGCCAGCTGGTGGCGCTGGCGGCTCCACCCGTTGCGCCGGCGGGCAGCGCCGATCGCGTCGAGGGAGGTACGGACCGCCCGGTCGCCCAGCGCGTGGAAGTGCGCCTGGAACCCCGCGGCGTCCAGGGCGACGACGGCCTCGTCGAGCTGCTCGGGCTCGAGGAAGGTGAGGCCCCGGTCGCCGCCGTCGCAGGGGCACCGGGCCCCGCCGAGGTACGGCTCCTCCACCGCCATGGTGAAGGTCTCGGACACGCCGTCGACCATCAGCTTGACCGAGCCGGCATCCAGCCCCGACTCGGCGAGGCGGTCACGCTCGGCCACGAGGTCCTCGAGCTGCTCCACGCCGCGGTTGCGGTCCCACCACAGGGCGAGCCGCACGCGGGCAGTGAGCTCGCCGGCGTCCACGAGGTCGAGGTAGGCCTGCGTCGGGTCGTCGATGCCGGCGTACCCACCGACCAGGGCGTCCTGCCAGCCCACGATCCCCCACGAGTGGAGGTGGGCCTGGGCGTCGCGCAACGCCCGGCGCTTCTCCTCGCGCGTCGTGTCGACGTGCTGGTGCACCAGCTGCGCAGCAGCCTCCCGGAGCGTTCCCGTCGGGTTCCCGTCGCGGTCCCTCTCGATCCACCCGTCCGGCGGGTCGGGGGTGTCCCGGTCGATGCCGGCCACCTGCAGCGCACGGGTGTTCACCCAGGCGTTGTGGTGGTCGTTGCTGGGCAGGAACGCGGGGCGGTGTGGCACCACGCGGTCCAGGGTCTCCGCGGTCGGCCCCGTCCGTGCGTCGAACTGGTCCAGGGACCAGCCGCCGGCGCGGAACCAGGTGTCGCTGGCGTGTCCGTCGTCCTGCTCCCGCACCGCGGTGGCGATCGCCTCGAGGCACTCCTCGGCGCTGGCGCAGCCGGTGAGGAGCCCGCTGCGCAGCTCCAGGCCACCGATCAACGGGTGGACGTGGGCGTCGTGGAAGGCCGGCATCACCAGGCCGCCCTGCGCGTCGTACTCCTCGACCCGGGCTCCGCCCGCGGACATCTCCTCGCGCACCCGCTCGAGGGGTCCTACCGCGTAGATCATGTCTCCGCGCACGCCCACCGCGTGGTCGCGATGGTACTTCAGGCCGTCGAAGAGCCGACCGTTGGCGAAGATCAGGTCGTTCACAGGTGTCCCGTCCGTCGGAGTACGTGGGCCGCTCGCTCCTGGCCGACCCTAGGCGGACCCCGACCCGCCAGGCCGCGCGGGTCGGGCCGCACGTGGAATCAGCCGATTCGGCCTCGGCGGAGTCGCAACTCCACTAGCCTCACGACCTGTCCGACCAGGAAAGGCCACCCCCCATGATCAAGGCCACCACCGCGGCACTCTGCCTGCTGCTCACCGCACTCCTCGCCGCGATGCCCGCGACCGCCCGGGAACCCCGTGGCGACAAGTTCCGGTTCACCGTCGCCACCGACGAGGACGCCAACGGCAAGGCCGAGTCCCGCGCCCTCGACATCATCTACGAACGCGACCTGCTCGACGTCACACCGACCCTCGACGCCGAGGCCGGCTGGGTCGACGGCGACCGTCGTGCCTACCGCTGCGGCTTCGCGTTCCTGCGCTACCGCGGCTTCATCGTCGGCCGCGTCACCGTCTCGAAGTTCCAGGACCCCGTCGACAAGAAGAGCGGCTACCTCAAGGTCAACGACCGGTTCATGATCGAGGAGTCGCGCAACTTCGACGGCACGGCCAACACCACCGGCCGGCAGTCCAAGGACTGCACGGTGGCAGCCGAGGACTACGAGCCGTTCTCCGGCGTGGCCGAGTCGCCCGTCGTGACCTTCCAGCACGGCCCGCACGCGATCGACGTACGCGACTTCGCCGACAGCGCAGACGTGTTGGTGAGCAACCGCTCGGTCGTCTTCGACCTCGTCTCCGCCACCGACACCCGGGTCGTCGTGCTCGCCTACGAGGACGTCAAGGGCAAGCTGCTGCCGATGGCGTCCATCTACTACGACCTCGTGCCGGACCTCAAGCAAGGCGTCCGGGTCGGCGAGCTGACGCCGGACACCCTGCACCCGGTGACGCTGCACGTCGGCTGCGGCCTGGAGTGCGGCGGCCACGACCACCACGAGCACTAGGGCGGGCGGCTCGCCCCACGGGGGACGTGGGCTCTGCTGGACGTCGGTGCCCAGAGCCGCCGTGGGCGCCTCTGACCAGGCGTCCGTGGAAGGCCCCAATCGCGGGTCGGGGTGAGCCAGACCACCCAAGCGGCCAGGCGAGCTTCCTGATGATCGATCCTCCCGCCGTCCAGGAGGACCCCGCTCAACCAGGTTGTCGATCGTCGGTCGGCGGTAGCGGCGCGGCCAGCAGACTCTCGACGGTTCGTAGGGCCAGGCCGAGGACGCGTTGCTCTGAGGGGCCCGATCGGGAGAGCAGCCGGTTGCAGTGGAGGTGGATCAGGCTGCGACAGATGTGGTCGACCGACGCGCCGAGTTCGCCTGCCTGCTCGAGGTGGACCAGGTGTTGCCCGAGGGGATGCATCTCGAGGTCTCGGGCTCGTAGCAGGCGGGCCAGTGCGCCGTCCGGTTCCAGGCCGGCTCCGTCGTGGGTCGCCAGGAGGGGCCGCAGGGCGCGCTGTCGCTCGCGGTACTCCGCGCCGGCCTGGTGGCGGTCGGCCACGCAGCTGCGGTAGACCGCGGCGCGTCGGGCTCGGTCCAGGCCGAGGGCGGCAAGCAGCGAGTCGACGCTCAGGACGGCGATCGTGGGATCGCCCGGATCGTGCCCGAGGTCGAGGAGCTCGACGGTGGTCATGCTGTCGAGCGCGAAGATCTGCTCGGCCACGGCCAGGCCCGACGGACCGCCGTACCGCTCGACCTCGCGCTCGTAGGTGTCGAAGGCAATGCGATCGCAGCTGCCATCGGCCAGAAGCGACCGGCTCCACTCGCTCAGCCGCGGCAGCAGGCCGGCCATCAGGTCGGCCGGCTCTCCTGCGAAGCGGAGTCGCAGATGCGGGTCGGGATCGGCGTAGCGCAGGAAGAACCATCGTGCCGCGAGTCCGCTGGACGTCGCGAACTCGGCGAACCGGCGGATCGGGCCTGCCAGCAGCTCGTCCTGGCCGCTGACGGGGCCGTAGAGCTTGGCGAACAACCAGTCGCTCCCCAGCGCGCGGAATCGCTCCTCGCGACTGACCTCCGTCGCGCTCCGGGTCGGTGGGTCGGAGGAGGGCGCCGGGCTTCGCTGGACCACGGACACGACCAGCTCGGGCAGGTGCCGTCCGTGCGGTCCGGCCAGCCAGGCGTGCTCGGGTCCGGGGAGCGCCTCGTGCAGGACGACCACGTCGTCCGCGGTGAGCCCGCGTAGCGCGCCCACGAGCAGGTCGGCCTGGGCGGGCGCCTCGAGGTCGATCAGCAGCCGGTTGTCGCCGGCCGCGAGGTAGACGTGGCGCGGCACCAGCCAGGCCGATCGCCATGCCGCCAGACACTCGGAGGCGCCCCTGTCGTCACCGGAGAAGTGGCGGTCACGCACGACGACGTCGATCCGCCACTGCGCCGGCACGAGCACGATCGGCCCGATCTCGAGCCGGGGCAGGAACGGCAGGTCGGAGGCTGCCCCCCACCCGAACCCCGACAGCGGCGCACGCTCGTCGCGGGCCACCTCCTCGACGAACCGGCAGGCCTCGGGCGCGCCCCGGGGGTTGAGCATGTGACCGGCATGGACGACCACGTCGCCCGGCGACTCCGGCCACCGCAGGTAGAAGCGGTCGCCGCGGATGCCGACCAACAGGTCGGACAGCGGTATCCCCTGCTCCGGGTCGACGCCGGGTGAGGTCGACACCATCACCTCGTGGTCGTGGAGCCGCGGCCGCACGGCGACGTTCGCCGCCCGCGGTCGGCGGGGAAGGTACACGAGCTCGGCGTGCAGTCGGCCGGGCTGCAGACCACGTACCGCGGCGGCGACCTCGGCCGCAGCGCGGCTGCCGTCTGGACCCAGCAGGTCCGCGAACCGGCCCAGGGTACGACCGGCCGCCTGCGCCCCGAGGTTGGGGCCGATCAGCAGCCGGAAGGCGCCACGGTCGACGTCCTCCGCCGACCCCGCGAGCACGAAGCACGAGAGGTCGACCGAGATCGGTGCCCGATCCGGCGGCGGACCCGGTCCGGCCAGCCGGGCGACATCCGACTCCTCCAGCCGGATGGCGAGCTGTCGGGAGCGCAGCGCCTCCGCGGCCGTCGTCCGCAGCCAGGCCCGACGAGCAGCCTCGGCCTCGGTGTCCACGGTCGGGCCAGTCCCGTGGCGGGAGGGGGGACCGAGACCGCGTTCGGGGTCGAGCAGCTCGAGCAACGCGACCTCACGATCGGCTCCGTAGCGGTTGGAGAACGCCTGGCGGTAGCCGTCCAGGCCACCGGTCAGGGACGCCGGACCCAGCCGCAGCAGCAGCTCGACAGCCTCGACCACGGCGTCGCCGACCCGCCGGCCGATCGCGCCGGCGAGCGGAAGTGCCGTGTCGACCTGGGCCGGGCTCCCCTCGAACGCGGGCAGCACACGGCTGGCGGCAGCGGACAGGTCGCGGAGTGCGGCGGGGCGGCCGGCCATCGGCAGGTCGTCCCAAGCCGCCATCCGGTCCAGCAACGAGGCCAGCGCGCGGTGGTGGGCCGACGCGGCGTCGATGCTTGCCAGGCGCTGCGCCACGTAGCGAGCCGGTGACCGATGGGTGAGCGGCGGTCGCAGGTCGGTGAGCAGGAACGTCTGCTGCCACAACTGCGCCAGCAGCCGCTCGATGCGCTCCTCGTCGGCACCGGTGGCCACGACGAGGTCGGCGGCGAGGTCGCGCCAGGCGACCGGCCGCCGGGCGAGCGCGAGGGCTCGTCGTACAGCGCGGGTGGCTCGGACGTCGACCGACCTGGTCTCACCACCGCCGTCGACCGCAGCGCGCTCGGCCAGCAGGAACCGTCCACCGCACTCCCACGCCATGGGGTTGGTCAGCACCCGAAGCTCGCGCCGCACCGCCGGGCGCGCCTCGGCCTCGGCTACGAGGGCCAGCAGCCACGCCATGTCGGGGCGGGTGCAGGTGCGCAGGTCCTCCGCTCGCAGATGGATGGACGTCCGGTCACCCCATGCTGCCAGGCCCACCCCGGCGAACATGCCGAACGGCGTCGGTCGGGTCGACATCCGGATCCGGTAGCGCAGCAAGGCGCTCGCGGCGCGGCCAGCCCGACCGGGGCTCGGGTGGTCGATCCCGTCGAGCAGGTCCGGACTCGCCACCGCCACTGCGGTTCGCACGAGCGGATCGCGGACCTGCTCGGCCGCGGCGTCCGCCGGCAGGGCGAGGTAGGCGTCGACGGGCAGCGTCGGCGCGCGCACCAGCACCGGCGACAGGGCGACGTACCTCGCGAGTCGGCTCATGCGAGCAGGAACAGCCGGTCCCAGGTCGGCTCGACCGGCAGGGCGGCGGCGAGCAACACCAGCGCCACCCCCGGTGCGCCGTCGAGCAAGCCGGCCTGGTCGACCCGCGTGCCACCGGGCTCGATCCCGCGATAACCGAGCACCGACTCCTCGGGCTCGAAGCGGTCGAGGAGCTGGTCGAGCAGGGCGCAAGCGGCGTCGTCGAACAGCGCGAGCCCCGTGTCGTGCCTGAACCTCAGCGTGATCTGCAGCAGCCCGGCGACGCCGTGGCAGAAAGTCGGGGAGTCGATCTGGCGAGCTGCTACCGGACGCTCGTAGACCCGTGTCATGGCCTCGACCGCGAGCCCGGTGAGTGCCTCGTCGCCGAGCGCCGCGCCTGCCAACCAGAGAGCCCGCGCCACGCCGGGCGCGCCGTAGCACCACGCAGCCCGGCCTGGTCCGTCCCTCACCGAGCCGTCGGGGATGCTGACCAAGCTGGGCCAGTTGACGCCCCACCGGTCGTCGCGTCGATGCCCCACCAGCCACCCGGAGACGTCGGCCACAGCCTCCCGGATGCCCTCGACGGCCACACCGTCCGCGACCGCGAGCGCCAGCACCGCCAAGGGGCCGGGTACGCCGTGGGCGAGCCCGCAGTTCATGCTGCCGTTCGGGTACCGGGATGCCTCCTCCTCGCTCGGAAACAGCTCTGGAGGCGTGTACCAGCGAGGTGGCTGCGGGTCGCCTCCCGACCCACGGACCAGCGCGATCAGTGCCTCGAGGGCGCCGCGTGTGGCTGCTGCCTCGGGTCGGGCCAACAGCTGGGCAGTGACGCCCGCAAGGCCGGAGATCGCGTCGAACTCGCGGACGGCCAGCCCGGCGACCCGGCCGTTGACGGTATGTGTCAACCGCTCGGCCTCGGCGTCCAGCTCCTGGGTCAGGGTCGCGTGCAACCGGGCGTACCGCGTGCCAGACCGACTCAGGCGATGGGTGACGAGCTCCAGCCCAGCGGCACCGGTGAACAGACCCGGACCCACCTCGGTCTGCTCCAGGGACTCGACGGCGGCGGCGAGGTAGTGGTGACCGATGGTGTCCCAGCCGGCATCGGGGAAGCAGCGGTCGAAGTACGACGCCGCCAACGCGAGACCGGCATCACCCTGCGCGATGTCGTGCGGCGACCAGCGGACCGATCCGGGGAACTCGGTCTGATCGGCCGCGAGGGCGACGCAGCGTCGTACGCGGACGGGATCCGCGAACGCGCGGCCGACGTGGAGCGCGGCCCGCAGGGCGGCCTCGACCCGCTCGCCCGAGAGGACCGCCGTCCAGGGCCTCACACCCGGCCCGACTGTGCAGCTCAGCGCCGGCGGTATCGATTGCATCCGCCACACTCGGTCTGTCCCGGGTCGGTGTAGCAGGTACCGCACGCTGTGTGGCCGTAGTCCGAGTAGCACGGCACGCACTGAGTCTCACAGGTCTCACAGGTAGCGCAGGTTGCGGTGCAGTCGTCGCTGCCGCCCCGAGGACCACCACCATCCGGACATCGTCCCCCGCCTGGCCCGATGAAGGTCTTGCACAGGAAGGGGTCGCAGGTGTGCCCGCACGGGAAGTCGGTGTCGTCCTCGGCCTTGGTGCACTCGTTGGGTCCCGAAGAGGCATAGCCCACCGACGCGAAGCGCGTGCGAGCGCCGAGCCGGATGTCGAGGTCGAACTCGTCGATGTCCCCAGCCAGGCGCGAGTGCGTGATGTCCACGTTGGCGTCGCTGGGCAACTCGATGTGGGTGGACTTCTCGCCGACGAACGGCCCCCGTTCCTCGGGGATCTCCTTGGTCACGAGGACGTCCCCGACGCGGAACTCGGCGTAGATGCTCAAGTCGCGCGTGAGGTACAGCCGCGCGAACCCGGGACGGTCGCTGTCGCCCCACAGCCCGTCGAGCGAACGGGTCCGGATCGCCGGCTCGCCCGGATCGGGACGGAGGTGTCCGACCCGCGGGTCCTGTCGCTTCTCGTTCGCGTCCTGATCGCTCATGACTTCCCCCGGGGCGGTGCTGCGCTGCCCCTCATTGGAAGGTAGCGACCGCCTGCAGGATGCGTCAACAGTGCCCGATCCGCTCGCGGCACGCCCGCAGCGCCGGTCCGCAACCGCTGCCGGCTCCCCATCCTGATCGCCCTGTCCTGCCCACCGCCGACACCCTCGTGCCGCCGGAGGCCCAACCGGTGATGGCAGCGTCCGTGGGCGCCCCCATCGTTGAGATCGCTGCGGACCACGAGATCTTCCGTGAGCAGCCCGCGCTGCTGGCCGCCTCCCACTGACCTCCGGCGTCAGCGCCCTTCCAACCGGTGACCGTCCCCCGTCGGCGGCGCCGACGCCGCACGGAAGCCGGAACGCCCCCGATCTGCATCACTGCAGGTCAGGGGCCGGACATGGAGCCGCCTGTCGGAATCGAACCGACGACCTATTCATTACGAGTGAATCGCTCTACCGACTGAGCTAAGGCGGCGCGCTGCCCGGGTCGGAGCCCGGGCAACGCGGGTGAGTATACGGAGCCGCGCGCTCGTCGGCGAAACCGAGGGACGTCGTCCCCCCGACCTCAGGCGACGAGGGTGGCGCGCGGCTGCTGGGCCGCCCGGCCGGTGAGGAGCGACTGCTCGCTCCCGCACCAGCAGGTGAACGTCACGTCGATGCCACGGTGGGTGTTGTCGAGCCGGGTGACCTGGCTCGGGAGGATCAGCTGGCGGCGGTTGCAGGCGGTGCAGTGGTGAGTGAACACGGGTCCTCCCCTGGAAGTCTCGATCGTCGGATGACTCCATTCTGGAGCCAGTCAAGGCATAGGGGTAGCCTGTCTTTGCTGCAGGATCCCAAGGAGATGCCTATATGTTCTCGTTGCACCAGCTGCGCTGCTTCCTGACGACGTACGAGCACGGCTCGTTGACCGCGGCCGCCGCGGAGCTCGGCTACGCCCAGCCCTCGGTCTCCGAGCAGATCCGGGCCCTGGAGAAGTCGATCGGCGCCCAGCTCTTCCGCAGGGTCGGCCGCGGCGTGGTGCCGACCACCGTCGCCGACACGCTCCGGCCGCACGCCGAGCGGACGCTCGCCGCCGCGGAGGAGGCCCGCCGCGCCGCCCGGAGCGTGATGGCCCTCGAGACCGGCACCATCCGTTTCGGCATGTTCGGGACCGCCCGGCTGTACGCCGGCGCGGGCCTGGTCGCCGACGTGCTCCGGCAGTACCCGGGCGTCCGGGTCGAGCTGATCGGCCAGAACTCCTCCGACGTGCAGGACGAGCTGCGCCGCGGCCGGCTCGAGGCGGCCATGATCGCGGTGCCGCAGGTGTCGAGCGAGGGAATGGCCGTCACCCCGGTGGCGCGCGACGAGCTGGTCTACATCAGCGCCGACCCCACCCGGCTCGAGACGCCGGTCACCCCGCAACGGTTGGCTGCTGCGTCTCTGGTCATGCCCGAGACCACGTGGCGCGCCGACGACTCGACGCGGATCATCCTGCGTCAGATGCTCCACGAGACCGGCCGCAACCCGCAGACCCGGATCGAGGTGGAGGACGTCGAGACCGCGGTCGAGCTGGTCGGGATGGGGATGGCCGACTCGGTGATCCCACGGGGTGCCGCCGAGCAGCTGCTCCCCCGGCTGGCGCCCACCGCCGGGCTGGTCGCCCTGCGCCCCCGCCAGTTCGACACCCTGGCGATCGTGCACCGCGCCGGAGCAACCCTCTCCCCCGCGGCCACCCTGATGATCGACCTCGCGACCCGGCGGATCCAGTCGATCGCCGAGCCGATCAACCCACGCTGACCGGGGGTGCCCGGTGGGCGACCCCGCGGCGTACTGAACTGCCCGCTCAGCGGGTCCTGGGTGGCTTCAACTGCCCGGTCAGCAGGACAGGCCGTCCTCGGGGACGGTGCCGTCGACCAGGTAGAACTCCACGACCTGGTCCACGCACGCGTTGTCGGAGTTGTAGCCGGTGTGACCGTCACCGTCACGGCTGACCAGGACCCCGGACTCGAGCTGGTCGGCCAGCGCCTCGGCCCAGGCGTAGGGGGTGGCGGGGTCACGGGTCGTCCCGATCACCAGGATCGGCGCCGCCCCCGCGCCGTCGATGTCGAGCGGCTCCTCGGTCGTCTCCGCGACCTGCCCGGAGCACCCCACCAGCCCCCACGCGAAGACGTCGCCGAAGGTGGGCGAGACCTCCTGGAAGGCGGGCAGCTCGGCATCGACCTCGTCGGCGGAGATGGCGTACGGGTCGTCGAGGCAGTTGATCGCGATCATCGCCTCGCTGCTGTTGTCGGTGAAGCCGTCGGGGCCGCGGGAGGAGTAGAGGTCGGCAAGCTGCAGGAGCCCGGTCCCGTCACCGCCGAGGCCCGCCCGGAGGGCACTGCTCAGGATCGGCCAGTAGTCGCGGACGTAGAGGGGCGCGACGATGCCGTAGAAGGCGTTGCCGACCGCGAGCTCGCGGTCCCCCGCCGTCGGCAGCGGCGAGGCCTCCACCTCGTCGAGGAAGTCCTGGATCCGCTGCAGCCCCTCGTCGACGGAGTCGCCGAGGAAGCACGAGTCGACGGTCTCGACGCAGTTGCCGACGTACGCGCGCAGCGCGGTCTCGAAGCCCCCGGCCTGGCCCAGGCTCAGCTCCCGCGAGGGGAGCGAGACGTCGACCGCGCCGTCGAGCACGAAGTGGCCGACCTGCGAGGGGAAGAGCTCGGCGTAGGTGGCGCCGAGCTTGGTGCCGTAGGAGGCTCCGAAGTAGTCGAGGCGGCGGTGGCCGAGCGCCGAGCGCAGCACGTCCATGTCGCGGGCGGCCTCGATCGTCGACACGTGGGCGGCCAGGGCGGCGTCGTCGTCGACGCATCCCCGACCGAAGGCCTCGACCAGGTCGACGAACGTCTCCTCCTCCGCCGGGTCGTCGGGCGAGGGATCGGCGGCGAGGTAGGTGTCGAGCTGCTCGTCGGAGACGCAGTCGACGGGCGAGCTGGCCCCCGTCCCGCGAGGGTCGAAGCCCACGATGTCGAAGGCGTCGAGGAGGGGCTGCCGGAACGCCCGGGTGCCTGCGGCGGCGTACGTGGTGCCGGGTGCGCCCGGGCCTCCCGGGTTGACGACCAGCGACCCCTGCCGCTCCCCCTGCGCGGGGACGCGCAGCACGGCGAGCTCGAGGGTGCGACCGCGCGGCCTGTCGTAGTCGAGCGGCACCGTCAGCCGGGCGCACTCGTGGTCGCCGCAGGGGGACCAGTCGAGCCGCTGCCCGTAGTACTCCCCCAGGTTGCGACTGGGCGCCTTCGCGGACCCGGGCTCGGGGACCGCCGCCCGGGTGGGCCGGTCGGCGTCGGGGTCCGCGCCGCCGGAGCCGCCGAAGATCGTCCCGACCGCGATCCCCACGCCGGCCCCCACGAGCGCGATCACGAGGACCACGGCGACCAGCCGCCTCACCGTCGCGCCCCGTCGGGCAGCCGCAGGGCCACCATCATCGACTCCAGCGCCAGCAGCACGGGCACGTTGAACTCGAGCATCTGCTCGCGGGCCTCGAAGATCCAGCCGATGCGACGCAGGTTGAGCTCGGCGCTCGACGACGCGGCCAGCTGTGCGATCTCGGCCCGCCGGCCCTCGTTTACCAGCTCGCCGGGAGCGCCGGCGGCGATCGCGATCGCGTCGCGGTAGACCGAGACCAGGTCCATCAGGCTCCGGTCGACCACGTCGAGGTGGCGACGCTTGGCGCGGGTCTTCTGGCTCTTCTCCATGGCCGAGAGTGCCGGGGCGTACTCGCGCGGACGGCGGCCGCGCTCGACCACGCCGTAGGCCTCCGCGAGGTCGCGACGCTCCCGCGCGTCGAGCGCGTCGGTGATCGCCTCGGCCTCGGCCTTGGCCGTCTCGGTGAGCTCGGTGGCCGCCCGCATGCAGGCACCGAGCGAGGTGAGCGAGGCCGGGATGGCGACCACGGTCTCGCGGCGGGTCCGTACGTCCTCGTCCCGGGCGAGCGCCCGGGCGCGCCCGATGTGGCCCTGGCTGGCGCGAGCGGCGTACGCCGCCAGCTCGGTGTCGACGCCGTCGACCCGGACCAGGAAGTCGGCCACGTCTCGGGGGGTCGGCGTGGTCAGCGAGACCAGCCTGCTGCGGGACCGGATCGTCGGCAGCACGTCCTCGACGGTGGGCGCGCACAGCATCCACACGGTCCGGTCGGTGGGTTCCTCGATCGCCTTGAGCAGGGCGTTGCAGGCCTGCTCGGTCAACCGGTCGGCGTCCTCGACGACCATGATCTGCCAGCGCCTGCCCACCGGCGCGAGCGCGGAGCGACGCACCAGGTCACGGACCTCGTCGACCCCGATCGAGAGCTTCTCGGTGCGCACCATGGTGACGTCGGCGTGGGAGCCCTTGAGCACCGTGCGGCACTCGTGGCAGCTCCCGCAGCCACCGTCCTCGCACTGGAGCGCGGCCGCGAACGCGACCGCCGCGTTGGAGCGCCCGGAGCCCGGTGGACCGGTGAAGAGCCAGGCGTGGGACATGCCGCGCCCGGCGACGGCCGTCCGCAGCGCCTCGACGACCCGGTGCTGCCCGACGAGGTCGTCCCACACCGTGGCCGTCGCCGTGGTGGTCATCGGGCCGCCTGCCCGAGCAGCGGGGCGACGCGCTCGCGCACCGCGGCGGCGATCTCGTCGACGGGGAGGCGGGCGTCGAGCACGAGGTAGTGGTCGTGGTCGGCGGCAGCGAACCCGAGGAAGGCCTGCCGCGCGCGCTCGTGGAAGTCGACGGACTCCGCCTCGATCCGGTCCCGACCCTCGAAGCGACCCAGGCCCTGCTCGGGAGCCACGTCGAGGACGACCGTCAGGTGGGGACGCAGGTCGCCGGTCGCCCAGCGCTGCAGCGAGGTCACCTCGCCGACGTCGAGCACCCGGCCGGCGCCCTGGTAGGCGAGCGAGGAGTCGACGTAACGGTCGGTGATGACGACCTCGCCGCGGCGCAGGGCGGGCAGCACGAGGGTGTCGACGTGCTCGGCCTTGTCGGCGGCGTAGAGGAGGGCCTCGGTGCGGGGGGACAGGTCGCCGGTCGCGGGGTCGAGCACGATCCCGCGGAGCTGCTTGCCGACCGGGGTGTCGCCGGGTTCGAAGGTCAGCCGGACCGCACAGCCCTGCTCCTGCAGCCAGGCCGCCAGCAGCCGGGACTGCGTGGACTTGCCGGCGCCCTCGCCGCCCTCGAAGCACACGAAGACCCCGGTGTCGGTGAAGGTCCCGTCGGTCACGGGATCACCCTACGGGCGGGGCCCGACGGAGATCTCCGAACACCACCGGTAGGTCCCACCGGGCCGCAGCACGGGCGAGGGCCACTCCGGGTGGTGCGGGGCGTCCGGCAGGTGCTGCGGCTCGAGCGCGACGCCCGCGACCCGGCCGCCGCCGGCGTACACCTGGAGGCCGGGCTGGTCGGTCGCGAGCGAGAGCAGGAGGCCGCCGCCCTCCAGCTCGGCGACGGTCCGCATCCCCTCTCCGCGGAGCACCCAGCAGTGGTCGAGGCCGGGGTCGACCGGCGTCGGCGCCCGGAGGTCGTACGCCGAGCCCGCCACCGCGGCCGAGCCCGTGGGCAGGCCGGTGTCGTCGGTCGGAAGGTAGCGGTCGGCGTCGACCCGGAGCAGGTGCCGGTCGACCTCGTCGGCCAGCCGGAAGTAGGGGTGGCTGCTGAGGCTCACGACCGTCGGGGCGTCGGTGACCGCCTCGTACGTCGTCCGCAGCGTCGGTCCGGACACCTCCCACGCCGCGCGGACCCGGAGGGTGCCGGGGAAGCCCTGGTCGCCGTCCGGGCTGACCAGCTCCAGCACCGCCCGGCACCGGTCGTGCTCGACGAGCGACCAGCTCCTCCTGTCGAACCCCTCGGGGCCGCCGTGGAGGGTGTGGCCGCGGTCGTTGGTCGGCAGCCGGTGGCTGGCCCCGTCGAGCGGCAGGTCGCCGTGGCCGATCCGGTTGGCGTACCGCCCGACGCTGGCACCCTGGTAGGCCTCGGAGACCAGGTAGTCGGCGTCGGCGCCGATGCCGACAGTCACCTCGCGGCGCCGCTCGCCCCAGGGCACGCGCACCGACGTCAGCCGAGCGCCCAGCAGCGCGAGTCCGACCTCGAGCTCGCCCTCGCCACCTCCGAGCCGGAGGGACCCGGCCGTGGTCACGACTTCTTCGCGACCTTCTTCGTGGCCTTCTTCGCCGTGGACTTCTTGGCGGTCTTCTTGGCCGGGGCCTTCTTGGCGCCCTTCTTGGCCGCCTTCTTCGCCGGACCCCGCGCACGCCGGTCGGCCAGCAGCTCGGCGGCCCGCTCCAGGGTGAGGTCCTCGACGGAGTCGTCCTTGCGCAGGGTGGCGTTGTACTCGCCGTCGGTGACGTACTCGCCGAACCGGCCCGACTTCACGACCACCGGCTGACCCGAGACCGGGTCGTTGCCGAGCTCCTTGAGCGGCGCCTGGGCGGCCGCCCGACCGCGCTGCTTGGGCTGGGCGTAGATCGCCAGCGCCTCGTCGAGCGTGATCGAGAGCAGCTTCTCCTCGGAGTCGATCGAGCGGGAGTCGGTGCCCTTCTTGAGGTACGGCCCGTAGCGACCGTTCTGGGCGGTGATCTCCACGCCGTCGGCGTCCTCGCCGACGACCCGCGGCAGCGACAACAGCTTGACGGCGTCCTCGAGCGTGATCGTGTCGAGGCTCATCGACTTGAAGAGCGAGCCGGTGCGCGGCCGGTCCTTCTTGGGCGCGTCCTCGGGCAGCTGCTCGGTGACGTAGGGGCCGTACCGGCCGTTCTTGGCGACCACCCGCAGCCCCGTCTCGGGGTGCTGGCCCAGCTCGATCTCCTCGCCCGCGGGGTTGGCGAACAGCTCGCGCGCCTTCGCCACCGACAGCTCGTCGGGGGGCAGGTCGTCGGGCACGTTGGCGCGCTTGCCCGCGAACGGGCCGTCCTCGTCGCCCTCGAGGTAGGGGCCGTAGCGGCCGACCCGCAGGTTGATGCCCTCCTCGCGGTCGCCGACCCGGAACGTCGCGAGCTCGCGGGCGTCGATGTCGCCGAGCTCGTTGACCAGCGTCTTAAGCCCCTCGACGTCACCGGACCCGAAGTAGAACTCGGCCAGCTCGGTGTTGCGGTCGCGCCGTCCGCCTGCGATGTCGTCGAGGACGTCCTCCATCCGTGCCGTGAACTCGTAGGAGATCTGTCGCGGGAAGTGCTCGACCAGCAGCCGGGTCACGGAGAACGCGAGCCAGGCCGGCACCAGCGCGGTGCCCTTCTTGTAGACGTAGCCCCGGTTGAGGATGGTCCCGATGATCGAGGCGTAAGTCGACGGCCGCCCGATCTCGCGCTCCTCGAGCTCCTTGATCAGCGTCGCCTCGGTGTAGCGCGCCGGCGGCTTCGTCTCGTGCCCCTCCGGGGTCACCGACGCGGCGCTGACCGCCTCGCCCTCGGCGAGCGCCGGGAGCCGGGTCTCGACGTCGTCGCGTCGCTTCGAGGTGTCGTCGGTGTCCTCGACGTAGGCCCGGAGGAAGCCGTGGAAGGTGATCGTGCGACCGCTCGAGGAGAAGACCACGTCGCGACCGTCGGCCGCGGCGCCGCCGAGCCGGATCGTCACGGACTCACCGCGGGCGTCCTTCATCTGCGAGGCGACGGTGCGCATCCAGATCAGCTCGTAGAGGCGGAACTGGTCCCCGCTCAGGCCGGTCTGCGCGGGGGTGCGGAAGCTCTCGCCCGCCGGGCGGATCGCCTCGTGCGCTTCCTGGGCGTTCTTGACCTTGCTGGCGTAGACCCGCGGCTGGTCGGGGACGTAGTCGGCGCCGTAGAGCTCGCGGACCTGGGTGCGGGCCGCCTGCACCGCCCCGCCCGACAGCGTCGTCGAGTCGGTGCGCATGTAGGTGATGAAGCCGTTCTCGTAGAGCCGCTGCGCCACCGACATGGTGACCGAGGAGCTCATGCCGAGCTTGCGGGACGCCTCCTGCTGGAGGGTGGTGGTGCGGAACGGCGCGTAGGGCTTGCGGGTGTAGGGCTTGGACTCCACCGACCTCACGGCGTACGTCGTGTCCGCCAGCGCGCCGGCCAGCGACTCGGCGTCGGCGCGGGTCAGGTGGACCCGATCGCGCTTGGACAGCTCGCCGTCGTTGCCGAAGTCGGAGCCGCGGGCGACCCGGACGTCGTCGACGCTGTAGAGCTTGGCGGGGAAGATCCGCGGGTCGTGGCCGGACCCGGCGTCGAAGGTGCCGTCGAGGTCCCAGTAGGACGCGACGCGGAACTTCATCCGCTCCTGCTCGCGGTCGACGACCAGACGGGTGGCGACCGACTGCACGCGGCCGGCGGAGAGGCCGCTCATGACCTTCTTCCACAGCACGGGCGAGACCTCGTAGCCGTAGAGCCGGTCCAGGATGCGGCGGGTCTCCTGGGCCTCGACGAGGTCCATCGCCAGCTCCCGCGGGTTGTCGGCCGCCTCGAGGATCGCCTGCTTGGTGATCTCGTGGAAGACCATCCGCTTGACCGGGACGTCCTTCCCGGGCTTCAGCTCGTCGAGAAGGTGCCACGCGATGGCCTCGCCCTCGCGGTCCTCGTCGGTGGCGAGGTAGAGCTCGTCGGCGTCCTTGAGGAGCTTCTTGAGCTTCGCGATGTGGGCCTTCTTGTCGCGCGGCACGACGTAGTAGGGCTCGAAGCCGTGGTCGACGTCCACCGCGAGCCGCCCCCACGGCTGGTCCTTGATCTTGGTCGGGGTGTCGGCCGCGCTGTTCGGGAGGTCGCGGATGTGGCCGATGGAGGACTCGACGACGTAGTCCCGGCCGAGGTACCCGCCGATGGTGCGGGCCTTCGCCGGGGACTCGACGATGACGAGCTTGTGTGCCACGTGGGTGCTTCTCCTGCGTCCTGGCTTCGATGGGTGGGACACCTCACGGTGCCTCACGGCCGATCACGGTAGCGCGTGGTGTCCAGTCGGCCGGCTCCCCCGCCGGTTTCCGTCCACAGATCCGGCCACGTCGCGGTGCTCCGGCCTACACGTCCCGGGCGGCGTCGCCCGCCCCCGCCGTCGTGAGGAACCCCTCCGCGACGAGCTCCCCGGCCACGGGGAGGTACGCCGTCGCGAGCTCGTCGGCATCGCGGTCGAGCAGGCTGCCGAGCGCGCCGAGGATCTGGCCGACGGTGAGGTCGCCGTCGCACGCCCCGACCAGGGCCGCCTCGACCGTGTCGGCCCGCCGGGCGCGGCGCAGGCCGCGCTGCTGGCGCAGCACGATCGTCTCGGGGTCCTCAGCACCCGGGATGCCGGTCGTCTCCTGCAGCACGTCCTCGCGCCGGACGAGCCGGTCCGCGAGGGCGACCCGGTGGCTGCTCCGGGCGCCCCAGCCCGCGATCTCGGGTGCGATCGGCTGCTCGACGGCGTACGGCCAGTCGAGGAAGGTCCGCGGGCCGGGCGTGCTGCGGACGTTGATCCACCCGAAGCCGATGCCTTCGACGGCCTGGTCCTCGAGCCAGCCGAGCCACGCGTCGTAGCGCTCGACGTAGTCCGGGGCGCCGTGACGGCCGGCGTCCTTGAGCCACAGCTCGACGTACTCGCCGGGGTCGAGCACCTCCCGCTGCACCACCAGCGCCGAGCAGTCGTCGTCGATCCAGCCCGCGAGCCGCTCGTCCCACGGCTGGCCCTCGAGCACCGCCCAGTTGGCCAGCACCTGGCACCAGCCCCCGTCGGTGAGGTGCGCAGGTGCGGACCGCACGATCTGCTCGACGACCTGGTCACCGGGCAGGCCGCTGTCGCGGTAGACCAGCTGCTCCCCGCCCGGTGGCGAGATCACGAACGGTGGGTTGGTCGTGACCAGGTCGAAGCGCTCCCCGGCCACGGGCTCGAAGAGGGAGCCCTCGCGCAGGTCGACCCGACCGACCTCGTTGAGCTCGCAGCCGAGCCGGGCCAGCCACAGCGCACGCCGGTTGACGTCGGTGGCCACGACCCGGTCGCTGTGGCCGGCCAGGTGGAGCGCCTGGACCCCGCAGCCGGTGCCGAGGTCGAGGGCGCTCCCGACCGGCTCGCGGATCGTCAGCAGGGCCAGCGAGGTGGACGCGGGACTGATGCCGAGGACGTGGTCGGACGCGACCCGGTTGGGACCGCCGTCGAGGCCGGGGGTGAGGTCGCTGAGCACCCACAGGTCGCGGTCGTCGGCGGCGTACGGCCGGCAGTCAACGAGCGCCCGCACCTCGCCGCCGCTGCTCTCGAGGACCGACTCCGACGCCAGCTCCGCGACCAGCCCGGGGAGGGCCCGGTCGGCCGCGCCGGCGTCCACCGGAGCCTGCAGCACGAACAACCTGGTCAGGGTGGCGAGCGCCGAGCCGTCCGTCGTACGCCGGAGCGCGGGCGTCGTCTCGTTGCGCGCGAGGGCCTGGTGGGCCCGGCTCCCGAGCAGGTCGAGCACCCCGTCGTGGGTGAAGTCGGCAGCGGCGAGGGCCTGGCGCAGGCGGGTGGCGTCCACCTGAGGATCCTCGCACCGGCCCCCGGACGCACCTCGACCCCGTCCGGCGTACCGGACGGGGTCGAGGTGGTGTGGCTGCGGGTGACCTACGGTTGGTGAGGACCGGGGGTCGGCTCGAACTGCTGCGTCGGGGCCGGCTCCGGGTCGGCGGCCGGCGCGGGCGGTGCCGGCGGTGCCGGGGTGCCCGGGTCGTCCTCGCCGATCACGGTCGACCGACGCTTGGACACCACGACCGCGGCCACGATGCCGCCCGTGGCGACGAGCGCGATGACCACGGACAGCGGCCGGTTGGCGTCCGTGCCGAGGGTCAGGCTGACCACCGCGCCGACGATGAGCAGGGAGACCAGGTTCATCACCTTGATCAGCGGGTTGATCGCCGGACCGGCGGTGTCCTTGAACGGGTCACCGACGGTGTCTCCGATGATCGTCGCCTCGTGGGCGGGCGATCCCTTGCCGCCGTGGTGGCCGTCCTCGACGAGCTTCTTGGCGTTGTCCCAGGCGCCGCCCGCGTTGGCGAGGAAGACCGCCATCAGGGTGCCGGAGCCGATCGCTCCCGCGAGGAAGCCCGCGAGCGCACCGATGCCGAGGCCGAAGCCGACCGCGATCGGCGACAGGATGGCCAGGATGCCGGGTGTCGCCAGCTCGCGCAGCGAGTCCTTGGTGACGATGTCGACGACCTTGCCGTACTCGGGGCGACCGGTGCCCTCCATGATCCCCGGGATCTCCCGGAACTGGCGGCGCACCTCCATCACCACGGCACCGGCGGCGCGCCCGACGGCGTTGATGGCGAGGCCCGAGAAGAGGAACACCACCGAGACGCCGATCAGCAGGCCGACGAGCACGTCGGGGCTGAACACGAAGAAGCTGAACGTGTCGTCGTCGGTGAGGTTCGCCTCGAGCAGGCTGTCGATCGCGGTCCCGATGTAGGAGCCGAACAGCGCGCTCGCCGCGAGCACGGCCGTGGCGATCGCGATGCCCTTGGTGATCGCCTTGGTGGTGTTGCCGACGGCGTCGAGCTCGGTGAGGATCTGTGCGCCCTCGGGGCTGACGTCGCCGGACATCTCCGCGATGCCCTGCGCGTTGTCGGAGACGGGACCAAAGGTGTCCATCGCGACGATCACGCCCACGGTGGTGAGCAGACCGCAGCCGGCCAGCGCCACGGCGAACAGGGCGATCGAGAGCGAGCCCGCACCGAGCAGGAACGCCCCGAAGACCGCCGCGCTGATCACGAGCGTGGTGTAGACCGCCGACTCGAACCCGACCGCGAGCCCGGAGAGGATCACGGTCGCCGGGCCGGTGATGGAGGTGCGGCCGACGTCCTTGACCGGCTTGAACTCCGTGCCGGTGAAGTAGCCGGTCAGGGCGAGGATCCCGGCCGCGAGCACCACCCCGATCACGACCGCGAGGGCGGCGATCAGGGCGGGGTTGCCCGAGGCGGCGCTGTAGCCGAAGGCCGAGTCGAGCGGGCTCCCGCCTGCGGGCACGCCCTCGAGGTCGGCGAAGTCGGTCGGCAGGTAGATGAACGCGACGATCGCCGAGGCCACGGCACCGACCGCGGCGGAGATGTAGAAGGCACGGTTGATCGTCTTGAGGCCGCTCTCCCCCTGGCGAGGCTTGGTGAGGTAGACGCCACCCACGGCCGAGAGGGCACCGATCGCGGGGATCAGCAGCGGGAAGACGAGACCCGCGTCGCCGAACGCCTGCGAGCCGAGGATCAGCGCGGCCACCAGCGTGACGGCGTACGACTCGAAGAGGTCGGCCGCCATGCCGGCGCAGTCGCCCACGTTGTCGCCGACGTTGTCGGCGATGGTCGCGGCGTTGCGCGGGTCGTCCTCGGGGATGTTGTTCTCGACCTTGCCGACCAGGTCGGCACCGACGTCGGCGGCCTTGGTGAAGATGCCGCCGCCGACGCGCATGAACATGGCGAGCAGCGCGGCGCCGAAGCCGAAGCCCTCGAGGACCTCGGGCGAGTCGTCCTGGAAGAGCAGCACCACGACGCTGGCGCCCAGCAGGCCCAGGCCCACCGTGGCCATGCCGACGAAGGCGCCGGTGCGGAAGCCGATGTTCATCGCGGGGTCGCGGCCCTGCTCGTTGGCGGCCGCGGCGACGCGGAGGTTGGCCCGGACGGCGAGCGACATGCCGAGGTACCCGATGGCGGCCGAGAAGCCCGCACCCACCAGGAAGAACACCGACCGGAAGATCCGGATCACCACGTCGTCGGCCGGCAGGGCGAGCAGCAGCACGAACGCGATCGCGGCGAAGATGCCGAGCGTCCGGAACTGCCGCTGCAGGTAGGCGTTGGCCCCCTCCTGCACGGCCAGCGCGATGTTCTTCATGTTGTCGGTGCCTTCACCGGCAGCAAGCACTTCCTGGCGGAACTTCCAGGCCATCCCGAGCGCGCCGAGCGAGATCAGGAGGACGAGGAGGACCAGGACGAGGTTGCCACCGGAGACGCTCACGACAGCGGGATGGATCCCGGCCATGTGGTTCCTCCTGGGAGTGACTCAAGTCTCATGAACGTCGCGGAGTCTACGCAGACGTCAGGGTCCGGCAGCACCCCGGTGTGAGTGGCGCCACACTTTTCCCTCGGCGCCCCAGGGGAAACGGCTCAGCTCGCGGCGAGCGCGTCGTCGGCCGTCTCGTGGATCACGAACACCTTCGCGAGGCCGGTGATGCGGAAGATCTTGAGCAGCCGGTCCTGGTTGCAGACCAGGCGCAGCGAGCCGTCGTGGGCGCGCACCTTCTTCAGCCCGCCCACGAGCACGCCCAAGCCGGTGGAGTCGAGGAACTCGACTGCCTGCATGTCCACGACGAGGTCGTAGGAGCCGGTCGCGACCAGCTCGCTGATCTTGTCGCGCAGCTTGGGGGCGGTGTAGACGTCGATCTCTCCACCGACGGAGACGATGGTCTTGCCGTCTGCCTGGCGCGTGGTCAGGGTCAGGTCCACGTGTGCTTTCTCCCTCGGACCGGCGTGGCGTCGGAGCACCTCGGCCACGCGTCGATCGCGTCGATCTGGTGAACCCATCAAACCACGCCACCCCACCCCGTGGCGTGTTTGCCACACTGCCCGGGTGCCACCATCCCGCGACGACCGGAGCCGACCGGTCTCCGACCTCGTGGACCGGCTGACGGCACCCCTCGACAGGGCCGACCGGCTCACCCACCTCGAGGTGCTGCCTCCCCGGGAGGCGACTCCGGCGCCGTGGCCGGGATGGGTCCCGGCAGCGCTCCGGGAGGGGTACGCGGCCCGCGGCATCAGCACCCCGTGGCGTCACCAGGTGGAGGCTGCGGAGCACGCCCACGCGGGCCGCCACGTGGTGGTCTCGACCGGGACGGCCTCCGGCAAGTCGCTGGCCTTCCAGGTTCCGGCACTTGCCGCGGTGCACGCGTCACGGGGTGCCCGCGGGGAGCGCGGCGCCACGGTGCTCTACGTCGCCCCGACCAAGGCGCTGGCCCAGGACCAGTGGGCGGGCCTGCGGGGGCTGGGCGTCGACACCCGGGTCACGACGCACGACGGGGACAGCAGCCGGGAGCTGCGCGACTGGGCCCGCGACCACGGGGAGTACGTGCTCACCAACCCCGACATGCTCCACCGGTCCATGCTCCCCGGCCACCAGCGGTGGGCGCGGTTCTTCGGGTCGCTGCGCTACGTCGTGGTCGACGAGGCCCACCACTACCGCGGGGTCTTCGGGGCGCACGTCGCGCAGGTGCTGCGGCGGCTGCGACGGGTGTCCGCCCGCTACGGGGCGGACCCCACCTTCGTGCTGGCCTCCGCCACGATGGCCGACCCCGCCGCGACCGCCGGGAGGCTGACCGGGCTGCCGGTGGTGGCGGTCACCGAGGACGCCTCACCCCGGGGCCGGGTGGCACTCGCATTCTGGGAGCCCCCGTTCACCTCCTTCACGGGGGAGAACGGCGCCCCGGTGCGACGCTCGGCCGGAGCCGAGGCGGCCGACCTGCTCACGGACCTGGTCGTCGACGGCGTACGGACGTTGGCGTTCGTGCGCTCGCGGCGCGGAGCCGAACAGCTGGCGCTGACGGCCGCCGACGCGCTGGCCGAGGTGGATGCCACGTTGCCGTCACGGGTCGCGGCCTACCGGGGGGGCTACCTGCCCGAGGAGCGACGCGACCTGGAGGAGCGGCTCCGCGCCGGTCAGCTTCTGGGTCTTGCCGCGACCAGCGCCCTGGAGCTGGGGATCGACGTGAGCGGACTCGACGCGGTGCTGATGGCGGGCTACCCCGGCACCCGGTCCGGGCTGTGGCAGCAGCTCGGACGGGCCGGTCGGGGTGCCGGTGACGCGCTCGGCGTGCTGGTCGCCCGGGACGACCCGCTGGACACCTATCTGGTGCACCATCCGGAGGCGCTGGTCGCGCAGCCCGTGGAGGCCACCGTCTTCGACACCGACAACCCGTACGTCCTCGGGCCCCACCTGTGCGCCGCCGCCCAGGAGCTGCCGCTCACCGAGGCGGACCTGCCGACCTTCGGGCCGACCAGCCTCGCCGTCGTGGAGGACCTCGTCGGCGCCGGCCTGCTGCGCCGGCGGAGCAGGGGCTGGTTCTGGACCGACGCCCGCCGCGCCGCCGACCTCGCCGACATCCGCTCGACCGGCGGCCCCGCCGTGCAGCTCCTCGAGGCGGACACCGGGCGGGTGATCGGTACGGTCGACTCCTCGCGCTCGCACGCCACCGCTCACACCGGTGCGGTCTACCTGCACCGGGGCGAGACCTGGGTGGTGGACGAGCTCGACCTCGAGGAGCACGTCGCGGTGATGCGTCGGGCCGATCCCGACTACTCCACCTCGGCCCGGGAGACGACCTCGATCTCGATCCTCGCCGAGCGGCAGCACACCCCGTGGGGCAGCTGCCGGCTGTCGATCGGCGAGGTGCAGGTGACGCACCAGGTGGTCTCCTTCCTCAGGCGCCGGCCCTCCGGTGAGGTCATCGGCGAGGAGCCGCTCGACCTGCCGGAGCGGGCGCTGAGGACGACCGCGGTGTGGTGGAGCGTCCCCGACCACGTGCTCGGGGAGTCAGGGATCGATCCCGCCGACCTCCCGGGGGCCGCGCACGCCGCCGAGCACTGCTCGATCGGGTTGCTCCCCCTCTTCGCCACGTGCGACCGCTGGGACATCGGCGGGGTCTCGACCGCGCTGCACCCGGACACCGACCGGCTCACCGTCTTCGTCTACGACGGGCACCCCGGAGGCGCCGGCTTCGCGGAGCGGGGCTACGAGGCCGCAGCGGGCTGGCTCGGCGCCACCCGGGACGCGATCCGCGACTGCGGCTGCCCGGAGGGCTGCCCCTCCTGCGTCCAGTCGCCGAAGTGCGGCAACCAGAACCACCCGCTCGACAAGGCCGGCGCCGCGGCGCTGCTCGACGTGCTGCTCGAGCATGCGCCGGCCCCGCCCGGGCCGTCCCCTGGAGATCCCCCGACTGGCCGAGCCAGCGGGGGCCGCTGACCTCGGTCCGCACCACCACGTCGGTCCCCTCGACCGTGCAGCCGACGAGCGCCGCCCCGTTGGCCTCGGCGATCGGGCCTGCCGCCGCACACGCGTCGCCACCCTGCTGGAGCGCCCCCGCCCCGGCCAGGGCCGCAAGGTCGGCAGCGGCCTGCGCGGCGCGGTGGTCGCGGAAGAGCGCGGCCACCACGCCGAGCGCGGACCCGGTGAAGAGCAGGACGCCGAGGAAGGCGACCACCAGCACGGTCGCCGCCCCCGCCTCCCCCCGCCGCCGGCTCACGGCTCCTGCCCGGGCTCGCTGGCCGCGACCGCAACCGCCCGCAGCTCGATCGCGGGCAGCGCCGACAGCAGCCCACCCGGTCCGTCGAAGTCACGGGTCACCGTCACCGCGACCTCACCGTCGCGCGAGGCCACCGCGACCTCGCTCCCGGGACCGGCCACCGTGGCGCCGCGCCCGACCGCGGCCGACTCGGCATCGCCCCGGGCCACGGCGCGGGCGGTCTCACGGGCACCGTCGACCACCCGGATCTGTGCGGCCCCCGCGGCGAGCAGCCACACCAGCCCGAGCGTCAGGGAGAGCAGGAGCGGCAGGCCGAGCGCCAGCTCGGCCGTCACCGCTCCCCGCTCCCGGCCCCCGGCCGCGCGACCACTCATCCGATGCCCAACAGGCCCAGCACGTGGTCGAACAGGGTGCGGAGCATCTGGTCCCCGAAGCCTCCGGTGAGCAGCTGGTAGAGCAGCCCCGCCAGACCGGCCCCCGCCGCAGTTCCCACCGCGTACTCGGCCGTCGTGATGCCGTCCTCGGCCCATGTGCGCTTGTCCATGTCGTGCCTCCTCTCGTGGGCCCGCCCCGTGCGGCCCCGACCTCGACTCTCGTCGGCCGGGTGGATGACCGCGACCACCCGGACGGCGGCTGTGGAGAGCCCTGCGGGACGCCGGCCTGTGAGCGATTCGCGGCATCCGGCAGGCACGTCACAGCCGCAGTCCCGCCACGAGCGATGCCACCATCGGCACGATCCCGAGCAGCAGGAAGGAGGGGAGCAGGCACAGGCCGAGAGGTACGGCGGCCTTGACCCCGACCGCCCGGGCACGGTCCTCGGTCTCGGCCCGGCCGGAGGCAGCCAGCTCCTCGGCGAGCCGCTCGACGCCGGTGGCCACGGAAGCACCCGACCGCTGGGCACGGGACATCGCCCGGCCCAGCATCGCGAGGTCGGGATCACGGGCCACCTCCTCCCACACCGAGACCGGGTCGACCCCGAGGGCAAGCCGGTCGGTGACCGGCGCGAGTCGGTCGGTCGCGGGTCCGGGGAGCGCAGCGCAGGCGCGGCGGACGCCGACGCCCGGGGTAGCACCCGCTCGCAGCGAGGCGGCGAGCAGCAGCACCAGGATGGGCAGATCGGCCCGGAGCGCCTCCCGCGCCCGACGACCGGAGGCCGGCTCGGCGGTCGATGCGAGCCGGTGGACGAAACCGGCGGCCACCGCCCCCAGGACCAGACCCGTCCACCCGGGCCGGAAGGTCCAGCAGGCGAGCCCCGCCGACGCCGCCCAGACCCACCGCCCTCGACGGACCCAGTCGGGGTCTCCGGCCTCGGGAGCGGGCGCGCGGTGGGGCGCGCGGGGAGTGGGGGCCAGCGCGAGCGCGACCGCGAGCCCGGCGACCGCACCGACCAACCACGCTGTCACACCGCCACCTCGTCGGCGATCCGCTCGATCCACCACAGTCCGGCGACACCGAGGGCGAGCCCTGCCGCCAGGCAGGCCAGGCCCGGGGCGCTGCCGAGGAGGAAGCGCCACGGCGAGGTGGCGTCACCACTGCCGAGCACGAGCACTGCCACCGGCAGCACCGCGACCAGCCGGGCGGTGGCCCTGGCGGACGCGAGCTCGGACTCGACGACCCTCCGGGTCGCGCGGCGGGCCCGGAGTGCGTCGGCGACCCGGTCGAGGACGTCGGCGAGGCCACCGCCGGTCCGGTGGGCGACCGCCCACGCCGCGCCGACCAGGCGCAGGTCCGCGGCCCCCGGCAGCTGCGCCAGGTCACGGAGCGCCATCGGCAGGTCTCCCCCGAGCTCCCCCGTCTCCGCGGCCGGTCGGAGCGCTGGCCACTCCTCGGCGGCCCGGCGGAGCGCGACCACCGGCGACTGGCCGGCGACGAGCTCGGAGGCGAGCAGCTCACAGGTCTCGAGCACCCGGTCGGCGGTGTCCGCGGCCTCGCGGCGGCGACGTCGCACCGCGAGGAGCGCCCGCCCCGACGTCGCGACCCCGAGGGCGATGACCGCCACCACCGCACCCGTGGGCGATCCCGCGACCGATGCCGCACCGGCGGCGAGCGGCAGCAGCCACCACCACCACCGGCCGCGACGTGCTCCGTCGGATCCGGGCATCCGCGCCCCGGGGCGCAGCAGCAGCGCGACCGTGCCGGCCGCCGCCAGGCCGGCGAGGACCGCCCCGGTCACGGCGCCAGCCGCTGGGCCAGCGCGTCGGCCGCGGGGCCGTAGCTGGCCGCGCCGTCGTCGTCGAACTCCACCGCGGCCTCGAGCACCACCCATCCCTCGGCCGTGCGGCGGGGCACCGCGACCTGCCGGAGCAGGCGACGCCCGTCGCGCCGACGTCCGACGTGGACCACCGCGTCCAGCGCCGAGGCCAGCTGACTGTGCGTGGCCGCCCGACCCCACCCGGCCGCCAGCGCGAGGGCCTCCACCCGGGCGGGGACGTCGAGCGCCGAGTTGGCGTGGAGGGTGCCGCAACCGCCCTCGTGACCGGTGTTGAGGGCCGCGAGCAGATCGGTGACGGAGGCGTCGCGCACCTCACCGACGACCAGCCGGTCGGGGCGCATCCGCAGCGCTTGGCGTACGAGCTCCTGCACCGTCACCCCACCGGCCCCTTCGATGTTGGCCGGCCGCGCCTCCAACCCGACGACGTGCGGGTGGTCGGGTCGCAGCTCGCTGGCATCCTCGACGACGACGAGCCGCTCGGCCGGGTCGACGAGGGACAGCAGGCTGGCCAGCAGCGTGGTCTTGCCCGCGCCGGTGCCGCCGGAGACCAGGAAGGCCAGCCGCCGCGCGACCAGGGACCGCAGCAGCCGGGCGCCCTCCGCAGTCACCGTCCCGAGCCGCAGCAGGTCGTCGAGAGAGAGGGCGACCCGGCTCGGGACGCGCATCGACAGCACCGTGCCGGGGCGTGCCACCGGCGCGAGCACCGCATGGAAGCGCGTCCCGTCGGGCAGGCGCACGTCGACGTGGGGAGTCGCGTCGTCGAGGCGACGCCCGCCTGCCGCAGCCAGCCGCTGGGCCAGCCGCCGCACCGCCTCGTCGTCGGCGAACCGGACGTCGGTCAGCTCCAGCCCCTCGCCCCGGTCGACGTGCACCTCGCCAGGACCGTTGACCAGGACGTCGGTCACCCCCGGGAGCCGGAGCAGCGGCTCGAGCGGACCCGCCCCGACGACGTCGCGGCGCAGCGTCTCGTGGACCGCCAGCACGGTCGTGTCGCCGACCGGACGGCCCGCCCCCCGCAGCGCCGCGGCGACCCGGTGTGGGGTGAGCGCGCCGGGGTCGCGGGCGAGGCGGTCGCGGACCAGGTCGACCAGGTCGGCCGGGGCCTCGCTCACGCGGCCCGCTCCCGGTCCGGCGCGAGGTCGAGCACCGCGCGGGCAGCGCGCCCCAGGGGACCCCGCCGGGAGCGGACCGGTCCGAGGCCGAGGTCCACGGACTCCCCCAGCCCGCGCTGGTCGCCCATGCGGGCCAGAACCGCGCAGGGCAGCACCCGCCCGATCCCGTCGAGGTCGAGCCCCGAGCCGCGGACCACCAGCCCCGCCCGCCCGGGGTCCGGGAGCCCCGCGACGACCCGCCCGGTCGAGGTCAGCCCGGAGAGTGACGGTCGCGTCACGACCACGACCCGGTCGCAGCGGACCAACACCTCGTCGAGCGCCTCGTCGCGCACCCGCGGGACGTCGACGACGACCGTGTCGTGTCCCCGTTGGGCTGCGGAGAGCACCTCGCGCACGGCGAACGACGGCAGCGAAGGCTGCGAGCCGGCGTAGAAGCTCAGCACCCCGAGCGGCCCTTGCCGCGGCACCCCCTCGCGCAGCGCGACCGCTCCCAGCCGGCCGGTGGTCCGACACAGCTCGTCCCACCGGACCCCTGTGAGCCCCTCCATGCCGAGCACCCGGTCGAGGCCGGGCCCGCACCGGTCGGCGTCGACCACCAGGGTCGGACCCGACTGCGCCGCGACCTGGCCCAGCGCAGCGGCGAAGGTCGTCGCCCCGGCTCCCCCGGCCCCGCCGACGACGGCGACGCTCCACGCGCGGCGGGGCCGCTCGTCCCCGAGGTCGGTGAGCTGCTCGACCACCCACTCTCCCGAGCCCGGCAGGTCACCGACGTTCTCGGCGCCGAGCGCCAGCGCCAGACCCATCAGGTCGTCGGCGAAGCCCCCGTAGGAGACCACGTGCACGCCCTCACGACGTCGGGGTCGCAGCTCGACCAGCTCGGGCGCGACGTCGGGCCCGACCAGGACGAGAGGGGCTGCGGACCACCCGGCCAGACCCGCCACGCCGTCGCGGGCGACGACCGGCGTGACACCGGCGGCCGCGGCGAGCCGGAGCAGCTCGTCGAGCAGGGTCTGGTCGCGGGTGATCAGCAGCGGTGCGCTCATGGACGGCACCCTGCCCGCCCGCTCCCCCGGGCGGCCCGGCCCGGGACGCCAGCTGTGGAGAACGCGACGTCCGGCCGTGCTGTGGACGACTCGTGGCGCCGCGCCGCCACCGCCCTGCCTACGATGGCCGCGTGACCCAGCCCGCAGTCGCCGGCCCGACGGCGGCCTTCTTCGACCTCGACAAGACGATCATCGCCAAGTCGAGCACGCTGGCATTCAGCAAGCCCTTCCAGGCCGGCGGGCTGATCTCGCGCCGGGCGGTGCTGCGGTCGGCGTACGCCCAGTTCGTCTACCTCGTCGGCGGCGCGGACCACGACCAGATGGAGAAGATGCGCGCCTTCATGTCCCAGCTGTGCGCCGGCTGGGACGTCGCGACCGTCCGCGAGATCGTCGCCGACACGCTCCACAACATCGTCGACCCCCTGGTCTTCGACGAGGCGGTGAGCCTCATCGAGGAGCACCGCATGGCCGGCCGCGACATCGTGATCGTGTCGACGTCGGGCGCCGAGGTGGTCGAGCCGATCGGCGAGATGCTCGGTGCGGACCGCGTCGTGGCGACCCGGATGGAGATCGCCGAGGGCCGCTACACCGGGGGGATCGAGTACTACGCGTACGCCGAGGAGAAGGCGCGCGCCCTGCAGGACCTCGCCGACACGGTCGGCTACGACCTCGCGGCGTCGTACGCCTACAGCGACTCGGTCACCGACGTCCACATGCTGGAGGCGGTGGGCCACCCGCACGCGGTCAACCCCGACAAGGAGCTGCGGCGGATCGCCACCTCACGCGGCTGGCCGGTGCTGGTCTTCGACAAGCCGGTGGCGCTGCGCGCCCGGGTGCCGCTGCCGCCCCGGACGCCCACCCTGGCCGCCCTCGCCGTCGGCGGAGCACTGGCCGTCGGCGGGGTGCTCTGGAGCAACGCGCGCAGGCGCCGCGACGGCGCCTGAACGACACACGGGGACCCACACCGTGGCCGCGAAATCAAGTCTTGAACTGTCATCGGTCGCGGCGTAGACAGGACCCACCACAACTCCAGAAGCCCGCACGTGAGCCAGGTACCCACGCGGCGATCCACCCTTCCTACAGGGCGCCTGTCGCCGGGACACACCCGGGTCAGCAATGAGAACAGCACGCTTGGTAGCCGGGTCTCACGTGTCAGCGGCGGCACCCGAGTCTCTTGAGTCGGGTGCCGCTCGCATGTCCGGACGGCGCAGGGCTGCAGGGCCGCAACCTGGTGGGCGAGTCTGGCGCAGGAAGCTTCGCCCACCAAGCGTCGGTCCCCCGCTCGAGCGGGGAACCGACGCGACGCAGCCCCGCCCTCAGGACCCCGGGGTCGGGGTGCGCACCGGGCTCGCCTCCGTCGCAGCGCCGTACGCCTCGGCGGCGTAGAGCAGCCACGGGTGCATCCCCGTCTCCGGGTCCTCGCGGTAGCCGTCGATCCTCGCCTCGTACGCCGGACGCAGCGCCAGGTGGCCGGCCTCGGGCACCACCAGCGACTTCTCGTCCAGGCCTCGCGCGACCAGCACCAGCCGCTCGGCCGCACGCGCGACGATCCCGTTGTGGCTGGCGAACGCCTGGGCCGCCCGCAGCTCGGCGTGGACGACCGCGGCCGCCAGCAGCGCCGACCCCTCCGCGGAGACCAGTCCACCGACCGCACGCAGGCGTACGGCGGCCTCGGCGTCGCGCGGCCGCCCGAGCTGGTCGGCCGGCAGCGACCCGGACCCCACGACCGCGTGGATCCGGGCGAGCGCCTGCAGCGGCGAGCGGAGCAGCACCGGCGCCAGCCCGAGCAGCTCGGTGGACAACCGGACCGAGGCCCGCGCGACCTCGTCACCGCCCCCGTCCCGCACCTCCTCGAGGGTCGAGGTCGACCCCTCGAGGACCGCGCTGGCGTGGGCGCCCCGCAAGAGCGACTCGGCCGTGGTCTCCGGGCTGGTGCGCCGCAGCCCCCGGTCGCGCAGCATCGCGTCGATGCCGTCGCGGGCGGCGGCGAAGGCCGAGGGGACGCCGTCGAGGGCGTCGAGGCGCGTCAGGAGATCGGTGCTCATCGTGGGCTCAGGCTAGCCGCGGCGGACCGTGCCCCAGCAGGTAGCCTGCCGGGGATGGACGACGACGTGCAGCGCCAGGCGCGCTCCTTCGGCTCCGTGGCCGAGCGCTACCACCGGGGCCGCCCGGCCTTCCCCCGCGACGCCGCCCGGTGGCTGGCGGGAGCCGACCCGACGACGGTCCTCGAGCTCGGCGCCGGCACCGGCAAGCTGACCGCGGAGCTGGTCGACCTCGGCCACGACGTCCACGCGACCGAGCCTGACGCCGACATGCTGGCGGTGCTCCGGCGTACGCTCCCCGACGTCCCGACCAGCCAGGCACCGGCGGAGGAGATCCCGCTCACGGACCGCTCCGTCGACGTGGTCGTCGTCGCGCAGGCCTTCCACTGGTTCGACCACGACCGGGCGCTCCCCGAGATCGCCCGGGTGCTGCGGCCAGGAGGGCACCTCGCCCTCACCTGGAACCTCCGCGACGAGCGCATCCCGTGGGTGCGCAAGCTGGGAGCGCTGCTCGGCTCTCCCGGCTCCGAGACGACCGACTCCACGCAGGCGCTGGTCCAGTCGGACCTGTTCGGCTTCGTGGAGGAGAAGGACTTCCACTTCTGGCAGGGCGTCGACCGCGACTCGATCCTCGACATGGCCGCCTCCCGCAGCTACGTCGCCACCCTCGACGACGAGGCGCGTGAGGCCAAGCTCGCCGAGGTGCTCGCCTTCTACGACGACTACGGCCGGGGCATGGACGGCATGCAGCTGCCGTACGACTGCCGCTGCTACCGCGCGCGCGTCATCGACCGGCCCGAGCGCGGTGAACCCGAGCCCGAGGACGACACGGACACCCCGGCCGACCCGCAGCCGCGGGAACGGTCCGACGGGCAGGTCAGCGACGGCACCGACACCGACATGCTGCTCATCGACTTCCGCTGACCCGACCCGTGGGCGAGGTCGTCAGGCGACGGCGACGATGCGGCTCTCGACCGCCTGCAGCACCTCGGGAGTGATCTCGGTGATGCCGTGGTCGGCAGCGGCGTGGGTGGCGACCTGCTGCAGCAGGAGGTCGCGGTCACCGGTCTCGAAGCGGGACACGCAGCCGGGCATCACGTCGCCACAGGCAAGGGAAAACTTCATGGGAGGGCTCCTCAAGGTCCGTCGGGAGAGCGTCAGGACGACCCCGCGAGCCGCCGCTCCGGGACTCTCACCCAGAACGACGTGCCGTCCTCGTCCTGGTCGAGCCCGACAGCCCCTCCGTGGGCCACGGCAAGCGCTCGAGCCAGGTACAGCCCGATCGTAACTCCGCTGGCGTCGTCGTTGAGGTCGAACGGCTCGAACAGGGCCCGCAGCACCTGCGGGTCCACCGGGGACCCCCTGCGCACGACGCGGACCTCGACCCAGGGAGCCGTGCGTCGCACCTCCAGAGCGAGCGAGTCCGGCTCCGGGCGCGCCGCACCGGCCTCCCGCCACAGGTCGCGCAGCACCCTGCCGAAGAGCTCGGGGTCGACGAGCAGCTCGACGCCCGGCCCCTCTCCGCCGACCTCGGGTGCCGGCTCGAGGTCGGCGACCAGGTCCCCGACCCTCACGGCCTCGGGCGCGGGACGGACCAGCCCGAGCGAGGCCGCCGCCATCAGCTCCACGTCACGCGAGCGCTCGGCCAACCGGGTCAGCGCCTCCGCGAGCCTGGCGACCGTCCGCTGCACCATGGCCGGCGGGAGCTCCTCCTCGGCCAGCATCGCGACCCAGCCCTGCGCCACCGCGAGCGGTGTCCGCGTCTCGTGGGCGAAGGCAGCGAGGAAGCGGTCGCGCTGTCGGGCCTGGTCCTCGTCGGGTCGGTTGGTGACCTGGGCCGTCCCGGCCTCGACGAAGTCGCGGACCCACCGGTGCAGCACGGCCACGTCGACGGCCCACCGCTGGGCCACGACCGGAGCACGCTCGCCGCCGAGCACCTCGAGCACGGCCAGCACCCGCGGGTCGTCGGCGGGGCGTCCGCCCTCCACCAGGCGCGGGCGTCCACTGTTCACGGTCTTCTCCTCCCGTGGCACGTCGAGCCGGCAGAGCCTAGCCCGCGTCGGACCCGCTGCGGTGCGGTTCGACACAGGTACCCTCCCGGCATGACGCGCGGCTGGCCCCGGCTCCGGCGGCGTACGCGCCTCGGCACCGAGGTGGACCGCGCGACGTACCGGGCGCTCCACACCGCGTCGCTGGCCTCCCCCGCCCTGCGCGAGGGCCTCACGACGGCGAGCGCCGAGCGCAGCATCAAGCACCTGCGCACGCTGCTCGGCGCCCCTGCCGCGGTGCTCACCGACACCGAGGCCCTGCTCGCGTGGGACGGCGAGGGCCTCGGCCACCGCGACCAGCTCACCGGGCTGGTGCGGCGGGCCGCGGACCACGGCGAGCCCAGCATCAGCGCGCTCGACGCCTGTGACGACGTCCGGTGCCCGATCCGGCACGCCGTGATCGGCCCGCTCGTCGTCGAGGACGTCATCGTCGGCACCCTCGCGGTGCTCACCGGCTCACCGAACGGCGCCCTCGTACGCGCGACCGACGAGGTGGCCCGCTGGGTCTCCGGCCAGCTCGAGCTGGCCCAGCTCGACGTGTCACGCACCCAGCTGATGGAGGCCGAGGTCCGCGCCCTGCGCGCCCAGATCAGCCCCCACTTCATCTACAACTCGCTCAGCGCCATCGCCAGCTTCGTCCGCACCGACCCCGACCGGGCCCGGATGCTGCTGCTCGAGTTCGCCGACTTCACCCGCTACTCCTTCCGCAGCCACGGGGAGTTCACGACGCTGGCGGAGGAGCTGCGGTCGATCGAGCGCTACCTGCTCCTCGAGCAGGCCCGGTTCGGCGACCGGCTCACGGTCACGCTGCGCGTGGCGCCCGAGGTGCTCCCGGTGGCCGTGCCCTTCCTGTGCATCCAGCCCCTGGTCGAGAACGCGGTCCGCCACGGGCTGGAGGGCCAGGCGGCGGGCCGGCTCACGATCGTGGCGCGCGACCTCGACCAGGAGTGCGTGATCGAGGTCGAGGACGACGGCGTCGGTGAGGACCCCGAACGCGTACGCCGTGCGCTCGCCGGCGACGCCGCACTGGACAGCGTCGGTCTCGGGAACGTCGACGCACGGCTGCGCAACGCCTTCAGCGACGACTACGGTCTCGTGGTGGAGACCGCACCCGGAGCCGGCACCAAGGTGACCGTCCGGGTGCCCAAGTTCGCACCCGGAGTCCACCCATGACCGGTACGCCGCTCACCGCCCTGGTCGTCGACGACGAGCGCCCGGCCCTCGACGAGCTGTCCTTCCTGCTCGGCCAGGACCCCCGCATCGGCGAGATCGTCGCCTGCGACTCCGCGACCGACGCGCTGCGGACCCTCCACGAGCGCGACGTGGACGTGGTCTTCCTGGACATCCAGATGCCGGGCCTCTCCGGGCTCGACCTCGCCCAGGTCCTGGCCCGCTTCCGCAGCCCGCCCCCGGTGGTGTTCGTCACCGCCCACGAGGGCCACGCTGTCGAGGCCTTCGACCTGCGGGCCGTCGACTACGTCCTCAAGCCGGTCCGCGAGGAACGGCTCGCCGAGGCCGTGCGCCGGGTCATCGAGCGTGCCGGTCATCCGACGCCCGAGGCGGAGGAACAGATCCCCGTCGAGCGCGGCGGGGTCACGCGGTTCGTCGCCCGCTCCGACGTCCGCTACGTCGAGGCGCAGGGCGACTACGCGCGCCTGCACACCGCGACCGGCTCCCACCTGCTGCGGTCCCCGCTCTCGGCCCTGGAGGAGCAGTGGGCAGATGCGGGCTTCGTCCGCATCCACCGCTCGTTGCTGGTCGCGCTCGGCCACGTCGAGGAGGTGCGGTTCGAGGGGACCCGCTGCTCGGTGCTGGTCGGCGGTGCGGTGCTCCAGGTGAGCCGCCGCCACACCCCCCAGCTCCGCGAGGTGCTGAGCCGGCGGAGCCGCACATGACCGATGACCGGCCCCCGGAGCGGGTCCGGGTCTCGGGGCCCCCGCGCCGCCGGACCGGCCGGGCGCAGCCGAGGCGCCGTCACATCGACGCCGAGACCAGGCTGGGCGAGATCTACCTCGGGTCGCTGCTGCGTGAGCAGCTCCGGCTGGCGGCGCTCAGCCTGCTGGTGCTCCTCCTGGGCCTCGGCACCCTGCCCGCGCTGTTCTGGTGGCAGCCCGGGCTCGCCGAGGTCCGGCTGCTCGGCATCCCGCTCCCCTGGCTGCTCATCGGCTTCGCGGCGTACCCGTTCCTCCTGCTCGTCGGCTGGCGCTACGTCCGCGCGGCGGAGCGCAACGAGGACGACTTCACCGACCTGGTCGAGACGATGGACCCCTGATGAGCTCTCCGGCCTGGGGCATCGTCGCGGTTGCCGTGGTCACGATCGCCACCCTCGCGATCGGGACCTGGGGCCTGCGCTTCTCGCGGACGACGAGCGACTTCATGGTCGCCTCGCGCAGCGTCGGCCCGCGGCTCAACGCCTCGGCGATCGGCGGCGAGTACCTCTCGGCGGCCTCGTTCCTCGGGATCGCCGGGCTGGTCCTCGTCAGGGGCACCGAGATGCTCTGGTACCCGGTCGGCTGGACCGCCGGCTACCTCGTCCTGCTGGTCCTGGTCGCGGCTCCGCTGCGTCGGTCGGGCGCCTACACCCTCTCCGACTTCGCCGAGGCGCGGCTCCACTCCCGCCGCGTGCGCTCGCTGTGCTCGCTGATCGTCGTGCTCGTCGGGTGGCTCTACCTGCTGCCGCAGTTCCAGGGCGCCGGCATCACCCTGCAGTCCACCATCGGGGTGCCGCGGTGGGTCGGGGAGCTGATCGTGCCGGTCATCGTCCTGGCCAACGTCGTGTCGGGCGGCATGCGGAGCATCACCTTCGTCCAGGCCTTCCAGTACTGGCTCAAGCTGACGGCGCTGCTGGTCCCGGTGCTGGCGCTCCTCATCGTCTGGGTGGGCGACGGCAGTCCCCACCCGGCCGACGTACCGACCTCCGGGCTCGGGGCCACCGACTGGGCGCTGCCGCTGGCGTCCGGCGACGGCCAGGGCCTCTACCTCACCTACTCCCTGATCGTGGCGACCTTCCTCGGCACCATGGGGCTTCCCCACGTCGTCGTGCGCTTCTACACCAACCCCGACGGCCGGGCCGCGCGGCGGACCACCCTCGTCGTCCTGGGGCTGCTCGGCCTCTTCTACCTGCTGCCGCCGCTCTACGGCGCGCTGGGGCGGGTGTACGCCGACGCGCTGGTCGCGTCCGGGCGGACCGACGTGCTGGTGCTGGAGCTGCCACGGCTGATGGTGCCCGGGCTGGCCGGTGAGCTGCTCACGGCGCTGGTCACCGCCGGCGCGTTCGCTGCCTTCCTCTCGACCTCCTCGGGACTGGCCATCGCGGTGGCCGGCGTCCTCGGCCAGGACGTCACCGGCCGCCCGTTCGGCGGGCGACGGCTCAGCGGCGTCGCTGCCTTCCGCGCAGGCTGCGTGATCGCCGTCGCCGTGCCGTGCGCGCTCGCCCTCCTCGTGCCGGGGGTGGGCGTCGCCAGGGCGGTCGGGCTCGCCTTCGCCGTGGCGGCCTCGACCTTCTGCCCACTGCTCGTGCTCGGCATCTGGTGGCGAGGGCTGACGCCGCCCGGCGCGCTCGCGGGCCTGCTGGTGGGCGGAGCCGGCTCCGGAGCCGCCGTCGTGTGGACGCTGAGCACCCCGCCGGGAGGGAGCTGGTCCTCGGTGCTGCTCGAGCAGCCGGCGGCGTGGAGCGTCCCGGCCGCCTTCGTGACCATGTGGGCCGTCTCGCTCGCCACCCGGGACCGGCGGCCCGTCGACGTGCACCGCTTCATGGTGCGACTGCACACCCCTGAGCAGGTGCAGCTCGACCGCGGCTGAGCCGCCCGGACGGGCTCAGCGTCGGGAGGGCCAGGGCGCGGTCGCCATCTGGCGCACCGCCACCGCCGCCAGGACGCCGCCGCCGAGGACGAGGACCAGCCCCGGGCCGGGCATCCAGCCGGCCGTCCCCACCATCGAGTAGACGTGGACCAGCTGCCAGACCGGCAGCACCGAGGCGACCAGGGCGAGGACCGCGCCCTGGACGACGGCGAGCGAGCGGACCGGGACGAGCGCGCCGGCCAGGCCGAGCATCGCCGCGTAGAACGTCCACAGGCCGGCGCCGCGCGCACCGGAGACGGTCCCGACGACGGTGTCGAGCCACGGCATGAACGACCCCACCGCCACCATGGCCACGGCCCCCAGCAGCCGGCGGCGTCCGGGAACGGCCATCCGGCGTCCCGTCGACTTCCCGGTCGTGGTCGCGCCAGCCGTGCCCACTGTCTGGTCCATGCGGCGATGCTACGCACGGCCGCGGCACCGTCACGGTCGTTCGTCGTGCCGCTCGCCCGCTCGTCGTACGACGAACGGCGCCAGGCCCGGGACCAGCGGTCCGTGAGCGAGGTCACACCCGCAACGAGCGTTCCCCGGGGGCCCGCCGCGCCGCTGACCGACGTATCCGCACCACTCGGCGCTCGACGTGACCTGGGTCATATCCAGACCTTGACCGGCACTCCGCGACGTTGCTGTCCTCACTCCCAGGACCCGTCGAGCGACTGCCGGAAGGACACCCATGGATGCACAGGCGCGCCAGGATTACTGGCGCAGGAACCTCAGACTGATGGCGGTGCTGCTGACGATCTGGGCGCTGGTGTCGTTCGGCGCCGGCATCATCTTCGTCGAGCCGCTGAACAACTTCTCCATCATGGGCTTCCCGCTGGGCTTCTGGTTCGCCCAGCAGGGGTCGATCATCACCTTCGTCGCCCTCATCGCCGTCTACGTGTGGCGGATGGACAAGCTCGACGCCGAGTACGGCATCGACGAGTACGAGGAGGAGGTGCACCACTCGTGACCGACATCCAGACCTGGACCCTCGTCTTCACGGCCCTCTCCTTCGGCGTCTACATCTACATCGCCTACGCGAGCCGGGTGAACAGCACCTCGGGCTTCTACGTCGCCGGCGGCGGCATCCCCGCCCCGGCCAACGGCGCCGCCATCGCCGCGGACTGGATGAGCGCTGCGTCGTTCATCTCCATGGCCGGCATCATCGGCCTCGCCGGCAACGGCTACGGCGGCTCGGTCTACCTCATGGGCTGGACCGGCGGCTACGTGCTGCTGGCACTGCTGCTGGCGCCGTACCTCCGCAAGTTCGGCAAGTACACGATCCCCGACTTCGTCGGTGACCGGTACTCCGAGTCCGCCCGCCTGATCGCGGTGCTCTGCGCCGTCGTCGTCTCGTTCGTGTACGTCGCCGGCCAGATGGCCGGGGTCGGCCTGGTGTTCACCCGGTTCCTCGGGGTCGACACCACGGTCGGCGTCGTCATCGGCATGGCGATCGTCTTCTTCTACGCCGTCCTCGGCGGCATGAAGGGCATCACCTGGACCCAGGTGGCGCAGTACACCGTGCTCATCATCGCCTACCTGATCCCGGCCTTCGCCGTGTCGGCGAAGGTGACCGGCGTCGCGGTCCCGCAGATCGGGTTCGGCACCATCCTCGACGAGCTCAACGGGCTGCAGGCCGACCTCGGTCTCGGCGAGTACACCGCCGCCTTCGGGTCGACCAACATGCTCAACATGCTGCTGATCACGGCGGCGCTCATGTTCGGGACCGCGGGCCTGCCCCACGTGATCGTGCGGTTCTACACCGCCAAGAGCGTGCGAGCCGCCCGCTTCTCGGCGCTGTGGGCGCTGTTCTTCATCTCGCTGCTCTACACCACCGCTCCCTCCGTGGCAGCGTTCAGCAAGCTGCAGATCATCAACGACGTCGAGGGGACGGCCGTCTCCGACGTGCCCTCGTGGTTCACGACGTGGGCAGAGGTCGGCCTGATCACCCAGGCGCCGTCCGAGCCGGGTGCCGTCGGGGCACCGATCTCGGAGCTGGCCCCGGACACCGTGCTCAGGTACACCGACATCTTCGTCAACAACGACATCATCGTGCTCGCCTCGCCGGAGATCGGCGGGCTGCCCGCACCGATCGTCGGGCTGGTCGCCGCGGGTGGCCTCGCGGCCGCGCTGTCGACCGCCTCGGGGCTGCTGCTGGTGATCTCCTCGTCGGTGGCGAACGACGTCTACTACAAGCGGATCAACCCGCAGGCCACCGAGGCGCGGCAGCTGATGGTGGGCCGGATCGCGATGGGCGGCGCGATCGTCGTCGCCGGCTACCTCGGCATCAACCCTCCCGGCTTCGTGGCCCAGGTGGTCGCGTTGGCCTTCGGCCTCGCGGCGGCGAGCTTCTTCCCGATCCTGGTGCTCGGCATCTTCTGGAAGAACTGCACGGCCGCGGGTGCCACGGCAGGCATGTCGGCCGGACTGATCACCACGATGGCCTACATGCTGTGGACGATCGACATCTACGGCAACTCCGACGGCATCTTCGGGATCGCCGAGACCGGCTTCGGGACGGTGGGCATGATCATCAACTTCATCGTCACGATCACGGTCTCGAAGTTCACGACCAAGCCGTCGCCGGTGATGCAGGAGCTCGTCGAGGAGATCCGGTTCCCGGGGCGGACCGAGCTGGTGGCCAAGCACGCCGAGGGGCAGGTCTGACCTGCCGGAGCCTGACCGGCAACCCCCCAGACCGCCGGCGGCGAGGCGTCCCCTCGCCGCCGGTGGCGTCTCCTCCGGGCAACCCCGGGCCAACCCACACGGAGTAGGTTCAGATCCATGAGCGAGCAGACCCTGTCCAACCTGATGAACGAGGACCGCCGCTTCGAGCCGCCGGCGGACCTCGCTGCCGACGCCAACGTCCGCGAGGAGGCGTACGCCCGTGGCGACGCCGACCCGGAGGCGTTCTGGGCCGATGCGGCAGAGCGGCTCGACTGGGGCCGGAAGTGGGACCGCGTGCTCGACTGGGACGACCCGCCGTTCGCGAAGTGGTTCGTCGGCGGCACCCTCAACGCCGCGGTCAACTGCGTCGACCGCCACGTCGACGCCGGACACGGCGACAAGGTGGCGATCCACTTCGTCGGCGAGCCGGAGGACGACACCCGCGACCTCACCTACGCACAGCTCAAGGACGAGGTCTGCAAGGCGACCAACGCCCTGGTCGAGCTCGGGGTCGCGAAGGGCGACCGGGTCGCGATCTACATGCCGATGATCCCGGAGACGGTCGTCGCGATGCTGGCCTGCGCCCGTCTGGGCGCCCCCCACACGGTCGTGTTCGGCGGCTTCTCCGCCGACGCCCTCGCCAACCGGGTCGTCGACTGCGGCGCCGAGGTGATCATCACCTCCGACGGCGGCTTCCGCCGCGGCGCTCCCTCGGCCCTCAAGCCCGCCGTCGACGAGGCGGTCGGCAAGGCCTCCGAGCAGGGCCAGGCGGTCCGGTCCGTGCTCGTCGTGCGCCGCACCGGTCAGGACGTCGACTGGGACGACAGCCGTGACTTGTGGTGGCACGACGCCGTCGACGGCCAGTCGGCGGACCACGAGGCGGAGATGCACGACTCCGAGCACCCGCTCTACGTCATGTACACCTCCGGCACCACGGGCAAGCCGAAGGGGATCCTGCACACCACCGGCGGCTACCTCGTCGGCACCTCGTTCACCCACTGGGAGGTCTTCGACCTCAAGCCGGAGACCGACGTCTACTGGTGCACCGCCGACGTCGGCTGGGTGACCGGCCACTCCTACATGGCCTACGGCCCGCTCGCCAACGGCTGCACGCAGGTGATGTACGAGGGCACCCCCGACAGCCCCCACAAGGGCCGCTGGTGGGAGATCGTCGAGAAGTACGGCGTCACCATCTTCTACACGGCCCCCACGGCGATCCGGACGTTCATGAAGTGGGGCGACGACATCCCCGCGAAGTTCGACCTGTCCTCGATCCGCCTGCTCGGCTCGGTCGGCGAGCCGATCAACCCCGAGGCGTACGTCTGGTACCGCGAGAACATCGGGGCGGGCTCGGTCCCGGTCGTCGACACCTGGTGGCAGACGGAGACCGGCCAGATCATGATCAGCCCGCTGCCCGGCGTCACCCACGGCAAGCCCGGCTCGGCGATGAAGGCCCTCCCGGGCGTCGCCGCCGACGTGGTCGACGACCTCGGCGCGTCCGTGCCCAACGGTTCCGGCGGCTACCTCGTGCTCCAGAAGCCGTGGCCGGCGATGCTGCGCACGCTGTGGGGCGACGACGAGAGGTTCAAGGACACGTACTGGTCGCGCTACGCGGAGAAGGGCTTCTACTTCGCCGGCGACGGCGCCAAGAAGGATGACGACGGCGACATCTGGCTCCTCGGTCGGGTCGACGACGTGATGAACGTGTCCGGCCACCGGCTCTCCACGACCGAGATCGAGTCGGCCCTGGTCTCCCACCCCAAGGTCGCCGAGGCCGCCGTCGTGGGTGCCGCCGACGACACCACCGGCCAGGCGGTCTGCGCGTTCGTGATCCTGCGCGAGTCGGCGCTCGAGGGTGGCGAGGCCGCCCCCGACGAGCTGATCGAGGAGCTGCGCAAGCACGTGCAGAAGGAGATCGGCGCGATCGCCAAGCCGCGTCAGGTGATGATCGTCCCCGAGCTGCCGAAGACGCGCTCGGGCAAGATCATGCGCCGGCTGCTCAAGGACGTCGCCGAGCACCGGGAGGTGGGCGACGTGACCACCCTCGCCGACTCCACCGTGATGGACCTGATCAAGGACAAGGAGGGCTCGGGCGCCTCCGACGACGACTGAGCCGGCGAGTCGGCGCTTCCTCTCGCCCGCGGCCTGCCGAGTCGGCGCTTCCTCTCACCGTTGAGGCGCCCACTCGGCACGGATCAGGTGTCAGCCCGCGCCGACTCGGCATCGTCGGTCTCGTCCTCGGCGTCGACAGGCTGCTTGCCGCCGAGCAGCAGCAGGGCAACGCCGAGCAGCGCCGCGACCAGCGAGCCACCGAGGATGCCGACCTTGGCCTCCCCGGTGAGGAGCTCGTCGCCGGGGAAGGACAGCCCGGCGATGAAGAGGCTGACCGTGAACCCGATGCCGCCCACCGCTCCGAGCCCGGCGACCATGCGCCACCCGGTGTTCTCCGGCAGCCTGCCCAGACCGAGCCTGACGGCGAGGAAGGCGGCGAGCAGGATGCCGACCGGCTTGCCCACGACGAGCCCGGCAGCGATGCCGAGCGCGACCGCGGAGTCCAGCGCCTGTCCGAGCACCCCGCCACCGAGGTAGACCCCGGCGTTGGCGAGCGCGAACACCGGCAGCACGAAGTACGACGACACGGGGTGCAGCCGGTTCTGGAGCCGTTCCTGGACCGGGACGGACTCCGCGAGCAGGAACCGCAGCCGGTGCAGCTCGTCGGCGTCGAGGTGGCGGTCCTCGAGCGCCTTCTGGGCGTAGCCGCGGGCGACCTTCTCCTCGAGCAGCGGCCTGGTCGGCGTGATCAGGCCGATCGCCACCCCCGCCAGCGTCGCGTGCACGCCGGACTCGAAGGTGGCCAGCCAGACGAGCACGCCGACCACGACGTAGGCCCACACGCTCCAGATCCGCAGCCTGCGCATCACGAGCATCAGCCCCAGCAGCGCGATCGCGATCGCGAGGGCGATGAGGTTCAGGTCATCGGTGTAGAAGACGGCGATCACCAGGATCGCGCCGATGTCGTCGACGATCGCCAGGGTCAGCAGGAAGAGCCGGGCCGCCGACGGGATGCGGCGCCCGAGCAGGCCGAGGACCCCCACCGCGAACGCGATGTCCGTGGCCATCGGGATCCCCCAGCCGGAGGCGCCCTCGCCCCCGGCGACGATCACCGCGTAGATGCCCGCGGGGACGACCATGCCGCCGACGGCCGCCACGATCGGCAGCGCCGCGGTCTTGGGGTCACGGAGGTCGCCGTGGACGAGCTCGTACTTGATCTCCAGCCCGACGACGAAGAAGAAGATCACCATGAGGGCGTCGTTGACCCAGTGCTGGAGCGTGTCCTCCAGGGTCAGGACCCCGATGTCGAGCGTGATCGTGGTGTGCCAGAAGGAGTCGTACGCCTCGGTCCACGGCGAGTTCGCCCACACCAGGGCGACGACGGCCGCGGCCAGCAGCAGCACCGAGCCCGCCGTCTCGACCCGGAGGAACTCCCGCACCGGCCGGGCGACCAGCCGGGCCAGCGTCCGGTCGCTCTCCGAGTAGACCGGGCCGAGCCGCCACACGGCGTCCTGGCCGTGGTCCGTGGCGCGCTCACCCGAGCGTTCGGAGGAGGGGGACGGGGAATCGTCGGTCATGGGGCCGCCTTTCGGGCGTCGTCGACGGGCACTCCGCCGGCCCGTGCGACCAGCGAGCCGACCAGACTTCCCGGCACACCGAGGTCCAGCCTAGCGGGACGGTAGGGTCGAGGTCCGCGCGCATCCCACCACGGAGGAACTCCACGACATGGCCCCCGAACCCGTCCGGGAGACCGACCCCACCATCGGCCGCCTCGTCGCCGACGCCAGTCGCGACCTGTCGTCGCTGGTCTCCCAGGAGATCCAGCTCGCCAAGTCGGAGCTCAAGGTCAGCGTCAAGGCGGGCGGCCTCGGCATCGGCCTGTTCGCGGCGGCGGCCTTCCTCCTCGTGCTGGCCGTGATCATGCTCTCGGTCGCGATCGCCTACTTCATCAACTGGAACGGCGAGGGGCTCGACCTGCACTGGGCCTTCCTCATCGTCTTCGCCTTCTACGTGCTGGTCGCCGCCCTCCTCGTCTTCCTGGGCGTGCGCAAGGTCAAGAGGGTCCGGGGACCCGAGCGGGCGATCCAGCAGGGCCGGGAGATCCCCCGTGCCCTGAAGGGTCAGGCCTGACCCGGGGTCAACCGGCGCAGTCGCCGGTGGCCACCGGCTCGCTCGTCGCCAGCCCCCGCGCCGCGCTCTGCGCCACCTGGTCGGCGGTCAGCGCGTAGCCGGTCTCGTCGTCGGTGACCGAGGCGGCGAAGACCATGCCGACGGCGTCGCCGTCGGTGGAGACGATGGGCCCGCCGGAGTTGCCGGGGCGCACCAGCGCGCGCAGCGAGAAGACCTCGCGGATCACGGTGCCCTCGCCGTAGATGTTGGGCGACCGCAGCCGCTGCTCGGCCCGGATCCGGCCCGCACGCACGTCGTACGGTCCGTCCTCGGGGTAGCCGAGCACGGCGATCGCGTCGCGCGGCTGGGCGCCGTTGTCGAAGGACAGGGCCGGCATCCCGGCGGTGTCGACCGCGAGCACGGCGACGTCGAGCTCGGGGTCGTAGTGGACGACCTCGGCCGAGACGGTGTCGCCGCTGATCTCGACCTCGGGGTCGGAGACACCGGCGACCACGTGGGCGTTGGTCATGACGCGGCCGTCGGCGTAGATGAAGCCGGACCCCTCGACCCCGCGGCCGCACGAGTTGGTGCCACGGATCTTGAGCACCGCCGCCTCGGCCGCGCGGACGTCGGAGTCGCGCAGGATCCGCTGCGGGCCGGGCGGCACCTCCACGATCCGCTCGGGCGCGAAGGGCTCGAGGTAGCGGGGGAAGAAGCCGGCTCCCACCACGTCGTTGAAGGCACCCAGCAGGTCGTCGGCCGAGGTCGGCAGCGTCTGGTCGACCTTCGCCAGCACCGTCGAGCTGCGCACCTGGCCGGTGATGCCGGAGATGCCCGACCCGGAAACGGCGACACCGAGCGCCCAGGCGACGAGCAGCACCGCGAGAGCGCTGAGCAACGCGCCCCCGACCGCGTCGACGGCGCGTGCCGGCTGCCAGGTGATGCGGTCGCGCAGCCGCGACCCGGCGAACTGGAACAGCGCCTGCCCGACCGACGCCGACAGGATCACGATGAAGAGCGCCCCCAGGGAGACCACCAGCGACGGCGCCGCCTCGCCGAGCGCGAACGGGGCGAGCCAGACGCCGAACAGCCCGCCGAGCAGGAGCCCGGCGGTGGCGAAGGCGCCGGTGACGAAGCCCTGCCAGTAGCCCGAGAGGGCGTAGAGGAGGACCAGCACCACGAGCAGCCAGTCGAGGACGTTCACCGGCCTTCTCCGAATCTGGTGTTGGACCGTACGTCGGCCCGGAGGTCCTCACCCTGCAGCATGTGGTCGGGAACGAGGTGGACCGGCGGGTCCTCGACCGTGTCGGCCCACCCGACGAAGTCGAAGAGCCGCGCGATGATGCCGGCCGTGAAGCCCCACAGCACCAGGTCCTTGCCGGCGCCGATGAGGTAGCCGGGCCCGACCCAGCCCGACGGGTGGCGTACGGAGATCCGGTGGTCGGGACCGACGAGCGAGGCGATCGGCACGCGATGGACCTCGTGGACCTCGTCGGGGTCCACGGCCGCGACCGGGCTCTCGGTCTCCCACCAGCCCAGCAACGGGGTCACGGCGTAGTTGCTCGGCGGCAGCCAGAGCTCGGGGAGCTCGGCGAACACGTCGACCCCGGCGGGGTCGAGGCCGGTCTCCTCCTCGGCCTCGCGCAGCGCCGCGTCGTGGGCGGTCTCACCCGGCTCGATCCCACCGCCGGGGAAGGAGATCTGGCCGGGGTGGCTGCGCATGTGGTGGGAACGCTCGGTGAGCAGCAGGTCGGGGCCGTGGTCGCCCTCGCCGAAGAGCACCAGCACGGCACCGCGCCGCGGGTCGCTGTCCTCGGGCGGCATGAAGCGGGTCAGGTCGTGGACCGTGATCGCCCGCGCGCCCTCCTCGATCGGGCGCAACCAGTCGGGCCTCACAGGCGGATCCCGAGGTGCTCGTCGACGAGGTCCTCGAGCTCGCCCACCGAGTCGACCTTCTGCGCCACCACGGTCGCGGCGCCGTCCTCGTCGACGAAGGCGAACATCGGCAACCCCATCAGGCCCGGGAACGGCCCGGCGCCCTGCAGCGAGGACTGCGGGTCGGCCAGCAGCGGGTAGGTCACCCCGGTCTCGCCGACCAGGTCCATCGCGCTCTCGACCTGGGGGTCCTCGTAGTCGATGCCGAGGACCTGCACCTGCTCGCCGTGCTGCTCGTGGAACTGCTGGATGACCGGCATCTCCTCCCGGCACGGACCGCACCACGACGCCCAGAGGTTGACCACGAGCGGGCCCCGGAGGCTCGCCAGCTCGACGTCGGGTCCGCCACCGAGGCAGGGCAGCGTGACGTCGGGCAGCCCACCGGCCGCGGGCCCTGCGTCGCCGGGCGCGCAGTCCTCGACACCGGCTTCGGCCTTGAGCTCGCGCAGCTCGGGGGTGTCGACGTCGATCCGCGCCGGGCCGGGTGCGGGCGTGGCGCCGCTGCAGCCCGCGAGCAGGGCCGCCGAGGCGACGGCGAGGACGGTCCGCCTCACGCCGGCCCCTCGGTCCTGACCAGCGCGGCGGCGGCCACCGGGTCGGTCGGGCCGGCGCCGTAGGACGGGCACCAGCGGGCGACCGGGCAGGCCCCGCAGGCCGGCTTCTTGGCGTGGCAGCGGCGGCGTCCGTGCCAGATCAGGTGGTGGCTGAGCATGGTCCAGTCCCGCTTCGGGAACAGCTCGCCGACTGCGTGCTCGACCTTCACCGGGTCGGTCTCCTCGGTCCACCCGAGCCGCCGCACCAGCCGTCCGAAGTGGGTGTCGACGGTGATGCCGGGCACCCCGAAGGCGTTGCCCAGCACGACGTTGGCCGTCTTGCGGCCGACCCCGGGCAGCGTCACGAGGTCGTCGAGACGGGCCGGCACCTGGCCGTCGTACCGCTCGACGAGGGCCGCGGAGAGCTTGAGCAGGGACTCGGTCTTCTGGCGGAAGAACCCCAGCGGGCCGAGCAGCTGCTCGAGGTGCTCGCGCGGCGCGGCCGCCATCGCCGCGGGGTCGGGGTAGGCGGCGAAGATCGCCGGCCGGGCGGCGTTGACCCGGCGGTCGGTGGTCTGCGCGCTGAGGACCGTCACGACCAGGAGCTGGAAGGGGTCGTCGAAGTCGAGCTCGCACCGGGCGTCGGGATAGGTCTCGGCGAGCATCCGGTCGACCTTGCGGGCGCGACGCACGAGCGAGGTCCGGCTGACCTCGGGCGGGGGCGACGTCACCATGCCTGCTCCATGCTGTCAGCCTATGCGGCACCGGCGACGGCTGCAGGTGTGGCCAATTCGGGCTGTGACCTGTACCACTGGATAGGATCGGGACGACGCTGTGCCGGACCGGCAGGGCGAGACGACTTGGGAGGAACGACGTGGACACAGACGTGCTTCGTCAGGCGCCGCTCTTCAGCGCGCTCGACGACGAGGCCGCGACGGCGCTGCGTGCCTCGATGGCCGAGACCCGGCTGCGACGCGGTGAGGTGCTGTTCCACGAGGGCGACGCGGGCGACAGGCTCTACATCGTCCTCGACGGCAAGGTGAAGCTCGGTCGTACCTCCAGCGACGGCCGCGAGAACCTCCTGGCGATCCTCGGCCCCGGTCAGATGTTCGGTGAGCTCTCCCTCTTCGACCCGGGCCCCCGCTCGGCCACGGTCACCGCGGTCACCGACGTCGGCTTCGTCTCGCTCTCCCACGACGACCTGCTGCGCTGGCTCGAGGGCCGCCCCGTCGTCGCCCGCGGGCTGCTCTCGCAGATCGCCGCCCGCCTGCGCAAGGCCAACGACGTCAACGCCGACCTGGTCTTCTCCGACGTCCCCGGCCGCGTCGCCAAGGCGCTGCTCGACCTCGCCGACCGCTTCGGCCGGACCGCCGACGACGGCGTCCACGTCCACCACGACCTCACCCAGGAGGAGCTCGCCCAGCTGGTCGGCGCGTCCCGCGAGACGGTCAACAAGGCCCTGGCCGACTTCGCCTCGCGCGGCTGGCTGCGCCTCGAGCCCCGGTCGGTCGTGATCATGGACCTCGAGCGCCTCACCCGCCGCGCCCGCTGACGCCGAGATGGGCCCCCGCAACCGTCGAGTGGGGCCCGCGCAACGGGTGAGCTGGGCGTGATCACCGTCCGCGGACGTTCACGCCCCGCTCCCGCAGCACCTCGCGCACCTCGGTGATCCACGCGGCCAGGGCAGCACCGCTGATGCAGCCGCGGGTGACGACCACGACGTACCACCCGTGCTCCTCCAACCAGGCGCGGCGCTCCCTGTCGTACGCCCGCTGCTCCGGGCTGGTGTGGAAGTCCTCGCCGTCGTACTCGACGGCCACCCGGGCACGCGGGTAGGCAAGGTCGAGGCGGTACGTCGGCACCCCGTCGACCAGGATCCAGTGCTGCGGCGTCGGCGCCGGCAGCCCCTCGTCGTTGAGCTCGAGCCGCGTCCACGACTCGCGACGCGACTCGCTGCGCGCGTCGACCAGCTGCGCGAGCTCGCGCGCCTGCACGACACCCCTCCGCCGGTGGTAGCGCACCAGCAGCCGGTCCAGCTGGGCGATGGTGACGCCGCACTCGCGCGCGAAGGCGTCGAGTGCGGCGAGCGCGTCGCGCCGTGGGAGCCGGCAGGCGAGGTCGAGGGCGGTGCGCACCGGCGTCGTCACGCGCACCCCACCGATGACCTGCCAGTCCCCCGGCTCGAGGTCCCGGCTCCCGCCGCGGCAGCCACCGCGGTCGGTCGGGTCGTGGCCGCGCAGCACGACCGTCTCCAGCTCGGGGATCGCGTCGAGCTCGGCGTACCGGAAGACGTCGATGCCGTGGATCCACGCCGCGGTGCGGTCGCACAGCACCGAGTGCGTGCTCAGGACGAGGCGCGCGGCCTGTGCCCGCAGCAGCGTCGTGTCGGGCAGGTCGGCGCGGACGTAGACGCCGGTGAACAGGCGTCGCAGCCTGCCCTCCCGGACCCAGCGGGTCAGCGTCGTACGACTCGTGTCGAGGCGCGCGGCGTCGGCGGTGGTGAACGGACCGTCGGGCAGGGCTCTCTTCATCATGGGCCGCAGGTTGCCCCCGGAACCACCTGCCCGCCTCGGGGCCGCTGCGGCGCTGTGGACGACCGCCCCTGCGGGTCGACTGTGGACGACTCGCGGCACCACGGCCCCGCTCAACCGGAACCGGGTCCCAGCTCAACCGTTGCGGGGGCCCACTTCAACGGTTGCGGGGGCCTACTTCAACGGTTGCGGGGGCCCAACTCAACGGGTCTGCAGGTGCTCGAGCTGGGCCCGGACCGAGAGCTCGGCAGCCCCCCAGAGGACCGGGTCGACGTCGGCGTACACGATCTCGACGACCTGGCGCGGCAGGGACGTGGCGTCGGCGACGCCCCCCGCCCGCAGCTGCGCGACCGCGGCCGCCACCTGCTCGAGTCGCTCGGCGCGGTGGGCGATGTAGTGGTCGAGGACGCCGAGCGCGTCGTCGACGACCGGGCCGTGGCCGGGCCAGATCGCCGCGGCCTCCTCGCGCTCGACGAGCGCGTGCAGCCGGTCGAGCGAGTCGAGGTACGCGCCCAGCTGGCCGTCGGGGTGGGCGACGACGGTGGTCCCCCGCCCGAGGACCGTGTCGCCGGTGAGCACCGTCGCGTCCCCCGGCAGCCAGAACGACAGCGAGTCGGCGGTGTGGCCGGGCGTGGCCACGACGTGCACCTCGAGCCCGTCGACCTCGACGACGTCGCCCTCGCCGAGCCCCTCGCTCCCCAGCCGGTACGCCGGGTCGAGCGCACGGACCCCGCAGCCGACGGACTCGGCGAACTCGCGCGCGGCCTCGGAGTGGTCGAGGTGGTGGTGCGTCAGCAGCACCACCGCGACGTCGCCTGCCACGGACCGGACCGCATCGAGGTGGCCCGCGTCCGGCGGGCCCGGGTCGACCACGACGGACCGTCGCGCGCCCGGCTCCCGCAGCACCCAGGTGTTGGTGCCGTCGAGCGTCATCGGGTTGGCGTTGGGTGCGAGCACACACCTGCCGCGCTCGCCGAAGCTGCCGCCCGCCCAAGTCATCGGTCGGCCACCAGCGCCTCGGAGCCGGGGGGCATCGACAGGAAGTGGCCACCGTCGACGGAGACCACCTCGGGCATGAACATCGTGACCTCCCGCGTCGCCGCCTCGGCCAGCACGTCGCGGGGCGAGCCGTGCCGGTCGACGTCGAGGCAGGTGAGGTACGTCGGCGGCATCATGAACACCTCGCCGGCGTCGGCCCGCGCCGTGGCGTCGGGCACCGGCAGCCACATCACCGACGATGACTCGGTCGAGACGTCGCGCGTCACCTGGCCCTCGGGCAGGGCGGCCACGAAGAACCAGGTCCGGTAGCGGCGGGGCTCGAACTCCGGGGTCAGCCAGGCGGCCCAGGCGCCCAGCAGGTCGCTGCGCAGCACCAGCCCGCGCCGGTCCAGGAAGTCGGTGAGCGACAGCTCCCGGGCCTCCAGCGCGACCCGGTCGGCCTCCCAGTCCTCACCCGTGGTGTCGCCGACGACCTCGTCGGCGGTGCCGGCGAGCAGCACCCCGGACTCCTCGAAGGTCTCCCGCACCGCCGCACACACCAGGGCGCGGGCCCTGCGCTCGTCGACGTCGAGCCGGCGTGCCCACTCGGCCGGGTCCGGCCCGGCCCAGGCGACGGCGTGGTCGAAGTCGCGGGGGTCGACGCCACCGCCGGGGAAGACGCACATCCCACCCGCGAACGCCATCGACGTCTGCCGCCGCAGCAGGTAGACCGACGACCCCCGGTCGTCGGGCCGCAGCAGCACCACGGTCGCGGCGTCGCGGGGCTCGGCCGGGGTGGCCGACCCCTCGGCGTACGCCCGGGCGTGCTCGACCAGGCTCGCCGGCAGCGGCATCCGCTGCACTAGAGCGCGCCTCCGGAGACCTCCACCACGAGCTCGACCTCGACCGGCGCGTCGAGGGGCAGCACCGGTACGCCGACGGCCGACCGGGCGTGGACGCCGGCCTCGCCGAAGACCTCGCCCAGCAGCTCGGAGACACCGTTGGCGACCTGCGGCTGGCCGGTGAAGTCGGGCGTCGAGGCGACGAAGCAGACCACCTTGACGACCCGCGCCACGGCAGCGAGGTCGCCGATCTCGGCCCGGACCGCCGCGATCGCGTTGAGGGCGCACTGCTGCGCGCACTCGACTGCCTCCTCGAGGCTCACCTCGCCGCCCACCTTGCCGGTGCGGATCAGCTCTCCCGAGCGCATCGGCAGCTGGCCGGAGGTGAAGACGTGGCTGCCGGAGCGCACGGCGGGGACGTAGACGGCCACCGGCTTGGCGACGTCCGGGACGCTCAGCCCCATCGCGGCCAGCCGCTCCTCGGGATGGCTCACGGCTCAGCCCTCCGACGGACGCTTCAGGAAGGCGACGAGCCCACCCTGCGCGTTGGTCTGGATGGTCACCAGCTCCCAGCCGTCCTGGCCGAAGTTGTTGAGCATCAAGGCCTCGTTGTGGAGCGGAATCGGCGCCACCTGGTACTCCCACTTGGTCATGGGCCGACCCTAGCCGCCCGGCACGGCGCGGCGAACCCGCCCGGGGGCTGACCAGACCACCCAACCCACCGGGGCCCGCAGGCGTTCAATGGTGGAGAGCGACGCCGGGAGGACCGATGCGCGACGAGACGGGATTCGAGGAGTACGTCGCCGCGCGCTGGTCGACGTTCTCCCGGCTCGCCCTGCTGCTCACCGCCTCGGAGACGGCGGCGCAGGACCTGGTGCAGGTGACCCTCGAGAAGGCGTACGTCGCCTGGCCGCGGATCAGCGCCATGGAGGCGCCCGACGCCTACGTCCGCCGGATCATGGTCAACACGCTGATCTCGACGCGGCGTCGGGCCTGGCAGCGCCACGAGGTGCCCAGCGCGGACCCGCCGGACACCGGCACGCCGTCCCCGGAGCAGGTGCTCGTCGACCGGGAGCTGCTGTGGCCGCTGGTGTGCGCGCTGCCGCCGCGGCAGCGCGCGGTCGTGGTGCTGCGCTACTACGAGGACCTGTCCGAGCGTGAGATCGCCGACGTGCTCGGCTGCTCGGCCGGCACCGTCAAGTCCACGGCCCACGACGCGATGCAGGCGCTGCGCCGCAGCGTGGCCGCGATCCCGACCACCGGAGGGGTGCAGCGATGAGCGTGGACCAGGACCTCGGGGCCGTGCTCCGGGAGGTCGCGGAGGCGCACGCCGCGCCCGAGCCGGACCTCGCCGCGATCACCGCCGGAGGGCGACGGCGCCGCCGCACCCGGGACGTACGCCGCGGCGTCGTCGCACTGTCCTGCGTCGCCCTGCTCGCGGCGGTCCCCCTGACGCTCGACCTCGGCTGGCCGGGCGCGGAGCGGCCGCCCGTGATCTCGCCGCGCCCCGACGAGACGTCGGTCACCGACCTGCCGATGGGCGACCCGCCCGCCATCCCGCACTGCGACGGGGCGGACCGGATCGTCGGGGCGGGCGCCCCGATCGAGGCGCGCTGCGACGTGATGCTCCACCGGGGTGGCTCGACGCTGCACTACGCACCCGACGGTCTGGCCAGGCTGGTCGACGGTGAACGGCTGCCGCTCGGCGGGGGCTTCCCGAGCTACTGGTTCCCGGCACTGAGCGTCGACGGCCACTACGCCGCCTGGGTGGCCGACGCCCCGGGCCGGGGTGACGCCGGCACGCTCCACGTCGTCGACCTCGAGGACGGTTCCCGGGTGGCGGAGCAGCCGTTCCCGACCTCCGAGGTGTGGGTCCCCGGGATCGACGACCTCGGCCGGGTCTACGTCGCCACCTTCGAGACCAGCAAGGTGTGGACCTACGACATCCGCAGCCGGCGCACCGTGCCGGTGACCGACCTGCCCGGCGTGCTGCCCGTCCGCGTCCGGTTCGTGACCGCCGACGGGATCGGCGTGCGCGGCACTGGCGCCTCCACCTCCGTCGTCGGCACCGTCACCGCCGACGGGGACCTCACCCAGCGACGCCAGGTCGACCTGGACGCGAGCACCTTCTCCCCCGACCGGAGCCTGGTGGCGCACGAGGAGGAAGGCCGCTTCGTGGTCACCCCTGTCGGTGGCGGAGAGAGCGTGGAGCTCGACCTCCCCACCGAGGGATCGGCGACGTGGCTGCCCACGTGGGAGGACCAGCGCCACCTGCTGTTCCAGTTCGACCCGCGCTCGGACGTCGCCACGGTGTCCCTCACCTACGGCGTGGACGCCCCCGCGCGTCGCACCTGGCTGCTGCGCTGCGACGCGACCGACGGGTCGTGCGAGGTGGCCCTGCGCCCCGGCTGGGCCGCCGGGCTCGACGTGCCCGTCTACCGCTGAGGTCTCAGCGCCGGACGGCGTACCGCACGTGGACGGCGTAGGCCGACGGGTGCACCGACAGGATGTCGAGGTCGAGGTCCTGCTCGACGCCCTCGAAGAGCCGCTTGCCACCGCCGAGGACGACGGGTGCGGTGGAGATCCCGATCTCGTCGACGACACCCGCCGCGAGCGCCTGCCGGATCGTGTCCGCCCCGCCGCCGACCGCGATGCCGGCGTCCCCGGCGGCCTCGCGGGCTGCCGCCAGCGCCGCGTCGAAGCCGTCGACCATCAGGAAGCCGGTCGCCGGGTCGGGCTGGTCCTCGGTCCGGTGGGTGAGGACGACGAGCGTGCCCTCGAAGGGGTTCTCCCCACCCCAGGCCCCGGCCGCGTCGTACATCCCGCGGCCGCAGATGCCGGCGCCCAGGCCCTCGGTCAGCTGGGAGTAGTAGGCCTCGTCGGCCTCGGACATGCCCGCTCCGGGCTCGTGCTCGGAGTCGTAGGTCCAGGGTCCCCCCATCACCCAGTAGTGGAGCCGCTCACCACCGATGCCGAGGCCCTGGCCGGGACGGTCGTCCGGTCCGGTGACGTAGCCGTCGAGCGAGACGGTGATGGCGGCGACGACCTTGCCCATGGCTCCTCCGGGGATGCAGGCGCTGATGGAGGTTCGACCGGCGCTGGGCCGCGGAATCATCGCGTTGACCTCCAGTCCGCTCGAGGTCCTAGTCTCGAACCGTGACCGCCACACCGACCTCGGGGCCCCGCGAGCGGTTGCTCTCCCCGGCGTACGCCGCCACCACGATCGGCGTCTTCGCCCTCATCGCCTTCAACGCCTTCGAGACGCTGGCCGTCACGACCGTGATGCCGACGATCAGCCAGGAGCTCGACGGCCGCGACCTCTACGCCCTCGCCTTCGCAGCGCCTCTCGCCAGCAGCGTGGTCGGCATGGTGGCGGCCGGCCTGTGGAGCGACCGCCGCGGCCCGGCGGGCGCGCTGCTGGTCTCGCTGGTGCTGTTCACCCTCGGCGTGCTGACCTGCGGCCTCGCCCCGGCGATGGAGGTGCTCGTGGCCGGCCGGGTCGTGCAGGGCCTCGGCACCGGTGCCCTCATCGTGAGCCTGTACGTCGTGGTCGGCGTGGTCTATCCGTCCGTGCTGCAGCCCGCAGTGTTCGCGAGCTTCGCCGCCGCCTGGGTCCTCCCCTCGCTGTTCGGCCCGGGGATCGCCGCCTTCGTCGCCGCAGCCCTCGGCTGGCGCTGGGTCTTCCTCGGCATCGTCGGGCTGGTGCTCCTCGCCGCGGCGCTGATCGCGCCGGTGCTGCCGTCGCTGCGGCGACCGGCCGACGAGGACCGCGCGCCCGCGGCACGCTCGCAGCTGCTGTGGGCCGCGGTCGCCGCGGTCGCGGTGCTCGGCGTCGAGCTTCTCGGGTCCCGCAGCAGCGTGCTGCTGGCCGGGGTGGCCCTCCTCGTGGTGCTCGTGTCGGTACGGCCGCTGACCCCGCGCGGCACGCTGCGCGCCGGGCGCGGCCTGCCCGCGGTGATCGGGACCCGGGGGATGATGAGCGCCGCGTTCTTCTGCGGGCAGGCCTACATCGTGCTGGTGCTGCAGGAGCGCTGGGGCTTGACGGCCGGGCACGCCGGCATCGCGCTCACGGTGGTCGGGATCGTGTGGGCGAGCGCCAGCCAGCTGCAGGCGCGCCTCAGGGAACGGGTGTCCCACGAGGCGGCGATGCAGGTCGGCACCCTCACCCTGCTCGGCGCCTCCGTGATGCTCTGGCTCGTCGTGTGGGGCGACGCACCCTCGCTGCTCGCCGGTGCCGCCTTCGTGGCCGCCGGCGCCGGGATGGGCTTCGGCTTCTCCCGCACGGGGGTGGCCATGCTGGCGGCGTCCACCGACACCGACCGCGGCTTCAACTCCTCCGCGCTCACGATCGCCGACTCGCTGGGCGCCGCCTTGGCACTGTCGTTGTGCGGCATCGGCTTCACCGTGGCCGAGCAGGCCGACGGCGACCCGTTCCTGGCCGTCTTCGGCGTCGCGGTCGCCTGCGCGGCGGGCTCGGTCGTGACGGCGTTCCGGACCCCTGCCCTCACCCCCGCGTGACGCGGTAGCGGACGAAGGCGGGGACCGCCAGCGCCGCGAGGACGGTGCCGACGATGACCAGGATGCCGCCACCGGCCGCGGCCACCGCGGCTCCCGTGACCGCCGCCGCCGCGCCGTGCGTGACGTCCGCGACCCGGGGCCCGCCCGCGACGACCACGATGAAGATGCCCTGCAGCCGTCCGCGGACCTCGTCCTCGGCCGCCGACATCAGCATGGTGTTGCGGAAGGCCGAGGACGCCATGTCGGCCGCACCGCCGATCGCGAGCAGCACGACCGCGACGACGAGCATCGCGGTCGGCGCGAGCGGGGCGAGCAGGGCGGCGATGCCGAACCCCGTGATCGCGAGGCCCCAGACCAGGATCGAGACGATCACGGCGAGGCCGTGGCGCTCGACGCGTGACACCCAGCCCGAGAGGACGCCCCCGACCACGGCCCCCGCGGGGATGGCTGCGAAGAGCAGCGCGAAGGCCAGGCCGCCCTCCGAGGGACCACCGAACGCGACGTCGGCGAGCTCGGGGAACAGCGCCCGCGGCATGCCGAAGACCATCGCGATCAGGTCGACGACGAACGACATCAGCAGGATCGGGTGACCGCGTAGGTAGCGGAACCCGTCGATCACCGCGCGGACGCCGGGGATCGCGGTCGCACCCTCCACCGGGAGTCGCGGCAGCCCGACCACGGCGCCGAGCGTGGCGAGGAGGGTCACGGTGTCGATGAGGTAGAGCCACGAGAATCCGACGATCGGGATGAGCGCCCCGCCGACCAGCGGGCCGGCGATCCCGCCGGCCTGGAAGACCGTCGTGTTGAGGGCGTTGGCCGCGGGCAGCAGCTCGGGCGGGACGAGCTTGGGCAGCACCGCCGACCGGGTCGGCTGGTTGATCGCGAAGAAGGCCTGCTGCACCGAGAAGAGGCCGAGCAGCAGCCACACGTCCTGCGACCCCACCGCCGCCTGCAGCCAGAACCCGGCGCTGGTGAGGATCAGCCCGCAGGTGGTGACCACCAGGAGCGTGCGGCGGTCGAAGACGTCGGCCAGGGCGCCGCCCCACAGCCCGAAGACGACGAGCGGGACGAGGCCGAAGATCCCCGTGAGGCCGACGTACGCCGAGGAGCCGGTGATCGCGTAGATCTGGGCCGGCACCGCGACCACCGTCAGCTGCGCGCCGATGACCGTGACGATGTTGGCCAGCCAGAGACGACGGAAGTGGTGGATCCGGAGCGGACGGGTGTCCGCCAGCAACCGGTCGCGCGCCACCCGGCGACCCTAGTCGTCATCCACCCCCGGTCGACGTCCGGTGCGCGCTGGCTCGCTCCGTGGGACGCTGTCGGGATGGCGGTCCACGAGAGCCCGGACGACGACTGGCTGGTCCGCGGGGACGGGGACCCGCGCGAGGTCGCGGACCACTACGACGCGTGGGCGGAGAGCTACGACGCGGACCTCGACGCCTGGTCCTACCAGGCACCCGGCGTCGTCGCCGGGCTGCTGCTCGCCCGCCAGCCGGCCTCCGGCACGATCCTCGACGTGGGCTGCGGGACCGGCCTGGCCGGCCGGGCGTTGCGGGCCGGCGGCTACCGCGGCCGGCTCGTCGGGCTCGACATCTCCACCGCGTCGCTCCGGCTGGCCGAGGAGTCCGGCGCCTACGACGAGCTCCGGCCGACCGACCTGACGCAGCCGCTCCCCCTCGCCGACGACGCCGTCGACGCGGTCGTCTGCGTCGGCGTGATGACCTACCTCCCGGAGGTCGAGGCCGTGTGGCGCGAGTTCGCCCGCGTCGTGCGGCCCCCGGGACACGTGGTCCTCACGCAGCGCGAGGACCTGTGGGAGCCGCGCCGGTGCCAGGAGGTCGTCGACCGGCTCGCGTCGGAGGGCGTCTGGAGCCCGGTCGACGTCCACGGCCCGGCGGCCTACCTGCCGGAGTCGACCGGGGACCTGGCCGACCTCGGCGCCTACTACCTCACGGCCTCGGTCAGCTGACCTCGTACGCCGGGTGGTGGCTGCCCACCTTGCGGGCGGAGGCGAGGTGCGCGCCCAGGTAGCCGCCGACGGCTGCGGCCGTCGCTCCCCCGAGCGCGAGGCCCGTCCCGGACCCGCGCCCGCCTCGGCGGCGGGCCAGCCACGAGGCGGCGTACAGGCCGATCGCGGTCGCGTTGCTGACCGCGTGGACGACGCCGACGCGCTTCTCACGCGGACGGGCCCCCGACCACTCCGCCCAGCCGGTCCAGGCCGTGGGGGCGGCGCCGAGGACGCCGATGCCGACGAGCCGCCGGGCCGCGGCGGCAGACTCCTCGCCACCGAGCAGGTCCAGCAGGGTGGCCGAGGTCCAGGTGCCGAGCACGAGGTCGGTCAGCACCGGGTGCAGCGCGTGCCCGAGCCACTCACCCCGCAGCACCGAGCCCCGGGTCCCCGACCCGAACAGCGCGCCGATCTTCGGCTCCAGGGCGCTGACCGGGGCGTCGAGGGCGGTGGCGTCCTCCAGCTGCAAGGTCCAGCGCACGATCGCCGGTGGTCGCTCCATGTCCGCCTCCTCGAGTGGCCGCACGGCCCCACTGTGCCCCGGGGTGCGGGCGAGGGCAACGGGCCCGGGGCTCAGACCAGCGCCGGCCCGGTCTTCTCCCGCACCTCGTCCTCGGTGACGTCGGGGGCGAGCTCGACGAGCTTCAGCCCCTCGGGCGTCACGTCGATGACGGCGAGGTCGGTGATGATCCGCTGCACGACGCGCTTGCCGGTGTAGGGGAGCGTGCACTCGTCGAGGATCTTGAGCGACCCGTCCTTGGCGACGTGCTCCATCAGCACGATGACGCGCTTGGCGCCGTGGACCAGGTCCATCGCGCCGCCCATCCCCTTGACCATCTTGCCGGGGATCATCCAGTTGGCGATGTCGCCGTCCTTGCTGACCTGCATCGCCCCCAGGATCGCGGCGTCGATCTTGCCGCCGCGGATCATCCCGAAGCTGGTGGCCGAGTCGAAGAACGACGCCCCCTTGCGCAGGGTGACGGTCTCCTTGCCGGCGTTGATCAGGTCGGCGTCGACGGCGTCCTCGGTGGGGTAGGCGCCGACCCCGAGGATGCCGTTCTCCGACTGCAGGACCAGCTCGACGTCGTCGGCGACGTAGTTGGGAACCAGCGTCGGCAGGCCGATGCCGAGGTTGACGTACGAGCCGTCGGTCAGCTCGGAGGCCGCCCGCGCGGCCATCTCCTCACGCGTCCAGGCCATGTCAGCGCACCGTCCTCTTCTCGATCTTCTTGTCCGCGGCCTGCTCGGGGGTCAGCGCGACCACGCGCTGCACGAAGACGCCGGGCGTGTGCACCTCGGCGGGGTCGATCTCGCCGGGCTCGACGAGGTGCTCCACCTCGGCGATGGTGAGCCGGCCGCACATGGCGGCGAGCGGGTTGAAGTTCTGTGCGGACTGCCGGTAGACGAGGTTGCCGTGCCGGTCGCCCTTCCAGGCGCGCACCAGGCCGAAGTCGGCGACGATCGCCTCCTCGAGGACGTACTCGCGGTCCCCGAAGAGCCGCGTCTCCTTGGCCGGCGAGGAGACGGTGACGTTGCCCTCGGAGTCGTAGCGCCACGGGATGCCGCCCTCGGCGACCTGGGTGCCGCCGCCGGTCGCGGTGAAGAACGCCGGGATGCCGGAGCCGCCGGCCCGCATCCGCTCGGCGAGCGTGCCCTGCGGGGTGAGCTCGACCTCGAGCTCGCCGGAGAGGTACTGGCGCGCGAACTCCTTGTTCTCCCCGACGTAGGAGGAGATCATCCGGCGCAGCCGGTGGGCCATGAGCAACCGGCCGAGGCCCCACTCGTCGACCCCGCAGTTGTTGGAGACCGCCTCGAGGTCGGTCACGCCGGCGTCGAGCACGGCATCGATGAGCACCGAGGGGATGCCGCACAGCCCGAAGCCGCCGACCGCGAGGGTCGACCCGTCGGTGATGTCGGCGACCGCCTCGGCGGCGCTGGCCACGACCTTGTCCACGTCCGTCCTCCCACGTCTCTGCACCCCGGCCCCGACGGGCCGTGGCGCCGACCACACTAGCGGCGCGTGGCGCCGGTCACGTATGGCCCCCGGCCACACATCGCCGCCACCACGGCGTCCGCCGCGGACACGACCGGGCGCCACGGTGGCGCCACTACGCTGGTCGGGTGCCCCCGTCCGCCGCCGACCTGTCCGGGGTCTCGCTCCACGTCGTGACCGGCAAGGGCGGAACCGGCAAGACCACCGTCGCCGCCGCGCTCGCGCTCGCCCTGGCCAGCCACGGCCGCAGCGTGCTGTTGTGCGAGGTGGAGGGCCGGCAGGGCATCGCCCGGATGTTCGACGTCGACCCGCTGCCGTACGCCGAGCGGCGCATCGCCTCCGGCCTGACCGGCCCCGAGGGGCGGCCCGGGAGCGTCCACGCGCTGCACATCGACCCGGAGTCGGCGCTGCTGGAGTACCTGGCGATGTACTACCGCCTGGGCCGCGCCGGGAAGGCGCTGGACCGCTTCGGCGTCGTCGAGTTCGCGACCACGCTCGCCCCCGGGGTGCGCGACGTGCTGCTGACGGGCAAGGTCTACGAGGCCGCGAAGAAGAACCGCCGCGGCAAGGACGTCCGCTCCTACGACGCGGTCGTGCTCGACGCCCCGCCCACCGGCCGGATCGCCCAGTTCCTCGGCGTCAACAGCGAGCTCGCCGGCCTGGCCCGCGTCGGCCCGATCAAGCACCAGGCCGACCTGGTGATGAAGCTCTTCCGGTCGCGCCGGACCGCGATCCACCTGGTGACCGTCCTGGAGGAGATGCCCGTCCAGGAGACGGCGGACGGCATCGCCGAGCTGCGCGCGGCAGGCCTCCCCGTGGGCGCGGTCGTGGTCAACATGGTCCGCCCGCAGGACCTCGGTGCCGACCAGCTCGCCGCCGCCCGTGCCGGCACCCTGGACGCGGCCGCGCTCGAGGCCGACCTGCGCTCCGTGGGGGTGACCGACGACGACGGCCTGGTCCCCGGGCTGCTCGCGGAGGCGCAGGACCACGCCGTCCGCCGTGCCCTGGAGGACGCCCAGCGGGAGGTGGTCGACGGCCTCGACGTGCCGGCGTACGAGCTCCCTCGGCTGCCCGGCGGGGTCGACCTCGGCGGGCTCTACGAGCTCGCCGAGGACCTCAAGGACGGGGGCCTGGCATGACCGGCACGCCGCCACGCGCCCGCTTCGGCCCGCTCGCCTCCCCGGCCTCCGAGGCGCCGCCCCTCGACGTCGACGGCCTGCTCGACGACCCGGCCACGGGGATCATCGTGTGCTGCGGCTCCGGCGGCGTCGGCAAGACCACGACCTCGACCGCCCTCGCGCTCCGCGCCGCCGAGCGCGGGCGACGGGTGGTCGTCCTCACGATCGACCCCGCCCGCAGGCTCGCCCAGTCGATGGGCATCGAGGCGCTCGACAACACCCCGCGGCCGGTCTCCGGCGTGGTCGGCGACGGCTCGCTGGACGCGATGATGCTCGACATGAAGCGCACCTTCGACGAGGTGGTGGAGAGCCAGGCCACGCCGGAGAAGGCGCAGCAGATCCTCGCCAACCCGTTCTACGTCGCCCTCTCGAGCTCGTTCGCCGGCACCCAGGAGTACATGGCGATGGAGAAGCTCGGCCAGGTCCACCGGCAGGCGCAGGCCGAGGGCACCTACGACCTGATCGTGGTGGACACCCCGCCGTCACGGTCGGCCCTCGACTTCCTGGACGCTCCCGAGCGGCTCTCCCGGTTCCTGGACGGTCGCTTCATCAGGTTGCTGCTGGCGCCGGCCAAGGGGCCGGCCCGCGTGATGTCGGCAGGGCTGGGTCTGGTGACCTCGGCGCTGACCAAGGTGCTCGGGGCCCAGGTGCTGCGCGACATGCAGACCTTCGTGGCGGCCTTCGACACCCTCTTCGGGGGTTTCCGGGCCCGGGCCGAGGAGACCTTCCGGCTGCTGCAGGACGACCGGACGGCGTTCCTGGTCGTCGCGGCTCCGGAGCCCGACGCGCTGCGGGAGGCGGCGTACTTCGTCGAGCGCCTCGGCGAGGACCGGATGCCGCTCGCGGGCCTCGTGGTGAACCGGGCGAGCCCCGGTCCGCTGGGGGCGCTCTCCGCCGACGAGGCGATGGCGGCAGCCACCAGGCTCCAGCACGACGACCCGGGCTCGACGAGCGCCGGACTGCTGCGGCTGCACGCCGACCGGTCACGGCTGGCGGAGCGGGAGGCGGCCCTGCGGGCCAGGTTCGCGGCGGCGCACCCTGCGGTCGCGACCGCCGTGGTGCCTGCGCTGCCGGGTGACGTCCACGACCTCGAGGGCCTGCGTCACGTGGGGGAGCTGCTGTCCGGGACCTGACCTCCCCCGCAGGCCAGGTCCCCCGCCGGGTGGATCAGTGGCTGGCCGGGACGGCCTGCTCCTCGCGCGCTGCCTCGAGCACGGACCGCCAGGAGGCACCCGGCCGGCGCCGGAGCAGGGCTCGGCGCTCACGCTCGGTCATGCCGCCCCACACACCCCACTCGATCTGGTTGTCCAGTGCCTCGGCCAGGCACTCGGTGCGCACGGGGCAACCGCCGCACACCAGCTTGGCCTTGTTCTGCTCCGCGCCGCGCACGAAGAGTGCGTCGGGCTGTGCCTGGCGGCAAGCCGCCGACGGTGCCCAGTCCTCGATCCACATGAGACGTCCCCATTCGCCCGGGATCCGGACCATCCCCACCGACGGTCCGATCAAATCCCGCACGAGTAACGTAAAGTCCGGCGCCACCCGGGGAACAGGCTCGATCTGCCCCTTTGGCATAGTCCGAAGTGACTAGCCCCCCGATGCCATGAATGGGCCGGGTCGGGACCGCTCGGGTATCTTGGCTGGCATGTCCGTGCCCCCCGACGAGCGTCTGCCTGCCCGCCGCATCCTCTCCCACCTCGGGGTGATGGCTGCGGTCTCCGTGGTGATGGGCGTGATGGTAGCCGGTCTCGCCATCCCCTTCGCCGGTGTGGTCGGCGTCGGTACGCGTGACGTCGCCCGCAGCATGGACACCCTCCCCGCGGAGCTCGCGGTGGAGCCGCTGGCGCAGAAGACGAAGATCCTCGACAGCGACGGCAACCTCATCGCCTCGCTCTACGACGAGAACCGCGTCAACGTCCCGCTGACCCAGATCTCGCGCACCATGGTCAAGGCGATCGTCTCGATCGAGGACTACCGCTTCTACGAGCACGGGGCGCTCGACCTGCGCGGCACCCTCCGCGCGCTGGTCACCAACCAGGCCGCGAACGGCGTGGTCCAGGGCGGCTCCTCGATCACCCAGCAGATGGTGAAGCTGACCCTGGTCAGCCAGGCCGACACCAAGGCCGAGCGGATCGCCGCCACCGACGACACCTTCGCCCGCAAGGTGCGCGAGCTGCGCTACGCCATCGCCTTCGAGGAGAAGTACTCCAAGGACTGGATCCTCGAGCGCTACCTCAACATCGCCTACTTCGGCGACGGCGCGTTCGGCATCCAGTCGGCGGCCCGCCACTACTTCGACAAGAACGCCAAGGACCTCAACCTGCGGGAGTCGGCGATGCTGGCGGGCCTGGTCAAGAACCCGACCGGGCTCGACCCCACCAACTCCCCCGACGAGGCCCTCGACCGGCGCAACGTGGTGCTGGACCGGATGGCGCAGCTCGACGTGATCTCGCAGCGCAAGGCCGACAAGACGAAGAAGACCGACCTCGGCCTCCGGGTGCAGCCCACCGACAACGGCTGCGTGAACTCGCGCGCCCCGTTCTTCTGCGACTACGTCACCAACGTCCTCATGAAGGACCCCTCGCTCGGCAGGACCCGCGACGCCCGCAAGCAGCTGCTGCGGACCGGCGGCCTCACCATCCGCACCACCGTGGACCTGCGCTTCCAGGCGGCCGCCGACCAGGCGGTGCGCAACAACGTCAACCCGACCGACCAGGCGATCGGCGGGCTGGCGATGGTCGAGCCCGGCACCGGTGACGTCAAGGCGCTCGCCCAGTCGCGTCCGATGGGCCCCGACAAGTCCAAGGGCCAGACGTTCCTCAACTACGTCGTCCCGCAGGAGTACGGCGACTCGGCCGGCTTCCAGGCAGGATCGACCTTCAAGGCCTTCATCCTCGCCCAGGCACTCATCGACGGCGTGCAGCCCGACACCACCCTGACGGTGCCGGCCCAGGAGTCCATCCCCGAGAACCAGTTCACGACCTGCGGCGAGAACGGCAACGAGATCCCGTACGCCAGCTCCACGATCTGGGACCCTGCCAACTTCGACTTCGCGGGCGGGACGTTCAACCTCTACACCGGCACCCAGCGGTCGGTGAACACCTTCTTCGCCAACCTCGAGCTGCTCACCGGGCTGTGCAAGCCCTACGAGCTGGCCAAGCAGATGGGCGTCGACCTGACCAACCCCGACCTCGAGCGGGTGCCGTCCTTCACGCTCGGCGTCGTCGACACCAGCCCGCTCGAGATGGCCGAGGCGTACGCCACCTTCGCCGCCCGCGGCGAGCACTGCGACTCCCGTGCGGTGACCTCGATCGAGGACGCCGAGGGCAACCTGCTCAAGGAGTACGGCTCCCAGTGCAACCAGGTGATGTCCAACGCGGTGGCCGACACCGTCAACGACATCCTCAAGGGCGTCCTCGCGCCGGGCGGATTCGGCGAGGCCATCACGATGACCCAGGAGGACGCCGGCAAGACCGGCACCACCCAGAGCGCACGTGCGGTGTGGTTCGTCGGCCACACCCCCAACCTCGCGACCGCGGCGATGGTCGCCGGCGCCAACTCCTTCGGCCAGCCGATCGGCCTGGAGGGCCTCACGGTCGGCGGCGAGACGATCTACTCGGCCTCCGGCTCCGGCACCGCCGGCCCGATGTGGGGCGAGGCGATGGGCAACGTCGAGCAGTACCTCGAGGACGCCTTCTTCACACCCCCCGACCTCAGCGCGCTCGGTGGCGCCACGACCACCGTGCCGAGCACCGGCGGACTCTCGATCGAGAGCGCGCGCCGGGTGCTCGAGGACGCCGGCTTCAACGTGCTGGTGGGCCCGCCCGTCAACTCCGAGTACCCCGAGGGCACGGTCGCCTACAGCGATCCCGGCTCCGGCACCGGCGCCCCCAGGGGCACGGCCATCTCGATCTATCCCTCCACCGGCTTCGTCCCCGCACCCCCGCCCCCGCCGAGCGGCGGCGGCGGGAACGGCGGCGGCAACGGCGGTGACGGTGGCAACGGCGGTGGCGGCGGCGGTGGCGGCGGCAACGACGGTCCCGGCGGTGGCGGCCGCGGCGGTGGCGGCGGCCGGGACTGATCAGGCCAGCTGGCGGCGTACCTCCGCAGCCACGACGGCGCCGTCGGCGCGCCCCTTGACCTGGGGCGTGACCACGCCCATCACCTTGCCCATCGCACGCATCCCCTCACCGGCGGCGCCGACCTGCTCGACGGCGGCGGTGACCAGCGCGACGATCTCCTCCTCGGAGAGCTGCGCGGGCAGGTAGTCGGCGATCACCTCGGCCTCGGCACGCTCCCGGGCCGCCATCTCGGCCCGGCCGCCGTCCTCGAAGGCGGTCGCGGCCTCGCGCCGCTTCTTGGCCTCGGTCGAGAGCACGCCCACCACGTCGTCGTCGCTGAGCTCGCGGGCGACCTTGCCCGACACCTCAGCGTTGGTGACGGCGGTCAGCACCATCCGGAGCGTGCCCGCCCGGATCTCGTCACGCGCCTTCATCGCGGTCGTGAGGTCGGCACGGAGACGGTCCTTCAGAGCACTCATGGAGCCATCCTGCCAGCCCTGTGACAGCCTTGCCCCATGTCTTTCCCCGCCCTCGCCCGCGTGCTCGGAGGCGGCGTCCTCGCGGGCGCCGCGGTCACCGCGTACGCCGTCGCCGAGACCCGGCGCTTCGTGCTGCGGGAGGTGTCCGTGCCGTTGCTGCCCGCCGGTCACGTGCCGCTCCGGGTGCTCCACCTCAGCGACCTTCACCTGACGCCGCGGCAGCAGCGCAAGCAGGAGTGGCTGCGCACGCTCGCCGACCTCGAGCCCGACCTGGTCGTCAACACCGGTGACAACCTCGCGCACCGCGACGCGCTGCCCGCGCTGCTCGCCTGCCTCGACGGGCTGCTCGACGTCCCGGGCGTCTTCGTGCTCGGCTCCAACGACTACTTCGCACCCACGCTGCGCAACCCGCTGCGATACCTGCTCCCCGACGACGGCACCCGCCGCACCAGCAGCGAGGAGCTGGCCTGGCGGGAGCTGAAGGAGGCCTACGACGAGGCCGGCTGGCTCGACCTCACCAACACCCGGGCCGCGTTCTCCGTCGGGGGCACCAGCATCGCCTTCGCGGGTGTCGACGACCCCCACCTGGAGTACGACCGTCTCGACGACGTCGCCGGGACGGCCGACCCGACGGCCGACGTCCGGCTCGCCGTCGCCCACGCGCCGTACCTGCGGGTGCTCGACCAGTTCGCCGCCGACGGCTACGACGCGATCGTCGCCGGGCACACCCACGGCGGCCAGGTGTGCCTGCCCTGGCACGGAGCACTGGTGACGAACTGCGACCTCGAGCCTGCGCGGGCGAAGGGGCTCCACCGTCATCCGGCCGACTCGCGGCCCGGCGACCCGGGGTCGGCCTGGTTGCACGTGTCGGCCGGGCTCGGCACCTCGCCGTACACCCAGGTGCGCGTCGCGTGCCGTCCCGAGGCGACGCTGATGACGCTCACGGCGAGGGCCTGAGAGGCGGGTCGGCCGCGGGCACGGGCCGATTTCAGGCGGCTCTCGACGCTCGGGTAAGGTGGCGCCTGCTCGCGCCGGGGACCCGTTCCCGGCGCGATCGGGGTGTGGCGCAGCTTGGTAGCGCGCTTCGTTCGGGACGAAGAGGCCGCAGGTTCAAATCCTGTCACCCCGACCACGTGTCGCTCTGGCACACTTCGCCGCATGGCTGAGAAGGACCCGGACGGACCCTCGCTGGAGCTCCCGTCACTCGGCTTCCGCCGCAAGCGCAAGGCGAACCGCGACGAGCCGTCCACCGAGCCCCCCGCCGACCCGGTCGAGCCCGCGCCGCGCGTCACCGACGAGGTCCCCGCGGCCCCCGAGGCGCCGGCCGTCGAGGCCGAGCAGCCCGCTGCCTCGCCGCCACCCGAGCGTCGGAGGCGTCAGCCGGTCTCCCTGCCCACGATCGGCGCCCTCCCGGCAGCGCTGGTGGCGGGGCTGGTCTCGGGGCTGCTCCTCGTGGGGCTGGTCTGGGCGTCGCTGCGCCTCTGCGAGGTCGTGCGCGGTACGTCGAGCTGCGGCAACCCGGGCTTCCTGCTGCTGCTCGCGGTGACCGTGCTGGTCGGCTGGGTCGGCGCCGTGGTGCTCCGCGCGCTGGGCGTGCCCGGCGCCGGCAGCACCAGTGCGCTCGGCACCGGCCTGATCGCCGTGGTGAGCCTGCTGTTCCTCGGCGACGCCCTGTTCGCGTGGTGGATGGTCATCGCCGTGCCGCTGGTCGGGGCCGCGTCGTACGCCGTGGCGGTCTGGGTCTCGACCGCGCTCGTCGAGCCGGTCGAGGACCGCATGCACCGCTGAGGGGTCAGCGGGAGGCGGCGACCAGCTCCGCGATCTGCACGGTGTTGAGGGCGGCGCCCTTGCGGAGGTTGTCGTTGCTGATGAACAGCGCGAGGCCACGCTGGTCCGGCACGCCCGGGTCGTGCCGCAGCCGACCGACGTAGGACGGGTCCTTGCCGGCTGCCTGCAGCGGAGTCGGGATCTCGCTCAGCTCGACCCCCGGGGCACCGGCGAGCAGCTCCTGGGCCCGCGCGACCGGCAGCGACCGGCTGAACTCGGCGTTCACGGCCAGCGAGTGCCCGGTGAAGACCGGGACCCGCACGCAGATGCCCGAGACCGCGAGGTCGGGGATCCCGAGGATCTTGCGGGACTCGTTGCGGAGCTTCTGCTCCTCGTCGGTCTCGCCGAGGCCGTCGTCGACGATCGAACCGGCCAGCGGCAGCACGTTGTAGGCGATCGTCCGCGCGTACTTCTCGGGCGACGGGAAGGCCACGGCCTCGCCGTCGTAGGCGAGCTCGCGCGCCTTGTCGCCCGCGGCCGCCACCTGCCCGGCCAGCTCCTCGACGCCGGCGACGCCCGAGCCGGAGACCGCCTGGTAGGTCGAGGCGATCAGTCGGACCAGACCGGCCTCCTCGTGCAGCGGCCTGAGGACCGGCATCGCGGCCATGGTCGTGCAGTTGGGGTTGGCGATGATCCCCCTGCGCGCCTCGGCGATCGCCCCGGGGTTCACCTCCGAGACGACGAGCGGGACGTCGGGGTCCATCCGGAAGGCCGAGGAGTTGTCGACGACGATCGCCCCCGCCTCGGCGAACCGTGGCGCGAGCGCCCGCGAGGCGGTGGCGCCGGCGGAGAAGAGCGCGATGTCGAGCCCCGCCGGGTCGGCGGTGGCGGCGTCCTCGACGACGACCTCGCGGCCGGCGTACGGGAGCGCCGTCCCGGCCGAGCGGGCCGAGGCGAAGAACCGGATCTCGTCGAGCGGGAAGGCACGCTCCTCGAGGATCTGGCGCATCGCGACACCGACCTGGCCGGTGGCGCCGACGATCCCGAGCCTCATTCGGGGTCCCCGCGGAAGCGTGAGGCGACGGCGCGAAGCGCCCCCTGCGAGCGGTTTCGTGGGGTGGATCTCATCGGCCGGTCCCCCCGTAGACCACGGCTTCGACCTCGTCGGCGTCGAGGTCGAACGCGGAGTGGGCTGCCGCGACGGCGTCGTCGACCAGGCCCTCGTCGACGATCACCGAGATCCGGATCTCGGAGGTCGAGATCATCTGGATGTTGACGCCGGCGGCCGCGATCGAGGAGAAGAACTTGGCGCTCACCCCCGGGTGCGAGCGCATGCCGGCGCCGATCAGCGAGATCTTGCCGATCTTGTCGTCGTAGAGCAGCGAGGCGAAGCCGACCTCGTCGCTCAGCGCCGCCAGCGCCTTCATCGCGGTCTGGCCGTCGGCCCGCGGGAGCGTGAAGGAGATGTCGGTGAGGCTGGTCGCGGCAGCGGAGACGTTCTGGACGATCATGTCCAGGTTGATCTCCGCATCGGCGAGGGCCTCGAAGATCCGGGCGGCCTCGCCGACCTTGTCGGGCACCCCGACGACCGTGATCTTGGCCTCGCTGCGGTCGTGCGCGACGCCGGCGATGATGGCCTGTTCCATGGGTTCTCCCTCCGGGGAGTCGGCGTCCACCGCGCTCTCGGGCACCACCCAGGTGCCCTCCAGCTGGCTGAACGAGGAGCGGACGTGGATCGGGATGTCGTAGCGACGGGCGTACTCGACGCACCGCAGGTGGAGGATCTTGGCGCCGCAGGCCGCCAGCTCGAGCATCTCCTCGTAGGAGACGCGGTCGAGCTTGTGGGCGGTCGGGACGATGCGGGGGTCGGCGGTGAAGACGCCGTCGACGTCGGTGTAGATCTCGCAGTGGTCGGCGTGCAGCGCCGCAGCCAGCGCGACGGCGGTGGTGTCGGTGCCGCCACGCCCGAGGGTGGTGATCTCCTTGGTGTCCTGGCTGACCCCCTGGAAACCGGCGACGATGACGACGTGACCGTCGTCGAGGGCGCTGGAGATCCGGCCCGGCGTGACGTCGATGATCTTGGCCTTGCCGTGCACCGAGTCGGTGATCACGCCCGCCTGGGAACCGGTGAACGAGCGCGCGGTGAACCCCAGGTCGGAGATCGCCATCGCCACGAGCGCCATCGAGATCCGCTCGCCGGCCGTGAGCAGCATGTCGAGCTCGCGGGCGGGCGGTAGCGGGCTGACGTCGTTGGCCAGGTCGAGCAGCTCGTCGGTCGAGTCACCCATGGCCGAGACGGCCACCACGACGTCGTGTCCGGCGCGCTTGCTCTCCACGATCCGGCGCGCCACCCGCTTGACGGCTGCGGCGTCGGCGAGGGAGGAGCCGCCGTACTTCTGCACGACAATGCCCACCGGGTCGTCCTCCTGCTCTCGGGTGCGGGATCGACGACCGAGTCTACCGGCGGGGCCTGCTAGTCCTCGTCGACGTCCAGCACGGCCTCGGCGGCCTCGATCTGCTCCTGCTCCGACTCCAGCTCGACGTCGAGCCGGTCGTGGGCGACCACCGACAGCAGCGCGTTGAGCGCTGCGCCGGCCAGGTTGCCCCAGTTGGAGACGTAGGAGAACTGCCACCACCACAGCGCCTCGGCGATGTCGCCGCTGCGGTAGTGGCGCAGGCCGTTCTCGAGGTCGGAAGCCATGCTGGTGAGGTCGTCGGACAGCTGGCTCTCGACCACCTCGGGGAGGTAGGGGTCGAAGACGAAGCTGTAGGTGTCGACGTTGCCGAGCAGCGCGGCGAGGGCCAGCCGCAGCTCCTCGACGTCGGCCTCGGGCCCGACGTCGGGCTGGTACTCGGTCCGGGGCGTGAAGTCCTGCTGGGCGCCGAGCCGCGCGCCGGCGAGCGAGATCTGGGAGATCTCGAGCAGCAGCAACGAGATCCCGCGGCCTCCGTCGCCCTCGCGGGCGACCGCCCGCAGCGCCAGGAGGAAGGACTCCACCTGGTCGGCGATCTGGGCCGCGAAGCCCCGGTCGATCGTCTCGACCTCGCCAGTCACGTCAGTCATCTGCAGACCGCCTTCCTGCGAATGCTCGTCCGAGGGTCACCTCGTCGGCGTACTCGAGATCGCCGCCCACGGGCAGTCCACTCGCCAACCGCGTCACGCGCAAGCCGAAGTCCTTGAGCAGGCGTGTGATGTAGGTCGCGGTGGCCTCGCCCTCGAGGTTGGGATCCGTCGCCAGGATCACCTCGGTGAGGGTGCCGTCGGCGAGGCGCTGCACCAGCTCCTTGATGCGGAGCTGGTCGGGTCCGATCCCGTCGATCGGCGAGATCGCCCCGCCGAGCACGTGGTAGCGGCCGCGGAACTCCCGCGTCCGCTCGATCGCCACGACGTCCTTGTACTCCTCGACGACGCACAGCACCGACGGGTCGCGGCGCGGGTCACGGCAGATCCGGCACTGCTCGTCCTCGGCCACGTTGAAGCAGGTGGTGCAGAACTTCACCTTGGCCTTCACCTCGAGGAGGATGTCGGCCAGCCGACGTACGTCGACCGGCTCGGCCTGCAGCAGGTGGAACGCGATCCGTTGCGCGCTCTTGGGACCCACGCCGGGCAGCCTGCCCAGCTCGTCGATGAGGTCCTGGACGATGCCTTCGTACATCGGGAGGTCAGGCCCCTCCGAGGCCGGGCAGCCCGCCGCCGCCGGACAGCGGGCCGAGCGCCTCGCTGGCCACGGTGTCGGCCTGGGCCTTGGCGTCGCGGTAGGCGGCGACGATCATGTCGCCGAGGTCGGCGAGGTCGTCGGGGTCGCTGCCGTCGAAGCCGCCGGCCCGGATCTCCACGCCGACCAGCTCGCCCACTCCGTTGACCGTCACGGTCACCGCACCGCCGGCGACCGTGCCGTCGACCGTGGTCTCGGTGAGCCGCTGCTGGGCCTGCTCGATCTGCTCCTGCATCTGCTGGGCCTGCTGCATGAGGGCGTTGATGTCGAAGCCGCCGCCGCCGAGGGCGTCGAAGGGGTTGTCGGGGGTCTGGCTCATGGGTGAGTCACCTCATCGGTCGGGGTCGGTCGGGCGGGTCCGGTCACGAGTGGCGGATCTCCTCGATCACCTGGGCGCCGAGCTCGCGCTGCAGCAGCTCGGCGCCGGCCAGCCCGCTGGTGTCGGCGTCGGGGTCGTCGGGGTGGGCATCGGCGTCGGCCTCCGCCCGGGACGGGCCGTCGTCGTCGGCCGGGCCGGCGGGACGGGTGGAGCGGATCGCCTCGCGCGCGGCGCTCGACGCGCCGGGGTCCGTTGCGGCAGCCGGCGGCGGGTCGTCCCGGTCCTCGTCGGCGGGCGGCTCCGGCGCGGGCGGCGCCTGGCGCGGGGGCGGGGTGGCACCCTGGCCACCGGCGGCGCCCGGGTCGACGATGGTCTCCACCCGCCAGTCGACGCCCGCCACGTCGATCGCCGCCTGGCGCAGGATCTCGTCGCAGCCGCCGTTGACGAAGGAGTCGCGGGCACCGGTGTTGGCGAACCCGAGGGTCAGCACCGTGCCCTCGACGGCCACCACCTGGGAGTTCTGGGTGAGGTGCATCCACGCCACCCGGCGGCGGAGCTTGGTCGCCTCGACGATGTCGGGCCACAGCCGGCGTACGTCGACGAGCGAGAGCGCGCCGGCCGGGGCGGGTGGTGCTGCGGGCTCGGGCGCCGCCGCGGGCTCCGGGGCCGGCGCCGCGGCGGGAGCCTCGGCCTCGGGCGCGGGTGCCACGGCCGGCTCGACCGGCTCGGGCATGGCCGGCGCCGGCTCGACGACCGGCGCGCTGGTCTCGGGCTCGGTCACCGGGGTGGTGGGGTGTTGGGCGGTCGGGGGTGCGGGGTCCTCGCGCACCGGGGCCGCGCTGGGGGGGCCGCCGGCGATCGAGGCGCGCTTCTCGAGCCGGTCGACGCGGGCGAGCACGCCCGACTCGGACGGGTCGGCGCCGGGCAGCAGCACCCGGGCGCAGATCAGCTCGAGCAGCAGCCGGGGCGCGGTCGCCCCGCGCATGTCGGTGAGCGAGGCGGCGACCAGGTCGGCCGCGCGGCTCAGCTCGGCGGGACCGAAGCGGTTGGCCTGCTGGACCAGCCGCTCGGCCTGGTCGGCCGAGACGTCGATCAGGCCGGTGGCGGGAGCGTCGGGGACGGCGGAGACGATCACCAGGTCACGCAGTCGCCGGAGCAGGTCCTCGGTGAAGCGGCGGGGGTCCTGACCGGTCTCGATGACCCGGTCGACCACCCCGAAGACCGCCGCACCGTCGCCGGCGGCGAACGCGTCGACCACGTCGTCGAGGAGGGAGGCGGGCGTGTAGCCGAGGAGGCCGACGGCGAGGTCGTGGGTGATGCCCTCGGGACCGGCGCCACCGAGCAGCTGGTCGAGGACGGACAGCGAGTCACGGGCAGACCCGGCGCCGGCGCGGACGATCAGCGGCAGCGCGGCCGGCTCCACCGACACCCCCTCGCGCTCGCAGAGCTCGGCGAGGTAGGTCGTGAGCAGCCGCGGCGGGATCAGCCGGAAGGGGTAGTGGTGGGTCCGGGAGCGGATGGTCGGGATGACCTTCTCCGGCTCGGTCGTCGCGAAGATGAAGCGCAGGTGGGGCGGGGGCTCCTCGACCAGCTTGAGCAGGGCGTTGAAGCCCTGCGTCGTGACCATGTGGGCCTCGTCGATGATGTAGACCTTGTAGGGACTCCGCACCGGGGCGAAGAACGCCTTCTCCCGCAGGTCACGGGCGTCGTCGACGCCACCGTGGGAGGCCGCGTCGATCTCGATCACGTCGATCGATCCCGGCCCGCCCCGGGCCAGGTCGCGGCAGCTGTCGCACTCGCCGCAGGGGTCGGAGATCGGCGCCTGCTCGCAGTTGAGGGCGCGGGCGAGGATCCGGGCGGAGGTCGTCTTGCCGCAGCCGCGGGGGCCGGAGAAGAGGTAGGCGTGGTTGACCCGGTTGTTGGCGAGGGCCGCGCGGAGGGGAGTCGTCACGTGGTCCTGCCCGATGACGTCGGCGAACGTCTCCGGCCGGTAGCGGCGATAGAGGGCGAGGGGTGACTCCACGCCTGAACCCTAACGACCTGCTCCCACAGCCGGTACCCGCGTGGTCGACCGCGTCCACCGAGCTGGATCCGCCGGTTCCGTGACGCGTCGCGCGCGCGGTGCCGGGGCATGAAAAGGCCCCCCGCGCACCCGACAGAGCTCGCTTACCCTTGCTGCCTTCCGGCCCTGGGGGAGTTCGGCAAGATGCCGCCGCACGGGGGGTTGCCCCGAAGTCTAGGTGGGGCAGGTCGCGGCCACCAAGCCGAGGCCCCTCGCGCCCCGGATTTCAGGCGCCCCCGCGGCGGCAGGTACTCTCCTCGGCGGAGGATTCGCCTAGTGGCCTATGGCGCTCGCTTGGAAAGCGGGTTGGGTTAACAGCCCTCAGGGGTTCGAATCCCCTATCCTCCGCCACCGCGACGGCCGGACCCACGGGTCCGGCCGTTCGCGTCGGGAGAGGCGGGAGAGGCGGCGGGACCGGGGCCGGCGCCATACTCGACCATGCTGACCGCTCTCCGGACCCACGTCCTGCCGGCCGCCCAGCGGCGCACCCTGGACGAGCTGACCGAGGACCTCGACCTGCGCCACGGCGACACGACCGCCAAGCGCTCGGCGTTCTGGACCATGCTCGTGCTCTCGGCCGTCATCGCCACTGCCGGTGTGCTCGCCGACTCCACGGCCACCGTGATCGGGGCGATGATCATCGCCCCGCTCTCGACGCCCATCATGGGCATCGCGCTCGCGGTCGTGAAGCGGCAGCGCAACGGGTCGGTGCGCTACGTCGTCCTCGGCGCGCTCCTGGTGGTCGCGGTCGGCGCGTCGTTCTCGTGGGCCCTGCCCGGTTCCTACGACCTCCTCGACAACTCCCAGGTCGCCGGCAGGGTCTCGCCCCGGCTCGTCGACCTGGCAGCGGCACTCGCCACGGGTCTGGCGGGTGCGGTGGCCCTGGCCCGCCGCGACGTGGCGGCGGTCCTGCCGGGTGTGGCGATCGCGATCTCGCTGGTCCCACCGCTCGCCGTGGTGGGGGTCTGCCTGGGTCACGGCAGCGGACTCCTCGCGGCCGGGGCGCTGGTGCTGTTCCTCTCGAACCTGGTGGCACTCGTGCTCGCCGGGATGTTCGTCTTCACGGTCCTCGCCTACCGTGACGCGACCCAGGGGGTCGGGAGCGTGAGCCCGAGGCGGACCTACGCGACCCTGGCCGTGCTGTCGGTCACCGTGCTGGTCCCGCTCGCCCTGAACTCCGCGTTCTCCTACTACGTCGCGATCCTCACAACCCGCGTCGAGGACGCTGCGACCAGCTGGCTGGGTGAGGTCCCGGGAGCGTCGGTCGAATCGGTCGACCTGTCGTCGGTGACCTTCAGGATCGAGGTCCGCACCCGGACCCATGCTCCTCCGACCGACACCCTCATGAAGGACCTCGAGGGCAGCGTCCCGGACGGCTTCCGGATCACCGTCGTCACCACCCTGGGAGAGGAGATCGACGCCGGAACCACCGGTGGATGAGGTCTCAGCGGAGCAGCGCGAGCACCGCAGCCCCGGCGAGCAGGAGCACGCCGACCAGCAGGCCCCCGAGCAGCGCGCGGCCGGGCTGGCCCGGCTCGGGCTCCAGGCCGCCCGGAGCGCCACCGACGAGCACGGCGTGCAGCCGGCGACGGACGTAGGCCTGCGCCTCGAGCAGGTCCTGGCGACTGGTCACGGCACCCACCGCTGGACGGCGCCGAGCAGCCCGGTCGCCGCGACCAGCAGCGGCGGCAGGGCCACCAGCGCCAGCGTCTCGGCCAGCTCGGCGAGGCGTCCGAGGCGCAGGGACGGGCCGACCCCGCGAACCCCGACCAGCACCGCCCCGCCCCCGGTCGCGACCAGGCCGGCAGCGACCCCGAGCCGCCAGTCGGGGTGGAGCCACAGCACCGCCGCCGCGAGGGCCACCGACCCCGTGAGCCCGGAGGCCAGTCCGGTGAGGACGCCGGTCGCCGTCCGGTGACGCCGCGCCCGCAGCAGCACGAGCAGGCACGCGACCATCGCAGCCGTCGCGCCCCAGGCGCCGAGGGAGGCCGCGGCCGGGGCAGCCACGACCAGCAACAGGCCGGAGGCAGCACCGAGCACGGCGAGGACCTGGTGGGTCCGGGTGACCTGGTCGACGACCCGGTCACGGTCGAGGGCGTGGACGCCGACCGGCTCGGGGTGGAGCCGGGCAGGGACCGTCGCCAGCCAGACCAGGACGTCCCCGGCGCCGGCCACCAGCACGGCCACGCCGGTGAGCACCGCCACGACCGGCAGCCCGAGCCACCCGGCGAGCAGACCCGACCCTGCCACCGCGACGCCGGTCAGGACCGCGGGCAGCAGCACGAGCCGCAGCCTCCGGTCCGGCAGGAACGAGGCCCCCACCAGCACCGCCGCCGCCCCACCCTGGACCGGCCACGGGAACGGTGAGGGCGACCCCACCAGCGCGACCACGGCGTACGCCACGGCCAGCCAGGCCACCAGCGTCGCCGGGAGGGCCGAGCCCCGGCGCGACAGCACCAGGGCCGCCGCGACGCCCAGCAGCGCCACCGCCCCCGCTGCGCCCCAGGCCTGCGGACCGCGCCCGGCCAGCAGCGCCGCGGCTCCGAGCAGGAGCAGCGCCGCCCCCGCCCCCACGGCCGTACGTCGGCCGGTGGCGACCGACCAGGTCGCCAGGTCGTGCTCGACCACGTCGGCCACGACCGTGACCAGGTCGTCGTGCGCGTGCGGGGGCGGGTCGGTCTCGCAGGTGAGGGTGAGCACCGCACCGTCGTCGACCTCCTGGTCGGTGAGCCCGCGGCCGGGCAGCAGCTCCCGCGTCCCGCCGGCGAGCAGCCGAGGACGCTCCCCTGCCGCGACCCGGTCGAGGAGGCCGCTCCCCCGCAGCAGCTCGGCCACGGGCACGGACGTCGGCAGCACCAGGTCGGTCCGGCCCCGGGCCGCCACCACGGTCACCCGGACCAGGTCGGCACCGACGCGCGTCACCGCGCCTCAGGCCCCGAAGCTGGCCGCGCCCCGCTGGTCGGCTGCGCGGTAGTCGCCGTTGGACCGGACCACGGTGCGTCCGGTGGCGTCGAGCAGGTCGCGCATCTCGCGGATCGCCTGCTCCCACTGCTGACGGGCTGAGAGATAGGCCTGCTGCGCCTGGCCGGACCAGTCGCTGCGCAACGGGGCCAGCTCTGCGTCGAGGCGGTCGAGGCGGTCGTCGATGCGACGCACCAGCGCCTGCAGCCCGTCTGCTGCGCGATCGAGGCCGTCGTGGGAGACGCGGATGCGGTCGAGGTCCATGTGGGGCTCCTGGGTCCGGTCAGCCGAGGCGGCTGAGGTCGTGGTGGTAGGTCGCGGCCTGCGCCTCGTCGGTGGCGAGCACGTCGCGCTCGGTCGAGCGGAGCGACGACGAGAACCCGTCGAGGGCGGCGACGATCCGGCGCTGCCTGTCGTTCCAGGCGTCCTGGAGGACGAAGAACGCCCGGCCGCCGGCGCCCTCCCACCGCCCTCGCAGCTGCACGATCTCGGCGTCGAGCTCGGCACTCATCCGGTCGAGCTCCTCGCGGGCGGCCGCCGTCAGCTCGGCCGCCCGGCCGAGGGTGCCGGCACCCATCCCCATCTCGTGGGCCATCACGTTGCTCCCGTCCCCCGGATCGCTCGCCCGGGCGCACCCCCTGTCCTACCCGGCGCCGCCCTCCCGGCGGAACGGCCCGAGACGTTGTCCACAGGCTCCCCGCACGACCCGGCAGCAGCCTGCCCGCCGTCCTAGCCTCGAGGTCGCCGACCGAGAGGAGCAGACGTGCCGGCCCCCGACCCGCCCTCCGGACCGATCGTGCCGGAGGCGCCACCCTCGCTCGAGCCGAGAGAGGGCGTCGGAGCGATCCTGTCGAGCGCCGTACCCATGCTGGGGAGCCTGGGCTCGGTCGTCCTCGTGGCGACGATGGCGACCCAGTCCGGGGCCGGCGGCCACCGCAGCCTGCTCGCCGCGGGCTGCTTCCTGCTCGGAACGCTCGGCTTCGTCGTGGTGCAGGTCGACCGGCAGCGCAGTCGGCGCCGGCAGCAGCAGGCACGGTCGCGGCGGGGCTACCTGCGTCACCTCGCCGACGTCCGCGCGCGGCTGCACCGGGCGGCCGCGCAGCAGCGGGAGGCCCTCCGCCGTGAGCACCCGCCGCCGACCGCGCTTCCTGCTCGGGCCGAGGAGCGCCGGCCGTGGCCGCAGCGACCGGACCAGGGTCCCGCCCTCCTCGTGAGGTACGCCGAGGCGCGGCAACCGCTGTCCGTGGAGCTGGTCCGCCCCGAGGTCGGTGCGGCCGAGGAGCCCGACCCGGTTGCGTCGGCCGCCCTGGACCGGCTGCTCGCCACCCACCGTGACGTGCCCGGCCTGCCGCTGCTGGTCGACCTGGTCGCGACCGGTTCGGTCCACGTCACCGGCGAGCGGGAGGCCGGTCGCTCCCTGACCCGGGCGATGGTCTGCTCCGCCGCCACCTGCCATTCGCCCGACGACCTCGCGGTGGCGGTCCTCGCCTCGCCCGAGGCTCTCGACGACTGGCGCTGGCTGGGGTGGCTGCCCCACGCGCACAGCCGCCGGCGTCACGACGCCGTCGGCGGTGCCCGCTGCGCCGTGACCTCGGCCGAGGCACTGGCTCCGCTCCTCCCCCGGCCCGGACCCGACGCTGCCCACGTGCTGCTCGTCGTGGACGGGGCCGACCCGCCCCCGGCACGCCCGGGCCTCACCGTGGTCGGGCTGCGCCCTGGACCAGCCGGTCCACCCTCGGGGGAGGCGCTGCGGCTGCACGCGAGGCCCGACGGCACCCTGGGGGTCGAGGCGCCCCGCGCCGCACCCACGAGCGCCGTCGCAGACCGCTGCGACCTCGCGACGGCCGAGGCCGTGGCGAGGCGGTTGCTGCCGCTCGCCGTACCCGCGGGCGGCCCGCTGGGCGATCCGGGCCTGCTCGCGCTCCTGGGCGAACGGGCCTCGGGACCGGACGAGCCCCGCGACCTGCTCCGGGTCCCGATCGGCGTCGGCGACGACGGACGACCGGTGCACCTCGACCTCAAGGAGTCGGCCCGCGGGGGCGTGGGTCCGCACGGGCTGCTGGTCGGCGCGACCGGCTCGGGCAAGTCCGAGCTGCTGCGCACGCTGGTCCTCGGGCTCGCCCTGACCCACCCGCCCGACGTCCTCGAGATGGTGCTGGTCGACTTCAAGGGCGGGGCCACCTTCGCCGGGCTGGCGCCGCTCCCCCACGTGGCCGGCACCGTCACCAACCTCGCCGACGACCTGACGCTCGTCGACCGGGTGCAGCACGCCCTCGCGGGCGAGCTCGTCCGTCGGCAGGAGGTGCTGCGGGCCGCGGGCGGACTGGCCTCGGTCCACGACCTCGACCGTGCCCGGGCTGCCGGGTCCGACCTGCCGGTCCTCCCCTCCCTGCTCGTGGTCGTCGACGAGTTCGCCGAGATGCTCGCCGCGCGGCCCGGGTTCCTCGACGTGTTCACCGCCATCGGGCGGCTCGGCCGTTCGCTCGGCCTGCACCTCCTGCTGGCGTCGCAGCGGCTCGAGGAGGGTCGGCTGCGCGGCCTCGAGTCCCACCTCTCCTACCGGATCGGTCTGCGGACCTTCAGCAGCGCCGAGTCCCGGGCCGTCCTGGGCGTCCCGGACGCCGCCTCGCTGCCGCCGCTCCCGGGCAGCGGCTTCCTGCGGACCGGCCCCGGCGACCCGGTCCGGTTCCGGGCGTCGTACGTCTCCGGGGCTGCACCGCCACCCACGGCGCGCCCGGCGGTGCTGCCCTTCACGCTCGAGGAGGTGCCGCTGCCCGCGGACGTGCCCGGCCCACCGGCGGGCGGACCGTCGGTGCTCGAGCAGGCCGTCGCGCAGCTCTGCGGGCGCGGCCCGCGCGCCCGCCAGGTCTGGCTGCCACCGCTCGACGAGCCCGCCGCGCTCGGCACGCTGCTCCAGGAGGTCGCGACCGCGGGCCTGGTGCTGCCGCTCGGCACGGTCGACCGTCCCCGCCAGCAGCGACGCGACCCGCTCCTCGTCGACCTGACCGGAGCCGGCGGCCACGTCGCGGTCGTGGGCGCACCGCGGAGCGGCCGCACCACCCTGCTGCAGACCCTGGCGGCGGCGCTCGCGCTGACCCACTCCCCCGAGCAGGTGCGGCTGCTGCTCCTCGACCTCGCCGGCGGTGGTCTCACCCCCCTTGCCGGGCTCCCCCACGTGGTCGCCCACGCCACCGGCCACGACCCCGACGTCGTACGCCGGGTGGTGGCCGAGCTGCGCGACCTGCTCGACCGGCGCGAGACCGGGGCCGGCGACCGGGACGGCGAGGTCTTCGTGCTGGTGGACGGCTGGAGCCGGCTGCGTGGCGGGCCCGGCGAGCTCGAGTCCGAGATCCAGCAGGTCGCGGCCCGTGGCCTCGCCCACGGCGTGCACGTCGTCGTCGCCGCCGACCGCTGGGCCGACCTGCGAGCGGCGATGCGCGACCTGGTCGGCACCCGGCTGGAGCTGCGGCTCGGCGACCCGCTCGACTCCGAGGTGGACCGCCGCGCCGCCCGGGCCGTCCCGCAGGACCGGCCCGGGCGGGGGCTGACGCCGGAGGCGCACCACTTCCTGGCGGCGCTGCCCCGCCTCGACGATTCCGGCCTCGAGGGGCTGGTGGCGCGGGTGGCTGCGGCGTGGCCCGCGACGACCCGGCCACGGCTGCGCCCGCTCCCGGATCAGGTCGCGCTGGCCGACGTACCGTCCAGCGGCGACGTCGCCGGTCTGGTGCTCGGCGTCGACGAGCGTCTCGCACCCGTCACCCTCGACCCGGTCGCGGATCCCCACACGCTCGTGCTGGGCGGTCCCGGCTCCGGCCGTACGGCGACGCTGCGCACCCTCCTCCACGAGATCGTCCGCAGCCACCCGGCCGACCGCGCCCAGGTCGTGCTGGTCGACCCCCGCCGGTCCTTGCTGGGCGAGGTCCCCGAGGCGCACCTGCTGGGCCACCACGGGACGGGCGCCGCCCCGGCCCTCGCCGAGCTGGCCGACCACCTGCAGCGCCGGCTGCCCGGTCCCGGGGTCACCCGCGAGCAGCTCCGGGCGCGGTCGTGGTGGTCCGGAGCCGAGGTCTTCGTCGTGGTCGACGACCACGAGCTGGCGCTGCTGCCGGGCGAACCGCCGCCTCTTGCCCCGTTGCTCCCGCTGCTCCCGCGCGCGGCCGACGTCGGGCTGCACCTGGTGCTGGCGACCGGCACCAGCGTCCGGGCACTCCACGACCCGGTCGCCCAGGCGCTGCGCGGGTTGGCGTCCCCGACCCTGCTGCTCCCGGGAGACCCGACCGACGGTCCCGTGGTCGGGCGGCTCACGGCCGTCCCGGGGCCTCCGGGCCGTGCCCGACTGGTCGGCCGAGACGGGGCCAGGGCGCTGCAGGTGATGTGGACCGAACCCGCGGGGTGAGGGTCAGCGGCGTGCCGCGCCGAACATCCCGCGGGCGATCTCGCGGGCCGCGGTCCTCATGAAGTCCTGGAAGGCGTCCGACTCCACCACGTCGCGGACCAGGCCGCCGTCCTCCTTCGGCTTCGGCTTCGGCTTGGCCTTGGGCCTGGGCTTCGACGCGGTCGAACCCGCCTCCGTCTGCCCCTCGGCCTCCGCCTTGGCCGCGCCCTCCTCGAGCCGGGCCGCGAGGATCTCGCGTGCCGACTCCCGGTCGAGGGTCGTGGCGTACGTCGCGTTCCGCGGACTGGCCTCGACCGCGGCCTGCATCGCCGCCGGGTCGGCCGGGCCCATCAGCGACTCGGGCGCCCGCAGCCGGGTCCAGGCCACCGGGGTCGGCGCGCCGCGCTCGCTCATCACGGTCACGACCGCCTCGCCGATCCCCAGGCCGGTGATCACCTCGCCGAGGTCGTCGTAGGAGCTCGTGGGGTAGGTCTCCACCGTGGCCCGGAGCGCCTTGGCGTCCCTGGGCGTGTGGGCACGGAGCTGGTGCTGGACCCGCGAGCCGAGCTGGGCCAGCACGTCGTCGGGCACGTCGGTCGGGCTCTGCGTGACGAAGAAGACGCCGACCCCCTTGGAGCGGATCAGCCGGACGGTCTGGGCGATCTGGTCGAGGAACGCCTCCGAGGCGTCGTCGAAGAGCAGGTGGGCCTCGTCGAAGAAGAAGACCAGCTTGGGCCGGTCGACGTCGCCGACCTCGGGGAGGTCGTGGAAGAGGTCGGCGAGCAGCCACATCAGGAAGGTGGAGAAGACCGCCGGCCGGTCCTGGAGGTTCGGCAGCTCCACCAGGCTGATCAGCCCGCGCCCGTCGGCGGCGGTCTGCAGCAGGTCGGACGACGCGAACTCGGGCTCGCCGAAGAACGCCTCCGCCCCCTGGTCGGCGAAGCCGATGAGCTCGCGGAGGATCACGCCGGCGGTCGCGGCCGACAGCCCGCCGAGCGCCTTGAGGTCGGCCTTCCCCTCGTCGCTGACGAGGTGCTGGACCACGGCGCGCAGGTCGGCGAGGTCGAGCAGCGGCAGCCCCCGCTGGTCGGCGTAGTGGAAGACCAGCCCCAGGCTGGACTCCTGGGTCTCGTTGAGGCCGAGAACCTTGCTGAGCAGCACCGGGCCGAACGAGCTCATCGTGACCCGCAGGGGGATCCCCGTCCCCTGCCCACCCAGGGCGTAGAGCTCCACCGGGAAGCCGGTCGCCTGCCACGCCTGACCCACTGAGGATGCCCGCGCGGTGATCTTCTCGCCGCCCTCGCCGGGCACGCTGAGGCCGGACAGGTCGCCCTTGATGTCGGCCGCGAAGACCGGTACGCCGTGGGCGCTCAGCTGCTCGGCGAGCAGCTGCAGGGTCTTGGTCTTGCCGGAGCCGGTCGCCCCGGCGACGAGGCCGTGCCGGTTGACCATCGACAGCGGGATCCGGATCCGTGCGTCGGACAGCCGGGTCGCGTCGAGCATCAGGCCACCCAGCTCGAGGGCCGGCCCCTCGAAGGCGTAGCCGGCCGCGATCCCCTCGGCGACCGCGTCGTCGGGGCTCGTCGCTGCGCTGTCCGTCATGGCCGTCAGCGTAGATGAGTGATTCGCAGGGGGTGCCGGTCGAGCGAGCGCCTCATCCGCGCCCGGATGGCACGGCGGACGAGCGAAGGTGTGGCGGAGCCACGTCGGGTCGAGGACGACGCAGCCAGTCGGGATGCGGGGAGGCGCGGGTCAGGCAACTCCCCTGGGAATCACTCATCCAGGAGACTCCGCGGGGACCGGGCGGTCCCCACGACCCTCGTTATGCTGCGTCCGTGATCTTCAAGCGAGTCGGCCAGGGCCGGCCCTACCCCGACCACGGGCTGACGTCCCGCGGCTGGGCGGCCCTGCCACCGCGTCAGGTCAGGCTCGACGAGCTGGTCACCACCAAGGACACGCTGCAGCTCGACGCGCTCCTCGACGAGGACTCGACCTTCTACGGCGACCTGTTCGCCCACGTCGTGGAGTGGGAGGGCGAGTACTACCTCGAGGACGGGCTCCACCGCGCGCTCCGGGCCGCCCTGCAGCAGCGCTCGGTGCTCCACGCCCGGGTGCACGCGGTGGTGGGCTGATGGAGGCGCGGGCGCGCTCGATCGCGACCCTCGGGGTCCTCTCGCTCCTGCTCGTCATCGGCGGCGTCTGGGGCTGGTCCGCGCTCACCGAGCCACTGCCCGAGGAGGCCTCGACGGCGGTCTGCGAGGACCGCGAGTTCGGTCGCGGCGACCGGATCACCCGCCGCGACGTGACGGTCAGCGTCTACAACGCCGGCACCCGCGTCGGGCTCGCCGGCCTGACGATGAACCTGCTCACCGACGCCGGGTTCGCCGCGGGCTCCGAGGGCAACGCCCCCGACCGCGCGAGCGTCGCGCGGGTACAGATCTGGACCGAGGAGCCCAAGAACCCCGCGGTCGACCTGGTGGCCAGCCACTTCGGCCAGGACGTCAGGGTCGTCCGGCGCTCCTCGCCCGGAGCGGGGATCGCGGTCGTGGTGGGCGACGACTTCGAGAGCCTCACGGCCGGCCAGCGCGCCGTGGTCGCACGTCAGGCCACCTCGGTCTGCGGCCCTCCACGGGCCTGATCAGCGGGGGCGTTCCAGCCACTGCGCCAGCCGGCCGGAGTCCGAGACCTGGCGCAGTCGCCTCTCGGTCTTCTCGCGCAACCGGCGGGGCGTGACGATGAGCAGGTCGTCGCCGTGGCGGAGCACCGTACGCCGCTCGGGGACCAGCGTCTCGTCGTTCCTGATCACCATCGCGACCGACGCGCCCACCGGCAGCCGCAGCTCCCCCACCTCGACCCCGTGCATCCGCGACGCCGGGCTGATGCTGACCTGCAGCAGGTCGGCGGCGATCCGGTCGAGCGGTGCGGCCTCGACGTCCAGCCCCCGCGGCTCCGAACGGCTGGCCACGCGCAGCAGCCGGGCGGCCGTCGGCAGGGTGGGGCCGGTCAGCAGCGTGTAGATCACGACCATCACGAAGACCAGGTCGAAGAGCCGGTCCGCCCCGGGGACGCCCTCCGAGAGCGGGATGGTCGTCAGGACGATCGGGACCGCACCCCGCAGGCCCGCCCAGGACAGGAAGCCGCGTTCGTTCCACGACAGGTCCGAGGCCGCGGAGCTCACCAGGACCGACACCGGGCGGGCGACCAGGGTCAGGATCAACCCGGCGAGGACGGCCAGCGCGACGGTGCGGAGGGTGATCGTCCCCGGCGAGAGCAGCAGGCCCAGCATCACGAACAGGCCGATCTGCGCCAGCCAGGCGACCCCCTCCGCGAACGAACGGGTGGCGACCCGGTGGGGCAGCTCGCTGTTGCCGAGGACCAGCGCGGCGACGTAGACGGCCGCGAAGCCGGAGGCGTGCACGGCCGACGCGGCGCCGTACGAGACCAGAGCGAGGCACATCGCGGCAATCGGGTAGAGGCCGGAGGACGGCAGCGCCGCGCGCCGCATCGCCCACGCGCCGCCGAACCCGAAGACCAGCCCGGACGCGACGCCGACGACCAGCTCCCAGGCCACGATCCCGGTGGCGCCGAGCAGCCCGTGGTCGGCCATCGCGCCGCTCGACACCAGGGTCACGAGCACCACGGTCGGGGCGTCGTTGAGGCCGGACTCGGCCTCGAGGGTGCCCTTGAGCCGCTGCGGCAACGGGACCACGCGGAGCACCGAGAAGACCGCGGCCGCGTCCGTCGGCGACGTGACGGCCCCGAGGAGCACCGCCAGCTGCCACGGGAGACCGAGCAGGTAGTGGGCGCCCACTGCCACCACCGCGATCGAGACCGCCACCCCGATCGTGGCCAGCGAGACCCCGAGCTTCATCGCGGGCCTCACCTCGGCCCACGAGGTCGTGAGACCACCCTCGGCCAGGATGATCGCCAGCGCCGCGAACCCGAGGGCGTGGGCGACCTGGGCGTCCTCGAAGCCGATACCGAGCCCGGCCTCGCCGAGGGCCACCCCCATCAGGAGGTAGATCAGCAGGCTGGGCAGCCCGGCGCGGCTCGAGAGCCGGACCGCGAGGATCGCCAGCAGGGTGACGGCGCTGCCGACGAGCACGAACGTGTCGAGGTCGTGGACGTCGAACGACACGTGTCACCTCGCGACGGAGCAGGGGCGGCGAGGACGCAGTCTATCGGCGGGCACCGGGGCCGAGCGGGCGGCTCCACCCTGCGGGAGCGCAGTCAGCGCGGGGTCAGCGCGACGACCGGAGCGGGAGCGGCGACTGCACGTCCTCGTCCGGGACGTGGTCGGGGAGCCCTGCCACCAGCGACCGCTTCACGAACCCGTTGCGGATCCGCTGCGGGTGGTCGCCGACGTCGACGGTGCGCTCGATCCGACCGGTCGCGTAGGAGATCCGGGAGACCTCGTCGGTGCCGCTCCACGAGACGTAGCAGGACCGGCCGTTCCCGCTCTGCGTGACCCAGTACGGCTTGCCGTCCTCGCGCCGCAGCAGGGGACCGCGCCGGCCGGTGGCCTCGTCGACCACCGTGGCGTAGTCGGACATCGTCCCGGCGACGCAGAGCCTGGTGCCGCGAGGATTCATCGCGATCCCGTGGTGGGCGGAGTCGAGCAGGTACTGCTCGCGCGGGGTGTCCCTGACCAGGTTGGGGAGCCGGGTGACGCCGAGCAGCCGGCCGGTGCGGAGGTCCAGCTCGACGTACCCGTGGAAGAAGCTGACCTGGAAGAAGACGCGTCGCTCGTCCCGCGAGAGCGTCATCGGGCGGACGGCGGTGCTGAGTCCGTCCCTCCCGGCCCGGTCGAAGGTCCGGCGCAGGTCGTAGCGGCGCAGCACCTCGAAGGTCCGCGCGTCGACCACCTGGAAGACGCGCTCCCCCTTGGTCGGGTCGGCCAGGTCGCGGTCGGTCGGGGTGTAGACGTGGCCGATGCTGGCGTGGAGGATCTTGCGGCCGCCGTCGATGAAGACGCTCTCGTGGGGCGACCCGCCCGAGGGGAAGGAGCCCAGCTCCTCGCCGTCACGGACCCGCAGCACGTGCACGGTGTTGGCCGTCGACGCGCTCACCACGACGCGGCGGCCGTCGGGCGAGACCGCCATGTGGTCCGAGCGCTGGCCGGCCACCGGGAAGCGCCACCGGATCCGACCGGTCCGCAGGCTGATGGCGACCACGTCGGCGAAGGAGGGCCGGGACACGATGAGCAGCCGACCGTCGTTGGAGGAGTACATGTCGTCGACGTACTGGTGGTGGCCCTCGCCGATCAGCTCGCGGATCGCCACGAAGTAGGCGAGCCGCTCCGGGTTGAGGGCGATCTCGGCCATCCGCTCCTCGCGGTCCGGGATGATGTCGATCCGGCCCAGCTGCTCGAACGAGCGCGGGGCCAGCACCGTCGCCGTGCCGTCCCAGTTGTTGCCGACGAAAACCGCCCGGCGTACGTCGCCGACGGGCTCCTGCCCGTCGCCGGCCGCGGCGGGGGAGACCCCCACCAGGCCGGACACGGCCACCACTGCGGACACCAGCCAGGTCCTCACGCGCCCTCCTCGGTTGCGTCGTCGTGCCGGGTCAACGACGCGCGTGACCGGCGGGTTATGCCGGGTGGGTCACACCAGGTCGTGGACGAACTCGCCGAGCTGGGTCAGGTTGCGGCACTCGACCATCGCGACGACCTCCCCGTAGGGACCGGCGGCCGAGTCCCCGGTGTCCCAGTGACGGGGGTGCTCGGGGTTGAGCCACCACGCATGGCGGACGCCGCCGGCGAGCTCGCGCAGGGCAGGCAGCGCGAGGTCGCTGTAGTTGGAGCGGGCGTCCCCGAGCACCAGCAGCGACGCCCTCGGTCCGAGCGCGTCGGCGTGCTCCTCGGCGAAGGAGGTGAAGGCCCGTCCGTAGTCGGTCCGTCCCCACAGCGCCGCGTGCGCGGCGCTCGCCGCCAGGTCCGCCATCACCTCGGCGACGTCGGCACCGGGCCGGAAGTGGTGGGTCACCTCGTGCACCCGGTCGACGAACGTGAACGCGCGGACCTTGGTGAACTGCTCGCGCAGCGCGAAGACGAGCAGCAGCGTGAACGACGCGAAGCTGGCCACCGACCCGCTCACGTCGCACAGCACCACCAGCTCGGTGCGGTGCGGCCGCCTGGGTCGGTGGTGGGTGGTGAGCGGGACCCCGCCGGAGGACAGCGACGCCCGGACCGTGCGCCGGACGTCGAGCGGTCCGCGGCGCCGCGCGTGCTGCTCCCGGGCCAGCCGCGTCGCGAGGCGGCGCGCCAGCGGGTAGATCTCGCGACGCATCTCCTCCAGGTCGGCCTTGCGGGCGGAGGAGAAGTCGAGCCGGTCGATCGTCGGCCGGAGCGCCACGTCGGCCACGTGGTCGGGACCCTTCTCCTCGGCGATCCGCCGGCGGGCGTCGCCCTCGACGAGGGCGGCGAAGCCTCCGACCCGCCGGCCGGCCGCCCGGCGGGCCTCCTCCTCGGTACGACCACCCGCGACCAGCCCCGCCACGATCCGCTCGGTCAGCTCGGCCGGCGAGACCCGCCGCAGGGCCGTGTAGGCCGACCACCCCGAGAGCCCCGGGGCCCGACCGGGCATCTCGCCGAACCGCTCGACGGCCTCGACGGCCAGGTCCTGGAGCTCGCCCGACTCCCCGGACCCGAGCGCCTCGGCGAGCCGTTCGCGGAGGTCTGCGAGCGCTTCGGGACCGTCCTTGGCGACCAGGTCGTCGCGGTCGGTGGTCGAGGCCGGGCCGGCCCACGAGCCGTGGGAAGTAGAGGTCGAAGAGCGCGTCGAAGGTCGGCCGCTGGGAGTGCTTCTTGACCAGGGTGGCGGCGTACGCGTCACGCACGGTCGCGCGCTCGTCCCAGGGCAGCACCGAGAGCGCCGCGACGGCGTCGAGGTCCTCGGCGAGGGAGACCGGCACGCCGGCGCCCCGCAGCGCCTCGAGGAAGACGATGTGCCGGTCGACGAGCCCGCTCATGACCCCAGGCCCAGCTCCTTGACGGCCCGCTCGGTGTCCGAGGCGTGCTTGAGGACGGCGCCGAGCGTGCGGGTGATGGCGTCGTCGTCCAGGGTGCGGACCTGCAGCGCGACCAGGGTCCGCGCCCAGTCCACCGACTCGGCGATGGAGGGTGCCTTCTTGAGGTCGAGGTCGCGGAGCCGGCCCACCGTGTCGACCAGGCGCTCCACGATCCGCCGGTCCAGGTCCGGCACCTGTCCGGCCACGATCGCCCGCTCCCGGTCGGCGTCGGGGTAGTCGAGGTGGAGGTAGAGGCAGCGACGCTTGAGCGCCTCCGACAGCTCGCGGCTGGCGTTGGAGGTGAGGACGACGTACGGGCGGCGCACGGCGGCAACGGTCCCGAGCTCCGGGATCGTGACCTGGGAGTCGGAGAGCACCTCCAGCAGCAGCCCCTCGACCTCGACGTCGGTCTTGTCGACCTCGTCTACCAGCAGCACCGTCGGCTGGTCGCGCCGGATCGCGGTGAGCAGCGGCCTGGTCAGCAGGAACTCCTCGGTGAAGATGTCGTCGTGGGTCTCCCCCCACGACTCCTCGCCGCCACTCGCCTGGATCCGGAGGAGCTGCTTCTTGTAGTTCCACTCGTAGAGCGCGCGGGCCTCGTCGAGACCCTCGTAGCACTGCAGCCTCACCAGCTCGGCGTCCGCGGCACAGGCGACGGCCTTGGCGAGCTCGGTCTTGCCCACCCCGGCCGGCCCCTCGACGAGCAGCGGCTTCTCGAGCCGACCCGCCAGGAAGGCCGTGGTCGCCAGCCCCGGGTCGGCGAGGTAGCCGGTCCGCTCGAGTCGCGAGGCGGCGTCGTCAGGGGTCTCGAACCAGGTCACCCGGCCATCCTCACACGGGACCTTCGACCCATCCGGGTGCCGTCTCCCGCGGAGCAGACTCGAGTCACACCTACCCCCGGAGGAGGCCATCGCCATGAAGATCCCGGCCGAGCTGCCGTACGACACGTGCCTTCAGCTGTTGCGCGAGGGCCAGGTGGGCCGGGTCGCGGTGTGCACGCCGGACGGTCCCCGGATCGTCCCCGTCAACTACGCCGTCGACGACGAACGGATCGTCTTCCGCACCACCCCCTACAGCGCGCTCGGCATGCACTCCTGGGGCGGTGGCCGGTTGGCCTTCGAGATCGACCACGTCGACTCCGAGGAGCACACCGGCTGGAGCGTCGTGGCGACCGGGCCTGGCCAGCTCGTCGAGGACAGCGAGGAGCTGCGGCGGATCCGCGACCTCCACGACCCGCAGCCGTGGGCCGGCGGACAGCGCTGGCTCTACGTCTCGCTGCCGTGGCAGGACCTGACCGGGCGACGGATCGGCCCGCGCACCGCCACAATGGCCGGGTGAGCCCCGATCCCGGTGACCCGACGCTGACCAGCGACGACCACGCCTTGCTCGACGCCGTCGTCGCCATCGGGTCGGACCTGGACCTCCACAACGTGCTCGACCGGATCGTCCGGTCGGCCTGCACCCTCACCGGCGCGACGTACGGCGCCCTCGGCGTGATCGGCAGCGACGGCGGGCTCAGCGACTTCATCCACCGCGGCATCAGCGAGGAGCAGCGCGCCCTGATCGGCGCCCTCCCCCGGGGCCACGGGATCCTGGGCCTGCTGACCGAGGTCCCCGACCCGCTGCGGCTCGGCGACCTCGGCACCCACCCGGCCTCGGTCGGCTTCCCCGCCCACCACCCGCCGATGACGACGTTCCTCGGGGTGCCGGTGCGGGTGCGGGGCACGGTCTTCGGCAACCTCTACCTCACCGAGAAGGCCGGGGGCCGCGACTTCTCCGAGCAGGACGAGCGGCTGGTGCAGGCGCTGGCCAACGCGGCCGGCTTCGTCATCGAGAACGCCCGCAGCTACGCCCGCAGCGAGCGGCAGCGCCGCTGGCTGGCGGCGAGCGCCCGGCTGACGGAGGTGCTGCAGCCGCAGCTCGACCGCTCCGAGGCCTACGAGCAGGTCGCCATCGCCGCCCGCAGCGCCTTCGGCACCGACGACCCGGTCGGCGTGGCGGTGATCGACGGCGACGCACCGACGCTGGTCGCCGTCGACGGCCGGCACCGCTCCCGGGTGGCCGAGGTGGTCAGCGCCGCGGCCGCGGCGGTCCGGGGGGCGATCGAGGACGACGAGGTGTCGACCGTGGGGGCTGAGCACCCGGTGATCCTGGTGCCGCTGCCCACGCACCTGACCCCGGCCGCCGCGCTCGTGGCGCTGCGCCCCGGCGGACCGCTGCAGGGTGAGGCGATGTCGGAGGAGCGGGAGCTGATGGCGACCTTCGCCACCCAGGCGGCGCTGGCCCTCGACCGGATCCAGGCGGTGGCCGACCGCGAGGCGCTGGCGGTCGTGAGCGATCGCGACCGGATCGCCCGCGACCTCCACGACGTGGTCATCCAGCGACTGTTCGCCACCGGGCTGCAGCTGCAGGGGGTGCGGGGGAAGGCCGGCGACCCGCTGGTGACCGGACGGCTCGACCAGGCCGTCGCCGACCTCGACGAGACGATCCGCGACATCCGCTCCACCATCTTCGAGCTGCGCCAGGCCCGGACCGGCGGCGTGCTCTCGCAGGTCCGGGCCCTCGCGGAGGAGTACGCCGAGCCGCTCGGCTTCCTGCCCCTGGTGCGCAGCGACGGACCGGTCGACACCGCGGTCGACGACCGGGTTGCCGACGAGCTGCTCGCCGTGCTGCGCGAGGCGCTCAGCAACGTGGCCCGCCACGCCGCCGCCACCGAGACGCGGATCGAGCTCCGGGTGGCCGACCGGGTGCTGGAGCTCTCGGTGAGCGACGACGGCATCGGTCCGGCCCACGGGGTCCGCGAGAGCGGCCTGGCCAACGCCCGCCGCCGCGCGGTCGACCTCGGTGGCAGCTTCGTCGTCGCGCCGGTGGAGCCGTACGGCACCCGTTTCACCTGGCGGGCGCCGCTGCGCTGAGCCAGGTCCGGGACGGTGGCACGCAGGCAACCGCACCCCCGGGGTGGTCGGGGGTGCGGTGCCGGGCGTTCAGCGGAGCCAGTGGTTCCCGCTGACCATCGTGGTGCGGTTCCACGCCTGCCCCAGGCCCCAGGTGGTGCCGGCGGCCGTCAGCAGCAGCACGATCATCGTGACCGCGCCGAGCAGGTGGTCGTCGAGGACCGGGTTGTTCTCCGGGGGCAGCACGACGGTCCACATCAGGACGTACATCAGGGCGCCGGAGATGGTGGCCACCCGCATCCCGATGCCGAGCGTCAGCGCGAAGCCGATGCCGGCCAGGCCGATCATGAAGAGCCAGTCGGCCCAGGGGTCGCCGGCGATCGAGTTGTAGAAGTCCTGGAAGGGACCCTTGGCGCCGAAGGTGAGGAAGCCCTCGGTGGGACTCCCCCCGTTGATCCACGCGGCGTCTCCGAAGCGGTCCACGGTCTCTGCCCCGGTGGCCGGGTCGACGCTGCGACCGGTGGCGAAGCCGAGAGCGAACAGCTTGTCGAAGAACGCCCAGAGGAACGTGAGCCCGAAGCCGATCCGCAGGACCGCGAGGGCCTGGCGGGCGGGCCTGCTCACGACCGGCGTGGTGGCGTCGGACGCGGTGGCGGCATGTCCGGCGTGAGTCGAGGTGTTCATGACTGTCCTCCTGGTCAGGTGCCTGTCTGGCACCTCCAGACAACCGCTGCGGAGGGTTCCGGGGTCAGGGGCGTGGGTCCGGCCCTCGAGGGACCAAGGTCCCGTCAGCCGAGCAGCCGGGAGGCCAGCACGGCGGCCTGCGTACGCCGTTCGAGACCGAGCTTGCCGAGGATGCTGGACACGTAGTTCTTCACGGTCTTCTCGGCCAGGAAGAGCTGCTCCCCGATCTGCCGGTTGGTGAGGCCCTCCGCGATCAGCCCGAGGATCTCGCGCTCCCGCTCCGTCAGGTCCGCCAGCTCGCTCGGCATCGGGTCGCCGTTGCGGACCCGGTCGAGGACCCGCGCCGTGAGGGTGGGGTCGATGAGTGACTGCCCGGCCGCCACGCGGCGGACGGTGTCGACGAGGTCGTGGCCACCGATCTGCTTGAGGACGTAGCCGGACGCCCCGGCGAGGATCGCCGCGAAGAGCGCCTCGTCGTCGTCGTACGACGTGAGGATCAGCGCGCTGATCGTCGGGTCGACGGACCGGACCTCGCGGCAGACGTCGATGCCGCTCCCGTCGGGAAGCCGCGCGTCGAGCACCGCGACGTCGGGACGCAGCGCCGGGATCCGGCTGGCGGCCTCGACGGCGAGGCCGGACTCGCCGACCACCTCGATGTCGCCGGCGTCCTCGAGGAGCTGGCGCAGCCCGCGCCGGACCACCTCGTGGTCGTCGAGGAGAAAGACCTTGATCACCGCGCACCCCCTGCGGCGGGATCACGGCCCGCTGCAGGGTCCACGATGCCACTCCGCGACGTCCGGCGCCTCACAGGAGCTTGAGGAAGTGGACGTCGGCCTCGCCCTCGACCGGCAGGTCGGGCGAGCGCGCGAACTCGGTGTAGCCGTGGCGGGCGTAGAACTCCGGCGCCTGGAAGGTGAAGGAGGACACCAGCACCTGCCGGCAGCCGCGCTCCCGGGCGGCCTCCTCGGCGGCCGCGAGCAGGCGTGCACCCCAGCCGCCGGCCCGGTCGGCCTCGCGCACCCACACCATCCCGATGCCGGCACAGGTCCCCCACGTCCAGCCGCTCAGCCCGGCGACCAGCTCGCCGTCGTCCTCGACCTTGACGGTGAGCTCCCGGAGGTCGTCGTGGCCGACGGCCGCGAAGTTGTGGCGGTCGAGCTCGTTGCTGAGGCGCTCGTCGAGCGCGCTGTCACCGTCTCCGGTCGTCAGGTCGTAGGCCATGGTGCGGGAGGCTACCCACTCCGATCGGACCTGACCGCGATGATCGGGTGCAGCACGCCGTCGACGGGGCAGGCTCGTCCACCGGAAGGAGGTCGCCGTGATCGGAGCGCTCAACCGGCTGGTCGACGTGGTCGAGCAGCAGCTCACCGACGAGCTCGACGTGGCGGCGGTCGCCCGCACGCTCGGCACGACCGAGCACCACCTGCGCCGGATGTTCTCGTCGCTGGCGGGCATGCCGCTGTCGGAGTACGTCCGGCGCCGCCGGATGACGGTGGCAGCAGCCGAGGTCGTGGCGGGCGAGGACGACCTGCTGACGATCGCGGTCCGGCACGGGTACGGCTCCACCGAGGCGTTCGGCCGGGCGTTCCGCTCCGTCCACGGCGCCACGCCGGGCGACGTGCGCCGGTCCGGCGGCCCCCTCCGCACACAACCGCAGCTCAGGTTCCGCCTGACCGTCGAAGGGAGCACCCCCATGGACACCCGTGTCCTCGACCACCCCGCCCTGCGCCTGGCCGGCCACGCCACCCGCGTTCCGCTCGTCCACCACGGCGTCAACCCCCACATCCAGCAGCACGTCGCAGCCATCCCGCCCGAGGAGCACCAGCGGCTCAAGGCCCTCTCGTCCGGGACCCCGCCGGGCCTGCTCTCGGTCAGCGACGACGTCGACCCCGACGGCCGGGAGGGCACCGAGCTGACCTACCTCCACGGCGTCGCCGTCGCCTCGGGGACGGACGTGGCCGGGCTCGACGAGATCGAGGTCCCGGCCGGCCACTGGGCGGTCTTCCGCTCCTCCGGGCCGCACCCGGCGACGTTGCAGGAGACGTGGGCCGCCACCGCCACCGAGTGGTTCCCGTCGAACCCGTGGCGGCTGCGGCCGGGTCCCTCGATCGTGGCCTACCTCGACCGGGCCGAGGACTTCTCGACCGCCACGTGCGAGCTCTGGCTGCCGGTGGAGCGGGCGTGACCCCCACATCGATGGATCGATAGTCCGTCACGGATCGGTCGTCGTCAGGCGCCCGGGACGACCGATTCGTACCGCACTATCGGTCGGCGGGTGCCCGGACGACGACAGCCGGGTCCCGTGGGACCCGGCTGTCGGCTGGCTGGCGGTGGCGGAGGGATTTGAACCCTCGGTGGGCTTGCACCCACAAACGCTTTCGAGGCGTTCTCCTTAGGCCGCTCGGACACGCCACCGCCGGGAAGGTTACCGGAGGGGGCCGGGACGGCCGAAATCCGCCTCAGGCCGTCCAGCCCGGGTCCCGGCCGGTGGCGCCGAGCAGGTGGTGCAGCGGCTCCGCCGCCGGGGGTACGTCGACGCGCGGGCCGAACAGCCCACCGTCGTCGGCCGGCGCGTCGAAGGACTCGACGAAGGCGTGGCTGGCTGCGACCGAGGCCGGGTCCGGGTCGTAGGGCTGGCCGGTGGCGGAGGCGAGGTCCCACCCGTGGACGACCACCTCGTTGAGGGCGACCAGCGCCGCCTCGTCGGCCGGCATCTCGACCGGACCGGCCTGGGTGGTGCCGTCGAAGGCACCGGGGGCCAGCCACGCCTCGCCCAGCCCGTGCAGAGCACCGGCGACCCGGTCCCGCCAGCCGGGCTCGAGCAGGGTCGCGTCGGCGGACGGTCCGGCGTCGTAGGACTCCTTGCGCGCAGCGAGGGTGAACGCGACGGCGAGGCCACCGAGGTGGTCGACGAGGTCGCCGACGGTCCAGTCGGGGCAGGGGGTCGGGTCGGCGAGCTGGTCGTCGCGCACGCCGACGAGCAGGGCCGCGGTCGACGCCGCGGCGGGACGGAGGTCGAGGTCGCTCATGCAGGGGACGACCGGGCGGCGGCCACCGATTCACCGGTGGCGGCGGAAGAACTCCTCCAGCAGGGCCGCGCACTCCGGCGCTCGGACCCCGGCCAGCACCTCCGGACGGTGGTTGAGCCGCCGGTCGCGGACCACGTCCCACAGCGACCCGACGGCGCCCGCCTTGTCGTCGTGGGCCCCGAAGACCACGCGGTCGACGCGGGCCAGGACCGCGGCGCCGGCGCACATCGTGCAGGGCTCGAGCGTGACGACGAGCGTGCAGCCCTCGAGCCGCCACTCGCCACGACGGCGGGCCGCGGCCCGCAGTGCCACCACCTCGGCGTGGCCGGTGGGGTCGGACTCCGCCTCGCGGACGTTGTGGCCGGTGGCCACCACCTCCCCCGCGGCGTCGAGCACCACCGCGCCGATCGGGACGTCACCCGTCGCCAGCGCGGCACGGGCCTCCTCCAGCGCAGCCCCCATGGCGGCGTCGTACGTCGCGGTCACCCCGGCACTCAGGCGGAGGAGGCGAGCCCGACGTGCTCGTCGAAGAGCGAGCCGAAGCCGAGCCGGCGTGCCACGTCCGAGAGCATCTCGTCGGGGTAGAGGTCGAAGTCGTCGAGCAGCACGCCCATGTCCATCGCGGGCATGCCGAGGTCGCCGAGCAGGTCGAGGTCGCCGGCAGGTGCCTGCTCGTCGTCGTCCTCCGGCGGGGGAAGGCCGAGGAAGTCGACCAGCGAGGCCGCCAGCTCCCACTCCTCGGCCGCGGTGATGTCGGACAGCAGGACGCGGGTGCTGGCACCGGCGACGCGGACGACGAGGAAGAAGTCCTCGTCGATCGCGACGAGACCGACGGCTCCGCCGTCGCCCGGGAACCGTCGTAGCGCGTGGGAGAGGGTCTCGACGTCGGCCAGCACGTCGTGGGCGAGCTCCTGCAGCTGCCAGACCCCTTCCTCCCGGTAGGCAGCCAGAGCGAAGTCGACTCCGTCCAGCTGGTCGGCCATGACGAACTCCCTTTCCTGGCTACGTTCTGCGGTCGTCTCCAGAGTGTCAGAGGTCCGGTTGAGGGGTCTAGGGTTCTCGCCATGCGCACCCACGTCGCCGACCACCCGCTGATCGCCCACAAGCTGACCTACCTGCGCGACGAGACCACCGACTCACCGACCTTCCGGCGCCTGGCCGACGAGCTCGTGACGCTGCTGGCCTACGAGGCGACCCGCGACGTCCGGGTCTCGCCGAAGGACATCCGGACCCCGGTCGGACCCACGACGGGCGTCAAGCTGGCCCGGCCCAAGCCGCTGGTCGTTCCGATCCTGCGCGCGGGGCTCGGCATGCTCGACGGCATGATGCGGCTGCTGCCGACCGCCGAGGTGGGCTTCCTCGGCATGGTCCGCAACGAGGAGACGCTCGAGGCGTCGACGTACGCCGAGCGGCTGCCGGACGACCTGTCGGGCCGCCAGTGCTACGTGCTGGACCCGATGCTGGCGACCGGCGGCACCCTCGCGGCGGCGGTCCGCTTCCTCGTCGACCGGGGCGCCAACGACATCACCGCGCTCTGCCTGCTGGCGGCCCCCGAGGGCGTCGCCCGGCTCGAGCAGGAGCTGGCGGACCTCGACGTCCCCGTCACCGTGGTGACCGGCGCGATCGACGAGAAGCTCAACGACAAGGGCTACATCGTCCCCGGGCTCGGAGACGCGGGCGACCGGCTCTACGGCGTCGCGGAGTGACCCACCCCTGAGAGCTCCTTGGGGAGGCTCACCGCGACGGTGGTGCCGACCCCCTCGCTCGAGGACACCGACACCTGGCCCCCGTGCCGCTCGACGATCGCCTGCACGATCGTCAGGCCCAGCCCGGTGCCCTGGATCGCCTGCGCCGTCGCCGTCGAGGCCCGGAAGAACCGCGTGAAGAGCTGGTCCTGCTCGTCGGCCGGGATGCCCATGCCGGTGTCGAGCACCACGATCTCCACCGAGTCGATCCGCTCCCGGACGACCAGCTCCACCCGGCCACCGTCGGGGGTGAACTTCACGCCGTTCGTGATCAGGTTCAGCACCAGCCGCTCGACCTGCTCCGGGTCGCCCTCGTGCACGACCGGCTCGTCGGGGAGCCGCAAGACCATGTCGAGGTGCCGCGTCGCGAGCAGCGGGCCGAGGGCGTCGTACGCCGCCCGGGCTGCGTCGCGCAGGTCGCACCTCGTCGGGTTGAGCTGCATCTGGCGGGCCTCGATCTGGGAGAGCAGCAGCAGGTCCTCCACCAGGAGCAGCAGCCGACGGCCGTTGCGCTCGAGCCGGTTGACGACGGCCCGCTGGTCGGCCGAGAGCTCGCCGACGGCTCCGTCCTCGAGCAGCTCGACGAAGCCGATCATGCTCGTCAGCGGGGTGCGCAGCTCGTGGCTGACGGTCGCGACGAAGTCGGCCTTGACCTGCTCGAGGTCGCGCAGCCGCTCGACGGCGTCCCGCTCGTGGTCCAGGGCCGCGACGAGCGCCTCGTGGGCGGCCTCGCGCTCGGTGACGTCGTCGGCGACGCACAGGTAGCCCGACGGCTCCCCCAGCTCGTCCTGGATCCCGGTCACGACCAGGGAGAGCGTGCGTTGCTCGCCGTCCGGACGGCGTACGTCCCAGAGGTGGCGGTCGTCGTCGGCCGCGACGGAGGCGGCACACAGGTCCGCGAACAGCGGCCGGGTGCCGAGGCGGGCGGCGTGACGGCCGAGCTCCTCGTCGCGGAAGAACCGGTCGGCGGGCTGCCCGAGCACGTCCTCGGCGGCCCGGCCCAGCATCACCTCGGCGCCGGGGTTGAAGACGGCGACCCGCCCCTCGAGGTCGGTGGCGAGGACGCCCGACCCGGTCGCGGCGTCGACCAGCCGCTGGAGCGTGCGCTGCCGGGCGTTGGCGCGGGCCGCGGCCATCCGCTGCTGCGTGGCCATGACCGACAGCGGAAGCAGGATGAGGGCGCAGTCGAGGAGGAAGAGCTGGAGGAAGCCGGTGACGAGCTCGGGCGCCACGTCGTAGCGGGAGCCGAGCTCGTGGACGGGCCCGAGCCCCGCCATGGTCATGGTCGTGGCGATCACGCCCACCGCCGTGAGCAGCAGGCTCGCCTCACGGAGCGTCCCGCGGAAGGCCAGCCACGCGAACATCGGCATCACCGCGAAGACCAGCGGCGGCACCGGTGCGAAGCTGAAGATCAGTACCGCGACCCCGAGCGTGAGCACCGACTGCACCACCCGCTCACGCGCCGGTGCGAGCGCACCGAAGGGCGGTCCCTCGAGGAACAGCGGGAGCAGCATCAGCTGGGCCGCGGCATGGGTCCCGAAGACGGCGACCAGCGCGAGCCAGGGCGAGCCCACGCCCGTGACGGCCACGACCGCCGCCACCGCGACCGCCGAGACGGCCGAGCCCAGGGACGCCGCGGCGATCAGCCGCGAGACGTCACCCTCCTCGGCCAGCCCGACCCGGCGTACGCCGAGGCCACGGTGCAGCCGCCACCAGGCGACCCAGGTGCCGGCGACGCAGGCCAGCGAGAAGCCGATGGCGGTCAGCGGGTCGTAGCCCGCCAGCAGGTGCGCGAGCACCAGGAGGGCGCCGGCGAGGGCGCTCGTCGTGGCGCGGTGGGCGCGGTCGAGGACGACGAGCAGCCCGGTGAGGAGCCCGGCGGCAGGCCAGGCGGCCGGGACCCGGCTCGCGGCGTCGGCCGTCAGCAGCACCCCGAAGGAGGAGGTGAACAGCAGGACCAGCAGGAGGGCGACCCGGTGCCGGTGGCAGGCGGCGGCGAGGGCTGACGCGCCCATACCCGCCACGCTCTCCCGAGACACCCCCGCAGTATGCGGTGCCGCCCGGGTCGGCCGTGGCGGTTTGACCGAGAGTTTGCCGTGACCGCCCTACAGCGCCTTCACCGCGCTGAGCAGCTTGCCCATGGTGTCCTTGGCGTCGCCGAAGAGCAGCGTGGTGCGCTCGTCGAAGAGCAGCTCGTTCTCGATACCGGCGAATCCCGGGCGCATCGAGCGCTTCATGAAGATGACCTGCTTCGCCTCGTCGGCGTTGAGGATCGGCATGCCGTAGATCGGCGCACCCGGGGTGGTCTTCGCCGCCGGGTTGACGACGTCGTTGGCGCCGACGACCAGGACGACGTCGGCGTCCTTGAAGTCGCCGTTGATCTCCTCCATCTCGCGCAGCTGCTCGTAGGGCACCTGCGCCTCCGCGAGGAGCACGTTCATGTGGCCGGGCATCCGCCCCGCGACCGGGTGGATGGCGTAGTCGACGACCGCGCCGCGCTCGACCAGCACGTCGACGAGCTCCCGGAGGGTGTGCTGGGCCTGCGCGACGGCCAGGCCGTAGCCGGGGACGATGATCACGCGGTCGGCGTACCCCAGCATGATCGCGGCGTCGGTCGGGCCGGCCGAGCGCACCGGCCGGTCGGAGGCCTCGCCGGCGCCGAGGGTCGAGCCGCCCTTGAGGGCCCCGAAGAGGATGTTGGCCACCGAGCGACCCATCGCCTTGGCCATCAGCAGCGTGAGGAACGTTCCGGAAGCACCGACGAGCGTGCCGGCCACGAGCAGCAGCGTGTTGGAGAGGACGTAGCCGCCCGCTGCGACGGTGAGGCCGGTGAAGGCGTTGAGCAGCGAGATCACGATCGGGACGTCGGCACCCCCCACCGGCAGCACCAGCAGCAGCCCGAAGGCGAGCCCGATCAGGGCGAGCACGATGCCGATCCACATCACCGGGTCGGCGACGAGGAGGCCGGAGAGCCCGAGCGCTGCCAGCAGCGTCGCGGCGAAGACGACCGCCAGCCCCGGGAAGACCACGGGCCGCGAGGTCATCAGGTCCTGGAGCTTGGCGAACGTGACGACCGAGCCCGCGAAGGACACCGAGCCGACCACGATCGTGAACGCGGTCGCGACCAGCACGAACCAGCCCGTGGCGTCGGCCGGCGCATCGACGATCACCTCGAGCTCGAGCAGCGCGACCAGCGCAGCAGCGCCACCGCCGACGCCGTTGAAGAGAGCCACCATCTGCGGCATCTGCGTCATCTGCACCCGTTGCGCGCCGTAGACGCCACCCGCGGTGCCGACGGCGATGGCGCCCAGGATCAGCCACAGGTTGTCGATCCGCTCCAGGTAGAAGAACGGCAGCGCACACGCGACGACCGCGGCGGCAGCGCCCACGAGGTTGCCGGCGCGCGCGGTCCGCGGCCCCGACAGCCCCTTGAGGGCGAGGATGAAGGCGACCGCGCAGAGCAGGTAGACCAGCTGGGCCCAGGTGGGGATCACGCGGCCGCTCCCTTCTTCGGGGTCCGCTTGCGCGTGAACATCTGCAGCATCCGGTCGGTGACGACGAAGCCGCCGACCATGTTGACCGCGGCGAGCACGATCGCGACCAGCCCCACCACCAGGGCGACCCCGGAGGCGTGGGCGGTCACGATGATCGCGCCCAGCAGGATCACGCCGTGGATGGCGTTGGCGCCGGACATCAGCGGCGTGTGGAGCGTCGAGGAGACCTTGGAGATCACCTCGATCCCGACGAAGACGCTGAGGACGAAGATGGTCAGCCAGACGATCGGCTCACTCATGGGCGGCTTCTCCTTCCACCGCGAGGCGGGTGGGCTCGTGCTGGATCGCACCGTCGCGGGTGACGCACGACCCCGCGACGATCTCGTCGTCCGGGTCGGGGGCGAACGACGTGACGCCCTCCTCGTCGGCGGGCGTCATCAGGGTGACGAGGTTGACGATGTTCTGGGCGTACAGGCGGGACGCCGGGCCGGGCATCTGGCTCGGCACGTTGCGCCCGCCCCAGACCTGGGCGTTGCCGATCCGGACCACCTCGCCGGCGACCGAGCCCTCGACGTTGCCGCCCGACTCCGCCGCCAGGTCGACCACGACCGAGCCCGGCGACATCAGCTCCACCATCTCGCGCGTCACCAGCATCGGTGCCGCCCGGCCCGGCACGGCGGCGGTGGTGATGAGGGCGTCGGCCTTGGCGATGTACGGCGCCAGCAGCTCCCGCTGCCGGGCCGCCCGGTCCTCGGTCATCTCGCGGGCGTAGCCGCCTGACCCCTCGAGGGTCTCGAGCTCGAGGTGGATCGGCTTCGCGCCCATCGAGGCGATCTCCTCCGCGGCCGCGGCCCGGACGTCGTAGGCCGAGACGACGGCACCGAGCCGCTTGGCGGTCGCGATCGCCTGCAGGCCGGCCACACCGGCGCCGAGGACCACGACCTGCGCGGGCTGGACGGTGCCGGCCGCGGTCATGTTGAGCGGGAAGAAGCGCCTCAGCATGCCGGCCGCGACGACGGCACAGCGGTAGCCGGCCACGAGCGCCTGCGAGGACAGGGCGTCCATCGACTGGGCCCGTGAGATCCGCGGGACCAGCTCCACGGCGTACGACGTGACGCCACCGTCGCGGTAGGCGGCGACCAGGTCGTGCTCGAGCATCGTCGGCAGGAAGGAGATCGTCGAGGTCCCCGGGGCCAGCCGTCGCGCCGTCGCGAGGTCGAGCGGCTGCACCGACACGACGAGCGTGGCGCCGTCGAGGGCGGCCTCGTCGAGCACCGCCCCTGCTTCGGCGTACTCCTCGTCGGCGATCAGCGCGTGGTTGCCCGCGCCCGGCTCCACGGCCACGTCGTACCCGAGCCCGGTCAGCTTCCCGACCAGCTCGGGCACCATCGCGACCCTGGACTCCCCGTCTCTGGTCTCCCTGGCTACAGCGATCCTCACGCAGCCGAACCTAGGGGACGTCGGGTCGTCGGGGCAGCCATCTCAGCGCGCGGCGCGGGATTCACCCGACCGGGAGCTGCTCGACGAGCTCGTACCGGGGCCGGTTGCGCGGCCCCTCGCCGAGGTGCGAGGCGACCAGCGAGACGGTGTCGGCGGTCCACGCCGGACCGTCGTAGGAGTCGAGCAGCCTTACCCAGGACGACACCTCTGCGGGCCGGCCGAGCCGGGCCACGGTGAGGTGCGGCCGGAACCGCTGGCCGTCCACGGCGACGCCCGCCCGCGACGCCGCCGCCCGTGCGCCGGTGGCCATCCGTCCCACCTCGGTCCGGCCCACGTCGTCGAGGCCGAGCCCCGCCCACAGCACCCGCGCCCGGGCCGGGTTCGGGAAGGCACCGCCGCCGGCGATCCGGGTCGCCACCGGCGTACGCCGGGCCGCGGCGCGGGCGAGCCGCTCGACGAGGTCCTCCAGGGCACGGTCGGGGACCTCGGCGAGGAACGCGAGCGTGACGTGGACCTGCTCCGGCAGCGTCCAGCGGAACGGCGCGGCCTCCCGGCGGACGGCCAGGAACTCGTCGAGGTGCTCGACGGCCTCCACCGGCGGCACGAGCGCCACGAACATCCGCATGCGACCGACCGTAGCCGGAGCGCTCAGCCCTTGGTGCCGCCCGCGGTCAGCCCCGCGACGAGGTGCTTCTGCGCGAAGAAGAACACGATGCCGGCCGGGATGGTGATCAGGATCGCCGCCGGGGTGAGCAGCTCCCAGCGCTGGTTGAACTGCGGCACGAACTGCTTGAGCCCGGCACCGAGGGTGTAGTTGTCGCTGGTCTGGATGAAGGCGATCGCGTACGCGACCTCGCCCCACGCCGTGATGAACGTGTAGAACGCCGTCACCGCCAGGCCCGGCCGCGCCAGCGGCAGGATCACCCGCCAGAAGGTCTGGAACGGGCCGAGCCCGTCGAGCGCCGCCGCCTCGTCGAGCTCCTTGGGGATGGTGTCGAAGTAGCCGCGCAGCATCCAGGCGCAGAAGGGCACCGCCACCGTGCAGTAGGCGATGATCAGCGAGAGCTTGGTGTCGATCAGGCCGAGGTTGGCCATGATCGTGTAGATCGGCACGATCAGGATCGCCACCGGGAACATCTGGGTCAGCAGGAAGACCCACATCAGCCCTCGCTTGCCGGCGAAGTTGAAGCGGCTCAGGGCGTAGCCGGCGGTCGCCGACATCATGATCCCGATCAGCATGGTGAAGACCGCGACGATCACCGAGTTGAGGAACCAGGTCGGGAAGTTCGTGTCGAAGAGCACCGCCCGGTAGTTGTCGAGGGACGGGCTGCTGACCAGGTCGATCGTGGACCGCTGGATCTCCTGGCGCGGCTTGAGCGAGCTCAGGAACACCCACACCACCGGGAACAGCGCGATGGCGACCGCAGCCAGCATCGTCCCGTGCAACGCCACGGAGGCGAGCGGGGTGCGGTGGCGGCGGGGCTTCGGGGGGACGTCCACCAGGGACGGCAGGACCTCGACCGGGGCACTCATCAGAACACCTCTCCCTGCTTGCTGAGGACCCGCCGGTAGATCCCGGCGTACACCACCAGGATCGACAGGATCAGCACGCCGTACGTCGCCGCCAGCGAGTAGTTGCGGATGCCCTCGAAGGCCGCCCGGAAAGCGCCGGTCACGAGGATCTCGGTCTGGCCGGCGGGCTCGCCACCGGTCACGAAGAAGATGATCGGGAACATGTTGAAGGTCCAGATGGTGCCCAGCAGGATCACCGTCGAGCTCACCGGGCGCAGCCCGGGCATCGTGATGTTCCAGAAGCGCTGCCACGGCGAGGCACCGTCGATCGCCGCCGCCTCGTAGAGGTCGTTGTTGATCGACTGCAGGCCGCCCAGCAGCGCGACCATCATGAAGGGGACGCCCAGCCAGACGTTGGCGACGATCGCCGTGAAGAGCGAGGTCCAGCGGTGATCGGTCCAGGCGACCGGGTCGATGCCGATCTTGCCGAGCACGGCGTTCACGAGCCCGAAGTTCTGGTTGAACATGAATCGCCAGGCGAACGCGCTCACGAACGCCGGGACCGCCCACGGCACGATCAGCAGCACCCGGTAGATCCCGCGGCCCCGGAAGTCGCGGTTGAGCATCACCGCGAGGCCCAGGCCGATCGTGTAGTGGAAGAAGACGCACGCGGTCGTCCAGACGACCGTGTTGGTGAACCACAGCCAGAAGTCGCCGCGCTGACCGGTCAGGACGTCGACGTAGTTCTTCAGCCCGACGAACTCGGCCTGGTTCGGGTTCTCCTCGCAGGTCTCGCCACCCCCGAGCGTCTTGGTGCAGATGACCTCCTGCTGGTTGGCCTCGGTCAGGTCGGTGAAGGACTGGAGGATGCCCTGGGCCAGCGGGTAGAGCACCAGCACGCCGAGGACCAGCACGGTCGGCAGCACCATCGCCCACGCGTACCAGTTGCGGTCGTAGCTGCGGCGCAGCCGGCCGGGTTCCTTCGGCGACGCGGGCTTCGTCGGGTCGGCCGGCGTCCGGGTGGTCGTGGCCATCGGCACCTCCAGGGGCGGGGCGGAGCTGGGGTTTCGGGCGTACGGGTCGAGGGGCCGGGCCGGCAGGCCCGGCCCCTCGTCCGCGTCAGGAGCAGGTCACTCGGAGTACTCGGGGACGACGTCGCTCTTGAAGGTCGCGGCCGCCGCGTCGAGCGCCGCCTGCGGGTCCTTGCCCTGGATCAGGACCTCGGTGGCCATCTGGTCCAGCGGGGTGAAGAACAGGCCACCCTCGGGGATCCACGGACGGGGCTGGGCCGCCTCGAGGGCCGGCTCCCAGGCCGCGACCTTCTCGTTGCCCTCGATCAGGTCGTAGGCGTCGGCGTTGGCGGGCAGCAGGCCGAGCTCGTCGGCGATGAAGGCCTGCGACTCGGGGCTGGTCATGAACTGGACGAACGCGGTGGCCGCGTCGGCCTTCTCCTCGTCCATGCCCGAGTAGATGACGTAGTTGTGGCCGCCGACCGGGGCGCCGGGCTCACCGGAGCCGGCCGGGACGGGCGCGACGCCGAGGTTGTCGAAGCCACCGAAGGCCTTGTCGGCATCGATGTTGGCGACCTCCCAGGGGCCGTTGATGATCATGCCGACCTTGCCCTCCTTGAAGAGGGTCATCATGGTGCCGTAGGAGTCGTTGGCGTCCGGCTTGACCGAGACACCGCTCTTGACCATGTCCTGGGCGATCTGCAGGCCCGCGACGTTCTCGGGCGAGTTGACCGTGATCTGCTCGGCCTCGACGTCGACCAGGTCGCCGCCCTCGCCGTACATGAAGGGGAGCGTGAAGTAGCCCGCGGCGTTGAGGTAGATGCCCTCGGCGCCGACGCCCTGGAGCGCCTTCGCGGCCTCGTCGACCTCGTCCCACGTGGTGGGGGGCTCCTCGATGCCGGCCTTCTCGAACAGCTCCTTGTTGTACATCAGGCCGAGGGTGTCGGTGACCTGCGGGACGCCGTAGGTCTTGCCGTCGAAGACGTTGCTCGACAGCGGGGTCTCGAGGAAGTTGGTCTCCTCCAGCAGGGGCGTGCCGTCGAGGGCGTAGAGGTAGCCCAGCGAGGCGAACTCGGGCACCCACGCCACCTCGGCGCGCAGGATGTCGGGCGCCCCGGAGTCGGTCTGCGCCGCGGTCTTGAACTTGTTCTGCGCCTCGTCGAAGGGCACCGACTCGTAGTTGACGGTGACGTTCGGGTACTCCTCGTTGAACTGCGAGATCAGCTCCTGGAAGGCCGGGCCCTCGTTGGTGGGGTCCGAGGTGTCCCACCAGGTCAGCTCGGCCTCGAGGGAGGCGGGGTCGACGCTGGACTGCGCGTCGGGCTCGTTGCTCGAGGTCGACTCGCCACCGTCGTTGCCGCAGGCGGCCAGGGCGAGCGCGAGCGCGGTGGTGCCGGCGAGTGCGGGCAGCAGACGGCGCATGGGGGTGCTCCTTGATCGAGGGTCGGTGTGACCGGTCTGACAGGCTGTCGCGGGACCATAGCAAGAAGCCTGCAAGAAATGGAAGACCTTGCGACGCTCTTGCGAAATCCTTGCGCGGATCCTGTCGAGGCGCTTTCATTCTCCCCATGGCAACCCTGGCCGACATCGCCGCGCAGGCGAGCGTGAGCGAGGCGACGGTCAGTCGCGTCCTCAACGACAAGCCCGGCGTCAGCGACGGTGCCCGCGCCGCGGTGCTGACGGCGCTCGACGTGCTCGGCTACGAGCGGCCCAGCCGGTTGCGCCGGCGCAGCGCGGGTCTCGTGGGGCTGGTCGTCCCGGAGCTGGAGAACCCGATCTTCCCCGCGTTCGCGCAGGTCATCGAGGACGCGCTGGCGGCTCGCCGCTTCACCCCGGTCCTCTGCACCCAGTCGCCGGGCGGCATCAGCGAGGACGAGTACGTCGAGTCGCTGCTCGACCACGGCGTGGCCGGCATCCTCTTCGTCTCGGGCCGCCACGCGGACACCCGCGCCGACCACGAGCGCTACCAGGGGCTGATCTCCCGCGGCATGCCGGTCGTGTTCGTCAACGGGTACGCCGAGGGCATCGCCGCCCCGTTCTTCTCGTGTGACGACGTCGAGGCGATGAAGGTCGCGGTCGGCCACCTGGTCCAGCTCGGCCACGAGCGGATCGGTCTGGCCATCGGCCCGCGTCGCTACGTCCCGGCACTGCGCAAGCGTGACGGTTTCGTCCGCGCCCTCGTCGACACTCTCGGCCTGTCGCCCGCGGCCGCGGAGGGCTGGATCGCCGAGGGGCTGTTCACGGCCGAGGGCGGCGCGGCTGCGGCCCGACAGCTGCTCGCGAAGGGGGCGACCGCGATCGTCAACGGCTCGGACCTGATGGCGCTCGGTGCGATCCAGGCCGCACGCGAGTCCGGCCTCGACGTACCCCGGGACGTCTCGGTGGTCGGGTTCGACGACTCGCGCCTGATCCAGTACCTCGACCCGCCCCTGACCACGGTCCGGCAGCCCGTGCAGGCGCTGGGCGCGGCCGCGGTCTCGGCCCTCGCCGACGCCATCGACGGCCTCCCGGTGCCGTCGCAGGAGTACCTCTACAAGCCCGAGCTCGTGCTGCGGGCGTCCACGGGCCGGGCGCCTGCGCAGGCTCAGCCGATGCGCGTGCCGAGCAGCGCACCGACCGCGTAGGTCACCGCCATCGCGAAGACGCCCCCGGCCACGTTGCGGACGACGGCCGGTCGGGTCGGCGCGCGGCCGAACCACGCGCTCGCCCAGCCCGTGGCCGCGAGCGCGACGACCACCGCGACGACCGTCACCCAGATCCGTACGTCGGGCGGGGTGAGCGTGATGGTCAGCAGCGGCAGCAGCGCGCCGACGGTGAAGGCCAGCATCGAGGCCCAGGCGGCGTGCCACGGGTTGGTCAGGTCGTCGGGGTCGATCCCCAGCTCGGTCTCGGCGTGCGCCGCCAGGGCGTCGTGCTCGTGGAGCTGGCGGGCGACCTGGAGCGCGAGGTCCTCGCTGAGGCCCTTCTCGACGTAGAGGCCGGCCAGCTCGGCGAGCTCCTCGTCGGGCTCCTCCCGGAGCTCGCGCCGCTCCTTGGCGAGCAGGGCGTTCTCGGAGGCACGTTGGGTGCTGACGGAGACGTACTCCCCCGCGCCCATGCTCAAGGCCCCGGCCGCGAGCCCGGCCAGGCCCGCGACGGCGATCGCCTGCGAGTCGCTGGTCGCGCCGGCGACGCCCATCACCAGGCCGGCCGTGCTGACGATGCCGTCGTTGGCGCCCAGGACGCTCGCCCGCAGCCAGTTCAGGCGGTTGTTGAACCCTCCGGTGTGCGGCTCGTCGTCGTGAGGGCCCACGTCGAGGCCGGCCGTCCCGGCGTCACTGGTCATGCTCCGATCGTCACCCTCGCCGCGACGCCCCGCAAGCAAGGGCAGGCTGCGCTGACCTGGGGGTGTGGCCGCGCGCAGCCGTGCGAGCGAGTCGTGGGGTTCGTGCCCGTTGCTCGGGGGACGAACCCCGGGCTTTCCCCGGCCGACCGGGGAGACCACACGTCACCCCGCCACCCTCACAACCCCAGGTCTCGCCCGATCAGCATCTTCATGATCTCGTTCGACCCCGCCCAGATCTTGGTGACGCGGGCGTCGCGCCAGGCCCGGGCGACGCGGTACTCGTTCATGTAGCCGTAGCCGCCGAAGACCTGGACGCAGTGGTCGAGGACGTCGTTCTGGACCTGCGAGGTCCACCACTTCGCCTTCGCCGCGTCGACCGCGGTCAGCTCGCCGCGCGTGTGGGCGAGGACGCACTGGTCGACGTACGCCTGGGTGACCTCGACCCGGGTGACCAGGTCCGCGAGCAGGAACTGGGTGTTCTGGAAGGAGCCGATCGGCTGGCCGAACGCCTTGCGCTCCTTGGCGTACGCGACCGTCTCGTCGAGGATCTGGGCGGCGTGGGCGAGGTTGGTGACGGCCGAGCCGAGCCGCTCCTGCGGCAGGAACTGCATCATCGAGATGAAGCCGGTGTCGAGCTCGCCGATCAGGTCGTCGTTGCTGACCCGGACGTCCTCGAAGGCGAGCTCGGCGGTGTCGGACTCGTCCTGGCCGACCTTGTCGAGCACCCGGCCGACGGAGTAGCCCTCGGCGGAGGTGTCGACGCCGAAGAGCGAGATGCCCTTCGCCTTCTTCTCCGGGGAGGTGCGCGCCGCGACCACGACGAGGTCGGCGGAGCCGCCGTTGGTGATGAAGGTCTTCGATCCGTTGAGGATCCAGCCGTCGCCGTCGCGGACGGCGGTGGTGCGCAGGGCCGCGAGGTCGGAGCCGCCGGACGGCTCGGTCATGCCGATCGCGGTCAGCAGCTCCCCGGTGCAGAAGCGGGGCAGCCAGCGCTCCTTCTGCTCGTCGTTGGTGAGGTGGACGAGGTAGGGCGCGACGATGTCGGCGTGGATGCCGACGCAGCTCGGCAGCGTCATGTTGACCTTGGCGAGCTCCTCGGTCAGCACCGCGTTGAAGCGGTAGTCACCCGCCTCCATGCCGCCGTACTGCTCGGGGACCTCGAGGCCGAGGAAGCCCTGCTTGCCCGCGGCGAGCCAGAAGTCGCGCGGCAGCCCGTGGTTGCTGGCGTGCTCGTCGAGGTCGGGCACGACCTCGCGGTCCAGGAACTCCCTGACGGAGCTGCGGAAGGCCTCGTGGTCCTCGTCGTAGATGCTGCGCTTCATGCGGCCATACCTTACTCGCCAGTAGCCCACGTAGGTTCGGAGTGTGACGAGACGTACGGCGGCCGCGGCGGCCCTGCTGGCCGGCGTCCTGGTCGTGGCCGGGTGCGGCTCCGCCGACCAGCAGCCGGAGCCGGAGACCCGGCCGTCGGAGTCCCCGTCGACGTCCCCCTCGCCGACCCCGGCGGAGTCGCCCAGGACCCGGCCGCCACGCGAACCCCGTCGGCCCGGACCGCCGAGCACCGACGGCACGCTGCGGGGCGCGGCGTACGGTCCCGGCAGCGAGCCTCCGCCCTGGCTGTTCCGGCGTGCGCTCCCCGAGACCGCGGACGGGTACGGCGTCGTGCGCCCGACCCCGCCGGCGCTGGTCCGGCGGGCGTTCACGCTGCCCGACACGGTGCCGATGCTGCCGGGTCGCGGCTACGCCTCCCGCCTGGTCTCACCCGCGCCGGGCGCGGTCGTCGACCGCTCGACGTGGGAGCCCGGCTGCCCGGTCGCCCGCGACGAGCTCGCCTGGCTGCGCGTGGTGTTCCTGGGCTTCGACGGCCGGCGCCACACCGGGGAGCTGCTCGTGCACGCCCGCGTGGCCGAGGACCTCGACCAGGTCTTCCGACGCCTGTGGGAGGCGCGGTTCCCGATGGAGCAGGTCCTGATCGTCCGCTCGCTCGACGAGGAGGCGCCGCCGACCGGTGACGGCAACGGCACCGGCGGCTTCGTATGCCGGCTCACCACCGGCGGCAGCTCGTTCTCGCAGCACGCCTACGGACTGGCGGTCGACGTCAACACCTTCCAGAACCCCTACCGATCCGGCCAGGTGGTGCTGCCCGAGCGGGCGTCGTCGTACCTCGAACGGGAGCGGGTGCGACCGGGCATGATCACGCCGGACGGTCCGGTCGTGGCCGCCTTCGACGAGATCGGGTGGGAGTGGGGCGGTGCGTGGACGACCCTCGAGGACTACCAGCACTTCAGTGAGGACGGTCGCTAGCCCCCTGGCGCGACGGCTGCTCATCGGAGGCGTGCTGGTGCTCCTGTCGGCCTGCGCCCCGGAGCTGTCGTCCCTCCAGGACGACCCCATGGCCACCGGGACCCTCGCCGGCATGGAGGAGGTCGACCGGAACGAGGACCGCGGGAGCAGCGGCGGCATGCTCGGCAAGCCCGAACCCGCCAAGGTGCTGCGCATCTTCGAGATCCCACCGGACGAGGACCCCGCGGAGGTGCTCGCCGAGGCGCTCGTGACGGCCGAGGACCGCGGGTGGCAGGTGCGCAGCGACAACGCCACCGGCTTCGTCGCGGAGCGGGACCTCGACGACCGGTTGGCCACGCTCATCGTCAGCCTCAACGACGACGCCGACCTGGGCCCGGCCCCGGGGCTCTACGTCTCGCTCAGGATGTCCGTCGACTGAGGGACCCCGTTCGGTGCGAGGGGTCGCAGACCCACCGATAGACTTGTATCGATCCAACACCGGATCCGACACGACGAACAGAGGTCACCAGTGCAGGTCTGGCCCGGAACGGCCTATCCGCTCGGCGCGACGTACGACGGGCGGGGCACGAACTTCGCCCTGTTCAGCGAGGTCGCCGAGCGCGTCGAGCTGTGCCTGTTCGAGGTGGGCCCGCGCGGCGGCTTCACCGAGACGAAGGTGGAGCTCACCGAGGTCGACGCCCACGTCTGGCACGGCTACCTGCCGCAGGTGCAGCCCGGACAGCGCTACGGCTACCGCGTCCACGGCCCGTACGAGCCGGAGCGCGGCCTCCGCTGCAACCCGAACAAGCTGCTGCTCGACCCGTACGCCAAGGCCACCACCCGCGAGATCGACTGGGACCAGTCCCTGTTCGGCTACGACTTCGGCGACCCCGACAGCCGCAACGACGACGACTCCGCGGCCCACATGACCCTCGGTGTCGTGATCAACCCCTACTTCGACTGGGAGGGCGACCGGCACCCGGACACGCCCTACAACGAGACGGTGATCTACGAGGCGCACGTCAAGGGCCTCACCCAGCTCCACCCCGACGTCCCCGAGGAGCACCGGGGGACGTACGCCGGTCTCGCCCACCCCTCGGTGGTCGGCCACCTCAAGAAGCTCGGCGTGACCGCGCTCGAGCTGATGCCGGTCCACCAGTTCGTCCAGGACAGCACCCTGCTCGAGCAGGGGCTGCGCAACTACTGGGGCTACAACACCCTCGCCTTCTTCGCCCCCCACTCCGCCTACGCCGCGCGTGGCGAGGGGCAGCAGGTCCAGGAGTTCAAGTCCATGGTGAAGGCGATGCACGACGAGGGCATCGAGGTGATCCTCGACGTCGTCTACAACCACACGGCGGAGGGCAACCACCTCGGTCCGACGCTGAGCTTCAAGGGCATCGACAACCCGGCGTACTACCGGCTCGTCGAGGACGACCAGCGCTACTACATGGACTACACGGGCACCGGCAACAGCCTCAACGTGCGCCAGCCCCACTCGCTGCAGCTGATCATGGACTCGCTGCGCTACTGGGTGACCGAGATGCACGTCGACGGCTTCCGGTTCGACCTCGCGGCCACGCTGGCTCGCGAGTTCTACGACGTCGACAAGCTGGCGACCTTCTTCGAGATGGTGCAGCAGGACCCGGTCGTGAGCCAGGTGAAGCTGATCGCCGAGCCGTGGGACATCGGCCCGGGCGGCTACCAGGTCGGCGGCTTCCCGCCGCTGTGGACCGAGTGGAACGGCGCCTACCGCGACACCGTCCGCGACTTCTGGCGCGGCGAGCCCAGCCTCGGTGACTTCGCCAGCCGGCTCGCAGGGTCCTCGGACTACTACGGGCACTCGGGCCGCCGGCCCTTCGCCTCCATCAACTTCGTGACCGCCCACGACGGCTTCACGCTCCGCGACCTGGTGTCCTACAACGAGAAGCACAACGACGCCAACGGCGAGGACAACAACGACGGCGAGAGCCACAACCGGTCGTGGAACCACGGCGTCGAGGGACCGACCGACGACCCGCAGGTGCTGGAGCTGCGGGCCCGCGCACAGCGCAACTTCATCACCACGCTGCTGCTGAGCCAGGGCGTCCCCATGCTGCTGCACGGCGACGAGCTCGGGCGGACCCAGCAGGGCAACAACAACACCTACGCCCAGGACTCCGAGCTCTCGTGGGTCCACTGGGACAAGGTCGACACACCGCTGGTGGAGTTCACGGCTGCGGTCGCGCGGCTGCGCAAGGAGCACCCGACGTTCCGCCGCAAGCGATTCTTCACCGGTACGACCGTGCGCACCGGCGACGGCACCCGCCTCAACGACATCGTCTGGCTCGACCTGGACGCCACCCCGATGGAGGGTGAGGACTGGCAGGCCGAGGGCGGCGCCGCGATCGGCATGTACCTCAACGGCCACGGCATCCCCGGCACCGACGAGACCGGCAACCCGATCACCGACGAGCACTTCCTGCTCTACTTCAACGCCGGCGGGGACGGGGTCACCGCGACCCTCCCGAGCGAGGAGTACGCCGCCGGGTGGGACGTCGTCATCGACACCGCGGGCTCGGCCGACGAGCGCGACCCCCTCGCGGCGGGCGCGACCCTGGAGGTCGCCGGAAGGACCGTGGTCGTGCTGCGGGAGCAGACGCCGCCGGAGTCCGACCCGGACCACTCCGTCGCGGCCTCGATCAAGGCCCAGTCGACCAACGGAGACTGAGCCGGCGGACGGCACCTAGGATCCGCCCCATGCCGACCCCTGCGCCGACCACCGATCCACGGGGCGCCCGCACCTGGCTGCCCGCCGTCCTCGTCGCGGTCGTCGGGACGGTGGTCGTGGTGGTCCTCTACGACCGGGGCGTGCTGCCGATCGCCGGGCCCTTCGTGCTGCTCGCGCTGCTGCCCCTGCTGATCCCCCTCCAACGACGCGGCCAGCGCAGGCTGACCGAGCGCCGGGCCGACGAGCAGGGCGACGCCGGCGCGTGAGTCCGACGAGGCGCAGAAGTCGCCATTCCTCCGCGTGCTCCCCCACCACCCGGTAGCCTCCGCCGCAGCACGACGGGGGATCGACGTTCTTGCCCGGCCACGGGCGAGGACTGTGCTGAGCCCTCGAGCCCGTGCGACGTAGGCGAATCTCGAGGAGCAGTCGTGGGTCTGGGGCCCGTCACCGAAGACGTCCGTTTCGATCACGCCGCGGCGGACGAGCTCATCCGCCTGTGCAACGCCGCCGCCGGGGTCATCGAGGGCCAGGGCGGGTCGCGGGCCAGCTGGGTGGTCACCGCCAGCAGGGAGTTCCGCGGCTACTTCTCCGAGCTGTTCGCCCGCAACCAGGAGACCGCCAAGGCCGATGCCGAGGAGGTGGCCGCCCGACTGCGCGACGTCGCCCGCTACACCGGCGACCTCGCGGAGGAGGCCGCCGCGGAGCAGGAGCGACGCCAGCGGGCCCGGGAGTGGCAGCGGGAGCAGGACGACCGCGGCCTGCTCGAGAAGGGCTGGGACTGGATGACCGACGGCAACGACGCGCCGGTCCCCGACATGCCGGAGCCGAGCTCCTTCGAGCCGACCGTGATCCCACCCAAGCCCCGGGAGACCCCGACCCCGGGGTCGGGCGGCGGGAGCAGCGGGGGCGGGACCTCCTCGGCCCGGCCCTCGGACCTGCGCACCTTCGCCAACGGCTCGCGCGGCGCCAACGCCTCCCTCGCCGGCAAGCCGACGAGCTGCCGAAGCGCCTACTCGACGTTCGTGGCCGGCTGCGGCTGGGGCGAGCTGCGCGCCGACGACGTCTTCGCCGGCTTCGCCCAGTACCTCGCCGCCAACGAGGAGGACGTGCGGTGGGCCACCACGATCGCCGCCGCCTTCGAGGCCGCCGGCGGCGAGGGCCAGGTCTCGACGCTGTCCAACAGCGCGTTCACCGCGGCACTGCAGGCGCGCGGCATCGACGCCAGCCGCCAGGACATCACCATCGACCCGCCGCAGGCCTTCGGCGCCATGCCGACCAGCGGCTACGCCGACGACCCGGTCAACGCCGCCACCGGCAACTTCACCGAGACCGAGACCGACCTGGCCTTCACCGCCGGCTCGGCCTCGCTGGTCCTCGACCGGACCTACAACTCCTTCGACACCGGTGTCGGTGGCTTCGGCCCCGGCTGGTCGAGCTGGACCGAGGCCGCCCTGGGCCTCGACGACGAGGCCGCCCGGCTCCGGCTGTCCGACGGCCGCGTCGTCGTGTTCCCCCGGCTGGGCGACGGCTGGGACCGCGGCCGCGGGACGAACCTCTGGCTGGCGCGCGAGGGCGACCACCTCGTCGCCACCTCCAACGACGGTGAGCGGTGGACCCACACCCGCGACGGTCGGCTCCTGGAGCACACCCGGGGGCCCGGCACCACCGTCCGCCTCGACCGCGACGCGGCCGGCCGGGTCCTCCGCCTGACCCACGAGCGTGGGCGGGAGATCGACCTCACCTGGGACGACGACCTCGACCGCGTCGTCCGCGCCGCCGACTCCTCCGGCCGCGACGTGACGTACGCCTACGACGGGGCCGGCCGGCTCGTCGAGGTCAGGACCGGACTGGGCACGCGCACGTACCGCTGGAACGAGCAAGGGCTCATCGACGCGGTCACCGACGCCGACGGCGTCGTCGAGGCCGAGAACGCCTACGACGCCCACCGCCGCGTCACCACGCAGCGCTCGCGCCACGGTCGGGTGAGCCGCTTCGTCTACCTCCCCGGCAACGTCACGGTGGTCTCGGACGCCGACGGGAGTCGCTCCAACACCTGGATCTCCGACCAGCAGGGCCGGCTCGTCGGCGCCGTCGACTCCGACGAGCAGCGCCAGTCGTTCTCCTACGACGCCCACGGCAACCGGGTCCTGGTCACCGAGCGCGACGGTTCCGCCACCGTCCGCGAGTTCGACGACCGGGGGCGGACCGTCCGCGAGGTGACACCGACCGGCGCCGACCTCACCTACGGGTACGACCACGCGGACCGGCTCACCACCGTGGTCACCGCGGCGGGTGGGATCGCCGAGTACACCTACACCGGCGACGAGCGCAGCCCCTCCCTCCTGGTCGACCCCGAGGGGGGCCGGACCGAGATGACCTGGAGCGACGGACTGCTCACGCACCTCGTCGACCCCGCCGGGGTGAGCGTCTCCTTCACCTACGACGCGCACGGCGACCTCGTCGCGACGACCGACGCCCTCGGCAACGTGGCGCGCCTCGACCGCGACGCCCAGGGGCGCGTGGTCGCGGCCACGACCCCGCTGGGGCACCGGACCACCTACACGTACGCACCTTCCGGGGCCCTGGCCTCCCGGCGCGATCCCGACGGCGCGGTCTGGCGCTTCGAGCACACCACCGCCGGACGGCTCTCGACGGTCATCGACCCCACCGGCGCCCGCACCGACATCGAGCACGACGACGCCGGCGACGCGGCTCGCACGATCGATCCGCTGGGTCGCGCGATCACCCGCCGGACCGACGACCTCGGCAACCTCGCCGCCGTGGAGCTGCCGGACGGCGCGGTCTGGCGCTACACCCACGACGCCATGTCGCGGCTGGTCGAGACCATCGACCCGTCCGGCGGCAGCTGGCGCACCGAGTACGACGTCAACGGCATGCCGACCGTGTCGGTCGACCCCACGGGCGTGCGCTCCGAGCAGCGGCGCGACCGGGGCGCCCGCACCCTGACGGTCGCGCAGGGCGACGCGACCCGGACCATCGGTCTGGACGAGCTCGGTCGGCCCGTCTCCGGACGCGGCGTCGACGGCTCGGCGAAGATGTGGGTCCACGACCGGTGTGGACGGCCGGTCGAGCAGCTCGACGTCGACGGCGGCCTGACCCGCATCGTGCGCGACGCCGCCGGGCGGGTCACCCGGGTCACCACGCCCGCCGGCCGGACCACCTCCTACGAGTACGACGCCTGCGGCCGGCTGGCCGCCGTCCTCGACCCCCGGGGCGGCCGGACGACGCGGTCCCACGACGCGGACGGCCGGCTGGTCGCGGTGACCATGCCGACCGGCGAGACCGGTCGCATCGAGCACGATGCCTGCGGTCGGGTCGTCGCCTCCCGCCGCCCGGGCCACGGCGTGGCGCGCTACCGCTACGACGCCGCCGGCCGGGTCGTGGAGTCCTCCGACACCTGGTACGGCCACCGCACCTTCCGCTACGACGCCGCCGGGCAGCTGGTCGAGGTCGTCAACGGCAACGGCGGGGTCACCCGGTACGGCTACGACGCCGGTGGACGGGCGGTGTCGGTCACCGACCCGCTCGGCCACACCACCGTCCGCGAGTTCGACGCCCTCGACCGCTGCACGCGACTGACCGACGCCCTCGGCCGCACCACCCGCGCCCGCTACGACGGCGCCGGTCGCCTCGTGTGGCAGCAGGACCCTGTCGGCGACGTGATCGAGGTGGGGTACGACGCAGCCGGCCTCGACGAGTCGCTGACCGTCAACGGACGCATGGTCGCGCGGATCACCCGCGACGTGAGGACGCGTCGGGCCACGGTCACCGACACCACGCGCGACGCCGCGTGCGACATCGAGCTGGAGTGGAACGGGCTGGGCAGGCTGGTCAGCCGCTCCGCGAACGGCCAGACCGTCTCCTGGGGCTACGACGCCGACGGACGGCGTACGAGCATGACCACCCCGGACGGCGTGACCACGTACTACACCTGCGACGAGGGCGGCGACGTCATCGCCGTCGACCACCCGCTGCTGGGGCGCGCGACCTTCGCACGGGACCTCGCCGGGCGCGTGGTCGAGGCCACCGCCGGCGCGATCGTGCAGCGGTGGGAGCACGCGGAGGGGGCCGTGGTGGCCCACACCGTCGGTGACGAGTCCGGGTTCACCCGTACCGAGGTCCACCGCGACGACCAGGGCCGCATCGTCGGGCTCACCCGTGGCGAGGACCACACCGCCTTCGGCTACGACCAGGCCTGTCAGCTGGTCGAGGCCAGGACGGGAGGCTCCACCACCCGGTGGCGCTACGACCTGGCCGGCCGCCTGGTGGCGGAGACGGCCGGCGACTCGACCCTCGAGCACCACCACGACGCGGCCGGCCAGCTCGTCTCCACCAGCGACGGCACGGCGACCGCCCGCTACACCTACGACGGCGCGGGCCGCCGGATCCGGGAGCAGTCCCGCGACGGCGCCGTCCGCGACCTCGCCTGGAGCGGCCGGGGATGGCTGAGCACCGTCACCGACCACCTCCCGGACGGCGAGACCCGGCGCACCGAGCTGCACGTCGACGCCACCGGCCAGCTGGCGGAGGTCGCCGGGGTCGCGATCCACTGGGACTCCGCGGGCTTCGCGCCCACCCCGGTCCGCGTCGGCGACCTCTCCGTCCTCACCGCCGGGCCGCTCACCGGCCTCGGCGAGAGCTGGGCCGCTGCCGGCTGGCGCGGGCGGCGCGACACCGGCACGGACCCGTGGGCCACCGGGGGGCCCGCGACGGCGGGCCTGCTCGCCGGTGGCACGGGCGTCGGCGCCGACGGGGGGCTCTCGGTCGCCGGTCTGGAGTGGCTGGGTGCCCGGGTGTACGACCCGTCCAGCCGGGGCTTCCTCTCGGTCGACCCGGTCACCACGACCGCGGGCGCCGGCTGGGCACACAACCCGTACTCCTACGCGGGCAACGACCCCCTGCACGCCCTGGACCCGCTCGGCCTGGACCCGTTGACCGACGAGGACCTGCGGGCCTACAACGCGAGCCACAACGGCTTCACGACGATGGCCGCGACCGTGGCAGACCGCGTCACCAGCAAGGAGTTCCTCATCGGCGCCGGGCTCACGGCCCTCGGGGCCGCCGCCATGTTCGTGCCGGTGCCCGGCGCCCAGATCGTCGGCGGCATGCTGATCTCGGCGGGCGTCGACACCATGGTGCAGCAGGTCACGACCGGCAACGTCAACTGGGGAGAGGTCGCGGTCTCGGGCGCCTTCGGGGCCTTCGGCGGAGTCGCCGCGGGCATGGCGGTGAAGATGGGCGCCCGGACGATGATGCGCCAGGCCGTCGTCTCGGGCGGCATCTCGGGTGCGGCGGAGGGCTTCACCAAGGGCAACGTCAACTACTTCACGGGGGCCGGCCCGCACTCGCCCACCGACTACCTCAAGACGGTGGGCGGGGCCACGGTCCAGAGCGGCGTCCAGGGCGCGGTCACCGGTCCGCTGCAGCTCAAGGTGGACAACCTCGCCCTGGGCCGGATGATCGAGGGGCGCAGCCAGCCGCCCCTGGACTACCCCAGCGCCAACCCCCAGCTGGGGCCGGACCCCGTACCCGTGATCGGCAACTCCCAGGACGTCCGACTCCTCACCGACCTCGACCCGGGCGGGCACGTCAACGCCATGGGAAGCGGTCCGCTGCAGGAAGCGATCGACTACCAGCGGCCGGTCTACGTCGGCACCGACGGCCCGGGCGAGCACGCCGGCCAGCTGCAGGTGCTGCGCGACGCCGGCTACACCCAGCAGGGCGACTACATGGTCCCCGGTGGTCGGTGACCGGGCGGGAGTGCCACAGTGGGTGAGGTGAGTCGACCGCCGACCGGCGCGTCCGGGCGCTTCGCCGAGGGCACCCTCGGCGGCGCGGTGCTGCGCATCCTGGGCGCGGTCGGCCTGCTGCTCCTCGTGGTCGTCGTCGTCGGCTCCCTCCAGGGGGCGGAATTCACGGTGGCGTGGGGGGTCGTCGGGACGCTCGGCGCAGCGGTCGTCGTCTACTGCGCGGTGGTCTGGCGCGGACGTCGGGTGACCGACCTCGGCCCCCGGGGCGTGCAGCAGCTGGACGCAATGCTCGCCGCGCTCGAGGCTGAGCGGGTCACTCCCGTGGACGTACGCACCAGCGGCATCGACAACACCTCGCTCTTCCACGTGCGCGACCTGCTCGAGAAGGCCCGACGGGACCTGTCCTACGGCTTCTACACCTCGGCCGGCGAGGCCATGGTGGAGGTGCGGGAGGTCACCCGACGTGACGGCTGGTCCGCCTCCTCACCCCTCGGGGAGCACGCCGCAACCATCGGCGCCCTCGGCCGCGACCACCTCGACCGGCAGGGTCCTCTCCGTGGCCGGGGTCAGGCTTCGTGACCCTCGGTCGGTCACGGCGCCTCGACGCGGCCGATCCCGACGTCGCGGGTGCACACGATCTCGACGTCGTCCAGCGAGCCCCAGGTCCCGTCGACGGTGCAGTCATCGCTGAGGTCCCGGCCGTCGACAACCAGGTCGCTGCGCCGCTTCGACCACCCCTGGTCCCAGAAGACCTCGTCGACGCCGTACTTGTCCTCCAGCCGGGTGGCGACCTCCTCCGGGTCCGGCCCCCAGACGATCGTGGCCACGAGGACGACCAGGAGGGTGCCACCCCCCAACGCCAGGCGGAGCCACGTCTCGGTCTGCACCCGTCCCAGCCGATCCCTGAATCCGCTCACGGGGCCGATGGTAGGAGATGCCCACGGGGCCGCACGGCACCGCACGGGTGGTGACCCGAGCGAGCCCGACCCCCCTTGCCGGTTCACCCCGACGGTGCCGCGGCACCGACTGGAAGGATGGTGCCGTGCAGACCCCCGCGAGCACCTACCGGCTCCAGATCACCGAGGACTTCGACCTCCTCGAGGCGGCGCGCACCCTCGCGTACCTCCACGAGCTCGGCGTCGACTGGGTCTACCTCTCGCCCGTGCTGGCGGCGGAGTCCGGGAGCGACCACGGGTACGACGTCTCCGACCACTCCGCGATCGACCCGTCCCGCGGCCGGGGCGCGGGCCTCTCGGCCCTCTCCAGCGAGGCCAGGCGGCTGGGGATGGGGGTGCTGGTCGACATCGTCCCCAACCACGTCGGCATCGCCCGCCCCTGGGAGAACGCCTGGTGGTGGCACGTCCTGACCCACGGCCGCGAGTCGCCGTACGCCGACGCGTTCGACATCGACTGGGACGCCGGCGGCGGGCGGCTGCTGATCCCGGTCGTGGGCGACGACGACCTCCGCGAGAACGGCACGATCGAGCACCTGCGGGTGCTCGCGGGCGAGCTGCACTACCACGACCAGCGCTTCCCGCTGGCTCCCGGAACCGCCGCCGCGGACGCCGCCGCCGATCCCGACGCCGTCCACGCGCGACAGCACTACGAGCTCGTCCACTGGCGCCGGGGCGACAGCGAGCTCAACTACCGCCGCTTCTTCTCCGTCAGCACCCTGGCCGCGATCCGGGTCGAGGACCCCGAGTGGTTCACGCGCTCCCACGAGGAGGTGGCGCGCTGGTTCGCCGACGAGCTGGTCGACGGGCTGCGGATCGACCACCCCGACGGGCTGCGCGACCCCGCCGGCTACCTCGACGACCTGGCCGAGCTGACCGGTGGGGCGTACGTCCTCGTCGAGAAGATCCTCGAGCCCGGCGAACGGCTGCCCGACTCCTGGGCCACGGCCGGCACCACCGGCTACGACGCCCTCGCCCTGGTCGACCGGGTGCTCACCGACCCGGCCGGCGAGCAGCCGCTGGGCGCGCTCGAGGACCGGCTCCGTGGCGCGCCGGTCGACTGGCCGGCCATGATCCACGGCACCAAGCGGACCGTGGCCGACACGACCCTGCTGGCCGAGACCCGCCGCATCGCCCGCGAGCTCGCACCCTGGCTCGACGAGGCTCCGGCCGCCGGCGTCCTCGAGGACGTCGTCGCCGAGCTGCTCGCCTGCTTCCCCGTCTACCGCTCCTACCTGCCCGAGGGACGCAGCCACCTCGACGAGGCGTTCGCCGCCGCGCGGCGCCACCGTCCCGACCTGGCCGACGTGCTCGACCTGGTCGCGCCGGTCCTCGGCGACGGCGCGGCCGACGCGACCCAGCGGTTCCAGCAGACCAGCGGCATGGTGATGGCCAAGGGCGTCGAGGACTGCGCCTTCTACCGGTGGGCCCGGCTCACCTCGCTCAACGAGGTCGGCGGCGACCCGTCGGTCTTCTCGGTGACGCCGCACGACTTCCACGAGGCCATGGCGGTGCGCCAGGCCGAGCGACCGCACGCGATGACGGCCGCCTCCACCCACGACACCAAGCGCGGCGAGGACGTCCGCGCCCGGATCGCCGTGCTCGCCGAGGTGCCCGACCTGTGGGCCGGCGCCCTCGACCGGCTGCTCACGCTCGCCCCCGTTCCCGACGCCGGCTTCGGCAACCTGCTGTGGCAGGCGGTCGTGGGCACGTGGTCCGACGATCCCGCCCTGCGCGAGCGCCTCCACGCGTACGCCGAGAAGGCGATGCGCGAGGCCGGCGACCGGACGACGTGGACCGCGCCCGACGAGGCCTACGAGCACGCCGTGCACGCTGCGGTCGACGCGGCCTTCGACGACGAGCGGGTCCGCGCCGTGCTCGACGAGGTGCTGCTCGCCGTCGGTGACGCCGGCCGGAGCAACGCGCTGTCCGCCAAGCTGGTCGGGCTCACGATGCCCGGGGTGCCGGACGTCTACCAGGGCTCGGAGCTCCGCGAGGACAGCCTGGTCGACCCCGACAACCGGCGCCCGGTCGACTTCGACGTCCGACGCCGGCTGGTCGCCGAGGACCGACCCGGCCACCCCAAGCTGCTGCTGGTGCGCGAGACGCTGCGGCTGCGGCGCGACCGGCCCGAGCTCTTCACGGCGTACGACGCGGTGCCGGCCACCGGCGAGGCGGCCGGCCACGCCCTGGCCTTCGACCGCGGCGGCCTGGTCACCGTCGCCACCCGGCTGCCGGTCGGCCTGGCCGCCCGCGGCGGCTGGGGCGACACCACGCTCGCCCTGCCCGCGGGTCGCTGGCGCGACGCCCTGACCGGCGCCGTGGTCACCAGCGACGGCTCGGTGCCCGTCGCAGACCTGCTGACCGAGCTGCCGGTCGCCCTGCTCGAGGCGCTGCCCGAGCAGCCCCGGGAGCGCGGGCGGTTCGAGGTGTGGGCCCCCCTCCCCTCCCGGGTCCGGCTCGCGGTCGGCGACGAGGTCGTCGAGATGACCCGCAGCCAGGGCGACTGGTGGCGCCCGGCCGGACCGGTGCCGGAGGGCGAGGCCGACTACGGCTACCTGCTCGACGACGCCGACACCCCGGTCCCCGACCCGCGCTCGCTCCGGCAGCCCGGAGGGGTCCACGGCCGGTCGCGCACCTTCGACCCCGGCGCGTTCGCCTGGACCGACCACGCCTGGCACGGTCGGCCGCTCGCGGGCGCCGTCGTCTACGAGCTCCACGTCGGCACCTTCACACCCCAGGGCACCCTCGACGCCGCGATCGAGCGGCTCGACCACCTCGCGGAGATCGGGGTCGGGTTCGTCGAGCTGATGCCGGTCAACGCGTTCAACGGCCGGCACGGCTGGGGCTACGACGGCGTGCTGTGGTCGGCGGTCCACGAGCCCTACGGCGGGCCGGAGGCCTACCAGCGGTTCGTCGACGCCTGCCACGCACGCGGTCTCGGCGTGGTGCAGGACGTGGTGCACAACCACCTCGGCCCCTCGGGCAACTACCTGACGATGTTCGGTCCCTACCTCGTCGACGGGGACACCCCCTGGGGCGACCAGGTCAACCTCGACCGCGAGGGAAGCGACGAGGTCCGTCGGCTGGTCCTCGACTCGGTCCGCGGCTGGTTCACCGACTTCCACGTCGACGGGCTCCGCCTCGACGCGGTCCACGCCCTGGTGGACGGGAGCGACACCCACCTGCTGGAGGAGATGGCGTCCGAGACGGCCGCACTGGCGGCGTACGTCGGGAAGCCGCTGTTCCTCGTCGCCGAGTCGGACCTCAACGACCCCCGCGTGGTCGCGCCGCGGGAGGCCGGCGGGCTCGGCCTCGACGCACAGTGGAGCGACGACTTCCACCACGCGCTGCACGTCGCGCTGACCGGCGAGACGGACGGCTACTACGCGGACTTCGAGCCGCTGGGCGCGCTGGCCAAGGTGCTGGAGCGCGGGTTCTTCCACGACGGCACGTGGTCGTCGTTCCGCGGCCGCGACCACGGGTCACCGCTGGACACGGAGCGGGTCCCCGGTTGGCGGCTCGTCGTCGCCAACCAGAACCACGACCAGGTCGGCAACCGCGCCCGCGGTGACCGGCTCACCGAGTCGCTCGACGACGACCAGCTCGCCGTCGCTGCCCTGCTGACACTCGCCTCGCCCTTCACCCCGATGCTCTTCATGGGCGAGGAGTGGGGCGCCTCGACGCCGTTCGCCTTCTTCACCGACCACCCCGAGGCCGACCTCGGGCAGGCCGTGACGGAGGGCCGGCGTCGCGAGTTCGAGCGGATGGCCTGGGGCGACGACGTTCCCGACCCGCAGGACCCGGCGACCTTCGAGGGGTCGAGGCTCGACTGGTCCGAGCTCGACTCCCCCCGCGGCCGGACGCTGCTCGGGGTCTACCGCGAGCTCGCGGCGCTGCGGCGGACGATGCCGGTCCTCACCGACCCCGACCTGCGCACGGTCCGCGCCTCGGTCGACGAGGACGAACGGTGGCTCGTGGTCCGGCGAGGCAAGGGTGTCGACGCCGTGGTGCTGGGCGTCAGCTTCTCCGACCGACCCGTGACGGTGCCGCTCGACCACGACGTGGCCTACGTCGTGGCCTTCGCGACGCCCGGGTCGACCCAGCCGGTCGGCTCACCGGTCGGCGGGGACCGGCTGATCCTCCCGCCGCACGTCGGGGTGCTGCTCCGTCCCGACCTGGGGTGAGGCGTTGCGGCCGTTCCTGTTCGGTAACGGTGGCTCGAGTGCGCTCCACACGCGTTGCAGCCCGTGTGTAGCGTTTCGGATCCACCGTTACCCAACCGAGAGAGGTCCCCTACGAGTCGGCCCTCACGAGATCCCGGTCCGCGCCTGCCTCGGGAACCTCACCAGTCGACGCCGGCTCTTCGCGGAAGCCGTACCGCTCCCACCACCGGCGCAGCGGGCCCGGCGCCCACCAGTTCCACTCGCCGAGCAGCTTCATCGTCGCGGGGACGAGGAGCGCCCGGACGACCGTCGCGTCGATGAGGAGCGCGACGAGCATGCCGACACCGATCATCTTCATGAAGAGCACGCCGCTGAAGGAGAAGGCCCCGATCACGACCGCGAGCAGTAGGGCGGCCGAGGTGATGATGCGCCCGGTCTTCTGGACGCCCATCGCGACGGCGGCGTCGTTGTCGCCCGTCCGGTCCCACTCCTCCCGGACCCGCGAGAGCAGGAAGACCTCGTAGTCCATCGAGAGGCCGAAGAGGATCGCCAGCATCAGGATCGGGTTGGTCATGTCGAGGAAGCCCTGTGAGCTGAAGTCGAGCAGCCCCTCGAGGTTGCCGTCGCTGAAGATCCACGTGACCACCCCGAAGGACGCCGTGATCGACAGCGCGTTCATCAGGATCGCCTTGACGGGGAGGACCAGCGAGCCGAAGGCGAGGAACAGCAGCACCATCATCACGACCACCACCACGAGCGCCATCCACGGCAGGTGGTCGGAGACCGAGGCCCCGAGGTCGACGGTGTCGGCGGTCAGGCCGCCGACCAGCGACTCGCCGCTGGCGGGCTCGACGGCCCGGATGTCGACGACGGTGTCCTGCGATGCCTGGCTCTGCGAGGAGCCTTCCCAGCTGGCGCGCAGCATCGTGACGTCACCCTCGGCCGCGACCGGCTGGACGCCGGTGATGCCGTCGACCGCCGCGAGGTCGCGGGTGTACGCCACCACGTCCTGCTCGGCGGTGCCGTCGAGCACGACGGTGGCCGTCGAGGTCTCGGGACCGAAGTCGGTCGCCAGCTTCTCGGCCGCGACGTAGGCGTCGGAGTCCGGCGGCAGGATCCGGTGGTCGACCGAGCCCCACTTCACCCCGAGGAACGGAGCGGCGAGGAAGAGCAGCCCGGCGGTGACCACCACGAGGACGGTCACCGGCCGGCGCATCACCGCGGCCGCGATCCGGGCCCAGGCCCCGTTGGCGTCGTCGACCCCCGCCCGCGCCCGGGCCCGGCGCATCACGCGTCCCTTGTCGATCCGCCGGCCCAGCAGCCGCAGCGTGGCGGGCAGCACGGTGAGGGCGGCCAGCATGGCGACGAGGACCGCCGCGATGCCGCCGTACCCCATCGAGCGCAGGAAGGCCTGCGGGAAGACCAGCAGCGACGACATGGCCGCGGCGACGGTGAGGCCGGAGAAGAGCACGGTCCGGCCCGCGGTGCGCATCGTGGTCGTGAGTGCCTCGGAGACACCGTCGGGATCGTCGACGGGTCGTTTCGCGAGCTCCTCGCGGAAGCGGCTGACGACGAAAAGGGCGTAGTCGATCGCCAGACCCATCCCGAGCAGGGTGATCACGTTGACCGAGAAGATCGAGACCTCGGTGAAGAGGGTGATCCCGCGGACGACGGCGAGGGCGCCGATCACGGCGAGCGCTCCGACGAGCACCGGCATCGAGGCGGCCACCAGGCTGCCGAAGATCAGGATCGCGAGGACGGCCACGACCGGGAGCGAGATCGTCTCGGCCCGCTGCAGGTCCTCCTCGGTCCGCTCGTTGACGTCGGCGTACGTCGCGAACACTCCTGCAACGTCGGTCTCGAGGCCCTCGGCGGCCAGCGTGGGCTCGAGCTCCTCGAAGCTCTCGAGGTAGTCGTCCTGGGTCTCGCCGGCGAGCGAGATCAGCACCTGGGCGGAGTGGCCGTCGGTGCTGACGAGCCCGGGGTCCTCGGCCGCGAACCACGGGACCACCTCGGTGGTGGTGTCCTCCGGGAGACCGGCCAGGGTCGCCTCGACCCGCTCGCGGAACTCGGGGTCCTCGACGCGGAGGTCCTCGCTGGAGTAGATGGCGATCACGTCGACGCCCTGGTTGCCGAGCGCCTCGCGCTGCACGGCCAGCGACCGGGACGACTCGGTGTCCGGGTCGTCGAAGCCGCCCTGCGAGAGCGAGCCGAAGACCCCGGCGCCGTACACCCCCGCGGCCAGCGCCAGCGCCAGTCCGGCGAGGAGGACGGCCAACGGCCGACGGACCAGGATCCCGCTCCAGCGATCGAGCATCGAACTACCCCTTCAGGAAAGTGAACGGTGTTCACCGTAAACAGTGTAAACTCGCCGCGTCAAGACATTTCGGAGGTTTCAGTGGTGACGGACCAGACCATGACGCGGCGCCAGCGGCAGCGGGAGGCGACGCTCGACGAGATCGTCGCGACCTCGCGGCAGCTGCTCTCGGCCGGCGAGGAGCTCTCCCTTCGCGCGATCGCGTCCCGGATGGGGCTCACCGCCCCGGCCCTCTACCGCTACGTCGGCAGCTACCAGGAGCTGGTCGACGTGGTGGCCTACGAGATCGACAAGGCGGCGACCGACGAGTTCCGGGAGGCCGCGGCGACCCAGCCCGAGGACGACCCGCTCGCCCGGCTCATCTGTGCCTCGGTGGCGTTCCGTCGCTGGGGCCTGCGGGAGAAGGCGGAGTTCTCGCTGGTCTTCGCCAACCCGGTCGCCGACTCCCACTGCCATCGGCGCGAGGTGATCACCGCGTGGACCTCGGGGCTCTACATGCACTCGCTGCTCCTCGAGGTCTGGCAGCGGACCCACTACGCCCATCCCGAGCTCGACGAGCTCCCCCCCGCGGTCGCCGAGGCGCTGCGCGACCCGATGTTCCCGGTCGACGTCGAGGACATCCCCGCCGACCACCGCGGCCTGATCTGGGTGTTCATGCAGGGCTGGGCCACTCTCTACGGCACCGTGGCGCTCGAGGTCTTCGGCCACATGGATCCGCGGATCATCACCAGCGGCGCGCTCTTCGCCGAGATGCTCGGCGGCTGGGTGCCCCGGCTCGGGGTCGAGGACCCCGACGGCCGCTACCGCGACCTGCTGCTGGCCGAGCTCGCCCGCTGACCCCTCATCTCCGATAGTCCGCCAGGACCTCGTCCACCCACGCCGGTACCAGTCGGGTCGCCGGCCCGCGGCGTGACTCGTCGAAGTCGCTGGTGCCGTCACTGGCGTCGAGGTTGAGCTCGAGAGTGGGCGTGCCGCGCGCCACGGCGTACTGCACGAAGGCCGCGGCCGGGTAGACCAGCCCGGAGGTGCCGATCGAGACGAAGAGGTCGCAGTCCCACAGCGCCTCCTCGATCCGGTCCATCCCGTGCGGGACCTCGCCGAACCAGACGACGTCCGGGCGCAGCTCCCTCGTGCCGCAGTCCGGGCAGGCGGGGTGGTGACCCAGCGGGCCGATCCAGTCGTGGCGGGCGTCGCAGGCGGTGCACCACGCCGAACGGAGCCTGCCGTGCATGTGCAGCACCCGGCGGGACCCGGCTCGCTCGTGGAGGTCGTCGATGTTCTGGGTCACGACGAGCAGGTCGTCGCCGAGCGCCTCCTCGAGCCGGGCCAACGCCGAGTGGGCCGCGTTGGGTCCGACCCGGGCGAGCGCGGAGCGGCGCTCGTCGTAGAAACGGTGCACCAGCGCCGGGTCAGTGGCGTACGCCTCGGGCGTCGCGACCTGCATTGGGTCGTGGCCCTCCCACAGCCCGTCGGCGTCGCGGAAGGTCGGCAACCCGCTCTCCGCGGAGATGCCGGCGCCGGTGAGGACGACGATGCGCGCCGGGGCAGGGCCGGCGGTCACTGGCTCCAACGAGACTTCCTCGGTGCGTGTGTGGTGGACGTCTCCGGAAGACGCCACGCCTGCTGGGGGGACGATATCGGGACCCCGACCCGGGCTTCCTGGTGATGGGTCCTGTCAGCCGCCGGGTGTCGGTGACTCCCCACGGGCACCGTCTGCTGGTCCCTCGGGGGCGTCGAGGTGCGCCTGCAGCGCGAGCAGGATGTTGCCGTGGACCTTGTCCGGGCCGAGGCGCTCGAGGACGTGGTCACGCTCGAGCAGCGCCCTGAACCCGGGCTTCACCCGCGCCAGGCGCAGCACGATCCCGGCGTCGTCGGTGAGGGTGATGATGTCGTCCAGCGTGGCGGAGCCCTGGGAGTCGACGAAGTCCATCCCGCCGCAGTCGAGCACGATCCCGGTCAGGTCGGGGGCCAGGTGGATGATCTCGCGGACCCGGTCCTCGAGGGCGTCCGAGGTGGCGAAGAACAGCCCGCCGTCCATGCGCAGCACGACGACGCCGGGGACCTGCTCGTCATCCGGGTGCTCGCTGAGCTCACGGAACGCGGGGGTGCCGGGTTCGCGCGCCAGCACGGGGATGTGGGGTCGGGTCGCGACCGAGATGAGCCAGAAGATGGAGAGACCGACGCCGATCAGCACGCCCGAGAGGACGCCGAACACCAGGGTCCCCAGCAAGGCTGCCATCGCGACCCAGAAGTCGAACCTCTGGACGCGCGCGAGCCGCCTGACCTCCGGGAAGTTCATCATCCCCATCACCACCGCCTCGGTGATGACGGCGGCCAGCACCGGTTTCGGCAGGTCGGAGAAGAGGGGAGCCAGCACGAGGAGGGTCAGCAGGACCCCGACCCCGGTGGTGAGGGAGGCCACCCCCGACCGGGCGCCGGCATGGTCGTTCAGCGAGCTCGCCGACAGGCTCGTCGAGACCGGCATGCCCTGGAACACCCCCGCTCCGGCGTTCGCCATCGCCTGCGCGACGGACTCCTGGTCGATGTCGATCGGGTAGCGGTGCCTGGCGGCGAACATCCGCGCGTCGCCCGCCGTCTGGGAGAACCCGATCAGCACCAGCGCGAAGGCCGCCAGCGCCCCGGTGCCTGCGTGCTCCCACATCAGCCCACCGTCGGGGACCACGAAGGACGGCAGCCCGCGCGGCACGTCTCCGACGAGTGCCACACCACGGTCCCCGAGGTCGAACAGCCAAGAGGCTGCCAGACCACCGACCACCAGGACCAGCGCTCCGGGCACCTGGGGTGCGACGACGCGGAGCCCGAAGATGACGACGAGGGAGATGACACCCACGACGAGCGTCGTCCGGTGGGTCTCGTCCACGCCGCCCAGCCACGACCAGAGCTCCCGCAGCGAGTTGGAGCCGCTGGCGTCGGTCCCGGTGAGCTTGGACAGCTCGCCGATGACCACGTCGATCGCGGCGCCGAACAGGAACCCGGTGACCACGGCACGTGACAGGAACTGCGCGATCCACCCTGCCTTGATCACCGCGAAGACCAGGAACAGGACTCCGGAGGCCAGGGTGATCCCCGCGACGAACGCCGCGACCTCCCTCTCGTCGGTGATGCCGGCGGCCAGCACCGCGCTGGCGGCGACGGCCGCCAGGCCGGAGCTCGGCCCGACGGAGATCTGCCGGCTGGTCCCGAAGATCCCGTAGAGGATCGCTCCGGCAGCCGCCGCGTAGAGCCCGTTCTGGACCGGGATCCCGGCGATGTCGGCGTACCCGAGGTTCTTGGGGACGATCAGCGCCAGCACGGTGAGCCCGGCGATCAGGTCCCCACGCAGCCAGCCACGGTCGTAGGACCGCACCCACCCCGCGATCGGGAGCAGCCCGGTCAACCGAGAGCTCATGGGCCACCACCCCGTCGCGTCGTCGGTCCGAGGGTCACCCCGGCCCGACGGCCGGCTCGTCAGTCACCCTGGATCGTGCGGTTGCGTCCTGACGTCGGAGGCCGCACCACCACAGCCCTCCGCCTGCGGCCACTGTCCTGCGTCGCCCGGTGTCCCACGTCACCCGCGGAGCATGAGGTGGCGACGCCTGGACCGACGAGGGCTTCCAGCCGTCGGGACGGTCGCGGGGTGGCGGCCGGTGGCGCCCCGTCCCAGCACGTCGGGTCCGAGGTGGTCACGCAGCTCCTCCTTCGCCTGCTTGCGGACCAGCACCGGCACGAAGTCCCGGACCGTGGCGTCGTCGAAGTGGGCCCACAGGCACTCCACGAGCGTGGTCACCTGGTCGATCGGCACCGACGGGAACTCGGCGCACAGCTCGAGCTCGACCGATCTCATGACGGGCCCCTCGTCCACCCGAGCGCGCTGCCGAGGAGCTCGCGCACCCGCGTCGTCCAGCTCGATCGTCATGGCGTGCTCCGTCACCGCTCGGCTACGCAGACAACGATGAGCACGTCGTACCCGGGCCGCATCCTCCGGTACGGGTGACGCGAGGCGTGGTCGGGGTCACCCTCGAGCGCGGACCGTCGCTGGGCCGAGGAGCTGCAGCGGCTCAGTAGTACCAGGGGTAGGGCGACCAGTCCGGCTCGCGCTTCTCGAGGAACTGGTCGCGACCCTCCTGCGCCTCGTCGGTCATGTAGGCCAGCCGCGTCGTCTCCCCGGCGAAGAGCTGCTGGCCGACCAGACCGTCGTCGATCAGGTTGAAGGAGTACTTCAGCATCCGCTGCGCCGTCGGGGACTTGCCGTTGATCTTGCGGCCCCACTCCAGTGCCTCGGCCTCGAGCTCGGCGTGCGGCACGACCCGGTTGACCATGCCCATCCGGTGCGCGTCCTCGGCGGTGTAGACGTCGCCGAGGAAGAAGATCTCGCGGGCGAACTTCTGACCCACCTGACGGGCGAGGTACGCCGACCCGAACCCGCCGTCGAAGGACCCGACGTCCGCGTCGGTCTGCTTGAACCGCGCGTGCTCGGCGCTCGCGATCGTCAGGTCGGAGACGACGTGGAGGCTGTGGCCGCCGCCGGCCGCCCAGCCGTTGACCAGGCAGACCACGACCTTGGGCATGAACCGGATCAGCCGCTGGCACTCCAGGATGTGGAGCCGGGCCATCTTCGCCTGGTCGACCGTGTCGGCCGTCTCGCCCTCGGCGTACTGGTAGCCCGCCCGCCCCCGGATCCGCTGGTCACCACCCGTGCAGAACGCCCACTTGTCGTTCCTGGCGCTCGGTCCGTTGCCGGTGAGCAGCACGCAGCCGACGTCGGCTGAGGTGCGGGCGTGCTCGAGGACCCGCAGCAGCTCGTCGACGGTGTGCGGCCGGAAGGCGTTGAGGACGTCGGGCCGGTCGAAGGCGATCCGCACCGTGCCGTGCGCCCGCGCCCGGTGGTAGGTGAGGTCGGTCAGGTCCTCGAAGCCCGGGACGTCGTCCCACTGGTCGGGGTCGAAGGTCTCCGACACGCCGTCGATCGCACTCATGCGGGCACGCTATCGGCCCGGTCGCCGGGGCCCGGACGTCAGGCCCGGCAGCGCACCTCGGCGTGGGGCACCAGGAACCAGCCGTCCTCGTCCTCGGCCCACTCCCGCCACGCCTCCGCGATCCGTCCCAGGTCCTCCTCGGCGGCCAGTCCGCGCTCGAGGGCCTGCCGGGCGAAGGCGGAGTGCTGGCTGCGCTCGGCCCACTGGTGCCCCCACCAGCGCCGCTCCTCCGGCGAGGCGAAGGACCAGATGCTCGCGCTGCAGGCCAGGTCGGTGAAGCCGGCGGCCCGGCACCACGCGCGCAGCCGGCGTCCGGCGTCGGGTTCGGCGTCGTTGCCGTGGGCGACGGCGCGGTAGACCCGGAGCCAGTCGTCGAGCCCGGCGGCGTCCGGCCACCACGTCATCGCGGCGTAGTCGGCGTCGCGCACGGCCACCACTCCCCCGGGCCGGCACACCCGGCGGAGCTCCTGCAGCGCCGCGACCGGGTCACTGAGGTGCTGCAGCACCTGGTGGGCGTGGACCACGTCGAACGAGCCGTCGGCGAAGGGCAGCCGGTAGCCGCTGGCGAGCGCGACCCTCACGTCCGCGGAGGCCTCGCGCGTGGCGCGCACCGCCTCCCACACCACGTCGACCCCCACCACCCTGCCGGGGTGGACCCGGTCGGTGATCTCGGCGGTGATGCTGCCGACGCCGCAGCCGACGTCGAGCACGGAGACCCCCGGCTGCAGGTCGGGCTCGAGGTAGGCCGCGGAGTTGGCGATCGTGCGCGCCCCGTGGGCGCGCAGCACGCTCGCGTCGTGCCCGTGGCTGTAGACGTCGGTCCTCGTGGCCATGTCCGCCACGCTACCCAGCCTCTGGCGTCGCCCCCGGGCGCGTGATGGGGTGTGAGACATGGCACTCACGGGAGAGTACGAGCCCAGCACGGCGGCCTGGGTCCGCAACCAGGTGGCGGCCTTCGAGGCCTCCGACGGCGCGAGGGCCAACACGCTGGCGTCCACCGGCGACCCGATCGTGGTCATCACCTCGGTCGGAGCCCGCAGCGGCAAGCTGCGCAAGAACCCGGTGATGCGGGTCGAGCACGAGGGCGCCTACCTCGCCGTGGCGTCCAAGGGCGGGTCCGACGACGACCCGGTCTGGGCCCACAACTTCCGCGCCCGTCCCGAGGTCGACCTCCAGGACGGCGCCGACAAGGCGACGTACGACGTGCGCGAGCTGGCGGACGGCCCGGAGCGCGACGTGTGGTGGGAACGCGCGGTCCGGACCTGGCCGAGGTACGGGACCTACCAGCAGAAGACCGATCGACTGATCCCGCTCTTCCTCCTGGAACGCCGTTCGTGACGTCATGATGTGCGGGTGACCCAGACCGCGGCGCCCAGGTCGGCGCTGTCCGAGCCCACCCTCGCTCCTCCCGCACGCTGGGTCGCGGCCCTGACGCTGCTGAACCTCGGCATCTACTCCGGGTGGTTCGGACCGATCCAGGTTCTGCTCGCCGAGCAGGCCGCCACGATCTCGCCCGACCGCAAGGAGGCGGTGCTCTCCCTCGTGCTCGGCGTCGGAGCCGCCGTCTCGACGATCTGCAACCCGGTCTTCGGGGCGTTCTCCGACCGGACGACGCTGCGCCGCGGACGCCGGCTGCCGTGGGTCCTGGCCGGGGCCGCCGGCAGCGCGCTCTCCCTGCTCGTCCTCGCGGCCGCCGAGTCGGTGACCGTGATGCTGCTCGGCTGGTGCGCCGCCCAGGTGTTCCTCAACGCCATGTACGCCGCCGCGATGGCGGCGATCCCCGACCAGGTGCCGGTCGCCCGACGCGGCCTGATCGGTGGTCTGGTGGCGATCGCCCAGACGATCGGGATCGTGGCCGGCGTGGCGATCGCGGGGCTGACCGGCTCGATCGCGACCGGCTACCTCGCCACGCTGGTGGTGCTGCTCCTGCTGACGCTCCCGTACGCCCTCGGTTCGCGCGACCTCGCGCTGCCGGCCGACCACCGGCCGCCGCCGTTCGCGATCGGCTCGTTCGTCCGCTCGTTCTGGATCTCCCCGCGCGAGCACCCCGACTTCGCCTGGGCGTGGATCACCCGGTTCCTGGTCAACCTCGGCAACTACGTCGCCACGCTCTACCTGCTCTTCTACGTCATCGACGGCCTCGGCGTCAGCGAGGACGACGCGCCCGGTCGGGTCCTGGTGCTCACGGCGTTGTACGCCGTCGCCACCATCGTGACGACGGCCGTCTTCGGGCACTGGAGCGACCGGCTCGGTCGACGCAAGGTGTTCGTCATCTGGTCAGGGGTCGTCTCGGGCGTTGCGTCCCTGATCCTGGCCGTCGGGCAGACGTGGCCGGCGGCGGTGGTGGCGGCGATCGTGCTCGGCTGCGCGTTCGGCATCTACACCGCGGTCGACTTCGCCCTCATCACGCAGGTGCTCCCGCGGGCCGAGGAGCGGGCCAAGGACCTCGGGGTCATCAACATCGCCAACGCGCTGCCGCAGGTGCTCGCCCCGGTGCTCGCCGGGGCGATCCTGGTCGTGGTGCGCGAGGCCGGAGGGTCGGTGGCCACGCGCGGCGACGGCTGGTCGCTGGGCTACGGCACCGTCTACCTGGTGTCGTTCGCCGCGAGCGTCCTGGGCTCGGTGCTGGTCACGCGGATCCGTTCGGTGGCCTAGCCGGCGACCGGTCGCCGCGACCCTGCGACCGCCCCTCCGGGAGCGCCCGAGGAGGTCTGGTTGACCTCGGCCCACAGGGCGTCGAGGGAGAGGCCCAGGACGTCGGCGATCGCTGCGATGGTGGGGAAGGCGGGGGTGGCGACGCGACCAGACTCGATCTTCCGGAGCGTCTCGGGCGAGACCCGGGCGTCGAGGGCCGTGGCGAGCATCGAGCGCTCCCCGCGGGCCTGACGGAGGAGGGCGCCGAGGCGCTGGCCGCGCTCGACCTCCGCGGGCGTGAGCGGCAACCTGACCATGGCACCAATTCTAGTACCGGGATAACATGACCGGGATAGTTATTGGACCGCAGGAGGCGCCGCGTGATCGAGATCCTGAACCCCGCCAAGGTGGCCCGCGCCCGCGACACCGGGGCCCTCGTCGCCCACATCCTGCAGACGCTGAGGAGCCGCAGCGCGGTCGGCACCAACCTGCTCGACATCGACCGGTGGGCCCGGACCATGATCGACGAGGCGGGTGCGCAGTCCTGCTACGTCGACTACGCGCCGTCCTTCGGGCGCGGGCCGTTCGGCCACCACATCTGCACCGGGGTCAACGACGCCGTGCTCCACGGGCTGCCTCACGACTACGCGCTGGCCGACGGCGACCTGCTGTCCCTCGACCTCGCCGTCTCCCTGGAGGGCGTGGCCGCGGACTCGGCCATCAGCTTCGTCGTGGGCGAGTCCCGGCCAGCGGAGAGCGTGGCGATGATCGATGCCACCGAACGCGCCCTGGCCGCGGGGATCGCCGCCGCCGCGCCGGGGGCCCGGATCGGCGACCTGTCCCATGCCATCGGAACGGTCCTGACCGAGGCCGGATACCTGATCAACACCGAGTTCGGAGGTCACGGCATCGGCTCGACGATGCACCAGGACCCGCACGTCTCCAACACCGGACGGCCCGGTCGTGGCTACCAGCTGCGCCCCGGGCTGCTGCTGGCGCTGGAGCCGTGGGTGATGGCCGACACCGCCGACCTGGTCACCGACGCCGACGGGTGGACCCTCAGGAGCGCGACCGGGTGCCGGACGGCCCACAGCGAGCACACGATCGCCATCACCGCGGACGGGGCCGAGGTGCTCACGCTGCCCAGGTCCTAGGTGGCGATGGAGCGCGCCAGGCTCGCGAGGTGCTTGACCCGGGCCAGCTCGGAGTCGAGGAACTCCGGTCCCCCGCGTCGCCCGATCAGCAGCGCCTCGTCCGGGCCCAGCGGGCAGGCGAGGACCAGGTCGTCGTCCTCGTCCTCGAGCGGTCCTGGAGCGGAGACGTCGACCCAGGCCACCTCGTCGGGCGCCGCAGCGGTCGAGACCAGGACCCCGCGTTCGCGGTGCACCCGCGCCGCCCAGTCGGAGCGGAAGACCACCGGCAGCAGCTCCACCAGCCGGTCCAGCGCCCGCGCCGGGTGGGCGGTCAGGTCCTCGACGGCCTCGAGGTCGAGGAAGACGTTGCTGCCCGCGGCGTACCGGTTGATCCAGAGCACCTCGACGCCGGTGAGCTGGGTGCAGGCCGAGACGATCGTGTCCGGCATGGTGCCGTCGACCATCTCCAGGAAGACGTCGTCGACCGCCGTCCCGTCGTAGCGCTTCTCGACGATCTCGATCGCCTCGATGTCACCGCCGGCCTCACCGATCGCGGTCGCCACGCGTCCCAGCGAGCCCGGGACGTCGGGGAGCGAGACACGCAGGAGGTACGGCACCCCCCGACACTAGCGTCGTCGTGTTGCCGCGACGTGACACCGCACGAGGGGTGGAACGCGCGGCTCAGCCGCCCTCGCGCAGCCGCTCCCGCAGGCCGCTGGCACGTCCCACGGGCCGGTCGACGGCGGCGCGGACCGATGCCTCGCTGCCGACGACGCGGACCCGGTCCTGGGCCCGGGTGATCGCGGTGTAGAGGAGCTCGCGGGTCAGCAGGCGCGACTCGACGTCGGGCAGCAGGACCGTGACCTCGCCGGCCTGGCTGCCCTGGCTCTTGTGGATGGTCATCGCGTGCATGGTCTCGACGTCGCTCACCCGGGAGGTGGCGAGGTCGAGCGGGCCGGTGACACCGGCGACGACCGCACGCAGGACCCCGCGTCGGAGCACGGCGGCCCCGGTGTCGCCGTTGTAGATGCCGAGGCCGTAGTCGTTGGCGGTCACCAGGAACGGGCGACCGGGGTACCAGGCGGACCAGAGGCCCTCGGTGAGCTCCTCGCTGAGCCAGCGCTCCACCTGGTGGTTCCAGTGGTGGACGCCATGGGGACCGTCACGGTGGGCGCAGAGCAGCCGGTGGCCGTCGAGCAGCGCCAGTGCCTCGTCGGCCGCGCCGTCGAGGCCCGCCAGCCGCAGCTGCCGAGCACGCGGCAGGAGCACGTCGCGCAGCACCGGGCCGGGGTCCTCGGTCTCCTCGAACACGACGTGGGGGTCGCCCTGACGGAGCAACGCGACCGCGTCGTCGGCCCGGCCGTCGCGGACCGCCGCCGCCAGCGCGCCGATGGCCTCCCCGAACCGGTGGGAGGTGGCCAGGGCCGCGACCTCGACGTCGCGTCGCGCGCCGAGGCCGTCGACCAGGTCGGCGAGCACCGCCCCGGCCTCGACCGAGGCGAGCTGGTCGGGATCGCCCACCAGCACCAGCCTCGCGTCAGGGCGCAGCGCCTCGAGCAGCCGCGCCATCATCGTCAGCGACACCATCGACGCCTCGTCGACGACCACCACGTCGTGGGGCAGCCGGTTGTCTCGGTGGTGGCGGAACCGGGCCGAGGTGTCGGGACGGGTGCCGAGCAGCCGGTGGAGCGTCATCGCCCGGAGCCCCGCCAGCCGGCCGCGATCGGCCTCGTCGCGGAGGTTGCCCACCTCCTTCTCGACCGCCTGCTGCAACCGCGCCGCCGCCTTGCCGGTAGGAGCTGCCAGGGCGATCCGGAGCCGGGGCGCGCCCTGCTGCTCGGCCTGCTCGGCGAGCAGCGCCAGCAGCCCCGCGACCGCCGTCGTCTTGCCCGTTCCGGGGCCGCCGGTGAGCACGGTCGTCGGCTGCGCGAGCGCCAGGGCGGCCGCGTCGCGCTGCTCGTCGTAGCCGGTGAGGGGGAACACCCGGTCGAGGCCCTCCGGACGCTCGACCCGGCCGGTGCTCGCCCGGGCGAGCACGTCGGTGCAGACCTGCACCTCCTCGCGCCAGTAGCGGTCGAGGTAGAGGCGGTCGTCCTCGAGGTGGAGCACCTCGGGATCGCGCGTCAGCGGGCTGGCGGCGATCGCCGCGCGCCAGGTGGCCGGATCGGGCCAGGCGACCTCGTCGTCCTCGGCGACCAGCCCGTCGAGGCGGACGCAGACCGACCCGCCCCGCACCGCGCGGACGGCGACGGCGACGGCCAGCGCGACCAGGGGGTCCTCGTCGTGGGCGAGGGTGGTCACCCGGGCGGCCACGTGGAGGTCGACGGCGTCGAGGACGCCGGCGCGGTTGAGGTCGCGGAGCAACCCGGTGGCTCCCACGGCGATCCGTACGTCGTGGGGATCCTCGACGACGCTCATGGTCGCCTCCCGTCGAGCAGGTCGGACAGGTCGGTCACCAGGCCCGCAGGTGGGCGCCAGCTGAAGACGCCGGCGGGGTGGCCGTCGACCACCGGGGTGTCGGGGCCGCACATCCCCCGGACGTAGAGGTAGAGGACGCCGCCGAGGTGGACCTCGGGGTCGTAGCCGGGCTGGCGCCAGCGGAGGTAGCGGTGGAGGACGACGGTGTAGAGCATCGCCTGCAGGGGGTAGTCGGAGTGGAGCATCGCCTCGCGCACCCGGTCGGGGGCGTAGTCGGCGGCGGTGAGCGCGCCCTCGCCCTCACCGAGCCAGTTGGTCTTCCAGTCGACCACGAGGTAGCGCGGCCCGGGCGCCCGGAGCACGACGTCGATCGAGCCGGAGAGGTAGCCCCGCAGCGACTGGTCACCGAGGCCCGGCTCGCGCAGCCGGTGGGCGTAGGGGCGGACGGGGTCGTCTGCCTCGAGGTGGTGGTCGAGCACCGCGGCCAGCTCACGCACCCGGATGTCGGGGAACGGCCCGAGGTCGCCGCCGGCGAGCGGGATCTCGAAGTCGAGCTCGCGCAGCCGGTCGTGCCGGCCGATCTGCGCCAGCGTGAGCTCGGGCAGCAACGGCCCCAGCGGACTGTGGTGGAGCGGGACCAGGGCAGCGGCGAGCTCGCCGGGCGTGGCGTCGACCGGCCACCACGGGAGCTGCTCGGCGACGTGGCGCGCGAGCTCGGCCTCCAGGTCGGGGGCGAGCGGGTCTGCCTCCTCGAGCACCCCGTGGACGAGCGACCCGAAGTCGGCGCCACCGGGCAGGTCCGCCATCGGGGAGGGCAGCTCGGCCCCCGCCGCCGGGGGCTCGGCGACCATGACGGGGGTCTCGAAGGGTTCGTCGTCCACGACGCCGACCTCGGGCTCGCTGGCGACGCCCACAGCGTCGCCGGCGGAGCGCAGCAGCCCGGAGTAGGACGTACGACGCCAGGCGGTGTCGATGGACCGCGTGAACCGGCGAACCGACAGTCCGGGCGGCAGCTCAGCGACGGGTGACTCGGGTGCGGCGACGACCTCGGAGCGCTCCAGGGAGGGTCCTCCCTCCTCCTGCCAGTGGCGGAGCCGCTGGATCATCTCCTCGTCGGACGGCCGGCCGGGAGCCTGCTCGGGCACGGTGGCCTCACCCGGTCCCCGGCCGCGCAGCAGCCGGGAGAGGCCGCCGTGGGGTTCCTCCCAGGACGGTGCCCACCAGGCGACGACCTGCGACTGCGCACGGGTGAGCGCGACGTAGGTGAGGCGGATGTCGTCGCCGGCGGACTCCTGCCGGCCCAGGGCCTGGATCGCCGCGAAGCCGGATCGACGGCCGCCGATGTCCAGGCACCGCTCGGCCCCGCGGTGGTAGAGGACGTTGACCGGGTCGGGGACGTGGCGGTTGAACGCGAACGGCAGGTAGACGAGGGGGTACTGGAGTCCCTTGCTGACCCACACCGTCATGATCTGGACGGCCTTGGCGTCGCTGTCGAGGCGCCGGTTGCGCTCGCCCGCCCCGCGCCGCTCGGAGGTCTGGTCGCGCAGCCAGTCGAGCAGGGCCGGGGACCCGAGCCGCTCCCGGTGGGCGGTCTCGTGGAGCACCTGCGCGAGGTGGGCGAGGTCGGTGAGGTGGCGCTCGCCGCCCTGCCAGCCCAGCACCCGGTCGCCCATCCCGGCGACCTGAGCCGCCTCCAGCACGGCCGCCACCCCGCGCTCCCGGGCGTGGTCGGCCCACTCCCGCAGCGTGTGGGCCACCCGGTCGGTGAGATCGTCGCCCCCCGCCGCGAGGCTCGCAGCGGACTCCCCGAAGAACATCGTGGTGGCCGCAGCCCGGACCAGGCCGCTGCGCTGCGGCTGCTCGAAGGCCTCGAGCAGGCACAGCCAGTCGGCGGCCGCCCGTGAGGAGAAGACGTCGGTGTCACCGGTGTAGACGGCGGGGACCCCGGCCGCGGCCAGCGCGTCGCGGCAGGCTCGCGCGTCCTTGTGGGCCTCGACGATCACGGCGACGTCACCGGCCGCGACCGGACGCCCGTCGTACGTCGCATCGCTGGCCAGCAGCGCCTTCACGTCGGCCGCGAGGTCGGCCGAGATGTGGTCGCGCAGCCGGTCGATGCCGACCGTCCTGTGGGGCGGGACCCCGCACTGCTGGCGGGTGACGAGCCGCAGCCGGAACGGGTCGTTGCGGGGGGCGCCGGCCAGCCGGTGGGCGGTGTGGTGGGCATGGACGTCGCGGACCTGGATCCGGTCGTCGCCCAGGCTGGCGCCGCGGAGCACCGCGTGGGTGGCCGCGACGAGCGGCTGGTCGCTGCGCCAGTTGGTGTCGAGGGTCCGGACGTCGCGGCCCTCGGCGGCGGTGAGGTAGGTGGCGATGTCTCCGCCGCGGAAGGCGTAGATGGCCTGCTTGGGGTCGCCGATCAGCACCAGGGTGCTGGCGCCGTCGAACGCGCGGTGGAGCACGTCCCACTGCACGGGGTCGGTGTCCTGGAACTCGTCGACCATGACGATCGACCACCGGTCGCGCATCCGCTGCCTCGCCGGTGCGTCGTCGTCGGCGAGCGCCTGGGCCAGCCGGCTGAGCAGGTCGTCGAAGCCGAGCACGCCGAGGCGGCGCTTGCGGCGCTCGAGCTCGCGCAGCACCTCCGTGGCGAAGGCCACCCGCGCCGCGGCGCCCGACCCCGGTTCGGGCTGCTCGGGGGTCAGCGTGGTGTGGGGGTTGGCGACGACGTCGCGGGCGAGCGCGCCGGCCTCGGCCCGCGAGAAGGGCGGCTTCTCCCGGTCCTGCCGGAAGCGCGCGAGGTAGAGGTCGTCGACGACCTCGGACACCAGGTCGTCGAGGCTCTCGACCAGGGTCAGGCCGGCCTCGGAGTCACCGGCGACGCCCAGCGAGCGCAGCACCAGCTGGCAGAACTGGTGGGTGGTGGCGATGGTCGCGGAGTCGAAGGACGCGAGCGCGTCGCACAGCCGGCCCCGGCGGAGGGCGAGCTCGCCGGCCGGCGCGTCGACCAGGTGGCGGAGGAGGGCGTTGTCGTCGGGGACCCGGGTCGGGTCGTCGAGCGCGTCGGCCGCCACGACGAGCGCCGCACGCACCCGCTCGCGGAGCTCCTGGCTGGCGGCCCGACCGAAGGTGATGAGCAGCATGTCGTCGAGCCGCGCGTGGCCCTCGGCGACGTAGCGCGTGACCAGACCGGCGAGGGCGAACGTCTTGCCGGTGCCGGCGCTGGCCTCGAGCACGGTGGTCGTGCCGGTCGCGGGCAGCGCGCCGGTGAGGTCGAAGGGCGTCGGGGAGCCGGCCATCACAGGCTCCTCTCGGCGCGCAGGAGAGGGCCCCACAGCCGGACCGACAGGGCACCGAGGCGGTGGGGCTGTCCGAGGTCGTCCTCGTCGGGACGAACCTCGCCGAGGACGGCCGGGAGCGGCGCGTGCCGACCCCAGACCCGGACGTGGGCGGGCAGCTCGTTCTCGCCGGGGTACAGGCTCGACTTCCAGCGACGCTCGGCGGCCTGCACCGGGTCGTCACCCTGGTGGACCGCCGAGGCCCAGGCGTACGACGTCTTGACCGGCAGCGGCAGCGGTTCGCGCCGGCCGCGGTCGTAGAGGTCGACGAGGTCGCGCAGCAGCAGGTCGGGAGCATGGTCGGCCGGGCCGAGCAGTCGCTGGGCCACGGTGGTGCCGCGGGCGGCACGGCCGACGACCAGGGCGGTCCAGTGCTTGTCGGGGTCGTGGGCCGCCAGGGCGAGCAGCCGCACCCACGCCTGCAGCAGCTGCTTGCCGCCGAGGCGGGAGAAGCCGACCTCGACGAGCCGCCCGTCGTAGACCGGGCCGACGGTGCCGGTCAGCCGTCGCCCGTCGGGCAGGGCGACGTCGACGTCGTGGCTGCGCGGGGTGGTCTGGCGGTGGGTGAGCGCCGCGACGGCGAGCGCCATCGCCTGGTCGCGCACCTCCTGCGCCTTGCGCCACCCGAGCTGGCCGGGCGGCAGCGACCCGCGACGCCACTCCAGGCCGAGCGCCTGGTCGGGGTGGACCATCCGCAGCATGTCGGCGAGCATCCGGTCGCCGACCCCCCAGGTCTCCAGCTGGTCGATCTCGACCGGCATCGCGTCGGCCACACCGTCGACCTCCCACGGCAGGGTCACGTCGAGGGACCGGAAGAACCCCTTGACCGGATCGGCGAAGAAGCCGAGCAGGTCGACCAGCGCCACGTCGTCGGGCCGACGCGGCGGGAGCCGCTCGTCGAGGAAGGCGGGTGGGGCGGGGCGCTGCGAGGCCGCGGTCCGCGCCGCCGAGAGCAGCCGCTCGTCGAAGGTGAAGGGCCCGGGGACGCCCAGCCGGCCCGGCGCGACGTTGCGGACGTCGAACGCCTGCAACGGGTGGCGTACGACGACGCGCTCACGGATCGGCTCGGGAGTGGTGCGGTCGAGTGCATCGAGCAGCTCACCCAGCGGCACCGCCGGGGGGCGGGCCTGGCCGGTGTGCTCGTCGGCTCCGGTGTAGGTGACCACCAGCCGCTCGGTGGCAGCCAGGACGGCGTCGAGCATCAGCTGGCGGTCCTCGGACCGCACGTCTCGCTCCCCGACCACGGGGTCACGCGCCAGCACGTCGTCGCCGTCGACGGCTCCGACCCGAGGGAAGACGCCGTCGTCGACGCCCACCAGGCACACCACCCGGTGGGGCACCGAGCGCATCGGGACCATGGTGCAGACCGTGAGGGTCCCGGAGCGGAAGTTGGCGCGGGTCGGACGGCCCGCGAGGTGGTCGCCGAGGAGGGCTCGGACGTCGGGCAGCCGCAGCTCGGTGGTCGCGCGGGCGCCGGCCTCGCCCAGCACGCCGGACAGCTCGCGGTGGAGCTGTCCGACCTGGCCCTGGTCGGCGCGGCGGGTGTGGGTCAGCGATGCGATGCCGGTGGCGAGCGCCTCGACCCAGGCACCCAGCGGTCGGGTCCCGGTGAGCCGGTCGGTGACCTCCCGGACCCGGGCGACCAGCTCGGCGACCCGCCCGGCGAGGTCGACGCGGTTGCTGCCGACGTCGTCGAGGGGCAGGGTCACGTCGAGCCACGCGCGCGCGTCCTCGCTCATGGTGACCCCGGTCAGGATCCGGTCGAGACCGAACTGCCAGGTGTTGTGGACGATCCCCGAGAGGCCGTACGGCTCCCGGTGCTCCTGGTCGAGACCCCACCGGATGCCGGCCTGCCGGACCCAGGCGGCCATCGTGTCGAGGTCGTCGTCGCTGAAGCCGAACCGGCTGCGGACCACCGGCGCCTGGGCCAGGTCGAGCAGCTGGCTCGCGGTGACCCGGCTGCCGGCGAGGTCGAGCAGCTGGGCGGCGACCCCGAGGAGCGGGTTGGTACGGCTCAGGGCCCGGTCGGCGAGCAGCACGCGCAGCTGGTGGCCGGGGTGGGCCGCGGGGACCACCTCGCCGAGTCCGAAGGCCGCCGTGATCAGCGGGGCGTAGGTCTCGATGTCGGGGCACATCACGAGGATGTCGCGCGGCTGCAGCGTCGGGTCGTCCTCGAGCAGACCCAGGAGGACCTCGCGGAGCACGTCGACCTGGCGGGCCGGTCCGTGGCAGCGGTGCACCTGGACCGAGCGGTCGTCGTCGGCGAGCGAGCGACCGGCCGGGGCGACGGTGTTGGCGGAGAGGTCGGACTGCAGCCAGCCCAGCAGGCTGTCGGGACGATCCGGGGCGGGGCGCGTCTCGTCGACGGTGTCGACCTCGGCCAGCCGTGCCTGCAGCTCCCGGACGTCGCGGCCGAGGGTGGCCAGCAGCGGGTGGCCGACCCTGAGGTGGCCCGGGTGGTCGCGGCGCGGACCGGGACCGGGGGCGTCGCTCAGCGCCTGCCACAGGGCGTCACCGGGATGGGGCAACCACAGGTGGACGGCGTGGTGGGTCGCGAGCGCGTCGAGCAGCTCGATCTCGGTGGTCGGGAGCCGCGTGTGGCCGAAGAGGGACAGCCGGGCCGGCAGGTCGGTGGCCCCGCCGCGCAGCCGCTCGAGCACGGTGGCGTGCCGCTCGTGGGGCGCCGGCGCGGCGACCTCGTCGACCAGGGCGCGCCAGAGCGGCGGCTGCCACGCCAGGTCGTCGGGCAACGGTCGCCCGAGGCCGTCGGTCGGCTCCCCCGCGAGCCAGTCGACCAGCACCTGCGGCCGCTGGGTGGCGTACGACGCGAACAGGCCGGCGACCCGGCGGGCCACCGCGTAGCGGCGACCGCGCCGCAGGTCGGCCTCCTCACCGGTACGGCCGTGGCCGAGGTGGGCCGCGAGCGAGGCAGCCCAGGGCTCGTCGAGACAGGTGTCGAGCACGGACAGCAGGGGCCACGCCAGCGCGTCGGGACGCCACGGGTCGTCGCGCGTGGTGCCGGTCAGCTCGGCGACCAGCGAGCGCGGAGAGCGGAACTCCACCCCCGCACAGACCCCACCCTCGTCCGGGCCGCAGCCGAGCCGGTGGGAGAGCCGCTGCGAGAGCCAGCGCTCGATCCCCTTGGCGGGCACGACGACCAGCTCGCCGGCGAAGGGGTCCTCGAGCGGGTCGAGGAGCAGGTCGGCCAGGCCGTCGGCGAGCACGTCGGTGCGCTCGGCCCGGTGGACGAAGAGGGTCACCCGCTGCTCACCTGCTCTCCCGGGACGTGGATCGGCGACGGGCCCCAACATAGGGCCCGTCGCCGACACGTCAGCGGTGCGACCGGCCTAGGTGAACAGGCTCACGCCGCCCGGGCCGACCAGCAGCCCGACGATGATCAGCAGGATCCCCTGGAGCATCGCTCCGCGCACCAGCGACACGACGCCGGCGATGACGAGGATGACGGCCAGGATCCAGAGCACGAGCTCCATCTTCGTTCCCTTCCCGGACCGCCTCCCTGACGGTCCGGACCCAACCTGTCATCGGGCGGACCGCCGGCCCCACACCCCGTCGGGTGAGCGCCGGACCTCACCGGCAGGCAGGCAGACTGGCGACATGTCGAGCGCAGGGCGGGTCGTGGCCGTCGTGCTGGCCGTCGTGGTGGGTCTCGTGGGGCTCACCGTCATCGGGCTGGTCGCGGTCCCGGGCGACCCCGAGGGGGCGTCCAGCGGCGAGTCCGGGCCCGCCCCGGAGCTCGCCGACGCCGACCTGGTCCGGGAGCGGATCGAGACGGGCGCGACCGTGATCGACGTCCGGACCCCGGAGGAGTACGACGCCGGTCACGTGGCCGATGCCCTGCCGGCCGACATCGGCACCGACGACTTCGAGCAGGCGGTCGCCGACCTGCCGCGGGAGGACGCGTACGTCGTCTACTGCGCCACCGGCCGACGTGCCGCCGCGGCCGTCGAGCGGATGGAGGACGCGGGCTTCACCGACGTCCTCAACGGCGGTGGCTTCGACCGGATGGTGGAGCTCGGCGCACCCACCTCGGCGGGCTGACCGGCAGCCCCCGCCCTCACCCTCCTGTCCCACAGGGCCCCCGGGCTTGTACGGTGCCACCCACAGTCGACACGGTTGCCGTGCTGCTGGCGGCGGAGAGGTGGAGCGAGATGCCCGACGTGGAGGACGTCCTGGACGCTGCCGGGTTGCGCAACGAGGCGGTCCGCGCCTACGTCGCGCACTGGGCGGGGGTCACCGGTGCGGAGCGGATCGAGGTCGTCAGCGCCGCCGACGACGCGCGCCTGGTCCGCGAGGCGCTCGACGCCGGGGAGATCGAGCCGGCCGGCGAGGGCCGCTACTACTCCCGCAGCTACTACAAGGACACCGCCCGCTCCGAGGAGCGGACCGTCGTCGCCACCAGCAACCCCTCCGACAAGGGCGTCTACAACAACTGGCGCCCGTCGGAGGAGATGAAGCCGCTGCTCGAGGACAAGATGCGCGGACAGCTCGCGGGCAAGACGATGTACGTCATCCCGTACCTGATGTCGCCTCCCGGCTCGCCGCTCGAGAAGTACGCCGCCGGCGTCGAGCTGACCGACAACCGCACCGTCGTGCTCCACATGATCCGGATGGCCCGCGTCGGCATCGACCTGATCAACGAGCTCGCCGAGCCGGACCACTTCGTCCGGGCGGTCCACGTCACCGGCGACCTGCCCAACCTCGGCCAGGGCACCGCCGACGACCAGCGCTGGTTCGTGACGGTCGCCGACGAGCGGACGATCCTCCACTACGGGTCGTCGTACGGCGGCAACGCGCTGCTCGGCAAGATCGCCCACGGCCTGCGGCAGGCGGCGTACGACGGGTGGGCCTCGCGCGACTTCCTCTCCGAGCAGTTCATGCTGATCGGCATCACCGACAAGCAGACCGGCAAGAAGTGGCACGTCTGCGGCGGCTTCCCGAGCGCGTCTGGCAAGACCAACCTCGCGATGATGCTCGCCCCCGAGGGCCTCGGCGACCGCTACCACGTGTCGTTCTACGGAGACGACATCGCCTGGCTGTGGGTCGACCCGTCCGACGGCCGGCTCTACGGGATGAACCCGGAGTTCGGCGTCTTCGGCGTCGCCAAGGACACCAACGAGCGCACCAACCCCACCGCGCTGGAGTCGGTCGCCGAGCGCACCGAGGTGCTCTTCACCAACGTCGCCTACAACACCGACACGCACGAGGTGTGGTGGGAGGGCAAGACGCCCGCCCCGCCGTCCGACGTCACCGGCTGGCACGACTGGAAGGGCGAGAAGATCTCCGACCGGTCGGCGCGCGACGACTCGCCATGGGCCCATCCCAACAGCCGCTTCACGACCACGCTCGCCAACGTCCCCAACGTGGCCGAGGACTTCGAGGACCCGAAGGGCGTGCCGATCGACGGCATCATCTTCGGCGGCCGCACCTCCGACCGCGAGCCGCTGGTCCGCGCGATCACCGACCTCGCCGAGGGCGTCTACGACGGCCTCACCCTCGGCGCCGAGGCGACCTTCGCCGCCGAGGGCGTCGACGGCCAGCTGCGCTACGACCCGATGTCGATGCGGCCCTTCATGGCCTACGCCGAGGGCGACTACGCCGAGCACTGGCTGCGCATCGTGGGCGCCGCGACCGAGCAGCCCATCTTCGCCCACGTCAACTGGTTCCAGAAGGACCCCGACGACGGCCACTTCCTGTGGCCCGGCTACCGCGACAACCTCCGTCCGCTGCTGTGGCTGATGCAGCTCAAGGACGGCGAGGTGACCGGCCGGCGTACGCCCGTCGGCATCCTGCCGACCGAGGAGGAGCTCGACCTCACCGGCATGGACGTCCCCCAGGAGGACCTCGACCGGGTGCTGTCGATCGACGTCGACCGCTGGCGGCAGGAGATGGGCTTCCGGGAGGAGCACCTCCAGCAGTTCGACCGGCTTCCCGAGTCGATCTGGGAGGCGCACCGGCGGGTGACGGCGGCGCTCGAGGAGGGCTGAGGGGGGTCGTGTGGTTTAGCCGGCCGGCCGGGTAGACCGTGGGCGTGTGCTGGAAACAACGGGCACGAACCCCGAGACTCACTCGCGAACCTGCCCCCTCAGCGGCCTGACAGGAGCGGCGTCAACCGCACCATCGCCACCGCCCCGAGCAGCGGCCCGAGGCCGAGCATCGCCACCGCGAGCGGCCAGCCGACCGCCCCGGCGACGACCGGCACCAGCTGGATCGTGACCACGGTCAGCAGGAAGCCGAGCGCGGTCTGCAGCGTCAGGGCAGTGCCGACGTAGCGTGGGTCGACCACGGTGCCCAGGCAGGCCGAGAACATCGCCGAGTCCGCGATCACCGACGCGCCCCAGACCATGAGCAGCGGCACCAGGACGTACGCCGGCCCGCCGAAGGCGAGTGCGGCCAGCAGGCAGCACGAACCGCTGACGACCATCGCGCCGGCAGCGGCACGCGCCAGCCCGAGCCGGTCGCCGAGCCAGCCGGCGGCCACGCAGCCGAGCAGCCCGCACAGCCCCATCGACACGAAGACGATCACGCCGACCGTCACCGCCGACGGCCGGTCGCCGCGGGCCGCGAGGCTCGCGCTGACGAAGGCAGGAGCCCAGGCCCACAACGCGTAGAGCTCCCACATGTGGCCGAGGTAGCCGAGGTTGGCCAGCCGCGGTGCGCGGTCGCGCCACACGTCGAGCACCACGCCCGGGTGGAAGCCGTCGGACCGAGTCACGAGCGGGCCGACCACGATCCACCGCTGCAGCACCGCGGCCAGCAGCGCGAGCCCGGCCGAGACGAGCAGCGCCGTACGCCAGGCGGATCCGAGCGAGCCGGCGATCAGCTGCGGGAGGATGCTGCCGAGGGTGAGCGAGCCGACCATGATGCTCACCGCCAGCCCCCGCCGGTCGACGAACCAGCTCACCACGAGCTTCATCCCGACCGGGTAGACCAGCGCCAGCGCGGTCCCGGTCACGATCCGGAGCGCCACCCCTGCCACGACCCCGTCGACGAGGGTGGCCGTGGCGAGCGTCGCCAGGGCCGCGACGGTTGCGCCGAGCGCCATCAGCCGGGGCGGGTCGACCCGGTCGGGGAGGTTCGTGGCCGCGGAGGCCAGCGCCCCGACGACGAAGCCGAGCTGGACGCCGATCGTCAGCAGCGCCTCACCGATCCGGCCCATCTCCCACTCGGCGCGCAGCGCGGGCGCCGCCGCCGACGCGGCGAACCACGTCGCCACCGCCATCACCTGGACCGCCGAGATCAGCGCCAGCTGACGTACGGCGGTCCTGCCGTCCGCCTCGACCAGGGTCGTGGGGGGAGTCACGCGTCGACCGTAGGGCTTGCGTCGCGGTCTCAGCGAGGCCGGAGCCGACGCAGCATCACGACGTGCTCGGGCGTGAGCTCGTCGAGCGTCCGCACGCCCAGCAGCCGCATCGTCCGTTCGACCTGGCCGGTGAGGATCTCGACCATCCGGTCGACGCCCTCACGACCACCGGCCATCAGGCCGTAGAGGTAGGCCCGCCCGACCAGCGTGAAGTGGGCACCGTGGGCCACCGCCGCGACGACGTCCTGCCCCGACATGATGCCGGTGTCGAGGTGCACCTCGAGGTCGTCGCCGACGGCGGCGACCACCTCGGGGAGCAGGTGGAAGGGCACCGGGGCGCGGTCGAGCTGCCGGCCACCGTGGTTGGAGAGCAGGACGGCGTCGACCCCGACGTCGCGCACCCGGCGGGCGTCGTCGACGGTCTGCACGCCCTTCACCACGACCTTGCCCGGCCACTGGTCCCGGATCCAGGCCAGGTCGTCGTAGGTGACCGTCGGGTCGAACATCGTGTCGAGCAGGTCGGCGACCGTGCCCGACCAGGAGTCGAGCGAGGCGAAGGCGAGCGGCTCGGTGGTGAGGAAGTTGATCCACCAGGCCGGCCGCGGCACCGCGTTGACGACCGTGCGCGGCGTCAGCGTGGGTGGGATCGTCATGCCGTTGCGGACGTCGCGCAGCCGCGCACCGGCGACGGGGACGTCGACCGTCACCAGCAGCGTGTCGTAGCCCGCCTTCGCCGCCCGGTCGACCAGCGCCATCGAGCGGTCGCGGTCCTTCCACATGTAGAGCTGGAACCAGTGGCGACCGCCCGGCGCCGCGGCGGCCACGTCCTCGATCGAGGTGGTGCCCATCGTCGACAGCGAGAACGGGATGCCGGCCGCCTCTGCGGCCGTCGCACCAGCGATCTCGCCCTCCGCGTGCATCATCCGGGTGAAGCCGGTCGGTGCGATCCCGAACGGCAGCGCCACCCGCTGGCCGAGCACCTTCCGTGAGGTGTCCACGTCCGAGACGTCACGCAGGATCGAAGGACGGAACTCGACGTCCGCGAACGCCTCCCGCGCCCGGGCCAGCGACACCTCGCCGTCGGCGGCGCCGTCGGTGTAGTCGAACGCCGGCTTCGGCGTACGCCGGCGCGCGATCCGCCGCAGGTCCTCGACCGTGAGTGCCCGCGCGAGGCGCCGCTCCTTCGGGGACCAGACGGGCTCCTTGAACTTCAGCAGCGGGGCCAGGTCGCGCCGCTTCGGCAGCTGTCGCTTCATCGCCGTCACCTCCCGAGGAGCTCGTACGCGCACCGTACCCGCCGACGGATGGCGCAGCCGCCCGTCGTGGGCCATGCTGCTCCGAGCATCGACGGTCGAGGAGCGGAGCGCACGTGCACACCTGGTGGCAGAGCCTCCACGAGCGGCTCCGCGCGGGCTTCTGGTTCGTCCCGCTGGGCATGTGCCTGGCCGCCGCCGTGCTGGCCACGCTGACCCTCTGGCTGGACGACCGGTACGACGGCACGCTCGGAGGCCTGCTGACCACCGGCGGCCCGGTGGGGGCCCAGAACGTGCTGACGACCGTCGCCGCCTCGATGGTGGCCGTGGCCGCGACCGTGCTGTCGGTGACGATCGTGGCCATGCAGCTGGCGAGCACCCAGTTCGGCCCGCGGATCCTCACCAACTTCGTGCGTGACCGCGTCAACCAGGCCGCGATGGGCTCCTTCGTCGCGGTCTTCGTCTACGCCGTGCTCGTGCTGCGCCGCACCAGCGACAGCCCCGAGGACCTCCCCCGGATCTCGGTCATGGTCACGATCGCGCTGACCTTCGCCGCGGTCGTCATGCTGATCGTGTTCGTGCACCACATCGCGACCACGATCCAGGCGATGAACCTGGTCGGCCTGATCGCCCGCGACGTCGGCCGCACGATGGACTCGCTCTTCCCCGACCCGGCCGAGGCCGACGACGTCCGCCGCGCCGACAGCGACGTCGAGCTGCAGGGCGAGGGGACCTCGATCATGGCGGCGTCGACCGGCTACCTGCAGCTGATCGACCTCGAGGAGCTCGTCGAGCTCTGCGAGGAGCAGGACCTGGTGATCCGCTTCGACCACCGGCCCGGCAAGTTCCTGGTCGGCCGCACCCCGGTCGCGACGGCTTGGACCGGCGACGGGACCGCGGCCGCGGACCTGTCCCGCGAGACCTGCGAGAAGATCGCCGACGGCTTCGTCACGGGGCCGCGACGCACGCACGACCAGGACGCCGAGTTCCCCGTGAAGCAGCTTGTCGAGGTCGCCGTGCGCTCGCTGTCACCGGCCATCAACGACCCGATCACCGCCTGCGCCTGCACCGACCACCTCGGCGCCGCGCTCTGTCGGCTCGCCGAGCGCTCGCTTCCCCCGACCGTGCTGGCAGGGCCCGGTGGTCGGCCCCGGTTGATCCACGGCGACCCGGTGACCTTCGGGATGATGGTGGGCGTCTGCTTCGACGCCATCCGGCAGTCGGCCGACTTCCACGTCGTCGTCTACGTCCACCTGCTCGAGTCGCTGGAGCGGCTCGTGCCCTGCCTCACCCACGAGGACCAGCGCGAGCCCGTGCGTCGCCAGGCCGACCTCGTGCTCGAGCGCGCGGAGGTGGCGATCGCGCAGGAGGCCGACCGCGAGGTCGTACGCCGACGGCACGCCCGCGTCACCGAGCTGCTCGACCGCCTCGACTGACGGCGGGTCACCGGCGCGGTCGGGTCACCGGGTCGGGCGGGTCGTGGGGCTCGACGTCCACGTGGGCCTCGCTGCGGACCGCCTGCTTGATCTGCTCGAGGTTGTTGCGCAGCAGGTCGCTGACCAGCTCGTCGGTGCGGGGGTCCGCCAGCATCTCGACGACGACCCGCAGGGTGGTCTCGGTGACCTCGCCGACGATCGCGTCGTAGCCGGGCAGCTTGCCGATCAGGCGCACGTTGGGGTCCTGGCGCACCTTCTCGGCGATGAGCGCCTTGAGCTGGTCGTGGTTCTCGGTGATCGCCCGCGAGATGTTCTCGGTGTAGTGGCCGGTCCGCAGCACCGCCGCCACCTCGTCGAGCACCACGATCGTGAGCGGACGCTTGACCAGGGTGAAGACGCGCTCGGCCAGCTGCGAGGCCCACTCGACGACCGCCGGGCGACGCATGCCGAGCCGCACGAGCACGGCCCCCACGATGACGGCGAGCACCGAGAGCCCGAACGTCACGGCCAGCACCAGCAACAGCACCTGCAGGGTGCTCAGACTCTCCAGCCACTGCGACATGGGGACCATCCTGCCGGACACGCCGGATCCGGGGACTTGACCTGACTGGTCCACCATCCCCATAATTTTGAGTTGTTCAGTAGGAATAGCAGGAACAATCAAGAAACGGGTCATCACATGCGCAAGCTGCTCGTCCTCGGATTCGTGGGCCTCCTGGCCCAGCTCGTCGACGGTTCACTCGGGATGGCGTACGGCGTCACGTCCTCCACCCTCCTGCTGGCCGTCGGGGTCGCCCCCGCCGCAGCCTCGGCAGCCGTCCACTTCTCCGAGATCGGCACCTCGCTGGTCTCCGGCTTCTCCCACCACAAGCTGGGCAACGTCGACTGGAAGACGGTGTCCACGCTCGCGCTGCCGGGCTTCGTCGGCGCCTTCGCCGGCGCGACGTTCCTCGCCAGCCTGCCGGCCGACACGGCCAAGCCCTGGGTCGCCGGGCTGCTGATGGCCCTCGGCCTCTACGTGATCTACCGGTTCCTCGTGCTCGGCGGACGCCGCCCGAAGTTCAAGGCCCGTCCCGGCGCGAAGTTCCTCGTCCCCATGGGCCTCGTCGGCGGCACGCTCGACTCCATCGGCGGCGGCGGCTGGGGACCGGTCGGCACCACCACGCTGCTGTCGTCGGGTCGCCTCGAGCCCCGCAAGGTCGTCGGCTCGATCGACACCTCCGAGTTCGTGGTCGCGGTCGGCGGCTCGCTGGGCTTCCTGTTCGCCCTGAGCAGCTCGGGCATCCCGTGGGACTACGCGCTGGCGCTGCTGGCCGGTGGTGTCATCGCCGCACCGATCGCCGCCTGGCTGGTCAAGCACCTCCCCGCCCGCGTCCTCGGTGTCGCGGCCGGTGGCCTCATCGTCCTCACCAACTCCAAGACCATCGCCGAGGCGCTCGGCGCCACCGGCGGCACAGTCGGCCTCATCGCGGCCGTCGTCGCGGTCATGTGGATCTCCGGCATCGTCTGGGCCGTGGCCCAGGAGCGGAAGGCCCGTGCCCTCGAGACCCGCGAGGAGGTGTACGCCGGGGCCTGACCCGTCTCCGGCGAACCGGGCGGCCGGTGGGATGCGCTCCCACCGGCCGCTCGTCACGTCCGGAGCACGTGGTCCGCGATGTGCCCGGAGCCACGTCGGGAGACGGAATCCCGGCGGCCGCGCGGCGTGTTGCCCTGAGGTCGTGCCCACCGCTTGAAGCCTCTCGGAAAGGTCCTCCCCGTGTCCCCCACCCCCCGCCGCGCCTTCCCCTTCTGGGCGCAGATCCTGCTCGGCCTCGTGGTCGGCGTCGTCCTCGGGCTCGTCGCCCGGACCTACGACGTCGCCGGGCTGACCACCTTCCTCGAGATCCTCGGCAGCACCTTCGTCACGCTGCTCCGGACCATCGTCGTCCCCCTGGTCTTCCTCGCCATCGTCGTGAGCGTCAGCCGGCTGCGCGAGGTCACCGACGCGATGCGGCTCGCTGGCCAGACCCTGCTGTGGTTCGCGATCACGGCCGCCATCGCGGTCTCGATCGGCATGGCCCTCGGCCTGCTCACCGACCCGGGTCTCCGTACCAACGTCGACGGCAGCAGTGCGGCCGCGCCGGACAGCACCGGCTCCTGGCTCGACTTCCTCACCGGCATCGTCCCGGCCAACATCCTGGGACTCAGCGGCTCGGTGGAGGAGGGCGCCGTCGTCCTCGACTTCAACGTCCTCCAGATCGTGGTGGTCGCGCTGCTGATCGGTGTGGCGGTGCTGCGGACCGGTGCGAAGGCGGAGCCCTTCCTCGCGTTCGCCGAGTCGTTCCTGGCCGTGGTGCAGACCGTGCTGTGGTGGATCATCCGGCTCTCGCCCCTGGGCACGCTCGGCCTGATCGGCTCGGCCGTGGCGACGTACGGCTGGGACCTGGTCTCCCCGCTCGCCGTCTTCACGCTCGACGTCTACATCGGCTGCGCGCTGGTGCTCTTCGTCGTCTACCCGGTGCTGCTGCGGCTCCACGGCCTGAGCCCGGCCAAGTTCTTCTCCGGCGCCTGGCCCGCCCTGCAGCTGGCGTTCGTGTCGCGCTCCTCGGTCGGCACGATGCCGGTCACCCAGTACGTCACCACCCGCAACCTCGGCGTCGCCCCCGAGTACGCCTCCTTCGCCGTCCCGCTCGGCGCGACCACCAAGATGGACGGCTGCGCGGCGGTCTACCCGGCCCTGGCCGCGATCTTCGTCGCGCAGTTCTTCGGCGTGGAGCTCGGACTGTCCGACTACCTGCTGATCGCGTTCGTCTCGGTGGTCGGCTCGGCGGCGACGGCCGGCCTCACCGGTGCCGTCGTCATGCTGACCCTGACGCTCAGCACCCTGGGCCTCCCCCTCGAGGGCGTCGGCCTGCTGCTCGCGGTCGACCCGATCCTCGACATGATGCGGACGATGACCAACGTGGCCGGCCAGGCGCTGGTGCCGACGATCGTCGCCAAGCGGGAGGGCCTGCTCGACCAGGCGGCGTACGACGGCGACCGGGCGCTGGACCCGATCGGGGAGGCGCAGCCGGCCGCGGCGTGACCACCGGGCACAATCGGACGATGCCCGAGCCGACCCAGCCCCGTCGGGCCCGTCACCTGATGGACCCGACCGCGCCACGGCCGCCGCGCGACCCCGAGGCCGACGCCCGGCTGGCGCGGGTCCAGCAGTGGGTGATGTCCGTCCTCGCCGTCACGACGATCCTGCACCTGTGCGTCGGCCTGGTGATCGCCGCGTTCTTCCTCGACGGGCAGGACACGGTGGGCCGGGTCGGCCTGTGCGTGATCGCCGGCGCCTTCGGCGTGATGGGCGTCGCGATCGGGCTGGCCATCCACCGGCGGCCCGTGCTGACGCCGTGGCTGCTCGTCGGCACGGTCCCGGGCGTCGTCGGCGTGTGGCTGGTCCTGGGCTGAGCGCCGTCAGGACTCCGGCGGGTGGTCCGGGACCACCAGCCCGTCCGGGTCGGAACGCGGCGGGAGCGCGGCGAGCGCGCTCTGGACGAGGGCAACCCGTGCGCGCACCACGACGCTGCGTCGCAGCCGGCCCGACACCCCTTCCCCCAGCTGGCCCTCGACCGCCTCGCGGACCTGGGTGTCGGTGAACGTCGGAGCGGTTCCGGGCTCCACGTCCACGTCGGGCAGCGCCACCAGCACGGGCAGCAGCTGGTCGCCGATCCCGTCGAGCAGCTGGAAGCGCTCGTAGCCCGACATCGCGGCCCAGGTCTCGTCGACGTCGAGACGCCCCCGGCGTACGTCCTTCCGGGCGGCGACCAGCACCTTGGCGGCGCCGGTGAGGGCGACAGTCAGCTCGTTCTCGGTGAAGCGCACGGGCACCAGCATGCCCTCACCACCGGACGTCGCGGCGGCATGGTCGTAGCCTTCGCTCCGTGCGCATCGTGCGGCGGCTCCTGCTGGGCCTCTTCCTGTTCCTCCTCGTCGCCCTGGTGGCCGGCTACTGGTGGCAGCGCCCGCTGCTCCTGACCGGCACCGGGTACGCCGCCCACAACGCGTGCGCGCTGGAGACCATCGCGGGCCGCGACGACCCCGAGGACGACCTCCCGCCCAACCCGCTGGTGCCGGTGCTGCGGACGGCGACCACGGACGACGGCGCGGTGCAGGGCTCGATCCTGGGCCTGCTCGCCCGGCAGCGCGCGTTCGCCACGGACGGCTTCGGCTGCACCCTGGCCGACGAGGCCCCCGAGCTGCCCGACCCCCTGGCGGTGACGACGACCAACCCGTACGCGGACGTGCCGGAGCCCACACCCGCCCCCGACACCGAGGCCGCGGTGGCGCGCGCCTTCGGCGACGACCTCGACGCCGGGGCGCGCGAGGAGCTGGGGACCCGCGCGGTGCTGGTCATGCAGGACGGCGAGCTGGTGGCCGAGCGCTACGCCGAGGGGTTCGACGCCACGACGCCGCAGCTGGGCTGGTCGATGAGCAAGAGCGTGACCAGCCTGGTCGTCGGCCGCCTGGTCGCGGAGGGCGAGGTGAGCCTCGACGACGACGACCTGCGACCGGAGTGGCGCGGCGACGAGCGCTCCACGATCACGGTGCGCGACCTGCTGTCGATGACCAGCGGGCTGGCGTGGGACGAGACCTACGACCTCGGGACGCCGATCACGCGGATGCTCTACCTCGAGCCCGACATGGGTGACTACGTCGCGAGCCAGGAGCTGGCCCACCAGCCCGGGACCCACCTGCAGTACTCCTCCGGGAGCACCACCCTCCTCTGCGACATCCTCGGCGAACGGACCGGTCTGGGCGCCAACCTGCCCCGCGAGACCGTCTTCGCCCCGCTCGGCATGTCCAGCGCGGTGCTCGAGCCGGACGCGTCGGGCACCCCGGTCTGCTCCTCCTACCTGTGGGCGACCCCGCGTGACTGGGCGGCGATCGGTCAGCTCGCGCTGCAGGACGGCGAGTGGGAGGGTGAGGAGCTGCTGCCGGAGGGCTGGATGGCGGAGACGACCACCGCGGTCGACGCGGGTGGCGAGCGGGAGGGGTACGCCGCCGGCTGGTGGGCCAACGAGCTCCCGGACGGCACGCTGGTCGAGCCGACCCTGCCTGCCGACGCCTACTTCGCGGAGGGCCACGACGGCCAGTGGATCGTGGTCGTGCCGTCCGAGGACCTGGTCGTCGTACGGCTGGGGTTCACGCCGGTGGCCGAGGACGACCGGGTGGTGCAGCTCGCCGCAGACCTCATCGGCGGCTGAGCTCCGCGGCCGGCCGGCGGATCAGCGGCCGATCACCCGCAGTGCCCGCCGGGCCATCCGCCGCTCGCCGAGCGCGTTGGGGTGGACGATCACCGGGTTGGTGCTGGTGACGACCGGCTCGACCCACCGCACGCCGAGGTCCTGGCAGGCGTCGTGCCCGTCGGACACCCCGCTCAGGTCGACGTACGTCGAGCCGGTCCGTGCGGCTGCGCGCTCGACGGCGAGGTTGAGGACCCGCTGGAGGTTGCGGAGGTACGGCACGTCGCCCTCGGCGATCGGCAGCCTGGTGAAGCAGCCGCCCTCGGTCGGCACGATCCAGGGATAGCCGAGGATCGCGACCTGCGCCCGCGGCGCGTTCCGGTGCACGGCACGGAGTGCCCGCACGAGCGCCGGGGCGGTCTTGTTCCGGATCGTCCGGACGAACGACTGCCCGTACTGCTCCCGGCAGGGGCTTCCGGTCCCGGCAGTGGAGAGGCCGGCGGTGCCGCACTTGGCGATGGCGCCGATGAAGACGCCGTTGTCGTTGCCGCCGATGGTCATGGTGACCAGCTCGGTCCGGCGCCCGAGTGCGTCGAGCTGCGGGGCGACGCCGGGGTACTGCTCCTGCCGGTAGTCAGCGGTCTCGGCCGCACCACAGGTGACGTCGGTCAGCCGGGCGCCGAGCTGCTCGGCGATCACGTGGGGGTAGTTGCGCGTGGAGCGCAGGCACTGCGGCGGTGCGGTCGGGTCCAGGGGCAGCACACCGGAGGCGGCGCTGTAGGAGTCGCCCATCGCCACGTAGCGCAGCGGGCGCTCCTGCGGGGCCACCTCGCCGCCGGCGACCGGGCTTGCGGCGGTGACGAGCAGGGCGGCGAGGACGACGGCGAGCGGGGCGCGGCGCGGCATGGGGGCTCCGGGGGTCGAGGTGGCGTACGCCCCTCTCAACGTCGCGACGGGCGCGGAGTCACGCCGGCGCCGACCTCACAGGACCGCACCGACCACCGCGCCCAGGCTCACCAGGGGAAGGAGACCCTGGACGAGCGCGGCACGCGCCTTCGACCGGTCGGAGGTCACGAGCACCAGGGCGGCCGCGAGCATCGAGCCGGTCCCTGCGACCAGCAGCGCGAGCCCGACGGCCTCGTCGATCCCGAGCGACACGATCCCCGCGGCCGTGACGACGGCGAGGAAGAGGTTGTAGAAGCCCTGGTTGTAGGCCAGTGACCGCGTGGTCCTCGCCTCCGCCTCGGTGACCCCGAAGGTCCGCCGCGTCGCGGGCGCCTCCCAGGCGAGGGACTCGAGGTAGAAGATGTAGACGTGCACGAGCGCGGCCAAGGCCGCGAAGGTGGCGGCGACGATCTGCATGGTCGAGGCTAGCGCGGCATCCAGGGTCGACGTCGGGCTGAACCTGGTTCGCTCAGGCCACCGCCCACGACACCCGGAGCGCGATCACTGGATTGAGCCGCGGGGTCGACGCGCCTGCGCCCTCATACAGGAAGGCCACGCTTCCCCCGACGTAGTCAGCCGTCCACGTCCCCCGAACCTGCAGCCCGTTGAACATCGACGTGGCGGCACCGGCCCCGAGCTGCGCATCCGCGCTACCGGACATGCCACGGGCTGCTCCCGTGACATCGGTGAGCGAGTACCGCAGCCCTCCGAGTGGCTGCCGCGCACGAACGGCCCCCGCGGCCTGCGGCGCGGTCTGCGACGCGTTGACCGTGGACGTGATGACAGCTCCCGCTGGGACCCCCGCCACCTGACGGGTGTCGGCGGTGAAGCTCGTCGGGTGCCCCGGCCGCCCCTCTCCGACCCCGACGAACGGAACGGTGATCACACCCGTGGTGGGCCCCGCGCCCCCACCTCCACTTCCTACAGTGACCGTGTTGTGCCCCACCCTTCTCGGTCCGAGCAGGATGCGCAGCGGATCGCTCAGCCGGGGCGCTGGACAGTACGGGTTGAACGACTCGTGCCGGACCTCGATCTCGAAAGTCTCAGCCTGCACCCAGACCCCGAGCGCCGGCGCCGGGAGCGCCACCTGCGCCCACCACAGGCTCAGGTCCCGCTTCACGAAGCCAGGCTCCAACGGTGTGTGGTCGACCCAGGGCGGATCGGGTCGGCGGGCCGGCAGCGGGACCTCGAGGTTGGGCTGCCCGTCCATGAGGCGCCTCACCGTGAATCGCAGGTCCCCCGGCCACGGAGCAACGAGACGAAAGCTCACAGCCGTCGTCGGCAGCGCGTAGTAGGCGCCCGAAGGCCCCGGGGTGTTCTTGAAGCGCCCGAACTGGTCCATTCGTGGCATCCGCGGACCTGGGAGCCAGGCTGCGTTCTGGGGCGGCTTCTGCTCTCCCCCACCAGGCGGCTGCGGAAGGTTGGCGAGGTTGTTCTGGGCGTTCGGGACACCGTCTGGGACGGTGGTGAGGTACGTGGTCCCGCCGCTCGTCCTGGTCACGACGCTCACGCGATCGCCGACCGGCTCCTCGACGAAGAAGTCCCACTGCTGCGTGGGCTCCTCGATCAGGGCGACCACGTCCTTCACCGGCAGGAGCCAGCGTCCGTCTCCCCACCCGCTCGGTCCGCCGACGAGCTCGAGACGCCCGCCGGACTGTACGACTGAATCGATCCGCACACACATGTTGTCCTCCGCCTCACCGATGCCGGTCAGCCGCGACGCCACCGGTAGTCGACCGACGTTCCGCCGAAAGCCGCCCAGTACTGGTCGCTGCGGAAGTGACCCACGTCGTGCCAGATGCCGAGGAACCCGGGCTTGCGGAACAGCACCGTGTCCTCCCCGTCGTCTCCCGATGCAGCGCCGAGCGTCATCCAGCGCGTGCTCGCGCTGCGTCCCGGCTGGAACACAGATCGCACGGAGCCACTGCACACGTTCTCCGCGCGGATCTCCTTGGCCCAGTCCGTGTCGTTCGACAGCCCGACGAGCGAGTCGGACTTGGGGAGGAAGGACCCAGCGGGGTCCGTGGGGCGACGGGGGAGGACGACCATGCGAGCCGCGTTCCAGCCATGTTGGTCGAGGTAGATCGCCACCACCCACGCATCGGGTGGCAGCCCCGGTGGACGTGGGCCGCTCGGCAGACGCCAACCGCCGCCCTGCCACCAGGGCACCGGATCAATCGTGATGACGTCGCCCGGGATCCTCGTGGCGCACACCCGCACACCGTCGGCTGCCCGGTCGCTGCCGGTGGTGGCCGCCACGGCGACGCGCACAGCCCGCGTCGCTTCGTCGATCTCGGTCGACGAGGTGGTCAGCCCATCCATCGTGACCTCAAGCTGCCGGCGACCCCCAGACCCGTGCATCGACTCCGGCTGCGATCTCCGCTCGTCGGCCGCGACCTGCCTCTCCGTGACCCCGGTCGCCTCGACACGCGCTCCTGCGTACTCCTGGACCCTGCGCCTGATCTCTGCGGCGTCCTCGGCGTCCAGCCCGTCAACGCGAACCGAGATCGCCGTCGTCTGCGGTCCGGGGAGCAACACATGGTCCACGACGCGCTCTTGCCTCACAGCAGCCTCCCGGGCTCGGGGCACACCCTCTCCGTGCCTCCCTGCTCGGAGGATCCGCCCAACCCAGCGCCCGGACCATACGGAGATCTACGTAGCGGCTGCTACGCCATCGGGTGCCCCGCGGGGCGCCAGGACCCCGATGGCCTCGGCACGACGCACGGCCGACACCCGCTCCTGCACGCCCAGCTTGCGATACGCGTTCTCCAGGTGCTTCTCCGCAGTCCGGGGAGAGATTCCCAGACGCCGCGCGATGCGGGCGGTCGTGAACCCCTCCCCACACAGGGACATCACCGCGACCTCGCGAGCGGTCAGCCGGATCGCCTCAGCCGTGTCGTACGCGCGAGGCAGCGCCTCCACCCGAGCGTGGCCGGCTCGCCAGGCAGCCATGACGTCAGCGTGGAGCTGCAACCCCGCGAGGGTCCGTTGCAGCGTGGTGGCCAGCTCCAGCTCCAGGTCCGTGTACGCGTCGCCGGCCCGGCACACGCCGCACACGCGCCGAGTCCCATCGACGGGCGGGAGGGGGATCCACAGGTGCTTCTCGATGCCATGCTCGGCCAGCTCCACCAGGTAGTCGCTGGCGTCGGGACCGGTCACCGGTGGCACGTCATCGATGCTGAGCACGGTTCGCTCACGGTGCTCGGCATAGTGGCGGGCAAGCGGATGCAGGCCCGGCGCCCTCCCAGCCACGTCGGCGAGGTCGTAGCCGGTCGGAGGCGGGAAGCCCGTCACGTCGGCACCACCAGCGGCGTGCCAGGTGAAAGTCCCCGCCAACGGCGCGTGCAACTGCGCCCTCAGGAGGGCGGCAGCGACCGACCAGTCGACGTCCGCGGCTGTCGTTGACAGTGCTTCCGTGGCCAGCTCGAGCCACGGAGCAAGGATCTGCTCCACCTTGCTCACCCACTCGGTCCCAAGAGCCAGAGCTACGAGGAGCCTATCCACGACAGGGCGCGCCCGACAGGGCCACCACTCACTCGTTGATCGCCTCGATGCCGCGGCGCTCGAGCTCGGCGAGGTGGTCCCGCATCGCCTGGAGGACCTCCGGCGGATGCCCCTCCCAGTGCTCGACCACGTCGACCACCCGGAGCGGGTGGGCGGTGCGGTAGGACCGCGTGGGGTTGCCGGGGAACCGGTGGTCGGTCAGGTTCGGGTCGTCCTCGAAGGGGCCGGTGGGCTCCACCCGGTAGACGGTGCCGGGGCCCTCCCCCACCGCCAGCTCCGCTCCCCAGACGGCGGCGTCCATGGTGGCGGTCAGGTAGAGGTAGTTCGCCCTGCGCCGTGCGCCGTAGTTGGAGGCGCGGCCGGGCTCCAGCACGTCCCCGGGAGCCAGGGTGGCCTTGGTGCCGTGGAAGAACGGTCCGGGGTCCGGACCCTCGGTCGGCGTCGGTTCGTCGTCCATGCACTCCTCCTGCGATCGACTCCGGACCACCCTGCCCGGTCGTCCCCGGACCGTCGAGCGCCCCCACTCGCGCGACCGGTGCGCCCGGTGCCGGACGGGAGTAAGGTAAAGGGTTGGGCATTCCCGAGCGCTGGCTCGAGGAGAGGCGATGAACGGGGAGACGAGGTCGAGCAGGTCCGTACGCGCGGGGGCCGTGGTCGCCGCCGTCACGCTGCTCGCCTTCGCGGTCCCGGCCGTCGCGCCCCTGTACGCGCAGGTCTACCCACCCCCGGACGCCGACACCATCGACGAGGCGCTCGACGAGGCCAACCTCGACGCCCGCTTCGCCTCCGACGACGTCACCCAGTTCGAGACCGTCCCGTTCACGGCCACCCTCATCTACGGCACGGCGACGAACCCCCAGCTGCCCACGGTCCAGGTGTCCTGGAGCAACGAGGCCACGCTCACGGCGCAGGACGAGGACGCCTTCGTCATCCTGCCGACGTCTCCGTCCCGAAAGTTCCTCAGCCAAGGCACCCGACGGCCGGGTGGTGGGCTCGCGGTGGACTGGACCTGGGACGTCACCCCGCTGCTGCCGGGCGAGCAGACGCTCGTCGTCGGCATCCACCCGTCCGTGGTGGTCGAGGGGAAGCAGGTTCCCGAGCTGGCGGACGTGAACCAGCCCGTCGAGGTGACCGTGGACGTGAACCCGGTGCAGCGCGACTTCGACGACGTGGTCGTGGCGGCCAACGACATGGACACCGAGCTCCCCGACGAGATGACCGTGGGCGAGGAGCACGACGTCAGCGCGACGATGTCCCTGGCCGGGCACGCCGGGACGGTCGCGGCCGACATCAGCCTCACCCAGGGCGAGACCTCGGCCGACGTCACCATCACCGGCTCGTCGGCCGCACCGCAGGCCATGACTCCGGTGGGGGCGGTCGCGGCCGACGACGTCGTCGAGCGGCGGTGGACCGTCATCCCCGACGAGCCCGGCCAGGTGGACCTGGTGTTCACGGCGGCGGTGGCCGGACGGGCAGGGGACCGGGCGCTGCAGCAGGACGTGCCGATCGTGGCGACCGTCCGGGCCGTCGAGCCAGGGGACTCCTTCTGGGAGGCCCTGCAACGACCTGTTCTCTACCTGGCGCCGTTCGCGGCGCTCGCCGCGACGCTCGTCGGGCTGTGGGCGGCGTGGTCGAAGAGGAAGCAGGCGCACGCCACGGCCGGGCCGGCGGCAGGAGACGAGGGCACGGGCCCACCGCCGCCGGCAGACCCGGCACCGTGACGGCGTACGTGCTGCTCGCCGCCGTCGCATGGGCGGTGGCCACCCGCGGCGGGACGGGTCCCCGAGACCTGGCGCTGGTGCTGGTGCTGCTCGCCCTCGCGGTGGTGACCGCGCGGGCCCGCCCGCCGCGCCACGTGTCCCTCGGTGTCACGATGGTCGCCCTCCTCCTGTGGTTGCTGGTCGCTGGACCACTTCGCACCGGCCTGACGCTCGAGGGCGTCCGCGTGCCGTTGCTCGTCGTGGGGGTGGTGCTCACGGTCCTCGCGACCCGCCGCCTGGACCACGCCGAGAGGGAGGTCTTCCTCGGCGGCATGGTCGTCCTGGGGTGCCTGCACGCAGTGGTGGCCCTCGGCGAGCTCGCCGTCGCCGTGTCGCAGCGGCTGCCGTACCCGGCGCGCGTCGACTCCCTGCTCGGATCCTCCAACGGCCTGGCCATGCTGCTGGTGGCGACGTCCGTGCTCACGGTCCGGGAGATCGCCCACCGTGGCGGCCGGCTGCCGGCGCTGGCGCTGCTCGTGCAGGGGGCGGCCGTGATCGCCACCGGGAGTCGCACCGCGATCGCCCTCGCGGCGGTGCTGCTCGTCGGGTACGCCGCCAGCCGCCCCGGCTGGCGGCCGCGAGCGGTCGCCACGTGTGGGGTCCTCGCCGGCGGCGCGATGGTCGCGTGGCGGTTCGCGACTGAGCCGCCCGAGCCGCGCCCCCACCTGTGGCGGGAGGCCCTCGCCCGGATCGCCGACCACCCGCTCATGGGCGCCGGGCCGGAGCCGGCGGAATTCAGCCTCTCGGCTGCTGACGCGCGGGCGACGACCCACGCCCACGACGAGCTGCTGCAGTGGGGGGTCGAGTACGGCCTCGTCGGCGTCGGGCTCGCGCTGCTGGTGCTGGTGCTCGCTGTTCGGACCACGCGTCCGTATGGTCAGGGCGACCGATGGGCGCTCCTGGCCGCCACGATCCTGCTGTCCGCCGGGCTGGTCGACTTCACGCTCCGGATCACGGCGCTCGCCGTCGTCGCCGCCGCCCTCGCGACCCTCGGCCTGACCGACCCGCCTCCCCCACGGGCGGCTGCACCTCCGGCGTCCCGCGCCACGTCACGCGACACCCGCGTGCGACCTGCGTGACGGACCCGCGGGTGGTGCCCGTCACAGCGTGCATGGACGGTGGCAGGACGGGGTACGCGAGCAGGATGAGCGAGCACCCCCGTGACGAGTCCTCCGACCCGAGCCTGGACGACGGCACCTCGACGGACTGGAGCGGTGAGGGCGGCGCCGTGCCCGAGGGGCCGGCGACCGACCCCGACGACGGGTCCGACGAGGTCGACGCGCACGACGGGCCGTCGTCGTGAACGAGCTGGAGACCTACCTCCGCAACCACTGGACCGCCGCGGCCGGGGGCGTGGACCTGGCCCACCGCGTCGCGGGATCACACCGGGGTACCGACCTCGGGCCGCCCCTCGCCACCATCGCCACCGACATCCGTGAGGACCGCACGTCCCTGGCCGAGGTGATGGACCAGCTCGGCTGCGACCGCGGCCACGTCGGCCCACTCGCCGCCCGCGTCCTGGAGCGCATGGGACGCCTCAAGCCCAACGGCCGCCTGCTGCGCCGTTCTCCGGTGTCGGACGTCCTGGAGGTCGAAGCCCTCCGCAGCGCCGTCGCCGGAAAGGCATCGGTGTGGGATGCCCTGCTGGCGATGCAGCAGCGGGACGGGCTGGCGATCGGGGTCGACCTCGAGCAGCTGCGGGCCAGGGCCACGGACCAGCTCGCACGTCTGACCGGGCTCCACGCCGACCTGGCGCACCGCGCTCTCGGCCGCGGGGCATGACCGCGCCGCCGGCCCGGTGGCGCGCCACGCACGGTGACCCGGCTCCGGTGTGCCTAGGCTCGGCGCATGGCTGACCACGAGGTCCAGGTCCGGGTGACGTCCGAGACCCTCCGCCGGTCGGCGGAGGCTCGCGGGGTCGTGTCGGAGCAGCCGGGCATCGCTCCCGAGGTCGCGGCGATCGAGCAGCTGCACGAGGCGTTGGACGCGGCCGTCGAAGGGACCGGGGTCGGCGGCACCGACGACTTCGACGAGTTCGACGACTACTGGGTGGTCTGGCTGTTCGGACCCGACGTCGACGCCCTCGTGGCCGCCGCTCGAGGCGTCGTCGTCGAGCACCGGTTGATGGACGGCGCGTACGCCTTCGTCACCGATCCGAACGCGGGTGACTTCCGAGTCGGGCGCCGCATCGACTTCTGAAGGTGGGCCCCGCCGGCGCTCCCTAGGTGGTGGTCGGCGAGGCCAGCTCCATGCGGACGCAGGTCCGACCGTCGCGGCGCAGCACCTCGACCGAGCCACCGTGTGCCCGGGCGATCTCCCGCACGATGCTCAGGCCCAGGCCGCTGGTTCCCGCGGGGGACCCGTCCTCCGGCGGGAAGCCATCACCCTCGTCGGTGACCGTGACGACCGCACCGTGACCGGTGGTCCGGACCTCCACCTCGATGGCGCCGGCGCCGTGGCGGAGCGCGTTGTCGACGAGGTTCGACAACGCCCGGTCGAGGCGGGGACCGTCGCCCTCGAGCTCGACGGGTCCTGGTGCGAGGACGGTGATCTCCCGGGGCCCGGCGGCCGGCCGGAAGCGATCGGCGACAGTCCGAGCGGTCGCCGCCAGGTCGACGGTGTCGCTCCGGATCGAGAGGGAGCTCCCGTCGCCGGCGGCACGACCGAGCAGGTCCTCGACGAGGGCCATCAGTCGGCGTACCTCGTCGTGGACCGAGCGGAGCGCTGCCGTCAGCTCCTCGGGGTCGCGTGGCCGCGCCAGCGCCAGGTCGATCTCGGTGCGCATCAGCGTCAGCGGCGTTCGCAGCTCGTGGCTGGCCTCGGCCACGAACCCCCGCTCCCGTTGCAACCCGGCGTCGAGCCGGTCGAGCATGGCGTTGAGGGTGAGGGCCAGGCGACGGAGCTCGTCGTCGGCGTCGGGGAGCGGGAGTCGTTCCCCCGCGTTGCGGTGCGAGATCGTGGCGGCGTGGGTCCGCATGCGCTCGATCGGCCGCAACCCTGCACCTGCGACGAGATAGCCGAGGACCCCCGCCACGAGGAGGGCGAGCGGGATGCCCACCAGGAGCTGGGCTCGCAGGTCGGCCATCGCCTCGTCGGCGTCCTCCCTCGAGACGGCCGTGACGAGCCGGCCGTCGTCGGTCGGCCGGACCAGCAGCAGCGACGTCTCCCGCTCCGCGTCCCGCCGACCCTCCGCGGATGCGTCGTCGTCGAGGATCAGGACCGTGCTCCGGCCGTAGCCGGTCCCGGTGCCTCGGAGCGCCTCCTCGGTGGACCCGGAGCCGAGCAGGGGCGCGGCCACCAGCGGGGAGGAGGCCAGCACCTCGCCCCCCGGCGCCACCACCTGGGCATGGACCTCGCCCCCGAGCGCCTGCACGGCCTCCAGCCGCGCCTGCGGCGACAGAGCGGTCAGCCTGTCGGCCTCGAGCGCGAGGGTGTCGCGCAGCCGCTCCTCGAGGGCGTCGGACATCCGTACGTGCACGAACACCCCCAGGCCCGTCAGCGCCACGAGGGTGGTGCCGAGGAAGGCCAGGGCGACCCGTACGCGCAGCGGCCACCGTGCCGCCGACCACCTCATCCAGGAGTCCCGTCCGTGAGCCGGTAGCCCGCGCCACGCACGGTCTGCAGCGTCGTCACACCGAAGGGGCGGTCGACCTTGGCCCGCAGGTAGCGCACGTAGACGTCGACCACGTTGGAGGCGACCTCGTGGTCGCTGCCCCAGGCGAGGTGGAGCAGCTGCTCGCGGGTCAGCACCTGGTCCGGATGGCGCATGAAGGCCTCCAGGAGCGAGAACTCCCGCAGCGACAGCGACACCTCGACGTCGCCGCGACGGACCCGCCGTCCTGCCGGATCGAGGCGCAGGTCCCCCACCTCGAGATCGGTCGGGCGCGGCACCGGCCCTCGTCGCGCCAGCGCACGCATCCGGGCCAGCAGCTCCTGGAAGGCGAACGGCTTGGCCAGGTAGTCGTCCGCACCACTGTCCAGCCCGGTGATCCGGTCCGCCACGGCGGCACGGGCGGTCAGCATCAGCACCGGCGTCCAGTTCCGCTCCGCGCGGAGCCGTCGGCACACCTCGAATCCCTCGAGGTCGGGCAGCCGCACGTCGAGCAGCACCACGTCGTAGGTCCCGCTCCGCGCGGAGCCCAATGCCTCCGTCCCCGTCCCGACGACGTCGACCACGTCGCCGCGCTCGGTGAGGCCCCGAGCCACCAGGGCAGCGAGCTTCGCCTCGTCCTCGACCAGCAGCACTCGCACGCCACCCATGCTAGGGAGGTGGATGAGCACCGGATGAGAGCCTCATCGACGCCTCATCTCTGCGACCTACCGTCGGAGCATGGACATGAACCTGACACCCAAGAGGATCGCCGTGGTGCTCGGCGCCACCGCCGTCCTGACCTTGGGCGCCGTCGGCGGCGCCTACGCCCTGACCGGCGGTGACGACGACCGGCGGGAGCAGCCCATCCCTGCGGCCGACCTGGAGCAGGCGGAGCAGGCAGCGCTCGAGGAGACGGGCGGCGGCACCGTCACCGAGACCGAGGTCGACGACGAGGAGAGCAAGTACGAGGTCGAGGTCAGCCTCGAGGACGGCACGCAGGTGGACGTCCAGCTCGACACCGACTTCCAGGTCGTCGGCACCGAGGACGACGGCACCGACGACGAGTCCGACGGCGAGTGAGCACGCGCCATGCGCACCGTGCCGGCCGTGCTCGGCGCCGCGCTGCTCGCCGCGCTCGCCGGCTGCGGCGGTGACGGATCGACCCCCGGGGCACTGCAGGATCCCCCGGGCCGAGCACCGTCGCCCGCGCTCCCGCAGGCCGGCGAGCCCGTCGAGCTGGACCCCTCCGCGTTCACCGCGGACGTGACCAACCCCTGGTTCCCGCTCGAGCCGGGGACACGCTGGACCTACCTGGAGACGACGGAGGACGGCGAGAGGGTGCGGGTCGTCGTCACCGCCACCGCCGAGACCCGAGTGGTCGCCAACGGCGTGACCGCACGCGTCGTGCGTGACACCGTCACCCTCGACGGCGAGATCATCGAGGACACCTTCGACTGGTACGCCCAGGACGACGCCGGGACCGTCTGGTACCTCGGCGAGGACACCGCCGAGCTCGAGGACGGAGAGGTGACCACGCGCGCAGGATCCTTCGAGGCGGGCGTCGACGGTGCGGAGGCGGGCGTGATCATGCCGGCCTCCCCCGAGGTGGGGATGACCTACCGCCAGGAGTTCTACGCAGGTGAGGCAGAGGACCGCGGCGAGGTGCTGGCGCTGCACCAGCGGGCGACCGTGCCCGCCGGCAGCTACGACGGGCTCCTCCAGACCGCCGACACGACCCCCCTCGAAGCCGCGGTGCTCGAGCACAAGTTCTACGCCGAGGGCGTCGGGCTGGTCCTCACCGTCGACCTCGAGTCCACGGCCCGCGAAGAGCTGGTGTCGGTGGCCCGGGTCGACGCTGCCGAGGCACACCGCTCCGGCACCACACCGCTGGGCCGTCCGTCCTGACCGCCTCGCCCGCCGGGTCCCGGGTACCGATGAGTCCCGGGTCCCACCGAGGTCGACCCATCCGGGACGACGAGCGCGAGGAGCGGACGCGATGGCGGTGGTCGACGACGTACGGCCGCTCGGCAGCGAGCTCGAGCGGTCCTACGAGGTGTTCGTGCGCGGCCGGCTGAAGTTCCGGGTCAAGCAGATCGTCTACGTCGCGTTCTCCCTCGACGAGACCGTGAAGGGCTTCGCCTTCCCGCGGGACGAGCGAGCGGCGCTGGTGGCGAGCGAGCCGCAGAAGTTCCAGCTCCCGTCGACCTCCGACCTGCGCTTCCACTGGGTCCACGCCGACCTCGCGGCCCTGGACCCGACCGAGGCCCGCGAGCTCGTCGTCGACGCGTGGCGGATGGTCGTCCCCCAGAAGCTCTCGCGGGCGTACGACCTCGCGCACCCCAGCGGCCCGGGCTGAGGTGAGGATCGAGAAGGCACGGACCTAGGCGGGCGGCGCCGTCGTCACCGGACGCCCGGGGTCGTCGGCGAGATCCCCGCGCTCCGAGGGAGGCACGAATCGATTGCCCGGCAGCGCCACCAGGGAGAAGACTGCTCCGGCCACGCACAGCACCCCGATCATCACGCACGCCGCACCCAACCCGGACATGAAGGCCTCCTCCATCGCTGCGGCCACCCCGGGCACCTGGGCGCCGATGGCGTCGGCGACGCCGACCGAGTCCTCAGCGGCTCGCAGCTGGTCCGAGGGGAGCCGACCCTCCAGGAGCTCGACGAGCCGGGACGCGTACAGCGAGGAGAAGAGCGACCCGACCACGGCCACGCCGAGGGTGCCACCCAGCTCGCGGGTGGCGTCGTTGACCGCCGAGCCGACGCCGGCTCGCGCGGGCGGCAGCACCTGCATGATCGACTCCGTCGCCGGCGTCGAGATCAGGCCGAGGCCGGCCCCCATCAGGATCATCTGCCCGACGATCGTGGTCGCGTAGTCGGCGTCGGCCTCCATCGTCGAGATCCAGAGGAACGAGGCGCCGAGGAGGGCCATGCCGGTGGCGACCACGACCTTGACCCCGATCCGCGGTGCCAGCAGCCCGCCGACGATCGAGGAGATCGCGATGCTCAGGGCCACCGGCAGGATCCGGGTGCCGGTGCCGAGGGCGGAGTAGTCGCGCACGAACTGGAAGAACTGGGTGATCAGGAAGATGAAGCCGAAGAGGGCGAAGTAGCTGATCGTGACCGCAGCAGCCGCTGCCGAGAACCGCCGGTCGCGGAACAGCGTGATGTCGAGCATCGGGTGCTCGGCGCGGTGCTCCAGGCGCAGGAAGACGGACAGCAGCACCAGCGTGGCGCCGAATCCGAGCAGGGTCTGGGTGCTCGTCCATCCCGCCTCAGGGGCCTCGATGATGGTCCAGGTCAGCAGCCCGAGCAGGCCGACGGAGACCCCCAACCCGGGCAGGTCCAGGGGCGGGACCCCCGGGTCCCGGGACTCCGGGACGAAGGCGATCGCCATCACGATGGCCACGACCGCCACCGGGACCATCGCCCAGAACACGCTCTGCCAGGCGAAGTGCTCGAGCAACCACCCGCCGGCGACCGGACCGGCCGCGACCCCGACCCCGGTGGCTGCGCCCCAGATCCCCAGCGCCGCGGCGCGCTGACGACGGTCGGTGTAGGCGTTCGCGATGATCGACAGCGTCGTCGGGAAGATGACGGCGGCGCAGACACCGGCGGCGAAGCGGGTGGCGATCAGCGCGCCCGAGGAGTCGACGAGGGCGGCGGCGAGGCTGGCCAGACCGAAGCCGAGCAGGCCCAGGACCAACGCCGGCCGGCGCCCGAACCGGTCCGAGAGGCTTCCCGCAGCCAGCACCAGCGCCGCGAACGACAGGTTGTAGCCGTCCACGATCCACAGCAGCTCACGCGTCCCCGCATCCAGCTCACGCGACAGGGTGGGGAGGGCGATGTTGACGATCGTGGTGTTGAGGTTGATGGCGAGCACCGCGACGCAGACCGTCGCGAGGATCGCGGACCTGGACCTGATGACAGGCATGGGTGCCTCACTCGGAGCCGAAGGAATGTGGATGGTGTCAACATCACCATGCTCCGCAATGTGGGCGCTGTCAACACTCGGCTACTCTTCGGTGGTGACCAGCGCGACGTACCACCACGGCAACCTGCGTGCCGCCCTGATCGAGACCGGACTCGCGATGGCCCGCGAGTCCGGACCGGACGGGGTGGCCCTGCGCGAGGTCGCCCGCCGGGTCGGCGTGTCGCACAACGCGGCCTACCGCCACTTCGCGGACCGGGAGGCGCTGCTCACGGAGATCTCGGCCCACGCCATGGAGCAGCTCACCGAGGCCATGCGGACCCGGATCGAGGCCGTCTCGACACGACTGGATCCGGTCTCAGGCGCCCGTCGACGCCTGAGCGAGGTCGGTCGGGCCTACGTCGAGTTCGCCCTGGCCGAGCCCGGCCTGTTCAGGGTGGCGTTCGCGAGCAAGGCCGACGGGGCTGCGGAGAGCCCGCTGGGTCCGCCGACGGGAGAAGGCCCGTACGGCCTGCTCAACGACGTGCTCGACGAGCTGGTGGCCACCGGCTACCTCGATCCGGCGCGCCGAGCCGGCTCCGAGGTCGCGTGCTGGTCCGCGGTGCACGGCTTCGCCGAGCTGTGCCTGGACGGCCCGCTCCGCCTGCTCCCGTCCTCACAGCGGGAGGAGGTCCTGACCCGACTGCTCGACACCGTCGACCGGGGACTGGGTGATCCCGCCTAGCAAGGGCGTCCACGCCCCCAGCGTGCCACGGACCCTGGGGCGGGCCACGGTCACGCCGAGCCCGGGCGGAGGGTCCGGCGCAGGTGCGCGGTGACGTGCGGCGACGTGGTGAGCGCGACGGCGCGGTCGGCCGAGGCCGGTGCGGTCGGCAGTCCCAGCTCCTGCTCGCACAGCGCCCGCAGCACCCAGTACGGCTGGTAGCCGGCCACGGCAGCCTCACCCAGCTCGGCGACGAGCGCGTCCAGCTGGGCGAGGGCCGTGCTCGCTCCGCTGACCTGCCGATGCGCCGCAGCCCTGGCCACGGCCGTCCCCGTGGTGGGGGCGAGCCGGATCAGCCCGTCGTAGAGCTGGACGATGCCGTTCCAGTGGGTCTGGCCGGTGGCGCTGCGTCGGTTGTGGAGGGACTGGATCGCCGCCAGCAGCTGGTAGGGCCCGAGGCGGCCTCCCCCGAGCGCGACGGCGAGGTGACGTTCGGCCTCGCCGACGAGCTCGCGCGACCACGAGGTCACGTCCTGGTCGGCCAGCGGCACGTACGCCCCGCTCGCGTCACGGCGCGCGTCGTGGCGGGCGTGCGAGTGCAGCATCAGGGAGAGCAGCCCGTGGGTCTCCGGCTCCCCGGGGAGCAGCTCGGTGAGCAGCCGGGCGAGTCGGATCGCTTCGGGCACCAGCTCCTGTCGGGCGTCGTCGAGGCCGTCGACGTCGTCCCAGCCGGTCCCGTAGGCGGCGTACACGGCCTCGAGCACGGCGTCGAGACGCTCCGGGAGCTCCTCGGGTCCGGGGACCCGGAACGGGATGCCGGCGTCCTTGATCTTGGCCTTGGCCCGCACCAACCGCTGCCCCATCGTGGTCGGAGCCACCAGGAACGCCCGGGAGATCCTCGCGGCATCCAGCCCGAGCACGGCCTGCAGGATCAGCGGGCTACGCATCTCGGGGGCGATCGCGGGGTGGGCACAGGCGAACATCAGGCGCAGCCGGTCGTCCGGGATCTCCCCGGCGGGCTGCTGCTCCCAGCGCTCCTCGATCGCCCGAGCCAGTTCCGGAAGGGCCGAGCGCGCCACGTCGCGGCGCCGGGACGCATCGATGATCCTCCGCCGCGCAGCCGTGAGCAGCCACGACTCCGGTCGCTCCGGGATGCCGCGATCGGGCCAAGTGCTCAGGGCGGCGACCAGGGCGTCGCCGAGGGCGTCCTCGGCGGCAGCAAGGTCGCCCGAGACCGTCGCCAGGTAGGCGACCAGGCGGCCGTACGACGTCCGGGCGACCTCGTCGACGGCCGCAGCCGTGGGGCTGGTCACGTCCGCGGGGGCAGCAGCGGGCGCACCTCGACCGAGGCATAGCTCGCCGAGGGACACCGCTCGGCCCAGGCCAGGGCGGTGTCGAGATCGGGGACGTCGATGACGAAGTAGCCCCCGAGCTGCTCCTTGGTGTCCGCGAAGGGACCGTCCTGGACCCGGCGCCTCCCGTCGCGCACACGCACGGTCGTCGCCGTCCACGGGGGTTGCAGGCCACCCGCACCGACGAGCAGGCCGCTCTCGGTGAGAGCGTCGATGTAGCCCTGCCAGGACTCCCAGTATTCGCCGCTGCGCTCGGGGTGGTCCCGGGTGGCAAAGGCGTCGTCGTCCTCGAGCGCCTGGATGAGGTAGTGCATGGTGGCCTCCTGGGTCTCGGGGCAGGTGCTGCCTCCACAGGGCAGACGTCCGGGCGACTGCGGTTTCGACATCGCCCGGACCGCAGCGAGCAGTCACCGATGTCGAAACCCTCGCACCTCCGACGTCTGCAGGTTGAGCAGGTCCTTCCGGCCCGCGATCCGCACCCTGACACCAGGAGCACACGATGACCACCACCGAGACCACGGCCCAGACCATCCGGATCGCCATCCGCGCGACACCCGAGCGGGTCTGGCAGGCCCTCACCGACGGGGACGTCACCCCTTCGTACTACCTCGGGTTCGAGGCCCACTACGACGACCTGACCCCCGGGGCGCCGTACTCCTACACCGCCGGCGGCGGCGACATGATCACCGGCGAGGTCCTCGAGGCCGACGCCGGGCGTCAGCTGAGGTCCACCTTCAACGGCCACTGGGACCCCGCCGTCGCCGAGCTCCCCGAATCGGTCGTCACCTTCGGCATCCAGGACCCGTTCATGCCCATGCCCGGCGTCACCGTCCTCACCTGCCGGCACGAGGGCCTGCCCGACACCGAGATCGCGCACCACCTCGAGATCGGCTGGGTCTCCATCCTCTCGGGCCTCAAGACGCTGCTCGAGACCGGGCAGCCGATGTCCGGGCCTCGCGCCTGATCGAGCGGGGCCCTCCCGTCACCAGGACCGGCCCGGCCGGTAGGTCCCGGCGCTCCACTCGTGGCCCTCGGGATCCAGCACCCGAGCCCGTCGCGTGCTCCACGCGGTGTCCTCGGGTGGGAACACGGACCGGGCGCCGGCCTCCACGGCACGGCCGAACCAGGTATCCACGGCGCTTGCATCATCCATCCACAGGTAGAGCCCGCCGCCCGTGCTCAGCCCGAGGAGGGGCGGCACCTGGTAGTCCCCGTCGGCGGTCGCGACCATCAGCACGGCGTCGCCGTAGCGGACCTCGGCGTGGAGGACCGAGCCGTCCGGTCCGGCCTGTTGGGCTGTCACCTCGAAGCCCACCGCCTGCACCAGGCGAGACCGGCTTCGCAGTCCCGGTAGCTCAGGTAGGCGTGCAGGGCGGGGCCGGACTCCATGGCCCTGATGATCGTCCTCCCGGGGCACGACCGGCAACGGCCCCGTCGTCAGCGCGACGGCCCTGACCCACCCGACCCGCTGAGCCATCCGTCCTTGCGCGACGCGCAGCGTGGAGTGGACAGGGCGGCCACTGACCCGGCAGTCAAGGCCCCTCGGTCCACGGTGCACCCGGCTCGATGCCGCGTTCAGCGTTGGAGCCGGCGTCCCGGACCTCGCGCCAGCCGGGGTTGGTGAGCCACCGGTCCTCGACGAGGACGGTCGGGGAGACCTCGTTGCCGTCGTTCACCTCGCGGACCCGGGCGGCGCCGACCTCGTCGTCGCGGAACCGCACGGAGCGGTGGGACACCCCGTGGAGGGTCAGGGCAGTCCTCAGCCTGATGCCGAACGGACATCCCGGCTTGAAGTACACGATCGGCTGCGACATCGGACCAACTTCCGTCATAGCGTCACTATGACGACCATAGTGCTACCATGACGCGTGGCTGTCAAGGGAACCAGTGGACACCGCCAGCGGCAGGCCGAGGCCACCAAGCTGGAGGTCGCACGCGTCGCCCGGGCGCTCTTCGCAGAGCACGGCTACGTCGCCACCACGATCAGCAGGATCTCCGCCGAGGCCGACATCCCGGTCCAGACGATCTACTCGGCCTTCGGGTCGAAGGCGAAGATCCTCGACAAGATCACCGAGCTCTGGATGGCCGAGGCCGAGACGACCGCACGCGCCGCCGCGTACCTCGAGGAAGCGGACCCCGCCCGGCAGCTGAGGTTGCTCGCCGAGCTCAACCGGCGCCAGATGCAGGCCGGCTCCGACGTCGTCGCGATCTACCAGGAGGCTGCGGCGTCGGACCCGCAGATGGCCGACACCCTGCGCAACGTCCTGGCCGCTCGGGAGCGCGAGGTCCGCAGGCTCATCGAAGCCGTAGCACCACGTCTCCGACCGGAGCTCACGGTCGACTCCGCCCTCGACGTCACGCTGGCGCTCACCCTGCCGGAGGTCTTCCACCTGCTGGTCGCCGAGCGGGGATGGAGCCACCGCCGCTACGAGACGTGGCTCGCCGCATCCCTGGTCGGCCAGCTGCTCCGGGACTGAGGGCGGCCGCACCGTGACCGGGCGGACCACCACCCCGGTTCCCCGATGACGGGGCTCCGCGGCGAACTCACCCGCTCCGGATGAGCCTCTCGCCGCCCCCATCAGACAGCCTGAGCAGCAGCACCGAGAGGAGGGCCATGAACTCCCTGGCCTCAGCAGTCGTCTGCGCGTGTCCACGAGTCCGGATCTCGCGTCGGGCTGGAGACTGACGCGGCCGCGCACGCGACCAAGGCGTGACTCGAGTCCTCATGCGACAGACACCTCGCGACGACATCACGGCCACGAGGCCCGTTGCCTCCCGTAGCAGGAACCTCGTGGCCGCCCTGGCGTTCGTCGTCGGGGGCTCGTTGTTCGCGCTGGGCGCGGCTCTCGCCCAGCTCGGCATCGGGACCCTGGTGTCGGTCAACGTCACCTACCTGATCGGTGGCGTCTTCTTCAGCCTCGGCGGCTACGTGTCGATCCTGCTCGCTCCGCCACACCACCGGCAGTGGCGCAGCGCGGTCATCCTGTTCGTCGGGACCTTGCTGTTCGCGGTCAGCCTCGTGGCGGCCTTCGCCGAGGGCCTCACCCCCCGACAGTCCAACGGGTGGATCTGGCTGCCTGACATCTGCGGCTGCGTCTGCTTCCTCGTCTCGGGACACCTCGCCATGCTCGAGGTGGGTGGGGGCCGGGTCAGGATCCGACCCCACGTCCTGGGCTGGTGGGTCGTGGCGGTCAACCAGCTCGGATCGGTCCTCTTCTTCCTCGCTGGGCTCGCCGCCTTCACACGTCCAGCCACCTCCCGCGCAGTCGACGTCGGCCTCGTCAACTGGGGCACCTTCGCCGGCGCGGTCTGCTTCGCGGTCGGGGGGCTCGTCCAGGCATTCGACACACCCACGTCTACCAAGAACGGCGGTTCACACAGCCCATGACGACATCCCATGAAGCAGAAGCCCTGTTCGGCAACCGGTTCCTCACCGAGCGAGCCCCGTCGACCACGTTCCCCGAGAACGGGATGCGGCCGACCGATGCCATGCGCCTGCTCGCGGAGGACCTCAACCTCGAAGGCGACCCGCAACGCAACCTGGCGACGTTCGTCACCACCTGGATGGAGCCCGAGGCCCAACGGATCATCGCCGAGAACCTGCACCGCAACTTCATCGACCACGCGGAGTACCCGATCTCAGCCGAGATCGAGCAACGCTGCGTGCGCATGCTGGCCGACCTCTTCCACGCCCCCGGCGAGACCACCGGCTGCCGGACCCAGGGATCCTCGGAGGCCATCATGCTCGGCGCCCTGTCCCTGAAGTGGAAGTGGAAGGAGCGGAGGGAGGCCGAGAACCGGTCGACCGACAGGCCGAACCTCGTGTTCGGAGGGGACGTCCACGTGGTGTGGGAGAAGTTCTGCCGCTACTTCGACGTCGAACCACGCATCGTCCCGCTCGAGAAGGACAAGTACACGATCGGACCCGCGGACGTGGAGCCTCACCTCGACGAGAACACGATCGGGGTGGCGGCCGTCCTCGGCACCACGTTCACCGGCCACATGGACGACATCCCGGGGATCAACCAGCTGCTCCTCGACATCAAGAGCCGTCGCGGCCTGGACATCCCGCTCCACGTGGACGGCGCCAGCGGCGCGTTCGTCTGGCCCTTCCTCCACCCCGACTCGCAGTGGGACTTCGCGTTGGAGCAGGTCCGGTCGATCAACGTGTCCGGGCACAAGTACGGGCTCGTCTACCCCGGGATCGGGTGGCTGGTCTTCCGGGAGAAGTCCGACCTCGCCGAGGACCTGGTCTTCTACGAGAACTACCTCGGAAAGACCGACGCGACCTTCACGCTCAACTTCTCGACGGGCGCAGCCATGGTCCTCGCGCAGTACTACAACTTCGTGCGCCTCGGACGCGACGGCTACACCTACGTGATGAAGCAGATGCAGCAGAACGCGAACACCCTGGCCACGAACCTGCGGGAGAGCGGCCGGTTCGAGGTGATCGGCGACGACCTCGAGCAGCTCCCGCTGGTGGCCTTCCGGCTGGCCGGCGACCACGCGTCGTACGACGAGTCCGACATCGCGTGGCAGCTGTCGGCCGAGCGCGGCTGGATGGTGCCGGCGTACACGCTTCCGCCGAACGCGCAGGAGGTGAAGATCATGCGTGCGCTGGTGAAGGAGACCATGAGCCGGGAGCAGGTCGAGCGGCTCACCCAGGACATCGCGGACGCCTGCACGACCCTCGACGAGAAGGGCGGGACGACGCAGACCGAGCGTCAACAGGTGAAACGGGGCACCGGGTACTGACCGCCGGGACCCGAACACCCTGGACCGAGTGATGCCCGAGGAGTCGACCTGATGACCGACGCGGACAGCCCGCCGGCGATCGACGTCGCGGCGACGGTGCGTTCGAAGCCCTACCTCGGCGCACTGCTGCTCGCCGCGGTCCTGGGCGTCCCCATCTCGGCGGCCGCCTACGGCTTCCTGGCACTCGTGACCGCGGTCCAGGAGCTGGTGTTCCACGACCTGCCGGGCGATCTGTTCGAGGCAGGACCGCCGGCCTGGTGGCCGGTGCCCTGGTTGCTCTTGTGCGGGTTGCTGACCGGCCTGACCATCCGACACCTGCCCGGCAACGGAGGCCACTCGCCCGCCCTCGGCTTCCACGCGGGCGGAGGTCCGCCGGTTCCCAAGGAGCTCCCGGGCGTCATCCTGGCCGCCCTGACGACCCTCAGCCTGGGCGCCGTGCTCGGGCCCGAGGCGCCTCTGATCGCCATCGGTGGCGGCCTGGCGGCACTGACCGTGCACCTGGCGAGGAAAGATGCGCCGCCGATGGCCCTCACGATCATGGCGTCGGCCGGCAGCTTCGCGGCGATCAGCACCCTGCTGGGATCCCCGGTGCTGGCAGCGTTCCTGATCATGGAGGCGGCCGGCATCGGGGGCGCGACCCTGAGCCTGGTGGCGTTGCCGGGGCTGCTCGCGTCCGGCGTCGGCGCCCTGGTCTTCGTCGGCCTCGACAGCTGGACCGGCCTCGGGAGCTTCTCGCTGGCCCTCACCTCGGTGCCACCGGCGGTGAGCCCCACCCTGGCCACCATGGCCTGGGCCCTTCCCGTCGGCGTGGCTGCGGCACTGCTCGGCTGGCTGATCCGCTGGGTCGGTCTGACGCTCCGTCCGGTGGTGCACCGCAACCGCGTGGTGGTGACCTCGGTGCTGGGGCTGCTCATCGGATCGGCCGCCATGGCGTACCAGCTGACCACCGGCAACCCCTTCACCCAGGTCCTGTTCTCCGGCCAGGACGACCTGCCCGCCCTGGTGGCGGATGCCGCCGGCTACTCGACCGGCGTCCTCCTCCTGCTCGCGCTCTGCAAGACCCTGGCCTACGGACTCTCGCTGGCTGCCTTCCGCGGCGGACCGGTGTTCCCTGCGATGTTCATCGGTGCCGTGCTGGGGATCGCTGCCGCCGGGCTACCCGGCATGAGCCTGGCCCCCGCGATCGGCATGGGGATCGGGGCCATGTGCTCGGCGATGCTTCGGCTGCCCCTGACCTCGACGCTGCTGGCCACCCTGCTGCTCGGCGCCGACGGCGTCTCGGTGACTCCCCAGGTCGTGGTGGCCGTCGCCGTGGCCTTCCTCGTCACCACCATGCTGCCGACCACCCGCGCGGCGACCTGACCCCAGGGGCCTGCCAACTCACGCAATCGAAGGTTGCGCATCCCTGCTGCGTCGGCTACCTTCATGAGCAACCAAACGTTGCGGGAGGGGTCATGGAGCTGGGATCCATCGAGCGTGAGCTCTACGTCGAGGCGACGCCCGAGATCGTGTTCGAGGTGGTGAGCGACCCGGCCCACGTGAAGCAGTGGTGGTCCGACGACGCACGCTACGAGACGGTGGTCGGGTCGGCGGGCGAGATCCTGTTCGCCGACGCCGACGGGGGGAAGGTCGAGGCGTTCACCGTCGTCGACGTGCAGCCGCCGACCCGTTTCTCGTTCCGCTGGACGCATCCGGCCGGGGACGAGGCGGCCGAGGGCAACTCCCTGCTCGTCACCTTCGAGCTCGTCCCCCAGGGCGCCGGCACGCTGGTGCGTTTCCGGGAGACCGGCTTCCGCGAGCGGGGCTGGACCGCAGCCTCTCTCGAGGCGAGCTACCAGGACCACGTCCAGGGCTGGGACTACTTCCTTCCGCGCCTCGTCACGTACGCCGCGACGCTGGACGCCCGGCCATGACCGACCGGATCGACGACGAGCTGTGGTCGGCGATCGGCGACCCCACCCGGCGCCGGATGCTCGACCTGCTGCTGGCGGCCGGGTCGGGAACGTCGACCTCGCTCAGCGAGCGGCTTCCGGTCAGCCGGCAGGCGGTCGCGAAGCACCTTGCCGTGCTCGACAGGGCCGGGCTGGTGCACGGGCGGGCGGCCGGCCGTGAGCGGCACTACCGGATCGACGAGGAGCAGTTCGCCCGCGCGCTCGCGCAGCTCACCACCGTGAGCACCGCCTGGGACGGCCGGCTCCGACGCCTCAAGCGCCTGGCCGAGGCGCTGCAGGCGAACGCGCAGGAAGAGCCGTGAGTCGGGTCGACGCCCTGCGCTGCGCGACGGCCGGGACCAGGAGCTCTCGACCACGACAGCTCGCTGTCGTCCCCACGCACGAAGCAACCAGTTCGAGGGCGGGATCCACCGCCTGGTCACGAAAGGAACGACACATGAGCGACCTGACCCACACCTTCACGACGGATGCGACTCCGCAGGAGGTCTATGAGGCCATCATCGACGTCCGCTCGTGGTGGGGTGCGACCAACATCGTCGGGCGCACCGACCACGTGGGCGCCGACTGGTTCTACCTGGTGCCGGACATCCACTACTCCAAGCAGCGCACCACCGAGCTCGCCCCCGGTGAGCGCGTGGTGTGGGAGTTCACCGACGGCTACCTCGACTTCATCACGGAGAAGGGCGAGTGGATCGGGACGACGGCTCGCTTCGACATCGCCTCCGACGGCGCCCGGACGCGAGTGACCTTCACCCACGAGGGCCTCGCCGCAGCCGACGAGTGCTTCGACGTCTGCCACGACGCCTGGCGTCACTACATCACCGAGAGCCTGGCCCAGCGGATCGCGACCGGCCAGGGCACGATGCGTACTCGCGAGGAGGACCAGGCGGCCGTGCGGCAGCACGCCGCGACCCGGTCGTAGGCACGGCGGCAGCAGACCTCGTCCTGCGGATCCGACGCCCGCGGCGGTTCCTGCGACGGAGGTCAGGGCAGGCACTGCTGGACGTGAATCCGCCAGTGCTTCACGAACCAGTAGTCCGCTCCTTGGAGGCCAGACCTGGCCGTCGCGGTCCCGGAAGGACTCTCGTCACCGTGAACGGACAAGCGTTGCGATCGGGCCCGCGGGTCAGGGGCGAGCGAAGGACCAGACCGGGCGCGCTGAGATCTCACGCAGGGTGAGACCGACCTCGAGCAGGAGTGGCGTCAGCACCTCGTCGATGTAGGTGCGGCCCTCCTGCTCGGTCCGCCACACGTCAGCGATCACGAATCCACCGTCCTCGGGGTACGCAACATGCGACATGAGTCCTGCAGGCGGACCGCCCGCTGACGCCATGGATTCGCCGACGCGCGAGTCGAGGTCGTCGAACAACTCCTGTGCCGACGGAGACATGTGCAGCTGGATCAGGACGGCCACGACGGCCAGTCTGCTCGCCGGAGACGGAAGGCGCCATCCCCTCCAGGTGGCGCCGTACCGTGTCCCGCCCGGCGGAGGCGGCAGTCCCTGGACACCCCTGCGGGAGTGGGATCGCCGGCTCGCCTGCTGTGCCGGTCAGCGGAAGACCCCGTACGGGCTGGGGTGCCACTCGACGACCAGCTCGTAGAAGCAGTCGGTCTCGTTCTCGGCGACGTAGACCCAGATGCCCTGGTCGTCGCTGTCGAGCGGCGGGCACTGGCTGCTGCTGTCCTGCTTGATCGACTGCTCACCGAACACCCGCGGGTCGAGGTTCAGCCCACCCCCGACTGCATCGGCGAGCCGGGTGCCGTGTGGCACCGCCTTCGTGCTGCCGATCGCCGACCCGAAGCCGGGCGCGATGTCGGCGCGGCAGTGCTTGCACCGGAGCGCGTCGCTGCGGATCTCTTCCTTGCAGTACGGACACTGCCTCGTCGTGCTCTCCGTGTCTGCCATGGCTCACCCCTTTCCCACGGGCAGCGGTTCTGCCCTGCCTCCATTGAGCCGACGTCGCCCGCCTTTGTCATGACGCGTAGCGGGTGATCCGACCCGTCACACCGCGCGGTGCCGTGACGACGCCGCCGGTCGAGTGACAGAGGCAGCTCAGCTTGTTCGGGGTCAGACGTCGCGACGTCAGAACATCCCGTTGTCGTTGGCGGAGGTCTCCGGGAGCACCTGCAGCACGTCCCAGTGCTCGACGACCTTCCCGGCGGGGTCGAGCCTGAAGATGTCGATGCCCGCGTAGTCATCGGAGCTGGGCCAGGTCTGGTGGCAGTGGAGGACGACGTGGTCGCCCTCCGCAATGGCCCGGACGAAGTCGACGTGCTTGCCGGGGTACTCCTCGGCCATGCGTTCGAAGTACGCGATGAACGCCTCCTTGCCGTCGGCCACGTGCGGGTTGTGCTGCCGGTACTCGTCACCCGCGTAGCGCTCGATGGCCTCCCGGGGGCGGCACTGGTTGAACATGAGGTCGTAGAACGCCTTCACGTTCTCCTTGTTCCGCTCCAGGTCCGAAGCCATGACTCACCACTCCTCGTGTCGTGCGGACGGAACGGGGCGTCAGCGCCACGCATTCCCTCGCGACCGCACTCTCACGCCGCACGTCGGGCGGTTCGCGCTGCTGGACGCGCGGTCACGGACAACCGACCCAGACGACCTGACGCCACGCCATCCCGTCGTCGCCGCCCTCGACGACCCCGAGGGTCACGGGGCCGACGTCGTCTCCGGTGCCCTCGAGGCATTCCGGTCGGCCGCTGCGCCAGACGTGGTTGGCGTCCTGCCACACCCCGTCGTCGCTGACGGTGAGGTAGAGACCGTCGTCGGTCTCGCAACGGACCTCATCGCTGGTGGTGTCGCAGAGCACGCTCATCTCGAGCGTGTGCGGGTAGCGGGTGCCGACGAGGAACGCCAGCACCAGCAGGCCGATCACCACGACGACGTGCGTGCGCGTCAGCCGGGACTGCCCGGTCGCCGTCCTGTCGCCCACGGCCACAGTGTGCCGGAGTCGGCGGCCCTGGGAGACGCGATTGCCTGGGCGGACCGTCCGGCCGACAGTCGCTGGCGAGGAAGAGGTTGTTGGGCGGGCTGTCGGCGCGGGCCTGGTCGCGCCACTCGTCACGCACGACCAAGGTGTCGCAGGCGTCGTCGAGCGCGAGCGCCTCGGCCGTGCTCACGCGAGGATCGAACCAGACGACGTTGATCAGGTGCCCCATGCCGTAGCGATGCCAGGCTCGTGGCGGGGATGTTCCGTCGCTCATGGGGTGAGGCCAGAACCCGCTCGACCGCTCGAGCGCTACGCACCCTCGTGCCGCTGTCGGTACTGCATGCGTGAGGCCGACGACGAGCTTGGCCAGGTCTCGCTGCGGGCCTGCTTCCCACCCTCCTCGCGTGACCCCGGCATGGCCTGGTCCCATCCGGTTCGCCGACGTCTCCGAATCCGATGTGTCGCGGGTCACAACGGCTCGCGGGTAACGGGAGGCACAGCACATGACCGACACCAGCAGAAGGAAGTTCCTGGCCGCCACAGGCGCGGGGGCCGTGGCCGGCACCGTCGCGGCCGCCGGATCGGCCCAGGCCGCGACCCCCCACGCCGACAGCGCGCAGGAGTCCGTCGTGGCGTACGTGCCGGACCACCGACGCTCGGAGCTCCACGTCCTCGTCGGTGAGCGGGAGGTGGTCGTGCACGACCGCGACCTCGTGACCCGGATCCTCAACGCGGCCGGGGGCAACTGAGATGTCCTCCCACCGCGAAGCCCCGGAGATCTCCAAGGACCCGGTGGCCGACAGCACCGACACCTACGCCTTCGTCAGCCCCGACAAGCCGGACACGGTGACGCTGGTGGCCAACTTCATCCCGCTGCAGAAGCCGGACAGCGGGCCGAACTTCTACGAGTTCGGCGACGACGTGCGCTACGAGATCCACGTCTCCAACAGCGGCACCGCCGAGTCCGACATCATCTACCGCTTCACCTTCCGGACCCGGATCCGCAACGACAAGACGTTCCTCTACAACACCGGCCAGATCACCGACATCGGAGACGAGACCTGGAACCGGCCGCAGTTCTACACCCTCACCCAGGTCCAGAACGGCCGCACGCGCGTCCTCGCGGAGGACCTCCCCTGCCCGCCCGTCAACGTGGGCAAGCGCAGCACGCCCGACTACGCGGCGCTGGCCCAGCAGGCGGTGCACCCGATCGGGCGCGGCCGTACGGTCTTCGCGGGCCAGCGTGCCGACGCCTTCCACGTCGACCTCGGCTCGGTGTTCGACCTCGGCGCGTTGCGTCCGTTCAACAACGCCCACCTGATCCCGCTCGCGGCCATGGACGGCATCAACTCGGTCCAGTCCTACAACGTGCACACCATCGCGCTCCAGGTGCCGATCCGGCAGCTCACCCGCAACCGCACCCGGCCCAGCGACCCGCTCGACGAGGACGCGGTGATCGGCGTCTGGTCGACGGCCAGCCGCCGCAAGGCACGGATGTTCGACGCCAAGAAGGGCCGCTACGTCGGCAAGGGGCCGTGGGAGCAGGTCTCCCGGCTCGGCAACCCCCTCTTCAACGAGGTCATCGTGCCGATGGCGGAGAAGGACGTCTGGAACACCCGCCCGCCGCAGGGCGACCGGCGCTACGCCAAGTACGTCACCAACCCGGAGCTGCAGGCGCTGCTGCCCTTCCTCTACCCCGGCGTGTTCCCCAACCTGGAGGCCTACGCCAAGCCGCGCGCCGACCTGCGGGCGATCCTGCTCACCGGCCTGCCCGAGGGAGTCGTCCCGGGCTTCCAGAACTACACCGGCACGACCCGGGCCGACATGCTGCGTCTCAACGTGGCCGTACCGCCAACCGCGCAGCCCGACAAGCTCGGACTGGTTGCCGGGGACGCCGCGGGCTTCCCCAACGGACGTCGGATCGGGGACGACGTGGTGACCATCGAGCTCCGAGCGATCGCCGGACTGACCATCCCCTTGGTGGACCCGTCGTACGAGCCGGACGGCGCAGCGAGCGCCGTCGAGGACGGGACGAGCAACACCAACGCCCCGCTGCTCGAGGAGTTCCCCTACCTCGGGTTGCCCGGCGGTGGGTACCAGACCCAGCCCGGCACCACGCAGGCCTCATGAACGGCCACACCCACGAGAACCCCCACGCGGGGCAGGGAATGGTGATGCTCGACATCGGCGGCGACGTGGGTGCGCTGGTCGTCACCATGCCGGGGTCGATGCTCGGCGAGGAGGTCGACATCCGGGCCGCCGACGCCGTCGAGGACGGCGGGCACACGCCGCACGTGGCGGTGGTGGACCGTCCGGTCGCGGGCGGGGCCGGCGTCCCCTCGCTGGTCTACCCCGAGCTCGTGGCGGGCAGCTACGCGCTGTCGCTCAAGGGCACCCGCGACGTCGTGCTGACCGCGACCGTGCACGGAGCCGAGGTCACCCAGACCGCCTGGCCAGAACGGTGACCCCGCTGGATCCGGGACCGGTGACGCGGTCCCGGGTCCGGCGCCTGTGCCGGCAGGGTCCACGACGCACAAGACCGCAGGTCAGCGGGTGGGCTGCCTGCGGTCTTGGTCTGCGCGCCTGTAGGGATTCGAACCCCAAACCTTCTGATCCGTAGTCAGATGCTCTATCCGTTGAGCTACAGGCGCCCGCCGCCCGACGTGCCGAGCGACTGGACGAGGATAGCCGACCCGGCCGACGGCTCCGAATCGACGTCCGTACGGAAGTCCGTCGCGCAGGGCGTCCCACACCGAGTCGGGTCTGCGTGAGCCCCGGTGGGACGCCCTGCGTCGACAGCCCACCAGAGCGTGGCCGGACCGACCACCCCCGAGAGTGTGGAATCGCGCCTCAGTCGTCGGCGGGGGGAGCAGCGACCTCGTGCCGGACCCGGTCGGGCCGGAAGCCGTGGTCGACGCCCCACAGCACCGCCTGGGTGCGGCTCTCGACACCGAGCTTCTGGTAGATCGTGCGCAGATAGCTCTTGACCGTGTTGAGGCCGAGGTAGGCACGGTCCCCCACCTGCTGGTTGCTCAGCCCCTGGCAGAGCAGGGCGAGCACCTCGGACTCCCGAGGGCTCAGCCCGTGCTCCTCACCCGGCCACGCGCCGAAGGCGCCCTCGGTCTCGTCCTCCCCCGGCGGCAGCACGGTCTCCCCGGCGTGCACCCGCTCGAGCACGTCGACCAGCTCCTCCCCCGACACGCCCTTGGACACGTACCCGGCCGCGCCGGCCCGGAGCGAGGCCTCGACCAGGTCGCGGTGCACGTTCCAGCTGAAGACGACGACCCGCGCGTCCGCAGTACCCAGGACGGCCGGGAGGTCGAGCGCCGCCCCCTGGGCCTGGCCGAAGGAGTCGTAGAGCACGACGTCCACCTGGGCCTTCACCGGCAACCCGCTGTCGAGCTCGACCACGCGAACGCGGTCGGGGAAGCGCTCCAGGATCCCGGCGATGCCCACGACGACGATCTCGTAGTCGTTGACGACCGCCACCCGTACCGGTGTCCCTGACATGCCCGCAGCATAGGCGCGGTCGGGATAGTCCCCGGACCTCGTGTCGCCGAGAGCCGCGTCGCGCGACAGGAGGTTCGGGGACTACCGGTTCTGGGGCCGGTGACCGACCGGCCAGCACCCCGTGCGACCCGGGTCACAGTCCGTAGATCGATCCAATATGTCCGCAGGGCGGACGCCGGTAGCGTCCCGCGCAATCTTCCAGGTCGCCGTCGACGACGCCGTGCGATGACCCGCGAGTGCGCGAGAGGGATCACCTGCATGACCACCACCATCAGCACCGACGCCCCCACCACCCACCAGGGCATCCTCGACTTCGTCGCCGAGGTCGCCGAGCTCACCCAGCCCGACCGGATCCACTGGTGCACCGGCTCCGACCAGGAGTGGGAGGAGCTGACCGCGGCCCTGGAGTCGACCGGCACCTTCACGCGACTCAACCCCGCCCTCAAGCCCAACAGCTTCCACGCCGCCTCCGACCCCACCGACGTGGCGCGGGTCGAGGACCGGACCTACATCTGCAGCGTCGACGAGAAGGACTGCGGGCCCACCAACAACTGGATGGCGCCCGAGGAGATGAAGCAGATCATGCGGGGGCTGTACGCCGGCTGCATGCGCGGCCGCACCATGTACGTCATCCCGTTCGTGATGGGCCACCTCGAGGCCGAGAAGCCGATGTTCGGGATCGAGCTCACCGACTCGGCGTACGTCACCGCGAGCATGCGCGTCATGGCACGGATGGGCAGCCACGTGCTCGACCGGATGACCGAGCTCGGCGCCGACTTCGTACCGGCCATCCACTCGGTCGGCATGCCGCTCGAGGAGGGCCAGGCCGACGTCGCGTGGCCCTGCAACGACACCAAGTACATCGTGCAGTTCCCCGAGGAGCGCGCGATCTGGTCCTTCGGCTCCGGCTACGGCGGCAACGCCCTGCTCGGCAAGAAGTGCTACGCACTGCGCATCGCCAGCGTGATGGCCCGCGACGAGGGCTGGCTCGCCGAGCACATGCTCATCCTCAAGCTCACCGCCCCGACCGGCACCGTGAAGTACGTCGCGGCCGCCTTCCCGAGCGCGTGCGGCAAGACCAACCTCGCGATGCTGCAGCCGACCATCCCCGGCTGGAAGGTCGAGACGCTCGGCGACGACATCGCCTGGATGCGGATCGGCGACGACGGGCGGCTCTGGGCGGTCAACCCCGAGTTCGGCCTCTTCGGCGTCGCGCCCGGCACCAACGAGCACACCAACCCCAACGCGATGAAGACCATCAACAAGGGCAACTCGGTCTTCACCAACGTCGCGCTGACCGAGGACGGCGACATCTGGTGGGAGGGCCTCGAGAACCCTCCCGCGCGGGCCACGAGCTGGAAGGGGCAGCCTTGGACCCCGGAGAGCGACGAGCTCTCCAGCCACGCGAACAGCCGCTACTGCACCCCGATCAAGCAGTGCGACATCCTCGCCGCCGAGTACGACGACCCGCGGGGCGTCCCGATCGACGCGATCCTCTTCGGCGGTCGCCGCAAGACGACCGTCCCGCTGGTCTTCGAGGCCCGCGACTGGACCCACGGCACCTTCCTCGGCGCGACGCTCTCCAGCGAGACGACGGCGGCCGCGGTCGGCCAGGTCGGCGTCGTACGACGTGACCCGATGGCGATGCTGCCCTTCATCGGCTACCACGCCGGCGACTACCTCGACCACTGGATCAGCATGGGCAAGGACCACGACGAGTCCCGGCTGCCGCGGATCTTCTACGTCAACTGGTTCCGCCGCGACGAGCAGGGCGACTTCCTGTGGCCTGGTTTCGGCGAGAACAGCCGCGTGCTCAAGTGGGTCGTCGAGCGCATCGACGGCCAGGCCGCAGCCGTGGAGACCCCGATCGGGCACGTGCCGGCTCCGGGGGCCCTCGACACCGACGGGCTCGACCTCGACGCCGCACGGCTCGAGGCCGCGCTCCGCGTCGACCCCGACGAGTGGGCCGAGGAGCTGCCGCAGATCCAGACGTGGTTCGAGACCTTCGGCGACCAGCTCCCGGCCGTGCTGTGGACCGAGCTCGACGGGCTCAGGGCGCGCCTGGGTCGGTGACACCCCCTATCCTTCCTGCAGGGCACGGGGGAGGAAGAGGGGTGGCAGTGCGCGAATTCGGTCCCGAGGACCGTGCTCTGTTCGAGTCGGTCGCGACCGCGCTCTACGAGGACGTCGTCGCCGAGGGCGGCATCGAGACCACGGACGCCCGGATCTCGGAGAAGTCCCCGGACCGGCCCGCCTTCGACCTGCTGGTCGAGCTCGGCATGGTCAGCCTCGACGAGACGTCGACCCGCTTCGTGGCCGTGGACCCCGCGACCGTGCAGTCGCGCATCATCGCGCCGCTCGGCAACGAGGGGTCGCGGCTGCTGCAGGAGTCGTCGAGCTGGGCGCGGGCCTTCGCCCCGGCCACCCAGGCGTGGCGGCGTGCCCCGGCGACCAGCCAGGGCTCGTTCATGGTGCTGCACGACGACGCCGACGAGGGCGGACGCTCGCGCATCGACTCCTACATCGCCGGCCTGGTGGCCGAGTGCGAGGAGGAGATGCTCACGGCGCAGCCGCAGGCCGGCCGCGACGCCGAGACGCTGGCGGCGGCCGCCGTACGGGACACCGAGATGCTCGAGCGCGGGACCAGGATGCGCACGCTCTACCAGCACAGCGCGCGACGCAGCCCGGTCACGGCCGACTACGTCGCCGCCGTCACCGAGCGCGGGGCCGAGGTCCGCACCCTCGACGAGTTCTTCAACCGGCTGATCGTCTTCGACCACCGGATCGCGGTGATCCCCGGCAAGCAGGAGGACCTCGACACCGCGATCGTGATCCGCGAGCCCTCCGTCGTCGACTACCTCGTCGACGTCTTCGAGCGGGCGTGGGAGCGCGGCCGTCCGTTCTCCAGCCGCGACACCGGGATGCTGCGCGACATCGCTGCCGAGCAGCGGGCGATGACGATCCGGATGCTGATCGAGGGCCACGCCGACCCGGTGAGCGCCAAGCGGCTCGGCGTCAGTCCCCGGACCTACGCCGGCTACGTCGCCGACCTCAAGCGCGAGTACGAGTCCGAGACCCGCTTCCAGCTCGGCTACACGATGGGAAGTCAGGGGATCTCCGGCCGCGAGCGCGGCCAGGACGAGGACTGAACCCTCCCCGGGACACGCACGAGGGCAGTGACGTGGTCACTGCCCTCGTGGGGTTGAGACGGGCCGGGGGTGGCTCCGGACCGAAATTCGTGGGGGACTCGGTCCTCGTCTCAAGTCTGTTCAGCTGTGCGTCAGGCGGAGCGGGTCACGGGATGGCGACCCGGCCTCCCTTGCCCCAGCTGCTGTCGGCGACGGCGGGGCCGGCCATGGTTCCGAGAAGACCGATGGACAGGACAACAGCCGTCAGGGCCGTGGCGACCTTCTTGGCGATCTTCATATGCACTCCACCTGGTGATTTGGGGTCTGCCCCGCGGGGAGGGGCCTCTGTCATTAGTTTCCGGGTGCTCACGACCGGTTGGCAGGGAATCGGTGGGCCAATTACTTGCAATGCACTTTCATGCAGGAACCTGCAGCGGGGAGCGGCTCCCCGCCGGGACGTGCCCGGCAGGGAGCCCTCAACCGTACGGCGGAGGCGGCGGGATTTGAACCCGCGAGAGGGGTTTGCCCTCAACCCGCTTAGCAGGCGGGCGCCATAGACCGGACTAGGCGACGCCTCCTCCGCCGCGGTCCGAGGACCGACGGCGGGGCCTCAGGCTACAAGCAGCCCACCCGGGGGGCCGAATCGGCCTCCGGTCACAGCGGCCGCAGCCCCTGCCCGCGTCGCAGGTGCTCGCGCAGGTCGGCCACGAAGTCCTCGCGGGTGGCGTCCACGGCATCGACGGGGATGCTGGTCGTACGCCCGTCGCGCAGCCGCAGCACCACGCAGTCGACCCCGTGCGGGCTGGCCGCGACGGCGTCCTCGACGTCCTGCCACCTGGCCGCCTTGACCCCCGCCCCCCGCACCAGGCGGACCCGGTAGCCGTCGTCGTCGAGCTCCATCACCTTCACCCGGTTGCGCAGCAGGTGGCCGAGCACGAACACCGCCGCCAGCGCCAGCGCGGCCGCGACGAGCAGCACGACCGGCGGGCCCCCGAGGAGGGCGACGAGCAGCGTCACGACGAGGACGACGAGCGCCAGCACGACGAGCAGCAGTCCCAGCAGCCGGGCGGCGAGGGCCGGGGCGAGTCGATAACCGGACGACATGGTCACCGATTCTCCCGAATGGCCGGAAGTGGACTCCCTCGGGGGTTGTCGCCGGGCGATCGACGGAGTGACACTCGGAGTTCCCCCTCGGGCCTCACCCCACTCGGAGCCATCATGATCGTGACCTCCGCCACCCGACCAGAGCCGGGCACGCCCGGTACGTCCGACGCCGCGACCGGCGAGGGCTGGCGCTGGGACGCCCGCCGGATGCTCGCGGAGGTGCGGGACCAGCTCGTCGCCGAGCCTCCCGGGGCGTACGACGGGTGGCTGGCCGCCCGGGGCGGCCGCGTGATGCGCGAGCGGGACGTGCTGCTGCGTCGCCTGGGTGCGCTCGGTCCACTCGTCCACACCGGCTCACGCTCCGCGGTCCAGGCCCAGCTGCGCAGGCTCGTCGACGACGTGGCCCGTCACCGGCAGCGGGAGCGGGACCTGCACTGGGACGAGGTCGAGCTCGAGATCGGCGGGTCGGAGTAGGCCCGACTGCGGCCCGTACACTCCTCGGGTGCCGTCCACGGACAGCACGGAGGGGTGCCGGAGTGGCCGATCGGAACCGCCTTGAAAGCGGTCGCTGGCAGAGATGTCAGCCGCGGGTTCGAATCCCGCCCCCTCTGCGCGAACGAGCTCGGTAGTCCCCGGACTTCTGGTCGCGAGGACCCGCGACCGGCGACAGGAGATTCGGGGACTACCGGGCTGGGCGGCGGGTCGGCCGCACGCTCAGACCGTGAGCGCGAGCAGGACGTCGCCCTCCTGGACGACGTCGCCCGAGCCCACCCAGATGCCGCTGACCGTCCCGCCGCTCTCCGCGATCACCGGGATCTCCATCTTCATCGACTCCAGCAGCACCACCGTGTCGCCCGCGGCGACGACGTCACCGGGCGCGACGTAGACGGTCATGACGTTGGCGACCATCTCGGCGACGATCTCGATCTCCTGGACCCGGGGCATGGCTCCGACGCTAGTCGTTACCCGTGCGTAGGACAGGGTCGGGGAATATCATCGCGGCGCCTCCTCTCGGAAAGGTTCCCGCATGTGCCGCGACTGCCCCACCGCACGTGACTCCGCCCGTGGGGTGCTGCGCGAGCTGGTCGCCGACCTGCTGCTGCCATTGATCCTGTACGCCATCCCGGTCGGCCTGCTGCTGGTCACCGGCGTCATCGACCTCGGCTGAGGGGGGCCGGGCAGCGAGTCCGAGCCTCACCCACCGCCCCGCGGCCTGCGGGCCGTCTCGGCGCGCTGCCACAGGCTGCGGAGCGCGTCCGCGAGCGCGGGCGCCTCGACCCGGTGGGGCGGGTCGAAGTGGTGGCGGTCGGGAAAGACCTGGAGCCAGAAGTCCCCGAGGACGCGGGCCAGTCGCTCGGCCTCCTCCCCGAACTGGTCGGGGTTGCTCAGGGCCCCGAGGGCGAAGTACACCGGGTGGTCGAAGCGACCCAGCGCCTCCCGGTCGAGGTCGTGGTGCGAGAACGCCTCGACCATCGCCCGGATGCCCGCCGGGCGGGCCGCCATCCAGGCCGGCGGGGGATCGGGGGGCGGTGGCGGGGGCGCCACCCGGGGCGCAGCTGGATCCGTACGAACGCGGGCAACGCCTCCGAGGGCGGCAGGGTCGCCAGGCGGGCGTACTCGGCCCACAGCGCCCGGTGGGCGGGGCTGGTGTCGTCCCAGATGCCGGCCCACGCCGGCTCGAGGAGGGCGAGACTGCGCAGCCGTTCGGGATGACCGGCCGCGAGCGCGAGCGCGACGGATCCCCCTCCGGAGAAGCCGACGAGGTGGAAGCGGTCCCACCCTCGTTCGTCGGCGGCCGCCAGGACCCCGGCCACCTCCATGTCGAGCGAGTAGCCCGCCGGCGGAGCGTCGTGGGTATACAGCTCCAGCTCCTTGGCCACCGCGTCCACGCCTAGACCCAGCTCGTCGAGGAGGTCGGCGAAGGCGACAGCGGCGGGCGTGACGACTCCCGGCAGCAGCACGGCGCGCCAGGCACTCACCCCTGCAGCGTGCATCAGGCACCCGACGGGGGCAACCGCTCAGAGCAGCGGATCGATCCGCGACGGCTCTGGGCGCAGCGCGGCGGCCTCCTCGGCGCGCCGACCACGCCGGCCGCGCGTGCTGCGACCGCCCGTGAACGCCAGGTCGGCGCGGATCAGGACGAAGCCGAGCACCAGTCCCACGACCACGCCGTAGGCCAGCGCGAGCTCGGCCTCCGGCCACGGCACGTCGGGGTCGACCAGCACCTGGGCGATCGGCGTCGTCGCGGCGACCCCGAACGCGCAGACCCACCAGCCCTGCCGCCGGCGGGCGCGCATGTGGACCCCCCAGAACAGCGCCGGGACCCCGAGCACGGCCACGATCGGGCGCGGCGACGCCCCGGCGCGCTCCCGCAGCCACACGATCCCCTCGTCGACACCCTGGACCAGCGAGGCGGCGCCGTAGCGGCGGAGCAGCTCCCCGTAGGCGAGCGTCAGCGCGAGCACCACCCCACCGAAGACGACGATGAACAGGCCGCGGCGGCCCAGGCCGTGGAGGCCGGCGCCGAGCCGGTAGACCACCACGAGGCAGCCCACGAGCGCCATCGCCAGCGTGACGTACTCGAAGCGCAGGAACGCGGTCGTCGGCTCGAGGCCGGCGGTGGCCAGGCCACCGCCGGCGGCCACGAGCACCGCCACGAGCACCTCGCGCACCGCGACCCGCGCGGTCACCGCTGGCACGGTCGCGACGACCGCGAGGATCGCGCTCACGGCGCACGTCATGACCGCGGCGCCGTTGCGCAGAACCTCGTGGTCGGAGACCAGCACGGCGATCCCGACCGCCAGGGTGAGCGCGCCGAAGACGACGGGGCGGCCGCCGGTCCGGGCGGCGAGCGCCCAGACGTACGTCGTGGCGACCACGACCGCGCCCACCTCCGGCAGCCGCTCCGGCCCCCACGGGACGATGCCGGCGACCAGCGCTGCGAGGCCGGCGGCCGTCAGCAGCAGCCAGAGCGCGGCCAGGGCCCGGAGCCGCCAGCGACTCTCCGGCTCCGGCTCGACGGCCGGCTGGACCATCGGCTCGGCGGGTGGCTCGGGAGGGGCCGGAGCCGCCGCGACGGGCACCGGGCGCGAGGCCTGGCGCGGTGCCGTCTCCCGGTCGCGGCTCGCCACGCGTCGACCGGGTGTCGGGGCGACCCGCTCGGGGCGCTGCCGCGTCCACGGACGGGCCTTCTCGGCTCGTCGACGGGGACTGCTGGCGGCCACGTGGCCGAAGGTTACCTGCGGCGGTTGAGGAGCGAGGGGTTGGTCCGGCGCGCCTCGACGAGGACCGACGGGTCGAGCGTGGCGCGGAGGACCGCCGACTCCTCACCGGCCTCGACGAGCACGTCGCCCAGCGGGTCGACGACCATCGAGTGGCCGGAGTAGCGCGGGCCCGGCTGGCCGACCGCCACGACGTACGCGGTGTTCTCGATCGCCCGCGCCCGCACCAGCGTCCGCCAGTGCTCGACCTTGCGCTCCCCCGCCACCCAGGCCGCCGGGACCACCAGGACGTCGGCGCCCGCGTCGACGAGGGCCCGCGCCTGCTCCGGGAACCGCAGGTCGTAGCAGGTCATCAGGCCGAGGGTGAAGCCCGCCAGCGGCACGGTCACCGCCTCGACCGGGCCCGCGGTGAGCCGGTCGGACTCGCGGTAGCCGAAGGAGTCGTAGAGGTGGACCTTGCGGTAGTCGGCCGTGGCGGCGCCGCGCACGACCAGCGTGTTGTAGGGCCGGTCCCGGTCGGCCGACAGCTCGAACATGCCGGCCACCACGGTCGTCGACCGGTCGCCGGCCACCCGGGCGACCTCGCGGCCGAAGGGACCGTCGACAGGCTCGGCGTAGCCGCTCACGTCGGACCCCGGGGGCCCGAAGTCACGGGCGAACGCCTCCGGGAGCACGACGAGGGCCACATCCCCGGGAGTCAGCTCGCCGAGGAGGCGTCGGTTGTCCTCCGGCTCGAGGCCGGAGGCGTGCTGGACCAGGGCCACACTCATCGTCACCCCCCCAGCCTGCCACCTCCGCGGCGATCCGTGCCCTGCCACACTGGCGCGATGGAGCTGGCCGCCGTGATCCTCGCCGGCGGGACCGCTGCCCGGCTCGACGGTGCCGACAAGGCCTCGCTGGAGCACCAGGGCAGCACCTTCCTCGAGCGGGCGCTCGCCGCCACCGCCGCCGCGGCCGAGGTGGTCGTCGTCGGCGAGCAGGTGCCGACCAGCCGAGCGGTGACCTTCGTCCGCGAGGACCCGCCGCTCGGCGGCCCGGTGGCCGGACTGGTCGCCGGCCGACGGGTCCTGGCCCGGACGCCCGACGCGCTGCTGGTGCTGGCGGTCGACATGCCGTTCGTCACCGCGGCGACCGTCGACCGGCTGCTCGCCGCCGCGGCCGGACACGACGGAGCCGCCCTGCACGACAACGACGGACGGCGACAGCTGGTCGCCGTCGTACGCCTCGCGGCGCTCGACGAGGCCACGCCCGAGCAACCCCACGGGAGCTCGGTCCGCTCGCTGCTGGACCGTCTGGACCTCGCCCGGGTCGAGGCCGTCGGCGAGGAGGCGTGGGGCGTCGACACCTGGCGCGACCTGCGCGACCTCCCCCGGTGAGCACCCCGCAGGCCCCCGGGGTTGCGAGTCGGCTCCCCAGTGGACACGCTGACCTTGTGAACCTCCACGACTGGATCGACGAGCTGTGCGACGTGCTCGACGTCGAGACCGAGGTCGACGAGGGCCTCGTCCTCGACCTCGCCCGGTCCGCAGCCCATGACGTGACGAAGGTGGCCGCGCCGATCACCACCTACCTGCTGGGGTACGCCGCGGGAGTCCACGGCGCCGACCCGGCGGGGATCGAGGTGCTCGCCGCGAAGGCCCAGACGCTCGCGACCGGCTGGGACCGGCCGCGTGGCGCCCCCGACCCCGACGACATCGAGGACGAGGTGCCCGACGACAGCACCGTGGACCACAGCACCGACCGCTTCGAGGACGAGTGAGGGCGGCCGTCGCCGCGGGGCCGGGAGGCCCCGAGGTGCTGCACGTCGTCGAGGTCCCCGACCCGACGATCGGCCCCGACGAGGTGCTCGTCGACGTGGCCGCGACCGCCGTCAACCGCGCCGACCTGCTGCAGCGCCAGGGGTTCTACCCACCACCCCCGGGGGCCTCCGAGATCATCGGCCTCGAGTGCTCGGGCACCGTCGCCGCGGTCGGTGAGCGGGTCAGCGGCTGGGCCGTCGGCGACCGGGTCTGCGCGCTCCTCGCCGGAGGTGGGTACGCCGAGCGCGTGGCCGTGCCGGCCGGCCAGCTGATGCCGCTGCCGCCCGGCCTCGACCTGGTCACGAGCGCTGCCGTGCCCGAGGTCGCCTGCACGGTGTGGTCGAACGTCTTCATGGTCGCCGGGCTGCGCCCCGGGGAGCACGTGCTCGTCCACGGCGGAGCCGGGGGCATCGGCACCACGGCGATCCAGCTCGCGGCCGCCGTCGGCGCCCACGTGATGGCGACCGCCGGGACTCCTGCGAAGCGGGCCCTCTGCGAGGAGCTCGGCGCCGAGGTGACCATCGACTACCGCGAGCAGGACTTCGTCGAGGTGGTGCGCGAGGCCACCGACGGCCACGGGGCCGACGTCATCCTGGACAACATGGGGGCCTCGTACCTCCCCCGCAACGTGGCCGCCCTGGCGACCGAGGGCCGACTCGTGGTGATCGGCATGCAGGGAGGGACCAAGGGTGAGCTCGACCTGGGCGCGTTGCTGCGCAAGCGGGGCGCCGTCATCGCGACCGCCCTGCGCTCGCGACCGGTCGAGGACAAGGCGGCCATCTGCGCCGCGGTCGTGGAGCACGTCTGGCCGTTGGTCGGCGACGGTCGGCTCCGCCCGATCGTGCACCGCACGATGCCGCTGGACCAGGTCGCCGATGCCCACCGCCTGCTCGAGTCGGGCGACCACGTCGGCAAGGTGGTGCTCACGACCTGATGCGTAGGCTGGCGGGATGAGCGAGGAGTCCTCCGAGAAGGAGCAGCACGTCGTCGTCATCGGCCCCGACGGGCAGCCCGTCGGCGTCCCGGCCAGCGTCATCGCCGCGGCCACCGCGGGTGCCCCCGCCGCCGACGAGGGTGGTGAGGACGAGGAGGACGGCCGCAGGGTCTCCGACCTCGTCGAGCAGCCCGCGAAGGTGATGCGGATCGGCAGCATGATCCGCCAGCTGCTGGAGGAGGTGAAGGCGGCCCCGCTCGACGAGGCCAGCCGGGCCCGGCTCAAGGAGATCCACCGCGCCTCCATCAAGGAGCTCGAGAGCGGCCTGGCCCCGGAGCTGGTCGAGGAGCTGGAGCGGCTCTCGCTGCCCTTCACCGAGGACGGCACCCCCTCCGAGGGGGAGCTCCGCATCGCGCAGGCGCAGCTCGTCGGCTGGCTCGAGGGGCTCTTCCACGGCATCCAGACCGCGATCTACGCCCAGCAGATGGCGGCGCGGGCCCAGCTCGAGCAGATGCGGCGCCAGCTGCCGCCGGGGGCCACCCCGCCGGACGGCGTGCTGCCCCAGCAGCCCGGTCAGCCCGGCCACGCGCCCGGCGAGTCCGGCGGCATGTACCTCTGACGGGACGTCAGGCCTCAGGCGCGGCGGCGGACGACGACCCAACCGAGCAGGCCGACGATCGCCAGCGCCGCCCCGGGGGCGGCCAGCCGGGTGAACTCCGGGGGGTCGGAGTCGAGGACCCGGGTGTACGTCGGCGGCGGCGGCTCGGGCGTCGGCTCCTCGTAGGTCCGGCCCGGCCCGAGCGCGCGCTCGACCGCGGTGAGCGTCTGGCGGTCTGCCCGGGTGGTGCCGTCGCAGCGCTCCGAGGTCAGGCCGCTGGTCCCGTCCACGGCGAAGACCACGTAGGTCTGGTCCGGGGAGAGCCGCAGCCCGCAGCTGTCGGTCGGCGAGGCCACCTCGATCGGGCTGGTCGCGACGTCGCCCTTGAAGACCCGGTCGACCTCGAGGGCCAGGGTCGAGCGGCGGTTGCCGCGCTCCTCGCCGAGCAGCACGCCGGTGAACACGACGTCGGCCTGCCGCGAGGCCGGGCCGACGTCGGGGATCTCGCACGTGCACGCCTGGGCGGGCAGCTGCACCAGCACGACGCCGGAGCAGGCGAGTGCGAGGGCGAGCAGCAGCCGTCGGATCAGGTGGGGCACGCTCACATCGTCACAGATCAGAGTTCGAAGAGGCCAGCCAGCACGGAGGCGACGCCGTCCTCGTCGTTGGCCGGCGCCAACCGGCCTGCGGCCGCCCGGGCCTCCGGGTGCGCGTTGGCGACGGCGTACGCCTGCCCGGCCCAGGTCAGCATCGGCACGTCGTTGGGCATGTCGCCGAAGGCGATCACCTCCTCCGCGTCGACGCCCAGGTCCTCGGCCAGCGCCGCGAGGGCGGTCGCCTTGGTGACGCCCGCCGCCGAGATCTCGACCAGGCCCGGCATCGACCAGGTCGGGGTGGCGAGGTCGCCCACCGCCTCCTCCACGCCGCGCCGCAGCTGCTCGTGGTCGGCGCGTGGGTGGCGCACCAGCAGCTTGAGGGCCGGGTCCGTCCAGAGCTCGTCGAGCGCACCCACGCGGCTGCCCGCGGGGACCCGCTCCACGTCCACGAAGCCCGGGGCGAGCGCGATCCCGGTGACCGACTCGACGGCGAACGTGGCACCGGGCAGGACCTCGCGGATCCGACGGGCCAGCTCGAGCCCCGCCGCGGCCTCGATCCCGCGGACGTCGCGGGCCTCGCCGGCGGCCACGTCGTAGAGGGCGGCGCCGTTGGAGACGATGGCGAGGCCGTGCTCCCCGACGACCGGCAGCAGGTCCGCCAGCCAGCGCATCGGCCGGCCGGTCACGATGACGACCGGCACCCCGCGGGCGTCCAGGGTGGCGAGGACGTCCCGGGTGCGGTCGGAGAGTGACCCGTCGGTCCGGAGCAGGGTCCCGTCGAGGTCCGTCGCGACCAGCCGCGGGAGCACGTCAGCCCACCGGCAGCGGTCGCGCCATGACGAGCTCACCGGCCTCGGTGCTGCCGCGCAGCTCGCTGAAGCCGCAGCGGGCCAGGGTCCGCAGGCTCGCGGTGTTGTCGGGAGCCACGCTCGCCCGCAGCCGTACGCCGAGGGCGTCGGTCTCGGCCAGCAGCGCGCGGAGGGCCTCGGTGGCCAGCCCGCGGCGGCGGACCTCGGGCACGAGGCCGAAGCCGACCTCGGTCTCGCCGGCCTCGGGCTCACCGAAGCAGCCGATGGACCCCACGGCCTCGTGGCCGAGCACGATGTGGCGTGGTCCCCAGGGGTCGTCGGCCCGCACCATCGACGCGGCGTCGACGTCGTCGCGCCGCGGGTACGACGGGTGCCACCGCTCCTGCCGCCGCCCCTCGCGCATGTCGACGGCGTCGGCGGGGGTCACCAGGATCAGGCGGAGCCGCTCGGTGGCGATCCGCTCGGGCAGCGTCACCACCAGCGCTCCAGCTCGGTCACGACGCCGTCGTCGTAGACGGTGCCGGTGATCGCGTCAGCCGCCTCGCGGACCTCCTCGACGGCCTGGCCCATCGCGACGCCGCGACCGGCCCAGCGCAGCATCTCGATGTCGTTGCGACCGTCGCCGACGGCGAGCACGTCGGCCTGCTCGACCCCCAGGTGCTCGGCGACCCGCGCCAGCCCGGAGGCCTTGGAGACGCCGACGGGCGAGAGGTCGAGCCAGGCGGTCCAGCCGACGACGTAGTCGGTGCCGTGCAGGCCGAGCCGGGCCGCGAGCTCGACGAAGTCGTCCGCCGTCGCCTCGGGGTCGCGGATGATCACCCGGCTGACGTGGTCGGCGACGAGGTCGGCCACGTCGGTCTCGATCATGTCGCCCGACAGCTCACCGTCGGGGAAGCGCCGGTTGACGCGGTAGCCGACGCCCCGCTCCTCGACCGCCACCAGGGCGCCCGGGCGCTCCCGGAGAACGGCCTCGACGGCCGGTCGCGCGTCGAAGACCTCCTCGTGGACCACCTCGAGCGGCGGGTAGCGGAAGAGCACGGCCCCGTTGGAGGCGACCACCCACAGCCGGTCCGCGTCGTCCGGGGGCAGGCCGAGCAGGTCGGCGATCCGGGTCATGCCGTGGGGCGAGCGGCCGCTGGCGAGCACGACGTGGGCGCCGGCGTCGTGGGCCCGGCGTACGGCCTCACGCGTCCCCTCGGGGATCTCCTCGTAGGTCGCACCCACCCCGTCGACCCACTTGAGCAGGGTGCCGTCGATGTCCAGGGCGACCAGCGCCGGCTGCCAGGTCACGCGGTGACCGGGCTGAGGACCTCGAGCCCGCCGAGGTAGGGCCGCAGCGCCTCGGGGACCCGGACCGACCCGTCGGCCTGCTGGTGGGTCTCGAGGATCGCCACGATGGTCCGCGGGATCGCCGTGAGCGTGCCGTTGAGGGTCGCCACCGGCGTGATCGTCCCGTCCTCGAGCCGTCCGCGGGTGTCGAGCCGACGGCTCTGGAAGTCGGTGCAGTTGGAGGTCGAGGTGAGCTCGCGGTAGCGCCCCTGCGTCGGGATCCACGCCTCGATGTCGAACTTCCGCTGCGCGCTGAGTCCGAGGTCGCCGGCCGCGGTGTCGATCACGCGGTAGGCGAGCTCGAGCTTGGCCATGAAGTCCTTCTCCCACTGGAGCAGTCGCTGGTGCTCGGCGTAGGAGTCCTCGACGGTGGTGTAGACGAACATCTCGACCTTGTCGAACCAGTGGACCCGGATGATGCCGCGGGTGTCCTTGCCGTGCGAGCCGGCCTCCTTCCGGAAGCACGGGCTCAGGGCGGCGTAGCGGCGCGGCAGCGTGGCGACGTCGAGGATCTCCTCGGAGTGGAAGGCGGCCATCGCCACCTCCGAGGTGCCGACGAGGTACATCTCCTCACCCTCGATCCGGTAGACGTCGTCGGCGGCCTGGCCGAGGAAGCCGGTGCCCTCCATGGCGCGCGGCTTGACCAGCGACGGGGCGATCACCTGGGTGAAGCCGGCCTCCCGGGCCTGGTCCATCGCCATGTTGACGAGCGCGAGCTCGAGCCGGGCGCCGATCCCGGTGAGGAAGTAGAAGCGCGATCCCGACACCTTCGCGCCGCGCTCGAGGTCGATCGCGGCGAGCATCCGGCCCAGCTCGACGTGGTCGCGAGGCTCGAAGTCGAACTCCCGCGGGGTGCCGACGTGCTCGAGCACGGTGTAGTCGTCCTCGCCGCCGGCGGGCGCCTCGTCGGCCGCGAGGTTGGGGATCGCCATCAGTGCCTGGCGCCACTCCTCCTCGGCGGCGGCCTGCTCGGCCTCCAGCCGCTTGACCTCGGCAGCGAGGTCCTTCACCTGCGCGAGGAGGGCCTGCTTCTCCTCCCCCTGCGCCTGCGCGACCAGCTTGCCGCGCTGCTTCTGCTCGGCCCGCCGGGACTCGTACTCACCGATCGCCGTACGCCGTGCGGAGTCGGCGGCCAGGGCCTGGTCCACGCTCTCGTCGGTCAGGCCACGCTTGGCCTGAGCCGCGCGGACACGGTCCGGGTCGTCACGGAGGATGCGGGGATCGATCATGACCAAGAGGCTAGTCGGTGGCGCCGGGGTGTCCGGGATCCCTACCCTCGGGAGCATGGGGCTGGATGCGGGGGTCCTCGGAGGGATCCGGCTCAGGGTCGACGACGAGCAGGTGCCGTTGGCGCCACGACTGCGCCTGCTGTTCGCGCTGCTCGTCGCGGCCGGCGAGTCCGGCGTGGACGCCGACCTGCTGCTCGAGGAGCTCTATGCAGGCCGGCCCCCGCCGACCGCGCCCGCTGCCCTGCGGGTCCATCTCGCCAAGCTCCGCGACGCGCTCGAGCCTGGCCGGGACCGGGCCGTGTCGACCAGGGTGGGCCGCTCGCACGACCGGTGGCGGCTGCGGCTCGAGCCCGAGGAGTGCGACGCCACGCTCTTCACCGCCGAGGTCGGCCAGGCGCGAGCGCTGCTGGACCAGGGCGACCACCGCTCGGCGGTCGGGCTGCTCCAGACCGCGCTGGCACGGTGGGGCGAGCCGTACGACGGCCTGCCGGGGGCGTTCTTCGAGACCGAGCGCGGCCGGCTCGCCGGGCTCCGGCGGACCGCGGCCGTCGACCTGGTCCACTCCTTGCTGGAGGTCGGCGAGGCCACGACCGCCCGCGACGAGGCGGGTCGGCTGCGCGCCGACGACCCCTGGGACGAGGAGCTGATGCTGCTGCAGGCGCGCGCGACGTACGCCGCGTCGGGGCAGGAGCCGGCCCTCTCCCTGCTGCGCGACTTCGCCCACGAGCTCGACGAGGAGCTCGGGCTGGAGCCCTCGCCGTGGCTGCGGGAGGCCGAGCAGGCGGTGCTGCGCCACGACCCCGCCTGGGCGCCGGTGACGGCGACAGCCCCCGGGCAGCGGCGCCTGCCCCCACCGGCAGCCGGCTGATCGGCCGCGACGCCCTGCTGGGCCAGGTGCGGGCCCAGCTCGACGAGGGACGCAGCGTGCTGCTCCACGGGGAGGCGGGGATCGGCAAGACCTCGCTGCTGCGGCAGCTGCACCGGGACGTCCCGGACGCGGTGCTGGTCTCGGCCGCCGCCGCGGGAACGCCGTACTCCCTCCTCCACGACCTGCTCGACGTCCACGCGGGTGCGCGCGACGACCCCGACTGGGCCGACTTCCGCAGCCGGCGCCGCGCGCCCGACGAGACCGGCGACCTGCACCTGCTCGCCGAGGACCTCGCCGACCGCTACCTCGTCGGGTCGGCGGTGCTGATGGTCGACGACGCCGAGACGGTCGACCTGCTCAGCCTGCAGCTGCTGCGCCGGCTGGTGGGGCGCGGTACCCAGCTCGTGGTCGCGCGCCGCCCGGGCCGCCGGCTGCTGCGGGAGTGGAGCGCGCTGGCGCCGGTCGAGCTGCAGGTCGGTCCGCTCAGCGACGACGAGACCCGCCAGCTCGTGGCGCGGATCCGGCCCGGTGCGGTGCTCGACGACGACCAGCTCGCGGCGATCGGTGGGGTCCCGCTCCTCGCCGAGCACGCCGTCTCGACCGAGCTGGGCCTCGACGCGGTCGGCGAGCGGTTGCTCGCTCCGCTGGGCGAGGATGCCCGGGCGGGCGCACGGACCCTGGCCGTCGTGCAGACCCCGGTCCCGGTCGCGGCGCTCAGCAGCCTGGTGGGGACCGAGGCGGTCGAGGAGCTGCTGGTCTCACGGGTGCTGGAGGTCCACGGCGACCGGATCCGCTTCCTCCATCCGCGGCTCGAGGAGGGCCTGCGTCGCTCGCTCGGGTACGTCGGTTGCACCGCCGTGCTGCGTGACGTGCTCGAGAGCGGCTGGGACGCGCCCGCGCTGGTCGTCGCCGACGCGGTCGAGGAGCTCGAGCCCGCACTGCCCTCCGCCCTGGTCGCCCGCTGGGCGCTCGCGGCGGGGCAGGAGAGCCTGCTCGGCGGCGACCTCGACGGCGCGGCCCGTCACCTCGAGCGTGCCGCCGCCGACGACGACCCCGCCCGCGCACGCCAGGCCCGGACCCTGCTGGCGCGGTCGCTCGTCGCCGCCGGCCGGATCGTCGACGCCCGGCTGCTGCTGATGCCCTTGATGGACGAGCTGCGGGCCGAGGGCCTCGACGAGGAGCTGGCCCGCTGCATCGACGACTACATCGGGATGCTCCGGCTCGACGGTGGCGAGATGCACGTCGTCGAGCGCCACACCCGCTGGCTGCTCGGCCGCGACCGGCTCGCTCCCGACCGGCGGGTCGCGGTCCTCGACGCGCTGACCCGCTCGGTCGACGTCGCGCAGCTGGCGGCGCGGACCGAGGAGCTCCTGGCGGAGTGCGAGCGGGCCGGCTCGCCGTACTCCCAGTTCTGCGCGCTCGAGGCCCAGTGGCGGCTCTCCCACTACCGCGGCGAGGAGCCCACCCGGCGCGCCCGCTTCGCCATGCAGGCGCTCGACCTCGCCGCGCAGCTCGCCGACACCGAGCTCGAGGTGCGGATGACCCGCCACCTGCTCGACGACCTGGTCGCGCTCGGCTGGGGCGAGGAGCTCGCCGCGCGGCTGGCGCGGCTCGAGGAGATCTCCCGCACTCGCCGCCATGCCCAGGCCCGCTGGTGGGTGCAGCTGATGTCGGTCGACACCCTGCTCCGGCGGGGCAAGGCCGAGGACGCGCTGCTCGCCGCCCGTGAGGCCCACGACGCCTGGCCGCGGGTGCCCGAGCAGCTCCGGGTCGAGCTGCTCCAGCTGCAGAGCCTGGTCATCCTCTTCGTGCTCGGCGACTGGGAGCAGCTCGCCGCGGCGCTGCACGAGGTGACCGACGGGCCCGACTCGCTGTGGATCCCCGACCTGGTCCCGGCCACGGCGCTGCTCCTCTGCCGGGTCGTCGCGGGGCAGGCCGGGCCGGACGAGGTCGCCACCGGTCTGGACCGGGTCGTGGCCGCGCCGGCGGGGTGGCGGCGGGTCGCCGAGCTGGCGCTCGCGGGCCGCGCCGCCGTGGCCGCCGGCGTCCCCGCACCCCGCCTGCGTGAGGCGCTGGAGCCGTACGGGAAGTGCTGGGTCACCTTCGGTCCGGCGGTGTGCTCGCTCGGCCCGGTCGCGACCGTGCTGTCCGGTCTGGCGACCCTCGACGGCGACACCGGTTCAGCGAAGTACTGGGCCGCGCACGCCCGGATGCGCTGTACTTCGATGGACGCGTCGTGGTGGCTCTCAGAGGTCCCGGACACCTGAGCGACGGGGCACCACCGCCGACGCACCCGAAGGATGAGGTGACGTGATGCCCAAGCCAGGAGGCCGGCTCGCCACAGGCACCACCGAGTACGGAACGAACCGGGTCCCCCGGAAGGTCGGCCGGACGCGACGGCCCGACCTGGTCGCCGAGTGCCGGCGCCGCGGGATCGACCTGAGCGCCGAGGAGGAGGCGTACCTCCGCAGCCGCTTCTGGAGCCCCCGCACCGCGCGCGAGCTGATCTCGGTGATCCAGGGGTGCGAGAACGCCGGGGTCCCGTTCACGATGAGCTTCACGCACCAGGACGGGCAGCCGGTCGAGCTGCTCGAGGTCGAGATCAAGATGACGGGGCACTGACGCCCGACGTCTCGGCGTCGGGTCCTGTCCGCGCCGCCTTTGCACTCCCTTTGCACGCGCCGGGGATCGTCTTCCTCAACCACCTGGTGGGCCGGCCCCCTCCGCGGGGGAGCGGGGGCCGGCCCCTGGCTTGGTGGCCGGGCCGACCTGCCGGGGGGACAGGCGGCCCGGCCGCACCCCGGTGGTCATACTGGGGCCCGTGCTCGACCGCCCCCGCCACCTCCTCCTCGCCTGGTCCACCGCCTGCTTCGTGCTGTTCGCGGTCCTCGCGCTGGCGGTGACCCGCGACCGGACACCGCTGACCTCCTTCGACGACCTCGGACGCCGAGCCGAGGACTGGGCCGACGAGCACGACCTGCTCATCACCCTGCTCGGCTGGGTCGAGGTCGCCACCGCCACCATCGCGATGACCGTCGCCACCGTCGTGCTCGCGGTGATCCTGCTCGTGCGCCGGCATCCACGCGCGGCGGCGTACGCCGTGGTCGTGATGTCGGTGACGGCGCTGGCCACCACGATCATCAAGGCCACCCTCGGCCGGACCCGGCCCGAGTGGCAGTCGTCGGTCGACCTGTTGACGACCAGGTCGTTCCCGTCCGCCCACGCCTCCTCGGTCGCGGCGTTCGTCGGGATCCTCATCGTGCTGGCGTGGGTCTTCGTCCGACGATCCTCCATGCGGCGTACGACGACCGCGGTGCTCGTCGTGGTCTGGCTGGTCGTCTGCCTCGACCGGGTGCTGCTCGGGCGGCACTTCCCCACCGACGTGCTGGCGGGGTCGCTGCTCGGAGCCGGCTTCGTGCTGCTCTTCCTGGTGGTGCTGGACCCCCGGCCCCGCGCGCACGCCCCGAAGGCCGAGCCGCTGCCCGAGGTGTTCGCGACCGAGAAGAAGCTCGCCGTGGTCCTCAACCCGATCAAGGTCGAGGACGTCGGCCAGTTCCGCTCGATCGTCACCCAGATGGCGCGCGAGTCAGGCTGGTCCGCCCCCACCTGGCACCTCACGACCGTCGAGGACCCCGGCACCGGCATGGCCGAGGCCGCCTCGGTGGCCGGCGCCGACCTGGTGCTCGTGTGCGGCGGCGACGGGACGGTGCGCGAGGTGTGCGCCGAGCTGGCCGGCACCGGCATCCCGGTCGGGATCATCCCGGCCGGCACCGGCAACCTGCTGGCGCGCAACCTCGACATCCCGCTCTACCTCCGCTCGGCCATCGACGTCGCGCTGAACGGCCAGGACCGGGCCATCGACCTGGTCGCGGTCAGCGGCGACGGCATCCCCGAGGACACCCACTTCATGGTGATGGCGGGCATGGGCTTCGACGCCGCGATCATGGAGGGGGTCAACGAGGGGATCAAGGAGAAGGTCGGCTGGTTCGCCTACGTGCTCTCGGCGCTCAAGGCCCTGATGTTCCCGGCGGTCCGGATCGACATCTCGGTCGACGGCGCTGAGTTCGTACGGACCCGGGCGCGCACCGTCGTGGTCGGCAACGTCGGCTTCCTGCAGGCCGGGATGCCACTGCTCCCCGACGCCGCCATCGACGACGGCCAGCTCGACGTCGTGGTGCTGCACCCCAAGCGCTTCCTGTCGTGGGTGCCGCTCGCGATCCGGGTGCTCGCCAAGCGCTCCCGCACCGACGAGACCATCAACCGGATGACCGGTCAGACGATCGTGGTCCGCGCCCACGCCGACACCCCGCGCCAGCTCGACGGCGACGCGGTCGGCCCCGGCCGTGAGCTGCACATGGAGTGCCTGCACGGCCGGCTGCTCGTCCGCGTCCCCCGCTGACCTCCTCGCCCGCCGCCGGGGCCGTCGATCAGGGCAGCGCGCCGAACTTCACCGAGCCGCGCACGACGAAGTGGCCGACGGGGTCGTAGTCGGGGACCGGCAGCTTGGAAACCCCGGACAGCTTGTTGACCCCCGGGGCGCTGGCGAAGAAGTAGTCCAGCTCGCGGCCGCTGTCGGTGGTCGGCGCCATGGCACGGCACACGGACGTCTTGCCGCACTTCTGGTCGCCCTCCCAGAACCGGCCGCTGCCCTTGACCTTGTAGAAGCGGTCGAGCGGAGCCGACTTCGGGCCGTCGTTGAAGTCACCGGTCATCACGACCCGGCGGCGGTTCTCGATCTTGGTGTCGAGGATGCCGCGGATCTTGTTGGCCACGGTGACCCGGTTCTGCTCGCCGCTGGGCGCCGTGTTCTTGCCGTTGTAGTCGAGCGGGAAGTGGGAGGTGCAGACCGTCGTCCGGGCCACGCCGGTTCCCTGGAGGTCAACGCAGAGCAGCTTGAAGACCCGCTTCTTCTTCCCCGTGCCGCGCGTGATCAGCGTGCGGGTGCTGGTGTCGCCGAACGTGTGGACCGAGGCGATCGCGTTGCCCTTGCGGCACGACGCGTCGGTCGCGGCGCGCTGCTCGCGCCAGTGGACCCGGTAGCCCGCGGCGGTGAGCTCGGCCACCTGCGACTTGCACAGCTCCTGGAAGGTGATCGCGTCGACGCCGCCCCAGTCGGCCGCCGCCTGCATGGCGGGTCCGGGGCCGAGCGCGTCGGGGTTGTGCTGGACGACCTGGATCTTGTTGTCGGAGGTGTCCGGCAACGCCTGGGCCGTCGCCGCACCAGCGACCGAGCCTGTGAGAGCCAGCGCCAGCGCGCACGTGAGCCTGCCGAGGTACGACATGCGTGGTCCTTCCCGAGAAGAGGCAACGTCGGGTCGGAGCCTAGGGCAAGCGCGTCGGGGCGGTCAGGGACGGGCGTGCGAGATCGCCTCGTCCTCCTCGGGGGAGAGCTGCTGCTCGCAGGTCCAGCCGCTGATGTTCTTGGCGTAGGTCCGCGCCTCGCTGCGGCCGTGGATCGAGGTGACGACGACCCCGTGGCCGCCGTCGTCGAGGAGCGCGAGGGACCAGGAGAGGTGCCCGCCCATGTCGCCGAAGGCGTCGTACCTCACCACCGCCAGGTGGCGCAGCGCGTCGCCCGCCTCGCGCTTGAGCGCGGCGACCTCCTGGCGCAGTCCGCGGACGTCCTCGGGCAGGGCGTCGGCACCCCCGCCCCGCGAGCGTTGCGTACGACGCAGCGCGACGACGGCGAGCACCAGGGTGAGCAGGGCGACGACGAGCGCGGCCACGGACAGGATCCACACGGGGCCGACCCTATGACCGCGGACCGGGCGGACGTCGGCGGCGCGAGGGGGGCATGGGAAAATGAGGCAGTGACAGCGCGACGCATCGCCTACCAGGGGGAGCCCGGCAGCAACTCCCACCTCGTGTGCCGGCGACACCACCCCGACCACGAGGCCGTCGCCTGCGCCTCCTTCGAGGACGTCTTCGCGGCCGTCGAGGCCGGTGAGGCCGAGCTCGCGATGATCCCGATCGACAACTCGATCGCCGGCAGGGTCGCCGACATCCACCACTTCCTGCCGACGTCGGGGCTCCACATCGTCGGCGAGCACTTCCTGCGCATCCAGTTCACGCTGATGGGGATCCCCGGCGCCTCGATCGACGCGATCCGCACCGTCCACAGCCACGTCCACGCGCTGGGCCAGTGCCGCAAGGTGATCCGCGAGCTCGGCCTCGCGCCGATCGTCTCCGGCGACACCGCCGGCGCCGCACGCGAGATCGCCGAGATCGCCGACCCGAGCCAGGCCGCGATCGCCCCGCCGCTGGCAGCGGAGATCTACGGGCTCGACATCCTCCGCGAGGACGTGGAGGACGAGGACCACAACACCACCCGGTTCGTCGTCCTGGCCCGCGACTACGTCGAGGCGCCCCACGGCGACGGCCCGGTCGTCACCTCCTTCGTCTTCAACGTGCGCAACATCCCGGCCGCCCTCTACAAGGCGCTGGGCGGCTTCGCGACCAACGGCGTCAACATGACCAAGCTCGAGAGCTACATGGTCGACGGCCAGTTCACCGCGACCCAGTTCCTCGCCGAGGTCGACGGCCACCCCGCCGACACCGGCGTGGCCCACGCCCTCGAGGAGCTGGCCTTCTTCACCACCGACGTCAAGGTGCTCGGCGTCTACCCCGCCGCACCCGAGAGGGTCCAGCACTGATGGATCTCGTGGTCGTCGCGCTGACCTTCGGCGCGATCTTCGTCGTCGAGCTGCCCGACAAGACCTTCATCGCCACCCTCGTGCTGGCGACGAAGTTCCGTCCCATCCTGGTCTGGATCGGGGTCGGGCTTGCCTTCACCGTGCAGACCCTGGTCGCGGTCGCGCTGGGCCACGCCGCCTCCTTCCTGCCCACCGACGTGGTGCGGCTGGTCGCCCTCGTGATGTTCCTCGTCGGCGCGGTGATCCTGTTCCGGCAGGGACGCAGCCACCACCTCGACTCCGGTGACGAGTACGCCGAGAAGGCCGGCGACGCGTCGGGCCTCAAGGCGATCGGTGCCAGCTTCGTGGTGCTCTTCGCCGCCGAGTGGGGCGACCTGTCCCAGCTGCTCACCCTGACCCTGGTCGCGCGCTACGAGGACCCCGTCAGCGTCTTCGTCGGAGCCCTCGGCGCGCTGCTCGCCGTGAGCGGGCTGGCGGTGCTGATCGGCCGGGCGCTGCTGCGTGTCGTGCCGCTCCACACCCTCCACTACGTCGGCGCAGCGGTGTGCCTGGCGCTCGCCGGTTTCACGGCCTACGAGCTGCTGGCGTGACGCCTGACACGCTGGACAGTTGTTCACCGGTGGGCAAGGATCCCGACCGGGAGGACTGACGTGAGAGAGGCGCCTGCATGACCATCTTCGACGACCTCAGCGACCGCGAGATCGACACGATCAAGAACACCGGCACGCACGTCACGCTCCCCGCGGACTGGTCGCCCATCTGGGAGAAGACCCCCGCCGACAAGGCCTACATCATCGTCTCCGGCGAGGCCTCGGTGCGGCGCAGGGGCGAGGAGATCGCGCGCCTCGGGGAGGGTGACATCTTCGGGGAGTCCGCGATCGTCAACCACGCCCTCCGGTCCGCCTCCATCGTCACGCTGACCAAGCTCGAGCTGATCCACTTCAGCCGCGAGCAGGTCAACCGGCTCCGCGAGGAGATCCCGGCCTTCGGCCGCGCCCTGGACCGGGTGGCGCAGGATCGCCTCGGCACCTCCTGACGAGCCACGAGGACGCTGCGGTGGGTGAGGACGTCCCGCTCGACGACATCGAGCGCTTCCTGCTGGGCGCGCGGCCGACCCTCACGCGGGTCGAGGTCGCAGATCAGGCCGGCGTACCCCTCGAGCTGGCCGAGGAGCTGTGGGGGCAGCTGGGCTTCGCCCGGACCGCCGACGACGACGTCGCGTTCACCACCCACGACGTCGAGGCGCTGCGGCGTACGGCGGAGCTGGTCTCGCTCGGCATCCTCGGCTCGGGCTCGCAGGCCGCCCTGGTCCGCACCTGGGGCCGCAGCTACGCCCGGCTCGCCGAGTGGCAGGCCGAGCTGCTCGCGGGCCTCGCGCTCGCCGACGACCACCCCGAGCAGGCCATCGTCGACCTGGTGCGGGAGGTGACGCCGCGGGTCGAGGAGCTGCAGGACTACGTCTGGCGTCGCCACCTCGCGAGCGCCGCGCAGCGGCTGCTCCCGGCCGTCGAGGGCAGTGCCGAGGCGAGCCGGATGTCGGTGGCCTTCACCGACATCGTCGGCTACACCAGCCGCAGCAAGAACCTCACCGAGGCTGAGCTGGTCGACCTCGTCGAGACGTTCGAGGACGAGACCACGCGCGCCGTCGTCGCGGTCGGGGGCCGGGTGATCAAGACGATCGGCGACGAGGTCCTCTACGTCGCCGACGACCCCTCCGCCGCGGTCGAGGTCGCGCTCTCGCTGACCGCCCGCGGCGAGGACGACGACGACCCGTTCCCGCGGGTGCGCGCTGGGGTGGCCCACGGCGAGGTGACCAGCCGGCTCGGTGACGTCTTCGGCCCGACCGTCAACATCGCCTCGCGACTCACGTCCCTGGCCCGGCCCGGCGCGGTGCTGGTCGACCGCGGCGCGTTCGAGGCGCTGACCGGCTCGGACGACGACCCCGGCACCGCACCCGACGGCACCCCGCTGGCGAAGCTGCTCGACCGGGCCGCCGACGAGCTGGCCGACCTCTCGCCGTACGCCGAGCACGGAGGGCTGAAGTTCCGCAGGCTCCGGCGTACGTCGGTCAAGGGCTACCGCGCCCTCGAGCCCTGGGTCGTGCGCCGCGCGAAGCGTCCGTCCTGATCAGTCGCGGGCCGAGCCGGCGCGCTCCTCGAGCACGGCCAGGTCGCGCTCGGCGTACTGGCGGTGCCAGAACTCCTCGTTGAGGACCGTCCAGAGCACCTCGGCCACGGGGTAGCGGGCGGCCGGCGGCCAGCTCGGCCCCTCCACCGGCTCGGTGTCCCCCGCGAGCTGCTCGTCGGTCAGCTGCTCGAGGACCCGGCGCACGGTGGCCTGTCGGTCGCGGCGCAGCTCGAGCACCTCGTCGAGCGAGGGGCGGGCCTCGCGGTCCCAGGGGACCTCGGAGTGGGGCGTCATCTCGTCGAACGGGAGCGAGAGCGGGTGCCACGGGCGCGGGTCTCCCAGCATCGCGCGGCGCACCCAGACGTCCGTGGCGTAGACGAGGTGGCGCAGCGTCTCGACGAAGGACCACTCCCCGTCGACGGAGGCGTGGAGCTGCTCGGGCGGGAGCCGGCGGGCGTGGGCGAGGGTCTCCTCCCACACCCCCTCCAGGACGTCCCACGCACGACGGAAGCCCGCCGCGTCGTCGGGGCGCATCAGCGCCAGCTCCGGGTGGCGGCGCACCAGCTCGGCCTCGACCAGCGGCGCGACGTCGACGCCGTTGACGACGAGGTGACGCACCTCGCCGCTGATCTGCACGTCGACCAGGTCGACGCCGCGCATCACCACTCCCGACAGGTCGACGGCGCGGAACCGGGCGCCGGTCAGGTCGACGTGCTCGAAGGTCGCACCGGTGAGGTCCCGGTGGGAGAAGGTCTCGGCCATGCGGTGAGGCTAGACGGGCCCGCCGACAGCCGCCCAGGCGTGCCGGACTTGCCACGCGTGGCCCGGGTGGCATAGGCAGACCCCCATGGCGAACCACCCCACCCACGGCGCCGACAGCGAGGTCGGCCGGCTGCAGACAGTGATGCTCCACCGACCAGGTGACGAGCTCAAGCGGCTGACCCCGCGCAACAACGACAAGCTGCTCTTCGACGGCATCCCGTGGGTGGCCCGCGCGCAGGAGGAGCACGACGCCTTCGCCGACGCGCTGCGGGGCCGCGACGTCGAGGTCCTCTACCTCACCGAGCTGCTCACGGAGACGCTCGAGCAGGAGCCGGCCCGCAACCACGCGATCACCACCGCGCTGTCCGGGCTGCACCTCGGTGACACCATGCGGACCTACCTCGCCCATGCGCTGCGCGACGCGACCCCGGCCGAGCTCACGGCGTACCTCACGGCGGGCATCCGCAACGACGAGGTCCGCGGCGGCCACGGCCTGGTCACCTCGCTGCTCCACGAGCACGACTTCCTCATCGACCCGCTGCCCAACCTGCTGTTCACCCGCGACTCCAGCGTCTGGGTGCGCGACCGGGTCGCCGTCACGTCGCTGGCGATGCCCGCACGACGTCGCGAGACCCAGCTGACCGAGCTCATCTACACCGAGCACCCGCGCTTCGTCGGCACCCGCAAGATCCACGGCTGGCACCACGAGCACGTGGAGGGCGGCGACGTGCTGCTGCTCGCCCCCGGCGTCATCGCCGTCGGCGTCGGCGAGCGCACCACCCCGGCCGGCGTCGAGCGGCTGGCCCGCCAGGTCTTCCACGCCCGGCTGGCCCACACCGTCCTCGCGGTCCCGATCGCGCAGGAGCGCGCCACGATGCACCTCGACACCGTCGCCACCATGGTCGACGTCGACAAGATCGTGATGTACCCCAACGTCGCCGACTCGCTGCGCGCGTACGCCGTCACCGCGCCGGACCCCGACCAGGCCGAGGACACCCTCACCCTGCACGTGGCCGACGCCGAGCCGTTCCTCGTGGCGGCGGCCAAGGCGATGGAGATCGACACGCTCCACCAGATCGACACCGGTCTCGACCCGGTGACCGCCGAGCGCGAGCAGTGGGACGACGGCAACAACACCCTCGCGATCGCCCCCCGGGTGGCGGTGGCCTACGAGCGCAACGACGGCACCAACGACCGGCTCGAGGAGGCCGGCATCGAGGTGGTCCGGATCGCCGGCTCCGAGCTGGGCTCCGGGCGTGGCGGACCCCGCTGCATGAGCTGTCCGGTGGCGCGGGAGCCGCTGCCGTCCGAGGCCTGAGGGGGTCTTCGTCGAGATGGGCGCCCGCAACCCTTGAGTTGGGCCTGCGCACCCAGCCCAGCCGCACTCCGGCCCATCTCGAGCGTGACGGGGGCCCATCTCGACGTCGCCGGAGAACCGGCCCGGGAGCGCGTGCGGGCGCGAGGAATTGAAGACCCGGCCGCTGCCGACGGGGGAGACAACAACGACCGGGTTGCGAGCAAACCTACAACGGTGGGGACGGGCGCACAACACGGGCCCCGGGTGTGTTGCACCACGTCGTGAGCGGCCGTCCGCAGGGGGTCCTCAGCGGATCGTGACCTGCCGGTTGGCGAGGCCGTTGCGGGCCGAGCGCTGCGCCTGCGTGAGGTCCGAGTCGTCGGCCAGCGCCTCCGCCAGGGCGGCTGCGAACCGGTCGGCGGGCTCCTCCAACGCCTCGGCCCCGGTGCCGAGCGGGAGGTCCCAGACCGGGGCCAGCAGCCCGTGGGCGCGGAACATCCCCACGAAGCGCGAGTCGGGCACCAGCACGTCCTGACCGGCCGCATGGAGCCGGGCCAGGGCGTCGAGCAGGTCGCCCTCGGGCTCCGGCATGACCCAGCGCAGGTGCTCCTTGGTGCCGACGTCGGTCCAGTACGCCGCGGCCACGGAGGTGAGCCGCTCGGTGGGGTTGACCGAGGCGTTGGCCTGCTCGAGCGCCCCCATCATGTCCGGGGCGTCGGGGACGTCGGCCACCCAGAACTCGAACCCCTCGTGGACGGTCACGTCCAGCGACTCGGCCGCGACCAGGTCCTGCAGCCGTGTGCCCTCACCCGGCGCCGCCGTGAGGCCGACGATGCCCGGCTCGTCCTGCGCCAGCGCCGCCTCGAGCACCGCGCCGAGGTCCCGGGCGGGGTCGCCGAAGTTGTGCTGCACCTGCAGGGCCAGCCAGACCGCGCCGCTCTCGCGCACCATGGCCGGCGCGGCCATCGGCAGCAGCGTGCACAGGGTGACGTCGCGGTCGGCGTGCGCGCCGCCGAGCGGCAGCGGGGCGGTCGCGGCCGGTACCAGCTCGCGCAGCGCCACCAGGTCGCACTCCGACGGCAGGCCCTCGAACGGTCGGCCGACGAAGACCGCGGGGGCGCCGCCGGGGGCGCCGTGGCAGGCCTTGTAGCGGCGGCCGGAGCCGCAGGGGCAGGGCTGGCGCGGGCCGACCTCGCCGGGTGCGGTGGGCTGGGGGCGGGACTGGGTGCGGGAGCGCTTCGCCATGGCCGCGAGACTAGGCCATGCCCTGCGGCTCCTGGCCGTCGAGCCGGTCCAGCATGTAGGCCGGGCGGTCCGTGATGATCGCGGTGACACCGAGCTGCTGGCAGAGCGCGAGCTGGGCGTCGGTGTTGACGGTCCAGACGTGGATCTCCCGTCCGGTGCGGAGCAGCCGCTGCGCGAACCTGGGGTGCTTGGTGAGCTGCTCGATGCCGGGCCCGAGGATCCAGCCCTCCTCCAGCACCGGCATCACCATCGGCCAGTGCCGGGCCTTGTCGATGAGCATCACGAGCCGGACGTCCGGGGCCATCCGCTGCACCCGCTGCAGCGCCACGTAGGAGAAGCTCATCACCCGGACCGGGCTCCCCGGCCGGTGCCAGCCGAAGTGGCGCAGCAGGTCCACCAGCCGCCTCTCGACCAGGCCGCCGTACCGGGTGGGGTGCTTGGTCTCGATCGCCAGGTCGACCCGGCGGCCGCAGTCGGCGACCGTCTCCATCAACCGGCGCAGCGTCAGCATCCGGTCGAGCCCGCCCTCGCGGTCGGGCGCCTCGTCGTCGAGGTCGGCCCAGGGGTTCTTCCAGGAGGCGAACTCCAGCTGGTCGAGCTCGGCGAGCTCCATGGTGGAGACCAGCCCACGGCGGCTGCCGGTGCGACGCAGGTCGCGGTCGTGGAAGCAGACCAGGTGGCCGTCGGAGGTCAGCCGTACGTCGCACTCGAGGCCCTCGGCACCGGCGTCGAGCGCCTCCAGGTAGGCACCGAGCGTGTGCTCGGCGAGCTGCTCGCTGGCGCCGCGGTGGGCGACGACCTGCGGCCTCGTCCCTGGCCTCATGTCGGGCATTGTGGCGCGTCGGCGGCCCGGAAGGGTGCACGCCCGCCGGACGCGCGGCGTCTCATCGGCGCGGGCGCTGCTCCACCAGCCCCAGCAGGTTGCCCTCGGAGTCCCGCACGAAGGCCATCCACTCGTCGGTGCCGGCGGGGCCCAGGGTGTCGTCGTCGTGGCCGAAGATCACGTGCGGCTCCGACTCGACGGTGACTCCGCGCTCCCGCAGCCGGGCGACCGTCGCCTCGAGGTCCGGCACGCCGAGGTAGTGCAGCGCGGTGGGCGCGCCCCGGTCGAGCAGCAGCCGCAGCCCGCCGACGTCGAAGAAGACCAGCCCCGGCGGGTCGTACGTCGCGGAGGGCCCGACCCCGAGCAGGTCCGCGTAGAAGGCGGTGGCCCGGTCGAGGTCCGTGGCGCGCTGGGCGACCTGGATCATCCTCATGGGCTGATCGTAGGCACCCTCCACGGTCTCGGGGTCGGTCTCGGGGTCTCCTCCGGGTCGAATCCTGATTGCCGTGGGTCGGTCAGAGCGCCACGCTGGACCCATGACCACCACTCCCAGCGCGACCACGGTCCGCGACGTCGCCGCGAGCGCCCACGACCTGGTGAAGGTCTACGGCCACGACGAGGCCGAGGTCCGGGCCCTCGACGGGGTCAGCATCGACCTGTACGCCGGCGAGTTCACCGCCGTGATGGGCCCCTCGGGCTCGGGGAAGTCCACGCTCATGCACTGCATGGCGGCCCTGGACACCCCGACCAGCGGCGAGGCGAGCGTCGGGGGGACCACCCTGGGGTCGCTGCGCGACAAGGAGCTGACGAGGCTGCGACGGGAGAAGATCGGCTTCGTCTTCCAGGCCTTCAACCTGATCCCCACGCTGACGGCGCAGGAGAACATCACCCTGCCGCTGTCGCTCGCCGGACGCGACCCCGAGCCGGAGTGGTTCGACCGGGTCATCGACGCCGTCGGCCTGCGCTCGCGACTCGCGCACAAGCCGAGTGAGATGTCCGGCGGCCAGCAGCAGCGGGCGGCGTGCGCCCGCGCGCTCGTCAGCCGGCCCGCGATCGTCTTCGCCGACGAGCCGACCGGCAACCTCGACAGCACCAGCAGCGCGGAGGTGATGGGCTTCCTGCGGCGCAGCGTCGACGAGTTCGGGCAGACCATCGTGATGGTGACCCACGACCCCGTGGCGGCGGCGTGGACCGACCGGGTGGTCTTCCTGGCCGACGGCCGGATCGTGGAGGAGCTGCGCAACCCCGACCGCGACAGCATCCTCGCGACCATGGCCCGGCTCACGCCGCAGGTGGGCTGAGATGTTCCGTCTCACGCTGCGCGCCCTCCTGGCGCGCAAGGTCCGGCTGATCATGAGCACCCTCGCGATCGTGCTCGGCATCGGCTTCCTCACCGGGGTGCTGGTCTTCAGCAACGGCCTCGGCAGCACGTTCGACGGCATCATCAAGGGCTCGACCCCCGACGCGCTGGTGCGCCCGGCGGGCACCGGCTCCTTCGAGGCGGTCGGCTCCGGCAACAGCACCAGGTTGACGCCCGAGGACGTCGAGGCGCTCGCCGGCCTGCCCGAGGTCGAGCGGGCCGACGGCAACGTCGACGGCCTCGGGATGTACCTCCTCGACACCGAGGGCAAGCTGGTCGGTGGCCAGGGAGCGCCCACCATCGCCTTCAACTACAACGACACCCCGAACCTCCTCGACGAGCCGTCGCTCGAGCTGGTCTCCGGCGACTGGCCCGAGGGCCCGACCGACGTGGTGCTGGACACCGGCGCCGCGGAGAACGCCGGCTACGAGGTGGGCGACGAGGTCACGGTGATCGCCCCGGCCGGCGACTCGATCGAGAACGTGCGCAAGACGCTGACGATGACCGGCACCGCCGAGTTCAACGGTGGCGGCACCGCCGGCGCGATCCTGGTGATCTTCTCCACCGAGGGCGCGCAGCAGCTCTTCCTCGGCGGCGAGGACGTCTTCACCAGCGCCGCGCTCACGGCCGCGCCCGGTGTCACCCAGCAGCAGCTCGTCGACGCGGCCGACACGGTGGTGCCGGACGCGTACGAGGCGGTCAAGGGCGACACCGTGGCCGAGGAGTCCCAGGATGCCGTCGGGCAGTTCCTCGACGTGATCTCGACCTTCCTCATCGCCTTCGCGGTGATCGCGATCCTGGTCGGCGGCTTCATCATCGCCAACACCTTCAGCATCCTCGTCGCGCAGCGGATCCGGGAGCTGGCGCTGCTCCGGGCGCTCGGGGCGAGCCGCGTCCAGGTGCGCCGCTCGGTGCTGCTGGAGGCCGGGCTGATGGCGCTGCTCGGCGCCTCGATCGGCATCGGCCTCGGCCTGCTCCTGGCCCGCGCGCTGGCGACGCTCTTCCGCGAGTTCGGGCTGGACATCAACGCCGACGCCCTGGACCTGACCGGCACCACGATCGGCCTGGCGTACGGCGTCGGGCTGGTCGTCACCCTCGTCTCGGCCTTCCTGCCCGCCCGTCGCGCGTCGCGGGTCGCACCGGTCGCGGCAATGCGCGACGAGGCCGCCCCCGCGGAGGGGTCGCTGCGGCGGCGGGCCCTGATCGGGGCGGTCGTGATGCTGGCCGGGGTGGGCCTCGCGGCCGCGGGCATCCTCGGCGCCCCCGGCAACGACGCGATCTGGATCGGCGCCGCCGCGGTGATCTGGATCCTCACGGCGGCGGTCATCAGCCCCGTGCTGGGCCACCCGCTGCTGGTCGCGTGCCGAGCCATCTTCGGCAAGGTGTTCGGGACCACCGGCCGGCTCGCCGGGGAGAACGCGCTGCGCAACCCGCGCCGGACCGGAGCGACCGCCTCCGCCCTGATGATCGGGCTGGCCCTGGTCTCCGCGGTCGGCACGCTGGCGGCCTCGCTGAGCGCCACCAGCGACGAGCTGGTCGACGACCAGTTCGCGGCCGACTTCTTGGTCCAGTCCGCCAGCTTCCAGAGCTTCCCCACCGGGATCGGCGACGACATGGCCGAGGTCGAGGGCGTCGACATCCTCACGCGCGACCAGTTCACGCCGGCCCTCGTCGACGGCGACCCCAACGCGATCCTGGGCGTCGACCCGGCCTACGGCCAGATCTACACGCTCGACGTCATCGAGGGGACCCAGGAGCTGGGCGACGACGAGGCGGTCCTGACCGACGACGCGGCGCGCGACTACGGGGTCGGCCTCGGCGACAGCCTGGAGCTGGCCTTCCCGGGCGAGCAGTCGGCCTCGGTCGAGGTGGTCGGGATCATCGAGCCCACCCCGGTCGTCGGGTCCGTCAACGTGCCGCTGCAGGTGCTCGAGGACATGGGCATCAACCGCACCGACACCTCGCTGAGCATCAACCTCGTCGACGGCGCCGACCGGGCCGAGGTGCAGGCCGAGCTCGAGGACGTCATCGCCGACGTCCCGATCGTGAGCGTCCAGGACAAGGAGCAGTTCGCCGAGAGCATCAAGGGCCAGATCAACCAGCTGCTCTACATGATCTACGGCCTGCTGGCGCTGGCGATCGTGATCGCGGTGATCGGCATCGTCAACACCCTGGGACTCAGCGTGATCGAGCGGACCCGCGAGATCGGGCTGCTGCGGGCCGTCGGCCTCTCCCGGCCCCGGCTGCGGCGGATGGTGACGCTGGAGTCGGTGACGATCTCGGTCATGGGCGCGGTCCTCGGCATGGCGATCGGCCTCGTGATCGGGGTGCTGCTGCGCGAGGCCCTCAAGGAAGACCTGACCGTGCTCAGCCTGCCGATCGCGAGCCTGCTGCTCTTCCTCGGCATCGCGGTGCTGTTCGGGGTGCTCGCCGCGGTGGTGCCGGCGATCCGGGCGTCTCGGATGAAGGTGCTCGACGCGATCGCGACCGAGTAGGGCTCACCCCTCGGCGGCGGCCACCATCCGCTCGCCGAGGGTGCGCACCGCGGCCCTGACCTCCTCGCCCCGGACCACGCGCCACGACACGGTGAGCTGCGCGAGCATCTCGGCGTACGACGTGATGTTGTCGGTCGTGCCGACCAGCCGGGTCGTGCCGTCGTCGACCGCCTCGAGCCGGCCCAGACCCCGGGGAAGCCAGCGCGCCAGGTCGGACAGCGGGGCGTCCAGCTCGAGCTCGACCTCGTGCGACCAGCCGGAGGCCAGGTGCTCCTCCAGCACCACCACGGGGTCGAGGTCCTCGGGCGGGGTGAACAGGGTGTCGAGCGGCTCGACGTGCCGCACCCGGTCGACACGGTAGGCCCGCACCGCACCCGAGGACAGGGCGTGGCAGAGCAGGTACCAGCGTCCGTGGCGCACCACGACCGCCCACGGCTCGACGTCGACGTCGAACTCGGTTCCCCGCGCCGAGCGGTAGCCCACCCGGGTCACCCGCGACTCGGCGCAGGCGGCCACGAGCGCCACGGTGGTGGTCGGGTCGGGCCGCACCGCGCCACCGTCGGGGGCCGGGGCCACCGTCCGGCGTACGGCCTCGGCCTGGGCGGCGACCCGCTCCGGGAGGGCGCGCAGCAGCTTGCCGAGCGCACTGCCGACGGGCTGGGTCGGCTCGCTGGCCGCGTGGTGCCCGTCGAGGACCGCCATCACCAGGCCGAGCGCCTCCTCGGGGCTGAACATCAGCGGCGGCAGTCGCAGCCCCCGGCCGAGCCGGTAGCCACCGGCGCGGCCGCTGACCGACGAGACCGGGATGCCGGCCTCGCGGAGGATCGCGACGTAGCGGCGGGTGGCTCGCTCGGTGACGCCGAGCCGGGAGGCGAGTCGTTCGGCGGTGATGCCCGGCTGGCCCTGGAGCAGCTCCAGCGTGAGCAGCGCACGGGCGGTGGGACTGGTCTCGGCCACGGCGATCTCCCAACCCGGAAGCGGAACGTCCGCAAAGGAGTCTACGGTCTCCTCCCATGACCGAGATCGTGCTCTTCCACCACATCCAGGGACTCACCGACGGCGTGCGCGCCTTCGCCGACCGGCTCCGCGCCGGCGGCCACACCGTGCACACCCCCGACCAGTTCGAGGGCCGCACCTTCGACTCGCTCGAGGCGGGCGAGGCCTACTGCTCCGAGGTCGGCTTCGCCGACGTCCGCGACCGCGGGCTCCGCAACGCCGAGGGCCTCCCGGCCGAGGTCGTGTACGCCGGCTTCTCGCTCGGCGTGATGCCGGCGCAGCAGCTGCTGCAGACCCGGCCCGGCGCCCGGGGCGGGCTGTTCTACCACGGCTTCGCCGACCCGACGTACTTCGGAGAGTGGCCCGGGCTCCCCGTCCAGCTGCACGCCATGGCGGGCGATCCGTTCTATGAAGAGGACCGTGAGGCCGCCGAGGCCGCAGCCGCCGCCCACGCCGACCTCGAGCTGTTCGTCTACCCCGGCGACGCCCACCTGTTCACCGACAGCTCCCTGGACGTCTACGACGCCGCGGCCACCGACCTGGTGGTCGAGCGGTCGTTGGCGCTGCTCGCCCGGCTCTGACACCGGACCGGAGGTGGTGACCGCCCACCGGACTGGATGGTCCGCCGCCGTTGACGCCTCCGGCGAGCCGAAGATGACGCATCGGGCGGCGGACCATCGAGAACCTGGGCCTCAGGCGACCTTGCGCCTGTACGACGCCATGGCGAGGCCGTACGCGACCACGAGGATGCCGAGGCACCAGCCGAGGGCGACCCAGATGTCACTGCTCACCGGCTGCTGGGTGACGAGGTCGCGGACGGTGTCGACGATCGGCGTCACGGGCTGGTTCTCGGCGAAGGCGCGCACCGGGCCGGGCATCGAGTCGGTCAGCACGAAGGCCGAGCTGATGAAGGGCAGGAAGATGATCGGGTACGAGAACGCGCTCGCGCCCTCCACCGAGCTGGCCGACAGCCCGGCGATGACCGCGATCCAGGTCAGGGCCAGGGTGAACAGCCCCAGGATCCCCGCCACCGCGAGCCACGCCTGCAGTCCCGCGCCCGACCGGAAGCCCATGAGGACCGCGACGAGCACGACGACCACGACCGAGACCAGGTTGGCGACCATCGAGGTCAGCACGTGCGCCCAGAGCACCGACGAGCGCGCGATCGGCATCGACTGGAAGCGCTCGAAGACGCCGCTCTGCATGTCCAGGAAGAGCCGGTAGGCCGTGTAGGAGATGCCCGAGGCGATCGTGATCAGCAGGATGCCGGGCAGCAGGTAGTCGACGTAGGCGCCCGAGCCGGTGTCGATCGCGCCGCCGAACACGTAGACGAACAGCAGCATGAAGGCGATCGGCATCACGGCGGTCGTGATGATGGTGTCGGGGCTGCGGGCGACGTGGCGCAGGGACCGTCCGAGCAGGACGGCGGTGTCACCGAGGAAGTGCGTGGTCATTGTGGGTCCTCACTGGTCACGCCGACGACGGCGAGGAACACGTCCTCGAGGGTCGGCTGCTTCTCGACGTACTCCACCTCGGCCGGCGGCAGCAGCCGCTTCAGCTCGGCGAGGGTGCCGTCGGCGATGATCCGTCCCTCGTGGAGGATCGCGATCCGGTCGGCGAGCTGCTCTGCCTCGTCGAGGTACTGCGTGGTGAGCAGCACCGTCGTGCCCTGGCCGGCCAGCTCCCTCACGCAGCTCCACACCTCGACGCGGGACTGGGGGTCGAGCCCGGTGGTCGGCTCGTCCAGGAAGATCACCGGCGGGTCACCGATGAGGCTCATGGCGATGTCGAGGCGGCGGCGCATCCCTCCGGAGTACGTCGACACCCGGCGTCCTCCCGCGTCCGCGAGCTGGAAGCGGGCGAGCAGGTCGTCCGCGATCCCGCCAGCGCCCTTGAGGTGTCGCAACCGGGCCACCAGCACGAGGTTCTCCCGCCCGGTGAGGGCCTCGTCCACGGCCGCGAACTGCCCGGTCAGGCTGATCGACTGCCGGACGTCGGACGCCTGGGTGACCACGTCGTAGCCGTCGACGGTCGCGCTCCCCGCGTCGGCGCGGAGCAGCGTGGACAGGATCTTCACGACCGTGGTCTTGCCGGCACCGTTGGAGCCGAGCAGCGCGAAGATGCTGCCCCGCGCCACGTCGAGGTCCACGCCGCTCAGCACCTGCAGGTCGCCGTAGGACTTCTCGAGGGCCTGCACCCGGACGGCCGCGCCGACGCTCATGGCTGCTCCCCCCGCTCCGCGTCGTCGACCGCCTTGACCAGGCGGGCGCGCTCCTTGTCGATCCACTGCCTGCCGGCGTAGGAGTGGACGAAGGTCTCGCCGAACTCCACGGGGTCCTCGCCGACGATCGCGCGTACCGGGGTCCCGTCGACGGCGGCCCGCTCCCACAGGTCGGCGAAGTCGCCGAGCATGCTGATCAGGGTGTCGCCGTCGGTGATGCCGCCGTAGTACATGAAGTACCGCTCGTACGCCTTGGCCGTCGAGCCGTACGGCTCGGGCAGGGCCTCGATGCGCGCCTTGTGCTGCTTGTACTGCTTCTTCTGCTCGAGCGACCCGGTCAGGGTCTCGAGCCACTTCGCTGCCATCTCAGTGGCCTCCTTCGCGGAGCTGTTCGAGCCGTTCCGAGAGGAAGCTCCAAGTCCTCCAGAACTCTTCGAGGTAGTCCTGCCCCTGCGGGTTGAGGGAGTACACCTTGCGCGGCGGCCCCTTCTCCGAGGGGACCTTCTCCACGTCGACGAGCCCGCGCTGCTCGATCCTGACGAGCAGCGCGTAGACGGTGCCCTCGGCGATGTCGGTGAAGCCCTTCTCCCGCAGCCAGGACGTGATCTCGTAGCCGTACGCGGGCCGGCCGGAGAGGATCGCGAGCACGATGCCCTCCAGCGTCCCCTTGAGCATCTCCGTCACCTGCTTGCCCACCGGAACACCTCCTCCTTCGACTACTCAGTGTCATTGACTACCAGTACATAGTGACACTGAATAGCCCGGCGTGCAAGCACACACCGGGACCAGGAGTCGGATCAGTCGCGCGAGGAGGCGGTGCTGCGCACGCGGTGCCGGATCCGGCGGGCCGCGAAGACCACGACCGCGATGGCGAGCAGTACGTAGACCACCCGCGAGGCGTCGCCGACGTACTGCTCCACGAGGTGCCACTGCGACCCGAGCAGGTAGCCGGAGACGATGAGCCCGGTGTTCCAGACGGCGCTGCCCAGCAGCGTGAACAGGAGGAACTCCCACAGCGGCATCCGGTCGACCCCGGCGGGGATCGAGACCAGGCTGCGGACGCCGGGCACCAGCCGGCCGAAGAGGACGGCGGAGCGGCCGTGGCCCCGGAACCAGTCCATCGCCCGGGTGACGTCGGAGCCCTGGACCAGCGGCAGCCGGTCGGCGAGGGCGATGATGCGCTGCACGCCCCAGGCGACGCCGGCCCAGTAGAGGAGCAGCGCACCGACCAGCGACCCGATGGTGGCCCACACGACGGCGGCGACCACCGTGTAGTAGCCCTTGCTGGCGGTGACCCCCGCGAGCGGCAGCACGACCTCGGAGGGGACGGGCGGGAAGACGGTCTCCAGCGCGGTGGCCACGCCGACGCCGGGCGCACCGATCACCCGCATCAGCGAGACGACCCAGTCGAGGACGGACTCCATCAGGCGTGCTCGCGCAGGTAGCGCCCGAAGTGCGGCACCGTGAAGGCGATCCGGCCGCGCTCGCCGGAGTAGATCAGGCCCTTCTTGAGCAGCGCGTCCCGTGCGGGCGAGAGCGACTGCGGCTTCTTGCCCAGCACCGTGGCCACGTCGGCGGTCGGCACGCTCTCGACGTCGTCGAGCACGCCCTCGCCCGACTCGGCGATCGCCACCGCGGCGTCCGCCATCGCACGGAGGTAGTCCCGCTCCCCCGGCGTCGCCCGCTCGAAGCGGGAGCCGAAGAAGCCCACCGCCAGCTCGGCCTCGGCCTCCGGAGCCGCGACGGCCACGTCGTCGGCGGTGATCGGCGAGCGCGGGGCGCGGTCCCAGACCGCCTTGCCGTAGGCCTGGATGAAGTACGGGTAGCCGCCGGTCGCGGCGTACATCGCCTCGAGCGCGTCGACCGCGTAGGCGGCGTCCTCGTCCTCGGCGGGCGCGCTGAGCGCCCGGTCGGCCGCCTCCCGGGGCAGCCGGTCGATGCGCTGGTAGCGGAAGAGCCGTTCGGAGTAGGACTTGCTGGCGCTCAGCACCGCGGGGAGGTGGGGCAGCCCGGCGCCGACCACGATCACCGGCAGCCCCGACTGGCTGATCTCGTGGCAGGCCGCACAGAGGGCGGAGACGTCGTCGGGGCCGAGGTCCTGCATCTCGTCGATGAAGACGGCGATCCCCTTGCCCTCGTCGGCGGCGAGGCCACCCAGGTCGGTGAACAGCTCCACCAGGTCGATCTCGATGTCACCCGAGTCGGCGCGGCCCTTGACGGCCGGGACGTCGATGCCGGGGTTCCACTGCTCGCGCAGCTTGGCCGTGGGGCCGGCCTCGCGCTGGGCGAAGGAACGGATCACGCCGAGCACGTGGGAGACCGACTCCTCGTCGCGGTGGCCGAGCTCGCGGACGGCCTGGTGCAGGGCGCTCGACAGCGGCCGGCGCAGCGACTGGTCGGGCCGGGCCTCGAGCTTGCCGGTGCCCCAGCGACGGCGTACGGCGGCGCTGCGCAGGGCGTTGAGCAGCACCGTCTTGCCCACGCCGCGCAGCCCGGTCAGCACCAGCGACCGCTCGGGACGCCCCTTGGCCACGCGTTCGAGCACGACGTCGAACATGGTCAGCTGCTCGTCGCGGCCGGCCAGCTCGGGAGGGCGCTGCCCGGCGCCGGGGGCGTACGGGTTCCGGATCGGGTCCACGATGGGACCGTATCCGGGTGTCTAGCGCGGACCCTAGACAGGGCCGGGTGTGTCGGGGCGGCCGTCAGGCCGTCTGACCGGTGGCCCGGGCCGCGCGCAGCGGGCGGGTCGGGGCGTGGCGGTAGGCAGAGTCCAGCCCGGCCCGGAGCGCCTCGATCAGGTCGGGGACCTCCTCGACGGCCAGCCGGAACGAGCCGGCGCAGACGTTGTCGCGCCACAGGGACAGCACGACCAGCCCCGACTCGTGGTGCCAGGAGACCCGCAGCGCGCGGTCGTCCCCGCGGGCGTCGAGGTAGATCGACCCCGTCCTCGGGAGCGGCCGGGCGGCTGGCATGGAGCCATTGTGCTCCGCGTCACCCAGCCGCGGTAGTGGTCCGGGGTAAAGGCGACGCAGCGCGTGATCCTTCAGCCGTCTCCTAGAATCGCCCACGTGCCGGAGCTGCCCGAGGTGGAGGCGCTGGCCCTGGACCTGAAGGGCCGGCTGACCGACCGCGCGATCGTCAAGGTCCACGTGGCCGCGTTCAGCGCCCTCAAGACCTTCGACCCGCCGCTGCAGGCGCTCGAGGGCGCGATGGTCGAGGACGTCACCCGCCACGGCAAGTTCCTCGACATCGACGCCTCCGGCACCCACCTCGTCCTCCACCTCGCCCGCGCCGGCTGGGTCCGGTGGCGCGACGAGGTCCCGGAGCTGCCGCCCAAGCCGTCGAACAAGTCGCCGCTCGCGCTCCGGGTCGTCCTCGACGACCAGAGCGGCCTCGACATCACCGAGGCAGGCACCAAGAAGAGCCTCGCCGCGTACGTCGTCCGCGACCCCGGCGACGTGCGCGGGATCGCCTCGCTCGGACCGGACCCGCTCGTCGACGAGTTCACCGTCGAGGCGTTCCGCAAGATCCTCACCGAGGCCGGTCGCGCCCAGGTCAAGGGCGTGCTGCGCCACCAGGGCACCATCGCGGGGATCGGCAACGCCTACTCCGACGAGGTGCTCCACGCCGCGCGGATGTCGCCGTTCAAGCCGGCCTCCTCCCTGACGGAGGAGGAGTCGCAGACGCTCTACGACGCGATCCGTACGGTGCTCGGCGACGCCGTCGACCGCTCGCGCGGGCTCCACGCCAGCGAGCTGAAGGGCGAGAAGAAGTCCCATCTCGCCGTCCACGGCCAGACCGGCAAGCCGTGCCCGGTGTGCGGCGACACCGTGCGCGAGGTCAGCTTCGCCGACTCCAGCCTCCAGTACTGCCCGACCTGCCAGACCGGCGGCAAGCCCCTCGCCGACCGCCGGATGTCCCGACTGCTGAAGTGAGAGCCCCCGTGCACCTGCCCGTCCCCACCGTGACCGTCGACGACCTCCCCCAGCCCCTGCCCGGGGAGATCACGCTCCTCGACGTCCGCGAGCAGGTCGAGTGGGACCACGGCCACATCGACGGCGCGACCCACCTGCCGCTGATGGAGCTCGTGGCACGTGTCGACGAGGTGCCGTCCGGCCGCGTGGTCGTGGTCTGCAAGGTGGGCGCCCGGTCCGCGCAGGCCACCGCCTACCTCAGCCAGCAGGGCCACGACGTCGTCAACCTCGACGGCGGGATGCTCGAGTGGGCCGCCGCCGGGCGGCCGATGGTGAGCGCGACGGGTCGCCCGCCCCAGGTGGTCTGACCCGCGCCGTTTTCCGATGGTCCGTCGCCCGATGCGTCATCGGCGGCTCTTCGGAGGCGTCTTCGGCGGCTGACTATCCGGCACGGGGGCGTTCGAGCAACGCCGGCAGCGGGAGCTCCAGCGCCGCCGCCAGCCGCGCGAGGTACGTCGGTCGCGGCAGCTCGACCACGCCCAGGCTGACGAGGTGGTCGGTGGCCCACTGCACGTCGAGCAGCCGTCCCTCGGCGTGTTCGTCGCTGAGCAGGTCGACCAGCCCGAGCAGCGCGACCTTGGAGGCGTCGGTCTCCCGGTGGAACATCGACTCGCCGGCGAAGAGGCCCCCGATGGCGACGCCGTACAGCCCGCCGGCCAGCCGGCCCTCGTGCCACGCCTCGACCGAGTGCACCCAGCCCAGCTCGTGGAGGGCCAGGTAACCGGCCTTGACGTCGTCGTCGATCCAGCCGTCCGGGCGGCGCGGGTCGCCGCACGCGTCGATCACCTCCGCGCACGCGGTGTCGACGCGGATCTCGAACCGCCGCGCCGAGCGGCGCAGCGAGCGAGGCCGCCGCAGCCCGGCCAGCGGCAGCACCCCCCGCTCGACCGGGCTCCACCAGCCGACGGTGCCGCCCGGGTGCGGCATCGGGAACAGGCCGGCCCGGTAGGCCGCGAGCAGGGTGCCGGGCTCGAGGTCGGCCCCCACCGCCACCAGGTCGTCGTCCGGCCACACCTCCGCCGGCGGGAAGCCCCACGGGGTCGGGGGCGGCTCGACGGCGGGCATGGGGACGAACCTAGTCACCCGGTCCGCCCGTACGATCGAGGCATGAGTGCGATGGGATCGATCTCCAAGCGGCTGGCTCCCCGGGTGACCGAGCTGGCGCCGGAGCTCACCACCACCTTCGTGCGCGAGGCGCTGGCCCGGGCCATCGAGGGGGTCGGCCCGCTCCCGCCCGCGGCCAGGGCGGCCGACAAGCAGCTCAAGGAGCAGGACGGCGACGTCGAGCGCGCGGTCCACGAGGTCATCGAGAACCACGTCCGGCTCGCGGGCGCGCAGGGCTTCGTCACCAACCTCGGAGGCCTCGTCACGGCGACCGTCATGATCCCCGCCAACATCACCGGGCTCGCGCTCATCACCTGCCGGATGATCGCCGGGATCGCCCACCTGCGGGGCTACGACCTCGACGACCCCCGCACCCGCAACGCGATCCTCGTCTGCCTCCTCGGCGAGGACACCGTGAAGACCATGGTGAAGAGGAAGGAGATCCCGGCGCCCCCGATGGCGATCGCGACGGCTCCCGCCCACGACGCCGACGTCGACAAGATCATCTCCGCGATCGTGGCCTCCGACCTGATCACCAAGGTGGCCGGCAAGCGGCTCGCGACGTCGGTCGCACGACGGGTGCCGGTGCTGGGCGGCGTGGTCGGCATGGGTGCCGACGGCTTCTCGACGTGGCGGGTCGGGCGCTACGCCGACCGCGAGCTCCTGCCCCGCAACCGCCGGTAGGCGCCCAGCAGCTTGCGACCGGCCGTGCTGTGCTGCAGCGCCCGCACCGTCTTCTCGCGCAGGCGGTACGTCGGTCGCAGGTAGCTGCGCTCGAGGGCCGACTCGGTCTCCCCGAGGCGGCGGGCGAGGTCCTGCTCCGAGCGCAGCAGCCGCGCGTTCTCGACCAGCAGCGCGGTGAGCGCGTCGACGGCCGCGTCGGCCACCTGTGCCTCGTCGGGACGGTCGGGGTCGGCGTACGTCGTGGGCGGCGTGCCGACCAGGTCGTCGAGGTCGCCCACCACGTCGTAGCCGCGCTCCCGGATGGTGGCGATCCACGAGTCCGTGGTCGCCGCGACCCACGCGTGCTCCTCGGGCGGGAGCGTCAGCCGCGGCGAGCCGCGGCGTCGCGACAGCGTCTGGTGGGCGAGCAGCTCGCGCACCAGGGGCCGGTAGGCGTCGGGCGGGACCAGGTCGGTGGCCTGCCGGTTGAGCCGGCGCAGCAGGGCCGTCTCGGGGACGCCGAGGGACGGGTTGGCGCGCTCGGCGGTCTGGTCGAGGTCGAGCCCGTCGAGGCCGAAGGCCGCGCTGAACCGCCGCCACAGCAGGTCGGGGTCACCGCCGGGCGGCGGCACCGTCACCAGGTGCACCCGCTCGGGTGGCAGGTCGCGCGCCCACCGGTCGAGGATGTCGGGGACCTCCTGCACCCCCCAGAACCACGGCGCGACGCCCTGCGAGCGCGACGGGTCGCGCAGCTGGGCGAGGAAGGTGCCGAAGTCGAGCACCCGGCGGTGCTTGACGTTCTCCTGCCACTCGGCGGGGATCTGGCGGACCAGGTCGCGGACCGAGAGCACCACGTGGATCTCGGTGTCGGGGTGGCCGAGGGAGGCCAGCGCCCGCTCGGCCTGCCCGCGCGAGGCGGTGGCGAGGATCTCGTGGCTGATGATCGCGGTGCCGTCGTGGCGGCGCACGCCCTCGGCCAGCCGCTCCCAGGCGCCCACGCACTCGTCCTCGAGCCCGCCCCACCGCAGCTGCATCAGGTCGAGCGCCGCCAGGAAGTGGGCGTCGAAGCGGTCGGCGAGGTAGAGCAGCCCCTGCTCGCGCAGCCGGTCCCGGTTGCGGAACAGCACGTCCTGGAGGTGGGAGGTCCCGGTCTTGGGCGTGCCCACGTGCAGCAGCACCCTGCGACTCACGATTCCTCCTCGGCCCGACCAGTGGGGCCGGTCTCCGTCAGCAGCAGCCGGATGCCGGCCGCCAGCGTGTCCCGCGGCCGCACCGTCTCGGCTCCCGGCCGGTCGACCCGGAGCAGGCGCTCGGGGTCACCGTGGACAGGGTAGCGCCGGGGGGCCGCGTGGATGCGCGCCAGGACCTGCGTGGCGTGCTCGTCGACCCACGCCCGGTGCGCCGGGGGCACGACGAGGGGCGGGCCGTCGATCGTCGCGAGCATCGGCCGCAGCACCTCGCCCACCACGGCGTGACGTGTCTCGGGCGGCACGACGGGCCGGAGCGCGCCCACGACCCGGCGGCCGAGGTCGACCGCGGCGGCGGCGTAGGTCGGGGGCGGCGGCAGCGGTCGGCGGAGCCCGGCGAGGCGCGGGGCGAGCGCGGGGTCGGTGACCACGTGCACCCCGCGGGCGCCCGGGATCGCCAGCCCGGCCTGCGCCGACCGGAGCACGTCGGCGCGGACGGGGAGCCGGTCGCGGACGACCCGCTGGGCCCACCACTCCGACCACGGGACGATGCCGCCGCCGAGCGCGGCGTGGGTCCACAGGTCGGTCAGCATCCGCCCGGCGTCGGCCGCCATCACGATCACCCGACCGCCGTGCGGGGCGGGTGGCCGGCCGTGCGCCACGAGGTGGCGGCGTACGTCCCGGGCCAGCTCGGGGTCGCCGTGGAGGTGGTAGCGGACCGCCCACGGCCGTCTCCGCCCGACCCGGGGCCGGGGAGGCGTGACGGTGGACAGCCGCTGGGCGAGGACCACGGCCGCCAGCTCGGCGAGCTCCTCGGCCGGGAGGTCGACGGGGTCGACGGGGCGCGGCCCGTGGTCGGGCACGGGCGCGCCGCCGGTCAGCGGCAGGGCCGGGCGGTGACGACGGGGCGGGTCGGCGGCGAGCACCTGCCCGGCGAGCGCCGGCGACACGGGGCGTACGTCGTTGAGCAGCCGGAGCAGCTCCAGCTGCTGCGCCCCGGGGAGGAAGGGTGCCGCGGGCTCGGCGGTGCCGGCCCAGCTGCGCCACGGCGTGGTCCCGCCGTCCCGCAGGTGGGCGACCCACCCCCAGGCGCGGGCGGTGCCCGGGTCGCTCACCGCAGCCGCAGCCGCTCGGCGTTGGCGCGGACCCGGGCGCGGAGCGTGCTGCCGGGGTCCGGGCGCTGCGCCGCCTCGACCGTCATCGCGGCGAGGGCGTTGACCGAGACGCGAAGCCGCTTGCGGGGCGGCACGCGATCAGGGTCGTGCCACTTCTCCGTGCCCGGCCGGACCGCCCGCAGCTCCTCGACGTCGCCGACGACGTCGATGCCGGACTGCTGGATCCACTCGATCCAGGTGCCGGTCAGCTGGTCGACCCAGTCGTAGGAGGTCGGCGGCAACGTGATCCGCGGCGACTTGCCCTCGACGAGGACGTTCTCCGCCAGCATCGAGCGGATCAGCCCGTCGTAGGCCGCCTCGCGCCGGACGCCGCGGTCGAGCTGCTTGTTGAGCCGGCGCAGCACGGCCGTCTCGGCGACGCCGAGCGACTCGTTGGCGCGGGTGCTCTGCTCGGGCGCCCACGCGGGGTCGATCCCGACCACCCGGCAGAACCGGTGCCACAGGTCGTCGTCGGGGGCGCTCCGGCCGGACTGCGGGACCGTGATCAGGTGGACGTTCTCTGGCGGGACGTGGGCACCCCACGTGCCGAGCACCGAGGGGATGTCGAAGGCCCGCGAGAACCACACCCGGCCCCGTTCCATCCGGCGCACGAAGCGGTCGTAGCGCCAGCGCCGGCCCTGCTTGATGCTCTCCTGCCACGCCGCTGGAACCTGCCGGCCGAGGTCGCGGGCGGTGTAGACGACGTGGACGTCGGGGCCGAGGTCGTTCATGGCCCGCGCCACGTGCTCGGGCTTGGCCGGGGCGAGGATCTCGTGGCTGACCACGACGGTGCCGGAGCGGCGCTGCACCCGGCGTACGAGGGCATCCCAGCTGCCCTCGGCATGGCCCGGTGCGCCGCCCCAGTCCTGGCCGAGCAGGTCGAGGGCCGCCCGGAAGTGGAAGAGCCCCGGGCTGACCAGCGGGGAGCGGCTCGGGAAGTGGACGCCGTGCGAGGCCAGCGCGGAGGCGTTGACGCTCAGCCGGTCCTGGAGATAGGTGGTGCCGGTCTTGGGAGCTCCGATGTGGAGGTAGACCGTGGGACTCATGCGGGCGATTCTGCCGTACCGCTCCCGAGCGCCCGCACCACGGCCGAGGGACTGGGGCGCCCCAGCTCACCGGCGACCCACACGCTGGTTGCCACCAGGGCATCGAGGTCGACGCCGTGCTCGATCCCCAGGCCGGTGAGCATCCAGACCAGGTCCTCGGTGGCGAGGTTGCCGGTGGCGCTGTGGGCGTAGGGGCAGCCGCCGAGGCCGCCGGCGCTGGCGTCGAAGGTGGTGATGCCGCACTCGAGGGCGGCGTACGCGTTGGCGAGCGCCTGGCCGTAGGTGTCGTGGAAGTGCATCGCGAGCTGGTCGGTCCGCATGCCCGCGGCGAGGAAGCCGTCGACGAGCGCGCGCACGTGACCGGCCGTGCCGACGCCGATGGTGTCGCCCAGGCTGAGCTGGCTCGCGCCCAGGTCGAAGAGCAGCCGCCCGACGTCGACGACCTGCGCCACGGGGACCTCGCCCTCCCACGGGTCGCCGAAGCACATGGAGACGTACGCCCGCACGTCGAGGCCGGCGTCGCGCGCCCGGCGCACGGTCGGCTCGAACATCGCGAACTGCTCGTCCAGGCCGCGGTTGAGGTTGCGCTGCGCGAAGGTCTCGGTGGCCGAGCCGAAGATCGCGACGTGGCGCATCCCCAGCTCGAGGGCACGGTCGAGGCCGCGCTCGTTGGGGACCAGGACCGGCAGGTCGCGCGCCGTGTCGCCCAGCTCGTCGACCAGCGACGTCATCAGCTCGGCGGCGTCGGCGAGCTGCGGGACCCACCGCGGGTGGACGAACGAGGTCGCCTCGACGACCGGCAGCCCGGCCGCCAGCAGCCGGCGCACGAACTCCGCCTTGACCTCGACCGGCACGGTCGCCGACTCGTTCTGCAGCCCGTCGCGCGGGCCGACCTCGTAGATGGTGACCCGCTCGGGCAGACCGTCGCGGGTGACGCGGCTCGGCAGTGGGTTCACGAGGGCTCCTCCCCGGGCGCGACGACGAACAGCGTGGCGCCCAGCGCGACCTGCTCGCCGGCAGCGGCGCCGACCTCGGTCACGGTGCCCGCGAAGGGCGCCTTGAGGGCGAGCTCCATCTTCATCGCCTCCATCGCACCGAGCACCTGCCCCTCCTCGACCTCGTCGCCGACCGCGACGTGGACGTCGAGCAGGGTGCCGGGCATCGGACTCGTGATCGTCCCGTCGCCGGTGCCTGGCCCGTGGTCGGCGAACGCGTCGGCCGGCTCGAAGACGTGCCGGTGCCCCTCCCAGGCCACCTCGAGCACGTGCGGCTGCACGTTGACCACGGCGCGGACGCGCCGCCCGTCGACGTCGACCTCGAGGACGTGGTCGGCCGCCGACAGCTGGCGGACGGGCGTCCCGTCGACGGTGCCGGCACCCCGGTCGACCACGACGGGACGGTCGAGCTCGACCACGGTCGGGGCCGGCGTGGCGCCGAGCCGGAAGCCGTCGGACTGGAAGGCGTGGCCGGTGTCGGCGGCGCTGATCATCGCCGAGGTCCACGCGACCAGCAGCCGGGGCAGGGAGTCGTCGGGCGCCGGGACCTCTGCCGCGTCCAGCCACGCCGTGTCGATGACGGCGTCGCGGAACTCGTCGGTGGCGAGCAGGGCCCGCAGGAAGCCGGTGTTCGTCGTCAGCCCGAGGATCGCGGTGCCGTCGAGCGCGGAGACGAGGTTGCGACGCGCCGCCTCGCGGTCGGCGCCGTGGGCGATCACCTTGCCCAGCATCGGGTCGTACGCCGTGGAGACCACCTGCCCCGGCTCGAGCGCGTGGTCGACGCGCACGTCCTCGGGCCAGCGGACCAGGCTGGTCGTGCCGGCCTGCGGCAGGAAGCCTCGATAGGAGTCCTCGGCATAGACCCGGGCCTCGATCGCGTGCCCGTCGAGGCGTACGTCGGTCTGGCTGATCTCCAGCGGCTCCCCGGCCGCGACCTTCAGCTGGAGCTCGACGAGGTCGAGCCCGGTGACGAGCTCGGTGACGGGGTGCTCGACCTGGAGCCGGGTGTTCATCTCCAGGAAGTAGAACTCGCCGGTCGCGTTGTCGAGCAGGAACTCGACGGTCCCGGCGTTGACGTAGCCCGCCTCGCGCGCCAGGTCGACGGCCGCGGCGGTGATGGCCGACCGCTGCTCGTCGGAGAGCGTCGGAGCCGGCGCCTCCTCCAGCACCTTCTGGTGACGACGCTGCGTCGAGCAGTCGCGCTCGAACAGGTGGAGCACCGTGCCGTGGGTGTCACCGACCACCTGGACCTCGATGTGGCGGCCGGACTCGACGTACTTCTCCACGAGCAGCGTGTCGTCGCCGAAGGCGCTGCGGGCCTCACGTCCGGCCGCCGCGAGGGCGTCGGCGAGGTCGTCCACCGACCGCACCACGCGCATGCCCTTGCCGCCGCCGCCTGCCGCGGCCTTGACGAGGACGGGGTAGGCGAAACCGGACGGGTCGTCGTCGAGCCCGTACGACGGCACGACCGGGACCCCGGCCGCGACCGCGACCTCGCGGGCCCGGTCCTTGCGCCCCATCGCGTCCATCACCTCCGCGGAGGGTCCGACCAGCGTGAGGCCGGCATCGGCCACGGCACGTGCGAACGCGGCGCGCTCGGAGAGGAAGCCGTAACCGGGGTGCACGTGCGTGCAGCCGCGGGCGAGCGCGGCCGAGACGACGGCGTCGATGTCGAGGTAGCTCGTCACCGCGACGGCCTCGTCGCAGGCGCGGACGTGGGGAGCCGACAGGTCGACGTCGGAGTGCAGCGCGACGGTCGGGACGCCCAGCCGGCGGGCGGTGCGGGCGATCCGGACGGTGATCTCGCCGCGGTTGGCGATCAGGAGCTTCATCGGTCGGCCGCCTCTCCCCGGGGCCTCGGGGTCCCCATGGCGTTGTTCGCGGAGGAGCGGAGCGGGAGAGCGGAGAACGTCATGGGGTGAGATCACATCCGGAAGATGCCGTAGGAGGGGTCGGGCACGGGCGCCTGGGCCGCGGCGGCCAGGCCCATCCCCAGCACCCGGCGGGTGTCGGCAGGGTCGATGACGCCGTCGTCCCAGAGGCGGGCGGTGGCGTAGTAGGGCGAGCCTTGGTGCTCGTACTGGTCGCGGATCGGCGCCTTGAACGACTCCTCGTCCTCGGCCGACCACTCCTCGCCCCGGGCCTCGAGCCCGTCGCGGCGGACGGTCGAGAGCACGCTGGCCGCCTGCTCGCCGCCCATCACCGAGATCCGGGCGTTGGGCCACATCCAGAGGAAGCGCGGGTCGTAGGCCCGCCCGCACATGCCGTAGTTGCCGGCGCCGAACGAGCCGCCGATCACGACGGTGAACTTCGGCACCACGCTGCAGGCCACCGCGGTCACGAGCTTGGCGCCGTCGCGGGCGATGCCGCGGTTCTCGTACTCGCGGCCGACCATGAAGCCGGTGATGTTCTGCAGGAACACCAGCGGGATGCCGCGCTGGTTGCACAGCTGGATGAAGTGGGCGCCCTTGAGCGCGGACTCGCTGAAGAGGATGCCGTTGTTGGCGACGATGCCGACCTCGTGGCCCCAGATCCGCGCGAAGCCGCAGACCAGGGTCTCGCCGTAGAGCTGCTTGAACTCGTGGAAGCGGCTGGCGTCGACCACGCGGCGGATCACCTCGCGCACGTCGTACGGCGTCCGGGTGTCGCTGGGCACCACGTCGTAGAGCGTCGCCGGGTCCTCGTGGGGCTCCTCCGGCTCGACGGGGGGCCGACCCCGGGTGACGCCGCGCGGCAGCGTGTCGACGATGGACCGCACGATCGACAGCGCGTGGGCGTCGTCCTCGGCGAGGTGGTCGACGACGCCGGAGGTGCGGGCGTGGACGTCGCCACCGCCGAGCTCCTCGGCGGTGACGACCTCGCCGGTCGCCGCCTTCACCAGCGGCGGACCGCCGAGGAAGATCGTGCCCTGCTCCTTGACGATCACGGACTCGTCCGACATCGCCGGGACGTACGCCCCACCGGCCGTGCACGAGCCCATGACGCTGGCGATCTGCGGGATGCCGCGGCCGGAGAGGTTGGCCTGGTTGAAGAAGATCCGGCCGAAGTGCTCTCGGTCGGGGAAGACCTCGTCCTGCATCGGCAGGAAGGCGCCGCCGGAGTCGACCAGGTAGACGCAGGGGAGGTGGTTGTCGGAGGCCACGGTCTGCGCACGCAGGTGCTTCTTGACGGTGATCGGGTAGTAGGTGCCGCCCTTGACGGTCGCGTCGTTGGCGACGACCACGCACTCGCGCCCGCTGATCCGCCCGATGCCGGTCACGATCCCCGCGCTCGGGACGGCGTAGGCGTCGTCGGCGTCCCGGCCGTACATGCCGTACGCCGCCAGCGGGCTCAGCTCGAGGAACGGGCTGCCCGGGTCGAGCAACCGGTCGACCCGCTCGCGGACGAGCAGCTTGCCGCGGTCGGTGTGCTTCTGGCGGGCGCTCTCCGAGCCACCCTGTCGCGCGGTGGCGAGGCGCTCGCGCAGCTCCTCGACGAGATCCTTCATGCCGGTCACCCTGACAGGTTAGCGATCGTTAACCTCGCGTGCCACGTCCGGGGCACCGTCGCCGCGGACCTGGTGGGCGCAGCCCGCCGGTGTCACGAACCGGAAACGATCGCACGCTTTCCGACGTCACAGGGCGCCAACGGCGGCAACCGTCGTCTACGGTGACACGACCGACCCCGCCTCCCACGGGCCACCAGCCTGGCGTACGAGGGTCACCGCACGATGACCACCGCCCGCTCATGCGCTGGAGGACCGTGACCTTCGCCGAATACCTCGCCAACAGCTACGACAACCTCATCGAGCTCTCGCTCGAGCACATCCAGCTGGTCCTCGTCTCGATGGGGATCGCGATCCTGGTCGGCCTGCCGCTGGGCGTGCTGGCCCACCGCCGTCGCTTCACCCGGGCGCCGATCCTCAGCGCCACGTCCTTCTTCCTGACCCTGCCCTCGCTGGCCCTCTTCGCGATCTTCGTCCCGATCTTCGGGCTCGGCGCACCGCCCGCGATCGCCGGTCTCACCCTCTACGCGCTGCTGCCGATCGTGGCCAACACCATCGCCGGCCTGAGCTCGGTGGATCCCGCGATCGTCAAGGCGTCGAGCGGGATGGGCATGGGGTCGGCCCGCCGGCTGCTGCAGGTCGAGATGCCGCTGGCATGGCCGGTGATCATCACCGGCATCCGCGTGTCCACGCAGGTCGTGGTCGGCATCGCCGCCATCGCGGCCCTCGTGGGCGGTCCCGGACTGGGCCAGGAGATCTTCCGCGGCATCCGTTCGGTCCCCAACGCCAACGCCCCGAACCTGATCTACGGCGGCACCCTGGCCGTGGTCGTGCTGGCCCTGCTCTTCGACGCCGCCTTCGTCCTGATCCGCCGACTGACCACCTCGCGAGGTATCCGATGACCGAGACCATGATCGAGCTGGTCGAGCTGACCAAGCAGTTCCCCGGCCAGAAGCAGCCCGCCGTCGACCGTCTCAGCCTGTCGGTGCCCCGCGGCGAGATCGTGGTGCTGGTCGGCCCGTCGGGCTGCGGCAAGACCACGTCGATGGAGCTGGTCAACCGGCTGATCGAGCCCACCTCGGGTCACATCGTGCTCGACGGCGAGGACGTCACGAGCGCAGATCCCGACCAGCTCCGGCGCCGGATCGGCTACGTCATCCAGGAGACCGGCCTCCTCCCCCACCGCACCATCGCCCAGAACATCGCGACCGTGCCCAAGCTGAACGGCTGGGACAAGGGCCGGATCGGCGAGCGGGTCGACGAGCTGCTCGGGCTGGTCGGCATGGACCCCGGGACCTACCGCTCCCGCTACCCCAAGGAGCTCTCCGGCGGCCAGCGGCAGCGGGTGGGCGTGGCGAGGGCGATGGCAGCCGACCCGCCGGTGATGCTGATGGACGAGCCGTTTGGCGCCATCGACCCGATCACCCGCGAGCGGCTGCAGAACGAGTTCCTGCGCCTGCACCAGCAGATCCGGAAGACGGTCATCTTCGTCACCCACGACATCGACGAGGCGATCAAGATGGGGGACAAGATCGCGGTCCTGCGCGACCAGTCGCACGTCGCCCAGTTCGACACCCCGGAGAACATCCTCACCAGCCCGGCCGACGACTACGTCGCCGACTTCATCGGTGCCGGCGCCTCCCTCAAGCGGCTGAACCTCTCGCGGGTCCGCGACCTGGAGGTGACCTCCGACGCGCCCACCGGCGCGACCACGGAGGACCCCGCCGTGCTGCAGCGCCGGCTCGGCGACTCCGACTGGTCGGCGATGCTGCTCCTCGACGGGGAGCGACGGCCCTCCCGCTGGGTCACTGCCGGCGACCTGCGACGCGACGAGCCGCTGGACCGCGTGGGCCTCCCGGCCCGGGCCCTCGTCGAGCCGCACGCCACGCTGGCCGACGCCCTCAACGAGCTGATCACCTCCAACGGAGGCTGCGCGATCATCGTCGACGGCCGCGGCGCCTACCAGGGCATCGTCGACCTCGAGACGATCATGGCCGCGGTCCGGACGATGCGTGACCAGCACGCCGCCTTCTACCTCGCGCAGAAGTCGCACGCCGAGGGGGCCTGATGGCCGCCCTCGAGACCGCCACCTCCGCCGACGTCGCGGCCACCAGCCGGGTCGCCGCACCCTCGCACCGCCCGACGCCGCTCGAGTGGTGGGGGATGCCCGTGTTCCTGCTGGTGGTCGGCACCGCGACGTACCTCTGGATCAGCTCGCAGGACCTCGACTCGATCGAGGCCCGGGTGCTCAGCCGCGACGTCCTCGTCGAGCGCACCATCGAGCACATCCAGCTCACGCTGGTCTCCACGGTGATCGTGCTGCTCATCGCGATCCCGCTGGGGATCGTGCTCAGCCGGCGCTGGGCGCGTCCGGCCGTGCCCGTCGTGCTGGGGATCGCCAACATCGGCCAGGGCGTCCCGTCGATCGGGCTGCTCGCCGTCATCTTCGTGGCCTTCGGGAGCCTCGGCTTCACGCCGGTGGTCATCGGCCTCGTCGCCTACTCCACGCTCCCGATCCTCCGCAACACCCTGGTCGGCCTGCAGCAGGTCGACCCGAGCCTGATCAAGGCGTCCCGCGGCATGGGGATGTCCCCCCTCGGCGTGCTCCGCCGGGTGGAGCTCCCGCTCGCCGTCCCGGTCATGTTCGCGGGCCTGCGCACCGCCCTGGTGATCAACGTCGGCACCGCCACGCTCGCGACCTTCTTCGGAGCCGGCGGCCTCGGCTACGTCATCTTCAGCGGCATCGGGCTCAACCGCGACACGATCCTGGTCGTCGGGGTCGTGCTGGTCTCGGGCCTGGCCCTCCTCGTCAGCTACCTCGCCGGGATGGCCGGCCGGTTGCTGGCGCCCCGCGGGCTCTGACGAGCCCCTCGATCTCTGACACAACGCTCTCGGAAGGAGCACCATGTTGAACCGGAAACTCATCGCCACCTGCGGCGCCCTCGCCCTGACCTTCGGCCTCGCCGCCTGCGGAGGCGACGACGGCGGCTCGGCCACGGAGGGGACGCTCGAGGGCGCCTCGATCACCGTCGGGTCCAAGGACTTCGACGAGCAGCTGATCCTCGGCAACATCAGCAAGCTGGCCCTGGAGAACGCCGGCGCCGACGTGACCGACGAGATCAACACCGGCGGCACCGACGTCACCCGCGCCGCCCTGACCAGCGGCGAGATCGACACGTACTGGGAGTACAACGGAACCGCCTGGATCTCCTTCTTCAAGGAGACCGAGCCGATCGCCGACCGCATCGAGCAGTACGAGGTCGTCGCGGAGCGGGACCTCGAGGAGAACGACCTCCACTGGCTGCAGCCGGCAGAGTTCAACAACACCTACGCCCTGGCGTTCCCGAGCGAGGCGGCCGAGGAGCTCGGCAACCCGGAGACCCTCTCCGACCTCGCCGACCTGATCGCCGAGGACCCGGACGCCGCGACGCTGTGCGTGGAGAGCGAGTTCTCCGCCCGCGACGACGGTCTCCCGGGCATGGAGGAGACCTACGGCTACCAGTTCCCGAAGGACAACGTGACGGTGCTCGACACCGCCATCGTCTACTCGGCGGCCGACAAGCAGGACCCGTGCAACTTCGGTGAGGTCTTCACCAGCGACGGCCGGGTCAGCGCGCTCGACCTCACGGTGCTCGAGGACGACCAGGGCTTCTTCCCGCTCTACAACCCGAGCCCGGTGTTCACCGACACCGTCTACTCCGAGTACGGCGAGGAGCTCGACGCGATCTTCGACCCGATCTCGGCGGCCCTGACCCAGGAGGAGATGACGGCGCTCAACGAGCGGGTCTCGGTCGACCTGGAGCTGCCCGAGGACGTCGCCGAGGACTGGATGTCGGAGAACGGCTTCATCTGAGCCACGACCCGCGGCCGGCGGCCGGTGCGACCTCGCACCGGCCGCCGTCCCACGTCCCGGGGACACGCGTCGCCACGGGGTTAGCGAGCGCTAACCTTGCGTGTCATGACGACCGAGACCGCCACCCGGCGCGAGCAGGTGCTGGCGACCGCGGCGGACCTCTTCGCCACCCGGGGCTTCCACGGGGTGTCGGTCGCGGAGCTCGGGGCCGCCTGCGGCATCTCGGGACCGGCGCTCTACAAGCACTTCCCGTCCAAGCAGGCGATCCTTGCCGAGATGCTGGTCTCGATCAGCGAGGAACTGCTCGCCGTCGGGCGGGAGCGGGTCACCGCGGCCCCCGACGCCAAGGGGGCGGTGCGCGCTCTCGTGGGCTGGCACGTCGACTTCGCGCTGCGACGACGCAGCCTGATCGTGGTCCAGGACCGCGACTGGGAGTCGCTGCCCGACGAGGCCCGCGAGCGCGTCCGCGCGCTCCAGCGGGCGTACGTCGACGTCTGGGCCGGCGAGCTGCGTCGGGTGCACCCCGGGCTGAGGCCGGACCGGGCGCGGGCGATGGCGCACGCCGCCTTCGGCCTCATCAACTCCACCCCGCACAGCGCCCTGCTGCCCGAGCCGCAGATGCGGAGGCTGCTGACCGAGATGGCCCTCGGGTCGCTGGGCGTCAGGCGCGACTGAGCCGCGCGCAGTCGATGCAGGTGCGCGCCTCGGGGCGGGCCACCAGCCGCTCGGCGCCGACCGGGCGACCGCAGCGCTCGCAGGTTCCGTAGCTGCCGTCCCCGACCCGGGCCAGCGCCGCGTCCAGCTCGGCCAGCCGCTCGCGCGCCTGGCGCACCAGGGCACCCACCTGGGACCGCTCGAAGGCGATCGTCGCGCCCTCGGGGTCGTGCTCGTCGTCGGCGTTGGTGTCGAGCGAGGCCGCCACGACCTCGTCGAAGTCCTCGGTCAGGGACGCCAGCCGGCGCAGGGTGACGCGCCGGGCCTCCTCCAGGCGCTCCCTCGGGTCGGTCATCGCGGGCTCACAGCAGGTGGTCGACCGGGGCGTCGGGGTCGGCGAGCAGCTCCAGCACCCGGGCGGCACGCTGGGCGGCGTCGACGGCGAGGTCGAGGTCGGGGTCGGTCTCCTCGGGTCCGGCCGGTGCCGCGGCGTGGAGCCGGGCCAGGAGCTCGTCGCGCTCGATGCCCCGCAGCGCGAGCAGCACGAACGGGTCCGCCTCCAGCAGCCATGTCAGCTGCTGCAGCACGGCCAGCGCGTGGTGGCACGGGTCGGTCCACGGCTCACAGCTGCAGCGGGTGGCGAGCTCCCCGCCGAAGGGGAGCAGCTCGACACCCGCCTCCTCTGCGTGCTCCACCAGGCCGTGGGGGAGGTCGCCGGCGAGCAGCGCAGCGACCCGTCCTGCCTCGGCGGCGACGGTCTCGGTGAAGGTCGCGAGCCCCGAGGCGTCGAGCACCGGCACGGATCCGGTCACGGTGAGGACGTCGTCCCCCTCCTCGACGGCGGCGAGGAACCCTCCGGGCTCGACCGTGATCGCACCGACCCGTCCACCCCGGGCCAGGGTCCGGCCGCGGCGCAGCTCCCCCTCGCCGTACGCCGACTCCTCGACGGCCCGGACCCAGGCCTTGCCCCACCAGGTGCGTGCGCGGGCAGCGGTACCGGGCCGGGGGGCGAGCCGGGCGTGCGTGGCCATCAGTCCACCCCGCGCAGCTCGACCAGGTCGCGGAGCTCGGCGTTGCTGAGCTCGGTCAGCGCCTGCTCGCCCCCGACCAGGACGGAGTCGGCCAGCGACTGCTTGCGGGCGAGCAGCTCGGCGATCTTCTCCTCGATCGTGCCGGTGGTGATCATCCGGTGCACCTGGACCGGGCGGGTCTGCCCGATCCGGTGGGCGCGGTCGCTCGCCTGCTCCTCGACGGCCGGGTTCCACCACCGGTCGAAGTGGACGACGTGGTCGGCCCGGGTGAGGTTGAGGCCGGTACCGCCGGCCTTCAGGGAGAGCAGGAAGACGGGCACCTCCCCCGACTGGAAGCTCCGCACCATCCGCTCCCGCTCCCGCACGGGCGTGCCGCCGTGGAGCAGCTGGTGGGGCACCCCGAGCTTCTCCAGGTGACCCTCGAGGAGTCGCGCCATGGCGACGTACTGGGTGAAGACGAGCACCGCGCCGCCCTCGGCGAGGACCGTGCCGACGATCTCGTCGAGCAGGTCGGTCTTGTCGGAGGCGTGGCGCAGCACCCCCTGCTTGAGGAAGTGGGAGGGGTGGTTGCAGATCTGCTTGAGGCCGGTGAGCATCGCGAGCACCAGTCCGGCCCGGGTCACCGTGTCGCGCGGGTCGGCCCGCTCGATCCGGTCGAGCGAGTCACGCACGAACGCCTCGTAGAGGACGACCTGCTCACGGGTCAGGGAGAGCAGGTGGTCGGTGTCGGTGCGCGGGGGCAGCTCGGGCGCGATCCCCGGGTCGGACTTGCGGCGTCGGAGCAGGAACGGTGAGACCAGGTCGCGGAACCGCGCGGTCACCGCCGGGTCGACCCCCGCCTCGATGGGCGCCGCCCAGACCCGCCGGAACGCGTTGCGGCTGCCGAGCAGGCCGGGGGTGGCCCAGTCGAGGATCGCCCACAGCTCGGCGAGCTCGTTCTCGACCGGGGTGCCGGTCAGGGCGACCCTGGCTGCACTGGGGATCTTCCGCAGCGCCCGGGCAGTCGCGGAGCGGGCGTTCTTGACGTGCTGGGCCTCGTCGGCGACGACCAGGTCCCAGGCGACCGTGGCGAGCGCCTCGTGGTCGACCCGCATCGTCCCGTACGTCGTGAGCACGAAGCCCGGCCCCGACAGGTCGGCCAGGTCGCGGGCGGACCCGTGGAAGCGCCGCACCGTCAGGCCGGGTGCGAACCGGTGGACCTCGGCCTCCCAGTTGCCCAGCAGCGAGGCCGGGCAGACGACCAAGGTGGGCCCGGACCCCTCGGGCCGCTCGGCACGGTGGAGCGCCAGCGCGATCAGGGTGATCGTCTTGCCGAGGCCCATGTCGTCGGCGAGGCACGCCCCCAGCCCGAGCGAGGTGAGCTGGTCGAGCCAGGTCAGGCCGTGGAGCTGGTAGTCGCGGAGCGAGGCGGCCAGCCCGGCGGGCGGGTCGAGCGGCGGCCGGGTCGCGGCCGTCTCGAGCTGCTCGCGCACCCGCAGCAGGCTGGCGCCGACGATGACCTCGCTGGCTCCCTCGTGAGGGCCGTCCTCGACCTCGGCGACGCCGGAGAGCGCGGCCGCGACGGCCTGCGCCGGGGTGGCGCTCCGGATCAGCCGCTTGCGGGCCTTGCGGGCCAGCCCGGGGTCGACGACCGCCCACTGCCCGCGCAGCCGCAGCACCGGCGACGCCGCCCGCGCGAGCTCGTCCATCTCCTCGGGGGTCAGCGGGTCGCCGTGGAGGGCGAGCTGCCAGGAGAAGCCGAAGAGCGCCTCCTCGTTCAGCACGCCGGTCTGCAGCGGCGCCTCACGTGGCCCCTCGCTGCCCGGTCGACGGTCGAGCACCGCCGTGGCGGTGAGGTCGCGGCCCAGGCTGCGCGGCCACATGACGTCGATCCCCCGGGCAGCCAGCGCGGCGACCCCCTCGTCGAGCAGGCTCACCAGCTCGTCGGTGTCGAGGGTGATCTCGTCGGGCACCCGCAGCTCGAGGAGCCGGTCGAGCACCGGCCAGGCCTCGACCGCTGCCCGGAGTGCGATGCTGGCATGGGTCCGGGCGCGGTCGCCGAAGCCGTGCTCCACGGCCTCGCCGGTCCACAGCAGGGCGGCGTCGCAGACCCGCAGCGGCTCCTGCTCGTCGTGCACCTGGAGCACGACCCGGACCGCCCCGGCACGCAGCTCCTCCTCGTCGGCCTCGATCCGCAACGAGATCCGCACCAGCTGGGCCAGGTGGGAGGTGTCGTGCGCCTGCAGCCGCTGGGCGAGGCGGTCGCGGAACGGGCGGCGCGCCACCGGACGCGTGAACGCGCGCGAGGCGTCGGGAGCGCTGCGCGGCATGGCGTCCACGACGGCCGCCACGACCTCACGGACCACCCGCTCGGTCTCCTCGTCGCCGTCGGCGAGGCGGGCCAGCCGGTCCTCGTCCTCGGCGGTCAGCCGGGTCGGCTGCCACCGGCCCGCGGCGGGCTCGAAGGACCCCGCGGCGACCAGCCGCATCCCGAGCAGCGCCGCCCCCGCGATCAGCCGGACGCTGGGGTGCGACTCCTCGCGGGAGGGGGCGCGCGTGAGCAGGGGCAGCGCGCCACGGATCGGCATCGTCACCGTGCGCCGGTCGTCGGTGAACTCGACGACACCGTCGCGCGGGGCGTCGGCGGCCAGGAACCTGGCCGGACCGGTGACGGGGACGAAGCTCACGCAGCAGACCTCCGGTCGCGGAGCGGGGTGGGGAACGAGACGCTAACGCGTCGTACCCCCACATCGTTCCCGCCCGTAGGGTCGCGCCCATGGACCTCGGCGACCTGCTCACCCGGCACCCCGTGATCGACGGCCACAACGACCTCCCCTGGGAGGCACGCAAGCAGACCGGCTACGACTTCGAGCGGCTCGACGTCGGCGGCCACACGCCCTCGACGCACACCGACCTGCCCCGGCTGGTCCAGGGCGGGGTGGGCGGGCAGTTCTGGTCCGTGTACGTGCCCAGCACCCTGCCCGGGCACGAGGCCGTGACGGCGACCCTGGAGCAGGTCGACGCAGTGCACGCGATGACGGCCCGGTACGCCGACCGGCTGGCCCTGGCCACCACGGCCGACGAGGTCGAGGCCGCCTGGCGCTCGGGACGGATCGCCTCCCTCCTCGGCGCGGAGGGCGGCCACTCCATCGGCTGCTCGCTCGGGGCGCTGCGGATGTTCCACGCGCTCGGCGTCCGCTACCTGACCCTGACCCACAACGACAACACCCCGTGGGCGGACTCGGCCACCGACGATCCGGTGGTGGGCGGGCTGTCCCGCTTCGGGGTCGAGGTGGTCCGCGAGATGAACCGGCTCGGCATGATGGTCGACCTCTCCCACGTCGCCGCCACGACGATGCGGGCCGCGCTCGACGCGACCGACGCGCCGGTCGTCTTCTCCCACAGCTCGGCCCGCGCACTCTGCGACCACCCGCGCAACGTCCCCGACGACGTCCTCACCCGGCTCGCCGGCAACGGCGGGGTCTGCATGGTGACCTTCGTCCCGGCGTTCGTGAACCCCGACTGCGCCGCGTGGCAGCTCGAGCTCGTCGCCGAGGCGAAGGCTCAGGGCGTGGACCTGGGCGACCTCGAGGGCCGCGCCGCCTTCCGCGAGGACTGGCTGCCCACCCACCCCGAGCCGGTCGCGACCCTGGCCGACGTGGTCGCGCACTGCGAGCACGTCCGTGAGGTGGCGGGGATCGAGCACGTCGGGCTGGGCGGCGACTACGACGGCACCGAGTCGCTCCCCCAGGGCCTCGAGGACGTCACCGGCTACCCGCGGCTGCTGGGGGCGCTCGCCGAGCGCGGCTGGTCCCGGGAGGACCTTGGGCGCCTCACCAGCGGCAACGTGCTGCGGGTGATGCGGGGCGCCGAGGCCGCTGCCGCCCGGCTCGCCGCGGAGCGCGGTCCGAGCCTGGCGACCATGGCCGACCTCGACGGCTGAGCCGATCCCGGTGGCCCGCTTCCCCACCGCGGGCCACCGGGACTGCCAGGGCCTGCCCTAGGCGGCGCGGACCGCCAGCCTCCCCCGGTTGCGCAGCACCGGCATCACGCCCTCCGCGACCCAGTGGGCCTCCTCGAGGTGCGGGTAGCCGGAGAGGATGAACTCCTCGATGCCGAGGGCGGCGTACTCCTCGATCCGGTCGGCGACCTCCTCGTGGCTCCCGACCAGGGCCGTCCCTGCTCCCCCGCGCACCAGCCCCACGCCTGACCACAGGTTGGGGGCGACCTCGAGGCTGCGGCGGGTGAGGGCGCCGTCACCCTGGCGCAGGGCACTCATGCGCTGCTGGCCGACGGACTCGCTCGCGGCCATCGCCTGCTGGGCCTTCGCCACGTCGGCAGGGTCGAGCGTGTCGACCAGCCACTGGGCGTGGCGCCACGCCTCCGCCGCGCTGTCCCGGGCGATGACGTGCATCCGGATCCCGAAGCGGACGTGGCGTCCCTGCTCCTCGGCCAGGCCGCGGATCCAGCGCACCTTCTCCGCCACCTGCGCCGGGGGCTCGCCCCAGGTCAGGTAGACGTCCGTGTGTCGCGCCGCCACCGGACCGGCGGCCGGTGAGGAGCCGCCGAAGTAGATCGGCGGCAGCGGGTCGGGCACCTCGCGGGTCCGGGCGCCCACGACGCGGTAGTGGTCGCCGTCGAGGTCGAACGGCTCGGCTCCCCACGCGCCCCGGACCACGGCCAGGAACTCGTCGGTCCGGGCGTACCGCTCGTCGTGGGACAGGTGGTCGCCGAAGCGGGCCTGCTCGGCGGGCTCGCCCCCGGTGACGACGTTGAGGGCGACCCGGCCTCCCGACAGCCGCTGGAAGGTCGAGGCCATCTGGGCGGCCAGGGTCGGCGAGACCAGCCCGGGCCGGAAGGCGACCAGGAAGCGCAGCCGGTTGGTCTCGCGGATGAGCGCCGAGGTCACCAGCCAGGCGTCCTCGCAGAAGGTGCCGGTCGGCGTCAGCACGCCGGTGAAGCCCAGCCGGTCGGCGGTGGTCGCGACGGAGGTCAGGTAGTCGAGGTCGGGGGCACGGAACTGCGAGGCAGTCCCGCCGGCGCCGCCCGAGACGACGACGCCCGCGCGGGGCACCCCCTGTCCACCCCCCACCAGGGTGCGGCCGTCCCCGGTCGTGGGAAGGAACCAGTGCAGGTCGAGATCCATGGTCGTTCTCCTCTCCTCGGTTCAGGAACCGATGTCGTAGGCCGCGAGCTGCTCGGAGATCAGAGACTCCTGCTCCTCCAGGAAGGCCTGGAACTCCTCCGGCCCGAGATGGCTGTCGTCGGCGGCGTACACCTGCTCCTGGAAGGAGGCCATGTCGTCGGTGCCGACACCCTCCTCGCAGGCGGCCGCCAGCGTCTCCACCGCTTCGTCGGAGGCGTCGGCCGAGACCACGAGGCCCCGGAACTGCGGGAGCACGACCTCGTCCGGCAGATCGACGTCGGCCGCCAGCGGGACGTCCTCCATCCCCTCGACGGGCTCCTCGCTGAGCAGCACGACGGGCACGAAGTCACCGGAGTCGAGGTACTGGCGGACGTCGCCGAGCTGCTCGTAGAGCACGTCGACCTCACCGCTCAGCAGGGCGGTGTAGCGCTCGGTGGGCTCGGCGTACGGGACCGCCCGGAAGGGCGCGCCGTGCACCTCCTCGACCGCACCGAGCACCACGTCGTCGACGCTGTTGGAGCCGACCGTGGCGACGGTCAGGGGCTGCTGGGCGTCGCGGGCCTCGCCCAGCAGGTCCTCCCAGTCCTCGAAGGTGTCCTTGCGCACGAGCAGCGCCGAGGGCATCGACTGCACCCGGCACACGGCCTGCACCTCGTCCATCCCGAACGCGGCGCCGCCCGCCGACACGGTGGCCAGCGTGTCCTGGATCAGGACGGCCATGGTCTCGCCGGCGCGGCCCGAGAGCATCTCTGTCATGCCGGTGCTGCCGGTCGCTCCCGGCACGTTGACCACCGGGACGTCGGCGTCGAGCGGACCGGCCATCGCCTGGGCCATGGCCCGCGCGACCTGGTCGGAGCCGCCTCCGGGCCCGAAGGGCGCGACCAGCTCGATCGGTCGACCCGACGTGGCGCCGGCGGCCCCGGACGACTCGCCGTCGACGAGGCCGCACCCGCCGAGGGCAAGGGAGAGCCCGACGACGGCGGCGAGGGCGGTGGGGCTGCGGAAGGGATCAGGCACGGGTGTTCTCCTCGTGGTGCTGGGGGTCGGTGCCGGGGTTCGCACCCGGCTCTGCTCCCGGGGTCTGCCCCGGGTGGTCGGGGGCTCCACCGCGCGACGCGCGGGAGGCGCGGAGCGCACGGACCGAGAGCAGGACCACGAGTCCCACCCAGAGGGCCAGCAGCGCCGCGGAGAGCGGTCGGGTCAGGAAGACCGAGGGGTCGTTGTCCGACGCGATCAGCGTGGTGGTGAGGTAGCGCTCGGCGAGCGGCCCGAGGATCGCGCCGAGGACCAGCGGCGCCAGCGGGAAGCCGTACCGCTCGAGCAGCAGGCCGAGCACGGCGAACCCCGCCATGATCCAGACGTCCGAGAGCGTGTTGCGGATCGCGAAGGCGCCGATGTAGGCGAACAGCACGATCAGGACGGCGACGTACGCCTCGGGCACGCGCAGCAGCCGCACCATGGGGCCGGCCGTCAGCAGGCCGAGGACGAACATCAGCAGCACGCTCACGAGGAGCGCCGCGATGATGGTGTACACGAGCTCCGGCTGGGTCTGGAAGATCTGCGGGCCGGGCTGCACGTCGTGGAGCAGCAGCGCGCCGAGGATCACGGCGGTCGCCGCGCTCCCGGGGATGCCCAGGACGAGCATCGGGACGAGCGCGCCACCCACCGTTGCCGTCGAGGCGGCCTGCGGGGCGATGACGCCGTCGGGGTTGCCGCGGCCGAGGGTGTGCCGGTCGCGGCTGACCTGGCGCTCGACCCCGTAGGCCAGGAACGACGCGACGGTCGCACCGGCGCCCGGCACCGTCCCGATCAGCGACCCCAACGTGACGCCGCGCGTGAGGCTGCCGCGGCGGCGCCAGATCGCGCCGGGACCGGGGACCACCGTCCGGACGCGGGTGGGTTGCGCCTCCTCGTCGGCCGCGAACCTGGCACCGAACCGGACGAGCACGTGCGTGACGGCGTAGACGCCGATCATCACCGGGAGGTAGTCGATGCCGTCACGGAGCAGGTCGCTGCCGAAGCTGAAGCGCACCGACCCGTAGACGTCGTCCACCCCGACGGTCGCGATCAGCATGCCCACGACCAGCGCCATGAGCGAGCGGCGGACCGAGTCGTCGGTGAGGACCAGCACGCTGGTGAGGCCGATCAGCACGACCAGGAAGTACTCCGGCTGGCCGAGGTTGAGGGCCAGCCGCGAGATCGGCTCCGACACGAAGGCCAGGACCAGCCACGACACCAGCCCACCGGCGAGCGCCGCCACGGCCGCCCAGCCCAACGCCTCGGCGGCGCGGCCCTGTCGGGCCATGGTGTGCCCGTCCCACAGCAGTGGCACGTGGTTCGGCTCGCCCGGGACGTGCAGCAGGATCGAGGTGATGGCACCGCCGTACGTCCCGGCGACGTAGACCGCCAGCATCAGCGCGACCCCGCTCTCGGCGCCCATCCCGTAGGTCAGCGGCAGGAGCAGCAGCACGCCCATGACGAAGGTGAGGCCCGGCAGCACGCCGACGAGCAGGCCGGCGACGACACCGACGACGAGCACCGCCCACAGCGTGGCGTCGAAGGACGAGAAGGCGTCCAGGACGCCCGAGAGCGTTTCCACGAGAGAGACTCCTGGGATCGGGGGAGGAGGTCCGGTCGGCGGTCGGTCAGTAGATGCCGAACAGCCGGTAGAGCGCGACGGTCACGGTGTCGAAGACACCGACCCCGGTCGGCAGGGCGATGTAGACGACCTTGACGAAGACGTAGGCCAGCACCTGGGGTGCGACGACCGCGACGGCGACCAGGGGCCACGGCCGGCGGTGGCCGGAGAACCGGAGGAAGACCAGCGCGAACGCCGTCGACGCCAGCAGCCAGCCCAGCAGCGCCGTGGCCGCGACGTACGTCAGCACGAGGGCGGCCGCGAGGAGGGCGCGTCGCAGGTTCGTCGGCTCCTCTCCCTCCGTCGCCGCGTCCGGGTCGGTCGCTGCCACCGCGACGGCCGTCCGGTCGCGGTGGCCACCGAGCCGCCTGCGCACCTCGAGCAGCACGCCCACGAGGGCGCTGGCCGCGAGGACGCCAAGGAGCAGCTGGGGGACGAAGGCCGGCCCTGGTCCGCCCGCGGACGAGGTCATCCCCGCCGTCCGCGGCCACAGCACGGCGACCAGCAGCAGCGCACCCAGCTCGGGCAGCACCCGGACGACGAAGCGCTCCCGGGACGGGGTCGTGGCCGCGGGGGCGTGCTCGCGTTGCAGCAGGTCGGGGAGCGCCATGCGGGCGATCATGCCGAGAACGCCGGGCCTAAATCAAGTTACCCACTCGACTTAGTGCTTAAAGGCTCACGATGTGGCGAGCGTGGACGCTCCTGCGGCGGGGTGGGAGGGTGGTGGCGCCCGTCACACGCATCTCGGAGGTATCACCCTCATGGCCCAGCAGCGACGACCCGTCGCCGGCCTCACCCGCGTCCTGCCGTACGCCGTTGCGGCCGTGCTCGCCGTGGTGGTGGTCGTCGTCAGCGTCACCCGGAGCGAGCCCAGCGAGGCGGCCCAGGAGGCGCTGGGCGGCAAGCAGCTCAAGATCATGGCGCCCGCCGACCCGGGCGGTGGTTGGGACAGCACGGCTCGCGAGATGCAGTCCAGCCTGCAGGACATCCTGGGCCGGACCGAGGTCTACAACGTCGGCGGTGCCGGCGGGACCATCGGGCTCAGCAACTTCCGCAACCTCGAGGGCCAGCCCAACCAGCTGATGGTGATGGGCCTGGTGATGGTGGGGGCGATCGCCGCCAACGACTCCTCGGTCACGCTCGACGAGGTGACGCCCATCGCGGAGCTGACCACCGAGAGCCTCGTCGTGGTCGTGCCGGCCGACTCCGACATCCAGACGATCGACGACCTCGTGACCTCGCTCGAGCAGGACCTGGGCTCGGTGTCGTGGGCCGGGGGCTCGGCGGGCGGCGCCGAGCAGATCCTCGCCGGCCTGGTGGCCCAGGATCTCGAGCAGGACCCGGCCGACGTCAACTACATCGCCCACGCCGGCGGTGGCGAGGCGATCGCCACCCTGCTCTCCGGCAGCGCGACCGCCGGCATCAGCGGGGTCTCGGAGTTCCTGCCCCAGATCGAGAGCGGGGCGCTCCGCGCGATCGCGGTCTCGGGCACCGAGCCGGTCGAGGCCCTTCCGGACACCCCCACCCTGCAGGAGTCCGGCATCGACGTGGAGCTCACCAACTGGCGTGGGGTCGTCGCACCTCCCGGGATCACCGAGAGCGAGCGGCAGGCACTCGTCGACCTGGTCACCGACATGACCGGGAGCGAGGCCTGGGACGAGGCGCTGGCCCGGCAGGGATGGACCTCGGAGATCCTCACCGGCGACGACTTCGAGGAGTTCCTCGACCAGGAGGTCACCCGGGTCGACGAAGTGGTCGCGGAGCTGGGGATCTGAGATGACGAGGAAGCGCACCCGTTCCATCAACGTCCGCGGCGACCTGGTCGGCGAGGCCGAGGCCGAGCGCCTCCACATCGCCGACGACCGGACCACCGCGCTCGCCACCATGGTCTTCGGGGCCGTGCTGCTGGTGCTGTCGGTCGTCGTCCTCGTCACGGCCGTGCGCCTGGAAAACGGCGGCAACGCCGTGGGGCCGGCCACCGTCCCGTACGTCGTGGGGTCGGCGCTGCTGCTGGTGGGCGTGCTCACCGTGGTCCGCGGCCGGCGCGACATGGGCGTGTGGGAGGTCTCCGACCACACCACGTCGCAGGACTGGAAGCGGCTCGGGCTGCTGGTCGCCGGCCTCGTGGTGTTCGCGCTGGTCGTGCCCTTCGTCGGGTACGTCGTCGCCGCCACGCTCCTCTACGGCGTGACGGCCAGCGTGCTCGGCGCCCCGCGGCCGGTGGAGATGTTCGCCGTGGGGTTCAGCGTGGCCGCCGTGGTGTGGCTGCTCTTCGACGTGGCGATCGGCATCAGCCTGCCGGCCGGGCCCTGGGGGTTCTGAGATGGACTCGTTCTCGCTGCTGATGGACGGCTTCGCGGCCGCCCTCACCCCGACCAACCTGCTGCTGGCGCTGCTCGGCGTCACCATCGGCACGGCCGTCGGCGTGCTGCCGGGCATCGGCCCGGCGCTGACCGTGGCGCTGCTGCTCCCGATCACCTTCACGCTCGACCCGACCGGGGCGTTGATCCTCTTCGCCGGCATCTACTACGGCGGCATGTACGGCGGCTCGACCACGGCGATCCTGCTCAACACCCCCGGCGAGAGCGCCTCGATGGTGGCGGCGCTCGAGGGCAACAAGATGGCGCGGTCGGGCCGGGCCGCCTCGGCCCTGGCGACGGCAGCGATCGGCTCGTTCGTCGCCGGCACCATCGCGACGCTGCTGCTCACGTTCCTGGCCCAGCCGTTCGCCGACCTGGCGGTGAGCTTCACCCCGGCCGACTACGTCGCGCTGATGGCGATCGCCTTCGTCACCGTCGCCACGCTGCTCGGCACCTCCCCGCTCAAGGGCATCGGCAGCCTGCTCGTCGGGCTCACCCTCGGCCTGGTGGGGATCGAGAGCCAGAGCGGCCAGTCGCGGCTGACCTTCGGGGTGCCGACGCTGCTCGACGGTGTCGACGTCGTGATCGTGGTGGTGGCGCTGTTCGCGATCGGCGAGGTCTTCCAGCACGCCCTCAAGGGCGGGGGCGGCGGCACCGTCACGCCGCTCCACGGCCGCGCTGTGATGACCCGCGAGGACTTCCGGCGCTCCTGGCCCGCGTGGCTGCGGGGAACCGCGTTCGGCTTCCCGATCGGGGCTCTGCCCGCGGGCGGGGCCGAGATCCCGACGTTCCTGTCGTACGCCACCGAGCGCAAGCTCAGCAAGCACCCCGAGGACTTCGGCCACGGCGCCATCGAGGGCGTGGCCGGGCCGGAGGCCGCCAACAACGCGGCGGCCGCCGGGGTGCTGGTGCCGCTGCTCACGATCGGCCTGCCGACGTCGGCGACCGCGGCCGTGCTGCTGACCGCCTTCCAGTCCTACGGGCTGCAGCCCGGGCCGCTGCTCTTCAGCGAGTCCGGCGACCTGGTCTACGCCCTGCTCGCGAGCCTGCTCATCGGCAACCTGATGCTGCTGGTCCTCAACCTGCCGCTGGCCAAGGTCTGGGCCCGGCTGCTGCAGATCCCGGCGTACGCGATCTACGGCGCGATCATGATCTTCGCGACCCTGGGCACCTTCGCCTCGGGCGGCGGGCTGGCCGACCTGCTCGTGCTGCTCGTGATCGGCATGCTCGGCGTGCTGATGGCGATGGCCGACATCCCCGTCGCGCCGGCGGTCGTCGGGCTGATCCTGGGGCCGCTGTTCGAGGAGCAGATGCTGCGCGCCGTGCTCCTGTCGGGTGGCAGCGCGAGCGGCCTTTTCGACGGGGCGCTCTCGATCTCGCTGTGGTCCATCGCCGCGCTCGGCCTGATCGTGCCGCTGGCGCTCGCGGGCGTACGCCGTCGGGCGACCGCGGCTCCCGAGCGGGTCGACGTCGGCCGCTGACCGCGGCCGGGTCGCTCGTCGCCGCCGGGCGACCAGCCGCCCGGATCAGCCCGAGAGGGCCAGCGCGAGCGGGTGGACCCCCGTGGCGCCGGCCCGGCGCAGCGCTCGCGCCGCCAGCGTCATCGTCCAGCCCGTGACGACCTGGTCGTCGACCAGCAGCACCGGCCCCGCGGGCACCGAGCCGTCGAGCCGGTAACGGCGGCCGACGGCGGCGACCCGCTGGGCGGAGTTCGTGGCGCCCTGGCCGGGGCGCACGTCGGGGTCGGCGATCGACCACCGCGCGACGACCGGGACGCCGAGGTGGCGGGACAGCCCGTCGGCGAGGTCGCGGACCAGCGCGGGGCGGGTGGCCGACTCGACGAGGGCGATCGCCTCCACCGGCGGCTGCCAGTCGCCGAGCAGCTCGACGACCGCGCGGGCGATCGGGGCCGGGACCGGGCCGTCGTCGCTGGTGAGGAGCGTCCGCAGGGCGGTCCCGTGGCCGAGGTCGGTGAGCCGGGCGACCGCTCGTCCCTCGTCGGCGCCGTCGCCGATCTTGCCCTTCAGCTCGATGCCGAGGTTGGCGAGCGCGGTCGGCCACATCTTGCGCGGCTCGAGCGCCACCCCTGGGCGGGCGAGCCGGGCCCCCGCCTCCTCCACCGCGGCCTCGCTGACGTCGGTGGCGAGGCCGAGGCCGCCGCAGTTGTCGCAGCGGCCGCACGGCTCTGCGGCCGGGTCGTCGAGCTGGCGGCGCAGGAACTCCATCCGGCAGCCGTCGTGGTCGAGGTAGGCCAGCATGGCCGCCTGCTCGCGCTCGCGTGCCTCGGTGACCCGCCGATAGCGCTCCTCGTCGTAGGCCCACGCGCGCCCCGTCGACTCCCACCCGCCCTTGACCCGCCGCACGGCACCGTCGACGTCGAGCACCTTGAGCATCGTCTCGAGGCGGGTGCGGGAGAGGTCGACGTACGTCTCGAGGGCGGCGGTGCTCAGCGGGCCGTGGTCGGCCAGCGCGGACAGGGTCTCGCGCACGAGCTGCTCGCGGGGGAAGGCGAGGGAGGCGAAGTACGCCCAGATGTCGCGGTCCTCGGTGGCGGGCAGCAGCACCACGGTGGCCTCGTCGGTCCCACGGCCGGCGCGGCCGACCTGCTGGTAGTAGGCGACCGGCGAGGAGGGCGCACCGAGGTTGACGACGAAGCCGAGGGTGGCGTCGAAGCCCATGCCGAGCGCGCTGGTCGCGACGAGCGCCTTGACCCGGCCGTCGAGGAGGTCCTGCTCGAGCGCCTGCCGCTCGGTGGGCTCGGTCTGGCCGGAGTACGCCGCGACGGCGTGGCCGCGGGAGCGGAGGTAGTCGGCGACCTCCTGGGTCGCGGCGACCGTCAGGCAGTAGACGATCCCTGACCCGGGCTGCTCGGCGAGGTGGTCGGCGAGCCAGGCGAGCCGCTGCTCCGCGGTGCGCAGCCGGACCACCCCCAGCCGCAGCGACGCCCGGTCGAGCGACCCCCGCAGCACGAGGACGTCCACGCCGAGCTGCTCGGCGACGTCGTCGGTGACCCGCTGGTTGGCGGTCGCGGTCGTGGCGAGGACCGGGATCCCGTCGGGGAGGTCGCCCAGCAGCGTCCGGATCCGGCGGTAGTCGGGACGGAAGTCGTGGCCCCAGTCGGAGATGCAGTGGGCCTCGTCGATCACGAGCAGCCCGCAGGTCGCGGCCAGCCGGGGCAGCACCTCGTCGCGGAAGCCCGGGTTGTTGAGCCTCTCAGGGCTGACGAGGAGGACGTCGACCTCGCCGGCGCGGACGGCGTCCTGGATCGGCTCCCACTGCTCGATGTTGGTGGAGTTGATCGTGACCGCACGGATGCCCGCCCGCTCTGCCGCCGCGATCTGGTTGCGCATCAGGGCCAGCAGCGGCGAGACGATCACGGTCGGGCCGCTCCCCTGCGCGCGGAGCAGCAGGGTCGCCACGAAGTAGACCGCCGACTTGCCCCAGCCGGTCCGCTGCACCACCAGCGACCGCTTGCGCTCGACGACCAGCGCCTCGATCGCGGCCCACTGGTCCTCGTGGAGGCTCGCGTCGTCACGGCCGACGAGCGCGCGGAGGTGCTGCTCGGCCTGCTGGCGTACGTCGGTCGCTGCGCTCACCGGGCCTGTCTACCAGCGGCCTCCGACGGCACCGTGGGCGGACGGGGCCGGGTGCCAGATCGACCCGGGCGCCGCGGCGCGCCTCCGAGACGGCGGCGAGCCGGTTCGTACCGTCGAGGTGTGTCCCTCTGGGGGTGGGAACGGGGACACGCCCGCACCCTGGTGGCGGTGGCGGCGGGCGTGGTGGTCCTGCTCGGCCTGAACACCCCACCTGCGTCGGCACGGGCCGCTGCCCCCGGGACGCCGACCGGCCGGACCGACCCCGTGGTGGCGACGGAGTCCCAGCTCCGGGCCGCGTGGAGCGATCCCACCCGTCGACGGATCGACCTGGCAGCCGACATCGTCCTGCGCGACTGTGCCACGGGAGACCCGATCCGGGAGTCGCCCTTCCCGCTGGTGCTCGACGGCCACGGCTTCACGCTCAGCCAGGCCTGCTTCGAGAAGCGGCTGCTTCGCCAGGACGGGACGGGGTTCCTCGACGTCCGGCGGGTGCGGCTGATGCGGGGCGGCTCCGACGGACCCGGAGCGGCCCTGACGTCCCGGGGCGAGATCGTGCTGCGCGACGTGACGGTCCGTCAGAACCTCGCGGAGGAACCCGGCGGCGGGGTCTTCTCGATGCGTCGGATCACGGTCTTCGGGTCCCGCCTCAACGGCAACCTGGCCAACGACGACGGAGGAGCGCTGTACGCCCGACGCGGTGGCGTCCAGGTCTACGACTCGATCATCAGCAACAACCTGGTGGACGGCTCGGGAGGCGCCATCGGGTCGACGGGCGACATCCTGGTCGTGCGGTCGGAGGTCGACGGGAACACCACGGACGGCGACGGCGGCGCGCTGTACGCCGACGAGGACGGTGACGTCACCGTCATCGACTCCCACATCGACGGGAGTGACGCCGACGGGCCTGGTGGCGCGATCTTCACGCTGGACGGCGACGTCGCCGTCCTCGGGTCCACCCTCAACGGCAACCGCGCCGACGACCGCGGGGGTGCCATCTCGGGTGAGGCCGACGTGCTGGTCGTCAACTCCACCATCGCGCGCAACCTCGCCGTCGCACACGCCGGTGGAGGAATCTGGGCCCGGGGCGACCTGACCCTGGTCAACGCCACCGTCGCCAACAACTACGCAGAAGGGGATGGCGGCGGCGTGCTGGCAGCGGGGCGGACGACCCTGATCGGCACCACGCTCACCGCCAACATCGCCCCCATCGGCGGGGACCTGGGGTCAGCCGGTCCCGTGAGCAGCTTCGCGACCGTCATCGGTCCGCCGGTCACCGAGGGTGTCACCGGCGACACGATCCCGACCCGGCGGAGCTGCCGGGTCTATGCCGCCTCCTCCCGGGGCTACAACTTCGTCAGCGACGACAGCTGTCGCCTCACGGACGCCACGGACGTGACGGGCCAGGAGCCGCGGCTGGCGCGACTCGAGGACGATCCCCGCGGATTCGTGCTGGAGCCGTTGCCCGACAGCCCACTCCGACGCGTGATCCCGACCGGTCGGTGCCTCGGCCAGCTCCCCGACCCGCTGCGCGGTGGCCAGCTGCTGTCGGCGTACGTCGACTGGGACGACGTCCTGCGGCGGGACGCCATCGGGCGGCTGCGCGACGGCGGCGACGGATGTGACATCGGAGCCGTGGAGTCACCGCCGCTCGCGTCGGGAGCCGCGGCACGACCCCCGCACGACTCGCGGCCCGCGGACAGCGGTGCAGGTGTTCGGGCCCGGACGCGGACCCCCCGGAACGACCCGCTCGCGACGGCCGGGCGAGCGGCCGCGACCGGCGCTCTCCCGGCCCTGGCAGCCCTCCCGAGCCAGACGGTCGGGCGTCCGCACCCGGCTGCGGCGCGCGGCCCGCTGGCCGCGATCGGCGCCACGCTCGACCGGATGGGGCGACGTCTCTCCCTCCTGAGGCGGGACGCCGGTCGGTTCGACCAGCTCGAGCGCTGCCTGTCGGAGGTCCCGGTGCGACAGGCGGGCGACCCGTCAGGGCGCTGGGGCTTCACCTACGACGAGCGCGACGGCACCGGCCCGGGCCCGCGGACCGCGCTGGTCCCCCATCGGGGACCGCGCCCGGACTTCAGGCTTCTCGACCTCGCCCCCCGCCGGGCCTGCCTGTCCCGGGCCCCGGACCCCAACGGCACCGGGGCCGACGCCAGACCACAGCTGCGACCCCACCCGGTCGAGCACCGTCGTCCCGGGGTCCGCTCGCTGCTCCGGCGACTCGCGGGGTTGTCACGGCTCGAGGAACGGATCGAGGACCGTGCCGAACGATTCGACCACTGGGAGTCCTGCCTGCGCTGGCAGCCGATCACCTCGGCCGGCGACCGCGAGCAGGACCTCGGCTTCCAGGTCTCGGCCGCAGCGGGGCCATCGCGTCACCGGGCAGCACTCGACGTGGACCTCAGCGAGTGGGACGACCCCGACTACCAGCTCCTGTCCTTCGGTCGCAGGGACCGCCCGGAGGGGAGACGGGAGTGCGGCGGCGAGCCCGGGGAGTCCGTCGACCGCGCGCCGGCGGCGCCGTCGCGCGGCAGCAGGTACGCGACCTCGAGTCCCCGGGTCGAGGTCGGCGACGACCTCGACGACCTGCGCCAGGGGATCGCCGGGCTCCGCGAGGACCTCGAGGACCTGGCGGAGCCGGTCGAGGAGATCACCCAGTTCGACGAGTGCATGTTCACCGTGGGGGTCCGGGCGCTGCCCGGCTACGACTACGTCGAGCGCGACGGACGGGCTGCGCGTCGTACCGCTCTCGCCTACGACCTCAGCCGCTCCCGCGGCCCCCGCCTCAACCTGCTGGCGTTCCCCGGCGAGGAGCCGCCGCAGATCGAGTGCAACGAGGACGCCGCCAGCGAGGGCACCGACGAGTGACCCGCACCCGCGGCCCTGGCGGAGATGACCGTCAGGCGGCCGGGCCCTTGGCGCGTACGTCGTCGACGGCCGTCATGGCCTGCCGCAGCTCGGCCAGCCAGTCGCCCTCGTGCTGGCCGACCAGGCGGACGCACCAGGCGAGCGCGTCGGCGCGCGACCGCGCGACGCCCGACTCGACGAGCGTGTCGAGCACCTGGCGCTGCGGCTGCCGCAGCCGGGTCATGACCGGCGCCGCGACGTGGGTCCACAGCTCCTCGTGCCCACCGACCCGGACGCCCCACGAGACCTTGCGCTCGTACCGGTGCTGGGCCTCGCGCGCGATCTTCATCCGGGCCTCGCGGGTGTCCTCGCGGAAGGCCCTGGCCCGGCCGGCGCGTGCCTCGGCGGTGGCGACGTCCGACTCCCCCGCGTCGACGTCGGCGACGGTGAGGACGACGGTGATCTCCTCGCGGTCGACGGCCACCTGCGGCGGCTCGACCGTCCACTCCTGCGGGAGTCGGCCGCTGAACCAGCCGCTCACCGCCTCGTGGTGCTCGTTTGTAATCATGTAATCAGTGTTGCACAGCCAGCCAAGAACGGCTGCTCAGACGATCCACGCACCGTCGCGCATCAGGGTCCGCCCCGGGATCTCGTCGACCTCCCGCCACGCCTGGACGCGGTCGGGCCGGAGCACCAGGTAGACGTAGCCCTCGCTGCCGCGGGGGTCCCAGTCGGCCTGGGCGGCGTAGGCCGCGGCCAGGGCCTCGTCCTCACCCACGGGGACGGTGCGCTCGAGGACGGCGTCGACCATGGTGACGTCGCGCGTCGGACCCACGGCCATCCGGCAGCGACCGCGTGCGGCCAGGTCACGGGCCGTGCGTGCCGTGGCGGAGAGCGCCACGACCATCCGTTCCTCCACCCAGGCGAGCGACAGCGGGACGAGGTGGGCGCCGCCGTCGGCGGAGGCGGTCGCGACCCACACGTCGACCGCGGGAGTCGCCCACAGCGCCAGGGTGTCGCGTTTCCGGGTGGCGGGGTCGCGCGGCGTCATGGCAGGAGTCTGACCGAACGGCTCACCCGGCGACGAACGCCCCGCGGACCAGCACCGGCACCACCCGGCTGCCCCCGTGGCCCGCCGCCACCGCCACGTCCGCGGCGAAGCCCTTGCCGATCAGCTCCTGCGCGCCCGCGCAGGCGGTCAGCTCCCCGGTCAGGTCACCGGCCACGGCTCGGTACGCCGCCCGCGCGAGCCGCGACTCCGGCGAGAAGCCCCGCTCCTCCAGCCCGGCGAGCACCGCGCCCGCACCCCACAGGTCCTCGGCGGCCGGTCGCAGCGTGCCGTCGGCCCACCGCTCTCCCGCCGGCACGACGGCGACCACCGCGCCCGCGTCGAGCCGTGGCCGGAGCCAACCGGCCACCGCCGGGGCGTTGCGGAGGCAGGCGGCGACCACGGTGGCCCCGGAGGCGGCCAGGGCCGCGCTGATCGTGGAGCCGTTCGGCGACGGCAGCACCAGCCGGTCCACGCCCGCCACCCCGGTCAGCGACGCCGGTGAGAGCGACACGCTCCCGGGCCGCTCCAGGGCCTCGAACCGACCGACAGCGAGCGTCGCGTCCAGCTCCTCGGCGTACGCCTCGGCCCGCTGGTCGTGCCAGCCGAAGGGGTGCACGGCGATGTCGCGCTCCACCGCGACCGTCACGGTCGTCGTGAAGGACAGCACGTCGACGACGACCGCGACGTCGGCGCCGTCCGCGATCGCCGCGGCACCGGTGGGTCCCCAGTCCGTACGGACCTGGTGGCCGGCCTGGGTGTGGGCCGGGTCGATCACCTGTCGTGGGGCTGGTGGGTCGGTACGACGACCACCGGGCACGGCGCGTGCCGCACCACCTGGTCGGCCGTCGACCCGAAGCCGAGCCCGCGGAAGCCGCCCTCGCCACGCTTGCCCACCACGAGCACCTCGGCGTTCTCCGCGCAGTGCAGCAGCTCCGCGGCGGCACGGCCGTGCACGACGTGCAGGTGCACCTCACCGGGCAGGTCGAGGCGCTCGATGTCGCGCTCGAGGTCGGCGAGCACGGCTTCTTCGTAGTCGGTCAGCGGTGGCACGTAGCCCACGGCCGACGTCGGGGGCTTCGGCGCGTTGAGCATCCCCCATGCACGCAGGACGTGCAGCGGGCGGCCGGTCCTCGCGGCGACGTCGGCAGCCCAGCGCACCGCCTCCGCCGAGGGTGCCGACCCGTCGTGCCCCACGAGCACGCCCCCCTCGAGCACGACCTCTTCCACGACCTGTGCCATGTCCGCTCCCCTCCTGGTCCGTGGGCTCAGGCTAGCGAGGGTCGGGCCTGGTGGCGCAGGGTCGATGGTCCCCCTGCTCGGCCTGCCCCAACCGGGCGGGCGGGCGGGCGGCCTACCAGATCCGGACCCGGTCCTCCGGGGCGAGCCAGAGGCCGTCGCCCTCGACGGTGCCGAAGACCTCGTGGAACTCGTCGAGGTTGCGCACGATGTTGGCGCGGAACTCCGGCGGGCTGTGGGGGTCGGTGGTGAGGTACTGCAGCGCGAGCTCCTTGCGTCGCTTGGTGCGCCAGACGTGGCCCCAGTTGAGGAACACCTTGGCGCGGTCGGCGACGTCGGCCGAGCCGCCCTCGCTGATGAGGTACGCCTTGTGCCCGATCGTCAGCCCGCCGAGGTCGCCGATGTTCTCGCCGACGGTGAGCGCGCCGTTGACGTGCTCACCCGGCATGTCGCGCGGCTCGAGGGCGTCGTACTGCTCGATCAGGGCCTTGCTCTTGACCTCGAAGGCCGCCCGGTCGTCCGGGGTCCACCAGTTCTCCAGGTTACCGGCGCCGTCGTACTGCGAGCCCTGGTCGTCGAAGCCGTGCCCGATCTCGTGACCGATGACGGCGCCGATGCCGCCGTAGTTCTCCGCCGGGTGGGCGTCGGGGTCGAAGAACGGCTTCTGCAGGATCCCGGCCGGGAAGCAGATCTCGTTGGTGCCGGGGTTGTAGTAGGCGTTGACCGTCTGCGGCAGCATGAACCACTCGTCACGGTCGACGGGCGACCCGATCTTGCCGAGCTGCCGGTCGGTCTCGAACGCCGCGGCGGCCGCCGCGTTGCCCATCAGGTCGTCGGGGTGCACCTCGAGCGCGGAGTAGTCGCGGAACTTCTCGGGGTAGCCGATCTTGGGGCGGAAGGTGGCGAGCTTGTCGAAGGCCCGCTGCTTGGTCTCGTCGGTCATCCAGTCCAGATCGGTGATGGAGCGGCGGTAGGCCTCGAGCAGGTTGGCGACCAGCTCGTCCATCAGCTCCTTGGAGCGGGGCGGGAAGTGCCGGGCGACGTACTGCTTGCCGACGGCCTCGCCGATCGCGCCCTCGACGAACGCGACGCCGCGCTTCCACCGGGCACGCAGCTCCGGGGTGCCGCTGAGGGTGCGGCCGTAGAAGTCGAAGTTGGCCTCGACGAAGTCGTCGGTGAGGTACGGCGCCGCCGCCCGGAGCACGCGGGCGAGCAGCCACGGCTTCCAGTCCTCGACGGGCACCTCGGTCAGCGTCTGCGACAGGTGGGAGAGGTACGACGGCTGCCGGACGCACGCCTCGGCGATCGTCTCGTCGGAGCCGCCGAGGTTGCGGATCCAGGACTCCCACTCGAAGGCCGGGGCGAGCTCCTTGAGCTCGGCCAGCGTCAGCAGGTTGTAGGTCTTCTGGACGTCACGGGTCTCGGCGCGCTCCCAGTGGCCGGCCGCGAGCCGCGTCTCCACGGCGAGCACGGTCGCGGCGGCACCCGCCGCGTCGGCGTGCTCGGCCAGCCCGAACAGCGTGGTCAGGAAGGCGACGTACTTCTCGCGGATCTCGGCGAACTTGTCGTCGCGGTAGTAGGACTCGTCGGGCAGGCCGAGGCCGCCCTGCAGCACGTTGACGAGGTAGCGGTCGGAGTTCTTGGCGTCGGTGTCCACATAGGTCCCGAACAGGCCGAAGCCGCCGATCCGCTCGAACTCGCCGAGGAAGGCCGCGAGGTCGCGGACGTCGCGCAGCGACTCCACGGCGTCGAGCAGCGGCCGGATCGGTCGGGTGCCCCGCGCCTCGATGGTCGCGGTGTCCATGAAGGAGGTGAAGAGGTCACCGATCCGGCGCGCGTCGTCGTCGAGCGAGGCGGGGTCGGCCTCGGCCAGCGACTCGATGATGTCGCGAACCCGCTGCTCGGAGGTGTCGGCCAGCTCGACGAAGGGTCCCCAGCTCGAGCGGTCGCCGGGGATCTCGGCCTCCGCCAGCCAACGGCCGTTGACGTGGCCGAACAGGTCGTCCTGCGGGCGGATGGCGGTGTCCATGCCCTCACGGGCGTCATCGAGGATGCTCACCCCCGCAAACTAACAACCCACTGCTCAGGGGGCGAGGTCCCGGTAGGCCCGCTCCACGACGTCGACACCGGCCTTCATCCGCGCCACGTACGTCGTGTAGTTCCAGGTCGGCCAGGTGAACGGCACGTCGAGGGTGCTCCCGCCGGCGTCGAACGACAGGTCGATCCCCTCGACCTCGACCCGCTCGGCAGGCACGCCCTCGCCCAGCGCCTGCCGGCTCGAGGGGTCGGAGAACCCGAGCATCGACCACGGGATCCGGAGCCGGACGGTGCGCCGCTCCTCGTCGACCTGCCAGGTGGCGGTCGAGTCGAACTCCTCGGACTCGGGGTCCCAGGTCCCCTCGACCAGCTGCCCGACGTCGAGGAACTCGGCCGGGCGCTGCTCGCCGCCGACGTCGTGGCTGCGGTTGGTGATCAGCCGGTAGAGGTGCCAGGGGTCGTCCTGGTCGGGGTGGTACGGCCGCTCGGGGGTGTCGAGGCGGATCGGGTCGAGGTCACGGCGCACGTCGAGCCGCGCCTCGCCGGCTCCGGGGTCGACCTCGATCCGGTAGTCGGCCCGCTCGGGTCCGGGCAGCACGTCCGCCTCGATCCGCAGCACCTCGGGGACCGCCTCGCGGGTCGTCACCTCGAGGTGCACCCACGAGGCGTCGGCCCACACGTGGACGTACTCGAAGGCGCCCGACTCCGGGATCGCCTCGGCGGCCGCGTCCGGGAGCGGGTCGGGGTCGGTGGCCACCAGCCCGAACCACTGCTCGTTGGTCAGGGGGTCGTGCCAGAGCTGGCGCCGCTCCTCGTCCTGGTGCTCCAGGGTGTTCCAGGTGCGCTTGAACCACTCGTCCTCCCAGGAGAAGACGAACGCGCCGGCGGCGCCCTTGGCCTCGAGCAGCCGCATCAGGTCGGCGTTGACGGCCATCGCCTGCTGCTCGGTGTGGCCGCCCTGGTCGCGCCCCAGCGGACCGGCGTGGGCGGAGCCGAGCGAGGACGGCACGCCGAACTCGGTGACGAGCAGCGGCATGGTGCCCGCGACGTGGTCGCGGAGCGCGGCCACGTAACCGGCGTACGGGTCCTCCCGGCCGTCCCACTCCTCGTCCTGCAGCCCGGGCTCGTAGCGCTGGAAGTCCGGGTAGTAGGGGTAGGCGTGGAAGCTGGCGAAGGTGCCGGCGGGCCAGGCGTCGGTCGGCAGCACGTGCATCGGGTCGACGGAGACGAGGTCCTCCTGCGGGAGCGGCTCCTCGGGGTGCACGAGCGGGTCGGTCGTCGGCCAGTTGACCATCGCGATCGGGGCAGCGCTGCCGCGGTCGGCCTCGTGGGCGGCGAGCTCGTCCATGTGGGTGGCGATCCACTGCTCCGTCGGGGTCGCGTCGCCGGTGGCGGCGAAGTACTCCCCGGAGCGGTACGCCACCTCGACGGCGTCGGTCCGCGCGACGCCCTCGGGATCCCACTCGACGCCGATGATCCAGGAGGCGAGCCACGCCGAGACGTCGACGGTGTAGCGGCCCGACGCCCGCCCTGGCGTCTCGGGCCGGTCGAGGTCGCCGTGGACCGCCGCGGAGAGGTCGGCGAGCTCCTCGGAGAAGGCGTCGTCGACGGCCGGGTCGTGGAGGGTGCCGCCCTCGTCCACGTAGGACTCGTCGGGGAGGTAGGCGCCCTGCACGAGGTAGATCGGGTCCTCGGGGTGGGCCTCGTTGTGGGCGGCGAGCTCCTCGTAGAACCCGGGCGGCAGCAGCGTGTAGACGCGCACCACGCGGATGCCGAGGTCGGCCATCTCGCGCAGCCAGGCGGCGTACTGCTCCGCGGGGATGGTGCCGACCTCGCCCGGCTGCTGCAGCGGGACGGTGCTGCCGAGGTTGACGCCCGGGAGGAAGGTCTTGTCACCGGAGGCGGTGTGGAGCCGGAAGCCGTCCGCGTCGGCGGTGGCGACGACCTCCAGGCCGTCGACCTGCTCGGCGCGGGGTGCCCAGCTCGGTCCGCTCGGCCCGTCCGGCTCGTCAGGACCGGCGCAGCCGACCAGCGCGGACGCTGCCAGCGCGGCCGCCGCCGCCAGCACGGCCGGCCGCGCGGCGCCCCGAGGTCTCACACGCTGAAGGGTACGTCCGTGGTCGGCGCGGCACCGGCGAACGAGCTCAGCTGCGGAGCCGGACCACCGACTTGCCACGCGTCCGACGCTCGTCGAGGTCGGTGAGCGCGCGGCCGAAGTCGTCGAGGTCGTACGTCGCCCCGATCGGCGGGTCGATCGCCCCGCTCTCCAGCAGTGGCCGGATCGCCTCCCACTGCTCGGCCATGTAGCCCGGGCGGACCATCGCGTACGCCCCCCAACCCACGCCACGGACGTCGGTGTTGTTGAGCAGCAGCCGGTTGACCTTGACCTCGGGGATGCCCTGGCCGCTGGCGAACCCGACGACGAGGAGCCTCCCCTGGGGAGCGAGCGACCGGAGCGAATCGAGGAACACGTCGCCGCCGACCACGTCGACCACGACGTCGACGCCGCGCCCGCCGGTGAGGGCGGCCACGGCGTCCTTGAAGCCGTCGAGGAGGACGACCTCGTCGGCACCGGCCTCGCCGGCCACCTCCGCCTTCTCCTCGGTCGAGACGACGGCGACGGTGCGGGCACCGAGGCCGCGGGCGACCTGGATCGTCGCGGTGCCGACCCCGCCGGCGGCGCCGTGGACGAGGACCGTCTCGCCCTCACGCAGCCCGCCCCGCTCGACGAGCGCGAAGTGGGCGGTCAGGTAGTTCATCGGGATCGCCGCGCCGGCGTCGAACGAGACGTCGTCGGGCAGCGGGAAGGTCGCGTCCTCGGGCACGACGGCCAGCTCCGCGGCGCCGCCGTACGGCAGCACGCCGGCGACCCGGTCACCGGCGGCGAAGCGGGTGACCTCGCCCCCGGTCGCCACGACCGTGCCGGCGAGGTCGACGCCCAGGGTGAAGGGCGGTTCCGGCCGGACCTGGTAGGCGCCCCGGCTGAGCAGCAGGTCGGGGAAGGAGATGCCGACGCGGTGCACCTCCACCAGCACGTCCCGCGGTCCGGGGGTGGGCTCGTCGACCTCGGTGACCTCGACGGCGTCGGGGCCGGTGGGCGTCAGGACCTGGGCGGCACGCATGCCGAGCACGCTACCGACCGGGGTGTGGGGTGCCCGCCCCCTGTCCCGATGGTCCGCCCCACGCGGGTCACCGCGGGTCGACCAGCTGCGCCATCTCGAAGTGCATCGGGTCGGTGTAGCTCCAGTCGCCGCCCCAGGCGAAGCCCCACCGCTTGAAGGCGGCCACCACGCCGCGGTCCATCTCGCCGACGGTGCCGCGCTGGTTGCCCGGCACGTTGAGGTCGAGCGCCAGGCCGAAGGAGTGGTTGGAGAGCGTGGTGGAGCCGGCGATGAAGCGCGGGTAGTAGCAGCCGGCGTACTCGCCGGGGTTGATCTCGTCGGCCAGGCCCTGGGCGACGACGTCCTCCAGGGCAGCGCGCAGCTGGGGGAAGATCGCCCGGTGGCAGGTGACGGTGCCGAGGATCGGCACGGCCTCGGTGGCGATGTTGGCCGCCACCCACGCCGGGTCGGGGGCGATCCGGCCGCCGCCGATCACCTGGTAGTTGAAGGTGCCCACGACGTCCGCGATGGAGCCGCCGGTGAGGAAGGCGGTCTGCGTCGCGGTGGGGTCCAGGCCGAGCCGGGAGGCGATGTCGAGGTCCTGCACCGACGCGGTGTCGCCGACGATGGCCTGCACCCGCTTGCGGATCGTGGACGGGTCGTCCTCGTCGGTCGAGATGATCAGCCCGTTGCCGAGCACCATCCGGCCGATGTCCTCGACCCACGCCTCGTTGACGACCATGTCGATGGTCTCGGGCTGCGGGGCGTAGGCACCGATGTGGACCACCGGGGCGTCGTCACCGCTGCCGAGGGCGAGGTTGCCGTCCTCGTCCTGCAGCTTCCGGCCGAGCCTCGGGTCGATGGCCAGCTCGCCGCCGGCCAGCCGGTCCCACACGTCCTGGGTCTGCGCGGAGCCGGCAGGCGTGAACCGCCGGAAGGTGGCGCCGTCGACCGCGGCGACCGTGAGCAGCTGGTTCTCGATCGCGACGTTGCCGAGCCCGATCACCTCCGCGGCCGCGACCTCCGGGAGCGCTCGGATCCGCTTGATCATGTCGTCGCTCAGCGGCTCGCGGTCGAAGATCAGCATGTCGGGCCGGTAGAGCCGGTCCTCCAGCGGACCCGGCGGCTCGACGGCGTGCTCCGGGTCGGCCACCGGGAGGGTGCTGCCCCCCTTCGTCGGCGAGGCGCCCTCCGACGGCGACGGGGACCCGGACGGCTCCGGCTCGCGGCCCGTGGTCGGCGCCTCGCTGCAGGCGGTCAGCACCAGCAGCAGCGTCGCCGCTGCCGCGGTCGCCGGCCACCCCCGCCTCATCCCGTCAGCGTATCCGGGAGGGGATGAGCAGCCACGAGATCACGCCGCCCACGCCCAGCAGGCCGGCGCACACCAGCATCGCCGTGGAGTACGCCGCGTCCATGGCCAGCACGTCGGCGTACTCCTCCCCGGTGAGGCCGACCAGGGGCGGCAGCGCCGCGACCGCCAGCAGCGACCCGGTCCGGGCCACCGCGTTGTTGACGCCGCTGGCCAGTCCGGCCCGGGAGACCGGCGCGGCGGCCAGCACCGTCGCGGTCAGCGGGGCCACCATCAGCGCCAACCCGAGCCCGAAGAGGGTGAGCCCCGGCAGCACCGTCGTCCAGTACGTCGCCGTCGCGTCGACGGTCAGCAGCCACAGCACCCCGGCTGCCATCACGATCGGTCCCAGGGTCATCGGGATCCGCGGGCCGATCCGCACCGCCAGCCGACCCCCGCGGGCCGCGAGGAAGAGCATGCACACCGTGATCGGCAGCGTGGCCACCCCGGCGGCGAGCGGGCTGTAGCCGGCGACGGTCTGGAGCTGCAGGACCAGGAAGAACAGCACCGCGCCGAGGGCGGCGTAGACCAGCAGCGTCATCACGTTGGCCGCGCTGAACGTGCGGGAGGCGAAGATCCCCAGCGGCAGCATCGGCTCCCGCTCGCGGCGTTCGACCAGCACGAACCCCGCGGCCGCGACCACGCCGAGGACCAGCGCCGGCACGGCCCACCGGGTCCCCGTCTGGATCAGCCCGAAGGTGAGCCCCGCCAGCGCCGCCATCGTCAGCAGCGAGCCGGCCACGTCGAAGCGGGTGGGCGGGTCGGGGTCCCGGGTCTCGGGGACGTGACGCACCGCGATCCAGACCGCGACCAGCGCGAGCGGCAGGTTGATCAGGAAGATCCAGCGCCACGACGCGAGCTCGATCAGGCCGCCGCCGACGAAGGGGCCGATCGCGGCGGCGATCCCGCCGAGCCCGGACCAGGCCCCGATGGCCGGCGCGCGGTCGTCGGGGACGAAGGCGCCCTGGATCATCGCCAGGCTGCCCGGCGTCAGCAGGCCGGCCCCGACGCCCTGCAGCACCCGGGCGGCGATCAGCACCTCGGGGCTGGGGGCCAGGCCGCACATCAGGGAGGCCAGGGCGAACCAGGCCGTCCCGACGACGAACAGCCGCCGCCGGCCGTACCGGTCACCGAGCGAGCCGCCGAGCAGGATCGTGGAGGCCAGCGAGAGCAGGTAGCCGTTGCTGATCCACTGCAGCTCGGCCAGGTCGGCTCCCAGCTCCTCGCCGATGGTCCTCAGTGCGACGTTGACGACCGTGCCGTCGAGCAGCGTCATCCCCGACCCCAGGACGGCGGCGGCGACGACCGCCCTCCCGGTAGGACTCCCGAGCCGGACCCCTTCGGGCGACGATTCCTCCACGCCTCGCAGCGTAGGCTGGATCGCGTGTCAGGTCTCCGGTCGACCGAGCAGCGACTCATCGAGCACGTCGACCGGCTCGGGGCCGAGCACCCGCCCATCGACCTGGCCACCGTCGACTTCACGGTCCGGGATCCCGCGGCCACCAACGCCCGCTTCGGCCACGTGCTCGACTACATGGCCCGGGTCGAGCTCGAGGTCGACCGCAACGTCCTCGAGCTGACGACGATGCTGCCCGACCCGCCCGAGGTGGACCGCCACTTCTACGCCGACGTGTGGCACCCGCAGGAGGTCCGGCACGGCCAGATCCTCGACGAGCTCCAGGTGCGGCTCGGGCGCCCGGCCGCCGACACCGACCTGGACACCGTCTCCGCCAAGCTCCACGTGCTCGGCGCGCTGGCGCACCTCGCCCCGGTGCAGGACGTCGTCCGGATGCTCTACTACCTCACCGGCCAGGCCACCGAGCGATCCGCGGTGCTCGCCTACAACCTGCTCCACGACGGCCTGCTCGAGTCCGGCGAGCGGGCCGCGGCCGAGACCGTGGTGGCGCAGATCCGGCGGCAGGAGCCCGGCCACCACGCGTTCTACGCGATGTCCGCCCGCGGTCTCGCCGAGCAGCTCTCACCCTGGCAGCACTGGCTCGTACGTCGGCTGCGCGCGGTGTCGTTCGCCCCGGTCGGGGCCAACGACGACGAGCAGCGTGCCGACTTCGGCGAGGTGATGACCACGCTCGGCATCGACCGCGACCTCGAGCGCTTCGCCACCCAGGTCGCGCGCGTCGAGTCGGAGCTGCTGGGCGCCACCACGGAGGGACTGCCCGTCCCGGCGTACGTCGTCAGGGCGTTCCGCGAGGCGGTCGAGCTGGCGCAGGCGCGCGCCGCCCGATGAGCCGCCCCGCGGACGTCGCCCGTCAGGGGCCGTCCGGGAACCGGCGCGAGTGCTCCCAGGCCCGACGGTTGCGCATCGGCATCGTCGACTCGTAGCTCTCCTCGCGCAACGACCGCATCAGCGAGACGCACATGCCGATCAGGATCAGCATGAACGGTGCCGCGACCAGGATCACGAGGGTCTGCAAGGCCGCCAGCCCGCCGGCCCACAGCAGCACCGCCGCCACCGCCCCGGTCGCCACGCCCCAGAAGACGATGAGCGAGCGGTGCGGCTCCTCCTCGCCGTGCTGGGAGAGCATCCCCATCACGATCGAAGCCGCATCGGCGCCGGTGACGAAGAAGATGGCGATCAGGAAGACGGCCAGCGCCACCGTGATCGACGCGAGCGGGAACTCCCGCAGCACCTCGAACAGCGAGGCCTCCAGCGCGATGCCTCCCGTGTCGGTCAGCGGAGGCTCCCAGCCCTCGACCAGCTGCAGGTCGAGCGCGGTCCCGCCCAGGATCGCGAACCAGATGAACGACACCAGGCTCGGCACCAGCACGACGTAGATCACGAACTCCCGGATGGTGCGGCCCTTGGAGATCCGGGCGATGAACATCCCGACGAAGGGGGTCCACGAGATCCACCAGGCCCAGTAGAAGATCGTCCAGCCGCTCAGCCAGGAGGAGGCCTGCTCCTCGAAGACGCCGGTGGTGAAGGACATCGCGGGCAGCTGGGTCAGGTAGGCGCCCATGCTCTGGGTGAACGTCGAGAGGATGAAGACCGTCGGGCCCACCACGAAGAGGAAGAAGGCCAGCAGGGCCGCCGCGATCGCGTTGGCGTTGGAGAGGTACTTGATCCCGCGCTCCACGCCGGAGACCGCCGAGAGCACGAAGCAGCCCGTCAGCACCGCGATCACGATGACGGCGAGGGTCTTGCTGCCGGCGCCGCTGCCGAAGACGTTGTCGAGGCCGCCGGTGATCTGCAGGGCTCCCAGGCCGAGCGAGGTCGCCGATCCGAAGAGGGTCGCGAAGATCGCGACCACGTCGATCGCCCTGCCGGGACCCTGGGTCGCCTTCTCGCCGAGCAGCGGCCGGAACGTGGCCGAGATCAGGTTGCCGTAGCCCTTGCGGTACGCGAAGTAGCCGATGGCGAGCCCGATCACGGCGTACATCGCCCAGGGGTGCAGGCCCCAGTGGAAGAAGGAGTACTGCATCGCGAGCTCCGCCGCACGCGGCGACCCCGGCGTGGCCTCACCCAGCGGAGGTGCGTTGAAGTGGGTCAGCGGCTCTGCCACGCCCCAGAACATCAGGCCGATGCCCATGCCGGTCGCGAACATCATCGACACCCACGAGACGGTGGAGAACTCCGGCTCGGAGTCGTCGGGACCGAGCTTGATGTTGCCGTAGCGCGAGAGGGCCAGGTAGGCCGAGAAGATCACGAAGCCGCAGCTGGTCAGCACGAACAGCCAGCCGAAGTTCCCGGTCACCCAGCCGAGGACCGAGGTGGCGCGCTCGGAGGTCTCCTCGGGCCAGACCGCGCCCACGAGGACGAAGGCCACGGAGAGCGTCGCCGCCACCCCGAAGACCAGCCTGTCGATGGGCGCTCCGCGTGGCGCCGCCGATGCTGAGGTGGGTCGCTCCTTGATCTCTGCCATGTCGACTCCAGCCCGGATGAGTCTGGGCGGCGGAGTCGTCGGGCCTCGGCCTCGTCACCCGGTGACCGAGCCCGTCGGGGAGACGGCAGTGTTGCTTGATACGCACCAGCGTGCTCCCAGCGCAACAGCCACGTGAAGTCGAGAATGATCCTGGAACCCGCCGACGTCAAGCACCGGCGGCCCCGGGCCACGCCTCGTGCGCCTCGACGAGCAACGCCCGGAGCTGGTCCCACTTGCGCGGGCCGAGGCGCTCGCGCCAGCGCGCCTCGACCTCCCCGATCATCTGCTCGCCGGCCTCGACGGCCTGTCGCCCGCGCAGGGTCGGGCGCAGGATCCGCACCCGCCGGTCGGCCGGGTCGCGGACCGTCTCCAGCAGGCCACGCTCCTCGAGGTCGTTGGCGAACTCCCCCAGCGCCTGCTTGGTCATGCCGACCCGGGCCGCCAGGTCCGTCACCCGCATGCCGTCGACCGGGGTGAGGCTGAGCAGCCGCAGCTGCGAGGAGCGCAGTCCCCGGACCGGGGCCGGCCGCCGCGCCCCGGCCGCACCGGTCGACGCGGCGTGCAGGTCGACCCGGAAGTCGTCCATGACGCGCCCCAGCAGGGCGAGGAGGTGGTCGGGGAGATCGTCCTTGACTCCAGTCATAAGGCAACCTTACTATCTCCTGATCAGGAAGGTAACCTGACCATCTCGGTGGAGGGCATGATGACTGTCGAGGAGAGGGAGACGACCATGGCCGGAGGGCGCACCCGCGACCAGCTGGGCTCCGGACCCGAGCTGACAGCCGAGGAGCTGCTGGGCGACCTGGAGCACCCCGGCGGTCCGGTGACGCTGGAGTCCTTCGACTACGCCTTCGGGTCACCCGCGACCGCTGGCCTCTACCGGCTGCGGGGCGAGGGCTGGTCCTGGTTCTGCAAGGTGCTCCAGCACGTGCGCCACTGGCCGGGACTCGCGATGATGCCGCCCGAGGACGCCGCCCTCCTGGCCGAGCAGCTCCCCTGGCGCTCCGAGCTCGAGCTGTGGGACGAGCCCCTCGTCTCGCGGATGCCGGCCGGGATGCGGCCACCGGTCCTGCACGGCATCGTCGACCTGGGCGACGACCGGGCCGCGGTCTGGATGGAGGACGTCGACCTCGCGCCACCCTCGACCGACCTCGCCCAGTTCACGCGCGCGGCGTTCCTGCTGGGTCGCTGGAACGCCCGCTGCGCCGATCCCGACCTCGTCGCGGCCAACGGGTACGCGCCGGGCTTCGCGCTGCGGATGTACGCCGGCCAAGCGGTCGAGTACCGCGGCCTGCTGCCCCTCGCCGACGACGCCCTGTGGTCACATCCGTGGCTCGCCGGCCACGCCGAGGTCCGCGCCGACCTGCGCCGACTGGCGCCCGACATCCCGGAGATGCTCGACCGCCTGGACACCTACGTCCAGACCCTCCCCCACGGCGACGCCAGCCCGCAGAACCTGCTGGTCCCGCGGGAGGACCCGGAGACCTTCGTGGTGATCGACCTGTCCTTCCGGACCCCGCACGCCCTGGGGTTCGACCTGGGCCAGCTGCTGGTCGGGCTCGTCCACGCCGGCGAGGTGCCGACCGCGATGCTCGGTCAGATCGCCACGCTCATCGTGCCTGCCTACCTCGACGGCCTGGCCGCGGAGGGGATCACGGGGAGCGACGACGCGGTGCGCGACGCCTTCGCCACCTCGGCGCTGCTGCGCAGCGGGTTCGACTCCTTCGTCTACGGCCTGATCGGCTCGGAGGACCCCGGGGACCGGCACACCTTCGACGAGCGGGTGGCGCTCTGCGCGTTCCTCGCCCGGCAGTACGACGACACCGTGGCCGCCACGGTGCGGCAGCACGGCTGAGGTCGGGGGCTCAGCCGCGCAGCACCCGCGAGGCGAGGAACGCCAGGTCGGCGGCGGTCTCCTCGGGAGCAGCCGAGGGCTGCATGACATGGCTCAGCACCACGCGGACCACCATGTCGATCGCGGGGTCGAGGTGGTCGTCGAGCGGGACGTCGTAGGTCCGGACCCGCTCGGCGACCACCGTCTTGGCCGTCTCGAGCAGCGACTCGGCGTGGGTGGTGAGCAGGGGCAGCAGCTCGGTGTCGGCGCCGTGGGTGGCGCTGACGACGGCCTTGAGCAGGTCGTTGCCGCGGGCCAGCCGCAGCACCCCGGTGGTGGCGGCCTCGATCGCGGCGACCAGATCGTCGGGGTGGGCGTCGAAGGCGTCGGTCACGACGGAGAGGAACCGCTCGAGCTCGGCGAGGATCATCGCCTCGGCCAGGGCGGGCTTGCCGCCGATCTCGTTGTAGACGGTCTGACGGCTCACCCCGACCGCCTCGGCGAGACGACCCATCGTCACCTGCGACCAGCCGTGGGCCAGGGTCAGCTCGACGGCCGAGGCCACGATCCGCTGCCTCGTGGTGGTCCCCGTCGTCGCCGTCATGCCGCCAGCCTACGGGCGCGTCACGCCGCTATCGTGAGGTGTTGCCGCCGCCCCCGAGGAGGAGTCATGAGTCAGCAGGCCGGGGCCACGCCCCCCGAGGCCAAGGCGCGTGGCGCCTTCACCTCGCGCAAGGTCTTCATCCTCGCCGCCATCGGCTCGGCCGTGGGGCTGGGCAACATCTGGCGTTTCCCCTACGTCGCCTACGAGAACGGCGGCGGCGCCTTCGTCATCCCCTACCTCGTGGCGCTGCTCACCGCCGGCATCCCCTTCCTGTTCCTGGACTACGCGGTCGGTCACCGTGGGCGCGGCTCGGCGCCGCTCTCCTTCGCGCGGCTCAGCCGGCGCACCGAGGGCCTCGGCTGGTGGCAGGTCGGCATCTGCTTCATGATCGCCATCTACTACGCGGCCGTCATCGCCTGGGCCGTCCGCTACACCTTCTTCTCGCTCGACACGGCCTGGGGCGACGACCCCGAGGGCTTCCTGTTCGGAACCTTCCTGCAGGCCGGCGACCCCGGCGTCCAGCTCGACCTCGTCCCGGGCGTGCTGTGGCCGCTGGCGATCGTGTGGATCGCGGTGATCGTGATCATGGTGGCCGGGGTCGAGAAGGGGATCGGGGCGACCTCGGTCGTCTTCATCCCGGTGCTCGTCATCGCGTTCGGCGCCCTGGTGGTCCGGGCGCTCTTCCTGCCGGGCGCGACCCTCGGCCTCGACGCCCTCTTCACACCCGACTGGGCGGCGCTCGGTGAGCCCGGCGTGTGGGCCGCGGCCTTCGGACAGATCTTCTTCTCGCTGTCGATCGGCTTCGGGATCATGATCACCTACGCGTCGTACGTGCACCCCAGGACCGACATGACCGGCTCCGGCGCCGTGGTCGGCTTCGCCAACTCGGGCTTCGAGCTGCTGGCCGGCATCGGCGTCTTCGCCGCCCTCGGCTTCATCGCCCAGGCCAACGGGGTGGCCGTCTCCGAGGTGGCGACCCAGGGGCTGGGGCTGGCGTTCGTCGCCTTCCCGACGATCATCTCGGAGGCGCCGGCGGGAGCCCTGATCGGCGTGCTGTTCTTCGGCTCGCTGGTGATCGCCGGCATCACGTCCCTGGTCTCGGTGATCGAGGTGGTGATCTCCGCGGTCCGCGACAAGTTCGAGATGACCCGCACCGGTGCGTCCCTGGCCGTCGGGGTCCCCGCCGCGGTGATCAGCCTGGTCTTCTTCTCGACCACGAGCGGCGTCTACGTCCTCGACATCGTCGACCACTTCATCAACCAGTTCGGCATCCTCCTCGTCGCCGTGGTCTCGATGCTGGTCCTCGCGTGGGGCGTGCGCGCGCTGCCGACGCTGGCCGATCACCTCAACGCCGGCGGCTCGGTGCCGATCGGGACCTGGTGGAGGGTCCTGGTGTCGTTCGTCGCGCCGATCGCACTCGGCTACGTCATGATCGACGCGTTCCTCACCGACCTCGAGACGCCGTACGAGGACTACCCGCAGTGGATGCTGCTCACCTTCGGGTGGGGCTCCGCCGCGGCCGTGATCGTGTTCGGATTCCTGGCCGCGCGTGTCCGGTGGCGACCGGAGACCTCCCTCGACCCCGTCCCCGACACCACCCAGACCGGAGGCCACTGACATGAACGCCAGCGCTGTCGTCCTCATGCTCGTCGCGATGCTCGTGATCTGGGGTGGCCTGGCCGTGGCCGTCGTCAACCTCAACCGCAGCAAGGACACCCCGACGGCCGACGAGGTCCACCGGGACCTCTGAGTCGCCGGGCGTCGTCAGGCCTGCACCCGTTCGACCGGGACGAAGTCGACCTTCTCCCGGACACCGCAGTCGGGGCAGCACCAGTCGTCCGGGACGTCCGCCCAGGCGGTGCCGGCGGCGAATCCCTCGTGCTCGTCGCCTGCCTCGACCTCGTAGAGGTACGAGCACCCGGGGCAGCGGGCCGCCAGCACCTCCTGCGGCCCGTTCGCGACCGGCTCGACCACCGAGGTCGAGGCCGCGGCCTCGGCCGGGGCGGCGTACCGCGCGAGGATCCGCTCCCGCCGCCGAGGGCTGATGTTGGCCCGGGTGACGTCCCCGTCGAAGTGGGCCAGCACGCGCGGGTCCATCACCCGGCGCCAGACGGCGGGCACGATCGCGAGCACGATCATCCCGGCGTACCCGGTCGGCAGCACCGGGCTCTCCTCGAAGTCGCGCAGCGCCTGGTAGCGCCGGGTGGGGTTCGCGTGGTGGTCGCTGTGGCGCTGCAGGTGGTAGAGCAGCACGTTGGTCGCGATGTTGTTGGAGTTCCAGCTGTGGCTGGGGTCGACCCGCTCGTAGCGCTCACGCTCCCCCACGCCCACCTTCTGCCGGAGCATCCCGTAGTGCTCCATGTAGTTGACGACCTCCAGCAGCGAGAAGCCGACGACCGCCTGGATCACGAGGTACGGCAGCACGCCGATGCCGAGCCAGGCGACCATGCCGGCCCACAGCACGACCGACATCAGCCAGGCGTTGACCACGTCGTTGCCGATCCGGAAGGGGTGCAGCTCCTTGCGGGCGTACCGCCGCTTCTCCAGCCGCCACGCGCTCCGCAGCGAGCCCACGACCGTCCGCGGCCAGAACTCGTAGAAGGACTCGCCGAGCCGGGCGCTCGCGGGGTCCTCCGGGGTGGCGACGCGGACGTGGTGGCCGCGGTTGTGCTCGATGTAGAAGTGGCCGTAGAACACCTGGGCCAGGGCGATCTTGGACAGCCAGCGCTCGTGGGACTCCTTCTTGTGGCCGAGCTCGTGGGCGGTGTTGATGCCGATGCCGCCGATGCAGCCGATCGAGACCGCCAGGCCGACCTTCTCCCACACCTCCAGGGTGACGCCGGTGACCGGGTCGCCCTTCGCCAGGAGGACGAAGGCGAGCACGAAGCCGACGTACTGGATCGGGAGGAAGAGGTAGGTGATCCAGCGGTAGTAGCGATCGTTCTCCAGCGCCTCGATCACGTCGTCGGGTGGGTTGGAGCGGTCCAGCCCGGCGATCAGGTCGATCGCGGGCACCACGCCGAGGATCACGACCGGGCCGACCCAGAACCAGGCGCCCAGGTCGGTCAGCCGCCAGCCGGCGTACCCCACGAAGGCGAGGCTCGGGACGACCAGCCCGATCAGCCAGAGGTAGCGCTTCTTGTCGTGCCACTGCTCGGTGGATCCTGCGGGGACGGTGCTGCCGGACATCCTGACCTCCCTGTCGAGCGGGTTTACAGGACCATACGATCTGTAAACCCTGGTTGACAAGGGGTGGTGATCTGTCAAGTGGCGGCGGCGCGCTGCAACGCGACGGCCCGGCGACACCCACCCCCACACCGCCGCGCACCTCTCTTGTCGCGGCCGCCTGCCCGGGAGCACAGTGGGGGCATGGCCCTGCGGCTCGACCACGCCTGGATGCGCAGCCTCCCCGAGCTGCGCTGGCAGCCGGTGGTCAAGCGGGTCACCGTCCGGCTGGGCGACCAGCTGGTCGCCGTCACGGACCACCCGGTGCTGGTCTTCGAGCCGAAGCGGGTCGTCGCGTCGTACGCCGTCCCGCTGGCCGACCTGCGGGTCGCGCTCGAGCCGGGACCCACCGGCCCGCCCCCGGACTACCGCCCGGTCGGCTTCGGCGAGGGCGGCCCGCCGCTGCTCGACCCGAGCGTGCCGTTCGCGGTCCACAGCGCGGACGGGGAGCCGGTCCTGGTCAGGGCCGGGGGCCGGACCGGCGCCGGGTTCCGGCTCAGCGACCCCGTCCTCCACGACCACGTCGTCCTCGACTTCGACGCCTTCGAGTGGTGGGAGGAGGACGAGCCGCTGCTCGGCCACGCCCGTGACCCCTACCACCGCATCGACGTGCGACGTTCCTCGCGTCGGGTCCGGATCTCGCACGAGGGAGTCGTCCTCGCCGAGAGCGCAGAGCCGCGGATGCTCTTCGAGGGCACCTTCCCACTGCCGCGCTACTACCTGCCGCGCGGTGACGTCGTCGCGGACCTGCTCCCGTCGACGCTCGACACGACCTGCGCCTACAAGGGCCGCGCCACCCACTACGACGTGCGCGCCGGTGACGCGGTGCTGCCCGCCGCCGCCTGGACCTACGAGGACCCGCTCGACGACGCCCGCGACGTGATCGGCCTGGTCAGCTTCTACCAGGAGCGGCTCGACCTCGAGGTGGACGGCGAGCCGCAGGAGCGGGTCCGGACCCCCTGGTCGGAGTGACCCGTCAGTCGGTTCCGGCGATGGCGGCGGCCACCGCCTTCGGGACCTGGGTGTTGAACACCGTGGGGATGATGAAGTTGGCGTTGAGCTCCTCGTCCTTGACCACGGCGGCGATCGCCTCGGCCGCGCGGAGCAGCATCTCGGTGGTGACGTGGGATGCCCGGGCGTCGAGCAGCCCGCGGAAGACGCCGGGGAAGGCGAGCACGTTGTTGATCTGGTTGGGGTAGTCGGAGCGGCCGCTGGCGACCACGGCGGCGTACTTCTCCGCCTCGGCGGGGTCCACCTCGGGGTCCGGGTTGGCCAGCGCGAACACGACCGCGTCGTCGGCCATCTCCTTGATCCACTCCGGCTTCAGCACCCCGGGCGCGCTGACGCCGACGAACACGTCGGCACCCGCGAGCGCGGCGAGCAGGTCACCGCGGACCTTGCGCGGGTTGGTGCGGGAGGCCAGCTCGGCCTGGGCCGGCGGCAGGGACGCGTCGTCGGACGACAGGCAGCCCTGGCGGTCGTAGACCACGACGTCGGCGGCGCCGGCCGCGAGCAGCAGGGTCACGATCGCCGACCCGGCGGCCCCGGCGCCGGAGACCACGACCCGCGACTGCGGGAGCGTCTTGCCGACGACGCGCAGCGCGTTGGTCAGCGCAGCCAGCACCACGATGGCGGTGCCGTGCTGGTCGTCGTGGAAGACCGGGATGTCGAGGCTCTCGCGGAGCCGGCGCTCGATCTCGAAGCAGCGAGGTGCGGCGATGTCCTCGAGGTTGATGCCACCGAAGCCCGGGGCGATCATCTCGACGGCCTTCACGATCTCGTCGGTGTCCTGGCTGGCCAGGCAGATCGGCCAGGCGTCGATGTCGGCGAACCGCTTGAACAGCGCGGCCTTGCCCTCCATCACCGGCAGCGCAGCGCCGGGACCGATGTTGCCGAGGCCGAGCACGGCCGAGCCGTCGGTCACCACGGCGACGCTGTTGCCCTTGACGGTCAGCCGCGACACGTCGTCGGGGTTCTCGGCCAGGGCGGCGCTGACCCGTCCCACGCCCGGCGTGTAGGCCATCGAGAGGTCGTCGCGGTTGCGCAGCGGCACCTTCGAGGCGACCTCGATCTTGCCGCCGATGTGGAGCAGGAAGGTCCGGTCGCTGACCTTGTGGACCTCCACCCCGTCCAGCTTGTCGGCGGCCGCGACCAGCTCCTGGGAGTGGTCGGCGTCGCTCGCCGAGCAGGTGACGTCGAGCACCAGGCGGTCGTGGCGGGAGTCGACGACGTCGATCGCGGTGACGATCCCGCCGACGGCGGCGATCGCCGTCGCGACCGATCCCACGATGCCGTGGTCGACGGCCGTGTGGAGCCGCATGGTGATGGAGTACGAGGACGTGGTGGCCGCCATGGCAGCCACCCTCCACCGCTGGTCGGGTTACCAGCAAGTCAGTAGCGTCGCTCACATGTCCACGACCGTGCGTGACCAGACCGAGCAGCACCGCTTCGAGATCCTGGTCGACGGCGAGCTGGCCGGCTTCGCCGACTACCGGACGCGCCCCGGGCGGATCATCTTCACCCACGCCGAGGTCGACGACGCCTACGAGGGTCAGGGGCTCGCCTCCGAGCTCGCGCAACAGTCGCTCGACACCGCCCGCGAGCGGGGACTCGCCGTGATCCCGGCCTGTCCGTTCTACGCCGGCTACATCCAGCGGCATCCGGCCTACGTCGACCTGGTGCCGGAGGACGAGCGTGCGGCGTACGACCTCTGACGACGGCGATGAATTCCGGGACCGTGGTCGGTCCACCGTGCCATGAGCCAATTCCTGCTGTCCGTTCCGCACGACTCCGACGAGGAGCCGACCATGGAGACCATGGGCCCGGCCGAGCTGGAGGCAGCGATGGCTGCCACCGGCGCGATCATCGAGGAGCTGACCTCGACCGGCGCCTTCGTCTTCGCGGGAGGCCTGATGCCGCCCTCGAGCGCGATCACCGTCGACAACACCGGTGAGTCGCTCAGCACCGTCGACGGCCCCTTCGTCGAGGCTCCCGAGTACCTCGGGGGGTTCTGGGTGATCGACGTGGCCGACGAGAAGACCGCCCTCGACTGGGCCGCCCGGGCGTCGAAGGCCCTCGGGGGCCGGATCGAGGTCCGGGCCTTCCAGGTCCCGCCGGAGGAGTGACCCGGGCTTCGAGCAGCATCCGGAGCCTGTGCCCCGGGTACGAGTCACCACCCCGTGGCTCGGACCCGGGGCACTGTTCGTGCCGCGACGAGTGCCCTGCGGCGGGCCGATCGAGCAGGGGAGGATCATGGAACCTCCGGGCTCGGTCGGGAGTCGTCACAGCACCGACCCGAGCGAGGAGTCAGCCCATCGGTCGATGTGGAGTGCCCGGACGGAGCGAGTCCGGCCCCGAGCAACCTCCAGGCGATCTGGGACGGCTCGACGGATCCCACGGTGACCGTCGACGTGTGCCTCATCGAGCACGACGACCGGCTGCTGCTGCTCACCAAGGGCGTCCGCGGCCGCCCGTCCGAGGACACGCTGACGCAGCTGAACAGGACGATGGACAGCCTCCGCCTCCAGCCAGCCGACGAGCCCGTCCGGCTACGAGCCCTCGCCCCGGTCGTCCCGGGCCGCAGCCTCGATCGCGTCGAGGTCGCGCACCGCGTAGCGGTGGTGCTCCCACTCCTCGCCGAGGATCACGTGCAGGCAGGAGCGGGTGGTCTCCGCGTACGCCGGGTCCCACGGGTTCCTCCGCACCGTGTCCAGCTCCTCCGGGCTGACCCCGGCCAGGAAGGCGCGCACCATCGCGACCCGGTCGGCGCGGGCCGCGAGCACCGCGGCGTACGACGGGACCTCGGTCGTGAGGACCGACGTGTCCAGGCCGTCCTCCTCGGCGCCGTGGCCGGCCAGCCCGAGGGGGTGGAAGGGCTGGTCCACCTCGAGGACGGCCCGCCCCAGCCACACGTCCGTGGCCAGCACCAGGTGCCGGAGCGTCTGCGCGAAGGACCACTCGCCGGCCACCGACTCCTCGACCGTGCCCGCCGGCATCGCGGCGACCCGCTCGAGGGTGGCCGCCCAGGTCCGCTCCAGCGCGGCCCACGCGGACCGCAGGCCGTCCGGGTCGGCGGCACGCCGCTCGGCCCGGCCGGGGAAGCGGCGGTCGAGCTCGGCGTCGATGAGCGGGACGACGTCGACCCCGTTGACCAGCAGCGACCCGTCGTCGTCGAAGAGCCACGGCGACTCGATGTCCGCGCCCAGCAGGTCGACCCCACGCATCACCACCCCGGAGAGGTCGGCCCCGACGAACCGCGCCCCCTTCAGGTCGGCGTGGGCGAACTCGGCGCCTCGCAGCGCGTCGGAGCGGGTGAAGGTCGGCACGACGCCCAGTGTGCTGCGTCAGGAGGCCGGGAGGGAGCCGCTCAGAGCGCCTTCTCGACCTTTCCCGCGATCTTGGCCGGCTCGGTGGTCGGCGAGAACCGGTCGATCACCTCGCCGTCACGGCCGATCAGGAACTTGGTGAAGTTCCACTTCACCTTGCCGCCGAGGAGGCCGGACTGCTCCTTCTTCAGCCACTGGAACAGCGGGTGGGCCTCGTCGCCGTTGACGTCGACCTTGGAGAACAGCGGGAAGGTCACGCCGAAGTTGCGCTCGCAGAACGACGCGATCTCGGCGTCCTCGCCCGGCTCCTGGTTGCCGAACTGGTCGCACGGGAAGCCGAGCACCGTGAAGCCCCGCTCCGCGTAGGTGTCGTGCAGCTCCTGCAGGCCCTGGTACTGCGGGGTGAAGCCGCACTGGGAGGCCGTGTTGACGACGAGCACCACGTTGCCCTCGTAGGCGGAGAGGTCGGTGTCGGTGCCGTCGATGCCGGTGGCGGAGAAGTCCCCGAGAGTCGTCATGCCCTGAGTCTGGCAAACAGGTGGTGGGGCAGGCTGTCCGCGTCCGGGAAACCGGGATCCGACCGGCGGCGCCCACCCCGGACAATCGACGGTCGGACACCCGACGGGAAGGGAGGAGCGGGCGATGACGGACCCGGTCGTGGACAACCTGGTCGACACCGTGCACGACCAGGCCACGGGTCGTGCGCTCCCGCGCGCGCTGCGGCCGTTCCGCTCGCCCTCCTACCGCCGGCTGGCCGTCGCGCTGGTCTTCAGCAGCTTCGGGCAGGGCGTGTGGATCATCGGCCTGGTCTGGGAGGTGATCCGGATCGGCGGCGGACCGGCCCAGCTGTCGATCGCCTCCACCGCCGGCGCCGTCGGCGTCCTGCTGCCCGCCCTCTTCGCGGGAGTGGTCGCGGACCGGGTGCCGCAGCGGACGATCCTGATGGCGGTCTGCGCGCTGGAGCTCGCCGGCGTGGGCGCGATCGCGGTGCTCTCGCTCACCGACCAGACGGCCCTGTGGCACCTCGCCCTCGTCTCCTTCAGCGCCGGCGCCGCCATGTCGTTCTACTACCCGGCCTACTCCGCGTGGCTGCCCGCGCTGGTCGCCGAGGAGGACCTGCAGGCCGTCAACGGCTTCGAGGGCATGGTGCGGCCCACGATCGGCCAGGCGCTCGGCCCGGCCGTGGCCGGGGCGGTCGTCGCGGCCGCGTCCCCGGGGGCGGCCGTCGCGGTCGCCGCCGCGTCGTACGCCGTGAGCCTGGTCGCCCTCGGCTTCGTCCCCCTCACGCCGGTGCGCCGCCAGCTCGACGACGAGCACCGGGGACACCCTCTCCGATCGGCGCTGCGCGACATGGCGGAGGGGTTCCGCTACATGGTGCGGACCCCGTGGCTGCTGGCGACGCTGGCCTTCGCGTGCCTGATGACCCTGGCCGTGATGGGGCCGCTCGAGGTGCTGATCCCGTTCCTGCTCAAGGACACGCTCGACGGCGGGCCGGGCGACCACGCGATGGTGCTGGGCGCGTTCGGCCTCGGGGGTGCCGCCGGGTCGCTGGTGATGGCGTCGATCCGGATGCCGCGGCGCTACCTGACCCTCATGAACCTGCTGTGGGGCGTGTCCTGCCTGCCGTTCCTCGTGATGGCCGCCGCCACGGCGGTGTGGATGGTCGTGGCCTCGGCCTTCGTCATGGGTGCGCTCTTCTCCGCCCCGATGGTGATCTGGGGGACGCTCCTCCAGCGACGGGTGCCGACCGAGCTGCTCGGCCGCGTCTCCTCGCTCGACTTCTTCGTGTCGCTGGCCCTGATGCCGGTCTCGATGGCCCTGGCCGCGCCCGTGGCCGACGCGATCGGGCTGGCAGCCACCTTCACGGTCGCCGGCCTGGTCCCGGTCGCCGCTGCCGTGGTGACCGTGGTGTGGGCTCGGCTCCCGGCGGACGAGGTGGCGCACCCGCTGCGCTGAGGCAGTGCCCGGTCAGGCCACCTCGTGGGCACCGGCGGACGCGGGCGCGGGCAGCACGCCCGGGGCCGGCCAGCCGCGGGCGGCGAAGCGCTCGCCGACCTGCTCGGCGATGCTCGCGGCCGCGTCGGCGGGCACCAGCGCGATCACCGAGCCACCGAAGCCCCCTCCGGTCATCCGGGCACCGAGGGCGCCTCCGTCGACCGCGGTCGCGACCACCTCGTCGAGCTCGGGGCAGGAGATCTCGAAGTCGTCGCGCATCGAGGCGTGGGACTCGGTGAAGAGCGCTCCCACCCGGCTCCAGTCGTCCTGTTCGAGCGCGGCCACCACCTGCCGCACCCGCTCGATCTCGCTCACCACGTGGCGCGTACGCCGGAGCAGCCGGTCGTCCCCGAGGCGGTCGAGGTCGGCGAGGGTCGCCTCGCGCAGCGTGGCCAGGCCGAGCCGGTGGGCGGCGGCCTCGCAGTCCTCGCGTCGGGAGCGGTAGCCGCCGTCGGAGTGGGAGTGCGCGGCCCGGGTGTCGACGACGAGCAGCTCCAGCCCCTCGGACCGTGGCCGCCAGCCGACCTGGCGGGTGGTCCGGTCGCGGAAGTCGATCAGCAGGGCGTGGCCTTCCCGGCCGAGGAGCGAGGCCGTCTGGTCGAGCCCGCCCGTGGGCGCCCCGGCGATCTCCGCCTCGGCACGCATGGTCGCGTCGACCAGCGCGTCCCGACCCGGGTCGATGCCCGCCGCGGCGCACATCGCGAGCGCCGCCGAGCAGATCAGCGCCGCCGAGCTCGAGAGGCCCGAGCCGAGGGGGACGTGGCCGTCGACGACGAGGTCCATGCCGGGCAGCTCGTGGCCGGCCTCGCGCAGCGCCCACGCCACGCCGGCGACGTACGACGCCCAGCCGTCGACGGTGCCCGGGGCGATGTCCGGCAGCCGCACCTCGACCCGGGCGTCCTGCTGCACGCTCGCCACGGTCAGCAGGTCGTCGTCCCGGCGGGCGACCGCGGCGTAGGTCGCGTGCGGGAGCGCGATCGGCAGGCAGAGCCCGGCGTTGTAGTCGGTGTGCTCGCCGATCAGGTTCACGCGGCCGGGGGCGGCGAAGACACCGACCGGGTCGGCCAGCCGCGACGCCAGCGCCTTCGCGACCTCGTTCGGGTCGCCGGGGTCCACGTGCTCGGCCATGGGCCGACCCTAGTGGTCTGCGAGCGGGCGGAAGCGGCGGAGCCGGAGGCTGTTGGACACGACGAAGACCGAGCTGAAGGCCATCGCGGCGCCCGCGATCATCGGGTTGAGCAGCCCGGCCGCGGCGAGCGGGAGCGCGGCGACGTTGTAGGCGAACGCCCAGAAGAGGTTGCCCTTGATCGTCGCGAGGGTACGTCGGGCGAGCCGGATCGCGTCGGCCGCGACCCGGAGGTCGCCGCGGACCAGCGTCAGGTCGCTGGCCTCGATCGCGACGTCGGTCCCGGTCCCCATCGCCAGCCCCAGGTCCGCCTGGGCGAGCGCGGCGGCGTCGTTGATCCCGTCGCCGACCATCGCGACGACCCGACCCTCGTCCTGCAGCCGCTTGACCACGTCGACCTTGTCGGCGGGCAGCACCTCCGCGACGACGTCGGCCCCGTCGATGCCGACCTCCGCGGCCACCACCCGCGCGACCGAGCCGTGGTCGCCGGTCAGCAGCATCGGGCGCAGCCCGAGCTCGCGGAACCGGCGTACGGCCTCGGCGGAGGTGGGCTTCACCTCGTCGGCCACGAACAGCCACCCGCGGACGATCCCGTCCCAGACGACCTCCACGACCGTCTGCCCGGGCTGCTCGCCCTCGACGTCGCCGGTGGGCCGCCCGACCGCGACCTCGCGCCCCTCGACCCGCCCCGCGACACCGTGGCCGGCCGTGGCACCGAAGGCGTCGACCTCCGGCAGCACGCCTGCCTCCTCGCGAGCACCCGCAGCGATCGCCCGGCCGATGGGGTGCTCGGACGCGGCCTCGACGGCACCGGCGAGGCGCAGCACCTCTCCGGCGTCCTCCCCCTCGACGGACACGGTGGCGACCAGCGTCATCACGCCGGTGGTGACGGTGCCGGTCTTGTCGAGCACGACCGTGTCGACCCGGCGGGTCGACTCCAGCACCTCCGGACCCTTGATCAGGATGCCGAGCTGGGCGCCGCGCCCCGTGCCGACCATGAGCGCGGTGGGCGTCGCGAGTCCGAGGGCGCACGGGCAGGCGATGATCAGCACCGCCACCGAAGCGGTGAACGCCGCCGACCAGCCGGCGCCGGCCCCGACCCAGAAGCCGAGGGTGGCCACCGAGAGTGCGATCACGACGGGGACGAAGATCCCGGAGACCCGGTCGGCGAGGCGCTGCACCTCGGCCTTGCCGTTCTGGGCGTCCTCGACCAGCCGGGCCATCTGGGCCAGCTGGGTGTCGGCGCCGACCCGCGTGGCACGGACGACGAGACGTCCGCCTGCGTTGACGGTCGCGCCCACGACGGCGTCGCCGGGACCGACCTCGACGGGCACGGACTCCCCCGTGAGCATCGACTCGTCGACCGCCGAGCTCCCCTGCTCGACCTCCCCGTCGGTGGCGATCTTCTCGCCGGGCCGGACCACGAAGAGCATCCCCACGGCGAGCTGCTCGGTCGGGACCTGCACCTCGACCCCGTCGCGGAGCACCGCGACGTCGCGGGCGCCCAGCTCGAGCAGGGCCCGCAGCGCCGCACCGGCCCGTCGCTTCGACCTGGCCTCGAACCACCGCCCGGCGAGGATGAACGTCGTGACGCCCGCGGCCGCCTCGAGGTAGATGTTGCCGGCGCCGTCGGTGCGCTCGACGGTGAGCTCGAACGGGTGGGTCATGCCGGGCTCGCCGGCCGTCCCGAGGAAGAGCGCGTAGACCGACCAGCCGAGCGCCGCCAGGGTCCCCACCGACACCAGCGTGTCCATGGTCGTCGTCCCGTGGCGCAGGTTGAGCCAGGCAGCCCGGTGGAAGGGCCAGGCCCCCCACAGCACGACGGGGGCGGCCAGCGTGAGCGAGAGCCACTGCCAATAGGTGAACTGCCAGGCCGGCACCATCGCGAGCGCGACGACCGGGACGCTGAGCACGAGGGAGACCAGCGTTCGCCGGCGCAGCGCGTCGGCAGGGTCCTCGACGACCGGTCCGGGCTGCTCGTCGGCGGGACGCGGCAGCGCCGCTGCGTACCCGGCCTGCTCCACGGTCTCGACGAGCTGCTCCGGCGTGACCGTCCCCGGATAGGTCACCTTGGCCTTCTCGGTCGCGTAGTTGACCGTCGCCACGACCCCGTCGAGCTTGTTGAGCTTGCGCTCGATCCGGTTCGCGCAGGACGCGCAGGTCATGCCGCTGATGGCGAGCTCGATGTCAGTGGTCATGTCCGCCACCACCCCCGTGGCCGTCGGCCGTGGTCAGCGTGAAGGCGGCGGTGTGCACCGAACCTCGGTGCCGGAAGTCGAGGAAGAGCCGGTAGCGACCTTCGCTCGGCACCTCGGCCAGGAAGCCGATCTCCGGACCGGAGCCGGTCTCCTCGGGGTGCACGTGGAGGTAGGCGAGGTCGCCCTCGCGCAGCGCGACGAGGTGGCCGTACGAGCCGAGGTAGGGCTGCAGGTCGGTCACCGGCTCGCCCCCACGCGTCACGACGGCCGTGACCGGCGAGGACTCCCCCGCGGTCAGCCCGCCCTCGAGCCGGACGCGGTAGCCGTCGACCTGGGCGGTCCGGGTCACCGGCGTCGCACCGAGCGGCGCGAACGCGCCGGGCACCTGGACGTCGGTGCCCAGCACCAGCTCCGGCCCGCCCATCGGCGTGAAGTCGGCGAGCAGGCGGTTGGTGCCGGGCTCGAGCGTCGTGCGCGCCGTCCAGGTGCCGTCGCCTGCCAGGGTGGGGTGGACGTGCCGGTAGTGGGCGCCGTCGCGACGGATCGTGATCAGGTGCAGCGGCCGCTCGTGGACCTCGTCGTACGCCGTGACGGGCTCGCCGTCCGGGCCCAGGACCGTGAAGCGCAGGGGCCGGTCGGCGCCGGGCCGTGGCTGCGAGAGCAGCTCCAGGGTGTAGCCGTCCTGCGAGACCGCGAGGCCGCCGGGCTGCTCGGCCGGGGCCGGCTCGTCCTCGTGGTCGTCGTGGCCGGCGTCGACGTCGGCCTCGTCGTCGTGCGACTCCGAGGCGTGCGCCTCCTCGACGGGCTCGGCCCCGACCGGGCCGACCACCGAACCGAGCCCGAGGGCGGCGAGGAAGGCGATCGCCAGCCCCATCACGAAGGCGGCGACCCGCACAGGGGTGTTCATGCCACCTGGTAGCCGGCCTCCTCGACGGCGGCCCTCACGGCGGCGTCGTCGACCGGCTGGCTGCTGGTGATGGTCACGGCTCCGGTCTCGAGGACCACGTCGACCTGCTCCACGCCGGGGACCTCCTGGACCTCCTCGGTGACGGAGGCGACGCAGTGGCCGCAGGTCATGCCGGTGACGGTGTAGGTCTGGGTCTGGGTCTGGGTCTGGGACATCGGGTTCTCCTCGCGGTGGGCGGTGGTCAGGACCGGACGAGCCGCGCGATGGCGTCGGAGGCCTCGCGGACCTTGACGTCGGCCTCGGGCCCGCCCTCGCGGGCGGCGTCGACCACGCAGTGGGTGAGGTGGTCGTGCAGCAGCGTCAGCGCGACCGACTCCAGCGCCTTGGTCGCCGCGGAGACCTGGGTCAGGACGTCGATGCAGTACTTCTCGTCCTCGACCATGCGCTGCAGGCCGCGCACCTGCCCCTCGATGCGACGCAGCCGCTTGAGCACCGCGTCCTTGTTGTCGTGGGCGAGGTAGCCGTGCTGGTGGGCGTCGGTCATGCCCGACACCATACCCCCCTATGGTATTCAGGGCAAGGCCGCGACCGTCTCAGCCGCCCGGCAGCAGCTCCGGGTCGAGCTCGGCGAGCAGCCGCAGGCCGAGCGCCGCACGGCGTACGCGCTCCCGGCCCAGCGCCTCGGCGGTGCCGGCCAGGTGCTCGCCCACCGGATAGAGCGCGGGCGCGTTGCGCACACCGAACTTCAGGTAGACCGGGGCCATCGCCCGGACCATCGAGGCGATCTCGTAGCTGCGCACCACACCCCCCTGGTCGTCGGGACACTCCACGTAGATGTCGAGCGGCACGCTGGTCACGGCCCGCATCTCCGCCAGGTCGGCGACCGGGAGGTCGGTGGAGACGTTGAGACTCGTGGCGCCGAGCCGCTCGTAGACGGCGGCGGTGGGCGCGTTGGTCAGCGGCATCACCACCGAGGTCTTGAGCACCAGGTCGGCCGGCAGGTCGCCCGCTTCCTTGCGCCGGTGGAGCAGGTCGAGGACCCCGAGGTCACCCACGAGCAGGCTGCGTACGCCGAGCCGGCAGGCCCGGTCGGCCTCGGCGAGGCACGCCGCGACGGCGGCGTTGCCGCGGGCGGCCCCACCGACGGCGGCCGTCACCCGCGCCTGGGCGCCGGTGTCCCAGGCGCCGCGGGGGCCGAGGAAGAGGTTGACCTCGATGCCGTGGGCCGCGCCGAGCTGGACCATCTCGGTGATCTCGGTGTCGGAGAGCATCATCACGCCCGACCCCTGCGAGACCCGGTGCACGGGCACCCCGAGCTCCGTCGCCTGCTCGACGACCGCCCGCATCACTCGCGGCCCCTCGCAGCTCGGGATCTCGATCCGCCAGCGCGAGCCGTCCGGGAAGCGCGCCCCCGACTCGGGGAGGTCCCCGAGCACGCGGTGCCCGAGCCCCGACATCGTCTCCCGCATCTCCACCAGCGTCATGGCTGCTCCACCTCCGCCTCACCCAGCGTCGACCGCGTGCCGTCGACGCTGTCGATCCAGATCTCGAGCCGGGCGACCCCGTCGGCCACCGACACGACCCGTCCCCCGAGACGCATCTCCTCGTCCCGGAAGTCCATCCCGCGATAGCTCACCTGCAGCGAGCGCAGCCGGCCACCCGCCGGCACCTGCCCCCGGACGTAGCGCCCGAGCAGCGCGGCCTTGAGCAGCCCGTGGACCGAGAGCTCGCGGTGGCCCTGGTCGCGCGCGACGTCGAGGTCGTAGTGCATCTCGTAGAAGTCGCGGGACGCGCCGGCGTAGCGCACCAGCTGGCGCAGCGTCGGCACGACGGCCTGCCCCGGGAGCGCCGTCCCCTCGACCAGCGCGCTCACCGACGGATCCTGGTGCCGACGTGACGTACGGCGGTCCGCCCCTCGGCGTCCACGAAGTCGGTCTCGAAGGTGAGGATCGCCATCCGCCCGGAGCGACCCTCCTTGCCCACGACGTCGACCAGCCGGGTGGCCGAAGTCAGCGTGTCGCCGACCCGGACGGGGTGGTGGTGCTCGAAGCGGTCGCCCCCGTTGAGCCAGCCGTGCCCGCAGGCCCAGGCCTCGGGGAGCGGCGGCGGCTCGTCGAGGAAGCAGGCGACGTACGTCGGCGGTACCTCGTCGTCGGCGCTCCCCGGGTCGACCTCGTCGACCGCGGCCAGGAAGTCCTCGAGGTGGCGGCGCTCGACGGTGTCGGTGCGCTCGCGCAGCCGGGTGCCGACGGCCCCCACGAGGTCGGCGAGCTGCTGGTCCCAGTCGGCACCGCTCACTCCACGACCTCCGCCCGCGCCTCGCGCAGCCACACCAGGCTCTCCTCGCTGTGGCCGTCGAGCCGGTCCTCGATGCCGTCGAGGAAGGTGCGGTCGCCGTGGCTGTCGAGCTCGGCGAGCAGGGCGTCGGGATCGCCGGCCTCGACGAGGTCGAGCAGCCGCCGGTGGCGCCGGACGTCACCCTCGAAGTCCTCCTCGACCCGCTCCACGCGCGCCACCCGGTTGAGGGCCATGCACAGCTGCATCTGGAAGCGCAGCGACCGGTAGGCGGCCTCGAGCCGCCCGATCCCGGCCAGCGCGACGATCGAGACGTGGAAGTCGAAGGCACACTCGGTCCACTCCGCCTGGTTGCCGGCGCGGGCTGCGGCCTCGAGCCTGCTCATCGCGTCGCGGCAGCGCTGCAGCTTCACCTCGTCCCGCACCGGGACACCCACGCGCACCGCCAGCGTCTCGAAGTCGCGGCGGAGGGTGAAGATCTCGTAGACGTCGTGCAGGGTCAGCGGCGTGACGCTGACCCCCTTGCGGGGTTCCTGCAGGAGCAGCCCCTCGCGCTCGAGCAGCCGCAACGCCTCGCGCAGCGGCGGCCGGCTGATGCCGAGCTCCTCCGCGAGGGCGTTCTCCCGCAGCCGCTCACCTGGCGCGTAGGCGCCGGCGAGCACCTTGTGGCGCAGGGCGGCGGCGGCGAAGTCGACCAGGCTCGGTGGCCGCTCGTAGGCCGACGGACCGGTGCTGGACGCGCTCATCGGCGTCTCCTTCCCAGGGCCGGTCGCACACGACGTGGGACCGGGACCCCGATTGTCCCGGATCGGAATTGGTTCCACGAGAGCCCTTGCCTTCTGACGATAACCTATTGTAGACAATAGCCCATGTGGCGCCCATCACACCACCAGGACACCTCGCTGGCCGGCATCACGGTGCTCGAGATCGGCGCCTTCATGGCCGCCCCCTTCGGCACCATGCAGCTGGCCGACCTCGGGGCCGACGTCATCAAGATCGAGAACCCCGCCGGCGGTGACCCGGTCCGCGCGACCGGCCCGTTCCTCGACGAGGACTCCTCCCCCTTCCTGCGGCTCAACCGCAACAAGCGCTCGCTCGCGCTGGACCTCAAGTCCGAGGCCGGCGTGGAGGTGCTCCGCGACCTGCTGCGCACCGCGGACGTGCTGGTCGAGAACCTCCGCCCCGGCACCCTCGCCCGGCTCGGCTTCGGGTACGACGAGGTGCACGAGCTCAACCCGCGCCTGGTCTACGTCTCGGCCTCCGGCTGGGGCCAGGACGGCCCGCTGGCCGCGCTCCCCGGCCTCGACATCATGGCCCAGGCCCGCGCCGGCCTGATGAGCGTCACCGGCCCGCCGTCGGGCGAGCCGGCCAAGGTCGGCGTCCCGATCTGCGACCTGGTCTGCGGCCTCTACGTCGCGCTCGGCGCGCTCGCCGCGCTCCGGGCGCGGGAGACCACCGGCGAGGGCCAGCACGTCGACGTCTCCCTCTACGAGTCGGGCGTCTCGTTCGCGATCTGGGAGGCCGGGAAGTACTGGGCCACCGGCGAGGTCGGGCAGCCGCTCGGCTCCGCACACCAGTCGACCGCCCCGTACCAGGCCGTCCGCACCTCCGACGGCTGGGTGACCGTCGGCGCCGTGACCACCAAGACCTGGCGCGGCTTCTGCGACGCGCTCGACCTCGGGGACCTCCACGACGACCCGCGCTACGTCGACGCCTTCACCCGCCATGGCCACCGCGACACGCTCATCCCCGCGATCGAGGAGTCCACCACCCGACGGACGACCGCGGAGGTCGTGGAGCTGCTCGACGCCGCGGGCGTCCCGTGCGCACCGATCGCCGACATGGGCCAGGTCTTCACCGACGACCACCTCACCACCCGCGGCTTCTTCTGGGACGCGCCCCACCCGCGGCACGGCTCGGTCCGCCAGATCGGCTCGCCGATGCGGCTCGGGGGCACCCCGGTCGTGCAGGGCGCGTCGGGGCCCGACCTGGGCGGCGACACCCGCGACGTGCTGGCCGAGTGCGGCTACGACGACGACGCGATCGAGCGGCTGCTGGCCGACGGCGTGGTCGCCACCGACGTACCGGCCCCGGCCGGGGCCGGCAGCCCGGTCCCCGACCCGGACTGAGGATCCCCGGCCCTCCGACCTCCGACCACCACCGCACCGAGCAGGAGAACCATGAGCATCGAGACCGGCGTGACCGCCACCCTCGCCCGCACCGTCGGCGACGAGCACTGCACCACCCGCGGCCAGTACGACATCTTCTCCACGCCCAACCTCGTGCTGCTGATCGAGGAGGCCGCGATCGAGGCCCTGGCGCCCCACCTGGCGGCCGACCAGGACTCGGTCGGCAGCCGGGTCGACGTCTCCCACGTGGCCCCGACCCTCAAGGGACAGCAGGTCACGGCCGTCGCGACGGTGACCGGCGTCGACCGCCGGCGGGTGACCTTCGAGGTCGAGATCTCCGACGACGTCGAGGTCATCGGCCGCGCCACCCACGAGCGGTTCGTCGTCGACGTCCCCAAGCTCGAGGCCCGGCTCGCCGAGAAGCGCGAGGGCCTGACGTGACTCACCCGATCACTCCCCAGGGCGCGCGGCGCCGACCCATCCACCGAAAGAGGAACACGATGACCCGCTCACGCATCACCTCCACCGCCTGCATCCTCGCCTCCGCCGCCCTCGTGACGACGGGCTGCGCCGGGCCCACGCCAGCCAGCGAGGGGGGTGAGTGGACGCCCGAGGGCGACATGACGATGGTCGTGCCGTTCGCGGCGGGTGGCGGCAGCGACCTCTCCGGCCGGGCGATGGCCGCCGGTCTCGAGGGCGTGCAGGACGGGCTCAACGTCGCCGTGGAGAACCGCGACGGCGCCTCCGGCGCGGTCGGCTACTCCTACTTCCTCACCAAGGAGGGCGACCCCAACTACGTGCTCGCCACCGAGACCGCGCTGCTCGCGCTGCCGCTGACCCAGGACGTGGAGTTCGACTACACCAGCTTCACGCCGATCATGAAGGTCGGCGAGGACTTCACGCTGCTGGTGGTCGACGCCGACTCGCCGTACGAGACCTGCACCGACGTCGTCGACGCCGCCAAGAGCGAGCGCGTGATCGCCGGCATCTCGGGCGAGACCGGCCTGGACAACGTGGTGTTCACCCTCACCGAGCAGCAGATGGACGTCGAGTTCGACCGGGTCCCCTTCGAGTCCGGCAGCGAGCTCACCGCCGCCCTGCTCGGCGGCACCGTCGACATCGCCTCCCTCAACCCCGGCGAGGTGATCGGCCAGCTCGAGTCCGGTGACATCAAGGCCCTGTGCGCCTACGCGGACGAACGCTACGACTACCCCGAGCTCTCCGACATCCCCACCGCCAAGGAGCAGGGCATCGACGTCAGCTTCGCCCAGTTCCGCGGGCTGCTCGCCACCGGCGGGATCACCGAGAGCGAGAAGCAGGGCTGGATCGAGGCTGCGGAGGCCTTCGCCGACAGCGACGCCTACACCGAGTACGTCGAGAGCAACTACCTGCAGCCGGTGACGGCCTTCGGTGACGACTTCACCTCCTACCTCGAGTCCAACAGCGAGACCCTCGCAGGAGTCCTCGAGTGACACGCCACCTCAGCCTGGCGCGCAGCGGCGAGGTCCTCGTCTACCTCCTGCTGACCGTCGTCGGCCTGGTCGCCGTCGTGATGGGCCGTGGCTACGGCATCACCATCGAGGGCGGCCGGGTCGGGCCGGGCATGGTGCCGGTCGTGGCCGGCGGCTCGGTCGCGGTCCTGAGCGCGATCCTGCTGGCGCAGGCCGTGCGCCGGGCGGCGGCGGAGGCGCTGGACGCCGTACCCGTCCTGGACAGCGTGCAGGACGCCGACGACCAGGAGACCGACATCTTCGGCCGAACGGAGAAGGAGCGGGTCCGCCAGCTGTGGACCGTCTTCGGGCTGCTGCTGGCCACGCTCTTCCTCGTGACCTGGGTGGGCTTCCTGATCGCCTTCGGCCTGTTCATCTTCGTGGTCTCGACCTTCGTCGAGAAGCGCAAGCCGCTGGGGTCCGCGCTCGTAGCCGTGGCCGCCTGCACCTTCATCTACCTCGTCTTCGAGCTGTTCCTGCGCGTACCCCTGCCGCAGGGCCTGCTCGGGGTGTAGCGGACCGGGAGCCGACATGCTCGACAACCTCGCCCTGGGCTTCAGCACCGCGCTGACCCCGGAGAACCTGCTCTGGTGCTTCGTCGGCGTGCTCGCCGGCACCGTCATCGGGCTGCTGCCCGGCCTCGGGTCCAGCACCGGAGTCGCGGTGCTGATCCCGCTGACGCTGACCCTCGAGCCGGTGACCGCGCTGATCATGCTCGCCGGCATCTACTACGGCTCGCAGTACGGCGGCACCATCACCTCGGTGCTGATCTCGACACCGGGCGAGGCCGCGAGCGTGGTGACGACGCTCGACGGCTACCAGATGGCGAGGCAGGGCAGAGCGGGGTCCGCGCTGGCGATCGCCGCGATCGGCTCGTTCGTGGCGGCGATCTTCTCGCTGCTGCTGCTCGCCCTGGTCGCGCCGCCCATCGCCGACGTGGCCCTGCAGTTCGGGCCACCCGAGAACCTCGCGGTGATGATCCTCGGCTTCGCCACGATCATCAGCTTCTCGGGCGACTCCCGGATCAAGGGCCTGGCGATGGCCATGCTCGGCGTGCTGCTGGCGACCGTCGGGGTCCCCGCGGCCGGGGGCGAGGCCCGGTTCACCTTCGGCGACGTCAACCTGCTGGCCGGCATCCCGTACGTCGAGGTGATGATCGGCCTGTTCGCCGTCGGCGAGGTGATGTACCAGATCCGGGTCGGGGCGGACGCGCCGATCCAGGCGAGCTTCAAGGACATGACCATCACCCGCAAGGAGATCAGGCAGTCAGGTCCGGCGATCGGGCGCGGCAGCGTGCTGGGCTTCCTGCTGGGCTGCCTCCCGGGCGCCGGCTCGACGCTCGCCTCGTTCATGGCGTACGGCGTCGAGAAGCGGGTCTCGAAGAACGGCGACCAGTTCGGCAAGGGCGCCATCGAAGGCGTGGCAGCACCCGAGAGCGCCAACAACGCGGCCGCCAACGCCAACTTCATCCCGACCCTGACCCTGGGCATCCCCGGCGGTGCGACCACGGCCGTGCTGCTCGGCGCCTTCACCGTCTACGGCATCCAGCCGGGCCCGCTGCTCTTCGAGGAGCAGCCCGCCCTCGTGTGGGGCCTGCTGGCGTCCTTCTTCATCGGCAACGTGATGCTGCTGGTGCTGAACCTGCCGATGGCACCGGCGTTCGCGCAGATCCTGCGTGTCCCGTACGCCTACATGTACCCGCTGATCCTGCTCACCAGCTTCGTCGGCGCCTACTCCATCGACAACAACTACTTCAGCGTCTGGCTGGTCTTCGTCTTCGGCGTCGTCGGCTACTTCATGAAGCGCTACGACCTGCCCATGGCCCCGCTCGTGCTCGGCCTGGTGATCGGGTCGCTCTTCGAGAAGACGCTGGTGCAGACCTCCGCGGTCGGTGACGGTGACCTCGGCATCCTGTTCACCCGACCGATCTCGGCGGGCGTGCTGCTGCTGGCCTTCCTGTTCCTGGCCGGCCCGCCGCTGTTCCGCCTGGCGCTCCGCCTCACCGGCCGTTCCGCACACACGGCCGACTCCCTGACCGATCCCATGAAGCTCGACCGTTCGAAGGACGACCACCATGTCTGATCAGCTGCTCACCGAACGCCGGGGTGACATCCTCCTCGTCACGTTCAACCGCCCCGAGGCCCACAACGCGATGACGTGGGAGATGTACGACGGGCTCGTCGCCGCGTGCGAGGCCGCGGATGCCGACGACGAGGTCCGCTCGATGGTGCTCCACGGCGCCGGCGGCAAGGCGTTCATCGCCGGCACCGACATCGCCCAGTTCCGTGAGTTCTCCTCGGGCGCCGACGGGGTCGCCTACGAGGAGAGGATCGCGGCCGTCACCGACCGCCTCGAGCGGGTGCGCAAGCCCACCGTCGCCGCGATCGACGGCTACTGCATCGGCGGCGGCCTGGTGATCGCGTCGGTCTGCGACCTGCGGATCGCCACCACCACCGCCAAGTTCGGCGCCCCGATCGCCCGCACCCTCGGCAACTGCCTGTCGATGAACACCTACTCGCTGCTGGTCCACCACCTCGGCCCCGCCCGCACGCTCGACATGCTCCTGCGCGGCCGCTCGATCGACGCCGCCTCCGCGCTGGCGGCCGGGTTCGTCTCCGAGGTGTGCGAGTCCGACGAGCTCGACGCGCGGGTCACCGAGACCACCGACGTGCTCGCCTCTCACGCGCCGCTGACGATGTGGGCGACCAAGGAGGCCGTACGCCGGCTGCGGACCGCCTCGATCCCCGACGGCGACGACATCGTGTCGACCGTCTTCGGCAGCGAGGACTTCCGGCACGGCGTCGCCAGCTTCATGGCCAAGCAGAAGCCGACGTGGAGCGGCCGGTGACCGCCGCCGAGGACCTGCCCCTGGCCGGAACGCTGGTCGTCGACCTCTCCCGGGCGCTCGCCGGGCCGCACGCCGCGATGATGCTGGGCGACATGGGGGCCCGGGTGATCAAGGTCGAGTCACCCGGCACCGGGGACGACGCGCGCGGCTGGGGCCCACCGTTCGTCGGACCGGAGGACGACCCGCAGTCGACGTACTTCATGTCGGCCAACCGCAACAAGGAGTCGGTCCAGCTCGACCTCAAGAGCGAGGAGGGCCGGGCGACGCTCGGCGAGCTGCTGCGCCGGGCCGACGTGCTGGTCGAGAACTTCCGTCCCGGCGTGCTCGACCGGCTGGGCTTCCCGCCCGCGGCGCTGCACGAGGCGAACCCCGGCCTGGTGGTGCTCTCCATCTCCGGCTTCGGGCACGACGGCCCCGAGGGCGGCCGCGCAGGCTACGACCAGATCGCGCAGGGCGAGGCCGGGCTGATGTCGCTGACCGGACCCGGTCCCGGCTCCCCCACCCGCGTCGGGGTCCCGATCGGCGACCTGCTCGCCGGGATCTACGGCGCGTACGGCGTCGCCACCGCGCTCGCCGCCCGCGCCCGCACCGGTCGCGGCACCGTCGTCCGGACCTCGCTGCTCGCCGCGCTCGTCGGCGTCCACGCCTTCCAGGGCACCCGCCACACCGTCGCGGGCGAGGTGCCGCAGGCCCAGGGCAACCACCACCCGACGATCTCGCCCTACGGCGCCTTCGGCTGCCGCGACGGGATGCTGCAGATCGCGGTCGGCAACGACGCGCAGTGGCTGCGGCTGCTCGACGTGCTGGACCTGCCGGGCGACGACCCCCGCTTCACGACCAACGGCGAGCGTCGCGAGCGCCGCGAGGAGCTCACCAAGGTGATCGAGGACGTCCTGATGACCGAGGACCGCGACACCTGGCTGGCCCGGCTCGCCGAGGCCGGCGTGCCGGCCGGGGCGATCCGCACCCTCGACGAGGTGTACGCCTGGGACCAGGCGCGCTCCCAGGGGCTGCTGGTGGAGGTGGACCACCCCACGGCGGGCCGGATCGGCCTGCCGGGACCGGCGCTGCGCCTGTTCGACACCGACGGCGAGGAGGTCCGGCGCGAGCACCGGCCCCCGCCGCTGCTGGCCGAGCACGACGACGCGGTCCGTGCCTGGCTCGAGGAGAAGCAGTGATCCCGGACGCGGAGGACGCCCCGGCGCACACGCTGATGCGGGGCGCCGGGGGCTGGCACTACCGCGACGCCGACGGCTTCCGGTCGCTGCCCGCGGGCACGACGCTCTCCACGCTGCTGGCCCTCCCCGCGGCGCGGCTGCGGGAGGACCTGGCCGCCGCCCCCGAGGGAGCGGCCCCGGAGGCTGTGCTCGCGCCCGTCGACCCCCACACCGAGGTCTGGGCCGCCGGGGTGACGTACGAGACCTCCCGCGCCGGCCGTGCCGAGGAGAGCGCCCACGCGGACCTCTACCTCGACGTCTACGACGCCGACCGGCCCGAGCTGTTCTTCAAGGCCGTCGGCTGGCGGGTCCGCGGACCGGGCGAGACGGTGGGGATCCGGGCCGACTCGACGTGGGACGTCCCGGAACCCGAGCTCGCCCTGGTGTGCAACGCGGTCGGCGAGGTCGTCGGCCACACCGCCTGCAACGACGTGAGCTCGCGCAGCATCGAGGGCGCGAACCCGCTCTACCTCCCCCAGGCCAAGGTCTACCGGCACTCCTGCGCCCTGGGCCCGTGGATCCGGATGGCCTGGGCCGTCGCCGACCCCTACGCCCTGGGCATCGAGGCCGAGATCCGTCGCGCCGGCAGGACCACCTGGTCGGGCGCCACCTCGACCGCCTCGATCCACCGTCGCTTCCCCGACCTCACCGGCGCGCTGTTCGCCGGCGACCACTACCCCCATGGCGTCGTCCTCGCCACCGGCACCTCCGCGGTCCCCGAGTCCGACGTCACCCTCGCCGAGGGTGACGTGGTGACGGTGCGTGTCGAGGAGGTCGGCGCCCTGACCAACCCCGTCGTCCGGGTCGGACCCGGCACACCAGAGGAGTCACGATGAGCCACACCCCCCTGTTCACCGGCGTCGGCGTCGCGCTGGTCACGCTGTTCGACGACGAGGGAGCCGTCGACGCCCGCGCCACGGCCGACCTCGCCCTCGAGCTGGTCGGCGCCGGGATGCGCTCGGTCGTCGTCACCGGCACGACCGGGGAGGCGGCAGCACTCTCGGCCGAGGAACGGGTCGCGGTCGTCCGCGCCGTTCGCGAGGCCGTTCCGACCGACGTACCCGTCGTCGCCGGCACCGGCGCTCCCACGGGACGGACCGCCGCCGGCTTCACCCGGGACGCCCTCGCGGCCGGGGCCGACGCCGTCCTGGTGCTCTCGCCGCACGGAGTCGTCGACCCGCGCCCCTACTTCGACCAGGTGGTCCGCGCCGCCGACGGTGGCCACGTGCTCGGCTACCACTTCCCGGCGTTCGCCGCCCCCGGGATCGAGGTGCCGGTGCTCGCCGAGCTCGGCATCGACGGCGTCAAGGACTCCAGCGGCGACGCCGAGCGGCTGCTGCGCGAGGTGACCGAGCTGGACGGGCTCCCGGTCTACGTCGGCTCCTCGGCGGTCCTCGTCCAGGCCGGCGCAACCGGCGTCGCGGGGGCGATCCTCACGATGGCCAACGCCGAGCCCGAGCTCTGCGTACGCGCCTTCGCCGGCGACGGCGACGCCCAGCGCGAGCTGATGACGGCCCACCTCGTCGGCACCCGCGACCTGCCCGACGGCATCAAGGCACTGGTCGCCAAGCGCTTCGGCACGAGCACCGTCGCACGGGTGGGACGGTGAGCGCGCCGCTGCTGGTCCCCTTCGGCGGAGCCACGCCGGAGGTCCACGACGGCGCCTTCGTCGCCCCCGGCGCGACCCTGGTCGGGGCGGTCACGCTCCACGACGGCTCATCCGTCTGGTACGGCGCGGTGCTGCGGGCCGATGCCGAGCCGATCACGCTCGGGGAGGGCAGCAACGTCCAGGACGGCTGTGTCGTCCACACCGACACCGGCTTCCCGGTGACCCTCGGCCGCGACGTCAACGTCGGCCACGGCGCGGTGCTCCACGGCTGCACGATCGGTGACGAGGTGCTGGTGGGCATGGGCTCGCGGATCCTCAACGGCGCGCGGATCGGCGACCGCTGCCTGGTCGCCGCCGGGGCGGTCGTCCTCGAGGGCGCCGACATCCCGGCCGGCAGCCTCGTGGCCGGGGTCCCCGCCAAGGTGCGCCGCGAGCTGACCGCCGAGGAGGCCGACGGCCTGCGCGACAACGCCGTGCTCTACCACGGCCTGCGCGAGCAGCACCGCGAGGCGACGAGCGCCCCATGAGCGACTGGCTGGAGGAGCTCCGCGGGCTGCTGCCCGCCGACGTGCTCGTCGAGGACCCCGACGTCGTCGCGGCGTACGCCGTCGACCGCGCCGGCCAGGAGCACGGCACCGCCCGGGCACTGGCCCGGGTCCGGACGACCGAGCAGGTCTCGACCTGCCTCGAGGTCGCCGACCGGCACGGCACCCCGGTCGTCACCCGCGGCGCTGGCAGCGGCCTCTGCGGGGGTGCCAACGCCCTCGATGGCTGCCTGCTGCTCTCGACCGAGCGGCTCGACCGCGTCGTCGAGCTCGACCGCGCCAACCGGGTGATGGTGGTGGAGCCGGGGGTGGTCACCGCGACCATCCGCTCCCTAGCCGCCGAGGCAGGTCTCCACTACCCGCCCGACCCGGGCAGCGTCGGCTTCGCCACGATCGGTGGCAACGTCGCGACCAACGCGGGCGGGCTGTGCTGCGTGAAGTACGGCGTGACCGGCGACTTCGTGCGCGCGCTCGAGGTGGTGCTGCCCAGCGGCGAGGTGGTCCGGACCGGGCACCGCACCGTCAAGGGAGTCGCCGGGCTCGACCTCACCAGCCTGCTGGTCGGCTCGGAAGGGGCGCTCGGGGTCATCACCGGCATCACGCTCGGCCTGCTCCCCGCCCCACCGCCGGCAGCGACCGTGGTCGCGACGTTCGACGAGTTCACCGACGCGGGTCGCGCCATCGCCGAGGTGGTCGCGCAGGGGCTCGTCCCCTCCCTGCTCGAGGTGATGGACCGGGCCACCGTGACGGCCGTGGACCGGATGACCGGCATGGGGCTCGGCGAGCCCGCGGCGATGCTGCTCGCGCAGAGCGACACGACCCACGCGGCGGAGGACGCCGAACGGCTGGCCGGGATCTTCACGTCCTGCGGCGCGACCGACATCGCCCACACCGACGACGCCGAGGAGGGCGCCCAGCTGATGGCGGCGCGGCGGCTGGCGTACGAGGCCCTGGAACCGCTCGGCACCCTGCTCGTCGACGACGTCTGCGTGCCGGTCGACCAGCTGCCCGGGTTGATCGCGACCATCGAGCGGATCGCCGACGAGGTCGGGTTGACCATCGCCACCGTCGGCCACGCCGGCGACGGCAACCTGCACCCCAACATCGTCCACGACGGCCACGACCCCGCCTCCGTCGCCGCGGCCCGGAGGGCGTTCGACGCCATCCTCACCGCGGCGCTCGAGGTGGGCGGCACCGTGACCGGTGAGCACGGCGTCGGACGCCTCAAACCGGACTGGGTGGGGCGCGAGGTCGGGCCGGTCTCGGCCCGGCTGCAGGCGGGCATCAAGGAGGTCTTCGACCCCCACGGGATCCTCAACCCCGGCCGGGGCCTGCCGCTCCCCTGACCGTTCGACCCCTGTCGCGTCCGCCGCGACGCCGTTAGGGTCACCGGGATCCCACGGGGCGTTTCGCGAGAGGACTCGGGCATGAGCACGACCCAGGAGACCGGCACCTACCGGACCCTTGACGAGCAGATGGAGCGGCTGACCCCCGCAGAGCAACGTTTCGAGAGGGCCCGGCAGACGATCGGGCTCTTCGTCGGGCCGGTGGTCTTCGTGGTGCTGCTGCTGATCCCGATGCCGATCGACGACAACCAGCAGCGGCTGGCCGCCGTCCTCGGCTTCACGATCGTCTACTGGCTCTCCGAGGCGATCCCGATCCCGGCGACCGCGATCCTGTCGCTCGCGCTCTGCGTGCTGCTGCAGGTGCCGGTGATCCCGTCGGACAGCGACGACTCCGCCTCCGACATCGTCTACGGGTCCTTCGCCTCCGACACGATCTTCCTGTTCATCGGCGCGTTCGTGATCGCGCAGGCGATGAAGACCCACGGCCTGGACCGGCGGTTCGCGTTCCGGGTGCTGTCGCTGCCCGGCGTGGCGTCGTCGACGTACGCCGTGATCATCGCCTTCGGCGCGATCGCCGCCCTGCTCTCCTCGGTCATCTCCAACACCGCCACCGCGGCGATGCTGCTGCCGATCGGCCTCGGCATGATGCGGGCGCTCGGCGACCTGGTGGTCGAGCAGTCCGACGAGGACGCCGACGCGAGCCGGCTCAGGTTCGGCACCGCTCTGATGCTGATGATCTCCTACGGCGCCGGCGTGGGCGGCCTGCTGACGCCGATCGGGACCCCGCCCAACCTGATCGGCATCGCCTTCATCGAGTCCGAGACCGACACCACCATCACGTTCTTCGACTGGGTGATCACGGCCGCCCCCATCGTGCTGCTGATGTTCATCGCGCTCTGCGTGATCCTGATCCTCCTCAACAAGCCGGAGGTGCGGCGGCTCACCGGTGCCGACACCTACATCGCGGAGCAGAAGGCCGAGCTCGGTCGGCTCTCCCGCGGCGAGAAGAACACGCTGGCCGTCTTCGGCGTCGCGGTCACGCTGTGGGTGCTCCCCGGGTTCGTGGCCCTCTTCGCCGGTGACGAGTCCGACGCGTACGCCTGGATCTCGGCGCGCCTCGACGAGGGGACGGTCGCGATCCTGGGAGCGGTGCTGCTGTTCGTGCTCCCCGTCGACTGGGCCCGCCGCCGGTTCACGATGAACTGGAACGAGGCCGTGAAGATCGACTGGGGCACCGTCATCCTCTTCGGCTCCGGCATCGTGCTCGGCACCCTGCTCTCGCAGACCGGGCTCGCCGAGACCCTCGGCACCGGCATCGCCGACAGCCTGGGCGTGACCAGCCTGGTCGCCGTCTCCGCGGTGGCCGCGCTGATCGCGATCGTGATCTCGGAGACGACCTCCAACACCGCGGCCGCGACCATCGTGGTGCCGATCGTGATCCCGATCGCGGCGGCCGCCGGGCTCGACCCCGTGATCCCCGCGCTGTGTGCGGTGTTCGGGGCCTCGTTCGGCTTCATGATGCCGGTCTCCACCCCCCAGAACGCCGTGGTCTACGGCTCCGGGATGATCCCGATCACCAAGATGGTGCGCTCCGGCATCGTCTTCGACGTCATCGGCATCATCCTGATCGTGGCACTGGTGCCGGTGATGGCAGCCGTCAGCGGGATCGTCTGACAGCGACGCCCACCGGCCGTCGCCGGTGGGCCCTTCGGTCCGCCACCCCCGGCCGGTCGACCCTGCCGCCCCTCCCCGAGCACGGGTGAGGCTGGACGGGACGAACCGGCGCGAGGAGGGCGACCATGACCACGACGACCTGGTTGACCCGCGGACTGGTGTCCGTGGCGGCCGTGGCCGCCGCGGTCACCGTGCTGGTCCCCGACCTGCTCTCGGGGACGGCGGTGATGAACGGCTCGGCCCGCGGGACGGCCTGGGTGGTGCTGCTGGTGGCGGTGCCGCTGCTCGGGCTGTCACTGCCCGGGGTGACCCGGGGCTCGCGCCGCGCGCTCGCGCTCGCGACGGGGGCCGTGGCGTACCTGACCTACAACGCGGTGATGTTCGCGTTCGCGACACCGTTCAACCCGGCGTTCCTGCTGTACGTCGCGATGCTCTCGCTCTCCGTGTGGTCGTTGCTGGGCCTGGTCGCCCACGTCCGCGGCCTCGACGTCGACGCCACGCAGGTGGCTCCGCGGTGGACGGGCGTCTACGTGCTGGTGGTCGTCGCCCTCAACACGGCCGCGTGGCTCGGCGTGGTGGTGCCGGCGACGTACGCCGACGAGCCGACCGCCTTCCTCGACGGCACCGGGCTGACCACCAACCCCGTCTTCGTCCAGGACCTCGCCGTGTGGCTCCCGGCGATGGCCTGGCTCGGCCTCGCGCTCGTGCGCCTGCGGCCCGACGTCGTCGTCCTGGCTGCTGCCGGGCTCACCTTCTGGGTGGTGGAGGCGATCGGCGTCGCGGTCGACCAGTGGGCCGGACACCTGGCGGACCCGTCCTCGACGGTCGTCTCCCAGGCGGCCGTACCGGGCTTCGCAGCCCTCGCGGTGGTCGGGACCGTGCCGCTGCTGGTGGTGCTGCGACGGGTCCCGGCCGGGCTCGCTCCTAGCGGTGGCGCCCGGCGTTGAACGCCCAGAGCGTGTAGCTGTCGATCCAGCGGGTGATGCGCTTCACGCTGTTCATGGTGTCTCCCTCGTTCGAGTGCGTGAACCTGTCCCAACGACCCGCCGCGGGCGGGGATTCCGGAACGTCCCGGTGTGCTGCGTCACGGCACGCCCCGAGTCTGTGCGAGGGACGTGGCGTGCCGGTTGACGCGAGGTTTCGTGCTGGTTGCAGCTGGCTCTCGACAGCACCCGACGCGGGGCGTCACACTCACGAGACGCCAGACGCTCGGGAGGGGACGCTCATGGCACTCGTGACGGACGTACGACTGCGACAGCCGCGCACCGACGACCTGGTCGGCGACCGGTTCGTCGTCGCCGGGATCGGCGGCGGCTTCGAGGGGACGATCGGGATCCGCGTGCTCGGCCCACGCGGCAAGGTCCTCGCAGAGGACTCCGCCCAGTCCAGCGGCGGCGGCTTCGGCGTCGGCGACTTCTCGGCCCGCGTCCGTCTGGCGGACCCGCCCCGTGCCGGCACCCGGCTCACGGTGCAGGTCTTCGGCGACAACCCGGGCCTGCCGGACGAGGGCCCGAGCCCGGGCTTCAACCTCCGCGAGGTCGAGGTGATCTGCTTCCCCGGCTCACGCGGCAACCTGCTCTACCGCGTCGAGTCCGGCGACACCCTCAGCAAGATCGTGCGCAAGGTGAAGGACTTCACCAAGGTCACGGTGAAGCAGGTCGTGGCCGCCAACCCGCGCATCGAGGACCCCGACGTGATCGTGGTCGGCTGGCGGCTGCGGATCCCGATCCAGGACTGACCGCGTGGCGTCCTAGAGGATCGTCTGCGCGCCGAGCAGCGCCGTGGTCGCGGTCGTCGCGAGGAAGCCACCCACCAGGAACGCCCCGGCGAGCACGCCGGCCGCGGCCTTGCGGCGCGGCGAGCTGCCCTCGGGGAGGAGCGCCTGGCGCGCCCGGCGTACGCCGTCGGAGACGGTGCGGACGACGCGACGCGCCCACTCCCACTCGGCGGCCAGCAGCCCGAGGCCGGCGGCCATCACGACCAGTCCGGGACCCGGCAGCACCAGCATCGCGATCCCGACCACGAACACCCCGACGCCGGCGACGCTCAGCACCAGCTTGGTCACCAGCGCCCGGACCGGGCCACGGCGGGCCCACTCCCCGAGGGTCTCGAGGTGGGCGCGCAGCGAGGCGACGAGCGAGGCGTGGCGGGGCACGGTCATGCGGGGATCTCCTGGTGGTCCGGTGCGGAGCGCAGGCACGGTCCGCAGCACGTCAGAGGCCCCAGGACGTCCCGACGCCGGGCCACGAGTGGCGGGTCGGGAACCTCGGTGCTGATTCTATCGGCCATCTGCCCCCGGACCCATTCCTCGTCGCCCGGTCAGGAGCGCCGACGGAGCGGCCCGTCGTCCACGACGACGCTGGTCTCGATCTCCACGACGTCCCGGCTGAACCCGTCGTCTCCCTCTGCGCGGACGTCCACGGCGACCGTCCCCGGGCGGAAGGCCCACCCGGTCTCCGAGTCGACGCGGACGGTCCACTCCGTCGGCGTCGTGGTGCACTCGCGCACCATCAGCTCCGTAGACCCGCGGGCGACCTGCGCGTCGATCCGCTGGCTCGCGACGAGCGCGCTCCACACGACCGACGGGGTGGCGCAGGTGGCAGTCCCGTGGAGCCGGATCCTGCCCGACACCGACCCCGCCTCGGCCCGGTCGACGGTCAGCTCGACCGCGGCGGCGCTCCCGCCCTCGTAGAGCCGGAGCACGAGGTCGCCGCCGGGCGCCCGACTGCTGCCGCAGCACGAGCTGACGGCGATCCAGTAGTGCTGGCCGGCCGTCAGCATCGGCCGCACCGCCGACGCCAGGCCGGCCGCGTCGTCGTTGCAGGCCAGGAGCGTCCGTGGCTTCGCACCGCCGCTGTGGACCGCCAGCACGGTGTCGAAGGAGCTGCCGATCGTCACCATCCTGACGGTGGCCGTCGCGGTGGGCCTGTAGCGATACCAGATGCTCCGTCCGAACACGCACGGGCGACGCTTGAGGTCCGTGGTCGCTTGGCGGGTGCCGGCCTCGATCGTGGCGGGGACGGTCGCGATCTCGATCGCTCCCGCCGGAGTGTCGTTCGGCGGGGCGACGGCGTGGGCCGGCACCGCCAGCCCCCACACGGCGACACCGAGCGCCGCACCGGTCGAGGCCAGCATCCGCAGTCGGGACGACGTCACGCTCATCGGGACCTCCCGGGTCGGGGTGTGACCTCAGGATCCCGCCCGGAGCGCAGCCTCCGGTATCCGCACATCTACCGAGGTTCGAGGCACTGACGGGTCCCGGCCTTCCGTACGCTCACCGCTTCTCGGCCTCACGCCACCTGAACGAGCCCGCCTGCGCCGCGTGAGCGCCCGCCGGCCCTCGCAGCGCTCGGGGCAGCTGCATCGTGGACACATGGTCACAGCGGCCCGAGCTGCCGCTTGGCGCACCTGCACAGCCGGGTTCCCGAGACCGGTGGGGCGCGGCCGTGCCCTCGGACCGATTCCTCGACGACGGGCGGAGGCCACCGCGAATCACCCGAGACGGACCATCCCGCTCGGCACCGGGCGCGCGAGCCTGAGGACCACGTCGGCCGGTGAGCCGGCCACGTCCCCGAAAGAGATCGGAGCGCTCCATGGCCAAGGCTTCTCGTACCCCCCGCCTCGTCGGCAGCATCGTCGCGGTCTTCGGCATCATCCTGGTGGTCGCCGGCGGCGTCACCTGGTTCGTCGTCACGGACCAGCTCGCAGCGGAGAACATCACGGTCTCCGACGACGCGGACTTCCTGGCCGGCGACGAGGTCGACGGGCCCTTCTCCGCCTACGCCCAGGCCCAGGTGATCAACACGCACGCGCTCGAGGCCACGGGAGGGAAGACGTACGCGGAGCTCGAGCAGGACGACCCGACGCGCGAGACCGCCATGCAGGCGTCGTTCCTGCGTGCCTCGCTGTTCACGTCCGTGGTCGCCTACGGCGTCGCTCTGATGGCGATCGGCATGGGTGCCGTGTTCTTCCTGATCGGTCTCGCCCTGAGGACCCCGGTCGCTGCTGCGCCGTCCACGGGGGCCGAGCGAAGGTGACCATCCGCACCACGTGCGCCGGCTGCCGCGGCGGACGCGGGGTGTCCGCCTGACCCTGGCAACGGACCACGGGCCCGAGGTGTCGCGCGCCCGGCTGCGGGAGCCCCTCGGGCGCACGAGGCCTGCTCGTGCAGCCCGTGGCCACCCTGGGACCTCACCACGGCACAGGCGATGCGGGACGAGGGGCCCGTCACCTCGTGGCCTTCGGCACTGTCGGATCGACCCGCAGGTGCGCTCCTCTGAGGGTGGAGACGTCTGGCCTCCAGAACCCAGACACGGAAGGGATGTGGTCCCCGTGAGCACCGCGATCGCGGTCTCGGGACTGGTGAAGGACTTCGGGTCCGGTACGAGGGCCCTGGACCACCTCGACCTGCAGCTCGAGACGGGCGAGGTGCACGGCTTCCTCGGGCCGAACGGTGCCGGGAAGACAACCACCATCCGCGTGCTTCTCGGTCTGCTGCGTGCCGACGACGGTCACGTCGTGCTGCTCGGCGGTGACCCGTGGCGCGACGCAGTGGCCTTGCACCGTCGCCTGGCCTACGTGCCCGGCGAGGTGAACCTGTGGCCCAATCTGACCGGTGGCGAGGTGATCGACCTGTTGGGCGACCTGCGGGGAGGCCTCGACGCGTTCCGTCGGGACGAGCTGCTCGAGCGCTTCCAGCTCGAGCCGACCAAGAAGATCCGCGCCTACTCCAAGGGCAACCGGCAGAAGGTAGCCCTGGTGGCGGCGTTCTCCTCCGATGTGGAGCTCTACCTGCTGGACGAGCCCACGTCGGGGTTGGACCCGCTGATGGAGGCGGTCTTCCAAGAGGTCGTGCAGGAGTTGCGAGCGGCCGGAAGGACCATCCTGCTCTCCAGCCACATCCTCTCCGAGGTGGAGGCCCTGTGCGACCGTGTCACCATCATCCGCGCCGGCCGGGCTGCCGAGACGGGAACGTTCGACCAGTTGCGTCACCTCACCCGCACGTCGGTGGTGGTCGAGACTGCGAAGCCGCTGGAGCCGGTGACGCGGTGGGCCGGAGTGCACGACGCCCGGGTGCAGGACGGCCGCGCAGAGTTCAGCGTCGAGCCCGGCGAGCTCAACCACGTGCTCGAGCACCTCGTCGAGCTCGAGGTGCGGTCCCTGGTGACCTCGCCGCCCACGCTGGAGGAGCTGTTCCTGCGCCACTACGACGCGTGCGAACCCGGCCGGGGTGCGGGTAGCCCTCCCGAGGTGGTGAGGGCACGATGAGCGGCTACGCCGGCACGCTGCGCCTGTTCCGTCTCGCCCTGCGGCGCGACCGGATCACCCTGCCCGCATGGATCCTCGGCATGGCTGCCTTCCTGGCCGCGACGACCGCCATGTTCGAGGACAGCTACACACAGCATCCGGAGCTCCTGGTGCCCGACACCCAGGTCGTGGTGGAGAACCCGGGAATGCGGGTGCTGGGCCTCGTCACGGGTCCTACCGTCGGTGGCTACACCCTGCACCGGGATGCGCTCACGCTGGCGGTGCTGGCCGCCCTCATGAGCGTCTTCGCCGTCGTCCGCCACACCCGGCAGGCAGAGGAGCTCGGGCGTGCGGAGACCCTGGGCGCCGGCGTCGTCGGTCGCTACGCCCCGCTCGGCGCGGCTGTCTGCGTGGCGCTCGCCGCGAACGTCGTACTGGCCGGCGCGCTCGGCCTGGGCATGATCGTCGCCGGACAGCCTGCGACCGGGTCGATGGCGGCGGGAGCGTCGATCGCCCTGGTGGGCGTGGCGTTCACCGGCGTCGCCGGGGTGACCTCGCAGCTGGCCTCGACCACGCGCGGGGCGACCGGACTCGCGGGCGCCGTCCTGGGGATCTCGTTCCTGCTCGCGGCCCTCGGCAACATGCTGGGCACGGTCGACTCCGCCGCGCTGCGGGTGACCAGCGCCTGGCCGGCCTGGCTCTCGCCGATCGGCTGGGGTCAACAGATGCGCCCGTTCGCGGACAACCAGTGGTGGCCCGCGGGCCTCGCCCTGGTGACCGTCGGTGTGTCCTGCTGGGCGGCAGTCGTCCTCGTCGGCAGGCGCGACGTCGGCCGTGGCATCTGGCCAGAGCGCAGGGGGCCGGCCCGTGCGCGGCCGAGCCTGCTCACCCCTGCCGGTCTCGTCTGGCGGCTGCAGCGAGCCGCGCTCCTCGGCTGGGCGGTCGGGCTCGTCGGGTTCGGCCTGGTGTTCGGCGCGCTGAGCGAACAGATCGGCGGGTTGGAAGGCGCTGCGACGGAGTGGTACGCCACCTTCGGTGGTGAGGCGGACCTGCTCGGCGCCTACTGGGCGTCGATGATGCAGTTGGCCGGCATGGCGGTGGCCGTCTACGTCGTCACGCTCCTGCTCCGCCTTCACCACGACGAGGCGCAGGGAACGCTGGAACCCGTGCTCGGAACCGCAGTCTCCCGCATTCGCTGGCTCGCCGCGTACGCCGTCAATGCCGTGGTCGGCGCCACGTTGCTGATCCTGCTCTTCGCGGTGGCCATGGCCATCGTCGGCGGACTGGTCCTGGGGGACAGCGCCTCGCTGCTCGGCGAGCTCGTCGGCGCCGCGCTGGTCCAGCTGCCCGCTGTCGGGGCCCTCGGCGCGGCCGCCCTCGCGCTCGTGATGCTGGTGCCGCGGTGGTCGGTCGGGCTGTCCTGGACGCTCGTGGTGTCCGCCGTCCTCGTGGGACCGATGTTCGGTCCATCGCTGGGCCTGCCGACCTGGCTGCTCGATCTGTCGCCCTTCACCCACGTACCCAATGCTCCTGCCGCCTCCATCAGCCCGCAGCCCGTGCTCGGCCTGCTCACGGCCTGCGCGCTGCTCGCCGGTGCTGCCGCGATGGCCATGCAGCGGAGGAACCTCGCCCTGCCTGCCTGACGCGCGGGAACGCCGCCGTGGGGGACGACGGGCCGTCCGGCGGGCCGTGGGCGCACCCGCGGGACGCCGTCGACGAACCACGCGGGCCAGCGCGGGACGGGCCTGGACGGTGGCACCGCTGGCGGACTGTCCGCGGCTGGATCGGAAAGGGCCCCTGGTCTGCGTCTCCGCAGACCAGGGGCCCTTCCTGATACCTGAACCGGTGGAGGCGTGATGCCTGGACCGGCCGTTGTTGTGCGCGAGGGGGGAGTTGAACCCCCACGTCCTTTCGGACACACGGACCTGAACCGTGCGCGTCTGCCTATTCCGCCACTCGCGCGAGAAGCGGGCACAGGCTATCCCAGTGCGGAGACTCACCCCAAACCGGCGGCGGCACGGTCCGGCGGAGTCGGCTCAGGCGGTCGACCCCGATAGGCTCCCGTGAGCACCCAGACAGGAAGGAGGCGGACGCATGGGCGGGTTGCAGAACTTCGAGCGGAAGCTCGAGCAGGTCATCTCCGGAGCGTTCGCCAAGGCGTTCCGGAGTGCCGTGCAGCCCGTCGAGATCGCGGCCGCACTGCAGCGCGAGTGCGACAACAACGCCCAGATCCTGTCCCGCGACCGGCGGATGGTGCCCAACGACTTCCACGTCGAGCTGTCGCACACCGACCTCGACCGGCTGGCCCCCTACGACAACGCCATGGCGCAGGACTTCAAGGAGCAGCTCGAGGACCACGCCGAGCAGCAGGGCTACAAGTTCCCCGGCCCGGTGCGCATCGAGTTCGAGGCCGCCGAGGACCTCACGACCGGTCGCTTCCGGATCCGCAGCCAGGCCCAGGCCGGGGTGCGCAGCAACAGCACCCACACGCAAGTACGCCGCGCCCGCGCGCTGCTCGACGTCAACGGCACGCAGCACCCGCTGCACCCGCCCGCCACCGTGGTCGGGCGCGGGACCGAGGCCGACGTCCGCATCAACGACCCCGGTGTGAGCCGACGCCACGTCGAGTTCATGCTCGTGGGCGGCGAGTCCGACCTGCAGGTGCGGGTCCGCGACCTCGGCTCGACCAACGGCATGCTCGTCGACGGCCACCGCGTCACCAGCACCAGCCTGCGTGACGGCGCCGAGGTCAAGATTGGCAACACCACCCTCACCGTCCGGATCGTCTCGGAGGACGCCGATGTCTGAGCTGACGCTCTTCCTGATCCGGCTGGCCTACCTCGCCATCCTCTGGATCTTCGTCCTGTCGGCGATCTCGGTCATCCGCTCCGACATGTTCGGCGCGCGCGTCCCCGAGGGCGCCCGCGGCAGTGAGGGCGGCGGCCGGCGTACCAAGAAGCCCAAGCCCGCCAAGGCGCCGGCGAAGCGCCGCGGCAGCCCGACCCACGTCCTGGTGGTCGAGGGCGGCAACGCCGGCGAGCGTGCCGAGCTCGACCAGGCCCCGATCCTCATCGGCCGCGGCACCGACGCGGCGATCCGCCTCGACGACGACTACGTCTCGACCCGCCACGCCCGGATCGCCTCCTCGGGCGACCAGTGGTTCGTCGAGGACCTCGGCTCCACCAACGGCACGTACGTCGGCACCGCCCGCATCACCCAGCCCACCACCCTCACCCTCGGGACCCAGGTCCGCATCGGCAAGACCATCCTCGAGCTGAGGAAGTAGCCCGTGCGCCTCGACTACGCGGCCATCTCCGACGTCGGCCGGGTCCGCAAGGACAACCAGGACTCCGGCTACGCCGGACCCCACCTCCTCGCCGTCTGCGACGGGGTCGGTGGCGCAGCCCGCGGTGACATCGCCTCCAGCACCGCCATCGGCCAGCTGCGCCGGCTCGACGACGAGAGCCCCGAGGACCTCCTGGGCCAGGTGGCCGGAGCCCTCCACCGCGCCCACGACCGGATCGGCGAGCTGGTCGACGAGGACCCCGGGCTCACCGGCACCAGCACCACGGCGACGGTCGCCCTCTTCGACGGCACCACGCTCGGCATGGGCCACGTCGGCGACAGCCGCGCCTACCTCCTCCGCGGCGGCACGCTGCAGCAGCTGACCAAGGACCACACCTTCGTCCAGACCCTCATCGACGACGGCCAGATCACCGAGGAGGAGTCGCGGGTCCACCCCCACCGCAACCTCATCCTCAAGGCCATCGACGGCATCCACGACCTCGAGCCCGACCTGTTCCAGGTCGAGCTGGAGGCCGGCGACCGGCTGCTGCTGTGCAGCGACGGTGCCTGCGGCGTCCTCGACGCCGGCCGGCTGACCGACATCCTGCGGACCGGCAACGCCGACTACGCCGCCGTGGAGCTGGTGCGCGCCAGCCTCGAGGCCGGCAGCTCCGACAACGTCACCTGCCTGGTCGCGGACGTGATCGACGACCAGGCCGAGGGCGACACCGAGCCGATGCTGGTCGGCGCCGCCGCCGAGCTCCCCCGACGCGGGCGCGCGATGGCCGGCATGGGCAGCCTGTTCCGCGGCCACCGTGCCGGCGACACCGGCGAGCTCGAGCCGGTGCCGGGCAGCGACGCCCCCGGCGACGCGCCGTTCGGGATCCCCTCCGACCCGGTCGACCCCGAGGAGGCGCGCTACGCGCCCCGGCCGCCGCGTCGCTTCGCCTGGCTGCGCCGCCTGCTCGTGCTGGCCGTCCTGGTCGGGCTGCTGTGGGTGGCGGCCGCCGGCGTGTGGTCGTGGACCCAGCGCCAGTACTACGTCGGCGAGTACGACGGCGTCGTCACCATCTACCGCGGCGTCAACGCCGACCTGCCGGGCGTCGACATGTCGCGGCCCTACGAGACCAGCGACATCCGGCTCGACGACCTCAGCGAGTACGACCAGGGCCAGGTCCGCGAGGGCATCGGCTTCGGCGACCTGGCCGCCGCCCGGCGTACGGTCGACAACCTCTCCGCCGAGCAGGTGACCGACGAGGCGACCACCGCGCCCCGAACCCGAGACCGGCAGGGGTCCTGACATGACCCAGACCGGAAGCATCATGGGCTTCGTCCACCGCCGCCGGCGGGGGGCCGAGCTGTTCCTGCTCGTCCTGGCGCTGGCCGTCGGCATCGGCGCGTACGCCGCCGTCGGGCTCGGTGTCGAGGGCACCGTCCCGGCGGGGATCATCGGCTACGGCAGCTGGCTGGCCGGCCTGGTGATCGTGGCCCACGTCGTCGTGCGCTTCACCGCCCCCTACGCCGACCCGGTGCTGCTGCCGGCCGTCGCGGCCCTCAACGGCCTCGGCCTGGCCGTGATCTACCGGCTCGACCTGGTCCGCGACGCCACGTTCTCCAGCCAGCAGTTGACCTGGATGACGCTGGGGGTGGTGCTGTTCGTCGTCACGCTGATCGTGGTCCGCGACCACCGGGTGCTGCAACGCTTCACCTACACGCTCGGCCTGGCCGCGATCCTGCTGCTCCTCCTGCCGCTGGTGCCCGGGCTCGGCGCCACGATCAACGGAGCCCGGATCTGGATCCGCCTGGCCGGCTTCAGCTTCCAGCCCGGCGAGGTCGCCAAGGTGCTGCTCGTCATCGCCTTCGCCGGCTACCTCGTCCTCCACCGCGACGCGCTCGCGCTCGCCGGCCGCCGGGTCCTCTTCGTGGACCTCCCCCGGGGCCGCGACCTCGGCCCGATCCTCGCGATGTGGCTGGTCAGCCTCGGCATCCTGGTCTTCCAGCGCGACCTCGGCTCCAGTCTGCTGTTCTTCGGCCTCTTCCTGGTGATGCTCTACGTCGCCACCGAGCGGCCGGGCTGGCTGGTCGTGGGCGGCACCATGTTCTTCGGCGGCGCGTTCATCGCCTACCAGCTCTTCGGCCACGTCCGCGACCGCGTGGACATCTGGCTCAACCCGTTCGCCCACTACGGCGAAGGCACCGACGACCGTGCGTTCCAGCCGGTCGAGGCGATGTTCGGGCTGGCGTGGGGCGGACTGCTGGGCCGCGGCTTCGGCAACGGCTCCCCCGACCGGGTCCCCTACGCCGAGTCCGACTTCATCGTCGCCTCGATCGGCGAGGAGCTCGGCCTCACCGGCGTCATCGCCGTCGTCCTCGTCTACGGCCTGCTCGTCGAGCGTGCGCTCCGGGCCGCGCTGGTCTGCCGCGACGGCTTCGGCAAGCTGATGGCGGTCGGTCTCGCCGGCGTCCTCGCGCTGCAGGTCTTCGTCGTCATCGGCGGCGTCACCCGACTGATCCCCCTCACCGGCCTGACCACCCCGTTCCTCTCCTACGGCGGGTCGAGCCTGATCGCCAACTGGGTGATCGTGGCGCTGCTGCTCCGGATCTCCGACCAGGCCAGGCGCCCGGTCCCGACCCTGTCCGGCGAGGACGACTCCGACTCGGAGTCCACGCAGGTCGTGAAGGCGGTGCCGCGATGAACAAGCCCATCCGCACCATCGCGATCTTCTGCCTCCTGCTGTTCCTGGGGTTGATGCTCAACGCCACCTACCTGCAGTACTACCGCGCCGGAGACCTCAACGAGGACCCCCGCAACCGTCGGGTGCTCGCCGAGGCGTTCTCCAGCGAGCGCGGCGCGATCCTGGTCGGCCGGACCCCCGTCGCCGAGAGCGTGCCGTCCGACGACCAGTACGACTTCCAGCGGAAGTACCCCCAGCCCTTCAAGTACGCCCACCTGACCGGCTGGTTCTCCTACTTCAGCCAGACCCAGCTCGAGCTGACCCAGAACTCCGTGCTGTCCGGGGACGACTCGCGGCTCTTCGTGACCCGGCTCGTCGACCTCTTCAGCAACTCCAGCGCCAAGGGCGGCAGCGTGCAGCTGACGATCGACCCGGCGGCGCAGAGCGCGGCCTACGACGGTCTCCGCGCCCTGGGCGAGGGCGTCGAGGGCTCGGTGGTGGCCATCGAGCCGAGCAGCGGCCGGATCCTGGCGATGGTGTCGCTGCCGACGTACGACCCCAACGAGCTCGCCAGCCACGACTTCGGGGCGGTGGCCGAGCGGGCCGAGCAGCTCGAGGCACGCGACGACGAGCCGCTGCTCAACCGTGCGATCCAGACCCGGCTGCCACCCGGCTCGACCTACAAGATCGTGACCGCCGCGGCGGCGATCGAGTCCGGCAACTACGACGCGAGCTCGCAGGTGCCCGGCGGCGCGACCTACCAGCTCCCGGAGACCAGCGGCGAGAGCGGCCTGATCGACAACGAGGGCCGCGACTGCGGGTCCACCCGGATCCCCTTCACGCAGGCGATGGGCAACTCCTGCAACACCACCTTCGCCCGGCTGGCGATCGAGGTCGGCGCCGACGCGATGCTCGAGCAGGCCGAGAAGTTCGGCTTCAACAGCGACTACCTCGAGGACCTCCCCAACCAGGCCGAGTCCAACTTCCCGGTGGACATGAACCCGCCGGAGACCGGCCAGTCCGGCATCGGCCAGTTCGAGGTCGCCGCGACCCCGCTGCAGATGGCGATGGTCTCGGCCGGGATCGCCAACGGCGGGACCGTCATGAAGCCCTACATGGTCGAGGCGGTCCTCACGCCCGAGCTCGACGTGCTCCCCCGCACCGAGCCCGAAGAGCTCTCCGAGGCGGTGTCGGCCCAGACCGCGAGCGACCTCACCGAGCTGATGACCTACACCGTCTCCAGCGGCACGGCGAGCCCGGCCGCGATCCCGAACGTGGAGGTCGCCGGCAAGACCGGCACCGCCCAGAGCGGCCAGGACGACGTGCCGCCGTACGCATGGTTCACCTCCTTCGCCCCGGCCGACGACCCCGACGTCGCCGTGGCCGTGATGATCCAGAGCGCGCCCGGCACCGAGCGCGGCGAGATCGCGGGCGGTGCCCTGGGCGGGCCGATCGCGAAGGCCGTGATGGAGGCGGTGATCGACCGGTGAGCGAGCAGGGCACCGAGCGCTTCGCCGACGACGCACGCCGCTACCGCCTCGACTCCCGGATCGCCACCGGCGGGATGGGCGAGGTGTGGCGCGCCAGCGACACCCGGCTCGGCCGCACCGTGGCGGTCAAGCTGCTCAAGACCGAGTACGCCGACGACGCGACGTTCCGCTCCCGCTTCTCCTCCGAGGCGCAGCACGCCGCCGCCCTCCACCACCCGGGGGTGGCCGCGGTCTACGACTTCGGCGAGGCGAGCACGGCGGACGCCAGCGACGGCACCCCGCGTCCCTACCTCGTCATGGAGCTCGTCGACGGCCAGCCGCTGTCGGCCCTGATCACGCCGGGCCGCCCGATGGACCCCGACGCGACCCGCGACCTGATGGCCCAGGCCGCCGACGCGATCGGCGCCGCCCACGCGGCCGGCATCGTCCACCGCGACGTCAAGCCGGCCAACCTGCTCGTGACGCCGGACCGCAGGATCAAGATCACCGACTTCGGGATCGCACGCGCCACCGAGGGCATGGCCCTCACCCAGACCGGCCAGGTCATGGGCACACCGCAGTACCTCTCCCCCGAGCAGGCGCAGGGCGGCACCGCCACCCCCGCCTCCGACGTCTACTCCCTCGGCGTGGTGGCCTTCGAGTGCCTCACCTCGCAGCGGCCGTTCGTGGGCGAGACCCCGGTCGCGACGGCGCTGGCCCACCTGCGCGAGCCGGTGCCCGAGCTGCCGGGAGACGTCCCCACCGACCTGGCCCGCGTCGTACGACGGGCGATGGCCAAGGACCCGGCCGACCGCTTCCCCGACGCCGCCGCCTTCGCCGCCGCGCTGCGCGACCCCGCCACCGTGGCGCTCGCCCCCGCGGTCGCCGCCGGCGCGACCGCCCCGGCGACCCAGGTCCTGGGCAGCGTCGCGCCCGTCCCGCCCCCCGGCACGGACGACGACGAGGGGCGGCGCGGGCTCCCCTGGCTCTGGATCCTGCTCGCACTCGCCGTGCTCGCCGCGATCGTCGTCCTGTGGCTCGTCGCGGACGGCGACGAGGAGCCCACCTCGCAGCCGCAGGACCGCTCGCCCCGCAGCGCGGCCACGACGCAGGACTCACCGACGCAGGAGTCGCCGACGCAGTCCCCCGAGACCCAGGAGACGACCCCCACGGAGGAGCCGAGCGAGACCGCCACGGAGTCGGCGCAGCCGGAGACCTTCGACATCGACGAGAGCGCCTACGTCGGTCGCGACGTCAAGGACGTGGAGAAGGAGCTCCGCGACCTCGGCCTGCGACCGGTGCGCGAGGAGCTCGAGAACGACGGGACCCAGACGGAGAACGCCGTCGACTCCGTCGATCCCACGACGGACCTCCAGGAGGGTGACGAGGTGACGGTGTCCTACTGGGGCAAGGCGGCGCCGGTGCCCGGACCCCCGGAGACACCCCCCGGGCAGGACCAGGAGGAGGACGGCCAGTGAGCGGCGCCCTGATCGGTGGACGCTACGAGCTCGGAGAGATGCTCGGACGCGGCGGCATGGCCGAGGTGCGCAAGGGCACCGACACCCGGCTCGGACGGGTGGTCGCGGTCAAGCGGCTGCGCACCGACCTCGCCAGCGACGCGACCTTCCAGGCGAGGTTCCGGCGCGAGGCGCAGTCCTCCGCCTCGCTCAACCACCCCTCGATCGTCGCCGTCTACGACACCGGCGAGGAGCAGGCGACCGACGGGCCCGGCGGCGAGACCGTCGCGCAGCCGTACATCGTCATGGAGTACGTCGCCGGTCGTACGCTCCGCGACATCCTGCGCGAGGGCCGCAAGATCCTCCCCGAGCGGGCGCTCGAGATCACCAGCGGCGTGCTGGCCGCCCTCGACTACTCCCACCGCGCCGGCATCATCCACCGCGACATCAAGCCCGGCAACGTGATGCTGACGCCGTCCGGCGACGTCAAGGTCATGGACTTCGGCATCGCCCGCGCGATCTCCGACGCCAGCTCGACCATGACCCAGACCGCCGCAGTGGTCGGCACCGCCCAGTACCTCTCCCCGGAGCAGGCCCGCGGCGAGACCGTCGACTCCCGCTCCGACGTCTACTCCGCCGGCTGCCTCCTCTACGAGCTGCTCACCGGCCGTCCGCCGTTCGTGGGCGACAGCCCGGTCGCCGTCGCCTACCAGCACGTGCGCGAGCCGGCCTCGCCACCCTCGGACCACGACCAGGACCTGCCCCCGGCCGTCGACGCGATCGTCATGAAGGCGCTGGCCAAGCGCGTCGAGGACCGCTACCAGAGCGCCGCCGCGATGAAGAGCGACATCGAGCGATACCTCGCCGGCCGCCCCGTCCACGCGACGCCGCCGCCCCCGCTGGAGGAGGACGCCACCACCGTGGCGCCGGCGGTCGCGGCCGCCGCCCTGGCGCAGGACACCCGTGAGGACGACGAGGACCAGGGCTCGCGCACCGGTCTCTTCATCCTGCTCGGCCTGCTGCTGGTCGGCCTGATCGCCGCGGCCGCCTTCCTGCTGCCCCGGCTCTTCGAGTCGCCCCCCGAGCAGGACCGGGTCCCGGAGGTGATCGGCGAGACCGAGCGCCAGGCGCGGATGCTGATCGGCGAGGCCGGGCTCGCCGTCGGTGAGGTGACCTACCGGACCGACGAGTCGGCCCGCAAGAACACCGTCCTCGAGCAGACGCCCAACGCCGACCAGTACGTCGACCCCGGCACCGAGGTCAACCTCGTCGTGTCGAGCGGCCGGCCGCTGCAGGAGGTCCCCTACGTCCTGGGGCAGCCGCGCAACCAGGCGGCCGCCACCCTCTCGGACGCCGGCTTCGACGTCGTCCAGACCCAGCGGGAGTCCGACGAGGTGCGCGGCCAGGTCCTCGAGACCGATCCCGCCCCGGGCACCAGCGTCCCCGAGGGCAGCACCGTGACGCTCTACTGGTCCGACGGCCCCGAGGAGATCCCCGACGTCCGGGGTCTGCAGCAGGCCCGCGCCGAGCAGGTCCTGCGCGACGCCGGCTTCGAGCCGCGCGTCGTCGAGACCACCGACACCACCGAGCCGCGCGGCACGGTCGTCGACCAGTCGCCGTCCGGTGGCGAGGACGCGTCCGAGGGCTCGACGGTCACGATCGTGGTCTCGGCCTTCGAGGAGCCGAGCGAGTCACCGAGCGAGACCGAGTCGCCCACGGAGACCACCTCGCCGAGCGAGACCATCTCGCCGACGTTGCCGAGCGACCCGGAGACCCCGCCCGGGAGCGACTAGGCCAGTCTCAGGACTGGCCGAGCGGCTCGGCGTACTGGAGGTCCGTGAGGCCGCTGTAGGCGGGCATCTCGAGCCGCTCCTCGTCCTGCATGTCCCAGCCGACGGAGATGTCGGGGACGGCGGCGGCCGCGCGGTAGCCCGCGATCCAGTCGTTCTGGGCCACGGCCGCCTCCATCGCGGCGGGGTTGCCGACAGCGGAGATCACGTACGGCTGGGCGTACGCGACACCCTGCAGCATGACCGCGTTGCCCTCGCACTTGATGCCGGTGGTGGTGATCACCCGCTGGCCCTGGATCGTCATCGCCTCCGCGCCGCCCTGCCACAGGGCGTTGACCACGGCCTGGATGTCCTGCTGGTGGACGACGAGGTCGTTGAGGTCGCGGCTGCTGTTGTTGATGACCTCCTCGGGGGCGTCGGAGAGCGTGATGGTGACGCCCTCCCCCGCGACGGGGCGCAGCCCGGCCGGGCCCTTGAGCTCCTCGACCTGCTCCTGGTAGCGCGTCGCCTCGCCGCTGCCGACCTGCGTGGTCAGCCGCTCCACGTCGCCGGTCAGCTCGCTCACGCGGTCCTCGAGCTGGGCGTACTCACGGCTCTCCTGGGCCGTCAGCGACGCCAGGTCGGTGTAGCGCTCGGGCCGGAGGTCGGTGCCCCCGCTGTCGGCGGCACTCGTCACCAGCAGCGCCCCGCAGCCGAGCAGGATCAGCGGCGTCCCGAGCCGCCAGCCACGCAGCTGGCGCAGCCGGGCACCCGCACCGCCCCCGGTGGGGGCGTCGGGGCTCACGTGGGATCCCTCGCTCACGGCGACTACGCTAGCCCCCGCGCCCACACGGGCCACCATTTGTGACGACGAAGAGCGTCGGACGTACGACGACCCGAGGAGCACCCCGTGACCAAGCCGAAGGCCAAGCAGGACACGACCGGCCTGACCGGTGGCCCGACCCTCTCGGTGAGGTTCGTGATCGCGCTGGTGCTGATGGTGGTCGGGATCGCCTGGGTCGTCTACTACTACACCGTCGTGCGCGTCGACCCCGGCCAGCTGCCGGCGCCCGAGCCCGGCAACCCCGCGTTCATGGCCGACCTCGGTGACTGGAACTACCTCATCGGCTTCGGCCTGTTCCTGCTCGGCCTCGCGGCGTCCGCCCACCCGTCCACACCGCTGGGCCGAGGCCGCGGCGTCGTGGTCGGCATGCTGGGCTGCTTCCTCGTCGGCCTGCTGTGGATCTGCACCTACTACGTCGTCAGCGACGACCCGTCCGCGGTCCCGGTGATGAACGACCTCGGCCAGTACAACCTCATGCTCGGCATCGCCTTCATGGCCGTCGGCTTCACCTTCGCCACGCGCTGGGAGTGACCACCCCTCCCCCGTCCGTCTGGGCCGCGCGGTTCTGGCCGGGCCACCTGCTGTGCGTCGTGCTGGTCGGCGTCGCCGTCTGGCTCGGGGCCTGGCAGTGGGACGCCTGGGAGGCGCGGCGAGCGGCCGAGGCGCGGGACCTGACCCTCGCCGAGCCGGTGCCCGTGGCCGACGTGATCGGCCCGGACGACCCCTTCCCGGGTGACCGGGTGGGTCAGCCGGTCGTCCTCGCCGGCGAGTGGCTCGACGACGGGACGGTGTTCGTGGAGCGCGAGAGCGGCTACTGGGTCGTCACGCCGCTCGCGATCGGCGGGGCAGGCGAGCCGGCGCTGCCCGTCGTACGCGGTGTGGCCGAGCGCCCCGAGGCCGAGCCCGTGACCGGGCCCGCCGAGCTCGTCGGGTGGCTGCAGCCCTCGGAGGGCACCGGGTCCACCGACCCGGACCCGAGCGACGACGTGCTGCCCCAGCTGCGGGTGGCCGACCTGGTCCAGCGGGTCGACGTCGACCTCTACGGCGCGTACGCCGTCGCGACCGAGCCCGAGACCGGGCTCGCCGTCGCCGACCTCGAGGAGCTGCCGGAGTCGAGCCGCTTCACCGCCGCCCGCAACCTCTTCTACGCCATCGAGTGGTGGGTCTTCGGGGCCTTCGCCCTCTTCGTCTGGGTCCGCTACCTGCGCGACGAGCGGACCCCGGAGCCGGCTACGGACGACCAGATAGCGTCGGGCGCGTGAAGTCTGCGCTCACCCGATACCGGTTCATGGCCACCGTCGTCGGGGTCCTGCTGGTGGTGCTCATCCTGATCGGCGTGCCCCTCGCCAACTTCGACGGCTCCAGCATGTGGGGCGTGTTCCCCTCGACGCCGGAGCTGGTCGCGGTCGGCTCCACCGCCCAGGAGGTGGGCGAGGCGATCACCACGTACCTCGGCGTGGCCCACGGCTGGCTCTACATGATCTTCCTGCTCACCGCCTTCGTGCTGGCCCGCAAGGCACGGTGGGACCTGCCCTTCACCGTCGTGACCCTGGTCTGCGGGACCATCCCGGTCGTCTCCTTCTGGGCCGAGCACCGCGCCACTGCGCGCGTGCGCGCCGAGCACGCGGTCTGACGGGCCGGCCGTGACCACCGCGTTCGTGCTGGGCGGCGGGGGCGTCCTCGGGGCGGTCGAGGTCGGCATGCTGCGCGCGCTCTTCGAGCACGGCATCACGCCCGACCTGGTCCTCGGCACGAGCGTCGGTGCGCTCAACGGCGCCATGGTGGCCCGCGAGCCCGGACCGGGCGTCGTCGAGCGGATGACCGCGCTCTGGCTGGAGGTGGGGCGCTCGCGTGAGGTCTACGGCGACCGCCCGCTGCGCACCGTCCGCCGGGCGATGTCGACGGGGACCCACATCTACTCCGCCGAGCCGCTCCAGAAGCGACTCGGCGAGGAGTTCGGCGACACCCTCATCGAGGACCTCCCGGTCCGCTTCCAGGCCTGCGCCGCGAGCATCGAACGGGCGGCCGAGCACTGGTTCGACTCCGGCCGGCTCGTCGACGCGGTCGTCGCCAGCGCGGCCGTGCCGGGGCTGCTCCCGCCCGCGCGCGTCGGTGACGAGCACTTCCTCGACGGGGGCATCGTGAACTCGATCCCCGTCGCCCGCGCCGCCCAGCTCGGCGCCGACCGCATCTTCGTGCTGCAGGTCGGCCGGATCGACAGGCCGCTGACGGTGCCGCGACGACCCTGGGAGGTGGCCCGGGTCTCCTTCGAGATCGCGCGACGGCACCGCTTCACCCGCGAGATCGCCGAGCTCCCCGAGCACGTCGAGGCGCACGTCCTCCCCGCCCGCGGCACCTCCGCGCGCGACGACTCGCTGCGGGGCCACCGCGACTTCACCGGGGTGGAGCAGCGCATCGAGGCGACGTACGACGCCACCTCGGACTACCTGGACCGGCTGTGACCCGCGGCTTCCTCGTGCACGCCGTCCGCCGCCTGGTCGTCGCGCCGGCGGTGATCGCCCTGACGGTGCTGATGTGGCTGACGCTGCCGGGCTGGCTGATCGTGGCCGCCGTCCTCTCGCCGGTGCTGCCCGGCCGCTGGCGGGCGCTGCGGCTGCTGTGGATCTTCATGCTCTACCTGACCTGCGAGACGGTGCTGCTGGTCGTGCTGCTGGGGCTGTGGTTCTCCTCCGGGCTGGGCCGGTGGGTGCGCACGCCGTACTTCGAGGGGATCCACTACGACCTGGTGCAGGGGGTGATGTGGGTCTTCTCCCGCGAGGCGAGGCGGGTGCTGCGGCTGACCATCGAGACCGACGGACCCAGCCCCGACGCCCACCCCGGCGTCCCGCTCCTCGTGGCCTGCCGGCACGCCGGACCGGGCGACTCGTTCACGCTGATCCACGCCCTCATGCACTGGTACGCGCGCGAGCCGCGGGTGGTCCTCAAGGACGCGCTGGCGTGGGACCCGGTGATCGACGTGCTCCTCGGCCGGATCCCGGCCCGCTTCATCTCGCCCGAGCCCGGTCGCGGGGCCGACCTCGAGGCCCACATCACCGCCCTGGCTCACGGGCTGGACGCCAACGACGCGTTCGTGATCTTCCCCGAGGGGGGCAACTTCACGCCGGCCCGGCGGCAGCGCGGCATCGACCGGCTGCGCCGGCTCGGCCTGGAGCGGATGGCCCGGCGCGCCGAGTCCCTCACCCACGTGATCGCACCGCGTCCGGGCGGCTTCATCGCGGCGCTCGAGGGCGCCCCGGACGCCGACGTGGTGCTGGTGGCGCACACCGGGCTGGACCACCTGAGCACCGTCGCGGACCTGTGGCGGGAGCTGCCGATGGACAAGCGGATCGTGATGCGCTGGTGGCAGGTCCCGCGCGAGGAGATCCCGGCCGGGCGCGAGGAGCGCATCGAGTGGCTCTTCGACTGGTGGGAGCGGATCGACGCCTGGATAGAGCAGAACCGGCCGGAGGATCTCTCCTCCAGCCGGTCCTGAGTGGTGCGGGTCAGTCCTTCTTGTGGGCGCCGCCCTCGTCGACGACGACCTCCTCGGCCGGGTCGTCCGGGGTGGTGACGTCGTGCGCCGACTCGGCAGCGTCGGCCAGCGCCTCGTCGGGCGAGGAGCCGGCGCTGTCGTCGACGACGGGCCGCGGCGCGGCCGGTGCCGGCGGCGGGGTCGGGGTGTAGGAGGAGTTCCAGCTGGAGCTGTCCTGCCCACCCCGGAGCTTGGAGGCCACGAAGGCGGCCGCGGCGGCGATCCCGCCGAAGATCACGAACTTCCTGAGCTTGCCGCCCTTCTTCTTCTCCGGCTCCTCGCCCTTGAGCTCGGCCACCTTGGCGGTGGCCAGGTCACGGCTCTCGGCCGCCTTCTGCTGGGCGACCTCCGCCACCTGGGCGGCCTTCTCGGCGGCGATGGCGGCGCCGTCGGCGATGATCGGCTTGGCCCGGTCGCGAGCGTCCTCGAGCACCGGTACGGCCTTGTCCCGAGCCTCGGTGAGGAGCGGCACCGCACGGTCACGTGCGGTCTCGACGGCCTGCTCGACGTGCGGGCGTACCTGCTCGACGTAGTCGGACGCCTGCTCCATGAGGGTCTTCTTCTTGCGGATGCCCATGCTGGTCATCTTCCTCTCGCTCGGTTCTCCCCCTCATTCGACCACGTCTGGCCAACCCGGACCAGCCACCCCTGCGGGTGACTTGGCGCATCTGCGAGGATCTGAGCGCACCAGGACACCCCGTACGCCGACTGACGAGAGACATACCCATGGCCGACCAGCAGGCGATCCTCAAGACCAACCAGGGCGACATCACCATCACCCTGTTCCCGAACCACGCACCCGAGACCGTGGCCAACTTCACCGGCCTCGCCGACGGCAGCAAGCAGTACGACGCCGGCACCGACCGGACCGGGCCGTTCTACGACGGCCTCACCTTCCACCGGGTCATCCCCGGGTTCATGATCCAGGGCGGCTGCCCGCTCGGCACCGGCACCGGCGGCCCGGGCTACACCTTCAAGGACGAGCCCCACCCCGAGCTGGTCTTCGACAAGCCGTACCTCCTCGCCATGGCCAACGCCGGGCCCGGCACCAACGGCTCGCAGTTCTTCATCACGGTCGGCGCGACCCCGTGGCTGAACTTCAAGCACACCATCTTCGGCGAGGTCGCCGACCAGGCCTCCCGCGACGTGGTCGACGCCATCGCCGCCACCACGACCGGCGCGGGCGACCGCCCGACGGAGCCGATGGTGATCGAGTCGGTCGAGGTCGTCGGCTCCTGAGCACACAGCCTCCGCAGCAGACCCCCGGGAGCGGGGTGCCGACGTGCTACCGGCACCCCGACCGGGAGTCCTACATCCGCTGCCAGCGGTGCGAGCGCGCGATCTGCCCCGACTGCATGCGCGACGCGTCGGTGGGCTTCCAGTGCCCCTCGTGCGTGGCGGAGGGGGCGAGGACGACGCGCCAGGCCCGCACGGCGTACGGCGGCAAGCGGCCCAGCAACCCGGCGATCACCTCGATCGCCCTGATCGCGGTCAACGTCGGGGTCTGGCTCGCGATCGTCGTCACCGGCGGCCGCAGCAGCCTGCTGGTCGACCGGCTGGCGCTGCTGGTGCAGGGCCGCTGCGAGGAGACCGGCGGGGGCGGCTACTACCCCAACGCCCCCGAGCAGGCCTGCAACCTCCAGGGCGGCGTCACCTGGGTGAGCGGGGTCTCCGACGGAGCCTGGTGGCAGCTGGCCACCAGCACGTTCACCCACGTCGAGATCTGGCACCTCGCGTTCAACATGCTGGCGTTGTGGTTCCTCGGCCCGCAGCTCGAGATGGCCATCGGTCGGGCCCGCTTCCTCGCGCTCTACCTGCTCTCCGGGCTCGCCGGCTCCGCGATGGTCTACTGGTTCACGGGTGAGCAGGTGCAGACCCTGGGTGCCTCCGGTGCGGTCTTCGGCCTGATGGGCGCGCTGCTCGTCGTGGCGGTCAAGGTCGGGGGCAACGTCTCCCAGATCGGTGTCTGGCTGCTCATCAACGCCGTCATCACCTTCACCCTCCCCAACATCTCCTGGCAGGGCCACCTCGGCGGCTTCCTCGGCGGCCTGCTCATCGCCGCCGTCCTGGTCTACGCCCCCCGGCAGCACCGCACGACCTGGCAGGTCGCCGGCCTCAGCCTGATCGGCGCGCTCCTCGTGGCCGCGATCGTGGCCCGCAGCGCCACCTTCTGACGCGGCCCTGCCGCTCGCCCGTCGCGCCCCTGCCCGGGTGAACCTGGTGGCGAGTCGCGCGCTCGGAGGGGGAAGCATCGGCCGCCAAGCGACGGTTTCCCCGCCTGAGCGGGGAACCGATGACCTGACGCCCCCATCCACACCTGTGAACAACACTGTGGAGAGTTACACGCCTGTAGTTCTCCACAGGTTCTCCCCAGTCTGGGGAGAACCCACCGCGCTCAGCGCACGGCCGATACCGCCGGGAACGTGCCGGCTCGCCCGAGCAGGGCCGGCACCTGCGCGCCGAGCCAGGTGCCGGTCCAGGTGCCCGCCTCGGCGAGCAGCTCCTGGTCGAGGCCGTGGAGCACGCCCAGGCCGGTGAGCAGGTAGGTGAGGTCCTCGGTGGCGACGTTGCCGGTCGCGGCCGGGGCGAACGGGCAGCCGCCGAGGCCGCCGATGCTGGCGTCCAGGGCGCTGACCCCGGCCTCCACCGCCGCGACGGCGTTGGCGTAGCCGGTGTTGCGGGTGTTGTGGAAGTGGCAGCGGGCCGCGATCTCCGGGTGGTCCTCCCGCAACCGTCCGACGCGCTCGGTGACCTGGCTGGGCACGCCGACGCCGATCGTGTCCGCGAGCGAGATCTCGACCGGCCCGGCGGCGGCGATCCGGTCGACGAGCGTGGCCACGCCCTCGGCCCGGACCTCGCCCTCGAACGGACATCCGAACGCGACGGCCAGCGTCGCCGTGGGCCGGACACCGGCAGCGTGTGCACGGGCCGCGACCCGCTCCCACCGGGCCAGCACCTCCTCGACCGGGGCGCCCTGGTTGCGCTGGCTGAAGGTCTCCGTGGCGACCACGACGTAGTTGACCTCGTCGACACCGGCATCCAGGGCGCGGTCGAGACCCCGCTCGTTGAGCACGAGCCCGCTGTAGGAGACCCCGTCGACCCGCGGCACCGCCGCCATCACCTGCTCGGCGTCGGCCATCTGGGGCACCCGTCCGGGGTGCACGAACGAGGTCGCCTCGATCCGGCGCAACCCCGCCGCCACGGCCCGCTGGACCAGCTCGACCTTGGTCCGGGTCGGGACCAGGCCATCCTCGTTCTGCAGCCCGTCCCGCGGGCCCACCTCCACGATCTCCACGAGGACTCCTCCGATTCTTGTACACAAGTTTGGTGCGCAGTCGCAGTCAATCACGGCCTGCGAGCGCACGCGAGGGTTGTGCTCGGCCTACTTCCTCTCTAGATTGTGCACAATCTTGAGGAGGTGGCCTGTGTCACAGTCCGCGGACCGCGTCTACCGGACGCTGCGGAGCGAGATCCTCAACGGGACCCGGCCGGCCCAGAGCCGACTCCGCGAGGAGCAGCTCGCCGCCGATCTCGGCGTCAGCCGGACACCCGTGCGCGAGGCCCTCCGCCGCCTCGAGGCGGACTCGCTGGTCACCGTGGTCGCGCACCGGGGAGCCGTCGTCCGCCGGTGGGAGGCCGCCGACTACGAGGAGATCTTCGACCTCCGGGAGCTGCTGGAGTCCCACGCCGCGGCCCGGGCGGCCGCGAGCGGCACCGCAGACGTCGCCGAGCTGCTCTCCCTGTGCGACCGGATGGAGGAGCTGGCCGCGGGGATCGAGGCCGGGGTGGGTGACGCTGGGGCGGCCTACGACGAGATCACCGCGCTCAACCTCCGGCTGCACCGGACCGTCCACGCCGCCGGGGGCCGACTGGTCCCCGAGCTGCTGTCCGGGCTGATCGAGGTCCCGCTGGTGCGGCGGACGTTCCACCGCTACAGCCAGGCCCAGATGCGCCGCAGCTTTGCCCAGCATCGCGAGCTGGTCGCCGCCGTCGCCGCCGGTGACGGCGCCTGGGCCGCCGCGGTCATGACTGCTCACCTGCGTGCGGCCCGCAGCACCTTCCGGCTCGACCTCGAGGCAGGTCCCGACCACGCCACCGCCCCCGCCCACCCGATCTCCGAGGAGTCGCGATGACCGACCAGCTCCCCCTCTCCGACGTCCGGGTGATCGAGACCGGCTCGTTGATCGCCGGGCCCTTCTGCGGCCACCTGCTCGCCGACTTCGGCGCCGACGTGATCAAGGTCGAGGACCCCGGCTCGGGTGATCCCATGCGCACCTGGGGCGAGATGGTCGACGGCCACTCGCTGAGCTGGCCGATCCTGGCGCGCGGAAAGCGCTCGGTGACCTGCAACCTCCGCACGCCTGCGGGCCAGCAGATCCTGCGCGACCTGGTCGCGGAGGCGGACGTGCTGGTCGAGAACTTCCGTCCCGGCACCCTCGAGCGTTGGGGACTCGGCCCCGACGAGCTCGCGCGCCTCAACCCCCGCCTGATCGTGGCCCGGGTCACCGGCTACGGCCAGCACGGTCCGTACGCCTCACGCGCCGGCTTCGGCTCGATCGGCGAGGCGATGGGCGGGGTCCGGCACGTCACCGGCGAGCCCGACCAGCCCTCCAGCCGGGTCGGGATCTCGCTGGGCGACTCGCTGGCCGGCACCTTCTCCGCCCTCGGCGTGCTCACCGCACTCCACGCCCGGACGCAGACCGGCCGCGGCCAGGTCGTGGACACCGCGATCTACGAGGCGGTGCTCGCGCTGATGGAGGCGACCGTCCCCGAGTGGGTCGTCGCGGGCAAGGAGCGGCGGCGCACCGGCTCGATCCTGCCCGGTGTCGCCCCCAGCAACGCCTACCCCACCGCCGACGGGGCCGACGTCCTGATCGGCGCCAACCGCGACACCGTGTTCGCCCGCCTCACCGAGGCGATGGACCGGACCGACCTCCTCGCCGGCCCGCTGGCCACCCACGTCGGGCGCGGTGAGGCCCAGCACGAGCTCGACGCGCTGATCGCCGACTGGACGGCGACCCAGAAGGCCGACGAGCTGCTCGAGACCCTCCACGACGCGGGGGTGCCCGCGGGCAAGGTCTACACGGCGGCCGACATGGTCGCCGACCCCCACTTCGCGGCCCGCGAGGCGCTGGTCACCCTGGCCCACCCCGACCTCGGCGAGTTCCCGATGCAGAACGTCGTCCCGCACCTCTCCGACACCCCCGGCGCCGTCCGTGACGTCGGCCCGGCCCTCGGGGAGCACACCGACACCGTGTACGCCGACCTGCTCGGCGCCGACGCGGCGCAGCTGCGCCGATGGCGCGACCTCGGCGTGATCTGAGTCCCCAGACCGACAGCACCTCCATCCACACCTCGGGAGTGAACATGTCCGCACCACCCGTCCGTCCGCACGAGACCCGTGAGACCCGGGAGCCGATCCGCATGCCGTGGCTCTGGGTCGCCCTGGTCGGCGTCCTGCTCGTGATCGTCCCCTGGTGGGCCCCGGACGGGAGCATCGAGCCGCTCGTGCTCGGACTGCCGGCGTGGTTCGTGGTCTCGGTGGTCGCCTCGCTGGTCTTCTCCGGCCTCACCTGCTGGGCCTGCCTGTCCGGCTGGAACGTGGTCGAGGACGAGGAGGAGCAGGCGGCGGCCGCCGCCCGCGAGGCCGTCGGAGGGAGGACGAGCTGATGGACGACCTCTCCTTCTCCGGCACCGGCGGCATCGTGGTGCTCATCGCCTACGCCGTGATCATGCTCGGCGTCGGGTTCCTCGCCGGTCGCGACCGCGAGAGCGACGGCACCACGACCGCGCGCAGCTACTACGTGAGCGGCGGCAGCCTGGGCTTCATCACGCTGCTGTTCACCCTCTACGCCACCCAGTACAGCGGCAACGCGATCGTCGGCTACGCCCCGGAGGCCTACCGGAGCGGCTTCGGCTGGTGGCAGTCGGTCCCGTTCATGACGGCCGTGATCACCTGCTACCTGCTCTTCGCGCCCCGCCTGTACGCGGTCTCCAAGCGGCGCTCCTTCGTCACGCCCACCGACTTCGTGCGGGCGCGCTTCGGCTCCAGCGCCCTGTGCCTGCTCAGCTCCGGGCTGATGCTGTGGGGGCTGGGCAACTACCTCCTCGAGCAGCTGGTCGCCATGGGCCACGGCATCGCCGGCCTCACCGGCGAGACCGTCCCGTACCAGCTCGGGGTCGTGGTCTTCGTCGGCGTGATGCTGGCGTACTCGTGGAGCGGAGGCATGCGGGCGGTCGCGATGACCGACGTGATGCAGGGAGTGGCGCTCCTGGTCGGGATCGTCGTGCTCCTCGGCGGCGCCCTCTACCTCACCGGGGGCGGACTGGGCAGCCTCACGAGCTACCTCGCGGAGAACGCCCCGGAGACCATCGGCGCCCCTGACAACGAGTACTCCGTCAACTGGCTCTCGATGACGATCCTGATCGGCCTCGGCGCCGCGGTCTACCCGCACGCGATCCAGCGGGTGTACGCCGCCCGCACCGAGCGCACCCTGAAGCGCTCGCTCGCGGTGATGGCGTGGCTGCCGTTCGCGACGACCGCCGTGGTGTTCCTCGTGGGCCTGACCGGGCTGGTCCTCTTCCCGGGGCTCGACGTGGCCGAGTCCGAGCAGCTCGTCGGCCGGATCGCCAACGAGGTGGCCGCCATCAACGTGTTCACGTACGTCCTGATGATCCTGCTCTTCGGCGGCGTGATCGCGGCGATCGTGTCCACCGCCGACTCGGCCCTGCTCGCCTTCTCCTCGATCGTGTCCAAGGACGTCTACGGACAGCACATCGCCCCGGACGCACCCGAGAAGCAGAAGGTGCTGGTCGGCAAGATGGCAGGCATCGCCGCGATCGGCGTCCTGCTCGCCCTGGCGTGGAACCCGCCGACCACGCTGCTGAGCCTGTTCGTGCTCAAGTTCGAGCTCATCGTCCAGGTGGCACCGGTGTTCATGCTGGGCCTCTACTGGCGCCGGATGGCCGCTCGGCCGGCCTTCTGGGGGATGCTGGTCGGCGCGCTGATCGCCGGCGGGCTGACCATCGCCGACCTCACGCTGGTGCCCGGGGTCCCCGGAGGCCTGATCGGGCTGGTCGCCAACCTGGTGATCGTCGTGGTCGGATCGCTGCTCACGCCGCTCGACGAGACGGTCGGTGAGGACGTCCTGGGGCCGGCCAGGCAGCCCGAGGGCGCCTCGCGCTAGCCGCACGGGGCGGGTGCCCGCGGGGCCACCGGCCCCCGTGGTCCTCCCGCGGCGCAGGCTGCCGAATCGTGTGCGCGCTCGGCGATCGGGCACGATCGCGGCATGGAGACACGCAAGGTCGGGGTCGAGGAGGAGCTGATGCTCGTCGATCCGGCCACCGGGATGCTCACCGCCGTCGCAGGCCACGCCCTGCGCGCCCACGAGGAGCGACCCGGGGAGCAGGAGGCGCCGGTGGAGGCCGAGCTGTTCCTCCAGCAGATCGAGTCGCAGACGCCGCCGACCGACGACGTCACCGACGTCGCGGGCCAGCTCGCTGCGAGCCGTCGCGCGATGGGCGAGGCGGCACGCAGCGCGGGCGCGGCGGCCGTCGCGACGGGCACGGCCGTCCTGGTCGACGCGGACACCCGGGTGACGCCGAAGCCGCGCTACCGGCGGATCGTCGAGGAGTACGGCGAGCTCGCCCGTACCTCGCTCGCCTGCGCGATGCACGTGCACGTCGACGTCGCCGACGAGGACGAGGGTCTCCGGGTGCTCGACGGGATCGCCCCCTGGCTGCCGGTGCTGCTGGCGGTCAGCGCGAACTCGCCGTACGCCCGGGGCCGGGACACCGGCTACGCCAGCTGGCGCTACCAGACGTGGAGCCGCTGGCCGACCCACGGCACCCAGGAGGGGTTCGGCGACCTGGCCTCCTACGGCGCGGTGACCGAGCGGCTGGTCGAGTGGGGCGCCGGCCTCGACGACGGCATGGTCTACTTCGACGCCCGTCTCTCGCAGGACTACCCCACGGTGGAGATCCGCGTGGCCGACGTCTGCGCCGACGTGGAGGACGCCGTGCTCGTCACGGCCCTGGCGCGTGCACTCGTGGCCACCGAGGCGGACGGGGACCGCATCCGCGGGTGGCGGGGCGACCTGCTGCGTGCCGCGAGCTGGCGGGCGTCCCGCTTCGGCCTCGCCGACCGGCTGGTCAGCCCCACCGGGCTCTGCCTGGTGCCGGCCCGCGCGGCGGTCGAGTCGTTGGTCGACCACGTCCGCCCCGCTCTCGAGGCGGCCGGCGACCTCGCGCTCGCGGAGGACCAGGTCGAGCGGCTGCTGGCCCGCGGCAACGGAGCGATGCAGCAGCGTCGCGCGTACGAGTCCTCGGGCAGCCTGGCCGGTGTCGTCGACGACGCGGTGCGCCGTACCGAGGCCTCCTGGCGCTAGCGCGCAGCGACCACCGGTGTGACGGGCGACCCAATCCGCGCAACCCCCCTCGGAGGCGGACCGGATTCGGTTATCTTGCGCTGAGCCGTCAGGCTTGGGCACGCCCGCCCGCGCGAGTCGCCGGGACGGCCGCGGGTGAGGCGACAGCGTAGATCTCGGAGGGGACGGGAAGCGTGCACACGGAAGGCTTCGACGACGCCCTCGGCGCCTCCTACCGGCTGCAGGAGCGGCTCGGGCAGGGCGCCACGGGCGAGGTGTGGCGTGCCGTCGACCGCCGCACCGACGAGGTCGTGGCCGCCAAGCTGCTGCGCCGCGAGCACGCCTCCGACCAGGACCTGGTGGGACGGTTCGTACGCGAGCGCTCGATCCTGACCGGCCTGCGCCACCCCTCGGTGGTGGCCGTGCGCGACCTGGTCGTCGAGGGCGACCGGCTGGCGATCATCATGGACCTCGTCGACGGCGGCTCGCTGCGCGACGTGCTCCGCGTCGACGGCCCGCTCCCGCCCGCGAGGGCCATCGAGGTCGTGGCGGCCGTGCTCGAGGGCCTCGCCGTGGCGCACTCGCGAGGCGTCCTGCACCGTGACATCAAGCCCGACAACGTGCTGCTGACCCGCGACTGGCAGTCACTCGGCGAGGGCACCGTCCAACTCACCGACTTCGGCATCTCCCGGATGGTCGCCGAGGGCGCCGGAACCACCACCGGCCTGCTCGGCACCCCCGAGTACATGGCGCCGGAGATGCTCGTGACCGGTCGCTGCGACCTCTCCGCCGACGTCTACGGCGTGGGCATCCTGCTCTACGAGCTCCTCGCCGGCCGTACGCCGTTCGCGGGACCCGGCACCGACTACACCGTCGCCCACCGGCACGTGGTCAGTCTCCCCCCGGCGCTACCGCTCCCGGACGCCCTCCTGGCCCAGCTCGACGCCATGCTCGACAAGAACCCGGCGGCCCGTCCCACGGCAGGCGAGGCCGCCGCGGCGTTGCGTCGACTGGCTCCCACGCTCGCCGACCTCCCGGCCCTGACGCCCCAGGCGCCCCCGGAGGACTTCGACACGGCGCGGGGCCCGGTCACCATGGTCCGCGGCATGGTCCCCGACGTCGCCCCCGCCCCGGCCGCGGTCGCGGACCCCGACGAGCCGGACCCGCCTCACGACCTCGACCTCGGGACCCCTGACCAGGGCACGCTGCTACGCCCGATGACTGCGCCCCGCCGGGTCCGGGAGGAGGCGCCGACCGCCGGGCAGCGCGTCGCGCACAAGAAGAAGAAGCGACCTGCCTGGCGCGACCCGCGGGCCCTCGCCCTGGTCGCCGCCTCGGTGGTCCTCCTCGGCGGAGCCGTCGCCTACGCGACGACCACCGGCGACAGCCCGACCGACGACACGCCCACCCCGTCGACGCCGACGGTGGTCGAGGCCGAGAACACGGACCCGACCACGCGTACCGGACTCACCGTCAGCCGGGAGGCGTCCTACGACGCCGAGACCGAGACGGTCGAGCTGACCCTGACGTACGCCGCCCAGAACGCTCCCCTCGGTGGGCCGTTCCTCGAGGTCGTGCCCGGCACCGACGGCTCGTCGTGCCCGACCATCACCTGGGAGGGCGTCCAGCAGAAGCCGAACCTCCGCGACACCAGCGGGGTCGACGTCGACTGCGGCTGGTCGGTCGACCCCGGCCCCGTGCCCGAGCAGGGAAGCGTGACCGTCACCGGCCAGGTGCCGCTCAGCTTCGGGGACGAGGACCCGACGTCCGCACTCCAGGAGTGGCTCGACACCGCGCAGGGAAGCACCCAGAGCGCCATCACCGATGCCCGGGTCACCGAGCCCAGCTACCCGGTGCAGCGACTCCAGGACATCCAGGTGGTCGCGCCGTCGCGGACCGTCAGCGGTACGCCGCTGAAGCTCACCGTGCTGCCGGTCTGGGCCAGCGGGCCCGACGCGTTCAACCCGCTCTACCGCAGCCCGAGCTTCGGCGAGCCCAGCAGCATGCTCACGGCGATCGCCGGAGGTGAGGAGGGCGTCCGGTTCAGCGACGGATGTGCGGGCGCGCTGGCCGTGACCGGCGGGCTCGAGGTCACGGCCGTCAACGTGGCCGCGGAGTGCACGGTGATCGCCAGCATCGGCAACCTCCCCGACACCCCCAGCAACACCTTCGAGATCGTCACCCGCGGCGGCTGATTTTACCGGGGTTCCCGGCCCGCGGCCCGGCCCTGCATGGCATCATCGGGGGCTGACGGGGGTCTCTCGGGTGGTGCCTGTCCCGGCATCGACGGGTTTTCCTCGGTCGTTTCTGACCGACTACGACGTCGGCCCACGGGGGTCGGCACAGTGAGGGTGACCATGTCGAGGGTTCTTTCCACCGAGCAGGCCAAGACTTCGATCCAGCAGATGCAGGCGATCATCAACGGTGGCTTCACCGACCAGATCAGCCAGCTCGACTCTCAGGGCAAGACGCTGTCCGACCCCAACGTGTGGGACGGGCCGCTGGCGGAGAAGTTCCGCGGCTCGACCTGGCCCGAGACGCGTGCGGCTCTCGACAAGGCCAAGCAGGAGCTCGAGGAGCTCCGCAGCCAGCTGACCCAGATCTCGCAGAACATCATGTCCGCCGGCGGCGGCGCCTGAGCCACGCGGCGCTTCACTGACCACTCGCCCCACCCGGGCGGGTGATCGGTGTGGTGGCGCGCGCTCGTGGGCGTGGTGCGGGACGACGATGAGGGGTGTGAGCTGTGGTTGACCTCGGTGCGATCGACGAGGACGTCCGCTTCGACCACGGGGCGGCCGACACGCTGGCGAGTCGCTGCGACGCCGCGGCCGACGTGATCGAGGGCCAGGCCGGGTCGCGGGCGTCGTGGAAGAACACCGCGCTGACCGACTTCCGGGGCGCGTTCTCCGAGCTGTTCCGCTCCAACGCCTCGGTCGCCGCCGCCGACGCCACCGAGCTGGCCTCCCGGCTGCGGGAGGTCGCCACCGGCGTACGCCTGCTCAAGGAGGAGGCCCGCAAGGAGCAGCAGCGCCGCGAGACGGCGCGGCAGTGGAAGCGGGAGCAGGACGACCGCAACCTGTGGGACAAGGGTGTCGACGCCGTGTTCGGTGGCGACGACCCGCCGGTCGGTCCGCCGGCCGCCGAGCCCACGATCCCGGTGTCGGCGCCGGTCAACGGCACCCGCGAGACTCCCACCCCCGGCTCGGGCGGGGGTGGGGGCGGCGGCGGCACCTCCTCGGCCAGGCCCGAGGACCTGCGGGCCTTCGCCAACGGCTCCCGCGGCGCCAACCAGACGCTGAGCGCCAAGCCGGCCATGTGCCGCTCCGCCTACACCACCTTCGAGGCCGGGTGCGGCTGGGGCCGGCTCGAGGCCTCCGGCGTCTTCACCGGTTTCGACAAGTACCTCGACGCCAACGAGGAGGACGTGCGCTGGGCGACGCTCGTCGCCGACGCGTTCGCCGCCGCGGGCGGGGAGGGTGCGGTCTCGACCCTGTCCGACTCCGCGCTGCTGGCCACCCTCCAGGCCGCCGGCGTCGACGCCTCGCGCCAGGACATCGTCATCGACCCGCCGACCGCCTACGGCCACCCCCCGACCACGGGCTACAGCGTCGACCCGGTCAACACCGCGACCGGCAACTTCCTCGAGCGCGAGGTCGACCTGTCCTTCACGGGCGCCACCGCGGCCCTGGTCTGGGACCGCACCTACAACTCCTTCAGCCAGCAGGCCGGCGCCTTCGGCCCGGGCTGGTCCTCGTGGACCGAGGCCGGCCTCGCGCTGGACGACGAGGCCGCCCGGATGACGCTGCCCGACGGTCGCGTCATCGTCTTCCCGCGGCTCGGCACCGGCTGGGACCGCGCCACCGGGGAGAACATGTGGCTGGCGCGCGACGACGCCGGGCTGCAGGCGACCACCAACGACGGGAAGGTGCTGACCTTCGACGGAGCCGGGCGGCTCTCGGCGCTCTCCCACGGAGCCGGCACCACCGTCCGGCTCGAGCACGACGCCGGTCGCCTGGTGCGGGTCGTCCACGAGCGCGGTCGCTCCGTCGACCTCACGTGGGCCGACGAGCGGATCGTGCGGGCCACCGGCTCCGACGGCCGCACCGTCGACTACGCCTACGACGACTCCGGGCGCCTGGTCACGGCGGCCGGGCCGGCGGGCCTCCGTTCCTACGCGTGGGACGACGCCGGCCTGATCTCCTCGGTCACCGACGCCGACGGGGTGGTCGAGGCCGAGAACGCCTACGACGCCCACCGACGGGTGACGCTCCAGCGCACGCCCCATGGTCGGGTGGTGCGGTTCGTCTACCTGCCCGGCAACGTCACGGTCGTCTCCGACGAGGACGGCACCCGCTCCAACACCTGGCTCCACGACCAGCGCGGCCGGCTGATCGGCGTCGTCGACACCGACGAGCGCCGCCAGTCCACCAGCTACGACGCCCACGGCAACCCGGTCATGGTGACCGAGCGCGACGGCTCGGTGACCGTGCACGAGTACGACGACCGCGGCCGGCGTACGCGCACCGTGACCCCGTCCGGCGCCGACCTCACCTACGGCTACGACGAGGCCGACCGGATCACCACGGTCGTCGCCGAGTCAGGCGGCGTCGTCGAGTACTCCTACGACGGCGCGGACCGGAACCCCTCGCTGATGGTCGACCCGGAGGGCGGCCGGACCCGGTTCAGCTGGCGGGCCGGCCTGCTCACCGAGATGGTCGACCCGGTCGGCGTCACCGTCCGGTTCGACTACGACGACCGGGGCGACCTGGTGGCCACCACCGATGCCCTGGGCAACACCGCCCGGCTCGAGCGCGACCCCACAGGTCGCGTCACGGCCTCGGTGTCGCCGCTGGGTCACCGCACCCGCTGGACCTACCTGCCCCACGGGCACCTCGGGTCGCGTCAGGACCCGGACGGCGCCGTGTGGCGCTACGAGCACACCGCCGCGGGCCGGCTCTCGGCCGTGATCGACCCGACCGGCTCCCGCACCGAGATCGAGCACGGGTCCCACGGCGAGGAGACCCGGACCGTCGACCCGCTGGGTCGTGCCGTCACCCGCCACCTCGACGACCTCGGCAACCTCGCCTCGGTCGAGCTGCCCGACGGCAGCCGCTGGGAGTTCACCCACGACGCACTGTCGCGGCTGGTGGCCGCGACCGATCCTGCCGGCGCGGAGTGGCGCTACGACTACGACGCCAACGGCGACCTGACCGCGACCACGGACCCCACCGGCGTCCGGATCGGTGCCTCCGTGGACCGGCCGGCTCGCACGCTCACGGTCGGGGACGGCGAGGCGGACCGGACCTGGTCCTTCGACCCGCTCGGTCGCGCCACCGCCGCCACCGACCCCGACGGCACTTCCGCCGTCACCGTCCACGACGCCTGCGGTCGTCCCGTCGAGCTGCTCGACGGTGACGGGGGCCTGACCAGGATCGAGCGCGACGCCGCAGGGCGTGCTGTCGCCGTCACCTCGCCCACCGGCGCCGTCACCCGCTTCGAGTACGACGCCCGAGGTCGGCTGGCCGCCCTCGTCGACCCGACCGGGGCCCGGACCACGTACGAGCACGACGCGGACGGACGGCTGGTCCGCGAGGTGCTGCCGACCGGTGAGGTCGCCTGGACCGAGCACGACCCCTGCGGCCGGGTCACCGCCGCCTCCGTCCCGGGTCGCGGCGTGGCTCGCTACCGCTACGACGCCGCGGGCCGGGTCGTGGAGTCCAGCGACACCTGGTTCGGACGCCGCCGGTTCCGCTACGACGCAGCCGGTCAGCTGGTCGAGGTCGTCAACGGCAACGGCGGCGTCACCCGTTTCGAGCGCGACCCCCGCGGTCGCGCCGTGGCGGTCACCGACCCGCTGGGCCACACCACGCGCCGGAGCTACGACCAGCTGGACCGACCCGTCTCCCAGACCGACGCGCTGGGCCGCACGACCCGCGCCGGCTACGACGCCGCCGGTCGCCTCGCCTTCCAGGAGAGCCCGACGGGCTCCCGGGTGGAGTGGACCCACGACACCGCCGGCCGGATCGCCTCGGAGGTCGTCGACGGCCGACTCGTGACCTCGGTCGAGCACGACCCCCGCGCGCGCACGGTCCGGATCTCCGACCACACCCAGGAGCACCGCACCACCACCCACCTCCTGGAGTGGAACCGTCGCGACCAGCTGGTGCGGCACGTGCGCGACGACCGGGCGACCACGTGGGCCTACGACGCCGACGGGAACCGGACCTCGCTGACGACGCCGGACGGCCGCAGCACCACCTTCGAGCGCGACGCCGCCGGCCGCGTGTCCGTCGTCGAGCACCCGCTCCTCGGCCGGGCCGTGCTGGAGCGGGACGGGTCCGGACGCCTGGTCCGGGCCACCGCCGACGGCACGCTGCAGACCTGGGAGCGCCTCGACGGCTTCGTCGTGGCCCACGTGCACACCGATGCCGGTGGCGCCACCCGCACCGAGGTCACCCGTGACGAGGACGGCAGGATCACCGGCATCGACAGGGCAGGCGAGCGGACGACGTACGCCTACGACCTGGCCCACCAGCTGGTGGAGTCCCGGCTGGGCGGCTCGGTCACCCGCTGGTCCTACGACGCCGCGGGGCGTCTGGTCACGGAGTCCGTCGACGGCGCTGTCCGGGGGCACACCCACGACCCGGCCGGCCAGCTGCTGGCGACCCGGGGGCCGGACGGCCTCACCACGCGGCACGACTACGACGGCTGCGGCCGACGGGTCCGGACCGAGCGCCCCGACGGCCGCGTCCGCGAGCTCTCGTGGACGGCCACGGGCTGGCTCTCGGCGGTCACCGAGCGCGCCGGCGACGACGTCGAGCGCACCGAGCTCCACGTCGACGCCACCGGTCAGCTGGCGTGGGTCGGCGACACCGAGCTCTGGTGGGACACGGCCTCACCCCGCGGCCGGGGCCTGCTGCAGGTGGGTGAGGTTCCGCTCCTGCCGGTCGGCGCCGTCACCGGCGTCGGCGAGGACTGGATCCCTGCCGGCTGGCGCACCGGTCGCGGCGAGGGCACCGACCCGTGGCAGGCCGGGGTCTCCGGCGGCCCGGGACGACCCGTGGTGCCGGGCCTGCCGGCCGGGCTCGGGATCGGGGCGGCCGGCGAGCTGATCATCGGCGGCGTCGACCCGCTGGAGTGGCTGGACGCCCGGGTCTACGACCCGGCCAGCCGCGGCTTCCTCTCCACCGACCCGCTCGACCCGGTCATCGGGGCCGGCTGGGCCGGCAACCCCTACTCCTACGCCGGCAACGACCCGCTCCACGCCCTCGACCCCACCGGCCTGCGGCCCGCCACCGACGCGGACCTCCAGGCCTACAAGGACGCCAACAACGGCTGGGTCAGCGAGAACTGGGAGTACCTCGTCGGCGGGGCGATGGTGATCGGCGGCGGCATCATGATCGCCACCGGCTTCGGCGGTCCGGTCGGCATGGCCCTGGTGGCCGCCGGTGCCGACACGATCATCCAGAAGGCCACGACCGGCGAGGTGAACTGGGGGCAGGTCGCCGTCTCGGGCGGGCTCGGGCTCGTGGGTGGAGCCGGGGCTGCGTGGGCCACCCGCGCCAGCGTCAACGGCACGGCCGCGCTGCGCACCACCATGCTCGTCAACGGCGGCGTCAACGCGGCCGGGGCCGAGGCGGCGTACGTCATCAACAACCGGGGCAACCTGACCTGGCAGGGCGCCGTCGGCGCCGGGGCCGGCGGCTTCGTCTCCGGGGCGATCGGCGGCGCGGCAGGTCCGTCCGGCGGCACGCTGGCCACCCAGCTGGGGCAGCGCTCGACCAGCCTGACCGCCCACGCGGCCACGGGCGGCGTGAACTTCTTCGGCGGGTTCAGCGGATCCGTCGTCAACCAGACGATCAACGGTCAGCCCGTGAACTACGGTCAGGCTGCGCTGTCCGGCGGCGTCAACACCGCGACCGGAGCGGTCTCGTCGGTGACGATGCCCTCGGGTTCGGGCATGACCACCCTCAACCAGACCTCCTACTTCGGTCCGCGCACGGTCAGCGGCGCCTTCAACCTCGGCGGCACCAACACCCAGTCGATGTACCTCCAGGGCGGGGCGGGCGCGGCGCAGGGGGCCACGTACGACGTCTTCAGCGACTAGGTTTGGCGCCATGACCAGTGCTCGGTTCGGCGCCGTCGAGGTGGCCGTCGTGGGCTTGTGCCTCGGGCTCGGGATCGTCGTCCCGCTCTTCCGCGAGGTGTCGCCCCTGACCGTGGCGGTGACGGTGGCCGTCGGCCTGGTCATCGGTGCCGCCCTCGGGATCCTGTCGGGAGCCGCACGCGGCGTGGCCGTGCTGGTCGGCCTGCTCGGAGGCGTCGCCGTCGGACAGACCATGGGCCTGCCGGACGCGTGGAACCTCAGCTGGTCCCTGGCCCTGCTCGCGGGGCTGGTGGTCGGCTCGGTGCTCTTCGATGCACGGTCCCGGCGGCCCGGCGGCCGACGGTCCTCGCCTGAGCCTCCCCCTGCGGGGTCGGTGCTCCTGACCTGGACCGACGGGGACGACGAACACCGGCTCGAGGCCCCGAGCGCCGAGCGCGTGGCAGCGGCCGTCCGGGCCCTGGACGGTGACCGGCGCAGTGTCGTCAGCATCCTGCGGGGCGCGGCCCGCCTCGACGTCGGTGGTGACGCGCGGGGGGCGATGATGGTCTACGAGTCCGACGACCACACCGACCACCGCACCACCTGGCACCACCTGACGACTCCTGACGGTGATGCCGACGAGGACGAGGTGGCCGTGACGATCGCGGGCTGGCCCGGTCGCTTCCGCGGCCCGCAGACCACCACCGTCGACCCGGCGTTGCGGGCGGTCGAGCACTTCCGCAGCACCGGGCAGCGCGCACCCGGCCTGCCGTGGCACGGGGACCGCCAGGTGGCCGACATGCGCCCCCCGGCGCTGCAGCGGACCGACGGGCCGGCCCGGCGTACCCGATGAGGGCGGCTTCACCCCCTCGCAGGTGCCGCCGAGGTCCAGCCCCGATTTAACCCGGGAGCCCTCCACCCGCGGCTGAGGACGTGGCATCATCGGGGGCCGACGGGGGTCTCTCGGGTGGTGCCTGTCCCGGCGCCGGACGAGTCGTCCTCGTGTCCTGACCGACGACGACGCCGATCATGCGAAGGTCGGCACAGTGAGGGTGTGACATGTCTCGCGTTCTTTCCACCGAGCAGGCCAAGACTTCGATCCAGCAGATGCAGGCGATCATCAACGGTGGCTTCACCGACCAGATCAGCCAGCTCGACTCCCAGGGCAAGACGCTGTCCGACCCCAACGTGTGGGACGGGCCGCTGGCGGAGAAGTTCCGCGGCTCGACCTGGCCCGAGACGCGTGCGGCTCTCGACAAGGCCAAGCAGGAGCTCGAGGAGCTCCGCAGCCAGCTGACCCAGATCTCGCAGAACATCATGTCCGCCGGCGGCGGCGCCTGAGCCACGCGGCGCTTCACTGACCACTCGCCCCCACCCGGGCGAGTGATCGGTGTGGTGCCGTGGGCCCGGGCCGCACGACCGGCCCGGTGCACGCGCTGCAGCAGTAGTCCGGGTACACCTGCAGAGGAGTTGAGTCGTGGCCGACCTGGGTGCGATCGAGGAAGACGTCGTCTTCGACGACGCCACCGCTGACGCCTTCAGTCAGGGGTGTGACTCGGCGGCCGACGTGATCGAGGGCCAGGCCGGGTCGCGGGCGTCGTGGAAGAACACCGCGCTGACCGACTTCCGGGGCGCGTTCTCCGAGCTGTTCCGCTCCAACGCCTCGGTCGCCGCCGCCGACGCCACCGAGCTGGCCTCCCGGCTGCGGGAGGTCGCCACCGGCGTACGCCTGCTCAAGGAGGAGGCGCGCAAGGAGCAGCAGCGCCGCGAGACCGCGAGGCAGTGGAAGCAGGAGCAGGACGACCGCAACCTGTGGGACAAGGGTGTCGACGCCGTGTTCGGTGGCGACGACCCGCCGGTCGGTCCGCCGGCCGCCGAGCCCACGATCCCGGTGTCGGCGCCGGTCAACGGCACCCGCGAGACTCCCACCCCCGGCTCGGGCGGGGGTGGGGGCGGCGGCGGCACCTCCTCGGCCAGGCCCGAGGACCTGCGGGCCTTCGCCAACGGCTCCCGTGGCGCCAACCGGGCCATCGACTCCAAGCCCGCGACCCTGCGCAGCCGCTACTCGAGCTTCTCGGCGCGCTGCCAGTGGGGCAGCATCGACGCCTCGGGGGTCTTCACCGGTTTCGACAAGTACGTCACGGCCAACGAGGAGGACGTCCGCTGGGCGACGCTCGTCGCCGACGCGTTCGCCGCCGCGGGCGGGGAGGGTGCGGTCTCGACCCTGTCCGACTCCGCGCTGCTGGCCACCCTCCAGGCCGCCGGCGTCGACGCCTCGCGCCAGGACATCGTCATCGACCCGCCGACCGCCTACGGCGCACCGCCCACCAGCGGCTACGCCAACGACCCGGTCAACACCGCGACCGGCAACTTCCTCGAGAACGAGACCGACCTCGGTTTCCCCGGAGCCGCTTCGGCCCTCGCGCTCACCCGGACCTACAACTCCTTCGACTCCTCCGCGGGGGCGTTCGGTCCGGGCTGGTCCTCGTGGACCGAGGCCGGCCTCGCGCTGGACGACGAGGCCGCCCGGATGACGCTGCCCGACGGTCGCGTCATCGTCTTCCCGCGGCTCGGCACCGGCTGGGACCGCGCCACCGGGGCCAACCTGTGGCTCGAGGCCACGGCCCGGGGATCCCGCGCCCGTGACAACCAGGGCGCCTGGTGGCAGTACGACGACCGCGGTCGTCTCGTCGAGCTCGCGACCCGGCCGGGTGCGGCCATCCGGCTCGTCCACGACGACGACCGGCTGCTCCGCCTGGAGCACGAGCGCGGCCGCGCCGTCGACCTGTCGTGGGACGAGGCCGGCACCCGGGTGACCGGCGCGACCGCCTCGGACGGCCGCCACCTCGACTACGCCTACGACGACTCCGGTCGGCTGACCGGCGTCACCGGACCGGCCGGCACCCGTTCCTACGCCTGGGACGACGCCGGCCTGATCTCCTCGGTCACCGACGCCGACGGGGTGGTCGAGGCCGAGAACGCCTACGACGAGCACGGGCGGGTGACCCACCAGCGCTCGGCCTTCGGCCGCCGCACCCGGTTCGCCTACCTGCCCGGCAACGTCACGGTCGTCTCCGACGAGGACGGCACCCGCTCCAACACCTGGCTCCACGACTCCAAGGGCCGGCTGATCGGCGTCGTCGACGCCCACGAGCAACGCCAGTCCACCAGCTACGACGCTCACGGCAACGTGGTCCTCGTCACCGAGCGTGACGACGCCACCACCGTCCACGAGTACGACGACCGCGGCCGGCGTACGCGCACCGTGACTGCGTCCGGTGCCGACCTCACGTTCGGCTACGACGAGCTGGACCGGATCACCACCGTGGTCGCCGAGTCGGGCGCGGTCACCGAGTACTCCTACGAGGGCGAGGCCCGCGAACCGGTCGCGATCACCGACCCCGAGGGCGGGGTCACCCGGATGACCTGGGTCGACGGGCTGCTCACCCAGCTCGTCGACCCCACCGGGGTCGTCGTGGGCTTCGAGCACGACCAGCACGGCGACCTGGTCGCCACCACCGACGGGCTCGGCAACACCGCGCGGGTCGAGCGCGATGCGACCGGACGGGTCACCGCCGCGATCACCCCGAGCGGCCACCGGACCACCTTCACCTACGCGCCCTCCGGGCTGCTCGCCGCGCGCCAGGACCCGGACGGCGCCGTGTGGCGCTACGAGCACACCGCCGCGGGCCGGCTCACCGCCACCATCGACCCGCTCGGCGCCCGTACCGAGATCGAGCACGGCCCGCACGGCGAGGAGACCCGCACCGTCGACCCGCTGGGTCGTGCCGTCACCCGCCACCTCGACGACCTCGGCAACCTCGCCTCGGTCGAGCTGCCCGACGGCACCCGCTGGGAGTTCACCCACGACGCCCTCTCCCGGCTCGTCGAGACCGTCGACCCCGCCGGCTCCCACTGGACGCGGGAGCACGACTCGGCCGGTCAGGTCTCGGCCACCGTCGACCCCACCGGGGTCCGCCACGACCTCGTGACGGACCGCCTCGCTGGCACCCTGACAGTCGGCGACGGGGACGCGTCCCTGGGCTCCCGGTTCGACGCGTTCGGTCGGCTGACGGCCCGCGAGCAGGCCGACGGATCGACGGCGATGGCGACGTACGACCGCTGCGGGCGAGCCGTCGAGCTGCTCGACGCCGACGGCGGACTGACCCGGATCGAGCGCGACGCAGCCGGTCGCGTCGTGGCGGTCACGACGCCGGGAGGAGCGCGCTCCACCCGCGACTACGACGCCTGCGGCCGGCTGGCCGCCCTGGTCGACCCCGAGGGTGCGCGCACCACCCAGGAGTACGACGTGGACGGCCGCGTCGTGCGCCGCGTGCTGCCCACGGGCGAGGTCGCCTGGACCGACTACGACCCGACCGGGCGCGTCACCGCCCGGTTCGAGCCCGGGCAGGGCATCGCGCGCTACCGCTACGACCGGGCCGGCCGCGTCGTGGAGTCCTCCGACACCTGGTACGGCCGACGGCGCTACCGCCACGACGCCGCCGGACAGCTGGTCGAGGTCGTCAACGGCAACGGGGGCGTGACCCGCTACGGCTACGACGGGAACGGCCGGGCCGTCGAGATCACCGACCCGCTCGGCAACGTCACCCGCCGCGAGTTCGACGCGATGAACCGCTGCATCGCGGAGACCGACCCGCTCGGCCGCACCACCCGCGCGGGCTACGACGAGAGCGGACGGATCGCCTGGCAGACCGACCCGACCGGCCGGCGTACGACCTGGACCTACGACGCGTCCGGGCGGTTGGCCGGGACCGCGGTCGACGGCCGGACCATGACCACCATCGAGCGCGACGTCCGCGCCCGGCGCCTGGTCGTGTCCGACCACACCCGCCCCGACGGCCGGGCCGTGCAGCACACGACGTCCTGGAACCGTCGGGGGCAGCTGGTCAGCCGTCGCCGCGACGAGCTCGAGGTCTCGTGGGACTACGACGCCGACGGGCGCCGGACGTCGATGACCACGCCCGACGGCAGCACCACCCGTTACCGGCGCGACACCGCAGGACGCCTGGTCGGGGTCGAGCACCCGCTGCTGGGCACCGCGACCCTGGAGCGCGACGCGTCCGGCCGGCTGGTCGCGGCCTCGGCGGGCGGGATGCTCCAGGCCTGGGAGCACCGCGAGGGATTCGTCGTCGCCCACACCGTGGGCGACGCGGACGGTCTGTCCCGCACCACCATCACGCGTGACGACAGCGGGCGGATCATCGCCCTCGACCGTGACGACGCCACGATCGCCTACGACTACGACGAGGCCTGCCAGCTGGTGGAGGCCCGGACCGACGACGCGGTCGTCGAGTGGCGCTACGACGCCGCCGGCCGCCTGGTCGCCGAGTCGACCGACGGCCCGGGGCGTGCGTACGCCCACGACGCCGCCGGACAGCTCGTGTCCGTCACCGACCCCAGCGGGACCACCCGTCACCACCACGACGAGCTGGGCCGCAGGATCCGGACCGAGCACCCCGACGGACGGGTGCGCGAGCTGGAGTGGTCCGCCACCGGCTGGCTGTCGGGCGTCACCGACCGCGTCGGCGACCGGGTGACCCACACCCGGGTGCACGTCGACGCCCGCGGCGAGCTCGCCGCCATCGCGTCCGGCGAGGAGCCGGAGCAGGCGATGCTCTGGGACTCGGCAGATCCCTACGCCCCCGGCCTGGTCCAGGCCGGCGACACCCCCGTCATCGCCGCCGGACCCGTGACCGGGATCGGCGACCAGTGGGCCACAGCGGGCTGGCGGACCTCGCGGTCCCAGGACCCCACCGGCCCCTGGTCCCTGCAACCACCCGTCACCGGTTCGGGGGACGCGCTCGCCGCCGGCTGGGAGATCGGAGCCGCGGGCGAGCTGAGCCTCGGCGGCGCGGACCCCCTGGAGTGGCTGGGCGCCCGGGTCTACGACCCCTCCAGCCGCGGGTTCCTGTCCGTCGACCCGCTCGACCCGGTGGTCGGCTCCGGCTGGTCCGGCAACCCCTACGCCTACGCCGGCAACGACCCGCTCCACGCCCTCGACCCCACCGGCCTCCGTCCGGTCACGGACGCCGAGCTGGCGGCGTACGCCGCTGCCAACAACGGCGCCCTGGCTGCGGCGGGCGACTGGATGGCCGACAACTGGGAGTACGTCGCGGGTGGCGCGATGGTCATCGCCGGCGGCGTCCTGGTCGCCACCGGCGTCGGCGGCCCGGCGGGGATGATGCTCATCGGTGCGGGTGCCGACACCATCATCCAGAAGGCCACGACGGGCGAGGTCAACTGGGGCCAGGTCGCCGTCGCAGGTGCCCTCGGTGGCTTCGGCGGGGCGGGGATCGCCGCGCGCGCCGGCCTCACCGGCACCAGGGCAGCCGTGGTGGCCGGGGTGTCCTCCGGGGGGATCAGCGGCGGCGTGATGAGCGGCTACCAGTACGCCACCGGTCCGGGTCCGCACACGCCGGGGGGCTTCGCCCGCGCCACGATCATCGGCACCGGTTCGGGGGCCCTCCTCGGCGGCGCCGGCGGCGGAGCGGGCCACGCCATCGGCGGCCGGATCATGAACTCGATGACCCACAACCCGGGGTCGAGCACGATGACCATGGGGCGGTTCATGGAGACCAGGGTGATCCCGTACGCCGACACCCACGGGTTCGGCTACTACCGTGGCACGCCCACCGGTCTCTACAACGCGATGGACAACCACCTGCCCGACAGCGTGGCCGAGCGAGCCAACATGTGGATCAACAAGAAGTGGATCAACTACCAGATGATGGAGGGCAAGAACCTCGTCGACATCGGCATGCCCGACGGGTGGACCGGCGGAACGGGGCCCTACTACGGGATGGAGCTCGACCAGGTGAGCGGCTACGGACAGTACTCACAGGACATCCAGGCGGCCGGGGACCTGCGGTGATGCCGCGGATCACGGTCCGGGCATCGTGAGCAGGCCGGCGCCGGAGGGCTCGCCGCGCGTGCGTGCGCGCCGGCTGCCGGACCAGGGCCTGGTGCGGCGACGCGCCGTCTACGAGGTCGAGCACCCGACGCCCGGGTCCGCCGGGCAGGCACAGCGGAGCGTGACCTCGCACCCCACCCGTCTGATCGCCGAGCTCTTCGGCGGACACCGGCAGGACGCGGCCCCGGTCGTGCTGGCGGCCGACCTGGGGTGGGACGGCGGGACGGGCCTGTGGCGCGGGGCGTCCGCCGAGGACTCGGAACCCGCGTCCACGGCCGACCGGCGCCACGACGGCGACATCGACCGGGGTGACGTCGAGCGTCGCGCCCGCCGCCTCGTGGAGTCCCGCGGCACCTCGAGCGTCGGCGCCCTGGGCCTGCTGGCGGATGCGCTCAGCGCTGCGGGCGAGGGTGAGCTCGCCCGGGACGCCGGCGTCCTGCTGCAGCGCCTGATGGTCGCCCGGTCCGAGGACGAGAAGCGGGTCGCGGACGAGGAGCTGTCCGCGTACCTGCAGCGCGTCGGCGACGCCGCGAGCGGCATGGTCGACGCCTCCCACATGGAGCGGACCACGGTCGGCCTCCTGGTCGCCCGCCTCGGCCAGCTCGGTGCCCGTACCTGACCGCCGGGCGCCGGGCGCCCTGGTTCAGCAGCTCTCGGTGAACTCCGTGAAGTCCGGGTCGCTGAAGATGTCGCCGCTCGTGACCTCCTGGACAGCCTCGCCCGGGATGGCGAAGTAGCGATCCTCGTAGGTCGCGTACTGGGCCCCGCTGGGGCACTCGCCCGGGCTGAAGACCTGCACCTCGTTGCCGGTGATGACGCAGCCGTCGTAGTCGGCCGGCAGCGTCTCGCCGACGACCCACGTCTCCTCGCACGACGGCAGCGTCTCCACCGCGCCGCTCGCCGCCGGCTGGCCGGCGTCGGAGTCGTCCCCGCCGCCGCAGCCTGCCAGGGTCACCGCCAGGACAGCCGCCACCACACTCGCCCGAGAGATCATGCCCGTCATCGTAGGGATCCGCGTCAGGACTCCGGCGTGGGGCTCGCCGCCTGCAGGAACTCCAGGCTGCCCGCCGAGGACAGGTAGCCCCGACCGACGGTCACCGCGACCGGGGACCGTCGCGGGAGCGCCGCCCCGAGCAGGTCGCCGTCGTAGTCGACGTTGGGCTGCAGCAGGACTCCCGTACGTGACTTGCGCACCGTCTTGGTCCAGTGGCTGTAGAGCGAGCGGAGGTCGTCGGAACGTCCGGCGGCGATCACCAGCAGATCGGTCGGCCGGGCCGTGATCAGTCCGGCGATCGCCTGGTCGGAGTCGTCGAACTGCTCGGCGTCGTCGACCACCAGCACCAGCGGGCCTCGGTGGACGCGGGCGGACGCGAGCAGCGGGGCGAGGCCGTCGTCACCGACGACGCACTTGTCCAGGCCGGCGTCCGCGAGCGGCGAGCGACGCCCGCAGATCCCCCAGACCGCCAGGTCGACCCCGTCGGCCGCGGCCCCGGCGCGCAGTGACTCCACCATGGCGAGCAGCAGCGTCGACCGGCCCGAACGGGGCGGCCCGGCGATCAGCACGTGCTCGCCCTCGTAGGTCTCCAGGACGGCCGGCTCGAGGTCGGACTCCCGGATGCCGACCGGGATCCGCCACGGCTCACCGGTGACCTGGGCGTGGGCGCCGAGCTCGGCGACGGTGACCTCCTCGGGCAGCTGGCCGACGACGCTCGCCTTGGGTGCGGCATCAGGCCACCGCTGGCCGACCGTGGTGACGGCCTCCGACAGCGACGTCGAGGGCGAGGCGACATGGGTCTGCAGCTTGGTCTCCGCGAAGACGCAGCGCCCGGGGACCGGGGCCGGCGCCAGCTTCACCGGGACGCCGGCCGAGGAGTAGTCATAGGCGTCCGCGAGGCGGAACAGCCACTTCTGCGTCGTCACCTCGTCGATCGCTGCCGGCACCGACTTGGCCCGCGACGTCGTCGCCGCGCACCACATGCCGACGTCCGGGCCGTCGGCGTAGGCGCGGTAGAGGCCCTCGAGCAGCTTGATGCCCTCGAAGTCGTCGTACTCGTCGCGGAGCGCGGCCAGGCCGTCGATCAGCACGACGGTGCGGCGGTGCGGTCCGGGGGCCGTACGCCGCCGGTCGAGCTCGGCGCGCAGGTGCTTCATCAGCCGCACCTGCTGCTCGCGCGAGGCCGAGCCGGAGCCGACGTACGCGGCGGTGTGCGGCAGCTCGGCGAGCGGGGCGAGGTCGCGCGACCCCATGTCGAGGACGATCAGGTCGAGCTCGTCGGGCGCGTGCTCCGAGGCGAGGGTCAGCGCCAGGCTGGCCAGCGTCGTGCTCGTGCCGCTGCCGGGGATGCCCATCAGCAGCAGGTTGCCGCCGTCGAGGTCCCAGCCCACGGGGATCTGCCGCTGCCGGTCGGGGTCGTCGGCCAGCCCGACCTGCACGATCCTCCCGTCCACGCCACCGACCGAACGGACGCCGCTCGCCGCCGCCTCCGGGGAGAGGGTGGGGGTCAGCTCGAGGTGCTCGCCGAGCGGCTCGGGCCACACCGGGCGGGGCGGGCCGTAGCCCGCGTCCTCGTTGGCGCCGACGATGGCGTCGATGAGCAGGTCGAGGTCGGTCGGCGCGTCCTCGTCGACGACCACGCGGCTCGCGGGCTTGACCACCTCGCCGAAGCCGAGGGGATGGGCGTCGACCAGGGTCGAGGCAGAGGACTCCGAACGGCCGGTGACCAGCGCGGTCTGCACCGGGGTGATGTCGTCCTGGCCGAGCTTCACGAACGCCCGACCCATCTGGGTGCGGCCGATGGCCGAGGCCGCCGGGACGCCGACGACGTTCATCGAGTCGTCCCGGCTCTGCACGCGCAGCGCGACCCGCAGGTTGGTGTTGGCCAGGATGTCCTCGTTGACCACGCCCGCGGGACGCTGGGTCGCGAGGATCATGTGGACGCCGAGCGTACGACCGACGGCGGCGACGCTGACCAGCGAGGACAGCACGTCCGGATACTCCTTGGCGAGCATCGCGAACTCGTCGACCACCAGCAGCAGCCGCGGCATCGGCTCGGCCGGGTTCGTGGCGAGGTAGGCGTCGAGGTTGTCGATGCCCTCCCCCGCGGCCGCGAACACCCGCTGCCGGTAGCGCATCTCGGCCTCGAGGGCCCGCAGCGCGCGGTCGGCCAGCTGCTCGTCGAGGTTGCTGACGGTGCCGATCGTGTGGGGCAGCCGCTCGCACGTCGCGAACGCCGCCCCACCCTTGAAGTCGATCAGGATGAAGGTGAGGCGGGTCGGGTCGTTGCGGGCCGCGAGGCCGGCCACCAGGGAGCGGAGGAACTCGCTCTTGCCCGACCCGGTCGTGCCGCCCACCAGGCCGTGCGGGCCGTCGCGCACCAGGTCGATGCCGTACGTGCCGTTCTCGCCGACGCCGACCGGCGTGGAGATCCGGGTGGAGGAGGCCCAGCTCTTGCGGATCGCCTCGGCCGTCATCTCCTCCAGCCCCAGCAGCGGCGGCAGCCGCACCAGGCCCGGCAGTGCCGCGCCGGGGACGACCAGCTCGGGGTCGTCGAAGCGGGCGAGGTCGGTCGCGCAGCGGCGGGCGGTGTCGACGTCGACCCCGGCGAGCACCACGTCGTCGACGGTGGTCAGGTCGTCGGGGCGGGTGACGGTCCCGTGGGCGTCGGGCTGGACGCGTACGACCGTGGTGCAGGAGGCAGGGAGTGCCTCCTCGTTGGCGGCGATGACGATGCCGGAGACCTGCGTCGTCTCACGGGTCTGCCCCAGTCCGCTGCCGGTGGGCCGGCCGTGGCCCAGCAGGCTCCGGGCCGGGGCGTCGCGACCTTCGGTGAGCACGTCGGAGTCGATGACGAGCAGCACGGTCGGCGTGATGTGGGAGTCGATGCCGTCGCGCAGACCCCGCAGCAGCGCCTCGCTGCGGCCACGCTCCGCCGAGAGCCACTGGCCGCCGGCGCCGTCGCCGATGTGACGGACGTGGGGGAGCCAGGTCGTCCACGACCAGGCCTCGTCACGGCCGGCGTCGCAGAAGACGCCGATGGTGAGGTCGGCAGGCCCGCTGTGCACGCCGGCCTGGCAGACCAGGCTGCGGGCGACGGCCAGCGCGCCCTCACGGTCACCGACGATGCCGACGACGCCTGCGTCGGTGAGGTCGACCTCGACGGGCGCGGCCGGGATGCTGGTGTCGTCGACCACGTCGCGGACCGCGTCCTCGAGCTTGTTGCCGGTCGCCTGCGTGTCCAGCGGGGCGTCCCACCGCACGTCGCCCACGCCGGCGTGCAGGCGCAGCATCTCGCCGGCGACGGGCCGCCGCTGCCAGAGCTTCGTGGTCGGCAGCGCCGCGCGGCGCATCACGGTGGCGGGGTCGGGGACCTGGTCGCGGCGTCGGGACCGCTCGGCCGTGGTCGCCTCGGCGAGGTCCTCGCGGAAGCCGTCGAGCGCCTCGGCGAAGCGCTCGTCCTCCTCCTCGACGTCGGACCTGCGTCGCCGCTTCTGCTCCCACCAGGTGCCGATCGCGATGACGGGGCTCATCAGCGCGATCACCGCCATCCGCGGACCCATCATCATGACCATGACGACCGCGAGCAGGAGCGGGGCGACGACCGTCGCCATGCTGAACCGGTTGGGCGGCGGCGGGTCCTTGTGGACGGGAGGCACCACCGCGTCGGGCTCGGCGGGACGGCCGGGCCGCGGCGGCCGGTTGAACGGGGCGGTTCCGGCGGTGGTGACGTTGTGCAGGCTGCCGGGGGCCGGGGCGAGCGACTCGGCAAGGTCGGGCCGGAGCGTCACCGCCGTCCCGCCGACGACGACCACCGCCTCGCTCGTGACGAAGATGCCCTCCTCGGGCACCTTCACCCCGTCGACGTAGGTCCCGTTGGTGGAGCCGTCGTCGGTGACGCGCAGGCCGTGGATCGTCTTCTTCTCGGGAGGCGGCTCGTCATCCGGCTGCTTCTTCTTCTTCGGCTCGTCCTCGTCGCCCTCGTCGCTGCCCTCGACCTCGGTGGCCCTCTCGACCCTGGCGTGGCTCCACGACGCGCTCACGGAGTCGACGGTCAGGTCGGCCTGGGGCGACCGGCCGATGAGCAGCGGCCGCTTCGCCGGTACGGCGACGGTCTGACCGGCGGCGAGGCCACCCGACATCAGCGCCGCCCAGCCCCGGACCTGCGGCGGCAGCTCGAGCGAGGACCGGGCGACCCGCGACCCCTCGAGCAGGAGCACGTCGGAGAGCCGCGCGTTGGCGGTGTGCTGACGGTCGTCGACCCAGAGGGTGTCCTCGCCGTCGACCGCGACCCCGCACACCGCCTCGACCAGGTCCCCCAGCGTGGCGGTCTCGGCGTACTGGGACGTCTCCACCTCGTGGCGGGTGCCGTCCAGCTCGATCGCGAGGCGCACGCGTCGTCTCCTTGTCGGTCGTGGTGACCAGGCTGCGACCCGGTCGGATCAGTCGGTGGGCGCCGCGAACCAGTAGAGCCGCGGGGTGCCGGCCAGCGAGACCGGCCGCAGGCCGGGGTCCTGGGTGGTGGCCTGGAGCGGGACGACGGAGTCGGCCGCGACCGTCGAGGCCGACCCGAACTCCAGCGTCGGGCCGGCAGCGCCGTCGGTGTGGTCGACGGTCAACGAGGCCAGGGCCTCCTGCACGTCGGCGGGGTCGGCACTGGCCGCGGCCGCCGCCGCGGTCACCAGCGCCACGACCGCGTCGTGGCTGCGCACGTCGGCGGCACCGGCGACGGTCTCGAACGGCTCGTTGTCGAAGAAGTCGGTCACCTCGCCGTCCTCGGCCGTGACCCGCACCGCGGCGAGGTAGGCCGAGACCGCGGCCCCGCTGGTGCCGGAGTCGAGCGCGGCCACGTCGTCGGTGTCGAGACCGGCCGTGGTCAGCGGGGAGCTCAGCGAGGCGCCCGAGCGTGCGAGCGTGTCGGCGAAGGCCGGGCTGACGGCGTCGTCGCTGAGGAACACCGGGAGCTGGACGTCGCGGGACTGCAGCGCCTGGACCAGCGGCGCCTGCAGCTCGGCCGGCCCGGAGACGACGATCGCGTCGGCACCCCGCGCGGCCCGGGCGGCGTTGCGCGCCAGGTCGGCGTTGGCGCCGCCGGGCCGGACCCGGATCGTGGTGTCGGTCGGGAGGCCCGGCAGGTCGCCGCCCCCCAGGTCGACCAGCGCCGGCTGGCTGGCGCCGGCCGCGTCGAGCGCGGCGCCGAGCGCGGCGCCCACCTGCTCCTGCGAGGCGCCGGTGGACCAGGACCCGGCCGCCGGGTCGCCGCCGCCGGCGTACGGCATCAGGACGGGGACGCCGGCCTCGGCGGCAGCGTCGAGCGCGCCGGAGACGTGGTCGCCCTCGGTGGCCAGCACGATCCCGGCGACACCCTCGTCGACCAGCTCGCGCACGGCCTCTGCGGCGCCCTTCATGGTGCCGGCGTCGTCACGGGCCAGGATCGGCACGTCGACGCCACCGAGCTGGTAGCGGTAGGCCGCCACCCGCGCGCCCTCGGCCGCCTCGTTCCACTGCCGGCCCTCGTCGGGGGCCGAGCTGAGGCTGACCACCACGCCGACCGGCACCTCCTCGGGGACGCCGTCGGGCGAGAGCTCCACCGAGACCGGGCTGACCGGTCGTCCGGTCTCCGCCGGCTTCTCCTCCTCGGTGCAGGCCGTGGTGGTCGCGAGCAGCGCGACCGTGGCCAGGACCAGGAGCGGACGACGGGCGCTCACTGGCCGTCCCCGATCCGGTAGCTGTAGACGGTGCGGTGCACCGATCCGGCCGGCAGGTCCAGCTCGAAGGCCGGCAGGTCGGCCAGCATCTGCAGCGCGGCGTCGGTCTGGGCCTGCTGGAGCAGGATCCCGCCGATGTCGCGGCTGCGGACGTTGGCGTACGCCGTCGTCGCGTTGGTCGCCAGCGCGAGCTGGTAGTCGGCGGTGCGGGCCGTCGCGGCGTTGGTCGCCATCGCGCCGAGCAGGCCGCCCCCGTCGACCTCGCGGGCGCCGAGGTCGAGCAGCACCTTGCGCAGGTCGGCGGTGAGCAGCGCGGTCGCCGCCTCCATGTCGCGGGTCGAGGCGCTGACGCCCTGGTTGATCTGCGACAGGCCGCCCTCGATCTCGCTCGAGATCCGGTTGCCGGCCTCGGCCTGCGCCCGGGCGAAGTCCTGCTTCTGCCCGGCCAGGGTCCTGCGACCGTCGCGCACGACGGCGTCGGCGGAGTTGCTCAGGCCCTCGCGGGAGCGGTCGAACATGGTGCCGAGCTCCTCGTCGGCGGAGTCGCGGGCGGTCGCCAGACCACCGATGTCGCGACCGAGCTGGGCTTCGATCTCCGCCTTCGCCGCGTCGACCGCGGCGTCGATCTCGGCCTCGATCTCGGGGACGTCGGCACTCACCTGCTCCAGGTCCTCGACGGCGTCGTCGAGGTCGGTCTTGGCGATGCTGAGCTCGTCGAACGCGGTCCCGAGCGCCTGGCTGATCTCCTCCAGGGTCCGCGGCGGGTTGCCCCGCTTGAGGTCGAGGGCCTCCTGGATGCCCTCGTCCAGGTCGACCCGGATGTCCTCGATCTCGGACAGCGCGGCCGCAGCCCCGGCAGCGCCACCCTCGACGTCGCTGGACTCGATGATCTCCTGCAGCTGCGGGTAGTTGTCCGCGTCGAGGCGCTCGACCAGCGCGTCCCGGGCGTCCGGTGTGGGGTCCGCGTCGTCGCAGTCGGTGCCGCGGAGCCCGACCAGCGTGGCGTCCAGCGCCTCCCGCTGCTCGGGGGTGAGGACGGCGCCGCACAGCGTCGCCGCCTGGGCCGCCGCCTCCGCCCCCTGCGTCTGCATGCCCTCGAGGTCGAGCGCGCCCTCGAGCGCGATGGCGTCGGTGTGGATGGCGTCGAGCTCGGCGCCGATCATCGCGGCCTCGCGGGCCAGCGGGCCGGTCTCGTCCTGCGGGGTCTCGGGGTCGTCGCCTCGGACCAGGTTCTTGGCGTCCCGCAGCGTCTGCAGGGTCACCAGGCGGCCGCTGTCGAGGAGGCCGGTCAGGGTCTCGAGCTGTCCGACGGCGGTGCCCAGTCGCTGGGAGGCGTCGAGCGCCTGCCCGTAGAGGTCGGGGTTCAGCAGCTCGACCGCGTCGTCGGCGAGGCCGCGCAGGTCCTCGGCGATGTCGGTGAAGGAGGTCTTGGCGCCGAGCAGCGAGCAGGTCGCGGACTGGGTCTGCGCCTGCGGGTCGCAGTCGTCGATGGTCTCCTCGTCGCCGATCGTCGTGGCGAGGGAGTCACTGAGCTGCTCCTTGCAGAATTCGGTCGCCTCGGCGTAGCCCTTGAGCTGGCCGGCGACCTGGAGCAGGTTGCCGTAGATGCTCTGGCTGCCCTTCGGCGGGGCCACGGTGGTGCGGCAGCCGTTGCCGTCGACCTGGGCGGTGGGGACGGGCGCCGAGGTGTCACCGAGCATCTGGTCGACGGCGGTCACCGCCTGGTCGAGCTCGGCGACGGCCGAGGAACCGGTCGACTCCAGCGTCGAGGACAGGTCGCCCTGCAGGCCCTGGAGCGCGCCGTCGAGAGCACGCATGTTGGAGGTGACGCTCTCCGTGCTGGACTGGAGGTCGGCGACCGTCTGGGTGCCGAGGGTCTCCGCGGAGCTGGTGAGGTTGGAGCGGACGTCGGAGATGGTCCCGCTCGCCCGGGCCAGGACGGCGTTGACCTCACCGATCAGCGAGATGGTGCGCGACTGCAGCTCCAGCTCGTCGGAGGAACCGGGGTTGAAGGCCGAGTCGACCAGCGCGCCGATCGAGGGGTCGGTCACCAGGCCGGGCTGCACGCTGAGGTCGAACTCGGGGACGTCGAAGTTCTTCGCGTCGACGACCAGGCTCAGCTCGGCCGACGAGCTCAGGGTCGGCGGCGCGAGCATGGCGGCCCACTGCACGGTGGTGCCGTCGGCGGATCGGCCGATCACGCCGTTGGTGACGTTGCGGCCGGTGTCCTCGTCGTCGGTGACGATGGTGGCCGGCGCCAGGTCACCCAGACCGGCGGAGGCGGTGATCGTCAGCGGCGAGCCCACCAGGGCGGCCTGCGACCGGGACGTGCCGTCGACGTCGTACTGGAGCATCTGGGGCTCGACCGTCAGGTTCTGGACGGTGAGGTCGATCGCGACCCGTCCGGAGTAGCCCTGCAGGTCGGACAGGTCGGTGCCTGCGCCCTCGGAGGTCCGCCAGGCGGTGAGCACGCGGACGGGGAGGTCGGTCGCCACGTCCGACGGGGCGTAGGACGACGCCTGCGCCTCTGCGTCCTCGGCGCTGCCGCTGGTCTCGACGAGGGATCCGTCGACGCCGGTGAGCGTGCCGTCCGGCGACATCGCCACCGAGACCGACTGGAGCACCCGGTTGCTGGTGCTCTCGACGTCCGCCTGCGCCGCCGGCGCCACCGAGGCCGTGACGAGCACGGCTGAGACCGCGACCGACGTGGCCGCGACGAACTTCTTGACAACCTTGCCCGAGATCACGGTGTTCCCCCATGTAGATGGTGCTGCTTGCTGGCACGTCGAAGCCGACTGCCGACCCCTAGAGACCGCTCCAGAATAGGAGCCATTGTGGACAGCATGAGGAAATCGCCAAAATTTGTCCACGTGACGCGGCTCGTGGCCCCTCCGAAGGGGGCCACGAGCCGCAGCGGGTCAGGCCAGCACGCCGCCGATCCTCATGACGCCGTCCGGGTCGTAGGTGCGGCGGGCTCGGCGCAGCCGCGCCAGCGTCACCTCGTCGTACGCGTCGCGGTACTGCTCCGGCGTGAACGTGAAGTTCGGCAGCCGGTGGTCACCGACCCACGGCGCCACGGCCTCGAGGATCGCGGCGGCGTGGTCCTCCACGCCCGGGATCTCCGAGATGCCGACGACGAGCAGCGAGTACGCCGCCGCGCGCGAGGCGAAGGCGCTCGGGTGCTCCCCCGGCCGGGCGAAGGCACCGCCGAGCTGGCGCACCTCGACCAGGACCTGCGGTGAGGCCGCGCCCGGCCCGGTGAGCGCGAGCAGGGCGTCCGCGGTCTCCGCCGTGAACTCGGTGAGCACGTGGCCGGCCTCGTGGGCGGGGGTCGGGTCGAGCGGGTCCGTGTGGACCGAGTCGATCGCGGCGTACGGCTTGTCGGCCACGTCGTCGAGGATCACCGGGGCGGAGTCACGCATCGCGGCGAACCTGCGCTCCCCCTCGTCGGCGGACCCCGTCCACACGAAGCGCACCGACAGCGTCAGCCGCCCGGCGAGCATCGGCGGCACCCCCTCCATGTCGGGCAGCTGGAAGAGGGCGAAGGACGTGGTGCCCTCCTCGGGCAGCTCCGCCGACCAGGCGCGCCAGGCGTCGATGACCGCGGCGGCGTCCGAGCCGTCGAACCACAGCGAGCCGCCGTAGAAGCGGGGCTGCTGGACCAGGTCGAACTCGATGGCGGTGACGATGCCCAGCATGCCCTTGCCTCCGCGCAGGGCGAAGAAGAGGTCAGGGTGCTCGGTGGGCGTCACTCGCCGGAGCTCACCGTCGCCGGTGACGACCTCGATGGCGCGCACCTTGTCGCTCGCCAACCCGTAGGTGCGGGCCATCGGCCCCAGCCCGCCACCGGTGGTGTAGCCGACGATGCCGACGTCGGTGATCGAGCCGGACAGGGGCGCGAGGCCGTACGGCGCTGCGGCCTCCACGACCCGGAGCCACTTCACGCCGGCCCCGACGCGAGCCCAGCCCTCGGGGTGGACGACGACCTCGTCGAGCTCCTTGGTCACGACCAGCAGCTCGGTGGTCAGGTCGGCCATCGGGCCGTGGCCCGTGGCCTGCGGGGTGACGCGCATCCCGTGCCGGGCCGCGAACTGCACGGCCTCGACGACGTCCTGGGCGTCGTGCGCCGCGAGGACGGCCGCGGGGCGGACCGGGACGGCGACGTTCCACGGTGAGACGAGGGCGTCGTACCTCTTCTCGCCGGGCACCGCGACGGTGCCGATCGTGAGTGCGTCCAGCTCCTCGAACGGTACGTCGGACGCGGTGCTGGTCTGTGCGATGGTCATGGTTCCTCCGTGTGCTGTCCTCGTTGACCCCACGAAGGTGCACCCGCGCCCTTGAGCCGGACTTGGATGCGACTTGAGCTGTGCTGCGGAATCAGTCGTCGGAGGGGGCCTGGGGCAACACAAACAGTCCATTCGGGTCCGCAGACTGACGAATCCGAAGGAGTCGGTCGTAGGACGCAGCCGACCAGCCGCGCCGGGCTGCGGCCTCGTAGGCCATCGAGAGGTACGACGCCCGGGACGTCCAGGGCGCGAGCGAGTCCAGGACCCGCGTGGCGTCCTCCCGCACGGCGCTCCAGCCCGTGCCGACGTCGAGCCCGACGCCGAGCACCAGGAAGGAGCCGTCGAGGTGGTCGAGCGCGCCCCCGCGCGGGGCGGGCCGCGCCAGCGCGCCACCGAGCTGGCGCAGCTCCACGAAGAGCAGGTTGCTGCCGGACTCGGGACCTGCCGACGCGACCAGCGCCTCCACGGCGTCCGGCGGCAGTCCGTCGACCAGGACGCTGTTGGCGTAGACGGCGGTCGGCTCCTGGGGGTCGAGCTGGAGGTGCGCGATGTCGGCGGCAGGCACCTGCGCGAACGTGTCGACCTCGGGCCGCAGCGCCCGCAGCGCGGCGATGGAACGGGCTCCCGCCTCGGCGTCGCCGATCGCCACCGCGTCGATCATGACCATCTTCCGGCCGCGCAGCGTGCCCGGCAGCCACTCGATGTCGGGCACCTGGAAGATCCGGGCAACGCTCGTCACCGAATCGGGCGCGCCCTCGGTCCACTCGCCCCACGCGGTGAGGACGTGGCGGGCGTGCCTCCAGTCCCACGCGAGCATCCCGGCGTACGCGGTCGCGATCGGCAGCAGGTCGAAGTCCAGCGACGTGACCACGCCGAAGCCGCCGTGGCCGCCGCGCGCCGCCCACAGCAGGTCGGCGTCCTGGGTCTCGGTGGCGCGCACGAAGGTCCCGTCGGCGAGCACCAGCTCGACGGCCGTGATCGCGCTGCACTGCAGGCCGTGCTGGCGGGAGTACCAGCTCACCCCGCCGCCGAGCGACGAGCCGACCACCCCCACACCCGGGCTGGACATGTGCATCCCCGCCAACCCGACCCGGCCGGCCCGGGTGACGACGTCGCCCCACAGCACACCGGCGCCGGCGCGCGCCGTACGACGGGCTGCGTCCACGCGGAGGTCGGTCATCGCCGAGGTGCGCAGCAGCACGGCGTCCTCGAGCCGGCCCGCGAGCGGCGGGGCCCCGTGGCCGGTCCCCTGGGGAGCCACCCGGAGACCGGAGGCCGCGGCGGCCTCGACGATCCGGGCGACCTCCTGCGGGTCGGCCGGGTAGGCGACCGCCGCCGGGTGCTCGTCGACCTGGAGGTTCCAGGGCATCCGCGCCTCGTCGTAGAGGGCGTCCCCGGGCAGGTGGACGGCACCGCCGGCCAGCCCGCGGAGCGCTTCGGTCTCGGCCACCGTCACCACCTCACGATCGGGGCACCCCAGCGTGCCCCGGCTGACTTGAGGATGACTTGAGCCTCCGGTTCATCCGCTCGTGGAGGAGCGCGCGCTCACCCGCCGGGATGTCGGCGTGGATCGCGTCGCGCACCAGGGGGTTGACGAAGTCGAGCGGCTGGCCGTCGAGGAGGATCTCGCTGCGCGCGAGCACGTCGAGGGCGGCGGCGACGTCCTCCTCCGAGTGCTGCGCCAGCTCGGCCACGGTCACGAGGTCGGCCAGCGGGCCGAGCACCGCCACGGCGTGCGCGACCGCGGTGACGGTCGCCGGCATGCGGCGCAGGCGGAGCGTCACCAACGACGTGATCGCCCGCGACCCCACCGCGCGGACCGTGTCGACGTGGGCGGTGTCGGGCGGGACGCCCTGGTCGGCCAGGGCGCGCAGCAGCTGCCGCAGGAGCAACGGGTTGCCCGAGGTCATCCGGTGGCAGGTCGCGACGAAGGTGTCGGCGCCGGGCCCGAGCCGGTCGGCGACCAGGGCGGCGGTGCCCTGCTCGGTGAGCGGAGCGGGGTGCAGCACCGAGACCGCCTCGTTGCCGGCGAGCTCGGCCAGCAGGTCGTCGGCCCGGTGCGTCTCACCGGTGCGGACCGCCAGCACGACCAGCACGGGAAGCCCCTCGAGGCGTCTGACCAGGTAGGCGAGGAACTGCAGGGACGCCTCGTCGCACCACTGGACGTCGTCGATGCACAGCACGAACGGGGCGTCGTCGGCGAGCTTCGTCGTGACCTCGCAGAGCCCGCGAAGGGCGGCGAACCGCTCGTCGCGACCGACCGACTCGTCCGCGCCGGCGCCCAGCAGCTGCCGGACCACTCCCCAGTCGAAGTCCTGCTCGAGGGAGCTGCTCCGCGCCGACCGCACCCAGACGCCGGCACCGACCGCGAGCCGACGCAGCTCGTCGAGCAGACGCGTCTTGCCGATGCCCGAGGGTCCCTCGACCAGCAGGCAACCCGGCCTCCCCTCCTCGAGGTCGTCGACCATGGCGCGCAGGACCTCCATCTCGCGCTCGCGGTCCACGAGCCCGTCCGGCGTCCTCGGCCGCGGGACCCGCTGCGTCGCGCCGTCGGTCCTGGCGATGGTCGGCACGTCGAGGCCGGGCGACTGGGCGAGCACCTCCGCCTCGAGCGAGCGCAACGCCGGCCCGGGGTCGACGCCCAGCTCGTCGGCGAGCACCTGACGTGCCCGGCGCAGCGCCGCCAGCGCCGCCGCCTGCCGGTGCGCGCGGTAGAGCGCGAGGGCGAGGAGGCGCCAGCGTTCCTCGCGCAGCGGGTCCTCGTTGACGAGGGCCTCGAGCTCGCCGGTGACGAGCTGTGCCTCACCGAGCTCGAGGCGCGTGGCGAGGAGGCGTTCGCGGGCCACCGCCCGGAGCTCGGTGAGCCGCGCGGCCTCCGCCTCCGCCCAGGGCTCCATCGCGTAGTCGGCGTAGGCCGGTCCCTGCCACATCCGGAGCGCGGGCTCCAGGGTGCACACCGCGTCCGCGGGCGGCAGGCCGGCCGCCGCCTCCACCGCCGCCTCGAAGGCCCAGGCGTCGACGGCGTCGGGCGGGAGCCGCAGCGCGTAGCCGGGACCGGCGCGCGCGATGACACCGCCCCGGTGCCGGGCCGTCGCGTCCGGCTCGAGTCGCCGGCGCAGGTGGCTCACGTAGGCCTGCAGCGCCCCGTTGGCACTGGTCGGTGGCTCATCACCCCACACGCAGTCGACGAGCCGATCGGCGGGCACCACCTCGTCCCGCGCGATGATCAGCCCCGCCAGCACGGCGCGCTGACGCCGCCCGCGTGGCCGTGAGCTCGCCGAGCACGTGCAGGTGAAGTTCCGGCTGGCCGTCCACCCCGTTCCTCGCGTCGTCTCCCCCGAGACGTCTCCCCCGAGGATAGGGGTGGTCGAGGGCTGCCCGCGGCCCCGATTTTCGGCACGGACGAGAGGCGGGTCAGCTGGACGCCGTCCGGCGTGTGGTCGTGGTGGTGGAGCCTAGGGGACTCGAACCCCTAACCCCCTGCTTGCAAAGCAGGTGCGCTACCAATTGCGCCAAGGCCCCGGGTGGTGCGGGTGTCAGGCCCGGTCGGTCGGCTCGACGTGGTCGGTGGCCTCGGCCCAGAGCGCCTGCTCGGAGCGGGACTCGTCGAGCTTCTTCTTCGCGAAGGCGGCGCCCACAGCGGCGACCAGCACCATCAGGATCTTCTTCATCGACGCTCCTCCGTCTCGCGGCTCGGGCCCACCGGCAGGGCCGCGCCGATTCTAGTGCGGCCGCGACGCAGGGATGGCACCGGGCCGGGACGTGGTCGGCGCGACCAGCAGGGTCGGCGTACGCCGGAGCAGCAGGGCGAGCCCCGCGGCGAGGACCATCAGCAGCGTGGCCAGCCCGACGACGCCCGGCCAGGCCGCGACGCTCCAGGCCTGCCCGGCGAGGCTGCCGAAGACCGCCGAGCCGAGGTAGTAGGTGAACAGGTAGAGGGAGGCCGCCTGGCCGCTGCTGACCCCTCCCGCGTGCGCTCGCGCCGGGACCCACCCGCTCGCGACGCTGTGGACGGCGAAGAAGCCCGCGGTCAGGACCGCCATCCCGAGCACCACCACCGGCAGCGACGGCACCAGGGTCAGCAGCAGCCCCGCGATCGCGACCGCGCACCCGACCGGCGGCACGGCCCGGCGGCCGAGCGCGTCGGCCAGCCTGCCCGAGGCCACCGAGCTCCCCGAGCCGACGGCGTAGACGAGGAAGACGAGGCTCGCGGCCCCCAGTCCGAGGTCGAACGGAGGCTCCGCGAGCCGGAACCCGATCGTGTTGAACACCGCCACCAGGGCACCGATCGCACAGCCACCGATGGCGTAGAGCGCGAGCAGCGCAGGGTCGGACACCGCGCGGCGCGCCATCGAGGCCAGCTGTCGTACGCCGGTCGGGGCCGCGACGAAGTTGCGCGAGGCGGGGAGCAGCAGGTGCACGGCCAGCGCGCAGGCCAGGCCGAGGGCAGCCGCTCCCGCCAGCGCCCACCGCCAGCCGGCCAGCTCACCCAACGGGCCGGTCACCAGCCGGCCGGCCATGCCGCCCATGGCGGTGCCCCCGACGTAGAGGCCGGCGGCCCGGGCGTGGGTGGAAGGGTGCAGCTCCTCGCGCAGGTACGCCGTGGCCACCGCCGGCAGCCCGGCCAGCACCACGCCCTCGAGGAACCGCAGCGCCAGCAGCGCCTCCCACGACGGGGCCAGGGCGCACGCGACGGCGACCACGCCCGAGGCGGTCATCGACAGCCGGATCGGTCCGGTGCGCCCGACCACGTCCGACCAGGGACCCGCGACCAGGATCGCCAGGCCCAGGCCGAGCATCGTCAGCGACATCGAGAGCGTGCTCTGCGCGGTCGAGACCTCGAACTCCCGCGCCAGCTCGGGCAGCAGCGCCTGGGTGCTGTAGAGCAGGGCGAAGGTCGCCAGGCCGGCCGCGAAGAGCGCGACGAGCACCCGCCGGTACTCCGTCGTCCCGGGGCGGTAGCCCTCGACGGCGCGCTCGGCGGACATGGTCACCGGACCCACTCTCCGTCGTCGGCGACGATGCGTCCAATGTGTCCCGACGCGGATCATCATGCGTGAGGCGTATGGTCGGCCCATGTTGGTCCGGGACCTCACCTGGCTGGTCGCGCTCGCCGAGCACGGCCACGTCACCACGACGGCCGAGGTGCTGGGCACCAGCCAGCCGACGCTCTCCCGCGCGCTGGCCCGCGTCGAGTCCGAGCTGGGCGCACGGCTCTTCGAGCGAGGCCCCGCCGGCGTACGCGTGACGCCGACCGGCGAGGTGGTGGTGGCCGCGGCGCGGGAGCTGACCGGCCGCTACGACCAGCTGCTCGCCGACCTCGGGCGGCTGCTCGACCCCGACGCCGGCGTGGTCCGGCTCGCCTTCCTGGACTCGATGGCGACCTCGCTCGTGCCCCGGCTGCTGCGCTCCTTCCACGCCGCCGCCCCCCGCACCCGGGTCGAGCTGCGGCAGGAGCCCGCCCACGAGATCCTGCGCGACCTCGAGTCCGGCGCGGCCGACCTCGCGATCACCTCCGAGAGGCCGCGCGGCTGGGGCTGGGTACCGCTGCAGGAGGAGCGGCTGGTCCTCGTCGTCCCGCCACGGCACCGGCTCCGGGACCGGCGGCAGGTCTCGCTCACCGACCTCGCGGACGAGGAGCTGGTCACCACACCGGTCGGTTTCGGGTTCCGCACGCTCGTCGACGGCCTGCTGCGGGCCGCCGGCGTCTCCCCGACGATCTCGTTCGAGAGCCAGGACCTCGCGACGATCGAGGGACTGGTCGCCGCCGGGCTCGGCGTGGCGCTGGTGCCCGAGCAGTTCGCGGGCCAGTCCGGGACCGTCGGCGTACGCCTGACCTCGCAGGCCGCGCGCCGCACCATCGGGCTGACCTGGCGCGAGGACCGGCCGCTGTCGCCGCCCGCGGTCCGGTTGCGCGACTTCCTCGCGACGCACGCCGTCGGGGACGACGAAGCCCCCGGTCGGTGACCGGGGGCTCGCGGTGACTGGTGGGCCTAACAGGACTTGAACCTGTGACCTCTTCCTTATCAGGGAAGCGCTCTAACCGTCTGAGCTATAGGCCCGTGAGTGGCGTCGTACGCCGACGGCCGCCCGTGGGCGACCGAGGGGAGACATTACCGCAGCCCGATCCGCCGTCCCAAAACGGCACCAGCGGCTCGGTCGCGGGTCAGTTGTCCTCGGACAGCGTCACTTCGATCCCGCCGAGCAGCGCGGCCGCCATGTTGTAGAGGAACGCGCTGAGCGTCGCGATCGCGGTCAGCAGCACCACGTCGACCACCGCCACGAGCATGGTGAAGCCGAGCACCCGCGAGGTGCCGACGTAGTCGGTGACGTCGAACCCGCCGGCCTCGCTGCCGAGGATGTCCTCGACGGTGGCGTTGATGGAGTCCCAGACCCCGGCGCCGCCGAGCACGCTCCACACGATGAAGACCGAGACCACCGTGACGATCCCGAACGCGACGGAGAGCAGGAACGAGGTCTTCATCACCGACCACGGGTCGACGCGGGTCAGCCGGAGCCGCGCCCGACGCGGCCCCTTCTTGTCCTGACCTGCGGGGGCACGACGGGCGGTCACCGGCTTGGAGGGCGCCTCGGCGCTCTTGCGGTGCTCGTCGGCGGCCTTCGCCAGCTTGGCCTGGATCCGCTCGGTGAGCGGGGGCCGGGTGGCGGTGTCCTCGGTGCTGTCGGTGCCCCGGACGGCTGTCCGCTCGGCGCTGCGGTCCGACATCAGTCCTCCTGGGAGCCCGCGTCGTCCGGGCCGTCGTCAGTCTGCGATCCCTCGATTGTTGCACCCGCACCGGCATCCGGCGATTCGACGGCGTCGGCGCCGGACAGCGCGGGCTCGCCCTCGGCGCCGGCCTCGGCGGCCTCGTCGCCCGCCTCCTCGGTCACCTTCGCCTCGACCGAGCGCGCCACGACGGCGACCGCGTCGCCCTTCTTGAGGCGTACGAAGCCGACGCCCTTGGTCGAGCGGCCGATGGGTCGCAGGCCCTCGTCGACGGGGGTCCGGACCACCTGTCCGGACTGGGTGATCGACATGATCTCGTCACCCTCCTCGACGATGAACCCGCCCACGAGCGTGCCGCGGGACTCGTCGGCCAGCGACATGGTCTTGATGCCGATCCCGCCTCGCGACTGCAGGCGGTAGTCGGAGATCCGCGAGCGCTTGGCGAAGCCGCCGTCGGTGATGGTGAAGACGTACTGCTCCTTGACCCCGGGCAGCTCACCGGCGTCGGTGGACTCGCCGGCCGCCTGGGCCGCCTCGGCAGCTGCCTCCTCGGCGGCGACCTGCTCGGCCCGGATCACCGACATCGACAGCATCGCGTCGCCGTCGCGGAACTTCATGCCGGTGACGCCCGAGGTGGCGCGCCCCATCGGTCGCAGCTGGGAGTCGTCGGCCTTGAAGCGGATCGCCTGGCCCTTGCGGGAGACCAGCAGGATGTCGTCGTCTGCGTTGACCAGCTCGGCGCCGATCAGCTCGTCGTCGTCGGCGCGGAAGTTGATCGCGATGACGCCCGCCTGCCGCGGGCTGTTGTAGTCGGCCAGCCGCGTCTTCTTGACCAGCCCCTCCCGGGTGGCGAGCACGAGGTAGGGGGCCTGGTCGTAGTCGCGGATCGCCAGCACCTGGGCGATGTCCTCGTCGGGCTGGAAGGACAGCAGGCCGGCGACGTGGCCGCCCTTCGCGTCCCGGGCGGCCTCGGGCAGGTTGTAGGCCTTGGTGCGGTAGACCCGCCCGGCCGTGGTGAAGAACAGCAGCCAGTGGTGGTTGGTGGTCGCGATGAAGTGCTCGACGACGTCGTCGCCGCGAAGCGTCGCCCCCCGGACACCCTTGCCGCCGCGCTTCTGGCTGCGGTAGGACGCACGCTGGGTCCGCTTGGCATAGCCGCCGCGGGTGATGGAGACGACCAGCTCCTCGTCGGGGATCAGGTCCTCCATCGACAGGTCGCCGTCGGCCGCGATGATCTGCGTACGTCGGTCGTCGCCGTACTTGTCGACGATCTCGGTCAGCTCGTCGTTGACGATCTGCCGCTGCCGGCCCTCGTTGGCGAGGATGTCCTCGAGGTCGGCGATCTCGAGCTCGATCTCGGCGAGCTGGTCGATGATCCGCTGCCGCTCCAGCGCCGCGAGCCGGCGCAGCTGCATGTCGAGGATGGCGTTGGCCTGGATCTCGTCGATCTCGAGCAGCTCGATCAGGCCCTGTCGTGCGTCGTCGACCTCGGGGGAGCGACGAATCAGCGCGATCACCTCGTCGAGCATGTCGAGCGCCTTGACCAGACCCCGGAAGATGTGGGCGCGGCGCTCGGCCTCCGCGAGCCGGAAGCGGGTCCGGCGCTGGATGACCTCGATCTGGTGGGTGACCCAGTTCGAGACGAACTGGTCGATGGTCAGCGTGCGCGGCACGCCGTCGACCAGCGCCAGCATGTTGGCGCTGAAGTTGGTCTGCAGCTCGGTGTGCTTGAGCAGGTTGTTGAGCACGACCCGCGCGACCGCGTCGCGCTTGAGCACCACGACGAGCCGCTGGCCGGTGCGTCCCGAGGAGTCGTCGCGCACGTCGGAGATGCCCTGGACCTTGCCGGAGTCGGCGAGCTCGGCGATCTTGAGCGCGAGGTTGTCGGGGTTGACCATGTAGGGGAGCTCGGTGATCGAGAGGCAGGTCCGCCCCTTGGCGTCCTCGTCGATCTCGATGACCGCGCGCTGGGTGATCGAGCCGCGCCCGGTGCGGTAGGCCTGCTCGAGGCCCTCCCGCCCGACGATCAGCGCCCCGTTGGGGAAGTCGGGGCCCTTGATCCGCTCGATGAGGGCGTCCTGCAGCTCCTCGCGGGTGGCCTCGGGGTTCTCGAGCGCCCACCGGGCACCCTCCGCGACCTCGCGGAGGTTGTGGGGCGGGATGCTCGTGGCCATGCCGACCGCGATGCCGGCCGAGCCGTTGACCAGCAGGTTGGGGTAGCGCGACGGCAGCACCGTCGGCTCCTGCGAGCGCCCGTCGTAGTTGGGCTGGAAGTCGACCGTGTCTTCCTGGATGTCGCGGACCATCTCGAGGGCCAACGGGGCCATCCGGCACTCGGTGTAGCGCATCGCCGCGGCGGCGTCGTTGCCCGGGGAGCCGAAGTTTCCCTGGCCGTGGACCAGCGGGGCTCGCATCACCCAGGGCTGGGCGAGCCGGACCAGGGTGTCGTAGATCGCGGTGTCGCCGTGCGGGTGGTACTGACCCATCACGTCACCGACGACGCGGCTGCACTTGGAGAAGCCGCGGTCGGGGCGGTACCCGCCGTCGTACATCGCGTAGAGCACCCGGCGGTGCACCGGCTTGAGCCCGTCGCGCACGTCGGGGAGCGCCCGGCCCACGATGACGGCCATCGCGTAGTCGATGTAGGCGCGCTGCATCGAGGTCTGCAGCTCGATCGGCTCGATCCGGCCGCCCCCGCCCTCGCCGCCGTCGCCGCCGAGCAGGTTTCCGGTCTGTTCCGTCACGTGTCTTCGTCTCTCTGGTCGGTTCTACTGGAATCTAGGTCTCGTGCTAGAGATCTAGATATCCAGGAATCGGACGTCCTTGGCGTTGCGCTGGATGAAGGACCGCCGCTGCTCGACGTCCTCGCCCATGAGGATCGAGAAGATCTCGTCGGCGCGCGCGGCGTCGTCGAGGGTCACCTGGAGCATCAGCCGCTGCTCGGGGTTCATGGTGGTCTCCCACAGCTCCTCGGCGTTCATCTCGCCGAGGCCCTTGTAGCGCTGCACGGGGTTCTCCTTGGGCAGCTTCCTGCCCTGGGCGAGCCCGTCGCGGGTCAGCGCCTCCCGCTCGGCGTCGCTGTAGACGAACTCGTGCTCGGCCGGCTTGTTCCAGCGGATCCGGTAGAGCGGCGGCTGCGCCATGTAGACGTAGCCGTGCTCGATGAGCGGCTTCATGAAGCGGAAGAGGAGCGTCAGCAGCAGGGTGTTGATGTGGTGGCCGTCGACGTCGGCGTCCGCCATCAGCACGACCTTGTGGTAGCGCAGCTTCTCGAGGTCGAACTCCTCGTGGATGCCGGTGCCGAGCGCCGAGATGATGGCCTGCACCTCGGTGTTGGCCAGCACCTTGTCGAGCCGTGCCTTCTCGACGTTGAGGATCTTGCCGCGGATCGGGAGGATCGCCTGGACCCGCGGGTCACGGCCCTGGCGGGCCGAGCCGCCCGCCGAGTCCCCCTCGACGATGAAGACCTCGCACTCGGCGGGGTTGGTCGACTGGCAGTCCGACAGCTTGCCGGGCAGGCCGCCGCCGCCGAGCAGGCCCTTGCGGGAGCGGGCGAGGTCGCGGGCCTTGCGGGCGGCGATCCGGGCGCTGGCCGCGGCCTGCGCCTTGCGGACGATGTCCTTGCCCTCGGCGGGGTTCTCCTCGAGCCAGGCACCGAGCTGGTCGTTGACCAGCCGCTGCACGAAGCCCTTCGCCTCGGTGTTGCCGAGCTTGGTCTTGGTCTGGCCCTCGAACTGCGGCTCGCCCAGCTTGATCGAGATGATGGCGGTCAGGCCCTCGCGGATGTCGTCGCCGGAGACTCGGTCCTCCTGCTTCTTCATCAGGCCCCAGTCGAAGCCCGCGTTGTTGATCAGGCTGGTGAGCGCCGAGCGGAAGCCCTCCTCGTGGGTGCCGCCCTCGTGGGTGTTGATGGTGTTGGCGAAGGTGTGCACCGACTCGGTGAAGCTGGTGTTCCACTGCATCGCGACCTCGAGGCTCATGTGGCTCTCGGCGCCCTCGGGCGTCTCGGCCTCGAAGTTGATGACCGTCGGGTTGGCCTTGTCCTTGCGGCGGTTGAGGTGCTCGACGTAGTCGACGAGGCCACGGTCGTACTTGAAGACCTGCTCGAGGCCACCGCCCTCGCCGGGCTTGATCGCGTCGGGGCCGGCCTGGTCGACCGAGGCGTCGACGGTCTCGTCGGCCACCGCCTCCAGCAGCTCGGCCGCGATCGGCCGCTCGTCGCGGACCACGATCTCGAGGCCTTTGTTGAGGAAGGCGTACTCGCGGATCCGGGAGGTGATGGTCTCCAGGGAGTAGGTGGTCGTCTCGAAGACGTCGGGGGAGGCCCAGTACGTGATCGTGGTGCCGGTCTCCTCCCCGTCGGCCATCGGGCGGACCTGCTCCAGCTCACCGTCGGGGACACCCACGGTGAAGGTCTGGCGCCACAGGTGGCCGCGGTTGCGCACCTCGGCAAGGACCCGCGAGGAGAGGGCGTTGACGACCGAGACGCCGACGCCGTGGAGGCCGCCGGAGACCTTGTAGCCGCCGCCGCCGAACTTGCCGCCGGCGTGGAGGACCGTGAGCGCCAGCGTGAGCGCGGGCAGTTCCTGCCCGGGCGCGGTGTCGGTCGGGATGCCACGGCCGTTGTCCTCGACCCGCACCCCGCCGTCGGCGAGCAGCGTCAGCACGATCCGGTCGCAGTGGCCGGCCAGCGCCTCGTCGACGGCGTTGTCGACGATCTCCCAGATCAGGTGGTGGAGCCCGCGCTCACCGGTCGACCCGATGTACATGCCCGGCCGCTTGCGGACGGCCTCGAGCCCCTCGAGGACCTGGATCGCCGAGGCGTCGTAGGAGACCTCGTCCGGGACGGGAGTGGCGGTGCTGGGGGTGGGTTCTTCGTTGCTCTCGACGGCGATTTCGTCGGTCACACGCACCTCTAACGCGTAGGGCCCGGGCCGTGGCCGCGGTGCCGCTCTGGCATGGCACGGGTCGCGCCTGGAGAGGTCGCGACCCGACTGTCCATGTTACCCCCTGCAGGGCCTGAATCCACGTGCCGGGCCGCAGGACGGGGGGATCTGTGGGCAGAAGATGGCTCTCAGCGGCGCGGAACCGCCGCTCGCACGTCCGCGCAGGGTGCCGTGTGGGTCCCAGTACGTCGGCGAGGCTCCTGGATCGGCTGCGGCGCCGCGCGGGAGCCGGGCCGGCGGTCAGCCGTAGGTGTCGCGCGGGCCGCGACCGTCGCGGACCGACCGGGGGCCCTTCTTCCACGACGGTCCACGCGGCCCGCGCACCTCGATCACGGTCACCGTCCCGTGGCCGAGCTCCTCGTTGAGCCGGCGTACGACGGTGGGCGCGAGCAGCGTGAGCTGGGTGGCCCAAGCGGTGGAGTCGGTCCGGACGACCAGCCGGCCGTCGTCGAAGCTCTCGGGCGTGCTGTGGGCGGCGACCTCGGAGCCCACCAGCTCGGGCCAGCGGCCGAAGACTCCGTGCACGCGCAGGTCGACCTCCCACCCGTGGTCCTCGACGAGCCGGCCGACGGTGGTGTCGAGCAGCTGCGGGTCGCGCTCGTCCGGATGGGCCCCGGTCGAGCGGGCCTTGGTCGGTGGCAGCGAGCGGGCCCGCTTGCGCGCCCGCTGCTGCGGGGTGGAGCGGGCCGAGGCGCGCGACATCGCCCGGGCCAGGTCGAGCCCGTCGTCGCGACGCTCCTCCGGCGGGGGAGTGGGGGTCTCCTCCTCAGCCGTCACGGGTCACCTCCCCGTCGGCGACGAGGTAGCGGACCCCGGCCAGGGCGGCGGGCACGTCGTCGGCGACCGCCGCGGTGACCAGGACCTGCTCGGCGCCCGAGACCAGGTCGGCGAGCTGCGCCCGCCGCTCGGAGTCGAGCTCGGCGAACACGTCGTCCAGGATCAGGATCGGGTCGTCGCCGTCGGCGCGCAGCAGGTCGTACGACGCCAGCCGCAGCGCGAGCGCGAAGGACCACGACTCCCCGTGGGAGGCGTACCCCTTCACCGGGAGCCGGGCGGCGGCGTCACCGAGCGTGAGCCGGAGCTCGTCGCGGTGCGGCCCGACCAGGCAGACCCCGCGGTCGAGCTCGTCACCCCGCCGGCGCTCGAGCTCCTCGAGGAGCGCGTCGGTCAGCGCGGCCCGGTCGGCGGTGCGGGCCACTTCGGGGTCCAGCTCGAAGGAGGGCGCGTAGTCGATCCAGGCGTCGTCGCGCGAGGCACCGCGGGCGACGGTCTCGTACGCCTTGCCGACGTAGGGGCGGAGCTGGTCGACGAGCTGCAGCCGCGCCGAGAGCAGCTCGGCGCCGGTGCGGGCCAGGTGGGCGTCCCACACCACGAGGGTCGACAGCGCCGACTCGCGCGAGCTGCCGCGGGCGAGCCCGGCGGTCTTGAGGAGCGAGCTGCGCTGGCGCAGCACCCGGTCGTAGTCCGAGCGCACCCCCGCCAGCCGTGGCGTGCGGAGCACCAGCAGGTCGTCGAGGAACGTGCGCCGGTCGCCCGGGTCACCCTTGACGAGGGTGAGGTCCTCGGGCGAGAACACCACCGTTCGCACGAGTCCGAGCAGCTCGCGCGCCTTGGGCAGGGGCGACCGGTTGACCCGGGCGCGGTTGGAGCGGCCGGGGTTGAGCTCCACCTCGAGCACCGCCGTACGCCCGTCGCGGACCACCGCCGCCCGCACCACCGCCTGGTCGGCACCGGCCCGCACCAGCGGGGCGTCGGTGGCGACCCGGTGGGAGCCGAGCCGGGAGAGGTAGTCGATGGCCTCGACGAGGTTGGTCTTGCCCTGACCGTTGCGGCCGATGAACGCCGTCGCCCCCGGCCCCAGCTCGACCTCGAGGTCGGGGTAGGACCTGAAGTCGTGGAGGGTCAGGTGGGCGACGTGCACGGGAGGTTCAGCTGTCGCCGGAGGCGTCGCCGCCCTGCGGCGGCGAGGTCTGGATGGCGTGTCCGCCGAACTGGTTGCGCATCGCCGCCACCGCCTTCATGGCGGGGGAGTCGTCCTGGCGGGAGACGAAGCGGGCGTAGAGCGCGGCCGTGATCGCCGGGGTCGCGACGGCGTTCTCGATGCCGGCCTCGACGGTCCACCGGCCCTCGCCGGAGTCGTCGGCGTAGCCGCGGATCCCTTCCAGCGCCGGGGTCTCGTCGAGGGCGGCGACCAGCAGGTCGAGCAGCCAGGAGCGGATGACGGTGCCCTCGCGCCAGGACCGGAACACCTCGGTGACGTTGTCGGTCACCTCGGCCTTCTCGAGCAGCTCCCAGCCCTCGGCGTACGCCTGCATGACGGCGTACTCGATCCCGTTGTGGACCATCTTGGAGAAGTGGCCGGCGCCGACCTTGCCCGCGTGGACCGCCCCGAAGTCGCCCTCGGGCTTGAGCGCGTCGAGCGCCGGCTGGACCTTCGCGACGTCGTCGGCGGAGCCGCCGAACATGAGGGCGTAGCCGTTGTCGAGGCCCCAGACGCCGCCCGAGACACCGCAGTCGACGAAGCCGACACCCTTGCCGGCCAGCATCTCGGCGTTGGCCTGGTCGTCGGTCCACCGGGAGTTGCCGCCGTCCACGACGAGGTCACCCTCGCCGAGCAGCTCTCCGAGCTCGCGCACCGTGGCACGGGTGGCGTCGCCCGAGGGCACCATCACCCATACGACCTTGGGGGAGGGGAGGGCCGCCACGAGCTCCTCGAGGCTGCCCACGTCGGAGACCTCGGGGTTGCGGTCGAAGCCGACGACGGTGTGCCCGGCCCGCTGCAGCCGGGTCCGCATGTTGCCGCCCATCTTGCCGAGGCCGACCATCCCGATGTCCATGTGGTTGCTCCTGTGAAGTCGCGGGGTCCCCGAGGGGGCCTGACGAGACCAAACTACGGCACCGGGGCGACCCGGTCGCGGGCGTGGTTCAGGACAGCAGGCGGCGCGGCATCAGCAGGTAGCGGAAGGCCGGGTCCTGGCCCGACTCACCCGCGGCACCGCTCATGACGACCGGCTTGGAGGCCTGGGTGAACGCCAGCTCCACGACCGACTCGTCGATCGCGGTGAGGCCGTCGAGCAGGAACTGCGGGTTGAAGCCGGTGACCAGGTGGTCGCCGTCGATCTCGGCGTGGATCGACTCCGAGGCCTGGGCCTCCTCGCCGGACCCGGCGTCGAGCGTGAGCTGGCCGTCGGTGAAGGCGAGCTGCACCGCGGTGTTGCGCTCCGCGACGAGCGCGACGCGCTTGACCGAGTCGATCAGGTCGGCCTTGTCGACCTTGGCCGTCGTCAGGTGCTCGCTGGGGAACAGGTTGCGGACCTTGGGGAACTCGCCGTCGAGCAGGCGGGTCGTGGTCCGGCGTACGCCGCCGGGGCCGACCCCCTCGAAGCCGATGATGCCCTCGCCCGATCCGGAGGCCGAGAGCGCGATGGTCACCTCGCCGCCCGCGGTGAGCGACTTGGCCGTGTCACCGAGAACCTTCGCCGGCACCAGGGCCGCGACGGTCTCGTCGGGCGTGCGCGGGCTCCAGTCGAGCTCGCGGTGGCTGAGGCGGAACCGATCGGTGGCGAGCAGCGAGATGCTCGAGCCCTCGATCTCGATCCGGACGCCGGTCAGCACCGGCAGCATGTCGTCGCGGCCCGCGGCCGTCACGGCCTGGGCGACGGCGTGGGCGAACTGGTCGCTCGGCACCGTGCCGGTGGCGGCGGGCATCGCCGGCAGCGAGGGGTAGTCCTCGACCGGCATCGTCTGCAGGCTGAAGCGCGCCGAGCCGCAGGTGAGCGAGACCCGCGGCCCCTCCAGCACCATCTCGACCGGCTTGGCGGGCAGGCTGCGGCAGATGTCGGCCAGCAGTCGGCCGCTGACCAGGGCCTGGCCCTCGTCGGAGACCTGCGCGTCGGTGAGCGTGGCGCGGGCGGAGGTCTCGTAGTCGAACGTCGAGAGCACCAGCCCCTCGTCGCTGGCCTGGATCAGCAGACCGGCGAGGACCGGGACGCTCGGACGGACCGGGAGGCTGCGGGCAGCCCAGGCGACGGCGTCAGCCAGGACGTCGCGTTCGACGCGAAACTTCACGGTGCGGGGTCCTTCGAGGTCGGGAGGGGCGTGGGAGGTGAATCCTGCCACGACACCGTGTGGTTCGCATGGGGTCGGGGGTCACGCACCGGCCAGGGCGGTGCGGCGGTGTGCCCCGATCGAGCACCGATGACCGGAGTTGTCCCCAGAAGGGCGGTCGAGTGGACATTCACCGATGATCGATCCGGATGTGGTCTCGTAGGAGTCATAGCGTCGGTGGAATCTGTGGAGAACCATCGTCTGCGCAGGTCAGGCTGCGTGTCGTTGGTGCACAGGGGGTGTGCAGCGAGCGACGACGAGCCACCGTGGCATGTGAACGAGAGATGACGGCGGCCGCAACACTCACCGGTTGTGCACAGGCTGTGCAGAAGATCGGGCCGACGAACCACAAGTCCTCCACAGCGATGAGGCAGACCCGGGCGTGTGATTCGTCAGCCCTGCCGGGCCTGCATCTTGATCCGGTTGGTGAGCTCGCTGACCTGATTGAAGACGGCCCGCCGCTCGGCGAGCAGCGTGTTGATCTTGCGGTCGGCGTACATCACCGTCGTGTGGTCCCGGTTGCCGAACTCGGCGCCGATCTTGGGCAGCGACAGGTCGGTCAGCTCGCGGCAGAGGTACATCGCGATCTGGCGTGCCATCACCAGGTGGCGGCCGCGGCTGGGCCCGGTGAGCTCCTCGATGGAGAGCCCGAAGTACGCGGCGGTCTGGGCGATGATCAGGCCGGCGGTGATCTCCGGCTCGCCACCCTCGGGGATCAGGTCCTTGAGGACGATCTCGGCCAGGGTCATGTCGACCTCCTGGCGGTTGAGGTTGGCGAACGCGGTGACCCGGATCAGCGCGCCCTCGAGCTCGCGGATGTTGGTCTGGATCTTGGAGGCGATGAACTCCAGCACGTCCGGCGGCGCGGTGAGCCGGTCCATGGCGGCCTTCTTGCGCAGGATCGCGATCCGGGTCTCGAGGTCGGGGGGCTGGACGTCGGTGATCAGCCCCCACTCGAACCGGTTGCGCAGCCGGTCCTCGAGCGCCTCGAGCCGCTTGGGCGGGCGGTCGGAGGTCAGCACGATCTGCTTGTTGGCGTTGTGGAGCGTGTTGAAGGTGTGGAAGAACTCCTCCTGGGTCTGGGTCTTCCCCTCCAGGAACTGGATGTCGTCGATCAGCAGCACGTCGACGTCGCGGTAGCGCCGCTTGAAGCGGTCCTGGCGGTCGTCGCGGATGGCGTTGATGAACTCGTTGGTGAACTCCTCGCTCGACACGTAGCGCACCTTGGCGCCCGAGTAGAGGCTGCGGACGTAGTGGCCGATCGCGTGGAGCAGGTGGGTCTTGCCGAGTCCGGAGTCGCCGTAGACGAGCAACGGGTTGTAGGCCTTGCCGGGCGCCTCGGCGACGGCGACGGCCGCTGCGTGCGGGAACCGGTTCGACGAGCCGATGACGAAGGTCTCGAAGGTGTACTTCGGGTTGAGGCGGGTCTCGAGCGAGGTGGTGCTCGGACCGGTGGGTCCGGACGGGGCGTGGTCGTCGCGGGGGACCCGCGGGGTCGGCAGCGAGGGCTCGTGTGACTTTGTCGACATGTCGCTGTCTCGACGTGTCGACTCCTCGACGTGGGGCTCGGGCGCCTCGACGCCGTCCTCCTGGTCGAGCGCCGGGTTGACCGTGACCGCGATCCGGATCTCGCGGCCGAAGGCGACGGTCAACGCGTCCTCGAGCTGACCGCGCAGCCGGCCCTCGAGCTGGTTGCGGGTGAACTCGTTGGGGACGGCGATGATCGCGGTGCTCTCGTGGAGCGTCACCGGTTCGCTCGACCTCATCCAGGCCCGCTGGTTGGGCTGCAGGTCGCCGAGGACGCCGCGCCAGGCCGCGTCCAGGTCTGCTGTGGGCTGCTCCACGTCGTGTCTGCCTTCCACCAAAGTTCTACGCCGATGTACCGCTCTTCGGTCCACAGCTTTGTCCACAGTCTGTGAACCCACCTCACTCCATGTGGAGGAAGGCGGTCCCGACGCCCGACCAGACCTGCGCACATCAACGTTTCTGCAGGTCAGGACCTTGTTGTGCGGTTCTGTGACCCCCGTCACGTGCTGGGGAGAACCGAGCAGATCGGGTGCCGGCGGGGAAGCCCGGAAGGGGCGAACGTAACAAGCGGCGGCGGGCCGCGGCAAGACTTTCTCCACAGGCACGTGGCAGGGTGGTGACACCGGTCCCGGACGGCGCCGTGCGCGGGTTTGACCCTGTACGAGCCGCCCGCGTACCGTTGGCCGGTCGCCTGGTGTCGACGGGTGCCGCATGTCCACGGAGGAACTCCGGCCGTGGGTGGGCGGTGCCGGCCGAAAGCCGTGCCGATCCGGCGTGCTCCTCGGAGCCTGCCGGTCCCACCGAACCGGACGATCTTCTGCCACCACCACGAAAGAGAAAGCCGTGAGCAAGCGTACCTATCAGCCGAACAACCGTCGCCGCCACAAGGTGCACGGGTTCCGCCTGCGCATGCGCACCCGCGCCGGCCGCAGCATTCTGTCCTCGCGTCGCCGCAAGGGCCGCAAGAGCCTGGCCGTCTGAGATCACTCCGCTGCCGTGCTGCCCGCAGCACACCGCCTGACCGACGGCCCGACGTTCCGTACCGTCATCCGTGACGGACGCCGGGCGGGGTCACGCACCCTGGTGCTGCACCTGGTCCGCGAGACCACGGACGCCGGCCCCCGGGTGGGGCTGGTGGTCAGCAAGGCGGTGGGGAACTCCGTCGTCCGCCATCGCGTGCAGCGCAGACTGAGACACCTCGTCCGGGAGCAGCTCGACCTGCTCCCGGGCTTCGGCGTGCTCGTGGTCCGGGCCCTCCCGGCCGCGGCGCAGGCCTCCTCCGGGGAACTCCGGGACGACCTCGACCGTTGCCTGCGACGGGTGGCGTCGTGAAGTACGTCCTGATCGGCCTGCTGAAGGCCTACCGGCTGGTGATCAGCCCGCTGTACGGCCAGGTCTGCCGCTACCACCCCTCCTGCTCGGCGTACGCCCTGGAGGCGGTGACGGTCCACGGCAGCCTGCGCGGCAGCTGGCTGGCCGGTCGCCGGCTGACGCGCTGCCACCCGTGGGCCGCCGGCGGCTACGACCCCGTCCCTCCCCGCACCACCGGGCCGAGCGTGCCCGGTTCCCCGAGCCGAACCCAGAGCCAAGGAGCCTGAGTGATCGACTTCTTCCAGGAAATCGGCGGCTTCATCATGGCGCCGCTGTACTACGCGATCTCGTTCGTGCTGGACCTGTTCCACCAGGCCTTCAGCACGTTCCTGGACCCCGCGGGCGGCGCTGCCTGGGCGCTGTCGATCATCGGCCTGACGCTGGTGATCCGGGCGGCGCTGATCCCGCTGTTCGTCAAGCAGATCAAGTCCAGCCGCAACATGCAGCTGATCCAGCCCAAGGTCAAGGAGCTGCAGAAGAAGTACGGCCACGACCGGGAGCGTCTCGCCCAGGAGACGATGAAGCTCTACCGCGAGTCGGGCACCAACCCGTTCGCCTCGTGCCTGCCGATCCTGCTGCAGATGCCGATCTTCTTCGCGTTGTTCAGCATCCTGAACAACGCCTCGCGGGGCGAGGCCAAGGGTGTGCTCACGCCGCTGCAGGCCCAGCAGTTCGGTGAGGCCGAGCTGCTCGGAGTGCCGCTCTCCGAGACCTTCATCAGCGCCGGCGGCGACATCGGCGTCATGGTGATGGCGGCGCTGCTGGTGATCGCCATGACGGCGACGACCTTCCTCACCCAGCGCCAGCTGATGAGCAAGAACATGCCCGCCGACGCGCTGACCGGCCCCTACGCCCAGCAGCAGAAGCTGCTCCTCTACATCCTCCCGCTCGTCTTCGCCGTCGGTGGCATCGCCTTCCCGATCGGCGTGCTCCTCTACTGGACCACCTCCAACCTGTGGACCATGGGCCAGCAGTTCTACGTGATCCGCAACAACCCGGCCCCCGGCACACCCGCTTTCAAGGCCAAGGAGGAGCGCGACGCGGCCAAGGCCGCCAAGCACGGCCACGCACCGGAGGCGGCCACCACCACGACCGAGGTCGTGGAGGAGCAGCGGCCCGCCCCCCGGCAGCAGCCCAAGCGTCAGACCCGCCAGCAGCGCAAGAAGTCCGGTGGCTCCGGACCCAAGAACACGTGATCGACACCCGGAAGGCAGGACACCCAGGCATGACCGATCAGGACCAGGCCGTCAGCGACGAAGACCTCGCGACCCCTCAGGACGAGTCCCCCGAGCACGACCAGCACGACCAGCACGACGACGCTGAGCCCGCACGCGACAAGCCGTCGCGCCGCGAGCTGCTCGAGAACGAGGGCGACATCGCGGCCGACTACCTCGAGGAGCTCCTCGACATCGCCGACCTCGACGGTGACCTCGACATGGACGTCGACGGCGACCGGGCCTCGGTGTCGGTGGTCGGCGCCGACCTGCAGCAGCTCGTGGGTCGCAACGGCGAGGTGCTCGAGGCGCTGCAGGAGCTGACCCGGCTCGCGGTCTACCGCGAGACCGGCGAGCGCTCCCGGCTGATGCTCGACGTCTCCGGCTACCGGGCCGAGAAGCGCGAGGAGCTCGAGAAGCTGGCCGCGCAGACGGTCGCCACCGTCAAGGAGTCCGGTGAGTCGGCATCGCTCGACCCGATGTCGCCGTTCGAGCGCAAGGTGGTCCACGACGCCGTGGCGGCCGCCGGCCTGACCTCGGAGTCGGAGGGCGTCGAGCCGCGTCGCTACGTGGTGGTCCTCCCGAACTGATGACGGACGACGTTTCACGTGAAACGCCCCCCGCGCCTCCGGAGGCGCGGGGGGCGTTCGCGTCCGGCGGCCAGGACCGACTCCCCCTCGCCGAGCGGTACGCCGCCTGGCTGGCCGGGGACGGGGTGCTCCGCGGCCTGATCGGGCCTCGCGAGACGCCCCGGCTCTGGGAGCGCCACCTGCTGAACTGTGCGGTGCTGGCCGACGCGGTGCCCGAGGGGGCCACGGTGTGCGACCTCGGCTCCGGCGCCGGGCTGCCCGGCCTGGTGCTCGCGATCGCACGCCCCGACGTCCGGGTGACGCTGGTGGAGCCGCTGCTGCGCCGGACCACCTTCCTCGAGGAGGTGGTCGCCGACCTCGGCCTCGACCACTGCGACGTACGGCGGGGTCGCGCCGAGGACCTGCACGGCCACGAGCGGTTCGACGTGGTGACCTCACGGGCGGTGGCGCCGCTGGAGCGGCTGCTCCGCTGGTCGATGCCGTTGGTGGCTCCCACGGGAGCGCTGGTGGCGATGAAGGGTTCGTCGGTGACCGACGAGATCGAGGCCGCGCGCCACCGGCTGCGTCGCCTGCGGTGCGCTCCCCCGGAGGTCCTCTCGCTGGGCGTCGGCACGGTCGATCCACCGACGACGGTGGTCCGGGTGGCTTGGGCCGACCCGACGCAGGTAGGTTGAGGCCTTCGCGCCCGACGTCGCCGTCGCCCGGGGCGCGCGTACGGAAGGTGTCAGGTCGTTGTCGCAGAGTCCTCCCCGCAGCACGGACGGCTCCCTCGGCTGGCCCCTCGATGAGCGGTCGGACTCCGGGAGGCAGGAGTTATCCACCGGTCTGGGGTGGCCCTCTGAGCGCAGTTCTCCACATACGGACCCGACTTATCCACAGGAGGCTGCGGTGAGCGACGCAGCCCGCCCGACAGAGAGCACGCCCGTGGTTTCACGTGAAACAGCCCCTGCCGCGTCGTCCGGCCCGGTGCGGACGGCCGCCGACATCGCCGCCAGGGAACCGGGGTTCGACGACCACACCACGCCCCTCGCCCGCGCCGCCGAGCACTCAGTGCTGGCGCGGTTCGGGGCGCGGATGCGTCCCCCGATGCCCCGTCCGGACCGGACCCGGGTGATGGTGGTAGCCAACCAGAAGGGCGGCGTCGGCAAGACCACCACCACGGTGAACGTCGCGGCCGCGTTGGCGCAGCTCGGGCAGCGGGTCCTGGTGGTCGACCTCGACCCACAGGGCAACGCCTCGACCGCCCTGGGCGTCGAGCACCGGCGCGGCGTGCCGTCGACGTACGACGCCGTGGTCGACGGGGTGCCCCTCGCCGAGGTGACCACCGAGTGCCCCGACATCCCCGGTCTGTGGGTCGTGCCCGCCACGATCGACCTCGCCGGCGCGGAGATCGAGCTCGTGAGCGTGGTGGCGCGCGAGAACCGGCTGAACAAGGCGATCCAGGGCCACCCGTGGGTGGGGGGCGCGGACGACGTGGGCGAGGAGCGCTACGACTTCGTGCTCGTCGACTGCCCCCCGTCGCTGGGGCTGCTCACGCTGAACGCCCTCGTGGCGGGCGCCGAGATGATGATCCCGATCCAGGCCGAGTACTACGCCCTCGAGGGGCTCGGCCAGCTGCTCGAGACCGTCGAGATGGTCCGGGCCCACCTCAACCCACGGCTCTCGGTGTCGACGATCCTGGTGACCATGTACGACGCGCGCACCCGGCTCGCCTCCGGGGTGGCCGACGAGGTGCGCGAGCACTTCGGCGACCAGGTGCTCAAGACCACGATCCCCCGCTCGGTCCGGGTGTCCGAGGCCCCGTCCTACGGCCAGACCGTGATGACCTACGACCCGGGCTCGCCAGGAGCCCTCTGTTACCTCGAAGCCGCCCGCGAGATCGCCAGCAAGGGAGCACCCGACCGATGAGCCAGCCGCCCACCAACACCTCGCAGCGTCGCGGCCTCGGGCGCGGCCTGGGTTCCCTCATCCCCACCGGTCCCGCGCGCCCGGCGCCTGCGGCCGAGGACGACGCGCCGACCCAGGTGCCGGATGCCGTCGGCGAGTCGTCGTACGGTGAGGTCGCCGGCGGGTCCGCCCCGACGGGGGACGAGGCCGCGCCGGAGCTGGTCGGTGGCTCCTACTTCACCGAGCTGCCGCTCGCCTCGATCACGCCCAACCGCGTCCAGCCGCGCCAGGTCTTCGACGAGGAGGCGATGGCCGAGCTGGTCACCTCGATCGCCGAGGTGGGCCTGCTGCAGCCGATCGTCGTCCGACCGGTCGGCGACGCCTTCGAGCTCGTCATGGGCGAGCGACGGTGGCGCGCCTCCCAGCAGGCGGGCCTGGAGACGATCCCGGCCATCGTGCGCCAGACCGGCGACGACGACATGCTGCGCGACGCGTTGCTGGAGAACCTCCACCGCTCCCAGCTCAACCCCCTGGAGGAGGCGGCGGCGTACGGGCAGCTGCTGGAGGACTTCGGCTGCACCCACGAGGAGCTGGCCTCCCGCATCGGTCGGTCGCGACCCCAGATCAGCAACACGCTCCGGCTGCTCAAGCTCTCGCCGGCCGTCCAGCGCCGGGTGGCCGCGGGGGTGCTGTCGGCCGGCCACGCCCGCTCGCTGCTGGCCGTCGAGGACCCGGACCTGCAGGACCGTCTGGCCGCGCGGGTCGTCAGCGAGGGCATCAGCGTGCGCGGTCTGGAGGAGATCGTCGCGGTGGGCGAGACCGGCGGCACGGCGACGCGTACCCGGCGCAGCCGACCGGTGGCGCCCGGGCTCGCGGAGATGTCGGACCGGCTCTCGGACCGGCTCGAGACCCGGGTCCGGGTCCAGCTCGGCAAGTCCAAGGGCAAGATCACCGTGGAGTTCGCCTCGCTGGAGGACCTGCGGCGGATCGTCGACGTCATGGATCCGCGCAACCGCACCGATCGCCCGATCTGAGGGACGTCAAGCCGATACGTCGATTTGTCGACAAAGAGACTAGTCGGCTTGTCGGTTCCGCTTCGCCCGTCGTGCGGCAGCCCGGGCGCGCTTCTCCTCGCCGTCGAGGCGTTCGGCCTCGGCGAGGGTGGGAGCGCTGCCGCCCAGTCGTTGCGGGACCCACCACGAACCGGGCGGCTGCTCCTCGGCGGGGTAGGCACGGATCGCCTCCTCGAGCAGGCCCGTCATCCTGGCCTTGAGCTCGGCCGTCTCCGCGGTGGGGTCCTCGCCGGTGGGCCGCAGCGGCTCCCCGACCCGGATCACGATGGTGGTGCCGCGGGAGAAGTCGCGCGGGTGGTCCTTGGTCATCATCCGCTGGGTCCCCCACAGCACGACCGGCACCACCGGGACGCGGGCGTCGGCGGCGATCCGCACCGCCCCGGTCTTGAACTCCTTGAGCTCCATGGCCCGGGAGATGGTCGCCTCCGGGAAGATGCCGACGGCCTCGCCGGCCCGCAGGTAGTCCACGGCCTTCCGGTAGGAGGCCACCCCGGCGTCTCGATCCACCTCGATGTGGTGCAAGGAGCGCATCAGCGGACCGGTCCAGCGGTGGTCGAAGAGCTCACGCTTGGCCATGAACCGCACCTTGCGGCCTGACGGGTTGGCGGCCAGCCCGCCGTAGACGAAGTCGACGTACCCGACGTGGTTGACCGCCAGCAGCACTCCGCCCGTCCGGGGCACGTGGTGACCACCCGCCAGGTCGATGTGCTGGCCCAGCAGACGGAAGCCCAGCTTGCAGGCGACGATGATCGGGGGATAGGTGAGGTCACGCACGGGCTCAGCGTAGGGCCTGCTCCGTCGGCCCAGGGGTCCGCTCCGTCAGCGCCGGGTGGCGAGGAAGTCGGCGATCCGGCCGATCGCCTCCTCGAGCACGGCCACGTCGGGGAGGGTGACCATCCGGAAGTGGTCGGGCCGCGGCCAGTTGAAGCCCGTCCCGTGGGTGACCAGGAGCTTCTTGGAGCGCAGCAGGTCGATGACGAGCTGCTGGTCGTCGTCGATGTCGTAGACCGCCGGGTCCAGCCGTGGGAAGCAGTAGAGGGCACCGCGGGGGCGCACTGAGGAGACACCCGGGATCTCGTTGAGCAGCCGGTCGGCCAGCATGCTCTGCTCGTAGAACCGGCCGCCGGGGACGATCAGCTCCTCGATCGACTGGTAGCCGCCCAGGGCGGTCTGGATCGCGTGCTGCGCGGGCACGTTGGCGCACATCCGCATGTTGGCGATGAGCGTGAGCCCCTCGAGGAAGTCGCTGGCCAGCTCGCGGGGGCCGGAGATCATCACCCAGCCGGCGCGGTAGCCGCACACCCGGTAGGCCTTCGACAGCCCCGAGAACGTCAAGCACAGCACGTCGGACCCGGCGGCTGCCGCGGCGTGGTGGTGGACGGCGTCGTCGAAGAGGATCTTCTCGTAGATCTCGTCGGCGAGGACGACGAGCTGGTGGCGGCGCGCGATGTCGACCAGCCCCGCCACCACCTCACGGCTGTAGACGGCACCCGTGGGGTTGTTGGGGTTGATGATGACGATCGCGTGCGTCGCCTCGGTGATCTTGGACTCGATGTCGGCCAGGTCGGGGTTCCAGTCGTCGTCCTCGTCGCAGAGGTAGTGCACGGGCACGCCGCCGCTCAGCGTGACCGCCCCCGTCCACAGCGGGTAGTCGGGCGCGGGCACCAGGATCTCGTTGCCGTCGTCGACGAAGGCCTGCAGCACCATGGAGATCAGCTCGGAGACCCCGTTGCCGATGAAGACGTCCTCGACGTTGACGTCGCGCAGCCCGCGCTGCTGGTAGTACTGCGCGACGGCGGTGCGCGCGGGGTAGATGCCCTGCGAGTCGCTGTAGCCCTGGGCCTCCGGGAGGTGGTGGACCATGTCGGCGACGATCGCCTCGGGCGCCTCGAAGCCGAACGGTGCCGGGTTGCCGATGTTGAGCTTGAGGATCCGGTGGCCCTCGGCCTCCAGCCGCTGTGCCTCGGCCAGGATCGGCCCCCGCACGTCGTAGCGCACGTTGTGGAGCTTCCTGCTCTGCCGGATGGGTCGCACGGGCGCCATCCTCTCAGGCGTGCCCTGTCGACGGGCCCGGTGTCCGGCCTACCATCGGTGGGGAGGAGGCCGACGTGTCACGCACCGCCGTCAAGCTGACCCTGGACACCCTCGACGCGCTCCCCGCGCCGTGCCGATCGTGCCTGTTCTGGGAGCGAGACCCGGTCCGGCGCGGCCAGCTCGAGGACGAGGCGGCCGAGAAGGAGGCCTGGGTCTCCGAGGTGCTCCGGGAGTGGGGCTCGTGCGGTCGCGTGGCCCTGGTCGACGACGCCTTGGTCGGCTACCTCGTCTACGCGCCGGCGGGGTTCGTCCCGGGCGCGGCCGGGTTCGCGACGTCACCGGCGTCCGCGGACGCGGTGCTGCTCACGACGGTGTACGTCGACCCGCCCGCCCGGGGCGGCGGCGTGGGCCGGATGCTGGTACGGGCGATGGCGGCCGACCTCGTCGAGCGCGACATCCGGGCCGTCGAGGCCTTCGGGACGACCGCCCGGACCGGTGGGCGCTGCCAGGTGCCGGCCGACTTCCTGAGCGGAGTCGGCTTCCGGACGCACCGGCCCCACCCGACGACGCCGCGGATGCGGATGGACCTGCGCAGCGCCGTCACCTGGAAGGACGAGGTCGAGGCAGCCCTGGAGCGGCTCGTGGGTGTCGTCCGCCCCGCGAAACGACCGCGGCGCGCCCCGGAGGGCGCGCCGCGGTCAGGTCACTGACGCCGGGTCAGTTGCTGATGTAGTCGGAGAGCTCGTTGAGGAGCGCGGCCTTGGGACGCGCGCCGACGATCGACTTCACGACCTCGCCACCCTGGTAGAGGTTGAGGGTCGGGATGCCGGTGACGCGGTAGGACGAGGGGGTCACGGGGTTCTCGTCGACGTTCATCTTGACGATGGTGACCTGGTCGCCGTGCGCGGCCGCGATCTCCTCGAGGATCGGGGCGACCTGGCGGCACGGGCCGCACCACTCGGCCCAGAAGTCCACGAGGACGGGCTTGTCGGACTTGAGGACCTGGGCCTCGAACTCGGCGTCGGTCACGGCTGCGATGTTGCCCACTGCGGCACCTTTCGGATCGGGGGACTGGTGGTCCCGGGAAGTCTGTCCTCCAGTGAACACCAGCCCTGCGACAGATGTTCCCCGGCTCGCGGGGTCAGGCCCCGGCGGTCTGCACCGCCTCGCGGACGACCTCCGCGGTCTCGTCGGCGGAGCCGGCCGAGGACGCCTCGTGGTCGAGGGCGGCGACGAAGCGCTCGGCGTCGAGGGCTGCCGCGCAGCCGGTCCCGGCCGCGGTGATCGCCTGCCGGTAGTGGTGGTCGACGAGGTCGCCGCACGCGAAGACGCCAGGCAGGTTGGTCTTCGTCGAGGGGTGGTCGACGAGCACGTAGCCGTTCTCGTCGAGGTCCACCTGGCCGGGGAGCAGTTCCGAGCGCGGGTCGTGGCCGATGGCGATGAAGAGCCCGGTCACCTCCAGCGGCCGGGTGTCGCCGGTCACCGTGTCGCGCAGCGTCACCGACTCGAGCCGGTCGTCGCCGTTGATCTCGGCGACCTCGGCGTTCCAGACGATCTCGAGCTTGGGGTCGGCGAACGCCCGCTCCTGCATGATCTTGGAGGCGCGGAGCTCGTCGCGGCGGTGGATCAGGTAGACCTTGGTGCCGAAGCGGGTCAGGAAGGTCGCCTCCTCGATGGCGGAGTCCCCGCCGCCGACCACGGCGATCGCCTGGTCGCGGAAGAAGAACCCGTCACACGTGGCGCACCACGAGACGCCGCGTCCGGAGAGCTCCTCCTCGCGCGGCAGGCCGAGCTTGCGGTAGCCCGAGCCGGTCGCCAGGATCACCGAGCGCGCGGTGTAGGTCTCGGTGGCGGTGCGCACGACCTTGACGTCGCCGCTCAGGTCGACCTCGACGACGTCGTCGGCGACCAGCTCGGCGCCGAAGCGCTCGGCCTGGGCGCGCATCTCGTCCATGAGCGCGGGGCCCATGATGCCGTCGCGGAAGCCGGGGAAGTTCTCGACCTCGGTGGTGTTCATCAGCGCGCCGCCGGCGGTCACGGAGCCCTCGAGGACGAGGGGCTCGAGGGACGCTCGGGCGGTGTACAGGGCTGCGGTGTAGCCCGCCGGCCCGGAGCCGATGACGATGACGTTGCGGGGCGTGTCGGACATGCTGCTCCTCGTTGGTGGGTCCACCGGTCTCAACCGATCGTAGGTGAGGCCCATTCCCGGCCGGATCGTGGCGGCGGCCACGTGGGGATCGGGACGGGTCAGCGGAATCGCAGGGTCGCGGACCGTTCGGCGTCGTCCTCGTCGCAGAGGAACAGGTCCACCACCTGGGTGTCGCCCCGCGGGGCCCGGAAGACCAGCCAGCCGCCGTTGCCGTCGTAGGTGATCGCGACGTAGCGGCCGCCACCCCACGCGCCCGGCTCGCAGCCCAGCGCGTCGAGCTGTGCGTCGCCCCGGACCTCGGCGGAGTACGACGACCGCGCGCCGGCCCGGGCGCGCTGGGCGTCCCGGACGAACTGCTCGGGCCGGATCCGCTGCGGTTCCTGCCCGGACACCGAGCGCTGGCTCTGGGCGACCGCGCCGGGACCCGCCTGGCCCGCGGCGGGCTCCTCGCGCTCCTCGCCACCGGAAGCCCGGTCGGGCGCGGTCAGGGACTCGTCGGCGCCGGCGTCGCCGGCCGTGGACGCCTCGTCGCTCCCGCCGGTGTCGACGACCTGGGCGATACCGACCCCGGCCACCACCACGGCGGCGGCGGCCAGGAGCAGCCGGCCGCCCTTGCGTCGCCGGTCGGCCAGCTGCAGGACGACGTCCTCGCGGGGGGACTCCTCGCCCAGCCCGGCGAGCACCCGGTCGAGCCGGGCGGCCACCTCGTCCGGGACCGGGTCGGTGTGCCGCGCGTCGGCGAGCAGGCGGCGTACCCGCTCGGCCTGCGCGGGCGTCAGCTCGTCCTCCATGCGGGTCACCTCCTCGGGTCGGTCGGGGTCGTGTCGGGCGCGGGATCGTCAGCCGGACGGGGGTCCACGCGGCTCCGGGGATGGGACGGCCGGGCCCGACGGGGGGTTCCCCGGCAGGTCGTGACCGTGCTCACGCGGCGGGGCGAGCACGCCGAGGAGTCCGGCCAGCCGGGTGCGGCCGCGCGAGCACCGCGACTTCACGGTTCCCTCCGCGCAGTCGAGGATCGTCGCCGCTTCGGCGACGGAGTAGCCCTCCATGTCGACCAGGACGAGGGCGGCCCGCTGCTCGGCCGGCAGCTCGGCCAGGGCGGCGACGACGAGCCGGCGCCGCTCGGCGAGCTCGGCCTCCTCGGCGGGGTCGGCCGGCGTGCTGGTGGCGAGCGAGCCCCGGTCGCCCCGCTCGTCGAGGTCGTCAGGGAGCGGCTCGACGCGGCGCACCTTCGCGGCGCGCAGGCGGTCGAGGCAGGCGTTGACCACGACCCGGTGCAGCCAGGTCGTGACCGCGGCCTCGCCGCGGAACGAGCCCGCCCGGCGGTACGCCGCCACCATCGCGTCCTGGAGCCCGTCGGCCGCGTCGTCGGGACTGCCCATGGTGCGCAGCGCGACCGCCCACAACCGGTCGCGATGGCGGCTGAAGAGCAGTCCGAAGGCCGCCGTGTCGCCCTGCACGTGCGCCGCGAGCAGCTCGGCGTCGGTCCGCTCGTCGGAGGGGATCATCCCCGGACCGCGACTTCGGCGACCTCGCCACGGAACCCGTCGGACACCGCCGGCAGCGACGTCAGCCACACCACGAGGTACTGGCCCGACGCGGGCTCCTCGAGCGTGGTCCGCAGTCGGTCGCCCCCCACGGTGCCGGAGCCCACGGGCTCCAGCTCGCCGACGCCGGCGGGGTCCTCGTCGGTGACGTAGTAGGTGACGCCGGTGGGAGCCCCCACCGTGGTCAGGTCGATCTCGGCGACCTCCTGGGTGTATCCGAGGTCCACCACCAGCCCGACGCCGGTCTTGAGGCCGCCCGGTCCGAACTGTTGGTCGTAGGTGCTGGTCGGCCATGTGGTGGCCGGGTCCCCGTCCACGGCGAGGGGCGCCGAGTCGCTGTTCTCCTCCGCGGGGTCCCCCTGGGGGTCGAGGTCGCGCGCGCCGGCGATCTCCAGATCCTGCAGCGGCTGCTGCTCCTCGGTCGCCTGGGTGGGGCTGGGGGAGTCGGGCTCCGGCTCGGCGCCGAGGGGTGTCTTGCCGCGGCCGAGGTTGTAGGCGATCACGACGGCGACCAGGAGCAGCAGCGAGACACCGATCAGCGCAGCGAGCCGGATCCAGGAGCGCCCGGGGACGGCGTCCTCGTCGTCGGAGTCCTCGGTCACGGGGATCACGCCGCTGCCGGTCCCGGCCGCGGCTCCCGTCGCGGTGTCCCAGGGCCAGTAGTCCGGCTGACCGGGCGTCGCGGCGCCCGGCCGGGGCCGCCGGGCGGGACCGCCGTCCTCGGGCTCGGGGGCGAAGAGCGGGCGCTCGGGCGGGTCCTCGAGCGGCGGGGGCGGCGGGGGCGGTCCCTGGCGGGCCGAGAACCAGCTGACCTCGTCCTCCTCGTCGTCGAAGATCGGCATCCCGGCCTGGGTGGGCTGGTCGACCGGGTCGGACTGGTCGGCGGTGTCGTCGTCGAGCGGTGCGGGCGCGTCGGCGGGCGTGGTGCCCCCGGCCGGTGTGGGCGGGGCAGCGGGCGGCACGGCCGGCGTCGCCAGCGTCGGCGCGAGGCCGGTGTCCGCGGGGACGTCGTCCCGTTCGGTCCCCCCGACGCCCGGTGCCTCCGGCTCGGTCTCGGGCTCGGGCTCCGGCTCGGGGGACGCCATCGCCTGGGTGGCCTCGGGGTCGGGCGGCCGGCGTTCAGGCGGACGTCGCTCGGGGACGGCGAGCGCCCCGGCCCCGTGGACACCGTTGAGGGGCGAGGCCTGCACCATCCCGGTCGGGTCGCCGACGTAGTCGTGGAGCGCGTCGGCGAGCCCGGCGGCCGTGTGGAGGTTGTGCCGGGAGCTCGAGGGGGAGGCCGCGAAGGGATTGAGGACCTGGTCGCAGATCGCGTCGAGGACCCGGGGGATCCCGGCCCGTACCTGCCGGGGCCGCAGCCAGTGGCCCTGGGCCTGCGGTGCGACCGGCACCTCCGAGGTCGAGCTGCCGGCCCACTTGCCGGTGAGGGTGTAGTAGAGCAGCCCGCCGAGGTCCGTCACGTCGTCGGAGACCCGGCCGGCCGGGAGCCCCCGCAGGGCCGCGTCCACGCAGCAGCCGATCACCCTCACCGAGCCGCTGTGGTCGATCAGCACGTTCTCCGGCACCAGCCGGCCGTGGGCGACCCGCTGCTCGTGGGCGACCGCGATCGAGGCGGCCACCTCGGAGACGATCCACGCCGCGCGTCGGGGCGGCAGCGGCCCCTCCAGCGGCAGCAGGATGTCGAGCGAGGTGCCGGCCCCCCACTCGTTGACGACGTAGGACATGCCGTCGCGCTGGTCGGCGTCGAGGACGCGGAGCAGCCGTCTGTCCAGGACCGTCGCCGAGAGCCGGGCCGCCTCGGTGAGGCCGGGGGCCCGGTCGTCGTCGTCGGCGATGCAGTGGAGGGCGACGTGCCGGTCGAGGACGCGGTCGTGGGCCCGCCAGAACCGGCCGTTCCCGCTCTCGTTGAGCAGGTCGACCAGCCGGTAGCGGTCGGCGAGCACGTCACCCGGCCTCGCTGCCTGCGTCACGGTCCTCCGAACCCCCTAGCGCTCGCTCGTCGTCATGGTAGGTCGCCTCATGCCTGTCGTCGCGACGGTAGCCGCCGCAGCACCGTGTCGAGCACCCCGGTGACCTCCTCGAGCCGCAGCAGGCGCGCCAGCAGCACGAACACGACCACGTCGACGGTGGTGACCGCCAGCGCCCGGAGCAGCGCGACCACCAGGTGCGGGTCCGGGCCGAGCACGCCGAGCAGCAGGTGGACCACGTACGCGGCCGCGGTGGAGACCAGGGCTGCGAGCAGCAACCGGCCCACGAAGCCGAGCAGCGACGCCGCGGACCCGGGCACGCGGGTGCCGGGTCCGGCGTCGGCACGCAACCGGCGCACGAGCACCACCGAGGAGACGATCGCGCCGACGAGGTACGACGAGCCGTACGCCAGCACCAGGGCGGGCGAGGTCTGCGCCGCGGTCGACTCCCGGACCAGCAGCACCGCGACGGCGATGTTGGTGGCCGCGATGACGCACTGGATGAGGAACACGGTGCGGGTGCGCTCGAGGGCGTAGAACCCGCGGAGCATCAGGTAGTGGACGGTGAAGAACACCAGCCCGATCCCGAAGAGCGCGAGCGTGGGGGCGAAGTTCTGGTAGCTGTCGCGGCCAGCCCCGTACCCCCAGATGACGTGGGCGGCGTCGCGGGCCACGAGGGGCAGCAGCAGCGCGAACGGGACGATCACCGCGAGGGCGGTGCGCAGCGCCATCACCAGCGTCCGCGACAGCCCGGCCTGGTCGTCGGCGGCCGCCTGCTCGGAGAGCCGGGGCAGGATCGCGGTCGCCAGCGACACGGTGATGACCGAGTGGGGGACCATCACGATCAGGAAGGCGTAGGAGTAGACGGTGTAGCCCGTCGCGCCCGGCGCCTCGCCCAGGGTGCTGGCCGGACCGCCCGTCGCGAGCTTGACGACCACGGCGTAGGCGATCTGGTTGACGATCACGAAGAGCAGCGTCCAGACGCTGAGCCGCAGGGTGTGGCCGAGCCCGGAGTCGCGCAGGTCGAAGCGCGGCCGGAAGCGGTAGCCGACCCGGCGCAGGTACGGGAGCAGCACCAGCAGCTGCACGACGATGCCGAGCGTCGACCCGAGTCCCAGCATCGCCTCCTGCCCGGGGGTGAAGGGCCCGCCCTGCTCCTCGGGACCGGCCGGGCCGAAGGTGAGCAGGTAGGTCGCCAGCATCGCGATCGCGATCAGGTTGTTGGCGATGGGCGCCCACATCATCGGGCCGAAGAGGCCCCGCGCGTTGAGGATCTGGCCCGCCAGGACGAACATGCCGTAGAAGAAGACCTGGGGCAGGCACCAGCGGGCGAAGGCGTTGATGGAGTCGACGTGGGCGGCCAGCTCCGGCGTGTCGAACTCCGGGCTCAGGAACAGCTGCATCACCCACGGCGCCGCGACGACCAGCACGATCGTCACCAGGCCCAGGAACGTGGCGGCGAGCGTGACGACGCGGTTGGTGTAGGCCTCGCCGCCGTCCGGGTCGTTCTTCATGGTCCGGACCAGCTGCGGGACCAGCACCGCGTTGAAGATGCCGCCGGCCAGCAGGATGTAGAGCATGTTGGGCACGGTGTTGGCCACGTTGAAGAGCTCCGCGTGGAGCCCCGCGCCCAGCGCCGCGATCAGCAGGGCGGAGCGGACGAAGCCGCTCAGCCGCGAGACGACCGTGCCGGCCGCCATCACCGCCGTGGAGGAGAGGATCTTGGAGTCGCTCACGCGCGCTCGCTCCGGATCCGCTGCACCAGGCGGACGGCGATCGCCAGGAACAGCAGGCCCACGCCGATCCCGAGGATCACCCAGATCACCTCGCTGACCTGGGTGGAGCGCACCGGGAGCGTGGCCGAGGACCCCAGCGGCGTCCCCGTGTCGTCGGTGACGACGAGGCGTACGTAGTGGACGCCCGGCCGGTCGGCGCTCGCGTCGAGCTGGACCGTCTGGCGTCCCCGGGGGGCCAGGTCGATGGTCTGGGGCACCTCGACCGACAGCGCGGCGTCGGTGATCGCCTTGAGGGACACCGTCACCGGGTGGTCGAGCCGGTTGGTGACGGTGGTGACGAAGCCGCCGGTCGCGCTGGACAGCGTGACCCCCAGCGGGGCACGGACCCGCACTGCGGACAGCCGGCGCTCCACCCACTCCTGCGAGCGCATGGTCTGGGTCCGCACCCGCTCGGCCACGTCGCGGTTGAAGTAGGAGAGCGAGGCCAGTGCCTCGTCGGACACCTGCCGGTCGACCACGTCGTTCTGCGTGAGCACGTTGGCCAGGGTGGCGCCACCCTCCAGCAGGGCCTCGGCGGCGAGGAAGTTGGCCGCCGGCAGCTCGCGCTCCCGCTCCTCCGGGGGATAGGCGAGCGCATCGGGGGCGAGCTCCCTGGCGCCGGTGAGGGAGGTGAGGTCGGTCAGGTCGACCCAGTCGACGTCCAGGCCCGTGAAGAACTGGCGCGGGTCGGCGGGGGACCACGCGCGGGGGAGCACCGCGACCAGCGTGGGCCGCCCGCCGGACAGCGTGCGTACGGCGGCCTCCGCGAGCAGCCGCTGCCGCAGGGCCACGGCGGTGAGCGGGTCCTCGGGGCCCGGTCCACCGAGCGACACGTCCGAGTCGGCGACGTGGACCACCCGCCCGTCGACGTCGAAGACGTTGCCGGTGCGCTCCTCCGGGAGGCTGTCGTCGCCGAGCAGGGTGACCGTGCCGGACGGCACGCGGGCGAGGGCGTCGGGCGAGAGGAGACCCTCCGGCGGCGCCACCACCGGCTCCGCAGGTAGGTCGAAGGCGGCGACCTCCTCACCGGAGCGCTCCCGGGCGGCGGTGAGGAGGTCCTGGCCGTGGTCGGTGGCGGCGGAGACGTCGGGGTCTCCGTAGGCCAGCGTGAGGATCCGGTCGCCGACCAGCACCTCGTCCATGCGCTCCAGCCAGGCGGTCCCCTGCACCGCGGCCGGGTCGTCGGCCGCGGCCTCCTCGTCCTCGGAGGCCGTCGACCCCGACCCGCTGGGGGACTCGCTGGGCTCCTCGCTCGGCTCGGGGGCGGAATCGTCCTCGACGGTGTCGGCGAGGCTGCGCGGAGGGTTGCCGGCGACCAGTCGCTGCACCGCCTGGGGCACCGCCGGGTCCACCAGCCAGGTGAGGGGGCGCGACCCGGCGGCTGCGCCGAGGTCGGCCAGCGTCTCGAGCGAGCCGCCGGTGGAGAGGGCGTCCACCCAGCTGCGGGTCCCGGTGATGGATCCGTCGCGGGCGTGCCGGACGGCGCGGCGCATCGGGACGACCAGGGCGGTCCGCACGGGCCGCGCGGACTGCTCCACGAGGGGGAGGAAGGTGCGGGCCCGTCCGTCGGCCACGCCGTCCCGGAAGGCGGTGGTGTTGCCCAGTGCGTGGGCACCGAACCAGTAGGCGCCCGGCTGGTCGACCGGGATCTGGTCGCGCCGCAGCCGGATGGAGTACGACGTGGTCTCACCCGGGTCGAGCGACCCGATGCTGTCGAAGGTGCCGACGGTCGTGATCCGGTCACCCACCTCGACGTCGGTCGGGACCTCGGCCGCGGCGGCCAGCTCGTCGGTGGTGGTCAGCGGTACGTCGTCGATGAAGGCGTGCACGTTGATGGCCCGCCACCGCTCGTCGCTGACGTTGGTGACCGTGCCGCGCATGGTGACCGGTCCACGCTCGGGGAGCTCCCCCGGTGTGAGCTCCTCGATCGTCACCAGGAGCGGGTCCTCGGGGTCGATCGGAGCCGCTGCCGCCGGGGCTGCCGGCACCACCGCCAGCACCGCTGCTGCGGCCACGAGGGCAGGCAGCAGGGACGGCGGTCGGGGCACGGCGCCGACTCTATCCGGCGCCGGTGGCGCCCCGGTCTGCCCGTGGGCGCGGGTCACCGACGCGTCCCCGGCTTGCTCCCGGGGCGGCCGCGGCAGCTCGCCGGTGCGACCCGCGGCGGCTCCGGACGATAGAGTTCGCGGTCGTGTCCGAGCCCGTCCCGCCCGTCGTCAGCATGGTCGACGCACAGCAGTCGATGCGGGCCGAGCTGGACCGGCTCGCCCCGCTCCTCGAGCCGTTGGGCGAGCGGTTCGCGGCTGCCGGCCACGCCCTCCACCTCGTGGGGGGCCCGGTGCGCGACGCGATGCTCGGTCGGCAGGGCGTCGACATCGACCTGACGACCTCGGCCCGGCCGGAGGAGACCGAGCGGCTGGTCACCGGCTGGGCCGACGCCGTCTGGGACGTGGGCCGGGCCTTCGGCACCATCGGTGCCCGCAAGGGCCCGTGGCAGGTCGAGATCACGACGTACCGCTCCGAGGAGTACGACCCCACGTCCCGCAAGCCCGACGTCGCCTTCGGTGACGACCTCGCCGGCGACCTCGGTCGTCGCGACTTCACCGTCAACGCGATGGCCGTGAACGTGGCCGACCGCTCGTTCGAGGACCCCTACGGCGGCGTGGTGGACCTCGCCCACGGACTGCTCCGGACCCCGGGCCGGCCGGAGGACAGCTTCTCCGACGACCCGCTGCGGATGATGCGCGCGGCCCGGTTCTCCGCCACGCTCGGCTTCGCCGTGGCCCCGGAGGTGGTCGCGGCGATGACCGCGATGGCCGACCGGATCTCGATCATCTCGGCCGAGCGGGTCCGCGACGAGCTGGTCAAGCTGGTGTGCGCGCCCCACCCCCGCCGCGGGCTGGCGCTCCTGGTGGAGACCGGGCTGGCCGGCCACGTGCTGCCCGAGCTGCCCGCGCTGGCGCTCGAGCGCGACGAGCACCACCGGCACAAGGACGTCTACGAGCACACGCTGACCGTCCTCGAGCAGGCGATCGACCTCGAGCACCGGCTGCCCGGGACGCCTGACTTCGTCGTCCGCTTCGCGGCGCTGATGCACGACGTCGGCAAGCCGCGGACCCGACGGTTCGTCGACGACGGCACGGTCACCTTCCACCACCACGACGTGGTGGGCGCCAAGATGACGCGCAAGCGGATGCAGGCGCTGCGCTTCTCCAGCGCGGAGGTGGACGCGGTCGCGACGCTGGTCGAGCTGCACCTGCGGTTCCACGGCTACGGCGGCGGTGAGTGGACCGACTCCGCCGTGCGCCGCTACGTCCGGGACGCCGGGGACCAGCTGGAGCGGCTGCACATCCTGACCCGCGCCGACTGCACCACCCGCAACCGCCGCAAGGCCGAGCGGCTGCGGCGCAGCTACGACGACCTGGAGGCGCGGATCGAGCGGCTCTCCGAGGAGGAGGAGCTCGCCTCCCTCCGGCCCGACCTCAGCGGCTTCCAGATCATGGAGCTGCTGGGCATCGGCCCGGGTCGCGAGGTGGGCGAGGCCTACCGGTTCCTGCTGGAGCTGCGGATGGACGAGGGACCGCTGGGGGAGGACGAGGCCGGCCGCCGGTTGCAGGAGTGGTGGGCCTCCCGCACCCCCTGAGCCGTCAGGAGGCTCGACGCACGACCTTGAGGTTGAAGTGGGGCGTGCCCAGCGCGGCCATCAGCCGCAGCCAGAGCGGCAGCACCATCTCGGTGCCACGGGCGGTCTCGATCCCCCCGAGGTCGATCACGTCGTCGTGCCCGAACGACTCGAGCAGTGCGACGACCAGGGCCTTGGCCCCGGCGTCGTCACCGGAGACGAACACGGTGCTCGACGTGCCCAGCGCTGCGGGCTCGACCATCAGCGAGGCGTTGAGGGTGTTGAGGCTCTTGACGACCCGCAGTCCCGGGAACCGGCGCTGCAGCTGTTCGCCCAGCGAGTCGGTGTCCTTGACGAACAGGCTGGGTGGGAACCCGGCGGAGAAGTCCAGCGGGTTGGAGATGTCGAGCACCACCGTCCCATCGAGGTGGTCGCCCCCGGCGGCAGCGAGCATGTCGTGGGACGCCGCGCCGTTGCCCGCCAGCACGACCAGCTCGGCACCGGCGGTCGCCTCGGCGTACGGGGCGAGGGTGACCTCGGGGTGCTCGCCGAGCCACGCGCCGACGTCGGGTTCGGTACGCGCCAGCGTGGCCTCCGGGTCGCGGGTGCCGACGGTGACGGTGTGGCCGAGTCCGGACAGCCGGGCGGCGAGGGCCTGCCCGACCATGCCGGTGCCGAGGACGGCGATCTTCATCTGCTGCTCCTGACGAGGGGTAGACAGACCGGTCTGCCTGTCGTTGGCTGGACCGTAGCAGACAGATCTGTCTACTATCAACGCGTGGCACCGTCCCCCGCGCGGCAGCGCATCCTCGACACGGCGTTCCGCCTCTTCTACCGCCACGGGCTGCGGGCGGTGGGCGTCGACCTGCTGATCGCGGAGTCGGGCGTGGCCAAGGCGACCTTCTACAAGCACTTCCCGGGCAAGGACGACCTGGTGCTCGCCTACCTCGACCGGGTCGACGAGGTGTGGACCGGTCAGCTCCGGGCGGCGGCGTCGGCCGCGGGCACCCGCCCGGCCGACCAGCTCGTGGGCCTCTTCGACGCCCTCGGCACGGCGTGCCGGCGGGAGGGCTATCGCGGCTGCGCCTTCCTCAACGCCGCCGCGGAGTCCACGCCCGGCGGTCCGGTGCACCAGCGGACGGTGGCGCACAAGCGTGGGGTCCGCACGTGGGTGCAGGACCTCGCGACCGACGCGGGGGCCGAGCGGCCCGACGCCCTGGCCCGGGCGCTGACCCTGTTGCTCGACGGCGGACTGGCCGACGGCGCCCTCGAGGCCGACCCGGCCGTCGCCGACCAGGCCCGGGAGAGCGCCCGGCAGCTGGTGGCCGCCGCGGTCGGCTGACCCGGGGCCCGGGGCCCGCGCGCCGCACGTGGTCCGGGTCACGGCGCAGGGCGTCCCGTCCCCGCTAGGTTCGCCGGATGACCGACATCGAGGCCCTGCAGGAGACCGTCGAGATCAGCGCCCCGCCGGAGCGGGTCTGGTCGCTGGTGACCGACCTGCCGCGGATGGCGTCCTGGAGCCCGCAGGTGGTCCGCACCTTCGTCCGCGGCCCGGTGGAGCTCGGCACCCGCGCGGTCAACGTCAACCGCCGGGGCGTCCTGCTCTGGCCGACCCGCTCCAAGGTCGTCCGCTTCGAGCCGCACCGCGACTTCGCGTTCCACATCTTGGACAACGGGGTGATCTGGTCCTTCCGGCTGGAGCCCACCGCGACCGGGACCAGGGTGACCCAGCAGCGCGAGACCCCGGACGGCATCACGCCGATCTCGTTGCGGCTCCAGGACGCCGTGCTCGGTGGCGTCGGCCGGTTCACCGGCGAGCTCCGCGACGGGATGCGCGACACCCTCGGCCGGATCAAGGCCGACGCCGAGGCCTGACCCCTACTCCTCGTCGAGGGAGAGCGGGCGGGAGTGCTCGATGGCCTCGACCTCCGGGTCGTCGCGGGCAGCGAGCACGGCCGAGGCCGACGCCTCCGCGGTGAACAGCACGTCGTCGACCCGGGCACGGACGGTGAACCCCTCGGGCACGTAGCCCGGACGGCACACCTTGACGATCACCCGGGTCGGCTCGGCGTCCGCGTCGGGAGCGGCCGCGTCGGGCTCCTCCCCGGACTCGGCGTCGAACTGCAACGGCTCGGGCACGCTCGCAGCGTACTCGCGGTGCCCGTGCCGGTCGTGGTCACGGGCCCGCCAGCGCCTTCACCATGGCGGCCAGGCTGACCCGGCCGGCGCCGTAGCGGTCGTCCCAGGCACCCGCGACCGGAGGGTCGGGCCGGCAGCTCGCGGCCACGATGGACCTGATCTCGTCGACGTCGAGCTGTCGCTGCCGGCGGGCCGCCTCGGCCAGCAGCACCGCGACGCAGCCGGCGACGGCCGGGCTGGCCATGCTCGTCCCCGACTTCCGGGTCGTCCCGGTCCCGGTCGTCGACGACGCGGCCACCACGTCGTGGCCCGGCGCCGAGACCTCGGGCTTCTCCCGGCCGTCGCGGGTGGGACCGGCGCTGGAGAACCACGAGATCGGCGCCGCCGGCTTGTGGGCGTCGTAGGACCCCACCACGATGCTCTTCTGCCCGCAGGAGATGGAGCCGATGGTGTGCGTGTTGTCCAGCGGCTCCTCGAAGGTCGAGGGCCCGTTGTCGTCGCGCTCGATCCAGGCGTGGAACGGTACGTCGTCCCCCGACAGCGACGTCAGCCGCAGCACCCAGCGTCCGACCGGCACCTTCGGGGAGAGGAACACCCCGATGGTGTTGTCGTGGTTGTTGGGGTCGTCGAGCCGGTTCGCGGCGAAGAGGACCAGCTCGCCCTCCCGGGTCACCGACCCGCTCTCGCCCGGCCCGAGCGTCCCGACCACCTGGCCACCGGGCGCGACCAGGTCCACGCTCAGCCGGCTGGCTCCCGGCGCCCACAGCTCCAGCTCGTTGTCTGTCTGGTCCTGGTCCGCGACCACCCAGGCCAGCTCGAGCGGTGCGGTCGCCGAGACGGTGCCGGCCGCGTGGATGCCGTCCGCGAAGGCGTTGGACGCGGCGATGCAGACCGCCCGGTCCGGGGCCTGGGTGAGCAGCCGGTCGATGCCCTGCTCCACGAGGGTGGTCCCGTCGTGGGGGCCGCCGTTGGTCCCGAGACTGACGTTGACCACGCACGGGGAGCTCCCGGCGCTCTCGAAGACGAAGGCCAGCGCCTCCAGCAGCTGCACCGAGTCGCCGAAGCTGGCGCCCACCGCCTCGGCCCCGCCCCAGGGGATGTCGCTGCTGGCGACCTCCACGAAGACCAGGTCCGCCTGTGGCGCGACCCCCGGCGCGCCCGTCCCGCGGCCGTTGCCGGCCGCGATGTCCATCACGTGGGTCCCGTGCGACCGCGGCCCGGGCCGGTAGCCGAGGGCGACGTACGGGTTGGGGGTCGCCAGGGCGGTGTCGATCGCGGCGGTGGCGTGCACGTCGCCGTACGCGAAACCGGGCGAGCCGTTCCCGGAGCCGTTCTGGTCCCACAGCCTCAGCAGCCGGGTCCCGCCCCCGTCGCGGAGGAAGTTCTCGTGGGCGAAGTCGCAGCCGAAGTCGATGACCCCGACCACCACGCCGTCGCCGCGCGGCGTCCCGGCCGGCAGGTCCTCGGGCCGGGCGCCGATCTCGGCGGTCGTGGCCGCGAGCGCGGGCCGCAGCCGCTGGGCGGGCTTGAGGCTGACCACGCCCTCCTGGGCGCGGACGGCGTCGATCCTGGCGACCGGCACCCGCGCGGTCACGATCGTGGTGCCGTCCTCGGCGACGTCGCCGAGCCGGACGCCGGGCGTGACCTCGGAGAGCGCCTCGAACGCCTCGACGGAGGCGACCTTGGCGATGACGGCGACCTCGTTCTCGTCGGTGCTCGCGGTCGAGGGTTTCGAGCGTCCGAGGCGACGCATCGCGACCAGGCGCTGCAACCGCGGATCCATGCTCGTGGACTCGGCGCTGCCGCGCCCGTGCGGGAGGAACCGGTAGTGGTTCGGACTGTCGGCGTTCATGACGACCCCCATCGCTCCTGTCCACGCTAGACCTGTCGGGAGGCTGGCGGGAGGGGTAGCGGTCAGGAAAGCGACAGGGCGGTGACCGACCGGTCACCGCCCTGCCTCACCGCGTGCTGTGAGAGGTCACTCCTCGCCCGTGATGAAGGCCTCCACGCGTCGACGGCCCTCCTCGTCGGGGAGCTGCACCGGCGGGCTCTTCATGAGGTACGACGACGCCCCGATGAGCGGGCCGCCGAGCCCACGGTCCTTGGCGATCTTCGCCGCGCGGATCGCGTCGATGATGATGCCCGCCGAGTTGGGGGAGTCCCAGACCTCGAGCTTGTACTCGAGGTTGAGCGGGGCGTCACCGAAGGCGCGGCCCTCGAGCCGGACGTAGGCCCACTTGCGGTCGTCGAGCCACTGCACGTAGTCGGACGGGCCGATGTGGACGTTGCGGTCGCTGACCTTGCCGGCGAGCTCGCCCTGGAGGTTCGAGGTGACGGCCTGGGTCTTGGAGACCTTCTTGGACTCCAGGCGGTCGCGCTCCAGCATGTTCTTGAAGTCCATGTTGCCGCCGACGTTGAGCTGGTAGGTCCGGTCGAGGGCCACGCCGCGGTCCTCGAACAGCTTGGCCATCACCCGGTGGGTGATGGTCGCGCCGACCTGGCTCTTGATGTCGTCGCCCACGATCGGGACGCCGGCGTCCTCGAACTTCTTGGCCCACTCGGGGTCGGAGGCGATGAAGACCGGCAGCGCGTTGACGAAGCCGACGCCGGCGTCGATGGCGCACTGCGCGTAGAACTTGTCCGCCTCCTCCGAGCCCACCGGCAGGTAGGACACCATCACGTCGACCTGGCGCTCCTTGAGCGTCGCGACGACGTCGACCGGCTCGGCGGCCGACTCCTCGATGGTCTCCCGGTAGTACTTCCCGAGGCCGTCGAGCGTGTGGCCGCGCTGCACCTCGACGCCCAGCGTGGGGACGTCGCAGATCTTGATGGTGTTGTTCTGGGAGGCGTTGATGGCCTCGGAGAGGTCCTTGCCGACCTTCATGTCGTCGACGTCGAACGCCGCGACGAACTCCACGTCGGAGACGTGGTAGTCGCCGAACATGACGTGCATCAGGCCGGGCACGGTGCCGGCCGGGTCAGCGTCCTTGTAGTACTCAACGCCCTGGATCAGGGACGTGGCGCAGTTGCCCACACCGACGATTGCTACTCGTACCGCACCCATGCGAGTGTTCCTTCCTCGGTCCTGCTGGTCCTGGGTCAGCCCTGCGACTGACCCGTGTTCGTCTTCTGGCCGGGCGGGATGTCCCGCTGGCCCTCGGTCCGTTCGGCGTTGATCAGCTCGGACAGCCAGCGCACCTCGCGCTCGACCGACTCGACGCCGTGACGCTGGAGCTCGGCCGCGTAGCGGTCGACCTCCTCCTGCGTCATCGCCAGCTGCTTCTGCACCTTCTCCAGCCGCTCCTGCAGCCGGCTGCGCCGTCCCTCGAGCACCCGCAGCCGGATCTCCATGTCGGTCCGGCCGAAGAACGCGAACCGGATGTCGAAGGTGTCGTCCTCCCACGCGGTCGGGCCGACCTCCGACATCAGTCGCTGGAACTCGACGTTGCCGGCCTCGGTCAGCTGGTAGGCGATCCGGGGCCGTCGGCTGGTCGTGGCTTCCTTCGTATCCTCGATCAGGCCGGCGCGCAGCATCTTCTTCAGCGCCGGGTAGAGGGAGCCGTAGGACAGCACCCGCCCCCACCCGAGCATCAGGTTGAGCCGCTTGCGCAGCTCGTAGCCGTGCATCGGACCCTCGTGCAGCAGTCCGAGGACTGCCAGCTCGATGGTCTCGCCACGACGTGTCATGCGACCTATCGTACCGATATATCCAGGCGCACGCGGACCCAGGTCCCCGGCGAGCCGTTCCCGCGGGATTTCGTCCCCCTTCCGGGCCCTTGCGTACCCTGATGGGCGCACGCGCCCACGGCAGAGCCGGGGCGCGCACCCCCGAGCGCCACCTGATCGGAAGTACGAGACCTTGAGTGGAAAGCGACGGGCCGACGGCCCGCCCATGACGAAGAAGCCGAAGCGACCCGTGAAGAAGGGCTCGCGGCTGCGCCGTGCCGGCAAGTGGCTGCTGGTGCTGGCTCTCGTCGGCACCCTCGTGGCCGTGGCCGGCTTCGTCGTCCTCTACCAGGCGATCGCCGTCCCCGACCCCAACGAGGACTTCGAGACCCAGACGAGCTTCGTCTACTACGCCGACGGTGAGCAGCAGATCGGCACCTTCGCGACCCAGAACCGCGAGTCGATCCCGCTCGACCAGATGCCCGACTCGATGAAGGACGCCGTCGTCGCGGCGGAGAACCGCACCTTCTGGACCGACCAGGGCATCGACCCCCGGGGCATCCTGCGCGCGGCCTTCAGCAACGCCCGCGGCAACTCCACGCAGGGCGCGTCGACGATCACCCAGCAGTACGTGAAGATCCTCTACCTGACGCAGGAGCAGACGCTCACCCGCAAGATCAAGGAAGCGATCATCTCCCTCAAGCTGCAGCGCGACGTCAGCAAGGAGGAGATCCTCGAGGGCTACCTCAACACCATCTACTTCGGGCGCGGCGCCTACGGCGTCCAGGCCGCGGCCAAGGCGTACTTCGACATCGAGGCCAAGGACCTGAACCTGCGGCAGAGCGCGGTGCTGGCCACCGTGCTCAACAACCCGTCCGGCTACGACCCCGCCAACGGCAAGCAGGCGAGGGCGGACCTCAAGGAGCGCTACCAGTACGTGCTGTCCGGCATGGCCGAGGAGGGCATGGTCCCGGCGGGCGAGGCCGAGCGGGCGGCCCGCCGGCTGCCGGCCTTCCCGGAGATCGAGCAGGAGAGCCAGTACGGCGGCCAGCGCGGCCACGTGCTGACGATGGTCCGCGACGAGCTGGTCAAGCTCGGCTTCAAGGAGGACGAGATCGAGGGCGGCGGGCTCCGCGTCACCACGACGTTCACGCGCAAGGCGATGACGGCCGCGCAGGAGGGCGTGCAGGAGGTCCGGCCCACGGGACTCCCCGCCGCGATCCCCGGCGTGGAGGAGGGCAACACCGAGCCCGGCTCGGGCGACAAGGACCTGCACGTCGGCGTGGCCAGCGTCGAGCCCGGCACCGGCGCCGTCCGTGGCTTCTACGGCGGCCAGGACTACCTCGACTCCCAGATCAACTGGGCGGTCGCGGGCGGCCAGGCTGGGTCGACCATGAAGGCCTCCGCGCTCGTCGCCTCCGTCGAGGACGGCTTCTCCATCAAGGACACCTTCGAGGGCAACTCCCCGATCGTGCTCCCCGACGGCACCGACTTCGAGAACCAGGGCGACACCGACTACGGCTCGTCGATCTCGATGATCGAGGCGACCGAGAACTCCGTGAACACCGCCTTCATCGACATGACCATGTCGATGGAGAACGGACCCCAGAAGGTCGTCGACGCCGCGAACCGGCTCGGCATCCCGCCGGCCGAGGCCGGGCGCCGGGGGCCGGGCTTCCCCAGCACCTCGCCGGGCCTCGAGCCCAACGCGGGCGTCGCGCTGGGCAGCGCCACGGTGAGCCCGATCAACATGGCCAACGCCTACGCCACGATCGCCAACCAGGGCCGGGCGGCCGAGCCGTACATCATCGAGAAGGTCGTCGACCAGAGCGGTGAGACCCGCTACCAGCACCGGGTCGCCGACACCGAGGCGGTCGAGCAGGACATCGCCAAGGACGTCAGCTTCGCGCTGCAGCAGGTCGTCGAGAGCGGCTCCGGCACGGCCGCGCTGGCGCTCGACCGGCCGGCGGCCGGCAAGACCGGCACCGCCACCACCGGGGAGGGCGCCGTGTCCTCGGCGTGGTTCGCGGGCTACACGCCGCAGCTGAGCACGGCCGTGATGTACGTCCGGGGCAAGGGCAACGAGCAGCTTCAGGGCTGGCTGCCGGAGTACTTCGGTGGCTCCTACCCGGCCGAGACCTGGACCGCCGTGATGCAGCGGGCGCTGGAGGGGATGCCGGTCGAACAGCTTCCCGAGCCGGTCTACGTCGACGGCGACGCGCCGGACGAGGGCCACGAGCCGTACACGCCGCCGCCGAGCCCGACCCAGACGCAGGCGCCGAGCCCGACCCAGACCAAGCAGCCGAGCCCGACGCAGGAGCCGACGCCGACGCAGGAGCCGACGCCGACCGAGGAGCCGACGACGCCGACCGAGGAGCCGACGACGCCGACCGAGGAGCCCGAGCCGACCTGTGGCGGACCCCTCCAGCCGCCGTGCGAGACCGAGGACCCGCCCGGCAACAGCGGCGGCGGCTCCGGCGGTGGCGGCTCCGGCGGTGGTGGCGGGGGTGGCGGCGGCGGCACGGCCCCGGCCACCCGCGAGCGCTACGACTCGTGACCGGTCCGGTCCACCCCACCCGTGACGACCCTGTCGTGGGGGCCCTCAGCGAGGGCGTGGGGGGACCGGTCGGGGAGCACGCCGGCCGCCACCCGTGGTGGACCCCGGTCCGGGTGCTGCTCGTCCTCACCGCCGTCTGCTTCGCGCTCGGCATGGTCCAGAAGACCAGCTGCTACCAGGACGCGTGGCAGGACGGGGAGCAGCGCTACGCCCACATGTGCTACTCCGACATCCCCTACCTCTACACCGGCCGGGGGCTCGCGGAGCTGAGCTGGCCCTACACCGGCGACGAGCAGGTGCGGGCGCGCTACGAGGTGATGGAGTACCCCGCCGGGATCACCTACTGGGCGTGGGGCACCGCCTGGGCCACCCACTGGCTCAGCGGCTCGCCCGACCTCGAGCCGCGCTACGCCCTCCCCGCGGACGCGCTGGCCGGTGAGGCCGACGTGCAGCGGGAGGCGACGCTGTACGTCGTCGTCAACGCGGCCGGGCTGGCGGCGCTGACGCTGCTGGCCGTCTGGTTCCTCGCCGGCGTGCACCGGCGACGACCCTGGGACGCGGCGATCCTCGCGGTCTCGCCCGCCCTGGCCCTGACCGGACTCGTCAACTGGGACCTGCTGGCGGTGGCGCTCGTCGCGGGCGCGGCCTGGGCGTGGGCGCGCGACCGGCCGGTGCTGACCGGTGTCCTGATCGGCCTCGGCGCGGCGACCAAGCTCTATCCGCTGCTCCTGCTCGGGGCGGTGCTGGTGATCTGCCTGCGCGAGCGGCGGCTCCCGGTCTTCGCGCGCGTGCTCGGTGCGGCCGTGGCCGCGTGGCTGCTGGCGAACCTGCCGGCGATGCTGACGGGGTGGGAGCAGTGGCTCCACTTCTGGCGCTTCAACTCAGAGCGGGGTGCCGACCTCGGCTCGCTGTGGCTGGTGCTCGACCAGGCGGCCGGGACGACGACCTCGCCCTCGACCATCAACCTGGTGTCGTGGCTGTTCCTCGCGGCGTGGTGTGCGGGAGTGCTGGTGCTCGGCCTGCGCGCACCGGTCACCCCCCGCTTCGCGCAGCTCGCGTTCCTGGTGGTCCTGGGCTTCCTGCTGGTCAACAAGGTCTACTCACCGCAGTACGTGCTGTGGCTGCTGCCCCTCGCCGCCCTGGCCCGGCCCCGCTGGCGCGACCAGCTGGTGTGGCTGTCGGGCGAGGTCCTCTACTTCGCAGCGGTCTGGTGGTACCTCGGCGGCTACCTCGCACCCGCCGGCGGCGGCGAGGCCGGCTTCTACTGGATCGCGATCCTGCTGCGCGTGGCCGCCCAGCTCTACCTCGCCGGGATCGTCGTGCGCGACGTGATGCACCCCGCCCACGACCCGGTGTGGGAGGAGCGTCAGCTGACGAGGACGCGGTCGAAACCGGTCGCGGTGTAGCGCACCCGTACCTCGACCTCCTCACCGACCTGCGGCACCCGGGGGCCGTGCGGGAGGAAGAGCATCGAGGCCTGCATGTGGGGTGGCTCGGCGAAGAGCCGCTGCTTGCCGTCGATGGTGAACGGGCTGCGCACGAAGCCGACCGCGTCGAGGCCACCGCGGGCCAGGGTCGCGGCCCGCGCCTTGAGGCTGCTGTCACCGGTGGGGGACTCCAGCCCGATGCCGTGGGCGGTGCCGCCGCTGACGACGAGCAGGTGGCCGGCCTTGGGAGCGGTACGGCCGCGGTAGCCGAACACGTCGCCGCGGTCGACCTCGTGGACGTCGAGCACGGTCGCGGTCACCCGCAGCGCGCCCCGGTCACCGAGCCACAGGTCGGTGCCGATCCGAGGCCGGATCCGGAAGTCGGCGTACGACGCGCGGAGCGTCGCCAGCTCCTCGGGGGTGAGGTGGCTGACCCAGATCGTCGTCGGCGCCAGTCCGGCGGCGACGACGTCGTTGAGCAACCGGTGTACCTCGCCGAGGTGGGAGCCCTGCGCCAGCGGGAGGTGCAGCGCGATCCCCTCCAGCCGGCCCGCCCGGGCGCCGGCCAGGTGGTCGGCCGCGGTGCGCAGCTGCCGGCCGGTCATGCCGTGGCGCAGCATGCTGGTGAGGTGCTCGAGCACGAACCGGGCCCCGGGCTGCCGGCCCAGCAGGTCGACGAGGTCCTGCTCGCGGCTGACCGTGTGGACCACCCGGCCGGAGAGCTCGGCCGGCAGCTCCAGCGCGGCGCCGAAGGGCCGCCACGGGGTGAGGACGAGCAGGTCGCCTGAGTAGCGCTGGGCGACCTCGGGCAGCTCCTCGTAGGTGCCGACGGCGATGGTGTCGACGTCGAAGCCCTGGTCCCGCAGCCAGCCGGCGCGCCGGGCGAGCCGGCCCAGCCCGAAGCCGTAGCCGTTGCCCTTGCAGACCGGCACCAGCCCCGGTGTCGCCTCCGCCACCGCGCGCAGGTGCTGCCGCCAGCGATCGCCGTCGACAGTCAGGGTGAGCGCCATCAGCGACGCCTCATGTAGGTGTCGAACGCCTTGTAGAGCAGGCCGTTGAGCGGGAGGTCCCACTCGCCGGCGTACTCGACCGCCTCGCCGCCGGTGCCGACCTTGAACTGGATCAGCCCGACGTGGGGGTCGTCGCTGTCGAGGGTGTCGGTGATGCCGCGCAGGTCGTAGACGTCGGCACCCGCGGCGAGCGCGTCGCGGATCATCGCCCACTGCACGGCGTTGGAGCCGCGCACGTCGCGCTTCTCGGTGGAGGAGGCACCGTAGGAGTACCACGCGTGGGTGCCGACCCGGATCGCGATCGTCGAGGCGACCAGGTCACCCTCGTGACGCGCGAACCAGACCCGGATACGGTCGGGCTCCTCGGCGGCCAGCGCGTCGTACATCGCCTGGAAGTACGCCAGCGGCCGCGGCGTGAAGCCGTCGCGCTCGGCGGTGTGGACGTAGAGGTCGTGGAAGGCCTTGAGGTCGGCGTCGGTCCCGGCCGAGACCTCCACCCCAACCTTGGTGGCCTTCTTGATGTTGCGGCGCCACTGCTGGTTCATGCCCTTGAGGACGTCGTCCTCGGTGCGACCTGCGAGCGGGATCCAGAAGTTGTGCTGCGGCTGACCGGCTGCGAAGCCTCCGTCGACCGCCTGCGGGCGCCAGCCGAGCTCCTGCAGCTGGGCGACGACCCGGGCGCCGGCCTCGCTGCGCTCCAGCGGGGCGACCTGGTCGAGCCGGTGGACCTCCGGGTCGGCGATGCCCTCCTTGACCTGGGCCGCGCTCCAGCGCCGGGTGATGACCGGCGGGCCCATCCGGACGCCGAAGGCGCCCTGCTGCTTGAGGTGGGCGGCCATCGGCGCCAGCCAGCCGGCGAGGTCGTCGGTGTCCCAGTCGATGACGGGACCCTCGGGGAGGTAGGCGAGGTAGCGCTTGACCTTCGGCAGCTGGCGGTAGAGGACCAGCGCGGCACCGACCACCTCGCCGCCCCGCACCCAGCCCAGCGACTCGGCCCGCCACTCGGGCTTGGCCTTGGCCCAGGCGGGGGTCTGCAGGAAGCTCACCGACGCCTGGCGCCGCACGAAGTCGAGGTGCTCGGCAGGCGTGAGGGTCCGGACGGTGAGGTCGCTGGCAGTCACCCGTCGAGGTTAGCCGGTGGTCTGAGCGCGGAGTCACCGGTCTCTCGCCTGTTGCGCGCCCCCATCCGGGCGCGCTGGCGGCGTTGTCGCACCTCGACGGGCCCCGGCCCGTCTTCGGCACTCCACCTTGCCATCACACCCGTCTGGTGACGCTCACGACGGCGACGACCGGTGACTCCGGGCTCAGAGCCGCTCGCGGAGCCACTCGAAGTCCGCGACGTGCTCGTCGGCGCCACCCGGGGTCTCGCACACGACGGGGGCACCGGCGTCGCGGACGACGGCGGCGAGCAGGTCGGGGTCGATCCGCCCGGCGCCGAAGTTGGCGTGCCGGTCGGCGCCGGAGTCGAAGTCGTCGCGGCTGTCGTTGCAGTGCACCAGGTCGATCCGGCCGGTGATCGCCCGGACGTCGTCGACGACCGTCTCGAGGGGGTTGCCGCCCGCGTGGGCGTGGCAGGTGTCGAGGCAGAAGCCGACCAGGTCGGCCTGCTCGCAGGAGGAGATCGCGTCCCAGACGCCCCGGATCCGCTCGAGGTAGCGCGTCATGGCGTTGTCGCCGCCGGCGGTGTTCTCGATCAGCAGCGGCAGCGTGAGGTCGACCGCGTCGACGGCCTTGCGCCAGTTGTCGAAGCCGGTCTCGGGGTCGTCGTCCTTGTTGACGTGGCCGCCGTGGACGATCAGCCCCTTGGCGCCGATCGCGGTCGCCGCGTCGACGTGCTGCTGGAGCAGCTTGCGGCTGGGGATCCGGATCCGGTTGTTGGTGGTGGCCACGTTCACGATGTAGGGGGCGTGCACGTAGAGGTCGACCCCGGCGGCGGCTGCGTCGTCGCGGAGGCCGTCGGTGCCCCCGGCGTACCGGATCTCGGGGCCCTTGTAGCCCTGCGGGTCACCGAGGAAGAACTGCACCAGCGGGGCGCTGCGGGCCCCGGCCTCGGCGATCGGGTCGGTCTGGTCGACGTGGGCTCCGATCTGCATGGCTCCACCCTAGGCGTCCCCACCGACCGAGGATTCCGTGGCCGGTCGCGGCCGCTGCTAACCTCGTCCGGTTGCCGGGTCAGGTCCCGGCGACGAACGCAATGCCCTCCTGCCACGGAGAGTCCGTGGCCGCCTGAGTCCAGAGGAGGTGGAGACCGCATGCGTGCCTATGAAGTGATGGTCATCCTCGACCCCAGCCTCGAAGAGCGCACCGTCGAGCCGTCGCTCGACAAGTACCTCAACGTGATCCGCAAGGACGGTGGCAGCGTCGACAACGTCGACGTCTGGGGCCGTCGGCGCCTGGCGTACGAGATCAACAAGAACGCCGAAGGCATCTACGCCGTGATCCAGCTGAACGCCGAGCCCGCCACGGTCAAGGAGTTCAACCGCCAGCTCGGTCTCAACGAGGCCGTGCTCCGTACGAAGGTGCTGCGCCCCACGGCCTGAGGCTGTGGACGAGACCTTTCGTGTGTGGGTGCGGGTGCCTAGCCTCTGCTGAGGCTGCGAACCCGGCCGACACGACCAGTGGAACAGACCAGGGAGAACTGACATGGCAGGCGAGACCGTCATCACCGTCGTCGGCAACCTCGTCGACGACCCGGAGCTGCGCTTCACCCCCTCGGGTGCGGCCGTGGCCAACTTCCGGATCGCGTCGACGCCGCGGACCTTCGACCGCCAGACCAACGAGTGGAAGGACGGCGACGCGCTGTTCCTCTCCTGCGCGGTGTGGCGCCAGGCCGCGGAGAACGTCGCGGAGTCCCTCCAGAAGGGGATGCGCGTGGTGGTGCAGGGCCGGCTCAAGTCGCGTCAGTACGAGACCCGTGAGGGCGAGAAGCGCACCGTCTTCGAGATCGACGTCGAAGAGGTGGGCCCGTCGCTGAAGTACGCCACGGCGAAGGTCACCCGGGCCCAGCGCTCCGGCGGTGGCGGCGGCTACGGCTCCGCTCCGCAGGGCGGTGGCGGCGGTGGCGGCCAGGCCGACCCGTGGGCGACCAACGCCCCGCAGGGCGGCGGCGCCGGCGGCGGCCAGGGTGGCGGCCAGGCCGACCCGTGGGGCGCTCCCGCGGGCGGCGGCTCGGACGAGCCTCCCTTCTGATCCACACCCCCGGCGGTCGTGAGACCTCCGGGACCCGACAACCCACCTGAACCATTCCGGCTCACGCCGGGCTCTGAAAGGAGAGCACCACAATGGCCAAGGCAGTGATTCGCAAGCCCAAGAAGAAGGTTTGCCAGTTCTGCAAGGAGAAGGCGACCGTCGTCGACTACAAGGACACGACGCTGCTCCGCAAGTTCATCTCCGACCGCGGCAAGATCCGCGCCCGTCGGGTGACCGGCAACTGCGTCCAGCACCAGCGGGACGTGGCGATCGCGGTCAAGAACGCCCGCGAGCTCGCCCTGCTGCCCTACACGTCCACCGGTCGCTGAGAGGAGTCCCCTGATGAAGATCATCCTGACCCAGGAGGTCTCCGGCCTCGGTGGCCCCGGCGACGTCGTCGAGGTGAAGGACGGCTACGGCCGCAACTACCTCCTGCCCCGCGGCGACGCGATCCGCTGGAGCAAGGGCGCGGAGCGGACTGCCGAGTCGATCAAGGCCGCGCGCTCCTCGCGTGCGGTCCGCGACGAGCAGCACGCCGTCGAGATCAAGACCCGCCTCGAGGCCGAGCCCGTCGCGGTGAAGGTCAAGGCCGGCGAGAGCGGTCGCCTCTTCGGCGCCGTGACCTCCGCCGACATCGCTGCTGCCCTGGGCGAGGCGTCCGGCGAGAGCGTCGACCGTCGCACCATCGCGATCGGCAACCCGATCAAGTCGCTGGGCTCCCACGAGGTGTCGGTCAAGCTGCACGACGAGGTGGCAGCCAGGGTCACGCTCAACGTGATCCCGGCCTGACCCACGCAGTCCCTTCAGGACCGTCCCTCCTCACGGAGGGGCGGTCCTGCTGCGTCCGGGGCTCGTTCCACGTGAATCCACGGGCGGCCGGAGTGGGCGAAGCACAGCACCAGGCAGGTGACCAGGACCAGGATCGCCAGCCCGGCCGCGACGGCGGCCAGGGCGGTGACGCCGGCGCCGAGGACGACCGGCGGCAGCACCGCGACGACAGCCGTGCCTGCGAGCACGAGCCGCCACCAGCCGCGGGCAGCGGTGTCGCCCCCGGCCTCCGCCGCCCGGGCCAGGGCGAGGGACAGCACGAGGACGAAGCCGGCCTGCGGGAGGTCGAGGACCCACAGCAGCGAGGGATCGGCCGCACGGAGCTCCCCGGCGACCGGGGGGATCCACAGCGGCACCGACACGAGGGCGGCCAGCGCGCCGGTGGCGAGGAGGAGCCGGCGGTGCGCGAGCTCGGCGGGCAGGCGGGTGGCGCCGTGCAGGACCAGCAGCCAGCCGAGGGGGTCCGGGAGGACGTCGAGGTCACGGCCGCCCGGGTCGGCGGTGAGGACCACGATGACCAGGCCCATGCCGATCGCCTGGAGGGGTCGCATGGGCGTCACTCTAGGCAGTGCTCGCGACTCCCGTGACCAGCCAGGCGTCGCTGCGCGCCCGCCGGGTGAGCACGACCCAGCGGGCCCCCATGAAGACGCCCGCGAACGCGACCCAGACCCCCAGCAGGCCGGCGCCGAGCAGGACGGTCAGCAGCGCGACCGGGGCGTACACGACGAGCACGACCACCCCGCCCCAGGCGAGGTAACGCCCGTCACCGGCCCCGATGAGGACGCCGTCGAGCACGAAGACGACGCCGGCGACGGGCTGGCCGAGCGCCGCGACGAGGAGCACGCCCACCAGGCGGTCCTGGACGGCAGCGTCGTCGGTGAAGAGCGGCCCGAGCAGCGGGCTGCTGACGGCGAGGAGCAGCCCGGTGACGACGCCCGACCAGATCCCCCACCGGACCATCCGGTCGGTCACGGCCCGGGTCCCGGCCACGTCGCCGGCGCCGAGGTAGCGGCCGGTGATCGCCTGCGCGGCGATGGCGATGGAGTCGAGCACGAAGGCGAGGAAGGTCCACAGCGTCAGGGCGAGCTGGTGGGTCGCCAGGTCGACGGCCTGGTCGGCCTCGTCGAGGGCGGCCAGCGTGACGGCGTACGTCGTCACGAGCAGCGCGGCCCGCAGGGTGAGCGTCCGGATCACCAGCGGGACGCCCGCGTGGGCGGCCTCCCGGATCCCGACGCTGTCCGGGCGGAGCGGGGCGCCCTCACGCCGGGCGGCGCGGACCACCACCGCGGTGAGGGCGGCGGCGCTCGCGACCTGGGCGAGGACCGAGCCCCACGCGGACCCGGCGATGCCCAGGCCCAGCCCGTAGACGAGGAGCACGTTGAGCACGATGTTGGCGGCGTTGCCGCCCACGGCGACGTAGAGCGGGGTCCGGGTGTCCTGCAGGCCGCGCAGGACGCCGGTCGTCGCGAGCATCACCAGCAGCGGGGTGGTGCCGAGGAACGCGATCCGGAGGTACGTCGTGGCCTGGTCGCTCACCGCCTCGCCGGCGCCGAACAGCTCGACCAGCGGCGAGGTGAGGGCGACGCCGAGGAGGGTCGTGACGGTGCCGATGACCACGGCCAGCCAGATGCCGTCGACCCCCTGGGCCAGCGCTCCCCTTGTGTCGCCGGCGCCGAGGTGGCGGGCGACGCTGGCGGTGGTGCCGTAGGCGAGGAACACGCACAGGCCGACCGCGGTCTGCAGCACGGCGGCGGCGATGCCGAGGCCTGCGAGCGGCTCGGTGCCGAGGTGGCCGATGATGGCGGCGTCCGAGAGCAGGAAGAGGGGCTCGGCGGCGAGGGCGAGGAAGGCGGGGACGGCGAGGCGGAGGATCTCGCGGTCATGGGCCCGGGTCATGGCTCCAGACTAGTCAGGTAAGGGACAGATACGGACTCTGTGTCTCACATCGGCTAGTCAGCCGACCTGTGCATGAACAGTGGATTATCCGGCGGACAGGGGCGGGGGCGTGGTATGTCGACAATCCGCCCACCCCGATCCCAGATGGTGGCCAGCCGTCGAGACAGTTTCGTGTCCACAGCCTGTGGTCAGCGTTTCCGCAGGTCAGAAGGTATCCGGGCGTCGAAGGTCGTCCTCGGTCCACAGCCCTCTCCCCAGTGCGTGCACACCTGCACGCGTGTCGTCCACCACCCGTGGCCGGTTATCCCCAGCCCCTGTGGAGGACTGGCTTCCATCCGGGTGGTGCGGGCACGTAGGTTCCTCCGGGTTGTCTCCGGTGTCAGAGGTCCTCCCTAACGTCGTGGGCATCACGTCGGCGCGCCCGCGCCCGTCACACGAGGAGGTCTGGTGAGCGTCACCGAGCACGACCAGGCCGGTGTGGCGGACCCCTACGAGGAGTGGGGCGACGGTCCCGCGGCGTACGCGCCCGGCCAGGCCCCGCAGCAGTCCGGTGGCGGCCGGATGCCGCCGCAGGACGAGGCGGCCGAGCAGAGCGTGCTCGGCGCGATGCTGCTCTCCAAGGACGCGATCGCCGACTGCGCGGAGTCGGTCCGTGGCGTCGACTTCTACCGTCCGGCCCACGAGCTGATCCACGACGCGATCATCGACCTCTACGGCCGCGGTGAGCCGGCCGACCCGGTGACGGTCGCGGCGGAGCTGCAGCGCCGGGGCGAGCTGCCGCGGGTGGGTGGCGCCCCCTACCTCCACACCCTCTCGGCCAACGTCCCGATCGCCGCCAACGCCGGTTACTACGCCGAGATCGTCCGCGAGAAGGCGATCCTGCGCCGGCTGGTCGACGCGGGGACCAAGATCGTCCAGATCGGGTACGCCGGCGAGGGCCAGGTCGACGACGTGGTCGACGCCGCGCAGGCCGAGGTCTACAAGGTCACCGACCGCCGCACGGCCGAGGACTACGCGCCGCTCTCCGACATCATGGACGGCGTCCTCGACGAGATCGAGGCGATCGGCAACCGGGAGGCCGGCCTCTACGGCGTCCCGACCGGCTTCGCCGACCTCGACGACCTGACCAACGGTCTCCACTCCGGCCAGATGATCATCGTGGCGGCGAGGCCCGCCATGGGAAAGTCGACGCTGGCGCTCGACCTGTGCCGGGCGGCCTCGATCCACAACAACATGACGAGCTGCTTCTTCAGCCTGGAGATGACGCGCTCGGAGATCACGATGCGGCTGCTCTCGGCCGAGGCGAAGGTGCCGCTGAACCACATCCGCAACGGCGCGATGAGCGACGACGACTGGACCAAGCTGGCCCGCAAGATGGGCGAGGTGTCGAGCGCGCCGATGTTCATCGACGACTCGCCCAACATGACGATGATGGAGATCCGGGCCAAGGCGCGGCGGCTCAAGCAGCGCCACGACCTCAAGCTGATCGTCATCGACTACATGCAGCTGATGACCTCGGGCAAGAAGGTCGAGTCCCGTCAGCTGGAGGTCTCGGAGTTCTCCCGCCAGATCAAGCTGCTCGCCAAGGAGCTCGAGGTGCCGATCATCGCGCTCTCGCAGCTCAACCGTGGTCCCGAGCAGCGCGGCGACAAGCGGCCGATGATGAGCGACCTGCGTGAGTCCGGCTCCCTCGAGCAGGACGCCGACATGGTGATCCTGCTCCACCGCGACGACGTCTACGAGAAGGAGTCGACCCGCCCCGGCGAGGCAGACCTGATCGTGGCCAAGCACCGCAACGGCCCGACCCGCGACATCACCGTCGCCTTCCAGGGCCACTACTCCCGCTTCGTCGACATGGCCCACTGACCCCCTCCGGCCTTCCAGTCGGCAGAGCAGGCCGACCGCTACTCCCTGACCCTGCCGGTCTCGTACCCCCACATCGCGACCTCCACCCGGTTACGGGCGCCGAGCTTGGCCATCAGGCTGCCGATGTGGGTCTTCACCGTGCTGAGGCTGATGTGGAGCTCGGCGGCGATCTCTGCGTTGGTGCGACCCCGCGCGAGGGTGAGCAGCACCTGCTCCTCGCGCTCGGTGAGCGGGTCGAGCGGCTGGGCCGGAGGAGCTGCCCGACCCGTGCCCGCGAACGTCGACAGCAGTCGGCGGGTGATGCTCGGCGAGATGAGCGAGTCACCTCGGGTGGCCGCCCGGATCGCCTCGCCGAGCAGCTCGGGTCCGGAGTCCTTCAGCAGGAAGCCGGTGGCGCCCGCCGACAGCGCACCGTGCACGTACTCGTCGAGGTCGAAGGTGGTGATGACGACGACCGCGACCGGGTCGGCGACACCCGGTCCGGCCAGCTGCCGCGTCGCCTCGACGCCGTCGAGGACAGGCATCCGGATGTCCATCAGGCACACGTCAGGACGCAGCTCGCGCGCCAGCCGCACCGCCTCCTGGCCGTCACGGGCCTCGCCCACGACCTCGATGCCGTCGAGGGTGCCGAGGATCAGCCGCAGACCGGTGCGCACGAGGTCCTGGTCGTCGGCGACCAGCACCCGGATGCTCATGCGGGCACCCGCCGCGGCAGGGTCGCGCTGACGGCCCAGCCGCGACCGGGGCAGGCACCTGCCTGGCAGGAGCCACCCAGGAGCACCGCACGTTCGACCATCCCGGTGAGCCCGAAGCCCGCGTCGGGGGCGGGGTCCGCCGGGGCCGGGTCGCCGTCGTCGCGCACGACGAGGCTGACCGTCGACTGGTCGCCGGCGACGCGTACGTCGACCAGGGTGGCGTTCCGCGCGTGCCGCAGGGCGTTGGTGACCGCCTCCTGCGCGATCCGGAAGACGGCGGCGTCGACCGCCGCGGGGAGGGCGGCGACGTCCCCCGAGACCGTGACCTCGACCCGAGGGCCGGCGGGGGAGGTGCCGGAGAGCCGCTCGAGGTCGGCCACCCCGGGCTGCGGGGCGTAGTCGACCGGGGCCTCGTTGCGCAGCACGCGCACCATGGCGCGCATCTCCGCGAGCGTGCGCGACGCCTCCACCTCGATCACCTCCAGGGCCTCGAGCGGCGCGGAGGGACTCGTCGCCGCGAGGGCGCGCCCGGCCTGGGCCTGGACGGCGATGGCCGAGACGTGGTGGGCCACCGTGTCGTGCAGCTCACGCGCCAGCAGCACCCGCTCCTCCGACTTCACCTGCTCCAGCGTCCGCTCCCGGGCGTCCTGCTGGGTCCGCACGGCCCAGCCCAGCGCGAGGGCGGACACCAGCACACCGACGCCGCCGATGGCCGGGGCCACCCCGGGCCAGCTGCCGACGAGCGCGAGGGTCGCCGGCACCAGGATGATCGCCAGGCCCGTGACTGCCTCTCGTCCGGAGCCCCACCGGAAGAGGGCGTAGGGCAGCACCAGGACGTAGAGCATCGTGTAGACGTCGAGGACCGGGGCGTCGGCCACGACCAGGACGAGGTCCACGACCGCGATCGCGCCGAAGGTGGTCACGACCACGGCCAGAGGATGGGTACGCCGCCACAGCAGCAGCGGCGCCAGTGCGACGGTCAGCACCACCGACAGCACCGGGAGCGGCAGGTCCTCGCGCAGGACACCCTCCAGCACCGCGAAGACGGCCACGGCCGCGAGCAGCGCCCAGTCGCGCCGCACGCGCACCGGCGGGGCGGAGGGCCGAGGCTCCTCCAGCAGGGCCCGCAGCGGATTGCTCACCCACTCAGCCTAGGGATCGAGCGCCGCCGGGGGACCAGCCGAAAGTCTGACCCGCCCACCGGCCGAAGGCACGACCGGCTCGGAGCCTCACGACCGATGCCCCGCGGGCTCGAACCGGCGAGCGTCGTCCCATGATCACTGTCGAGTCCCTGACCCGGAGGTACGCCGGCTTCACCGCCGTCGACGACATCTCCTTCACTGCCCAGCCCGGCCGCGTGACCGGCTTCCTCGGTCCGAACGGTGCCGGCAAGTCCACCACGATGCGCGTCATGGTGGGTCTGACCGCCCCGACGTCCGGCACGGCCACCATCGACGGCGTCCGCTTCGCCGACCTCCCCAACCCCGGCCTCGAGGTCGGCGTCCTCCTGGACGCCTCGGCCCAGCACGCCGGCCGCACCGGACGCGAGGTCCTGACCACCGCCTCCGACACCATGGGCCTGCCCCGCACCCGGGTCGACGAGATGCTCGAGCTGGTGAGCCTCACCCCCGTCGAGGCCAGGCGCCGGGTGCGCCACTACTCCCTCGGGATGCGTCAGCGCCTCGGCATCGCCACCGCGCTGCTCGGCGACCCGCGGGCGCTGATCCTCGACGAGCCCGCCAACGGGCTCGACCCCGCGGGGATCCGGTGGATGCGCGACCTGCTGACGGGCTTCGCCGGGCAGGGCGGCACGGTGCTGCTGTCCTCGCACCTGCTGCACGAGATCGAGGCCATCGCCGACGACCTGGTCGTGATCGGCCGCGGCAGGATCGTCGCGTCCGGCACCAAGGAGGAGCTGCTCGCGGCCTCCGGGACGCTGGCCCGCGCGACGTCACCGCGCGACCTCGCCCACGCGCTCGAGCAGGCCGGATTCCCCAGCACGCTCGCCGGCGACGGCTCGGTCCGCACGGATGCCGAACCCGCCCGGGTCGGGGCCGCGGCCCTGGCCGCCGGCATCGCCCTCACCGAGCTCCGGTCCGCCGACGGCGCCGGGCTCGAGGACATGTTCCTGTCGCTCACCGCCGACACCCAGCGCGAAGGAGCTGCGGCATGACCGCCACGATCGGCCACTCGGCCTCCACCACGCAGACCGCACCGGTCCGGCGTTCCGCCCGCCCCATCCCGACCACGCGGCTCGTCCGCGTGGAGCTGCGCAAGATGTTCAACACCCGCTCGGGATTCTGGTTGCTCGTCAGCATCGGCCTCCTGTCGCCCATCTCGGCGGGGTCGGTCCTCGTCTTCGCTCCCGACAGCGACGTCACCTACGAGAGCTTCACGAGGGCGAGCGGGTTCCCGATGTCGGTGATCCTGCCGATGATCGCGATCCTGGCCGTCACGAGTGAGTGGAGCCAGCGCAGCGGTCTCACGACGTTCACGCTGGTGCCGAGCCGCGGACGGGTGATCGGCGCCAAGGCGTTCGCGACCCTCCTGGTGGGCGTCGGCTCGGTGGCCGTCGCCTTCGCGGTGGGCGCGCTCGGCAACGTGGCCGGCTCCGCGCTCGCCGGCCTCGACGCCGTGTGGAACATCTCGTGGGTCATGGCGTCCCAGATGGTGCTCTTCAACCTGATCGGCATGGCCGTCGGCTTCACCCTCGGCGTCGTGCTGCGCAACTCCGCGGCCGCGATCGTGGCCTACTTCGTCGTCTCCCTGGTCATGCCGGGGATCCTCGTCCTGCTGGCCCAGGTGCGCTCCTGGTTCGAGGAGCTGCAGCCGTGGATCGACTGGAACTACACGCAGGTGGAGCTCCTCGAGGGCGCGACGAACACGGGCGAGGAGTGGGCGATGCTCGGCTCGACCACGCTGATCTGGATCGTCATCCCCCTCGTCGTCGGGCTGCTCTCCCTGCGCCGCTCCGAGGTCACCTGAGGGCACGCACACGACCGGCAGCCTGGTTTCTCGCTACCGTGCAGGGATGGCGGCGGGCACGGTGGTGGTGACCGGCGCGTCGACGGGGATCGGGGCGGCGACGTGCCGCCGCCTGGCGGGCCTGGGCTTCGACGTGCTGGCCGGCGTACGTCGTGACGAGGACGCCGAGCTGGTGGAGTCGTGGTCGGGGCGGATCCGCGCCGTGCGGCTCGACGTCACCGACCCACGGGACGTCGCGGCGCTGGCCGAGGGCGTGGCCTCGGCGCCCGTTCCGCTCGCGGCCCTGGTCAACAACGCCGGGACCGCGGTGGTCGGCCCGGTCGAGGCGCTGACGGTCGAGGACTGGCGCGAGCAGCTCGAGGTCAACGTGCTCGGCCAGGTGGCGGTCACCCGCGCACTGCTGCCCCTCCTGATCGAGCGCCGTGGCCGGGTCGTGATGATGAGCTCCGTCGCGGGGCGGGTGGCCGGACCGCTGTTCGGGCCCTACGCGGCCTCGAAGTTCGCCATCGAGGCGCTGACCGACGTGCTGCGACAGGAGGTGGCGCCCCATGGGGTGTCGGTCGTGGCCGTGGAGCCCGGTGCGATCGCCACCCCGATCTGGGAGCGCGGGCGCGTCGCCGGTGATCGCCGCTGGGACGGCGTGGACCCTGCAGTGGAGAAGCGGTACGCCCGCCTCGTCGAGGCGGTGCGCAGGCTCGCCGACCAGGCTGCACGGGAGGGCCTGCCGCCGGAGGCGGTCGCCGAGGTGGTCGGGCGCGCGCTGACCGCGCCGCGCCCGCGGACGAGGTACCTCGTCGGCAAGGACGCCGTCGCCCAGGCGTGGCTCGGCCGGGTGCTCCCCGACCGGGCGCTGGACGCTCTGGTCCGGCGCTCCCTGCTGGGCGGATGAGCCCGCGGTGACCGTGCGGCTCCCCGACCCGGCCCTCGTGGTGCTGGTCGGTGCGTCGGGGGCCGGCAAGTCGACCTGGGCGCAGCAGCACTACCGGGCCGAGGAGGTCGTGTCGTCCGACGGGCTGCGCGGGGTGGTGGGCAGCGGGCCGTACGACCTCGACGCCTCGGCCGACGCCTTCACCCTGCTCGACACGATCGTCGCGGCCCGGCTCGGCCGCGGCCTGACGACCGTCGTCGACACCCTCGGCCTGGACGCCGAGCGCCGGCGCGCCTGGCGGGCAGCGGCACGGGCCGCCGGCCTGCCGGCCGTGGCGGTGCTGGTCGCGACCGAGGCGGCCGAGTGCCGGCGGCGCAACGCCGCGCGCGACCGGCCCGTCCCCGCCCCGGCCCTGACCGCCCAGCTCGGCAAGGTCCGCGAGGTGGGTCACGAGCTCGGCGTCGAGGGCTGGGACCTCGTGGTGCCGGTCGCGGACACCACGGCGCCCCCACCGGCGACGCCGGCCCCGTCCCCGGTCCCCAGGGCCGACCGGACCAGCAGCCTCGGGCTACGGACGGTGCTCCAGGTCTCCCGGTTCCCCTGGGGCGATGATCCGCTGGCCTGGCTGGGCGGGGTCGCCCGCGCCGCGGACGAGGCGGGCTTCGCCGGACTGGCCCTGATGGACCACCTGATCCAGATCCCCCAGGTCGGCCGCGCGTGGGAACCGATCCCCGAGCCCTGGGTCACCCTCGGGGCCCTCTCCGGGCTCGGCACCGGACTCGAGCTGGGCACCCTGTGCACCCCGGTCACCTTCCGCCCCGCCGGGGTGACCGCCAAGGCGGCCGCGACGCTCTCCGCCCTGACCGGCGGCCGGGCGTTCGTGGGCATCGGGGCCGGGTGGTGGGAGCGCGAGCACGCGGCCTACGGGCTGCCGTTCCCGACCGCGAAGGAGCGGCTCGACGAGCTCGAGCGCGCGATCGTCACCATGCGGGCGTTGTGGGCCAAGGGCACCAAGGCGTACGACGGCGACGGGGTCGTGCTGCCGGAGACCACCGGCTATCCGCGGCCGGCCGGCCCGGTCGCCGTCGTCGTCGGGGGCAGCGGCGAGCGCCGGACCCTGCGGATCGCGGCGCGGCTGGGCGACGCGTGCAACCTGCGCACCGGCGAGGCCGAGGTGGTGCGCCACAAGGTCGGGGTGCTGCACGAGCACTGCGCCGCGGTCGGTCGCGACCCGGCGGAGGTCGCCGTCACGGTGCTCGACCTCCCGGTCGTCGGGCGCGACCGCGACGACGTGTGGCGCCGGGTCGAGCGGCATCGCGGCCGCACCGCGGCGCCGGCGTACGCCGCCCGCACCCACGCCGGCACCGTCGCCGACCACCGCGACCGCTGGGCCGCCCTCGCCGGCGAGGGTGTCTCCACGGTCTTCCTCGCCACCCGCGACCTCGACGGCCCCGACGACGTGCTCGCCCTCGCCGGGCTCAACGCCTGACGCCGACCCGACTCACCGCATCCGCACCCGGCAGGTCGCCCGCGCCACCACGTCGGGGTCGCTCTCGGAGCGGGCGGTGAGCCGCACCCGGCCCGGCTCCGCCCGCGCGAAGTCGTTGCGCGCGTACACCGTGACCCTCGTCGTCGAGCCGAACGCGGTCGTCGCGAGCTGCTGCGGGAGGTGGGCGCTCCAGCCGGCGCCACGCACCCGGGCGGAGAGCCGGTAGATGTCGTTGCGGACGTACGGCGCGACACCCTCGGGGTGCTCGCCCACGATCCTCCGCGACCGCCCGGTGTTGGTCAGCGGGAGTCGGCACGTCGCCAGGCCACGCCGGTCCGCGACCGCGCTGCCCGAGCGCAGGCCGACACCCCGCGTCTGCGGCCCCGAGCCGTCGAGGGAGCGGATGCCGAGCAGGTAGCTCAGCTGCCCCCGGCGGTCGCGGTCCTTCTCCAGGACGTAGAAGTGCAACCGGTTCGCCTCGTCGACGTACTCGAACTCGCTGCCAGACTCGGTGCCGGCGTGCAGCAGGGCGTCGGAGAGCTGGCGGTAGTCACCGATCGTGATCGGCACCTCCGTGCCGTCGGGCCGCACGAAGTCGGTCATGCCGATGTCCTGCGGGTTGGCGTCGACGACCCACGCGAAGGGCGACCGGTCGAGGTCCTTGGTCTTCGCGATGAGCGTGCCGGAGTCGGGGGTGAAGGAGTCGGTGCCCATCCGGTCCACGACCTCCAGCGTGTAGTTGTCGTAGCCACCGCCGTCGCACATCGGGTCGGTGGCCGGGTCGCACGGGCCGCTGAGGTCACCCGGGCCACCGAGGTCGAGGTTGATGCCGGAGAGTCCCCGCCGCTGCGGAACCACGGCGCGGGCCGTCACCCGTGCGACGACGAGGCCGGAGTCGTCGAGCGCCCCGCGGCCGAGCCGCAGGACGTGGCGCTCGCTGACCATCTCGAGCTTCATCTTGTTGCGCAGCATGTGCTGGGCGCCCATCGAGCCGCCGCCGGTGGCGGGGATGGTCCACCGGCTGTGCGGACCGCCCGGCCCGTTGAACGAGCCACGGCTGAGCATCTCCCAGACACCGGTGTAGGTCCGGCGGGGCGGGTTGCCGAACGGGTTGTTGTAGTTGTCCCCGATCCCCAGCACGTGGCTGAGCTCGTGGGCGTACACACCCATGCCGGAGCTCTCCGCCTGGGTGGTGGAGCCACCGCCGGCGTTGGGCCACAGCGTCGAGCCCGACGCCCACGAGGTCCAGTCGACGTAGCGGGTCTCGGACCAGTTGGGCAGCGACTCGTCGGGAGGGCCGAACGGGTCGGTGACCTGCTCCCGCTCCTCCCACTTCATCGGCCCGAACTCCTGCCACGTGGAGGACTCGTCCTGACCGGCGCTGAGGATGTAGACGAAGTCGAAGTCGTCGCGGACGTCGGTGCCCTCGGCCGCCTGCCACGCCGCGAACGCGTCGGCACGCAGGTCCTTGTCGCAGGAGTCACCGGTGGGGCAGGACCCCTCGCCCTGGAACTCCATCGCGTACTCGTGGGACTTGCCCGGCATCTCGTAGGCGCCGAACTCGGTGAGCTCCACGCCGTAGCGGCCCCCGGAGTCCTCCATCCAGTACTCGTGGATCGTGTGACCGCGGTTGAGCTGGTTGGGCGTGTTGAGGAAGTCGCGGTAGAAGGCGGGTACGTCCTCGCGGGGGATCGAGCTCGCCTCGGTGCTGGGGTTGCCGAAGACCGTGGAGTTGGCCGGCTCGGAGACGGCGAACGACTTGTTGGGGTAGTCGACGACGACCAGGGCGCCGCGGAACGTCCGCTCCGATCCCGATTGCTCGGGGTCGGCCCAGTCGGTCCCGGGGATGGGGGTGTAGTCCGACCAGGTCATGTGGTCGGGGTTCTCCCACTCCTGCGGGTCGACGGGGGCGGGGAAGCCGGGCTTCCCGACGCCACCACGCGCCCGGACCCGGGACAGCTCGGCGTCGCTCTGCTGCTCCTGCCACGGCTGGACCTGCGGCCAGTGGTCGTACCGCCAGTGGTTGAAGGGCTGCTGCGTGCCCGGCTCGTCGGGTCTCTCGGCAGCATCCGGGGCCGGGGCCCCGAGGGCGGCGGACGCGGTGAGCGCGATCGCCACGAGAGCGCAACCTGACACAGTGACAGCCCGAGATGTCATGGTGGACACACTAGGCCTGTCGGGGCCCGATGGGACCCCCCCAATTTCTGTCCCGACGGCCCACGAGGGGCGGAGGCGCAGTGGCGAGCGACACGGCCGGCCGGCCGGTGTGGGTGCTCCACGAGCACGACCGGCCCCAGCACCACTTCGACCTGCGGCTCGAGGAGGACGGCGTGCTGCGGTCGTGGGCCGTGCCCCGCGGCCTGCCGACCCACCACCGCCACGACCGGCTCGCGGTGCCGGTCGACGACCACGAGCTCGAGCACGCGACGTACGAGGACGTCGACAAGCGGATCGCCGACACCGGCTGGTGGGAGCTCGAGGACCGCAACGACCGGCGCTCGGTGTTCGTGCTGCACGGCCGGGAGGGATCGCGCCGCTACGCCCTCATCGACACCGGCGACGACGCCCTGCTCCACCTCGTCAAGGACCAGCCGTCGGAGGCGTCCTCCCTGGGCGACTGAGGTCCCACCGTCCGGCCGGCCGCGTCCCCGAGGCTGACACCGGCCCGGGTCCGTCACGGCCCGGGTTGGGTCGATCGACCAGAATGGGCTCACAGACCGCCACCGACGGGAGTCCTCGTGCGGAACCTGACACGTCCGGGTCGATCAGGGCCGGCCGCCGCGCTGGTGCTGGTGGCGTTGGTGCTGGCCGGCTGCAGCAGCGAGGACGGCGCCGAGGGCGGGACGCCCGCCGAGCCGTCGGCCGACCGTCCCACCGGCACGAGCGCCCCGGCGGAGCCGGACTCGTCGGACCCGGCCCCGGCCCAGGAGTCCGAGGACGGCGACACGATCGCTCCCGAGCCGGTCCGCCCGATCTCGGTCCTCGGCCTGGCCGAGCAACGCCACCGCGGCGACCGGCTGCGCCTCGGGGCGGTCCGTGAGCAGACGGCTGCGTACACGTCGTACGACATCACCTATCGCAGTCGCAGCAGCCTGCCCGGAGGTGGCGAGGAGAGCTACACGATCAGCGGCGTCCTCAACGTCCCCACCGGGCGCGGGCCGTTCCCGGCGGTGGTGCTCGCCCACGGCTACATCGACCCCGACGTCTACGTCCGCGGCCAGGGGATGACCCGCGAGCGGGGCTACCTCGCCTCCCGCGGCTACGTCGCCCTGCACGTCGACTACCGCAACCACGCCGAGTCCGACGACGACCCGGACTACCAGCGGCGGATGCGGCTGGGCTACACCGCCGACGTCATCAACGCGGTCAAGGCGCTGCGGGCCTCGCCCGACGTCCCGGTCGACGACGACCGGATGGCGATGTTCGGACGCTCGATGGGGGGCGGGGTCATCCTCAAGGCGCTCGTCGTGGAGCCCGGGCTCGTGCAGGCCGCCGCGCCCTGGGCGTCGGTCTCCTCGCTGGAGGCCGACAACTACCGGCAGTTCATCGCGGGTGACCCCTCCGACGCCGCGATGGTCAGCCACGGCACCCCGGCCCAGAACCCGGACTTCTGGCGCGACAACTCCTCGCGCCCCGCCTTCGACCGGATCACCGAGCCGGTGCTGATGGTGCACGGCCGCTACGACGACACCTGCCCCCCGCCGTGGGCGTCCGCGACCCAGCGAGCGCTGGTGGCGGCGGGCGTCGACTCGCAGCTCGCCTGGTACGAGGACGGCCACGCCTTCGGTCCGGCCTTCAACGCCGCCATGGACCGGACCATCGCCTTCTTCGACGCCCGGCTCGCCTGAGCTGTTCCCCACCACACCGGCGGACTCTCCACGTGGGCCGTTTGAGACGATGAGGGCGCACCGCCGCCCAGCCCCGACGGAGACCCATGACCCCCCGCCTGCTGTTCCGCACCACCGCCGTCGCGGAGGCCGTCACCTGGGGGCTGCTGCTCACCGGGATGTTCCTCAAGTACGTCACGGGGACCACCGAGCTCGGGGTCCGGATCGGCGGGATGCTCCACGGGGTCGTCTTCGTCGCGTACGTCCTCACCGCCCTGGCCGTGGCCGTCGACGCCCGCTGGTCGCCGGGCCGGACGCTGCTGGCGCTCGTGAGCGCGGTGCCGCCGTTCATGACGATCTGGTTCGAGCGCTCGGCCGACCGCCGGCACGAGCTGCCCACCACCTGGCGGCTCCGCGAGGCGCCGGGGCGTACGCCGGCCGAGCGGGTGCTGGCCTGGCTGGTCCGCAACCCGGCGGCCGGCGCCGGGGTCGGCGTCGTCGCGGTCGCCACCCTCACCGGGGTGGCCCTGCTGGTCGGTCCGCCCGTCGGCTGACGCGCGGGTCAGCCCACCGGCCGCGTGTGCCGGGTCCCGAGCGGGCACGGCGGCAGCGAGCCGAGGTTGTTGGTCGGGTCGTCGTCGGCCGTGGTCGTGAGCGAGGGGAAGAAGGGGTTGAGCGGCTCCGGCTCGATGATCACGTCGGCCTCGACCCCGGAGGCACCGCGCACGAAGTAGCTGTGCGACCCGACCGAGAGCTGGTCCATCACCGCACCCTTGGTCTGCACCCAGGGTGTGCCGTCGGCGAAGTTGCCGCCCAGCTGGCTGATGAACTGCTTGCCCGGCCGGCCGCTGCGCTGGAGCCCGGTCACCTGCCACCGGCCCGGGGGGACCTGGTCCGTGAACGGCACCCAGAACACCTCGATCCGTTGCCAGGCCTGGCCGTGGAGGTTGTAGGCGAAGTCCGAGGACTCCGGGTGCATGTTGGGCTCGACGATCATGTCCGTGAACTCGAGCCGCTCCGTGTGCGTCGTCGCCGCGAGGTCGGGCTCACCGTAGATGCGCACGGAGATGCCCATGAACTCGTCGGGGTCCGCACCCTCGACGATCGCGGCCGGGAAGCTGAGGTTCGACACGATCGCGTTGACGGCCGCCGATTGCGCGTACCGCTCGATCCGGGCGATGAGCCGGTCGATCTTCGCGGTGAAGATCGCCGTGGCGGCCGCGACCGGGCTGGTCCCCGCGTTGACCGCGGCCAGGATCTCCGCTCCGAGACCGGCCAGGTTGATGTCCTCGACGGCCTCGTTGATCTCGGTCCGGACCAGGTTGTTGATCGCCTGGTGCGCCGCCTCCGCGCCGACGTCGGAGGTCGAGTCCTCCTCCAGCAGCACCCCGATCAGCCCGATCCACCCGGGCACCTCGACCGCCTGGCCGCCCGCGTTGAGGACGATCGGCTGCAGCGTGGTGGCGAACGTCCCCACCGCCGGGGGGAGCAACCGGGTGCTCCCGATCCCCATGCCGCCGCCGATGTTGTCGTGGCTGCCCGGCGAGAAGAAGTAGTCCGGCGCGCCGGTGAGCTTCGGTGAGTCCGGGGTGTGGGTGATGGTCCTTCCGTCGAGGGTGAAGCCGATGACCCAGAGGTACGGCTCGGAGACGTCCTCGTCGACGCCGTGGTAGCAGAACAGACGGATGAACTCGACCGTGACCGGCGTCGCCATCGCCGGAGCTCAGAGCTCCCGGCCGGCGACGTCCGCGAGCTGCTCGGCACCGTGGGCCAGCGCGTCGCGCAGCTCACCGGCGCCGAGCCCGGCGGCCACCGAGGCCAGCACCGAGGCGCCTGCGACCCGGGCGGCGTTCACCGACCACGGGTCGGGCTGGGGGCCGTCCGGCCCGGGACCCGGGCCCGGCCACGGCCACCGGCGCGGCCACGGCGTCTCGCACCAGTCGGCGACGAAGTCGCGGACCCAGCGCGCCGGCTCCTCACCTCGTACGTCGGCCTCGACGGCCAGGGTCGCGACCCGGCCGGCCATCGTGACCGCGCCGACCACCAGCGGGTCGCGTGGCGGCAGCGGCTGCGGGTTGAGGCCGACCGCCTCGAAGCGGTCGCGCAGGACCGGGCCGTGCGGCGGGAAGGCGTCGAAGACCTCCGGCCGGACCCGGCCGAGGAGGGCGAGGAGGCGTACGGTCTGGCTGAGCTCGTTCCACGGCATCTTGGGGTCCCCCTGACAAGCCGCCGACTCGGTCAGGGCCCCATGCTCGTCAGCGGGCGCTCCTCAGTATGGACCTGCGTCGCCCGGCGCCGCCAGAGCCGGTCCACGACCGGCTCCGGCGGAGCCTCAGGGCATCACCGGTGGCTCGAACTCGAAGGTCATGCCGAGCAGCCAGAGCAGGAGCAGCACCACCGGCAGGTGGAAGAGGAACTGCAGGAAGGTGAACCCGACCAGGTCGCGGGCCCGCACGCCGAGCACGGCCAGCAGCGGCAGCATGAAGAACGGGTTGATCAGGTTGGGCAGCGCCTCGGCGGCGTTGTAGATCTGGACGGTCCACCCGAGGTTCATGCCGACGTCCGTCGCCGACTGCATGACGTACGGCGCCTCCACCAGCCACTTGCCGCCACCGGAGGGGACGAGCAGGCCGAGCAGCGCGGTGTAGAGCGCGATCACGACCGCGAACGCGCCGCCGCCGCCGATGCTGGTGAACAGGTCGGCGAGCTGGTCGGAGACGGTGAGCCCGCCGCTGCCCTCGGCCCGGGTGAGGATGGCCGCCATCGCCGCGTACAGCGGGAACTGGACGAGGACGCCGGCCGTCGTCGGCACCGCCTTGCCGGTGGCGTTGAGGAACGCCCTCGGTGAACCGTGCAGCACCAGGCCCAGGATCAGGAAGACCATGAGGTAGCCGTTGAGGCTGCTGATCACCGACAGGAACGGCAGCGTCGCGAACTGGATGACCACCCAGCCCAGGGTCAGCAGCCCGATCAGCGCCGGGAGGATCCAGGAGTACTCCAACCACTCGCCCGGGCGGGAGCGCGGGGCGAGCCGCTCGACCGAGTCGGAGAGGTCGACGCCCATGTCCTCCGCGGTGCGCACCGCCTTGCCCTGCGGCGCGGAGGCCCACGCGACGGCCACGCTGAGCGCGATCAGGATCGCCGCCATCAGCAACGACTGCCAGGTCAGGATGGTCGCGCCGAAGTCCAGGACGCCGGTGATCTCGAGCAGCTCCGGCGGCAGCGACTCGGCGGTCGCCTGCAGCTGGGCGGCCGAGGAGGACAGCCCGAGCGCCCACACCGCGCCCAGGCCGAGATACGCAGCCGCGCCGAGCGCGCGGTAGTCGGCGCGCAGGTCCGAGCGCCGCGCGATCGCACGGGCGAGCAGGCCGCTGAAGACCAGGCTGAGGCCCCAGTTGACCATCGAGACCAGGCACGACATCAGCGCCACGAAGGCGACCGCTCCCCGTGGCGTGGCGGGGTAGGTCGCGATCCGCTCGATGATCCGCGCGACGGGGGCGGACGTGGCCACGATGTAGCCGGTCAGGACCACCATCGCCATCTGCAGCGTGAACTCGGCGAGGTCCCAGAAGCCGTCGCCGAAGGTCTCGGCGACCGTCGCCGGGCTGGCTCCGTTGACCATGGCGGCGGCCGCCACCAGGACCACGCCCGCGAGCGCGAAGACGTAGGCGTCGGGGAACCACTTCTCCGTCCAGGCCGCGCTGCGCTGGGCGAACCGTGCGAGTCCGCGCTCGTCCTCCATGGTCGTCGTCGACATGGGCCACGACCCTAGAGCAGCGCCACATCGGCTCTCGACGCCGTCATCGACCCTCGGACAGACTGCCGCCATGGAGGTCGAGTTCACGGGGGACGTCTTCGAGTGGCGCGGACCGGCGCCCTACTACTACGTCGCCGTGCCCGACGACGACAGCGAGGACATCAGGGAGGCCTCGCCGATGCTGACCTACGGGTGGGGCGTCATCCCGGCCCGGGTGGTCGTCGGCGACACCGAGTGGACGACCTCGCTGTTCCCCAAGGACGGCCGTTACCTCGTCCCCCTCAAGGACAAGGTCCGCAAGGCGGAGGCGATCGGCACGGGCGACCTGGTCGAGGTCCGGATGGTCCTCGGCGAGCGCCCGTGAGCGGGATCGAGGTCCGGCCGGCGCGGAGCTTCGCCGATGTCCAGACGATGGTCGGCCCCAAGAAGCCGACCTCCAACGTCTGCTGGTGCCTGAGCCACCGGCTCGACGCGAGGACCAACCAGTCGCTGGTCGGTGTCGAGCGCGGTGAGTACGTCCGCGAGCTGCTCGGACGCACGGTCGCCCCCGGCGTGCTCGCCTACGACGGGGACGAGGTGGTCGGCTGGGCCGCGGTCGCGCCCCGCGCGGAGCTGCCGTTCGCCCGCTCGCGCAAGATCCCGCACGTGGACGACCTGCCGGTCTGGTCGGTCTGGTGCGTGCGGGTGCGCCCCGGGCACCGCGGGCAGGGGATCAGCCACCTCCTCGTCCGTGGCGCTGCCGACTACGCCTTCGAGCAGGGAGCCCCGGCCGTCGAGGGCTACCCCGTCGACAACCGGGGCGAGAAGGTCGACCTCACCATGGCGTACGTCGGCACCCGTGCGGTCTTCGAGGCGGCCGGCTTCACGCTGGCCTCGCCGACCGATGCCGTCTCGGGGGGCTTTCCCCGCGTCGTGATGCGGCTGCCGGCGCGCTGACCGCACCGGGATGGGTGGCAGACCCCATGGTCCCGACTCTCCCGGCTCTGCACGGTTGAGAGCGGACCCACCGGCTGCTCGACGCGCCGGCCTGCCGACCGAGAGGGACCCCGACGGTGAGCCACTCCCTCCTGGACCCCGCGACGCGACCCGTGGAGCGGGCGCGGGCTTTCCTGTCCCGCGAGGTCGTCGGCGGTGGGCTGCTGCTGGGGGCGGCCGCGGCCGGCCTGGTGCTCGCCAACAGCCCGGCAGGTGGCTGGTACGCCGCCCTGCGGGACCGGTCGGTCGGTGGCGAGGTGCTGGGGCTGGACCTGGACCTGACGGTCGCACACTGGGCGGCCGACGGGCTGCTGGCCGTCTTCTTCTTCCTGGTCGGGCTGGAGCTCAAGCGCGAGTTCGTCGCCGGCGAGCTCCGTGACCCGCGCAAGGCCCTCGTCCCGGTCGCGGCGGCCGTGGGTGGGGTGGTGGTCCCCGCCGTGCTCTTCGTGGCCATCAACGCCGGCGACGACGTCGCCCTGCAGGGCTGGGCGATCCCGGCCGCGACCGACATCGCGATCGCCCTGGCGGTGCTGGCCATGGTGGCGCGCAACCTCCCACCTGCGCTGCGTACCTTTCTCCTCACCTTGGCCGTGGTCGACGACCTGATCGCGATCACGATCATCGCGGTCGGCTACACGGCCGACCTGGCGCTCAGCCCGCTCGTGCTGGCCGTGGTTCCGCTCGTGTGCTTCGCACTGCTGGCACGGCGCGGCGCCGACCTGCTCGTCGACACACCGTGGGCGGCCTGGGCGATGCTGTTCCCACTGGGCGCCGTCACCTGGGCCCTCGTGCACGAGTCAGGCCTGCACGCCACCCTGGCCGGCGTCGCCCTCGCGCTCACGGCGCCGGTGAGGGGCGACGGGGGAGCCCTGGAGGACGGCCTGGCCCAGACCCTCGAGCACCGGGTCCAGCCGTGGTCGGCCGGGGTGTGCGTCCCCGTGTTCGCCTTCTTCTCCGCCGGTGTCGCCGTCGGTGGGACGAGCGGCTTCGTGGAGTCGCTCGGGTCGCCGGTCGCCGTCGGGATCGTGGTCTCGCTCGTCATCGGCAAGATCCTCGGGATCGCGGGGACGGCCTGGCTGGTCACGAGGCTCCCGGTCGCGGACCTCGACCACTCGCTGGAGTGGATAGACGTGCTGGGCCTCGCGAGCCTGGCCGGGATCGGCTTCACCGTCTCGCTCCTGATCACCGAGCTCAGCTATCCGGGGTCGTCCCTGGAGGACGTCGGCAAGGTGGGAGTCCTGACCGCCTCGCTGCTCGCGGCGGCCATCGGCACTGCCGTTCTGTGGCCCCGCGACCGGCGGGCGCGACGAGCCGGCCCATCGACGGAAGGAACCTGATGGAGGTCTACGCCCCCGTCGTCGTCCTCGGCGCGCTGGCCACGGTGTTCGCGGTGGGCTCGATCGTGCTCAGCCAGCTGGTCGGTCCCCGGCGCTACAACCGCGCGAAGCTGGAGACCTACGAGTGCGGCATCGTCCCGGTCGAGCGCCCGCCGGAGACCCGGATCCCGGTGCGGTTCTACACGGTCGCGATGACCTTCATCATCTTCGACGTCGAGATCATGTTCCTGATCCCCTGGGCGATCCACTTCGACGCCATGGGCTCCTTCGGCCTCCTCGCGATGGTGCTGTTCCTGGCCACCATCGGGGCCGTCTACGCGTACGAGTGGCGGCGCGGCGGCCTGGACTGGGACTGAGGTCCGCTTGCCCCTCCGGGTGAGCCGGAGCCCATCACCCTCCTCGTAGGGTCGAGCGCATGCCCATGCAGACACGGACCATCGGCAACGACACCACCGGACGCATCGAGGTCGGGGCGATCGGCCTCGGCCTGATGACGTTCGACCAGACCGGGACCCAACCGCGCGAGCAGCTCCTCGACACCGTCCGGGCCGCCCTCGACGCCGGGGTGACCCTCTTCGACACCGCCGACGCGTACGGGCCCGGCGACGAGCTCGGCGCCGACGCCCAGGGGGCCAACGAACGCCTCATCGCCTCCCTGCTCGACGAGCTCGGCGTCCGCGACCAGGTGCTGCTGGCCACCAAGGGCGGCCACGTCCGTACCGACGGTGGCGGCTGGGACACCGACAGCTCCCCCGACCACCTGCGCGCGGCGGTCGACGCGAGCCTCGAGCGGCTCGGGGTCGAGCAGATCGCGCTGTGGCAGCACCACCGTCCCGACCCCGACGTCGACTACGCCGACGTGATCGGGACCCTCGGCGAGATCGCAGCGGCCGGCAAGGTCCGGATGATCGGGCTCTCCAACGCCGACCCCGACCAGATCCGCGCCGCCCACGACGCGCTCGGCAGCCACCTCGTCAGCGTCCAGAACCAGTTCAGCCCCAAGTTCCGGAGCAGCCAGAAGGAGATCGACGTCTGCACCGAGCTGGGGCTCGCCTTCCTGCCGTGGAGCCCGCTCGGCGGGCTGGCCGACGCCAAGGAGCTGGCGGAGAAGCACCCCGCCTTCGCGGAGGTCGCCGCGGCCCGTGGCGTGAGCGCGCAGCAGGTCGCGCTGGCGTGGGAGCTCGCCCAGTCCCCGGTGGTCATCCCGATCCCCGGGGCCAAGCGTCCGCAGTCGATCCGCGACTCCGCAGCGGCGGCCTCGCTGGACCTGACGGCCGACGAGATCGACCGACTCGACCGCGACTGAGCGGCCCGCGTACCCCCTTTCCGTGCCCGGGGTCGTAGGGTGCGGACCGTCCTCGACCTATTTCAGGAGTGAGCATGAACCGTACGGACCTCAAGAACGCCGTCGCCGAGAAGGCGGGTCTGACCGGCACCGACGCCGACAAGGCCGTCGCCGCCGTCATCGACTCGATCGCCGAGGCCCTCGTGGCCGGCGACAAGGTGACCATCCCGGGCTTCGGTACCTTCGAGACCCGCCACCGGGCCGCCCGCCAGGGCCGCAACCCGCAGACCGGCGAGTCGATGGAGATCGCGGCCAGCACCTCGGCCGCCTTCAAGCCGGGCAGCGACCTCAAGCGTCGCCTCTCCGACGCCTGAGCGCACGAGCCTCTGGCCGGAGGCACTCGACGGGGTCATCATGACCTCGTGGGTGCCTCCGGCTTCGTCGTCTCCGGGGAGGCGTACGACAGGTTCATGGGCCGCTGGGCGGTCGCGCTGGCCCCTGCGTTCGCCGACGCCGTCGGCGTGCGCCCGACCCACCGGGTGCTCGACGTCGGCTGCGGCCCGGGTGCGCTGACCGGGGTCCTCGCCGACCGGGTGGGTGCGGAGCGGGTCCGGGCCTGCGACCCGTCGGCGCCGTTCGCGGCCACGTGCGCGAGGCGGAACCCCGGCGTCGCCGTCGAGGTGGCCGCCGCCGAGTCGCTGCCCTACGACGACGGGGCCTTCGACGTGGTGCTCGCTCAGCTGGTCGTGCACTTCGTCGACGACCCCGCCGCGGCGGCGGCCGAGATCACCCGGGTGCTCCGGCCGGGCGGCACCTTCGCCGCGTCGGTGTGGGACTTCGCCCGGGGCATGCAGATGTTGCGACTCTTCTGGGACGCGGCGCTCACCGTGGACGGCCAGGCCCCCGACGAGGCACGCACGATGTCCTTCGGCGAGGAGGGCGAGCTGTCCTCGCTGCTCCAGGGCGCGGGCTTCACCGACGTCCGCGAGGACACGCTCCGCGTCGCCTCGACGTACGCCGGGTTCGACGAGCTGTGGGCGGGTTTCCTCGGTGGCGTCGGCCCCGCCGGCACCTGGTGCGTCTCGCTCCCCGAGGACCGTCGCGAGGTGCTGCGGCGTGAGCTGCGCTCGCGCCTCGGCGATCCGCCGGGGGCGTTCACCCTCGACGCCGTCGCCCGGTTCGCGCAGGGCGTCACGCCCGGTTGACCCCCCACCCGGACGGGTGTTTGTCCCGGCGCCGACGACGGGGCAGGGTGGGGGTCATGAGCGACAACCGCACCAAGGACGAGGGCGATTGGGGCGAGAACGATCTCGATCCCCACGAGCGGGCCGACGCCGAGCGGTTCCTCGACGACCCGAGCGCGGGCGACGACGAGCCCTGGAGCCCGCCGGACCGCCAGCCGCGCGGGTCCGAGCTCGTCGGCGTCGAGACCGACGGGGGCGAGACGCTCGACCAGCGGATCCACCAGGAGCAGCCCGACCCCGGGACCGCCTACGGCGCGCCGGACGACCACGCGGAGCGCGACGCGGCCCGGATGGTCGGCGGCGACGACCCCGACGCGATCCCGGCCGACCGCGACGTCCTCGGCGGCGAGGCCGGCGAGGACGAGGCGTACGACGGCGAGGGCCCGGAGTCGTCGGCGATGCGGGTGGTGGAGGACTCCGACTACTGAGCGGGACGGCGCCACGTCAGGTGGGTGACGTGCGGCGTCGCGCGGCTGGCGACGGGTTCGAGCCTGAGGTCGTCGACGCCGTCGAAGACCCGCAGCCCCTCACCCACCGTGAACGGGACGACGTGCAGCCTGAGCTCGTCGACCAGGCCGGCGGCGAGGGCGGCGTTGAGGGTGGTGACGCCCCCGGCGATCGAGACCTCGCCACCGTCGGCCGCGTCCACGGCCCGCCGGACCGCGGCCTCGATGCCGTCGGTGACGAAGTGGAAGGTCGTCCCGCCGTCCATCTCGACCGGGTCGCGCGGCTCACGGCCGAGCACGAACACCGGGCCGTGGTACGGCGGCTCCGGACCCCACCAGCCGGTCCACGAGAGGTCCCAGCGGCCGCGGTCGGGGCCGAACATGTGGCGGCCCATCACGTACGCGCGGGCGTGCGTGATGGCGGCGATCTCCTCGGCGTGCTCGTCGCGGTGGTCGAACATCCAGGTCTGGTGCAGCCGCTCACCCACCCGGGGCCCGAACGGATGCTCCAGCGACTGGTCGCGCCCCGCGCCCACCAGGTCGAGCGAGACCGCCATGTCGGCGGTGACGCGGGTGCTCATCGGACGACCTCGTAGCAGAGCTTCTGGATGCCGTTGCCGTAGGACTCCTGCTCCACCAGCTCCAGCGTCGCCTTCGTCCCGTCGTCGGCGAAGAGCCGCTTCCCACCGGTGCCGAGCACCAGCGGGTAGACCAGCAGGTGGTAGCGGTCGACCAGCCCGGCGGCGGCGAGGCCCTGGGCGAGGGTCGCGCTGCCGTGGACCTGGATCTCGCCGCCCTCGGTCTGCTTGAGCGCGGCGACGTCCTCGAGCGAGCGCAGCAGCGTCGTGGGCTGCCAGGGCGAGGCGGCCACCTGCTCCTCGGTGAGCGTCGAGGAGACGACGTACTTGGGGACCTGGTTGTAGCGCTCGAACTCCGCCATGGTCGGCCAGACCTCGTGGAAGGCCGACCAGCTGACCCGGCCGACCAGCAGCGCACCGGCCTCCTCCTGCTCCCGCGCCTTCAGCTCGTAGGCCGCCATCTCGGGCCGGACGTCCTTGAACGTCCAGCCGGAGTGGGCGTAGCCCTCCTCCCCGCCGGGGCTGTCGACGACGCCGTCGAGGGACATGAACTCGGTGACGACCAGGGTGCGCATCATCTGCTCCTTCGAGTGGTGGTGGGTGCTCTCACCTGCTCCACGAACGGGGACCGCCGCTCACGACATCCTCGCCTGGCATTTCTCGCTCCGGGAGGCCTACGTTGGCCCGCGCTGCTCGGGTCCGGTCAGCGGGCCGACGCGCGCGCCACCCGGCCACCCCCGCCGGCGGCCCAGCACGAGCCGTCACGGGTGCAGTCGAGGGTGTGGTAGCCGGTCGTGCTCAGCCGTTCCCAGGTCCGGCCGCCGTCGGTGCTGAGGCTGGTCCCGGCCTCGGGGCCCGACTCGCCCGTCACCAGCAGCAGCCTGCGGGAGACCCAGGCGGCGTCCTCGCCGAGGTGGGCGAGGTCGCCGCCGACCTGCCAGGTGCGACCGTCGCGGGTGAGCGCCGACCCGTCCGGCTCGACGACGGCCGGGTCGAAGTCGCCGCCGACGGCGACGCCCTGACGGGGGGTGCGGAAGGCCAGGCCGAAGACCCCGGCCGTCTCGTCCGCCCGCAGCGTCGAGTCGGTGGCGGTCCAGGTCAGGCCGCGGTCGGCGGAGCGGAACACCCGCGCAGCCGAGCCGCCCGACCCGAACCACGCGGTCCGGCCGGCGATGACCAGGCAGTCGCCGCTGGCGGAGAAGTTGAACTCACCGGTCGAGTCGGGCATCCCGGCGTCGGGCAGCACCTCCCAGGAGCGGCCACCGTCCTCGGTCGCGATCACGCGGAACTTCCCGTCGACCGGGTCGCTCACCGCCAGCCCGCGCCGCCCGCCGGGGTAGAAGTCGAGGCAGTTGTAGAACGCCGCCTCCTCGGTGTTGCGGAACGTCTCGGTCCAGGTCGCACCCCCGTCGTCGGTGCGCCAGATCCGGGAGTCCTCGCCGTTGCCGATCGACATCACGACGGCGGTGTCGGCGTCCTTCGCCTCCACGTCGCGCAGCGACAGCCCCGTGGTGCCCGGCGGGCTCACCTCCTCCCAGGTCCGGCCGGCGTCCGTCGTACGCCACACCGAGCCGTCACCGCCGCTGATGCTGCCGCCGCTGACCCACGCCGTACGCCGGTCGACGGCGTCGAGACCGCGGAAGGACTGGTCGGTGTCGACGACGCCCCGCTGCCAGCGGAGGTCCCGGTCGGGACCGCGGTCGCGGTCGGCCTGGGCGGGCACGGCCGCGACGGTGACGGCGGCGGTGGCGAGGGTGGTGAGGAGGATCCCGAGATGAGTGCGCATGCCGAGCACCCTGCCGCTCCCGCCAGGAGGTGTCCAGCGTTCCTCCGTCAGAGCTCGGTCTCGTAGAACAGCATCCGGTAGTCGCTGCCGGGCAGGATGTTGAGGAACCCGTGCCGTTCGTAGAAGCGTCGGGTGTCGACGTCGTCCTCGTCGACGTTGATGTGCATCTCGCCGGCGGACCGCTCGCGGCACAGGTCCATGGCTCGGGTCAGCAGCGCGGTGCCGATGCCCCGGTCGCGCAGGTGCGGCCGGACGTAGAGCTCCTCGAGCTGGGCCAGCGGGCCGTCGAAGTAGGGCGCCGGCCGCAGCGTGAGGTAGGCGAAGCCGACCGGGTCTGCCCCGCCGGCGAGCAGCACGATCACGTCCTCGCGCGCGAGCAGCCGCGTGAACCGACCTGAGAACTCCTCCGCGCTGGGGGTCTCGGTCTCGAACTCGGTGTTGAAGTCCCACAGCAGCTGCCCGACCACGCCCGCGTCGGCAGGGGTGGCGAGGCGTACGTCGGCCTCGGTCATGCCGGCACGGTAGTCCGGGTCGCGCTCCGACGGCGAGCAGAAAACCGCGTGCCCGGCCTGCCCTGCTGGTGGGAGCCTGCACGCATGACGGACCTGACGATCCAGTGCTTCAACCTCGACACGACCGATCCCGACCGCATCGCGGGCTTCTGGCAGCAGGCGCTGGGTTGGCGGCGGACCTACGAGAATGCGGACGAGGTGGTCCTCGAGCCACCCGCCGGCAGCCCGCAGGACGGGGTCGCCCCGGACCTGCTCTTCCTGCGGGTCCCGGAGGGCAGGACGGTCAAGAACCGGTGGCACCCGGACCTGCGACCGACCGACCAGGCGGCCGAGGTCGCCCGGCTCGAGGGACTGGGCGCGCGGCGGGTCGACGTGGGCCAGGGCGACGACGTGTCGTGGGTCGTCATGGCCGACCCGGACGGCAACGAGTTCTGCGTGCTGCGCGCCTTCACCGCCGAGGAGCGCGCCCAGATCGCCGCCGAGGCGGCCGCCCGCGGCTGACGTGCTCCGGGGGCGGGGGGAGGGTCAGCGGATCTCGAACCCGTTGCCGCCGGTCGGGTCCATGTCACGGACGTCGAGCCGATCGACGCGCGCGTGCCGCGGACCCTGCCGACACCAGCCGATCATCGCGTCGACCGCACCGGCCTCGCCCTCGAGCTCGGCCTCGACCGTGCCGGCAGCGGTGTTGCGCACCCAGCCCGTCACACCGCGGGCCTGCGCCTCGTGCCGGCAGCTGTCGCGGAAGAACACGCCCTGCACCTCGCCGTGCACCACCACGTGGACCCGCCTCATGCCGACCAGACTAGGTCGTGCCCACCTCGTGCGCGGCACGGTTAGATGGCAGCCATGCGGCTGACCCACACCCACCTCGTCCTCGCCCCCGCCGAGCGGGTGTGGGCGCTGACGGAGGACCTGGAGTCCTGGCCGACCCTCACCCCGACGATGACCAGCGTGGAGCGGCTCGACGGAGGGCCCCTGCGGGTCGGGAGCACGGCGAGGGTCACCCAGCCCCGGCGGCGCCCGGCCACCTGGACGGTGACCACCCTCGAGCCACCGCGGCAGCTCACGTGGGAGGCAGCGGCCCTCGGCACGACCCTGGTCGCGGGCCACCACGTGGAGCCCGTCGACGGCGGCTGCCGGACGACGCTCGTCCTCGACCTCGAGGGCGGGACCGCGCCCGTGCTGTCGCGCCTCGCCGGCGGCGCGCTGCGGAGCGCGCTCGCGACCGAGGACGACGGCTTCCGTCGCGCGGCCGAGGGACGCGTCCGGCCGCGCTTCGTCGACGAGCACGCGACGGTGCTCGGCGTACCCCTGCGCGATGCGTGGGGCGCGGTACGCGCCTGGGTCGACCGGCTCCTGGTCCGGGGCGAGGGCAGCCGGCTCGCGCTGCTGCTGGGTGCCGAGCCGCGCGCCGGCTTCTCGGTCGTCGAGGAGGAGCCGCCGCACCTGGTCGGCCTCGCCGGCCGGCACCGCTTCTCCCGCTACGCGCTGGACCTGCGCCTGGAGGAGGCCGTGACCGGCACCCGGGTGGTCGCGGTGACGTACGCCGACTTCCCCGGTCCACGCGGTGCGGCCTACCGCGCGGCGGTGGTGGGGAGCCGCGGCCACGTGCTGGCCGTACGGCGGATGCTGGACCAGGTCAGGAGGTCGGCGTGACCGAGGTGAGGGGGCGCTGGCGCAAGCCGGTGCTGACGGGCGAGCACGTGGTGCTCCGGCCGATCACGGCCGAGGACGCGGAGGCGATGTGGGAGGAGGTCACCGACCCGGAGGGCAACGACCTGACGGCGACGACCGCCGACTTCACACGCGCACAGGTCGCCTCGTGGTGCGCCTCGCGGACGGCCCAGGACGAGCGGCTCGACCTGGCCGTCGTCGACACCGCGACCGGGGAGTACGCCGGGGAGGCCGTGCTCAACGAGTACGACGCCGAGCGCAACAGCGCCAACTTCCGGATCGCCCTGCGCGGACCCGCGTGGTACGGCCGGGGCCTCGGCACCGAGGCGACCCGGCTGCTGGTCGAGCACGGGCTGCGGACCGTCGGGCTCGACTTCATCACCCTCGGCGTGCTCGCCCGCAACCCGCGCGCCCGCCGCGCGTACGCGACGGCCGGCTTCCGGGAGACCTCCCGGTTCGTGGAGGACGGTGAGGACTGGGTCGAGATGACCATCGCCCGGTCGTGGCTCTCGCCCGACTACCCCGTCCTCACCGAGCGCCTGGCGCTGCGGCCGCTCCACCCCGAGAAGGACGTCGACACGATCCACTCCTGGCGGTCGCTGCCGGAGGTCTGCCGCTACACCCCCTTCGACCCGCAGTCGCGCGAGGCCATCGCCGAGCGGCTCACCGACCCCGAGCGGACCCGCTCGGTGATCGACGCCGAGGGGCAGGTGATCTCGCTGGTCGTCGAGCGTCGCGACACCGGTCAGCCGGTCGGCGACGTCGTGCTCTTCTGGCACAGCGCCGCCGACGGGCACGCCGAGATCGGCTACGAGCTGCATCCCGACCACGCCGGCCAGGGCTTCGCCACCGAGGCGGCGGAGGCCTTGCTGCGCCTGGCGTTCGACGGTCTCCGCGCCCACCGGGTCAGCGCCCGGATGGACCAGCGCAACACCGCCTCGGCTGCTGTCGTGGGCCGGCTCGGCATGCGGCTCGAGGCGACGTACGTCGAGGGTGAGTGGTTCAAGGGGGAGTGGTCGACGCTGCTGGTCTTCGGGCTCCTCGAGCACGAGTGGCGCGGCGCCTGAACGTCCTCTCATGAAGTGAAAGCCCTCTCATGGAGGGCTCATGGCCCTCCCACGTCGGGCCGCGAGTGTTCTCGTCATCGGGGAAGGACCCCGGTCACGAGAAACCAGGAGGAACGCAATGGCCACGTCCGGTCTCTTCACCGCTCTCCAGCCGGCCCGCATGGCGCGGGTCGCCGACTCCGACAGCCGGTCCAACGACCGGCGCCGGCGGCGCCGTCGTCGTCGTCGGAACCGTCGCAACCGCAGCCGCAGCCGCAGCCGCAGCAACTGACGGTCCGACCACGGACGAGGGGCAGCGGGTGGGTGGCTCACGCAACGAGCCACCCACCCGCCTTCACGAAGGATGACGAGATGGTGACCAGCTGGCAACGGCTCGGGGACTGGATGCGGCCCCGGCGCGACGACGACGCCCTGATCGACCACGCCGCCGCCCTCACCCTCGCCCAGGTCTTCCGGCGCTTCTGGCCCAGGCTGCGCCCGCTGCGCGGCTGGCTCCTGCTGAGCCTGCTGCTGCTCGCGGTGGCACCCCTCATCGAGATCGCCGAGATCCTGCTCTTCCAGCGGCTGGTCGACGACGTCCTCGTCCCCGTCGAGTACCAGCCGCTGGTCTACCTCGCCCTCGCGTACGTGGGCCTCAACCTCTTCTCCGGCGTCGTGTCCGGCCTCGACGACTACCTCGCGACCTGGGTCTCCCAGCGCTTCCTCGTCGACCTCCGGCGCGACGTCTTCCGTCACGTGCTCTCGCTGCCGTCGCACATCCACGACCGCCGGCGGCTCGGTGACGTGATCTCCCGGCTGACCCAGGACGTGAGCACGGTCGAGCGGTTCATGGTCAGCCAGCTCACCGAGGGCATCGGCGCGGTGGTCCGGCTGGTGCTGCTCGTCGGCGCGCTCTTCTGGATGCAGTGGGAGCTCGCGCTCGCGTCGCTGCTGGCGGCCCCCGCGCTGTGGTGGGTCTCCTCGCGGTTCGCCGCGTTCACGAAGACGGCCTCACGGGAGCGCCGGCGCCGCGGCGGCTCGCTGACGACGGTCACCGAGGAGAGCCTGGGCAACGCCACGCTGATGCAGCTCTACAACGCCGACGACGCCGCCGTCGAGAGCTATCACCGGCAGAACAAGGGGATCGCCGACGCCGAGCTCTCGGGCTCCAAGATCCGCTCCATCTTCCTGCCTCTGGTCGACCTGATCGAGCTGGTGGCCATCCTGCTGGTCGTGTCGATGGGCGTCTGGGCGCTCGCGACCGACCGGCTCACCCTCGGCGGGCTGCTGGCCTTCATGACCCTGCTCATCACCTGCTACGGGCCGATCCGGCAGCTCTCGGACCTGCTGCCCGCGCTCTTCTCCGCGACCGCCGGCATCGAGCGGGTCGTCGAGCTGCTGGAGGAGCCGCTGCCGACCGACGTACCGGGCGCGCGGGAGCTCCGGGTGGACGCCGGCGAGCTGCGGCTCGACCGGGTCACGGTCAGCTATCCGGGAGCGAGCCTGCCGGTGCTGCGCGACCTCGACCTGCACGTGCCCGGTGGGGCGGCACTGGCCGTGACCGGGGCCAGCGGGAGTGGCAAGTCCACGCTGGTCCGGTTGCTGACCCGCCAGCTCGAGGCCGACTCCGGCTCGGTGACCGTCGACGGCCAGGACGTCGCGTCCTGCACCGCCACCTCGGTGCGCGAGGCGGTGACGGTCGTGCTGCAGGAGACGCTGCTGCTCGACGACACCGTCCGCGCCAACATCGCGCTCGCCCGACCGGGCGCCACCGACGCCGAGGTCGAGCGGGCCGCGCGGGCGGCCGACGCCCACGACTTCATCCAGGGGCTCCCCGACGGCTACGACACCCGCGTCGGCCAGCGGGGCCGGCTGGTCTCCGGCGGCCAGCGGCAGCGGCTCGCCCTCGCCCGGGCGCTGCTGCGCGGCAGCCCGGTCCTCGTCCTCGACGAGCCCACCACGGGCCTCGACGACGCCTCGGCCGAGCGCTTCCTCGCCGCGCTGGCGGAGGTCGCCCGCGACGAGCGCCGGACGGTCCTGGTGATGACCCACGACCCACGCGTGCTGCCGTACGTCGACAGCGTGGTCGTCCTCGACCCCGCCACCGAGACCCACAGGGAGCCGGTCTGATGCTGGTCGGACGCACCCGTTCCCTGCCCTTCGCGCCGGTGGAGTCAGGCGAGGTGCTGCTGCCGGGCTACCGCGTGGTGCGGCTGCTCGCCCACGGCAAGCGGCTCGACACCTACGACGCCTGGGACGAGGACCGTGACTGCCGCGTCGTCGTCAAGGTGCTGCGGGCCGACCGTCGGCACGAGCGCGACGTGGTCGCGTCGGTGCTCCAGGAGGGCCGGCTGGTCACGACGCTGGCCCACCCCCACCTGGTTCGCGGCTTCGAGGTCGTCGAGCAGCCGCTCCCCGCGGTGGTCCTCGAGACGCTCACGGGGGCGACGCTCGGCGCGCTCGTGGAGGAGCAGCCGATCGGCGCCGCCGACGTGACGCAGCTGGGGCTGCAGCTGGTCTCGGTGCTCGGTTACCTCCACCGCCGCGACTGGCTCCACCTCGACCTCAAGCCCGGCAACGTCGTGGTGCAGGACGGCCGCGCGGTGCTGATCGACCTCAGCCTCGCCGGCCGACCCGGCACCGGGCGGTCCGGCGCCGGGACGCCTGGCTACCTCGCGCCCGAGCAGGCGGTCGGCCGCGGCCTCTCGCCCGCGACCGACGTCTTCGGCCTGGGCGTGACGCTGAGTGAGTGCCTCTCGGGCGAGCTGCCCTACGGCGAGGAGGCCACCTGGGAGAGCCGGCGTCGGCTGCCCCTGGTCCACCGGCCGCACCCGCGCGAACCGGTCGCCCTGCCGACCGACGTACCTCCGGAGCTGGCGGGGGCGCTCCGCGCCTGCGTCGCGCTCGACCCCGCGGAGCGGCCGTCGCTGGCGCGGCTGCGGTCGGTGCTCGGCGACCTCGCGGGAGCCTGAGCCGCTGCCTCGGGCGCGCCTCTCGACTGCCGGCGCCGCTACCAGCACGATCACCTCATGCCCACCTGGCGGTTGCCGCACTCCCTGACCCCCCGCAGCATGCGGGTGCGGATCCTGGCGGTGGTGGTCGGGCTGCTGCTGCTCTCCGCGGTCGGCTCCAGCATCGTGCTGCGGACGGTGCTGCTCGAGCAGCTCGACGAGGAGATCCGGGTCGACCTCCAGCAGGAGGCAGCGGAGTTCCGGCTGCTCGAGGGTGGGACCGACCCGGCGACCGGGGAGCCGTTCGCCGACCTCGAGTCGCTGTTCGACGTCTACTTCTCGCGCGAGGTCCCCGACGAGGGCGAGACCCTGCTGGCCTTCGTCGGCGAGGACCTCCACGACTCGCGGCGTGCCCAGGACGGTGCCGCCGTGACCCAGCTGGCCGAGCCGATCGCGTACTGGCAGTCGCTGGAGCAGGAGCGCTCCGGCACCATCGACACCGCCCTCGGCGAGGCCGGCTACGTCGCGATCCCGGTCACGGGCCGCGACGGCAGCGAGGGGCTGTTCGTGGTGGCCAACTTCCCCTCGTTCGAGCAGCAGGAGATCGAGGAGGCCGTACGCCTGCGGCTCACGATCGAGCTGCTGACGCTGCTGGTGGCGGCCGGCCTGGGCCTGGTGCTCGCCGGCCGGGTGCTGCGGCCGCTGCGCGACCTGGCGACCACGGCGCGCGAGATCTCCGAGACCGACCTGTCCCAGCGGATCCCTGTCACCGGCAACGACGAGGCCTCGCAGATCGCCGCCACCTTCAACGACATGCTCACCCGGCTCGAGGCGGCGCTGACCAACCAGCGGCGGTTCCTCGACGAGGCGAGCCACGAGCTACGGACCCCGCTCACCGTGGTGCGTGGGCACGCCGAGCTGCTCGAGCTGGCCGACGGTCCCGAGGGGCGGGCCGAGACGGTCGCGCTGATCACCGACGAGGTCGACCGGATGGGCACCATCGTCGACGGACTCTTCACCCTGGCGCGGACCGAGCAGCCGGACTTCGTCACCCTGCAGCCCCTCGACGCGGCCGAGGTGGTGCGCGAGACCCACCGCAAGGCGACCGCGATCGCCGACCGCGAGTGGCTGCTCGAGGTGGACGACGAGGTGCCGGTGCTCGCCGACCGGCACCGGCTGACCCAAGCCCTGCTGCAGCTGGCCGACAACGCGGTGAAGCACACCGGTCCGGACGACACGGTCCGGCTCGGGGTCCAGGGCCGTGACGGGCAGGCGGTGGTGTGGGTCGACGACACCGGGCCCGGGGTCCCGGTGAGCGAGGCGGAGCGGATCTTCGAGCGGTTCCAGCGCGCCGAGCCCACGAGCGACCACTCCGGTGCCGGGCTGGGACTCGCGATCGTGGCGGCGATCGCCTCGGCCCACCACGGGTCGGCGCGGCTGGTGCCCAAGGACGGGCCGGGCGCCCGCTTCGAGCTGCGGATCCCGCTGCGGAACACCTGAGGCCCCTGCTCTGTTGTGTCCTCGCACCACGAGAAGAGAGGGGTCACGACCATGACCATGAACGTCACCGCCATGCTGGAGCGCCTCGACGCCTACGACGCCTGGCGCTGGGCCCTCGACCTCTTCGAGCACAAGGACTACTACGCCGCGGCCGACGTGCTGCGCCACCTCGTCGACACCCACCCGCACGACGCGGAGCTGGGCGAGGCGCGTGAGCTGCTCGCCCGCAGCTACTACCACTCGGCCCAGCTGGGCCGGGCGGTCGAGGCCGCGCGGGACGCGCTCGAGCACGACCCCACGAACGCCTACGCAGCGCTGCTGCTCGCCCGCGCGCTCGAGCGGTCCTCCCGGCTCGCGGAGGCCGACGGCGCGCGGAGGATGGCCACCGCGCTGGGAGCCGCCGCCTGATGCCGGACCTCGAGCAGGAGCTGGAGTTCGGGATCTTCCCGACGCCGGACGCGGCGCGCATCGAGGACCTGCTGGGGCTGGTCCAGCTGGCCGAGGTCGAGGGTCTCGACCTCGTGTCCGTGCAGGACCACCCCTACCAGGCCAGGCACGTCGACACCTGGACGCTGCTGTCCGTGCTCGGCGCGCGGACCAGCTCGATCCGACTCGCCCCCAACGTGGCCAGCCTGCCGCTGCGGCAGCCGGTCGTGCTGGCCAAGGCCGCCGCCACGCTCGACCTGCTCACCGGCGGGCGGGTCGAGCTCGGCCTGGGTGCCGGTGCGTTCTGGGACGCGATCGTCGCGGCCGGCGGACCCCGGCGAACGCCCGGGGAGGCGGTCGATGCCCTCACCGAGGCGGTCCGGCTGATCAAGGCCTTCTGGGCGGGCGGCACGGTCCGCTTCGAGGGCGAGCACTACCGGGCGGTCGGGCTGCACGCCGGGCCGCAGCCTGCCCACGACATCCCGATCTGGCTGGGCGCCTACAAGCCGCGGATGCTGCGGCTGACCGGTCGGCTGGCCGACGGCTGGGTTCCGAGCATGGGCTACGCCGACCCGGCCGCGCTGCCGGACCTGGCCGCCGCCGTCGACGAGGCGGCCGTCGCGGCCGGTCGGTCGCCGGCCTCGGTCAAGCGGGTCTACAACGTCTTCGGCCAGTTCGGCACCGGCAGCGGCTTCCTCCGCGGCCGGCCGCAGGAGTGGGCGGAGCAGCTGGCCGAGCTCACGCTCGAGGTCGGGATGAGCAGCTACGTCCTCGGGACCGACGACCCCGACGACGTACGCCGGTGGGCGGCCGAGGTCGCCCCGGCGACCCGGGAGCTGGTCGACGCCGAGCGCGCTCGGCGGGCTTCGGGTGAGGGGCCTGCCGTCCCGCCCGCCCCGGTCGAGCCGGTGGCGGCCGGCGGGTCGGCACTCGCGGTCACGCCGACGCCCGACGACGGCTCCCGGCTCACGGGCCCGCTGGCGTGGCAGGAGGATGCACGGCCCAGCCACGACGAGCCCGTCGACGCGACGTACGACCCGGCGACCCAGCTCGCCGCCCAGCACCTCGTCGACATCCACGACGGGCTGCGGGCCGAGCTGGCCCAGGTACGCGACGTGCTCGACCAGGTCCGGCGCGGCCACGTCAGCGTCGGTGCCGCGCGGTCGGTCATCAACACGATGACGATGCGGCAGAACAACTGGACGCTGGGTGCCTACTGCGAGTCCTACTGCCGGATCGTCACCGGCCACCACACGCTCGAGGACCGAAGCCTCTTCCCGCACCTGCGTCGCAGCGAACCGGGCCTCGGCCCGGTCCTCGACCGGCTCGCGCACGAGCACGACGTGATCCACGACGTGCTCGAGCAGTTCGACCGCGCGCTCGTGCAGCTGGTCGGCAGGGACGGCACCGGCGAGTCCGGCCGGCAGGCGCTCGACGACGTCCAGCACGCCGTCGACCTGCTCACCGACACGCTGCTCTCCCACCTGGCCTACGAGGAGCGCGAGCTGATCGGTCCGCTGGCGCGGCACGGGACGGCCTGAGGGCGCCCGGGTAGTCGCGTGCAAGAGACGAGGGCGGTTCCCTAGGCTCTGTCGGGTGCCATCGGTCAAGCAGGTCCAGGTCACCTTCGACTGTGCCGAGCCCGAGCGCCTCGCCCGCTTCTGGTGCGAGGTGCTGGGCTACGTCCCCCCTCCGCCGCCGGAGGGATTCGCGTCGTGGGACGCCCTCAACGACTCCCTGCCGCCCGAGGAACGGGACGCGTCGTTCGCGTGCACGGACCCCACGGGGGTGGGCCCGCGGCTGTACTTCCAGCGCGTGCCCGAGGGCAAGGTCGCCAAGAACCGGCTGCACCTCGACGTACGCGTCGGCACCGGCCTGGTCGGCGAGGAGCGGCTGGCCGTGCTCGAGGCCGAGTGCGCCCGGCTGCTCCCGCTCGGCGCGACCCGCGTACGCCTGCTCTACGACGGCACCGACTCGTGCATCGTGATGCAGGACGTCGAGGGCAACGAGTTCTGCCTGGACTGACCTCGGCAGCACCGGACGGCGCACCAGCCACCGCCCACTCCCGCCTTGCTGCCGCGCCCGTGCGAGTCAGGCGGGGTCGGTCCGGGCGTAGCGGTCGAACGTGGAGGCCCACATCCGGGCGAAGAGCCGACCCGCCGGTCCGTGGTGGAGCAGGAAGACGATCGGCTTCTGCCAGCCGCGGGCACCGGTGCTGGTCCACTCGACGTGGACCCTGCTCCCGCCACGGACGCTCGGGTCGGCTCGCACCAGTCCTTCGCCGCCCCCGCCGTAGCTGCTCTCCACGACCGTCCAGCGCACCACGTCCGGGTCCGACCAGTCGTAGCGCGCGACCACCCAGAACGGCGACCCGGACGTGCTCTCCCGGGCGACCGCCCAGGTGTCGCCGAGCTCGCGCAGCTCGTACGCGTTCGCATCGAGCGTCCGGCTCCAGATCTGCCCCCGACGCTCGCTGAAGTCCGTCAACGCGCGCCTCACCTGCTCAGGAGTGGCCACGGTCTCGAGGTCGAACCGCATGGTCCATGGTCGCCCTCGGGGGAACGGGCGTCCAGCGGCCCCCGGCCCGCGCGTCGGTCGTCCGTCGGGAGAGGTCCTTGCGCACGGTCGAGGACCGGGAGCAGGGTGATCCCACGTGGGACGGACCGTGTCCCCGGGGAGGACCGTCATGGCAGCGCACAGCACTCCGCCCGAGGGCGCCGACGACGTCCACCACCGGGCGAGGACGCAGCACGACCCGAAGCACTACACGCAGAAGGGCCAGCTGCGCAGCGCCTTCTACGAGGACGAGATGGCGCGGCTGCAGGAGCAGCTGGTGCTGCTGCAGTACTGGATCCAGAGCCAGGGCCTCAAGGTGCTCGTGATCTTCGAGGGCCGTGGCTCGGCCGGCAAGGGCGGGATGATCAAGCGGATCACCGAGCGCACCAGCCCCCGTACGGTTCGCGTCGTCGCCCTGCCCAAGCCCACCGAGCGCGAGCGGACGCAGTGGTACTTCCAGCGGTACGTCGAGCACCTCCCGGCCGCCGGCGAGATGGTCCTCTTCGACCGCAGCTGGTACAACCGCTCGAACGTCGAGTGGGTGATGGACTACTGCACGGAGGAGGAGCACCAGGAGTTCCTGCGCTCGTGCCCGGAGTTCGAGCGGATGCTGGTCCGGTCCGGGATCGTCGTGCTGAAGTACTGGTTCTCCGTCTCGTTCGAGGAGCAGCGCCGTCGCTTCGAGGCGCGCAACGCCGAGCCGCTCAAGCGCTGGAAGCTCTCCGACATGGACCTCGCCGAGCACGAGCTCTACGTCCGCTACTCGATGGCGAAGGACACCACCTTCCAGTTCACCGACATCAAGCAGGCGCCCTGGTACGTCGTCCCCTCCGACGACAAGAAGGCGGCGCGCCTCAACTGCATCTCCCACCTGCTCAGCCAGTTCGACTACGAGGACGTGGCGCCCGACGTCGTCACGCTGCCGGACATGAAGAACCTGCCGTACGTCCGCCCGCCGATGCACGAGCAGACGTTCGTGCCCCAGGTCTACTGAGGGCCCCGGGTCAGGCGGCGCGACGCAGCCGCAGCGTGACCGAGCGGGCGCTGTTGCGGGCCGCGTCGTGCGACTCGGCGAGCTGGGCGCGAGCGAGGTCGCGCAGCTCCGCCATGGCGGGGGTGACGTCGGCGAGGGTCAGCTCGGTCTCGATGACGTCGAGGTCGAGTCCCCAGACGTCCTCCAGCACCCGGCGCATCCAGCCGGTCGCGTGGTCCCAGCCCTCGCGGGGCGTACCGGGTCCGTAGCCGCCGCCACGGGCGGTCACCAGGAACGCGGGCTTGCCAGCCAGGGTGGTCGAGCCCGGCGCGAAGCGCGGGTCGGTGCCGACGACGTCCCACCAGGTCTTGAAGTGCTGGGAGACACCGAAGTTGTAGAGCGGTACGGCGAAGATCAGGACGTCGGCCGCGACCAGCTCGTCGGCGAGCTCGGCGCTGACCGCGAGCGCGGCCCGCTGCGCCTCGGAGCGGTCGTCCTCGGGGGTCCAGCCGGCGAAGGCCGCCGTACCCCAGACCGTGCCGTCGAGCGGCGTCGCGCCGACGTCGCGGCGTACGACCTCGACCCGGTCGAGGTCCTCGACGATGGCGGCCTCGAGGGTGTCGGCGACGGCTCGGGTGACCGAACCGTCCTGCCGGATGCTGGCGTCCAGCCGGAAGATGCTGCTCATGGCGATGCTCCTTGGGGGTCGAGGTCCAGTTCGGAGATAGTCTAACCACAAGATCATCTGAAACAACGATGATCGTCTTGTGTGATGATCCTCATGTCCGAGGACAGGGCTAGACTCGGGGCATGAGCAAGGTGGTCGAGGAGCGAGCCGAGTCGACGTCCGTCGACTTCGGCCAGGCCCTCGGCGCGCTGCTGCGGACCTACCTCGACGGCGCGCGTGATGTGGTCAGCGAGCTCCCCGGTGGTCCGCGTGGCTTCCAGGTGATGTCGATCGCGGCGGGCAGCTCCTGCACCAACCAGGCGAGGATTGCGGAGAGCCTGGGCCTGGACCGGACGGTGATGACCTACCTGGTCGACGACCTCGAGCAGGCCGGCCTGGTCGAGCGCCGCCCCGACCCCGCCGACCGCCGTGCCCGTCAGGTGGTGCTCACGAAGGAGGGCCGTCAGGCCTTCGGCGCAGCGTCCCGCCGGATCGAGGCGGTCGAGCGCGCCGTCCTCGGCGGGCTCTCGGAGGAGGACGCCGCGACCTTCCGCTCGCTGCTGATGAGGGTCGTCACCGCCGGACCGGTCGATGCCACGGTCGAGCCGTGCGAGGGACCGCCACCTGCCTGCTGAGCTCCGCGGTCAGGCCGATCGCAGGCGACGGACCAGTCGGTAACCCCGGCAGCCCAGGCAGGTCCCGGTGGCGGCGTCGAGGGCGGCGACGCCGAACGCGAGTGCGGTCAGGCCGTAGCCGGCGACGTCGACGCCGACGATGAAGCAGGCAAGGGCCAGAGCGGTGACCACGAACCCGAGCAGCTGGGCGAACCTCGGCGGCCGGGCGTCCGCCAGCTCGGCCGGCGGCCCGATCCGCGGCCAGACGTAGCGGGCGTAGAGCTGCGCCCACACGGACCACTGGAAGCTGACGAACGCCGTGAACGCGAACACCGCGACCTGGGATCCGAGCAGGCCGAGGCCCAGTGGTCGAGCGACGTCGACGACGAGCAGCACCACGGCCAGGACGCCGGCCGTGGCACCCGCACTGAACCGGACGAGGCGCGGATCCACCTGGCCGCGGAGCGGGCACGCGGCGATGCTGCTACCGGGCATGGCGACTCCGGACAGTGGGCCTCGACTGATCCTGTCCAGCCTATCCACTCAGTGGCGGCGCGCCGACCTGATCAGCGGGCCGGGTCGATGAGCGTCATCCCGGCAACCGTCGCCCGGTCGAACTCCGGCAGCAGCGCTGCGGCACCGTCGAGACCGATGGTGCGCGCGATGAGCCGTTCGGGTCGCAGCGCTCCGGCCTCGATCAGCGCCAGCATGCCCGGGTAGTCGGCCGCTGCCATCCCGTGGCTGCCGAGGACGTCGAGCTCCCAGCCGATCACCCGTGCCATGGGCACCCGCGGATGCCCGTCGATCGGTGGCAGCAGCCCGACCTGGACCAGCCGGCCGCGACGTCGCAGGCTGAGGATCGCATCGGCGCAGGTCTCCTCGCTGCCGACGGCGTCGATCGCGACGTCGCTGCCACCCTCGAGCAGGTCGCCCACCGCGGACGGGACGTCGGTCCCGTCGGACAGGAGGGTGTGCTCGGCTCCGAGGCCGGTGGCCACGGCGAGGGCTTCCGGGTTGCGGTCCACCGCGACGACGTGGGCGCCGAGCGCGCGCGCGATCATGACCGCGCTGAGGCCCACTCCACCGGCTCCGACCACGGTGACCCACTCGCCCTCGGTGATCCGCGCGCGTCCGACGAGAGCGCGGTACGCCGTGGCGAACCGACACCCGAGCGCGGCCGCGGTCGCGAGGGCCACCTGCTCGGGGACGGCGACCAGGTTGGTGTCGGCAGCGTGGAGGGCGACGTACTCGGCGAACGAACCCCAGTGGGTGAAGCCCGGTTGCTCCTGGTCGGGGCAGACCTGGGCGTTCCCCGTCAGGCACCAACGGCAGCGACCGCAGCCGCAGACGAACGGCACGGTGACCCGGTCTCCGACGCTCCACCGGGTCACGCCCGGCCCGACCTCCGCGACCTCGCCGGCCAGCTCGTGGCCGGGCACGTGCGGGAAGGTGATCTCGTCGTGGCCGGCCCAGGCGTGCCAGTCGCTGCGGCACAGGCCCGTGGCGACGACCCGGACGACGACGCCGCCGGCGGGGGCCGAGGGCCTCGGCACCTCTCGTACCTCGGGCCGGGACCGGACGGCGTCGACCACGACGGCTCGCACCTCAGCCGCCCTCGAGGACGACGAGGGCCGAGCGCCCGCTGGTCGGGGCCTCCCCGGCGGAGGGACCGGTCTCGGACTCGGCCGCGCAGGTCATCGCGAAGCTGTCGTGGTCGCTGGGTGTCACCGTGGTCCCGTCCTCGTGGCGTGTGTGCGTTCCTACCGGGACCACACCCGCGACCACAAACCAGACACGCTCGCGGGGCGACACCGGACCGGCTTGGCTCGATAGGTTGCCGGCATGGCCATCAAGCTCGAGAACGTGGGGATCGCCGTGCGCGACCTCGAAGCCACGATCGCCTTCTTCACCGACCTGGGGCTGACCGTGCTCGGCCGTGACACGGTCAGCGGGGAGTGGGCCGACACCGCGGTCGGCCTCGACGGCAACCACGCCCACATCGCCATGCTCCAGACGCCGGACGGCAACGGCCGCCTCGAGCTGTTCGAGTACGTCCACCCCGACGCGATCGAGACCGAGCCCACCCTTCCCCACGAGATCGGCATGCATCGCGTCGCCTTCTCGGTCGACGACCTCGACGCCGCCCTGGAGATCGCCGCGAGGCACGGCTGCCACCCGCTGCGCGGAGTCGCGACCTACGGCGACATCTACAAGCTCACCTACCTCCGCGGCCCCAGCGGCATCCTCGTCATGCTCGCCGAGGACCTGACGACGAGCTGACCGGGTCCCGGGACCGCACTCCCGCGCTCCCCGTCGCGGATAGCTGACCGCGAAGATCATCGGTTGCGCCCGCAGGATGATGACGATCGCGGTCAGCTATCGCCGAGGTGCGAGCGCCCGGCCCACGATCGCCTCGGCGAGCACGTCGACCGACGGCGGGTGGTGGTCGAGGAAGAGCGAGGGCTCGGTCAGCTCGAGCTCCAGCAGCAGCGGCCCGGCGGGGGAGGGGAGCAGGTCGACGCGGGCGTAGAGCAGGTCGGCCGAGAAGCGCTCGGGCATCGCAGCGAGCACGGCGTCCGCGAGGGCGCGTTCGGCGGCCGAGGGGTCGCGCAGCGACATCTCCTCCTCGGCGAAGAGTCCCTCGACGAGTCCCATGCCGGGGGTGAGGAGCGGGCCCTTGCGCATCGCGTGGGAGAACTCGCCGTCGAGGTAGAGCATCGCGGTCTCGCCGTGCTCGTCGACCTCATGGAGGTACGGCTGCACCATCACGCCGCGGCCCGCGTCGAGCAGCCGCACGGCATGCTCGTGGGAGCGGGACACGTCGTCCGCGCCGAGGCGCAACGTGTCGCGTGAGCCGGCCGAGACGACCGGCTTCACGACGTGCTCCACGCCCTCGTAGCGATGGGCCGGTCCGGCGCCGGGGGCGAGGAACTGGGTCGGGACGATCGGGATCCCTGCCCGCTCCAGCTCGGCGAGGTAGCGCTTGTCGGTGTTCCACCGCAGCACCTCGGCCGGGTTGAGCAGCCGCGTCACCGACGACACCCGGTCGGCCCAGGCCAGGAACTCCTCGGGGCGGGAGTGGTAGTCCCAGGTGGAGCGGACCACGACCACGTCGAGGTCCGGCCAGCCGACGTCGGCGTCGTCCCACACGACCGGGTCGGCCACGACGCCCCGCGCGCGCAGCGCCGCCAGCAGCAGCTGCCCCTCGTCGTCGAGGTCGGGCACCTCGGCCGCCGTGGCCACTCCGATCCGCGTCATGGCGGACACCCTAGGAGGGGCAGCTCAGCCGACGGGCTCGGGCTCCCGCCGTGGGACGTGGGCGAAGGCCGAGAGCTTCAGCCAGTGGGGCAGCGCCCGGCGTACGGCCTGGGGGCCCTGGAGCGTCAGGTCGCCGGACCGCAGCGCCGGCTGCCACGCCAGCTCGCCGCGCCAGATGTCGACCATGGTCCGTAGCGACGACTCCGCCGACACCGACACGTCGTGGCCCGGGTCGAAGTCGCACAGGTCGACGTCGGTGCCCTGCACGACGATCCACCACTCGCGGGTGGTCCGCTCCACGTCGGGGAAGAGGAAGCGCAGCACCGTCCGGCCGTCCGGCATGGCGTCCAGGTCGAGGCTGCGGTGCACGTCCCACATCAGCAGGTGCGGGTCGAGGTCCTCGTCACCGAGCTGGGTCCGCCACCGGATCCCCCACTCGCCGAGCGCCATCACCACCGGCCCGAGCTCCTTGCCGCCGGGCGTCAGCTCGTAGCGGACCCGGTTGCCATCGCCCAGCCGCATCACGATCCCCGCGCGCTGCAGGCTGCGCAGCCGTTTCGACAACAGCGCCGGCGACATCTTGGGTACGCCGCGCCGCAGCTCGTTGAAGTGGTGGCTCCCCGCCAGCAGCTCCCGGATGATGAGCACCGTCCACCGCTCGTCGAGGACCTCCATCGTCTTGGCGATGGGACAGAACTGTCCGTATCCCGTCATCCCGGCCACCCCCTCCTGGACCGAAACTACGACCGTCCGGACCCGGGCGGCTAGTACAGATCCAGTACCGGTCTGGTGCCGATCCGTGAACTGGGCGCGGCGGGGTCCGCCCGGCACCGTGGTCGGTGAGGGCCCGCAGGGGGCGGTGCCCCGACACGGAGGGACACGCACGACATGACCACACAGACCGCACCCGCACCGGACGCGACCATCACGCCGCAGGCCCAGGCAGGGCAGATGCTGCAGCTCGTCGCCGGCCACATGGGTGTCCGCACCGTCGAGACGGGACTGGCCTCCGGGCTCGTCGCCGCCCTCGCGGCCGCACCCGGCAGCACCGCCGACGAGCTCGCCGAGACCCTCGGTCTCGACGACTTCTACGTGGCCGTCTGGGCGCGCGGTGCCTTCGCGGCCGGGGTGCTCGAACGCGACGGGGACGGCTTCCGGCTGGCGCCGCACCTGGACACGCTGCTGCTCGACACCACGTCCCCGGCGTACGTCGGCGGGTTGTTCCCGCTGGTGCTGCAGCCGGAGATCTTCGACCGCTTCGCCGCCAACCTCGCCACCGGCGAGCGGATGTGGTGGGACGAGACCAGCCCCGACTGGATCGCCGGCGTCGGCCAGACCGGCCGGCCGTTCTACACCCGGCTCGTCCCCGGCGGGCTCGCGCAGATCCCGGGGCTCGTCGAGCGGCTCGAGGCCGGAGTCCGGGTCGTCGACACCGCGTGCGGGGCGGGCGCGGGGGTCGTCCGGCTCGCGACGACGTACCCCGCCTCCGAGGTGGTCGGCGTCGACGGCGACGCCCACTCGATCGACCGGGCCAGCAAGCTGGTCGCCGAGGCCGGGCTGTCGGACCGGGTCGAGCTGGTGACCAGCCCGCTCGAGGACTTCGTGCTCGACGAGCCGGCCACGGTCGTCATCAACAACATCTCGATGCACGAGTGCCGCGACATCGACCGCGTCGCCGAGCGGGTCAAGGCCGCGCTCGAGCCGGGCGGCTGGTTCGTGATCTCGGACTTCCCGTTCCCGGACACCGACGAGGGACTGCAGTCGGTCCCGGGCCGGGTGATGAGCGGGATCCAGGTCTTCGAGGCCCAGATCGACGACCAGCTGCTGCCGCGGGCGGCGTACGACGACCTGCTGGCGCGTCACGGCTTCACCGACATCGGCCACGTCTCGATCACGCCGATGCACGCGGTGACCTGGGGCCGGCGCCCGGCCTGACCTGCGGGGGGAGCAGGCGGGTCGTCGCCCCGGTCAGGGGCGACGACCCGCCAGCACGCAGAACTCGTTGCCCTCCGGGTCGGCGAGGCAGACCCAGCTCTCGTCACCGGTCTGACCGACGTCCGCGTGCCGGGCACCCAGCGCGAGCACGCGTCGTACCTCGTCGTCCTGGTCGACGTCGCTGGGGCTGAGGTCGAGGTGGAGCCGGTTCTTGGCGGCCTTGCCCTCCGGCACCCGGGCGAACGTGAGCGTCGGAGGCACGGGCCCGGGGACCTGCTCGCCGCCGTCGGCGGCCGGGCCGATGGTGACGACGTCGCCGTCGTCATCGCCGTCGTCCTGCACCTGGTAGTCGAGGACGGCGCACCAGAACCGCGCCAGGGCGTGGGGCTCGGCGCAGTCGATCGCGAGCTCGGTGAACCTGCTGGTCATCTCGGCGGACCTCCGGATCGGGGTGGGTCCGCCACGCTAGCCGGGCCCGCCCCCGGCCGATGAGTCGTCGGCTCCGGCGCGGTCCATTCCTGCGAGCGACCCCGCCGGGAGGGTCTCGGACACGAGGAGCCGACATGCCATCCGTACGCACGCACCTGTGGTTCGGGAACGACAAGGCCGTCGAGGCGGCGACCTTCTATGCCGAGCACATCCCGGACTCCGCGGTCAGGAAGGTCTTCACGGCCCGCACCGACCCCGACAACGCCGTCGCGGAGGTCGTCGAGTTCACCGTCGCCGGTCACGAGGTGGTCGGGCTCAACGCGGGGCCAGAGCTCCAGCTCGACGAGGCGTTCTCCTTCTACCTCGGCGTCGAGGGTCAGGACGAGGTCGACCACTACTGGGAGCTCCTGACCGCCGACGGCGGCGAGCCGGGTCCGTGCGGGTGGTGCAAGGACAAGTTCGGCGTCTCGTGGCAGGTCATCCCGCGCGAGCTCGAGGAGCTGTCCGGCGACTACTCGACACCGGCCAACCAACGCGTCTGCCAAGCGATGCTGACGATGCACAAGATCGACGTCGCGGCGCTTCGGGCCGCGTACGACGGCAGCTGATCGCCCGGCCCGAGCGCACCCTCAGGCAGTCGCTGCCGCGGTCACGGTCAGCACCTGACCCCTCAGCTCGCGGCGCTCGAGCGCGTCCGCCTCGACCCGCGCGACCTGGCGGCGCGAGACCCGCATCGTGGGGGCGTGGTCGTCGGTGCCGACGTACGCCGGCTCCTCGGTCGGGTCGTCGTGCAGCACCGTCGGCCGCACGATCGTCCAGGCCAGGCCGCTCTCGCGAACCAGGTGCTCCTGCAGCTCGTGGTCGTCGACCTGCGGTCGGATCGCCAGGGTGAAGAACGCCTTCAACGCCAGCGGCAGCTGTGCGTACGTCTCGCCGATCCCGTACGTCGACTGCACGACCAGCCGCCGCACGCCGTGCTCCTGCATGGCCTCGACCACGGCCCGGGTGCCCCGGGAGCGGACGTCGAGGGGAGAGCTCGCGCGGCGGGTGAGCCTGACCCGGAAGGGGTTCTCCGGGATCCCGAGCGTCACGACCACCGCATCCTGTCCGATCATCGCCTTGCCGAGCGCCTCCCGGTCGAGCACGTCGGCGGCGACCTGACGTACCTGGTCGTCGTCCGCACCTCCGTGGCGCGAGTACGCGGTCACCAGGTGTCCACGCTCGACCAGCTCGCTGACCAGCTCCGCGCCTGTCCCCCTGCTCGCTCCCACCACCAGCACCTTCATGGTTCCTCCTCGACTCGGGTCCCGGACCGCTTCCGGGACTGCCTCCAGAGTCGGCCGCCGGCGCTGGACGTTCAATGTCTGTAGGACCGCCACTCTTGCTCATTCGTCCACGGAGTGCTCATACTGGCCAGGTGGAACGCGACCTGCTGAGCGAGACGCTGACCGACTTCGGCATGACCGGCGTCTTCTACGCCGCCTCCGAGCTGGCGGCGCCCTGGGGGATCGCGCTCCCGCCGATGCCGGGCACGATCGTCTTCCACCTCGTGACCGACGGCGAGCTCGTCCTGGACGTCGACGGCGAGACGACGCGGATGACCGCCGGCGACATCGTCCTGGTCCCGCACGGCACCGGGCACGCCATCACGGATGCGCCCGGAAGTCGGACCACACCGCTCTTCGACCTGCCGCGGGACGAGGTCGGCGAGCGCTACGAGCGGCTCCGGATCCCCGGGCCGGGACCGCGCACCGAGCTGGTGTGCGGGGCGGTCAGCTTCACGGGGGTCGGGGTCGCCCGCCTGCTGCGCAGCCTGCCGGCCGTGCTCCCGGCCGGGCGGGGGGAGGACGCGGCCTGGATGCGCGCCGCCTTCGAGGTGATCGGGGCGGAGTCACGGCAGTCGCGACCCGGCAGCGACGTGGTGACGGCGCGCCTCGCCGACATCCTCGTGGTCCAGGTGGTGCGCTCGTGGTTGGAGTCGGCTACGCCCGACCGCGGCTGGCTCGCAGGCCTCCGCGACCCCTTGCTCGGCCGGGCGCTCGCGGCGTTCCACGCCGAACCCGGCGCCCCCTGGACGCTCGCCTCGCTGGCCGGCGAGGCCGGGATGTCCCGGTCGGCGTTCGCCGCCCGGTTCAGCGACCGGCTCGGCGAGCCGCCGATGGCCTACGTGACGGCCTGGCGGATGGACCTCGCGGCCCGGCTCGTCCGGGAGGAGGCACTGCCGCTCGCGCGGGTCGCCGAGCGGGTCGGCTACCAGTCGGAGGCCGCCTTCAACCGTGCCTTCCGACGGGCCCACGGCGTGACCCCGGGCGCCTTCGCCCGCCGTGGGCCGGCGTTTCTCGACCTGGTGCCAGGTCCTGCCGCGCTCTGACGCCAGCTCCAGGTCGGCAGGTCCTAGGGCCGACGACCTGTCCGCGACTCCCGCGCCTTGGCGACGGCGGCCTTCAGCCTCGCCTGGTTCTCCGGCTTGCGGGCCTGGTCGTAGACCATCTTGGCGGCGCTCAGGGCGGCCGCACCTCTCAGGAGCTTCATGACGGGACCGTACCCAGTCGCGTGTTCTCCACGCGCGGCGTGGAGAAGTGGGCGGTCCTTGACGCCATCGCGCCCACGACCACCGCTACGACCAGCGACGCCTCGCTGACGGCACCCTGCGCTTCCAACGGCGGACGTGATGCGCCGGCTCCGTCGGGACCTGCGCCCTTCGCTCGAGGCATCGCCACGGACACCGCGAACGGGTCGGACACCAGCCCGAGGCTGCCTTCGACCGCGCTTTCTGCGGGCCCGCGGCGTGACCCTCGGGGCCGTCGCGCGCCAGGGCACGTCTGAGTAGCACAGCTCAGGCGAGCGCCGCCGCGGCCGTGGAAACGTGGCGTCCGGCGCCGACCGCCGATGCCACGAGAGGAAGGAACCAGAACGTTGTCACGCTCGGGAAGCCAGGTCTCGACACTCGGCGCGGGGACCGCCGGACTGGTGGTGTCCGGGGCTTACGCCGCGGCGTGGTACCAGCTGGTCGAGCGGTCGACCTGCGACTCCACCGGGGTCCTCGCCTGTGCCGGCCCCGGCATCCTGATGCTCCTCGTGGGCGTCCCGGTGGCCTACGTCGTGCTGGCCATCGGGTTGCGGGTCGCCCGCACACCGCTGCCGTGGCTGGCGCCGATGGCCCTCGCGGGGGCGCTCGCCTTGCTGGCCCAGCTCGCCGAGCTCGTCGACCCGCCCCTCTGGGTCTGGCCGCTGGTCGTCGCCGCACTCTGCGCCGCCTGGGCCTACGCAGGCACCCGGGTGGCGCGCACCTGACCGGGGGCAGACGCGGGGCGCTGCCTGTTTGGGACCGGCGACCTACGCTGGCGGCATGGTCGGATTCCTCGTCGCCGGGCTCGTCATCGGCGCCCTCGCTCGTCTCGTCAAGCCCGGCAAGCAGGACCTCGGGATCCTCGCGACCCTCGGCCTCGGCCTGGTCGGTTCGCTGATCGGCGGTTCCATCGCCCAGTTCTTCGGGACCGGGTCCATCTGGGAGCTCAACGTCATCGGCTTCGTCCTGGCCGTCGTGGCGTCCGTGCTGCTGATCGGCGTCGCTGAGTCGGTGGCCGGAAAGAGCAGGACCAGCGCCTGACCCGGACCTCCCTCAGAGCGACTGCTTCAGCCGCGTCAGCGCCGCCTCCTGGTGCCGGTGGCCCACGGTCTCGTAACCCACGACCGTGACGACCGGGGCGAGCGCGAGCACGACCAGGCACCACGCCATCGACACCCCGGCCTGCGCGAGCACCACGGCCAGGACCAGCACGGTCGCCGTGCCGGCGAGGAGCGCCAGGTGGAAGGGGTCGCGGCGGCGCAGCAGCGCGGTCCACGTGGCGTACAGCATCACCACGAACACCGCGAGAGGGACGGCGACGCTGAGCACCGTGCCGACCGCGCCGATCTCCGTGTGGTGCTCGAGGTAGTACGCCGCGACGTGCAGCCCGGCGCCGACCGCCGCGAGCGCCCCGAAGATCGCGATGTGGCCGTAGCCCCAGAAGAAGACCCGGTCGCGCCGCAGCGCGAGGGCGTGCCCCGAGGGGATCGTGAAGTACATCCACCACAACCCGAAGGTGAGACCGACGCCCGCGAGGAGGACCAGCGCCGCGTCGGTGCTCCAACCCTCGGGTCCGTGGACGACGGCCGACAGCGTCGCGACCGTGCCGATGATCCCCTCGCCGAGCGTGATGATCACCAGCAGTCCGTAGCGCTCGGCGATGTGGTGGGGGTGCCACGGCGTGCCGCCCTTGAGACGCTGCGCGACGAGCGGGCCGGCGAGCTCGAGTGCGTAGAGCACGCTCGCGCACAGGAACGTGGTGCCGATCGGGAGCGAGAGGAAGACCAGCGCGGTCCAGCCGACCTGCGCGACGATGATCGTCCAGAAGTACGTGAGGTGCGCCGGTCGCCGTTCCGGGTCGTGGCGGGACGCGCGCAGCCACTGGAAGGCCATCGGCACCCGCATCACGACGTAGCCCGCGACGACCACGCCGTTGTCGAGGGTCTCGCCCTCCTCGAACGACGCGAACACCTCGGGCAGGCCGAGCGCGAGGATCACGACGCCGACCATCTGCACCATCGTGGCCAGCCGGCAGACCCAGTCGTCCTCGTCGTAGGCCGACGCGAACCAGCTGTAGCTGATCCACGCCCACGAGATCGCGAAGACGGCGAAGGCGAAGCCGAGCACGCCGGTCCTCACGTGGTCCTCGGCGACGTAGTGGGCGAGCTCGTTGGCGGCCTGGCCGAAGGCGACGACGAAGACGAGGTCGTAGAGGAGCTCGAGAGGCGTGGCGCTGCGGTGTGCTTCGCCGGGGTCGCGGCCGCTCAGCCGGCGACGGCGGTGCCCCAGGTCCGGGACGACGTGGCTCACGGCGGCCATGATGCCACCGGAAGAGGGGGGCGAGGCGGTAGCGTCAGGCCATGCTCATCCTCGGTCTCCTGCTCTTCGGCATGCTCGTGGGTGCCGCCGCCCAGCTGCTGCTCGGCGCCCGCGTCAAGGGCATCAACTGGACCACGGCCCTCGTCGCGGGTCTGCTCGGCTCCTTCGTGGGCGGCCTGCTGATCAGCCTGCTCGCGGGCGACGGGCTCGAGCTGCGGCCCAGCGGCATCATCGGGTCGATCTGCGGCGCGCTGCTCGTGACCCTCGCCTGGAGCTGGTGGCAGGGCCGCAGGACCAGCACCTCCGCCTGACCCGAGCCGGCTTCAGGACCGCTCGACCTCGAGGTCGAGCCAGCGCGCGAGGTCCTCGACCTGCGCGTCCACCGCAGCGCGTACGTCGGCCCCCCACGGCTCGTCCTCGTGGACCGCGTCGACCCGCAGCACGCCCCGCTCGCGCTCGGCCGTGGCGTCGACCTTGCCGACCAGCCGGTCGCCGACCAGGACCGGCATCGCCCAGTAGCCGAAGCGCCGCTTGGCCGCCGGCTTGAACATCTCGAGCTGGTAGTCGAACGCGAACAGCTCGACCATCCGCTTGCGGTCGATGATCAGCCGATCGAGGGGTGAGAGCAGCGCGACGCGGCCCCCGAACCCGGCCAGGTCCTCGAGGTATGCGGGGTCGACGCGCCACCGGCCGCGCACCCCCTCGACCACGGCCTCCTCCCCGGCCTCGCCGACACTGGTCGGCTCACCGGGGACGACCGCGGCCTTCGGGCGCGCGATGCCGAGCCCGGCGAGCCGTCGCCTGGCGAGCTCGCGGCGGGCGTCCTCGAGGTCGGGCACCGGATCGTCGGGGTAGACCCGCTCGGCGAGGTCCCACAGCTTGTCGCGACCCTGCCTGCCGGCGACCGCGACCTCCCCGCGCCCCACCATGTTCTCCAGCAGCATCCGCACGTTGCGGTCGTCGTTCCACCCGCTCGAGCGCCACGGCACGAGCGTGGTGTCGGGCAGCGCGCGCGAGGTGACCGGCCCCTCGTCGTAGAGCTTCTCGAGGATGTCGCGGCGGGTGTCGTCGTTGGCGGCGAGCCAGCCGGCCAGCGCGTCGTGGATGTCGCGGTAGTCGTCGAAGACCGCGGGCCAGTTGGCCATCCCGGCGCGGTGGAGGGCGATGTCGGCAGCGGGCCGCAGCATCTGGTGCAGCTCGACGACCCGGCCCGACTCCACCGCCTCGTCGAGCGTGGCCCGGTCGTACGACGACCCGAGCCGGCTCCACAGCACCAGGTGGGCGCTCGGCACCACCGCGGCGCACGGGTCGTCCTGGAGCAGCGTGAGGTGGTGGAGCACCTCCTCGAAGCCCGTCGGTCGCTCGGCGTCCAGCAGCTGCGCGCGGACCGCGATCCGGCGCGCGTCCTGCTGTGTCAGCTCGTGAGGTGCCATGGGTTCACGCTAGTCGCCGGCCTCCCCCCGCTCGCCGAGATGGGCCTCCGCAACGCTCGAGCTGGCCGCGTGCCACGCCGCGGACGTTGCAGAGGCCCAGCTGGCGGGTTGCCGGGGCCCATCTCAACGGTCGAGGAGGGGGCGGGACGGGTCCCAGGTCGTGCCGTCGCGCTCGTCGCGGCGCTTGCGGGCGATCGCCGAGAGGGCCTCGAGCACGACGCGGTTGGCGAGGGCGGCGGTGATGTCGGCGTGGTCGTAGGGCGGGCTCACCTCGACCACGTCGACGCCGACGACGGGGAGCTCCAGGCAGATCCGGCGTACGGCGTCGAGCAGCTCGCGCGCCGACAGGCCGCCGGGCTCGGGGGTGCCCGTGCCGGGTGCGTGGCCGGGGTCGCAGACGTCGATGTCCACGGAGAGGAAGACCCCCTCGCACTCGTCGGTCGCGATCCCGAACGCCTCGGTGAGGCAGGCCTCGAGGCCGCGGTGGCCGATCTCGGTCATCTCGTAGGACCGCATCCGCTCCGCGGCCATCCAGTCCAGCGTCTCGGGGCCGGGCCAGTAGCCGCGCAGCCCGACCTGGAGGAACCGGTCGCCGCGCAGCGCCCCCGACTCGATGAGCCGCCGCATCGGCTGGCCGTGCCCCCACAGCGAGCCGAACTCGATGTCGCCGGTGTCGGCGTGGGCGTCGAAGTGGATCATCGAGACCCGGCCGTGGCCGAGCACGTTGGCGACGCCCTTGGCGTCGGGGTAGGCGATCGAGTGGTCACCGCCCAGGACGACCGGGATCGCCCCGGCCCGGGCGACCTTCTCGACGGCCGCCTCGAGCCGCGGCAGCGCGACCTCGATGTCGCCGGGCGGCATCTCCACGTCGCCGGCATCCACCACCCGAAGGTCGGTCAGCCCGTCGGTGCGCAGCGCGAGCGAGGGGCGGGACCCGTCGTGGCCGAGGTAGTCCGTGGACCGGATGGCCTGCGGGCCGAAGCGCGTGCCGGGACGGTGGGACGTGCCGCCGTCGAATGGCGCCCCCAGCACGACCACGTCGGCATCGGCGTACGACGCCTCGTCGTCGAGGTCGCACGCGTCGACCCCGAGGAAGGTGATGTCCGGTCCGAACTGGGCGCCGTACCTCGTCATGGCCTACATCTCCTCGTGGGTGTCGGGGTCGCCCCCGAAGAGCCGTCCGTCCGGACGGCCCAGTCCGGTGATGGCCGCCATCTCGTCGTCGGAGAGCTCGAAGCCGAAGACGTCGAGGTTCTCCTGCTGGCGCGACGCGGTGCCGGACTTGGGGATCGGGATCGAGCCGAGCTGCACCTGCCAGCGCAGGATCACCTGGCCGGGCGCGACGCCGTGGCGTTCGGCGGCCTCCGCGACCGGCGGCTCCGTGAAGGGCGCCTGCCGCTTGCCGAGCGGGCTCCAGGACTCGGTCCGGATGCCGAGGTCGGCATCGGTGCGCCGCATCTCCACCTGCGGGAAGTAGGGGTGCAGCTCGAGCTGGTTGACCGCGGGGGTCACACCGGTCGCCTCGATGATCGTGTGCAGGTGGTCGGCGGTGAAGTTGGAGACGCCGATGCTGCGGACCAGGCCGTCGCGCTGCAGGTCGACCAGCGCCTGCCACGCCTCGACGAACCTCCCCCGGCTCGGGTTCGGCCAGTGGATGAGGTGCAGGTCGAGGTGGTCGAGCCCGAGCCGGCCGAGCGACTCGTGGGTCGAGCGCACCGCGTCGTCATAGCCGTGGTCGCGACCGGGGATCTTGCTGCACACGAGCAGCTCGTCCCGGCGTACGCCGGAGCGGCGGATCGCCTCGCCGACCTCCTGCTCGTTCTCGTAGTTGACCGCCGTGTCGAGCAGCCGGTACCCGACCCGGATCGCGGAGACGATCGCCTCCACGCCCTCGTCGCCCTTGAGCGGGTACGTCCCGAAGCCGATCGCCGGGAGCCGGTGGCCGTCGTTGAGCTCGTGGCTGGGGATGTCCATGCGACCCACGCTAGCCATGTCGCGCGCGCGATCGCCGGTGCGGCCGTTGCAGGATGGGTCCCATGTCGTTGCCCAACCCGCTGCACCGGCCCTATCCCGACGACGTCTACACCGGCGAGGGAGGGGAGGCCACGGCGTGGATCCGCCGCGACGAGACCGATCCGGAGCTGACCTACCGCAACGGCGGAACGTGCGAGTACCTCGCCACCGGCGACCAGACAGGCGGCCTCTACGGCCTGTACCGCTGGTCCTTCGGCGAGACCGAGTCGGGTCCCGACCCCCACTTCCACCGCGCGATCACCGAGTCGTTCTACGTCCTCGAGGGCACCGTCCGGCTCTACGACGGCCACGACTGGATCACCGCGAAGGGCGGCGACTTCCTGCACGTCCCCGAGGGCGGGATCCACGGCTTCCGCGGCTCCGACCACGCCCGGATGCTGCTGATGTTCACGCCGGGAGCACCGCGCGAGGACTACTTCGAGACCCTCGGCTCGCTCGGGCACGGCGCGACCATGACCGACGACGAGCGGGCCGCGTTCATGCTCCAGCACGACACGTACTGGGTCTGACCGCAGGGTCAGCCGCGGGCGGCGAGGATCCGCTCCGCCCGGTCCACCACGGGCTTGTCGACCATCCGGCCGTCGAGCAGCACCACGCCGCCGCCGGCCGCGGCCTCGACGACCCGCCGGGCCCAGGCGACCTCCTCGGTGGTCGGCAGGAACGCCTCGCGGGCCGTCGGCACCTGCCGGGGGTGGATGCAGAGCTTGCCGCCGAAGCCCAGCCGGACGGCGTACGCCAGGTCGTCGCGGAGCACGTCGTCGTCGGCCACGTCGCCGGTGACGCCGTCGACCGGCGGCGCCAGGCCCGCGGCGGCCGACGCGAGGACCAGGGCGTGCCGGGCGCCGGCCATCGCCTCCCGGTCGTCGGGGGAGACGCCGAGCTGCGCCGCGAGGTCGTAGGTCCCGAGCACCAGCCGGTCCACGCCGGCGACGCGGGCGAGCGAGGGAGCGGCCAGCACCCCGGCCGCGGTCTCGACCAGCGCCAGCAGCCGGGTGTCGGGGTGCAGGCGCTCGACGAGCCCGGCCAGCGCGACGTCGCCCTCCGCCTTGGGCACGAGCACCGGGCACGCGTAGCCGGCCAGCGCCTCGACGTCGGGGTCGTGGGGAGCGGTCTCGGCGGCGTTGATGCGTACGGCGGCCCGCCCCCCGGCCTCCAGCCAGCGCACGACCTCCGTGCGGGCGGCGTCCTTCGCCCCGGGGGCGACCGCGTCCTCGAGGTCGAGCACCACCAGGTCGGCGCCGCTGGCGACCGCCTTGTCGAACCGTTCGGGTCGGTCGCCCGGGACGAAGAGCAGGGTCGCGGTCATCGGGGGTCTCCCTCGGGTCGGATGCCGGGCCACCGGCCGGCCTCGGCGAGCTCGTGCGTGACGGAGAGGATGCCGCTCCGGACCGCGGCGACGGCCTCGGCCGGGGCGGAGGCATCGGTCGCGGTGCGGAGCACCGCCCGGCGGCTGATCACCGGCTCGATCCGGCGGATCGCGACCGTCTCGGCACCGGACGTCGTCGACAGCGGCAGCATCGCGCAGGCGTCGCCGCCCTCGGCGATCCGCAGCATCGTCCCCAGCGACTCGACGTCGGCGACGACGGTGAGCTCGACGTCGTGCTGGCGCAGCGCCTGCTCGAGCAGCCGGCGCAGGCTGCTGCGGCTGCCGGGCGCCACGATCGGCACGCCCGCGAGCTCGGCGACGGAGATCCGGTCGGGCCGGGTCGGCGGCACCGGCGGCTCGCCGACCAGGTAGAGGTCCTCGGTGTAGAGCGGGACGTCGTCGGCGCGGCCGGCCGACGGGCCGACGTACATCACCGCGAGGTCCATCCGGCCGTGGGCGAAGAGCTCGTCGACGTACCCGCTCATCGACTCGAAGAGCTCCAGCCGCACGCCGGGGCAGTGGGCGCGGGTCCAGCGGAAGAGCGGTGCGGCCAGGTGGGCCGCGGCCCCGCTCGGCAGCCCGACCGAGACCAGGCCCCGGACCTGGTCGAGCTCGGCGGCCGCCGACGCGAGGTGGTCGAACTGCCGCACCAGCCGGTGGGCGTCCCGGTAGAACTCCAGCCCCGCCTGCGTGGGCCGTACGCCGCGGGGTCCGCGCTCCACCAGCTGCACCCCCAGCTCCCGCTCGAGCTGGGTCATCCGCTGGCTCAGCGCCGGCTGCGAGACCCGGAGCCCATCGGCGGCGCGGGACAGGCTGCCGGCGTCGACGATGGCGATCAGGTAGCGCAGCTGGAGGACGTCCACGGCCCGATCCTCGCTCAGACCACGTGGTCGGCGGCGAGCGCGTCGATCTCGTCGCGCCCGAGCCCGAGCTCGCCGAGGATCGCGCGGGTGTGCTCGCCGAGGGCCGGGACCGGGTCCATCCGGGGCGTGTCGTCCACGACGCCGGGCGGCGCCAGGGCCCGGACCTCGCCGCCGGGGGTGGCGACCCGGTGCCAGCGGTCCCGGGCCGCGAGCTGGGGGTGGTCCCACACGTCCTGCATGGTGCTGACCCGCGCGTGGGCCACCGGGACCGCGGCGAGCGCCGTCGCGGCGCCCTCACCGGTGAGCTCGGCGAAGCGGGCGGCGATGATGCGCCCGAGCGACTCGCGGTGGTCGTTGCGGGCCGCGTTGGTGGCGTACTCCTCACGGTCCGCGAGGGTCACGTCGCCGAGGAAGCGCTCGCAGAACCTGCGCCACTCGCGCTCGTTCTGGATCGCCATCATCACCGTCACGCCGTCGCCGGCGACGAACGGGCCGTAGGGGTAGATCGTGGCGTGGGCCGCGCCGGCGCGCGGTGGCGGCGGCGCGCCGTCGTAGGCGTAGTAGAGCGGGAAGCCCATCCACTCCACGGTTGCCTCGAGCATCGAGACGTCGAGGCGCGCGCCCCGGCCGGTGCGCGCCCGCTCGATGAGGGCCGCCAGGATCGAGCTGTAGGCGTACATCCCCGCGGCGATGTCGGAGACCGAGATCCCGACCTTGGCGACCTCGTCCTCGGTGCCGGTCACCGAGAGGACGCCGGCCTCGGCCTGCACCATCAGGTCGTACGCCTTCATCGACTCGTAGGGCCCGCCGAGCCCGTAGCCGGAGATGTCGCAGACCACCAGCCCGGGGTTGGCGGCCTGGAGCTCCTCGGCCCCGAGGCCTGCCCTGGCCGCCGCGCCGGGGGCGAGGTTCTGGAGGAACACGTCGGCCGTGGCGAGCAGCTGCCGGAGCACCGCCAGCCCGCGTGGGTCCTTGATGTCGAGGGTGAGCGACTCCTTGCTCCGGTTGGTCCACACGAAGTGGGAGCTCTGCCCCTCGACCCGAGTGTCGTAGCTGCGGGCGAAGTCCCCCACGAGTGGCCGCTCGACCTTGATGACGCGGGCGCCGAGGTCGGCGAGCTGGCGACTGGCGTACGGTGCCGCGATCGCCTGCTCGAGCGACACGACGGTGATGCCCTGCAGTGGCTGCATCCTTCTCCCTCCCTCCGGCCGGCCCCGCTCAGACGACGAAGCTCAGGCCGATGATCAACGGCAGCGCGATCACCGACGCCAACGCCGTCACGAACGTCAGCGCCTTGAGGGCGCCACGCGTGGAGACCCCCAGCAACGTCTGGAACATCCAGAAGAAGTTGCTGTTGACCTGCAGCGCGAACAGCGCGCCGGCACCGATGGCGAGCCCGATGATCACGGTGGGAGCGTCGAGCTGGCCCATGATCGGGCCGATGATCCCGGCGGCCGTGATGGCGGCGACCGAGATCGACCCGATGGCCAGGTGCAGGACCGCGGCGATCAGCCACGCCAGCAGGATGCTGACGACCACGGGGGCGCCCGCCTCGGCCGAGAAGAGGTCGCCCAGCACCTGCTCGAGGTCGGTCGCGGCGATCACCGCGCCGAGCGAGCCGCCGACGCCGGTGATCAGCAGGATCTGGCCGGTGGTGTCGAAGCCCTTGCTCATCGCCTCGTCGGTCAGGGTGTTGCCGATGCTGGTCTTGGCGAGGGCGTAGGCGCCGACCAGGCCGAGGAAGAGCGCCAGCACCGGGTTGCCGAGGAAGGCGATGAACGGCGTCGAGAAGCCGGCGGCCTCGGCGATCGCGCCGAAGGCGATCAGCGCGAGCGGCACCAGCACCGGGAGCAGCGAGACGAAGAGGGACGGCACGGAGCGGTGACCGCCTCCGGCGAGCTCCTCGGCGTGCTCGTCCGCCAGCGCCTCGGCCTCCAGCAGCGCCTCGGAGGCGTGCTCGTCACCCTCGGGGTTCCAGAAGCCGAGCTTGAGCAGCTGGCTGTAGACGAAGACGGTGAGCACCGCTGTCAGCGGACCGATCAGCAGGCCGAAGCCGAGCATGGTGGCGAGCGGGATGTCCAGCAGGCCCGCGATGGAGATGGTGCCCAGACCGGGGACCACGAAGACGTACCCCACCAGGATGCCGGCGGTGATCGCGCCGCCCATCAGGCCCAGGCCGTTGCGGCCGAGCTGCGGCGCGGCCGAGCGGGCCAGCGGGGAGGCCAGCACCAGCTGGACGTCGACGTAGATCGACGGGAAGAGCGTCGTCATGACCGCGGCCATGGCGTACGGCAGGCGGGTCGCACCGAGCACCGTGAGCAGCAGCCGGACCAGCCGTTGCAGCGCCTGCATGGCGAACAGCAACGACCCCATGAGGACGCCGAAGCCGATCAGCAGGCCCACCTCGGCCATGATCCCGCCGAACCCGTCGACGATCGCCGTCACGGTTCCCTCGAACCCCAGCCCGGCGGCCAGGCCGAGGTAGAGCGAGCCGGTGACCAGCGAGATCACGGGGTCGACCTTGAGCACGATGATCAGGAGGACGACGGCCAGGATGGCGATCGTGGCGTGCAGGACGATCAAGACGTGCTCCTCGGCTGGGGGGGGTCGGGCGTGTGAAGGCAATCACAACGTCGACCACGAGGAGAACCCGCGATCAGGCGATCCAGCCATCAGTGGCGCTTATGGCTGAGCCTGCTGCTCAGGCGGGGACGCGCTCCGTCAGGGCGAGCTCGGCCAGGGCCCGGGCGTGGGCCTCGGCGGAGTCGACGACCGGCAGCGGGCTGTCGTCCGGACCGACCAGCAGGCCGATCTCGGTGCAGGCCAGCACCACGGCCTGGGCGCCGCGCTGCGCCAACCGGTCGATGACGCCGACGTACGCGGCGCGGGACTCCGCGGCGACCACGCCCCGGGTCAGCTCGTCGAACACGACGCGGTCGACCAGGGTCCGGTCGTCCGCCTCGGGGACCATCGCAGTGATGCCGTGGCGGGCGAGCCGCTCGGCGTAGAACGGCTCCTCCATCACCCAGCGGGCACCGAGGATGCCGAGCCGGTCCCAGCCGTGCGCGGCAGCGACGCCGGCGACGGCGTCGGCGATGTGGAGGAGGGGCACGTCGACGGACGCCTCGACCGCGGGGGCGACCTTGTGCATCAGGTTCGTGCAGATCGCGACGACGTCGGCCCCACCGGCGACGCAGCCGGCGGCGGCGCGGCTGAGCAGGTCCCCCGCGCCCGCCCAGTCGTCCTCGACCTGGCACTGCCGGACGGCCGCGAAGTCGAGCGACTGCAGGGCGATCTGCGCCGAGGAGTGGCCGCCGAGCCGCTGCGCCACGGTCTCGTTGATGATCCGGTAGTAGCTCGCGGTCGAGTGCCAGCTCATGCCGCCGATGAGTCCGATCGTCTTCACCACCCCATGGTCACCCAGGACGACGGTCCAAGGAACACCCCTTCTGCTTCGTCGAGCCATAAGCCACACTTGGAGGTGTGGACCCTCGTCGCGTGCTCGTGTTCCGGACCGTCGCCCGGGCCGGCTCGCTTAGCGCCGCGGCACGGGAGCTCGGCTGGACCCAGCCGGCCGTCAGCCAGCAGCTGCAGCGGCTCGAGCACGAGGTCGGCGGACCGCTGGTGCTGCGCAGCACCCGGGGCGTCACGCTCACCGATGCCGGCCGGCTGCTGCTCGGTCGCGCCGACGCGCTCGCGGGCGAGCTCCACATGGCGGGGGAGGAGCTCGCCGCGCTGGCGCAGCTGCGCGGCGGACGCGTACGTCTGGTGTCCTACCCCTCGGCGGTGGCGACGATCGTGCCGGAGGCACTCCGGCTGTTCCGGGCCGGCCACCCGGCCGTGGACGTGTCGCTCGCCGAGGCGGAGCCGCCCGAGGCGGCCACGGCGGTGCGCGAGGGCACGGCCGACCTCGCTCTGGTCTTCGCCTACGACGGCGCGCCGGCGGACGACGGTGCGCTGACCTGGCTGCCGCTGACCCGGGAGCCGGTCGAGCTGGTCCTCCCGCCGGACCACCCCGCGGCCTCCCGCTCCCGCCTCTCCCTGGCCTCGCTCGCCGACGACACCTGGATCGCCGGCTGCCCGCGCTGCAGCCAGCACCTCGTGGAGCGGTGCCGCGAGGCCGGCTTCGAGCCGCGCGTCACCCACGCCACCGACGACTACGTCGCCGTGCAGGCGCTGGTTGCCGCCGGGCTCGGCGTGACGATGCTGCCGCAGTCGGCGCTCACGGCCTTCCGCCACCCCGAGGTGGTGGTGCGTTCCTCGCGGACCCTCGGCAGCCGGCACGTCGGCCTCGCCTACCGGCCGGGCGCCGAGCAGGTCCCGGCGACCGCCGCGCTCATGGAGCAGCTGATCCGGACCACCGCGCGGCGCTGAGCCTCGAGAACTGCCGGTGTCGCGGGGGTCCCAGCAGGTCTACGCTGATCGGCAGTCGCTGCCCGCGGGAGGGTGGCCGTCGGCCCCCCGGCCCCCCGGGCCCACTCCGAGGGGGAACCACCATGCCGGTCGCCAAGCGTCGAGGACCTGAACGTCACGGACGCGAGCACTTCTTCATCGAGGGCGAGGGGCTGGTCGGCGATCCGGCCACCGTGCCCGAGACCGCCCCGGTCGACGACGGCGCGCGGACTGCCGCGGCCGCCCGGGCCGAGGACTTCCGCTTCTCACGCCTCGGCCCGCGGGGGAGCAAGCTCCCCGAGGGGCTGCTCCGCAAGGTCGCCACGGCGATGGCCACGAGGGACGACGGGGGCAACGGCACGATCGCGGCCGGCTACACCTACCTCGGGCAGTTCGTCGACCACGACCTCACCTTCGACCAGACGACGGTCGCGCTCGGCGACTCGGTCGCGCCGGCCGACCTGCTCCAGGGCCGATCACCCAGCCTCGACCTCGACAGCATGTACGGCTTCGGTCCCGCCGACCCGGTCTCCGCGGAGTTCTACCGCGACGACCGCCACCTCGCCGTCGGGAGGACGGTCCGGCTCGGGCCCGCGCCGCTCCAGGCCCGCCGCGAGTACGACCTGCCGCGCCTCGGGGACGGCAGCGACGACGAGGAGAACCGACGTCGCGCCGTGATCCCCGACTTCCGCAACGACGAGAACCTCGCGGTCGCGCAGACCCACCTGGCGTTCACCCGCTTCCACAACCGGGTCGTCGACGGCCTGGACGCCTCGGTGCCGGCCAACCAGCGCTTCCGCCGCGCCCGCCGGCAGGTCGTCCTCCACTACCAGTGGATGCTGCGCACCGACTACCTCCCCAAGATCTGCGACAGCACGGTCGTCACGGACGTCTTCAGCAACGGCCGCAAGCTGTTCGAGGTCGGGGCCGACCCGTTGAGCGTGCCGACGATGCCGGTGGAGTTCTCGGTGGCGGCGTTCCGCTTCGGGCACTCGATGGTGCGGGGCGCGTACGACTGGAACGCGGAGTTCCCCAACGGTCAGGGCGACCTGTTCTTCCTGTTCGACTTCTCCGGCACCTCGGGCTTCCTGGGCGGCGGCCCGCTGGCGCTGCCGAGCAACTGGATCGCCGACTGGCGACGGCTCTACCGCTTCTCGAGCATCGGTCGCGGCGACCTGAAGCCGCCGGCGGGCGAGTTCAACCTCGCGCGCCGGATCGACACGCTGCTCACCCCGCCGCTCGCCGCGCTGCCCAGCGGCGCCTTCGGCGGGAAGCGCGACGGGTTCGGGGCGATGGCCGCCCACCTGGCCTTCCGCAACCTGGTGCGGGCCAACATGGTCCGGCTCGCGAGTGGCCAGGACATGGTCAGGCTGCTGCGTCGCAAGGGGGTGCCGGTGACCGCCTTGACCAAGGCGCAGATCCTGGGCAGCGGCGGCGACGGCGCCTCGCTCGACAGCCTCACCGCCGCCGAGAAGGACCGGTTCGCGAAGGAGACCCCGCTGTGGTTCTACGTGCTGCGCGAGGCCGAGCTCAACGGCGGCAAGCTCAGCGGCGTCGGCGCGCGGATCGTGGCCGAGACCTTCCACCGCGCCATGGAGGGCTCGCGCCACTCCATCGTCCGCCACCCCGACTGGCGACCCACGCTGGGCGGCAAGCCCGGCCGGTTCACGATGATGGACCTGCTGCTCGTGGCGTACGACGACGACAAGGCGGTGCTCGCGCCCCTGGGTGACTGACACCGCACCACCGCGGGGAATGCTCCGGCGCCCCTTCCGGTTAACCTGATACAACTTTCAACCAGAAGGGGCGACCATGCAGTTCGGCATCTTCTCCGTCGGGGACGTCACCCCCGACCCCACCACCGGTCGTACGCCGACCGAGGGCGAGCGGATCGAGTCGATGACCCGGCTCGCGCTCAAGACCGAGGAGGTCGGGCTCGACGTCTTCGCGACCGGCGAGCACCACAACCCGCCGTTCGTGCCGAGCAGCCCCACGACCCACCTCGGGTTCATCGCGGCGCAGACCGAGAAGCTGCTGCTGAGCACCTCCACGACGCTCATCACCACCAACGACCCGGTGAAGATCGCCGAGGACTACGCGATGCTCCAGCACCTCTCGCGGGGCCGCGTCGACCTGATGATGGGCCGCGGAAACACCGGCCCGGTGTACCCCTGGTTCGGCAAGGACATCCGCGACGGGATCCCGCTCGCGGTCGAGAACTACCACCTGCTGCGTCGGCTCTGGCGCGAGCGCGTCGTGACGTGGGAAGGCACGTACCGCACGCCGCTGCAGGGCTTCACCGCCACGCCCGCCCCGCTCGACGGCACGCCGCCCTTCGTGTGGCACGGGTCGATCCGCTCGCCCGAGATCGCCGAGCAGGCGGCGTACTACGGCGACGGCTTCTTCCACAACCACATCTTCTGGAACAAGGAGCACACCCAGCAGATGGTGGCGCTCTACCGGCGCCGCTTCGAGGCGTACGGCCACGGCGCTGCCGACCAGGCGATCGTCGGCCTCGGTGGCCAGGTGTTCATGGCCGACACCGAGGCGGAGGCCAAGCGCGTCTTCCGGCCCTACTTCGACAACGCGCCGGTCTACGGCCACGGCCCCTCGCTCGAGGACTTCTCCGAGCTCACGCCGCTGACGGTCGGGACGCCGGAGCAGGTCATCGAGCGGACCCTCGGGTTCGCCGACTACGTCGGTGACTACCAGCGCCAGCTGTTCCTGGTCGACCACGCCGGGCTGCCGACGGACGTGGTGCTCGAGCAGGTCGAGATCCTCGGCCGCGAGGTGGTGCCGGTGCTGCGCGAGGAGTTCGCTCGCCGTCGTCCGGCCCACGTGCCGAGCGACCCGCCGACCCACGCGTCGCTGGTGGCCGCCGGACCGGAGTCCGAGCACCACCTGGTCGCCCCGGTCGCCGAGCGCGCCCAGGTCGACGCGGTGGCCGGGAGCACCCGATGACGCGCCGACTGGTGGTCCTGGCGGCCGGCCTGGCCGAGCCCTCCTCGACGCGGCTGCTGGCGGACCAGCTGGCCGACGCCGTACGCGCCCAGGTGTCCTCGCGCGGCGAGGACGTCTCGGTCGACGTGCTGGAGCTGCGTGAGCTCGCCCACGACCTCGCGACCACGATGACCAGCGGCGGCGTCCCGACGCCTGCGCTGTCCCGCGCCCGCGACCTGGTGTCGGCGGCCGACGGCATGGTGGCGGTGACGCCGGTCTTCAGCGCGAGCTACAGCGGGCTGTTCAAGATGTTCGTGGACGCACTCGACCCCGACGCGCTCAACGGCATGCCGGTGCTCGTCGCCGCGACCGCCGGCACCGCCCGGCACTCCCTCGTGCTCGACCACGCGCTGCGGCCGCTGTTCACCTACCTGCGGGCGGTGGTCGTGCCGACCGGGGTGTTCGCCGCGACCGAGGACTTCGGCGACGCCGGCCTCGAGGAGCGGATCCGCCGCGCGGCCGCCGAGCTGGCTGCCCTGCTGGTGGGCGGGTCCGGTGGGGTCGGCGGGTTCGCCCCCGACCTGGCCACCCGCCCCCGCCGCTCCGGCTCTGAGCTCCCCGAGCCGCCCGCGTTCGAGAGCCTGCTCAGGGGACACGCCGGCTGACGTCGGATTTGGAAGACTGGGCGACGTGGTCACCGACGTCGACATCGCCCGCTGGCGGCTCCGCAGCCAGCACCTGGTCGGGTCTGGGCCCACGTCGGCGGAGGGCGTCGTACGGTCGCTGCTCGGCGTCCAGGCCGAGAACCCCGCCCAGTCCGCGTGGGCCGTCGCCGCCCGCACCGCGGCCCCCGACCCGTCGGACCTCGGCGCCGCCCTCGACGAGGGCCGGGTCGTGCGCGTCCACGTGCTGCGGTCCACCTGGCACTACGTCACGGCCGAGGACCTGGTGTGGCTGGTCGAGCTGACCGCCCCCGGAGCGGGCCGGCCCGCCGCCCAGCAGCTGGCCGAGGTCTACGACGACGCCGAGCTGGACCGGCTCTCGGGGTTGGTGGTGGACGCACTGGCGGGCCGGCACCTCACCCGGCCACAGCTCGCCGCGCTGCTCGTCGAGGCCGGTGAGCAGGTGCCGGGCCATGAGCTGATGCTGCTGATGGCCCACCTCGAGCTGCGGGCCCTGGTGTGCAGCGGCCCGGTGGTCGACGGAGCCCACAGCTACGTGCTCGTCGCGGACCGGGTGCGCGCGCCCCGACGTCTCGACCGGGACGAGGGACTGGCCGAGCTCGCGCTGCGCTACGCCACCGGCCACGGACCGGTCACGGCCGAGGACCTGGCCTACTGGGCCAGCCTGTCGCTCCCGGACGCGCGGGCCGGCCTCACCGCGGCCGCGGACGGGCTGGCCACCTTCGAGCACGACGACCGGACGTTCTGGCACCCGCCCGACCAGGAGCCACCGACTGGCCCCACGGAGCCGGCCGCCCACCTGTTGCAGATCCTGGACGAGACCTACCGCGGCTACGCGACCGCCTCCCGCTGGGTGCTCGACGCGGCCGGCGTCGTCCCGCGCGGCCGCGAGAGCGCGATGGGGATGGCACTCGTCGACGGCCAGCTGGTCGCCGCCATGAAGCGTTCCGTCACCGCCCGGCAGGTGGTATTCGAGCTCGCGCCGTACGCCTCGTGGCACGACGACCACCTGGTGCCGGTCGAGCGCGCGGCCGCGCGCTACGGAGCCTTCCTCGCCCGGGAGGCCGTGGTCGACCTGCGGTGAGCGGTGGCAGTCTGGACTGATGACGGAGAACCCTTCCCCCCGCGTGTCCCAGCTCCGCCTCGTGGTGCACGCCGAGGACTACGACGAGGCGGTCGCGTTCTTCCGCGACGCACTGGGGCTTCCGGTGGCCGAGGCCTACGACGGCGAGGGAGGTGCGCAGGTGATGATCCTGGACGCCGGGCGGGCCACCCTGGAGCTGTCCAACACCCCCCAGGTCGAGCTGATCGACCGGGTCGAGGTCGGCCGCCGGGTCGCGCCCCACTTCCGGGTGGCCCTGGAGGTGGACGACTGCGAGGCGGCGACCCGGGTCGCGCTCGACGCAGGGGCCGAGGGCATCGCGCCCCCGACGCTCACGCCGTGGAACTCCCGCAACGCGCGGCTGCAGGCGCCGGCGGGGATCCAGCTGACGCTCTTCCAGGAGCTCGGCCAGGACTGACCGGGTGCTCGGAGTCAGCCGACCTCGACGGGCATCGGCACCCGGTGGCAGGCTCGGTCCATGGCGGACCGCAGGACGACTGCCCGGGCCGGTGACGTGGGCGAGTTCGTCGCCGGGATCACCGACGACCGGCGGCGCGAGGACACCGAGGCGGTGGTCGCGCTGATGCGCGAGGTGACCGGCACCGAGCCACGGATGTGGGGCACCTCGATCGTGGGCTTCGGTGATCGGCCGTACACCACCGCCGACGGCGTCGAGCGCGCGTGGTTCGCGGTCGGCCTCTCGCCCCGCAAGGCCGCGCTGGTGCTCTACGGGGTGCTGCCGCCGGACGACGACAGCGCCGATCTCGTGCAGCTCGGACCCCACAGCACCGGCAAGAGCTGTCTCTACGTCAAGCGGCTGGCCGACGTCGACGAGCCGACGCTGGCCCGGCTCGTCCGGCGGGCGTGGGAGGACGAGGGCTGAGTCGCTGCGCCGCCCCGGTGGCCCCCAGCCCCTCAGGTCGCGATGTGCACGATCGCGTCCCCCGAGTTCACCAGGGGCGCCTCGGTACGGCCGATGACGATGCCGTCCCGGTTGGCGTGGACCAGCCGCAGCGTCCGGCCGAACGAGTCGACGAGCGCGCCGAGCCGTTCCCCGTCGGTCACCCGCTGGCCGAGCCGGGCGTCGAGGTCGAGGATGCCCGTACGCCGGGCGCGGACCCAGCCGCTGGAGCGGCACTCCACGCTCGGCTCGTGGTCGGGCTCGGCGGGGCCGTCCACCATCCCGAGCGAGGCGAGGACCCGGCGTACGCCGGCGACGCCCGCGTCGATCGCATAGCCGTCGAAGCGGAGGTTCTCGCCCGCCTCGTAGAGCAGCACGGTGGCGCCGCGCTCGCGGGCGGCGTGGCGCAGCGAGCCGTCGCGGATCCTCGCGTGCAGCATGACCGGCGCCGCGAACGCCTCGGCCAGCGATCGGGTGCGCGGGTCGTCGAGGTCGGCCCGGATCTGCGGCAGGTTGGAGCGGCGGTCCGAGCCGGTGTGGAGGTCGATCCCGACCTCGCACTTGGCGACCACTTCCTGCATGAACAGGTGCGCGATCCGGCTCGCCAGCGACCCACGCGCCGAGCCGGGGAACGAGCGGTTGAGGTCGCGCCGGTCGGGGAGGTAGCGGTCGCCGGTCATGAAGCCGAGCACGTTGACGATCGGGACCGCGATCAGCGTGCCGCGGAGCTCCTTGGGGTCGAGCCCGGCCAGCACCTGGCGGATCACCTCGACGCCGACCACCTCGTCGCCGTGGATCGCGGCGTCCAGCCAGACGGTGGGCCCGTCCTCACGTCCGTGGAAGACCCGGACCGGCAGGCTCACGTCGGCGCCGGTGACCAGCCGGGTGATCGGCAGCTCGAGCGAACGTGAGGTCCCCACCCGGATCCGGACGTTGCCGATCCCGAAGGACTCCCGCGGCATCAACGGCCCCGGTTCCGGCGGCGCACGGACACCTTCGGACGGCCGCCGAGGTAGGAGCGGCTGGGGTCGACGAGGAAGCCCTGGCACAGCGCCTCACGGCCCACCAGCATCCGGAAGCCCATCTCGTCACGCTTGCTCAGCGTGACCTCGGCGTCGACCACGTGCTTGCACAGGCTGACGTCGAGCTGCACGACGTACCGCTCCTCGGCGTGGCCGCTCGAGCTCCGCACCTCCCGTCGGTCGAGGACCCGCGACTCGCAGTCGACGGCGTCCTCGTCGGAGTCCTGCCACGGGTGGACCGAGTAGCGCACCCACACCTCGCCGTCGCGCTCGAACTCCTCGAGGTCGAAGGCGTGGAGGGCGGAGGTACGCGCGCCGGTGTCGACCTTCGCCTTGATCCACGAGACGCCGAGGCCCGGGAGGCTCACCCATTCCCGCCACCCGACGATGGTGTTGGATGGAGCGGATGCGTCCGTTGCAGTCACCCCTCGATCCTCTCAGGTTGCTGACATGAAGCTCGCCATCCTCTCGGTCTCCCCCCGTGCCTACAGCACGCAGCGGTTGCGGACCGCCGCACTCGACCGCGGGCACACCGTGAAGGTGCTCAACACCCTCCGGTTCGGCATCGACCTGAGCCACGACGAGCCGGACCTGCAGTTCCGCGGGAAGCAGCTCTCGGACTACGACGCGATCCTGCCGAGGATCGGCAACTCCATCACCTACTTCGGCACCGCGGTGGTGCGGCAGTTCGAGCAGATGGACGTCTACACGCCCAACACCGCCGCCGGCATCACGAACTCGCGGGACAAGCTGCGGGCGTCGCAGATCCTGTCCCGCCACAACGTGCTGATGCCGGCCACCACCTTCGTGCGCGACCGCGCCGACGTGATCCCGGCGATCGAGCGGGTCGGCGGTGCGCCGGTCGTGATCAAGCTGCTCGAGGGCACCCAGGGCATCGGCGTGATCCTCGCCCCGGACCGCAAGGTCGCCGAGGCCATCATCGAGACCCTGCACAGCACCCGGCAGAACGTGCTGATCCAGCGCTTCGTCAAGGAGAGCAAGGGCCGCGACATCCGGGCGCTCGTCGTCGGTGACCGGGTGGTCGCGGCCATGCGCCGCGTCGCGCAGGGCGACGAGTTCCGCTCCAACGTGCACCGCGGCGGCTCGGTCGAGGCGGTCGAGCTCGACCCGGTCTTCGAGGAGGCGGCCGTGCGCTCGGCCCAGATCATGGGCCTCAAGGTCGCGGGGGTCGACATGCTCGAGGGCAACGACGGCCCGCTGGTGATGGAGGTCAACTCCTCGCCCGGCCTCGAGGGCATCGAGAACGCCACCAAGCTCGACATCGCCGGCGCGATCATCGACCACATCGACAACCAGGTCGCGTTCCCGCAGATCGACGTGCGGCAGCGGCTGAGCGTCTCCACCGGGTACGGCGTGGCCGAGCTCGCCGTCCACGGCGAGGCCGACATCGTCGGCAAGTCCATCACCGACTCCGGCCTGCGCGAGAAGGACATCACCGTCCTCACGCTCCACCGCGGCGCCCAGGTCCTGCCCAACCCGCGTGCCTCCACCGTGCTGGAGGCCGAGGACCGGCTGCTGTGCTTCGGCAAGCTCGAGGAGATGCGCTCGATGATCCCCGAGCGCCGCAAGCGTCGGCAACGGGTCAAGAAGCTGCCGAAGCAGCCGATCCACGACGCCTGAGTCACCGCACGTCGAGCACGCGGGCCACCGCCTCGGCCGCGTCGGCGACCACGACCGGACCGCCCTCGGCGGGCAGCTCCCAGCCGAGCAGCGCGTACGCCGGCACGCCGGTGCGGCAGGCGAGCGCGACCTCGCTCAGGGTGCCCCAGCTGCCGCCCACCGAGATGACCGCGTCGACCGCCCGCACGAGCAGCGCGTTGCGCATCTCGCCCAGCCCGGTCGCGACGGCGACCGTGAGGTGGGTGTTGCCCTCGCGCCGGTCGCTCCCGGGCAGGAGGCCGAGCGCGGTGCCGCCGGCGGAGGTGGCGCCCCGTGACGCGGCCTCCATCACCCCGGTGCCACCGCCGGTGACCACCACGACCTCGGCCCCGGCCAGCAGGCGACCGACCTCCTCGGCAGCGGCGAGCACCTCGGCGGCCGGCTCGCCGCTCGGGCCGACGACGCCGACGTAGCCCCGGGCGCTCACGCCTGCTCCTCGGCCAGCCGGCGGGCGATCCCCTCGAGGACCAGCTCCAGCCCCCAGCCGAACTCGTCGCCGAAGTCGTAGCCCGGCTGCAGCGCCCGGTCCACGGCGTACTCACGGAAGTGGACCAGCTCCCCCTCCGGCAGCCCGGTGAGGATCTCCGACCCCAGGTCGGCCAGCTCGCCCTCGTCCTGGAACGGCAGGCTCACCTCCTGCACGACGAAGCCGTAGAGGTGGGCGTCGAGCAGCGCGGCCGCGTGCCCGGCCAGCTCCAGCGAGAAGCCGGCCGCGCGGAGGCAGCCGAGCACCGCGTCGTGGTGGCGGAGCGTCTCGGGCCCCGGCGTGCGCCGGGAGTCCATGAGGCCGATCGCCCAGCGGTGCCGCTTCATCGCCTCGCGGGCCGAGCCCGACCGGGCCCGCATCTGCTCGGTCCAGTCCTCCCCGACCACCGGCAGGTGGAACTCGGCGAAGACCGCGTCGACCAGCCCGTCGAGCAGGGCGTCCTTGCCCGGGACGTGGTGGTAGAGCGACATCGCCTCGACCCCCAGGGCGGTCGCGAGCGACCGCATCGAGAGCCCTGCCAGGCCGTGCTCGTCGGCCAGTTCGAGGGCCGTGGCGTGGATGCGCTCGCGGCTCAGCGGGGTCCGGGTCGGCACAGGTCCGGTCCTTCCTCTTGCGATGGCTTACAACGTAAGGCTACTGTCTTCTTACAGCGTAAGGGAGAGGATGGACATGAAGGCGATCGTGCGTACCGAGTACGGCAGCACCGACCGGGTCGTGCTGGCCGACCGGCCGGACCCGGTTCCGGGCCCGGGCGAGGTGCTGCTGGTGGTGCGGGCGGCCGGCGTCGACCGTGGCGTCTGGCACCTGATGACCGGCGAGCCGCGGCTGATGCGACTCGCCACGGGCCTGCGCCGGCCCCGCCGGCCGGTCCTGGGTCGCGACGTCGCCGGGGTGGTCGCCGCCCTCGGCGAGGGGGTGACCGGCCTCGCCGTCGGGGACGAGGTGATGGGCACCGCTCCCGGCGGGACGTTCGCCGAGCTGGCGGTGACGAGCCCTGACCGGTTGGTGGCCAAGCCGGCCGCCTGGACCTTCGAGGAGGCCGCGGCCGTCCCGATCTCGGGCCTGACCGCCCTCCAGGCCGTCCACGACGTGGGCCGGGTCCGGGCCGGCCAGCGGGTCCTGGTGCTCGGCGCGTCCGGTGGCGTGGGCAGCTTCGTCGTCCAGCTCGCCCGGCACGCCGGCGCCCGTGTGGACGCGGTCTGCAGCGCCACCAAGGCCGAGTTCGTGCGGGGCCTGGGGGCCGACAGGGTCCTGCCCCACGGGCCGGGGGCCGACCTTCCGGGCGAGGACGGGACGCCGGCGGCCTACGACGTGGTCATCGACATCGGTGGTGGCCGGTCGATCCGCCGGCTGCGGCGGGTCCTGGCGCCCCGGGGCACGCTCGTGATCGTCGGCGGCGAGACCGGCGGGCCGTGGCTCAGCGGCATCCAGCGCCAGCTCGGCGCCGCCGCCCTCTCCCCGCTGGTGCGGCAACGGCTGCGCTTCTTCGTCGCCTCGGAGAAGGCGACGGAGCTGGCGCGTCTGGTGGCGCTCGCCGAGGAGGGTGCGTTCGTCCCGGCCGTCGAGCGGACCTGGCCGCTCCCCGACGCGGCTGCCGCCATCGACCACCTCGCCGAGGGGCGTGCCCGCGGCAAGCTGGTCGTCAGCGTGGGCTGAGACCTCAGCCCACGGGATCGCCGAGCAGCCCCGTGTCGACGTCGTAGAGGAACCCGCCGACCTCGACCTCGGCGGGCATCAGCGGATGGCTGCGCACCCGGCGCACGTCGGCCCGCAGGGCCTGCCGCTGGTCGGTGATGGCGCCGATCGAGAGCCACGAGGCGTCCTGCTGGAGGCGTTCGCCGACGCGGGCCTGGAGCTCGGCCTCGCCGGCCGAGGCCATCGCGCAGCGGGTGTGCTGGACCACGAGGATCCGGCTCACGTTGAGCAGCGAGACGCCGAGCACGAGCGCGACCAGGGCGGCGTCGGTCACCCGGCCGCCGGGGTTGCGCAGGATCTTGGCGTCGCCCGGCTCGAGCCCGACCATCCGCAGCGGGTCGATCCGCGAGTCCATGCAGGTCACCATCGCGACTCCCGCGTGGGCGATCCCGTCGAAGCCGCTCATCGAGAAACTCTCGGCGTAGCGGCGGTTGGCAGCCAACAGGTCATCGAAGCCGGTCACACCGAGCAAGGGTAGGGCGCGTCGCGCTCCGATGCCCGGTCAGGTGGCCGTCTGGTGGACGTCGAGCCTCAGCAGCCGGCTGGTGAGGTCGACCAGCGGGCCGAGCAGGACGATCACGACCACGGTCCCGGGCCCGATGGTGGCGCCCAGCAGCCAGCCGCCGAGCGCGCCGCCGCCCTGGACCAGGCTGTAGCTCCACTTGAAGGGGATGGGCGGGTCCCACGCGAGGCCGGCCGCCTCGGCGGGTCCGGCGCCGGTCCTGCTGCCGAGGTAGGTGGCGATCCCCACGCCGAGCACCGGAAGCGCGACCACCAGCATCGCGATCCGGCCGCCCCACCCGTCGGGGGTGGTGAGGGCCTCCAGGAGCAGGGACGCGCTGCCGCCCACGACGACCACCTGCACCACCGTGCCGAGCCCCGGCACCACGCGGCGCGCGGCCGCGACCGCGAGGAAGGCGAGCGAGACCAGCACGTTGGCGGTCCAGAAGGAGATGTCGGCGCGCAGCGAGACGCCGTTGACCAGGGTCGAGAACCCGTCGGAGCCCAGGTCGGCGGTGAGCAGCAGGGCGACGCCGGCGCCGAGCACGACGCACCCCGCGCCGAGCAGCAGCAGCTGGCGGGGCGAGTGGTGCACGCCGCCATCCTGTCAGTCGGGCAGCAGCCCGCCGAGGTCGGTGACGACCGTGTCCGGCTCGATGCCCCACGGGTCGAGCAGGGCAGCCTCCGTGCGCCGTACCCAGGCGGCCTGCAGCCCCGCGGACTTCGCCCCGAGCACGTCGAAGGAGTTGCCGGACACCATCACCACCCGCTGCGCCCGGCACGCGACCCGCTCGAGCAGGTGGTGGTAGACCGCGGGGTCGGGCTTGAAGCTGCCGACCTCGTCGACGCTGACGACGTCGTCGAGGAGCGTGTTCAGGCCTGCCTGGTCCAGCAGGGCCGTGACCGTTCCGGCTGGCCCGTTGGAGAAGGCCACCAGCCGACGACCGGCCGCCGCGAGGCCGGCGAGAGCGGGAGCCGCGTCGGGGAACGCCGGCAACCGCCCGTACGCCGCCAGCAGCTCCTCACGGTCGGCGTCGGTGAGCTCGACGCCCATCGTCGCCGCGGTGTGGTCGAGCGCCTGCGCGGTGCACGTCCCGAACTCGACGTAGTCGCGCATCAGCGCCCGACGGAACGAGTAGCCGAGCTGGTGGGCGCGCCACGCGTCGGAGAACTCGGCCGCCCGGTCGCCGACCACCCCGCGGAGCTGCTCGACCACCCCGGCGGTGTCGACCAGGGTGCCGTAGACGTCGAACGCGAGGACGTCGTGCTCCGAGAGGGGCATGTCTGCCACCCTGCCTCGCGAGCCGGATCGGCACAACCCGGGTTTGGGCGATGTCGACCTGTTCGCTAGCATTTGCCGGGAGGGGAGTACTTCTCGATCCTCGTCCGGTCATTCCGGCGCCGTGGACGGCGCCTCGGGCGGGAGCCCGTGCGGCGAAGGAGACCTCAGGCCGTCCCGACCTGAGGAGTCCCGTGCTCAACGCCGCTGCGTCCCCGTCCGCCGTCGACACCGTCGCCACGCCCACCCTGTGGGCGGTCACGATCGCTGCCGTCGTCGGCTTCCTCGTCATCGACTTCCTGCTGACCCGTCGGCCCCACGACGTGGGGATGCGCGAGGCGCTGGGCTGGTCGGCGTTCTACCTCGCGCTGCCGCTGCTCTTCGGCATCTACGTCGTCACGGCGTTCGGCGGTGACCGTGGCCTGGAGTACTACGCCGGCTACCTCGTGGAGAAGTCGCTGAGCGTGGACAACCTGTTCGTCTTCATCCTGCTGCTCGGTGCCTTCGCCGTACCGCGCGAGCTGCGTCAGCGGGTGCTGCTCTACGGCATCGTGGGCGCGCTCGTGATGCGTGCGGTCTTCATCGCCCTGGGCGCCGCTGCCCTGGCCGCCTTCGACTGGGTGTTCCTCGTCTTCGGCCTGGTCCTGGTGGTGACGGCGGCCAAGATCCTGCGCGACGCGGTCCGCGGCACCGACCACGAGGTCGACGTCTCCCGGCTGCGCAGCGTCCGCGTGCTGCGTCGGCTGGTGCCGGTGACCGAGGACTACGAAGGAACCCGGCTGCTCACGCGGATCGACGGGCGGCGGGCGATCACACCACTGGCCGTCGTGGTCGTCGCGGTGCTGGCCACCGACCTGGTCTTCGCGGTCGACTCCGTGCCGGCGGTGTACGGGATCACCGGTGACCCGTACCTGGTCTTCGTGACCAACGCCTTCGCCCTCCTCGGCCTCCGGGCCCTCTACTTCGTCCTCGAGGGCGCGCTCGGCAAGCTCGTCCACCTGGGCTACGGCCTGGCCGCGATCCTGGCCTTCATCGGGGTCAAGCTGGGGCTCCACTGGGCCCACCTGCAGTGGCCGGCGGTGCCCGAGATCGCGACGCTCCCGTCGTTGCTGGTGGTCGTCGGCATCCTCGCGGTCACCACGGTCACCAGCCTGGTGGCGTCGCGGCGTTCGGAGCGGGCTCAGTCCGGGGAGGAGGCCTCCGCCTCGGCGAGCCGCTGATGGAGGCGGGAGCGGATCTCGTCGGGGGAGTAGGACCGCCGTTGGCGCTCCTGGCGCGCGATCGCGGCCCCGGTCGCGGCGACGCCCACGACCCCGGCCAGACCCAGCCACTTCCACCACGCGCCCGCCATGCCACGAGAGTACGGCGCCGCTTCGGCAGACTGCACCCATGGTGAAGAGCTCCGGGGCGCTGTCCCTCGACGAGGCCGTGTCGCTCACCCGGACCGGCGACCTGTGGCTGTTCCGCGGCCGCAGCGCCGCCGACCGGGCGATCCGGACGCTCACGAACGCGCCGGTCAACCACGTGGGGATGGCGCTGGTGCTCGACGACCTGCCGCCGCTGATGTGGCACGCCGAGCTCGGCCGCTCGCTGCCCGACCTGTGGACCGGCGACCACCACCGGGGAGTCCAGCTCCACGACCTGCGCGACGCCGTGACCCGATGGCAGGAGGTCTACGAGCAGGAGGCCTGGCTGCGGCAGCTCGACCCGCTGGCCGGTCGGGCCGAGGAGGACGCGGCGCTGCGGGCGGTCGCCCGGCTCGACGGGGTGTCCTTCCCGAGCACCGCACGACTGGCAGGCCGGTGGCTGCGCGGGCGCGACGGCTACCAGCCGAGGCGGGACCGCGACCGGCCACGCCCGCGTCCCGAGGCGGCGTACTGCGCCGAGGTGGTCGCGCTGACCCTCCAGGAGATGGGCCTGCTCGAGACCGACCGCAAGGCCCACTGGTACGACCCCGGCACGTTCTGGAGCGGCGAGTACCTCCCGCTGTCCGACGGCTGGTCGTGGGGCGGCGAGGTGGCGGTGGCGCGCGGCTGATCAGGCCGGCGTGATGACCTCGACACCCTCGCCGGCGAGCAGGGTCGCCTCGGCCTCGCGGCCCGCGCACAGCATCAGCAGCTCCAGCGCAGGGCCCTCGACGACCGGACCGCGGCCACGCTCCCACTCGGTGTCGGTCGCCCGCATCCGGACCCGGCGCACCGTGCGCGTGGAGCCGACCAGCGGAGCGAGCAACCGCGAACGGTCGGCCGCGACCACGGCCGCCTCGGGCGGGGGGACGTGCACCCGGCCGAGCGGGCGCAGGATGTCCTGGCTGTGCACGAGGACGTCGACCAGCGGCTCGACGTGGGTGACGGTCAGCGGCCCCCGGCGTACGCCTGCCCACCGGTCGTACTGGGCGAGGATCTCGGCGGTCGGTGCCGCTCCGCGCTGCAGGCCGTCGCGGAGGATCGCGCCGTTGTAGCCGCGCCACATCTGCGTCATCACGCGGCCGGTCGCCCGCCAGCGCAGCTGCGGGGCCGAGATCACGTGGGCCGCCACGTCGCGGACCCGCCACCCCGCGCACAGCGAGGGGTGGTCCCACTCCTCCGGGGTCAGCACCCGCAGGTGCTCCAGCAGCGCGTGCCGCTCGCTCACGACCACGTCCCACACGGCTTCCTTGTCCATGGCGCGCCTCCTGGACTGGTCAGTCTCTCTGACTGTTATGGTCAGAGAGACTGACCAGTTCTGTCAAGGGAGTTCACGGGTGGAGCAGCAGCAGACGAGCACGGGCGTGTGGATGTTCGTCGCGGGACGCCACCTCGAGACCCGGATCTTCGAGCACCTCCGCGCCGGCGGGTTCGACGACCTGACGCTCGCGCAGGGCCGGATCGCCGCCCGCCTGGGGCCGGACGGGACGCGACTGACGGACCTCGCCGCGGCCGCCCAGGTCACCAAGCAGACGGCCGGGTTCCTCGTCGACCAGCTCGAGCGGGCGGGCTACGTCGAGCGGCGACCCGACCCGACCGATGCCCGCGCCCGGCTCGTCGTCCTCGCCGAGCGGGGGATCCGCGCCCAGGAGCGGGCCCGGGAGATGGAGGCGGTCGTCGAGGCGGAGTGGGAGGCCCACCTCGGCCCTGCCCGGATGCGCGAGCTCCGGCGCGCGCTGCTCGACCTCAGGGCGCTGACCGACCCCTGGCGCGAGGCGTAGGGTCGGCGCCGCACCGCCCGATGAATCCGCTCGTCGGTCGAGGTCTGCCCGACGACGACCACGCGAAGGAGCAGACGATGGGCTCACGCCTCAACCCCTACCTCAACTTCCAGGCCACGGCCCGGGAGGCCATGGAGTTCTACCGCGACGTGTTCGGTGGCGAGCTCCAGGTGATGACCTTCGGCGACATGGGGGGCGAGCCCGCCGACGGCGTCATGCACGCCCAGCTCGAGACGCCCGACGGCTTCACGCTGATGGCCTCCGACGCACCCCCGGGAGAGACCGCCGCGCCCGGCGGCTCGGTGCACATCAGCCTCTCCGGCGACGACACCGAGGCGCTGACCGGCTGGTTCGAGAAGCTGTCCGACGGCGGGACGGTGGTCGACGCCCTCAAGCAGCAGGTCTGGGGTGACACCTTCGGCATGCTCGTCGACCGGTACGGCATCGGCTGGCTGGTCAACATCGCCGGTGAGGGGGCGCCCGCGTGACCGGCCGCTGGGACCCCTCCGGACCGATCGGGGCGATCACGATCTTCGCCGAGGACCTCCCCGCCACCCGCTCGTTCTACACCGAGGTCTTCGGCCTCCCGGTGCACTTCGAGGACGAGAGCTCGGCGGTCTTCCGGTTCGGCGACACGCTGGTCAACCTGCTCGACGTCGCCGCCGCCCCGGAGCTGATCGACCCGGCTCCGGTGGGCGCGCCGGCCGGCCATCGCAGCGTGCTGACGCTCCACGTCGACGACGTCGACGCCCGCTGCGAGTGGCTGCTCGCGCGGGGCGTGGAGCTGCTCAACGGTCCGATCACCCGCCCGTGGGGTCCGCGGACCGCCAGCTTCCGCGATCCGGCCGGCCAGATCTGGGAGATCGCCAGCTGAGGAGGACCGCTCCGCATGGAGCGGCACGAGACGGGTACGGGTCCGGTTCTCGACGAAGGGAGAACCGCATGATCCGTGGACTGGTGAACCGAGCCCTCGGTGGCGGACGCCGCGGCGTCGCGGGCGGGACCGCCCGCCCCACCGGCAGGCCGACGACCGGAGGGTCCACCGCCAACCGGGACATCGAGCGCGGTGCCCGGTCGCTGCTCCGGGGGGTCGGCCGCAAGCGCAAGGGCCTCTGACCGGCCGGCCGTCCCGATAGTCCGTCACGGACGTGTCGCGACTTCGGGCGTACGACGACCGATCCGTGACTGACTATCGGGGCCCGGGTGGTGTAGAACCGGGACATGGTGCGGTGGTCCGCCCTCCTCGCAGCGGCGTTGCTGCTGGGTGCGTGCACGGGCGGCACCGGGTCGGACCGGGTCCCGACCGCGGAGCCCGGCGTGCCGGTGGCGACCCAGCTCGACGAGGAGCTGCGCGACGAGCTGCTCGCGATGGCCGAGCAGGACCAGGGTGAGCGGACCAGCGGCGCACCGCTGACCGACGAGCAACGCACCGACCGGCTCCGGGAGATCGTGGACGAGCACGGCTGGCCGACGTACGACCTGGTCGGCCAGGAGGGCGAGGACGCCGCCTGGCTGATCGCCCAGCACTCCGACCTCGACCCCGACTTCCAGGCCGAGGCTCTGGAGCTGCTGCGGGCGGCCGTGGCCGACGGCCAGGCCTCGCCGGGCAACCTCGCCTACCTCGAGGACCGGGTCCGCGCGGGTCGGGGCGAGCCGCAGCTCTACGGAACCCAGACCGGCTGCACGCGCAAGGGCACGCCGGCCCAGCCCGAGATCGAGGACCCGGAAGGGCTCGACGAGCGACGTGAGGCGGCCGGGCTGCCGCCGTACGAGCGCTACCTGCGGACGATGACGAGGGTGTGCGGCCAGGGTTGACCGGGTTCGGGCAGAATCCCGGCGCGGGGTGTCGTGCCGACGTCTCCCCGTTCGTGGACCAGGTGAGAGGACCCGCCGGGGGTCCGTACGCAGGAGGAACGAGATGCCCGAGTACATGCTGTCCGTCCACCACGTCGTCGGCGAGGAGATGCCGGCCGGCGAGGAGATGGAGCGGATGTTCGCCGACGTCGGCGCCTTCAACGAGCGGCTCAGGGAGTCCGGCTCGTGGGTGTTCGCCGGCGGCCTGATGCCGCGCGAGATCGCCACCACCGTCGACAACACCGGTGACGCACCGGTCGTGACCGACGGGCCGTTCTCCGAGAGCAAGGAGTGGCTCGGCGGATACTGGATCATCCAGGCCCCCGACCTCGACGCAGCCCTCGAGTGGGCCTCCCAGGGTTCACGGGCCTGCGGCGGTCCGGTCGAGGTCCGGCCCTTCCAGGACTAGCGTGAGCGACTCCGTCGACAGCCGGGTGGAGGCGATCTTCCGGGCCGAGTTCGGCCGGGTCGTCGCCTCCCTCGCCCGCCGCTTCGGCGACCTCGACCTCGCCGAGGACGCCGCCGGGGAGGCGCTGGTCGTGGCCCTGGAGAAGTGGCGTATGGACGGCATCCCGCCGAACCCCGGTGGCTGGCTGACCACCACCGCCGGCAACCGTGCCATCGACCGGCTCCGTCGGGAGTCCCGCCGCGACGACAAGCACCAGCAGGCAGAGATGATCATCGACCCCGAGCCCCACGAGCCCACCGGGCCGGTCGAGGACGACCGGCTCCGGCTGATCTTCACCTGCTGCCACCCCGCCCTCGCCCCCGAGGCGCGGGTGGCCCTCACGCTGCGGCTGCTCGGCGGGCTCACCGTGCCCGAGATCGCCGCCGCCTTCCTGGTCCCGGAGACGACCATGGCGCAGCGGATCACCCGTGCGAAGCGCAAGATCGCCGGCGCCGGGATCCCCTACCGCGTGCCCGCACTCTCCGACCTGCCGGCCCGGCTGGCCGGCGTCCTGGCGGTCGTCTACCTCGTCTTCAACGAGGGCTACCTGGCTTCCACCGGTGACGCCCCCGTACGCCAGGAGCTCACCGGGGAGGCGATCCGGCTGGGCCGGGTGCTGCGGTCGCTGCTGCCCGAGGAGCCCGAGGTCGCCGGCCTGCTGGCCCTGATGCTGCTCACCGACGCGCGGCGGGAGAGCCGCTTCGCGGGGGGCGAGCTGGTGCCGCTGGACCAGCAGGACCGGGCCGGCTGGGACCGCGCCCTCGTCCTCGAAGGGCACGACCTGGTCCGCGAGTGCCTCGCTCGCGCCCACGCGACCGGGCAGCCGCCGGGCCGCTACCAGCTGCTGGCGGCGGTCAACGCCGTTCACACCGACGCCGCCGACGTCCGCGAGACCGACTGGGGCCAGATCGCCGCCCTCTACGACCAGCTCAGTGCGATCGACCCCTCGCCCGTGGTGCGGCTCAACCGGGCCGTGGCGATCGCCGAGCTCGACGGCCCGTCGGTCGCACTGGCCGAGGTCGACCGGCTCCCGCTCGAGGGCTACCACGCCTGGCACGCCACCCGCGCCGACCTGCTGCGCAGGCTCGGCCGGTCCGGTGACGCCCGGGCGGCGTACGACGCGGCGATCGCGACCGCCGGCAACCCGGCAGAGAGGTCGTGGCTGGCCCGGCGGAGGGACCAGCTCGCCGACTGAGGCCCCTGGCCCGGAGGACAACCCCCTTGTCCGCGCTCGACCACCGCCGTACTATCGCGATATATCGGCGACAGTCGCCGACGGGTCGTTCGGAGGGGGCAGGCGTGGGACACGGACAGTGGGGCCACCAGTGGGGTGGCGGGTGGAGCAGTGCCGGCGGGCCTTGGGGTGGACCGCCCGGACGAGGTCGTCCCGGGCCGCCGCCGTGGCTGGCCGGACTCTTCGGGATGGCCCAGCCCGAGCCGCCGCGCGGGCCCCGGGTCCGCCGCGGCGACGTCCGCGCGGCGATCCTCGACGTGGTCGCGGTGGAGCCGCTCAACGGCTACCAGGTGATCCAGCAGATCGCCGAGCGGACCGGCGGCCAGTGGAAGCCGAGCCCCGGCTCGGTCTACCCCACGATCAGCCAGCTCGAGGACGAGGGCCTGATCGTGGGCGACGAGGAGCGGGGCCGGACGCTGCGGTTGACGCCGGAGGGCGAGGCGTACGTCGCCGAGCACCCCGAGGAGCTCGCGGCCGTGTGGGAGCCGTTCGAGGTCGAGGGCCCGGTCGAGGACGGGCCGGACCTGTCGCTGCTGAAGTCCGAGGCCGGCCAGCTGATGTCGGCGCTGTGGCAGATCCTCTCCAGCGGCACCGACCAGCAGCGCAAGGACGCGATGGCGGTGCTGATCGAGACCCGGCGCAAGCTCTACGGGCTGCTCGCCGACGAGGACCCGCGATGAGCCCCCGGCAGGGCGGCTGGCCCTTCGACCAGCCCGCCGACCGCGGAGCCCAGCTGCGCATCGGCGACGCCGAGCGGGAGCGGGCCGCGGCCGAGCTCGCCGAGCACTACGCCGTCGGCCGGCTCGACCAGGCCGAGCACGCCGAGCGGCTGGACCGGATCTGGGCGGCGCGGACCCGGGCCGAGCTCGACCCGGTCTTCGTGGACCTGCCCGGACACGCCCCGGACCCCGGCTGGGCGCCGCCGCGACCGGCGGGCACACCGCGCCGCCGCCGTGGCCGGCCGCCGTTCCCGCTGATGGTGGTGCTCGTCGTGCTCGCGGGGATCGCCGTGCTCACCCACCTCCCGCTGGTCCTGATCGGGCTCGCGGTGTGGTTCCTCGTCACGCGTGGCAGCTGCGGGGGGCACCGTTCCCGACCGCACTCCGCGCGCTGGTGACGTCGGACGACCCCGTTACAGGGTTGCTACCGATGTAGCACCTCTACTACATTCGTCCCGTGATCCAGACATCGACGGGGGCGGGTCACGTCCCCGGGGCGGCCGGTGACCCGGTCGTGCAGGTCCGCGACCTGCGCATGCGCTACGGAACGACCGACGTCCTGACCGGCGTCGACTTCGACATCCACGCCGGCGAGGTGCTCTGCCTCCTCGGACCCAACGGAGCCGGCAAGACCACCACGATCGAGATCCTCGAGGGCTTCCGGATCCGCTCCGCCGGCGAGGTGAGCGTGCTGGGGGAGGACCCGGCCCACGCGGGGGAGCCCTGGCGGGCGCGGACCGGCGTGGTGCTGCAGTCCTGGCGCGACCACCCCCGCTGGACCGCGCGGCGGCTGCTGACCCAGCTGGGCGGCTACTACGCGCCGTACTCCACCCCCACGCAGGAGCGACCGTGGGACCTCGAGGAGCTGATGGACCTGGTCGGCCTGACCGAGTTCGCCGACCAGAAGATCGGCACCCTGTCCGGCGGCCAGCGCCGACGGCTCGACGTCGCCATGGGCATCATCGGCCGGCCCGAGCTGCTCTTCCTCGACGAGCCGACCGCGGGCTTCGACCCCCAGGCCAGGCGCGACTTCCACCACCTGGTCCACCGGCTGGCCGACCTCGACAACACCACCATCCTGCTCACGACCCACGACCTCGACGAGGCCGAGAAGCTCGCCGACCGGGTCGTGATCCTGGCCGGCGGCCGGATCGTCGCCGACGACAGCGCGGAGGGGCTGGCGCTGCGCGTGGCGGGCGAGTCCGAGGTGCGGTGGACGCGGGACGGCGAGCGGTTCGTCCACGCCACGACCGAGGCGACCCGCTTCGTCCGCGACCTGTTCGTCCAGCACGGCGACGCGGTGCAGGACCTCGAGGTCCACCGGGCCAGCCTCGAGGACGCCTACCTCACCCTGGTCCAGCAGCACGAGGCCGGCGCCGCCGCCGAGGCCGCCCGCTCCTTCGCGGAGGTGACCCGATGACCACGCAGGGGACGGGCACCTCGCTCGAGCACAAGGTCCACGCCGTGCGGCTCGGGCTCAACCGCGGCCGGATGGAGCTCGTCCAGAGCATCCGGTCGACCCAGGACCAGTGGTTCTACATGTTCACGGCGGCGTTGACGCTGGGCTACCTGTGGATCCGCCGCGACGCCGAGACGGGCGTCGAGGGCATCCCCTTCGCCGCCGTCGCCCTCCCCAGCATCCTCGGGGCACTCATCGCCTTCGGGGTGGTGGTCGGGCCGGCCTACAGCCTGGCGATGGAGAAGGAGGACGGCACGCTGCTGCGGCACCGGGCGATCCCCGACGGCCTGGTGGGCTACTTCAGCGGCCAGCTGCTCTTCCACAGCCTCAGCCTGGTGCCGCAGCTGGTCGTGATCCTGGTGCCGAGCCTGATCCTGTTCGACGGCCTGATGGCCGACCCCAGCGGCTGGTTCACCGTGGTCTGGGTGACGGTGCTCGGGCTGCTCGCCTCGCTGCCGATCGGGATGGTCATCGGCTCGCTCGTGCCGGGGGTCCAGAAGGTCGGCATGTGGGGGATGCTCCCGATCATGGTGCTCGCCGGCATCTCCGGGATCTTCTACCCCGTGCAGCAGCTGTGGGGCTGGGTGCAGGTCGTGGCGCAGGCCTTCCCGATGTACTGGATGGGCCTCGGGATGCGGTCGGCGTTCCTGCCCGACAGCGCCGCGGCGCTGGAGATCGGGGGCTCGTGGCGCACCGTCGAGACGGTGACGGTGCTGGGTCTGTGGGCAGTGGCAGGAGCGCTCCTCACCCCCGTGGTGCTACGGCGGATGGCCCGCAAGCAGACCGGCTCCCAGGTGCAGGCGGCCCGCGAGGCGAGCATGCAGTGGGTCAAGTGAGCGAGTCGGTCCACAACCGGATCGCCCTGCTCCGCGCGGAGCAGGGCGTGAGCCGGCGCGCGCTCGCCGACGAGCTCGGCGTGCACTACCAGACCGTCGGCTACCTCGAGCGCGGCGAGTACAACCCCTCGCTGCACCTCGCCCTCCGGATCGCCGACTTCTTCGGCGTACCGGTCGAGGTGGTCTTCTCGACCGAGCCGTTCCCGCGGGTCAGCGACCAGTCGCGCCCGGCGTGAGACTCACAGGTCGATCGCCCGGTTGACCCACACCGAGGTGACCTCCATGCCGACCTTCTCGTAGAGGCCGAGCGCCCCGGTGCGCGAGTCCGTCGAGAGGCACGAGGACTCCGCACCGTGCTCGCGCGCGACCGCGAACGCGTCGACCATCAGGGCCTGCGCCAGGCCGCGGTGCCGCTGGTCGCGCCGTACGGCGAGGCGCGCGACGTAGGCCTCCGGCGGCCGCTCGTCCTCGGTGAGCGCGAGCGTCACGTGGGCCACGCCGACCACCTCGCCGGCCCCGTCGACCACGACCCGCAGCTGCCAGGGCTCGAAGCCGGGGCGGCCGGTGATCTGGGCGATGAAGTCCTCGTAGGGCTCCCGCTCCCGCTCCGACCACTCGAGGAAGGCGTCCTCGGCGACCGTGTGGACGGCGGGGTACTCGGCCGGCTCGGCGGCCCGGACGGCGTACCCGTCGGGCAGCGGCCGCTCGACGATGGTGGCACCGGCGGGGAGCTTGAGCACCCAGCTGGTCCAGCGCACGCGGTAGCCGAGCTCCTCGAGCAGCCGGTCGCCCGGCGAGCCCTCCGGGACCGGCATGCCGATCACGGACCCGCCGCGGGAGCGCACCTTGTCCTGCATCCAGAGCGCCAGGGCGGTGCCGATCCCGCGGCCACGCATCGCCGGGTCGAGGGCGGCGTCGCCCCGGTCGTGCCCGGAGATCTCGGCGTACGCGACCAGCCGGTCACCGTCGAAGACACCCACCGTCGAGTCGCCGACGTCGAAGCTGGGCCGTCCCCAGTCGCCGACGATGTCGGCCTCCTCGATCTCGACCATGCCGAGGTCGGCCATCTCCTGTGCCGCCATCACCTCGAAGACGGCTCGCGCGTCGCGGGCCTCGAGGGGGCGGGACGTCAGCCCGTCGGGAAGCTCCATGACCCCATGGTGGCGCCACACGTGCCGACGGGGCCACCGGATATCCGGCGGCCCCGTCGGGGTGGTGCGAGAGCGATCAGGCGTTGCGGATCGCGGAGATGTCGAACTCCAGCTTGACCTTCTCGGAGACCAGGACGCCGCCGGTCTCGAGGGCCGCGTTCCAGGTGAGGCCCCAGTCCTTGCGGTTGACGGTGACGTCGCCCTCGAAGCCGACGCGGGTGTTGCCGAAGGGGTCGACGGCCGAGCCGGTCTGCTCGAAGTCGATGGTGACGGACTTGGTGACGTCCTTGATGGTCAGGTCACCGGTGATGCTCCAGGTGTCGCCGTCGCGGGCCACGTCGGTGGAGCGGAAGGTCCAGGTCGGGTACTGCTCGACGTCGAAGAAGTCGCCCGAGCGCAGGTGACCGTCACGGTCGGGGCTGCCGGTGCTGATCGACGCGGCGTCGATGGACAGCTCGACCGAGGAGGCGGCCGGGTTGGCGGTGTCGATGTGGGCGGCGCCCTCGAACTGGCCGAACTGGCCGCGGACCTTGGTGACCATCGCGTGGCGAGCGGTGAAGCCGAGGCGCGAGTGGGAGACGTCGAGGGCGTAGTCGCCGGCGATGTCCTGGACGGCGGTGGTGGGGGTGTCGAAGTCGGTGGTGCTCATGCTGGGGCCTCCGGGGAGTCGGTGTTAGTTGAACGTTGTACCAGTTCTAACACCCTGATCACGGATCTATTCCGCCCCGGGGAGAAATCTTCAGCGGAAGGCGGACTCGCCCGTCAGTGCCTGGCCGATCACCAGCTGGTGGACCTCGGCGGTGCCCTCGTAGGTCAGCACGGACTCGAGGTTGTTGGCGTGCCGCATGAGGGGGTACTCCAGGGTGATCCCGTTGGCGCCGAGGAGCGTGCGGCACTCGCGCGCGATCCGCAGCGCCTCGCGGGTGTTGTTGAGCTTGCCGACGCTGATCGCCTCGGGACGCAGCGCGCCTCCGTCCTTGAGTCGTCCGAGGTGGAGGGCGAGCAGCAGCCCCTTGGAGAGCTCGACCGACATGTCGGCCAGCTTGGCCTGGGTCAGCTGGTAGGACGCCAGCGAGCGGCCGAAGATGTCGCGCTCGCGGGCGTAGGCGATCGTGGTCTCCAGGCAGTCGCGGGCGGCGCCGAGGGCGCCGAAGACGATGCCGAAACGCGCCTCGGTGAGGCAGGAGAGCGGTCCCGAGAGTCCCTGCGCCTCCGGCAGCACGGCCTCCGCGGGCAGGCGTACGTCGTCGAGCACGAGCTCGCTGGTCACCGACGCGCGCAGCGACAGCTTCTGCTTGATCGTCGGCGCGGAGAACCCGGGGGTGTCGGTCGGGACGACGAAGCCGCGGATCCCACTGTCGGTCCGCGCCCACACGACGGCGACGTCGGCGACCGAGCCGTTGGTGATCCACATCTTGGAGCCGGTCAGCACCCAGTCGGTGCCGTCCCGGACCGCCTTCGTCCGCATCCCGCCGGGGTCGGAGCCGAAGTCGGGCTCGGTCAGCCCGAAGCAGCCGATGGCCTCGCCCGTCGCCATCCGGGGCAGCCACTCCTCCTTCTGTGCGTCCGAGCCGTGCTTCCAGATCGCGAACATCGCCAGCGAGCCCTGGACCGAGACGATCGAGCGGAGCCCGCTGTCACCGGCCTCGAGCTCCAGGCAGGCCAGCCCGTACGCCGTCGCGCTGGTGCCGGCACAGCCGTACCCGGTGAGGTGCATGCCCAGCAGCCCCAGCTCCCCGAACTCGCGGGCGAGCTCGCGCACAGGCGTCTCCCCGGACTCGAACCAGCCCGCGATGTCGGGGCGCAGCCGCTCGTCGACGACCTTGCGGACCGTGTCGCGGATGGCGCGGTCCTCGTCGCCGACGAGCGTGTCGAGGTCGAGCAGCTGGGTCGGGGAGAGGGTCATGGGGTCATTCAACCGCGCGGCACCCGTGCTGCAACGCCGGGTTCGTGACTGTTCCCACCGTGGTGCAACGTGGTGGGAACAGCACAGAACCCGGCGTTACATGCTGGCGTGGGTCAGGAAGCCGGTCCCACGTGGTCGTGCTGGTCGCCACCGTCGGAGCCGACGGTGCCCTCCGGGCCGCCCGGCTCGGGGAGGTCGAGCCCGCGGCTGCCCGGCACCCGCTTGCCCGGGACGCCGTTCACGTCCTCGGTCGAGTAGGCCAGCGTGAGCACGGTGAAGGCGATGGCGTCACTGTTCACGCCCAGTGCCTCCAGCGACACGTTGCCCTCGAGGTCGTTCTCGGCGCCGAGCTCGGCGTAGACGTCCGCGTCCGCGCCGTCGGCGACCGGGGTGAGGCTGTCGCACGCCTGGTGGTAGCACGGGTCGTAGGACTCACCAGCGACGCCCTCCCAGATCGCCTCCTGCTCGTCGGTCTTCGGGACCTCCGCGCCGGTGAACAGGCCGCTCGCGGGGATGCCGTTGAAGATGAACGCCTGGTAGTCGCTCCGACCCGAGAACTCGCTGTCCTCGTAGGGGATCCCCTGCCAGGTGAAGAAGATCTCGAACAGGTCCTCCAGGGCCGCTGAGCCGTCGGGGATCGGCACGCCGGCCGGTGCCGGGAAGCTGGACTCGTCCGCGTCGTACACGCCATAGATGAAGTTCGGCGAGCCGATCATGTCGAAGTTGACGTACGACGCGATGCGGTCCCGCTCCTCCTGCGGGAGGTTGGCGACGTAGGACTCCGAGCCCACCAGCCCCTGCTCCTCGGCGGCCCACCAGGCGAAGCGGAGGGTGTTGACGTTCCTGACCTTGCTCATCTTCTGGGCGAGCTCGATCAGGGCCGCGGACCCGGACCCGTTGTCGTTGATCCCCGGTCCCTCGGTCACCGAGTCGAGGTGGGCGCCTGCCATGACCACGTTGTCGTCGTTCTTGCCGGGCTTCTCGGCGATGACGTTGTAGTCGATGCGGGTCTCCGGCTCGAGCACGTCGACGAAGGCCGTCGAGCCGGGCTGGGCCAGCGCCTCACCCTGGGCGAAGCTGGCTCCCACGACGGGGATGCCGTGCTGCACGGACGTGCCGTCGGTGAGGGTCGAGGCGTTGGCGACGATGAGTCCCTCGCGGTCCGGGGTGTTGCCCTGGTTGAAGATGATGACCGCTTCCGCGCCCGCCTGCTCGGCGAAGAACGCCTTGTCGCCGAAGTTGCAGGTGCCGCGCTGGGTCAGCGCGATGTCGGCCGGTCCGGAGAAGTCGAGGCCGGCGAAGTCGGCGGCCTCACAGCCGCTGCTGCTCGCGCGCGGGGGCGTCAGGTTGATGTCGACGGGGATGACGCTGCCCGTCACGGTGCCGAACCCGCTGCCCGTGAAGGCGCCCGACTCGTACTCCGCGTTCACCGGCGTGAGCTGCTGCAGCGTCACCGGGAAGTTGTAGGTGGACTCGACCGGGTCGAGCGTCACCGTCCAGCCGGCCTTCGTCAGGGTGCGCTTGACGTAGTCGACGCTCCCGGCGTACCCGGCCGTGCCCGCGGCGCGGGTCCCCGGGTAGTTGGGGTCGTCGTTGGCGTCGGCGATGGCCTGGAACGCCTCGACGTGCTCCATCACTCCGTCGGCGCTGATGCACTTGAGGAGCTTCTGGTAGGTGTTGTTGTTCTGCTTGTCGCAGGACTTGGCGTGTCCGCCACGGTCGGGCTTCGGTTTGGCCTCGGCCGTCTGGGTGCTGAGTGGTACGAGTGCCGCGAGCAGCACCGTGGCAGCCGCGGCGGCCACCGCCCGGGTCCTGGTGCGCGCGCGCGGTGACGCAGTTCGACGGGTCATCCTCGGGATCCTTTCGTGAGGCAGGCTCCTCGGCCCCGGGGTACGGGACCGCGGCCCGCTCTCGACAACCTAGGGCGATTCGGCGCGGTCGGGAAGGGCCACTTCCGGGAGGTCGGACGACGAGTTCCTGCCCGATTGCGGGCAGGAACTTGCCGTTGGACAGTCTCAGCGGCACTCTGGTCGCCGTGCGTGCCGATCCCGACCTCGTCGACCATGTCGCCGCCACCACCGGGCTGAGCCCGGCGGTGGCCGCGAGGGTCGTCGAGGACGTGCTCGCGTTCCAGGCCGAGCCGGTCGCCGACTACGTACGCCGTCGGCACGCCCACCTGAAGACCTACGGGCTGCGCAACCCCGAGATCTTCGCCCGGATCAGCGAGGAGCTCGGCCAGCGGCTGGTCGCGGCTCCCGAGCTCAGCGAGCGCCAGCTGCGGCGGCTCGTCTACGGATAGGGACAGAGGAGGCACCATGTGCGGAATCGTGGGGTACGTCGGCAGCCAGCAGGCTGCGCCGATCCTGCTGGAGGGCCTGACCCGGCTCGAGCACCGCGGCTACGACTCGGCCGGTGTGGCTGTGCTCGGTGGCAGCGGGGTCCGGGTCGGCAAGCGGGCCGGGCGGGTGCGTGACCTCTCCGAGGCGCTCCCGAAGCGCTTCTCCGGGAAGCTCGGGATCGGGCACACGCGCTGGGCCACGCACGGGCCGGCGACGGACGCGAACGCCCACCCGCACACCGACGTCGACGGCCGCGTCGCGGTGGTCCACAACGGCATCATCGACAACGCCTCCACGCTGCGGGCCGCGCTGACCGACGCCGGGGTCGAGCTGGCCTCCGACACCGACACCGAGGTGGTCGCCCACCTCGTCGCCCGGTCCGACGCCGACACCCTCGAGGGCAAGGTCCGCGACGCGCTCGCCTCGGTCGAGGGCACCTACGGCCTGGCGGTCGTGCACGCCGACTTCCCCGACCGGATGGTGGTGGCCCGCAACGGCAGCCCGCTCATCGTCGGCGTCGGTGGCGGCGAGATGTACGTCGCCTCCGACCTCGCCGCCCTGGTCCGCCACACCACCACCGTCGCCCACCTCGAGGACGGCGAGCTGGCGACCGTCACCGCCACCGGCTTCACGACCATGCGCCGCGACCTGACCGCCACCCACCGCGAGGCGGCGCCGCTGGACATCGACCCGGCGGCCTTCGACGCGGGCGAGCACGCGTCGTACATGCTCAAGGAGATCCTGGAGCAGCCCGACTCGGCGGAGCGGGTGCTGCGCGGCCGGCTCGTCGAGCGCTTCGGCACCGCCCACCTCGGCGGCCTCAACCTCGACGCCCGCGAGACCCGGGCGATCTCGCGGGTCAAGATCCTCGGCTGCGGCTCGGCCTACTACGTCGGCCAGATGGGCGCCTCGCTGATCGAGGAGCTGGCGCGGATCCCGGCCGACGCCGAGGCCGCCAGCGAGTTCCGCTACCGCAACCCGATCATCGAGCCCGACACCCTCTACGTCGCGGTCAGCCAGTCCGGCGAGACCGTCGACACGCTGCTCGCCGTGCAGGAGATCCGCCGCAAGGGCGGCCGGGTGATCGGCCTGGTCAACGTCGTGGGCAGCGCGATCGCCCGCGAGTGCGACGGCGGCATCTACCTGCACGCCGGCCCCGAGGTCGCGGTCGCGAGCACCAAGGCGCTCACCACGATGTTCCTCGGCTTCTCGCTGCTCGCCCTGCAGCTGGGCCGGGTCCGGGACCTCTCCATCGCCGACGGCCGCCGGCTGATCGAGGGCCTCCAGCGGATCCCGGACCACATCCGGCAGATCCTCGGGCACGACGACGAGTACGCCACGATCGCCAAGCAGCTCGCCGAGGCGGAGAGCCTGTTCTTCGTCGGCCGGGTGCGGGGCTACCCGGTCGCCCGCGAGGGCGCCCAGAAGTTCAAGGAGATCTCCTACCGCCACGCGGAGGCCTACCAGACCTCCGAGCTCAAGCACGGGCCGCTCGCCCTGATCGAGGCCTCGGTGCCGACCGTGGCGATCGTCCCCGACGACGAGCTCGCCGACCGCAACGTCGCCGCGCTGCACGAGATCGCGGCGCGGGGCGGGCCGCTCGTCGTGGTCACCCACGCGACCGTCGACCTCGGCGACCTGACCGCCACCCGGATCGACGTACCGGCGTGCGAGCGGGAGCTCGACCCGATCCTGCTGACCCTGCCGCTGCAGCTGCTGGCCTACCACGCGGCACTCCACCTCGGCCACGACATCGACAAGCCGCGCAACCTCGCGAAGTCGGTCACGGTGGAGTGACCCGAGCATGGCGTGGTTGGGTTCGGGGTACGGGGAGGGATTCACGACGAAGGAGACACCATGGCTGACCACAAGGACCACACCGCCGACGAGACCCGTACGGGCGAGCCGGTCCAGCACGAGCGCACCGTCACCGAGACCCGGGGCGAGGTCGTGGGCCGCGAGCGCGAGGAGCACGGCGGCGTCAAGATCGGCTCGGCCTTCTTCGGCTGGCTGGCCGCCACCGGCATGGCGGTGCTGCTGAGCGCGATCGTCGCGGCCACCGGCCTGCTCGCCAGCGAGGCCAGTGGCACGGACAGCGCCGGCGAGGCTGCTGCCGCGCTCGACCTGGACCTGGACGAGCTGGGCGTGGTCGGCATCGTCGTCGCGCTCCTCATCTGGTTCGTCTCCTACTACTCCGGCGGCTACGTCGCCGGACGGATGGCGCGCTTCGACGGCATCAAGCAGGGCGTGGCCGTCTGGGGCTGGGGCCTGGTGATCGCGATCGCGGTGGCGGTGGTCGCCGCCGTCGCCGGCACCGAGTACGTCGGCATCGACGGCTTCCCGAACGTGACCGTCGACGGCACCACGACGGTGGTCGTCGGCGCGGTCGTGGTGGCGCTCGTGGCGCTGGTCGGCGCGATGCTCGGCGGACTGGCCGGCATGCGGTTCCACCGCCAGGTCGACCGCACCGGTCTGGGCCGCTGACGCTTCACCTCTGGCGGACATGGGGTCCGCTCCCTAGATTGAGCCACGGCCACACTCGGGTGGCCTTCTCGGGAAAGGGACCCCATGTCCGCACGTTCCGCCCTCGGCCGGCTGCTGCCCGCAGCGCTGCTCGGCCTCCTCGCCCCGCTGCTCGTCGCTCCGACGGGCCACGGCGCCGCGCCGTCCTACGTCGCGCTGGGTGACTCCTACGCCTCCGGCACCGGCACCCGCAGCTATCTCGCCGACGGGTCGAGCTGCCAGCGCTCCGCTGCGGCCTACCCCAGCCTGATCGCGGCCGCCCGTGGCTACGCCCTCACCTTCCGCGCCTGCTCCGGGGCGAAGGTCGCCGACGTCACGAACGCCCAGCTGTCGGCGCTGAGCAGCGCGACGACGTACGTCACGATCTCGGTCGGCGGCAACGACGCCGGCTTCGCGGACGTGCTGACCGAGTGCGCGACCCCGTGGTGGGCCGGTGACTGCAACGGCGCGATCGACGACGCCCGGGCCTTCATCACCAACACCCTGCCCGGCCGGCTGTCCACGCTCTACGCCGCGATCCGGTCCAAGGCGCCCAACGCCCGCGTGGTCGTGGTGGGCTACCCGCGGATCTTCATGGGCGAGGACTGCAACGCGGGGACCTGGTTCTCCCCGCAGGAGCAGACCCGCCTCAACCAGACCGCCGACCTGCTCAACGCACGCACCTCGACGCAGGCGTCCGCCCGCGGCTTCGCCTTCGCCAACCCGACCAGCCGGTTCATCGGCCACGCGGTCTGCGACAACCCGGAGTGGATCAACGGGCTGAGCTATCCGATCGCCGAGAGCTACCACCCCAACAAGCCCGGTCACTCCTCCGGCTACACGCCGACCGTGAGCCCGCTGCTGACCAGCGCGACCGTGACCGTCGACCGGGCCACCGTCGCCGCGGCGACCGCGCAGGCCGACGAGCTCGCCGCCCGGCAGCGGGCGTACGCCGAGGTGGACGCGGCCATCGAGCCGGAGGTGTTCCGGGCGCCGACGCGGGCCTCGTTGCGGCCCGTCGCCCGCGCCCGTGGCATCGACCTGGACCGCTGGCTCGCCCGACACTGAGCCCGCGGGCTCACTCGTCCCCACCCGGGCGGGTGGTGGAATGGCGTCATGTCTCGGTCCCACCGCGGCCTGACCGCCGCCGCCCTCGTCCTGCTGCTGACCGGCTGCACCGGTGCCGTGGACGGCGTCACCGGGCCCGACCCGGCCGACGCCGCCGAGCAGCTCGCCACCGGACTGGCGTCGGGAGAGCTGGACGAGGTCGCCGTTGCTGAGTCCGTCGACGCCGGCGCCGACTACGCCGCGATCGTCGAGGGGCTCGGCGAGGTCACGCCGACGGTCACGGTGGAGGAGGTCACCGAGGGCGAGGGCGACACGGCGACCGCCACGCTGGGGTGGTCCTGGCCGGTGAGCGAGCAGGACTGGACCTACAGCACCGAGGCCGCGATGTCGCTGGTCGACGACACCTGGCAGGTCACCTGGGAGCCCGCCGTCGTGGAGCCGTCGCTGCGCACCGGCGGGACGCTCGCGCTGCGCAGCGTGACCCCGCCACGGGCCGACATCGTCGGCGCCGGTGGCCAGCGGCTCGTCACCGACCGGGCGGTCACCCGCTTCGGGATCGACAAGTCCGCGGTTCCCGACCAGCGGGCGGTCGTCTCGGCCCGGGAGCTCGCGGCGCTGCTCGACATCGACGCGCCGGCGTACGTCGAGCGGGTCAAGGCTTCCGGCGACGAGGCCTTCGTCGAGGGGATCGTCTACCGCCGCGAGGACGTGCCGCTCCGGGTCGGGTCGGGCTACCAGCGGATCCGCGGGGCGCTGGCGGTGCAGGACACGATGCCGCTCGCGCCCACCCGCGAGTTCGCGGCGCCGATCCTCGGCACCGTCGGCCCGGTGACCGCCGAGATGGTCGAGGAGGATCCCGACCGCTACCAGGCCGGCGACGAGGCCGGGCTCTCCGGGTTGCAGGCCCGCTACGACGAGCAGCTCGCCGGGACGCCGGGCGTGAGCGTCGTCGCGATCGCCTCCGACGACAAGGAGCGCGAGCTGTTCGGCGAGAAGCCGGTGCGGGGACGGCCGCTGCGGCTGACCCTCGACCCGGGGCTGCAGCAGACCGCCGAGCGGCTGCTGGCGCCGGTCGGACCGGCGAGCGCGCTGGTCGCGATGCGGCCGGGGACCGGTGAGATCGTGGCCGCCGCCAACGGGCCCGGGACCGAGGGCTACAACGTCGCGACGTACGGCCAGTTCGCGCCGGGGTCGACCTTCAAGGCGGTCAGCACGCTGGCGCTGCTGCGGGCCGGGCTGGGCCCGGACGCGTCGGTGGAGTGCAGCGACACGACCGTGGTCGACGGCAAGCAGTTCGAGAACTACGACGACTACCCCGCGAGCGGCATCGGGACCATCCCGCTGCGGACCGCCGTCGCCAACTCCTGCAACACCGCCTTCATCGACGAGCGCGGGCAGCTCGGTCGCGGCGACCTCGCCGACGCGGCGGCCTCGCTGGGGCTGGGCGTCGACCACGACCTCGGGTTCCCGTCGTACTTCGGCCAGGTGCCGCCGGCGCAGTCCGAGACGGAGGCGGCGGCCGACATGATCGGGCAGGGCAAGGTGCTGGCCTCGCCGATGGTGATGTCGGCGGTGATCGCCTCCGTGCAGTCGGGCAGCACGGTGCTCCCGTCGCTGGTGCGCGACCACGAGGTCGAGCAGGCCGACGTACCCGCCCTCGAGCCGGGTGAGGCGGCCGACCTGAAGGCGATGCTCCGCGGCGTGGTGACCAGCGGCAGCGGCGCGGCCCTCGCCGACGTCCCCGGCGGCCCGGTGATCGCCAAGACCGGCACCGCGGAGTACGTCGACGACGGCGGCGCGCTCCGCACCCACGCCTGGATGATCGGCGCCCAGGACGGCCTCGCCGTGGCCGTCTTCGTGGAGACCGGGGAGTCCGGGTCGAGCACCGCCGGTCCGATCCTGGAGGCCTTCCTCCGCGCCGAGTGATGTCGAGATGGGCCCCCGCAACGCTCGAGATGGGCCAACGTCTCGCGGAGCTGGGGCCGGCCCCCTCTCGACGGTTGCGCGGGCCCACCTCAACGGTTGCGGGGGCCCACCTCAACGGTTGCGGGGGCCCACCTCAACGGGGGCGGGGCTGCAGGGCGCGGGCGACGTCCTCGGGCATCGGCTCGTAGTGGGCGAAGGAGCGGGTGAAGGTTCCGGCGCCGTGGGTGGCCGAGCGCAGGTCGGTCGCGTAGCGGACCAGCTCGGTCTGGGGCACCTCGGCGCGGACCAGGGTCCGGTCCTCGCCGACCTTGTCGGTGCCGAGCACCCGCGCGCGGCGTGCGGAGAGGTCGCTCATCACCCCGCCCACCAGCTCGTCGGGCACGAGGACGTCGACCGCGTCGAAGGGTTCCAGCATGGTGATCGTGGTCGCGGCGGCCGCCTCCCGCAGCGCGAGCGCGCCCGCGGTCTGGAACGCGACGTCGGAGGAGTCGACGCTGTGGGCCTTGCCGTCGGTGAGCGTGACCCGGATGTCGACGACCGGGTGGCCGAGCCGGACCCCCCGCTGCATCTGGGCGCGGACGCCCTTCTCGACGCTGGCGATGAACTGGCGGGGCACCGAGCCACCGACGACCTTGTCGACGAACTCGAACCCCGACCCCTCGGGCAGCGGCTCGACGGTCAGGTCGCACACGGCGTACTGGCCGTGGCCCCCGGACTGCTTCACGTGGCGCCCGTGCCCCGACCCCGGCCCGGCGAAGGTCTCGCGCAGGGACACGACGAACGGTTCCTGGTCGACGTGGACCGAGTAGCGCTCCTCCAGCCGCTCCAGGGTCACGTCGACGTGGGCCTCGCCCATCGCCCACACGACCAGCTGGTGGGTCTCGGCGTCGTTGTCGATCCGCAGCGACGGGTCCTCGGCGGCGATCCGGCCCAGCGCCTGCATCAGCTTGTCCTCGTCGGACTTGCTGCGCGGCGCGATGGCCACCGGCAGCAGCGGCTCGGGCAGCGACCAGGGCCGCAGCACGACGGGGTGCTCCACGTCGGACAGGGTGTCGCCGGTCTCGGCGCGGGTGAGCCGGCCGATGGCGGCGATGTCGCCGGCGACGACCTGGGGTGCGGGGAGCAGCTGCTTGCCGAAGGGGTACGACAACGCGCCCACGCGCTCGTCCTCGTCGTGGTCGGGGTGGCCGGCGCCCATGCCCGCGTCGCCGAAGAACGAGGTGAAGTGGCCGGACACGTGAACGGCGGCGTCGGGTCGCAGCGTCCCGCTGAAGACGCGGACCAGGCTCAGCCGGCCGACGTAGGGGTCGCTGGTGGTCTTGACCACCTCGGCGACCAGCGGTCCGTCGGGGTCGCCGGTCAGCCCGTCGGCCGGCTTGCCGGCGGGGGTGAAGACCTCGGGGGAGGGGTGCTCGGCCGGGGAGGGGAAGCCGCGGACGGCCAGGTCGAGCAGCTCGCGGCAGCCGACGCCGGTCATCGAGCAGACCGGCACGACCGGGAAGAAGGTCGCGCGGGCCATCGCCCGCTCGAGGTCCGCGAGCAGGATCTTGGCGTCGATCTCCTCGCCACCGACGTAGCGGTCCATCAGCGTCTCGTCCTCGGACTCCTCGATCACCGCCTCGATGAGGGCGCCCCGGAGCTCGGCCAGGTCGTCGTCGCAGGGCTCCAGCAGCCCCGCGAGCCCGGTCACCTCGCCCGCCTGCCCTGAGCCGGTCGACGGGGCGCGGACGGGTACGTAGAGCGGGACGACCGTCTCGCCGAAGGCCGCCTGCGCCTGCGCCAGCACCCCCTCGTGGTCGGCGCGCGCCTGGTCCAGCTTGGTGACCACCACCGCGCGCGGCATCCGCACCTCGGCGCACTCGCGCCACAGGGTGCGGGTCGCGTCGTCGACGGTCTCGTTGGCGGCCACGACGAACAGGGCGCAGTCGGCGGCGCGCAGCCCGGCGCGGAGCTCACCCACGAAGTCGGCGTAGCCCGGGGTGTCGACCAGGTTGACCTTGACCCCGTCGTGGACGAGCGGCGCGACCGTGAGCCCGCTCGACCGCCCGTGGCGCTGCTCGCTGGGGTCGTGGTCGCTCACGGTGGTCCCGTCGGTGACCGAGCCGGTCCGGGTCACCGCCCCGGCGGTGGCGAGCAGCGTCTCGACCAGGGTGGTCTTGCCGGAGCCTCCGGGCCCGACCAGCACGACGTTCCTGATCCGGTCCGGGCTGCTCGCCGCGAGGTCCTGCCCGGGTGGTCTGCGTGGGTTCCCCTTCTCGGCCATGTCGCCACCTCCACAGCGAAGGCAACTCCGCTCGCGCGCCGTTGGCAAGGGGCAGATCGGGTGGGGAAATGAGCCGGACCCCCCACCGCATGGGGTCGGCGAGGGGTCCGGGTCGACGCAGAGTGCTCCCTCCGCAACCGACGGCAGCAGAATCCCACGCTGTCGTGCCCGGTGTCACCCCGTATCGCGCAAGTGGACGGGGGTGCGAGGCTGGGATCATGACCGACTTCACCCTGCTGCCGGACGAGCAGCGCAACCTCTACATCGACGGCTCGTGGCGCGAGGCCGACGGCGGCGAGCGGTTCGTGGTCCGGGACCCCGCGGACGACACCGTCCTGACCGACGTGGCCGACGGCTCACCCGGCGACGCGATGGACGCCCTGGACGCGGCGGCGGCCGCGCAGCACGACTGGGCCCGGACCGCACCGCGCGAGCGTGGCGAGATCCTGCGGACGGCGTACGAGCTCATCACGCAGCGCGCCGACCACTTCGCCCAGCTGATCTCGCTGGAGATGGGCAAGACGCTGGCCGAGGCGCGGGGCGAGGTGACCTACGGTGCGGAGTTCTTCCGCTGGTTCAGCGAGGAGGCGGTCCGGATCCACGGCCGCTGGATGCAGGCGCCCGCAGGCGGCAGCCGGCTGCTCACGATCCGCAAGCCGGTCGGGCCGTGCCTGTTCGTGACGCCGTGGAACTTCCCGATCGCGATGGGCACGCGCAAGATCGGCCCTGCGGTCGCGGCCGGCTGCACGATGGTGGTCAAGCCGGCCGAGCTGACGCCGTTGACGATGCTCGCGCTGACCGCGGTGATGGAGGAGGCAGGGCTGCCCCCGGGCGTCCTCAACGTGGTGACCACGAGCGACTCCGCCGGGTTGAGCAAGACGCTCATGGCCGACGACCGGCTGCGCAAGGTGAGCTTCACCGGCTCCACCGCCGTCGGCAAGATCCTGGTCCGCCAGTCCGCCGACGAGCTGCAGCGGGTCTCCATGGAGCTGGGCGGCAACGCGCCGTTCCTGGTCTTCGAGGACGCCGACCTCGACGCGGCCGTCGAGGGCGCCATGGTCGCCAAGATGCGCAACATGGGCGAGGCCTGCACCGCCGCCAACCGCTTCCTGGTCCACGAGAGCATCGCCGACGCCTTCGCGCAGAAGCTCGGCGAGCGGATGGGGGCGCTGACGGTCGGACGCGGCCAGGACGACGGGGTCGACGTCGGCCCGCTCATCAACGCCGACGCCGTCGAGTCCGTCGGGGAGCTGGTCACCGACGCAGTCCACGACGGCGCCACGGTCGTCACGGGCGGGTCCGCCCCCGACGGGCCGGGCCACTTCTACGCCCCGACGGTGCTGCTCGGCGTCCCGGCCGAGGCACGGATCAACGAGGTGGAGATCTTCGGGCCGGTCGCGCCGATCACGACCTTCGCCAGCGAGGACGAGGCGGTGGAGCGGGCCAACGCCAGCGAGTACGGCCTCACGTCCTACGTCTTCACGCGCGACCTCTCGCGCACCATCCGGCTGGCCGAGTCGCTGGACTTCGGCATGGTCGGGGTGAACACCGGACTGGTCTCCAACCCGGCCGCGCCGTTCGGCGGGGTCAAGGCGAGCGGCTTCGGCCGCGAGGGCGGCTTCGAGGGGATCGACGAGTACCTCGAGACGACGTACGTCGCGCTGCCGGCAGGCTGATGGAGCTCTACACCGACGTCGCCTCGCAGTACGCCGACTTCGCGGCGTACGCCGGTGACTCGCCGTGCTTCCAGGCCTGGGCGCTGGCGGTCGCCGAGGACCCGGAGGTGCTGGCGTGGATCGGGGAGCTGCCGCCGCTCAAGCAGCAGCCCAACCTGGTGTTCGCGGCGGCACGCTGGCACGGCGTCCCCGCCCCCGGGCCGTACGCCGGCCTCCGCGAGGCGCTCCTGGCTGACCGGGGGTCGATCCGGGCGACCATCCGCGCGCGGGCCACCCAGACCAACGAGGTGGGCCGGCTGGCCACGCTGGTTCCGGCGCTGTCGCGGCTCGGCGTCGAGGCGGGCCGGCCGCTGGCGCTGCTCGAGGTGGGCGCGAGTGCGGGGCTGTGCCTCTATCCCGACCGGTTCTCCTACGCCTGGGACACCTCGGCCGGTCCGGTCACGGCGGGCGCGGGACCGCTGTTGCGGTGCGAGGTGACCGGCGAGCTGCCGGTCGGGACCGAGCCGCCCAGGGTCGCCTGGCGCGGTGGGATCGACCTGCACCCCCTCGACGTGCGCGACGACGACGCGATGGCGTGGCTGACGAACCTCGTGTGGCCCGAGCAGGACGAGCGCCGCGAGCGGCTGGCGGCGGCGATCGGGATCGCCCGGGCCGACCCGCCCCGCCTCGTGACGGGTGACCTGCTCGAGGAGCTGCCCGAGCTGGTGGGTGAGGCAGCCGAGCTCGGCCCCGTGGTGGTCTTCCACAGCGCGGTCATCGCCTACCTCGAGCCGGACGACCGGGAGCGGTTCGCCGCGCTGATGGCCTCGCTCGTGGCTGCCGGGCGCTGTCACTGGGTGAGCAACGAGGCCCCGCGCGTGCTGCCGGGCGTGACCGCCACCGGACCTGAGGTGCCCGAGGGCCTGGCCACCTTCGTGCTCGGGGTGGACGGCCGGGCGACCGCGTGGACCCATGGCCACGGGGCGTCGATGCGGCTGCTGTGAGCTGCAGGGCCGCGCATTTCCCATGACCTGGCGCCAGGTGCGCACTTCTCACGGTCGGTCGACCATGAGAAGCGACCAGGTCTCCTCGTCTCATGGGAAATGCGCAGCAGACCTCAGACGAGCTTGAGCGACCGCGGCAGCTCGCGCCGGCTGCGGATGCCGAGCTTGCGGTAGGCACGGGAGAGGTGCCACTCGACCGCCTTGACGGTGAGCCCCTCCTGCTCGGCGATCTGCCGGTTGCTGGAGCCGGTGCCGGCCAGCCGCGAGAGGTGGTGCTCGAGGTCGGTGAGGCGGGCGATCGCCTCGCAGCGCAGGGTCGCGGGCTGCTCGCCGAGCCGCTCGAGCAGCCGCCGGACCCGGCCGTGGAGCGGCCACAGGTCCTCGATGTCGGCGTACACCTCGGCCGAGCGGAGCAGGACGACGGCCTCCTGCCGGCCGACCGCCCCGCCCATGAGCGCGAGCAGCCCGGCCAGGTCGGTGTCGATGGTGGCGGCGAGCCGGGCGTGGCCGTCGCCGAGCAGCGTTCGGGCCTCGCGCAGCAGGTCCTCGCGCCGCCCGCCGGCTCCGACGGCGGCGATGGTCCGCAGCGCACCGGCCAGGGCGTACGCCGACCGCTGCCGTGCCGCGAGCACCCGGTGGGCCTGCGCGTGCTGCTGGGCCTCGTCGTGGCGGCCGAGCCGGATCAGGCTGAGGGCGGCGCCGGCGCGCCACGGCAGCTCGACGGGGTCGTCCTCGTCGCCGGTCGCGAGCTCGCCCGCCCGCAGGAAGTGCCCCACGGCGTCGTCGTCGCGGCCGGTCGCGGCCGCCAGCTCCCCGAGGGCGTGGGCCGCCCGGGCCCCGTCCGCACCCTCGACGGCGTCGGCGAGCGCCTCGCCGAGGCCGAGCGCGAGGTCGATCTCACCGCGGGCCAGCCGGCACTCCATCGCCAGCGTCGACGCGGCCACCGAGGGCTCCGGACCGGTCGCGAGCACCGCCAGGGCGTCGGCGATACGACCCGCTCGGACGAGCTCGGACACGGCCGACGTCGGCGTCACCAGCATGGCGCTCAGGGTAGGGACGGACCCGGTCCCACCGAGGGCGAACGGCGAAACCTTCACCTTCGCGGACGGCTCAGCTCCGCCCGAGGAACCCGAGCAGCTGCTCGCTCGCCGTGGCGGACGGTGCGGGCGTGACAGGAGGGGCGAAACGGCACGGTCGGTCCTCCGCGCCCACGAGCAGCCGGGCCAGCGGCAGCAGCACCCGCGCCAGCTCCTCGGGGAGCGGCTCGTCGTGGCCGAGGGCCCGGTGCACGTCCCAGCCGTGCACCGAGATCTCCAGCGCTGCGGCACCCACGAGCAGGTCGGCCGGCAGCGCGGCCCCGCCGACGGCGACGCTCGACGGCGGGTGCTCGCACCACCAGCCCAGCAGCGCGCAGGCCTTGTCGCGGATCGACGCCAGCCGGGGCGCCCCGGTGGTGGGGACCAGCGCCACCGAGCCCGTGGCCGCCTCCGTGAAGGCGTCCAGGGCGTCGTCCATGTGCTCGAGCAGGGCGTCGAGGTCCCAGTCGGCGCAGGGGGTGGGCGCGTCGAGCCGGTCGGGCGTGACCGCGGCGAGCGCGGTCCGCGTGTAGGCCAGGGACCGGTCCAGCAGCTCGACCGCGCCCGCGAGCGCGCTCCTCATCGCCGGGTCAGCGATGGTCGGCGGGCAGCCGCGCGGGCAGTCCGAACCGCTCGAAGAGCGCGGTGCCGTGGAAGGCGCTGACGTGGCGGACCCGCTCGCCGTCGAGCTCGAGCACCTGCAGCTGGAAGGGGACGAAGTCGCCCTCGGCGCTGCGCATGTAGAGGCCGTACGCCGGCTGGCCGTTGGCGTGCGTCGCCAGCATCGGCATGTCGTGGCTGCCGCCGGGGCACTGCTGGGCGATCAGGTCGCCGATGGTGCCGGCGCCGGAGTACCAGCCGGTGAACGGCGGCATCTCCCAGGTGGCCTCGGCCGTGAGCAGGCTGACGATCCGGTCGATGTCCTTGCGCCAGAACGCCTCGACGTAGTCGTCGAGCAGCTCACGCTGGGCGGCGGTCAGGTCGGCCGAGACGCCGTCGGGGGAGAGGTGCTGCTTGTCGAGCTGGGCGTGGGCGCGCTGCAGGGCCGAGTTGACCGCGACGGCGGTGGTGTCGAGCGCCTCGGCCACCTCGGCGGCCGACCAGCGCAGCACGTCGCGCAGGATCAGCACCGCCCGCTGCCGGGCCGGGAGGTGCTGGAGCGCCGCGACGAAGGCCAGTCGGATCGAGTCCTTCTCCTCGACCTGCACGGCCGCGTCGGGGATCGGCTCCAGCCAGGGGATCTCCGGCTGCGCGTCGAGCGCGTCCTGGGCCCCCACGTCGGGGGCGCCGAGCCCGGTGGGCAGGGGACGTCGGGGCCGTCCCTCGAGGTTGGTCAGGCAGACGTTGGTGGCGATCCGGTAGAGCCAGGTCCGCACGCTCGAGCGACCCTGGAAGTCGGCACTCGCCCGCCAGGCGCGCAGGAACGTCTCCTGGACCAGGTCCTCGGCCTCGTGGACCGACCCGCTCATGCGGTAGCAGTGGGCGAGCAGCTCGCGTTCGTAGCGCGCGGTGAGCGCGTCGAAGTCCTGCAGCTCGCTGGTCGTCTGGTCCGCGGTCAACGTGGCCGTCCTCATGTGGCTGGCTCCTCCGGCTCGGTCAGTGTGCCAAGAGAGGTGGACCCGCGTCGACGGGAGAACTCATCGGTGTCCGGAAATCGGGGTGCTCCCGGCAGCCAGGGCGAGTGCCCGCTCGGCCGCGGGCACCGCCGACGCGCGGTCCTCCGGGACCAGTCCCACCCGGGTCCGGCGGTCGAGCAGGTCGTCGACGTCGACCGCACCCTCGTGGGTGGCGCCGAAGACCAGCTCGGCCAGCGTGACGTGGACGCCGGCGGCGACGGGGGCCAGCAGCTCCCCGTCCGGCAGCCGCGTGACCGCGCGCGCGACCTCGACGACCGCCGGCGCCTCAGTGCCGAACCGGCGCACGAGCCGGGAGGGTGCCTCGACCCGGGCCAGCTCCGTGCGCGGGGCGGCTCCGGTCAGCGGCAGCGCGCGGGTTCGGCAGGGCCCGGCGTCCAGCCGCCGCTCGGCCACCAGCCGGTCGACCGCGTCCTCGGCCATCCGGCGGTAGGTGGTCAGCTTGCCCCCGACCACGCTCACCACGCCGGTCGCCGAGGTGACCACGGCGTGACGGCGCGACAGGTCGGCCGTCGCCCGGTCACCGGCGTCGAGCAGCGGGCGGAGGCCGGCGTACGCCCCGACGACGTGGTCGCGCCGAAGGTCGTGGTCGAAGGCTGCCGAGACCACGTCGAGGAGGAAGCCGATCTCCGGCTCGGTCGGCTGCGGCACGTCCGGCACCGGCCCGTCGACGGGCTCGTCGGTGAGGCCGACGTAGACCGTGTCGTCCGGCTGCGGCAGCACCAGGACGAACCGGCTGGACGACCCCGGGACCGGGGCCGTGACGGCGGTCCGCAGCGCCGGAAACGCCCCCGCGCGGAGCACCGCGTGGGTGCCGCGGCTGGGTCGCAGCACCAGGCCGTCGACCAGGTCGCCGGCCCACACCCCGGTCGCGTTGACGACCCCGCGGGCGCCGACCCGGATCACCTCCCCGGTGAGCCCGTCGCGCAGGGTGACGCTCGTCCCGTCGGTGGCGACGACCCGCGCGCGGGTGCGGACCTCCGCCCCGTGGGCCGCGGCGGTCCGCGCGATCGCCGTCACCAGCCGGGCGTCGTCCTCGAGCTGGCCGTCCCACGAGAGCAGGCCGCCGCGCAGCCCGGCGCGCCGCAGTCCGGGGGCCAGGGCGAGCGCCTCGGTGGCCGACACCCGGCGCGGGCGCGGCAGCGTCTCGCGGGACGTGCGTGCGCCCCGCCGCAGCAGGTCGCCGGCGACGAAGCCGCCCCGGGCGAGCGCGGCCTGCGCCGGGGACACCCCGGAGGTCAGCGGCATCAGCATCGGCAGCGGCCGGGTGAGGTGGGGCGCGGTCGTCTCCATCAGCACGCCCCGCTCGACGGCGGACTCGTGGGCGACGCCGACCTGCCCGTGGGCGAGGTAGCGCAGCCCGCCGTGGACCAGCTTGGAGGACCAGCGGGAGGTGCCGAAGGCCAGGTCGTGGGCGTCGACCGCCAGCACGCGCAGCCCACGGCTCGCCGCGTCGAGGGCGGCCCCGGCGCCGGTCACGCCCAGGCCGACCACCACCACGTCGTACGACGGGGCGAGGTCGGCCGTGCCGTGACCGATCCGGGGCGCCGCGATCACGGGGCCAGCGCCCGGGTCAGCAGCGTGGCGAGCTGGTCGTCGAGGTCGTCGAGGGAGACCCGGTCGTCCACCATCGTCTGCGCGCTCAGGACGAAGCCGTGCGTGGCCAGCACCAGTGCCCGCGCGATCGTGACCGGGTCTCCCTCGCGGACCTCGCCCGCCGCCTGGCCGTCCGCCACCTCCTCGGCGAGCAGGCCGACGACCAGCTCCTGCGAGCGTCCCCGCCGCGCCAGCAGGTAGGGCAGCAGCAGCTCGGGGTCGAGCTCGACGATGCGGACGAACAGCTCGTTCTCGCGCAGCGCCCTGACCGTCGCCACCACCGCGGCCACCGGACCGGCCGGCTGACGCCCCGCCACGAGACCGGTCCACTCCCGGGTCATCAGGTCGCCGAGCAGGGTCGGCATGTCCGGCCAGGCGCGATAGATCGTCATCCTGCTCACGCCCGACCGCCGGGCCACCTCGGTGAGGGTGGTGCGCCGCCAGCCGACGTCGAGGATGCAGGCACGGGCGGCGTCGAGGTAGGCGTCGCGCGGGTCACGCTCGGCACGGATGTTACGAACTGACGTCATGTGTCACACTGTAACGCATGATCCCCGAGATGGACCCCGAGCGCTGGGGCGACCCGGCCGCTGCCGCCCCGCTGACCCCGACGGCCCGGGAGCTGGTCGAGCTCGCCTTCGGGCCGGCTGCCACCACCGAGCCGGCGCCCGGCCCCGAGCAGCTGCCGGCGACCCGGCTCGACGACGCCGTGCTCGACGGGCTGCGCGCGGTGGTGGGTCGCGAGCACGTGCTCACCGACGACGAGGTGCGTCGACGGCGTACGCGTGGCAAGTCGACGCCCGACCTGCTCCGCAACCGGTCCGGGGACTTCGCCGATGCCCCCGACGCCGTGGTCCGGCCCGGAGACCACGCGGAGGTCGCGGCGGTCGTGGCGTACGCGGCGGAGCACCGGATCGCCGTGGTCCCGTTCGGTGGCGGCACCTGCGTCACCGGTGGCCTCGCCGCCCGGCGCGACGGCTTCGCCGGCCTGGTCTCCCTGGACCTGGTCCGGATGAAGCGGCTGCTGGACGTCGACCCGGTCTCGATGACCGCGACCCTCGAGCCCGGCCTGCGCGGCCCCGAGGCCGAGGCGCTGCTGGCCGAGCACGGGCTGACGCTCGGGCACTTCCCGCAGTCCTTCGAGTTCGCCACGATCGGTGGCTTCGCCGCCACGCGGTCGAGCGGCCAGGCGAGCGCCGGGAACGGGAGGTTCGACGCGATGGTCGTCGGGCTCACCGCCGCGACCCCCTCGGGCGACCTGCGCCTCGGCACCGCCCCGGCCAGTGCGGCCGGACCCGACCTGCGCCAGCTGCTGCTGGGCTCGGAGGGCACGCTGGGCGTGATCACCGCCGTGACGGTGCGGGTGCGCCCGGTGCCCGAGACCACCGTCCACGAGGGCTGGCGGTGGCCGTCCTTCACGGCGGGCGTGACCGCGCTGCGCACCCTCGCGCAGGCGGGACTGCTGCCCACGGTGCTGCGCCTCTCGGACGAGAACGAGACGGCCGTCAACCTCGCCGACCCCGACGCGATCGGCGGCTCCGGCGGCCAGGGCGGCTGCCTGATGATCACCGGCTACGAGGGGACCCCGACGGCGGTCACCGCCCGGCGGGACGCGGTCACGGCCGTGCTGTCCGGGCTGGGCGGGACCGGCCTCGGCGAGCAGCCGGGGGTGGCCTGGGAGCGCGGGCGCTTCGGGGCGCCGTACCTCCGCGACGCGCTGCTCGACGCCGGGGTGCTGGTCGAGACGCTCGAGACCGCGACGTTCTGGTCCCGTCTCGACGCGGTGTACGACGGCGTGCGCGCGGCGCTCGACGCCACGCTCGACGGCCCGATGGTGCTCTGCCACGTCTCGCACGTCTACGAGACCGGCGCCTCGCTCTACCTCACCGTGGCAGCGAAGCAGGGCGACGACCCGGTCGCGCAGTGGCAGGTCGCCAAGACCGCGGCCTCCGACGCGATCGTGGCCGCCGGCGCCACGATCACCCACCACCACGCGGTCGGCACCGACCACCTGCCCTGGTACGCGGAGGAGATCGGTCCGGTCGGGGTGCAGCTGTTGCGGGCGGTCAAGCGGTCGGTCGACCCGGTCGGCGTGATGAACCCGGGTGTCCTGGTCCCGTGACGGAACCCCCCAGGCGCTTCTCCCTCCTCGTCAACCCTGCCTCGGGCGGGGGCGCCGCCGCCGGTGCCGTGGTCCCGGTGGCGCGGCTGCTCCGCGACGCGGGCGCCCGGGTCGAGGTGAGCTACTCTCCCGGACCGGCGGCGATCCGTGACCTCGTCGACGCCGCCCTCGGCCGGGGCGACACGGTCGTCAGCGTCGGTGGCGACGGGATGCTCTCGGCCGTCGCCGGGCCGGTCGCCCGGGCCGGCGGGGTGCTCGGGGTGCTGCCCGCGGGCCGGGGCAACGACTTCGCGCGGATGCTCGGCCTCCCGGCGTCGCCGGCGGAGCAGGCTGCCCTGCTGCTGGCCGGTCGGACCCGTCGCGTCGACCTGCTGGCGTACGGCGACCACGTCGTCGCCGGATCGGTGTACGCCGGCGTCGACGCCCGGGCCGCGGAGCTGGTCGGCCGCGCCCACCGGCTGCCTTCGGCGCTGCACTACCCCGTTGCGGCGGTCCGCGCCCTCGCCGGCCACCGGGCCGGCCGCTACCGGCTGGCGGTCGACGGGCTCGAGCAGGAGGTCACGGCGGCGACCGTGGTGGTCGCGAACTCGGCGTACTACGGCTCGGGCATGCGGATCGCCCCCTCCGCCTCGGTCGGCGACGGGCTGCTCGACGTCGTCGTGGTCGGTGCCGCCTCGCGGCTCGCCCTGGTCCGGGCGCTACCGAGCGTCTACGACGGCCGTCACGTCGAGCGTGACGAGGTGCAGGTCCTCACCGGCACCAGGGTCGAGCTGCGTGGTCGCGGTCGCGAGCCGATCCCAGTGGGCGGCGACGGCGAGCCGCTCGGCGTGCTGCCCGGGCTGACCGAGGAGCCCGCCGTGGTCGAGCTGCTCCCCGGTGCGCTGACGGTGCTGCTGCCCTGACCCGACGCGCAGGACGTCACACAGTGGCGTGGAAGGTCCAGACCAGCAGCTCGGCGTCCTCGGCGGCCGTCAGCGTCGGGCCCGGTTCGGCGGTCAGCCGCAGCGCGTCCCCGGCGTCGAGGGCCCCGTCGTCGCCGAGCAACCGGCCGGTCACGACGAAGGCATGGAGGAGGGGCGCCTGCGGGAGGGTGACCGCGTCCCCCTCGCGCAGCCGGCCCGCGGCCAGCGTCGCGCCCGCCACCCCCACGGGCAGGGCGCTGCCCTCGCCCGCGACCGGTGTGAGGGCGCCGTCGACGTACGACACCTCGGCGACCTCGCGGGAGGGGGTGCCACCGACCGCGTCCGGGCGCAGCCAGGCCTGCACGAAGCGGACCGCCTCACCGCCCGCGACCTCGCTGTGCACCACGCCCGACCCGGCTGACTGGACCGCGACCTGACCGGCGCGCAGCACCGAGGTGCCGTCGTGGACCAGCTCGCCACTCACCACCCAGGTGACGATCTCCAGGTCGGTGTGCCGGTGGTCGGGAAAGCCCGCGCCGGGCTCCAGCCGGTGCTCGTCGTGGCAGACGAGGGGGCCGTGGGCGAGGTTCGCGGGGTCGTAGTGGGGGCCGAAGGAGAACGAGTGGAACGTCTCCCGACCCGCCTCCCGGCTGACCAATCGTCGAGTTCCGCGACGCAGCTCGGTGCTCATGGACAAAGATGATCCCGTGTTCCCGCAATTCCCCGCCGGCTTCCGTTTCGGGACCAGCACGGCCGCCTACCAGATCGAGGGCGCCGCGACCGAGGACGGCAAGGGACCCAGCATCTGGGACACCTTCAGCCACCAGCCGGGCCGGATCGCCAACGGTGACACCGGTGACGTGGCCTGCGACCACTACCACCGGTGGCCCGAGGACGTCGCGCTGATGAAGGAGCTGGGGGCGGAGGGCTACCGCTTCTCGATCTCCTGGCCACGCGTGCTGCCGACGGGCAAGGGCGAGGTCAACCGGGCCGGGCTCGACTTCTACGACCGGCTCGTCGACTCGCTGCTCGAGGCGGGCGTGAAGCCGATGGTGACGCTCTACCACTGGGACCTGCCGCAGGCGCTGCAGGAGGACGGTGGCTGGCTCAACCGCGACACGATCGAGCACTTCGCGTCGTACGCCGACATCGTCGGTCGCCGGCTGGCCGACCGCGTCGAGCACTGGATCCCCGTCAACGAGCCCAACGTCGTGACCATGCTCGGCCACGCGATCGGCACCCACGCCCCGGGCCGGGCGCTGCTCTTCGACGCGCTCTGGGTCGCCCACCACCTGCTGGTGGGCCACGGCCGGGCCGCGATCGCCCTCCGCGAGGCGGGTGCGACCAGCGTCGGCTGCGCCAACAACCATGCGCCCATCTGGCCGGCCAGCGACAGCGACGCCGACGTCGGCGCCGCCAAGCTCTTCGACGCGCTCTGGAACGGCACCTTCATCGAGGCGATGCTGCTCGGCCGCTACCCCGCCGACCTCGCGCCGATCCTGGAGGACCTGGTCGAGCCGGGCGACATGGCGACGATCCGGCAGCCGCTCGACTTCTACGGCGTCAACTACTACAACCCGTTGAAGGTGGCGGCGGCTCCCGAGGACGCGGCGATGCCGTTCGAGATGCTGGACCTGCTGGGCTACCCGACCACGGACTTCGGCTGGCCGATCGTGCCGACCGCGCTGCGGGAGTGGCTGATCATGTTCCGCGCGCGCTACCGCGCCGCGCTGCCGCCGATCATGATCACCGAGGCCGGCTGCTCCTACGACGACGGCCCGGACGCCGACGGCGTCGTGGACGACCAGCGTCGGATCGACTACCTCGACGCGCACCTGCGGGCGGTCGCCACGGCCATCGAGCGCGGTGTCGACGTCCGCGGCTTCTACACCTGGTCGCTGATGGACAACTTCGAGTGGGCGGAGGGCTTCAAGCAGCGCTTCGGCCTGGTCCACGTCGACTACGACACCCAGGTGCGGACACCCAAGAAGTCCTTCCGCTGGTACGCCGACATGATCGCCGCCCAGCCCTCCGCCAACGCGCCGGCCGAGGGCTGACGTCCCGCGACGCCTCAGGCCAGCGCGAGCGCCAGCCGTCGGACGATCTCGGTCAGCCGCTCGGGCGAGGTGGCGACGTTGACCCGGACGTGGCCCTCGAGGCCGTGCTGGAAGCGGCCGCCGCCCTCGACGCGCACCCGGCCCCGCGCCAGGGCGACCGCGGCGGGGTCGGCGTGGCCGTACGCCCGCAGGTCGATCCAGGCGAGGAACGTCGACTGCAGCGGCCGCATCCGGGCCGCCGGCAGGTGCTCGGCCAGCAGCCGCGCCAGCAGCGACCGCTGCTGGTCGAGCCGCTCCACGAGCGAGGCGAGCCAGGCGTCGCCCTCGCGGTAGGCGGCCACCGCGGCGATCTCGCCCAGCGGTGACCACGAGTCGTTCCGTGCCAGGGGCTCGGCCAGCAGCCGGTCGCGCGTGGCCAGGTCCGCGGTGACGATCTGCGCGCAGCGCAGGCCGGGGGTGTTGAACGCCTTGCTCGCGGCGAGGACCGCGACCGCGTGGTCGGCGGTCCCGTCGAGGGAGTGGTAGGGCACGTGCTCGGCCCCCGGCAGCACCAGCGGCGCGTGGATCTCGTCGCTGACCACCCGGGCGCCGTGGCGGACGACGACGTCGCGGAGCGCCTCCAGCTGGGCCCGGGTGTGGACGTGGCCCAGCGGGTTGTGCGGCTGGGTGAGCAGCAGCGTGCGTGCGCCCCGGGCGAAGAGGTCGTCGAGCCGGTCGAGGTCGGGCATCGCCGAGTCCGCTCCCGGGTCGACGGGCAGTTCCCAGGTCTCGCGGCCCGACAGGCCGGCGACATCGAGCTGGGGGTGGTACGCCGGCGTCGGCAGCACGACCGGTCCCGGGTCGCTGAGCACCTCGAGCGCGATCCGCACCCCCGCGGTCACGTCCACGGTCGGGAGCACCTGCGCGGGATCGACCTTCTGCCCGTACTGCCGCAGCGCGAAGCCGGCGTACGCCTCGCCGAGCGGGCCGTCGACCGCGTCCGGCGGATAGCCGGTCACCCCGTCGAGGACCGCCTGCTGCAGGGCCTCGGCCACCGGTGGCGCCAGGGCGTAGTCCATCTCGGCCACCCAGGCCGGCAGCACGTCGGGCTCGACCGAGCCCCACTTGAGCACCAGCGCGCGGCGGGCTTCCTCGTCGGTCAGGTCCCGGATCATGTCGACCACGCTAACCGGCCGGTCCCACCGCGCCACCTCAGAGCGCCGCTGCCACCTCGGTGCCCTGGGCGATCGCCCGCTTGGCGTCGAGCTCGGCGGCCACGTCGGCACCGCCCACGAGGTGGGAGGAGACCCCGGCGGCGAGCAGCTCGTCGTGGAGGGAGCGCACCGACTCCTGTCCGGCACAGACGACGACGTGGTCGACCTCGATCAGGCGGGGGGCGCCGTCGACGGTCACGTGGAGCCCGGCGTCGTCGACCCGGTCGTAGCTCGCTCCGCTCACCTGGACGATCCCCGCCTGTCGCAGCACCGCGCGGTGCGCCCAGCCCGAGGTCTTGCCGAGGCCGACCCCGATCGGCGTGGTCTTCCGCTGCACCAGGGTCACCTCGCGGACCGGGGTGCGCGGCTTGGGCTCGGTCAGCCCGCCGGGGTGCAGGGCCGGGTCGCCGACGCCCCAGTGCGCGAGCCAGTCCTCCACCGTGTCCGCCGGGTCGTGGGTCAGCCAGTGGGACACGTCGACGCCGATGCCGCCGGCCCCGATCACGGCGACCCGACGGCCGGGCACCACGCGGCCCGAGAGCACGTCGGCGTACGACACGACGGAGGGGTGGTCGATCCCGGGGATGTCCGGGATCCGAGGCTCGACGCCGGTGGCCACGACGACCTCGTCGTACGCGGCCAGGTCGTCGACGCCGGCCCGGGTGGAGAGCCGTACGTCGACCCCGAGCACCTCCAGCCGCCGCGCGTAGTAGCGCAGCGTGTCGGCGAAGTCCTCCTTCCCCGGGACCGCCATGGCGAGCCGGAACTGGCCGCCCAGCTCGGGGCCGGTCTCGAAGAGGGTGACCGGGAAGCCGCGCTCGGCGGCGGACACGGCTGTCGCGAGACCGGCCGGACCGGCCCCCACGACGGCCACCGAGGCGCGGCGCCGGGTGGGGGCGAGGACGAGCGTCGTCTCGTGGCAGGCCCGCGGGTTGACCAGGCAGGAGGCGGTCCGGTTGGCGAAGGTGTGGTCGAGGCAGGCCTGGTTGCAGGCGATGCAGGTGTTGATCTCGTCGGCCCGCCCCTCGGCCGCCTTGCGCACGAAGTCGGGGTCCGCGAGGAACGGGCGGGCCATCGACACCAGGTCGGCCGAGCCGTCGGCGAGCAGCTGCTCGGCCAGCTCGGGGGTGTTGATCCGGTTGGAGGCGATGACCGGGACGTCGACCACCTCGCGGAGCTTCGCCGTCTGCGGTGCCCAGACGCCGCGCGGCACCTGGGTGATGATCGTCGGCACCCGTGCCTCGTGCCAGCCGATGCCGGTGTTGAACGCCGTCACGCCGGCCTCCTGCAGCCGCTGCGCGAGCTCCACGACCTCGTCCCACGTCTGGCCGCCCTCGACCAGGTCGAGCAGGGAGATCCGGTAGACCACCGGGAAGTCGCCCACCAGCTCGCGGACCCGCTCCACGACCCTGACGGGGAACCGCATCCGGGCCGACGCCGACCCGCCCCACTCGTCGGTGCGGTCGTTGGTCCGCGCGGCCAGGAACTGGTTGATGAGGTAGCCCTCGGAACCCATGATCTCGACGGCGTCGTACCCGGCCTTGCGGGCCAGGACGACCGAGCGGGCGAAGTCGTCGACCGTGCGGTGGACCGCGCGGGTCGAGAGCGCCTTCGGGGTGAAGGGCGTGATCGGCGACTTCATGGCGGAGGCGCCGACGCCGAAGGGGTGGTAGGCGTACCGCCCGGCGTGGAGCAGCTGCAGCGCGATCGCGCCACCGGCCTCGTGCACCGCGTCGGTGACCTGACGGTGCCGCATCGCCTGCAGGCGGGTGGTCATCTCGCCGGCGAACGGCTTGAGCCACGCGCGCTTGTTGACGGCGTACCCGCCGGTGATGATCAGGCCGGCGCCGCCGCGGGCGCGCTCGGCGAAGTACGCCGTCAGCCTGGGCACGTCCCACGGCTTGTCCTCGAGCCCGGTGTGCATCGAGCCCATCACCACGCGGTTGCGCAGCTCGAGGTCGCCCAGCCGGATCGGGCTCAGCAGGTTCTCGTACGTCACGTCGCCTCCAGGTACTCGGTGAGCCAGCCGACCCAGAACTCCTCGAGCCGGACCCCGCCGCGGAGCACCAGCCAGCGGTCGAGGTCGGCGCCGGCGAGCCGGTCGGGGTGGGGGTACTGCTGTCGCGCCATCTGCTCGTACGCCGCCAGTCTCGCCCCGTGCTCGGCGAGGTGCCGCTCGACCTGCGCGCGGACCGCAGCCCGGTCGCCGTACGACGCCCCGCGGAGCCGGACGGCCAGCTCGCTGCGCAACGGCTCGACGTCGCTGTCCGCGGCCAGCCAGTCGGCCAGGGCTTGCCTGCCGGCGGCCGAGACGGCGTACTCCTTCTTGTCGGGCCGGCCGCTCTGGGTGACAGCCCGGGCGGTCAGCCAGCCGTCGCCCTCCATCCGGGCGAGCACGCGGTAGATCTGCTGGTGCGTGGCGTGCCAGAAGAACCCGATGGAGCGGTCGAAGCGGCGCGCCAGCTCCAGCCCGGACGCGGGGTGCTCGCGCAGGGCGACGAGGAGGGCGTGCTCCAGGGCCACGGGCGGGACTCTGCCCGACCTATGCAACGAGTTGCAACCATCCGTGGTCCGGATCACTTGACCACATACCCCTAGGGGGTATATGTTGCTGAGTCATGGACACCTGGCGCACGGCAATCTCCGCGACACTGCACTGCCTCACCGGCTGTGCCATCGGCGAGGTGCTCGGCATGGTGCTGGCGACGTGGTGGGGCTGGGGTGACCTGGCGAGCATCGCGCTGGCGGTGGGGCTCGCCTTCTTCTTCGGCTACCTGCTCACGTTCGTCGGCGTCCGCCGCGCGGGCCTGGACGTGCGCACCGCCGTCCGCACCGCGCTGGCGGCCGACACCGTCTCGATCCTGGTGATGGAGATCGTCGACAACGCGATCCTGCTGGTGGTCCCGGGTGCCATGGCCGCAGGCCTGGCCAGCGGCCTCTTCTGGGGCGCCCTGGCCGTGGCCCTCGCGGTCGCCTTCGTCGTCACCGTCCCGGTCAACAAGTGGATGATCGGCCGCGGCAAGGGCCACGCGGTGGTCCACGAGATGCACCACGCCGGCCACCACTGAGCTGGTCGGGGTTTCTCGCATTTCCCATGAGATGCAGGGGTCTGGTCACTGCTCACGCACGATCAGCCATGAGGAGCGAGCCCCCACCCACATCTCATGGGAAATGCGCGGCGCCCCACCACCACCCGGGCGGTCTGTGAGGATCGCCCCATGAGCTACGCACTCGGACAGGGGACCGGCCCGCTGCGCGGGGTGAAGGTCGTCGAGATCGCGGGGATCGGTCCCGGGCCGCACGCCTGCATGCTGCTGGCCGACCTCGGTGCCGACGTGATCCGCGTGGAGCGCCCGGGCGGCGGGTTCCTGAGCATGGGCCGGTACGACGTGACGGCGCGCAGCCGTCCGAGCGTGGCGCTGGACCTCAAGCAGCCTGACGCCGTCCGGACCGTCCTGGACCTCGTGGCCGCCGCCGACGTGCTGGTCGAGGGGATGCGTCCCGGCTCGGCCGAACGTCTCGGCATCGGCCCCGAGGACTGCTGGGCGCGCAACGAGCGGCTCGTCTACGGGCGGATGACCGGGTGGGGGCAGGACGGTCCGTGGGCGCGGTCCGCGGGCCACGACCTCAACTACCTCTCGATCACCGGCGCCCTCGCCGCCGCCGGTCAGGACCCCGCCCGGCCCCACTTCCCGGGCAACCTGCTCGGCGACTTCGGCGGCGGCTCGACGTACCTCGTCATCGGCGTCCTCGCAGCCCTGCTCGAGGCCCGCACCAGCGGCCGGGGCCAGGTCGTCGACGCCGCGATCGTCGACGGCGTCGCCAGCCTCAACGCGACCGGCAGCACGTTCGCGGCGCTGGGGCTCCAGCCCGAGACCCGGGCCAGCGGCCCGCTCGACGGCGGGTCCCCCTCCTACGACCTCTACGAGACCGCCGACGGTCGCCACGTCAGCGTCGGCCCGCTCGAGCCGCAGTTCTACGCCGAGATGATCCGGCTGCTCGGCCTCGAGGGAAGTGCGCCCGACCGCGACGACCCCGCCAACCACGCCCAGCTCCGCCAGCTCCTCACCGAGACCTTCCGCCAGCGGACCCAGGCCGAGTGGGCCGCGGTGTTCGACGCCACCGACGCCTGCGTGGCGCCCGTGCTGTGGCTCAGCGAGGCGGTCACCCACCCGCACCTCGCTGCCCGGGGAACCTTCGTCGAGGTCGACGGCACCACCCAGCCCGCACCCGCGCCCCGCTTCAGCCGGACCCCGGCTGCGGTCTCGATGGCGCCCGACGCCCCCGGGGCCCACACCCGCGAGGCGCTGGTTGCGTGGGGGATCGACGACGTGGACGCGCTGCTCGCCTCGGGCACCGCGGTGCAGGCGTGAGCCGGCCGTGAGGCCCTTCCTGTTCCTCGGGACCCGCGCCGAGGACGAGGCCGCCGACAGCGAGTACGCCGCCATCCTGCGCTGCACCGGCCTGGCCGAGACCGACGTACGCCGGGTGCGGCTCGAGCGCGAGGCGCTCGGTCCGGTCGTGCTCGACGACTGGTCCGGGATCCTGCTGGGCGGCGGCCCCTTCAACGTGAGCGACCCGGCCGAGGAGAAGTCCGCCGTCCAGCGGCGGGCCGAGGCCGAGCTGGCCCGGCTGGCGGAGCAGGTCGTCGACGCCGACTTTCCCTTCCTCGGCGCCTGCTACGGCATCGGGGTGCTGGGCGGGATCAGGGGCGGACTGGTGGACCGCACCCACGGCGAGCCGATCGGCTGCGTCGAGGTGACGCTGTCGGACGAGGGCCGGGCCGACCCGCTGCTCGTCGACCTCCCCGAGCGCTTCGACGTGTTCCTCGGCCACAAGGAGGCGGTCCGCCGGCTGCCCGAGGGCGCGGTCCTGCTCGCGTCGTCGACCACCTGTCCGGTGCAGGCCTTCCGGCTCGGTGAGCACGTCTACGCCACGCAGTTCCACCCCGAGCTCGACGTCGAGGGACTGGTGCTGCGCATCGACACGTACCGCGAGTACGGGTACTTTCCACCAGCACAGGCCCAGGCCTTCATCGACATGGCGCGGCGCAGCGTCGTGACCGAGCCGCCCCGGATGCTGGCCACCTTCGTCGAGAGGTACGCGAGACCATGACCCCACCCCCCGAGCACGTCGACGTCCTCGTCATGGGAGCGGGCCTCTCCGGCATCGGAGCCGCGGCGCGGCTCGCCCAGGAGCACCCGCAGCGCAGCTACGCCGTGCTCGAGGCGCGCGAGGTCAGCGGCGGCACCTGGGACCTGTTCCGCTACCCCGGCATCCGGTCCGACTCCGACATGTTCACGATGGGCTACCGGTTCCGGCCCTGGCGCAGCGACCGGGCGCTGGCCGACGGCCCCTCGATCCTCGCCTACGTCCGCGACACCGCGACGGCCTACGGCGTCGACCGCCACATCCGCTACCAGCACCGCGTCACGGCCGCCGCCTGGGACTCCGCCTCCGCGCGTTGGACCGTCACCGCGACGACTCCCGACGGCGAGGTGCGGCTGACGGCCGGGTTCCTGTGGGCCTGCAGCGGCTACTACGACTACGACGAGCCCTACCGTCCCGAGCTCCCCGGCCTCGAGCAGTACGCCGGGACGGTGGTCCACCCGCAGCACTGGCCCGAGGACCTCGACACGACCGGCAAGCGGGTGGTGGTCATCGGCAGCGGGGCGACGGCGATGACGCTGGTGCCCTCGCTCGCCGACGCCGGGGCCGGGCAGGTGACGATGCTGCAGCGGTCGCCGACGTACGTCCTGGCGCTGCCGGGTGTGGACCCGGTGGCGCGGGTGCTGCGTCGCTGGCTGCCGGAGCGGCTGTCCTACTGGGCGACCCGGTGGAAGAACATCGGGGTCGCGGTCGCCAGCTTCCAGGTCAGCCGACGATGGCCGCGGTTCGCGCGGAAGGTGATCCGGAAGGCGGCGGCCCGCCAGCTGCCCGAGGACTTCCCGGTCGACGTCCACTTCCGGCCGACGTACGACCCGTGGGACCAGCGGCTGTGCCTGGTGCCCGACGGCGACCTCTTCCGCACCATCCGCGAGGGCCGGGTCGACGTCGTCACCGACACCATCGAGACGTTCGTCGAGAAGGGGGTGCGCGTCAGCTCGGGCGACGAGCTGCTCGCCGACGTGGTCGTGACCGCCACCGGCTTCAACCTCAAGATCATGGGCGGGGCCGAGCTCTCGGTGGACGGCGAGCCCGTCGACCTGCGGGAGAAGATGGCCTACCGGGCGCTGATGTTCGGTGGGGTCCCCAACTTCGCCTTCACGATCGGCTACACCAACGCGTCGTGGACGCTCAAGGCCGACCTGGTCGCCGACTACGTCTGCCGGCTGCTGGCCCACCTGGACGCGACCGGCCACTCCGTCGCCGTACCGGTGCCGGACCCGAGCGTCACCGAGGCCCCGTTCATGGACTTCACGCCCGGCTACGTCCAGCGCTCCATGGAGCGGCTGCCCAAGCAGGGCGACCGCGAGCCGTGGCGGCTGCGCCAGAACTACTTCCACGACGTGCGGTCGATCCGGCGCTCGCCGATCGACGACGGGGTGCTCCGCTTCCACTGACCTGGGGAGCCGCCCCGGCGTGCCCGAGGTCACGCGGCGTCGATGCGCGGGCAGCAGCCCGGCTGCCCTAGGCTGGGCGTACGCGACCCGTCCAGTCTTGCCTCGGGTCGTCGGCGCACCCGTCGAGGAGGCGCCCCTCGCGACCTCGCGAGGCACACGCTGCAGCTGCAGGGCTGCCGACCCCGCCGACCGGCGGACGCGCGTTGGTGAGACACCAACCGGAAGACTTCCCTTTGACCACGCAGTCCTTCGACGCCACCTCCTTCCATGAGATCGGCGTCCCCACTGTCCTCTCCGCCGTCCTGGCAGGACAGGGCATCACCACCCCCACCCCGATCCAGGCCGCGACGCTCCCCGACTCGCTCGCGGGCCGCGACGTGCTCGGCCGTGGCCGCACCGGCTCCGGCAAGACGTACGCGTTCCTGCTGCCGCTCGTGGCGCGCCTCGTCGCGAGCGAGCGGTCCGCCGCACCGCGCCGGCCCCGCGCCCTGGTCCTCGCCCCGACCCGTGAGCTGGTCGGCCAGATCCAGGCCGCGCTGAAGCCCCTCGCCGATGCGGCCGGGCTCAGCACCATCACCGTCTTCGGCGGCGTCGGCCAGAACCCCCAGGTCGCCGGGCTCCGCAAGGGCGTCGACATCGTCCTGGCCTGCCCCGGCCGGCTCGAGGACCTGATCGGCCAGGGTCACTGCGACCTCGGCGCGATCGAGGTCACCGTGCTCGACGAGGCCGACCACATGGCCGACCTGGGCTTCCTCCCCGGCGTACGACGGCTGCTCGACCGGACGCCCCGCGGCGGCCAGCGGCTGCTGTTCTCGGCGACGCTGGACAACGCGATCGACGTGATCGTCAAGCGGTTCCTCGTCGACCCCGTCACCCACGAGGCCGACTCGGCGCAGTCGCCGGTCTCGAGCATGGCCCACCACGTCCTCCACGTGCAGCGCGAGCAGCGGCTCCCGATCCTGGTCGACCTGACCAGTGCGCCGGGCCGGACCGTGGTGTTCACCCGCACCAAGCACGGCGCCAAGGCGCTGGCTCGCCAGCTGAACAAGAACGGCGTCCCGGCCGTCGAGCTGCACGGCAACCTCGGCCAGAACGCCCGCACGCGCAACCTCGACGCGTTCCATTCCGGCAAGGCCTCCACCCTGGTGGCGACCGACATCGCGGCCCGGGGCATCCACGTCGACGACGTCGCCCTCGTGGTCCACGCCGACCCGCCGGTCGAGCACAAGGCCTACCTGCACCGCTCGGGCCGGACGGCCCGCGCGGGCGCGTCGGGCACCGTGATCACCTTCATGACCGACGAGCAGGTGCGCGACGTCCGACAGCTGACGCGGCTGGCCGGCATCAAGCCGGTCACCACGAAGGTCCCCGGCCCGGCCCACCCGATCCTGGTCGAGCTCGCCCCCGGCGAGCGCAGCCTGGTCCCGGGCGGCTTCGCGCCGCCGGCCCCGGCAGCCGGCCGCTCCGCCGGCGAGCAGGGTGAGGCCCGCAACGGTGGCAGCGGCCGCAACCGCTCGCGTCGCGGTCGCGGCAAGGGCGCCGGCAAGGGCAACGGCACCGCGTCGGGCCAGTCCCGGTCCGCGCAGCAGACCGCCGAGAAGCCGAGCCGCAACCGGTCGCGTCGCCGGAGCGGATCGGGCAGCGGCGCCGGTGCCCCGCGGGGTGCCGGCAGCGGCAGCCACAGCGCGGCGTCGTTCAGCGGTCGTCGCTGACCCTGTCGCGCTTCGCCCCCTCGGGTGAGGCCCCGTCAGGCAGCCCGTGCAAGGTTGGGGTGACACCGACGAAGGGCATCGACATGGGTATCGACGACAAGGCCTCGAACCAGGGACAGGACCTCAAGGGCAAGGCCAAGGAGGCCACCGGCAAGGCGACCGGCAACTCCCGGCTCGAGGGCGAGGGCAAGGGCGACCAGGCCTCGGCGTCCATGAAGAACGCCGGCGAGAAGGCCAAGGACGCGGCGAAGGACGCCAAGGACGCGTTCAAGAAGTAGCCGGACCTGATCGGCGGCGCCCCGTCTCCCCCGGGAGGCGGGGCGCCGCTGTGCGTGCCCGACGTAGAGTCGCGACGGCGAGGGAGGTGGTCGGCGGTGCGGGTGTGGTTGCGCAACGCCCTGTGGGAGAAGGTCCCGCGCGACCACTGGCAGACGCCCTCGGCCCTGCGCCGGCGCCAGGTCGTCACGGCCGCCGTCGTGGTCCTCGGCGGCACCCTCCTCGGCGTCAGCCTGCGGATCGAGCCGGGCAGCCCCTGGTTCTACCCCGCCACGTTCGGGCTGGCCGCCGTGTGGACCGTGGGTGCCTTCGCCTCCGGGCCGCTCCACCTCGGCCGGATCGCGCGCGACGACGTCCACGTACGACCGGTCGTCGCGCCGGTGCTGCTGGGGCTCGGCCTGGCCGGGGTCTTCGTCGTGGGCGCCCTGGTGGTCCGCGAGATCCCGTTCCTGGGCGACCAGGTCACGAGCGTCCTCGACTTCGCCGAGCAGGGGTCGCTGCCGATCCTGGCCTTCATCACCCTCGTCAACGGCATCGCCGAGGAGCTCTTCTTCCGCGGCGCCGCGTACGCCGCCATCACCCGGCACCCGGTCGTGTGGACGACCGTCGCCTACACCATCGCCACGCTCGCGACCGGCAACGTGATGCTCAGCTTCGCGGCCGTCCTGCTCGGTGCCGTGGTCGGGCTGCAACGCCGTGCGTCGGGCGGGATCCTCGGGCCGATCCTCACCCACTGCACGTGGTCGCTGACGATGCTCTTCGTGCTGCCGCTGGTCTTCGGCTGATCGTGGTCAGTGGTCGGCGAGCGCCCGGCGTACGGCCTCGTCGTAGGGGAGCGGGTCCCCCGGCACGACGTCGCGGATCGCGTGGTCGGTCACCGTCACCTCGGTGCCCATCGAGTCGATGAGGTTGCGGCCGGTGGTGACGTCGACGTCGGTCACGAGCGCCAGCCAGTACGACGACAGCCGCGGCGTCAGCACGGGGACCTTGACGATGGGGACCCGGCGGCCCGAGGAGATCTCGGCCGCGACCTGCAGCATCTCGAGGTAGGTCATCTGGTCGGGGCCGCCGATCTCGAAGACCCGGCCCCGGGCCTCCTCGCGCCCGGTCACGCCGACGAGGTAGCGGATCACGTCGTCGACGGCGATCGGCTGCGTGCGGGTCGCGACCCAGCGCGGGACCACCATCGCGGGCAGGTTCTTCACCAGCTGGCGGGTCAGCTCCCAGGAGATCCCGCCGGCGCCCACGATGATCGCGGCGCGCAGCACCGTCACCGGGACGCCGGTGCTGCCGAGCAGCTTCTCCACCTCGCGACGCGAGCGGAGGTGGGGCGAGAGGTCCTCACCCTCGGCGCCGAGGCCGCCGAGGTAGACGATCTGGTCGACGCCCGCGTCGGCGGCCGCACGGGCGAAGGTGCGGGCCGCCTCGGCGTCCTTGCGCTCGAAGTCGGGGTCGTCGAGGGAGTGCACGAGGTAGATCGCGACGTCGACGCCGGCGAGCGGACCGGTGAGGCTCTCCGGCTCGAAGACGTCGCCGGCGACCGGGGTGCCGGGTCCGTCGTACTCCTCGGGGCGCCGGGTCATGGCACGGACCTCGTGGCCCTCCTCGACCAGGACGGGGACCAGGCGGCGTCCGATGAAGCCGGTCGCTCCCGTCACGAGGACGGTCCGGGGTGGGGTCATGCCCTCACCCTAGGGCGCACCCCTCAACGCGCCCGCTGCGCGATGCTCTCCCGCTTGGTCTCGTCCATGGCGGACTCGTAGGCCTGCACGAGCGAGGCGATCGAGAGCGGCTTGAGCCGCTCGACGACCTCGCGGAGCTTCTCGGGCGGGGCGCCGGACTCCTTGTAGAGCGGCCAGACCATGGTCCGGAAGAGGTCGTGGAGCTCCTTGGCGATCTGACGGCCGTGCTCGGCGTAGACGTCGGCGGCGGCGAGGGCCGCCTCGGTCGGGAACCCGAGGTCGAGCAGCCCCAGCCCGACCGAGAGCTGTGAGACGGCGACCTGGTAGCGGCCGCGCTTGGTGCGCAGCACGATGCCGAGGGCCGCCAGCGTGGCCAGGTCGTCGTCGGAGAGCGTGCGGTTCGTACGCCGGTCCAGCTCGGTCCGGCTCATCTCGACCGGGGCCTCGGCCTGCCACGGCGCCAGCATCGTGCGGTGCAGCGCGATGTCCTCGGGTGTGGCGTCGGTCGGGATGCGCGAGAGGTAGCGCTCGATCGCAGCGAGCGTGAAGCCGTGGGTCTGCAGCTCCTGCACCAGCTCGAGCCGGGCCACGTGGTCGGGGGTGTAGTAGCCCGAGCGACCCCGCCGGATCGGGGGCGGCACCAGCCCCTTGGTGGTGTAGAAGCGGACGTTGCGGACGCTGAGCCCGACCCGGTTGGTCAGCTCGTCGAGCGTCAGCAGCTCCCGCAGCGACTCGATGCTCTCGTCCACGTCTCTCCTCGGCGCGTCGGTCTGGGTGATCCGTACCACGTTGACGACCCTGACAGTATCGGTGTCACAATCGGGGTCAGGCAAGCGTCGAGGACAGGATGGACCATGGCTGAAGCATTCGTGTACGACCACATCCGCACGCCACGCGGCAAGGGCAAGGCGGTGGGCTCGCTGCACGAGGTGAAGCCGGTCGACCTGATGGTCGGCCTGCTCGACGAGATCAAGGATCGCAACCCGACGCTCGACCCCCACCGGGTCGACGACGTCGTGCTCGGCGTGGTCACCCCGATCGGCGAGCAGGGCGGCGACATCGCCAAGACGGCGGCCCTGGCCGCCGGCTACCCCGAGACCGTCGGGGGCGTGCAGCTCAACCGCTTCTGCGCCTCCGGGCTCGAGGCGGTCAACCAGGCCGCGATGCGGGTCCGCTCGGGCTTCGAGGACCTGATCCTCGCTGGTGGTGTCGAGTCGATGAGCCGGGTGCCGATGGGCTCCGACGGCGGCGCCTGGGCGATGGACCCGGCCACCGCCCTGCAGACCGGCTTCGTCCCGCAGGGCATCGGCGCCGACCTGATCGCCACCCTCGGCGGCTGGACCCGCAGCGACGTCGACGCGTACGCCGCGGAGTCGCACCACCGCGCGGCCAAGGCCTGGGCCAACGGCTACTTCGCCGACTCGGTCGTGCCGGTCAAGGACCGCAACGGGTTGACCGTGCTCGACCACGACGAGCTGATCCGCCCCGACACCAGCCCGGAGGGCCTCGCCGGCCTCAAGCCGAGCTTCGCCCAGATCGGCGCGGACGCGGGCTTCGACGACGTCGCGCTCGAGAAGTACCACTGGGTGCCGGCGATCGACCACGTCCACCACGCCGGCAACTCCTCGGGCATCGTCGACGGCGCCGCGATCATGGCGATCGGCAGCGAGCAGGTCGGCCAGGACCTCGGGCTGACCCCGCGGGCGCGGATCCTCGCGACGGCCGTCTCCGGCGCCGACCCGACGATCATGCTCACGGGCCCGGCCCCCGCCTCCCGCAAGGCGCTGGCCAAGGCCGGCCTCGAGGTCGACGACATCGACCTCTGGGAGATGAACGAGGCCTTCGCCGCCGTCGCGATGCGGTTCATGAGTGACATGGGCATCAGCCACGAGGTCACCAACGTCAACGGGGGTGCCATCTCGATGGGCCACCCGCTCGGCGCCACCGGCGCGATGATCCTCGGCACCCTCGTCGACGAGCTCCGTCGCCGCGACCTGCGCCGCGGCCTCGCCACCCTCTGCGTCGGTGGCGGCATGGGCATCGCCACCATCGTCGAGCTCGTCTGACCCGCCGTACTCCAGGAGAGAACCTCACATGACTGCCACCCAGACCGAGCAGAGCGCCGTCCGCTACGAGCGGGACGAGGACGGGATCGTCACCCTGACGATGGACGACCCGACGGCCAGCGCCAACACCATGAACGAGCTCTACCAGCGGTCCATGGACGCCGCGGTGGAGCGGCTCTACGCCGAGCAGGACCAGGTGAACGGCGTGGTCGTCGCCAGCGCCAAGAAGACCTTCTTCGCCGGCGGCAACCTGAAGCTGATGAGCCAGGCGACCAAGGACGACGCACCCCGGATCTTCGAGGAGGTCGAGGCGATGAAGGCGACGCTGCGCCGCCTCGAGACCTTCCCGAAGCCGGTCGTGGCGGCGATCAACGGCGCCGCCCTCGGCGGCGGCCTCGAGATCGCGCTCGCCACCAACCGCCGGATCGCCGTCGACGACCAGTCGGTGAAGATCGGGCTGCCCGAGGCCAGCCTGGGTCTCCTCCCGGGCGGCGGCGGCGTGACCCGCACCGTACGGATGCTCGGCCTGCAGTCGGCGCTGATGGACGTGCTGCTCCAGGGCCCCCAGTTCGACCCGCAGACGGCCCAGGGCAAGGGCCTGGTCGACGAGCTGGTCGCCACCCGTGAGGAGCTGGTCCCCGCGGCCAAGGCGTGGATCAAGGCCAACCCGGAGCAGGCGCAGAACCCCTGGGACGCGCCCGGCTACCGGATGCCCGGCGGCTCGCCGACCTCGCCGAAGCTGGCGCAGTTCCTGCCGGCCTTCCCGGCGCTGCTCCGCAAGCAGGTCAAGGGCGCCGACTACCCCGCGCAGAAGGCGATCCTCGCGGTGGCCGTCGAGGGGGCGACCGTCGACTTCGACACCGCCAGCCGGATCGAGTCGCGCTACCTGACCAAGCTGATCGTCAACCAGAACAGCAAGAACATGATCCAGGCGTTCTTCTTCGACCTGCAGGCGATCAACGCCGGGTCGCTGCGGCCGCAGGGCATCGAGCCGTGGAAGGCGACCAAGGTCGCCGTGCTCGGTGCCGGGATGATGGGCGCCGGCATCGCGTACTCCTGCGCCCGCGCCGGCATGCAGGTGGTGCTCAAGGACGTCGCGATCGAGAGCGCCGAGAAGGGCAAGGCCTACTCCGAGAAGCTCAACGCCAAGGCGGTCGGCCGCGGCCGGCTGACGGAGGAGAAGTCCGCCGAGCTGCTGGCGCGGATCCACCCGACCGACGACTACGCCGACCTCGCAGGCTGCGACCTGGTCATCGAGGCGGTCTTCGAGGACCCCTCGCTCAAGCACCAGGTCTTCGCCGAGGCCGCGAAGCACGTCGACGCCGACGCGCTGCTGTGCTCCAACACCTCGACGCTCCCGATCACCGAGCTGGCCACCGGCGTCGACCGACCGGCCGACTTCATCGGGCTGCACTTTTTCTCGCCCGTCGACAAGATGCCGCTGGTCGAGATCATCCGCGGCGAGGAGACCTCCGACGTCGCGCTCGCCAAGGCGTACGACGTGGTGCAGCAGATCAGGAAGACCCCGATCGTCGTCAACGACAGCCGGGGCTTCTACACCAGTCGCGTCATCGGCTTCATGGTCAACGAGGGGCTCGCGATGCTCGCCGAGGGCGTGCACCCGGTGTCGCTGGAGCGCGCGGCCACGCAGGCCGGCTACCCGGTCGGCACCCTGCAGCTGTCCGACGAGCTCAACATGGAGCTGATGGCCAAGATCGGCAAGGCCACCCGCGACGCCGCCGAGCGCGACGGGCTCGCCTACGAGGAGCACCCGGGCTCGGCCGTCGTGACCACGATGATCGAGATCGGGCGGCCCTCGCGGCTCAAGGGCGCCGGCTTCTACGAGTACGACGAGAACGGGCGCCGGCAGGGCCTGTGGTCCGGCCTCGGCGAGGTGTTCCCGGTCGCCGAGCAGCAGATCCCGCTGCGCGACGTCAAGGACCGGATCCTCTTCCTCGAGGCGCTCGAGACCGCCAAGTGCTTCGACGAGGGCGTCATCACCTCGGCTGCCGCGGCCAACATCGGCTCGATCATGGGCATCGGCTTCCCGCCCAACACCGGGGGCGCGGCCCAGTTCATGACCGGCTACCAGGACCCCGAGGACACCGACGCCCCGATCGGGCTGGCGGCGTTCTGCGACCGGGCCGACGAGCTGGCCGACGCCTACGGCGAGCGGTTCCGGCCCTCGGCGTACCTCCGCGACCTGGTCGCGAAGGGCGAGTCCTTCCCCGCCTGACTCCTCTCGCGGCGTGTGCCCGAGGACGACCAATAGGCCGTTCTCAGGCACACGCCGCGTGATTTCGGGGAGGATGGGCGGGTGAACGACCAGCCCCCTGCCGTCGAGGTGCGCAGCCTGCACGTCCGCTTCGGCGACGTCGAGGCCGTCGCCGGTGTCGACCTGGCGGCCGGAGCCGGCCAGGCGACCGCGCTGCTGGGCCGCAACGGCGCCGGCAAGTCGACCACCATGCGCGTGCTGGCGGGCGTGGTGCCGCCGACCGCCGGCTCGGCCACGGTCGCCGGTTTCGACGTACGCCGGGAGCCGGTCGCGGTCAAGCGCGCCACCGGCTACTGCCCCGACGTGGGCGGCCTGGTGCCGCGCGCGACCGCGTGGGAGCACCTGCAGCTCGCGGCCCGGCTGCGCCGGCTCGTGGGCTGGGAGGACCGCGGCCGCGACCTGCTCGAGCGCTTCGGGCTGGGGGACGCGTCCCACCGCGTGACGGGCGGCTTCTCGCACGGCATGGGCCGACGGCTCTCGGTCGTCCTCGCGACGCTCCACGAGCCCGAGGTGCTGCTGCTCGACGAGCCCTTCGACGGCGTCGACCCCCTCGGTGTCGAGGCGACGCTCGAGGCGATCGCCGACGCCCGCGCCCGCGGTGCCTGCGTCCTGGTCTCCACCCACCTGCGCGAGCTGGCCATCGAGGCCTGCGGTGACGTGCTCGTGCTGCGTGGGGGCTCGCAGGTCGCCATGCTCACCGCCGACGAGATGGCAGGGGAGGAGGGGGCGCGTGCCTACCGCGCTCTCCTCGACTGAGGCTCCGGCCAGCGCCCGGCGCGAGGTCGGCTGGCTGCGGCCGGTCCTCGACGTCGGGCACCTGCTCCGCTTCCGCTCCGCGTCCGTACGTCGCCGCGCGGCCTTCTGGTGGGCCACCGTGGTCATGGTCGGGCTCACCCTGGTCGCCGCGATCGGCCCCGCGTACCTGCCTGCCGGTGACGAGGAGCGACGCCTCCAGATCGCCGTGCTGCTCCCGACCGGCATGGCCGGCCTGCTGCTGATCGCCATCGTCTCGGCCATTGCCTCGGGTGGCGGCCGCGAGCTGGTCCCGCGCGACCAAGGCGTGGCGTTCCCGGTCAGCCCGGCGACCGACCACCTCGGCGCGCTGATCCTCGCGCCGCTCAACATCGCGTGGCTGATCCAGGCCTGGGTGCTGCTCGGCTCCGCGGCGTACGCCCTCGGGCCGTCGCAGCTGGTGACCGTGCAGTCGGTGCTGGTGCTGTGGCTGGCGCTCGCCACCGCAGCTGGCCAGCTGGTGGCGTGGACCGTCGAGATGGTGCGTCGCCGGCGCCACGGCATCGTCGCGGTGCGGGTGGCGCTCGCCGGGTTCGCGCTGGGTGCGCTGCTGGTGCAGCTGACCGGGCGGACCACGGACCTGCTCGACCGGATCCCCACGCTCTGGCTGGTGGTCGGCGGCATCGACGGCGTCAGCGGCCGCTGGGCGACGACCCTGGCCCTCGAGCTGGTGCTGCTGGTCTTCGTGGTGCTGCTCGGCGTCGTCCCGGTGACGCTCGCCTCGCGCCGGATGCCCCACGACGAGCTCCACATGGAGGCCGACACCCACACCCCGCGCGGGATGCCCTGGTCCGACCTCACCGCGTTGCTCCGGCTCGACCGTTCCTCGGTGTGGCGGGCGGTCCCGATGCGGCGCGGCCTCGCCGTGCTCGCCGTCGGTCCCGGCCTGGTCGCGCTGCTGGGCGACCTCCCCTGGCCATCGATGACGATCCTTCCCGGGCTCGTGGTCTCGGGCGGCGCCCTGCTGTTCGGCGTCAACGCGTGGTGCCTCGACGCCCGCGGGGTGCTCTGGCGGGAGAACCTCCCGGTGTCCCCGACGCTGATCTTCTGGGTGCGCGTGCTGGTGCTGGCGGAGTTCCTCGCCCTGGCCTCGCTGGTGACCGTGCTGCTCGGCTCGCTGCGGGCAGGCATCCCCTCGCCGAGCGAGCTCACCGCCCTGCTCTGCACGATCGTCGTCGTGACGGTGCAGGTGGTCGGGGCGTCGATGCGGTGGTCCGAGCAGCGTCCCTACCCCGTCGACCTCCGCAGCGCCCGGGCCACCCCCGCCCCGCCGATCGTGATGGTCGGCTACTCCGCCCGGCTCGCGATCGTCACCACGCTCACCGGGCTGGTGTTCTCGGGCCTGGCCAGGGTCCCGGAGCCGGCGATCTCGGTCTTCTTCGCCATCCTGTTCCTCACCTGGTCCTCGATCCGGCTGGTCCGGTCCTCGCACCGGTGGGCGGTCCCGGAGATCCGTGCCCGGGTCGTCACGGTGGTGGCGGGCTAGAGCCGTCAGGGCCGCTGCTGCTCGTCGACGCAGGCGAGCTGCGCGTCGGCGAGCCGGCCGAGCGCGGGGTCGTCCCACTCGCCCATCAGCGTCGCGACCAGGGCCTCCCGCTGGGTGTCGGGCGGAAGGTCGCGCCGCAGGCAGTCGGCGTACGCCTCGGCGTCGAGGTCGCCCTTGCGGGCCGCGGTGAGGGCGCGGGTCGAGGACTCCACGACGTCGATGCAGGCGAGCTGGGCGTCGGCGACGGTCCCCGCGAGCTCCTCCGGCAGGGAGGGGAGCTCGCCCACCAGCTGCCCGGACGAGTCGGTCAGGCCGCCCTCCTGGAGCTGCTCGGGCGTCGTGTCGGCGAGCAGCCGGTCGGCGAAGCACTCGCCGTCGGCGACATCGGCAGGCCGGGGGGAGTCCCCGGCGAAGAGCGTGGCGAGGTCCTGGCGCAGTGCGGTCTGGTCCGGGCTGCCGGTGACGGCAGCGGGCTCCGGCTCACCGTCGCCGGACGAGGAGCAGGCGGCCAGCAGGACCAGGAGCAGGCCGACGACCGCGAGCTGGGGCACGCCCTAGGGTGACATGCCATGGACTTCTCCCCCTCCCCTCGGGCCGCCGACCTGCGCGAGCGGGTCGCTGGGTTCCTGGCCGAGCACGTCGAGCCCGTCGAGGCCGCCTACCACCGCGACCTCGCCGAGGCCCGGCTCGCCGGGACCCAGTGGACGCCGCTCCCGGTGATCGAGGAGCTGAAGGCCGAGGCCCGTGCCCAGGGCCTGTGGAACCTGTTCCTCCCGCGCGAGCACGCGGGGGAGTACGCCCGCCGCTTCGGCACCGACGGCGGCGAGGGGCTGACGAACGTCGACTACGCTCCGCTAGCCGAGCTGACCGGCCGCTCCGCGATCGCGCCGCTGGTCCTCAACTGCAACGCCCCCGACACCGGCAACATGGAGGTGCTGCTCCGCTACGGCACCCAGGAGCAGCGCGACACCTGGCTCGAGCCGCTGCTCGACGGCCGGATCCGCTCGGCGTTCACCATGACCGAGCCCGGGGTCGCGAGCTCCGACGCCACGACCATGGAGGCGACGGCGGTCGTCGACGGCGACGAGGTCGTCATCAACGGCCGCAAGTGGTGGTCGACCGGGGTCGGGCACCCCGACTGCGCGATCTTCGTCTTCATGGGGCTCACCGACCCCGACGCCGACCGCCACCACCGGCACACGATGGTGCTCGTCCCGCGTGACACCCCCGGCGTCCGGATCGAGCGCCTGCTCACGACCATGGGGTACGCCGACGAGCCGATCGGCCACGGCGAGGTGTCGTTCACCGACGTCCGGGTGCCGGTCGGCAACATCCTCTCCGGGCCCGGCCAGGCCTTCTCGATCGCGCAGGGACGGCTCGGCCCCGGCCGGATCCACCACTGCATGCGGCTGATCGGCGCAGCGGAGGTGGCGCTCGAGGCCGCCTGTCGCCGCGGGCTGGAACGGACCGCGTTCGGCAAGCCGCTGGTCGACCTGGGTGGCAACCGCGAGCGGATCGCCGAGGCCCGGATCGCCATCGAGCAGGCCCGCCTGCTCGTGCTGCACGCCGCCTGGAAGCTCGACCAGGGCGGCTCGGCCAACGCGGTCTCGGAGGTCTCCCAGATCAAGGTGGCGGTCCCGCGGATGGCCCTCGACGTGATCGACATGGCCATCCAGCTCCACGGCGGCGCCGGCATGTCCGACGACTTCCCGCTGGCGATGTCGTGGGTCAACTCCCGCACCCTGCGGCTGGCCGACGGACCCGACGAGGTGCACCGCGGGCTGGTCGCGCGGCACGAGCTGGGGAGATACCGGTGACGTCCCGTGTGCCTGAGGACGGCGCCCGGGCCGGTCACAGGCACACGCGGCCTCGCCGCGTCCTCGTCACCGGCGCCGCCCGCGGCCTCGGAGCGTCGCTGGCCGCTGCCTTCCGGGACCGCGGCGACGAGGTGCTGGCCACCGACCTCGACGGTGAGGTCGACCTCCGCCTGGACGTGACCAGCGACGAGGACTGGGCGGTCGGCGTACGTCACGTCGCGGACGTCTGGGGTGGCCTCGACGTGCTGGTCAACAACGCCGGCGTCGCCGGTGGCGGGCGGCTCGACGTCGCCACGCTCGAGGAGTGGCGCCGGATCACCGACATCAACCTGTTCGGGATCGTGCGCGGCACGCGAGCCTTCGTGCCGATGCTCAAGGAGCAGCGCTCCGGCCACGTCGTCAACATCGCCTCCCTGGCCGGGCTGGTGCACCCCGCCGGCATGGCCGGATACAACGCCGTCAAGGCCGCCGTCGTCGCACTCACGGAGACGACCGGCCACGAGCTGGCGGCGTACGGCGTCCGGGCCAGCGTGGTCTGCCCGTCCTACTTCCGCACCGGGCTGGTCGAGCGGATGCAGGGCGAGGACCGGGCGCTGGGCGCCGTGATCGCGTCGCTGGTCGAGAACGCGCCGCTCGGCCCGGACGAGATCGCGGCTGCCGTGCTCGAGGGCCTCGACCGCGGCGACGAGCTGATCCTTCCCGACCCGGCCGCCCGGGCGGCGTACGAGCTGAAGCAGGCCGACCGACCGGCCTACGACGCACAGCTGCGGCGGCAGGCCGCGCGACTCGAGGAGCTGGGCTGAGTGAGCGACCGGACCACGGACGTCCGCGACGAGGACGCCTTCGACGTGGGGGCGGTGGCGGCGTGGCTGCGCGAGCACGCCGCCGAGGGCTGGCGTGACCGGCTCAGGGGGACGCCGGAGGTGCGGCAGTTCCCCGGGGGCGCCTCCAACCTGACGTACCTGCTCACCTACGAGCACGACGCGGTGATCCTGCGCCGGCCACCGGGGGGCGCGAAGGCCCGCGGGGCCCACGACATGGGACGCGAGCACCGGATCCAGGCGGCGCTCGCCCCGGTCTTCCCGCTGGTGCCGGAGATGGTCGCCCACTGCGACGACGACGCCGTGATCGGCTCTCCCTTCTACGTCATGACCCGGGTCGAGGGCGTGATCCCGCGGCGCGAGCTCGGGGTCGACCTCGACCCCCGGCAGACCGCGACCCTGTGCGGCAACTTCTGGGACGTCCTCGTCCAGCTCCACTCCGTCGACCTCGAGGCCGCCGGGCTCGACACGCTCGGCAGGGGTGAGGGGTACGTCGCTCGCCAGGTGAGCGGCTGGACCACCCGGCTCGGCAACGCCCGCACCGACGACCTCGGCGACTGGTCCGACATCACCGGCTGGCTCGACGAGCAGCAGCCCGCCGACGTGGCCGGCTGCCTGGTGCACAACGACTTCCGGCTCGACAACGTCGTCCTCTCGCCGGAGGACCCGGTCCGGCTGGCCGGCGTCCTCGACTGGGAGATGGCCACCGTCGGCGACCCGCTCATGGACCTCGGCGGATCGCTGTCCTACTGGGTGCAGGAGGACGACGACGACTTCTTCCGCCGGTTCCGGCGGCAGCCGTCCAACGCCCCGGGCATGTGGTCACGCGAGCAGGTCGTCGACTACTACTCCGAGCGGACCGGCCGCACCGTCACCGCCGAGCAGTGGCGCTTCTACGAGGTCTTCGGGCTGTTCCGGCTGGCGGTGATCGCCCAGCAGATCTGGTACCGCTACGCGCTCGGCCAGACCACCAACGAGGCGTACGCCGTCTTCGGTCCCGCGGTCGGCAACCTCGAGCAGCGCTGCCGCCGGGTGGTCGGCGCCTGATGGGCCAGGTGGTGGTGGTCCGGCACGGACAAGCGTCGTTCGGCGCCGAGGACTACGACGTGCTCTCGGGGACGGGTGAGGAGCAGGCGCGGGTCGTCGGCCGGGCACTGGCGCACCTCGAGCCGGACCTGGTGGTGCACGGCTCGTTGCGGCGCCAGCGCCACACGGCCGAGCTGGCCGCGGACGCCGCCGGCTGGTCGGCCCCGCTGCACGAGGACCGACGGTGGGACGAGCTCGACCAGTTCGCCCAGTTCGCCACGATCGAGGCCGTGCCCGACGAGTCCGACGCCGTCGCCTTCCAGCGGTGGTACGAGGCGGCGATGGGCCGGTGGAGCGGCGGCGAGCACGACGACGACTACACCGAGAGCTATGCCGCCTTCCACGACCGGGCGGCCGCGGCGCTCGCCGACGTCGCCGGCGCCGGCACCGTGGTCGTCGCCTCCTCCGGCGGGCCGATCTCGGCGCTGGTGACCCAGCTGCTGGCGGGGGGCCCGGCAACGTACGCCCGGCTGCTGCCGACCACGGTCAACACCGGCGTCACCAGGATCGTCTCGGGTCGCAGCGGCCTCACCCTGGTCGCCTACAACGAGCACCAGCACCTGCCTGCCGAGATGATCACCTACCGCTGAGCGCACCGGTCAGGAAGTGGCCGCAATCCCTCCTAGCGTGGTGCCTGACAGCACGAGCAGACGCGAGGAGCCACCACCATGACCGAGCCCGACCTCAGCCAGGAACGACGTGACCTGCTGGAGACCCTTCGCCTGCACCGGTGGTTCCTCCGCTCCACGACCGAGGGCATGTCCGAGGAGCAGGCGCGCACGCGCAGCACCGTCAGCGAGCTGACCCTCGGCGGGCTCGTCAAGCACGTGGCCGCCACCGAGAGGGGCTGGGCGGACTTCGTGGTCCACGGGACGGAGTCGATGGCGCCGCCCGAGGACGGCGACTACTCCGCCTGGCAGAGCGAGTTCAGCCTGACCGACGACGAGACCCTGGCCGACGTCCTCGCCCGGTACGACGCGGTGGCCACCCGGACCGACGAGCTGGTCGCCACCGTCGACCTCGACCGGGCCTGGCCGCTGCCCGAGGCGCCGTGGTTCGAGCCCGGCGCGACCCGGAGCGCCCGGCGTACGTTCCTCCACATCGTGGCCGAGACGGCCCAGCACTCCGGCCACGCCGACGTGATCCGGGAGGCGATCGACGGGCACAAGACGATGGGGTGAGGCTGGCGAGCGGGGGGCTTTCCCCGGGAAGGCGGCCGAACCCCCTCAGACCAGCCGGCGGAACACCGGCATCGGCGCGTGCCTGAGGACCACCGACAGCGGCGCCCAGGGCAGCGGCGGGACGCACGCCGAGGCGCGCTCCTTCTCGATGGCGGCCACCATCGCGGTGACGCCCTTCTCGGTCGAGACCATCATCCGGTTCCGGCCGGCGGCACCGGCGTTCATCTCCGAGGCGATCCAGCCCGGGTAGAGCACGGTGAAGCGGTAGGCGTCCTTGCCGTGGAACTCCGCCCGGAGCCCCTCGACGAGGTGGGCGGCACCTGCCTTGGTGGCGCCGTACGTCGTCATCGACTTCGGCATGCCCCGCATCGCCGACATCGACGAGACCATCACCAGGTGGCCGCCTTCCTGGGCGCGGAAGAGCTCCATCGCGGCCTCGGTCTGCGCGAGCGCGGCGACGAAGTTGGTCACGGCGGTCTCGCGGTTGGCCTCGAAGCGGCCGGTGCCGAGCGGGGCTCCCTTGCCGACGCCGGCGTTGACGACGACCCGGTCGATCCGGCCGAAGGTGGCAGCGAAGTCGCGGAAGACCGCGAAGACGGCGTCGTCGTCGGTGACGTCGAGGGCCCGGACCTCGACCCGTCGGCCGGGGTGGGCGGCCAGGATCTCCGCACGGAGCTCGTCGAGCCGGTCGGTGCGGCGGGCGCAGAGGGCGAGGTCCTGGCCCCGGGCGGCGAGCTGGCGGGCCATCTCGGCGCCGAGCCCGGAGGAGGCGCCGGTGATGAGGGTGGTCGTCATGCGGCCAGTCTGGCCGGGACACGCCGCGGTCTGCTCGCCGGACTCGTGCATACGTGGTATACATACTGCGTATCCACCACTCGCGGGGGAGTCGTGGAGCGACGATCGGAGGACGAGGATGTCGGTCAGGCAGGCGCTCCTGGCGCTGCTCGAGCAGGGCCCGATGTACGGCTACCAGCTGCGTGCCGAGTTCGAGCAGCGCACCGGGGCCACCTGGCCGCTCAACGTCGGGCAGGTCTACACGACCCTGGCCCGGCTCGAGCGGGACGGGCTCGTGGAGAAGGCTCCCCTCGACGTGACCCCAGGTCCCGCCGAGGACGACGCCCACGTGATGTACCGCGTCACCGATCCGGGCCGGGCCGAGGTGTCGGAGTGGTTCACCACGCCGGTGCCTCGGACCCAGCCACCCCGTGACGAGCTCGCCATCAAGCTCGCGCTGGCCGTGACCGTGCCGGGCGTCGACGTCGGCGCGGTGATCCAGCAGCAGCGTTCCGCCACCATCGGCGCGCTCCAGGACTACACCCGGCTCAAGCGCTCCGGCCGTGCCGCGAGCCCCGAGGTCGCCGAGGACCTCGCGTGGAGCCTGGTGCTCGACTCGCTGGTCTTCGCTGCCGAGGCCGAGGTCCGGTGGCTCGACCACTGCGAGGCCCGGTTGCGCCGTGCCGGTGACCTGCGCCCCGCCGCGGGCTCGGCGCAGACCCCGACCGCGACGGACGCCGAGGAGGTCCGGCGATGAGCGCCGTGCTCCAGCTCGAGGCCGTCTCCCGCACCCACGGCGAGGGCGCCACCGAGGTCCACGCCCTGCGCCGGGTCTCCTTCGCCGCGTACGCCGGCGAGCTGGTCGCCGTGATGGGCCCCTCGGGCTCGGGCAAGTCGACGCTGCTCACCCTGGCCGGGGGCCTCGACCAGCCGACCACCGGCACCGTCTCGGTCGAGGGCACCGACCTCGGCCCGCTCGGCCAGAAGGGCCGCGCCCGGCTGCGGCGTACCTCCATCGGCTACGTCTTCCAGGACTTCAACCTGATCCCCGCCCTCACCGCTGCCGAGAACGTCTCGCTCCCGCGCGAGCTCGACGGCGAGAAGGCCCGCGCGGCCGGCCGGCTGGCCCGGCAGGCGCTCGAGGAGGTCGGCATCGGCCACCTCGCGGACCGCTACCCGGACGAGATGTCGGGCGGCCAGCAGCAGCGGGTCGCCATCGCGCGGGCGGTCGTCGGCGAGCGCCGGCTCATCCTGGCCGACGAGCCGACCGGCGCGCTCGACACCGAGACCGGTGAGGAGATCCTGCGGCTGATCCGCGCCCGCTGCGACGCCGGGGCGGCAGGGGTGCTCGTCACCCACGAGGCCCGGCACGCCGCCTGGGCCGACCGGGTGGTCTTCCTGCGCGACGGCGTCGTGATCGACGAGACCGGCTCCGCCCCGGTCGAGGCGCTGCTCGAACCCGGACTGGCTCGGTGAGCCCGCGGCAACGCTGGGCGCCCGCGCTGCGGGTGGCCCGGCGGGAGGCCCTGCGCTCGCGTGGGCGCAGCATCCTCGTGCTGGTGATGATCGCGCTGCCGGTCCTCGGGGTGACCGCCGCGGACGTGGTGATCCAGACCTCCGAGATCAGCGGGGCCGAGGCGATCGAGCGGCGGATCGGGACGGCCGACGCGCGCGTGAGCGTCGAGCGCGGCACCGGTCAGGTCGCCCAGACCGCCGACCCCGACACCGGGGGCCTGAGCTGGAGCGGTGGCGGGCGCGGACAGGCGCCGAGGACCCTCGACGACGTCGAGGACGCCCTGGGCCGGGAGGTCGAGGCGGTCGAGCTCGTCACCGGTGGGGTCCTGGTCGAGACCGACGCCGGCCGCGCCGACGTCGCGGTCACCGAGACCGACTGGACCTCCGACCTGGTCGAGGGCACCTACCGGCTCACCGCGGGCCGGATGCCCGAGCAGGCCGGCGAGGTCGCCATCAACGGCCACCTCGCGGAGCGCGGCTACGCCCTCGGTGACGAGCTCGAGGGGGAGGGCCTGGCCGACCTGACGATCGTCGGGATCGGCGAGAACACGTCGTACCGCGGCCACTCGATCGCGGTCGCGCAGCCGGGCACCTTCGACCTGCGGACGACGGCGGGCAGCCACACCTGGCTGGTCGACGCGGGTGGGGAGGTCGCGTGGAAGGACGTCCGGGCCCTCAACGCGATCGGCGCCACCGTGCTGTCGCGGGCGGTGCTGATCGACCCGCCCGCCGACTCCGAGCTCGACCCGGAGCTGGGCTGGGCGACCGGCACCGACGACGCCGTCGTGGCCGTGGCCGTCCTCGTCGTCGCGATGGCGCTGCTGGAGGTCGTGCTGCTCGCCGGCCCGGCGTTCGCGGTGATCGCCCGGCGGCTGCAGCGATCCCTCGCCCTGATGGCGGCCACCGGCGCGACCCCGCCACAGGCGCGACGGGTCGTGCTCGCCAGCGGTCTGGTCCTCGGCACGGCGGGCGCCGCGCTCGGGGTCGGCCTCGGCCTGCTGGCGGCGTGGCTGGCCCTGCCGGTCGTGCAGCGCTTCTCCGACAGCTACCTCGGGCCGTACGACGTCCCGTGGCTCCACCTGCTGGGCATCGCGGCGTTCGGGCTGGTCTCGGCGCTGCTCGCGGCGGTGGTCCCGGCGTGGCTCGCCTCCCGGCAGGACGTGGTCGCGGTGCTGGCCGGCCGGCGTGGCGACGCACGGCCCTCGCTGCGCTCGCCACTGCTCGGGCTGGTGCTGCTCGCCGCGGGTGCAGGTGGCGCCGCCTACGGTGCCGTGAGCCGGCAGAACGGCGAGTACGTCATCGCCGGCTCCGCGATCGTCGCCGTGCTCGGCATGATCCTGCTGGTGCCGGTCGTCGTGGCCACGCTGGCCCGGGTCGCCCGCGGCCTGCCGCTACCGCTGCGCTACGCCGTCCGCGACGCGGCCCGCCACCGGACCCGGACCGTCCCGGCCGTCTCCGCGGTGGCGGCCACGGTCGCCGGCGTGGTCGCCCTCGGCATCGCCAACGCCAGCGACGCGGCCGAGAACGAGGCGACGTACGCCCAGAGCCTGCCGATGGGGCAGGCCTCGCTGACGACCTACCGCGACGGTGCCGACTGGGACGCCTATCGGGCCGTGGCGGAGAAGCTCGTGCCCGGCGCGGAGGTCACGCCGGTGCAGGGCGTCGACGACACCGGTGACCGGTCCGGCTGGACCGAGGTGACCTTCCGCCTCGACGGCGAGCCCTCCTGGTTGTCCTCCTACGGGTCCTCGCTCGGCACGAGCATCCCCGTCGCTGAGGCCGGCGGTGCTCTCCCGGGTGTGGTGACCGGCCTCGACGACGACGAGCGTGCACGAGCGGAGGACGCACTGTCCCGGGGTGGCGTCGTGGTCTTCGTCAACGAGGACCTCACCGTCGACGAGGCCACCGTCGTCGTGCGCGAGTACGGACCCCGCGACCGGTCCGAGGCGCGGGTGCGCGCCACCGTCCCGGCCGCGACGGTCCAGGTGAGCCCGCTCGAGACGTCGTTCCAGGGCGTCCTGTCCGCGGAGGCCGCCGAGGCGGTCGGCGTGGAGCCGGAGGCCACGGGGCTGCTCGTCGCAGGCGTCCCGATCAGCGAGGCCCAGGAGCAGGACGTACAGGAGGCGCTGGCGGCGGTGTCGGAGGACCTGTCCTTCTACGTCGAGCGTGGCTACCAGGCCGACGACGAGACGGTGATCGTCCTGCTCGTGCTCGGCGCCCTCGGCGGGGTGCTGATGCTCGGCGGCACGCTCACGGCCACCTTCCTCTCGCTCTCCGACGCGCGGCCCGACCTGGCGACGCTCGCGGCGATCGGGGCCGCGCCGCGGACCCGTCGTGGCGTGGCGGCGTCGTACGCGGCGGTCATCGGGCTGGTCGGCGCCGCGCTGGGCGCCGCGGTCGGCTTCATCCCCGGCATCGCGGTGACCTATCCGCTCACGGGCTGGAGCGGGGAGACCGACCCGTCCCTGCCGACGCACTTCCTCGACGTGCCGTGGTTGTTGATCGGCTCGCTCGTGGTCGCGCTGCCGCTGGTCACCGCGCTGGTGGTCGGGCTCACCACCCGGTCCCGGCTGCCGCTGGTGGCACGGATCGACTAGGCCTCGGTCACCCGCCGTTCACACGGGTCCGCCAGAATCTCCCCCATGGCGAGGGAGACGCGACGACTCTGGATCTGGCCGCTGCTCGTCGTGCTGCTGTGGCTCTTCGTCGGTGGACCGCTCGGCTCCTTCGCCGGCCGGCTGGCCGAGGTGCAGGAGAACGACAACGCGGCGTTCCTGCCGCAGAGCGCCGAGTCGACCGAGGTGCTCGACGTCCTGGTCGGCTTCCAGGACGAGGAGACGATCCCGGTCACGGTCGTCTTCGAGCGCGAGGGCGGGCTGACGCCTGAGGACCAGCAGGCCATCGCGGCGTACGCCGAGGAGCTGGCCGAGGTCGACAAGATCGCCGAGGGCGGGGTCGGCCAGCCGATCCCCTCGGAGGACGGCGAGGCCGCGCAGGTGGTGGTCCAGGTCGCGACCACCGACGGCGAGGAGCTGATCACCGCGGTCGAGGGCGTCCGCGAGGTGCTGGCCGACCCGCCCGACGGCCTCACCGCCCTGGTCGGCGGTCAGGGCGGGGTGCTGGGCGACTTCGTCGACGCCTTCGGCGCGATCGACGGCGTGCTGCTCGTCGTCGCGATCTCGGTCGTGCTGCTGATCCTGGTGGTCGTCTACCGGACCCCGATCCTGCCGCTCGTGGTCGTCTTCTCCGCCGTGCTCGCGCTCGGCGTCGCCTCCGCCGCGATCTACGGGCTGGCGGCCGGCGACGTGCTGACCCTCAACGGCCAGTCGCAGGGCATCCTCTTCATCCTCGCCGTCGGCGCCGCCACCGACTACTCCCTGCTCGTCGTCGCGCGCTTCCGGGAGGAGCTGCGCGACCACGAGTCCAAGTACGACGCGATGAGGGTCGCCTACAAGGGGGCCTTCGAGCCGATCGTCGCCTCGGGGGCGACCGTCATCCTCGGGTTGCTGTGCCTGCTGCTCTCCGACCTCGCCTCCCTGAGCGGCCTCGGGCCCGTGGGGGCGATCGGCATCGCCGGCGCGATGCTCAGCTCGCTGACCCTGCTGCCGGCGGCGCTGGTGCTGCTCGGCCGATGGGCCTTCTGGCCGTTCCTCCCTCGCTACGGCTCCGAGCACACCGACACCAAGGGACTCTGGGGACGGCTGGCGCGGCTGATCCGGGCGCGGGCACGCGTGGTCTGGCTGGTCACCTTCCTCGTCCTCGCCGGCTCGGCGGCCTTCGTGACGCAGCTCGACGAGGAGCAGGTCCCGCAGACCGAGCTGTTCCTCACCGAGGTCGAGTCGGTGACCGCGCAGGAGGTGATCGACCGTCACTTCGAGGCCGACAACGCCTCGCCGGTGCAGATCGTCACTCCGGAGGAGCACCTGCAGGCCACCCTCGAGCTGGTCTCGACCCACCCCGGGATCGCGGACTCCGGGTCGCCCGGCGCACCCGGCCAGCCGTCCCAGCCCGCGGTCTTCCCGCTGCCGTCCCCTGGGGATCCGACCGTCCCACGGATCGTCGACGGCGAGGCGATCGTCCTCGCGACACTGGACGACCCGGCCGACAGCCAGGCGGCCAGCGACACGGTCCGCGACCTGCGTACGGACCTCGACGAGGTGTCCACCGACGTGCTCGTCGGCGGCTCCACGGCGATCAACCTCGACACCCGTGACGTCACCGGCAGCGACCGGGCCAAGGTGATCCCGGCGATCCTGATCGTCATCTTCGTGGTGCTCGCGCTGCTGCTCCGGGCACTGGTCGCGCCGGTGCTGCTGATCGTCGCCAACGTGCTCTCCTTCGGCGCCACGCTCGGCATCTCGGCGCTGGTCTTCGAGCACGTCTTCGACTTCCCCGCCTCCGACCCGTCGACGTCGTTGATCGGCTTCGTCTTCCTGGTCGCGCTCGGCATCGACTACTCGATCTTCCTGATGACGCGCGTGCGCGAGGAGTCGATCCGGCAAGGCACCCACCCGGGCATCCTCAAGGGACTGTCCGCGACCGGCGGCGTGATCACCTCCGCGGGGATCGTGCTGGCCGCGACCTTCGCCGCGCTCGGAGTCGTCCCGATCCTGTTCCTCGCGCAGATCGGCTTCATCGTGGCGTTCGGCGTCCTGCTCGACGCGCTGGTCGTCCGCTCCCTGCTGGTCCCCGCGCTCGCGTACGACGTCGGGCCGGCCATCTGGTGGCCCTCCAGGCTGTGGCGCGAGCGCGACCACGCGGACGCGGAGACCGCGCGGATGCTGGATGGCGAGGGGGGCTCCACCCCGCCAGCTGGTCCGGGGAACCGTCACACAAACAGTCAGGCTTGACTGTTTGTTTGTACGCCGACACGATGGACCCGTGACCGCGACGACCCGGGTGCCGCAGGCCGACCGCACGCGTGCGATGCGGCTGCGCCTGCTCGAGGCGACCGTGGAGCTGCTGGTCGAGCGTGGCTTCTCCGGCACCTCCACCACGCTGGTCTCCGAGCGGGCCGGGGTCTCCCGGGGCGCCCAGCTCCACCACTTCCCGACCAAGAACGACCTGGTCGTCGCCGCGGTCGAGCACCTCACCGAGCTCCGCGGCCTCGAGCTCGAGCAGGCCCTCGGGCGGCTGCCGAGGGGGAGGGGGCGGACCCAGGCGGTCGTGCGGGTGCTGGGCGACCACTTCAGCTCGCCGGTGTTCGTGGCCGCGCTCGAGCTGTGGGTGGCCGCCCGGACCGACGAGCTGCTGCTGGCCGCGGTCGCGCCGCTTGAGCAGCGCGTGGGCCGCGAGACCCACCGCCTCACCGTCGAGGCGCTCGGCGTCGACGAGTCCCGGCCCGGCAGCCGCGAGCTCGTGCAGGCGACGCTCGACCTGGTGCGCGGCCTCGGCCTGGCCGACACGATCACCGACGACGCGCGTCGGCGCGCCCGGATCCTCGACCACTGGGCCGCCGTCCTCGACCGCGAGCTGGAGGCGACCCGATGAACGACGTGCTGGAGCAGGTGCTCGCCGACCTCGACGCCGAGGGTGCCCGGCTGGACGCGCTGCTCGACGACCTCCCTGAGGACGACTGGCGGCGCCCGACGCCGGCCCACGGGTGGGACGTCGCCACCCAGGTCGCCCACCTCGCGTGGACCGACGAGGCCGCCGTCCTCGCCGCGACCGACAAGGCGGCGTGGGACACGCTGCTCCTCGACATGCTCGAGGACCCCGAGGGAGTGGTCGACCGCACCGCGCTCGAGGGCGGTCGGGTGCCGCCCGAGGCGCTGCTCGCCCGCTGGCACACCGCGCGGCGGTCGCTGGCGGATGCGCTGCGCGCCCACCCTCCGGGGGGGCGGATGCCGTGGTTCGGACCGCCGATGTCGGCCACCTCGATGGCCACCGCCCGCTTCATGGAGACCTGGGCCCACGGCCTCGACGTCCACGACGGGCTCGGCGCACGCCCCGAGCCGACCGACCGGATCCGGCACGTCGCCCACCTCGGCGTACGGACGAGGGGCTTCGCGTTCGTGGTGCACGGCCAGGAGGCTCCGACCGAGGAGGTCCGGGTCGAGCTCACGGCGCCCAGCGGAGACCTGTGGACGTGGGGGCCCGCGGACGCGGCGCAGTCGGTGAGGGGGTCGGCGTACGACTTCTGCCTGCTCGTCACCCAGCGCGTGCACCGGCTCGACACCGCCCTGGTCGCACAGGGCCGCGACGCCAACACCTGGCTGGAGATCGCGCAGTGCTTCGCCGGCCCGCCGGGCGGCGGTCGGGAGCCGGGTTCCGATGGCTGAGCCCCTGCGGATCGGCAACTGCTCCGGCTTCTACGGCGACCGGCTCTCCGCGATGCGCGAGATGCTGGAGGGCTCGGCCGACGGCCGCTCGCTCGACGTGCTCACCGGCGACTACCTCGCCGAGCTCACGATGCTCATCCTGGGCCGCGACACGATGAAGGACCCGTCGCTGGGCTACGCCCGCACCTTCGTGCGCCAGGCCGAGGACTGCCTCGGTCTCGCGCTGGAGCGGGGCGTACGGATCGTGGCCAACGCCGGCGGGCTCAACCCCGCCGGCCTCGCCGCCCGGCTGCGCGAGGTCGCGGGCGGGCTCGGCCTCGACCCCGCGATCGCCCACGTCGAGGGCGACGACGTGCGCGAGCTGTCCTTCGAGGGCGCCCTGACCGCCAACGCCTACCTCGGGGGCTTCGGCATCGCCGCCGCCCTCGCCGCCGGCGCCGACGTGGTCGTCACCGGCCGGGTCACCGACGCCTCGCTCGTCCTCGGGCCGGCGGTCGCCCACCACGGCTGGACGACCGGCGACCTGGACGCGCTCGCGGGCGCGGTCGTCGCCGGGCACGTCCTGGAGTGCGGCACGCAGGCGACCGGCGGCAACTTCTCCGGCTTCGCGTCGCTGCCCGCCGCCGCCCGCTCGCGGCCCCTCGGCTTCCCGGTGGCCGAGGTGGCCGGGGACGGGTCGAGCGTCATCACCAAGAACGACGACACCGGTGGCGCGGTCACCCTCGACACCGTCACCGCGCAGCTGCTCTACGAGATCCAGTCCACCCGCTACCTCGGACCCGACGTCACCGTCGACCTCGCCTCCGTCCGGCTGGAGCAGACCGGCCCCGACCGGGTCACGATCAGCGGCGTCCGCGGGTCGCCGCCGCCGGAGCAGCTGAAGGTGGGCGTCAACGAGCTCGGCGGCTTCCGCAACGCCGTCGAGCTGGTGCTGACCGGCCTCGACGTCGAGGCGAAGGCGGCGTGGGTCCGCGAGCAGCTCGAGGCCGCGCTGGACCCGGCTCCGGCCGACGTCGACTGGTCGCCGGTGGTCGCCCCGGCGACCGACGCCGCGACCGAGGAGTCCGCGTCGGTGCTGTTCCGGTGCACCGTCCGCGACCCCGACGCCGAGCGGGTCGGCCGCCCCTTCACGGCCGCGGCCGTCGAGCTGGCGCTGGCCTCCTACCCCGGCTTCACGATGACGGCGCCGCCCGGCCCGGCGACGCCGTACGGCATCTTCCGGGCGGCGTACGTCGACCGCTCGGCCGTCCGCCACACCGTCGTCCACGCCGACGGCCGGCGCGAGGTGGTGCCCGACCCGCCGACCACGCCGCACCCCGCGGAGGACCGGACCGGCACCCGGCCCTCGCCGTACCCGCACCCCATCGACACCCTCACCCGCCGGGTGCCGCTCGGCACCTTCGTCCACGCCCGCTCGGGCGACAAGGGAGGCGACGCCAATCTCGGGCTGTGGGTGGCCCACGACTCCGCGGCGCCGGAGAAGCACGCCGCCCGCGTGGCGTGGCTGTCCAAGCTGATCACTCCCGAGCGGATCCGGGAGCTGGTCCCCGAGGCGGCCGACCTCGACGTGGAGGTCTTCCTGCTGCCCGACCTCGGCGGCGTCAACGTGGTGCTGCACGGCCTGCTCGGCCAGGGCGTCGCCGCCTCGACCCGCTTCGACCCGCAGGCCAAGGGACTGGGCGAGTGGGTGCGGTCCCGGTTCGTGTCGATCGAGGAGGGGCTGCTGTGAGGGCCTGCGTATTTCCCATGTTCTGTTGCCGCGTGCTCATCTCTCACGGCCGACCGAGCATGAGAAGTGAGCACCTCCCTACATCTCATGGGAAATGCCCAGCAGGTGACACACCATGACCACCGACCACGAAGCGCTGAAGCAGACCGCCGCCGAGTTCGTACGCCGCGAGGTCGCCCCCCACCTCGACGACTGGGAGGCGGCTGGCGAGGTGCCGCGCGACCTGCACCGCGCAGCGGCGAGGCAGGGCCTGCTCGGTCTCGCCTTCCCCGAGGAGGTCGGCGGCCAGGGCGGTGACCTGCTGATGAGCATCGCGGCCATGGAGGGCTGCTTCGAGGCGGGCGCGTCCAGCGGCCTGATGGCAGCGCTGTTCACCAGCGGCATCGCGCTGCCCCACATCGCGGCCTCGGGCGACGCCGACCTGGTCGAGCGGTTCGTCCGGCCGACGCTCGCCGGGGAGCTGATCGGCAGCCTGGCGATCACCGAGCCGGGTGGCGGGTCTGACGTCGCCTCGATCCGCACCACCGCCAGGCGCGACGGGGACCACCTCGTCGTCAACGGCACCAAGACCTTCATCACCAGTGGCGTCCGCGCCGACTTCGTGACCACCGCCGTCCGCACGGGAGGCGAGGGCCACGGCGGCCTCAGCCTGCTCGTGATCGAGAAGGGCACGCCCGGCTTCACCGTCGACCGTGCCCTCACCACGATGGGCTGGCACTGCTCCGACACCGCCGAGCTCGGTTTCGCCGATTGCCGGGTCCCCGCGGCGAACCTGGTCGGTCGGCAGGACACCGGGTTCGCCCAGATCGCCGAGCAGTTCGTCGTCGAGCGGCTCGCCCTGGCGGTCCACGGCTACGGCATCGCGGCCCGCAGCCTCGCGCTGACGGCGGCCTACGTCCGCGAGCGCGAGGCCTTCGGCCGCCCGCTGGTGAGCAACCAGGTGGTCCGACACACGCTGGTCGAGATGCGGCGCCAGGTGGAGGTCGCCCGGGCCTACACCCACGAGGTCGCCCGCCGGCACGTCGCCGGGGAGGGCGTCGTGGCCGAGGCGTGCCTGGCCAAGCAGACCGCGGTGCAGTGCGCGACGTACGTCTGCGACAAGGCGGTGCAGCTGCACGGCGGCACCGGCTACCTGACCGGGACCGAGGTGGAGCGGCACTACCGCGACGCCCGGATCCTGCCGATCGGAGGAGGAGCGACCGAGGTGTTGACCGACCTGACCGCACGACTGATGGGCTACGCACCATGATCAAGCGCACCGTGACCACGCTCTTCCCGCCGCCGACCGGCGAGGTGTCGGTCTGGATGGACGCCACCCCCGCCGCCACCTGGGACCTCGTGAGCGACGTGACCCGGATCGGCGAGTTCAGCCCCGAGACGTTCGAGGCCCGCTGGCGGCGCGGGTACGACGGCCCCGAGGTCGGTGCCAAGTTCAAGGGCCACGTGAGGCGCAACGGCGTCGGCCCGACGTACTGGAGTGCCTGCACCGTCACCGCCTGCGAGCCCGAGCGGCTCTTCGAGTTCTCCGTCGGCACCGACGGGACGCAGGTCAACAACTGGGGCTACCGGCTCGAGCCGAAGGACGGCGGCACGCTCGTGACGGAGTACTTCCGGCTCGAGACCTCGCTGCCCATGCGCGCCTACTGGACCGCGCTCGGCTTCCTGCGCAAGCGCACCAACGAGAACGGCATGCGCACCACGCTGGAGCGGATGAAGGCGGTCCTGGAGGAGGGCCAGGCGTGACGAATCGGGAGGCGATGCTCGACAAGCTCGCGGAGCTCGACACCGAGCACGCGCGGGCGGTCGCCGGTGGCGGCGAGAAGTACGTCGACCGCCACCACGCCCGCGGCAAGCTGCTGCCCCGCGAGCGGATCGAGCTGCTCGTCGACGAGGGCTCGGCCTTCCTCGAGCTCTCGCCGCTGGCCGGCTGGGGGAGCGATTTCACGGTGGGCGCCAGCGTGGTCACCGGCATCGGTGTGATCGAGGGCGTCGAGTGCATGATCACCGCCAACGACCCCACGGTGAAGGGCGGCGCGAGCAACCCGTGGACGGTCCGCAAGATCTTCCGCGCCAGCCAGATCGCCGAGGAGAACGGGCTGCCGACGGTCGCGCTCGTGGAGTCCGGCGGCGCGGACCTGCCGACCCAGAAGGAGATCTTCATCCCCGGAGGCCGGCTGTTCCGCGACATCACCCGCAGCTCGGCGGCCAGGCAGCCGACGGTGGCGCTGGTGTTCGGCAACTCCACCGCCGGGGGTGCCTACGTCCCCGGCATGAGCGACTACACCGTGATGGTCAAGGAGCAGGCGAAGGTCTTCCTCGGCGGTCCGCCGCTGGTGAAGATGGCCACCGGCGAGGAGTCCGACGACGAGTCGCTGGGCGGTGCCGAGATGCACGCCCGGACCTCCGGCCTGGCCGACTACCTCGCCGAGGACGAGCGCGACGCGATCCGGATCGGGCGGCGGATCGTGGCGCGGCTCAACTGGCGCAAGGCGCGCACCGCGCCGACGGCGTACGCCGAGCCCGACAGCGACCCCGACGGCCTGCTCGACCTGATCCCCGCCGATCTCAAGGAGCCGTTCGACCCGCGCGAGGTGATCGCGCGGATCTGCGACGGCGCCTCGGCCACCAACGGCCGGGCCTTCGACGAGTTCAAGCCGCTCTACGGTCCGTCGCTGGTGACCGGCTGGGCGCGGATCCACGGCCACCCGGTCGGCATCCTCGCCAACGCCCAGGGCGTGCTGTTCAGCGAGGAGGCGCAGAAGGCGACGCAGTTCATCCAGCTCGCCAACCAGGTCGACACCCCGCTGCTGTTCCTCCACAACACGACCGGCTACATGGTCGGCGCGGAGTACGAGCAGGGCGGGATCATCAAGCACGGCGCGATGATGATCAACGCGGTCTCCAACTCCACCGTCCCGCACCTCAGCGTGATCATGGGTGCGTCCTACGGAGCCGGCAACTACGGCATGAACGGCCGCGCCTTCGACCCGCGCTTCCTCTTCACCTGGCCCTCCGCCAAGTCGGCGGTGATGGGCCCGGCCCAGCTCGCGGGCGTCCTCTCGATCGTGGCCCGCGCCGCGGCCGAGGCGAAGGGGACGGCCTACGACGAGGAGGGTGACGCCGGCATGCGCGCCTACGTCGAGCAGATGGTCGAGGAGCAGTCGCTGCCGTTCGCGCTCTCCGGGATGCTCTACGACGACGGCGTCATCGATCCCCGCGACACCCGTACCGTCCTCGGCATCTGCCTGTCCGTGATCGACACCTCGGCGTACGCCGGCACCGACCGCTTCGGCGTCTTCAGGATGTGATGGCGATGATCTCCAGACTGCTCGTCGCCAACCGGGCCGAGATCGCCAGCCGGGTGTTCCGCACCTGCCGCAGCCTCGGCATCCAGACCGTGGCGGTCCACTCCGACGCCGACGCCGGCCTGCCCTACGTCCGCGAGGCCGACGTCTCGGTCCGACTGCCCGGCAACGCGCCGTCCGAGACCTACCTCGACGTCGACGCCCTGCTGCACGCGGCGAAGCGGACCGGCGCCGACGCGATCCACCCCGGCTACGGCTTCCTGTCCGAGAACGCCGACTTCGCCCGTGCGGTCGGGGCCGCGGGCCTGGCCTGGGTCGGCCCCTCGCCGGAGTCGATCGAGGCGATGGGCTCCAAGATCGGGGCGAAGCGGATCATGCGCGATGCCGGCGTACCGGTGCTGCAGGCGCCAGCAGAGCCGAGCGACTCCGACCTGCCGCTCATCGTGAAGGCCTCCGCGGGGGGTGGCGGGCGGGGGATGCGGATCGTGCGTGACCTGGCCCGCCTCGACGCCGAGGTGGCGCTGGCGACGGCGGAGGCCGAGAGCGCCTTCGGCGACGGCACCGTCTTCGTCGAGCCGTACGTCGAGCGGAGCCGCCACGTCGAGGTGCAGGTCGTCGGGGACCGGCACGGCGACGTCCTCGTGCTCGGCGAGCGCGACTGCTCGATCCAGCGCCGGCACCAGAAGGTGGTGGAGGAGGCCCCGGCGCCCGACCTCGACCGCACGGTCGCGGCCGCGATGCACGAGGCCGCGCGCGCCGCCGCCACGGCGATCGGCTACGTCGGCGCCGGGACCGTCGAGTTCCTCTACGACCCGGAGACCGAGCGGTTCTTCTTCCTGGAGATGAACACCCGGCTGCAGGTGGAGCACCCGGTGACCGAGGAGGTCTTCGGCGTCGACCTGGTCGCGCTGCAGCTCGCCGTCGCCGAGGGCGCCTCGTGTGCCCCAGGCCGGTCCATGGACCGGCCTCAGGCACACGCCGCGGGGTTGCGGCCGTTCGGTCACGCCATCGAGGTCCGCCTCTACGCCGAGGACCCCACGCAGGACTTCCAGCCCCAGAGCGGTGTCCTCACGGCGTTCGAGATCCCCGTGAGTGAGGGCCTCCGGGTGGAGGCCGGATTCGCCGCCGGGTCGGAGGTCTCCACCCACTACGACGCGATGCTCGCGAAGGTGATCGCCCACGGCCCGTCCAGGCTCGCCGCGGCCCGGCGGCTGGCCGGCGCGCTGGACCGGGCCCGCATCCACGGGGTCACCACCAACCGCGACCTGCTGGTCCGGATCCTGCGGGACCCGGACTTCCTGGCCGCCCGGGTCGCCACCGACTTCCTCGACCGCACCTCGGTCGTCGCTGCCAGCGACACCGGGGAGCCGCCGCGGCAGCTGCTCGTGGCCGCCACGGTCGCGCTCGCCGAGGCCCGGCGCGACCGCCGGGTCGTCCAGCACGGGGTCCCTGTCGGCTGGCGCAACGTCACCTCGCAGCCGCAGGTGACCACCTTCGAGCCGGACCTCGAGGTCGCCTGGTACGGAGGCCGCGACGGCTACGTCGTCGACGGGCTCGAGGTCGCTTCGGTCACCCCGCGCTCCGTGACGCTCGTCCAGGACGGGATCGCGGCGACGTACGCCGTCCGGGTCGACGGCACGGCAGTCGAGGTCGACGGCCCCGTGGGTCACGCGCGGCTGGTCGAGCGCCCGCGGTTCACCGACCCGGCCGACGCGGTCGCGAGCGGCAGCCTGCTGGCGCCGATGCCCGGCACGGTCGTCCGGGTCGCGGTCGCCGTCGGAGACGTGGTCGAGGCCGGTCAGCAGGTGCTGGTGCTCGAGGCGATGAAGATGCAGCACCCCGTCGCCGCGCCGCACGCCGGCACGGTGACCGAGATCGACGTACGTCCCGGCGCGCAGGTCGCCGCCGGAGAGGTCCTGGCAGTCGTGGAAGAGGAGCAGGGATGACCGAGATCGCGTTCACCGAGACCGAGGAGCGGGCCGAGCTGCGCCGGCAGGTCCGCAAGCTGGCCGGCACCTACGGCCGCGAGTGGTTCACCGAGAAGGCGCGGTCCGGGGAGAAGACCACCGACCTGTGGCTCGAGATCGGCCGCAACGGCTACCTCGGCATCAACATCCCCGAGGAGTACGGCGGCGGTGGTGGCGGCATCGGCGACATCGCGGCGGTCTGCGAGGAGCTCGCCGCCCAGGGCTGCCCGCTGCTGCTGATGGTCGTGAGCCCGGCGATCTGCGGCACCATCATCTCCCGCTACGGCACCGACGCCCAGAAGCAGCGCTGGCTTCCGGGGATCGCCGACGGCACCGGCACCATGGCCTTCGCGATCACCGAGCCCGACGCCGGCACCAACACCCACAACATCACCACCACGGCCCGCCGCGACGGTGACGAGTGGGTCCTCAACGGCCGCAAGACCTACATCTCGGGGGTCGACGAGGCCGATCACGTGCTCGTCGTGGCCCGTGCCGAGGACGCCCGGACCGGGAAGGTCAAGCCGGTCCTCTTCGTGGTCCCGACCGACGCCGAGGGCTTCGAGGCGCGGCCGATCCCGATGGAGATCGTCAGCCCGGAGCTGCAGTTCCAGGTGTTCATGGACGACGTCCGGCTGGCCGCCGACGCGGTCGTGGGCGACGAGGACGGCGGGCTCGTGCAGCTCTTCGCCGGCCTCAACCCCGAGCGGATCATGGCGGCGTCGTTCTCGACCGGACTGGCGCGCTTCGCGCTGGACCGGGCGGTCGCGTACGCGAAGGAGCGGACGGTCTTCCAGGGACCCATCGGCTCCCACCAGGCCGTCGCGCACCCCCTGGCCCAGAGCCACATCGAGGTCGAGATGGCGCGGTTGATGACGCAGAAGGCGGCCGCCCTCTACGACGCCGGTGACGACCTGGCCGCCGGCGAGGCGGCCAACATGGCCAAGTACGCCGCCGCCGAGGCGGCCTGCGACGCGGCCGACCGTGCCGTGCAGACCCACGGCGGCAACGGCATCACCCAGGAGTACGGCATGGCCGGGCTGCTGGTCGCCACCCGCGCCGGTCGGATCGCCCCCGTCAGCCGGGAGATGATCCTGAACTTCGTCTCGATGCACTCGCTGGGGCTGCCCAAGTCCTACTGAGGGTGCCGCGTGTGCCTGAGACCGGCCCATGGACCGGCCTCGGGCACACGCCGCGGAAATCGGGCAGCATCGCCCCGTGACCCTCGAGGACCTGACCCGCAAGAAGGACCGCCGCGCCCAGGACCGGGCGGCGCTCGACGCCCTGCTCGACGAGGTGCTGGTCGGGACCCTGTCCACGGTGACCCAGGACGGCCGCCCCTGGGTGGTGCCGATGCTCTTCGCCCGCGACGGCGACCGGCTGCTCCTGCACGGCTCGACCGGGGCGGGGGCGCTGCGGCAGGTGGCGGCCGGTGCCGAGGCCGCCTTCTGCGCGTACGCCGTGGACGGGCTGGTGCTGGCGAGCTCGATGTTCGACCACTCGGCCAACTACCGCTCGGCAGTGGTCCGCGGACCCTTGGTCACGCTCACCGGCGACGAGGCCTGGGCCGCCCTCGACGCGGTGTCCGACGGGCTGCTGCCGGGCCGGCGCGAGGAGGTGCGCCCGATGCTCGCCAAGGAGGTGGCGGCGACCGTCGCGCTCGCGCTCGACCTGACCGACGACAACTGGATCCTCAAGGTGCGCACGGGCGGCACCGGCGAGGACCCCGCCGACGTGCCCGCCGACGTGTGGACCGGCGTGGTGCCGGTGCAGCCGGCGTACGGCGAACCGGAGCCGACCCCCGGCCAGGAGGCGCTCCCGGTCCCGGCGTCGGTGGAGCGGCTCAGGTTCGGCCGGGGTGGGATACCTGACCGCGAAGATCATCGATCGCGGTGACCGGATGATGATGATCGCGGTCAGCTGTCGCACGGGGGCGCGTCCTGACCACCGTGTCAGCGCAGCGGCACGAACCGGTAGCCCCCGTGCCGGGTGACGGACGGCCCGGGCGTGGTGACGCGCAGCATCTCGCCGGCGACCGGGATCACCATCACGGCCTCCTCGCCGAGCTGCTCGACGAGCTCGTCGGGGAGCGTCCGCGGCTCCGCGGAGACCAGGATCCGGTCGTACGGCGCCGCCGCGGGCAGCCCGAGCACGCCGGGCTCCGCCTGCCGGATCGAGGCCCACGCCTGGCCGGTCCGGGCGAGGTTGGCCGACCCGAACTCGACCAGGTCCGGCTCGAGCTCGACCCCCAGCACCCGACCCTCGGGCCCGGTGAGGTGGGCGAGCAGGGCGGTGGTCCAGCCCGACCCGGCCCCGACGTCGAGCACCCGCTGCCCGGGCCGGACGTCGAGGAGGCGCAGCATCGCGGCCACGGTCCGCGGCTGGCTGTTGGTCTGGCCGTGGCCGATGACCAGCGGGCCGTCGTACGCCGCCCGCCCGCGCTCGGCGGGCGGCAGGAAGCCCTCCCGCGGGTGGGCCGCGAAGGCCGAGGCGACCGCGTCCATGGTTCCGACTCTGCCACGTGGCGGGGTGTCGGTGTCCCGTGGCAGGGTCGTCCCGTGGCCCGCAAGATCGAGCGTCCGCTCGTGCCGGAGGAGTGGGTGCTCCGCCTCGACGCCATCCTGGGTCGGCTGCCCCGGGTCCACCAGGAGAGCGCCTGGGTCGGCACCCGCTGGCGCGTCGGCCAGGCGACCGTCGCCCACGTCTTCGGCGGCGAGGACCAGCTGTTCCGGATCACCTTCCGCGCCGAGCCCGACGAGGTGATGGCCTTCGGACACCTCGGCGAGCCCTACTTCACCGTCGGCTGGAGCGGCAACGCCGTCGGGATGCTGCTCGACGACGACACCGACTGGCAGGAGCTGGCCGAGCTGCTGACCGACTCCTACTGCCTGCAGGCGCCACAGCACCTCGCCGCCCAGGTCGACCGGCCGACAGGCTAGGCCTCGTTCACGCCTTCGCCTGCTCGCGGTACCTCTCCTCGATCTCCCGGTCGGTGGCGCCCGAGAGCTGGCTGACGCGGATGTGGTTGCCGAAGGGGTCACGGATCCCGAAGTCGGTGCCGTAGGGCTGCTCGACGGGCTCCTGGGTGATCTCGACGCCGGCCTCACGCAGCTGCGCGTACGTCGCGTGCACGTCGTCGCTGGTGAGGAAGACGCCGCCGAGCGCGCCCTTGGTCAGCAGGTCCCGGACCTGCGCGGCGGTCTCGGCGTCCTGGTGGGGTCCACCCGGCAGCTCGAGGAGCAGCTGCGGGGAGTCCTGGCCGGGCAGGGCGACCGTGAGCCAGCGCATGAAGCCGAGGTCGGCGTCGTCGCGGACCTCGAAGCCGAGCCGGCCGCAGTAGAAGTCGAGCGCCTCGTCCTGGTCGAGGACCTTGACGCTGGTGATGCGGAGTGAGGAGACGTGTGTGTTCATGCCGACGACGCTAGTCAGCGGCGGCCCCGTCCTGCTTCTCCGAAAACGTCGTCCTCTCCCGGGGCCTGGTCCACGCCGCGACGAAGCAGGTCGGCACGTCCACGGGCTCGGCCTGCGCCCGGAACTCGCTCGGCGAGCAGCCCACCACCGCGCTGAAGGTCCGGCTGAAGGTGCCGAGGCTGGCGAAGCCCACGTCCCACGCGACCTGGGTCACCGGCCGCTCGGTCTGGCGCAGCAGGGCCATCGCCCGCTCGACCCGCCGACGCTGGAGGTAGCGGTGGGGCGTCTCGCCGTAGACCTCCTTGAAGACCCGCCCGAAGCGTGAGGCCGACAGGTGCGCGATCGCGGCGAGCGCCGGGACGTCCAGCGGCTCGGCGTAGCGGCGGTCCATCTCGTCACGGGCTCGCAGCATGCGACGGTTCGTGTCCTCCTGGGCAGTCAGGTCCACGCCGGAAACCTACCGCCGGGCAGACTGGTGCCATGGCAACCGGGGGAGTGGACGGCTTCCAGCGCCGGCACCCCGTCCTGGGCGTGCCGATCGCGGTGATCTACAAGTTCTTCGAGGACCAGGGGAACTTCCTCGCAGCGATGGCGACCTACTACGCCTTCATCGCGATCTTCCCGCTGCTGCTGCTGGCCTCCTCGATCTTCGGCTTCGTGCTCCAGGGCCGGCCCGACCTGGAGGAGGCGGCGCTCAACTCAGCGCTGGCGCAGTTCCCGATCATCGGCGACCAGCTCGGCCGGCCGGAGGGCCTCACCGGGTCGGTGACGGCCGTGGTCGTCGGGTCGCTCGCGGCGATCTACGGTGCGCTCGGCCTCGGGCAGGCGATCCAGAACGTCATGAACGCGGCCTGGTCGGTCCCCCGCAACAGCCGGCCCAACCCGGTCCTGATGCGCCTGCGCAGCCTGCTGCTGCTCCTGCTCGCCGGCACGGCGGTGCTCGGCCTGTCCATCTTCTCCGCGCTCGGCAGCAACGCGGAGGTCTTCGGGCCGGCAGGGAACGCGGCGGTGGCCTGGCTGATCCGGATCGGCACGGTCCTCATCCTCACCGCGGTGCTGACCTCCCTCTTCAGGCTCGCCGCCGCCCGGAGCCACTCCTGGGTAGGCGCCCTGCCGGGTGCGTTCTTCACGGCCGTGGGCTGGCAGGTCCTCCAGAACGTCGGTGCCATGTACGCCACCTCGGTCCTGGCGGGGACCTCGGCCCTCAACCAGACCTTCGGGCTGGTCCTCGGGCTGATCGGCCTGATCTTCATCGCCTCCCTGACGGCCGTGCTCGGCATCGAGATCAACGTCGTCCTCGCCCGCCGGCTCTGGCCGCGCGCCCTGCTGACCCCGTTCACCGACGCCGTCGACCTGACCGACGCGGACCGGAAGGCGTACGCCCTCTATGCCCAGGCCCAGCGCCACAAGGGCTTCGAGACGGTCACGGTCCGCTTCGACGGCCGGGACGGCGACACCCACGAGATCGAGCAGGTGTCGCGCGACCGCACCCGGTAACGGGGGATCCGGGGCGCTCCACACGCGCTGCAACCCGTGTGGAGCGCAGTCGAGCCGCCGTCACCCGACCCGGCGGCGTGGCGGGCGCGGGAAGAAGTACGCCGTCCGCGCGGCGTAGGCGTCCCAGCCGGGCCGCTGCGACATGGTCCTCTCGAGGAGCCGGGCGCCCGTGACGTTGCGGATGAAGTGGGTCATCGCCAGCGGCGCGACGACCGTGAGCAGTCCGGGGAGCCAGCCGGAGGCGAGGGCCCCGGCGATCCAGAGGCCCCACCACACGCAGGCGTCGCCGAAGTAGTTGGGGTGCCGGGTCCAGGCCCACAGCCCGCGGTCCATCACCGGGGGGCGGGCGTCGCGGGGCTCGGCTCGGTACGCCGCGAGCTGGGCGTCGCCGACCACCTCGAAGACCATGCCGAGGGCCCACACCAGCACGCCGAGCCCGACCAGCCACCAGCTCCACACCTCGGTGACGCCCGAGGCCTGCACCGGCAGCGAGATCAGCCACACGGCGACGCCCTGGACCAGGAACACCTTGCGGACGGCCACCCGGAAGCCGCCGTCGCCGAGCAGCTCGGCGTAGCGCGGGTCCTCCTCGCCGGAGCCGGCGCGGCCGCGGATGTGCCAGGCCAGCCGGAGTCCCCACAGGGCGGTCAGGGCGGGTACCAGCCAGCGCCGCAGGTCGTCGCCGGCGCCCAGGACGAGCCCCACGAAGGCGGACACCAGGGCGACGACGACGAACGCCGGGCCCCAGGTGATGTCGACGACGGCGACGCGGCCGACCCGGCGCGACCAGAGCGCGGTCGCGGTCATCAGCAGGGCGACGGTGACGAGCGCGGTCGCGGTGACGACGAGGGCGTCGCTCACCAGGCGCGCACCGGCGCCAGGGTGTGGTCACCCCCGGGCCTCACGCACAGCACCTGGTCGACCCCCATCCGTCCGTCACGGAAGGTGAGCATGCCACCGGTGAGGTAGAGCCGCCACACGCGGGAGGCCTCCTCGCCGACCAGGTCGATCACGGCGGGCAGGTTGGACTCGAAGGTGTCGAGCCACGCCTGCACCGTCCACACGTAGTGCTCGCGCATCGCGTGCACGTCGCGGACCTCGAGGCCGCCGCGCTCCAGGAAGCCGACGGTCTCGCCCACCGGCCGCATGTGCATGTCGGGGGCGATGAAGCTCTCGATGAACGGTCCACCGCCGGGCCAGCGGCCCTTCGGGCGCGACATCTGCTGCACCAGCACCCGGCCGCCCGGCTTCACCGACCGGCGCAGCACCTCGGCGTACGTCGGGTAGTTGCCCTCGCCGACGTGCTCGCCCATCTCCAGGGAGCCGACGGCGTCGAAGTGGTCGCGCTCGGGGACCTCGCGGTAGTCCTGGAGCCGGATCTCGACCCGGTCCGCGAGCCCGCGCTCGGCGATCCTCGCATCGATGAAGCGCTTCTGCTCGGCCGCGATCGTGACGCCGGTGACCTGCGCACCGAAGTGCTCGGCGGCGTGGAGCGACAGCGAGCCCCAGCCGCAGCCGACGTCGAGCATCCGCATCCCCGGCTCGAGCCCGAGCTTGCGGCAGACGAGGTCGAGCTTGTCGCGCTGCGCGTCGGCCACGTCGTACGCCGGGTCGTCCCGGTCGGTCCAGTATCCGCAGGAGTAGGCCATGGCGGGGTCGAGCAGCAGCTCGTAGAACTCGTTGGAGAGGTCGTAGTGGTGGGAGATGGCCCGCCGGTCGCGCAGCGGCGAGTGGAGCCGGCCGCGCAACCGGGCCTGGGTCGCCGGGGGTGCGGGCGGTCGGCCGAGGACCCCGAGGTCCGCCGCGGCACGGATCGCGCCGACCAGCGCCTTCGGGGTGGGTCGCCCGGTCAGGCCACGGTCGGCGGCGACGGCGAAGGAGTGGGTCAGCGCCGCGCCGAGGTCGCCGTGGACCTCGAGCTCACCGGTGACGTAGGCCTGCGCCGCCCCGAGCTCGCCCGGGTGCCAGAGCACGCGACGCAGCGCGTCGGGGGTGCGGAGCTCGACCTCGGGCGCGTGCTCGGGGCCGGCCACGGAGCCGTCCCAGGCCCGGAGCCGGACCGGCAGGTCGCCGCCGACGAAGGGCCGGAGCGCGTCAGCGAGACGCTGCGCCACGCCGTGGGAGGTGGCCGCCCGGCTCTCGGTGACGGTCATGCCTTCTCCTGCGGACGCTCGAGGACGATCTGGTTGACGTCGAGGTAGCCCGAGGCGAAGCCGGCCCGGGAGTACTCCAGGTAGAGGTGCCACATCCGCTCGAAGACCTCGTCGAAGCCGAGCTCGGCGCGCTCGTCGCGGGCGGCCAGGAACCGGGTGTCCCACTGCCGCAGCGTCTCGGCGTAGTGCTGGCCGAAGCCCAGGATGTCGGCGACCCGCATCGTCGTGTGGTCGCGGGTCACCTCCTCGATCGCGCGCACCGACGGCAGGAAGCCGCCGGGGAAGATGTACTTGTTGATCCAGGTGTACTGGCCACGCGTCGCGAGCATCCGGTCGTGGGGCATCGTGATCGCCTGGATGCCGACCTTGCCACCGGGGGCCAGCACGGTGTCGATGGTCGAGAAGTACGACGGCCAGTACTCCGCCCCCACGGCCTCGATCATCTCGACCGACAGCACCGCGTCGTACTGCCGTCCGGGGTGCTGGTCGGGGATCGCGCGGTAGTCGCACAGCTCGATGTCGACCCGGTCGGCGACGCCGGCCGTGGCGACCCGCTCTCGGGCCAGCTCCAGCTGCTCGGTCGACAGCGTCACCGAGTGGACGTGGGCGCCGCGCTGCGCGGCACGCAGCGCCAGCTCGCCCCAGCCGGTGCCGATCTCGAGCACCCGGGTGCCCTCGCCGACGCCGGTGACGTCGAGCAGCCGCTCGATCTTGCGGACCTGGGCGGTCTCGAGGTCGGCGGGCAGCAGCGGCCGGCCGGAGGGGTCGGACTCGAAGAGCGCCGAGGAGTAGCTCAGCGTCGGGTCGAGGAAGAGTCGGAACAGGTCGTTGGACAGGTCGTAGTGGTGGGCGATGAGGTCGCGCGACCGGTCCCGGTCGGGCTTGTGGAAGTGGGGGGTCCGGGCGACGACGAGCGCGCGCGCCCGCTGCAGCGAGGCCGGGACCAGCGTGGCCATCTCGGCCGCGAGCACCGTGAGGAACCCACCCAGGTCGTCGGCGTCCCAGCTGCCGGTCATGTACGCCTCGCCGAAGCCGATGAGCCCGTCGCGGCCGATGCGCGCGTAGAACTCCTCGGGCCGGTGGATCCGCATCAGCGGCCCACCCCGGCCGAGCACCTCGCGGCGGCCGGGGCCCAGGGTGATCTCCACGGTCACGTCGAGCCGTGAGACCGCAGCGCGGAACAGCCGGCGGGCGATGGGGCTCGCCACGGCGTTGCGCGGACCGCTGGGGAGGTCGAAGAGCCCCGGCCAGCTGTCGGCGGTCGGGCGGGAGGGACTGAGGGTCATGGTCGGGAGACACCTTCCTGGTGGTGTGAGGGGCGCTGGCGTACGGGCAACCGGCGCAGCCACAGCACGATTCCATGGGCGCGGATGAGCAGCGAGGCACGGAGCGCCGCCGGGGCCGCGCGGAGCGGCCCGGCGTCGCCGACCTCGCCCCTGAGGGTGGCGGTGAAGAGCGCGCCGTCGTCGGTGTGCAGGGACACCGCGACGTCGAGCCTGTCGCCGGGGACCGGGACCGCGAGCTCGTAGTGCCCGTCGGTCCCGTGGAACGGGGAGACGTAGAGCTGCTTGTCGGTTCGGGCGCGGCCCTGGCCGTCGGGATGGACGACGTAGGCGTGCCGGTCGCCGTAGGTGTTGTGCACCTCGACCACGGTCGCGCGCTGCTCGCCGCCGGGCCCGAAGCACCAGAAGACACTGATCGGGTTGAAGCAGTAGCCGAAGGCGCGCGGCATCGCGGCCATCAGCACGCGGCCGCCGTCGAGCGCGACGCCGTGACGCTCGAGGAGGGCCTCGACGTTGCCGCGGATCGACCGGTCGGGAGCGCCGAGGTGGTCGCGCGCCTCGAAGCGCGCGAGCACTCCGCGGTCGGGCAGCCGGTCGAGGTCGACCAGCCAGGTGTGCGACCGGTGGGTGAAGGTACGCCGGAACGGACGCCGGCGGGTGTGGGAGATCGTCGTGTCGTAGACGCGCCCCTCGCCGACCTCGGGTGCCGGCGGGTCGTCCCAGCTCAGGCCCAGCCGTTCGGCGGCGGCCACCCCGGAGCGGGCGCCGTCCTCGTGGAAGCCCCAGCCGTGGTAGGCGCCGGCGAAGGCGACCCGGTCGGTCGAGATCTCGGGGAGCTGCGCCCGGGCGGCGACCGAGGCGGGGGTGTAGAGCGGGTGGGCGTACTCGCGCCGGGCGATCACGCTCCGCGGGTCGACGAGGTCGTCGCCGCCGAGCGTGACGAGGTAGTGGGTCGCGGTCGGCAGCCGCTGCAGCCGGGTGAGGTCGTAGGTCACGGTGACCTCACCGGCCTTGCCGGCGACGCGGCGGAAGTTCCACGAGGCGCGCGCGCCGTCGGCGCCCGGGAGCAGGGTGGTGTCGGTGTGCAGCAGCGCGCTGTTGGTCGAGTAGGGCAGCGCCCCGAGCACCTCGCGCTGCCGGGCGTTCGGCTCGGCGAGCATCGCGAGGGCCTGGTCGGGGTGGGTGGCGACCACGCACGCGTCGTACGTCGTGGTGACGCCGTTGCCGTCGGTCACCTCGACGCCGCCGGCCGTCTCCAGCACCGAGGTCACCTTGGTGCCGGTCCGGACGTCGGGGAGCCCCTCGAGGACCCGGGACACGTAGGCGCGGGAGCCGCCGGTGACGGTGCGCCACGTCGGCGACCCGAAGACCGAGAGCATCCCGTGGTGCTCGAGGAAGGTGAAGAGGTAGCGCGCGGGGTAGTCGAGGGCGACCGCGGGGTCGCAGGACCAGACGGCTGCGACCACCGGCTCCATGAAGTGGCGCTCGAAGTAGGGCGTGAACCGACCCTCGGCGAGGAAGTCGCGCAGCGTCTGCTCCGGACCGGCGCCGGCCTCGGTCGCGAGCAGCCGACGCGCGCGGCGGTGGAAGCGGGGGATCTCCGTCAGCATCCGGAGGTACGCCGGCCGCTTGAGGTTGGCCGACGTCGGGAACAGGCCGCGCGCACCCAGCGCGCCGGCCCACTCGACGCCCGTCTCGTCGTCGCTGACCGACAGCGACATCTCCGACTCCTGGGTCTCGACACCGAGCTCGGCGAAGAGGCGCAGCAGGGTGGGATAGGTCCGCCGGTTGTGGACGATGAAGCCGGTGTCGATGGCCAGGTCGTCGACCTGGTGGGTGTCGGCGTGGCCCCCGATCCGGTCGTCGGCCTCGAGGAGGGTCACGTGGGCCGTCCGCGCGGCCACGTGGGCAGCGAGGAGTCCTGCGACGCCGGACCCGATGACGGCGACGTGTCGGGGCGTACCCATCAGACGTTCTTGAAGGCGAAGGTCATGACGGCAGGCAGCGTCGGCTCCTCCGAGCCGCCCTCGGGCTCGATGGTGATGCCGGCGCCGACGGCGGTGGCGGGGTCACCCTCGAACACGACCTGCTCCTCGGTGCCCGTCATCAGGCCGGCCGGGACCATGCCCACGCCGTCGTGGTTGAGCCACAGCTCGTAGACCTTGCCCGAGGGGGCGGGAGCCATGTCGTCGGCGACGAGGACGGCCTGGTTCAGCGACGGCGACCGGACGATGGTCACCTCGGTGCCGTCGTCGAGGGTCTGGGTGTACTCCTCGGCGTCGTCGGCGGCGAGGACCTGGTCGGCAGCGCTGACCTGGGGCGGCTGGCTCGTCTGGTCCTCGGTGACCTGCTGCCAGGCGACGGTGCCACCGACGCCGAGGGCGATCACCGCGGCTGCCGCAGCGACCAACGTCGCCGGGCGAAATCGGCGGGATCCGCGTCCGACCGCCGCGTCCCGAGGGGTCTCGACCCGGGGAGGGAGCGGCCGGATGGTCTCGATGCCGGCGAGGACCTGGTCGCGCAGGTGGGCCGGAGGGGCGGTCTCGGTGGTGGTGCCGAGCAGCACCGCGGTCTCCTGCAGGCCCTGCAGCTCCTGCTGGCAGGCGGGGCACTCGGCGAGGTGACGCTCGAAGGCGGCGCGCTCGAGGTCGTCGACGGCGTCGACGGCGTAGGCGCCGACCAAGGCATGGACGTCGCTCATGACCCCTTCACTCCCATCGCGTCGCGCATCCGGATCAGTCCGTCGCGGATGCGGGTCTTGGCGGTGCCGACCGGTAGGTCCAGCATGCTCGCCACCTCCGTGTGTGTGTATCCGCCGAAGTACGCCAGCTCCAGGGCCTCACGCTGGACTCGCGTGAGCTCCCCGAGTGCTGACCGCACCCGGCGTGCTTCCATCGTGGCCTCGGCGGCCTCGGCGGTCGCATCGTGTGCGACCGCGTGGTTGTCCTGGTGGTACGAGGTGTCACGGCGGCTGGCCGCCTCCGCTGAGCGGACCCGGTCCACCGCCTTGCGGTGGACGATGGTCAGCAGCCAGCCGATCGCGCTGCCCTTGGCGGCGTCGTAGCGGCTGGCACTGCGCCAGACCTCCAGGAACGCCTCCTGGGTGACCTCCTCGGCCTGGGCCCGGTCGCGGACGACCCTGACCGCGAGCCCGAAGGCCCTCGTCGAGGTCTCGTCGTAGAACTGGGCGAAGGCCGCACCGTCTCCGCGAGAGGATCGCTTCAACAGGTCGGAGAGGCCGAGGCCCACCGACGCCTCCCCGGAGGGGGAGACGCCGGCAGGTACGGCGCGCAGGTGGTCCACAGGCTCGATCCTTGCGTCTTCGATGTCCGAAGGAAAGATCAGGGCATCATGACGGTGTCGATGATGTAGACCGTCGCGTTGGCGGTCTGGACGCCGCCGCAGAGCACGGTGGCCTTCTCGTCGCCGATGGTGGCCTCCTCGCCCGAGCCGTTGATGGTGAGCATGTCACCGTTCAGCGTCTCGAACTCGCCCGACAGCTGGTCGGGGGAGATCTGCTGCGGGACCACGTGGTGCGTGAGCACCTGGGTCAGCGTCTCCTTGTCCTTCAGGAGCGCGTCGAGGTCCTTCTTCGGGATCGGCTCGAAGGCCGCGTTCGCCGGGGCGAACACGGTGAGCTCCTCGGCGGAGTTCAGCGGGTCGACCAGGTCGGCCGCGGTGACCGCGGAGACCAGCGTGGACAGCAGCGGGTTGGCGCTGGCGGCCGAGGCGACCGGCGCGGTGGCCATGCCCTCGACCGAGCCGTCACCGGAGGTCGGGACCTCGGCACAGGCCGGCCCGTAGAGGTTCGCGGCGGGGTCCATCTCGCCCGAGTCGGACTCCTCCTCCATCGGGGTCTCCTCCTCCTCCATGGGAGTCTCCGAGGAGGTGTCGGTCCCGGTGGCGTCGGCGGGCTCGTCGTCGCCGCCGCAGGCAGCCAGACCGGCAGACATCGTGAGAGCCGCGAGGGCCAGACCGCTGGTGCGGAGTACGGTGGTGCGCTTCATAGCTGCATACCTTCCATTGGTGGTTGAACACTGGGTGTTCGGTGCTGTGCGGAGTCCGGATTGCCGGTTCTCCACATTTCTTCCGGGCCGTTGCCCGGGGGTCGAGCTGGGCGGTCGGGGGCGGGGCCTCGAGGCTCGGCGACGTGCGCGACCTCGGTGAGGCACCGGTCAGGTCACCCGACGCGGACGATGATCTGCTGGTAGCCGCTGGAGCCCTCGGGGAAGGGCATCGCACGGGCGGGTGACTGCACCTCGCCCTCCTGGCTCACGGCCCGGACGGTGAGGGTGTGCTGGCCGGACTCGGCCTCCCACGGCAGGTACCACTGGCGCCAGTAGTCGACCCCGGCCGAGGGGCCGAGCTCGGCGGTCTGCCAGTCGCCGCCGTCGACCTGGACCTCGACCTTGCCGATGCCGCGGTCCTGGGCCCACGCGACGCCGCCGATGAACGTCTTGCCGGAGCCGATCTCCTCGAAGGACTTCGGGGTGTCGATCCGGCTGGAGATCTTGATCGGGGCGTCGATCGCCCAGTCGCGCTCGGTCCAGTACGCCTCCTGCTCGTCGTACGTCGTGAGCGTCATGCGGGTCAGCCACTTGCACGCGCTGACGAAGCCGTAGAGGCCGGGCACGACCATCCGCACGGGGAAGCCGTGCTCGCGCGGGAGCGCCGCCCCGTTCATGCCGACCGCGATCATCGCGTCGCGGCCGTCGGTCGCGACGTCCAGCGGGGTGCTGATCGTCATGCCGTCCACGTCGGTGGACAGGATCTGGTCGGCGCTGCCGCCGACACCGGCGCGGTCGAGCAGGTCGGTGAGCCGGACTCCGAGCCAGCGGGCCCCACCCACGTACGGGCCGCCGACGTCGTTGGAGACGCAGGTCAGGGTGATGTCGCGCTCGATCAGGTCCATGTCGAGCAGGTCCTGGAAGGTGAGGGTGAGCTCCTCCTCGACGTCGCCGTCGATGACCAGCGTGTAGTCCTCGATGCCCTGCGTCGGCAGGCTGAGGCGGGTGTCGATCCGGTAGAAGTCGCTGGTGGGCGTGCGGAAGGACGCGATGCCGGGGTACTTCTCCTCCAGGCCCCGCGGGAACGCCGGCGCCGGGTCGGTGGCCTTCGGCAGCGTGACGTCGCTCGGGTCGGCACGCAGGCCGGTGACGAGTCGGCCGACCCCGCCCATCGCCGCCGCAGCCACGGCGAGTGCACCGGTGGCGATCAGCACCCCGCGACGGCTGGGCCCGGGTGCGTCGGACTCCACCTCGCGGTCGGCGGCGGACGCGGCATGGGTGAGCCACCACAGCGCGCCGACGCCGGTGAGGGCGGTGGCGAGGGCGGGGACGGCGTCCAGGGGGCCGGCGCCCGGGCGCAGCACGGCGGCGGCGGCGGCCACGACGACCAGCAGCAGGAGGACGCTCGCGCCGAGCCAGAAGCGTCGACGAGCGAGGATGCCCCCGATCGCGGCGAGCACCGCGGCCCCGGCCATGACCGAGCCGACCAGGATCGGCTTGTCGGCGGTGCCGAACTGCGCCACCGCCCACTCCTTGACAGGGGTGGGGGTGAGGTCGATGACGGTCGAACCGACCGCGAGGACGGGGGACGACGCGGGGTCGATGAGGGAGGCCACGAGGTGGCCCGCGGCCATCCCCACCAGCGTGGCGAGGATGCCGAACCCGGCGTACGTCAGTCGCTGCTTCATACGGGGCATTCGGAGCGGACGTGTCGAGGGATGGGTCGCCGTCGGGCACGATGAGGCCATGACCGAGCTCGTGCACCTCGACGTGACCCCCCTCGACGGCGGTGGGCTGGCCACCATCACGCTGGACTCGCCGCACAACCGCAACGCGCTCAGCCGGCAGCTCGTCAGCGAGCTCTTCGGTCACCTGCGGGCTGCGGCGGTCGACCCCGGGGTGAAGGTGGTGCTGCTGCGCTCGGCCGACCGGGTCTTCTGCTCCGGTGCCGACCTGTCCGAGGCGACCGCCGACGGCATGGAGGAGGGCGCCCTGCGGATCGTGGAGCTGCAGCGGCTCATCGCGACCATGCCCAAGCCCGTCGTGACCGAGGTCCTCGGCGCGGTCCGCGCCGGCGGGATCGGGATCGTGGCGGCCAGTGACGTGGCGCTGGTCGCCGAGGACGCGACCTTCGCGCTGACCGAGGTCAAGCTCGGCCTCGCCGCGGCGATCATCAGCCTCACCGTCCACCACCGGATGTCACCCCGCGCCGCGTCGCTCACCACGCTCGGTGGCGAGGTGTTCAGCGGCGCCGAGGCGGCGGCGTACGGGCTGGTGACCCGGGCGGTGCCGGCGGCGGACCTGGACGCCGAGGTCGGTCGTGCCTGCGCGAGCCTCGCGACCGGGGCGGCGCAGGGGCTGCGCGAGTCCAAGGCGATCCTCAACCGCGACCTCGTGGCGGCCATCGACGCCCGGGGCGAGGAGCTCGCCGCGCTCAGCGCCCGGCTGTTCGCGAGCGAGGAGGCACGCGAGGCGATGACCGCGTTCCTGGAGCGGAAGAAGAAGTAGCCCGGAGCGGGCAACCTTCCGCAGCCTCCGACCGGTCCTCGGGGGCATGACCACCATGACCGTCTCGGGGAGGGCGCACGTGGGGAGCCCGGCGTTCGAGGAGTTCGTGGCCGCCCGCTCCTCGCGGCTGCTGCGCACGGCCTACCTGCTCACCCACGACCACTCCCTGGCCGAGGACCTGCTGCAGACCGCGCTCACCAAGGCGTACCTCGCCTGGGAGCGGATCGAGGGCGACCCCGAGCCGTACGTCCGGCGGATCCTGGTCAACACCTTCTCGTCGTGGTGGCGCCGCAAGTGGAACGGTGAGCAGCCCACCGACGAGCTGCCCGAGACCGGCCACCACGACGACCGGGCCGGGGAGTCCGGGGACCTCTGGGACGCGCTCGGCCGGCTGCCCCGCCGGCAGCGGGCCGTCGTCGTGCTCCGCTACTTCGAGGACCTCAGCGAGGCCCAGACCGCCGAGCTGCTCGCGATCTCGGTCGGCACCGTCAAGAGCCAGACCAGCAAGGCGCTCGCCAAGCTCCGGATCGACCCGTCCCTGGTCGACGCAGAAGGGGGACCCACCCGATGAACACGCTCCAGGACCTCCGCGCCACGCTCGACGCCCACGCCGGCGCCGTCCACGACGACCCCGTCTCCGCCCGGGTCGCCGCCGTCCGCGGCCGCGCCCGGCGCGTACGCCGGCAGCGGGCCGGCGCGGTCGTCGCCGGTGCCGTCGCGGTGGTCGTCGGCATCGTCTCTGTCCCGATGCTCGTCGACACGACGCCGCCCGTGCCGGCCGAGCGGCTGCTCGCCGGGCACGTCGCGCCGGCCGAGCTCACCTCGCTGGGCTACACCTACCAGTTCGTGGAGGGTGTCGAGAGTGGCGACGGGAATCGGGCCTCGCTCCGGCTGCTGCGTGCCGACGGCCCCCGGCTGATCACCTGGGCCTCCGACGCGGAGCAGGTGCTCGTCGACACGCCCTACGACCGGACCAGGTCGGACCGGACCGAGTTCGACGACTTCGCGATCGTCGACGGGGCGGAGAGCGGGCGCTGGTCGGTCCGCGCCCGTGGCGAGGACGTGGGGCTCGCCGTCTACGAGCTGACCGACGACCTGCCGCCCGGTGCGGAGCAGGACGGGGTGTTCTTCCGGGAGCAGGTCGACAGCGAACAGCTCGTCGAGGCGGCCTTCAGCGAGGTCGGCGACACCGAGCTGATCTTCCGCACCACCCTGCCGGAGGGGGACCTGCGCCTGGCCGACTTCTGCTCGGGGGTGCCCGAGGACCTCTGGATCAACCTGTCGATCAACGGTGACGGGGGGAGCGCGAGCTCTGGCTGCGACGAGGCTCGCTTCGACGCCGCCGTCGGGTCAGCCACGTTCCTCGACGAGGGTGACGCCGGGGCACCCGGCGAGACGGTGGACGTCCGGGTCTGGCTGACGCGGCGCAGCCTGGGTGACGAGGCTGTCGACGAGGCCCCCGGAGCCCGACTGGCCCTGGGGCTCTACGCCCGGGGCGAGCCCGCTGCCCAGGTGGCCGGGTGGGACATGCAGCCCGTCGTGGAGCACGAGGGACACCGGTGGCAGTTCGTGGAGACGGCCACGTCCTCCTCGGGGGAGGACCGGCTCGCCTACCGCAACGAGGGTGGCGGGAACCTGCTGGTCGTCGGCTCCTTCAGCAGGATCGGGCGCGGCAGCCTCGAGCTCGTCACGCCGGACGGCGGTTTCGAGCGGACCTCGGGCGGGCTCGGGGGGTCCGACATCCGGGAGCTGCTGCAGCCCGGGGACACGGTCACGATGCGGGTGCGCACCCGGGGCGCTCCCGTCCCATCCGGCGCCGAGTTCGGACTCGCGGTCTACGAGCGGCTCGACTGAATCGGGGAATGCTGCGGACCGTGTCCGGACCACCTTGTAGGCTTGTCGACTTGCCGGATCAGGCCCACGGGGACAGGGACAAGCACGTGACCGATGACCTCGCCCAGCGCGAGATCGCAGATGAGCAGGAGTTCGTGGACCGCGTCCACGTCCAGCTGCGCCACTCCGCCGAGGCCGCCCAGGCCCTGGCCCGCGAGGGCCACGGCCGCGGGCGGCTCGGCCACGAGGGCGGGCTGGTCGAGCGGGACGCCATGGTCTTCCAGGCTGCGCGCAGGATCGCCCAGCTCGACGCCGCCCACGAGGGGCTGGTCTTCGGCCGGCTCGACCTGCGCCCCGAGCGCGACCCCGAGCCGCGCTACATCGGCAGGATCGGGCTGCGCGACGAGCAGCGCGACTCGCTGCTGATCGACTGGCGTGCCCCGGCTGCCGCCGTCTTCTACCAGGCGACCGCGGCCACCCCGCAGGACGTCGTACGCCGTCGGGTGCTGCGCTGCAGCGGCCCCACCGTGCTCGGGGTCGAGGACGAGCTGCTCGACGACAGCGTCGAGACCGACCTGCCGATCGTCGGCGAGGGCGCGCTCATGGCGCAGCTCTCCCGCGCCCGCGACCGGTCGATGCACTCCATCGTCGCCACCATCCAGGCCGAGCAGGACAAGGCGATCCGCGCGCCGGGCAAGGGCGTGGTCTCGATCTCCGGCGGTCCGGGGACGGGCAAGACCGTGGTCGCGCTGCACCGCGCTGCGTTCCTCCTCTACAACGACCGGCGCCGCTACGAGAGCGGCGGCGTGCTCGTCGTCGGCCCGAGCGGGGTCTTCATGCGCTACATCGAGCGGGTGCTGCCCTCGCTCGGCGAGACCGCCGTCGCGCTGCGCTCGCTCGGCGAGGTCGTGGACGGCCTCCGGGCCACCCGCCACGACGACCCGGCGGTCGCCGACCTGAAGGGGTCGGCCCGGATGGCCGAGCTGATGCGCCGCGTCGCCCGCCAGCAGGCGCCCGGCACCCCGCAGGAGTTCCGCGTGTTCTGGCGCGACGACGTGATCCACCTCGACCGGGCCGTGCTCGGCCGGCTGCGCCGCCAGCTGATGTCCCACGGCCAGCGCAACCGCCAGCTCCCCCGCGTCGCCAGCACCCTCCTCGACGCGATGTGGCGCCAGGTCCGCGGCGAGCGCGGTCGTGAGCGGGGCCGCGAGGCGTTCGAGGACGAGATGCTCTCCCGCCAGGACTTCGTCGACTTCGCCGTCCAGTGGTGGCCGCCACTGGCGGCGACCGACGTGTTCGGCTGGCTGCGCGAGCCCGAGATGCTCAGCCGGGTCGCGGAGGGCGTGCTCACGCCCGAGGAGCAGCGGATCCTCAGCAAGGCGTGGAGCGGCGACGGGTCGCTGGCGGTCGAGGACGTGCCGCTCGTCGACGAGCTGCGCTACGCGCTCGGCGACATCCCCGCCCGCCACGAGGACCACCACGAGCTCGACGACCACGTGGGTGCCGACCTCCAGGAGCTGACCACCGCCTCCGACCGCGAGTACGCCCCCCGGGGCCGCTCGTGGTCGCCGCCGAGCCACCGGATCGAGGACGACGGCTACGCCCACGTCCTCGTCGACGAGGCCCAGGACCTCACCCCGATGCAGTGGCGGATGGTGGGCCGTCGCGGACGAGCCGCGACCTGGACGATCGTCGGTGACCCCGCCCAGTCGTCCTGGCCGGTCCCGGCCGAGGCGGCCGAGGCCCGCGCCGCCGTGCTCGAGGGCAAGCAGCAGCACGACTTCCACCTGTCGACCAACTACCGCAACTCCTCGGAGATCTACGCCCACGCCGCCGCCTACGCAGAGCGGGTCGGCCTCGACGCCGACCTGCCGACCGCGGTGCGGTCGACCGGCGTCGAGCCCCGCGTCGTCACCGACGTGACCGACCTCGAGCAGGCCACCCGCGAGGCGGTCTCGGCGATCGCGGAGGAGGTGGCCGGCACCGTCGGCATCGTCGTGCCGGTCGCCCGGCGCTCCGACGTCAACGCCTGGCTGGCCTCCTGGCCCGAGCACGCCGAGGACGCCGCCGGCGCTCGTGCCGCCGTCGACTCCTCGGTCTCGCCCTCGGGCGAGGACCGGATCGTCGTGCTCACCGGCCTCGACACCAAGGGTCTGGAGTTCGACGGGATCGTGGTGGTGCGCCCGCAGGAGATCGAGGACGAGTCCGCCACGGGACGGGCGACCCTCTACGTCGTGCTCACCCGGGCGACGCAGCTGTTGACGACGGTGGGCTGACGACCGGCCCGGCCGCCGCGGCGGGCCGCCCGAGCCCCGCCACGCCGGCGAGGACCAGCACCACCCCGAGCGCCCCGACGACGCCGATCGGCTCCTGCAGCACGACCGCCGCTGCCAGCGTCGCCGTCACCGGCTCCACGAGGGTGGCCGTCACCGCGGTGCTCGCGGGGGTCACGCGCAGCGCCGAGTAGAGCAGCACGTACGCGACCACCAGCGTGAACACCCCGAGGTACACCAGCCACGCCCACACCGCCGGGTCGCGGCTGGTCACGGACCCGTCGACCAGGAGCAGGGTCGGCGTCACCACGACCACCCCGACCATCGCCATCCCGCCGGTGAGCACCAGGGGTGAGGCGCTGCGGCTGATCCGGCCCCCGGCCAGGGTGGTGGTGAGGGCGAAGGTCGTCGCGGAGGCCGCCGCCAACACCACCCCGGCGACGGGACGGGGGCCGGTGCCGGCCGCGCCGGCCACGACGCTCACCAGCACCAGCCCGGTCAGCGCGGTGACGAGGACCGCTGCGCGGGCCGGGGTCGGGGGCCGACGGGACCGCACGGCGTCGGTGACCGTGAGCAGCACCGGGGCGAGCCCGATGCCCACCACCGTCGCGACGGCGACGCCCGCCATCGGGACCGCGAGGAAGAAGAAGGCCTGGATCCCGGCGGTCCCGGTCCCCACCGCCAGCAGCCGCCACGGGTGACGACGTCCCAGCGCGACCAGCTCGTGTCCGCGGCGCAGCGCCGCGAGCACCAGCAGCACGACGACCGCGCCGATCAGGGCCCGCCAGAAGATGACCGCCAGCGGGGAGATCGGGTCGTGCTCGCGCAGCAGCTGCATCGCCAGCCCGCCGGTGCCCCACAGGACGCCGGCGCACACGACCTCGACCAGGCCGCGCCGCTGGGCCTGGTGGGAGTGGTGCACGCTCCGGAGTGTGCCAGCGCCGAGCCGCCGCGTGTGCCTGAGACCGGCGCCGGTGCCGGTCTCGGGCACACGCCGCGTCGATCCGTAGGCTGCACCCCATGCCGAACACCACGTCCGCCCGGGAAGCCATCGCGGCCCTGCGGGAGCACGAGGCGTGGGCGATCATCCGGCGCTCGACGCGGGCGGGTGACCGCGACACGGTCGGTCTGGTCGGCGGTCGCCGGACCGTGGTCGAGTCGCTGCTCGACGTACCCCTCGAGACGGGGGTGCCCGAGGCCGGCCACATCGCCGACCGGCTGCTCGCGGTCCCGTTCCGCCAGGTCCGCGAGCGCGGCTTCGAGGCCCACGACGACGGCACCCCCCTCGTGGTCGTGGAGGTCGACTCCGAGAAGGAGTTCTCGGTCGCGGAGGTGGTGGCCGCGATCGACGAGGTCGACGTCGTGCTGGCCGACGCGGGCGGCTTCGAGACCGACGACGAGGAGTACGGCCGCACGGTCGCGCGGATCATCGAGGACGAGATCGGGCAGGGCGAGGGTGCCAACCTGGTCGTCGGGCGCCACTACCGCGCCACGGTGGCCGACTGGGGGCCCGACCGCGCGCTGACGGTGTTCCGGCGGCTGCTCGAGCAGGAGCGGGGCGCGTACTGGACCTACGTCTTCTTCACCGGTGACCGCTACCTGATCGGCGCCAGCCCGGAGCGTCACGTCTCCATCCACGACGGCGACGTGCGGATGAACCCGATCAGCGGCACCTTCCGGATCCCCCGGGAGGGCGACGTGCGCGGGCCGCTCCTCGACTTCCTCCACGACCAGAAGGAGATCTACGAGCTCTTCATGGTCGTCGACGAGGAGCTGAAGATGATGTGCGACATCTGCAGCGAGGGCGGGCAGGTGCTGGGACCGTTCCTCAAGCCGATGAGCCGCCTGGTCCACACCGAGTACCTCCTCGCCGGCCGGACGACCCGTGACCCGCGCGAGGTGCTGCGCGACACGATGTACGCCGCCACGGTCACCGGCTCGCCCGTCGAGAACGCCTGCCGGTTGATCAAGCAGTACGAGTCGACCGGCCGCGGCTACTACGGAGCGGCCCTGGCGCTGCTCGGACGCGACCCCGAGGGGGGCCGGATGGTGGACTCCCCGATCGTGATCCGGACCGCCGACGTCGACCTCGACGGCCGGCTCACGGTGACGGCCGGCGCGACGCTGGTGCGCGACTCCGACGCGGCGTACGAGGTGGCCGAGACCCACGCGAAGGCGGGCGGGATCCTCAGCGCGTTCGGCCTGGTGCCGCCCGCGCCGGTCCCGTCGGTCGACCTCGCCGAGCTGGTCAGCGACGAGGACGTGCTGCTGGCGCTGAACGCCCGCAACCGGCGGCTCAGCAGCTTCTGGCTGACCGACCAGGCGGGCTCCCCGCCCGACCCGTCGCTGCGCGGGCGACACGTCGTGGTGCTCGACGGCGAGGACGACTTCGTCAACATGCTGCGCCACGTGCTCGGTGTGCTGGGCATGACCACGGAGGTGGTGCGCCACGAGGCGTACGAGCCCGGACGGCTCGACGAGGCCGACCTGGTCGTCGTCGGCCCGGGCCCGGGCGACCCGCGCGACGGGGACGACCCCAAGATGGCCACGCTGCGGTCGGCGGTCGACCGGCTGCTCGAGCGGGAGCAGCCGTTCCTCGCGGTCTGCCTCGGCCACCAGGCGCTCTGCCACCGGCTCGGGCTCGAGCTCGGCTACAAGGACATCGTCTTCCAGGGCACGCAGTCGCCGGTGGGGATCGGTGGGCGGACCGAGCGGGTCGGCTTCTACAACACCTTCGTCGCCCGCGTCTCCGGCCCGCTCCCCGACGGGGTGGAGGTCGAGGCCGACGAGGCGACCGGTGACGTCCACCTGGTGCGCGGCCCCCACTACCGGGGCATCCAGTTCCACGCCGAGTCGATCCTCACCGAGCGCGGCTACGACCTGATCCACGACCTGGTCCGGGATCTCATCGGCCGCTGAGGCAACCTCCGGCCCCGGTGCCGCGTCTACTCCTGTGACAGGGGAGACACGGACCGGGGGAACGATGCGGATCGTGGCGCGCGCCGCGGTGGCGGTGCTGGTGACGGCACTCGTCGCAGGGTGCGGTGCGCGCCGCGAGCCCGTCGAGGCGGATCCACAGCCGCGGACCCCGGTCGTCGACGGCCACCGGCTCCAGCCGCGCGCCACCAGTGCTCCGGCCGCGCCCGCCGGGCCTGCCAGCGTGGTGCTCGTGCTCGTCGACGACCTCTCGACCGAGCTGCTGCAGACCATGGACGAGGCCGGCGAGATGGCGCGCGCCGGCGCCTCGTACGAGAACTCCTTCGTCGTCGACTCGCTGTGCTGCGTCTCGCGCTCCAGCCTGCTCACGGGCCAGTACCCCCACCAGACGGGGGTGCTCACCAACACCGCCAACACCCCCAACGCGTTCGGTCCGCTCGGGGGCTGGGAGGCCTTCGCCGCCTACGGCAACGCCTCCCGGAGCGTCAACCTCCAGCTCCGGGAGGCGGGCTGGACGACCGGCTTCGTCGGCAAGTTCCTCAACGAGTACGACTACAGCCCCGGCGGCGAGCTGCCGCTCGTGCCGCCCGGCTGGTCGGACTGGCAGCCGGTCTTCGGCAACGCCTACGACGGCTGGGACTTCGACCTGCTGCACGCCGACGCGGACGGGGTCCGTGTGGAGCACGTGGACGCTCCGCCGGCAGAGGCGAGCGACGCCGCCAAGGACGCCGCGTACGCCGGCACGGTGATCGCCGACCGCGCGGTCGACTTCGTGCGCGAGCACCGCGACGACCGGGCGCCGTACTTCCTCACGGTCGCGCCGTACGGCACCCACTCGCGCGTCGGGCCGGACCCCTCCTATCCCGGCGACCCCGGCTTCCCGCCCGCCTTCGGCGACCGGCCCTCGGCCGGCCGGCCGGGCAACTGCGGGCCGGTCGCCTGCGCCTCGCTCGGCGTCGACGACCTGCCGGGCTTCGGCGACCCGCAGGCCGACAACGAGCCCCTCCGCTCCGACGGGACTCCCGCCGCACCCTGGCGTCCGCTCGGCATGACGCCCGACGAGGACAAGGCGGTCGCCGCCCTGCGCGCCCGGGCACAGATGGCCCAGTCGATCGACCGGATGGTCGCGCGGATCCGGGACGAGGTCGGTCCCGACACCTACGTGGTGCTCACCTCCGACAACGGCTTCCACCTCGGCCAGCACGCCCTCGGCCAGGGCAAGGGCACGGCCTTCACCTCCGACGTGCAGGTGCCGTTGCTGGTCACCGGTCCCGGGGTCGCCCCGGGCGCCCGCAGCGAGGTCGTCTCCAACCTCGACCTGGCCGCCACCCTCGAGGACCTCGCCGGCCTGCCGCCGTCGCCGTGGCGGTCGGGCACCTCGCTGCTGCCGACCTTCGGTGACCCCAAGCTCGACCGGCGTCGCTTCGCCTTCGTCGAGCACACCTGGGCGCGCTCCCTCGGCACCGATCCGGACGCGATGTACGCCGGCGGCACCATGGACCTGATCCCGTCCTACCTCGCCGTCCGCAGCCGTACCGGCCTGCTGGTCCGCTACGACCTCGACCCCACCTGGGAGGGGATCGACCACGCCTGGGAGTTCTACGACTACACCCGGGTCGGCTGGGAGCGGACCAACGGCTACGCCGACCCGGCCCACCGGGCTCAGGTCAGGCTGCTCACCGACCGGCTCGCGCGCTTCGAGGCGTGCCAGCGCTTCACCCGCGACGAGGAGGTGCCGGACCACTGCCGGAGGCTGACCCGCTGACAGTAGGTTGAGCCGGTGTCGAGTCGGGGTGTGCCGGACGTCGTGGTCGTGGACCACCACGACTCCTACACGTGGAACCTCGTGCACCTGGTCGCCACCGTGACCGGCGAGCTGCCGGAGGTGGTCCAGCACGACGAGGTCGAGCCCGCCGAGGTGCTGCGCCACTCCCACGTGCTGCTCTCGCCCGGTCCCGGCCGGCCCGACGACCCGGCCGACTTCGCGGTGGGTCGGGAGGTGCTGCTGGCCGCGACCCGGCCGGTGCTGGGCGTCTGCCTGGGCATGCAGGGCCTGGTGACGACGTACGGCGGCACCGTCGGCCGTGACGTGCCCGCCCACGGGGAGGTGGCGCTGGTCGAGCACGACGGCCGCGGCGTGCTCACCGGGCTGCCCCAGGGCTTCCGGGCCGTGCGCTACCACTCGCTGGCCGCGGTCGAGGTCCCGGCCTGCCTCGAGGTGACCGCGCGGGCCGGCGACACCGTGATGGGCGTACGCCACCGCGAGCTGCCGCTCGAGGGCGTGCAGTTCCACCCCGAGTCGATCCTCTCCGAGCACGGCGCGGCGATGGTGCGCAGCTTCCTGGCTGGTGTGCGGTGACCGACCCGTCGTCGTCCTTCCTGGAGGTGGCCGCCCGCCACGCCCGCTGCTTCTGGCTCGACGGCGGTGGGGCGCGCCACTGGTCGGGCCGTCGCTCGATCGTGGGCTGGCTGGACGAGGACGACGTCTCGCTGACCTACGACGCCGCCTCCCGCGAGGTGACCCGGCACGCCGGGGGCGTGGCCGAGGTGGTCGGCGGCGACGTCTTCGAGGTGCTCCGCGACGAGCTCGCCTCCGGCGCCGAGGGTGACCAGTGGTTCGGCTACCTCGGCTACGCCTGCCGTCCCGACCTGCCCGCCCGCACCGGGGGTCCGGTGCCCGACGCGGTGTGGCTGCGGCCGCGCCACGTCCGGCTCTTCGAGCACCCGCCGGCCACCGAGGCCGCCGCTCCGGCCGCGGCACCGCGCCGGGCCGACGCTCCTCCCACCGCCGCCTACGCGGCCGCCTTCGAGCGGGTGCAGGAGCACCTCCACGCCGGCAACTCCTACGAGGTCAACCTGACCCATCGCGACACCCTCACCTCCGACCTCGACCCCGCGTCGGCGTACCTCCGGCTGCGCACGCTCAACCCCGCGCCGTACGCCGGCTTCCTCCAGCACGACGTGCCCGGCGCGCGGGCCTGGCTGCTGAGCTCCAGCCCCGAGCGCTACGCGCTGGTCGCCGCCGACCGCACCATCGAGACCAAGCCGATCAAGGGCACCACGCCCCGTGGGTCCACCCCGGAGGCGGACGCGCACCACCGCGAGCAGCTCGCCACCGATCCCCGATACCGGGCCGAGAACCTGATGATCGTCGACCTGCTGCGCAACGACGTCTCGATGGTCGCCGAGCCGGGCACCGTGGAGGTGCCGACGCTGATGGAGGTCGAGACCTACACCGGCGTGCACCAGCTGGTCAGCACCGTGCGGGGTCGGCTGAGCGAGGGGGTGTCCACGCTCGACGCGCTGCGCGCGCTCTTCCCGGCCGGCTCGATGACCGGGGCACCGAAGCTGCGCACGATGCAGATCGTCGAGGAGGTCGAGACGACGCCGCGCTCGGCGTACTCCGGGGCGTTCGGGTGGATCGCCGCCGACGGGCGGGCCGACCTCGGCGTGGTGATCCGCAGCCTGGTCTCCGCCGGCGACGGCACCTGGACCCTCGGCACCGGCGGCGGGATCACGGTGCACTCCGACGTCGCGAGCGAGTACGCCGAGGCGGCGTGGAAGGCCGACCGGCTGCGCGCGGTGTTCGAGGGGTGATGCTCGCGGCAGGGATCAGGTCACGGGCTCGGTCGAGCCCCCCGGCAGGGTCATCGTCAGCCGGGCGCCGCCGGAGGGCGCCGACCCCGCGGTGACCGTGCCGGCGTGGCGGCCGACCACCTGGGCCACGATCGCCAGGCCCAACCCGGAGCCGGGCATCGACCGCGACTCCCGCGAGCGCCAGAACCGCTCGAAGACGTGGGGCAGGTCCTCCTCGGAGATCCCCGGGCCCTGGTCGTCGACGACGAGCACGCCGTGGGTCAGCCGCACCGTGACCGTGCCGCCGGACGGGCTCCACTTGGCGGCGTTGTCGAGCAGGTTGGTCACCGCCCGCTCCAGCGCCGCCCGGTCCCCGGTCAGCCACCAGGGCTCCGTGGTAGCGTCGAACTCGACCGTCGGTGCGCGCCGCCGGACGCGGGCCAGCGCCCGGTCGACGACGTCCTCCAGGTCCACGGTCTCGACGACGGTCGTGGTCATCGGCTCGTCGCGGGCGAGCTCGACGAGGTCGCCGATCAGCGTGGTGAGCTCCTCGATCTGGGCGCCGACGTCGTCGAGCAGCTCGGCCCGCGCCTCCTCGGGCAGGTCGGCCCCGGCCTGGGAGAGCAGGTCGAGGTTGGTGCGCAGCGAGGTCAACGGCGTCCGGAGCTCGTGGCCGGCGTCGGCCACGAGCTGGCGCTGCCGGTCGCGGGACGCGGCGAGCGCGGTGAGCATGTGGTTGAAGGCCGTGGCCAGCCGGGCGATCTCGTCGTCACCCCCGACGGGCAGCGGCCGGAGGTCCTCGGTGCGGGCGATCTCCTCGACGCTGCGCGTCAACCGGCGTACGGGCCGCAGCCCGTTGCGCGCCACCGCCCACCCGGCCGCGGCCGCGCCCACGACCCCCGCGATGCCGAAGAGCAGCATCACCCCGCCGAGCTTGGCCAGGGTCTGCCGCTGCGGCTCGAGCGACTGCGCCAGCACCAGCGCCTGGCCGGGGACCCGCGCCGGCACCGCCACGACGCGGTAGTGCTCGCCGTTCTCGTCGACCAGGGTCCGCACGCTCTGCTCCGAGGTGCCGCCCGCGACGTCGAACTCCTCCTCGCCGAGCCGGAGGTTCGGGAACTGGTCGAAGGTCTGGTAGCGCTTGTCGGAGGTGATGTAGAGGATCCGGATGTCCGCGGCGCCGAGCGCCCACGACGGGACCTCGGCGTCCAGCGTGATCCCGCCGTACGCCGCCTTGGTCGCCCGGTCGACGAGCGACTCGTCGAGGGTCGACTGCATCTGCATCTTGGCCGTCCAGAACGCCCCGAAGGCCACGAAGCCGACCGCCAGGGCGACGGCGAGCGTGACGAGCACGATCAGCCGGCTCGCCAGCGAGCGGCGGTAGTGCCAGCGGCCGGTGGTGGGGGCCTCGGTCATGGTTGCTTGAGCACGTAGCCGACGCCCCGGACGGTGTGGATCAGGCGCGGCTCGTCCTCGGCCTCGGTCTTGCGCCGGAGGTAGCCGACGTAGACCTCGAGGGAGTTGGCGGTCGTCGGGAAGTCGTAGCCCCACACCTCCTCGAGGATGAAGGAGCGCTCGAGCACCCGGCGCGGCCGCCGCAGGAACATCTCCAGCAACGTGAACTCGGTGCGGGTCAGCTCGATCGGACGGTCGCCGCGACGGACCTCGCGAGTGGCGATGTCCATGGAGAGGTCGGCGAAGGACAGCACCTCGTCCTCGTCGGCGTCGAGCACGACCCGGCGAAGCAGTGCGCGCAGCCGGGCGAGCAGCTCGGCGAGGGCGAACGGCTTGGTGAGGTAGTCGTCGGCGCCGGCGTCGAGGCCCTCGACCCGGTCGCCGACGGCGTCGCGGGCGGTGAGCACCAGGATCGGCAGGTCGTGCCCGGCCGAGCGCATCGCCCTGGTCGCCTCGATCCCGTCGAGCCTGGGCATCATCACGTCCATGATCACGGCGTCGGGGCCGACGGTGGCGATGGTGGCGAGCGCCTCGGCCCCGTCGGCGGCGAGCGCGACGTCGTAGCCGTTGAACTCCAGCGACCGGCGCAGCGACTCCCGGACCGCCTTGTCGTCGTCGACGACGAGGACGCGGGGGCGGGCGACAGGACTCACGCCCCTACTGTGCCAGTCTCGCCTGAGTCGTCACTGAGAGTCGGGGGGCGCCCTCACCCGAGCTTGCGGGCCACGCCGGCCGCGCGCGCGGCGTAGCCGCCACCGAAGAGGCAGGCGTGGACGAGCAGCGGGAACAGCTGGTGCAGTCCGACCCGGTCGCGCCAGCCGTCCGCGAGCGGGTGCTCCTCCTCGTAGGCGTCGGTGACGCGCTGCAGGTGGGGCAGCCCGAACAGCGCGAGCATCGCGAGGTCGACCTCGCGGTGGCCGCCGTACGCCGCCGGGTCGACGACGCGGCAGGCGCCGTCGAGTCCCCAGAGCACGTTGCCGTTCCAGAGGTCGCCGTGCAGCCGGGCCGGCGGCTCGTCGGGGACCAGGGCGGCGATCCGCCCCAGGACCCCCTCGACGGCGGCGGCGTCCTCGGCGGTGGCGGCACCGCGGTCGCGGGCCAGCTTGAGGTAGGGGAGCACCCGTCGGGTCGCGTAGAACTCGGCCCAGGTGGGCGCGGTGCGGTTGGGCAGGGGCAGCCGGCCGATGAAGCCGTCCTGCTCCGCGCCGAAGGCGTGGGCGCCCGCGCGGTGGGTCCGGGCGAGGGCGCGGCCGAAGCCGCTGGCCGCGTCGACGGTCGTCTTGCCGGGCTCGACCCAGCGCAGGATCAGGCACTCGTGGTCGTGGGCGAGCACCTCGGGCACGGCGACCCCGCCCTCGGCGGTGGCCTCGGCCAGCCACGTCAGCCCCCGCGCCTCGGCGTCGAAGAACCCGTCGGGGGCGTGGTGGTGGGTCTTCATGAGGGCAGTCGTGCCGTCGTTGAGCCGCATCCGGGTCGCGGTCGAGATGTCGCCGCCGGCGACCGGCGCGGTCGCGATCACCGACGCCCCGAGGAGGTCCTCGGCGCGCTTGGCGATCAGCGGCTGCCGCGTCATGTCGGGGACAGCTCCTCGCGCAGCGTCGTCACGAGCGACGTGCTGGTGCGCTCGACCATGCGCAGCACCTCCTGGAAGCCGGCGTCCCCACCGTAGTACGGGTCGGGCACCTCACCACCAGGTTCGACGGGATCGAAGTCGCGGAAGAGCCGCACGCGCTCGCCGGCGCCGCCGACGTCGCGCAGGTTGGCGAGGTCCATGACCAGCACCAGGTCGTGGGCGTCGTGCCAGTCCTGGTCGAAGGTCCGGGCACGGTGGCGGGTGGGGTCGTAGCCAGCCCCGCTCAGGGTGGCCGCGGCCCGTTCGTCCATCGGGTTGCCCTCGTGCCAGCCGCCGGTGCCGGAGCTGGTCACGGCGACGGTCCCGGCGAGCCCGGCCTCGGCCAGCTGCCGCTCGAGCACGACGTGGGCCATCGGGGAGCGGCAGATGTTGCCGAGGCAGACCAGGGCGATCCGGTAGTGGCCCGGTGTCCGGGGTGCCGGCAGCATCAGTCGTTCATCAGCACGCCGTCGACGACCCAGTTGACGACCGTGATCACCAGGGCGCCGAGCAGGGCGGCCCAGAAGAAGTCGTCGACGTGGAAGCCGAGGTCGAAGAGGTCGGCCAGCCAGGCGGTCAGCATCAGCATCCCGGCGTTGATGACCCACAGGAACAGGCCGAGCGTCACCACGATGAAGGGGATCGAGAGGACCTGGACGATCGGCTTCACGAACATCGAGACCAGGCCGAGGATCACGCCGACGGCCAGCACCGTCAGCCACTTCTCCTCCAGCTCGGCCGGCCACTGCCGGGGTCCGGTGATGTAGATGCCCTCGACCAGCCAGGCCGCCGCGGCCACGGCGAGGGTGTTGGTGAGCAGCCACGTCAGCATCCTCATGCGCCCAGCCTAGGTGCAGCAGTGGTGGGTGGGTCAGGCCTGCAGGTGCAACCGCTCGAGGATCGCGACCTCGGCCCCGGCCAGGTGCCGCTCGAGCTCGGCGACGGTGGCGGGGATGTCGCCGCTCTCGAGGAGCCGGACGAGAAGGGTGTGGGAGCCGGCCTGGTCGGGCGCGTTCTGCCGGGCGCGGTCGACCTGGGCGAGGGCGAGCCGCAGCTCGGCGTACAGGTTCATCGCCATCGCCTCCAGCCGCGGGGAGCCCGCCAGTCCGACCAGGGACAGGTGGAAGGCGAGGTGGCGCTCGTTGAGGACCTGGTACGACGCCTGGGTGTCGGCCGCCTCGATGAGGGCGGTGAGCGCCTCGCGGACCGTGTCGCGCTGCTCCTCGTCGGCCTCGGGCCAGCAACGCACGCCGGCGATCTCCAGCACCAGCCGGGCCCGGCAGACGTCGTGGATGGAGTCGGGGTCGGGGGTGGCGACCGACACCCCGCGGTTGGGCTCGCGCGTGGCCAGTCCCTCGCCGACCAGGACGCCGAGGGCCTCCCGGACGGTGGGTCGGCTGACGCCGAGGGAGTCGGCGATGGCGACCTCGCGCAGCGGGGTCCCGGACTCGAGCTCGCCGTCGAAGACCGCCCGCCGGAGCTCGTCGGCGGCGCGGTCGACCGTGGAGACGTGCTCGAGGTCGAGGTTGAGCGTCGTGAACGGCTCGGTTCCCGGCATGGGCGCATTGTCCCCCACGACGCCTGCTCGGGCTTCACCCCGACGGTGCACGGTCAGTCGTCGGGGAGCGTGTTGCGCTCGATCTCGGCCACCGTGGGCTCGCCCTGGTTGCAGAAGACCTCGATGTCGATCGACCGGCCACGGCTGCTGAAGACGGCGTCCACGTCGTCGTCGGGGCCCTGCTCGTAGCTGACGACGCTCCACCCGGGGGCCGGCTCCGCGGCCAGGCCGTAGGCGACGACCCCACGGCAGCCGACGACGAAGGAGCCGTGCTGGCCGTCGACGCTGTCCTCGACCAGCGAGGCCTCGGGGTCGGGGGCCGGCACCCGCTCGCCACGACCGACGTCGCGGACCACTTCGTTGCCCAGCGGTCCGCGGCCACGGATGGAGGCGCCGACGGTCGAGACCGCGGCGATCCCCACCGCCACCGCGAGGGTGGCCGCGACGATCCACGCGACGACGTAGCCGAGCCTCCTGCTGTCCACCCGACGATTGTGCCGGGGTGGGAGGCCGGGAATCCCTAGCGCGCGGTTAAGGCAGGGATAACGTCCCGCGCTTCCGGCTGTGGAGGCCCGGGAGGCCGGCCGGCGACCGGTAGTTTCGCCCCGTGGCGCACGTGCTGATCATCGAGGACGACGAGCGGATCCGGACGCTGCTCGTGCGCTCGCTGCGCGACCAGGACCACGCCGTCGACTCGGCCCGCGACGGGATGTCGGGCCTGTCCCTGGCCGTGGACACCCGGCCCGACGTGGTCGTGCTCGACCTCGGCCTCCCCGACGTCGACGGCACGCAGGTCCTCGCGATGCTGCGGGCGGTGAGCCAGGTGCCGGTCATCATCGCCAGCGCCCGCGACGACGACCCCTCGCTGGTGGCAGCCCTCGACGCCGGTGCCGACGACTACGTCGTCAAGCCCTACACGACCGCCCAGCTCGAGGCGCGGATCCGGGCGGTGCTGCGGCGGACCGGAGCCGGACGGACCGCCGACCGGGCCGTGGTGGTCGGGGACCTGAGCATCGAGGTCGCCTCGCGGAGGGCGGTGCTCGGGGGCGAGCTGCTCGACCTCACGCCGCGCGAGTTCGACCTGCTCGCCCACCTGGCCGGCCGGGCCGGCGAGGTCGTCACCAAGCGGGAGCTGCTGACCGAGGTCTGGCACCAGGCGTGGGGTGGTTCCGACAAGACCGTCGACGTCCACCTGTCGTGGCTGCGCCGCAAGCTGGGCGAGACCGCGGCCGAGCCGCGCTACCTGACGTCGGTGCGCGGCGTCGGCGTACGCCTGGCCGCCCCGGGGGAGTGAGGTTCCCGTGCGGCGCAGCCTGATCGTCACCGTCGCGGCCACCGTCGCGATGGTGCTGGTCGCGATGCTCGTGCCGATGGCGGTGCTGGTCCAGAGCTATGCGCTGGAGGACCGGCTGGCGCAGGCCGCGCTGGAGGTGCAGGCGACCGAGACGGTGGTGTCGGGGCAGGACAAGGGAGCCGTGTCGGTCTACCTCGACAGCGTCAACGACGCCGGGACCGGCATCCGCACCACGGTGCTCTACCCCGACGGGACCGCGATCGGGCCCACCCCCGGCGAGGACGACCGCGTGGCCGAGGCCCGCCGGACCGGCCGGGCGCGGGTCGACGACGCCGGTGACGGCGCGCAGATCCTGGTGCCCGTGTCGTTGGGCGGCAACAGCACGCTCCCGGAGCTCACCCCGGTGGTGCGCGTGGAGGTCGGCGAGCCCGGGCTCGGGTCCGGGGTGCTGCGCGCGTGGCTGATCCTCGCCGCGCTCGGCCTGGTGCTGTGGGTGGGGGCGGTGGTGCTGGCCGATCGCCTCGGCCGCTCCTTCGTACGCCCGATCGCGGCGCTGGCAGCCCGCGCGGAGACCCTGGGCGACCCCCGTCGCGAGGACGCGGCGGTGCCGGTCGAGGGGCCGGCCGAGGTGCAGGCGCTCGGCGGTGCGCTCAACCGGCTCGTGGGCCGGATCGAGGTGCTGCTCGAGCGGGAGCGCCGCGGTGTCTCGGACCTCTCCCACCGGCTGCGGACGCCGATCACCGCGATGCGGCTGCGCGTGGAGCGGCTCGGTGACCCCACCGAGGCGACCCGGCTGCAGGCGGACCTCGACGAGCTCGAGGGGATGGTCGACCACCTCGTGACCGAGGCCCGCCGCTCCGAGCGGGAGGGGCTCGTCGCGCGCAGCGATGCGGTGGCCGTGCTCGGCGAGCGAGCCCGCTTCTGGGAGCCGCTGGCCGAGGACCAGGGACGTGCCTTCGAGGTGGTCGTGCCCGGCGGGCCGATCCCGGTCTCGACGAGCGAGGGCGACCTCGCCGCGCTGCTCGACGCCCTGCTCGACAACGTCTTCACGCACACGCCCGAGGGGGCCGCGGTCCGCGTCCGCCTCACGCCGGCCCCGGGCGGCGGGGCGCTGCTCGTCGTCGAGGACGCCGGTCCGGGCTACCCGGCCGACCTCGACGTCACCCACCGCGGCGTCAGCGGTGGCGGGTCGACGGGCCTGGGCATGAGCATCGTCGCGGCGACCGCGGAGGAGTCGGCCGGCGAGGTCCGGCTGCTGCGCTCGGACCTCGGCGGCGCACGCACCGAGGTGCGGATCGGCGCCCCGCGCTGACCTTTGCCTGCCGTTAGCGGTCGCATGGTTCGCGGTTAGCGGGGCCGCTGTGACGCTCCTCCTGTCATCGCAACCAGCCCCTGGAGGAGCACGTCATGAAGCTCAACGTCAAGCGCACCACGATCGCCCTCGGCACCGCTGCCGCACTCGCCGTCCCCACCGCCCTCGCGGTCGCCACGCCCGCCAACGCCGACGTGGAACGCCACGGCTCCTGCGGCGGCGGCACCTACGAGCTCAGCGTCGACCGGGAGGACGGCGGCTTCGAGGTCTCCGCCGACGTCGACCGCGTCGAGCCCGGCTCCCGGTGGCGCGTCGTGCTCCGCCACGACGGCAACCGGTTCTACCGCAACGTGCTGCGCGCCGACCACGAGGGCGACCTCGACGTGGAGCGCTTCCGCAACGACACCGCCGGCAGTGACACCTTCCGGTTCCGCGCCGAGCGGCTCGGGTCCACGGCCGGCTGCGGCGCCACCATCACCGTCAGCTGACCCCTCCCACCTCAGGTCCCCTCACCGCCGCCGCGACCCGCCCCCGGGTCGTGGCGGCGGCGGCTTGTCCCCGGACCCCTTCGTGTGTCTATACTCGAGTGTCAGATTGTCTGACAATCCGTAACACTCCTGAAACATCCCCGAAACGGAGGCGAACCATGGGCGAGCAGCTGGCATGGGGGACGACGTACGTCGCCGTCCGACCCGACCACTTCCGCGTCGAGTACCAGATCAACCCGTTCATGGATCCCACCGTGCAGCCGGACCCGGCGCGGGCCCGGGAGCAGTGGGACACCCTGGTCGCCACCATCGAGGAGCTGGGCGGGACCGTGCACGTCCTCGACCAGCGGCCCGACGCCCCCGACATGGTCTACGCGATGAACCTCGGCCTCGGTGTCGAGCGCCACGACGGCACGCGCCACGTCGTCCTGTCCCACATGCGCTACGCCGAGCGGCGGATGGAGACCCTGACCGCCCAGCCGTGGTTCGCCGGGCTCGGCGCGACCACCTCGTACGTCGGTCGCGACGGCGTCGGTGCCCACTTCGAGGCCGGTGACGCCTTCGCCTTCGGCGACGCGCTCGTCGTCGGCTACGGCCCCCGCACCGAGGAGCTGGGGCTCAAGCACCTCGCCACCGACCTCGGGGTCCGCGTCCGCGGCCTGCGGATCACCCACCCGGGGATGTACCACCTCGACCTGGCGTTCTGCCCGATCGACAGCACCCGCGCGATCGTCTGCCCCGACGCCTTCGACGAGGCCTCGGCCGCGGCGCTGATGGCGATGGTGCCCGAGCCGCTGGTGCTCACCGAGGCCGAGGCGCTCTCGACCTTCGCCGCCAACTCCATCGTGGTCGGCGACACCGTGCTGATGCCGGCCTGCCCCGACCACGTCCGGGCGCAGCTGGAGGACTGGGGCTACGCCGTGCGCATCCTCGACCTCTCGGAGTTCCACAAGGGCGGCGGCTCGATCCGGTGCCTGACCAACCCGCTCGACGTCCGGCTCGGTCGCGACCTGCCGGTCGTCCCCGGCGGCGAGGTCGTCATCCCCTGACCCCGGTCGCCGAGATGGGCCCCCGCAACGTACGAGATGGGAACGCCGGCCCATCTCGAGCGTGACATCTGCCCATCTCGCGGGGGAGCGCCGACTAGCCTCGCCGCGTGGAGATCGGCGGAACCGAGAGCATGGTGGCGGGCGCGTTCGTGTCCGGCCTGCTCTTCGCGCTGCTCGCCGCCGGTCTCCAGCGACGGGTCGGGTGGGTCGCGGCGTGGTCGTGGTGCGGCCTCGCCTGGTGGCTGGTCGTCATCGCCCTGGTCACCCTCGTGCCGCTCTACGGCATCGACCTGGCGGTCCCCGCCGAGACCCGCTCGGACACGTGCTCGCTGGACTACGGCGGGCCGGCTCCCGAGGGCTTCTGGATCTTCTCCGGTGGCCAGCGGCTGCTCAACACCGCGCTCTTCGTGCCGGCGGGCGCGCTGCTCGTGGTCGCGTCGGCGCGCTGGCGCATCGGGTGGGTGATGGCGCCGCTCGGCCTGTTCGCCCTGGCGGCGTACTCCCTGATGATCGAGCTGGTGCAGCTGGAGCTGGCCCGCATCGACCGCGCCTGCGACGTCACCGACCTGGTCGACAACGTGATCGGCGCCGCGATCGGCTTCGCCGCAGGGCTGCTGCTGTCGGTGGTGCTGCGGCCGTGGCGGCGCCGCTAGGGCACTAGCCTGCGGCTCATGACCGGACCGCAGCCCCGCCCCACCGTCGCCGCCATCCCCGCCTACGTCGCGGGCAAGCCGCCCCGGCCGCGGGAGGGCCTGACGGTCTTCAAGCTCTCCTCCAACGAGAACCCCTACCCGCCGCTGCCCGGGGTCGTCGAGGCCGCCACCGAGGCCGCGGCCCGCATGAACCGCTACCCCGACATGGGCAGCAGCGAGCTCTACGACGCCCTCGCCGCGCGGCTCGAGGTCCCCCGCGAGCACCTCGCCCTGGCCACCGGCTCGGTCGCGCTGATCTACCAGCTCGTGCAGGCGTTCTGCGAGCCCGGCGACGAGGTCGTCTACGCCTGGCGCTCCTTCGAGGCGTACCCCATCGCCGTCACCGCTGCCGCGGCGACCTCGGTCCGGGTGCCGGTGCTGGCCGACGGTCGTCACGACCTCGACGCGATGGCGGCGGCGGTCACCGACCGGACCCGGGTGGTGCTGGTCTGCACCCCCAACAACCCGACCGGTCCTGCCGTGACGCAGGCGGAGCTCGACGCCTTCCTCGCGAAGGTCCCGCCCCACGTCCTGGTCGTGGTCGACGAGGCGTACGTCGAGTTCGTCCGTTCCTCCGACCCGATCGACGGCATCGCGACGTACCGCAGCCACGACAACGTGCTGCTGACCCGGACCTTCTCCAAGGCCTACGGCCTGGCCGGCTTCCGGGTGGGGTACGCCGTCGGGCCCGAGCCGGTCGCCACCGCGCTGCGCGCCGTGTCGCTGCCCTTCGGCGTCTCGAGCGTGGCCCAGGCGGCGGCCGTCGCCTCGCTGGCGGCCGAGGAGGCGCTGCTCGAGCGGGTGGCCGCGCTGGTCGCCGAGCGCGAGCGGCTGGTGGCGGGTCTGCGGGAGGTGGGCTGGGACGTCCCCGAGGCCCAGGGCAACTTCGTGTGGTTCGAGCTGGGGGACCGGACGGCCGACTTCGCGGTCGTCGCCGACGAGCTCGGCATCGTGGTCCGGCCGTTCGCCGGTGAGGGAGCGCGCGTCTCGATCGGGGAGCCGGAGGCCAACGACCGGGTCGTCGAGCTGGCCCGCCGCTTTCCCCGCTGAGCCGCTCCGGTCCTCGCGGGCCGGGCGCCCCGCGCCCGTAGGCTTGCCCCATGCCGTACGTCGAGAAGGACCACTTCAACCGGGACATGAACTACGTCCCGGACCGGATCACGCGCGACGGCCGTGACGGCTGGCCGGTCGAGCCCGGGCGCTACCGGCTGGTGGCGGCGAAGGCGTGCCCGTGGGCGACCCGCGCGATCATCGTCCGGCAGCTGCTCGGCCTCGAGGACGTCATCTCGCTCGGCATGCCCGGCCCGGTCCACGACGAGGACAGCTGGACCTTCGAGCTCGACGAGGGTGGCCGCGACCCGGTGCTCGGCATCGAGCAGCTGCGGGAGGCCTACGTCGCCCGGTTCCCCGACTACCCCCGGGGCATCACGGTGCCGGCGATGGTCGACGTCCCCAGCGGGCAGCTGGTGACCAACGACTTCCCGTGGATCACCCACGACTTCTTCTTCGAGTGGTCCGACCACCACCGCGAGGACGCTCCCGACCTGTGGCCCGCCGCGGTCCGGGAGGAGATGGAGGACGTCATGCAGCACGTCTTCACCGAGGTCAACAACGGCGTCTACCGCTGCGGCTTCGCCGGCACGCAGGGGGCCTACGAGAAGGCCTACCGTCGGCTGTGGGACGCGATGGACTGGCTCGAGGAGCGGCTGGCCGGCCGGCGCTACCTCATGGGCGACACGATCACCGAGGCCGACGTACGCCTCTTCACCACGCTGGCCCGCTTCGACGCGGTCTACCACGGCCACTTCAAGTGCAACCGGCAGAAGCTGACCGAGCTGCCGCACCTGTGGGGCTACGCGCGCGACCTGTTCCAGACGCCCGGGTTCGGCGACAACACCGACTTCGACCAGATCAAGGCGCACTACTACCGCGTCCAGAGTGACGTGAACCCCACCGGAGTCGTCCCCGCCGGCCCCGACCCGGACGTCTGGCTGACGCCCCACGGCCGGGGCTGAGGACCCGGGACCATGGGCCACGGGCACGGCCACGCCGCCGGACGGGCCGAGGACCGGGCCCGGCTCAGGCTGGTCCTGGCGGTCACCGGCTCGGTGCTGGTGGTCGAGCTGGTGGGCGCCTGGTACGCCGGCTCGCTGGCGCTGCTGGCCGACGCCGCCCACATGGCGACCGACGTCGCCGCGCTGGTGCTCGCGCTCGGGGCGTCGTACGTCGCCACCCGCCCGGCCGGGCCCCGCTCGACCTTCGGCTGGCACCGTGCGGAGATCCTCGCCGCGCTGCTCAACGCGGCGGTGCTGCTGGTCGTGTGCGCCTACCTCGCCTGGGCCGGCGTCTCCCGGCTGCTGGACCCCCAGCCGGTCGAGGGCGGGCCGATGGTGCTCTTCGCGGGCGTGGCGGCACTGGCCAGCGGCGTCTCGCTGCTGGTGCTGCAGCGGTCGGGCAGCGACAACCTCAACCTGCGCGGCGCCACCGCCGAGGTCTTCGCCGACCTCGTCGGCTCGGTGCTGGCGTTGCTCGCGGGCGTGGTCATCTGGCTGACCGGCTTCGACCGTGCCGACCCGATCGCCAGCCTGCTGATCGCGGTGCTGATCCTGCCGCGCTCGCTCTCGCTGCTGCGCGACTCGGCCGTGGTCCTGCTCGAGATCGCCCCCAAGGACCTCGACCTCGCCGAGCTCGAGCGCCGGCTGTGCGCGGTGCCGGGCGTCGTCGACGTCCACGACCTGCACGCGTGGACGATCACCAGCGGCATCCCGAGCGTCAGCGCCCACGTCCGGGTGACCGACGAGGCCCTGGCGGCGGAGGGGGTCGGCGCGATCCTGGACCGGCTCTCGGCGTGCGCGGCCAGCGACTTCGGCGTCGACCACGCCACCTTCCAGGTCGAGCCGATGCGCCACCAGGAGCACGAGCACCTCGGCGAGGTCCACTGACCGCACACCCGGCCGCGCTCGGCGACACGGCCGTGGCGCGGCGTGGACGGCACGGGCGGTTCGCGGCAGGGTGGCGCCATGGGTGACTACCGGGCGACGTACGAGCGATCGATCTCCGACCCCGAGGGGTTCTGGGGCGAGCAGGCCGGGCTGGTCGACTGGATCCAGCGCCCCCGGCAGGTGCTCGACTCGAGCAACCCGCCCTTCCACCGCTGGTTCCCCGACGGCACCCTCAACACCTGCTTCAACGCCCTGGACCGCCACGTCGCCGCGGGCCACGCGGAGCGCGTCGCGCTGATCCACGACTCCGCCGTCACAGGCACGAAGCAGACCTTCACGTACGCCAGGCTGCTGGAGGAGGTCGCGGCCTTCGGCGGGGTGCTGCAGGCGCTCGGGGTCGGCCACGGCGACCGGGTGGTGATCTACCTGCCGATGATCCCGGAGGCCGTCGTCGCGATGCTGGCGTGCGCCCGGATCGGGGCGGTGCACAGCGTCGTCTTCGGTGGCTTCGCCCCCCAGGAGCTGGCGGTGCGCATCGACGACGCGCAGCCGAAGGTCGTGGTCACCGCCAGCTGCGGGATCGAGCCGAGCCGCGTCGTCGAGTACAAGCCGTACGTCGACCGCGCGCTCGAGCTCGCGACGCACCAGCCGGACGCGGTCGTGCTCAAGCAGCGCCCGCAGGTGGCGGCCTCGATGCAGGAGGGGCGCGACCTCGACTGGGACGTCGTCATGCGTGCCGGCCGGGCCAGCCCCGCCGCCTGCGTGGAGGTGAGGGCCACCGACCCGCTCTACGTCCTCTACACGTCCGGGACGACCGGCAAGCCCAAGGGCGTCGTGCGCGACAACGGCGGTCACGCGGTCGCGATGGCCTGGTCGCTCCCCAACATCTACGGCGTGGCGGCGGGCGACGTCTGGTGGACCGCCTCCGACGTCGGCTGGGTGGTCGGCCACTCCTACATCGTCTACGCGCCGCTCATCGCCGGGGCGACGACCGTGCTCTACGAGGGCAAGCCGGTCGGCACGCCCGACGCGGGCGCCTTCTGGCGGGTGGTCGAGGACCACGGCGTCAAGGCGCTCTTCACCGCGCCGACCGCGTTCCGGGCGATCAAGAAGGAGGACCCGGAGGCAGCGCAGCTGGCGTCGTACGACACCTCGTCGCTGGAGACGCTCTTCCTCGCCGGCGAGCGGCTGGACCCCGACACCTGGCAGTGGGCCACCGACACCCTGGGCGTGCCCGTGGTCGACCACTGGTGGCAGACCGAGACCGGTTGGGCGATCGCGGCCAACCTGCGCGGGCTCGAGCCGCTGGAGATCAAGCCCGGGTCGCCGTCGGTGCCGGTGCCGGGCTGGGACGTCCGGATCCTCGACGAGCACGGCGACGAGGTCGCCCCCGGGACCGAGGGGGCGATCTGCCTGAGGCTGCCGCTGCCGCCGGGCGCGCTGCCGACGCTGTGGAACGACGACGAGCGGTTCGTGGCGTCGTACCTCTCGGCCTTCGAGGGGCACTACCTCTCCGGCGACGGCGGCTACGTCGACACCGACGGCTACCTCTACGTCATGGGTCGCACCGACGACGTCATCAACGTCGCCGGACACCGGCTCTCGACCGGGAGCATGGAGGCGGTGATCGCCCAGCACCCCGCCGTCGCGGAGTGCGCGGTGATCGGGGTCGCCGACCCGATGAAGGGCCAGCTGCCGCGCGGGTTCGTCGTGCTCAAGGCCGGTGCCGAGGCCGATCCCGACACGCTGCGCGCCGAGCTGGTGCAGATGGTGCGCGACGAGATCGGCGCCGTCGCGTCCTTCCGCGAGGTCGCGGTCGTCGACGGCTTGCCCAAGACCCGCAGCGGCAAGGTCCTGCGCAAGACGATGCGCGAGATCGCCGACGGCAAGGACGCGGCCGTCCCGAGCACCATCGAGGACGCCGGGGTGCTCGACACCCTCCGGCCGGTGCTCCAGCGTGACCCTCCCGATAGCTGACCGCAGAAATCATCACCTGGAGACCGAGGACGATGATCTTCGCGGTCAGCTATCGCTCCTGGCCCAGCCCGGCCTCGCGCGCCTTGATGATCGCCTCGGCCCGGCCGGCGGCGTGGAGCTTGGCGTAGATCGAGGACACCGTGTTGCGGACCGTCTTGTTCGACACGTAGGTCTCGCGGGCGATCTGGTCGTTGGTCCGGCCCGCGGCGAGCAGGTCGAGGACCGTGCGCTCGCGCTCGGTCAGGTCGGGGAAGGGGTGCTCGGCAGGGGCCGGGCCGCCGCCGGCGAGGTACGTCGCCACCCGCCCGGCCAGGGAGGCACCGAACACCATCCCCCCGGCCGCGGCGGCCTCCACCGCCCGCAGCACCTCGCTCGCACCCGAGCCCTTGAGCAGGTAGCCCGACGCGCCGGCCCGGATCGCGCTGAGCACGGTCTCGTCGTCCTCGTTCATCGTGAGCATCACGACCCGGACGTCGGGGTGCGCGCCGGTGATGAAGCGGGTCGCCTCGATCCCGTCGAGGTGCGGCATCTGGATGTCCATCACCACCACGTCGGGCCGGGTCTCCCCGACCACGTGGACGGCGTCGCGCCCGTCCGCCGCGGTGCCGACGACCTCGAGGCCGTCGAGCGCCCCGAGCAGCGCGACCAGTCCGTCGCGGACGATCTGGTGGTCGTCGGCCACGACCACGCGGACGGGTGGCGTCTCGTCGTTCACGTGCTGCTCCCCATCGGTAGCCGGGCCCGGACGACGGTGCCGCCGCCGGGAGGACAGGTGACCTCGCTGTTCCCGCCGAGCTCGGCGGCCCGCTCGCGCAGCGACACCAGGCCGACCCCGGCCTCGGCGTCGGCCGGGATGCCCCGACCGTCGTCGACCACCTCGACGACGAGGTCGCCGTCGGTGACCGCGAGACCGACCACGCAGAGCGAGGCGTGGGCGTGGCGGGCGACGTTGGTGAGCGCCTCGCCGGCGATCCGGTACGCCGCCACCTCGACCGCTGCGGGCAGCGGCCCGAGGTCGGTGGCCTCGACCCGCACCGCCAGCCCCCCGGTGGCGACCCGCTCCCCGAGCTGGCTGAGCGCGCCGACCAGCCCGCGGTCGTCCAGGGCGGGAGGCCGCAGGTCGTGCACCAGCCGGCGTACGTCGGCCACGACCTCCTGGACGTGCTCGCTGGTCGCCTCGATGTGGTCGGCCGCCGCGGCCGGGTCGCGCTCGACGAGGAGCCGGGCCGACTCGAGCCGGAAGACGACCCCGCTCAGCGCCGGCCCCAGCCCGTCGTGGAGGTCCCGCCGGATCCGTCGCCGCTCCTCCTCGCGCGCCACGACGAGCCGCTCCCGGCTCTCCTGCAGCTCGGCGGCGAGCCGGCCGGTACGGACCGCCGTGGCGGCCTGCCGCACCAGGTCGCCGAGCAGCTGCTCGTCGCGCCGCGAGAGCCGGCTCCGCAGCCCGCGCGCCGGCAGCACCAGCCGCCCGACGGCGTCGCCGCGGTAGGTGATGGGCAGCGTCCGGGTCTCGGCCGGGGCCGTGCCGTGGGTGGCGATCAGCCGCTCCCCGCCGCCACGGTCGACCTCCACCCGGACGTAGGGGACCCCGAAGGCCGTCGCGACCGCGCGGGCCACCGCGGCGAGCTGGTCCGCCCCGTCGCCGGTGGTCTCGAGCGTCGAGGCCAAGCCGGCCACCACGTCGTAGGGGTTGTCGCGCTCGCCGAGCACGAGCCGGCGTACGCCCCGCCACAGCCGGTCGCGCAGCGGTGCGTAGAGCAGCGCCGAGAGGAGCAGCACCAGCAGCACGACCTGCTGCTGGGCCAGGGCGTCGCCGAGGAGCTCGGTGACGCCCGCCAGCACGGCGAGGTCGACACCGACGACGATCACCGACAGCGAGCCGTAGACGAGGGTGGTGCCGAAGAGGTCGTCGATGGGGACCAGGTCGGGGCGCACGATCGCCACCGTCATCGCCCCGGCCGGCAGCACCATGATCACGAAGGTCACCAGGTGCTCCAGCTGCGGCACCCGGACCACGGTCGTCAGCAGGATGGTCAGCGCCATCACCACGACGGCCCACAGCAGCCAGCGCATCCGGTCGCGCTCGACGCCGGTGGCCCGCCGGTAGCGGACCACGACGGTCGCCATGGGGACCAGGAACAGCAGCACCGCGAGGACGCGGACGCCGCCGGCGACGGTGCTGCCGATGCCCGGCGAGACCGGGACCGTCGTCGGCTCCAGGTCGACCCCGGGCGGGACCGCCACGTCCAGGAAGCCCGTCGCCGGCGCCACGATCACCAGCACGCAGATGCCGCACAGCAGCGCCAGGCTGACCTTGCCGGCCAGGCCCCACCGTCCGGGCAGGAAGCGGCCGGTGGGGAAGATCAGCAGCAGTGCGGCGATGGTGACCGGCAGGAACGACGTGAACCGCAGCAGGAACCACAGCGCGAACGTCATCCCCGGCCACGCCTCGTCAGCGGACAGGCCGACCCTGACGTACGCCTGGGCGAGGCCGTCGAGCGCCCAGAACAGCCCGAGCCACGACAGCGCCCAGCCGAAGCCGTGACGAGGGTCGTGGTGGAGCACGACCAGGGCGAGCGCGCCCAGGACGACGCCGTTGGCCGCGAAGACCCAGCCCGGGTCGGGCGCCAGGGGGAACGGCTCGCCGCCGACGGGCTCGAGCGTGTCGAGGACGACCGTCAGCACGAACGCCGTCACGGTGAGCGAGGCGAGGCCGACCGCTGCCCAACGGCGCCCCCGTGCTGTGGTCACCGCGACATTGTGGCGCGCGGAGGGCGGTCGTGCCGGGACACGACGACGCCGACCCGCCCCTCGCAGGGACGGATCGACGTCGTCGGTGGGCGCGGGGCCCGCGGTGGTCACGCCCGGTGGGCCCGGTCGCCGACGGTGAAGCCGATCGCGGTGACGAGCAGCCACAGCGGCCCGGTCATGCCGGCCATGTACTGCGCCGGCGAGACGCCGAGCAGCACGGTGAGGCCGCCGAGCACGAGGCCGACGATGCCGATCCAGCGCGGCACGCCGCCCCGGCGGAAGGTCGCCCACAGGGCGAGGCCGGCCAGCCCGGCCAGCGTCCACAACCACGGGATGGTGCCGATCCAGTGGTTGAACATCGCGGCGTTGGCGTCCTGGACCAGGTCCGGCTCGGTGACGCCCATCATGAACTCGGTGTCCAGGCCGCTGCCCATGATCGAGACGACCGCGGTGCCGAGCAGGCCGCCCAGCGCCACCGTGGGGATCGCCGAGTCGGGCAGGGCGGCCCGGAGCCGGCGGTGGAGCCCGGCGGCGAAGACGACCAGCAGCACCGCCCCGACGGTCGTGAAGGTGTGGAAGGCGTACATCGCGCCGGTCTGGGTCGCCAGCTTCGCGGTGATGCCGGCGGGGTCTCCCACCAGCGCCGGGTCGTAGATCGCGTCGACCATGCCGGAGAAGACGATGGTGCCGATGCCGCAGATGCCGGCGCCGATGCCGGCCAGGGCCCAGCCCCGCGACCCCGTACGGCGCTCGGTGGGGGCCGGTGCGTCGTCGGCGACGTCCGCGCGGGCCAGGTTCTGGGTGGTGACGTGGGTGCTCACGGTGGTTCCTTTCCAGGTGGTGTGGAAGGACGGTGCCGGGCCGGATGTCCCGACCGACAGGGACAACGGGGCACACCTCGGTTGGCGGCTCGACCGGCCGCGCCGGTACGTTGGGACGCACACGTTGTGTCCCCCGTCACAAGCGGAAGCACGACGCCCAGCTCGGCGAGAGCGGAGACCCCGCGAGTGCCGGTGACCTGAAAAGGAGTGCCTGTGACCACGGCAGGATTCGGCCCCGACCTGGTGGAGGTCTTCGGTCCTTCCCAGCGCGACGGCGGCCCCGACCTCATCCAGCTGCTGACGCCGGAGGGCGAGCGCGTCCACCACCCGGAGCTCGACCTCGACTTCAGTGCCGAGCAGCTGCGCGGCTTCTACCGCGACATGGTGCTCACCCGGCGCATCGACACCGAGGCCACCGCGCTCCAGCGGCACGGCGAGCTCGGCATCTGGGCGCAGCTGCTCGGCCAGGAGGCCGCGCAGATCGGCGCCGGCCGGGCCCTGAAGAAGCAGGACTTCGTCTTCCCGACCTACCGCGAGCACGGCGTCGCCTACTGCAAGGGCGTCGACCCGCTCAACCTGCTGGGCCTCTTCCGCGGTGTCGACCACGGCGCCTGGGACCCCAACGAGAACAACTTCGGCCTCTACACGATCGTGATCGGCGCCCAGGCGCTGCACGCCACGGGCTACGCGATGGGCATCCAGCGCGACGGCGACGTCGGCACCGGTGACCCCGACCGCGACGCGGCCGTGATCGCCCACTTCGGCGACGGTGCCTCCAGCCAGGGTGACGTCAACGAGGCGTTCATCTTCGCCGCCTCCTACAACGCGCCGGTCGTCTTCTTCTGCCAGAACAACCAGTGGGCGATCTCCGAGCCGATCGAGCGCCAGTCGCGGATCCCGCTCTACCAGCGCGCGCTCGGCTTCGGCTTCCCGGGCGTCCGCGTCGACGGCAACGACGTCCTCGCGACGTACGCCGTCACGCAGGCCGCCCTGCAGCGCGCCCGTGAGGGGCAGGGCCCGACCTTCGTCGAGGCCTACACCTACCGGATGGGCGCGCACACCACGACCGACGACCCGACCCGCTACCGGCTCAACGACGACGTCGAGCACTGGAAGCTCAAGGACCCGATCGCGCGGCTCGAGGTCTACCTCCGCCGCAACGGCCTGGTCGACGACGCGTTCGTCGACGAGCTCAAGCAGGAGGCCGACGAGCTCGGACACCACCTGCGCGAGGGGTGCAAGGCACTGCCCGACCCGAAGCCGATGGACATGTTCGACCACGTCTACGCCGAGGAGACCGAGGAGCTGCGCGTCCAGCGCGAGGGCTTCGCGTCGTACCTCGAGACCTTCGAGGGGGGCCACCACTGATGGGCACGCAGAAGATCACGCTCGCCAAGGGCCTCAACATGGGCCTGCGCAAGGCGATGGAGGACGACCCCAAGGTCCTGCTCATGGGTGAGGACGTCGGCAAGCTCGGCGGAGTCTTCCGGATCACCGACGGCCTGCAGAAGGACTTCGGTGAGGACCGCGTCATCGACTCGCCGCTGGCCGAGTCCGGCATCGTCGGCACCGCCATCGGCATGGCGCTGCGCGGCTACCGACCGGTCGTCGAGATCCAGTTCGACGGGTTCGTCTACCCGGCGTACGACCAGATCGTGTGCCAGGTCGCGAAGATGCACTACCGCTCCAAGGGCAGGTACAAGATCCCGATGGTCATCCGGATCCCCTTCGGTGGCGGCATCGGCGCGGTCGAGCACCACTCCGAGAGCCCGGAGGCGCAGTTCGCGCACACACCCGGCCTCAAGGTCGTCGCCTGCTCCAACCCGATCGACGGCTACTGGATGATCCAGCAGGCGATCGCCTCCGACGACCCGGTCATCTTCCTCGAGCCGAAGCGCCAGTACCACGCCGACAAGGCCGAGCTCGACGAGACCGCCACCCCCGAGCCGCTCTTCAGCAGCCGGGTGGTCCGGCAGGGCAGCGACGTGACGGTGCTGGCGTACGGCCCGACCGTCAAGACCGCGCTGTCCGCCGCGGAGGCGGCTGCCGGTGAGGGCAAGAGCCTCGAGGTGATCGACCTGCGGACGCTCAGCCCGCTCGACATGGCGCCGGTCCTGGAGTCCGTGCGCCGGACCGGCCGTGCGGTCATCACCCACGAGGCCCACGTCAACCTCGGCATGGGTTCCGAGGTGGCCGCCCGGATCACCGAGGAGTGCTTCTACTCCCTGGAGGCGCCGGTGCTCCGCGTCGGCGGCTTCGACACCCCCTACCCCGCGTCGCGGATCGAGGAGGACTACCTCCCCGACCTCGACCGGGTCCTCGACGCCGTGGACAGGAGCCTGGAGTTCTGATGGCCGAGTTCAAGCTGCCCGATGTCGGTGAGGGCCTCACCGAGGCCGAGATCGTCTCCTGGAAGGTCAAGGAGGGCGACACTGTCGGGATCAACGAGATCATCGTCGAGATCGAGACCGCGAAGTCCCTGGTCGAGCTGCCCTCGCCGTTTGCCGGCACCGTCCAGCGGCTGATGGTCGCGGAGGGCGAGATGGTCCCGGTCGGGACGCCGATCATCGCGATCGGTGATCCTTCGGAGGCGGTCCCGACCCCGCAGACCGAGTCCGACCCGTACCTCGGGATGGCCGAGAAGGCTGCCGCCAAGGAGGCCGCCGAGCTGGAGATCGACCTCTCCAACCCCGCCGCGAGCGGTGGCGGGGAGGGCGAGAGCCTGGTCGGCCGCAACAAGGCGGACCGCGGACCCGTACGCCGGGCCCGCAAGGGCCCCGTGACGCCGGCCTCCGAGGCCGGGGCCAACGCCCAGCTGCAGCTGCAGGGGGCGTTCGCCCCCGGTGGCGCCCGCTCCGACGAGGTCGTGGCCGCGGACGAGGAGCCGGTCCCGGCGACCTCCGCGCGGCACCGGTCCGAGCCCGCCGAGGCGCTCGTTCCCGCGCGGTCGCAGGAGGAGGCGCGGGTGCTGGCCAAGCCGCCGGTCCGCAAGCTCGCCAAGGACCTCGGGGTCGACCTGGCCACGCTGTCCGGCTCGGGTGCGGGCGGGGTGATCACGCGGAGCGACGTCGAGGCTGCGGCCGGCGCCCCCGTCCAGGCCGAGACCGGCCCGTCCACCGTGGTCCCGGCGCCGCGCAGCAGCGGCGAGCGTGAGACCCGCGAGCCGATCAAGGGCGTCCGCAAGATGATGGCCCAGGCGATGAGCCAGTCGGCCTTCACCAGCCCCCACGTCACCGAGTGGATCACCGTCGACGTCACCCGCACGATGGAGTTCGTCGACCGGCTCAAGGCGCGTCGGGAGTTCCGCGACGTCAAGGTCAGCCCGCTGCTGGTGCTCTCGCGGGCGGTGATGCTCGCGATGCGTCGTACGCCGGAGATCAACTCGTTCTGGGACGAGGCAGCCCAGGAGGTCGTCTACAAGTCCTACGTCAACCTCGGCATCGCTGCGGCCACCCCCCGTGGGCTGGTCGTGCCGAACGTCAAGGATGCCGACCAGCTCGGCCTCCTCGAGCTGGCCGGTGCGCTCAACCAGCTGACCGCCACCGCCCGCGAGGGGAGGACGCAGCCTGCCGAGATGAGCGGCGGCACCTTCACGATCACGAACGTCGGGGTCTTCGGTGTGGACGCCGGGACGCCGATCATCAACCCCGGCGAGTCGGCGATCCTGTGCTTCGGCGCCGTCCGCAAGCAGCCGTGGGTCGTGACCGGCCCCACCGGCGAGGACGAGCTGGGGATCCGCCAGCTCACCACGCTGGCGCTCTCGTTCGACCACCGTCACATCGACGGCGAGAAGGGTTCGCGGTTCCTCGCGGACGTGGCCGGGATCCTCGAGGACCCCGCCTCCGCACTGCTCTTCTGAGGCTGCGCCGCCACGCGCGGCCATCCGCACCCACTCGGTCCTGAGCGACCGGCGGTCGGTGCGGGTGGCCGCGCGTCGTCGTTCCCGGCGCCGACTGTGGCGCGTCACACGCCGACCCGGTGCGTGCATTCCCGGATTCTTTCTCTAGTATCTCTACAGATTCAGTAGAGATTGAGAAGGGAGACGGGGATGTCGCGTGCCAGACCCCCCTGGCTGGTGGCCGCCGTGCTGTGCCTGGGGCTGCTGACGGGGTGCCAGGCGCTGGGAGCGCCCGGCGAACGACCGACCGAGCAGGCCATGACCATCCGGTACCACTCGGGCCCCGGGTTGATGAACCACCTCGAGCTCGCCGACGCGCTCGGCTACCTCGAGGGCACGGGGATCGAGCTCGACTACGAGGGCCCGGTGGCGGGCGGGCCGGAGATCCTGCGCTCGGTCGCCACCGACCAGACCGACCTGGGGGTCGGGCCGTTCCAGGGTGCGACGGCCCGCGTCGTCTCCACCGGGGTGGACCTGACGGCCGTCGCCGCGACGTACGGCTCCAACCGTGCGGAGGGCCGGACCTTCGACGTGGTCACGCTCGACGACGGCGGCCTGGACGACGCCCGCGACCTGATCGGCGGGAAGGTCGCGGTCAACACCCTCGGCGCCAACGCCGAGGCGATCCTCGACACCTGGTTCGCCCAGGAGGGGCTGACCCAGGACGAGATCGACGACGTGGCCCTGGTCCCGCTCCCGGGCATCAACCAGGAGGCTGCCCTGCGTGAGGGGCAGGTCGACGCCGCGCTCATGAACGGCGCGGCCCGTGACTTCGCCATGAAGCACGGCAACCTCCGATCGCTGGTCAGGGACGTCGACCTCGTGGGTGACTACAACGGCGGCTCGTACGTCCTGCGCGACTCCTTCATCGAGGCGCACCCGGAGCTGACCCGCACCCTGGTCGGGGTGCTGGTCCGGGCGATCCGCTTCGAGCAGGCGCACTCGCTCGCGGAGACCCGACAGGTCTTCGCGCGGTGGCTGGAGGAGCACGGACGGTCGGACGAGCTCCCCGTCCTGGAGTCCTGGCAGGGCAACGGCATCGCCACGCCCGGAGGCGTCCTCCGCGACGAGGACTTCGAGCTCTGGACCGACTGGCTCGAGGCGGAGGGCCAGATCGACGTCGACGACCTCAGCATCCCGGATCTGTACACCAACGAGTTCAACCCCGCAGCGGGGGAGAGGAGCAACCGATGAGCAGCAGCATTGAGCTGGAGGACGTGGGGCAGGTCTTCCGCGTCCGCAGCGACGTGGACGGTCGGCCGGAGGAGTTCGTGGCGCTCGAGGGCCTCGACCTCCGGGTCGACCCGGGAGAGATGGTGTGCGTGGTCGGCCCGAGCGGGTGCGGCAAGTCGACGGTGCTCGACCTGGTCGCGGGGCTCACGATCCCGACCAGCGGCCGGGTGCTCGTCGGTGGCCAGCCGGTGACCGGGCCGGGCCTGGACCGCAGCGTCGTCTTCCAGCAGTACACCCTGCTGCCCTGGCGGACCGCCCAGGGCAACGTCGAGCTGGCGCTCGAGGCCGCCGGAGGGATGGACCGCCGCGAGCGGGCCGACCGGGCGAGGGAGTACCTCGACCTGGTCGGGCTCTCCGACTTCGCGACGCGCTACCCGCACGAGCTCTCCGGCGGCATGAAGCAGCGGGTGGCGATCGCCCGCAGCCTCTCCCACGGGCCGCAGGTCCTGCTGATGGACGAGCCCTTCGGTGCCCTCGACGCCCAGACGCGCGAGCACCTGCAGGAGGAGCTGATCGGCATCTGGCGCGAGACCGGGACCACGGTCGTCTTCATCACCCACGACATCGAGGAGGCCGTCTTCCTCGGCCAGCGGGTCGCGGTCATGAGCGGCCGCCCGGGCCGGGTCAGCGCGGTGGTCGACATCGCCCTGGACCGGCACGACACCCGTCAGGACATCCGCTCGGCCCCGGAGTTCGCCCACCACCGTCACGAGATCTGGACGCTGCTGCGCAGCGCCGGGCAGCGGGCCCGCCTCGAGGAGGTCGAGCGCGTTGCCTGACCTGCTGACCGAGAGGACCGAGGCGCGACCCAACCCCCGCCAGGAGGAGGCGGCGCGGGTGCGCCACACGCCGTCGCGCGGCAACCTGACCCGCGTCTGGCGAGGGCTCGCCGGTGTCGTGCTGCTCGCCGCCGTCTGGGAGCTCGCTCCCCGGTGGGGCCTGCTGGACCCGAACTTCGTCTCCCCGCTCTCCGAGGTCCTCGGTGCGATGGGCCGGCTGGTCGAGTCCGGAAAGCTGTGGGAGCACATCAGTGCCAGCCTCGTGCGCTCCGCTGCCGGGTTCGGCCTCGCGGTCGCGACCGCGATCCCGCTCGGGGCCGCGATCGCGTGGTACACCCCCGTGCGCCAGCTGCTCACGCCGGTGCTGGAGGCGTTCCGCAACACCGCGGCCCTCGCGCTGCTGCCGGTCTTCATGCTGGTCTTCGGGATCGGCGAGACGTCCAAGATCGCGATCGTGCTGTTCGCGTGCTTCTTCCCGATCCTGCTCAGCACGATCGCGGGCGTGGCCGCCGTGGACGTCCAGCTGCTCCGGACGGCGCGGGTGCTCGGCCTGTCCTCGGTGGAGACCTTCCGCAAGGTCGTCTTCCCGGCGGCGGTGCCCACGATCTTCACGGGCATCCGGATCTCCGGCGCCGCCGCGATCCTGGTGCTGATCGCCGCCGAGATGATCGGCGCGACCGTGGGCATCGGCTTCCTCATCAACTACTCCAACAACAACTTCCTCATCCCGCAGATGTACGCCGCGATCCTGACCACCACCCTGCTGGGCCTGGCGGTCAACTACGGACTGGTCGCGCTGGAGCGCCGGTTCTCCCGCTGGCGTGCCTGACCATCCACCGACCACGACAGGAGCTGGACCATGAGCACGTCGATCACCCTCAACGCCTTCCTGATGAGCACGGGGCACCACGAGGCCTCCTGGCGGCTGCCGGGGGCCGACCCGACCGTCACCCGCGACGCCCGCTACTTCCAGGAGCTCGCCCGCACCGCCGAACGGGGCCGGCTCGACTCGGTGTTCTTCGCCGACAGCCCCTCGATCATGACCGACGTCGCGCGGCGTCCCGCCGAGGCCCTCGAGCCGGCGATCCTGCTGGCGGCGATGGCGGTGGCCACCGAGCGCATCGGGCTGGTCGCCACGGCCTCGACGACGTACGAGGAGCCCTACAACCTGGCCCGGACGTTCGCGTCGCTGGACGCGCTCAGCGGCGGTCGCGCGGGCTGGAACGTGGTCACGTCGGCCGACCTGCGGGCGGGGGCCAACTTCGGCTGGGCGGAGCCGCCGAGCCACGACCAGCGCTACGCCCGCGCGACCGAGTTCCTCGAGGCCGTGCTGGGACTCTGGGACACCTGGCAGGACGACGCGGTGGTGGCGGACCGGGAGCGCGGGGTCTGGGCCGATCCGGACCGGATCCAGCCGCTCGAGCACGTCGGTGAGCACTTCTCCGTCGCCGGCCCGCTCAACGTCGGACGCAGCCCGCAGGGTCGGCCGGTCATCGTCCAGGCCGGCTCCTCCGGCCCCGGCGTCGCGCTGGCGGCGGCGTACGCCGAGGCTGTCTTCACCGCGCAGCCGACCCTGGAGGAGGGCCGGGCGTTCTACCGGAAGCTCAAGGACGCGACGGCGGCTGCCGGCCGCGACCCCCAGCACCTCCGGATCCTGCCGGGCCTGGTGCCCGTCCTCGGCGGCACAGAGGCCGAGGCGCGGGAGCTGGAGCGCCGGCTGGACGAGCTCGTGGTCCTCGACCACCCGCTCCGGCAGCTCGCCGCCGATGTCGGCATCCCGGTCGAGGAGCTCGACCTCGACGCGCCGCTCCCGGACGACATCCGGCCGGTTGCCGAGCAGCAGGGCAACAAGGCGCGCTACGAGCTGACCGTGGCGATGGCGCGTCGCGACCGGCTCACGGTCCGCGAGCTGCTGCTTCGGCTGGGGAGCGGGCGGGGGCACCGCGCCTTCGTCGGCACCCCGGAGCAGGTCGCGGACACGATCGGGGAGTGGGTCGGCGCCGGTGCTGCAGACGGCTTCAACGTGATGCCGGCCGTGCTGCCGTCGGGCCTCGAGGCGTTCGTCGACCACGTGGTCCCGATCCTCCAGGAGCGCGGGCTCTTCCGCCGCGAGTACACCGGCTCGACGCTGCGCGACCACTACGGGCTGCCGGTCCCGGCGCGGCGTCCCGCTCCGGCCCGCCTCGCCGCCACGGGCTGACCCGCAGCGTGTCGGACCCCCTAATTGCGCAGAATGCGCAATTAGGGGGTCCGAACTGCTTGCAACAACCAAGTTCTTCCTGAGATGGTGAACGCAGTCACACAGGAGGAACACATGGACATCCAGCTGCTGCTCGCCCTCGTGGTCGGCATCTCGACGATCGTCGTGCTGGTGCTGCGCACCCGCCTCGACGCCTTCGCCGCGCTGCTGATCGCCGCCCTGGTCACGGGCTCCATCGCGGGCTCCGCCCCCACCGACACCATCACCTCGATCACCACCGGATTCGGTACGACGCTGGGGAGCATCGGCATCGTGATCGGCCTCGGCGTCGCGGTCGGCAAGATCCTCGAGGTCTCGGGAGGTGCCGACTCGCTCGCGAAGGCCTTCCTCCGGGCCTTCGGCAAGGGCCGCGAACCGTGGGCGATGGGCTCGACCGGTGCGCTGGTCTCGATCCCGGTGTTCTGCGACTCCGGCTACGTGATCATGAACCCGCTCGCCCGCTCGATCGCCCGCGTCAAGCAGGGCGGCTACGTCACCCTCGCCCTGGCGCTCGGGTGCGGCATGACGCTGACCCACCACCTGGTCCCGCCGACACCGGGCCCGCTCGGCGTCGCCGGCATCCTCGGCGCCGACCTCGGCGGCCTGATCCTGGTCGGACTGCTCTTCTCGGTGCTGCTGCTCCCCGTCGTCGTGGCGTACGCGAAGTGGATCGGCCCCAAGCTCGAGTCGGAGATCAACGCGGAGGTCCGCAACGCGGTCTACGAGTCGGCCACCGTCGGCAGCGGCGGCCACGGCGGGACCGGGACCGGGACCGTCGTCGACGACCCGGCCACCTCCTCCGGGGAGCGTCCCGAGCGCAAGAAGCTCGGCGCCGGCGTCGCCTCGCTGCCGCTGCTGGTCCCGCTCCTGCTGATCGTGCTCAACACCGCTGCCACCGCGATCGACCGGAGCAACCAGGGCGTGCTCGGCCCCGAGGACGACTACACCGCGTCGGGCTGGGCCGCGACCCTCGCCTTCATCGGCAACCCCGTCGTCGCGCTGCTCATCGGCCTGGTGCTGGCCGTCTACGTGCTGCTGCCGCGCTGGACCCCGCGCGAGAAGGTGAGCGGCTGGCTCGCCGACGCCGCCGCGTCGGCCGGCCTGATCCTGCTGATCACCGGCGCCGGCGGCGCCCTCGGCCAGGTGCTCCGCGACTCCGGCGTCGGCGACGAGCTCGCCGAGGCCATCGCCGGCACCGGACTTCCCGGCATCCTGGTGCCGTTCCTCGTGGCGACGCTGGTCCGGCTCGCGCAGGGCTCCGGCACGGTCGCGATGATCACGGCGGCCGGTGTCTCGGCGCCCCTGGTCACCGGGCTGGGCCTCGACCCGCTCGCTGCGGCGCTCGCCTGCTGCGCCGGGTCGATGGTCTTCAGCTACTTCAACGACTCCTACTTCTGGGTCGTCACCCGCTTCACCGGACTCGACGGGGTGGCGGCGCTCAAGGGCTGGTCCGGCATCACCACCGCAGCCTGGGCCGGTTCGATCCCGCTGGTGCTGCTGGCAGGCTGGCTGCTGTGACCGAGGCCGCCGAGCGGGGCACGGTGCTGGTCGTCGCCGACGACCTGACCGGCGCCAACGCCACCGCGGCCGGGCTCGCACGGGCCCGGCTGCGGGCGGTCACCGTGACCGACGCCGACCATCCCGAGGTCGTCGCGGAGTTCGTGTCCCGGTTCGACGCGGTGGTCGTCTCGGCCAACAACCGGCACGCCACCCCCGAGGCAGCCGCCGACGACGTACGCCGGGCGGTGCGGGCCGGCTGGCCGGCGACCCTGGTCGCCAACCGGATCGACTCCACGCTGCGCGGCAACATCGGCGCCACCACGCAGGCGCTCGTCGAGGAGCTGCGCGACCTCGTCGCGGGGCCGGTCGTCGCGCTCTGCGTCCCGGCCCATCCCGACGCGCAGCGGCAGACCGTGGCCGGCGTACAGCTGCTCGCCGGCCGCCGGCTCGAGGAGACCGAGCTCGCCGCCGACCCGCGCTCACCGATCGCCCGCTCGGACGTGGCCGGGCTGCTCGCCGCCCAGACCGACCTGCCGATCGTGTCGCTCCCGCTCGAGACCGTCACCGGCCCGGTCGAGGGGCTGGTCGAGGCGCTCGCCGAGGCGGTCCGCTCCGGGGCGGGCATCGTCGTGGCGGACGCGCTGACCCTCGACCACGTCGACCGGGTGGCGGCGGCCGCCGTACGCGTCGAGCGGGTGACCTGGCTCAGCGTCGACCCCGGCCCGGCGACGGTCGCCCTGGCACGTGCGCTCGGGCTCGGGAGCGGCAGCGAGGGGTCGCCGTACCTCGCCGTCAGCGGCTCCGCGACCGATCTCACCCGGCGCCAGCTCGCCCGGCTGCAGGCGGTGCGGCCGGTCCACGTCGTCCGTCTCGCGCTCGACGCCGACGGGCTCCCCGACGCCGACGCGACCACGGCCGCCCTCGTCCCGGCGATCGCCGCTGCCGGTGCCGGCGAGGTCGTGCTGCTGGCCTCGGCGCTCGGCGACGGCGACCTGCTCGCCCCCGCGGTGCGCTCGCTGGTGCCCGCCGCCCTTGCACGGGCCGCCCGTCGGGCCCTCGAGTCCGAGCGCGTCGACGGCCTCTACCTCACCGGCGGCGACCTCGCCGCTGCCTGCTTCACCGAGCTCGCGGCCGACGGCCTGGACGTCGCCGACGAGGTGGTCCCGCTCGCCGTCGCCGGGAGCTTCGTCGGCGGCCCGTGGTCCGGGCTGCCGGTCGTCACCAAGGGCGGCCTGGTCGGCGACGACGACACCACGGTCGCCTGCCTCGCCTTCCTCGAGCAGGCAGCCGAGGCCGGCCGCCGCCACGTCCAGCCCGCGCGGACCCGCGTCCGCTGAAACCCCACGGAGGAGAACCCATGACCACGAAGCCCAGCACCCCCGTCCTCGCCCTGACCCTCGGCGACCCCGTCGGCATCGGACCGGAGATCACCGTCCGGACCCTGGCGGAGTACGCCGGCGACCCCGGCCACCACGGCATCGCGGTCGGTGACGCGGCCGCCGTACGGCGCGCCGTCGCCGCGACGGGGCTCGACGTCGAGGTCCGCGAGGTCACCGGGTTCGACACCCCGTCGGCCGGGGAGGGCGTCGTCGACGTCCTCGACATCGGGGTCCTCGGCGACCAGGAGCTCGCCTGGGGCCAGGTCGACGCGACGGCCGGCAGGGCCGCTGTCACCGCCATCGAGGTCGCGACCAAGGCCGCGCTCGACGGGCAGGTCGACGGCGTGGTGACCGGTCCGATCAACAAGGAGGCGATCTGGGCGAGCGGCAGCGAGCACCTCGGCCACACCGAGATGCTCGGCGAGCTCACCGGCGTCACCAAGCAGGACACCATGTTCGTCGTCCGGTCCCGCCACGCCCCCGACCACCACCTCCGCGTCTTCTTCGCGACCCGGCACGTGTCGCTGCGCAAGGCGCTCGACCAGCTCACGAAGGACCGGCAGGTCGACTCGATCCGCCGGGCGCTGCAGGCGCTCGAGGTCTACGGCGTGGACCAGCCGACGCTCGCGGTCGCCGCGGTCAACCCGCACGGCGGCGAGAACGGCGCGTTCGGGCGCGAGGAGCTCGACGAGATCATCCCCGCCTGCGAGGAGCTGCGGGCCGAGGGGCTGCCGGTCCACGGGCCGGTGCCCGCCGACTCGGTGTTCCACCAAGGGCTCGAGGGTCGCTTCGAGGGCGTGCTCTCGCAGTACCACGACCAGGGCCACATCGCCGCCAAGACCTACGACTTCGACGGCACCATCTCGGTGACCGTCGGGCTGCCGATCCTGCGCACGTCGGTCGACCACGGCACGGCCTTCGACATCGCAGGCACCGGGCGGGCCGACCACGGCACGATGCGCTCGGCGTACCTCGCGGCGGTCGACTACGCCCCGTTCGTGCCGCGGATGCGCAGCGCCTACGGTTCCTGACATGAGCACCGCCCGGGCCGGGACCCGCGCCCGCCACGCCGTCCTGCTGCGGCTGCTGCGGGAGGGCGTGACCTCCGTCGAGGAGCTCGCTGCTCGCTCCGGGGTCTCGGCCTCGACGGTGCGGCGCGACCTCGCCCGGCTGCGCGAGGACGGCGCGGTGGCCCGGACGTACGGCGGCGCGATGGTCACGCCGTTCCACGAGCGCTCGGTGGGCGACAGCGCCCGCGTCCGGACCGAGGCCAAGGCGGCCATCGCGCGGCTGGCCCGGCCGCTGGTGACGCCCGGCGCCCGGGTGTTCCTCGACGCCGGCACGACCTGCGGTGCGCTGGCGAGGCTGCTCGCCGCCGACGAGACGCTCGGCCCGTTGACCGTCGTCACCCGGGGGCTCGAGACGGCGGTGGTGCTGGCCGACGCCGAGCACGTGGAGCTCCACCTCCTCGGTGGTCAGGTGCGCCGGCTCAGCCACGGGCTGGTCGGGCCGATGGCCGACCTGGCCCTGGAGCGGATGTCCTTCGACGTCGCCTTCCTCGGTGCGGATGCCGTCGACCCGGCGCGTGGGGTCGGCGAGCCGACGATCGAGGAGACCACCCTCAAGGAACGGGTCGCGAGCGTGGCGCTGCAGACCCTGGTCCTCGCCGACGCCTCCAAGGTCGGCGCCACCGCGCCCTCCTGGACCCGGATGCCCGGCCCCTGGACCCTCGTCACCGAGACGCCCGGCGAGGACCTCGCCGACTCTTGTGCGGCCCACGACGTGGTGCTGCTCGCCCCCTGACCGTGGGTCAGCGGTAGCGGCTGGCGCGGTCGGCGGGAGAGCCGGGTCCGGTGGCCAGGAGCGTGGCCAGCTCGTGCTCGAGCACGGCGCCGATGCGCTGGCAGAACGCCTCGGGCTCGTCGGCGGCGTCGGGCAGCTCGGCGACGATGCGGTCGACGACACCGAGCCGGTGGAGGTCGATCGCGCGGACCTGCTGGGCGCGGGCCATGTCGGGGGCGTGCGCGGTGTCGCGGTGGACGATCGCGCTCGCCCCCTCCGGCGGCAGCGGCGAGAGCCAGGCGTGCTGGGCGGCGACGACCCGGTCGGCGGGGAGCAGGGCGAGCGCCCCGCCGCCGTTGCCCTCGCCGAGCATCAGGCACAGCGTCGGCGCGTCGAGGGTCACCAGGTCGGAGAGGCAGCGGGCGATCTCGCCGGCCAACCCACCGTTCTCGGCGTCGGGGGAGAGCGCCGCGCCCTGGGTGTCGATCACGGTCAGCAGCGGCAGTCCGAGCTCGCTGGCCAGCCGCATCCCGCGGCGCGCCTCCCGGAGCGCCTCGGGGCCGAGCGGGTGGTCGGTGGTCTGGCCGCGACGGTCCTGGCCGAGGAACACGCACGGTGCCGCGCCGAAGCGGACCAGCGCGATCATCAGCCCGGGGTCGGCCTCGCCCTGGCCGGTGCCGTTGAGGGGGACGACGTCGGTGGCGGCGTACTTCAGCAGCCGGCGTACGCCGGGCCGGTCGGTCCGTCGGGAGCGGGTGACCACGTCCCACGTGTCGACGTCGGGGACCGGGTCGTCGCCGGGCTCGGGCACACCTCCGATGCCCAGCCGGGGCGCCATCAGGATCGTCAGCGCGCGGTCGAGGATGTCGGCGATCCGGTCGGGGGCGATGACGGCGTCGATGATCCCGTGGGCGTAGAGGTTCTCGGCGGTCTGCACCCCCTCGGGGAACGGCCGTCCGTAGAGCGCCTCGTAGACCCGCGGGCCCAGGAAGCCCACGAGCGCGCCCGGCTCGGCGACCGTCACGTGGCCGAGCGAGCCCCACGACGCCATGACCCCGCCCGTGGTCGGGTTGCGGAGGTAGACGAGGTAGGGGAGGCCGGCAGACTTGTGGGCCGCGACCGCCTGCGAGATCCGGACCATCTGGACGAAGGCGGGCGTGCCCTCCTGCATCCGGGTGCCACCGCTGACCGGCGCCGCGAGCAGCGGCAGTCCCTCGCGGGTGGCGCGCTCGACCGCTGTGACCAGCCGGTCCGCGGCCGCCCGTCCGATCGAGCCTGCCAGGAAGCCGAACTCGCCGACCAGCACCGCGACCCGGCGCCCGCGCATCAGGCCCTCGCCGCAGACGACCGACTCGTCGACGCCGCTGCGCCCGGCGGCCCGGTCCAGCTCCGCGGCGTACGCGTCGGAGACGCCGGTCCGGTCGGGCGGGGTGTCCCAGCCCTGCCACGAACCCTCGTCGAGCACCAGGTCGACGAGGGCGTGGGCGGAGAGCCGGTCGGTCACGACGGCAGGGTAACCGCCGTGGCGCGCCGGCGGACGCGCCGCGTCAGGCGTCGCCGCGCAGCATCGGCCTGACCAGCCGGCGACCGTGGTGGACCTGCGCCTTGACCGTGCCGAGCGGCGCGTCGAGCAGCCCCGCGATCTCGTCGTAGGGGAGGCCGTAGACGTCACGGAGCAGCAGCGGCTCGACGAACTGGGGATGCTCCTGCTCCAGGGACTCCATCGCCTCGAGCAGGTCGAGCCGGGTGCCGGCGATGACGCTGGTCGTGCGGGGGTCGGGTCGTTCCAGGGGGCCGACGTCGGTGGGAACGGCCTGGTTCTTGAGCCGGCGGTAGGTCGACCGTGCGGCGTTCACCGCCACCACGTGCAGCCAGGTCGTGAAGCGCCCGTGGCCGCTCCACGAGTCGATCCGGCGGGCGACGTTGACCAGCGCCTCCTGGCAGGCGTCCTCGGCGTCGGCGCTGTGGGGGAGCACCCCGCGGCACACGTTCAGCGTCCGGGGCCGCACCGCGGCGAGCAGGTCCTCGAGCGCCTCGCGGTCGCCCAGCTGGGCGCGTCGGGCTAGGTCGTCGATCTCGTCCGGCGTCGCGCCGCCTGCGGTGCTCCTCGTCATGCTGCGCCTCCTTCCCCGTGCCGTCGAACATAATGCAGTCGTGTCCATGCCCTCTCGGATCGGCCGCTACGCGGTGCGTCGACGCATCGGGTCGGGCGGGTTCGCCACCGTGTGGCTCGCCTACGACGAGGAGCTGGACTCCCCGGTCGCGGTGAAGGTGCTCGCGGAGAACTGGACCGAGGACGGCCACGTCCGGCGCCGCTTCCAGGAGGAGGGTCGGTTCCTCCGCAAGGTGGAGTCACCCCACGTGGTGGCGGTCTACGACGCCGGTGAGCTCGACGACGGCCGTCCCTACCTCGTGATGTCGTACGCCGACCAGGGCACCCTGGCCGACCGGCTGGAGGTCGAGGGGCTGACGACCGGCCAGGCGTTCGAGGTGGTCCGCCAGGTCGGGCTGGGGCTGACCGCGCTCCACGAGCGGGGCGTGCTCCACCGCGACGTGAAGCCGGCCAACGTCCTCTTCCGGACCGTCGACACGCGCGAGGGCGGCGGCGGCCAGCAGATCCGCGCGATGCTCGCCGACCTCGGCCTCGGCAAGGCGCTCGACATGTCCTCGCGGCTGACCGTGATCGCCGGGACCCCGTCGTTCGTGGCGCCGGAGCAGGCGCAGGGCGAGCGGCTCGACGGGCGCGCCGACCTCTACTCCCTGGCCGCGCTCACCTTCCTGCTCCTCTCCGGCCGGGCACCCTTCACGCACGCGTCGCTCTCGGCCGCTGCCGACCCCGGCCCCGCTCCCGGGCTGTCGCAGCCCGAGCGGCCGTTCCGGCCCGAGGTCGAGGCCGTCGTACGCCGGGGGCTGGAGCCGGACCGGGAGCAGCGCTGGACCGACGTCGCGGCGTTCGTGTCCGCCCTCGAGGCCGCCCTGCAGCCGCAGCTGGGCGCGGAGCCGGACGGGCGTGCGCCCGGGCTGCCGGGACCGTGGCTGCCGCTCGACCCGAACCTCACCCAGCCCGGTCCTCGGCCGACGTCGCTGCCCGACGAGGAGCCGCTGACGCCGCCGGAACCACCCACGCGGCCCCGGCCGACCCGGGCCCGGGTGCTCGCGCTCGCGCTGGTGGCGGTGCTGGTCGTGGTCACCGGAGCGGCAGCCGGCTACGCGCTCCGGCGGGGGCAGGACCGCGCGGTGGAGGTCGAGGACGTCACCGGCTCGCTGAGGGTGACAGTCCCCGAGACGTGGTCGGGCTCGACCGTCGCGGGCCAGTGGAGGCCGCCCGGGCAGTCGCAGGTCCTGCCCGCGCTGTCGGTCGGGACCGACCCCGACTGGCACCACGGGGAGGCCGGTGCAGAGGGCGTCTTCGTCGGCGTGCTCGCGGCCGAGGACCTGCCCGAGCAGCTGCCCGGCCACGAGGAGTGCGAGACGGTCCTCGCGCCGGTCGGCGACACCGTCGGCCAGGACCCGCTGCTCACCCAGGTCTCGCTCGGCTGTCCGGGCGTCATCGTCGAGCGCGTCCGGCAGGTGGCGAGCAACCGCTCCCTGTGGATCCAGGTCCGCAGCGACAGCCGGTCGCGGGCCTACGAGGTGCTGGGCTCGGTGGAGGTCCCGGGGTTCTGACCCCGGGCGGGCCACGGCCTATGCTCGCCCCATGGGTGCTGGGGAGATCGTGCTGGTGGCGGTCATCTTCGTCGTGCTCGCCGTCGCCGTGGTGATGGCGCCGCTGCTGGCCTTCCGGGCCGGCCGCGCCATCGCGACGAAGCGCGAGCAGCGGGACGGCTGAGGATCGCGAGGCGCGCCGCCCCTACTCCTCCGGCTCGCCGCGCTCCGGCTGACGTCGTACGTCGGTCGCCATCCGCGCCACCAGCGCCTCGAGCCCGGGCTGGTCGATCAGCCGCCCGGTCGCGGCGATCTCGACGTCCACCATGCCGCCGTCGAAGCTGACCCAGCGGATGATCGTCAGCTTGCGGTAGCCGTCGAGGATGAAGGACGCCCGCAGCGTGTCGCCTGACTGGTCGAGCACCTCGAGGTCGCTGACCAGCGGGTCGAGCGGGAGCGCCGCGGCGCGCTCGGCCACGGCCTGCGGGATCGAACGGTTGCGGTCGAGCACCTGCACCCGGACGCCGTAGCTCCCGATCGGCCGGCCGGGGGCGCTCCACCGTGACTCGGTCGTCGGCAGGTCGGTGCGCTCCCAGCCGACCGGAGCCGGCACGACGACGCCCTCGGGCGGGCTCCCGACCCGTGCCGGGGCGACGGGCAGGTCGGTGGCCACGGGCGGCAGGTCGGCGTCCGGGTTGACCTTCTCGGGCGGGGTGAACGGCAGGGCCGGGTCGGCCGCCTCCAGCGGCGCGGGCGCCCCGTCGGAGCGGACCGGGTCGAGGCCGAGGCCGGCGTACGCGTAGCCGCCGAGGACGCCGAGGGCGAGCAGGACCAGCACCAGGCCGAGTCCCCGTACGCTCACGGGGTCACCGTAGTGGCCGTTGTGGTTGGGTGTGGCCCATGACCCACGACCTGCTCTCCCAGCACCGCGACCGGCTCGACGCCGCGGTCGCCGCCAGCGCCACCCGGGCGTACTTCTCGGCCTTCGACGAGTCGCCGTCGCCCCGGGTCTACGGCGAGGACGCGGCGCCCGCCGGGAAGGCGGCGTTCGACGCCTGGTTGGGGCAGGCCTTCCCGCTGGAGACGCCGGGGAGCGTCGGCACGGTGGCGACCGAGAAGTCGCCCTTCGGGATCGACCTCGGCGTGCGCTACCCGCGCGTGCCGGCGACCGACGAGGCCGTCGGCACGCTGCTGGCCGCTGCCTCCGCGGGCATGCGCGACTGGCGCGACGCCGGGCCCGAGGGTCGGACCGGCGTCTGCCTGGAGATCCTCGACCGGCTGCACGGCCGCGTCTTCGAGCTCGCCAACGCCGTCCAGCACACCAGCGGCCAGGCCTTCGTGATGGCCTTCCAGGCCGGGGGCGCCCATGCTCTCGACCGCGCCCTCGAGGCGATCGCCTACTCCTGGGTCGAGATGACCCGGACGCCGAGCACGGCGCGCTGGGAGAAGCCGGGACGGGTGCCGATCACGATGGAGAAGACCTTCACCGTGGTGCCCCGCGGCGTGGCGCTGGTCGTCGGCTGCAACACCTTCCCCACCTGGAACTCCTGGCCCGGCCTCTTCGCCTCGCTGGTCACCGGCAACCCGGTCGTCGTCAAGCCGCACCCGGGAGCGGTGCTGCCGCTCGCGATCACGGTCCAGGCGTGCCGCGAGGTGCTGGCCGAGGAGGGCTTCGACCCCGACCTCGTGACGCTGGCCGCCGAGGACCCTGCCGACGGCCTGGCGGCCGTCCTCGCCGTCCGCCCGGAGGTGCGGCTGATCGACTTCACCGGCGGCAACGCGTTCGGCGACTGGCTCGAGGAGCACGCCCGGCAGGCGACCGTCTTCACGGAGAAGGCCGGCGTCAACACCGTCGTCGTCGACTCCACCGACAGCTTCGGGGCGATGTGCCAGAACCTCGCCTTCTCCTTCGCCCTCTACACCGGCCAGATGTGCACAGCGCCCCAGAACGTCTACCTCCCGGCCGCCGGCATCAGCACCGACGACGGGGTGAAGACGCCCACCGAGGTCGCGGCGGGGATCGGCGCCGCCTTCGAGAAGCTGCTCGGTGACGACGCGCGTGCGGTCGAGCTGCTCGGCGGCGTGGTCAACCCGGGCGTGCTCGAGCGGCTCGAGGCTGCCGGGTCCCACGGCGAGGTGCTGGTCCCGTCGCGGACCGTCACCCACCCCGCGTACGCCGACGCCACCGTGCGGACGCCCACCATCGTCGGGCTGACCGCGGAGGACGCCGAGGTCTACGAGCAGGAGTGCTTCGGCCCGGTGGCCTACCTCATCTCCACCGAGGGCACCGACCAGTCGATCGACCTCTTCCGCGACACCGTCCAGCGGCACGGCGCGATGACGGCCTCGGTCTACTCCACCTCCGACGACGTGGTCGCCGCCATGCGTGAGGCTGCCCTCGACGCCGGGGTCGCGCTGAGCGAGAACCTGCTCGGCGGGGTCTTCGTCAACCAGTCGGCGGCCTACTCCGACTTCCACGGCACCGGCGCCAACCCGGCGGCCAACGCCTCCTACACCGACGGCGCCTACGTCGCCTCGCGGTTCCGGGTCGTGCAGTCGAGGCGGCACGTCGACTGAGCCGCCCCGTCGTCGCGACCGGGGTCACCGCGTCCCGTCTCGCCCTGCGTCCGGTTGCCCGGTGTGAGCCGCGCCGTCCTACCGTGACGCCATGACGAGCTTCCTGCTGCGCCGTGCCCGGCTGGTCGACGTCGACGGCGCGGGAGGGCCGGGCGAACCGGTGGACGTCCGCGTGACCGCCGGCGTCGTCACCGCCGTCGGCGCCGACGTCGCCGACCCCGGCCTGCCCGAGGTGGACGCCGACGGCCGCTGGCTGATGCCCGGCCTGTGGGACCACCACGTCCACCTCGCGCAGTGGACCCTCGCCAGCGCGCGTCTCGACCTCGCCGGCGCCCGCTCGGCCGACCAGGCCGTGGCACTGGTCCGCGAGCGGCTCGCAGAGTGGCCCGACCTCCCCGTGATCGGGTGGGGGCACCGGCCCACGGCCTGGCCGGAGGAGCCGGTGGTCTCGATGCTCGACGCGATCGGGACCGACCAGCCGATCATCCTGATCGCCGGCGACGGCCACCACGCCTGGCTCAACTCCACCGCCCTGATGATGCTGGCGATGCCCCTGCGCGAGGGCGTCGTCGCCGAGGCCGAGTGGTTCCGCGCGTACGGCCGGCTGGCGTCGGTGCTCGGCGACGACGGCACCGGCCCGGAGGCCTACCGCCGCACCATGGAGGCCGCCGCCGAGCTCGGCGTGGTCGGGCTCACCGACTTCGAGTTCAGCGGCGGGCACGAGGAGTGGGCCGAGCGCTGGGTGGCCGGCGCCGGGCTGCTGCGGATCCGGATGGCGACGTACGCCGACGGGCTGGACGGCGTGATCGGGGCCGGTCTGCGGACCGGTGACCTGCTGCCCGGCTGCGACGACCGCGCCCGGATGGGGCCGCTCAAGATCATCAGCGACGGCTCCCTCAACACCAAGACGGCGTGGTGCTGCGACCCGTACGCCGGGCCCTCGCCGCTCGGCTTCCCGCACGGCCACCCCAACCAGACACCCGAGGAGCTGCGCGGGCTGCTGCGCCGGGCCACCCGCCACGGGCTGTCCGTCGCCGTGCACGCGATCGGCGACCGGGCCGTCGGCGACGCGCTCGACGCCTTCGCGGAGACGGCGGCGCACGGCTCGATCGAGCACGCCCAGCTCGTACGCCGCGAGGACGTGCGCCGGATGGCCGAGCTCGGCGTCACCGCGAGCGTGCAGCCGGCCCACCTGCTCGACGACCGCGACGTCAGCGAACGGCTGTGGCCGGGCCGGGGCGACCGCTGCTTCGCGCTGCGCTGGATGATCGACGACGGGGTCCGGCTGGCGCTGGGGTCCGACGCCCCGGTCGCGCGGCTGGACCCGTGGCTGGCCATGGCCGCCGCCGTGCACCGCACTGCCGACGACCGCGAGGCGTGGCACCCCGAGCAGGCGATCACCCCGCGCGAGGCGCTCGCCGCCTCGACCGACGGGCTCGGCACGGTCGCGGCCGGCCACCCCGCCGACCTGGTGCTGCTCGACAGCGACCCGCTGTCCCCCCGCGCCGACCCCGCCGAGGAGGCCAAGCACCTGCTCGCCACCTCGGTCCACGCGACGTGGGTGGCGGGGGAGCTGGTCCACGGCTCGCTGTAACGCCGGACGGGGCTCAGGCCAGCGCCAGCGTCAGGGCCAGCACCGTGTCCGGGTCCTCGAGCCGGTCGCCGTAGAGCTCCCGCAGCTGGTTCATCCGGTAGCGCACCGTCTGCGGGTGCACGAAGAGGTCGGCCGCGACGTCCTCGCGCCGGCCCTGGTGCAGCAGCCACGAGCGCAGCGTCGCCTCGAGCTTCTCCGCGGTCGACGGCCGTACGTCGGCCAGCGGCGCCAGTGCGACCGCGCGCAGGTCGGCCAGCGCCTCGGGGTCGGCGTTGACCACGAGCGCGGGCAGGTTCTGGTCGGTGTCCACCGTGCTCGCCGTCCGCCGCAGCGGGAGCGCCCGCACCGCCCGGTCGAAGGACGCCCGCACCTCCGGCCACGGCCGGGCCGGGCCGACCACCGCGTGCCGGTCGGTGAGCACCCGCAGCAGCCGGGTCCGGGAGCGCCCCTCCATGTCCGGCACCAGCACCGCCGCCAGCCCCTCCTCGGGCAGCCCGTGCTCGCTGGGGACGAGTGCCCCGCTGGGCACCAGCCCGAGCACGGGCCTCACCTGCGCCTCCGGGAGCAGGACGGCGGTCAGCGTGCGCGGCGGCTTCCAGTCGGCGCGCTCGACGTCGGGCGCCAGGGACTCCGGCGACTCGCCCCGCAGCAGCCCGGCCGCCACCTGGTCGAGGTAGCGCTGCCGGACCCGGCCGGAGGTCTCCAGCTCGTCGGTGTGGCCGGCGACCGAGGCCGCCGAGAGCTCGTCGATGTAGGCAAAGACCAGCTCCGCGAACGACGCGACCGCCTGGGCCGGCACCCCGGCCGCCACCGCGGTCGCCGAGAGCTCGCGCCACGAGACCCGCGCCCCGACCCGGTAGGCGGACAGCAGCGCGTCGGCCGACCGCCCCGCCCGGGCCTCACCGCGGCCCAGCGCGTAGGCGCCCTCGAGCGTCGGCGTCAGGGGCGTCCCGGGGTCGGTGGTGCTGCTCGCGACGCGCAGGAAGCCCGCGAGCGCCATCTGGACGGCCTGCTCGATGGTGGCGGCGAGCTGGTCGCCGAGCCCCTCGCCGTACGCCGGAACCTCCTCGCGGACCGCCGCGATCGTGTGCTGGGCGACGTCCGAGAGCGTGCCCCGGAGCAGCTCGAGGACCTCGTGGTCGAGGCGGCGTGAGGCCGAGGATGTCGTCATTTGTCATCTCCGAACAAAACACGGCGCGAGATTCACGCCTGCTGGTCATGCCTTGAGCCTACCGTTCAGTCAGGCTGGTGCCATGACGTCAGCACTCCGGTCCCGCCTGGTCCGGCTGGCCGAGACTGCCACCACCCCCCTCGTGCCGGCCGACTTCCTGGACCTCTTCGCGCCGCTGCGCGCCGGCGCCGACCTGCGCGGCCGCATCGAGCAGGTGATCCCCGAGACCCGCGACGCCGCCACGCTGGTGATCCGGCCGGGCGCCGACTGGGCCGGCCACGTCCCGGGCCAGTACCTCCGCATCGGCATCGACGTCGACGGCGTACGCCAGTGGCGCGCCTACTCCCTCACCCACGGTCCGCGGCCCGACGGCCGGATCGCGATCACGGTCAAGGCCGTCCCAGACGGGCTGGTGAGCCACCACCTGGTCCACCGCACCCGTCCCGGCACGATGGTCCACCTGGAGCAGGCGGCCGGTGAGTTCGTGCTGCCGCCGCAGGGTGGCCGGTTCCTCTTCGTCACCGCCGGCTCGGGCATCACGCCGGTGATCGGCATGCTGCGCAACCTCTTCCCCTCGACCGACGAGGGCGTGCTGCGCCCGAACCGGACCACGCACCACGACGTGGTGGTCGTCCACGTCGCGCCGAGCCGCCCCGACTCCATCTTCCTCCGCGACCTCGAGGCCCTGGCCGAGGCCGGCGCGATCCGGCTGGTTCCCCGCTACGACGACCAGCACGGCCTGCTCGACGTCGAGGAGCTGCCGGCGATGGTGCCCGACCTCGCCGAGCGCACCACCTTCGCGTGCGGACCGGCCGGCCTGCTCGACGCGCTCACTCACTTCCACGAGGACAAGGGCCTGGAGCTGTTCACCGAGCAGTTCCGCACCACCCGCGTCGAGGCCGGCGAGGGCGGCACCGTCACCTTCGCCGACGGCCGCACCCTCGAGGCCGACGGCTCCACCCCGATCCTCGACGCCGCCGAGGACGCCGGGGTGCTGATGCCGAGCGGGTGCCGGATGGGCATCTGCTTCGGCTGCGTGCTCCCCATGAAGGAGGGCACCGTCCGCGACCTCCGCAACGGCGAGGTCACCACCGCCATCCCCGGCGAGAGCGGCGCCATCAAGATCCAGACCTGCATCAGCGCCGCCGCCGGCGCCTGCCACATCGACCACTGATCACAGGAGAGTCATGACTGTCATCCAGAAGAAGGCCGACAACCCGATCGCCCACCTCACCCCCGAGGACATCGAGCAGCTCGGGATGGAGCTCGACGCCATCCGGCAGGACGTCATCGACTCCCGCGGTGCCGACGACGCGGCCTACATCCGCCGGATGATCAAGACCCAGCGCGGCCTCGAGCTCGGCAGCCGCGCGGTGCTGCTCTTCAGCGCCTTCCCGCCGGCCTGGGTGGTCGGCACCGCCGGCCTGAGCGTCGCCAAGATCCTCGACAACATGGAGATCGGCCACAACATCCTCCACGGCCAGTGGGACTGGATGCGCGACCCCAAGATCCACTCCACGACGTGGGAGTGGGACATGGCCTCGCCCGCCGAGCAGTGGAAGCACAGCCACAACCAGGTGCACCACACGTACACCAACGTGATCGGCAAGGACAACGACCTCGGCTACGGCATCATGCGCGTCGACGAGGACCAGCGCTGGTCGCCCTTCCACCTCGGCCAGCCGGTCTGGTGCTTCATCAACGCCGTCTTCTTCGAGTACGGCATCGCGGCGTACGACCTCGACCTCGGCGCCGTCGTGAAGAAGAAGCAGACCAAGGACCCGGAGTTCCGCCGCCGGGCCAAGGAGGTCGTCGCCAAGATCCGCAAGCAGGCGACCAAGGACTACGTGGTCCACCCGCTGCTGTCGCTGCCCACCGGCTCGTTCCTGCCGACGCTGGCGGCGAACTTCACCGCCAACGTGGTGCGCAACCTCTGGTCCAACTCGATCATCCTGTGCGGCCACTTCCCCGAGGGCGTTGAGACCTTCGAGAAGCGCTCGATCGACGGCGAGACCAAGGGCGAGTGGTACGTCCGGCAGATGCTCGGCTCGGCCAACATCTCCGGCTCCAAGGCGCTGCACGTGATGAGCGGCAACCTCTCCCACCAGGTCGAGCACCACCTGTTCCCGGACCTGCCGTCCAACCGCTACGCCGAGATCGCCCCCAAGGTGCAGGCGCTCTTCGAGAAGTACGACCTGACCTACTGCTCCCGCCCGCTGGTGCCGCAGGTCTACTCCGCCTGGCACAAGGTGGTCCGGCTGTCGCTGCCCAACGGCTGGCTCGCGACGACCAACAGGAAGAACCTGCCCTCGCAGCTCAAGACGCTGTGGGCGATGTCGACCAAGGGGCCCAAGGTCCGCCGTGCCGCCCAGGCCCGGCTGACCCAGCTCGCCAAGCGCCAGGAGGCGGGCAAGCAGGTGGGCGCCGCGGCCTGAGCCTCGGCCTCAGCGGGCGGAGGGTGCTGCGCCCAGCCCGCCGACGAGGACGTCGACGACCCGGCCGGCCAGCTCCTCCAGCTCCGACTCGGGCTGGGCGTCGACCCTGCGGAACCAGACGTCGACCGCATTCAGGCTGCTCAGCAGGGTGCGTGTCGCCAGCGCAGGCTCCACCTCGCGCAGGGAGCCGTCGGCGATCCCTTCGACCACGACCTCCCGGAACATCAGCTCGTAGCCGCCACGCAGCTCGTTGAGCGCGCTGAGGGCGTCGCGCTGCCGGATCCGCAGCTCCGGGGAGTCCTGGGCGCGCACACCCTGGTGCACGACGTGGTGGTAGGCGAGGTCTGTCATCAGGTTCATCAGGTGCGCGTGGGACATGGCCGAGAGCCGTGCCCGCCCGGTGCCCGGCCCGGTGGCGTGGGGCTCGACCCGGGTCCGGACCCGGCGCATCCCCTCGCCGTACACCGCCAGGAACACGTCGAACTTCGACCGGAAGTGGTAGTAGACGAGGCCCTTGGTCGCGCCCGCCTCCTCGGCGATGTCGTCGATCGTCGTGGCGCCGAAACCACCGCGCATGAAGGCCTCCGCAGCGGCGTCGAGGACCCGTGCGCGGGCCTGCGTCCTCCGGCCGTCGGTCCCGGCCTCGCGTGGTGTGGCGGCGCTCATCGGGACTCCTGGGCGGTTGACGAGAGTGGGTCGCGTCACATAATACTACGTAGTATCACTCCACAGGACCACCGACCAGAGCTCGGTGGTCGGGCCCTCGGGAGGCGCACCCCACCATGAGCTCAGCCATCACGATCGTCCTCGTCTACTTCGCCCTCATGCTGGGGATCGGGGCCTGGGCCAGGTCCCGGGTCACCTCGTCCAAGGACTTCCTGGTCGCGGGCCAGACGCTGGGCTTCCTCGTCATGGCCGTCGGCACGTTCTCCTCGATCCAGAGCGGTTTCGGCATGATCGGCCACACGGCCAACACCTATGCGTGGGGCGTCCAGGCCCTGGTGGCCGCCGCCTTGTTCGTGCCGCTGTCGTTCGCCCTGTCCTGGTTCCTGCTCGGGAGCCGGCTCTACCGCCTCGCGCGCCACCACGACGTGTACTCGGTGCCCGACGTGATCCGGCTCAGGTACCCGGGACGGGCGGCCCACCTGTCCATGTCAGTGGCGATGTTCGTGGGGTCGGTCGCCTACATGACGGCGCAGGTGACCGCGATCGGCGTCATCATGAGCCTGATCTTCGGTACCTCGGTGACGGTCGGGGCCATCGTGGGTTCGGCGGTGGTGGCCCTGTACACGGTCGTCGGCGGGATGCTGGCCGGAGCCTGGACCGACTTCGTCCAGGGTCTGCTGATGGTCGCGATGTCGGTGGGCGTCTTCGTCGTCTCCACGAACACCCTCGGCGGGTGGGGAGCCACGCTCGACACCATCGCCGCGCAGGACGTGTCGTTCCTCAGGCTCGACGGGAGCCAGCCACTGACCTACGTGTTCACGTTCGTCCTGCTCGCGATCCTCGGCGCGGCAGCCCAACCCCAGCTGGTCACCAAGTTCCTCATGCTGCGCTCCCCCTCGGAGCTGAAGTGGGGGGCGCTCGTGGCGGCGGTCGCGTACGCCGTGACGACCCTGTTCGCGCTGGGGATCGGGCTGACGATGCGCGGCCTCACCATGACCGGGCGGGCGCCCGAGCTCGACAACATCGACAACACCGCCACCTGGTACCTCGACAGCATGGTCTCGCCCGCCTTCGCCGGGTTCGTGCTCGCCGGGCTCCTGGCCGCCATCATGTCCAGCGCCAACTCCTTCATCGCGGTCGGCGCCTCGGCCCTGATGCGCGACCTGACCGGCGCCCTCGGGATCACCGTCCGCCACGAACTGCGGTGGGCGCGCATCGCCAGCACCTTCGTCGTCCTGTGCTCGCTGGTCTTCGCCCTCTACCTGAGCCAGGTCGTCTTCATCCTCGGGGCCATCGGTTGGGCGGCGTTCGCTGCCGCGATCTTCGGGCCGCTGGTGCTGGGCCTCTACTGGCGTCGCGCGACAGCGCTCGCCACCACCGTGGCGGTCACCTTCGGCATCGTGGCCAACCTCCTCGTGACGATCCTGACCACCGAGGGAGTGCTCACGCTGCCGGCCTACTTCCAGGCCGGTGGGGCGGTCATCTGCCTGGGGATCCTGATCTTCGTGGCGCTGTCGGTCGCGGTGCCCTCCGCGGATTCGTCCCGACAGTTCGTCGAGCTCGGTGTCAGCGCGTCCGACGGGCTCGGCGGACACCCCCGCCGCGTCGACACACTGGTGGCCGTCGCCTTCCTCACCATCGGTGCCGCCACGGCCGGCATGGTCTGGGACTGGTGGCAGCCGGTCTACTACGCCGTCCCGGTCCTCACCACGTCGATGATGCTGCTCGGCGCACTCAACCGGGCCGGTCGCTGGTCCCGGTCGTCGGTCACCCAGATCGCGCTCTTCGGTGCCGCAACGCTGGTCCTGTTCGCCGCCGCCCACGCCACGGCGGAGGGCACCGGCACGATCGGCGGGCTGCCCACGACGACGGCACTGTTCTTCTACGTGCTCTGGCCGTTGACCACGGTCGTGCCCTCGCTGATCTTCGTCTCGGTCTACCGGGGATGGCTCCGGCACGACCTCGTCGACCTGCCGACCGCAGGTCCGGCGCAGGCTTCCCTCGAGGGACGGCGGGTCTCGCCGTGACCGTGGTGCCTGCGGACCACGCGGGTTGCGAGGTCAGGGCGGTGGCGCCGTCGATCCCCGGACCACCAGCGACAGCGGCAGCAGCACCGACCGTGCGGCCCGGTCCGGGTCGGCGATCGCGTCGAGGAGCAGCCGCGCGGCCTCGGCGCCGATCTGCTGGTGCGGGATCGCGATGGTCGTCAGCGGCGGGGCCAGCTTGTCGAGGAACGGCATGTCGTTGAAGCCGACGATGCTCAGCTCCCCGGGGCAGGAGATCCCGCGCTCGGCGAGCACGTCGTAGCAGCCGAGGGCGATCAGGTCGTTGCCCGCGAAGACCGCGGTGAAGGACTCGCCGGCGTCGAGCAGGGAGCGGAGCGCGGCGGCACCCGCCTCCTCGGTCCAGTAGTCGCAGGGCACGGCCAGCGACGGGTCGTCGGCGAGCCCGAGGTCGCGCACCGTGCCGCGGAACGCGCGGGCGCGCGCCACCCCCGTGGAGGTCGCCACGGGTCCCGCCAGGTGGGCGATCCGCTCGTGGCCGAGCGAGGCGAGGTGCTCCACGGCCAGCTGCACGCCGGTGGCGTCGTCGGGCGTGATCGACGGGACGTCGACCCCCTCCGGCCGCCGGTTGACCATCACCATCGGCACGCCCTCGCGGTGCAGCTGCTCGAGGAGCGGGTGGTCGAGCATGGCCGTCGCCACGATCAGTCCCTCGACCTGCCGGGAACGCAGCAGGTCGATCTGGGCGCGCTCCCGGTGGGGGTCGTTGTCGGTGTTGACGATCAGCCCGCTGTAGCCGGCGGGTTCGAGGACGTCCTCGATCCCCCGCACGATCGGCGGGAAGAGCGGGTTGGTGAGGTCGGGGATGACCAGGCCGATGGTCCCTGACTTCGCGGTCTTGAGGCTGCGCGCGATCGGGTTCGGGCGGTAGCCGAGCGACTCGGCCACCCGGATCACGCGCTTGGCGGTGTCGGCGTTGACCAGCCCCCGGGTGGCGGGGTTGAGCGCCCGCGAGGCGGTGGCGGCGTGCACGCCCGCGGCCTCGGCCACGTCGCGCAGGGTCGGTGTCGACATGCCGGTGAGCCTAGTCGTCGGAGGTTCCGGCAGCGCGCTGCCCGGGGGAGGGGTTGCGCCACCGCCACCGGCCCCAGGTGGCCGCCACGCCGAGGGGTACGGCGATGGCCGCCCCCGCGAGGAAGATCAGGTCGTAGCGACCCGCCTCGGCGGGTGCGGCCACCAGGGCGGCCGTGAGCGCGCTGCCCGCGAACAGCGCCCCGGCGAACAGCGAGATCACCGTGGCGCGGGCCCCCGGCAGCACCTCGGTCGCCCAGGTCTGCAGGGTGGAGTGCATCGACACCCAGGCGACGCCGACCAGCAGCGCCGCGCCGGCCGCGGCGAAGGGGCCCTGCGAGAGGGCGAGCAGCAGCATCGACACCACGAGCACCAGCGATCCGCCGCCGAGCAGCCAGGCAGGGTGGCGTCGCATCGAGACGGTGCGCACCATGCGTGAGCTGAGGTAGACCGAGACGCCGTAGACGCCGGTCAGGAGGCCGGCGAGCGTGCTGGTCGCGCCGGCGGCCTCACTGGCAGGCGGCAGCACGGTCAGCGTCCCCAGCAGCACCATCCCCTCCACGAACGAGAGCGCCAGGACGAACAGCGTGACGCGGGACCGGGCGACCGCACCGAGCATGGCCAGCGGCGTCGGGCGGGGGCCGTCCGGCTGCTCCGGCTCCGGCAGCCTGCGCAGGATCACGACCAGCACCAGGGCAGCGCCCCCGGTCGCGACGAACCCGAGCCGCCACGACGTCACGTCCGCCAGCAGCCCCGCCCCGGCGGAGGCGAGGGCAGCACCCAGGGCGACGCCGACCATCAGGCGCGCGATCGCGGGCTGACGCACCCCGAGCGGGACGGTGTCCCCGACGTAGATGAGGGTCGAGGGGTAGGCGGCCCCGAAGAAGCCGCCGGCGACGGCCCGGCTGATGCCGAGCAGCAGCGGGGTGGCGACGAAGGCGGAGCCGATGCTCGCCAGCCCGGCGAGCAGCAGGGTCAGGCGCAGGGTGCGGACCCGGCCCACGCGATCGGACACGACACCCCAGACGGGCTGCATGACGCCGTACGCCAGGAAGTACGCGCCGGCGGCCTGCACGGCCGCCGACAGGGGGATGCCGAGGTCGAGCGAGATGGCCACCAGCATGGGCGGCATCACGAAGCGGTCTGTGGTGCTGACGAAGGTGGTGACCTGCAGCAACCCGATGTGAGATCCGTCGTGGGGTCGGCGTGCCACCCCTCACCCCCGGCCGGCGGCCGTGGCGAGCAGGCCGCGCCCGGGGTCGAGGGCGCCGTCCCAGGGATCGGCGGTGCCGGGAGCCTCCGGCAGGTAGCGGCGGCGCAGCGAGATCAGGGTGGCCAGTGCCTCGAGGTCGACCTCACCGGACGTGAGCCCCTCGGCGGGGTCCTTGAGCTTCTCGGTGTAGCGGCGCCCCAGCGCGCCCTCGAGCCCGAGCACCTCACCGGCGGCCGCGCTCGTCTCGTCGTCCAGCTCACCGGCGAGCACGCGGCGGGCGGTCGCGGCGAGCGCGTCGCCGAGCCGGGTGGCGCTGTCGAGGTGCGCGGTCCCGAGGACCGCCACGACGGTGCCGAGGTAGGGGGAGCAGTGCTCCGAGGCGGCAGCGAGCAGGTGGCAGCCGGCTGCCTCGGCCCGGATCTCGTTGCCGGCGTTGAGCATCGTCGCGTCGCAGCGGCCGTCGAGGAGCGCCTCGAGCCGGCGTGGCGTGGACCCGAGGGTCTCGAGCCGGTAGACCTCCCGCCCCACGCCCAGGGCGTCGGCGAGGGCGTACAGGGCCAGTGCGAAGCCGGACACCGGCACGTCCACCCCCATCACGGCCCCACGCAGCTGGTCGGGACGGTCCAGCCCCGGTCGCGCGTAGAGGCCCAGGCCGACTCCGCGGTCGATCCCGGAGACGATCGAGACGTCGAGCAGCGTCCCGAGCGGGTTGCCGGGGGAGAACCGGTACGCGAGCACGTTGTCGGGGCTGGTGATCGCGACGTCGAGCTCGCCGTCGCGCAGCGAGGCGAACTGCGCCGGCGACGAGGTCACCGGCCGCTCGTCGACGTCGAGCCCCGCGGCGGCGAGGGCTCCGGTGGTCCGCGCGACGGCGAGCAGCACCGACGGCGTGAAGGTGCCCACGGTCAGGACGGTGGGCGGGTCCGGGGGCCGCGAGGCTGTCATGGCTGGCGAGTGTAGTGCATTCGATTGCAGACACGCCGTTCCGCTGCTCCCACGCAAGAATCGTTGTCTTGACAGCCCCCTTCCCGGTGAGCAAGGCTGCACTCGATTGCATCGTGCCCACGACCGCGTGCCGAGCAACGGGAGGAGTGGTGATGTCGCAAGACGAGCGGGTGGCCTCGGCCATCGCGCACTGGGGTCCCCGGTTCACCGTCAACGGCGTGACCGAGGCCGACTTCACCCGGGTGACCGCCGGTCTCGAGCGGTGGGAGGACTGGTGCGCGGCCTGGAGCCTGGCCGGGTCGGTCCACGAGGACCTCGGCCGGCAGGCGCTCGCGGACGGGCGCACCCGCTCGGCGGGCGGCCACCTCGCCCGGGCCGCGGTCTACCACCACTTCGCGAAGTTCGTCTTCGTCGTCGACCCCGACCAGATGCGCGCTGCGCACGCGCGAGCCGTCGGCTGCCTCACCGACGCGCTGCCCCACCTCGACCCGCCCGGCCGGCGGGTCTGCATCCCCTTCGAGGGGAGCCGCCTGGTGGCCGTGGTCCGTACCCCGCGTGGGGCCGGGCCCCACCCCGTCGTGGTCCTGGTCCCCGGGCTGGACTCCACCAAGGAGGAGCTCGGCTCCACCGAGCAGACCTTCCTCGACCGTGGCCTCGCCACCTTCACGCTCGACGGTCCCGGCCAGGGCGAGGCGGAGTACGACCTCGCGATCCGCGGTGACTGGGCGCCCGTCGCCGAAGCGGTGTGGTCGACGGTGCGCGACGAGCCCGATCTCGACCAGGCCCGCCTGGCCGTCTGGGGGGTCAGCCTCGGCGGCTACTACGCCGCCCGGGTGGCGGCCGCGCTGGGCGATCGCGTCTCCGCCTGCGTGACCCTGGGCGGTCCGTTCTGCTTCGGCGAGTGCTGGGACGGGCTTCCGCAGCTGACCCGCGACACCTTCCGGCTGCGCTCCGGCGCCGCGAGCGACGACGAGGCGCGTGCGGTGGCGCTGACCCTCGACCTCGCCGACGTGGTCGACGACCTGGTCGCACCGCTGCTCGTCGTCTTCGGACGCCGTGACCGGCTGATCCCCTGGGAGCAGGCGGACCGGTTGCACCTGCGGGCCGCCGGGCCGGCCACGCTGCTGATGCTCGAGGACGGCAACCACGGCTGCGCCAACGTGGCCGACCAGCACCGCCCACGGACGGCTGACTGGCTGGTCGCCCGGCTTGCCGGCGGTCCCGAGCCGAGCCTCACCGACGTCGCTCCGACCCCCTCGATGACGAAAGCAGGATGACCATGGACACCTCCGACGCTGCCACCCCCGGCACCGTTCGTGTCGGCTGGATCGGAGCCGGCCGGATGGGCGCCGCCATGGCGTCGCGACTGGCGAGGGCAGGCGAGGACGTCACGGTCTGGAACCGCACGCGGTCCAAGGCCGAGGCGCTCACCGAGGTCGGGTGCACCGTCGCCGACACGATCGCGGACCTGCGCGGCCACGACGTCGTCTTCACGATGGTCTCCACGCCGGCCGACCTGGAGCAGGTGCTGACCGGCCCCGACGGGCTGCTCGCCGACCCGGACCAGGTCCCCGGCGCCGTCGTCGACTGCTCGACGGTCTCGACCGAGTCGTCCGCGGCGATGCGGGCGGCGTGCGCGGAGCGTGGCGTCGACTTCCTCGCCTCGCCGGTGAGCGGCAACGGCAAGGTCGTGCGCGCCGGGGGGCTGAGCCTCGTGGTCTCCGGGCCGGAGGAGACCTACGAGCGGGTGGCGCCGCTGCTCGCCCACCTCGGGAAGGGCGCGACGTACGTCGGCGAGGGCGACGTCGCCCGGCTCGCCAAGATCTGCCACAACCTGATGCTCGGGGTGGTCACCCAGTGCATGGCCGAGGTGACGGTGCTCGCCGAGAAGGGCGGCATGCCGCGGGCGGCCTTCCTGGAGTTCCTCAACAACTCGGTGATGGGCTCGGTGTTCACCCGCTACAAGAGCCCGGCCTTCGTGCACCTCGACTACACGCCGACCTTCACACCGATCCTGCTGCGCAAGGACTTCGACCTCGGCTTCCAGGCCGCCCACGAGCTCGACGTCCCGATGCCGGTCGCGGCGGCCACCGCTGCCGCCGTGCAGGCCAGCGTGAGCAGTGGTCGGGTCGAGGAGGACTTCGCGATCCTGCTGGACCAGCAGGCCGCGGCGTCGGGGATCACCCTCAAGCCCGAGGACGCGCCGGTCGACGACGGGCTCTCCGCCGCCGACGAGGCGTGAGGCGGAGGCGGCGATGAGCACCACAGGGCCGTCCGGGAGGCTCTCGGCACCCGGCCACATGGGGGTCGACTACGAGGAGCGGGTCGACTTCGACCGGCTCCGGCGCTACCGCATCGAGCGGGCCCGAGCGGCGCTCGAGTCGAGCGAGTGCGGGGCGTTCCTGCTCTTCGACTTCTACAACATCCGCTACACCACCCACACCTGGATCGGCGGCGCCCTCGGCGACAAGATGATCCGCTACGTCCTGCTCGCGCGTGGCAAGGACCCGGTGCTGTGGGACTTCGGGTCGGCGGTCAAGCACCACAAGATCTACTCGCAGTGGGTGCCGGAGGAGAACTACCGGGCCGGCTTCCTCGGGTTCCGCGGCGCCGTGGCGCCGTCGGTGGGCCTGATGCAGACGGCCGTCGCCGAGATCAAGTCGCTGCTCGTCGAGGCCGGGGTCGCCGACCTGCCGGTGGGCCTCGACATCGTCGAGCCGCCCTTCCTGTTCGAGATGGAGCGGCAGGGGCTCCGGGTCGCCGACGCGCAGCAGCTGATGCTCGACGCCCGCGTCATCAAGAACGCCGACGAGGTCATGCTCCTCAACCAGGCGGCCGCGATGGTCGACGGCGTCTACCAGGACATCACCGAGGCGCTGAAGCCCGGCGTGCGCGAGAACCAGATCGTGGCGCTGGCCAACCAGCGCCTCTACGAGATGGGTTCCGACCAGGTCGAGGCGGTCAACGCGATCTCGGGGGAGCGGTGCAACCCGCACCCGCACAACTTCACCGACCGGCTGGTCCGGCCGGGCGACCAGGCGTTCTTCGACATCATCCACTCCTTCAACGGCTACCGGACCTGCTACTACCGGACCTTCGCGGTCGGCAGCAGCACGCCCGCTCAGCGCGACGCCTACACGCGGGCACGGGAGTGGATGGACCGCGGGATCGAGGGCATCAAGGCCGGCGTCGGGACCGACGAGGTCGCCGCGCTGCTGCCGAGGGCCGAGGAGTTCGGGTTCGCCAGCGAGATGGAGGCCTTCGGGCTGCAGTTCGCCCACGGGCTCGGTCTCGGTCTCCACGAGCGGCCGATCATCTCGCGGCTGAACTCCATGAAGGAGCCGGTCGAGCTCGAGGTCGGCATGGTCTTCGCGCTCGAGACGTACTGCCCCGCCAGCGACGGCGTCTCCGCCGCGCGCATCGAGGAGGAGATCGTGATCACCGAGGACGGCCCCCAGGTGATGACCCTCTTCCCGGCGCAGGAGCTCTTCGTCACCAATCCCTACTGACTTTCGAAGGTGTGCCATGGGCGACTTCTCCCTGTCCTCGCTGACCGACCTGCCGCTCGACCTGTGGGTCGGTGGCCGCGCCGTGCCCGCCTCCGACGAGGGACGCTTCGACGTCCTGGACCCGGCGACCGGCGAGGTGCTGACCTCCGTGGCCAACGGCACGGTCGACGACGCGATGGCGTGCGTCGACGCGGCCGCGGCGGCGGCCGAGGCATGGGCGGCGACCGCGCCGCGGCAGCGGGCGGAGGTGCTGCGGCGGGCGTTCGAGCTGATGACCGCGCGGTCCGACGAGCTCGCCCACCTGATCTCGCTCGAGAACGGCAAGGCGCTGCCGGACGCGCGCGGCGAGGTGGCGTACGCCGCGGAGTTCTTCCGCTGGTACGCCGAGGAGGCGGTCCGCGCCGCGGGCTCGGTGATGACGGCGCCGTCCGGTGCCAACCGCATCGTGGTGCTGCAGCAGCCGGTCGGCATCGCGGTGCTGGTGACGCCCTGGAACTTCCCGGCGGCGATGGCGACCCGCAAGATCGGCCCGGCGCTCGCGGCCGGCTGCACGGTGGTGCTGAAGCCGGCCAGCGACACTCCGCTGACGGCTCTCCTGATGGCACGGATCCTCGACGACGCCGGCGTACCGGCGGGCGTGGTCAACGTGCTGCCCGCCCGCCGCTCGGGCGAGGTGGTCTCGGCGATGCTGCACGACCCGCGAGTGCGCAAGCTGTCCTTCACCGGCTCCACCGAGGTCGGGCGGGTGCTGCTGCGCGAGGCGGCCGACCAGGTGGTCAACTGCTCGATGGAGCTGGGCGGCAACGCGCCGTTCCTCGTCTTCGAGGACGCCGACCTCGACGCCGCCGTCGACGGCGCCATGGTCGCCAAGATGCGCAACGCCGGCGAGGCCTGCACGGCCGCCAACCGGTTCTTCGTGCACGCCGACGTGGCGGCCGACTTCTCCCGCCGGCTCGCCGACCGGATGGCGGGCATGGTGGTCGGCCCCGGCACCGACGACGCGACCGAGGTGGGTCCGCTGGTCAACGAGGAGTCGGCGGCCAAGGTCGACGACCTGGTCCGAGGCGCGGTGGCGGCGGGCGCGCAGGTGGTCGTGGGCGGTGGCCGCCCGGAGCGGGAGGGCTTCTACTACTCCCCGACCGTGCTGGTCGACGTCCCGCGTGGCGCCGAGATCCTCGGTGAGGAGATCTTCGGCCCGGTCGCCCCGGTGGTCACGTTCACCGACGAGGACGAGGTGGTGGCGATGGCCAACGACACCGAGTTCGGCCTGGTGTCCTACGTCTACACCGGCGACCTCGCCCGCGGCCTGCGGGTCAGCGAGCGGCTCGACTCCGGGATGGTGGGCCTCAACCGCGGTCTGGTCTCGGACCCGGCCGCCCCCTTCGGTGGCACCAAGCAGTCGGGCATCGGCCGTGAGGGCGGGCACGAGGGCATGCTCGACTACCTGGAGAGCAAGTACGTCGCCGTGTCCTGGTGAGGGTCAGGCGCCGGCGACGTTCGGGTCGCGCCAGCTCCGCTCGAACGGCAGCCGCCAGGTGAACGGCGCCACCAGCTGGTGGATCTGGTTGGGTCCCCACGAGCCGGGGGCGTAGGGCCGGACCACGGTGGGGTTCTCCAGCAGCGGCGTCGAGATCTCCCACAGCCGCTCGATGCCCCGCGCCGAGGTGAACAGGGTGTGGTCACCGCGGGCGGCGTCGTGGATGAGGCGCTCGTACGCCTCGAGCACCGATCCGGCCCAGCCGGTGTCGTGCATCGCGAACTGCATCGACAGCTTGTCCAGCGCCATGCCCGGGCCGGGCTTCTTGCCGTAGAAGGACAGCGACATGCGCGACTGGTCGGCCAGGTCGAAGGTCAGGTGGTCGGGGCCGTGGTCGCCCACCCCGGAACCGGCGGGGAACATCGAGCGCGGCGGCTCCTTGAAGGCGATGGAGATGATCCGCGCCCCCTGCGCCATCCGCTTGCCGGTGCGCAGGTAGAACGGGACGCCGGCCCAGCGCCAGTTGTCGACGTAGCACTTGAGGGCGACGAAGGTCTCGGTCTCGGAGTCGCGGGCGACTCCGTCGAGGTCGCGGTAGCCGACGTACTGGCCCCGGACGACGTCGTGCGGCTCGATGGGCAGCATCGAGCGGAAGACCTTGTTCTTCTCCTCCGAGATCGCCGCCGGCTCCAGCGCGGTGGGCGGCTCCATGGCCGTGAACGCGAGGACCTGGAAGAGATGGGTGACGACCATGTCGCGGTAGGCGCCGGTGGCCTCGTAGAAGCTCGCCCGCTGGGCCAGCCCGAGCTCCTCGGGTACGTCGATCTGGACGTGGTCGATGTGGTGGCGGTGCCAGATCGGCTCGAAGAGCCCGTTGGCGAACCGGAAGGCGAGGATGTTCTGCGCCGCCTCCTTGCCGAGGAAGTGGTCGATCCGGAAGATCTGCTCCTCCTCGAACACCTCGTGCAGCTGCCGGTTCAGCTCGGTCGCCGAGGCGAGGTCGGTGCCGAACGGCTTCTCCATGATGATCCGGCTGCGCTCGACCAGGGCCGCCTCGCGCAGCTGGTCGACCACCGACAACGCCGCCTTGGGCGGGACGCTGAGGTAGTGGAGCCGGCGAGGGTCGGTGCCGTCGGGCCAGGTCGCCTCGACCTCCTCGACGGTCCGGCGCAACCCGGCCGCGCCCTCGGACCCGGGCGCGAAGTGCAGCAGCGGCGCGAACTCCGGCCACGCCTCCTTGTCCCCGTCGTCGCCGCCGAACTCGTCCACGGCCTCCTTCGCGAAGTCGCGGAACGTCTCGGTCGTGTAGTCGTCCAGGGACGTCCCGACGACCCGGATGTCGCGCAACAGCCCGGTCTTGAACAGGTGCAGCAGCCCGGGCAGCAGCTTGCGACGGCTCAGGTCGCCCGTGGCGCCGAAGAGGACGACGGTGGTCGGATGCTCGGAGGGCACGACTCAACAGTAGGGGCTCGGGGCCGGCCGGCGGGGGGACGGCGCGGCCCCGAGCCGGTGGTCAGCCGAGCTTTCCGTAGGGCCCGGCGGAGTAGGAGACCTTGCCGCCGACCACGGTGAGCAGCGGCCTGATCGTGCGGATCCGGTCGTCAGGCACCGTGAAGTAGTCCTGGTCGAGCACCAGCAGGTCGGCGAGCTTGCCGACCTCGAGCGACCCGATCTCTCCTTCCTGGTCGATCGCCCAGTCGCACTCCACGGTCTGGTGGCGCAACGCCTCGAGCCGGGTCAGCTGCTGGTCGGCCGGCACGCCGGGGACGCCCGGCAGCATGGTGTCGCCGGTCGTGACGTACCAGAGGTTCTGGAACGGCTGCCACGGGGCGACGTTCATGGCGTCCGAGGCGAGGCAGAACTTCGCGCCTGCGTCGAGCACCGACTTGTAGCGGGGACCGGTGGCGCCGTTGCGCACTGACGAGAAGGTGAGGATCCACCCCGCGTCGAGGGCGGCTGCCCGGGCGAGCTGCTCGTCCGTGGGCTGGCCGTCCGCCGGGTGGGCGATCCGCCACTCCAGGTCCTCGACCGGCGCCACGGCTGCTGCTGCCTCGAAGCCGGCGAGGATGGCGTCGACGTTGCCCACGTGGGTCTCGAGACTGAGCTGCTTGCGGGCGGCCATGGTCGTGAAGTCGGCGTAGCCGGCGTCGGTGGCCATGGTGTCCTCACCGGGGCCGAGGTACTTGAACCAGTCGTCCCCGAGGAAGCCCACCGCGTTGCGCAGGTCCTCCATCGCTGAGGCCGGTCCGGCGTAGCGCGACATCTGGTGGTAGGCGATCCGCACCGGAAGGCCCTCGTTGCGATAGAGGTACATGCCCGGCTCCTCGCCGTGCAGTCCGTCGCTGATGGCGCCGGTCGTGCCCCAGGGCGCGTTGTTGCCGCCGGCGTCCTTGATCGACGTCAGGCCGCGACTGGCCGCCTCGTCGAGGAAGTCGGAGAGGCAGGCGGCCTCGCCCTCGATGCCCAGCTGGTCGAGCTGCGCGCGGATCGCGGTCCCGGCCGCGGTGTTGGCGGCACCGGAGATCCCGCCGGTCGGATTGCCCGATCCGTCGACCTCGACCCCGGGGTCGCCCGCCCCGAGGCCGATCGCGTCGAGGGCGGCCTGGTTGACCCGGGCGCCGGTGATGCCGGACCCGGTGACCCAGACGGGGTTGTCGGGCGCGGCGGCACTGAGCTCGGCGAGGGTGAACGGAGCCGGGTCGTCGAGCTGGCCGATGTTCCAGCCACCGGCGGTGGTCCAGATCCAGGCGCCAGCGGGCAGGGACGCGGCCTTGTCGGCGTACGCGGCGAGCGCGTCCGCCCGGGTGGTGACCTGGTCGAGGCGCACGGTCTGGGTCCAGCAGTGGTAGCCGGTGCGCAGGGCGTGGAGGTGGCCCTCGATCAGGCCGGGGATGACCCGCCGCCCGTCGAGGTCGACGACCTCGGTGCCCTTGCCGGCGAGCTTGCGGACGGTCCTGTCCGAGCCGACCTGCACGATGCGGCCGTCGGTGATGGCGAGCGCCGACACCGTCCGGTTGGCGTCGTCGAGCATGGAGATCTTGCCGTCCAGGAGCACCATGTCTGCTGGTCGCTGGGCGGAGGCGTCAGGCGTGGCGCGGCGGGAGCTGTCTGGCCCGGCGCTGGCGACGATGGAGGCCGAGGTGGCCAGCACCAGCGTGGAGGCCAGCACGACCGTGCCCCGCCAGGGAACTGCGATCTTCTTCATGTCGGAACCGCTTGCTTTCTTCCCGCATGGATGACTGCAAACGTATGCAGCAGTAGCAACTTGTGACGCTAGCCACACGGCGAGAACGTGTCAACGGCGGGCTGTACAGGTCCCTCCGGTCTTACAACCGTGTGCGAACGTGTCACATGCTCGCGTGCTGACACAGGTGCTCGTCCTGCTCTCCCGCGAGCGCGTCATTCCGCGGTCAGGTACAGCGCGTTCACGATCAGCCAGCCGTCGGCGAACCGGGCCAGGTGGAGGTACTCGTCGAAGGGCTCGGAGTGCACCTTCACCGTCGCGATGTCCCGGACGACGTCCAGGACCGTCACCTCCTGCCACGGGACGAAGCCGGTCCCCTCGCCCCCGGCGGTGTCGGCGACGAGGGTCTCGACCGGGTCCTCGTGCAGCGCCAGGGAGTGCGTGCCTGGTGCCGCGCGGGTCCGCTTCGCCAGTGCTGGGTGCAGCACCGCACGCATCCGATCACCGTCGCCGGCGAACCACGCCTGGAAGTACTCCGTGGCGACCTCGGTGACGGCGTCCACGTCCTCCGACCGGCTGCCCATGGCCCGCCTCCTCCGGTGTCGACCGTACCGACGGGACGGGACGCTGAGTAGCCTCGCGGACCTAGCATGACCGGATGGCCGAGGTCAGCGACTCCGACAAGGCGCTGAACCGGGCCCTGTGGGCGGTGGTGAACGAGCGCTTCACCGACGCGGCCGCCGCGGACATGTGGTCGCGGCCGGAGACCGTCTGGGGACTCTTCTCCGTCCCGGAGCGGGAGCTGGGAGTCCTGGGGGAGGTGCGCGGACTCGACGTCGCGGAGCTGGCCTGCGGCACCGCCTACTTCTCCGCGTGGCTCGCCCGGGCCGGTGCGCGGACGGTCGCGGTGGACCTCTCGCACGAGCAGCTCACGACTGCGCGGAGGATGCAGGCCCAGGTCGGACCGGCGTTCCCGCTCGTCCAGGGTGACGGGGAGCGGGTCCCCCTGCGCAGCGGCGCCTACGACCTGGTGGTGAGCGAGCACGGAGCGGCCGCGTGGTGTGATCCGGAGCGCTGGCTGCCCGAGGCCGCCAGGCTGCTCCGACCGGGAGGACGGCTGGTCTTCCTGACCAACAGCCTCCTCTCGGCACTGTGCGTCCCGCTCGAGGAGGGCGTCGCCGGCGAGCGACTGCTCCGCGGTCAGCGTGAGGCGTACCGGGTGCGGTGGCCCGGCGGTGGGGCCGAGTTCCACCCCTCGCACGGGGACTGGGTGCGGTTGCTGCGCGGATCCGGCTTCGTGGTCGCGGCCCTGCGCGAGGTCTACGCGCCGGCACAGGCGCACGACCACACGTTCTACGAGATCGTGTCGAAGGACTGGGCGACCCGGTGGCCGGCCGAGGAGGTGTGGGTGGCGGTCCGCCGGTGACGCAGGGCAGGCGCCCGGCCGGCTCGCTGCCGGGGGGAGAACGCGGGTGCCGGATCGGCGGCCGGCGCAGTACGTTCACGGCATGACCTCGCACGCGTTCGTGCCCGCAGGCTTCGAGGCGCCCACCTCGCTCGCCACCGACCAGTTCCGCCTCGAACCCCTGGGCCCCCAGCACAACGGGGCCGACCATGCCGCCTGGACCTCGAGCATCGAGCACATCCGCTCCACCGCCGGGTATCCGGACGGCACCTGGCCCCCGCTCGGCGGCATGACGCTGGAGGAGAACCTCGGTGACCTCCGTCGCCACGCGGACGACTTCGCGCGTGGAGCCGGCTTCACCTTCACCGTCCTCGACCCGGGTGACGACGACGTCATCGGGTGCGTCTACCTGTATCCCTCGCACTCCGAGGACTGGGACGTCACGGTGCAGTCCTGGGTACGGGCCGACCGCTCGGCGCTCGACGTCCCCCTCGCCGACGCCGTCGCCCGCTGGCTCGCCACGGACTGGCCCTGGGAGCGCGTGGACCGCTGCGGTCGCTAGGAGGCGACAGATGTGGGCGAGGACAGCTTTGACTTCGAGTACTTGAAGTTCCTACGGTCGAGGACGTGAGCACACGAGCTGCCCGGCGCACCTTCTCCATCAAGGAGGCGGCCGCGCTGACCGGTCTTCCGGCCAGCACGCTGCGCTACTACGAGTCGATCGGCGTGATCGCGCCGGTCAGCCGCGGCGCGAGCAGCGGGCACCGTGTCTACGACGACGCGGACCTCGACCAGCTGATGTGGATCGCCTGCCTCGCCGCGACCGGGATGTCCGTGGCCGACATGAAGACGTACGTCGCCAACGGCCGACTCGGTGCGGAGGCGGCGGGCGAGCAGGTCGATCTCCTCGCCGGGCAGGAGCGTCGGCTCGCAGCCGAGGCCGAGCAGCTCGCGCTGCGCCAGCAGTACGTCCGGATCAAGATCGACTACTGGAAGGCCGTCGGGGCGGGTGACACCGCCCGGGCCGACCGGCTCTCGGGCAGGGCCCGCGCCCTGGCCGACGAGCTCAAGCAGTCCGGCTCGCGGTAGCCCCGCACACCCAGGACGTCCAGACCACCCAACCCCCCACGGGAGGAACCACCATGCCCACGAACGTCCATGCCTACGCCGCGCCCGCCTCGGGCCAGCCGCTCGCCCCGACCACGATCGAGCGCCGCGACGTCGGCGCCCGCGACGTGCTCATCGACATCGAGTACGCCGGCATCTGCCACTCCGACATCCACACCGTCAACGGCGACTGGGGTCCCCAGCCGTTCCCGGTCGTCCCGGGCCACGAGATCGTCGGCACCGTCGCCGAGGTCGGCGCGGACGTCACCCGGCACCGGGTCGGTGACCGCGTCGGCGTCGGCTGCATGGTCGGCTCCTGCGGCGAGTGCGTGAACTGCGCCAACGGTGACGAGCAGTACTGCGTCGAGGGCATGGTCCCGACGTACGCCGGCACCGACCGCGACGGGACCACGACGCAGGGCGGCTACTCGACCCACGTCGTCGTCGACGCCGACTACGTCCTCTCGGTCCCTGCGGCCCTCGACCCGGCCGCCGCCGCCCCGCTGCTCTGCGCCGGCATCACGACCTATGCCCCGCTGCGGAAGTGGCAGGCCGGCCCGGGCAAGAAGGTCGCCGTCGTCGGGCTCGGCGGGCTCGGCCACATGGCCGTCCAGATCGCCCACGCGATGGGCGCCGAGGTCACGGTGCTGTCGCAGTCGCTGAAGAAGCAGGAGGACGGGCTCCGGCTCGGGGCGGACGACTACTTCGCCACCTCCGACCCGGACACCTTCGATCACCTCGCCGGCCGGTTCGACCTGATCGTCAACACCGTCAGCGCGAGCATCGACCTGGACGCCTACCTCGGGCTGCTCGGTGTCGACGGCACGCTGGTCAACGTCGGCGCCCCGAGCGAGCCGCTGGGCGTCAACGTGTTCTCGCTGCTCAGCAACCGTCGCTCGTTCGCCGGCTCCATGATCGGCGGCATCGCCCTCACGCAGGAGATGCTCGACTTCTGCGCCGAGCACGGGATCGGCGCCGAGGTGGAGGTCATCGCCGCCGACCAGGTCAACGAGGCGTACGAGCGGGTGCTGGCCTCCGACGTCCGCTACCGGTTCGTCATCGACACCGCCACCCTCGGCTGAGCGCGCGGGCGCCTGTTCGGCAGCGGTCGGACGGGCGCCCCGACGCACGGGTGGCAGGGTGGGCGCATGCGGGTCGCGCGGATCGGGTTCACGCCCGTCAAGGGAGGTCGCCACCTGACCCACCCTGCGGTGAGCCTGACCCGGGGCGGGCCGCAGGGAGACCGGAGGTTCTGCCTGGTCGACCTGGCGGCCGGCCGCTGCCTGCGCACGGTCCACCACCCGACCCTGCTCCAGACCTCCGCCGTCTGGGACTGGACGGTGCTGTCCGTGGCGCTCCCCTCGGGCGTGGTCGAGGGCACGCCGGTCGCGACCGGGGAGGTCCACCACGTCGACTACTGGGGCAGGTCCACCGCCGTTGAGGTCGTGGCGGGACCGTGGGCGGCGGCGTACTCCGCCCACCTGGGCCGCGAGGTCGTGCTGGTCTCCGGCGCCCCGGGTGACCTCGTGTACGGCGGTCCGGTCACCCTCGTGACGAGCGCGTCGCTGGCCCGGCTGGCCGACGAGGTCGGCGCGCCCGTCGACGCCGCCCGGTTCCGGGCCACCTTCGAGCTGGACGGCGGGGAGCTGGACCCGGACGCGGAGCAGGAGTGGGTGGGTCGTCGGGTGCGGATCGGCGTGGCCGAGGTCCGCGTCCGCGGCGTCGTGCCCCGCTGCGCGGTGGTCGACGTCCACCCGGAGACCGGGGTCCGCGACCTGGCCCTGCTGTCGTCGCTCGCCGACCGTCGCTCCTCCCGGGGCGAGCCGGTGTTCGGCGTGGACGCGGAGGTCACCGTGCCCGGCCGGATCCATGCCGGAGACGTCGCCACCGTCGTGCCCGGCTGACCGGAGCGCCCGGCTCAGGGGAGCCGGACGGACAGGCTGCCGAGGCCCTTCGCCGCGACCTCCCACACCCCGCTCCCGGCGACGGCGACCGGTGGCACGACCGACCCCGTGATCACCACGTCGCCGGCGCGCAAGCCCTCACCGCAGGCTGCGAGCGTGTCCGCCGTCGACGCGAGCACGCTCCCGAGCTCCCCCGTCAGCGCGGAGGGCTCGGTCGTCGACGCGACGGCGACGCCCTCGCGCGACACCGAGAAGCGACCGGGCGAGGGGAGGTCGGCCACGACCGGCCCCAGCAGCACCTGGCGGTGGAAGATGTTGCCGGCCAGGATCCGCTCGACGTCCGACGGCGTGTGGTCGAGGTCCGCGAGCTCGATCGCGACCGACCAGCCGGCGACCGCGGCGAGCGCCTCGGACCCGGACGCGCCGGCGCCGACGTCGGAGCCCAGGTGGGCGGCGACCTCGGCCTCGAGCACGGGCTTGGTCCAGCCCGAGACGTCGACCGTCGCCCCCGAGGTCAGCAACCGCTCCCGGGTCAGGAAGCCGACGAGCGGGCGGTCCAGCTCGAACGTCGCCAGGGCGGCAGGTGCGCCGAAGCCGACCTTCCAGCCGAGGTGGGCGTCCCCCGCCTCGAGCGCGGCCGAGCGGGCCGCCAGCATCCGGGTGGTGCCGCGGGCGATCCTGGGATCGAGCGGGGTCACGAGGGGTCGTCGAACTCGTCGTCGTCGGACGGCAGCCCGTAGCCGGCGGCTGCCAGCGAGCCGGCGCCGCTCCAGCCCCAGATCAGCAGCACGTCCTCGTCCCCGGTGTTGACGAAGCCGTGCCAGTTGCCGCGCGGCGTGAAGATCACGTCGCCGGCCTGCGACGGCTCGCGGCCGGTGTTGGTGTGGATCTCCCCACGGCCCGACATCACGACCAGGAACTCGTCGGCGTCGGTGTGGAGGTGGCGGTCGTGACGGGCGCCCGGCGGGAGCACCGTACGGCCCACGGTCAGCCCGTCGGAGCCGCCGCGCTCGGAGTTGACGAGGTACTGGACCTGCATGTCGACCCAGCCCTCGTCCTCGCGCAGGTTCTGCTCGAGCGGTACGTCGGCGACGGTGGTCCGGAAGGGAGGCCTGACGGTCATCGGACCTCCACCCCCGCGGCCCGGCGGTAGACGTCGGCGACGCTCACCAGGAAGTCGCGGTCGCTCAGGTCGCTGCTGCGCGCGGCGCTGAGCATCTCGCTGGCCGCCGAGCAGGTCGGCACCATCGCGCCGTAGCGGCGGCCGAGCTCCTGGGCGAGGACGAGGTCCTTCTGCTGCAGCTCCACGTCGGCGTACACGGTGTCGTCGTCGACGAGGAGCGGCGCGCGGTAGCCGATCACGGGCGAGGCGATCACGCTCTTGAGGGCCGCGTCGACGACGGCCGCTCGGCTGACGCCGGCCTTCTCGACCAGGGTCACGGCCTCGGCGAAGGCCGTCACCGAGACCACCAGCGCGAGGTTGATGGCGACCTTGGTGAGGATGGCGTGGCCGTGGGGGCCGATGTAGGTCACCTTGGGGCCGATCGCGTGGAGCAGCTGCTCGACGTGGTCGAAGGCGGCGCGGTCGCCGCCCACCATGACTGACATCTGGCCGGCGGCCAGGGTGGCCGGGCTGCCTGAGACGGGCGTGTCCAGGTAGGACGCCCCGGTCGCCGCGACCTCCTCCGACAGCGCCACGCTGGCCTCGGGGGAGATGGTGCTCAGGTCGGCCCAGACCGTGCCCTCGCGGAGTCCGGCCAGCAGGCCGTCCTCGCCGCGGGCGGCGCCCTCGATGGCCGCGGTGTTGGTGAGCATCGTGAAGACCACGTCGCACCGCTCCGCGACCTCGCGCGGCGTGTCGGCCCAGCCCATGCCGGCGGCGAGCAGGTCCTCGGCCTTGCTCCTGGTCCGGTTCCAGCCGGTGACGGGATGGCCGGCCTCCATCAGGCGGCGGGCGATGCCGCTGCCCATCGCGCCGAGGCCGACGAAGCCGACCTGTTCAATCTGATTAAACATAGCCCGAGATTACCTCAGCCGAGGCGGTTGAACCAGACCGCTCGGGCGGGTTCCTCGCCGAGCGCGTGGAAGCGGTGGGGGACGTCGGACCCGAAGCTGATCGCGTCGCCCGGACCGAGCTCGACCCTCTCGCCACGCACCTCGACGGCGAGCCGGCCGGACAGCAGGTAGCCGTACTCCCAGCCCCGGTGCCGCGCCAGCGGCAGCTCCTCGTGACCGCCGCCGGACTGCTCGCCTGGCCGGTAGGTCACGTGCGCGAAGACCACGCCCGGGTCGTCCTTGCTGCCGAGGTGCTCCCACGTCACGCCGCCCGAGAGCTCGAGCGGCTCGCGCGCCCCGGCCCGCTGCACCACCGGTGAGGACGAACGGCGGCTGCTGCCGTCCGGGAAGACCGCGTCCAGGGACAGCCCGAGCTCGCTCACCAGCGCCCACAAGGTCCCGACCGAGGGTCGCGCCCGACCGGTCTCGATCTGCGAGAGCATGCCCGGGGAGACCCCGACCACCGCGGCGAGCGAGCGCAGCGACGTCCCCCGCGCCTCTCGCGCCTCCCGGATCCGGGCGCCGACGGTCCGCGTCAGCGCGTCCTCGGGGGACTCCGCGTGGTCGGCCATGCCCGGATCGTACGGCTGTCGGACCGATCAGGATCCGAGAAGCCGGGAGCGCTCTGTGTGGGTAGCGTCGGACCCATGCCGACCGAGAAGTCATCAGGATTCACCGACGCCGAGCGCGAGGCCATGAAGGAGCGTGCCGCCGAGCTGCGCGCGAGCGGCAGGGGCGGCCGGAAGCTGGCCGACGACCTGCAGGCCCTCCTCGACAAGATCGCCGAGATGCCGGACCACGACCGCCGGCTCGCCGAGCGGATCCACGCCATCGTCACCGAGGTGGCCCCGGAGCTCCGTGCGAAGACCTGGTACGGGATGCCGGCCTACGCCCGGGACGGGAAGATCGTCTGCTTCTTCCAGGCGGCCGCGAAGTTCGACGCGCGCTACGCCACCTTCGGCTTCAACGACCCGGCGACGCTCGACGACGGCACGATGTGGCCCACGGCGTACGCCGTCACCGACCTCACGCCGGCCGACGAGTCGACCATCGCCGCGCTGGTCGAGCGGGCCGTCAGCTCCTGACGCCCGGCGCGATCCCGGCCGTCGAGTCGATGCCCTCGACGTCGTACTCCTGGTGGCCGATCCCCAGCAGCCGGATCCACGACTGCTGCCCGAAGGTCAGCGCGACGAAGCACCCGAGCTCGACCAGCTCCCGCTCGGTGAAGTGTGCGTGCAGCCGCGACCACAGGCCGTCGAGGTCCTGCTCGCCCCACGCGATCGCCTGGGCGTACGCCAACGCCGCCTTCTGGCGGTCGTCGTAGCCGGCGGCGGCCTCGAAGTTGAGCAGGTCGTCGTCGGCGTACTCCGGCAGGCCGGCGGTCGACGAGCGCTGGTTGCCGCAGAACTGACAGTTGGTCGTCCGGGTGATGTAGAGCCGGCACAGCTCCTTGGTGGCGTGGTCGAGCTCGCCCTCGCGGAAGGTGGCGTGCCAGTAGGGGGTGAAGGTCTTGAAGACCTCGGGCGCGTGCGCCCGGATCGCCGAGCTCTCCGGGCGGGGTGTGCCCTCGCGGGCGCAGCGCTCCATCTCGGTGCGCATCTCCTCGTCCATCGCGTCCATCGGTACGTAGCTGATGCGGGGCATGGTGGGTCCTCTCGGTCGGGTGGTGCGGGTCAGGCGTCGGCCGCCTCGATGGCGCGGACGATGGCGTCGGGGGTGAGGGGGAGGTCGCGCACGCGGACGCCGAGCGCCGCGTGGACGGCGTTGGCGAGCGCGGCCGCGGTCGGTCCCTGGGCGGCCTCACCGGCCCCCACGGGCGGCTCGGCGCTCGCCACGAGCTCGACCGCCACGGGCGGCGCCTCTGAGAAGCGGAGCACCGGGTAGGTCTCCCAGTCGGTCGTCAGCAGCCGATGCCGGTCGAACCGGACCCGTTCGTGCAGCGTCCAGCTGGTGGCCTGCGTGGCGCCGCCCTCGAGCTGGTTGCGGGCGCCGTCGGGGTTGACCACCTCGCCGACGTCGGCGACGACCGTGAGCCGGCGTACGCGGACCTCGCTGTGCACGGCCACCTCGGCGACGACCGCGCAGTGGGCTCCGGTGCCCTTGTAGCGGGCGTACCCCAGGCCGCGCCCCACGTCCTCGGGCAGCGGTGCACCCCACTCGGCGAGCCGGCCGGCGGTCTCGAGGACACGGACCCCGCGGGGGTCGTCGAGGTGGTCGAGCCGGAGCTGCAGCGGGTCCGCGCCGGCCGCGTCGGCGAGCTCGTCGAGGAAGCACTCGATCGCGAAGACGTTGAGGTAGGCCCCCAGCGCCCGCATCGCCGAGGTCCGCAGCGGGGAGTCGAGCTTGCGGTGGCCGGCGACCCGGCGCGGACCCACCGTGTAGCCGGGCACGGCGTTGCGGGTGGTCCCGCCGCCGGCGGCCAGCGGCGGGTCGTGCGCGGGCGGCAGTGGCGTCGGCTCGGCCAGGTGGGCTCCTGCCAGGAGACCCGGCGTGCCGCGGAAGCCGGGGCGCGAGCTGTGGCCCTGGCTCCACACGTCGTGGCTCCAACCGGTCACCCGTCCGCCCTCCAGCGTCGCCGAGAGCGTCGCGGTCATCGCCGAGGAGAGCGGCCCCCAGGTCAGCTCGTCGGGGCGGGTCCAGCGGGCGAGCACCGGCCGACCCGGGACCGCACGGGCGAGCAGCGCGGCATCCAGGGCCGCGTCGTCGGCCGCGTTGTGGCCGTAGCACCCGGCGTTCTCGACGTGCTCAACGGTGACGTCCACCGCGGGGATCCCGAGGACCGCGGCCAGCGCGTCGCGCAGCGCGTGGATGCCCTGGCTGTGGCTCATCACGTGCAGCAGGTCGTCGTCCCACCGGGCGATGGCCGTGCTGGGGGCGATCGAGCCGTGGGCCAGGAACGGCTTGGAGTACGTCGCCGACAGGGTCGGCTCCGGCAGGGTTCCCTCGTCGAGGACCGGCACCTCCTCGTGCTCCCCGCTGCGCAGCCAGGCGACCAGGTCGTCCTCGTCGGGCAGCAGGTCGCCCTCGTCCCACCGGGCGTCGCGCCCGAGCCGCTCGAGCGCCCGGTCGACGTCGACCTCCCGCTCGCCGACGACCCCGAGGAACGAGCCGTCGCGAACGAGCTCGACACCGGGCGCCTTCCAGTCCTCGTCGAGGGCCAGCAGCCGCGCGCCGGGAGAGGGTGGCCGGAGCACCCGGCCGTGGAGCAGGCCCGGGGGCCGCTGGTCGGCGAGGAAGCGGGGTCGGCCGAGCACCTTGTCGGGCAGGTCGAGCCGCGGCTCGCTGCGTCCGACGACCGACACGGGAGCCGGGTCTGCAGGAGCGACCTCCCGCAGGTCGGTGTCGGGGTCGAGGGCGGCGACGCGGTCGACGTACGCCGCCTCGGGGGCGGTCGGGCCGGCGAGCGCGCGGACCACCCCGCCGACGCGGCGCAGCGCGGGGGCGGACTGCAGCACCGACAGGCTGCCCGCGGTGAGCCCCTGGTCGGGGCCGCGGGTGGTGTGGGCGGTCACCATCCGGACCCGGGCCAGCGGGAGGGCGAGGGCGTCGGCCGCCACCTGGGCGAGCGCGGTGAGGATGCCCTGCCCGAGCTCGACCTTGCCGACGTGGACCTCGACCTGCCCGTCCGCGACGGAGATCCAGGTGCCCAGTCGGGGATTGGCCTCGACGTGGGCCGGCACCGTGCTCATCCGGGATCTCCCGCGGCCAGCACGGCCTCGACGATCCGCCGGTGGGTGCCACAGCGGCAGAGGTTGCGGTCGAGCGCCTCGGCGACCCGCGCGGCGTCGGCGTCGGGCTCCTCGTCGAGCAGCGCCGCGGCCCGGACCACGATGCCCGAGAGGCAGAAGCCGCACTGGGCGGCCTGCCGCTCGAGGATCGACCGCTGCACCGGGTGGGAGCCGTCGCCGGCGAGCCCCTCGACCGTCGTGACCGCCTGGCCCTCGACCTGCCACACCGGCGTCTGGCACGACGGCACCACCGCGGTGCCGCCGTCGCCGTCGAGGCGTACGAAGCACGCCCCGCACAGACCCTGCCCGCAGCCGAACCGGGTCCCGACCAGGCCCAGCTCGTCGCGCAGGGCGGTGAGCAACGGGGTGTCCCCGTCGCTGGTCAGGGTGACGGCGACGCCGTTGACGGTCACCTCGGTCATGGCCCGGCGAACACCTCCGGGTGCTGGGCGAGCTCGATCCGGGTCCGCCGGATGTGGCCGCCGAGGTAGCGCTCCGCGTCCTGCACGTCCCGGCGGACCACGGCGTCGAGGATCAGCCGGTGCTCGCTGTTGACGACCCACATCCGGTTGCGCCCGCCGAGCGCGACGTAGGTCCGACGGTAGTGCTGGGTGGAGTTCCACAGCCGGGCCACGTTGGTCATGAGCGGGTCGATGTCACAGCCGGAGTAGGTGAGCATGTGGAACTCGCGGTCGAGGTCGAGGAACTTCTCGAGGTCGTCGTTGTCCTCGATCCGCTGCTGCACCTCCTCGAGCCGCTCGTGGTCCGCGGCGTTGAGCCGGGGCAGGCTCTCGACCAGCGCCAGCGGCTCCAGGCGCTCCCGCATCTGGTAGATCACGTCGACCTCGTGCTGGGAGAGCCGCGGGACCCGAGCGCCCTTGTGGGCCTCGTGCTCGGTGAGGCCCTCCGCCTCGAGCATCCGCAGCGCCTCGCGCACCGGCAGCCGGCTGGCCCCGAGCCGCTCGGCGACCTCCTCCTGGCGGATCCGGTCGCCGGGGCGGAGCTCCCCACCCAGGATCGCCTCCCGGAGGTACGCCGCCACCCGCGTGCTGCCGATGCCGCTGCTGGTCTCGCTCATGGCACCGGATTCTCGTCGCTCGCGGGGCGGGCGCGCTCGCGGTCCCACCGCTTGCCACCGGGGGCAGAGACCAGCTCGAGCTGCATCCCCCACGGGGCGAAGAAGTAGATCCACCGGTTTCCCTCGGCCGGACCGCTGCTGGCGGTGGGGCCGTCGAGCACGCGGACGCCGTGGTCGCGCAGGTGGGCGACGGCCACGTCGAGGTCGTCGACGTACAGCGCGAGGTGGTGGCCGCCGACGTCGCTGTTGCGCGGCCGGACGGTGCGCTGGTCGGGGGAGGAGTAGTGGAAGACCTCGAGGAGGGTCTGGTCGCCGCAGCGAAACCAGCGGTTCTCGACCATCACGGCGTCGGGGTGGACGTCGAGGTGGGTGGTCATCCAGTCGTCCCCCTCGTCCGGGTGGGAGAACGGTCCGAGGGAGTAGAGGTACTCGCAGCCGAGGACCTCGACCAGGAAGCGGTGCGCCTCCGCGAGGTCGGGGACGGTGAAGCCCACGTGGTCCAGCCGTCGCAACCCGGGCAGGCCCATGCGTACCCCTTCTGGATCCGAAATGACTGGTCGCACCAGCAAAGCACGCGTGCTCGTGCGATGTCCATCACCTCCGAGGGTAGCGATTGGATCCAATCGTGTGTCACAGTGGCCAGACCCGGGCGCCCCGCACCGCAGGAGGACGCATGCCTCAGCACCACCCGCTCCAGCCCGCCGCACCCTGGGTGGAGATGGTCGCGACCGACGCCGACTGGGACGTCGCCGACCCCGGGCTGCTGCGCACGATCTACGCCCAGCTGGTGTGGATCCGGGCCTTCGAGCAGTACGTCCTCGAGCTCGCCGGCGCCGGGCTGGTCCACGGGCCGGCCCACTCGAGCATCGGGCAGGAGGGCGGCGCGGTGGGCTCGGTGCTGGCGCTCACCAGCGAGGACTCCGTCAACGGCTCCCACCGGGGCCACCACCAGTTCCTCGCCAAGGCGCTCCACCACGTCGAGCCCAAGGGCATGGACCCGCTCGCGCCGCCGTCGCCGGAGGCCCGCGACGTGCTGCTCCGGACGCTCGCCGAGATCTGCGGGCTGGACCGCGGGTGGAGCCACGGCCGGGGCGGGTCGATGCACCTGCAGTGGAAGGAGGCCGGGGCGATGGGCACCAACGCCATCGTCGGCGGCGGGGTGCCGCAGGCGGCCGGCTTCGCCTTCGCCCACCAGCGGTCCGGGACCGACGCGGTGGCGGTCACCTACTTCGGGGACGGCGCCGCCAACATCGGCTCGACCCTGGAGTCGATGAACCTCGCCGGCGCCTGGTCGCTGCCGGTCTGCTTCTTCGTCGAGAACAACCAGTACGCCGTCTCCACCTCGGTCGCCGAGGCGACCGCCGACCCGCGGCTGTCGGGGCGCGGCGCCGGCTTCGGCCTGGCCTCGTGGCGCGTCGACGGGATGGACCCGCTGGCCGTGCACCTCGCGATGACCGAGGCGGTGGAGCACATGCGGCGCGGCCGCGGCGCCACGGTCGTCGAGGTCGACACCTACCGCTTCTTCCACCAGAACGGCGGCTTCGCGGGCAGTGCCTTCGGCTACCGCGACAAGGCCGAGGAGCAGGCCTGGCGCGAGCGCGACCCGCTGGTGACCACCGCGGCCCAGCTGCAGCGGCTGGGGCTGATGACGCCTGAGGAGACCGAGCGAGCGGCCGCGCAGGCGCGCGAGGTGATGGAGCAGGTCGGCTCCGAGCTGCTCGAGCCCGTCCCCGGGGGCAAGCCCGGCCAGCGTCGGATCAAGGAGCAGGAGTGGCCCGACCCGACGTGGGTCGACGTCGGCGTTCGCGGCGACCTGGGCGAGTTCGACGACGCCCCCGTGGTCGCGCCCGACGGCTTCGCGGTCGACGTCGAGGAGACCCGCTTCATCGACGCCGTCGCCGCGGTGATGGGTCGCCGCATGGAGACCGACCCGGGTGTGGTCGTCATGGGCGAGGACGTCCACCGCCTCAACGGCGGCACCAACGGCGCCACCCGCGGCCTGGCCGACCGCTTCCCGGGGCGGGTGCTCGGCACCCCGATCAGCGAGAACGCCTTCACCGGGCTCGCCTGCGGCGTGGCCCTCGACGGCCGCTTCACCCCGGTCGTGGAGTTCATGTACGCCGACTTCATGTGGGTCGCGGCCGACCAGCTCTTCAACCAGGTGGCCAAGGCCCGCCACATGTACGGCGGCGAGAACGGCGTGCCCCTGGTGCTGCGCAGCAAGGTCGCGATGGGCACCGGCTACGGCTCCCAGCACTCGATGGATCCGGCGGGGATCCTCGCCACCTCGGCGGGCTGGCGGATCGTCGCGCCGTCCACGCCCTACGACTACGTCGGGCTGATGAACTCCGCCCTGCGCTGCCAGGACCCCGTGGTGGTGCTCGAGCACGTCGACCTCTACACCTCGACCGGTCCCGGACCCGTCGACGACCTCGACTACTGCCTGCCCGTCGGCAAGGCGGCCGTGCGCCGAGCGGGCACGGACGTCACGATCCTGACCTACCTCGGGATGGTGCCGTACGTCCTCGAGGCGGTCGAGGAGTTCGGGCAGGTGGACGCCGAGGTGATCGACCTGCGCTGGCTCGACCGGGCCAGCATCGACTGGGACACCATCGAGGCATCCCTCACCAGGACCAACCAGCTGCTGATCGCCGAGCAGGGTGCGGTCGGCACGTCGTACGGCGGCTGGCTGGCCGACGAGATCCACCGCCGGTTCTTCGACCTGCTCGACGCGCCCGTCCGCCGGGTGACCGGGGCCGAGGCCTCGCCCAGCATCAGCAGAGTGCTGGAGCGCGCGGCCATCGCCCAGAAGGACGAGGTCATCGCCGAGCTCGCCGAGATCGCGAGGTACTGAGGTGCCGCGCGTGATGCGGATGCCCGGCGTCTCGGCGGACGCCACGGCCGCGGTGCTCGCGGAGTGGCTGGTCGCCGAGGACGCCGAGTTCGCCGCCGCCGAGGCCCTGGCCACCGTCGAGACCGACAAGGCGCTGGTCGACGTCGAGGCCGACGCCGCCGGCGTGGTGCTCAAGACGCTGGTCCCGCCCGGGGCGCAGGTCGACGTCGGCGCGCCGATCGCCGTCCTGGGCAGCCCCGGCGAGCAGGTCGACGACCTCGACGCCCTCCTGAGGGAGCTGGGCGTCGCCGAAGCCTCCGCCCCCGTCGTCCCGGACCGCCGGGACGTCCCAGACACCGACCCGGGCTCGGGGTCCCCCGTACCCGAGCCCGGGCCGGTCACCACCCCCACCCCCACGCCCGACCAGACACCTGCGCCGGTGCCGCCGGCGCCGAACGGGCGGGTGTTCGCGAGCCCGCTGGCGCGGAAGATGGCGCGCGAGGCCGGCATCCCGGTGGAGGAGATCGACGGCACCGGGCCCCGCCATCGCGTGCTGAGACGCGACGTCGAGGCTGCGATCGCCCACCGCTCGGCCTCGCCGCCGGAGACGGCCGCGCCGCTCCGGCCCGACGTGGGAGGGGCGTACGAGGAGGTGCCGCACACCCGGGCCCGTCGGCTGACCGCCGACCGACTGGTGGCGAGCAAGCAGCAGGCACCCCACTTCTACCTCCGGACGACCGTCCGCGCCGAGCGGCTCCTCGCCCTGCGCGAGGAGCTCAACGACGGCGCCGAGGTCCGGGTCTCGGTCAACGACCTGGTGGTGAGGGCCGTCGCCGTGGCCCACCGCAGGGTGCCCGAGCTCAACGTGACCTGGACGTCCGAGGCGGTCCGCGTGCACCGGGCGGCCGACGTGGCCGTCGCCGTCGCGACGGAGCACGGCCTGCTGACCCCGGTCGTGCGTGACGTCGGCAGCCTGCCGATCACGACGCTCGCCGCAGTGGTGCGCGACCTCGCCGACCGGGCGCGGCAGCGCCGGCTGAAGCAGGCCGAGCTCGAGGGCGGCTCGATCACGGTCACCAACCTGGGCATGTACGGCGTCGAGGAGTTCGCCGCCATCATCAACCCGCCCCACGCCGCGATCCTCGCGGTGGGTGCGGTCCGCGAGGAGCCGGTCGTCGAGGACGGCGCCGTGGTCGCGGGGAAGGTCATGACGCTGACCCTCTCGGTCGACCACCGGCCGGTCGACGGTGTCGTGGCGGCACGCTGGCTGGCGGTGCTCACGGAGCTTCTGGAGCGGCCGGTGCGGCTGCTCGCCTGAGCCCGGAGCCGTCCGGCTCGGGGCAGTCCTGCGAGAGGGAGACACCATGGAGATCACCAGGAGGTCCGTGCTGGGCGGGGCGGCTGCGGCCGGCGCGCTCGGGACGGCCACGGGGGTGGCCGCGCCGGCGACGGCAGGCCGGGGGCAGCGCCGCGACCACCGCCACCGCGAGTTCGTCGTCACCGGCGCCCACGTCATCTCCATGGACCCGACGATCGGCGACCTGCCCGACGGGGACGTGCACGTTCGCAACGGCGAGATCGTCGCGGTGGGCCGGGGGCTGAAGGTCCGCGCTCCCAAGGTCGACGGCCGCGGCATGATCGCGATGCCGGGCCTCGTCGACACCCACTGGCACCTGTGGACCACCCTCTACCGGTCGATGTCGAGCTCCTCGCCGGAGACGGCGTACTTCGCGCTCAACGTGCGCAACGGCGTGCGCTGCCTCCCCTCCGACCTCTTCCACGGCACCCGGCTCGGGCTGGTCGACGCCCTCAACACCGGCATCACCACGGTCCACGACTGGGCCCACAACCTGCGCTCGCCCGAGCACGCGGACGGCAACCTGCAGGCGCACGAGGAGATCGGGCTGCGCGGCCGCTTCTCCTACGGCACCCCGCAGGGCTACCCGCTGACGCAGATCATCGACCTCGCCGACATCGCCCGGGTCCAGGACGAGTGGTTCGCGTCCGGCAGGCTGCCCCTGATGCACCTCGGGCTCGCGGGCCGACCGCCCGGACTCGCGCCGGAGTCGGTCTTCCGTCCCGAGTACGACGCCGCACGCGAGCTCGGCATCCCGGTCAGCTACCACGCCAACTCGACCCGCGCCCAGGGCGCGCTCGGGATGATCCGGCAGCTCGGCGAGCAGTCGATGCTCACCCCGGACACCCAGCTGATCCACGCGCTCTACACCACCGAGGCCGAGCGGGCGCTGGTCCGCGAGACCGGTGCCTCGGTCAGCATCAGCCCCTGGTCCGAGCTCCTCATCGGGTACGGCGTCACGCCGGTGCCCGAGATGGAGGCGAGCGGCTTGCTGCTGACCCTGTCGGTGGACACCCTCCCGCTCACGGGGTCGGCCGACCTCTGGTCCGTGCTCAGGCTGACGACCGGCCTGCACCGCGGCATCGCCGAGCAGGAGCTGTCGATCAGCACCCGCCGGGTCCTGGAGATGGCGACCGTCGACGCCGCCCGCAGCCTCGGGCTCGGCGACGTCGTTGGCTCGCTCACGCCGGGCAAGCGGGCCGACCTGATCCTGGTCCGGGAGCACGACATCGGCACCGCGCCGGTGACCGACGTCCCCAACACGCTCGCACTCGCGACCGGGGCGGAGAACGTGGACACCGTGATCGTCGACGGACGGATCCGCAAGCGCGGCGGGCGGCTCGTCGACATCGACGAGGAGCAGGTCGTCCGCGAGACCGAGCAGGCGCTGGCGGCCCTCCTGGCGCGCTGACCCGACAATCGATTCCGGCGCTAGACTCTGGCCGTGGCACGGCGTGGTGACAGCGACAGTCTGGCCCTCGAGGTCTACGAGCAGCTGCGCGCCGACATCCTCGAGCAGCAGGTGCAGCCGGGCGAGCGCCTCAAGCAGCTCGAGATCGGCCGCCGGCTGGGGGTCAGCGCCGGGGTGATGCGCGAGGCGCTTGGCCTGCTCTCCACCCAGGGTCTGGTGCGGCTCGAGCGCAACCGCGGCTACTGCGTGACGCCCCTGTCCGAGCAGTCCTTCGCCGAGGTCGTCGAGGCCCGGGGCCTGGTCGAGGGGATCACGCTGAGGCTCTCGGTGAGTCGTGGCGACCTCGACTGGGAGTCCGACGTGGTGGCCGCCCACCACCGGCTGGCCCGCGAGCCCCGGCAGTCCGCGGAGCAGCCCGACCGCCGCAACCCGGAGTGGGCGAGGGCCCACTCCGCCTTCCACCGGGCGTTGCTCCAGGCCTGTGGCAACTCCCTGATGCTGGAGGTGTGCGAGCGGTTCTGGGACTCCGCGGAGCTGCACCGCCTCTGGGTCGCCGACCCGGAGGAGTCGGAGCGCGACGTGGCCGGTGAGCACCGGGCGCTCCTGGACGCGGCGCTGGACCGCGACGCCGTCCGGGCAGAGCGGTTGCTCGAGGAGCACATGGCGATGCCCGAGGGCTTCTCGTGGGTCGGGCGCACCCTGGGCTGACCCGGAGGAGAAGAATCATTTCTCCTGTCGGTAAACGACTCTTGTGAGCCGCGTCACTCTGGGCCTAGGATCGCCACAATCGATTGCGGCGCCCTGGTGCGCCCACCTGGGAGGCCCAGCATGAGCGAGACCGTGGACTTCGTGATCGCGGGAGGCGGGCACAACAGCCTGATCACCGCCACCTACCTGGCCCGGGCCGGTTACGAGTGCCTGGTGCTCGACGCCCGCAGCATCCCCGGGGGAGGTGCGGCCAGCGAGGAGCTCCTCGGCCCGGGCTACAGCTTCGACAGCTGCTCGACCGGCCACACGCTCATCCAGGCCAACCCGCTGCTCGCCGACGACGAGCTGGGCCTGCTGTCCGACTACGGGCTGACGTACGACATGCCGGACCCGATCGCCCACGTCGTGCTGCCGGACGGCAGCTCGTTCACGAGCTGGCTCGACCTCGACCGGACCGTGGAGCAGTTCGCCCGGCACTCGCGCGCGGACGCCGAGACGTACCGCCGCATGATCACCGACTACGGCGAGATCTCCGGGCTGCTCCGGGACGCCAACTTCACCCCGCCCGGCTACGGCACCCCTCTCCCCGCCGCGCTCGAGGCGCACCCGCGGGCCGGGCGCTGGCTGCGCCGCCGGATGATGACCGCCGCCGACGTCATCGACCGGGAGTTCGAGAGCCGCCACGTCAAGGCGTACCTGGCCTGGCAGGCCTTCCAGACCGCGCAGCCCATCGACGCCGGGGGCACCGGGATGCTCGCGATCTCCATCCAGGCCGGCCGCCAGAAGCGCAGCTGGACGATCCCGCGCGGCGGGTCCGGCTCGCTCACGGCCGCCCTCGTCCGAGCCTTCGAGGACCTCGGTGGGGTGGTCGTCTGCGACACCACCGTGACCGAGCTGGTGCTCGAGGGCGACCGGTGCGTCGGGGTGCGCACGGCCTCGGGCGAGGTCTACCGCGCCCGCGAGGGCGTGGTCTCCACCATCCACGTGAAGCACCTCACCGAGATGGCGCCCACCGAGGCGTGGGACGACGACTGGCTCTACGGGATCTCGACCTACGACCTGGGTCTCTCGGCGTTCGCGGTCTACCTGGCCACCGACGCGGCCCCGGTGTTCGAGACCGAGGACGCCTCGCAGTCGGCCGTCTCGGCCGGCACCGTGGGCTGGCTCGAGGACGTCGTCCAGTACGGCCGCGACCTCAAGGACGGCAAGTTCGTCACCGGCGTGCCCTGGCTGCTGGTGGCGACCCCCACGCTGGTGGACCCCTCCCGGGCGCCCGAGGGGCACCACACCGTGAAGCTGTTGAGCATGCAGCGGCCCGACCCCGACGACGGCCGTCCGTGGGAGGAGGTGAAGGAGGAGCACGCGCAACGACAGTTGGCGCACGTACGCCGGCTGGTGCCCAACCTCGCCGAGGAGCACGTGCTCTCCCGGCTGGTGAAGAGCCCGCGCGACATCGAGAAGGGCAACCCCCACATGGTCGACGGCTCCTTCCACGGCGGCGAGCGCGGCATCGCCCAGATCGGTGCGCTGCGCCCCGCGCCCCGCTGGGGGCAGCACCGGACGCCGATCCGCGGGCTCTACCAGACAGGAGCCACGACGCACCCCGGCGGCTCGATCACCGGTGCCCCGGGCCGCAACGCGGCCCAAGTCATCCTCGACGACCGCGGGTCGAAGCTGGCCGACGTCGTCGCGGCACGAGCGGGAGCGTGATCCGATGACCGACGCACGCGTCGCCGCCGCGCTCGAGCACTGGGCGCCCAGGTTCATCCAGAACGGGGTCGACTACAACGACTTCGTCGCGACCACCGCCCGGGTCTCGTCGTGGGAGGACTGGCTCCCCGAGTGGAGCAGGACCGCCGCGGTGCACGAGCGCGAGGCGCAGGAGTGCGAGGCGCGCGACCGGTCCCTGAGCGCCGGCCACGCCTGGCTCCGGGCGGCGGTGTGCCACCACTTCGGGAAGTTCGTGTGGATGGTGGACAGGGACCTCGCCGCCGCGGCGGGCGACCGCGCGGTCGCCGCGATGTACCACGCCCACGCCCACCTCGACCCGACCGCCGAGCGGGTCGCCGTCCCCCTGGACGGAGAGCAGGTCGTGGCGAACCTGCGACGGCCTCCCGGGGTGCCGCGGCCGCCGCTCGTCGTGCTGGTGCCGGGGCTCGACTCCACCAAGGAGGAGTTCTTCTGGCTCGAGCAGTCCTTCCTCGACCGCGGCATGGCGACGGTGTCGCTCGACGGTCCCGGGCAGGGGGAGACGGCTGCCCTGCTGCCGGCGCGCCACGACTACGAGGTCGCGGTGTCGGCGCTGCTCGACGTGCTCGCCGGCCGCGACGACCTCGACCTCGCCCGCACGGGTCTCTACGGCGTGAGCCTCGGCGGGTACTACGCCCCGCGCGTGACGGCGCACGAGCCGCGGGTCCGGGCCATGGTGGCCATGGCCGGCCCCTACCGCTGGGGTGACCTGTGGGACTCGTTGCCACCGATGACCCGGGAGACGTGGACGGTGAAGTCGCACGCGACCTCCTCCGGGGAGGCGCGTGACCGGGCGGCCCTGCTCGACCTCACCGGGGTGTGCGAGCGGATCGACGTCCCGGCGCTCTACGTCACGGGCAAGCTCGACCGGCTCGTGCCGTGGGAGCAGACGCGGCAGCAGTCCGAGGCCACCGCCGGCTCGGAGCTGCTCGCCTACGACGACGGCAACCACGGCTGCTCGAACCTCTCGGCCGCGGTGCGGCCGATGATGGCGGACTGGATGCGCGAGCGGCTGGCGGCCCTTCCCCACTGAAGGGCTCGATCCACAACCGTTTGCATCAATCGGGGAGCGGTCAGCGTCAAATCGGTCACGCCCCCTTGACACGGTGTGGGCCGCATCACAACACTGAGGATGCCGCAATCGATTGCGGCTTCACCGAGGAGGAAGTATGGCGAAGATCTTCCGGCGCCGCGGCCTGGTGGCCACGGCCCTGACGGGTGTGTTGGCCGTCGGCCTCGCCGCGTGCGGCGGCGATGACGGCGGCAGCGGCGGCGGCGAGGACGGACCGATCCGGATCGGGACCTCGTTGCCCCTGACCGGCGAGTTCTCCCAGCCGGGACTGGCGGCCCAGCAGGGCTACGAGGTCTGGCAGGAGATGATCAACGCCGAAGGCGGCCTGCTCGGCCGCGACGTGGAGCTCGTCGTCAAGGACGACGCCTCCAACCAGAACACGATCGTGGCCGACTACAACGCGCTGATCAGCCAGGAAGAGGTGGACCTCCTCCTCGGGACCTTCTCCTCGCTGCTCAACCTGCCCGCGTCGGCCGTGGCCGAGAAGAACCAGATGCTCTACGTCGAGCCGGCGGGCGGCTCCCCGGAGATGTTCAGCCGGGGCTTCAAGTACCTCTTCTTCACCCAGCAGGCGACGGCAGACCTGCAGGGCAAGCTGTTCGCCGAGTACCTCGCCGGGCTCCCCGAGGGCGAGAAGCCCGAGACGGCCGCGTACCCCAGCATCGACGACCCGTTCGCCCTGCCGGCCGTCGAGGGCATGCGCGAGATCATGGAGGCCGGTGGCATCGAGACGGTCTACACCGAGACGTACGCGATCGACACCAAGAACTTCGACTCGATCGTGACCTCCATGAAGAGCGAGGACGCCGACGTCGTCGTCCACGGCTCGGTCTTCGAGGACGGTGTCGGCATGGTGCGCGCCATGCTCAAGGCCGACTTCAAGCCGCAGTGGCTCTACCAGACCACCGCTCCCTCGCTGGGCGAGCAGTACGCGGACGCCATCGGCCCGGAGAACACCGAGGGCATCCTCTTCGGCATCAGCCACTCCCCGAAGGCCAACACCCCCGGCAACGAGGAGTTCGTCGCGAAGTACGAGGAGATGTTCGGCGGCGAGCCGCCGGAGGACGCCGCGGACGCCTTCGCCTCGGGCCAGGTGCTGGCCGCGGCCGTGGAGGCCGTGGGCGACCTCGAGGACCAGACGGCGATGGCCGACTGGCTGCGTGAGAACTCGGTCGAGACGATCCTCGGTGACCTCAGCTGGAACGAGGACGGCTCCCCGACGGGCGAGTTCCTGATCGGTCAGTGGCAGGGTGACTCGGTGGAGTTCGTCCTCCCCGAGAGCATCGCCACGACCGACACCTTCATCCAGGGCTGGCAGCCTGGAGGCACCGGCTGATGACCCAGCTGCTCCAGACCCTCGCCCTCGGGCTGCTGCTCGGCGGCGTCTACGCCCTCGCAGCCAGCGGTCTGACCCTGATCTTCGGGGTCATGAAGGTGATCAACATCGCCCACGGTGCGTTCGTGGTGCTGGCGGGCTTCATCACCTTCTCGCTGTGGGACGCCTACGGCATCGACCCGCTCCTGGCGATCGTGATCACGACCCCGATCGTGTTCGCGCTCGGGTGGGTCACCTACAAGGTGGTCGTCTCACCGATCCGCACGGCCCCGATGTCGTCGACCGTGCTGCTCACCTTCGGCCTGGCCCTGGTGCTGGAGGGTGCGATGGGCGAGATCTGGGGCAACAACTCCACAGCGATCAGGCCGTCGTACGCCGACGAGTCGTTCACCTTCGCCGGGCTCTTCCTGCCCAAGGCGCAGGTGTACGGCGGCCTGATCGCGGTGCTGGTGCTGGTCCTGCTGTGGCTGGTCCTGACCAAGTCGTGGCTCGGCCGCGCGATCCGGGCGGCCGCGAGCAACCCGTCGTCGGCCGAGCTGGTGGGCATCAAGGTCGCAGCTGTCGCGGCCCTGGTGTTCGCCCTCGGCATCGCCGCGGCGGGGGCGGCCGGAGCGATCACCGGGGTGCTCTACCCGTTCGTCCCCGGCTCCCACTACCAGTGGATCGCCCGGCTCCTCGCGATCGTGGTCCTCGGGGGCCTCGGCAGCCTCAACGGAGCCGTCCTCGGTGCGGTGCTCTTCGGCCTCGCCGAGACCTTCACCGCCGCGTACTGGTCGCCCTCGTGGGCGACGGCCGTCCCGTACGCCGTGGTCTTCGCCGTGCTGCTGGTGCGGCCGCATGGCCTGATGGGCACCCGACTTCGAGAGGATGCGGTCGCGACATGAGCACGACCACCCCGGTGGCCACCAGCAACGACGGCGACAACGGCGACCCTGCCGACTCCTCCGGCCACCGCCGTCCCGGTCGCGATCCCGTCCTGTGGACGGGGCGCGCGATCGCGCTCGTGGCCGGGATCCTGCTGGTCGTCTTCCCGCTGGCCAGCGACGACCTCTACTACCAGAACATGATCATCCTGGCGCTGGTCTTCGCGATCGGTGCCAGCGGGCTGAACATCATCTCGGGGTTCGCCGGCTACATCTCGCTGGGACAGGGAGCCTTCATCGGCCTCGGGGGCTACACGATCGGCGTCCTCGCGACCCGGATGCCCGAGTCCAGTCCCTGGCTGTTCGTGCCCGTCGCCGGCCTGGTGACGGCCGTCGTCGCCCTGGTGCTCGGGTTCGTCTCCCTGCGCTCCAGCGGTCCGGCGTTCGTGATCATCACCGTCGCGTTCCTCTTCCTCGTCCAGGTCTTCGCCGTCAACTGGGACTTCCTGACCAACGGCACCGCCGGGCTCACGCTCCCGCTGCCCGACTGGGACCCCGAGCTGGGCAACCTGCCGTTCTACTACGTGCTCGTAGCGATCCTGGCGCTGCAGCTGCTCATGACGTGGTGGATCCGGCGCTCCAAGCTCGGCATGGGCCTGATCGCGATCCGCGAGGACGAGAGCAAGGCGGCCACGATCGGCATCAACCTGCCGACCGAGAAGATCATCGCCTTCATGGCCAGCACCGTGTTCGTCGGCATGGCCGGCGCGGTCTACGGCTACTACCTGACCTTCATCGACCCGCGAGGCATGTTCAGCATCCTGGTCAGCGTCCAGCTGGTGCTGTCGATGCTGATCGGCGGCAAGGCCACGCTCTGGGGCCCGGTGCTCGGCGCCTTCCTGGTCGAGTACCTCAACGAGACCGCCAACAACGAGTGGGGCGGCGGCAACATCCGGCTCTTCCTGTTCGGCGGGCTGCTCGTCGCGGTGGTCATCTTCCTGCCGAAGGGCATCCTCCCCGCGATCGAGTCGTTCCTGCACTGGCTGCGCACCCGCGGCCGGGCCGGCCTGGTCGGAGCCCGGATCGGCACCGGGGGCAGCCTCGCCTCGCTCACCGACCGGGTCGAGCTCGTGGACCGCAGCACGCTGCCGGACCGACCGCTCCTCGAGGTGAAGGACCTCAAGCGCCACTTCGGTGGCGTCAAGGCGGTCGACGGGGCCTCGTTCTCGGTGCCCGAGGGCTCGATCACCGGGCTCATCGGGCCCAACGGTTCGGGGAAGACGACGCTGTTCAACCTGATCGACGACACCATCCGGGCCGAGTCCGGCGAGATCTGGCTCGGCGGTGAGCGCATCGACGGCAAGCCGTCGTGGTCGCGCGCGCACCTCGGCCTCGGCCGTACCTTCCAGATCACCCGCCTCTTCCGCGAGATGACCGTCCTCGAGAACGTCGTCGCCGTCCAGCGCTCCTTCTCGGTGTCCGGCCTGGGCCGGATCGCGGTCAGCGGCAAGGAGGCGCGGGCCGCCGAGGAGCTGCTGGAGTTCGTCGGGATGCGCGACTTCCGCGACCAGCCGGCGCGCGCGCTCTCGTTCGGCCAGCAGAAGCTGGTGGAGCTGGCGCAGATCCTGATGCTCGACCCCAAGCTGATCCTGCTCGACGAGCCGGCCGGCGGCATCAACCCGGTGCTGATCGACCGGATGGGCGAGATGATCCGGGAGCTCAACTCGTACGGGAAGACGTTCCTCATCGTCGAGCACAACATGCCGTTCGTGCTCGGCCTGTGCAACCCGGTGCACGTGCTGGGCCGTGGCCGCACGATGGCGTCGGGGACGCCGGACGAGATCAAGAGCGATCCCGCGGTGATCGACGCCTACCTGGGCGACGACTTCGTGGCCGAGGAGAAGGCGGTCCAGCCATGACGGGCACCCCGGGCGAGGAGCCCATGCTGCGGATGCACGGCGTGGTCGCCGGGTACGGCGGCGGAGACGTGCTGCAGGGAGTCGACATCACCGTGGCCAAGGGGTCGGTGGCCTGCATCGTGGGGCCCAACGGTGCCGGCAAGTCCACCGTCCTCAAGACGGTCAGCGGCCTGCTGACGCCCCGGCTGGGAGAGGTGCACCTGCAGGGCGAGCCGATCCACACCCTCTCCGCGGCGACCATCCTGGAGCGGGGCGTCTCGCAGGTGCCGCAGTCCAACGCGCTGTTCCCGACGATGACGGTGCGCGAGAACGTGCTGCTGGGCGCGTACATCATCCGGCGCGACAAGGCGCTCATCAAGAAGCGCTACGACGAGGTCGCCTCGCTGTTCCCGATCGTCGCCGACCGCAGCAACGAGAACGCCGGCAACCTCTCGGGCGGCCAGCGGCGGATGGTGGAGTTCGCGCGCTCGCTGATGCTCGACCCCGTCCTGCTGCTGCTCGACGAGCCGTCGCTGGGGCTGGACCCCAAGGCACTGCAGGTGCTGTACGAGTCGGTGATGGTGCTCAGCCGGAGTGGCAAGACGATCCTGCTGGTCGAGCAGAACGTGCGGTTCGGGATGAGGATGGCCACCGACGGCATCGTCATGGAGAGCGGGAAGGTCATCACGCAGCGACCTGCCGCCGAGATCCTCTCGGATCCCGACCTCGCGACCATGTACTTCGGCGGCACGGTGTCGGAGACCGAGGTCGAGGACGCCACGATCGCCGAGGCGGCGCCGGTCGGGGAGAAGCCGGCACCGTGACCGGAGGCATGCGGGCGGCCGCCGTCCGCGAGGTCGGCAGTCCTCCTCTGTTCGGCACCTTCGCGTACCCGGATCGGGCCACCACCGTCCCGCCCAGGTTCCCGATCGAGCACGGCGACGCCCCGGCACGACCGCCGTCCGAGCGCGCGTCGTCGCTCGTCGCGGTCACCTGCGCAGCGCTCAACCCGATCGACCTCCACGTGGCCTCGGGAGGGTTCTTCCAGGGCCCGCCGCAGGTGCCCTACGTCCCCGGTGTGGAGGGCGTGGGGCGCGTGCTCGAGTCCGACCACCTCCCGGCCGGGACCCGGGTCCGCTTCGAGCTCGGCCACCCGGGCTACGGCGGCAACGGTGCGCTCGCCGAGCAGGTGGTCGTCGACGACGAGAGCATGGTCGAGCTGCCGGCCTCGGTCGCCGACGACGACGCGGCCGCGCTCGGGGTCGCGGGCATCACGGCGGCGCGGGCGCTCGACCTGGCCGACCTCGGCGCCGGGGAGGGGGTGCTCGTCCTCGGGGCCACCGGCGCCGTGGGGGCGGTCGCCGTCCAGCTCGCCCGGCTTCGCGGTGCGGGTCGTGTCGTCGCGGCCGGTCGGAACCCCGAACAGCTCCGGCGGGCCGTCGCCGTGCTGGGCGCGGACGCCGCCGTCGAGCTCGACGGCCGGTCGGTGGCCGACCTGGCCGCGGCCTTCCGCGAGGCGGCCGGGGGAGGTGTGGACGTCGTCGTCGACCCGCTGTGGGGCGAGCCGGCGGTCGCTGCCCTGGCCGCGGGCAACCTCGGCGTACGACTGGTCAACGTCGGTCAGGCCGCCGGGACCAGCGTCGAGATGCCGTCGGTCCCCCTGCGCGGGCACCGTGCCGTCGTCCGGGCGATCTCCACCGCGATGGACGACCTGTCCCTGCGGCGGGAGCGCTACAGCGAGGTGCTCGGCCACCTCGCCGCCGGCCGGCTCCTCGTCGACCACGTCACCCGGCCGCTCGAGGACGTCGCCGAGGCCTGGGCGGCCCAGGCCTCGTCACCGGGGCGACGCCTGCTCCTGCGGGTCCGTCCGGACAGCGGCTGATGCCACCGCGTCCTCCCCGACGGCGCTGGACCCCGTCGCCCGGCCCGTGACCCGTCGCGGCCACCAGAACCGCTCACCCAGGATCAGCGCGAGGGCCGGGACCAGCACCGTGCGGACGACGAGGGTGTCGAGCAGGACGCCCACGAAGATCACGATCCCGAGCTGGGCGAGCACCACCAGCGGCAGCACGCCCAGCACCGCGAAGACAGCCGCGAGCAGGATCCCGGCGCTGGTGATGACCCCGCCGGTGGCGGTCAGTGCCCGGAGCATCCCCTCGCGCACCCCGTGGCTGCCGGCCTCCTGCAGCGCCCGGGTCACGAGGAAGATGTTGTAGTCGACGCCGAGCGCGACCAGGAACAGGAACGCCAGCAGCGGGACGCCGACGTCGATCGCCTCGAACCCGAAGACGCCCGTGTAGATCCACCACGACGCCCCGAGCGCGGCGAAGAACGTCCCCACCACGGTCGCGACCAGCAGCAACGGCGCCACCAGGGAGCGCAGCAGCAGGGTGAGCCCGAGCAGCACCAGCGCGAGGATCAGCGGGATCAGCAGCTGCCGGTCGCGCTCGGCCCCGGCGATGGCGTCCACGGCCTGGGCCTCGCTGCCACCGACCCACGTGTCGTCGTACGACGACAGCTCGCCGCGCAGCTCGACGATCGCCGCCTGGGCGGCCTCGGAGCCGGCCGGTGCGTCCAGGACGACGTCGATCCGGGCCAGGTCGTCCGAGGACGCCCCCGGGGTGGCCGAGACCACGCCGTCGGTCTGCTCCGCGGCCCGCAGCACCTCCTCGGCGTCGGAACGCGTCAGCACCACGGTCGGGTCGACGGTGCCGGCGGGGAAGGACTCGCCGAGCCGCTCGGCCGCCACGATGGACTCGGGCGTCTCGAGGAACTGCTCGGACTGCGAGAGGCCCTGCTCGACCTGGGTGAGCCCGGTCGCGAGCCCGGCGACGAGCAGCACCGCCACGGTGGCGAACCGGGCCGGGTGACCGGCGACGCGGTCGCCGAGTCGGCGCCACAGCGAGCTCCGGGAGTCGACCAGGACGGGCTGTCCGACCCGGGGCACCAGCGGCCAGAAGACCCACCGGCCGAAGAGCACGAGCGCGCACGGCAGCACCACGAGCGCGAAGGTCGCCGCCACCACGACACCGACCGCGCAGGCCAGGCCCAGCCCGCGGGTGGTCGGCACGACCGACAGCAGCAGCGTCAGCAGGCCGAGCACGACCGTGGTGGAGCTGGCGAGCACTGCCTCGGCGGTCCCGCGGACGGCTGCCGCCATCGCGGCGTAGCGGTTGTCGTGGGTACGGAGCTCGTCGCGGTAGCGGCTGATCAGCAGCAGGGCGTAGTCGGTGCCCGCGCCGAAGACCAGCACGCTGAGGATCCCGACGGTCGACTCGTCCCAGGCGACCTCGAAGGCTGCCAGCGTGTGCGTGGCGGCGACCGCGGCGACGCGGTCGGCGATCCCGACGACCGCGAGCGGGACCAGCCACAGGAAGGGGCTGCGGTAGGTGATGATCAGCAGCACCGCGACGACCGTCGCCGTGGCGGCGAGCAGCGTGAGGTCGGCCCCGTCGAAGACCCCGGCCAGGTCCGCCTCGATCGCCGCCGGCCCGGTGAGGCTGCCCGTGACGCCGTCGGGGACGTCGGCGTCGAGGACGCCGCGGAGGTCGGCCACCACGTCGGCGGTCTCGGTGGCACCCTCGACCGGCACCGGGACCACGCCGATGGCGGCCGTCCCGTCCTCGCTGACCTGGAGGCCGCCGCCCTCGGTGCCGGGCGGGGGACCGCCCTCGGCGCCGGCGGTCGCCTCCGTGACGAGGGAGCCGTAGACCGTCTCGAGCTCGGCGAGGGTGGCCCGGTCGAGCGTGCCGTCGTCGGAGGTGAACAGCGCCAGGGCGACCGAGCCCTCACCGCTGGGCAGCTCGGCGGAGAGCTCGGTGACGGTCGTGGAGTCGTAACCGTCGGGCAGCGAGTCGGTGGCGGAGGGTGAGCGCTCGGCCTCCCCGACCGCACCGATCAGGGCCCCGGACAGCAGCAGCGCGAGCAGCGCGACGGTCACGGCGACGCCGGGACGGAGCACGCGGGGGGTCGAGGTCCGGGACACGGGACGGCTCCTTGAGTAGACTGGATCGCTCAGCAGGTGAGTAACCAAATTAACTAAGTTGGTGAGCGAAATCCAGTCGGGAATGTCGCCGGACGACGTCGAGCAGGCGATGGGGACCTCCACCCTGCAGCTGCTCCGACGCCTCCTCGACGTCGCGCAGCAGAGCGGTCCCGCCGTGGCGCGGCGTGCCGAGCTGAGCCACACCGAGCTCACCGCCCTCGAGATGCTCACCCGTCAGGCGTGGGGGCCCGGGGAGCTCGCCCGGCACCTCGGGGTCACCTCGGCCGCCGCTTCCGGCATCGTCGACCGGCTGGCCGCCCGGGGGCACGTGGAGCGGGTGCCCCACGAGGCCGACCGCCGACGGACGCAGGTGGTCCTGACCGAGTCCGGTCGCCGGGACGTGCTCGGCCACCTGATGCCGATGTTCGCCGCCCTCGACGAGCTCGACCGGGGCCTGAGCGACGCCGAGCGCGAGGTCGTCGACCGCTACCTCGCCGCGGCGACCGAGGCGATCCGCCGGGTGCTCTGATGGCCGACCTGGTGCTGCGCGCCGACCGGCTGGTCGCGCCGGACCGGGTGCTCGCGCCGGGTTGGGTGCACGTGGTCGGCGGCACGATCTCCGACGTCGGCGCCGGAGCCCCGCCACGCGTGGCCGACGTCGATCTCGTCGGATCGACGCTGGTGCCCGGCCTGGTCGACAGCCACGTCCACGGTGGCGGGGGAGCCGCCTTCGACGGCGGGGACCCGGCCGCGGTCGAGCAGGTGGTGCGCGCCCACCGGGCGCAGGGGACGACCACGCTGCTGGCGAGCCTGGTCACCGACACGGTCGACGGGCTGGTGCGGTCGGCAGGGCGGTTGGCCGACCTCGTCGACGACGGCCTGCTCGCCGGCGTGCACCTCGAGGGGCCATGGCTGAGCCCGCACCACCCCGGTGCCCACGACCCGGCGCTGCTCGGCACCCCGACCGCCGCCACGGTGGACCGGCTCGTCGAGGCGGCCCGCGGCCACCTGCGGATGGTCACGCTGGCGCCGGAGCTGCCCGGGGCGACCGAGGCGGTCCGCCGCCTCGTCGCAGCCGGGGTCGTCGTGGCGATCGGCCACACCGACGCGACGTACGACCAGGCGCGGGCCGCGCTGGATGCCGGGGCGGCCGCCGGCACCCACCTGTTCAACGCCATGCGGGGCCTCCACCACCGCGAGCCCGGACCCGTGGCGGCACTCCTCGAGCACCCCGACGCCCACGTGGAACTGATCGCCGACGGCGTGCACGTCCACCCGGCGATGATCGGCCTCGCGGCCGCCGCCAAGCCGCACCACACCGTGCTGGTCACCGACGCCATGGCAGCCGCGGCCGCGGAGGACGGCGACTACCGGCTGGGGGCGCTCGGGGTCGAGGTGCGCGACGGCGTCGCCCGGCTCCCGGGCGGTGCCCTCGCCGGGTCGACGGCGACGCTGGCCACCTCGGTGCGCTACGCCGTGCGGGCCGCCGGGCTCCGCCTGGAGGACGCGGTCCGTGCCGCCACTGCCACGCCGGCCGGGTTGCACGGGCTCGCCCGCACCGGCGCCCTGAGGCCGGGTGCCGATGCCGACCTGGTGGCCCTGGACGAGGACCTGCGGGTGCGCCGGGTGATGCACCGGGGGCGCTGGATCTGCTGACGGATCCGCCCGCAGGGGTTGTCTCCTTCGACGTCGCCTGCGTCTAATATATTGCATGCCACTGACCGCCGAGGCCGCTGTCCCGCGCTCGTTGCTGCGCGACGAGGTGCTGGTGCGGTTGCGCGAGGCGATCGTGGGCGGTGCCCTCGCACCCGGTGAGACGTTGCGCGACCAGGAGCTCGCCAGCTGGTTGGGCGTGAGCCGGACACCGGTCCGCGAGGCCCTGCTCATGCTCGCCGAGGCCGGCCTCGTGGTCGCCCGTCCGGGAACCTCGACCGTGGTGAGCTCGCTGGACGCACGAGCGGTCCGCGACGCCCGCGACGTGGTCGCGGCGATGCACGAGGTGGCGGTGCGTGACGCGGTCGGCCGGCTCTCCGCCGATCACCTGCGGGCCATGCAGGAGGCGGCGGCCGAGTTCGCGGCTGCGATCCGCGCCGGCGACGTCCCGGCCGCCCTGGCCGCCGACGACCGGCTCCACCGGGTGCCGGTCGAGGTCAGCGGCAACCGGGCCGTCGCCGCGGTGCTCGACCAGTACACCCCCGTCGTACGACGGGCCGAGCGGCTGCGCTTCTCGTCTCTCGCCGGTCGCGACTCGATCGACCGGCACGACGACCTGCTCCGGCTCTGTGCTGCCGGCGAGGCCGAGGCCGCCGCGGCGGTCGCCTTCGACACCTGGCACTCCCTTCCCACCGACAGGACCTGACATGGCTCTCGCCGACTTCCCACGCCACCCGTTGACCTTCGGGCCGAGCCCGGTGCACCCTCTCGACCGGCTCAGCGACCACCTCGGTGGTGCCCGTGTCTGGGCCAAGCGGGAGGACTGCAACGCCGGTCTCGCCTACGGCGGCAACAAGACCCGCAAGCTCGAGTACTTCGTCCCCGAGGCGCTCGCGAGCGGCGCCGACACCCTGGTCAGCATCGGTGGCTACCAGTCCAACCACACCCGGCAGGTCGCCGCCGTCGCCGCCCACCTCGGGCTGCAGGCGGTGCTGGTGCAGGAGCGCTGGGTCGACTGGCCCGACAGCGTCAACGACCGCGTCGGCAACATCATGCTCAGCCGGATCATGGGCGCCGAGGTGCGGCTCGACCCGGCGGGCTTCGACATCGGGTTCCGCGACTCCTGGCAGCAGGCGATCGAGGACGTCCGGTCACGCGGCGGCGTGCCGTACGCCATCCCCGCCGGCGCCTCGGACCACCGCCTCGGCGGCCTCGGCTTCGCCCGCTGGGCCCACGAGGTCGCGGCGCAGGAGGAACAGCTCGGGGTCTTCTTCGACACCGTCGTGGTCTGCACCGTCACCGGGTCCACGCATGCCGGCATGATCGCGGGCTTCGCCGACCTCGAGGCCGCCGGCGGCCGGCCGCGCCGGGTGATCGGGATCGACGCGTCGGCCACGCTGCAGAAGACCCGTGACCAGGTCGAGCGCATCGCCCGTCGTACGGCAGAGCTCATCGGCGTCCCCCGTGACCTGCGCGAGGACGAGCTGACGGTGCTCGAGGGCTGGGCCGGTGACACGTACGGCATCCCGGTGCAGAGCACGCTCGACGCGATCCGGCTGACCGGGCAGCTCGAGGGCGTGATCCTCGACCCGGTCTACGAGGGCAAGTCGATGGCCGGCCTGGTCGACCTGGTGCGCGACGGCGAGATCGGCCGCGACTCGACCGTGCTCTACGCCCACCTCGGCGGACAGCCCGCCCTCAACGCCTACTCGGCGCTCTTCACCGAGACCCGGCGGGTGGGGTAGTCCTCAGCCCAGCGCCGCCGAGACCACCTCGCGCGCCTCGGCCTGCACCTCGGCCAGGTGGTCGGGCCCCTTGAACGACTCGGCGTAGATCTTGTAGACGTCCTCGGTGCCGCTCGGGCGGGCGGCGAACCACGCGTTCTCGGTGGTGACCTTGAGCCCGCCGATCCGGGCGCCGTTGCCGGGCGCCTCGGTGAGCCGCGCGGTGATCGGCTCCCCCGCGAGCGTGGTCGCCGTGACGTCCTCGGGGGAGAGCGCGGCCAGCTTGGCCTTCTGGGCGCGGTCGGCCGGGGCGTCGATCCGGGCGTACGCCGGGTCGCCGTGCTCGGCCACGAGGTCGGCGTAGTGCTCGCTCGGGCTGCGGCCGGTCCGGCCGAGGATCTCCGAGGCGAGCAGCGCCAAGATGATGCCGTCCTTGTCGGTCGTCCAGACCGTCCCGTCGAGGCGGAGGAAGGAGGCGCCGGCCGACTCCTCGCCGCCGAACCCGAACGAGCCGTCGATCAGGCCGGGCACGAACCACTTGAAGCCCACCGGCACCTCGACCATCGGCTTGCCGACCGCGGCTGCGACCCGGTCGATCATCGAGCTCGACACCAGCGTCTTCCCGATCCGGGCCGAGGTCGGCCAGCCGGGTCGCGCCCCGCCGAAGAGGTGGCCGATCGCCACGGCGAGGTAGTGGTTGGGGTTCATCAGGCCGACGTCCGGCGTGACGATGCCGTGGCGGTCGGCGTCGGCGTCGTTGCCGGTCGCGACGTCGTACTCCGAGCGGCGCGCGATCAGCGACGCCATCGCGTAGGGCGAGGAGCAGTCCATCCGGATCTTCTCGTCCCAGTCGAGGGTCATGAAGCGCCAGGTCGGGTCGACCTCCGGGTTCACGACGGTGAGGTCGAGCCCGTGCCGGTCGGCGATCTCGCCCCAGTAGGCCACGCTCGCGCCCCCGAGCGGGTCGGCGCCGATCCGGACCCCCGCGTCGCGGATCGCGGCGAGGTCGAGCACCTGCGGAAGGTCGTCGACGTACGCCGCCAGGAAGTCGTAGCGCCCGGCGCCCGACACGTCGGCGACCCGTTGCACCCCGCGCAGCCTGTCGCGGATCAGCTCGTTGGCGCGGGCGGCGATCACCGAGGTGGCGTCGCTGTCGGCCGGGCCGCCGTGGGGCGGGTTGTACTTGAAGCCGCCGTCACCCGGCGGGTTGTGCGACGGCGTGACGACGATCCCGTCGGCGAGGCCGGCGCCGGTGGTGCGGCCGCCGTTGGCGCGCAGGATGGCGTGCGAGACGGCGGGGGTCGGGGTGAAGCCGTCGCGGCTGTCCACCATGACCCGGACGTCGTGGGCGAGCAGCACCTCGAGTGCGGTGTGCCAGGCGGGCTCGGACAGGGCGTGGGTGTCGCGGCCCAGGAAGAGGGGGCCGTCGTAGCCCTGGTCGCGGCGGTACTCGCAGATCGCCTGCGTCGTCGCCAGGATGTGGTGCTCGTTGAAGGACGTCCGCAACGACGTGCCCCGGTGGCCGCTGGTGCCGAACGCGACCTGCTGGTCGACGTCGTCGGGGTCCGGCTGCCGGTCGGCGTACGCCGCCAGCAACGCCTCGACGTCGACGAGGTCGGACTCGGTGGCGGGCTGGCCGGCGCGGCTCTCGGGAGGCATGTCGCCATCATGGCCTGCGGGCTGGCCCGCCACCACCGCCGAGCGTCTCGGGTACGGTGCTGGCGCCCCCGTTCTCGGCCAAGGAGCAGTCATGGACACCTCGTCCGCACCGTCGACCCGTGAGACCAAGCCCCGCTGGTCCCTCATCGGCCCCGGCATCGTCGTCGCCGCCACCGGAGTCGGCGGAGCCGACCTCGTCGCCACCCTGATCGCCGGCAGCAACTACGGCTACGCGCTGCTCTGGGCGGTCGTGATCGGGTGCCTGATGAAGGTGGTGCTCGTCGAGGGGGCCGGTCGCTACACCCTCGCCACCGGGCACACCATCTACGAGGGCTGGGCCTCGCTGGGTCGCTGGACGACCTGGTACTTCGCCCCCTACATCGTGATCTGGGGCTTCGTCTACGGCGCCGCCGCCATGGCCGGCACCGGGCTGCCGCTGGCCTCGCTGCTGCCGTTCCTGCCGATCGAGGCGTGGGGGATCATCTCCGGGCTGCTCGGCCTCGCCCTGGTGTGGAGCGGCCGCTACGGCTTCTTCGAGAAGGTGTGCGCCGCCCTGGTGGGGCTGATGTTCGTGGCGATGGTGATGGCCGCGGCGCTCACGGTGCCGAACCTCCCCGAGCTCGCCACCGGGCTGGCGCCGATGGTGCCCGACGGCGCGCTCTTCACCACCCTCGCCGTGGCCGGCGGCGTCGGCGGCACGATCACGCTGGCGGCCTACGGCTACTGGGTGCGTGAGAAGGGCTGGAGCACCGAGTCCCACATGCGCGTGATGCGGCTCGACAACGGCGTCGCCTACCTCGTGACCGGCCTCTTCGTCGTCGCCACCCTCATCGTCGGTGCCGAGCTGCTCTACTCCGCCAACATCGCGATCTCCGAGGGGGAGCAGGGGCTGCTCGACCTCGGCAACGTGCTCGAGGACCGCTACGGCGCCGCCGCGGGCACGATCTTCCTGATCGGCTTCTGGGCCGCGGCGATGTCGTCGCTGGTCGGGGTCTGGAACGGCGTCTCGATGATGTTCGCCGACTTCCTCGGCCACGTCCGCAAGCTGCCCGAGGACCACGTCGAGCGCGGCCCGCACGGCACGGCCTACAAGGGCTACATCCTGTGGCTGACGATCCCGCCGATCGTGCCGCTGCTGATGGGCGAGCCGTTCTACCTGATCCTCCTCTACGGCGTGCTCGGTGCGCTCTTCATGCCGTTCCTCGCGATCACACTGCTGCTGATCCTCAACTCGGACCGGGTGCCGGGCCGGTGGCGCAACAAGCTCTTCTCCAACGTGCTGATGGCGGCGACGGCGCTGGTGTTCCTGGTGCTGGCTGTGCAGCAGCTGCGCGACCAGATCAGCGGCCTCCTCTAGGCCTGGTCCTGGTCCCGGTCGTCGAGCTCCCGACGCCGCTGCTCGCGCAGCTCGTCCTGGTGACGGCGGCGGCGGAGCTCGACCCGGGCGAGCACGAAGGCGAGGACGATCGGCACGACGTACGTGGCGTTGTCGAGCACCCACCGCACCCACCCGGGCAGCTGCCAGTCGGGGAGGTCGAGGTCGGGCCACGGGATCGCGGGGAGGTCCGGCCACGGGACCTCCGGCAGGTCCGGCAGCGGGATCGACGGCAGGTCGGGCCAGGGGATCGAGGGCCACGGCAGGGTGATCACCAGCAGCGTCAACAGGATCGGGACGACGACCTTGCCGACCCCGCCCGCGGTCTGGATCGTCGCGTAGCGGCGCGGGTGGGCGCGGACCCGCTCCTCGTACGCCGCGGCGGGTGAGCCCGGCTCGGGCTCGAGGTCGAGGCCACCGATCCCGGCCAGGCCCGCGGCGTCGGCGTCCGGGGCGTGCCACGTGGCGCGGCGGGGAGACCCGGTCGTCGAGAAGCGGACGTCCATCGAGCCATGGTCGTCGGCCTCGAGCCGGATCCGTTCCTCGGCCGCCTTCTTGAGCGCGACCACCTCGCCGTCGACCTGCCACTCCACGGCGTGGCGCAACGTTCCCGCCGCGGTGACGCGGTGCTCGCGCCCGTCGACGGTCAGCGTCCAGGTCTGCATGCCACCACGCTAGGCAGCCCTCGGCCGCGACACATCGGACGATGGTCGGCACCGCGACGACTTCGGTCGCGGGGGCACGGTCAGGGGTAGGTGATCCCGACCGCCCGCTCGCTGAGCTCCCAGAGGGCTCGCTGGGCGGTCAGGTCGGTCGCCCTGCGGCCGGTGCCCACGACCCGGGGGAGGCCGCGGCCCTCGCCGGGGCCACCGGGCCCGCAGTAGGTGCTGCCGGGCAGCTCGGCCGTCGCCGCCATCAGCAGCGGGAGGGCGCCGTCGGCGGCCGACTGCGAGAGGGCGCGGTTGGCCGCGTCGACGATCGACGCGACCCCGCCCGAGGAGCGGCCGAACCGGCCGTTGGCGACCAGGTGGGTGCCGGCGTAACCGGGGTGGGCGGCCAGGGCCCTCACCGGCAGCTCGGCGGCGGTGAGCCGACGGTCCAGCTCGAAGGTGAAGAGCAGGTTGGCGAGCTTGGTGCCGGCGTAGGCCGGCCAGCGCAGGTAGCGACCCTGCTGCTGGCGCGGGTCGTCGAGCGGGGCCGAGCGAGCCATCCGGTGGAGCTGCGACGACACCGTCACCACCCGGCCGTCGCCGCTCTCGGCGAGCTGGGGCAGCAGCAGACCGGTCAGCAGGAAGGGGCCGAGGTGGTTGGTGCCCAGCTGGCGCTCGAAGCCGTCGGCGGTCCGGGAGTACGGCGGCGCCATCACGCCCGCGTTGTTGACCAGGCAGTCGATCGGGCCGAACGTCGCGGCCTCGCTGCCGGCGAGCCTGACGGAGGTGAGGTCGGCCAGGTCGACCACGAGCGGCGTCAGCACCGCTGTCGGCACCTCACGCAGGATCGCCGCCTCCGCCTCGGCGAGCCGGTCCGAGGACCGGCCGGCGAGCACCACGGCGCCGCCGGCGCGCGCGAGCTCCAGCGCGGTGTGGAAGCCGAGGCCGCCGACGGTGCAGCCGGTCACGACCGTCGTCCGCCCCGTCTGGTCGGGCAGGTCGCTCAGCCGCCAGGATCCCGACCACGTCACGGGGTGACCGCCATCAGCTCGACGACCCGCTGCCCGAGCGCCACGTCCCCGCTGACGGTGACTGCCCCGGGTTCCGGCGTACGTCGGCCGCCGGCGAGGACGATGAACGTCTCGCGGTCCATCGCCAGCCGGGTCGTGGGCTCGGCCGGCACCTCGGTGGGTCGGGCCCGGCCGTCCTCGCCGACCGCGACCGCCCGGGTCGGGTGGCCGGCGACGTCGACGACGAGGGACGTGCCGGGGGTGGCCCCGACCCGCTTGCCGAGCACGAAGCCCAGGCTCTCGGCCAGGTAGTCGGCCGTGTGGACCGCGGCGGGGCCGTCGAGGTTGCCGGGACGGCCGACCGCGCGGCGTACGTCCTGCTCGTGCATCCACACGTCGAGGGGCCGGTTGCGGAGCAGCACCTCGGTGGTCCACCCGATGGCGCCGAAGACGCCCGGCGCGGGGGTCGAGCCGTCGCGCGGCGGCTCGTCGAGAAGCTGGGTGTGGCGGGCCGTGGCGCACTCGCGGATCTCGGTGATCAGCTGGTCGGGACCGTGGCCGCGGCGGGCCACCACGCCCTGCTCGGTGAAGGCCCCCATCAGGCCCTGCGCGTGCGGGGCGTCGCCGACCTCGACCTCCTCGAGCGGCCGGCCGGCCTGCATGGCCTCGAGGTGCGCGACGTGCGCCGCCACCGCGAGGACGTCCCAGCCGGCGAGGTCGGTCGGGCGTGTCCAGTCCTCCGGCGTGAGCTCCTCCAGCAGGCCCGTGAAGTCGTGGATCGCCTGCCACCAGACCTCGACGAAGCCGCCGAGCCGTTCCGAGTCGCTCATGTTCCGACCCTAGTGACGGAGCGCACCGTCCCCGCGTTTGGGTGGCGCACGCCCTGCGCTGGGAGGATGGAGCCACCGCGGCGCCCCTGAGGAGTGGCGCCGCCTTCTCACGAGACCCGGTGTGGTGCGCAGTCACTCGCGCAGAGACCAGCTGGACGGGTGCCGGAGACGACATCCCACCCGACCCGAAAGCTCCACCGTGTCCTTTGCCGACCTGTTCCCCGACCTGCCCCGCGAGATCGTCAGCGCGCTCGCCGAGCAGGGCATCACCGACCCGACCCCCGTCCAGGCTGCCGTCCTCCCCGACGCGCTCGCCGGCCGCGACGTGCTGGGCCGCGCCCGCACCGGCTCGGGCAAGACGCTCGCCTTCGGCATCCCCGCCCTGGCCCGTCTCGCGGGCAGCCGAAGCCGCCCCGGGCACCCGCGCGCCCTGATCGTCGTCCCGACCCGCGAGCTCGCCAACCAGGTGACCAGCGCGCTGCGACCGCTCGCGCAGGCGACCCGGCTGCGCCTGACGACCGTCTACGGCGGCACGCCGTACGAGCGCCAGGTGCGCCAGCTGCGGCAGGGTGCCGACATCGTCGTCGCCACCCCCGGTCGCCTCGAGGACCTGATCGAGAAGCGCCACGTCCACCTCGACGACATCGAGCTGACCGTCCTCGACGAGGCCGACCACCTGTGCGACCTCGGCTTCTACCCCGCGGTCGACCGGCTGGTCGGCGGCACCCCGGCCGGCAGCCAGCGGCTGCTGCTCTCGGCCACCCTCGACGGCGACGTCGACCGGCTCGTCCGCAGTCACCTGCGCCAGCCGCGTCGCCACGAGCTCGACCCCAACGCCGGCGCGGTCACCACGATGACCCACCACACGCTGGTCGTCGGCGGCTTCCGCGACAAGGTCGACGCCGCCCGACGGCTGATCGCCGCCAACGGCCGCTCGATCGTCTTCACCCGCACCCGGGAGGGCGCGGTCGAGCTGGCCGGCGCGCTGACCGAGGCGGGCGTCTCCGCCGTCGACCTGCACGGCAACCTCAGCCAGCGCGTGCGCGAGCGCAACCTGCACCGCTTCTCGCGCGGCGACGCCCAGGCCGTGGTGGCGACCGACGTCGCCGCCCGCGGCATCCACGTCGACGACGTGGGCCTCGTCGTCCACTTCGACGCCGCCAACGACGCGAAGTCCTACCTGCACCGCTCCGGGCGTACGGCGCGCGCCGGCGCCGACGGCATGGTGGTCACGCTCTCGACCCCCAAGTTCGTCCAGCAGGTCGCACGCCTGCAGCGCGACGCCGGGGTCGAGGTGCTCCACCACGACCTGCGCACCGCCCCGCAGCCGATGACCGCCGACGCGCTCGCCGCGTCCGGCCGGCCCGGTCCTGTCCGCCAGCAGGGCGGAGGGGCACCGTCGCGCGGCAGCCGGACCCCGTATGCCGGCAACCGCGGCCGTCAGGGCGGGAAGCCGCACCGCACCCAGGGTCGGCGCCCCGACCGCCACGAGACCTGGGGCAAGCCCGCGTCCTCCACCCGCTGACGGATCAGGGCGACAGCCGGCGCAGCACGTCGGCGAGGTCGGCCAGGTCGGCGGCCTGCTCCGGCGGGAAGGCCGCCAGGTCGGTGGCGGCGAGGCGCGCGTAGACGGCCGCCATCCCGGCGAACAGCTCCGGGGAGGCGCCGGCCGCGCCCTGGGTCGCCGCGATCTGGTCCATCTCGCCGACGAAGCGGTCCGCCTTGCTGGTGGCCACGGCGATCCGCCGCCCGGCGGCCGCGACCTGGTCGGGGTGCTCCTCGGCCAGGTCCGCCAGGACCACGTCGAGCACGCCCAGCGCGTACGCCGTCTGCAGCGCCTGCGCCCAGACCGCGGTCGTTCCCTTGTAGACCGAGGCGGTGCACATCTTGACCGCCGAGGCCCGGCCGACCTCGTCGCCGACGACCGTGGCCCGGATCCCGTCGCCGGCCAGGTCCGCGACCTCCCGGGCACGGGTGCCGCTGAGGTAGACGATCGTGTCGCCGCCCGGGCGGGGTGGACCGCCGCTGATCGAGCCGTCGACCAGGTCGAGGCCGGCGGAGCGTGCACGCTGCTCGAGGCCGGTCATGGTCGTCGGCGAGACGGCGTTGAGGTCGACCAGGAGCGGGCGGTCGGAACCGGTCGCGCCGACCACGTCGTCCATCACCTCGGCGGCCGCGGCCGGCGGGCACACGCTGACCACCACGTCCGCGTACGCGACCACGTCGGCCAGCGAGGGCAGCAGCTCCAGCCCGTGGGCGAGGTCGCGGGTGCGCGGCGAGCGGCCGGCCACCGTGGTCACGACACGGGCTCCTCCCGCCGCCCAGGCGCGGCCGAGGGCCGACCCCATCGCGCCGGGCGAGACGATCCCGATCGTGCGCGTCACCCGGCGCCGCTCAGCCGTGCCGGCGCTTCTCGACGTGGGTGGTGCGGGAGCGCTGCTGGTTCATCACCATGACCAGGACGATCGCCAGGATGCCGACGATCGTGCAGATCCAACCGACCGTCTGGGCGTCGACGACGTCGGTGACCGCGTCGGGCAGCGAGATCGCGTCGGTCAGCAGGATGAGGCCGATGACGAGCAGCAGGATGCCGATCCCGATTCCCATGGTGACTCCTCGGTGAGTGGGGGTGCTCCCGGCAGGGTAGTCCCACCCGGGCGCTCCACCCCGCAACGACGACGGCCCCGCCCGGTGGTGCCGGGCGGGGCCGTGACGTACGTCGGTCGGGGGCGCGGGTCAGAAGGCCGACTCGTCGAGGTCCATCAGCGACAGGTCGATCCCCTCGGCGATCTTCCGCTCGGCCCGGACCCGCGGCAGGTTGGTCTGCGCGAAGAACTGCGCCGCCGCGACCTTTCCCTCGTAGAACGGCTTGTCCTTCGCCGACACCTCGCCGGCGAGCTTGCCGAGCGCGACCTCGGCCTGGCGCAGCAGCAGCCACGCGCAGACCACGTCGCCGAGCACCATCAGCAGCCGGGTGGTGTTGAGCCCGACCTTGTAGATGTTGCGCAGGTCCCCACCCTCGGCAGAGGCATCGGCCGACATCAGGTCGTTGATCATGTGGCCGACCAGGGCGTTGGCGTCCTCGAGGGCACCGGCGAGCAGCGCCCGCTCGGTCTTGAGGCGACCGTTGCCCGCCTCGCTCGCGACGAACCCTTCGATCTCCTTCGCGAGGTGGCCCAGGGCCCGGCCCTGGTCCTTGACGATCTTGCGGAAGAAGAAGTCCTGGCCCTGGATCGCGGTGGTGCCCTCGTAGAGGGTGTCGATCTTGGCGTCCCGGACGTACTGCTCGATGGGGTACTCGGTGAGGAAGCCCGACCCACCGAGGGTCTGCAGCGACTCGGTGCCGAGCAGCACCCAGGAGCGCTCCGAGCCGTAGCCCTTCACGATCGGGAGCAGCAGGTCGTTGACGGCGGCGGCGAGGTCGTCCTTCTCGCCCCCTTCGACGGCAGCGTGCTCCGCCATCTGGATGCGGTCCTGCCAGGTGGCGGTGTAGAGGACCAGCGCGCGCATCGCCTCGGCGAACGACTTCTGCGTCATCAGCGAGCGACGGACGTCGGGGTGGTGGGTGATCGTGACGCGGGGCGCGGTCTTGTCGGCCGCCTGGGTCAGGTCGGCACCCTGGACGCGCGACTTGGCGTACTCGAGGGCGTTGAGGTAGCCGGTCGACAGCGTGGCGATGGCCTTGGAGCCCACCATCATCCGGGCGTTCTCGATCACCTGGAACATCTGGGCGATGCCGTCGTGCACCTCGCCGAGGAGCCAGCCGCGGGCCGGCTCGCCGCCGCCCACCGACGGGTCGCCGAAGGTGACCTCGCAGGTGTTGGAGACCTTGATGCCCATCTTGTGCTCGACATTGGTGACGTAGGCGCCGTTGCGCTCACCGGTCAGCTCGCCGGTCTCGTGGTCGAAGTGGTGCTTGGGCACGATGAAGAGCGAGAGCCCCTTGGTGCCGGGGCCGCCGACGCCCTCGACGCCCACCGGGCGGGCCAGGACGAGGTGGATGATGTTCTCGCTCATGTCGTGCTCGGCCGAGGTGATGAACCGCTTCACGCCCTCGATGTTCCACGAGCCGTCGCCGTTGTCGGTGGCCTTGGCGCGGCCGGCGCCGACGTCGGAGCCCGCGTCGGGCTCGGTGAGCACCATCGTGGCGCCCCAGCCGCGCTCGACCATGTGCTCGGCGATCCGCTGGTCCCGCTCGTTGCCGTTGCGGTGGACGATCGAGGCGAAGCTCGGGCCGCAGGCGTACATCCAGACCGGCGCGTTGGAGCCGAGCACCATCTCGCCGATCGCCCAGTTGAGGGTCGAGGGGGCGGGCGTGCCGCCGATCTCCTCGGGGATCGAGAGCCGCCAGTACTCCGCGTCCATCCACGCCTGGTAGCTCTTCTTGAAGGACTCCGGGAGCGGCGCGGTGTTGGTGGCCGGGTCGAAGACCGGCGGGTTGCGGTCGCTGTCCTCGTACGACGCCGCGAGGTCCTCGCGGGCGAGCCGGTCGACCTCGGCGAGGATCGAGCGGGCCGTCTCGCCGTCGACGTCGGCGAACGGGCCCTGGCCGAGGACCTCGTCGCGACCGAGCACCTCGAAGAGGTTGAACTCGATGTCGCGAAGGTTGCTCTGGTAGTGGCTCACTGCTTCCACCTGTTCGTTCTCGGGGTCGTGGGTGACGGGTCGCGGGATGCCTACCCGTCGGTAACATCCAGTATCGCCCGGCACCGTTCCGCACGCAAGGAGATCGCGCTGCCCTCGCCCGCCGTGTGACGTACGGCACGTCCCCGCCCGTCTGACAAACTGACCCCATGCGCGTCTCCGCCAAGTCCGACTACGCCCTCCGGGCGCTGATCGAGATCGCCCGCCAGTCCGACGGAGGTGCGGTGAGCGCGGAGGAGCTCGGTCGTCGGCAGGACATCCCCCACGGTTTCCTGCAGGCGATCCTGGCCGACCTGCGGCGCGCGGGCATCGTCATCTCCCAGCGGGGGCAGTCCGGCGGCTGGCGGCTGGCCCGCGAGGCCGACAGCGTCCCGGTGGCCGACGTGATCCGCGCGGTCGACGGCCCGCTGGTGTCGGTCTACGGGCTGCGTCCCGAGGCGGTCACCTACAACGAGCAGGCGGCCGCGCTGCAGCAGGTGTGGATCGCCGCCCGCCGCTCGCTGCGCGACGTCTTCGAGCACGTGTCGATCCAGGACCTCGCCGTGGGCGAGCTCCCCGAGGCGGTCACCTCACGCACGGTCGACGAGGACGCCTGGCAGCCGCACTGACGCTGCGGGTCACTCCGCGCGGTCGCCGTGGTCGGCGATCCACTCCACGAGCGGTCGCAGCGACCGCCAGTCGGTGCGCACCTGCTCGAGCAGCTCCTCCCCGATGGCCTCGCTGCCGAAGCCGTACGGCTTGCCGGCGAAGAGCTGCTTGTGGCGCAGCAGCCCGATCCGGGGGTGGTCGGCGGCGTAGCCGCGGGGGCTGGTCTTGAGCTGGTCACCGCTGATCTCGAAGCCCTGGCGCTCGAGCCCGGCGAGCAGCTCCTCCAGCCGGGGACCGTGCAGGTCGTGGGCCATGCCCGCCCGGATCGCGGCCAGCCGCGGGCCGGACGCCTCGTAGAAGCCCGCGCCGACGCGGGTGCCGCGCGCCGAGATCTCGACGTACCAACCGGTCGAGGGGCCGGCCGCGACGAACGCCCCCTGGTGGGTCTTGTAGGGCGTCTTGTCCTTGGCGAAGCGCACGTCGCGGTAGGGGCGGAAGACCTTGGCCTCGCCGAACTCCGGCTCCAGCGCCGCGACCAGGGCGGTCATCGGGGCGCGCACCGCCTCGGCGTACGTCGCCTTGTGCTGCTCCCAGAACGACCTCGTGTTGTCCACCTCGAGGTCGTCGTAGAAGTCGAGCGCGCTGACGGGGAAGCCGGTGAACTCGTCCACGCCACGACCCTACGCAGGCCGGGCGGCGGGGTCAGCGCAGGGACGTGGTGACCTGTTCGTCGCCGGCCGCGCTGAAGGCGGTGAGGGTGAGGTCGGTGCCGCCGCAGCGCGGTGCGCTCAAGAAGGCCCGGCCGGTCCCGGGGGACTCGTAGACGACCTCGGCCTCGCCGTCGAGCACCCGCACCAGCCGGGCCGGGTCGCTGTCGCGCTGCGGGTCGCGGACGAAGTACGCCGCGTCGCCGCACCAGGTCAGCGTGCCGGAGGTGCCCGGTCCGAGCTCGACCGTGCCGTTCCCGTCGTCGGTGAAGAACTCGGCCACCTCGATCCGCCGCTCGTCCGGGATCTCCGACCAGACCTGGGCCACCTCGGTGACGGCGGAGTCCCAGCCGACGCAGTCGGTGACCCCGGCGAGCGGCACGAAGGAGGCGCCCTCGACCCGGTTGAGGGTGCGGCACGAGGGGCGGCCGGAGTCGAAGGTCATCGCGGAGGTGCCGGCCGCGGTGGTCGTGACGTTGTTGAAGCCGCTGCGCGGTGGGGCGCACGGGCCGAGCCGGCTGCTGCCGGCGACGAGGTCGACCACGGCGAGGCAGTAGTCGCCCTTCCGGACGGTGGCGTGGGTGAGCAACCCGGAGCCCAGCGCCCACGAACCGCCGTTGGTGGTGGCCGGATCCGAGGAGCCGTCGATGCGCGTCACGTCGCCGGTGGCGAGCTCGACCACGGTCGCGATGCCCGGCTTCGTCTCCTGCTCGTGGCCGGCGACGACGACGGCGTACTCCCCGTCGATGAGGGTGTCGGTGATCCGGAAGCCGGCGGGTGCCCCGACGGTCCGCGGGTCGGGACCGCTGAGCTCCGCCGACGAGCCGTCCTCACCCTGGGTGAGGGTCCACGGTCCGCTGACGGTGACCAGGTCCTCGACCGGGCCTGCGACCGGCTGCCAGTCGAGGGCGCCGGCGCCGGGCTCGCGGGTCGGGCTCGAGGGCGGTTCGTCGGTGGGGCTCGGCGACGGCTCGTCCGGCGTGCTGGTGGGGGAGTCCGAGGCGGTCGGCTCCGGTGCCGGGGTGGGCGCCGGGTCGTCGCCGGAGCACCCGGCCAGCAGCGCGGCCGCGAGCGCGACCGGGAGGAGGAGCCGCCTCACCTCACACGCCGATGTTCTGGTGCGGGTGGGCCTGGTTGGCGCGGAAGCTGCGGTAGGCGCTGCGCCACTGGACCCGGTTGATGTAGGGCTCCGAGGGGTCGAAGCGCTGCTGGTTCCACGGCTCGAAGTAGCCGACGTCGGCCGGCTTGCGACCGCGCTTGTCGTAGCCACGCCCGACCTGGAAGTGCCCGGAGGCGTCGTCGTCGAGGTAGGGGTAGAAGCGCTTGAGCAGGATCGGGTGGTAGACCATCGGGGCGCGGTAGTCCTCGATGTGGCGCATCGTCAGCAGCAGCCACTTCTTGTAGCCGTAGTCGGAGATGTCGAGGACGACGTACCGCCCGGCACGGCTGTCGCGGTCCCAGCCGGTGTCCTGGTTGACGACGCGGACCATCTCGGAGATCGCGCTGCCGCTGGTGGTCGTGCCGAGCCGGCGGGCCCAGTGCTTCTGGGAGCGCTGGCGGTGGCTCCAGCCCCAGGTGATCATCTGCATCGTGGCGGGGCCGCACCAGTAGCTGCGTACCTGCTCGGAGGTCCGGCGCGGGAGCAGCACGGTCGACCGGCGCGGGTAGTCGCGGATCAGCTTGGGACGGGCCGCTGCCTGGCGCGCCGAGGTCGTCTGGGCGGTGGTGGTGGCGCGCGCCTCGGGGTGGCGCTCGAGGAAGCCGGCGGGGAGCGGCTCACCCAGGACCTGGTGGCGGAGCAGGACGACCTTGGCGACCGACCGCGCCGCGGCCTCGAGCTCGGCGCGCTCGGCGGCCTCCCGCTCGGCGGGGTCCAGGGCAGCACGTTGCGCCAGGAAGTCGGCGTCGCTGAGGTCGCCGGTGGTCTCGGTGGCAGTCGTACGCCGGGAGGCGCTCGCCGCCGCCCGGGCCTGGACCTCGGACTCCTCCGCCTGCGTCCACCCGCGCCCGAGGCAGTAGCGCTGGCCCTCGAACTCCGCACAGCGCATCAGCTGGGCGGCCTGCCCGGCGAGGGTCGTCCGGGCGCTGGTGCCGTCAGGGGAGTCGGCGAGGACCCGGTCGATCTCGGCACGGGCGGCCGCGTCGACGGTGCCCGGTCCGGGGGCGCCGGACGTGGCGGCGTACTCCTGCTCCGTCGCCGGGGTCAGCGCGCCGTCGCGGTGGCGACCGTCGGGCAGGAACGTCGCCATGGTCACGACCAGCGCGAGCGCCACGACGGCGGCCGCGACGAGCGTGCCGGGCGTGGGTCGGAGGGGAAGGTGGAGGCGGTTCCGAGACATGGCGGGGGCCCTCGGTGTCGGGGAAGGTGACACAACACTGTCCCCACTGGTCACACGAATCGTCAAGTTTCACAGTTGTGAGGGCCGTTGGGGTGGCGCCGGTGGTCGAGGTGCGAGCGGAGCGAGCCTCGAGACCCGGTGAGGGAGGCAGGGGGGTGCGCGGGTGCGGGGATCTCGTGGCTCAGGCCTGGGCGGCCTTCGCACCTCGATCTCCGGGGAGGCGCCGGTGGCCCGATCGCCGGTGGGGACGTGGAGCGGATGACGAGACTCGAACTCGCGACATCGACCTTGGGAAGGTCGCGCTCTACCAACTGAGCTACATCCGCAGTGCGGATGGATCGTACCCGACGCCCCGCGGGTCCGGGTGGGGGCCGGTAGGTTGTCGCCCGTGCTGCTCAGCGACCGCGACATCCTGGCCGAGATCGACGCCGGACGGATCACCATGGACCCGTGGGACCCGGCGATGATGCAGCCGTCCTCGATCGACGTCCGGCTCGACCGCTTCTTCCGCGTCTTCGAGAACCACCGCTACCCCCACATCGACCCCGCGGCCGACCAGTCCGACCTCACGCGCCAGGTCGAGCCCGAGGGCGACGAGCCCTTCATCCTGCACCCGGGGGAGTTCGTGCTCGGGTCGACGTACGAGGTCGTCGGGCTGCCCGACGACGTCGCGGCCCGGGTCGAGGGCAAGTCCTCGCTCGGCCGGCTCGGGCTGCTCACCCACGCGACCGCCGGCTTCGTGGACCCGGGCTTCACCGGTCACGTCACCCTCGAGCTCGCCAACGTGGCGACGCTGCCGATCAAGCTCTACCCGGGCATGAAGATCGGGCAGTTCTGCTTCTTCCGGCTCTCCTCGGCGAGCGAGCACCCGTACGGCTCGGAGAAGTACGGCTCGCGCTACCAGGGCCAGCGAGGCCCGACCCCCTCGCGCTCCTTCCAGGGCTTCCACCGCACCTCGATCTGACTCCCGGCGTCCCACGGAGGGGACCCCGCCTGGCCATCGGGCGAGGAAGTTAGGCTAGCCTCACCAACCTAAGGCTCACCTAACTCAAAGGATCCCGTGATGGCCCGTCTTCCCCGCCGTACGGCGCTGGCGCTGGTCGCCGCCCTCGGCGCTCCCGTCCTCGCCTCCTGCGCCACCGGTTCCACGACCGAGCAGGTCGAGGCCCAGACCGTCACCGAGGTCGACGCGGACGCCTACCCGGTCACCATCGAGCACGCCTTCGGCGAGACCACGATCGAGAAGGAGCCGCAGCGCGTGGCGACCCTCGGCTGGACCGACCAGGACAACGCGCTCGCCCTCGGCGTCGTCCCGGTCGCCGCCACCAAGCTCACCTGGGGCGGCAACGAGCAGGGCTCCTCCGACTGGTTCGACGCCGAGGTGGAGGAGCTCGACGCCGAGGCGCCGGTGCGCTACGACGACGCGGACGGCGCCCCGATCGAGGACGTCGCGGAGGCGCAGCCCGACCTGATCCTCGCGACCAACTCCGGCATCACCGAGGCGGAGTACAAGAAGCTCAGCAAGATCGCCCCGGTCGTCGCCTACCCCGACGCCCCGTGGGTGACCCCGTGGCAGGACTCGCTGGCGATGGCCGGCGAGGCGCTCGGCCGGGCCGAGATCGCCGCCGAGGTGACGGCCGACACCGAGGCCGCGATCGAGCAGGCCCGCGAGGACAACCCGGAGATCCAGGACAAGTCGCTGATCTTCGCGTTCCTCTCCGCCGCCGACCTCTCGTCCGTCGGGTTCTACATGCCGCAGGACCCGCGCGTGGCGATCCTCAACGACCTCGGCATGACCAACGCGCCGATGGTCGAGGAGCTGGCGAAGGACGGCCAGTTCTACGGCACGGTGTCGGCCGAGCGAGCCTCCGAGCTCGAGTCCGACGTGCTCATCACCTACGCCGAGGCCGCCGACGACCTGCAGACCTTCACCGAGGACAAGCTGGTCGGCCAGGTGCCGGCGCTGGCCGAGGGCCACGCGTACGCCGAGCCCGACAAGGAGCTCGGCCTGGCCGTGACCAACCCGTCCCCGCTGTCGATCCCGGTCATCATCGAGGACTTCCTGCCCCACGTCGTCGACGCAGCGGAGGGCAACGCTTCGTGACGCTGGCCCCGACCCGTCCGGAGGGCGAGGCGCCTGCTGCGGCGCCCCGCTCCCGGACCCCGATCACCGTCGCGGCCCTGGTCGCGGCGGTGGTCGGGGTCTCGGCGGTGTCGGTGCTCGTCGGGGCGAGGACGCTTCCCGTCGCGGCGGCGCTGGACCCCGACCACCCGCTCCGGGCGATCGTCGACGCCCGCATCGAGCGGACCCTCCTCGGCCTGGCCGTCGGTGCTGCGCTGGGGCTCGCGGGAGCCTGCATGCAGGGCCTGACCCGCAACCCGCTGGCCGACCCCGGCATCCTCGGCATCAACGCGGGTGCCGCCTTCGCGATGGTGGTCGCGATCTCCGTCCTCGGGATCTCCGACGTGACCGGCTACGTCTGGTTCGCCTTCCTCGGCGCCGCCGTCGCCGCCGTGGTCGTCCACCTCGTCGCCTCGCTCGGCCGCGAGGGCGCAACCCCGGTCAAGCTGGCGATCGCGGGTGCCGCGGTCACCGCCGCCGTCACCAGCTGGACCTCGGGCGTCCTGCTCATCGACCGCAGCACCATGGAGACCTTCCGTCTCTGGCAGGTCGGGACCGTCGGCGGCCGCGACCTCGACGTGCTCCTGCTCGGCCTGCCGTTCCTGGCAGTCGGCGCGCTGCTCGCGCTCTCGGGGGCGCGGGTGCTCAACGCGCTGGCGCTGGGCGACGACCTGGCCCGCAGCCTCGGCCGACGTACGGTCCTCGACCGGGTCGTCATCGGGGTCGCCATCGTGCTGCTCGCCGGCACCGCGACCGCGCTGGCCGGACCAATTGCCTTCGTCGGGCTGATGGCTCCCCACGCGGTCCGCGCGATGGTCGGCGGCAGCTACGCGCTGGTGCTGCCGCTCAGCGCCGTCACCGGAGCCGTCGTGGTGGTGCTGGCCGACACCCTGGGCCGGATCGTGCTGCCCCCCGCCGAGGTCCAGGTCGGGATCATGACCGCGATCGTCGGGGTGCCCGTCTTCCTGGTGCTGATCCGGCGCGGTGGGACGGCCTCGCTGTGACGGCCCTCCTGCTCGCCCCCGAGCGCGACACCCCCGACGTCGAGGTCGTACGCCGGGCCCGCGGCCGGACCGCCCGCCGCCGCAGCCTCGTGGTGGGTGGCCTCGCGGTCGCGCTGCTGCTGGCCTTCGGCGCCCGCGTGCTGCTCGGCGACTACACGGTCACCATCCCCGACTTCCTGCGGATCCTCACCGGCACCGAGATCCCGGGCGCCTCCTACATCGTCATGGAGAGCAAGCTGCCGCGCGCCGTGCTCGCCGTCCTCGTCGGCGTGGCCTTCGGCGTCGCCGGCGGGATCTTCCAGACCACGCTGCGCAACCCGCTCGCGAGCCCCGACATCATCGGGATCAACCTGGGCGCCAGTGCGGCAGCGGTGGTCGCGATCGTGCTCCTGGACCTGCAGGGCGTGCCGGTCTCGGTCGCCGCCGTGGCCGGCGCCATCGGGATCGCCGTGCTCGTCCGGGTCGCCGCCGGCCCGGGTGCCGGCTACCGGCTGGTGCTGGTCGGGATCGGGGTCGCTTCGGCCCTGCAGGCCGTCATCCAGTACGTGTTCACCCGCGCCGACGAGTACGACGCCCAGCTCGTGCTGCGCTGGCTGACCGGCAGCGTGAGCAGCGCCGACTGGCCGACGATCCGGGTGCTGGTCCTGCTGCTGGCGCTCCTGCTCCCGGCGGTCGCGCTGCTCGCCCGGTCGTTGCGCGCCACCGAGCTCGGCGACGAGGCGGCGGCCGGACTCGGCATCACGCCCCGGCGTACGGACCTGCTCCTGATGTTGGCGGTGCTGCTCGGCGCCGTGGGCGTGGCTGCCGCCGGCCCGATCGCCTTCGTCTCGTTCCTGGCCGCGCCGATCGCCCGGGCCCTCAACCGCGGACGGACCACGCTGGTCGGTGCCGGTCTCGCGGGCGGTCTGATCGTGGTCGCGGGTGACTACGTCGCCGACTACCTGCTCGCCGACATCAACTTCCCCGTCGGCGTCGTCACCGGTGCGCTCGGGGCGCCGTTCCTGCTGTGGCTGCTCGCCCGCGGCCGAACCGGAAGGAGGGTGGCGTGACCGCCATGACCACCGACCCGCAGACCTCGACCGACCCGCTGGCTCCCGACGGGCGGCTCGTCGCCGACGCCGTCAGCCTCGGGTACGGCGACCGCACCGTCGTCGACCGGCTCTCCCTGGTCGTCCCCGACGGCGCCGTCACGGCCGTCGTCGGCGCCAACGCGTGCGGCAAGTCCACGCTCCTGCGCGGCATGGCGCGGCTGCTCCGTCCGACTGCCGGCTCGGTGCTGCTCGACGGCCAGCAGATCCACCGCGCGCCGACCCGCCAGGTCGCCCGCACGCTCGGGCTGCTGCCGCAGGCGCCGGTCACGCCCGAGGGCGTGAGCGTCGTCGACCTCGTCTCCCGCGGCCGGCACCCGCACCTGGGCGCGACGCGGCGGTGGAGCCACGACGACGACGCTGCCGTCGCCGAGGCGCTGGCCCTCACCGGCACGACCGACCTCGCCGACCGCGACGTCGACGCGCTCTCCGGCGGCCAGCGGCAACGGGTGTGGGTCGCGATGGCGCTGGCGCAGGGCACCGACCTGCTGCTGCTCGACGAGCCGACGACGTACCTCGACGTGGCGCACCAGATGGAGCTGCTCGAGCTGCTGCGCGACCTCAACGAGGCTCGTGGCACCACGATCGTGATGGTGCTCCACGAGCTCAACCTCGCGGCCAGGTTCGCCGACCACCTGGTCGCGATGTGCGAGGGCCGCATCGTCGCCGCGGGCGACCCGGGTGACGTGCTGACCGAAGAGACGGTGCGCGAGGTCTTCGGGCTGCCGTGCCGTGTCATCCCCGACCCCGTCTCGGGGACCCCGCTGGTCGTCCCGCTGGGGCGATCCCCACGAAAGGCCGATCGTTGACCGCCATGACCACCGACCGTCTCCCGATGATCCTCGACGAGGTCGAGGTCGTCCGCGTCGAGCAGCTCTCGCCGAGCTTCGTCCGGGTCGAGCTCGGCGCCGCCGTGCTCGCCGACTTCGGCGTCGACGGGCCCCTGTACGACCAGCGCATCAAGCTCGTCTTCCCCAACGACGCCGGTCGACTGGCGTCCTTCTCCGGTGCCGACGAGTCGTGGTTCAGCACCTGGCTCGACATCCCCGAGGCGGAGCGCGGCCACATGCGGACCTACACGGTCCGGGAGGTGCGCGGGACCGGCGTCGACACGCGGCTCGTCGTCGACTTCGTGCTGCACCTCGAGGACGGCGCCTCGGGCCCGGGTGGTCGCTGGGCGGCGGGTGCCCGGGTGGGCGACCGGCTGGTGCTGATCGCGCCGCGGAAGGGTGAGGCCTTCGGGGGGATCGAGTTCGCGCCCGGGACCGCACGCCACCTGCTGCTGGCCGGCGACGAGACCGCCGTACCCGCGATCTCGGCGATCCTCGAGTGCCTGCCCGAGGGCTCGCGCGGGACGGCGTTCCTCGAGGTCCCGGTCGGGGCCGACGTGCTGGAGGTCGAGGCGCCGGTCGGCGTCGAGGTGGTCTGGCTGCCGCGCGACGGTGCCGTGCTGGGGGAGCGGCTGCACGCTGCGGTCGTGGCCCACCTCGGGGCGGCGCCGGTGGCGGTGGGGCTGGTCGACGACGACGTCGACCCGAACGTCTGGGAGACGCCGACGTACTCCTCCTCCGGTGAGGAGGACGCCCCGGCGGTGACGCCCGGCCGGCACGACGACCTCCATGCCTGGATCGCCGGCGAGTCGAAGGTGGTCACCAGGCTGCGTCGCCACCTGGTTACCGAGCTCGGGATCGGCCGCCGCCAGGTCGCCTTCATGGGCTACTGGCGCCAGGGCGTCGCGATGCGCTCCTGAGGCCGGCCGCCCCACCCGTCACATCGACGGGCGATCCCTGCAGACGGACCGCTCACTGCTCCAGGCGGTCGGCGACCCGTCGCAGCCGGGCGGCCACCCTGGTGCGGGTCGGCACGTGCGGGGCCGCGGGGTGGCGGGGCCGGTGGTGCCGTTCGGCCTCGTGGTGCTGGCGTACGAGCTCCTCGGCCTCGGTCAGGTAGAGCGACATGGCGGTGCTCCTCTCGTGGGCGGTGCTCAGCGCTGGGTGAGGACGACGTCGCCGCTGACGGTGCTGGCGCGGAGCTCGATGTGCTCGGCCCCCTCGACCGGCTCGCCGGCGCCCTCGACGTCGGAGTGGATGCGGCCCGACACGGTGGAGATGTCGGTCCAGACGGGGACCCCGGCGGGGATCCCGACGTGGACGGAGCCGGAGGCTCCCTTGGCGTGGAACCGTCCGTGCCGGGCGGTGTCGATCATCAGGTCGCCGCTGCCGGTCATCACCGACACCTCGGTGGTGGCCTCGCGGAAGCGGACGTCCCCCGAGCCGGTCTTGACGACCGCCGGACCGAGGTTGCGGCTGACCTCGACGTCGCCCGAACCCGTCGAGACCGCGATCGAGCCGTCGGTCTGTCCCAGGCGTACGTCGCCCGAGCCGCACTTGACCTGCAGGTCCCCGGCGGCGTGCTCGACGTCGACGTCTCCCGAGCCGGTCTTGACCTGGGTGGTGCCGACCGGTCCGTGCAGCTCGACGTCCGCGCTGCCGGTCTTCACGGCGACCTCGCTGCCGGCCGGGACCGTGATCGTCATGTCGAGCCCGTCGTCGCCGCTGAAGAAGCCGGTCCTCCGGTGGGGCGGCGTCACCCGGATCGTGCGGCCGTCCTGGACGACCTCGACCTCCTCGGCGTGACGGCCGGAGATGGAGACGTGGGACTCGGTGGTGTCGGCCGCGGTGACGTGCACGTGGCCGGAGCCGTTCTCGACCGCGAGCCGGACCGGCTCGGGGGTCTGGAAGTGGTGCTCGGTCATGGTTCCTCCAGGGTGTGCGGGACCAGGGGGCCGGCCGGTGCCGGTCCCGTGAGGGTGTGGGTGGGTGGTGGTGCCGGGTCAGATCCAGCCGGTCATGCGGCGGCTGCCCCTCCCCTTGCGGAAGACGTCGAAGCCGTCGGGGAACGGGATGCTCGACAGGTCGATGTCGACGTCGACGGCCGAGTCGCGGGTGGCGGCACGCACCACCTTGACCAGCCAGGTGTTGAGGCTGTCGCCGGCGCGGGCGGCCTTCTCCTCGGCCCGGGCCTTGACCGACTCGGGGATCCGGAGGGTGACCCGGGCGAGCCCGCCCTCGTCGGTCTCCTCCGGGGGAGCGGGCGGGGCCGGCGGCGCAGGCGCCGACGGGGCCTGGGCCGCCGAGTGGACGACGAAGTCGAGCTCTCGGCCGTCGAGGCGTACGTCGACGCCGCCGTCGGGCAGCTCGGCGGTGATCTCGGCGGCGGCCTGGGAGATCGCCTCCATCAGGGCGAGCCGGGTCGCCGGGGCCAGGGCGAGGACGAGGCGCTCGGCGGCCTGCTTGATGTCGTCGCCCCCGGCCTCGGCGGCGGCGACGAGGTCCTGGCGGAGGCTCTCGACGTACGGGGTGATGTCCATGCGCACCACTATGACATCACTGTGACGTCACGGCAAGGGCTGGATGACAGCGAATGGCGTCAGCCTGCCGCAGGTTCCGGTGGTCTACGGTGGTCCGGCGGGCCGGGACCGGCCAGCGAGCGACGTCTCGGAGGTGTCAGGCAACGTGTCCGTGCAGCTGACGGTGATGGCGGAGACCCTCATCGACGCCCGTCTGGTCGACTACGCGATCCTCGCGACCTACTTCGCCTTCGTGCTCGGGATCGGGATCCTGGCCCGGCGCCACGTGTCCGACTCGGTCGACTTCTTCCTGTCCGGCCGCTCGCTGCCGGCCTGGGTGACGGGCCTGGCCTTCATCTCGGCCAACCTCGGCGCGGTCGAGATCATGGGCATGTCGGCCTCGGGTGCGGAGTTCGGGCTCCCGACGGTCCACTACTTCTGGGTCGGCGCGATCCCGGCCATGCTGTTCCTCGGCGTCGTGATGATGCCGTTCTACTACGGCTCCAAGGTGCGCTCGGTCCCGGAGTTCATGCTCCGCCGCTTCGGTCCCGCCGCCCACCTGGTCAACTCGCTCTCCTTCGCCCTGGCCCAGCTGCTCATCGCCGGCGTCAACCTCTACCTGCTCGGGACGATCGTGCAGGCGCTGCTCGGCTGGTCGCTCTGGGTCGCGCTGGTCGTGGCCGCGGTCATCGTGCTCTCCTACATCACCCTCGGCGGACTGTCGGCCGCGATCTACAACGAGGTGCTGCAGTTCTTCGTGATCGTCGCGGGCCTGCTCCCGCTCACCCTGCTCGGGCTCCACAACGTCGGCGGCTGGGACGGACTGACCGCGCGGATCACCGAGGCCGCCGACGCCGGGGCGGGCCCGCCGGCCGAGCAGCAGCTGAACTCCTGGCCCGGGCAGGCGCTGTCCGGCTTCGACTCGCCGATCCTGTCGGTGATCGGCATCGTCTTCGGGCTCGGCTTCGTGCTGTCCTTCGGCTACTGGACGACCAACTTCGTCGAGGTCCAGCGCGCCATGGCCACCGACTCGATCTCGGCCGCGCGGCGTACGCCCATCATCGGGTCGTTCCCCAAGATGTTCGTCCCCTTCATCACGATCCTCCCCGGCATGATCGCCGCGGTGCTCGTCACCGAGATCGCCGACCTGAAGGCAGGAGAGACACCACAAGGGGTGGCCACCGGCGCGGAGGTCACCTACAACGACGCGCTGCTCTACCTGATGCGCGACCTGCTGCCCAACGGCCTGCTGGGGCTGGCGATCACCGGCCTGCTGGCCGCGTTCATGGCAGGCATGGCGGCCAACATCTCGGCCTTCAACACCGTCTTCAGCTACGACCTGTGGCAGGCGTACGTCGTCAAGGACCGTGAGGACGGCTACTACCTGCGCATCGGGCGGCTCGCCACGGTCGGCGCGACCGTGGTCGCGATCGGCACCGCCACCTTCGCGGCGAGCTTCTCCAACATCATGTCCTACCTGCAGACGCTGTTCGGCTTCTTCAACGCCCCGCTCTTCGCCACCTTCATCCTCGGCATGTTCTGGAAGCGGATGACCGCGACCGCCGGCTGGATGGGCCTGGTGGCGGGCACCCTGTCGGCGGTGCTGGTGGCACTGCTGAGCGAGGACGCCTTCGGGTCGCTCAGCCTCGGGGTGATCCCGATCAGCGGGCAGGGGGCCGCGTTCCTCGCCGCCTCGACCGCCTTCGTGGTCGACGTGCTGCTCAGCATCGTGATCTCCCTGGTGACCAGTCCCAAGCCGGAGGGCTCGCTGGTCGGGCTGGTCTACTCCGAGACGCCCAAGGAGATGCGCACCGACCCCGACGAGGCGTCGGCGCCGTGGTACCGCCGTACCCTGCCGCTCGCGGGGGTCGCCCTGGCCATGGTCACCGTCCTGAACATCCTGTTCTGAGGAGCTCCGCATGTCCGACACCTCGCAGACCCCGCAGGCCGAGTCCGGGACCAAGAAGGCCGGCGCGTTCGACGTCCGTACGATCATCGGCTCGCTGCTCGGCATCTACGGCGTCGTGCTGACCCTGATGGGGCTCTTCGGCGACCCGGAGACCGACAAGACCGGCGGCCCCAACGCCAACCTCTGGGCCGGTCTGGTCCTGCTCGCGGTCGGCGCGATCTTCCTCGCCTGGGCCCGGCTGCGCCCGATCGTCGTGCCCGCGACCGTCGACCACGACGAGTTCAAGGCGCGTCCGGAGCACTGACCGCGACGGCGCCCGGCTGAGTGCCCGGGCTCAGGCGGGACCCGGGTCAGGGGCGTCACCCTGGTGGACGTGACCTCCACCGACGTCAGCACCTCCCGCCCGCACCGTCCCCGGCACGCCGTCGGCCGCTTCCTGGTGGCCGCCGTCGTGCTCACCGCCGCCTCGTTCGCGGCCCACTGGGTCTGGCTCGGCTGGGACGTGGAGTACGACGGTGACCCGAGCACCGGTGCGGTCAGCGGCCCCTACCAGGTCTGGCAGGTCGCCGGCTGCGTCCTCACCCTGCTCGGGGTCGCGGTCGTGGCAGGCGTCCGTGGACACTTCTGGGCCGCCACCGTCGTCATGCCGGTGGCCTACACGACGGCCTTGTCCCTCCAGGCGCAGGCGTCCGACGAGAGCGGGCTGTGGCTCGTGGGCGCGATCCTGGTCCTCGTCGGGATGAGCCTGGCCGTCCCCCTCGTCGCCGGGCTGGCGAGCGCGGTGAGCCGATCGGTCAGAGGTCGAAGAGCGATCCCGACTCGTTGATGTCGGCGTCCGTACGAGGCTGGTGCGACGGGCCGCTGCTCGACGGCTTCGGCTCCTCCGGGGACTCCTCGTCCTCGGTGGTCTCCTCGCTCGACTCGTCGGTCGTCTCGTCCGTCGCCGGCTCGGGCTCCGAGTCCGACTCCGCATCGGGTTCGGCCGGAGCCTGCGGCTCCTCGCCAGCCGTCGGCGCGTCGTCGGTCGCCGCCGCGGTGGCGGCCTCGCTCAGCGCGGCGCCGTCGGACGCCGACTCGTCGGCGTCAGGGGTCTCGAGGTTCGTCGCTGACGCTCCTCGCACCTCGACCTCCGGGGCGTCGGACTTCTCGGCCTGCTCGGGTGCCGGGATGTCGAACAGCGACCTACCCTCCGGGATCTCGGAGGACGCGGGGGCCGTGGCGGGCTCGGAGGCGTCGGTCTCCGGAGCGTCGACCTCCGGCGCCTCGGCCTCCGGCGCCTCGGCCTCCGCGGCGGCAGGCCCGGGCTGGGGCGACGCCTCCGCGGCGGGCGCCGGCTCCGGCTCCGGGGCGGCGATGTCGAAGAGCGAGCCACCCGATCCGAGGTCGGCCCGGGGCTTCTCGGGCTCCGTCTCGGCGGTCGTCTCCTCGACCACGGGTGCCGCCTTCTCCGGCTCAGCCTCGGCCTCGGGCTGGTCGCCGCCGAGGTCGAAGAGGGAGCCGCTCGCTCCGAGGTCGTCGGCAGCAGCGGAAGGCTTGTCCGGCTCGGCCTCGGGCTGGTCACCGCCGAGGTCGAAGAGGGAGCCGCTCGCTCCGAGGTCGTCGGCAGCAGCGGCCGGCTTCTCCGGCTCCGGCTCGGCTGCCGGCTCGTCGCCGCCGAGGTCGAAGAGCGAACCTCCGGACGTCTCGGGCTTGGCGGCCGCGGCCTCCTCGGGCACCGACTTCTCCGCGGACGTCGTCCCCGGCTCGTCGTCGCCACCGAGGTCGAAGAGGGACGATCCACCGCTCGCCTTGGCGGCCGGGCCGGCGTCGGAGGTCTCGGTGATGGTCCCCTCGGTCTGAGTGGCGTCGCCGGCCTCGGGCTCGGCGGCAGTCTCCTCGTCGCGGGTCAGGGTCGCGGTCGCCGTGCCACCGGCCGCGGACGCCGAGGCGGCCGCCTTCTTCTGGCGCGTGGCGGGCTCGCCCTTCACCGACGCGAGCAGCATCTGCGCCACGTCGAGGACCTCGACCTCCTCGCGGGCCTCGCCCTGGTCCTGCAGGGCGGTGACTCCGTCGGAGAGCATCACCCGGCAGAACGGGCAGCCGACCGCGATCTGGTCGGCACCGGTGCCGACGGCCTCGCTGGAGCGGTTGGTGTTGATCCGCTCGCCGATCGTCTCCTCCATCCACATCCGGGCGCCACCGGCACCGCAGCAGAAGGACCGCTCGGAGTTGCGCTCCATCTCGACGAACTCCGCACCGGGGAGCACCTGCAGCAGCTCGCGCGGGGGCTCGTAGACCTGGTTGTGGCGTCCGATGTAGCACGGGTCGTGGTAGGTGATCGACCGCTTGGCGGCGCCCTCGCCGGTCGCCACCGGGGTCAGCCTGCCCTCGCGGACGAGCCGGTTCAGCAGCTGGGTGTGGTGGACCACCTCCAGCTCGATGCCGAACTCCTTGTACTCGTTCTTGAGGGTGTTGAAGCAGTGGGCGCAGGTCGAGACGACCTTCTTGACCTTGAACTCCTTGAAGGTCTCGACGTTCTGCTGGGCCAGGCCCTGGAAGACGAACTCGTTGCCGGCTCGGCGGGCCGAGTCGCCGGTGCACGTCTCGCCCTTGCCGAGCACGCCGAAGGAGATGCCGGCGATGTCGAGCAGCTCGGCCACGGCCCGGGTCGTCTTCTTGGCGCGGTCCTCGTACGCCCCGGCGCAGCCGACCCAGAACAGCCAGTCGACCGACTCCAGCGACTCGAGGTCCTCGCCGACGACGGGCACCTCGAAGTCGAGGCCCTGCGCCCAGTCCATGCGCATGTTGGGGGAGAGGTTCCAGGGGTTGCCCTTGGACTCCAGACCCTTGAAGAGCTGGTTGAGCTCGGCGGGGAAGTTGTTCTCCACGAGCACCTGGTGGCGCCGCATGTCGATGATGTGGTCGACGTGCTCGATGTCGACCGGGCACTGCTGGACGCAGGCGCCGCAGGTGACGCAGGACCACAGCACGTCGGGGTCGATGACCGCGCCGCCGGTGGGGTGCCACGCCTCGCCCTCGGTCGCGCCGACCAGGGCCCGCTCGACCTCGGCCGCGAGCTCGGGGTCGGCCTCGAGCATGGAGTCGCGCTTGGCCTGGTCGGCCTGCAGGTAGGAACCGATGTGGAACGCGTGGTCCCGCATGTTCATGATCAGCATCTTGGGCGAGAGCGGCTTCTCGGTGTTCCACGCCGGGCACTGGTCCTGGCAGCGCCCGCACTCGGTGCAGGTCGCGAAGTCGAGCATGCCCTTCCACGAGAAGTCCTCGATGGAGCCGATGCCCAGCTTGGTGTCCTCGTCCATGTCCTCGAGGTCGTCGAGGGTGACCGCCTTGCCGCCGGAGGTGAGCGGGCGGGCGGCGCCGAGCGCGACCGGCTGGCGCTTGAACATCACGTTCAGGGGCGCCACGAAGATGTGGAGGTGCTTGGAGTTGAGCACGATCACGAGGAAGACCAGCATCACGCCGATGTGGAGCAGCAGGCCGATCCCCTCCAGCACGTGGAGGGCGTCCTCGGACAGTCCGTCGAGGGCGTTGCCGAGCGCCACCGACACGAACGCGCCGCCGTCGTACGGCAGGTTGCCCAGTGCCGAGGCGGCGCCCCGGAACAGGAACATCGTCCAGATGACGTTGAAGATCATGAACAGGACCATCCAGGCCCCGCCGAGGTGCGAGCCCGAGAACCGGGACCGGCGGCCCAGCCTCTCGGGGGCGTTGCGCAGCCGGATCTGGGCGAAGACGCCGAGGCTGACCAGGGCCAGGACGGCGATCAGGTCCTGGGCGAAGCCCAGCACCTCCCAGTGGCCGATCAGCGGGATCGCGAAGTCCTCCGAGACCAGCAGCACGCCGTAGGCCTCGAGGTAGACCGTCGCGAGGATCAGGAACGCCCAGAAGACGAACAGGTGCGCGGCACCGGGGACGGTCCACTTCAGCAGCTTCTGCTGGGCGAAGACCTCGACCAGCTGGGTCTTCACCACCTGGCCGACGCGACCGGTCACGCCCTCGACACGGCCGGGGTCGGGCTGGCCGCTGGTGATCAGGCGGTAGAGCCACACCACCCGTCGGGCTGCGATCGGCAGCAGGACCAGGTTCAGCAGCAGGCCGACGATCAGGACCCAGTTCACAACGTCTCCTCGGGGCAGGGGGCGACGACGCGGTGCGTCGCGCCGAGACTACGGCGATCCGGCGCCGCGGTCAGCGGGCGAGCTGTGTGAAACAGGCTACTTCCGAGTAACCAGACGCCGGGAGCCGGGGCGGACCAGGCCCTCACCGGGCCACGCGGACCCCGGCGACACGCCCGCGGGCGGTCAGGTCGACCACGACGCGCAGCTCCGGGTCGGAGGCGCTGCGGACGCAGTAGGTGTAGGTCAGGTCCTGGCGGAGGTAGGGCTGCCCCACCCGCTGCAGCAGCCCCCGGATCGGCAGCCCGCGCGTGGCCGCGGTCCGGAAGGCGGCCACGGTGCGGCGCAGGTCGGGGTTGCGGCAGGAGTCGGGGTCGATGCCCTGCGCCCGCTCCCACGTCTGGAGGTACGCCTCCGCACCCCGGGCCATGTCGGTGACGATGGCCTCGCCGTCGCCCTGCTCGGCCTCGGCGACCAGGCGCAGGTCCTCGATCCAGTCCGGGTAGAGGCCGTACTGCGCCACGCCGTCGGTGTTGAGGTCGTAGACCCGGCGGCCGGCGCGCTGCCGGTCGACGGTGACGCCGCCGAGGCCCTCGAAGGGATAGGTGACCGGGTTGGGCACGTCGGCGCCGCGCGGGTCGCCCTGGGCGCCGAGGCCGTTCATGTCGGCGCCGTAGCCGAACCCGAAGTAGTAGCGCGGGTCGGCCCAGCCGAGGTGGGCACGCCACTTCTTCACGAAGCCCGTCGAGTCGCCGGCGTACGGCGCGATGTAGCCGCCCAGCTCGTAGATCCGCGGGTAGGCGTCCTCGGTCGACCACGAGTGGCTCGACACGACGCCGGAGTAGCGACGGGCCGCCACCAGGTCGAGCAGCGAGTCGCGGGCCTTGACGCTCATGTGGTCGGGGTCGACCAGCATGCCGCGCTCGGCGAGCCGACCGACGAGGTGCTCGCCGAGGCCGGTGAGGCCGCGCTCGTTGCAGTGGTCGGGGCGCGGATAGACGGGCAGCGCCGAGCCGACCGCGCCGTACAGGCTGCCGATCGCGCCGAACAGCGCGTCCTGCTGGTCCGGCGAGATCGACGGCGCGGCGAGCTGGTTGCGGTCGTGCGCGTCGGGGTGCGCCGGCTCGCAGTGGCGCATGTCCCAGTAGGTGTTGGTCTCCAGGAAGTTGGCGGCGTTGACCGCGGCCCCGGTGCTGCCCTCGTCGCCGGCCACCCCGGACAGCGCGTTGTCGAACTTGTTGACCAGCTCCATCTGGCGCACGCCGAGGCGGTGCACCTCGGCCAGCTGCCGGTCGATCGACGCCTCGGTGCAGCGGGCGTCGGGCCGGTCGCCGGTCGGCCCGGCGGTGAAGCTGCAGCCGAAGGGGACGCTGGTCTCGATGCCCATGACCACCGCCAGCTTGCCCGCGTTGATGACCCGCCGCGCCTGCCACGGGCTGGTGACGATGCGGTACCAGCCCTTGCCGGGGCCGCCCCACTGCGCGTCGACGTAGTCCTGCAGCTCGTACATCCGCTGCGCCTGCAGCCGGATCGAGTCCATGTCGTCGCACGAGTTGCGCTTGAAGGGATAGAGCATGCACAGCTGGTTGTTCTCGACGAGCAGGTTGACGAACAGTCGCTGCCCACCACGCCAGGAGCGCTCCATCCACCTGTAGTAGGTGCCTTCGTGCGTGAGCGAGTCAGGCGCCGGCCAGTCGCGGAAGGTCGGCCAGCCGACGGGGTCGTGCCGCGCCTCTCCGGAGAGCAGCGTCTCGAGCGCGCTGGTGCCGGTCTGGTGGTCCTCGCAGTCGACGAGGGCGGCCGGCGCGCCGAACCGGTCCCACGGCTTGCCGCAGTGGGCCTCGCCGCCGAGGAACTCGAAGGCCATCCCGTGGGTGTGGGCGTCGACGTAGCCGCGCACCTCCTGGAAGGGCGAGACGCCGACGAACGGATCGCCCGACACGTTGACCCGCGCCTCCGGGAACGAGGAGCAGCCGGTCGCGCGGGTCAGCAGGAACCGGCTGCGGCCGGCGCGCCTCAACGTCGTGCCGTGGCTGGTGAACGTGGTCAAGGTGCCGGCGCGGCGGGCCGTCCAGACCGTGTCGTCGGCGGGTTCCGCGGCTGTGCCGCCACCGGAGGCTACGAAGCGGCGGCGGGTGTCCTGCAGCAGGTAGTCGCCGAGGTCCGTCGCCTGGAAGAACAGCGGCTCGCCGCCCCGGACCAGGGTGTAGCAGCCGCCCGCCATGGCGTACCGCGTCCCCGGGTGGCGGTCCCGACGCTGACGGAGCGGGACGGTGGTCAGCTCGGGCTCCGGGGTCTGGCGGCCGCGGGCGACGGCCGCGATGTGCGCCGCTCGCGTGACGGCGCTCGTCGGGTCCTCGGCGCCCTGCTCACCCGCGCGGGACAGCGCGTTCTTGGTCGCCCCGTCGGTGTGGTCGTGGCCGTGACCGTCACCTCCGGCGCGGGGCTCGCGGTGTGCGTGCGGTCGCTGCTCGGCGACCTCGGCGGCCGCCTCGCGGACCGAGCGGTCGTAGCGGGACGGCAGGTCGCCGACCCGGTCGCCGGCACGGGCGGCGGTGAGCGCGCCCGCGACGAGGGCGGTGGCGGCGAGGCCCGTGACGAGCACGCGGCGCACGGACGGACGGCGGTCGGACACGGGCGTACCTCCGGGTGGCGGGTCGCCCGGCTCAACGACGGAGGGTGCGCGGGGTCACTCGCCGGCGGTGCCGCCGAGCCGTCGGGTCAGCCCGGCGGCCGCACGGCGTACGGCCTCGACGTAGGTCTCGGGCGAGGCCGTCCGGACGTCGACGGTGATCGCGACCCCGGCGACGGGATGGCCGGTGTGGTCCAGCACCGCGGCGGCCACGCTGGCGAAGCCGGGGGTGACGTCGCCGTCCTCGGTCGCGTAGCCGCGCTGCCGGGTCTCGGCCAGCACCGCCCGGAGCGCACTGGGCGAGGCCGGCCCGGTGCCGTGGCGCAGCGTGAAGGCGTCCCGGTCGGGATAGAGGGCTCGCACCTGCGCGGCGCTCAGGGCGGCGAGGATGGCGCGGCCGCTGGCGGTCAGGTGCGCCGGCAGTCGGACGCCGACGTCGGAGACCAGGCTGGGCTGGCCGGCGGCGCGCTCTTCGATCACGTACAGCACGTCGCGACCGTGGAGCACGGCCAGGTGGGCGTTGTGCCCGGACTCGTCGGAGAGGTCGGCGAGGGGACGCCGGGCGATCCGGGCCAGGGGCGCCTGGCGGACCCAACCGCCCCCGACCTCGTGGGCGGCCGGGCCGAGGCCGTAGCGGGACTCCTCGACCAGGTGCACCACGAAACCCTCGTCGACCATCGTGCGCAGCAGGTGGTACGCCGTGCTCCGCGGCAGGTCGCACGCCCGCATGATCCGGTCCAGCGGGGCCGGGTCGGGCTGCGAGGCGAGGAAGGAGAGGACCCGCAGGGTGCGCGTGGCCGCCGGCACCTGGCTCATGTGGGGAATGCTGTCACGAGCCGTGCGGTGCCGGCGGCGGGATCAGGCGCGGTGGGTGCCGGAGCCGGGCTCCTCGGTGGTCCGCTCGTGGTGCGGGTCCTCCGCGACACGGTCGTCGGGCGTCGGGGAGGCGTGCGCGCCGGTGGTCCCGGTGGTGGGCGTGCTGGTGCCCTCCGCAGGCGTGCCGGTGGGCCCGGCGGCAGGCGTCGTGCCCGGGGCGTAGTCCGGCGAGCGGTGGTCGACGTCGGGGTCGACCCGGTCGGCCTCCCGGACCTGGTCCTCGACCTTGGCGTGCTCCTGCAGGTGGCCCTGGCGGGCCCGCTCGGCCTCCGCCTCCGCCCGCTCGGCCTCGAGCCGCTTGCGCTCTGCCTCGAGCTCGGCCTCGCGGGCCTTCAGCTCCTCCTGCTGCACGGCGCCCTGCTGGGCGTGTGCCTCCTGGCGCAGGCCCTGGGCGTGCTGACGGTTCTGCTCGGCCTTGCGCTTGCGCGACATCGTCAGGGCCAGCCCGATCAGGGCGAGGACGACGACGACAGCCACGACGATCCAGACGATCTGGCTGGTGTCCATGGGTTACCTCCTGGTGGGCGGACCTCCCAACCTAGGTCGGCGGCGGGACGGCAGGCACACCTGAAAGGGTGTGGTCTCGGATCCGAGACGTACGGCGGCCGGCCGGACCTCAGCGCATGGCACGCATCACCCGCCGCGCGGTCTTGTGGCCGAGCAGGTAGCCGTCGTCCATGGCATCGCGGAAGTGCAGCCCGCCCCAGATCCGGGCGTGCAGCGCGTCGTGCTCGATGTCCGACAGGGACGAGTACGTCCGCTCTCGCTGCGCGGGGTCGGCCAGGAGGGGACTCTTCAGGGTCAGCGTGACGTCGTCACCGAAGGCCTTCCGCATCACCTCGGCGAACGGTGCCGTCGCGGACGCGTGTCCGCTGGTGTAGTCGGAGTAGAAGGGATTCGGGACCAGCGGCGCCCAGCCCGGCTGCGGCGTCGTGGCGGGGTTGCCGTCGTCGCGGAGGTCGTTGATCGCCTGGAACGGGCGCCAGAAGCCGATCTCGAACTTGAGCCGGTTGGTCTCGATGGCCGCCGTCGCCACGGCGGTGTCGATGGTGGCGAAGAGCTCCGTGGTGTCGCTGAGCCCCATCGGTTCGGCCGTCAGCAGGTCGCACACCGCGGTGCGGTACATCACCGGCGGGTTGAAGGCGAAGAAGCGAGCCGTGGCCGCCTCGTCGGCCAGGTCGGGGGTCGGGGTGGACGAGCCCGTCTCCAGCACCTCCTGGTAGTCGACGGCGTAGGCGTGGCTGTCGAGCGGGTCGGGACCGTCGAGCTTGACCCGACGGATGTGCACGAGCGGGTCGACGAAGCCGATCCATGCGCCGGCCATGCCGCCCCCCGTGGTCGGTGCGCCCGGCGGCGGCTGCCAGTAGCCCACCTCGTCGGGCTGCGAGTAGATGACGCTCAGGTCGTTGCGTCCGTCGTCCTCGCGACTCTCGACCATGCGGGCGGCGGCCTTCTCGCCGATGCGGACGCCCTTGGCCTCCGCGGGTCCGTCGGGGACGGCCGCGAGCGTGCTCGCGAGGTCGGCGTCGAGGTTGGCGGCGGACGTCGCGGCGAAGTACTCCCTCAGCACGCCGTGCGCGGCCGCGGCCACGGCTGCCTCGGCGGACCCGCCACGCTTCTGCACGCGATCCGCGGCGTCGTCCACGGCGATCGAGGTGAAGGCCAGGTAGAGGATGCCCACCGGGGGCGACGAGAGGCCCTCGGTGTAGATCGTGCGCAGGGCGATCCGCTGCCACGCGACGGCGGTCGCCGCGGCTGCCGCGTCGTCGTGTCCCGGCGGGTGGCCGCCGGCGGTGGCGGGTCCCAGCGGGACCACGAGCGCCAGGCAGGCGGTGGCGGCGAGCAGGTGACGGCGGACGGACATGGTGGGCCCCCTCGGACGTACGACTGGCCCTGTCAGTCTCGGAGCCGCGCAGGTCCGGTGGCTATTCGCGATCAGGCGAAGGTCTGGCCACGGGTGACGGCGTACGCCGGCCGCCCCTCGAAGGCCTGCACGGCCGCCATCCGGTTGGTCACGCCGAGCTTGCGGTAGGCGTGCTCGAGGTGCTTGCGGACCGTGCACGGCGCCACCGACATCCGGGCGGCCACGTCGGCGTTGGACATCCCGGTGGCGACGAGCCGCAGCACCCGCCGCTCCTGGGTCGTGAGGTCGGCGTGGAGCCGCAGGGTGGGCCGCTCGCGGAGCAGCCGGCGCAGGATCGGTTCGGTCATCCGCAGCAGGGCGAGGTCGGCCTCGGTGAACGGGCGGCGTTCCCGGTCCAGCCACACCTGCACCACCCGGTCGCGCCCGTCGCGGAAGCACAGCAGCAGGCCGTCGCTCATGCCGGTCCGCACGAGCTGGGGTCGGAACCGCGGGTCGTCGAGCTCGTGGAGGACGCCCTCGGGGCACTCCTCGTCGAGGCCCTCGTCGTGGACCCAGGCGCGCCACGAGGGCAGCGAGACCGAGTAGAGCAGGGTGCCGGTGTCCGCGTCCACGACGCCGAGGCCGATCACGTCGCAGGGGATCAGGCGCCCGAGCGCCTCGAGCGTACGTCGGTCGGGGTGCCGGTCGGCGCGAGCGGAGTCGGGAGCGGGCTCGAGGGCGAGCAGGGCCGTCAACGCGACCTGCCTCGGCTCGCTGAGCCGCACGGTGGGCATGGTCCCCCCTCCCCCCACCTTCCTCACTGGAGGGAGTCGCCGCGGTGGGCGGCAACGGGATTCGAGCTCGTCTCGGATCCGAGACAGGTCGGGCGCCGTCGGTCTGGCGCGGGGGACGGGGCGGTCGTTGGATGGGGCCATGACGACCCACTCCTCGCCGGGCCCGGTCGCCGTCGGCGTCGGCCCGGTCTCGTTCGCCGAGGTCCTCGCCGTCGCCCGCCACGGTGCGCCGGTGACGCTCACCCCCGAGGCCGAGGCTGCGATCGAGCGCGCCCGGGCCGTCGTCGACGAGCTGGCCGAGGCGCCGACGCCGGCGTACGGCATCTCGACGGGTTTCGGCGCGCTCGCCACCCGCCACATCCCGACCGAGCTGCGCGCCCAGCTGCAGCGGTCCCTGGTGCGCTCCCACGCCGCCGGGTCGGGTCCGGAGGTGGAGCCGGAGGTGGTGCGGGCGCTGATGCTGCTCCGGCTCTCGACCCTGGCCACCGGCCACACCGGGATCCGGCTCGGGACCGCGCGGCTGATCGCCGGGCTGCTGAGCCACGGCATCACCCCCGTCGTCCGCGAGTACGGCTCGCTGGGCTGCTCGGGCGACCTCGCGCCGCTGTCGCACTGCGCCCTGGCGCTGATGGGGGAGGGCGAGGTCCGCGACGCGGATGGTGCGCTGGTGCCGGCGTCCGACGCGCTGGCCGCGGCCGGGCTCGCGCCGGTCGAGCTGGCGGCGAAGGAGGGGCTCGCCCTCATCAACGGGACCGACGGCATGCTCGGCATGCTGGTGATGGCCGTCGAGGACCTGCGGCTGCTGCTGCGCACCGCCGACGTGGCCGCCGCGATGTCGGTCGAGGCCCAGCTCGGGACCGACCGGGTCTTCGCTCCTGAGCTGCAGGCGATCCGGCCCCACCCCGGCCAGGCCGCCTCCGCCGCCAACCTGGTGGCGCTGATGGCGGACTCCGCGGTCGTCGCCTCCCACCGCGGACCGGACTGCAACCGCGTCCAGGACGCCTACTCCCTGCGCTGCTCGCCCCAGGTGCACGGCGCCGCCCGCGACACCGTCGAGCACGCGGCGAGCGTCGCCACCCGCGAGCTCGCCAGCGCGGTCGACAACCCCGTCGTGCTCCCCGACGACGGCCGGGTGGAGTCCAACGGCAACTTCCACGGTGCCCCCGTCGCGTACGTCCTCGACTTCCTCGCGATCGTCGCCGCCGACGTGGCCTCGATCAGCGAACGGCGCACCGACCGGTTCCTCGACAAGGCGCGCAACCACGGGCTCCCGCCGTTCCTCGCCGACGACCCCGGCGTCGACAGTGGCCACATGATCGCCCAGTACACCCAGGCCGCGATCGTCTCGGAGCTCAAGCGGCTCGCCGTCCCCGCGAGCGTCGACTCCATCCCCTCCAGCGCGATGCAGGAGGACCACGTGTCGATGGGCTGGTCGGCCGCCCGCAAGCTGCGGCGCTCGGTCGACGGGTTGTCCCGCGTCGTCGCGGTCGAGGTGCTGACCGCGGCCCGCGCGCTCGACCTGCGGGCCCCGCTGACGCCCTCGCCCGCCACGGGTGCCGTCGTCCGCCTGCTGCGGGAGGCCGGGATCGAGGGACCCGGCCCCGACCGCCACCTCTCGCCCGAGATCGAGGCCTGCGTCTCGCTCGTCCAGTCCGGCGCCGTGCTCGCGGCCGCCTCGTCCGTGATCGGAGACCTCCAGTGAACGACCGCCTGCCCATCCACGCCCCGCACGGCACCGCGCTGACCGCCCGCTCCTGGCAGACCGAGGCGCCGCTGCGGATGCTGATGAACAACCTCGACCCGGCCAACGCGGAGCGCCCCGAGGACCTGGTCGTCTACGGCGGCACCGGGAAGGCCGCCCGCAGCTGGGAGGCGTACGACGCCCTCGTGCGGACGCTCCGCACGCTGGGTGACGACGAGACCCTGCTCGTGCAGTCCGGCAAGCCGGTCGGGGTGATGCGGACCCACGAGTGGGCGCCGCGCGTGCTGATCGCCAACTCCAACCTCGTCGGCGACTGGGCGAACTGGGAGGAGTTCCGCCGGCTGGAGGACCTCGGCCTGACGATGTACGGCCAGATGACGGCCGGCTCGTGGATCTACATCGGCACCCAGGGGATCCTGCAGGGCACCTTCGAGACCTTCGCCGCCGTCGCTGACAAGACGTTCGGGGGCACGCTGGCCGGGACCATCACCCTGACGGCCGGACTCGGCGGCATGGGCGGCGCGCAGCCGCTCGCGGTGACCATGAACGACGGCGTCGCGATCTGCATCGAGTGCGACGAGTCCCGGATCGAGCGGCGGATCGAGCACCGCTACCTCGACGTACGCGCCGACTCGCTCGACCACGCCCTCGAGCTCGCGGTGGCCGCTCGCGACGAGCGCCGTCCGCTGTCGATCGGCGTGCTCGGCAACGCTGCCGAGATGGTGCCGGCGCTGCTCGAGCAGGGTGCCCCGATCGACGTCGTCACCGACCAGACCTCCGCGCACGACCCGCTGTTCTACCTGCCGGTGGGGGTGCCGTTCGAGGAGTGGCAGGCGCAGCGCGAGGCCGACCCGGTGGCGTTCACCAAGGCCGCGCAGGCGTCGATGGCCGCGCACGTGCGAGCGATGGTGGAGTTCCAGGACCGGGGCGCGGAGGTGTTCGACTACGGCAACTCGATCCGCGACGAGGCCCGCAAGGGCGGCTACGACCGGGCCTTCGAGTTCCCCGGGTTCGTCCCGGCGTACATCCGGCCGCTGTTCTGCGAGGGCAAGGGGCCGTTCCGGTGGGCCGCGCTCTCCGGCGACCCCGCCGACATCGCCGCCACGGACCGCGCGATCCTCGAGCTGTTCCCCGAGGACGAGAAGCTCCGGAAGTGGATCACCATGGCGTCGGAGCGGGTGGAGTTCCAGGGTCTGCCGGCCCGCATCTGCTGGCTGGGCTACGGCGAGCGCCACCGGGCCGGGCTGAAGTTCAACGAGATGGTCGCCTCGGGCGAGCTCAGCGCGCCGGTCGTGATCGGCCGTGACCACCTCGACTGCGGCTCGGTCGCCTCCCCCTACCGCGAGACCGAGGCGATGCTCGACGGCTCCGACGCGATCGCCGACTGGGCGGTCCTCAACGCGCTGGTCAACACCGCCTCCGGCGCGACCTGGGTCTCCTTCCACCACGGCGGCGGCGTCGGCATCGGCCGCTCGCTGCACGCCGGCCAGGTGTGCGTCGCCGACGGCACCGACCTCGCGGCGCAGAAGATCGAGCGGGTGCTCACCAACGACCCGGGGATGGGCGTGATCCGCCACGTCGACGCGGGCTACGACCGTGCGATCGAGGTGGCCGCCGAGCGCGGGGTGCGGGTGCCGATGGCGGAGTAGGGGATACCTGACCGCGGAAATCATCCTTCGCGGACGGCCGGTGATGATTTCTGCGGTCAGCTATCCACCCGTCGTGATCCACAGCCTGCGTCCGGACGAGGTTGTCCACAGTCGGGCCGTCACCCGGGTGCGTGACGACAGGAACGGGCGGACCGTGCCCGGGGGGACGAGCACGACGACGGAGCACACTGGTCACCACGCGGCGCGCTGCCCGCCGACCTGGTGCGGCCCGCGCGCATCGACCCCGCGGGGCTCACCGGTCCCACGCGGGGCCAGACGCAGCGCGGCCGGTTCCGGCAGGTGTCGCACGGCTGGTACGTGCCGGCGGACGTCGACTCGAGCAGGGTCGAGCAGCGCATCCTCGAGCAGGGGATGCGTGTGCGGGGCACGGGTGCGGTGACCGGGTGGGCCGCGCTGCGATGGCTGGGGGCTGCGTACTTCGACGGGACGGTGGACGCGGCCGGCACGGTGCTGCCGGTCGATCTGCTGCAGCGGTCCGGCTACCACCCGTGGGAGGACGACCGTGCCCGCCGCAGCCGGCGGCAGCTGCCGCCGTACGACCGCCAGTTCGTGCACGGCCTGTGGTGCACGACCGCCCAGCGCGCACTCTTCGACGAGGTACGGCGGCGGCGGACCCTGCGGCCGGCGGTGGCCGCGATCTGCATGACTCTGGCCTCCGGGATCACGACCCGTCGCCAGCTCCGCGAGTACGCCGAGCTGCGGGTCGCCTGGGAGGGCATCCCGCTCTTCCGCGACGCGCTGGCCCTCAGCAGCGAGGGCTTCCGGTCGGGTCCGGAGGTCTACCTGTTCCTGCGCTGGGTGCTCGACGCGGGCCTGCCCGTCCCGCTGGTCAACCGGCCCGTGTTCGACCTCCGCGGCCGGTTGCTCGGATACCCCGACCTGCTCGACCCCGTCGCCGGCGTGGTCGGCGAGTACGACGGTGCCGCCCACCGCGGGCGGGACCGGCACCGTCGCGACGTCGCGCGCGAGCAGTGCTTCCGCGACGTCGGGCTGGAGTACTTCACGGTGGTGGCGGGCGACCTCTCCGACGAGCGGCTGGTGGTCGACCGCATCCGGTCGACGCGGGCGCGCGCCCGCTTCGGGAGCCCCTCGGAGCGGCAGTGGACGCTGGCCCCTCCGCCGTGGTGGCGGACGCCCCCGCCGCGCGATACCTGACCGCGAAGATCATCGCTCCCGCCGGCAAGGTGATGATGATCGCGGTCAGCTATCGCTCCAGCCCGGCCACCGCCCCCGGCAGCCGCTTCAGCAGCCACGCCACGACACCGCCCAGCTCGTACGCCGACGCGGGCTCGGTGGCGGCGGCGATCCGGTCGAAGACGTCGAGCTGGAAGACCAGGTCGACCACGGGCGCGAGCGCCGCGGCGCGGTCGATCCGGGCCTCCGGGAACGCCTCGCGCCACGGGCGGGCGAACGCCGCGAAGAGGTCGTCGTCCGCGGGCCGGCCCTCGTCGAAGTGCGCGAGGTGGCAGCCGTCCAGCAACGGGTGGCCGATGCAGCAGTCGGTCAGGTCGAAGACGCGGAGCTCGTGGCCGTCGTAGGCGACGTTGCCCAGGTGCAGGTCGCCGTGGCACAGGGTGTCCGGGAGCCCGCAGTCCCACAGCTCACGGACCAGGTCCTCGACCCTGCCGACCACCGCTCTTACCGCCGCGAGCTCGTCGGGGTCGAGGGAGCCGAGCTCGGGGCTGCCGGACAGCACCCGGTGGAGGGCGGCCAGCGTCGCCGCGGCGTCGCGCACCAGCCCACCGGCCTCCCGGAGCTCGTCGACCACGTCGAGCGAGGCGAGCTGCACCTCCGCCCAGCGGGTTGCGAGCGCGGCCGCCGCACCCGGTGACCGGTCGGACTCACCGGCCCCGCGCATCGCCTCCATCAGCGTCCAGCCGCGTTCCTCGTCGGCGGCGACCAGCACCGGGACGTCGTCGGGGAAGTGCCGCGCGAGGACCCGGTGGATCGCGGCCTCGCGACCGAACAGGTCGCACGGCGCCTTGAACCACAGCACGCCGGATCCGGTCGGCACCCGGAGCACCGCCGAGATGCTCCAGACCCGGTGGACCACCATCACGCCCGTACGCGGCCGGCCGGCCCGGGACAGCTGCTCGTCGACCCACGTCTCGACCTCGTCGTACCAGCCGGGCAGGAACCACGGCGGGCGCAACGGTGGTGGTTCCTCGCGCTCGCGCAGGGTCCGCCCCAGGAGCTCGGCGACCTCGGTGTCGGCGAGGTCGGCAGGGGCCACCCACGTGCCGTGCGGCACCGGCAGGGAGCGGCAGCCGACGACGTCGAGGAACCGGTCCACGCCCAACCGCAGCACCGGCGCGAGGTAGACGTCCGCGCCGACCCGCTCGAGCGCGGTGGGGAAGCGGTCGTCCGCGTCCTCGTCGACCTCGACCTCGGGCAGCCGGCCGTCGACGACGAGCACCTGCCCCTCGTGGAGCAGTGCGACGAGGACGACGCCGGCGACCATGCGCCGATGGTGGCAGAGGTTTGCCGACCGCGCGCGGGCGTTTCCGCTCAGGCGCCGCCGGGCGCCAGGGCGCCGATCGCGTCGTGGATCCGCAGGATGCGCTCCGCCGACTCGACGTGGAGGTTCTCGACCATCCGGCCGCGGTAGGTGACCACGCCGGAACCCTTGCCCTCCTCCCACGCCTGCAGGATCCCGCGCGCCTCCTCCACCGCCGACTCGCTCGGCGCGAAGGCACGGTTGGCGCCCTCGACCTGGCCGGGGTGGATCAGCGTCTTGCCGTCGAAGCCGAGCTGCCGGCCCTGGTCGCACTCGGCGAGGAAGCCGTCGGTGTCCTTGACGTCGTTGTAGACGCCGTCGAGGACGACCTTGCCGGTCGCGCGGGCGGCGAGCAGCGCCAGGCCCAGCCCGGGGAGCAGCGGCTGGCGGCCCGGGACGTGCTCGGCGTACAGCTCCTTGACGAGGTCGTTGGTGCCCATCACCAGGACGGTCAGGCGCTCGGACGCGGCGGCGATCTCCTCCGCGTGGAGCATGGCGACAGGCGTCTCGATCATCGCCCACAGCGTGGTCCGGTCGGGGGCGTCGTGGGCTGCCATGGCGTCCACCAGCCGCAGCACCGCGTCGGCGCTGTCGACCTTGGGCACCACGATCGCGTCGGGGCCTGCCGCGCACGCGGCAGCGAGGTCGTCGGCGTGCCAGTCGGTGTCGGCGGCGTTGACCCGGATGGTGACCTCGCGGGCGCCGTACGCCCCGGAGGCGGCGGCCGCGCACGCAGCCTCCCGGGCGGCGGGCTTGGCGTCCGGGGCGACGCTGTCCTCGAGGTCGAGGATCAGCCCGTCGCACGGGATCGACCGGGCCTTCTCGAGGGCCCGCTCGTTGGAGCCGGGCATGTAGAGGACCGAGCGGCGGGGGCGGAAGTCACTCATCGCCGAGCTCCTCGTACTTCGCGGCGAGCTCGGGGTCGACCGCGGCGAGCTGCTCGGCGAGGTCGACCATCACCAGGCACTGCTTGAGGGACGCGTCGTCCTCCATCTTCCCGTCGAGCATCACCGCCCCCGTGCCGTCGCCCATCGCGGCCACCACCCGGCGGGCGTGACGGATGTCCTCGACGCTGGGGCTGAAGACGCGGTTGGCGATCGCGATCTGCTTGGGGTGGAGCGACCAGGTGCCGACGCAGCCGAGCAGGAAGGCGTTGCGGAACTGGTCCTCGCAGGCGACCTCGTCGGCGATGTCGCCGAAGGGGCCGTAGTAGGGGTAGATCCCGTGCATGGCGCAGGCGTCGACCATCCGGGCGATCGTGTAGTGCCACAGGTCCTGCTGGAAGGTCGCGCGCTCGCGCGACTCCACGCCGTCGGCGTTGAGCACCGGGTCCTCGCGCACGAGGTAGCCGGGGTGGCCGCCGCCCACGCGCGTCGTCTTCATCCGCCGGTCCGCCGCGAGGTCGGCCGGGCCGAGCGAGAGGCCCTGCATCCGCGGGCTGGCGCCGCAGATCTCCTCGACGTTCGCCACGCCGCGGGCGGTCTCGAGGATCGCGTGGACGAGGATCGGCCGCTCCAGCCCCGCCTTCGCCTCGAGCTGGGCGAGCAGCCGGTCGACGTAGTGGATGTCCTCGGCGCCCTGCACCTTCGGCACCATGACCACGTCGAGCCGGTCGCCGATCTCGGTGACCAGGGTGGTCAGGTCGTCGAGCACCCACGGGCTGTCGAGCGCGTTGATCCGGGTCCACAGCTGGGTGGGACCGAAGTCCGTCGCCTGCGCGATCTCGACCAGCCCGGCGCGGGCCGCCTCCTTGCGGTCGGCCTTGACGGCGTCCTCGAGGTTGCCGAGCAGGACGTCGACCGTGCCGACCATGTCGGGGACCTTGGCCGCCATCTTGGGGTTGCTCGGGTCGAAGAAGTGGATCGCCCGGCTGGGACGCGCCGGGACCTCGCGGAGTGGCTCGGGAGCACCGACGGCGAGCGGGCGGAAGAAGTCCTTGGCGGGGCGCATGCCGCGGAACCTAGCAGCGGCCCGCTCGCCGTCGGTATGACGAAGGTGACACCTCGGGTTCAGGCGCGGGCGACGACGTAGGCGTTGAACGGGTCCTCCTCGAGGTCGTGGAGGGTCACCTCGGCGAATCCCGCCTCGTGCAGCATCCGGGTCGCGGTCTGGACGCCCCACACCGTGCCCAGACCGTCGCCGCCCTGACCGAGCGAGACCGACATGCAGTGCACGGTCGAGACGGCGTAGAGGAACGAGGCCCACGGCAGCTCGAGGTTGCCCTCCAGGGTGCTGTCCGCCTTGATGTCGACCATCAGGAAGGTGCCCCCGGGCCGCAGCGCGCGGCGGATGTTGGCGAGCACGGTCGCGGGGTGCGCCTGGTCGTGGATCGCGTCGAAGGCCGTCACCAGGTCGTACTCCGCGGCCGCACCGAGCTGGGCGACGTCCGCGGTCTCGAAGCGGGCGTTGGGCAGCCCCCAGGTGGCGGCCTCAGCCCGCGCGGCGACCAGCGCCTCCTCGCTGAAGTCGTAGCCGACGAAGTGGCTCGCCGGGTAGGTGCGGGCGAGCAGGTTGATCGCGTGGCCCTCGCCGCAGCCGACGTCGGCCACCCGGACGCCCGCCTCCAGGCGGTCGGCCAGCCCCGTCAGCGGAATGATCGTGTCGACGAGCGAGGTGTCGTTGACGGCCGCGCTGTCCGCGGCCATGAGGTCGTGGAAGCCCGGGTAGTCGGAGTACCCGAGGCCACCACCGGTGCGGAACTTCTCGGCGATCCGTGGAGCGACCTCGCCCATGAGCGCGACGTAACGGGTCTGGCGCGCGAGGTTGTCCGGCCCGGTCCCGGTGAGGAACGGCGCGTGGTCGGGGCGCAGCTCGTACGTGCCCGACGCGGGTGCGAACCGGACGAAGCCGGCGGTCACGACACCGCCGAGCCACTCGCGGACGTACCGCTCGTCGAGCCCGGCGGCGTCGGCGAGCTGGGCACTGGTCGCCGGCGGCAGCGCGGCGAGGGTGTCGAAGAGGCCGAGCTGCTGGCCGAGGCTGGTGAGGATGCAGATGGCGCCGTCGTTGAGGATCCCCAGGATGCGGCCGGCGACCTCCTCGGGATCGGCTGCGGTCGTGGTCGGGCTGTCGAGCGCGGTCATGGTGTCCTCCAAGGGTGGGCGGGCGCCCGGCAGGGTCGCCGGCGCCCTCCGACGCTAGGAGCGCAGCCGCGGCCGTCGCCTCGACCGGATGCCCCATCCCGGACCCGTGCTCGTGAGGTGAATCGTGCACTCAGAGGCCGTGCTCGCGGCTCCACCCGGCAGCGGCCGTCCGGGAGCTGACATCGAGCTTGGTGAAGATGTTGGCGAGGTGGCGGCTGACCGTCTTGTCGCTGATCGTGAGAGCTGCGGCGACGTCGCGGTTGCTGGCGCCGCCGGCCACCAGGCGCAGCACCTCGACCTCGCGCGCAGTGAGCCCGCCGGGTCGCTGCGCCGGTGCCGTCCGTGCCAGGTCCGGCTCGGCGCCGAGCCGGCCGTAGATCGCCCGGGCGGTGGCCACGTCGGCCGCGGCACGGTGCACCTCACCCAGCGCCCGGTGGGCGGCGGCCAGCTGCTCGTGGACGAGGGCCATCGCGTGACGGTGGCGCTGGTCGCGGTAGGTGGCGAGCGCGTCGGTGAGGAGTGGGAGCGCGGCCGCTGCGTCCCCGGCTGCCAGGTGGAGGGTGGCGCGCCCCTGGGCCGCCGCGGCCCGGAGCCCGGGGGTCCCGAACCGAGCTGCGGTCGACTCCAGCTCGGCCGCCAGCGTCATGGCGTACGCCGGCTCCTGCTCGCGGAGCGCCAGCGAGACCGCGGGCAGCAGCATCCGGGCCCGCGCCAGGGTGTCGCGCTCGGCGAGGGCGACCCGGAGCTGGTCGAGCGCCTCCGCGCACCGTCCCTCCGACGCCAGCAGCAGCGCCTCGCCGGGCTGGGCGGCGTGGCCGAGCTCGCGGGCCTGCCCGAAGGCCGTGCGCGCCCCGGCCGCGTCACCCCGCAGCCGACGTACCTCGCCGAGGGTGTAGTAGCCCTCGCCCGCCAGCCAGCCGTGCTTCCCGACGAGGTCGGCGCTGCGCTCGCCGAGCTCCTGCTCGACTGTGACCCAGTCGCCCTCGGCGGCGGCGAGCTGCAGCTCGTGGACCCGGGTGACGCCGGCGAACAGGAAGGTCTCCGACCGGGGCCGCGACCACCGGGCGAGCGCGTCGGTCCACGCCCGCATCCGCGACAGGTCCGCCAGCTCGTCGCACAGGTGGATGACGGTGCAGTAGAGGTCGCCGGACCACAGCGGGTCGACGTGGCCCGCGAGCACCGGGAGCATCGCCTCGTCGAGGTCGGCAAACCCGTGCGCGGTGCGCCCGCGGCGGATGCCGGCGAGGCCGCTCAGCGCCAGCGAGAAGCAGGCGAGCGCGGGGTCGTCGAACTCCTGGGAGAACGCCCGGAGCTCGGCCGCCGCGACCTCGGCGAGCTCGGGGTCGGCCGTCAGCTCGAGGTCCGCGGCCGCGTCGAGGTAGGCGAGGTAGCCGTGCAGGGCGCAGCGGGGCAGCGAGCCGAGCAGCCGTCGGGCCCGGGCCAGCCACGCCAGGGCGATCTGGACGTCGCCACGCGTGAACCACTCCAGCGTCAGGCGCAGCGCGCGGTCCGCCGCCTCCTGCTCGGCCCCGGCCGCGACCAGGCGTTGGTAGACCTCCTCGGAGACGGCCATCGAGCCGGGGGAGTCACCGAGCCACCAGGCAGCCTCGCCCAGCAGGTCGAGGTCGCCCGTGTCGAGCGTGGCACGGTCGGCGTCGAGCGCGTCGTAGGCGGCCCGCCAGTCACCACGGGCGTACGCCTCCCTGGCGGCCGCGACCGACACCTGAGCCTCCCCCGGCGCCGACCGTGCTCAGCGGCGGAACCAGCGCCTGCGCCGCGGCTGATCCGCCGTCTCCGGCGCCTGGTGCCCAGTGTGCCGCGTGCTGCGTCGCTCCCGCCACCGCGCGACCTCGGCGTCGACGTCGCGGGGCTGGGTGACCAGCGGCGGTCCGTCGACGGGGGTGTAGCGGGCGCGCATCACGCGGGCGTTGAAGTCCTCGATCTCGCGGCGTACGTCTCGCTCGCTGGCGAGCCCGTCGAGGAGCGCGTCGAGCTCGGCGTCGTCCTTGCGCAGCTGCAGCGCGGGCGGCAGCACGCCGGTGACCTTCTCGCGCTCGATGAGCTGCTTGAGCCACCAGTCGGGATCGTGGTCCGCGCCGAGGTCCCCCAGCGGCTTGCCCGCACCGGGCAGGTCGTCGAAGTCACCGCGCTCCATGGCCCGGCGCACCTGCAGGTCGACCCAGGTGTGCTGCTCACGCATCCGGGCCCGGGCCGCGGGGTCGCCGGTGCGTGCGTCGCGGGTGCGTTCCACCCGCTCAGGACGGCTGTCGTGGTCCGACAACGAGATCACCCCCTGCCCCGACAGGATACGAGGCAGGGGGTGATCCGGAGGAGGAGCTAGCGCTGCTCGGCGCGGTCGCCTACCTCGTCGCCGGCGGCACCGGGGGTGTCCTGCTCGACGGCGAGCCGGAAGTCGTCACCGTGCTCGGTGACGCCGGCGACCACGGCCTCGTGGACGGCGGCCTTCGCGTAGTCGGCACGCACGACGAGCGGGTCCTGCGAGAGGTCCTTGGCCAGGGCGACGCACAGGCCCACCATGACCACGGCGAAGGGCACCGCGGAGACGATGGTGATGGTCTTGAGGCCGTTGAGCCCGTCCTCGCCACCCACCAGCAGCATCACCGCCGCGGCGGCACCGGTCGCGACGCCCCAGAAGACGACGACCGCCTTGCGGGGCTCGATCGCACCGTTCTGCGACAGCGTGCCCATCACGAGCGAAGCGGCGTCGGCGCCGGACACGAAGAAGATGCCCACCAGGACCATCACCAGGATGCTGGTGACGGTCGCCCACGGGAAGTTCTCCAGCAGGGTGAACAGCTGCGCCTCGACGCCGCCGGCGCCGTAGATGTCGGTGCCGTCCATCTGCAGCTTGATCGCGGACCCGCCGAAGATGGCGAACCACACGAGGCTCACCAGGCTCGGCACCAGCAGCACGCCGGTCACGAACTGGCGGATCGTGCGACCGCGCGAGATGCGGGCGATGAACATGCCGACGAAGGGGGTCCAGGAGATCCACCAGGCCCAGTAGAAGACCGTGTAGTACGACAGCCAGGTCGCGACGTTGCCGCCCTGGGCGTTGGTCCGGCCGGCCATCTCGGGCAGCTCGCCGAAGTACGCCGCGATCGCGGACGGCACGATGTCGAGGACGAACAGCGTCGGCCCGACCACGAACACGAAGACCGCCAGCGCGACGGCGAGCACCATGTTGATGTTGGAGAGCCACTGGATGCCCTTGGCGACACCGGAGACCGCGGACAGCACGAAGCCGACCGTCAGCACCGCGATGATGCCGATCAGCAGGGCGTTCCCGGTCTCGCCGAGGCCGGCGACGATCTGCAGGCCGCTGCGGATCTGCAGGGCGCCGAGACCGAGCGAGGCGGCGGAGCCGAAGAGGGTCGCGAAGATGGCGAGGATGTCGATGACCTTGCCGGCCCGGCCCTCGGCACGCTTGCCGAGCAGCGGGATGAACGCCGCGCTGATCAGCTGGCGGCGACCCTTGCGGAAGGTGCCGTACGCGATCGCGAGGCCCACCACCGCGTAGATCGCCCACGGGTGGAACGTCCAGTGGAACAGCGTCTGCGCCATCGCGACGTCGGCCAGCTCGGCCTGGGTCAGGCCGTTGGTGCCCGGGACCGCGAAGTCGCCGCCGTCGGCGAAGAACGTCAGCGGCTCGTTGACGCCGTAGAACATCAGGCCGATGCCCATGCCGGCGGAGAACATCATCGCGATCCACGACGACGTGCGGAACTCCGGACGCTCGCCGTCACGGCCGAGCGGGATGTTGCCGTACTTGCCCAGGGCCAGCCAGAGCGAGAACACCACGAAGCCGGAGGCGATGAGGACGAAGAACCAGTCCAGGCCCTGCATCGTCCAGCCGAGCGCGGTGCTCGAGGCCGACGACAGCGAGGCCGTGCTGAGGAAGCCCCAGAGCAGGAAGCCGACGGCGATCGTCGCGGTCACGCCGAAGACGAACGCATCGATCGGCAGGTCCTTGGTCGACTCGTCGCGGAAGCGGAAGTCGAGGGCCGGGTGGCGTCGCCTGCGGGGCGGGGGCGCGTCCTCCCCTCGGGCCTGATCAGGCTGCGGATCGACGGTCGTGGCCATGGTTGTTACCTTCCTGTGGCTTTTCGACAACCGCACAACCGTGATTGCTCCGGGGTCAGGTTGCAAATCCGGGGTGACTCCTTGCTGCCACCTGGCACGGTCGTGCCCTAGCCTCCTGCGGGTGGCGGGACACGCTCGTGAACGTGTGAGGACGGCGGTGGGTCGTGGAGCTCCGTGAGGTGGTCCGGCGGCGTCGGATGGTGCGGCGGTACGCCGACCGACCGGTCGATCCCGCCCTCGTCGACCGCGCCCTCGAGCACGCCTCCCGGGCGCCGAGCGCCGGCTTCACGCAGGCCGTGGAGTTCCTCGTGCTCGACGAGCGGGAGCAGGTCGCGCGCTTCTGGGACGTGACCGCCGATGCCGGAGCCGAGAGCTCCTGGCTGAGGGGGATGCGGTCCGCCCCGGTGGTCGTCGTACCGCTGACGAGCCGGGAGGCCTACCTCGACCGGTACGCCGAGGCCGACAAGGGCTGGACCGACCGCGACCCGGGCCGCTGGCCGGTGCCGTTCTGGTACGTCGACGCGGGGATGGCCTCGCTGCTGGTCCTGCAGACCGCGGTCGACGAGGGGCTGGGGGCGTGCTTCTTCGGGATCCCGCCGGGGCGGGTGGCGGCGTTGCGCGAGGCGTTCGGGGTGCCGGGGGACCGGCTGCCCGTCGGGGCGATCACCCTCGGCCACCGGCTCGAGGACGCCGGCCCTGCCGGGTCGCCGTCCCGACGCCCCCGGCGGCCGTGGCAGGACCTCGTCCACCGCGGCCGGTGGCGTCGGTGATCTCGGATCCGAGACCCGGGCCACCGCTCGGTGCTTGCCGCCGCACCGGTGCGGCGATGGACTGACCCCATGGGCTTCGAGGAGATGTGGCACGAGATCGCACCCGTCGGTCGCTCGGACTCCTCGGGGGGCTACTTCCGGCAGCCCTGGACCTCGGCGGAGGGCGAGCTGCGGGCGTGGTTCGCGGAAGCGGCGATCGCCCGCGGGCTGCGGCTGGAGACCGACCCGATCGGCAACCAGGTCGCCTGGTGGGACGCCGGCACCGGTCCCGGCGTGCTCACCGGCTCCCACCTCGACAGCGTCCTCGACGGCGGGGCGTACGACGGTCCGCTCGGCGTCGTGTCCGCGCTGGCCGCGGTCGACCTGCTCCGCGAGCGCGGGGTCGAGCCGGCGCGGCCGCTCGGCGTCTCGGTCTTCGTCGAGGAGGAGGGTTCGCGCTTCGGGCTCGCCTGCCTCGGCTCACGGCTGGCGACCGGCACCCTCGACTGGGCGCAGGCCCGCGAGCTGCGCGACCGCGACGGCGTCTTCCTCCCCGACGCGCTGGCCGCCTCGGGACTGGGGGAGGGCGGACGGTGGGCGGAGCTGGACGGGGTCGGCTGCTTCGTCGAGCTCCACGTCGAGCAGGGGCGCGACCTGGTCGACCGGGGCGCGGCGGTCGGGGTCGGGAGCGGGATCTGGCCGCACGGGCGCTACCGGTTCGACTTCACCGGCGAGGCGAACCACGCCGGGACGACGCGGATGGAGGACCGGCACGACCCGATGCTCAGCTATGCGATGACGGCACTCGCGGCCAACAAGCAGGCGCGGCTGGCCGGTCAGCGGGCGACCTTCGGACGGGTGGCGGTCGAGCCCAACGGCACCAACGCGGTGCCCTCGCGGGTGACCGCCTGGCTGGACGCGCGCGCCGAGTCCGAGGGCTCCTTGGAGGCGCTGGTCGAGGCGATCTCCGGCCAGGCCGGCGACCGCGCGAGCCGCGACGGCACCGCGCTCGTCGTCACCCCGGAGTCGGTGTCGGGCTCGGTCGGCTTCGACGCCGACCTGGCCTCGCGGATCGCCACCGACCACGCCGAGGGCGACTGGCCCGTGATCCCGACGGCTGCCGGCCACGACGCCGGGATCCTGGCGGCGGCCGGCGTACCGACCGCGATGCTGTTCGTCCGCAACCCCACCGGCGTCTCCCACTCCCCCGACGAGCACGCCGAGACCGCCGACTGCCTGGTCGGCGTCTCCGCGCTCGCCGACACCCTCGAGCGGCTGCTGTCGTGACGACCTCGTTCCTGCTCGAGCGGGCCTGGGTCGGCGGCGCGGTCCGGGACGACGTGCTGGTCGAGATCGTCGACGGGCGGTTCAGCCGGGTCGAACCCGGTGGGCGAGTCGGTCACCCGGCGGCCGATGCTTCCCCCTTCAGGCGTCGGTCTCCCCGCTCAGGCGGGGAGGCCGACACGCTCCCCGGCCTCACCCTCCCCGGCCTCGCCAACACGCACAGCCACGCCTTCCACCGCGCGCTGCGCGGACGGACGCAGCGGGAGCGGGGCACCTTCTGGACCTGGCGCGAGCAGATGTACGCCGTCGCGGAGCGGCTCGACCCGGACTCCTACCACCGGCTGGCCACGGCCGTCTTCCGCGAGATGGTGGCGGCCGGGATGACCAGCGTGGGGGAGTTCCACTACCTCCACCACCAGCCCGACGGGACGCCGTACGACGACCCGAACGCGATGTCCCACGCCCTCGTCGCTTCGGCACGCGAGGCCGGGATCCGGTTGACCCTGCTCGACACCTGCTACCTCTCCAGCGGGTTCGGCGAACCACCCGCAGGCGTGCAGCGGCGGTTCTCCGACGGCGACGCGGACCGCTGGCGGGAGCGCGTCGAGCGGCTGTCGGACGGCGACGATCTGAAGCACGGTGCGGCGATCCACTCGGTCCGCGCGGTCCCGCCCGAGGCGATGCCGACGGTCGTCGACGGGGCCCGTGGCAGGCCGCTGCACGCCCACGTCTCCGAGCAGGTCGCCGAGAACGCCGCCTGCGTGGCCGCCTACGCACGCACGCCGGTCGAGCTGCTCGCCGACCACGACGTGCTCGGCCCGCTCACGACGGCCGTGCACGCCACCCACCTCACCGACGACGACGTCCGGCTGCTTGCCGAGGCGCAGGCGTACGCCGGCTTCTGCCCGACCACCGAGCGCGACCTCGGCGACGGGATCGGTCCCGGCCGGCGGCTGCACGAGGCCGGGGTCCGACTGACCCTGGGCAGCGACAGCCACGCGGTGGTCGACCCGTTCGAGGAGCTGCGGGCGCTGGAGCTCGACGAGCGGCTGGCCAGGCAGCAGCGCGGCCACTGGACCGCCGGCGAGCTGCTCACCGCCGCGACGACGGACGGCCATCGCAGCCTCGGCTGGGACGACGCTGGCGAGATCGCGGTCGGTCGGCGCGCCGACCTGGTCACCCTCGACACCGCCAGCCCGCGCACGGCCGGCACCGGCGCCGACGAGCACACGGCCGTCTTCGCCGCCACCGCCGCCGACGTCACCCACGTGGTCGTCGAGGGCCGGGTCGTGGCCACCGCTGACGACCGGGACGACCTCGGTCGCGACCTCGACGACGCGATCAGGAGCGTGCACGCATGACCACCACCGTCATCACCGGCATCGGCGAGCTCACCACGCACGCCCCCGGCCACGACCGCCCGCTGACCGACGCCGCGGTCGTCGTGGAGGGCAGCCACATCGCGTGGGTCGGAGGCGCCGCCGAGGCGCCCGCGGCCGACCAGCAGGTCGACGCGGGAGGCCGCGCGGTCGTGCCGGGCTTCGTCGACAGCCACAGCCACCTGGTCTTCGCGGGCGACCGGGCGCCGGAGTTCGCGGCCCGCATGGCGGGCGAGTCCTACGCCGCCGGAGGAATCAGGACGACCGTCGCCGCGACCCGGGCCGCCTCCGACGAGCAGCTGACCAGCCACGTCGCGCGGCTCGTCGCCGAGATGCGCCGCCAGGGCACGACGACCCTCGAGATCAAGAGCGGCTACGGGCTGACCGTCCACGACGAGGCCCGCAGCCTGGCGGTCGCGCGGCAGTTCACCGAGGAGACGACGTACCTCGGAGCCCACGTGGTGCCCGCCGGCACCGACCCCGACACCTACGTCGACCTCGTCACCGGTCCGATGCTCGAGGCGGCCGCGCCGTACGCCCGCTGGATCGACGCGTTCTGCGAGGAGGGCGCCTTCGACGTCGACCAGGCGCGCACGGTCCTGGCCGCGGGCGAGGCCGCGGGACTGCGCGGGCGGCTCCACGCCAACCAGCTGACGTACGGCGGTGGTGTCCGGCTGGCCGCCGAGCTCGGGCTGACCGCGGTCGACCACTGCACCTACCTCGCCGACGACGACGTGGCCGCGCTGGCCGACAGCGGCACCGTCGCCACGCTGCTTCCCGGGGTGGAGTTCTCGACCCGCCAGCCCTACCCCGACGCCCGCCGGCTGCTCGCGGCCGGGGTCACGGTGGCGATCGCCAGCGACTGCAACCCCGGGTCCTGCTACACCAGCTCGGTGCCGTTCTGCCTGGCCCTGGCGGTCCGCGAGATGGGGATGACGCCCGCCGAGGCGCTCTGGGCGGCCACGGCCGGCGGTGCCCGGGCGCTCGGCCGCGACGACGTCGGGGTGATCGCCCCCGGCCGACGCGCCGACCTGGTGCTGCTCGACGCCCCGTCGTACGTCCACCTGGCCTACCGGCCGGGCGTCCCGCTGGTCGCCGGCGTCTGGCAGGCGGGCCGGCCCGGCTGAGGATCTGAGGTAGCCGTCGACCCCACCTAGGGCACCTGCCCGATGTGGGGGGCTACCTCAGAGGACGAGTCTCGACCTCACCACCACACGAGGAGCGAGACCATGTACGAGATCGACAACACCTACCTGGCCTACGAGCTGGCCTACCGCAACGAGCGGCTGACCGGCCGCGGCGGACCCGACGACCACCACCACGCGATCCGCAGCGGGCAGAACCCCCGCCGGCGTCGCATCCTGCGGCGCGGCACGGTCCGCTGACGCATGGTGTCGGCCGGCCACGACATGATGGCGGTCGTGGCGACCCACACCAGCACCCTCGTCGGCCGTGACGGCGAGCTCACCGAGCTGCTGTCCTGGCTCGGCGAGTCCCCGGACACCGACGGCAGCCGGCGCGCGGTCACGGGTGTGCTGCTCGCCGGTGACGCCGGGGTCGGCAAGACCAGGCTGCTGGGTGAGGCCCGCGAGCGGCTCGCCCTCGACGGCTGGCGCGTGGTCGTCGGCCACTGCCTCGACCTGGGCGACACCGCCCTTCCCTACCTCCCGTTCTCCGAGGTGCTGGGCCAGCTCGCTGCCGAGCAGCCCGACGCGGTGGCCGTGGTCGCCGGCCGCCATCCCGCGCTCGCGCGGCTCCAGCCCGGGCGCCGGGTGCTCGCCGCCGAGGGCTCCGAGGGTCCGGGCGTCGACCGCTCCGACCTCTTCGAGGCGGTCCGCGGGCTGCTCGAGGAGGCCGCCGGTGACGGGCTGCTGCTGGTCGTCGAGGACGCCCACTGGGCCGACCGCTCGACCCGCGACCTGCTGACCTTCCTGCTGACCCGACGGTTCGCCGGCCCGGTGGCGGTGGTGGTGAGCTACCGGGCCGACGACCTCCACCGGCGTCACCCGCTGCGCACCCAGGTGGCCGAGTGGGCCCGCCTTCCCGGCGTACGCCGGATGACGCTCGGGCCGCTCGCCGAGGACGCCGTACGCCTCCTGATCGCCGAGCTCGCCCCGCAGGGGCTCGGGACCGCCGAGACCCACGACATCGTCGACCGTGCCGAGGGCAACGCCTTCTTCGTCGAGGAGCTGACCAGCGCGGCCGCCGGTCCGGGCCGCTGGGTGCCGGCCGACCTGGCCGACGTGCTGCTGGTGCGCCTCGACCGGCTCGACGACCACGCGCGGCAGGTGGTCCGCACCGCGAGCGTCGCCGGCCGCAAGGTCTCCCACGAGCTGCTCGCCGCCGTCTCCGGGCTCGAGGGTCCTGCCCTCGACGAGGGGTTGCGGCAGGCCGTGGAGATGAACGTCCTCGTGCCCGACGGCGACCGCTACGCCTTCCGCCACGCGCTGCTCGGGGAGGCCGTCTACGACGACCTGCTGCCGGGTGAGCGGGTGGGGCTGCACGACCGCTTCGCGGCTGCGCTCAGCGGCACCGCGGTGGCGGGGACGGCCGCGGAGCTGGCCCGTCACGCGCGGCTCGCCCACGATCTCGAGACCGCGCTGCTGGCCAGCATCCGGGCCGGCCACGACGCGGTCGCCGTCGGTGGGCCGGACGAGGCGGTGCACCACTTCGAGCAGGCCCTCGCCCTGGTCGCCGACCCGCGTCGCCGCGGCGACACCGCCGTCGACAGGGCGGCCCTCGTCGTCGCCCTCGCGGAGGCGCTGACCTCCTCGGGCCGTCCCCACAAGGCGGTCGCCCTGCTCACCGAGGAGCTCGCCCGGCTCCCCGCCGACGCCCCCGATGCGTGGCGGTCGCGGATGCTCTCCGCCCGCGGCTACCTCCTCCTCATCACCGAGTCCGAGGAGGAGCCCAGCGACCTGACCGCCGAGGCCGTCCGGCTCGCGCCCGAGGGCGACAACGCGGTCCGTGCCCGGGCCCTCGCCACCCATGCACGGGTGCTGGTCGGCTACCACCGCTTCGAGGAGGCCGAGGAGGTCGGCCTCGAGGGGCTGACCATGGCCGAGCGGCTGCAGCTCACCGACCTCGCCTCCGACCTCGTGCTGACCCTCACCCAGGCGCGCCAGACCGGTCCCCGGGCGGGGCTCCGGGAGGCACTCGGCGAGGCGGTCGACGCCGCCCGGCGGTCCGGGTCCGTCACTGCCGAGCTGCGTGGCCACTACCTGCTCGGGCGGTCCTTCCAGGACCACGGGGAGTGGGACCAGGCCGAGACCGCCTACCGGCGGGCCATCGACCGGGCCGTCGAGGCAGGCCTGCCCTATGCGCCGTTCGCCTTCGAGTCCCGGTGGTTCCTCGCCTTCCAGCTCGTCGTGCGCGGCGAGTGGGACGCCGCGCTCGACCTGGTCGCGGCGGCGGGCGACCCGCCGCCCATCGGGCGCGACATGCTGGCGGTCTTCCCCCTGCAGGTCGAGCTCGCCCGCGGCCTCGACGTCGGCGACCGGCTGCCGTCCCTGCGCCGGCACTGGGCCGACGAGGGCCTGATCGTCATCCACTCCAGTGCGCTCGAGATGCGCGTGGCCGGCCGGCGGGGCGACGCGGAGGGTGTCCTCACCTCCTACGACGACGCGGTGGCGATCCTGTCGCGGCTCTGGCACCCGTGGTTCGGCGCGCGGATCCGGCTGGCCGCGGTCGCCCTCGACGCCCTCGCCGAGCTCGCTCCCGAGGCGACCGGGGAGCGGCGTACGTGGTTGCTGGCCACCGCCGACCGGCTGCACGCCGACGGCCACGTGGTGCTCGACCGTTCCCAGGGCCAGGCGTCGTTCTGGGGCCCCGAGGGCCAGGCGTGGGCCGAGCGGCTGGACGCCGAGCACCTGCGGCTGCGCTGGCTCGCCGGTGACCCGCCATCGCTGGCCGACCTGCTCGGGGCGTGGCGCCGGACGGAGGCGCTGACCGAGGCCTTCGGCGACGTCCACGAGCTCGCGCGGGTCCGGGCGGTGCTGGCCGGGGTGCTGCGCGCGACCGGCGACGTCGCCGCCGCCCGCGAGGTCGCGGCGGCCGTGCGTGAGACCGCCCTGGCCCTGGGGGCCACGCCGCTGCTCGAGCAGCTCGGCGACCTCGGTGAGGCTCGCGAACGGCACGGCCCGGGGAGCGTGGTGCTGACCCCGCGCGAGCAGGAGATCCTGGCGCTCGTCGCCGCCGGCCGCACCAACGGTGAGATCGGCAAGCAGCTGTTCATCAGCACCAAGACGGTGTCGGTGCACGTCTCCAACATCCTGGGCAAGCTCGGCGCCGCGAGCCGGACCGAGGCGGCGGCGATCGCGCGCCGCGACGGCCTGCTTGGCTGACTTCACCCCTCGGTGGGTGTCCTCGCCCATGCCCGGCTCGGTAGGTTCGGGCCAGGGGGCGGAACGGCCGCCCGGACAGTGGAGGAGACCCGATGTCGAACAGCCCCGAGGAACCCCTCAGCGACGAGGACATGACCACCGGCGCCACCCCGCAGGCTTCCTCGACCCCGTCCGACGCCGACGCCGACGCGGCGGACGCCGACGGCACCGACGGCGACAGCACGGACGCCACCGACGGTGACGCGGACGGCACCGACGGCGACGCCGACGGCACCGACGGCGACTCGACCGACGCGACCGACGGTGACGCGGACGGGACCGACGGTGACGCCGACGGGACCGACGGTGACGCCGACGGCACGGACGGTGCCGGACACTGAACGCGCTCGACCTCCTCAGCGGTGACGCCCAGACCTTCCTGTCGAAGGTCTGGGCGACCCGCGTGCACCTCCACCAGACCGAGCCCTCGCGGTTGACCGGCCTGCTCTCGCTCGACGACGTCGACCACCTGCTGACCGAGACCGCGATCCGCACGCCCTCCGTACGCCTGGCGCGGGACGGGTCGGTGCTGCCCGAGTCGCGCTACACCCGCCGCGGGGCCTCGCTCGCCGGGGCCCCGCTGACCGGCCTGGTCGACGCGCGGCGGCTGCTGGCGGAGGTCGACGACGGCGCGACCGCCGTGCTCCAGGGGCTGCACCGCTCCTGGCCGCCGCTGCGCGACCTCGTCGCCCAGCTCGAGCTGGACCTCGGCCACCCCTGCCAGGCCAACGCCTACCTCACCCCGCCGGGCTCGCAGGGCTTCGCCGTGCACTCCGACACCCACGACGTCTTCGTCTTCCAGACCCACGGGCAGAAGCGCTGGGAGATCCACACCGAGGGTCGCGTCGACGACGTGCTGCTCGAGCCCGGGCTCTCGATGTACCTGCCGACCGGCACGCCCCATGCGGCGCGCGCCGAGGAGTCCGCGTCCCTGCACGTCACCATCGGGATCAACCAGGTGACCTGGCGCCGCGTCCTCGAGCGGACGCTCCTCGACGTCGTGGCCGCCGTGCCCGACGACCACCTCCCGGCCGGCTACCTCGACCACCCCGAGCGTCTCGTCGCCGGGCTGCGGGAGCGGCTCGACGAGGTCGCCGAGGCCGTACGCCGGCTCGACGCCGCCGAGGTCGTCGACCAGCGCGTCGAGCGGTTCCTGTCCTCGCGCGGCACCCGGCTACCCGGCGGCCTGCGCGACCTGCTCGCCGTCAGCGACCTCGACGACGACACGGTGCTGCGCCGGCGGGCCGGCCACCCCTGCGTCCTCGTCGACACCGATTCGGGGCTGCGGGTGCTGCTGGGCGACCGCACCCTCGACGTCCCCGCCCGGCTTCGCCCCGCTCTGGAGCTGGTCCGCGAGCGCGAGACCCTCGCGCCGGCCGACCTCGCCGACCACCTCGACCCGGAGAGCAGGCTGGTGCTGTGCCGGCGCCTGGTGCGCGAGGGCCTGCTGACCGTGGTGACCGGGTGAGCGAGCCGTTCCGCTGCGCCGCCGCCGGGCTCCTGCGCGGCGACGAGCTCGCCGGGACGGCCTCCACGGTGCGCGCGTTCCTGCTCGTCGAGAACCCCGGCCCGTGGGGCGTCGACGCGGTCCGGGACAACCGGTTGCCCGAGGACGTCAAGCGCCCGCTCGCGGCCGCCGCCCGTGCTGCCGGCGTCCGGCTCAACCTGGTCCGCCGTCACCGGAAGCCGGCGCCCCGTACGGGCTTCCGGGTGTTCGCCGCCTGGGCCGACGGCGCCGAGCCGTGGCTCGAGACCGCCGTGCTCGACGCGCCCTCGGACCTGCTCGACCTCGACCTCGCGGCGCTCGGGGAGGGTCGGTCGCCGGGACTCGAGCCGACCGACGAGAGCCTCCTCTGCGTCTGCACCCACGGCCGCCACGACGCCTGCTGCGCGGAGCTCGGGCGCCCGGTGGCGGCGGCCCTCGCGGCGGCGCACCCGGAGCAGGCCTGGGAGATCTCCCACATCGGGGGCGACCGCTTCGCCGGGAACGCCCTCTTCCTGCCCCACGGCCTGTACTACGGCAGGCTCGACGCGGTCACGGCGGTGGCGGTGGCCGGCGACCACCTCGTGGGCCACGTCGACCTCGACCACCTCCGTGGCCGGTCCGGCTGGCCGATGCCGGTGCAGGCGGCGGAGGTCGCGCTCCGCCGACAGCTCGGCGAGACCCGCGTCGACGCCGTCCGCCTGGTCTCGCAGCGCCGGGACGGCGACACGCGCCACGTCGTGCTCGCCGTCGGCGGCGTCGCGTGGGAGGTCGCCGTACGGACCCGTCCCGGCGCCGATCAGCACCGGCTCACCTGCCGGGCCGGGCGCGAGAACCCCGTCCCGCAGCACGAGGTGCTCCACGTCAGGCGCGGTTAGTCTCGGCGTCATGAGCGAGAAGCCCCGCGAGGGTGCCCCCACCGAGGAGAAGCCCGAGCCGGCGGACGCGCTCGTCGAGACCCGGCACAGCCTCGCCACGCCCGACGGCGAGCTCCGCTACACCGCGCGCACCGGACGCGTGGTGCTGCGCGAGGAGGCCTTCGAGGACGACGTCTTCACCGGGTGGAAGGCGCGCGCCGAGATGTCGGTGACCGCGTACACCCTCGACGGGGTCGACGTCACCGCGCGGCCGATCTCGTTCGTGTTCAACGGCGGTCCCGGGTCGTCGTCGATCTGGCTGCACCTCGGGCTGCTCGGACCCCGCCGCGTCGACATGGGTGATGCCGGGTCGCTCGCGCCGCCGCCGTACGGCCTGGTCGACAACGCGGAGACCCTGCTGCGCGACTCCGACCTGGTCTTCATCGACCCGATGTCCACCGGTCACACCCGGGCCGTCGAGGGCGGCAAGGCCAAGGAGTTCCACGGGTTCGGCAAGGACGTCGAGCAGGTCGCCGAGCTGATCCGGTTGTGGTGCACCCGCGAGGACCGCTGGATGTCGCCGAAGTACCTCATCGGCGAGTCCTACGGCACGATCCGCGCCGTCGCGGTCGCCGAGCGGCTGTGGAGCACCCACATGATGGCGCTCAACGGGCTGGTGCTGGTCTCCAGCGTGCTCGACTTCGGCTCCCAGGACTTCAGCTACCACCGCGCCGACGAGGCCTGCCAGAACTTCCTGCCCACGTACGCCGCCATCGCCCACTACCACGGTCGTCACGAGGGGCGCTCCCTCGACGACGTCGTCGAGGAGGCCAACCGGTTCGCCGGCGACCGCTACCGCTGGGCGCTCGGCCGCGGCTCGCGGCTGACCCGGGAGGAGCGGCAGGAGGTCGTGGCGACCGTCGCTCGGCTCGCCGGCATCTCCGAGGAGTACGTCGACCGCAGCGAGCTCCGCGTCGAGCACGTCCGGTTCTGCACCGAGCTGCTCCGCGACGAGGGCCTCGTGGTGGGCAGGATCGACGGTCGGTTCACCGGGCCGATCCACTCCCGCGTCGCCGAGATGTGGGACGCCGACCCGTCCATCGACGCGATCGTCGGGCCGTACGCCGCGGCCCTGCACCACTACCTCCGCGCCGAGCTGGAGAGCGACCTCGACCTGCCCTACGAGGTCTTCGCCAACCAGATCAAGGAGTGGTCCTACAAGGAGTTCGAGGGCCGGCCGGTCAACGTCTCGGACAAGCTGGAGCGGCTGATGCGCGCCAACCCGCACCTGCGGGTCCGGGTCGAGTACGGCTACTACGACCTCGCGACGCCGTTCGGGGCCGCGGAGGACATGGTCGCCCACCTGCGACTGACGCCCGAGCAACGCGAGCGGATCGAGCACGACTGGTTCGAGACCGGCCACATGCCCTACCTCCACGAGGAGTCCCGGGTCCGCGAGGCCGACGGCATCGCCGCGTTCGTCCGCGCCTGAGCCGCCGAGGGGGTGACCTCGCGATCACATACTCGTAGTATGCCCAGATGGCGACCCTCGAGGACGACGTCACCCGGCTGACCGAGGAGCGGTTCGCGAAGATGCGTCCCTTCGGCGGGAACGCGCCGCACCCGATCGGCACCGCGGGACTGCCACCCGGGCCGCGGTGGCCGCTGATCCTGCAGAGCATCGGCCTGCTGCGCTTCCGGCACCGGTTCGTCCCCTGGCTGCACCGGCGCTACGGCGACGTCTTCACCGTCCGGATCCTCCCCAAGGGGCGGCCGCTGGTGCTCTTCACGCGGCCCGAGCACGCCAAGGAGATCTTCGCCGGCGACCCCGAGGTGTTCCACGCGGGCAAGGGCAACGCGATCCTCGGCCCGATCATGGGCGAGCACTCGCTGCTGCTCCAGGACGCGGGCGAGCACAAGCGGGCCCGCAGGCTGCTGATGCCGGCGTTCAACGGCCACGCCCTGCGCGGGTACGAGGACCTGGTCACCGACGTGGCGCGCGCGGAGGTCGCGACCTGGCGCGACGGCGAGGACTTCCGCTCCCTGGAGCGGATGAACGCGCTGACGCTGGAGGTGATCCTGCGCGTCGTTTTCGGCGTCACCGACGTGCAGCGCCTCGCCGCGCTGCGACCGCGTGTCAACGCCACGGTCGACGTGGGACCGAGCGTGCTCCTGGGCTGGGGCTACCCCTGGCTGCAGCGCTTCGGCCGCTGGCGGGCGACGGTCGAGAACGCCTACGCGCTCGACCGGCTGATGTACGCCGAGATCCGTGAGCGTCGCGACGCCCCCGACCTCGAGCACCGCACCGACGTGCTGTCCCGGCTGATCCTGACCGACGAGGAGGGCGACCGGCTCACCGACGAGGAGCTCCGCGACCAGCTGGTGACGCTGCTGCTCGCCGGTCACGAGACGACCGCCAGCGCGCTGGCGTGGACGCTCCACGAGGTCGGTCGCGACCCGGCGCAGCGCGAGCGCGCCCGGGCCGCCGCCCGCGACGGGGACGACGACTGGCTCGAGGCGCTGCTCAAGGAGTCGATGCGGCTCCACCCGGTCATCCCGATGGTGGTGCGCACGCTGATGCGGCCGGCGACGGTCGGCGGCCTCGACCTCCCCGCCGGCGTGACGGTCGGACCGTCGATCCTCATCGCCCACAGCCGGCCCGACAACCACCCCGAGCCGGAGGCCTTCCGGCCCGAGCGCTTCCTCGGGCAGAACCCCGCCACCAACACCTGGATCCCCTTCGGGGGCGGCGTCCGGCGCTGCATCGGCGCGGGGTTCTCGTTGATGGAGGGGGTGGCGGTGCTCCGCGAGGTGTTCTCCGCGTACGACGTGGAGTCGGTCGGCGCCGACGAACCGCTGGTCCGCAACATCACGAGCGTGCCGCGGCGGGGTGCGCGGGTGCGGGTGTCGCGTCGCGGCGGCGTCGGATTCCCCGCCTGAGCGGGGAAACCGACGCCTGGAGGGGGAAGCATCCCCCTCCAACCGACAGACTCGCCCACCAGGTCCGACCCACCCCGGCACAGGATCCCCGGCCGGCCGGGGATCACGGCGGGCCCGCGGAGTGATCGCCCGTTTGGCCCCACCCGGACTGTCCGTGACAATGGCCGCGTGACAGATCGTCTCGAGCGCGAGGAGCACCCGGTCGCCTTCGGGTTGCTCGCCCTGGTCGGCGTGGCCATCGTCGTCGGCCTGATCGCGGGCATGGCGGCGCTGGCCGGCGCGCGCGTCGCCGGCCTCGGCGACGAGTCGCCCTCCGGCGACGGCAACGGCGGCGGGGCGACGCTGTTCCTCCCCAAGCCCGAGCCGACGAAGGGGCCGCGCGGGCCCCTGATCACGCTGGCCCCCGGGCAGGAGACCGCGCAGCCCGAGGAGCAGGAGCCCTCCGAGGACGAGTCCTCGGACAAGCCGGCCAAGGGGATCTCGCTGCAGGTCGCCCAGAGCACGGTCAGCCCGATGGACAACATCGACCTCACCGGCGTCTACCCCGGCGGCGAGGGCGCCATCCTCCAGGTGCAGCGCTTCGAGGGCGGCAGCTGGCAGGACTTCCCGGTCACCGTCTCGGTGAGCAACGGGACCTTCACGACCTACGTCCAGACGGGCCAGACCGGCCCCAACCGCTTCCGGGTCGTCGACACCGACACCGGCAAGCCCTCCAACGAGGTCAAGGTCACGATCGGTTGACCGCGCGCGAGCGGTCCAGCCGGGCGGTCCAGTAGCCCACCCACGCGGTCCCGCCCAGGGCGAGCACGCCGACGACCACCGACGCGGTCGCCAGCGGCGCCACCGCCGCCACCGCGCCCACGAGCAGGGGGCCGCCGGAGACGCCGATGTCCCCGCACAGCCGCCAGCCGCCGAGGTACTGCGAGCGGCCCCGGACCGGAGCCGTGTCGGCGCCGATCGTCATCACGATGCCCGACCCGATCCCGTTGCCGGCGGCGATCAGCATCATCACGGCGGCCACGCCGACGACGCCCGACGTGAGCGGCAGCAGCAGGCAGGCGATCGCCACCGAGAGCACCACCGGGACGGCCACCACGGCCCGGCCGTAGCGGTCCATGATCCAGCCGCCCGGATAGAACAGCACCATGTCGACCGCCGCGGCCAGCGCGAAGATCAGCGAGGTGGTGGCTGCCGAGAGACCGACGTACTCGGCCCAGAGCGGGAGCAGGCCGTTGCGCACCGAGCGCGAGGCGCCCAGGACGATCACGGCCACCCCCAGCGTGAGGTAGGTCCGTCGGTGCGCGACGAGCACCGACCGGACCGAGGCGTGGCCGGCAGCCTGCTCCTGGGCGCGGCTCTCCGCACCCAGGTCGGGCATCAGTCGCGCCATCGACGCGGCGACGACCGACAGTCCGGCCGCCATCCAGAAGACGCCCGGCAGCCCGGAGGTCCTGATCAGCAGGGCCCCGAGGAGCGGGCCGACGAAGACCCCCACCCGGAAGCTGCCGCCGAGCGTCGAGAGCGCACGGGCCCGGAAGTCCGGCGGGACCGCCTCGATCATGAAGCCCTGCCGCGAGATCAGGAACATCGTGTACGCCGACCCGCTCACCGCGACCGCGACCGCGAGGCCCACGACGCTGTCGGTCAGCGCGGCCGCGGTCATGGCGGCGGCGTCCAGCAGCCCGGCGAGCAGCAGCGCGGTGCGCTCGCCGATCCGGGCCACGACCGCCCCGGCCGGGAGCGAGGCCACCAGCATCCCGAGGCCGAGCATCGCGACCACCAGGGCGGCGGTCCCGACGTCGGCCCCGAGCTCGCGGGCCCGCAGCGCGGTGACCGGCATGACGGCCCCGTGCCCGATCGAGATCACCAGCGTCGGCCCGTACGCCGCCAGGGCGACGTCGCGCAGCCGGAACGCGGCGGGGGCCTGGGTCACCCGGCCGATCCTCTCAGCACCCCGAGCGGGAGGCGGTCAGCCGGGGATGTAGTCGAACTCGTCCGGGTTCGGGCCGGTCCGGCCCTCCTCGCCACGGTCGAGGCCGCTGATCGCCGCCATCTGCTCGGCGGACAGCTGCACGTCGAGGGCGGCGAAGTTCTCGCGCATCCGCTCGATCCGGGTCGACTTCGGGAAGACGATGTCGCCGCGCTGCAGGTGCCAGGCGAGGGTGACCTGCGCCGGGGTGGCGCCGACCTCGTCGGCGACGCCGGTGATCACCGGGTCGTCGAGGACCGCGCCCTGGGCGATCGGGGACCATGCCTCGGTGGCGATCGCGTGCTTGGCGTCCGCGGCGCGGACGACCTCGTTGCGGAAGTAGGGGTGGGCCTCGACCTGGTTGACCACCGGGACCACGCCGGTCTCGGAGATGATCCGCTCGAGGTGGTCGGGCTGGAAGTTGGAGACGCCGATCGAGGTGGCCCGGCCGTCCTCGACGAACTCGGCCAGCGTGCGCCACGTCGAGACGAAGTCGCCGTCGTACCGGGTGGGCAGCGGCCAGTGGACGAGGAACAGGTCGATCCGGTCGAGCCCGAGCCGGTCGAGGCTCTCGCCGAAGCTGCGGCGGGCGTCGTCGGGCCGGTGGAAGCCGTTGTTCAGCTTGGAGGTGACGTAGAGGTCCTCGCGGGCGAGCCCGGAGGCCTTGATCGCGTCACCGACACCGGCCTCGTTGCCGTACATCTGCGCGGTGTCGATGTGGCGGTAGCCGACCTCGAAGGCCTGCTCGACGGCACGCGCCGTCTCGGGCGGCGGGACCTGGAAGACGCCGAAGCCGAGCTGGGGGATGGTCGTCTGGTCATGGAGGGTGATCGTCGGAACCGTCATGCAGGGCCGACAATGAAGCGGCCGTGAGTATTCCCCGGCGGGGTCAGGCCGCGCAGCGACGCAGGCTGCGAAGGTCGTAGGTGGCGACCTCGAGCGCCGTGCCGACGGGGGAGTCGCGGTCGCCGGCCTCCTGCCAGACCCGCAGGCGTACGTCGGGCCCCCGGCGACTGCGCACCCAGCCCCGCTCGGCACGGTGGCGGGGGAGCCAGCCCGAGGACCAGCGCTGGCGCTCCTCGCGGCCGTGCAGCACCGTCATGCCCGCCCGGGCATCAGGGCTTCCGGCGCGCTTGCGCACCTTGGCGAGGACGACCCAGCCGTGGCCGGTCGGCGCCGGGGCGCGGCACACCTGGAAGCGGGTGAGCCCGCCGGCGTTGCTCCACGCCGCCTCGGCGGGCGTCGCGGCCAGCGGCACGGTGAGCGCCAGCCCTGTCGAGGCCAGCGCCAGCAGCGCAGCCGTGAACCGTCTCCTGATGGACCCCATGGACAAACCCCCACTCGTCGGCGCGAGTCCCCGCGCGCCTGCGGCCCCCACGGCCGCTGCCCCCACTGTAGGGCCCGCCCCGGCGGACCTCACGTCGCCGCGACGACCTGTGGACGACGAGGCAGGGAACCCGGTGCGGGACCCGGGAACAATCCGTTGCGACTGCTGCGTTACCGTGGCACACATAAGTTGAGCCAGTAGGACTCAACTCCCTGAGCAGCCCCGACCCGGGGCACCCACGCACCAACGGAAGGACACTGATCATGGCTCGTGCGGTCGGCATCGACCTCGGGACGACGAACTCCGTCGTCGCGGTCCTCGAAGGTGGCGAACCCACCGTCATCGCCAACGCGGAGGGTGCGCGGACCACCCCCTCGGTGGTCGCCTTCGCCAAGTCCGGCGAGGTGCTCGTCGGCGAGGTGGCCAAGCGGCAGGCGGTCACCAACGTCGACCGCACCATCCGTTCGGTCAAGCGCCACATGGGCACCGACTGGGACGTGAAGATCGACGAGAAGTCCTTCACCCCCCAGCAGATCAGCGCCTTCGTCCTGCAGAAGCTCAAGCGCGACGCCGAGGCCTACCTCGGTGAGCCGGTGACCGACGCGGTCATCACCGTGCCGGCGTACTTCTCCGACGCGCAGCGCCAGGCCACCAAGGAGGCCGGCGAGATCGCGGGCCTCAACGTGAGCCGCATCGTCAACGAGCCCACCGCGGCCGCCCTCGCGTACGGCCTCGACAAGGGCGACGACCAGACGATCCTCGTCTTCGACCTCGGTGGCGGCACCTTCGACGTGTCGCTCCTCGAGATCGGCGAGGGCGTGGTCGAGGTCAAGGCGACCTCCGGTGACAACCACCTCGGTGGCGACGACTGGGACGCCCGCGTCGTCGACTGGATGGTCAACAAGTTCAAGATGGGCAACGGCGTCGACCTGGCCGCCGACAAGATCGCCAAGCAGCGCCTCCAGGAGGCCGCGGAGAAGGCGAAGATCGAGCTGTCGAGCTCCAGCGAGACCACCATCCACCTGCCCTACATCACCCACGGCGAGTCCGGCCCCCTCCACTTCGAGGAGAAGCTGACCCGCGCCGAGTTCCAGAAGATGACCAGCGACCTGCTCGACCGCACCAAGGCGCCGTTCCAGTCGGTGCTCAAGGACGGCGGCGTCGCCGTGTCGGCCATCGACCACGTCGTGCTGGTCGGCGGCTCCACCCGGATGCCGGCGGTCACCGAGGTCGTCAAGGAGCTGCTCGGCGGCAAGGAGCCCAACAAGGGCGTCAACCCCGACGAGGTCGTCGCCGTCGGCGCCGCGCTCCAGGCCGGCGTGCTCAAGGGCGAGGTCAAGGACGTGCTGCTCCTCGACGTCACCCCGCTGAGCCTGGGCATCGAGACCAAGGGCGGCGTGATGACCACCCTGATCGAGCGCAACACCACGATCCCGACCAAGCGCTCGGAGATCTTCACCACCGCCGACGACAACCAGCCGTCGGTGGAGATCAAGGTCGCCCAGGGCGAGCGCCAGATGTGGGCCCAGAACCAGCCCCTCGGCAACTTCGACCTGACCGGCCTCCCGCCGGCCCCGCGCGGCGTGCCGAAGATCGAGGTCACCTTCGACATCGACGCCAACGGCATCGTCCACGTCTCCGCCAAGGACCAGGCGTCCGGCCGCGAGCAGTCGATGACCATCTCCGGCGGCTCGGCCCTCGGCAAGGACGAGATCGACCGCATGGTCAAGGAGGCCGAGCAGTACGCCGAGGAGGACGCCAAGCGCCGCGAGACCGTCGAGACGCGCAACCAGGCCGACTCGCTCGTCTACTCCACCGAGAAGTTCCTCGGCGACAACGACGACAAGATCCCCGAGGACGTCAAGACCGAGGTCCGCACCGACGTCGACGCCCTCAAGGCGACGCTCGAGCGCGAGGACGCGACCGCCGAGGAGATCCAGGCGGGCGTGACCAAGCTCGGCGAGTCCAGCCAGAAGATGGGCGCCGCGATGTACGCCGCCGCCGAGGCCGACCAGGCCGCGGCCGGTGGCACCAGCGAGGCGACCGGTGACGCCGACGACGACGTCGTCGACGCCGAGATCGTCGACGAGACCGACGAGGGCGGCAGCGACGCCACCGAGGGTGAGTCCAAGTGACCCAGAGCCCCCACGGGTTCGGTGACGAGGCGGCCGAGATGGCCAACGAGACCGAGGTCGAGGCGGCCCTGCGCGAGCAGGCCGCCTCGGCCCCGGCCGCCGAGGAGCCGGCCGAAGGCCAGGACATCAGCGGCGTCGACAACTGGGTCGAGGAGGGCGGGCCGCTCGAGCCGTCCGACGTCGCCGAGGTCGAGCAGGAGGTCGCTGCTGCCGGCGACGACGTGGCCGTCGCGCTCGCGGAGCGTACGGCCGACCTGCAGCGGCTGCAGGCGGAGTTCCTCAACTACAAGCGGCGGGTCGACCGCGACCGCGAGCTCCACGCGGAGAACGCCCGCTACCAGGTGCTCGTCCCGATCATCGAGGTGCTCGACACCGTCGACCGGGCCAAGGAGCACGGCGACCTCGACGACGGCTTCCGTGCCGTCGCCGAGCAGCTCGAGCGGGTCGTGACCGGCCTCGGGCTCGCCCGGTTCGGCGAGGTCGGCGAGCCGTTCGACCCCAACCTCCACGAGGCGCTCTCCCACATCGGGGAGGATCCTGACGTGGCGGTGACCACCTGCAAGGTGATCGCCAAGGCGGGCTACCGCATCGGCGACCGCGTCGTGCGGGCCGCGCAGGTGCTGGTGGTCGACCCGGCGTCCTGACCGGACGAGCGACCACGACCGACGAGGCGGAGAGGAGCGGGGTGAGGTGAGCACGAGCGAGGGCGTACGCCCTGACTGGGCGACCAAGGACTTCTACCAGGTCCTCGGCGTGCCCAAGGACGCGAGCGCGGCCGACATCAAGAAGGCGTACCGCACCCTCGCGCGCGAGAACCACCCCGACTCCAACCCCGGCGACTCCCCCGACAGCAGGGCCAAGCACGCCAGATTCAAGGAGGTCGCCGAGGCCTACGACGTCGTCGGTGACCCCGACAAGCGCACCAAGTACGACGAGGTGCGGGCGGCGTACGCCTCGGGGGGCTTCGGCTTCCCACGGGGCGGCTACGACGCCGGCCAGGGGGGCTTCGACGTCAGCGACCTCTTCGGCGACCGGGCGCGGTCCGGCGGCGGGCTGGGCGACATGTTCGGCGACCTCTTCGGCGGTGGTCGGGCACGCACCTCCGCCCAGCCGCGGGCGCGGCGCGGCGCCGACGTCGAGACCACCGCCACGATCGGCTTCACCGAGGCCCTCGAGGGCGTCACGATCTCGCTGCGGCTCACCTCCGACGCCCCCTGTCCCGACTGCTCGGGCACCGGCGGCAAGCCCGGCACCACGCCCCACATCTGCACCGAGTGCGAGGGCGCGGGCTTCGTCGTCGTCTCCACCGGCGGCGCGTTCTCGATGAACGAGACGTGCCCCGCGTGCGGCGGTCGCCAGCTGGTCTACGACCAGCCGTGCCCGACCTGCCAGGGCTCCGGGCGCGGGATGTCGGCACGCACCATCCAGGCCCGGATCCCGGCCGGGGTGAAGGACGGCCAGAAGATCCGGCTCAAGGGCAAGGGCGCGGCCGGCGAGAGCGGCGGCCCGGCCGGCGACCTGTTCGTGACCGTCAAGGTCCGTCCCCACCGGACCTTCGGGCGCAAGGGCGACAACCTCACCCTCGACGTCCCGGTCTCGTTCGACGAGGCCGCCCTCGGCGCCGAGATCAAGGTCCCGACGCTCACCGGCACGCCGGTCACCCTCAAGCTCCCCGCCGGCACCCCCAACGGCCGCACCTTCCGGGTCCGCGGCAAGGGGGCGCGGCGCAACGACGGCACCGTCGGCGACCTGCTGGCCACCGTCGAGGTGCAGGTACCGGCCGTGCTCGACCCCGCCGCCCGTGAGGCTGTCGAGGCCTACCGCCGGGCGACGTCCGGCTCCCGGCTCCGCGCCAACCTGTTCGGGGACGCCGGCTCGTGACCCAGTTCCAGGCGCCCGGCCCCGAGGTCGCCGTGTACGTCATCAGTGTCGCCGCGGAGCTCTCCGGGCTGCACCCGCAGACGCTGCGCGCCTACGAGCGGATGGGCCTGATCACGCCGGGCCGCACCGTCGGCGGCGGGCGCCGCTACTCCCACCGCGACGTCGAGCGGCTGCGCTCCATCGCCGAGCTGACCTCCGCCGGCGTCGGCGTCGAGGGGGTACGCCGGCTGCTGCAGCTGGAGAACCAGCTCGAGGCACTGCAGTCCCGCAACGCCGAGCTCGTCGCCGAGCTCGAGGCGACGCGCGAGGCGCTCCGCCGCACGCTGGCGACCCGGGCGCCCGCCGACCGGCTCCCGGTGCTGCGACCGCCCGACCCCGGGCAGTCCGTCGTGGTCTGGCGCCGCGGCTTCTGATCCCGCTCCCGCCTGGGACCGGAGGGCGAGGTGCGAGGCCGGCCACGGCCGAGCCTCGAGACCCGGCGGTGGGCAGGCCTGTGGAGGGGCGGGTGTGACGGCGGCCGCGAGCAGGTAGGACTGGGGCATGTTCGCCGTCGACCCCCTCGTCCTCACCGACGCCGCCGCCCGGATCGCCGACGCGGCCGGCGCGGTGAGCCGGCTGGAGGTGTCCGGGGCGCTCGGCGACGTGGCCGCGGCGCTGCCGGGGTCCGCATCCGTCGAGGGCTGCCGGTGGCTCGGCAGCCGGGCGGAGGCCTCGCTCGAGGTCTGGGCAGGTCACCTCGTCGAGCTCTGCGAGAGCGCCCGCCTGGTGGCCCGTGACGCGGCCGTGACCGACGGCGTGGTCGCCGACCGGTTCCCCGGCGGAGGATCCCCGTGAGCGCGCCCGCGCTCGACCAGGTCGAGGCGTGGCGGACCGAGCCCCTCCTGGTGGCGGCCGACGAGCTCGACCGGGCCGCGGAGGTGGTCGCGCTCGAGGCGGCCTCCGTACGCCGTCACCTCGACGAGGCGATGGCGGTCGGCGGCGGCGCCTGGGCGACGACGGCAGGGTCGCGGGCCGAGCAGGAGGCGCGGGTGGGGGTGGAACTCGCCGACGACCTCGGGGCGGCCGCGTCGACCCTCAGGTCGGGGGCGGCCGAGCTCGCCGCGGCGCGGTCGCGGCTGCTCGACACGGTGGCGCGGGCTCGCGAGCAGGGGTTCGTCGTCGGGCCGGACGGCGAGGTGACGAGCCCGCCGGCCCCACGGCCGGACGGCGCCCTGGTCCCGCCGCCGTCCGAGCTGCCCGAGCGGGTCGAGGCCGCGGCGCTGGTCGAGACCAGGCGCGTGGCCGCCGAGGCCGACGTACACCGGTGCCTGGACGAGGTCGCGGCCGTCGACGAGCGCCTCGCGGACGCCCTCGTGGCGCTGCCGCTGCACCAGACGCCGGAGTCCGCCATGCGGGCCCACGTGGCGCGGACGCTGGAGCTCGGTGACCCGGTCGCGGCCCTCGGCACGGTCGGAGGTGCGGTGGTCGCCGGCCAGACCGCGCGGGCTGTGCTGGGGATGGTCGCCAGGGGCCGGTCGCTCACGGCCTACGGCTCGCTGGCCCGCGTCGGGGCGGCGGGGTCGTCCGAGGCGGCCGCTGCGCTGCGGTCCTTCGGCGAGGGGAGCCGGAGCCGACCGCTCGGCAAGGCCATGGGCAAGGTGTTCCTGCCCCTCACCGTCGTCAACGGAGTCCAGGACGCCGCCAGCGGCGGTGGCCACGACGGGGCCCGCGGGTGGGCGACCCGCGGGCTCGGCCTGGCCGGCGCGGCGGGGGCGGGGGCCGTGATGCTGGCGCCGGTGCTGGCGCCCGGGGTCGTGGTCGCCGGCGGTGCGGCCGTGCTCGCGTACGGCGCGTGGCAGGCCGGCACCTATGTCGCCGACCACTGGGACCAGGTCGAGGCGGCCGCGGAGGACGTCACGGTCTGGGCGGGGGAGCAGGCGGTCGGGGCGGCGGGCGAGGTCCAGGAGTCCGTCGCCTGGGCGCGCGACCGGCTCGACGCGCTCGGGGACCTCTTCTGATGGGCACCGAGGCGGTCCCCGTCGACGCGGCGGCCCCGGAGGTGGCGGCGCTGCGCGACGCCGCCCGGCTGCGGGTCTCGCTGGTCCGGACCGCCGGGGGCGGCAGCGACACGTGGCTCGCCCACGTCGTGGAGGACGTGGTGCTGCTCGAGGAGGTCGACGCCGCCGGTGGCAGCCGGTGTGCCCTGGCCCGCGGCGAGGACCTCGCCGACCTCGTCGTCGCGGCCGCCGTGGTCCCCGACGCGGCCCCCGGGACAGGTGCGCCGCCGGAGCCGGCGGACCGCAGCCTGCTCGTCACGGTGCTGCTCGGTCGCCGTGGCGCCGGTCCGCCGCAGCGGACCTCGGTGCGGTCGGGGCCCGAGGGCACGTGGTTGCTCCCGGAGGCCCGGCCGGTCGCTCCCGACGCAGCCCGCACGCTGCTCGCGCGCAGGGTCGCCGGCTACGCCTGCCAGTGAGCGGGCCGGGCCAGGTGGTCAGGCAGCGTCGTGGCGAGGTCGCCTCGGGTGGTGTTGAGCTGAGCCTGGGTGAGGAACCAGGAGTCCGCGAGCCTGGCCCCCCGGACGTCGGCGTCGCGGAGGTCCGCCCCGAGCAGGTCGGCGCGGGCGAGGTCGACCCCCCGGAGGTCGGCCGCGATCAGCAGCGAGCCGCGCAGGTCGGCCCGGACCAGGTCCTTCGACCGCAGGTCGGCGCCGGCGAGGTCGTCGGGCATCGGACGACCCGGGCCGTGGAGCCGCCTCGTGGCGTCGCGCAGCACCGGGCTCACCCGGCTCCGGACCTCGTCGAGGTCGGCGCTGAGCAGCGTCACCGGGTCGGTGTGGGTGAGGGCGAGCAGCTCCTCGCGCACCGCCGCCGCGCCGGCGTGCGGGGCCCGTCGCTGCACCTCGGTCAGGTGGGCGAGCATCTCGTGCAGCTGCCGGACCACCGACAGCACCGCCGCCATCTCGCCGAGGTTGTCGTGCTCACGCCACGACGTGCCGGCGTACGTCACCTGGGAGACGTGCTGCCCGGCACCGAAGCAGTCGAAGGCCGTGCAGCCCGGCCAGCCGTCCTCGCGGAGCCGGTCGTGGATGCCGCAGCGGTCGTGCGGGTCGAGGTGGTGGCAGGGGTCGCCGCTGTCCTTGTCGGCACCGAACCCGCCGGCGCGGCTGAAGGGGAGGAGCACGCAGCAGAGTCCGAAGCAGCGGCTGCAGTCGGCCACCAGCTCCGGCTCGCGCATCACCCCATGCTAGGCCGTGTCCACCTCCTCGCGCGGTCGTTACGCTCTGCACACCGATCAGCCGGAGGGGGTGAGGACGTCGAGCGAGTGGCTCGCCGAGGTCGACTGGCTCGCGTTCTGGTCGATCCCCGTCTTCACCGGCGTCATCGGGTGGCTGATCAACTGGACCGGACTGGTCATGCTCTTCAGCCCTGTCCGCTTCCGGGGCGTCACCTTCCCCGGGCTGCGCGCGCTGTCCTCGGTCCTCCCGCACAAGCTGCAGGAGGTGCCCGGCGTGATGCAGGGCGGCCTCGGCTGGCAGGGGATCATCCCCGCGCGGGCCGCCAAGATGGGCTCGATCGCCGTCGACAAGGCCATCTCCAAGCTCGGGACGCCGGCCGAGTTCTACCAGCAGCTGGAGCCGGACCGGATCGCCGAGCACATCGTCGAGATCTTCAGCCCCGAGCTCCCCGCGCTGATCGACGAGGTGATGCAGGCCGAGCACCCCGCGCTCTGGCGGGACCTGCCCCCGGCAGGCCGACGGGCGGTGATCGGCCGCGTCCGTGAGCAGCTCCCCGGCGTGGTCCGGAGCATCACCACCGAGATCGGCAACCACATCGACCAGCTGCTCGACCCCAAGATCATGGTGATCGAGCACTTCCGGGCCGACCCCGCGCTGGTGGTCCGGATCTTCCGCGACTTCGGCCAGCGCGAGCTCGACCTGATGGTCCGGTTCGGAGGGATCTTCGGCTTCCTGCTCGGCATCCCCGTGGCCGTGCTCGACCTCACCCTCCACCAGTGGTGGCTGCTGCCGGTGCTCGGGGTCGTCGTCGGCTGGGCCACCAACGCGCTCGGCATGTGGCTGATCTTCGAGCCGCCGGAGCCACGGCGGGTGTGGGGCGTCAAGGTGCACGGCCTCTTCCCGCGTCGCCAGCGCGAGGCCGCCGAGGTGTACGCCGCGATCATCGCCGAGGACGTCATCACCCTCGAGAACATCGGCGACTTCCTCCTCAACGGGCCGCGGGGCGACCGGACCCGGCAGATGCTGGCGGTCGCCCTCGGTCCGGCGATCGACCGCGCCGCCGGGGTCGCCCGGCCCGCCGTACGGGTGGCGCTCGGCCGCGGCCGCTACGACGCGATCCGGGCGGCGATCGCCCGCGAGGGCGTCGAGTACACGATGACTCCGTTCCGCGACAAGGACTTCAGCCGCGAGCAGGCCGACAAGATCCGGGCCCTGGTCGCCACGCGGACCCGGGAGCTCCCGCCGCGCGACTTCGTGGAGATGATGCGGGCCGCGATCCGGGAGGACGAGTGGATGCTCTACGCCCATGGCGCGATCATGGGCTTCGGCGGCGGTGTGCTGCACTTGTGGATCTTCGGAGTAGGTGGCGGATGACAGAGGCAGTGGACCCGGACCCGGGCGAGGACGTCCCGGACGACCACGTCGTGCCGGCGACCGTCCCGTCCCCGGTGCCGGCGCTGCCGCGGCCCGGCGCGGTGGTGGGCGCCCTGCCCGGTCTGACCCGGATCGCGGCGGCCACCGGGCTCAACGCGACCCGGTGGGGGCTGCTCACCACGCTGCGACTGAGCCGCCGGCTGCTGCAGGCGCTGCGCGACCCGGCCGCCGCGGCCGCCCTCGCCCAGGAGCTGGGCGTCACGGTGGCGACCGTGCTCGACCTGGCCCGGGCCGTGGCGGGCGGCACGCCGGTGCCGCAGGCGCTGGCCCGTGCGGTGGAGGTCGAGGAGGCGCAGGTCGTCGCCGGCGAGGTCGACGAGCGCCGCGACGGCTCCCTGCGCAAGCGAGGAGCCGAGCTGCTGGCGCGTTCGCGGGACGTGTGGGACGACCAGCAGGAGCACCCGGCGTACGCCCGGATCCTCGAGGAGCTCGCCCCGGACGAGGCGCGGGTGCTGGTGCTGCTCGCCCGCTCCGGGCCGCAGCCCAGCGTCGACGTCCGCAGCGGCGGCCCCGTCGGGCGGGTCCACAGCCAGCTGATCGCGCCGGGGTTGACGATGGTCGGCGCGCGGGCCGGGTTGCGTCACGTCGACCGCGTGCCGGCGTACCTCGACAACCTGCACCGGCTCGGGCTGGTGTGGTTCTCGCGGGAGCAGCTCGACGACCCGATGGAGTACCAGGTGCTGGAGGCGCAGCCCGACGTGCTCGAGGCGATGCACGCCCAGCGCTTCACCAAGGTGCTGCGGCGCAGCATCCACCTGACGCCGTTCGGCGTGGACTTCTGCGAGGCGGTGCTGCTGGCCGACGACGGACCACCGGGTGGTCCGGGGTCGGTGGGGTGAGGTCGTGGGCGGGCATATCCCATGTGATGTTGGAGAGTGCCCGCCTCTCACGCTCGACCTGCCGGGCGAGGTGTGCAGCAACCCACACCTCATGGGAAATAACCGTGCTAGGGGTACTCGCTGTTGAGCGGGTACGGCCGCACCACCTTGACCGCGCCCATCGAGGCGACCTTGTGCAGGTGGAGGTTCACGCTGCGGGGCGAGACGCCCTTCTCGATGAAGCCGACGGCGCCGGCCTCGATCGCGGCCTCGACCATGTGGGTCGCGCCGATCGCGGAGACGACGACGAACCGGGCCGGACGGTGCGCCTCGCGCAGCTGGGGCAGCAGCTCGATGCCGCCGATGTCGGGCATGTGCAGGTCGAGCAGGACCAGGTCGGGCTCGCCCTCGCGGACCGCCTGCACCGCCGAGGCGCCGTCACCGCCCTCGCCGACGACGTCGAAGCCGCCGACCTCGAGCCCCATCCGGATGAAGTCGCGCGCGTCGGGGTCGTCGTCGACGATGACGACCTTGAGGGCAGGGGCCACCGGCTCCGGCTCCGGCTCGACGGTCTCCGTCTCCGCCTTCCGGCCCTTCCCGAACAGCTTTCCGAGTGCCATGGTCGCCCTCCCCTCGTCAGAGGAGGATCCTAGCCGTGGAGGGCGCCGCCACGGGTGAGACTGGGCGGACCGGTCGGTAAAAGCGAAAGTTGAGTGGAACAGACTCAACTTTGTGAGCGTTGTGATCGACGGGACCACGAGGTGCCAAAGAGCCAGGAGGGGCACGTTGAGCCAGTTCGGAGCAGAGAAGTTCACCACCCGCAGCCGTGAGGTCATCGAGGCCGCCCAGCTGGCGGCGACGACCGCGGGCAACACGACGACCGAGCCGGTCCACCTGCTGGCCGCGCTGCTGCGCCAGGAGGACGGGACCGCCCGCAACCTGGTCGGGAAGGCCGGGGTCGACGCGGCCGCCCTGGGTGCGCGCGTCGAGAAGGCCGTCCAGCAGCTTCCGCGCGCCAGCGGCACGACCGTGCAGCAGCCGGCCGCGTCCGCCTCGCTCACGCGGGTCCTCGCCTCCGCGATCGACCTCGCCTCCTCGATGAAGGACGAGTACGTCGCCACCGAGCACCTGCTCATCGCGCTGGCGACCATCGAGTCCCCGGCCCGCCAGCTGCTCACCGAGGTGGGCCTCAGTGCCGACGGGCTCCGCGAGGGGCTCACGGCGGTGCGCGGCAACCGGCGCGTCACGAGCCAGGACGCGGAGTCGACGTACGAGGCCCTGGAGAAGTACTCGGTCGACCTCACCAGTGCGGCCGAGGACGGCCGGCTCGACCCCGTGATCGGGCGGGACGCCGAGATCCGCCGGGTGGTGCAGGTGCTCTCCCGGCGTACGAAGAACAACCCGGTCCTCATCGGCGAGCCCGGCGTCGGCAAGACCGCGGTCGTCGAGGGCCTCGCGCAGCGCGTCGTCGCCGGCGACGTGCCCGACAGCCTCAAGGGCCGGCGGGTGCTCAGCCTCGACCTGGCCGCGATGGTGGCAGGCGCGAAGTACCGCGGCGAGTTCGAGGAGCGGCTCAAGGCCGTGCTCGAGGAGATCAAGGACGCCGGCGGGCAGGTCATCACCTTCATCGACGAGCTCCACACGGTCGTCGGCGCGGGCGCCGGCGGCGACTCCGCGATGGACGCCGGCAACATGCTCAAGCCGATGCTGGCCCGCGGCGAGCTCCACATGATCGGCGCGACCACGCTCGACGAGTACCGCGAGCGGATCGAGAAGGACCCCGCGCTCGAGCGCCGCTTCCAGCAGGTCTTCGTCGGCGAGCCGAGCGTCGAGGACACCATCCAGATCCTGCGCGGCATCCAGGAGAAGTACGAGGCCCACCACGGCGTGCGGATCACCGACGCCGCGCTGGTTGCTGCGGCGACGCTGAGCGACCGCTACATCTCCGGCCGGCAGCTGCCCGACAAGGCGATCGACCTGATCGACGAGGCGTCCTCGCGGCTGCGGATGGAGCACGAGTCCTCGCCCGAGGAGATCGACCAGCTCCGGCGGCAGGTCGACCGGCTCAAGATGGAGGAGTTCGCGCTCGAGAAGGAGTCCGACGACGCCTCCGTGGAGCGGCTCGAGGTGCTGCGCCGTGACCTCGCCGACCACGAGGAGGAGCTGCGCGGGCTCGAGGCGCGGTGGGAGCGGGAGCGCTCGCTGCTGGAGGGGGAGGGCGAGCTGCGCAAGCAGGTCGACGCCCTGTCCACCGAGCAGCGCCAGCTCGAGAGCGGCCTGCAGGCCGGCATCTCGGAGGTCGAGCGGATCCCGATGCTCAAGCGGCTCTCCGAGATCGGGGCGCTCAAGCAGGAGCTGATGCACCGCATCGAGGACACCGAGCGGGCCGAGGCGGTCGACCTCGAGCCGCTGGTCGGTGAGGAGGTCGGGGCCGAGCAGATCGCCGAGGTCGTCGAGGCGTGGACCGGGATCCCCACCGGCCGGATGCTGCAGGGCGAGACCGCCAAGCTGCTTGAGATGGAGTCGGTGCTGGGGGAGCGGCTGGTCGGGCAGCGCGCGGCCGTCAACGCCGTCTCCGACGCCGTACGTCGGTCGCGGGCCGGCATCTCGGACCCGAACCGCCCGACGGGCTCGTTCCTCTTCCTCGGCCCGACCGGCACCGGTAAGACCGAGCTGGCCAAGTCGCTGGCCGACTTCCTGTTCGACGACGAGCGGGCGATCGTCCGGATCGACATGAGCGAGTACTCCGAGAAGCACTCGGTCTCGCGCCTGGTCGGTGCCCCTCCGGGCTACGTCGGCTACGACGAGGGCGGCCAGCTGACCGAGGCCGTGCGCCGGCGCCCCTACAGCGTGGTGCTGCTCGACGAGGTTGAGAAGGCGCACCCGGAGGTCTTCGACATCCTGCTGCAGGTGCTCGACGACGGCCGGCTCACCGATGGGCAGGGGCGGACGGTCGACTTCCGCAACACGCTGCTGATCCTGACGAGCAACCTCGGCTCGGCGTACCTCGTCGACCCGACGCTCGACCCCGACAAGAAGCGCGAGTCGGTGATGGGCGTGGTGCGGTCGAGCTTCAAGCCGGAGTTCCTCAACCGGCTCGACGAGATCGTGGTCTTCGAGGCGCTCTCCAAGGACGACCTCACCCACATCGTCGACCTGCAGCTCGCGCTGCTCGGGAAGCGGCTGGCGGTCCGGCGGATCACGATCGAGGTGACCGACGCCGCGAAGCGCTGGCTCGCCGAGACCGGCTACGACCCGGCGTACGGCGCCCGGCCGCTGCGCCGCCTGATCCAGACCGCCATCGGCGACCCGCTCGCGCGGCAGCTGATCGCCGGCGAGGTGACCGACGGCGGCAGCGTCACCGTGGACGCCGACGAGAACGGGCTGGTGTTGCGCTAGGTCGATAGTCCGCCGCCGGATGCGTCTCTTCCCGGGCTCCGGTGACGCATCGGGCGGCGGACTATCGAGCCCGGGCAGGGATCACACCTCCCGCGCCAGCCCGATCAGCCGGTCGAGCACCCGCTCCCCGGAGGTCCGCAGGCCGCTGTGCTCGTGCTCGTTGGTGATCCAGGTGTCCACCCGCGGGAGCAGCGCCGCGGTCCGCAGCGACATCTCGCGGTCGACGAACGCGTCGTCGTAGTAGACGCACGCCGCGACCGGGACGTCGGCCTGACGCAGTGCCTGCTCGTCGTAGAGCCGCGGCCACTCGTGCGCGGCCAGCACCTCGGCCAGCTCGGCGTACTGGCGCAGGTCGGGGCAATCCTCGAAGTGCCACGGGGCGATGTGCTCGCCGCTCAGCAGCGTCTCGTCCTCGTCGTACGCCGCGGGCCGGACCTGGTGCGCGGCCCAGCGGGTGGCCTGGCCGTCCGCGCAGCACGACTCGTGGAGGAAGGTGTAGATCGGGTTGCGGGCGCCGAAGGGCAGCTGGGCGGCGACGTCGTGGGAGAACGCCGGCGAGGTCGGGTCGAGCTCGAGCAGGTGGTGCAGCCGCTCCTCGCCGCCGTCCATCCCGAGCGCGCCGCCGATCGAGCGCAGCAGCCGCGGGGTCAGCACGTCGCCGCTCGGGAGCCGCAGCTCGCCGGCCCCGGCGAGGTCGAGCGCGGCGCGCAGCCGGTCGCGGTCGCCGGGGAAGCGGCGGTAGAACCGTTCGCACTTCGCCTGCATCGTCACGTACGTCTGGGCGTAGATCTCCTCGGTGGTGAAGCCGATGCCGGGGAGCCCGCCGGTGATGTGCACCGCGGCCAGGCTCTCGGCGGCGAGGGAGAGGTAGGTCGTGGCGGTGAAGCCGCCGAACGACTGGCCGAGCAAGCTCCACTGCTCGACCCCGAGGTGCTCGCGGAGCAGCTCGCAGTCGCGGACGATCGCGTCCGCGCGGAAGTGGGTGAGGTACGCCGCCTTCGCGTGCACGTCCCCGCCGGGGACCTGCTCGTACGACCCGACCGGCGTCGACCGCCCCGTCCCGCGCTGGTCGAGCAGCAGCAACCGGAAGTCCCGCAACGCCCGCGCGATCCAGGCGGGTTGCTCGAAGGCGTTCGGGCGCGGGCTCTCCGAACCGGGGCCGCCCTGCAGGAAGACGAGGTACGGCCGGTCCTCACCGCCGTGCTCGGCCACCTCGCGGGCGTAGACCGAGATGGTCGGTCCGTCGGGTCGGTCGTGGTCGAGCGGCACCTCGAGGACGTGGTCGCGGGTCGGCATGCGGGCATCGTGTCGCGGCGGGACGCGGGTGTCGAGCGGGGATCACCTGCCCGCGCTCCCGGGTTGGTCTGTGGCGGATATTCGCTGTCGCGAGCGGTCGGGCAGCGTCCACAATCCGCGCATGAGCACACCTGCGGACGAAACGGGCAACGAGGCGACGCGGTGGACCGAGGCCACCGTCTTCGCGGACATGTGGGTGGACCCGGACGACGACCCGCGGGAGACCGAGGTCGACAGCGACGACGAGCGGGCGGTGCTGCTGGACTACCTGCGCTACTACCGGCTCACCCTGGAGCTGAAGTGCGCCGACCTCGACGCCGAGCAGCTGGCTCGCCGGTCGTCCCCTCCCTCCACGATGTCGCTGCTGGGGCTGGTCCGACACCTGACGGAGGGGGAGCGGCACTTCCGCCGGGTGATGGCCGGTGAGGACGCGCCGAAGCTCTACTGCACCGCCGAGGACCGCGACGGCGACTGGAACGGCGCGGTCGCCGACCCCGCCGTCGTCGACGACGCCTGGCAGCAGTGGCGGACCGAGATGGCGGCGTCCGACCGGCTCCTCGACGGGGTCACCGACCTCGGTGTCCACAACGCCGGCGTCTCCGACCTGGGCCCGGACGGCGCGGACCTGTCGATGCGCGAGATGCTCGTGGCCCAGGTCGTGGAGTACGCACGGCACTGCGGCCACGCCGACCTGCTGCGTGAGCGGGTCGACGGTCGCGTCGGCCAGTAAGTCGTCAGGACGCATACCTCTCCTACGTCCGCCGGGAGAAGCGGACCGACCCGTCGGGCAGTCGCTGGTGGAGGTGGCCGGGGTCGTGGATCCGCCGGTGGTGGAACCCGCACAGCGGCACCATGTCGGCCTGGTCGGTCCGGCCGCCGCGGCTCCAGGGTCGTCGGTGGTGGAGCTCGCACCAGGCGTACGGCACCTCGCAGCCGTCGGCGGAGCAGCTGGTGTGGCGGGTGGCGCCGGCGACCCGCTGCGCCTCGGTGAAGAGTCGGCTGGAGCGTCCGAGGTCGAGCGGCTGGGACTGGCCGCGGAGCACGGCGGGGACCAGTCCCGCCTGACAGGCGAGGCGCCGCGCCTCGGCGGCGGAGACGAGGTCGCCGGTGTCGAGGCCGGCGGCCTTGAGCTGACCGCGCAGGGTGTCGAGGTCGAGCGTGACCACGAGGGTCGCGGCGACCTTGCCGTGGAGCCGGTCGGTCGGCAGGTGCTCGAGGAGGTCGGTGAAGGCGAGGCCGCGTTCGTGGGCCCAGTCGCGGTCGACGCGTGCGTCGCCCGCCTGCGCACGGGTGGCGCCGAGTCGGCCCCGGCGCGGAGCGGTCATCGCGTCGAGGGCCTTGCGCAGGATCGAGGCCGCCAGGGTCGGGACGGTGAAGTGACCACTGGTGGTGCCGTCGCCGTTGTCGTGGAGCGTGAGTCGCGTCCTGGCCAGCGCGACAGCCTCCTCGTCCCTGAGCTGGGCGTCCTCGTGGGCGTCGACGGCCGAGGTGTCTTCCTCGACCGCAGCCAGCGCCCGGCGGGCGAGCCGGCGGAGCTGGACGGGATCGACCCGGCGAGCCTTCGCGACCAACGAGGCCTCCACCGTGGCGACCTGGTCACCGGTGAGCCCGGCGGGGAGCCGGGAGGTGGCGTGGGCGATCACCGAGGCGTGCTCGGGGGACACGGCTCCGTCGGAGAGGGCTTCGGCCGTGACCGGAAGGCGGTCGTCGAGGTCGGTGGCGAGCTTGACCGCCCGTGCGGCGGCCGCGCCTCCGGACCGGGTCTGCCGCGAGAGCCAGGCCCCGGTCGACGCGCACCCGGCCTCCGCGGCCACCCTCGCCCGCTCCGCCGCGGCCACCAGCTTCAGCTCCAGCGCGTGCAGCCGTGACCGGGCCCGCGCCAGCTCGGCGATGGTCGCGGCGTACTGGTCGGGCGCCAGCGCCTCGACCTCGATCCCGTCCAGCGCCTCGTGCACGATCGCCACCGCCGTGGCCGGGTGGCCGGGCGTGGGGTGGAGGTCGAGCACCGCTGTCATGCCTTATCCTAGTCGAACATATGTTCGAGGAACAGGTTGAGATCGGATCTGTGGAGAACCGCCGTGTCGCTCCGGTCCGACCCGGTCAGTCGTGCGGCGCGTCAGGATCGAACCCCTCCGGCGCCTGGTCGAGGAACCCCGTGATCGACGCGATCCGGCCCGCACCGTCGAGCTCGAGCACGTCGGTGCCGGTGGCGAACGTGGTCCCGCCGGTCAGCAGCTCCCACTGGAGCCGGGCGCGGGTGTGGTGGGCGTCGGGTTCGACCCGGGCCCGGAACGAGTAGTCGGGCGCGTGCTGGGCGAAGCGGTTGCGGAAGCCGATCAGCTCCTCGGACCCGCGCAGCACGCCCACGGGGACGTGCGATCGGACGTGGTCGGTGAAGGTCTCCGCCGCGAGACGGATCTGCTCGTCGGGGTCGGCGGTGTTCCAGAAGGCGACGTACCGCTGGACGGCCTGCAGTCCGGGCGAGGTCGGCGCCTGGGTGGTGGTGTCGGACATGGTGGATCTCCTTGTCGATCGGATGTATGTGCCCCGCCGGGAACGGCGGCGCGACGACCACTGTGGATCCGGCCAGAGGGCCCTGCAATGACGTCGGAGGTCATTGCCCGGCGTCGGCGGCCGCGCCATCGTTGCCCTCGTGAGTGCGATCGCCGTGGACCAGGAGGAGACCGTCGGGCTGCTCGTGAAGCGGTGGCGCGAACGGCGTCGTCGCTCCCAGCTCGACGTCTCCCTGGCCGCGGACCTGTCGACCCGCCACCTCAGCTACATCGAGACCGGACGCTCCACACCGAGTCCGGAGATGATCGAGCGGATCTGCGACGAGCTGGACGTGCCGTTGCGCGAACGCAACCGCTTCCACCTCGCTGCCGGCTTCGCGCCGGCCCACCCCGAGCGGCCGTTCGCCGACCTCGGTGCGGCGAGGCAGGCGGTCGACGCGGTGCTCACCGGCATGGAACCCAACCCGGCCGTCGCCGTGAACGTCTGCTGGGACATGCTCGCGGCCAACGACGCGATGCTGGCCTTCCTCGACGGGCTCCCAGACGAGCTCGGCCGCGCGCCCGTCAACATCCTGCGCGCGACGCTGCACCCCGACGGCCTGGCGCCCCAGGTCCGCAACCTCGGGCAGTGGCGGTCCCACGTGCTGCGACGCGTACGCCGGCAGCTGGAGCGCACCGCCGCCGACGGGCTCGGCGAGCTGCTCGCCGAGCTCGAGGGGTACGGCGACGGCGAGGTCCCCTCCGAGGACGCCGACCACGACCTCGTCGTACCGCTCCAGCTGGCCACGCCGTACGGCGACCTGTCGCTGCTCTATGCGGCCACGGTCTTCGGCTCGCCGCGCGACGTCACGCTCGACGAGATCGCGATCGAGACGTTCTTCCCGGCCGACGCCGCCACCGGACGGCTCCTGCGAGCCCTGGCCGACGCCCGCGGCTGAGCGACGAGGTCACCCGGCGCGACGCCGGGTGTCCGCCAGTGCCATCGACATGAACACGCTGTGCGGGTCCTCGACGTACGCCCCGAACGGCGGGCAGGGCACGAACCCCGCCTTCGCGTAGAGCGTCCGGGCCGCGACGAAGAACTCCATGCTCCCCGTCTCCAGCGAGATCCGGCGGACCCCTCGCGCCCGGGCGTCCTGGACGGCGTGGGCGAGCAGCCGGCCGGCGACGCCGTGGCCGCGGAGCCGGGGCTCGGTCCGCATGCTCTTCAGCTCCTCGTGCCCCGGTTCCAGTGCCGCGAGGGCGACCGTCCCGGCGATCTCGTCGTGACCGGCCGCGACCCAGAGTCGTACGCCGGGCGCCTGCAGGGCGCTGACGTCGAGCGCGTGCCGGCTCTCGGGCGGCGCGGTCGGCGCGAGGTCGTCGAGGTGGGCCTGCAGGAAGGCCGTGAGCCGGGGGTCGGCGAAGTCCGCGGGGGAGACGGTCAGGAGCACGGGACCATTCTGCGATGCCCGGGTTTCACCCGTGTTTCAGGACGTGGGCAGGACCACGGTCCCCGCGCGCGGCAGCCCGGTGCACTCGCGCGTCGCTGCGTCGCAGGCCAGCAGGACGTCCCGGCCGTCGCGCTGGACGTCGATGACGGCCAGGTCGCGGTAGGACCACGAGATCCAGGCATAGGACTTGCGTCCGGGAAGCGGCCACATCTCACCGCTGCGTACGTCGACCACGGCCGCACCGTGCGACCCGTCGATCTCGGTCGGCGACAGCAGCAGCGAGCCGTCGGCGTTGAGCCGCCCGTCCGGCTCCACGCCCGGCGGCGCCGCCGTCTCGCCCCCCGTGTGCTCGATGACGAGGGCCACGGGCGTGAACTCCCCCCAGACGCGGGTCTCGTCGTGCACGTCCTGGAGCCGGTCGGGGTACTCCACGTCCGTCTGCTCCTCGAAGAGCAGCGAGGTGATTCCGGTCGCGAGGTCGAACCGGTGCACGGTGTCGTGACCGGTCTCGGCCTCGGTCCGCCACACCACCTCCTCGGTGGAGACGTGCATGAACCCGTTGCCGCCGGCCACGTGCTCGGCGACGAACGCGTCGTCGACCGGGACCTGGGTGGTCCGGGAGACCTGGCGCCCGGCCGCCGTGTCGTACACGACCAGCTCCTCACCCTCGAACCACGCAGCGAGGTCGCCGTGGGGGTCGCCGCCCGGGCCGGTCGCCGAGCCCTGCCCCACGACCCGCGGCCTGCCGTCCCACGGGTGGAACCACACGTCGTCGGTCGCCGGGTCGCGGTAGAGCGCGCCGGTGCGTACGAGCGCCAGCACGCCGCCGGCCGCCCCGTCCCTCACCCCGGTCTGCCCGATCAGGTCGACCGGGGTCGGCTCGACGCGTCGGCCGTGGTGGAGGCCGGCGGCGTCCCACCAGACCGGACCGCGGGGTCCGAGGATCTGGGACGGGTTCGGGTCCACGGGCGCCGGCTCGTCGGCGTCCGGAGCCCCCACCAGGAGAACGACTGCCAGGACCGCCGCCGTCACGGCCGCCGCGCCGGCCGCGGCCACCGTGGCGCGGCGCTTCCTCCGCGCCCGCGACCGCACGGCGTCGAGGTCGACCTCGGGGACGACGACGCGGTCCGCGACCTCGTGGGCGGCTCGGCTCAGGCGCTGGTCGAGGCTCATGGCGTCGCCTCCTCGGTCGGGAGTGGCGGGTGGACGGAGGGCTCCCCGAGCAGCTCCGCCAGCCGGCGTGACGCCGCGTGGCTGTGGCTCTTCACGGTGCCGGGCGCCATGCCCAGGGTCGCGGCGATCTCGGCCTCGCTCAGGTCCTCGTAGTACCTCAGCACCGTCACCGCACGCTGCCGTGGCGGGAGCCGCAGCACGGCGCTCCACACCCGGTCGTGCTCCACGACGTCGTCCACCTCGCCGCCCCACGCGGGCTCGTCGAGCAGCACCACGGGCGACTCGTGCGAGGAGCGCTTGCGCCACCACGAGGCGGCCTGGCTCAGCAGCACCTTTCGCGCGTAGCCGACGGGTCGCTCCATCGCCTCGACGCGGGGCCAGCGCTGGTAGAGGCGTACGAGCGTCGTCTGCAGCAGGTCCTCGGCTCGCTGGTAGTCACCGGTCATCAGGTAGGCGGTCCGGAACAGCGTTGCGTGGTGGGCGTGCACGAAGGCGGTGAACCGCTCCTCGTCGTCCTGACGCATGCCGCCCCCTCGTGGATCCCTACCTACCTCAACGCCGTCCCGCCCCTCCCGGGTTCAGTTGCGTACGCCGGCCGGGGTCTCAGCGACCGAGCACGTCCCGCTCGCCCGGGTCCCGCGCGGGGTCGTCGGCGGGGAGCGAGTCGATCGCCCAGTCCGACCGCTTCCACTCGGGCACCGGCGTCAGGCAGTCCTGCTGCGGCACGAACCGAGACCGGCGTACGAGCTCGTAGCGGTGGATGTAGCGCGGGCAGTTGGGGTAGACGGCCCGCGCCCGTACGCGTACGACGAACTGCGCCTCGGGCCACGAGGACCGCAGCGGGTCGTCGAGGTCGATGCTCGCCTCGCCCTCGAGCCGCATCCGGTGGCCCTTCTCGAGGTCGAGGAAGAGCAGGCCGACGTGGGGGTTGAGCAGGACGTTGCCGGTGGAGAGGTACATCCCGTTGCCGTCGTAGTTGGGGAAGGCGAGCGTGTGCTCATCGAGCACGTGTACGAACCCCGGCTCGCCGCCCTTGTAGGAGCAGGTCGGCCGCCCCTCGGCGTCGGCGGTCGCGAGGAAGAACATGTCGCGGGCCTCGATGAAGGCGCGGTCACCGTCGCTGATGGTGTCGCTGACGAGCAGCCCGTCGATCCGGTCGGCGAGCGCGCGGGTGTCGAACCGGTCCTGCAGGGATCGGCTGCCGTCGTGGAACCCGGAGGCCATCTGATCAGTGTGGACCTGCACGAGGGACCCGTCGAGCAGTGGCGCCCGGGCGCCCGTGGTGGGACCGTGGAGACGTGGCGCCAGGGGGGTTGCTGGACGACGCGATCGGGCGCGCTGAGCTGGCCGAGCACGTCGGGAAGTCGGGTGCTGCCCTCGAGCGGGTGACGCTCGCCGACGGGCGCACGGTCGTGGTCAAGCGGATCACGCCCGCGACCGACCTGACCCAAGCCTTCCTCGGCCAGCCGGTCGCCCAGGAGCTGCTGCTGTGGCAGTCAGGCGGGCTGGACCGTCTTCCCGAGGGAGTCGGCCACGCGATCCTCGACGGCTGGACCGAGGGCGAGGACACCACGGTGCTGGTCATGCGCGACCTCGGCGACACGGTCCTCGGCTGGGACGACCGGCTCGACGCGCGTACGTGTCGCTGGGTGCTGGAGCGTGTCGCGGCCCTGCACCGCGCCTACCTCGGCGACCCGCCCGACGCGGTCGTGCCGCTGGCGCCCGCCCTCGGTCTCTTCGCCCCCGACCGCATCGCCGGCCTGGCCGACGCCGGCGACGAGCTGCTGGCGGCGGCGATGCGCGGCTGGGACTACTTCGCCGACCCCGCGCTGGTGCCGACCGACGTCTCGGACGCGGTCTTCGCGCTGCACGCCGACGTACGACCACTGGTCGACGGGCTGCGCGAGGGACCCGTCACCCTCGCGCACGGCGACCTCGCGACGGTGAACCTGGCGTTGCCGGGCGAGGAGCTGGTGCTGCTCGACTGGGCGATGCCGGTCGCCGCGCCGGGAGCGCTCGACGTCGCGCGGTTGCTGGTCGGCTGTGGCCATGTGATCGACCTGTCCCCGGACGAGGTGATCGCGGCGTACGCGGCGGCCGCCGGCCCGGCGTACGACGAGGGCTCGATGCGGCTGGCGCTGCTCTCCGCGCTGTGCTGGCTGGGGTGGAACAAGGCGCTCGACATCGTGGAGAGCGACGAGGACGACGTGCGCCAGCGTGAGCGCGCGAGCCTCGCGTGGTGGATCGGGCAGGCACGGGAGGCCATCGAGAGAGGAGCAGGATGATGGACCAGGAGATCGCCTATCGCCGTGCCGTCGACGGCTGGACCGCCCGGGTCGAGGCCGTCGGCCCCGACCAGTGGGCGCTGCCCACCCCGTGCGAGGACTGGGACGTCCGCGCCCTGGTCAACCACGTGGTCGGCGAGGACCGGTGGACCGATCCGCTGATGCGCGGCTCGACGATCGAGGAGGTGGGCGACCGACTCGACGGCGACCTGCTCGGCGACGACCCGCGCCGAGCCGCGGCCGACGCGGCCGCCGAGGCGATCCGCGCCGTGGCCGACAGGCTACCGACGCAGGGGACGGTCCGGTTGTCCTACGGCGAGGAGCGGATGGAGGAGTACGTCGCCCAGCTCACCGCCGACCACCTGGTCCACGCCTGGGACCTCGCCGCGGCGACGGGCAGCGACACCTCTCTCGACGACGACCTGGTGGCGGCGGTTGCGGAGTGGTTCGCCGAGCGTGAGGAGCTCTATCGCTCGGCCGGGATGATCGCGCCGCGGGTGGAGGTGGCGGGGGATGGGCAGGCGGAACTGCTCGCTCGGTTCGGGCGCAGCTCCCGCTGGGGCCGGCAGCACTGATCGACGTCGTGGGCGAGGCTCAGCAGAGTGAGTCGGCAATGGCGATGACCATCAACCAGGTCGCCGTGGCCACGACACCGAAGAGTCCCGCGGCGTAGACCCCCTTGGTCCATCTCTGTGGGGGACTGTCATCCCGGTTGAACTCTCGCGTCCCGAAATCCGGGTCCGCCTCATTGGTCCTGCTCAACGACACCGCGTCCTGATGGAGCTTGCTGTACGCCCACCCGAGGAGTCCTCCGCTCGCGAGGATGAGCCCGAAGAACACGGCGCGCATCCATTCGTGGTCTTCCAGGAAGGCGCCACTTCCGATGTACTCCGCGCTCAGAACAGCCGTGCCTGCAAGCCCACCACCGACGTACGTCGTCAACTGCGCTTGGTTCGCATACCAAGCCGCCTTCTCGGCGTTGGTCGGGCGCTCTTCTGCAGCCTCCACCTTGGCGTCCGCCGCGGCTGCTGTCGAGCCGGGACCGGGTTCGACGCCGGCATCTTCAGGCATGACAAGGCCTTAGAGCTCGTGCCACCAGCTGTTCATCAGCGCCCGCATGCCGGACCCGAACGACATGATCTCCTCGTACCCGAGATCGGGCTCGGCGTTGACGGATCGGGCGAGGGTCGCTGTCGTCACGACTTGGCTGAAGAGATTGATGGCCAGGGGACTCGGTTGACCGAGCTCCCCAATCGTTCCTCGCACCATTGCCTCGGCTTGCTGCAAGACCGTTGGGCTGAAGTCGATGCCCAAGCTCGCACACCGATCAGCGGCCTCCCCGACACCCGCGACGATCGGGTCCTGCTCCTGCGCGAATCCGTTACCCATGCCCCCTCCTCGTTCCACGGATCGTCTCAAGGTACGCCGATTGCACGACTGGTAGACACCCCCGTTCGTACGCAGGTGGGGTGGGCCGACCTGCGATAGCGCGGAGCTGGCAAGCCTGCATTGCCGGTCCGCTGGCGGCCTTGGCGGCGACGCCCAACGCGGGCTCAGCAGGACCGGTCAGAGCAGAGCGACAGCGTCTACGACATACGCGGCGGAATGACGTTCCACTGAACGCCGGTGTGGCGGTGCACCGGGTCGACTGGCGATGGTTCGGCGCAGTCCGAGCCCCCGATCCCCATCTACCGTTCCGACACGTCTGCACTCATAACGCTTGGAACGACCGTCACATCTGGAGAGATCGCTGCCCTGGTTGCCGGGACCCAGGGTGGGGGTTGGTGAGTTGACGGCTCACGGGCACCGCGGCCCGTCAGGTCGGGTCCTCCGCCCCTGCCCGTGAGAACCCCGGCGCGCGCACCCTGAAGCAGGGCCGGGGGGTGCTCCATGACCTCGAACGAGAAGGCGGTGCGGGTCGACCAGCGCGAGCAGTGGGTCGACACGCTGCGGGTCGTGCTCATCTCGGGTGTCATCGTGGTGCACACCGCGACTGCGTACGTCACGGACTTCGCCGGCTACTACTACGACGACGAGCGTGTCACGAGCAGTGGCCTGTCCATCGCCCTCGCGCTTCCGGCGCTGATGGGCGGGGTCTTCGGCCTCGGCCCGCTGTTCGTGGTGGCGGGGTGGTTCTCGGTCCGGTCGATGGTGCGCCGCGGGGCGGCGGGCTTCGTGGGGAGCCGCCTGCTCCGGCTGGGGGTCCCGCTCGTCTTCTTCCTGCTCGTCGTGAACCCGCTGGCCGACTACCTCGGCAACCTGTGGGACGAGCGCCTTGGCTTCCTCGACTACCTGGCCGTCACCGAGTTCTCGATCATGTGGTTCGTCGTGGCGCTGCTCGCCTGCTCGCTGGGGTACGCCGCGCTCCGGTCGATCCGACCGCTCACCGGTCCTCGCCCGCGACCGGGCGGGAGGTCGCTGGTCGTGGCGGCGGCGGTCATCTCGGTCGGGTCGCTGGCGGTGTGGCAGCTCACGACGCTGCTGGACACGCACCTGCTCAACGCGCGCGTCAGCGCCTGGACCCAGGGCGCGGTCCTGTTCACGCTCGGGGTGATGGCGGCCGAGGCGGAGTGGGACGGACGACTGTCCCGGCACGTCGAGCAGAGGCTCGGCCAGGTCGCCGCGCTCGGCCTCGTCCTCACCCTGGTGCTGGTCTCCTACGCCGGGGCCCGCGACCAGCTCGATCTGGCGCTGGGGGGTCTCACCTGGGCCAGCATCTCCTTCGCCGTCCTCTACGGCGTCGTCTCGATCGCGTTCACGCTGTGGTGTCTCGCCTGGCTGCGCCGCCGCTGGCCCACCCACGGCCCGCTCATGACGAAGGCGGGTCGGGGCTCCTACGCGACGTACCTGCTGCACCCGGTCGTGCTCGTCTCGGTGATGCTCGCCTTCCGGGCGCTGCCCCTGGGCGCCGAGGTCAAGTTCGTCGTCGTGTCGATCGTCGCGGTACCCGTGTGCTTCGCGGTCGGGTACGCCGTGACGCGCCTACCGGGGGTCGGGCGGGTGGTGTAGCCACTCGGCGGGAAGACGCGGGCATCCATCAGCCAGGGTTCCACGGCGAGGGCAGGCGGTGACCGTCGAACGAGACGGGACAACCAATCGCCCGCACTCATCATCCACACCCTTGACGGCTGCTAACCGTGCTGTGCACACCTTGACCGCGACGTCGTTGAGGAGTTGATTGGCAAGTGGCGCCGCACACGCGTCATCCCGGCGCAGCAGCGGTCCGCGAAGGGATGAGCCATGAAATACGTAGTGATGTGGGAGACGCGTCAGTCGACGAGTGAGGAGACCCAGGCACGCGGGCTCCAGGTGTTCAGCAGATGGTCGCCCTCAGAGGGCACGGACTTCCAGCAGTTCCTCGGTCGCGTCGACGGTCGAGGTGGCTTCGCGGTCGTCGAGACCAGTGACCCTGCGCTCGTCGCCAAGGACCTGGCGACGTTCGGGCCGTTCTTCGAGTTCAGCCTGTACCCGGTGCTGGAGATCGCTGAGACCGCGGCCATCAGCATGGAAGCGGTGCAGATGCGAGCCGCGATCAGCTGACGGGGCTGCCGTCCCAACGGTGCCGTGGCGGCGCGCGGGGACGCTGAAGAAGCTTGGTCGGGGCTTCGAACGAGGGGCGGTCTCGGCACCCCGACCAACGCGTGCGTCCGGACGCCGGACGGCCGGCGATGCGTTGACGGTCCGAACGTATCCCGTCCGACGCGGCATCCGTGGAAGCGGTTGCCCGAGATTCCTCGGCTCACTCGGAGCTGGTCTCCACGTTCTGTCTATCGAGCCACCGCCGAAGTGTGATCCGGTCGCTTGCAGTTGTTCTTCGAGGACGACCTCGTGGTCGCCTCATCCGGGGCGCCCACGAGCGGCGCGTTCCACAGGGCTGCCGTGAGTGCAGTGGTACCCCAGGGGGTGCCTTCCGCCGAGCCCACCGAGAGTCCTGGCATTCATTGGCGCCGTGCGCGCGGCTCGCGGCGGAGTGACGCAGCATTGCCGGATATCCGGACGTGCGTCGCCTCGTTGCGAGGCGCGGGATCAGGATTACCCTGACGCGATGACCGCGATCAGGGCATGCGAATTGGCCGCATGGGCCGTGTTCGTCGTCGGAGTACTCACGATGTTTGTGCGTGGCGCTTTCCTGCGTTCGCCCGTACAGAAGTACCGCACCGGGTGGATCCTCGCGCTCACGATGCTGCTCACCGGCCCAGTGTTCGCGGTGGTCTACACGCTCTCTGGTCTCGGGGTCGCGGAGACCTTCTTCGGCGACGGCGGACGCCGAGGCCCCTGGTTCATGGCAGTCACCGGAGCCGTCTTAGCCGCCCTTGCCCCAGGAGCTCTTCGTCGTACGAGCAGAGGAGTGGAAGGTAGAGGCAGCAACTGACGCTTCCTCCAGGTCCGCGCACGGCGGTTTGCCGTCGGCGCTTGCGCGGCGCCGCATCCAACGGACGCCGTTCCAGCAGTTCATCGTTGGTCCCGACACCGGGGCGCCGAGTTGGGCTCGCGCCGAAAGGCGGCGGTATGACCACCGATCTGAGTCTTCTCCGCTTCCTTCAAGATCGCCTCACTCAAGACATCGGCTTGATCCTTTCGGACACCCCGATGTTCGGCCTCGAAGTGAACGACGCCAAGTTCGAGCGGCGGTTCCTCGATCGCAGGGCTCTGCTGCATCGCGTGCAAACAGACCAAGCCTTGGTCGCTCTGCACCTTGAAGCGATGCGGGATGAGCAAGGATCCCTGGCCGCCGGCGCCTCGTCCTTCGAGAGCGGGCCGGTGACTCGACTTGGGTCAGAAGCCTTGAACTTGATGGCAGCCCGCTATGCGGACCATGCCGACTACCAATCAGAATGGCGACCTCGTGTCCAACTGCCGCGACTTTAGCTTTGTTGGCCGGCCCGTACGCGGCGCGATGTCGCGCCCCGGACGGTACGCAGCAAGAAGGCCCAGTCCTCCGGGACTGCGGGAGGGTTGGTCAGGGTGGGGAGGTCGTTAGGCCAGACACGCCCGGGCCGGTCAGTAGTGGGACTGCCGCTGCGGTGCGGCCAGTCAGGAGAAGGAGCATTGCCGAGATCGGGCCGGCGATTTCAGGACCGGTGCCGACGGACCAGTCGGCGTCCGACGACGTAAGTCTGTACGCGCCGAGGCGGCGCTTGGGGCCGAATGAGAAGGGCCAGCGGAGTTCCCAGATCCGGGTGGCGGCGGCGGCACCGGCGGTCGGCGGGGTGGGGAAGTCGATGCCAAGCGGGATCGCGATGTCTTGGGCGTGCACCAGGATGTCCCACATCACGTTAGCCGGGCTGGCCGGCCGGGGGACCGAGCGGGACTCGGCGCTGGACCGGAGGTCCTGCAGGATCTGGGTGGGCGTGCGCTGGGCGCGACGTCGGGTGGCCACGGTGTTTGCCCGGGCCAAGTTGCCGCGGGCCTTTGCGAAGTCGACGACCATGCTGCCAGGCGATGGCGGGATGGGGATCAACGTGACGTGGGCGGCGACGTCGTGCACTGTCCAGTCGGCACACAAGGACGGCTGCTCCCATTGCGACTCGGACAGTCCAGCCAGCATCTCGGCGATCGCCAGTCGCTGATCGACGACCACCTGCCAGCTCTCGTTGACGCCCATGCTCGCTTCGGTGCCCATGGCGCTTCTCCTGAGGACTCGGCCATTCCCTGCAGATTAGACAAATGATTTGCCTAATTGCAATGGTGGTCTAGTCATTCAGGAAGGGGTCGGTGATCTCGCGCAAGAGATTCAAGGTCTCGCGCAGTTGCGTCATCCGCTGGGGTCCGAGGTGGGCCAACCACTGTGCTTCGACCTCAGCGAGGACGGGGAGGACCGCTGCCCGCGCGGCGTGACCCCGGGCGGCGATCCTGACCAGCCGGGCGCGGCCGTCAGCCGGGTCGGGAACGCGTTCGACGTAGCCGGCGCGTTCCAGCTGCTCAACCAGGAAGCCGGCGTTCTGCCTGGTGACGTGGGCGGCTTCGGCCAGCTCGGTGACCCTTGACCCGCCCGGCGCCACCCGGGCCGCGATGCGCGCTTGGGCCACGGTCATGTCGGTGTACCCCGCACGCGCCAACCCCTCCATCGTGGCGGCCTCCATCGCCCGACTGGGGATGAAGAGCAGGACGCCGAGTGGCAGTTCTTGGTCATCCGTCTGGGCCGCATCCGACTTAGACGCATCCATCGGATCTCCCTCTGATCATGCTTGAGCAAGTGACCTGATGAGGTGACCATACGTTTGTCGCTGTTCGCCGCGCGCCGAAGTGGGGAATGCAGGCCGCCATCGCGACCCGTGCCGGCCGCGATCATTCTTCCCGAGACCCGCATCCCTCCGCATGTGGGCAAGGGCGCGACATGGGCGGCGAAGTGGGGCGCCCGGTCCGGAGGTGAGAGCGCGCCCCGAAGCGACAATGCCTCCCAAGCATCACCAGATACAAAATCGGGCTTAGACAGGCATCATGCCTGCTCCTTGGCGTGGCGAGCACCGATCGCCACGACCGAAGGACGCCGCGTGACCGCCTACAGCCCGACCGACCTGGCCGCCCAGCTCAAGAGCGGGCTGCTCTCGTTCCCCGTCACCCACTTCACCGAGGACCTCGCCTTCGACGAGGAGGGCTTCCGCAAGCACCTCGCGTGGCTGGGCGAGCACCCTGTCGCAGGGCTCTTCGCCGCCGGCGCCACGGGGGAGGGGTTCAGCCTGACCTTCGAGGAGACCGACAAGGTCGTGCGGACCGCGGTCGAGGAGGTCGCCGGGGTGGTGCCGGTCCTCGCTCCCGCGACCGGGTCGACAAAGAACGCCGTCGCGCAGGCAGAGGCGGCCGCGGCCGCGGGTGCCGACGGGCTGCTGCTGATGCCGCCGTACCTCACCGAGGCCAGCCAGGCCGGGCTCGTCGAGCACGTCAGCCGGGTCTGCGCCGCGACCGACCTCGGCGTCGTCGTCTACAGCCGCGCCAACGCCGTGCTCAAGGACGAGGCGGTCGAGGTGCTGGCCGACCGCAACCCGACCCTGATCGGGTTCAAGGACGGCGTCGGCAACATCGAGCAGATGACGCGCACCTACGCCCGCGTCGGTGACCGGCTGACGTACGTCGGCGGCCTCCCGACCGCCGAGACCTTCGCACTGCCCGCTGCTGCAGCTCGGCGTGAGCACCTACTCCTCGGCGCTCTTCAACTTCGGTGCCGGCCTGGGCGATCGAGTTCTACGAGGCCGTGCGTGCCCAGGACCGGGACGAGGTCTACCGTCGACTCAACGAGTTCGTGCTGCCGTACCTCGACATCCGCGACCGTACGTCGGGCTGTGCCGTCTCGATCGTCAAGGGCGGCCTGGCCGCCGTCGGCCGCCCCGCCGGCCCGGTCCGCCCCCCGCTGACCGACCTGCGGGCCGACGAGGTCGACGAGCTGCGCGACCTGATCGCCCGCATCTCCTGAGAGGACACCATGACCAGCACTGCTGACCAGGCCCGCTCGATCGTCGCCGGCACCGAGGCCGACACCCCCGACGTGGCGGCCGCCACCCTGGCCGCCGCCGAGGCGTTCTCGACCTACCGCGCCACCACCCCGACCCAGCGCGCCGACTTCCTCGAGGCCGTCGCCGCCGAGATCGAGGCCGACAAGGACGCGATCGTCGAGGCGGCCGTCGCGGAGAGCAACCTCCCCGAGGCCCGGATCGCCGGCGAGGTCGGGCGCACCACCGGTCAGCTGCGGATGTTCGCCGGCGTGGTCCGCCGCGGCGACCACCTCGGGGTTCGCATCGACCCGGCGATGCCCGACCGCGCCCCGATGCCCCGCGCCGACATCCGGCAGCGGATGGTCGCGCTCGGCCCGGTCGCCGTCTTCGGCGCCAGCAACTTCCCGCTCGCCTTCTCCACCGCGGGCGGCGACACCGCCTCCGCCCTGGCCGCCGGCTGCCCGGTCGTCGTCAAGGGCCACCCCGCCCACCCGGTGACCGGCACCCTGACCGCCCGCGCCGTCAGCCGCGCCGTCGAGAAGGCCGGCCTGCCCGCCGGCACCTTCTCCTTCGTCCTCGGCGACGGCGTCGAGCTCGGCCAGGCCCTCGTGCAGGACCCGCGGATCAAGGCCGTCGGCTTCACCGGCTCCCGCGGCGGCGGGCTCGCCATCGCCGCCACCGCGGCCGCCCGCCCCGAGCCGATCCCGGTCTACGCCGAGATGTCCTCGATCAACCCGGTCGTCGTGCTCCCCGGCGCCCTCGCCGAGGCAGACACCACCGCCCTCGCCCAGGCGTACGTCGGCTCGCTGACGCTCGGCTCGGGACAGTTCTGCACCAACCCCGGCCTGCTCTTCCTCCCCGCCGGCGAGGCCGGCGACGCGTTCCTCGAGGCCACCGCCGAGGCCGTCGCCGCGGTGACCGGCCAGCGGATGCTGACGCCCGGCATCGCGGAGGCCTACGCCACCGGCACCTCGGCCCTGCGCGACACCGACGGCGTCCGCGTCGTCGCCAGCGGTGACGAGGGCGGCGACCAGGCCCCGGCGCCGATGGTCAGCGAGGCCCCGGCCGAGCTGCTCGCCGACGCCGACAGCGCGGTCGCCCACGAGGTCTTCGGCGCCTCCGGCGTCGTCGTCCGCTACGACTCCGTCGCCTCGCTGCTGCCGCACCTCGACGCCCTCGAGGGCCAGCTCACCGCGACGATCCACGCGACCGCCGCCGACAGCGCCGAGGCCGCCGCGCTGCTCCCGACGCTGGAGCTCAAGGCCGGCCGGATCCTCTTCAACGGCTGGCCGACCGGCGTCGAGGTCGGCCACGCGATGGTCCACGGCGGGCCGTTCCCCGCCACCTCCGACAGCCGCACCACCAGCGTCGGCAGCCTCGCGATCGAGCGCTTCCAGCGGCCGGTCGCCTACCAGGACGTCCCGGCCGACCTGCTCCCCGAGGCAGTCCGCGACGACAACCCCTGGGGGCTGCGCCGCCGGATCGACGGTGAGCTGGAATAGCGGCCGTCGCCGCGATCGAGCACGTGCGACGGGTGTGGCAGAACGCACCATCACACGGGTTGTGAACGGGGGCCTCCGGGCTGCCACCATCGTCTGGTGACCTCCACCCAGCGCCGGCCCCGCGTCACCACGCGGGTGCCCTCGATGCCTGTGCTGGACCTCACCATGCGGGTGGGTGACCACCTGCTGGCGTCCGGCATGTCCGCCAACGACGTCGTGGTGCAGATGCTGCGCGTGACCCGGGCGTACGGGCTCTCCGGCGTGCACGTCGACCTGACCTACACCTCGATCTCGGTCACGCACCACCGCGGTCCGACCCGGCAGCCGCTGTCGATCGTCCGCGTCGTGCAGCCGCTCGCCGTCAACTACACCAAGGTGCGCGACCTCGACCAGCTGCTCGCCCGGATCGAGGACGGGCTGTCGATCGACCGCGCCACCCTGGAGTACGAGCAGATCTCGCTCGCCCGGCCGCCGTACCCCGCCTGGGTGGCGAACCTCGGCAGCGGCGGCATCGCGGCCGGCGCCTCGCTCACCTTCTCCACCTCCTGGGTGCTGGTCCTCATCTCGTTCGTCGCGGCCGCCTCCATGGACCGGCTGATGGGCGTCCTCAACCGCAAGCGGGTGCCGCCGTTCTTCGGCCAGGCGCTCGTCGCCGGCGCGATGACGATGGTCGCGGCCGGGGTCTTCCAGCTCGGCCAGCGCGGCTGGTGGCTCTTCGAGGACCTCGATCCCACGCTGATCGTCGTCGGCGGCATCGTGATGCTGCTCGCCGGCGTGATGATCGTCGGTGCCGTGCAGGACGCGATCGACCAGTTCTACGTCACAGCCTCGGCCCGGATGCTGGAGGTGGTGATGCGCACCGCCGGAATCACCGCGGGGATCCTGGTCGCGCTGACCATCCTGGAGAGCCAGGGCTTTGCCTTCGAGATCGTCAACAGCCCGACCTCGACCGCTCCGCTCTGGGCGCAGTACGCCGGCGCGGGCGTCATCGCCCTCTCCTTCGCCGTCTACTGCTACGCCGACATCGGCACCATCGCGCTGACGACCTCGATCAGCCTCGTCGGCTGGTCGGTGTACGTCGCCCTGGCGAGCTCGAACTCCTCCGAGATCGTCGCGAACACGACCGCCGCGCTGGTGGTCGGCTTCCTCGCGACGGTCATCACCCGCAGCACCAACGCACCCGGCTTCGGCATGGAGAGCGGCGCCCTGCTGCCGCTGGTCCCCGGCCTGACGCTGCTCAACGGGCTGCTCAAGATGATGGCCCAGGATCCTGGCAACCCGGCGATCGTCGCGGGCGGCCGGACCCTGTTCGTCGGCATCCTGGTCGCGCTCGGCATCGCCGCGGGCGCCACCCTCGGCACCTATCTCGGCCGCCCGGTCGACGAGCAGGTCCGACGGCTGCGCCGCCGGGTGAAGTCGGCCGGTCGGGCCGTCGCGCGCCCGGACCGGGCCGCCCCGGAGGCCCGGGACGCGGAGCCCTCAGGGCCCGCGTGATGCAATGTCAGGTGTGAGCGACACCCTTCCGCGCCCCTCCCACACCACCATGGCCGCCGGCATGGTGATCGGTGGCTCGGTCTTCGTGGTGCTCACGGTCGCCGAGCAGCTCAGCGGGCTCAGCTCGCTCGAGACCCGGGAGGCGGTCCAGACCTTCCTCGCCGAGCCGCCGGGCGACGCGCTCGGCCTCGACGTCTCCGGTGCGCTCGCCTTCCTCCGGGTGGCGTTGATGGTCGTGGCGGGGTGCGCCACCGCGGCCGCCGTGCTCGGCTACCACGTGCTCCAGCGCAGCCACCGGGCCCGGATCGGCCTGTCGGTGCTCGCGGTGCCGCTGTTCGTCGGCGGCCTCGCCACCGGCGGCTTCCTGACCTCGCTCGTCGCCGCCGCCTCCATGCTGCTGTGGATCGGCCCCAGCAAGCTGTGGTTCGACGGCGTGCCCCAGCCCGAGGCGCCGTCCCGACCGCGGCCCGGGCAGCGCGGGGACACGCCTGCCTCCCGGCCCGAGTGGCCACCGCCGCTTCCGACCAGCCCGGAGAACCGCCCGGAGGCCCGCCCGGAGTGGCCGCCGCCCGCCGGCCCGCCCGCCGCGCCCCCGACCACGCCGTACGCCGGCCCCGGGCAGCCGCCGCCGTACACCTCCTCGCAGGGGGCCTGGCCGCCTCCCGCCCTCGCCGCCCCGTCGCGGCCCGAGCGCCGTCCCGACGCCGTGCTCTGGGCGTGCGTGCTGACGTGGGCCTTCTGCGGCGTCACCCTCGTCCTCGTCGGCGCCAGCCTCACCCTCCTCGTCGCCGACCCCGGCGTCGTCTGGGACGAGCTGCAGCGCCAGGACCCCGACCTCGCGGCCCGCAGCGGCCTGGACCGCGACAGCCTGGTGCAGGCGACGTACGTGACGATGGGGGTCGTCGTGGCCTGGACGCTGGCCGCCGGGACCCTCGCCGTGCTCGTGCTGCGGCGCTCCCGCGGCGCCCGGATCGCCCTGCTCGTCTGTGCCGGCATCGCCGCCGGCTTCTGCCTGCTGGCCACGCTCAGCTCGGCGGTGATGCTGGTGCCCGCCAGCGGCTGCCTGGCCACGGTCGCGCTGCTGTCGCGCCCGGAGGTGCGTGCCTGGTTCCGTCCGGCGGCGCCGCGATCCGTGATGAAATGACGCCATGAGCGACACGACGGGGCACGACTCCCACGACCAGCCCGACCCGCAGGGCTCCCAGCAGCCGCCGGCCTACCCGCCGCCGCAGCAGCAGCCCTACGGACAGGGCCAGCCGCAGCAGCCCTCGCCGTACGGCCAGCCGGCGCAGCAGTCCTCGCCCTACGGCCAGCCCCCGCAGGCTGACCCCTACGCCCAGCAGCCGGCGTACGGCCAGCAGCCCTACGCGCAGCCCGCCTACGGCCAGCCGGCCTATGGCCAGCCGACGTACGGCCAGCCGGGCGCCGACCCGGGCAAGCGGCCCGGCACCGTGACGGCCGCGGGCATCATCACCCTGATCAGCTCCGGGCTCTCGCTGCTGCTCTTCGTCGTCGTCCTGGTCGCCTTCGTGGTCGCCCGCGACGAGATGGTCGACGAGATGGCGACGACCCCGGGCCTCGAGGGCATCTCGCCCGGCGACGTCGTGTCGGTGATGGTCGTCGTGATGGGGGCCTTCGCGGTGTGGTGCGTCGTCGCGATGGTGCTCGCCGTGCTGGCGATGCGCCGCTCCAACGGCGCACGGATCGCGCTCGTCGTGTCGTCCGCGCTGGTGGCGCTGCTGTCGCTGGTGAGCATCGCCTCCGGCGGCTCGATCGTCACCCTGGCCGCCTCGGTCGCCGTGATCGTGTGCCTGTTCGCGGGTGGTGCGAGCGCGTGGTTCGCCGGCCCCAGTGGTGCCAACCACGGTGGCATGACGCGCTCTCCCGTTGCCTGACGCAGCCGCCGGCGGGCCGCCGGACCTGACCCGGCCGGGATCGGTCACCGGGGCGGGGATGATCGCCCTGACGGTCAGCGCGCTGACGCTGGTCTACCTCGCCCTCTACCCCGTCATCGTGGAGGACGCCCGGATCCCGGAGGGCCTCGCTCGCGGGTCGGTGATCGTCGCGTTCGGCCTGCTGCTGCTCTGGTGCGTGATCTCGATGCTGCTCGCCGTGCTCGTGCTGCGCGGGTCGCCGGGTGGCCGGGTCGGGCTGCTGCTGTCCTCGGCGGTGGCCGGCTCGGTGTCGCTGACGGTGTCGGTGCTCGCGGCCGGTGCGGTGATCACGCTGGTCGCCTGCGTGACGACGTTCCTGCTGCTGCTGACCAAGCCCGCCCGCGAGTGGTTCCGGATGCAGCGGGCCAGCGCCCGCCGCCCCTGACTCACCGTCGCAGGTCGGCCTTCTGCAGCCGCACCAGGCCGTCCTCGATGACCGACTGCTCCTTGCAGAAGGCCCAACGGACCAGGTGGCGCCCGGCGTCCTGGTCGTCGTGGAAGACCTGGCACGGGATCGCCACCACCCCGGCCCGCTCCGGCAGCGAGGTGCAGAACTCCATCCCGTCGGCCCACCCGAGGTCGCCGACGTCGGTGAGCGCGAAGTAGGTCCCCTCGGGCACCCGCGGGGTGAGCCCCGCCTCGACGAGGCCCTCGCACAGCAGGTCGCGGTGGCCCTGGAGCGTCTGCGCCAGCCGGCGCGGGAAGTCCGCCTCGTGGTCCAGCGCGTGCGCGACGGCGTGCTGGGCGGGGGTGCCGGAGGAGAAGCTGAGCCACTGCTTGGCCGCGGTGACGGCGTCGACGAGGTGGGCCGGGCCGGTCGCCCAGCCGATCTTCCAGCCGGTGACGGAGTAGGACTTTCCGGCGCTCGAGAGGGTGAGGGTGCGCTCCCACATCCCCGGCAGGGTCGCGATCGGCACGTGCTCGGCGTCGTCGAAGACGAGGTGCTCGTAGACCTCGTCGGTGATCACCACGAGGTCGTGCTCGATCGCCAGGTCGGCGACCGCCTTCAGCTCCGCCCGGGTGAGCACGGTGCCGGTCGGGTTGTGGGGGGAGTTGAGGAGGACGAAGCGGGTCCGCGGGGTGACCGCGGCCCGCAGGTCGTCGAGGTCGAGCCGGAAGTCGGGGGAGCGGAGCGTCACCGGCCGACGTACGCCTCCGGCCATCTGGATCATCGCGACGTAGGAGTCGTAGTAGGGCTCGAGCACGACCACCTCGTCGCCCGGGTCGACGAGCCCGAGCAGCGCGGCGGCGACCGCCTCGGTGCACCCGGTCGTGACCGTCACCTGGGTGTCGGGGTCGACGTCGAGCCCGTAGTGGCGCTGCTGGTGGCGGGCGATCGCCTCCCGCAGCGGCGGCACCCCGGTGCCGGGTGCGTACTGGTTGTGCCCGGCGGCGATGGCGCGCTGCGCCGCCTCGAGCATGCCGGCCGGCCCGTCGTCGTCGGGGAACCCCTGCCCGAGGTTGACCGACCCGGTCCGGACGGCCAGCGCCGACATGGTCGTGAAGATCGTGGGCGGGATGCCGTCGAGGCGCTGCGCGAGCATGCGGTCCACCGTAACGGCCGGTGGCGACTTGGCCAACGGGTGCTCGGATGCGCTCCACACGCGTTGCAGGCCGTGTGGAGCGCATCGGATCCACCGTTACCCAACAAACGAGGGGGGACCACCGACCCCTACCCCCCAGCCACCGCCGCGGGGGTCAGCGTCCCGTCGTCGAGGTGCACGACCGTGTCGGCGTAGCCCTCGACCGCCGGGTCGTGGGTGGCCACGATCGCGGTCGTGCCCTGCTCGGCGACCAGCGTGCGGAGCAGGTCCATCACCTGCGCACCCGTCTCGGAGTCGAGCTGGGCGGTCGGCTCGTCGGCGAGCAGCACGGTCGGCCGGATCGCCAGCGCCCGGGCGATCGCCACTCGCTGCTGCTGGCCGCCGGACATCTCGTCGGGCCGCTGGCCGGCGTGCGCCGCGAGCCCGACCCGGTCGAGCAGCTCGGCGACGAGGGCGTCACGCTCGGCCGGGTCGGTGCGGGTGATCCGCAGCGGCAGGCCGACGTTCTCCTCGGCGGTGAGCAGCGGGAGCAGCGCGAAGTCCTGGTAGACCACCCCCACCGTCGTACGCCGGAGCGCGACCAGCTCGCCCTCGTCGGCGGCGGTGACGCTACGGCCGTCCACCTCGATCTCGCCGCGGTCGGCCCGGCGCAGGCCGGCGACCAGGCTGAGCAGCGTCGACTTGCCGGCCCCGGACCGGCCGGTGAGCACGGTGAGCTGCCCGGGGGCGACGTCGAGGTCGACCCCGCGGAGCGCGTGGACGTCGCCGCCGCCGTGGTGGTAGCTCTTGTGCAGGTCGCGGATGCGGATCATCGGGCTGCTCACGACGGCGGCTCCTCGGGCCAGATCTGGATGTGGTCCTCGGCGAGCTCGACGCGGACCCGGTGGCGCATCCCGAGCGCGGTCACGAAGTCGCGCGGCAGCTGCAGCCGCCCGACCCGGTCGAGCACCGCGAACTCCTCGGACAGCACGTGGTGGTCGGCCCCGCCCTCGCCGGACCGGCGGCGCAGCGTCTCCGAGGCGGTCCGGCCGTCGCGGATCGCGACCGTACGCCGCACCTCGCCGGCCACGGCCGGGTCGTGGGTGACCACGACGACCGTCGTCCCGTGGGCCTCGTTGACCTGCTGGAGGGCGGTGTAGACCTCGTGCGACTCGGCGGAGTCGAGGTCGCCGGTGGGCTCGTCGCAGAAGAGCACCTGCGGCTCGTTGGCGAGGGCGACCGCGATGGCGAGGCGCTGCGCCTGGCTGCCGGTCAGGTCGGCCGGCCGCTCCCCGGCCTGGTCCGCGATGCCGAGCAGGTCGAGCAGCAGCGCGGTCCGGGTCGCACGCTCGCCGCGGTGGCTGCCGGCGAGCCGCTGGGGGAGGTCGACGTTCTGGGCGACGTCGAGGTAGGGGACGAGGTTGTCGGTGGCCCGCTGCCAGACGAAGCCGCAGGTGCGCAGCCGGTAGTGGCGGCGCTCGGAACGCCCCATCCCGAGCAGGTCGTGCCCGGCGACCAGCGCCCGGCCGGCGCTGGGGCTGTCGAGCCCCGAGAGGATGTTGAGCAGCGTGGACTTGCCGCTGCCGGACGCGCCGACGATCGCGACCAGCTCGCCCCGGCGTACGTGCAGGTCGAGGCCCTGCAGGGCGACCACCTCGACGCCCTTGCGCTTGTAGATGCGGACCAGGCCCTCGCACTCGATCTGCGTCTCGGGCTGGGGGTGTGTCGTGGTCGTCATCGCGGCTCCGGGTCCGGTCGGTCGGTGGCGGGAGGTCGGTGGCCCGCACGCGCGGCGAGCACGGCGAGGAGGACGAGGCCGGCGAGCCCGGCGGCGATCGCGAGCGCGGTCAGCAGGTCGGGGCGTACGGCGAGAGCGTCCCGGGTGCCGCTGAGCGCGGCCAGGTCGAAGCCGCCGCCCGCCACGGCCGTCAGGAGCAGCCCGCTGGCGGCGGCGGCCAGCACGGACGCGACCACGATCGGCACCAGCGACCACACGCCGATCCGGCGGGCGGCCCCGGCGTCGGCGCCGATCGCGGCGAGCACCCGGGCGACCCGGCGTCGCGACGGTGCCCCGAGGGCCGCGGTCAGGAGGACCGCGAAGGCCGCCAGCGCCCCGGCCACGGCCAGCGCGACGGTCAGCGTGGAGAGCGTGCGGGCGACGGCCGGGGCCTCGAGGTGCTCGGCCGTGATCCCGGCCCGGCTGGTGACGATGGCCTGCGGGTCGCTCCGGCGTACGGTCTCGACGACGTCGGCCATGTCGGGGCTGCCTCCCAGCAGCACGATCTCGTAGGAGCCGAGGTCGCGGTCGGTCGCCTCCTCGAGCTGGGTCACGTCGACCAGCAGGAACGAGCCGCCCTGGCTGATGCCCGGGAGCGAGTCGACGCGGTCGACGACCTCGACGTCGACCTGCGACTGGGCGTAGCGCAGCAGCCCGCGATCGTCGTCGAGGGAGAGGTCGGGGGAGGCGACGCCGGTGAGGGTGCCGTCGGCGGTCGGGGCGAGGTCGAGCCCGGAGAGCGAGCCGTCGCCGACCCGGGCGAGGGCTGCGGGGTCGACCCCGACCAGCTGCACGCCCTCGACCCCGGTGCGGGTGGAGAAGGAGGTGCTGTCGGCGCTGAAGACCGGCGCCACGGTCGAGACGCCCGGGAGCGCGGCCAGCCGGTCGACGTCCTCGTCGTCGAGCCCGCCGGCGAGGATGCCGACGTCGGCGCCGACCTGCTCCCAGCCGGCCAGCTCGGCGCCGCGGCGGAGCGTGTCGGTCGCGGAGACGGCCAGCACCGCGGCGGCGACCGCGAGCACCATCGCCGTGCTGGCGACGACGACCTGCCGGGCCACGGCGACCGACTCGGTGAGGGAGACGACAGGTGACACAGACCGGCTGCGGCGGGCCACCCGGCGCAGCGCCACGAGGCCGACCTGGAGCAGCCGGACCGTCACGACCGCCGAGGCCGCACCAACCAGCAGCGGCAGCGCCAGCAGCAACGGGTCGCCCGGCGCCAGGGCGCCGCCGACCAGGACGAGCGCGGTCGCGCCCCCGGCCAGCACGACGGCCACGACCTGCAGCGCGTCGGCGACGACGGCCTGCAGCTGTCCGTCGCCGGAGGAGCGGGGGACCACCTGGGCTGCCGTGACGACCACGACGCAGGCGGCGGCCGCCGCGGCGACGACGGCGAGGTCGGAGCCCGACGGGGTGCTGCCGGAGGCCAGCCAGACGCCTGCCAGCCCGACCGCCACGCCAGGGATCGCCATCGCGAGCGCCTCGGCCCCGCGGCGCAGCACCAGCCACCGGCCCGAGGCGCCGCGGGCGCGCACCACCGCCGTGACCGGCGTACGTCGGCCGCCGAGCACCGTGGCCGCGGCGAGGAGCACCGCGAGCGCCCCCGTCGCGAGGGCGGTGGCGGTCAGGACGATCAGCCCGTCGCTGGTCCGGCGCTGGTCGACGACGTCCTGGGCGAGGTCGGCGATGCCGGTCGCGGCCCCGACCCCGGCCGCCTCGACCGCCGGCGGCCAGTCCTGCAGCTGCACCTGCCGGCCCTCCTCCACCAGCACCTCGGCGTCACCGGCCGCCGGGGTCCCGGCCGGGTCGAAGGTGACCAGGACGCTCGGGTCGCCGAGCCAGGGCGCACCCAGCACGGTGTCGACGTCGGCGGCGAGGGCGGTGGCGCGGACCAGGTTGAACTCCGGCTGGACCGAGATGTTGGGCTTGCGGAGGGCGGTGACGTCGTCGAGCGCCGTCGGGGCGGGGTCGGCCCCGCGGAAGGTCCCGACGACGCGGAGCACCGCGGGTGGTGCGACGTCGCCGCGGTAGGTCGGGCTGTCGAGGGCGACCCAGCTGCCGACCGGGAGCTCCATCTCGACCGCCGCGGACTCCTCGAGCACGACCTCCACCACCGCGGAGTCGGCGGGGCCGTCGTAGGAGGCGGCGATCCTCGGCGGCAGCGTCCGGACCGCGCTGCCGGGGCGCGGCAGCCGGCCCTCGACGACGTCGACGAGGGGCTCGGGATCGGTCATACCCGCCACCGACAGGAAGGCGGGCTCGCCGGGCCGGCGCGGCAACCGGTCGGGCGCCATCTCCGTGGTGACCGCGAGGGCCCGGGGCGGGTCGAAGAAGGCGGCGAGGGGCGGTGCGAGCGCCTCCTCGACGCGGTCGCTCACCGTCGGCGGCAGGGCGTCGTTGGTCACGGCGGTGTAGGTCACCTGCAGCTGGGTGCTGCCGTAGCTCGCGCTCTCGAAGAGCGAGGCCGCCAGGTCGTCGGCGCTGCTGCGCAGCCAGAGCCCGGTGCCGGCCGCCGCCGCGACCACGAGCGTGCAGAGGCTGGTCACCAGCAGCACCATCCCGCGCTCGGCGAGGCTGGCGCGGGGGATCAGGCCGCTCATCGGCCACCTCCCGTGTCGGGGGCGGAGAGGCCGGGGCCGTGGTCGCGGCGCACCAGCCAGACCAGGGCCAGCAGCGGCAGCGTGACCATGACCAGGGGCGGCAGCAGGAGCGGGAGCCACGGCACCACGAGCTGCGGCTCGGGCTGCAGCAGCCGGCCGTCGGGGCCGAGCGTCATCGAGACCAGGGTCACCGCGGCGACCGCCGTACCGGCGAGCACGCCGACCACGACGCCCGCGCCCGTGACGAAGGCATGCTCCCAGGCGAGGACCCCCGTCAGCGACCGTCGGTCACCGCCGGCGGCGCCGAGCATCCGTGCCTGGTCGGCCCGCTCCCGTCGGCGCAGCAGCACGACGGAGACGAGCAGCAGGGTGCCGACCACCAGCGTTCCGGCCGCCGTCAGGACCAGCACCTGCGCCAGGGCCGCGCCGCCGGTGCTGGGGTCGTCGTCGAGGCGGCGGAGCACGTCGTCGCGGGTGAGGACGTCGGCGGCGAGGTCGGGACGCTCCCGGACCGCGTCGGCCACGTCGTCCTCGCGGCCCGACGCCACCGTCAGCCACCACTCGTCGGGCTCCTCGGCGGCCCGCACGACCGGCCCCGCGGCGCGGGCGTCCATCAGGATGCCGCCGCTCCCGTCGGTGACGGTGCGCAGCGCGGGCAGCACGACCGCGACCTCGAGGCCGGTCGGCACTCCGAACACCGACAGCGTCACGGTGTCGCCGACGTCGAGCGAGGCGTCGTCGGCCAGGTCCTCGGTGACGGCCACGGGCACGGTGTCGCCGGTGCCGTCGGCGAGGGGAGAGAGGTCCACGTCGGCGTCGCCGACCAGGTCGGCCGGGTCGGTCGCGGACAGGTCGGCGAGCAGCGCGTCGGCGGGCAGGTCGTCGACGAAGAGGCTGTCCCGGTCCACCGGGCTCACCGACTCCACGCCGGTCACCGCGGCGAGTGCCTCGCGCTCCGCCTCGACCCCGGCCCGTTGCGCGTCGGGGGGTGCGGTGACGCGGACGTCCGGCCCGGCGACGTACGACGCGCGCTCCGACCGGGCGGCCTCGCTGCTGCTGCGCTCGACCGCGGCGAAGGCGAGGGTGCCGGAGGCGAGGGTGACCGCGAGCGCGAGCGGGACCGTGCGGGACACGGCGCGGGCGGCGAAGCGCGAGCCGAGGGCCAGCGGCACGCCGCGCGAGCCCACCAGCCGCGCGAGCAGCCGGAAGAGGGGCGGCAGGCCGAGCAGCGCGACGAGCACGGCCACGGCCAGCATCAGCAGCGCGGGGGAGGCGACCAGCAGCGGGTCGACGGTCGACGTCGTGGTCGCGGACTCGACGGACCCGCCGAAGGCCCGCAGCTCGACGACGGCGAGCACCCCGAGCGCGGCCACCAGCAGCACGGTCGCGAGCAGGACGGTGAGCGTACGCCGGCGCTGCCGCTCCACGCTGAGCTGCTGCCCCCGGTCGCCGGTCACGGCACGGACGGCCACCGGCACCGACAGCGCGAGCGCGCAGGCCGCGGCCGCGGCGGTGCTGGCCACCCACGCCGAGAGCGTCAGCGGCGGCCGGACGTCACCGATGCGGACCACCGCGGAGGCGAGCAGCGGCGCGACCACGGCGCCCGCGCCGCACAGCAGCAGCGTCTCGGTGGTGGTCGGGCCGGTCAGCTGCCAGTGGCCGGCGCCGCGCGAGCGCAGCAGCGCCTCGTCGTCCCGGCGCACGACGGCGAGGCCGGCCGCGACGAGCACCAGCCCGGCCGCGGCGACCAGCACCAGCAGCCCGGCCGGGACCAGCAGCGCCCGCAGCACGGTCAGCTCCCGGGCCCGGGTGCTGAGCGACTCGACCAGCCCGGTCTCGGCCTGCACCGTGGTCGAGAGCTCCTCGCCCACGGCCTCGAGCTCGGCGGACGCGGCGACCACCTCGTCCACCAGCGGGGCGAGCTGGTCGGGTCCGAGCGCCTCGAGGTCGGGCACGGCGCGCCACCGCGCGGCGGTCCCGGTGCCGGCGACGTCGGCGAAGCGCTCCGGGGCGACCAGCAGCGCCTCGGGGTCGAGCCCGGAGAGCCAGCGCTCGGTGCCGGGCGGCAGCCCCCAGCGGCCGACCACCACGGCCTCGACCCGCCGCTCGTCGGCGCGACCGACGAGCCGGAGCTCGTCACCGACGGCGAGGTCGCCGCTCGCGGGGACGACGACCTCGAGCGGCCCGGAGGAGTCGGCGGGCAGCCGGCCCTCGGTGACGTCGAGCCGGTCCTCGGCACCATCGACGGTGGCGAAGGTCCGGCCGGGATCGCGCCCGGCGGCGGGGCCGAGCAGGTCGTAGGTGCCGGAGCCCGAGAGCCCGACCACGATGCCGCCGGCCACCCCGACCACCGGGTCGAGCACCGCGCGGACCGCCGCGTCCTGCCCGGCCGGGTCGTCGGCGTCGTACGGGGCGGAGGCGGCGAGCACCGTGTCCTCGGCAGGGGCGACCGCGAGGGCGGAGGCGAGCGCCTCGCGCTGGAGCAGGGTCAGGCTGGCCGCGAGGCCGGCGACCAGCGTGCAGACGACCAGGACGTTGACGGCGACCGACACGACCGGGGCGGGGTTGGCGCCGGCGCGACGCAGGACGAGCGCGAGGGTCGCGGGCAGCCTCATCCGGCGACCTGCTCGTCCATCCGCCTGCCTACCCCCGCTTCCCACGAAGGCCGGCGGCACACCCGGCCGCCGACCGCCGCCGAGCATGTCACAGCCCCGGCCGCGTCGGCGTCAGCCCGTCACGGATCGTTGCGGGGTCGTGATCCCGGTCAGCGCAGGGTGTGGCCGCTGGCCCGGAGGTTCTCGCAGGCCTCCACCACGCGGGCGGCCATGCCGGCCTCTGCGGCCTTGCCCCAGGCGCGAGGGTCGTAGGCCTTCTTGTTGCCGACCTCGCCGTCGACCTTGAGCACGCCGTCGTAGTTGCCGAACATGTGGCCGGCGACGGGACGGGTGAAGGCGTACTGGGTGTCGGTGTCGACGTTCATCTTGATCACGCCGTAGTCGACGGCCGCGCTGATCTCCTCGGCCGTCGAGCCGGAGCCGCCGTGGAAGACGAGGTCGAAGGGACGGTCGCCGGTGTCGCGGCCGAGCTCCTGGGCGGCGGCCTCCTGGGCGGCCTTGAGGATCTCGGGGCGCAGCTTGACGTTGCCGGGCTTGTAGACGCCGTGGACGTTGCCGAAGGTCAGCGCGGTGAGGTAGCGACCCTTCTCGCCCGCTCCGAGCGCGCGCACCGTGGCGACCGCGTCCTCGGGGGTCGTGTAGAGCTGGTCGTTGATCTCGTTGGCGACCCCGTCCTCCTCGCCGCCGACGACGCCGACCTCGATCTCGAGGACGATGTGGGCGGCCGCGCAGCGCGCGAGCAGGTCCTCGGCGATCTGGAGGTTCTCGTCGAGCGGGACCGCGGAGCCGTCCCACATGTGCGACTGGAAGAGCGGCGCCTCGCCCCGGGCGACCCGCTCGGCGGAGATGTCGACCAGCGGCCGGACGAAGCCGTCGAGCTTGTCCTTCGGGCAGTGGTCGGTGTGGAGCGCGATGTTGACGGGGTAGGCCTTGGCCACCTCGGCGGCGTACGCGGCGAAGGCGACCGAGCCGGTCACCATGTTCTTCACCGACGGCCCGGAGAGGTACTCGGCACCGCCGGTGGAGACCTGGATGATCCCGTCGGACTCGGCGTCGGCGAAGCCCTTGAGGGCGGCGTTGAGGGTCTGCGAGGACGAGACGTTGATGGCCGGGAACGCGAACGAGCCGGACTTGGCCGCGTCGAGCATCTCGGCGTACTTCTCAGGAGTGGCGATCGGCATGCCTGCCACCCTAGTGGCTACTCGCGGGTCGCCCCCGGCCGGGAATTCCGTGGTCGGATCGTGGACGTCGGACAACCTGTCGGGGTCGGCCTGCGTATCAGGGGCATGAACCTGATGGAGGAGCTGGAGCGGGCAGTGCCGCCGGGACCGCCCCTGCCGAGCGTGGACGCCCGGCTGGCGGCCGGTCGGCGGGCCCTCGTACGTCGGCGGCTGGCCGGGGCGGTCGGCACGCTCGCGGTCGTGGCCGCGCTGGGCGGCACGGCGTGGGCGGTGACGCCCGCGGAGGACAGGGCCTCGCGCGGGCCGGAGATCGCGACCGACCCGACGCCGTCGCCCACCCAGGTCACCGAGCCGCCGTGGGAGGACGCCACCCCGGTGCGCTACGTGGACGGCGAGCTCGAGGTGCGGCCGGGAGTCGTGGTGCACGAGCGCCTCGAGAACCCCTACGACTTCGCGCCGCCGCGGAGGTCCGACGCCTTCGACCTCACCTTCCGCGGCCAGCGGCAGTGGGTGATCCTGACCGGTGGGCCGGAGAACTTCGGCCTGTCGTCGACGCTCCCGAGCCAGGAGTGGGAGGACTTCGGCGCCTACGTCGAGTCCCAGGCCACCGCCCTGGCCGGCGACGGACGCTGGCGCGACGCCCTCCGGCTGGCCGAGGACGGCACGGTCGTCGCGAGCCCGGGGAGCCAGGTGCTGCAGCGCACCGACGACCCGCGGCTCGGCGACGCGTTCGCCCCGCCGGGCACGCCGACCGGCCTGGCCCTGGTGAGCGCCGCCGGCTCCCGGGAGGTGTCCGTCGTCGCCTGGCGGGTCGTCGACGGGGTGCTCGAGGTCTTCCGGGTGCCTCCGGGGGACGTGGTCGGCGCGACGTTCGAGGAGCTGCAGTCCTACGTTCGCGGGCTCTACGCCAGGGGCGAGGGGCTGGGATGACCGCGTCGACCCGTGACGCCGAGTACGTCGCGTTCGTCACCGCCCGGCAGGCCCACCTGCGGCGGGTCGCGTACGCCGTGTGCGGCGACTGGCACCGCGCCGAGGACGTGCTGCAAACCGCGCTCACCAAGCTGTACGTCGCCTGGCCGCGGCTGCACCGCGACGGTCGCGAGGAGGCGTACGTCCGGCAGATCATCGTGCGCGCCAACCTCGACGAGGTCCGGCGGCCCTGGCGCCGGCGTGAGGTGTCAGGGCTCGACGGCCACGACGGCCCCGGCCGGACCGGGCTGCCCGTCGAGGTGCGCTCCGAGCTCTTCGAGGCGCTGCAACGCCTGCCCGAGATGCAGCGCAAGGTCGTCGTGCTGCGCCACTGGCTCGGCCTGTCGGTGGAGGAGACCGCGGGCGACCTGCGGATCTCGACGGGAACCGTCAAGAGCCACTCCCACCGCGGCCTCGCGGCGTTGCAGGCGAGGCTGGCTCCCGTCCCGGACTAGCGTGTCGCCACACCGACCGACAAGGGGAGACAGCATGAGCGAGCCGACGGCGTCCACCGCCACCGCGGGTGGCGGGATCCTCACCCCACCGGCGCGCGCGGTCTCCGGCCTGGCGCTGGCCGTGATGGGTCTCTTCGGCCAGAACCTGCCGTCCGTGGGGCTGCAGGCGCTGGTCCTCGGTCCGGGTGGCTCCGGCGACCTCGCGCTCTACTACCTCGTGATGGGACTGGGGAGTGCGGCGCTGTCCGCGCTCGCGCTGCTCCTCGTCTCGTCCCTGGCGCGGGGCCCGGCGACCGGCTGGCCCGCCCACGTGGCCCGTGCCACGGTCGTCGTCGCCCTGGTCGGCATCGTCGGCGCGCTGCTGATCGTGGTCGGCGGGCTGGTCCACGGCTCCTGACCCACCTCAGGCGGAGCCGCCCCGCCAGGCCGCGTCGCCCGTCAGGTCGGCGTACCGCCGCACCCAGGTGTGCATCGCGATCGCAGCGGCGGCCGAGGCGTTGATAGAGCGCGTCGAGCCGAACTGAGCGATCGAGAGCGTCCCGTCGCAGGCCTCGCGCGCGGCCTCGGACAGGCCCGGCCCCTCCTGGCCGAAGAGGAAGCACACCTGCCGCGGCACGGTCGTGGTCTCCAGGTGGGTCGAGCCGGGGAGGTTGTCGATGCCCAGCAACGTCACGCCCTGCTCGTGGAGGTGGGCGGCGAGGTCCTCGGGCGTCGCGTGGTGGCGCAGGTGCTGGTAGCGGTCGGTGACCATCGCCCCGCGGCGGTTCCAGCGGCGGTTGCCGACGATGTGGACCTCGGCCGCGAGGAAGGCGTTGGCCGTCCGGACGACCGTCCCGATGTTGAAGTCGTGGCGCCAGTTCTCGATCGCGACGTGGAAGTCGTGGCGGCGGGTGTCGAGGTCGGCCCGGATCGCCTCGACGGTCCAGTACCGGTAGCGGTCGACGACGTTGCGGCGGTCGCCCTCGCGGAGCAGCTCCTCGTCGTACCGCTCGTCGGTCGGCCACGGGCCCTCCCACGGACCGAGCCCGACCTCGGCGGGCCCGTGCGGCATCGGGTCGTACGGCGCCCGGCTGTCGGCGCCGTCCTCGGGCTCCTCCATCTCAGAAGGCCGGGACGGGGCCGGTCGCGCGCTGCGGCCGGGCCAGGGCGCGGACGACGTCGGTCTGGCCGTGCTTGACGACCGCGATCCCGGCCAGCGCGTCGACCACCGCCAGCGCGACCTCGTCGGGAAACTGCGGCGTCGGCAGGTCGAGGCCGGTCGCGAGGTCGTCGGCGTGGACCACGAGCTCGACGAGCCGGGACACCAGCAGGTCCCGGGTCGACAGGGTCCAGCCCTCCCACTGGAAGAACACGGCGTCCGGCGTACGCGTCGCGGCGGCGGCCATCGCGGCCGGGAGCTCCTCGAGGTCCTCGCGCACCATGGCGCCGAGGGCGTCGAACCCGCCGGCGGCGTCGGCGTTGGCCTCGTCCCGCAGCCCGGTGTGCTCCTCGGCGTCGAGCGGGGCGTGGACCCAGGAGCAGCGCCGGAAGTGCTCGTGCAGGCCGATCGGTTCCGCGTCGGACGGCGGGTAGGAGAGGAAGACGCGGGTCACGCGGACCTGGTCGGCCAGGTGGTGGGCGAGGCCGCCGAGGGTCATCCCGGCGCACGGGCTCTCCCGGTCCCACCGCTCCCGGAGCTCCTCGGAGGTGAGGAGCCCGGCGACCAGCCGGGCGGAGGTCAGGAAGCCGTCGGGGATCGTCGATGCCACGCGGGGGAGGCTACCCCGGCCGGATAGGGTCGGCACCGTGCTGCTCGCCCTCGTTGACGCCCTCCCCGACCTGGCGCCGCTGCTGCTCGGGATGGACTGGATGGACCCCGAGTGGCTGCTCGACCGCTTCGGCGAGGCGCTGTTCTGGCTGAGCCTGGCGATCATCTTCGTCGAGTGCGGGCTGTTCTTCCCGTTCCTCCCCGGCGACAGCCTGCTCTTCGCGATGGGCCTCTTCATCGCCGGCGAGAGCGTCGACGTGTTCCCGGGCCCGCCGGCCGTCGACCTGCTGGCGGCGCTGGTGCTGTTCACGGTCGCGGCCTTCGCCGGCAACGTCGCCGGCTACGAGATCGGCCGCAAGCTCGGCCCGCCGCTCTACGAGCGCGACGGGCGGGTCCTCAAGCAGAAGTACTTCGACCAGACCCGCGTCTTCTTCGACCGGCACGGCAACAAGGCCCTGGTGATCGGCCGCTTCGTGCCGTTCGTCCGCACCTACGTCACCGTGGTTGCCGGCGTGACCCGGATGGAGCGCCACCGGTTCTTCCTCTGGAGCCTGGTCGGTGCCGTGCTGTGGGTCCTCAGCATCACCCTCGCCGGCTTCTTCCTCGGGTCCGCCTTCCCGTCGCTCGGCGAGAACATCGACAAGGCGATCATCGTCATCATCGCCTTCTCGCTGCTGCCGATCGCCTGGGAGTGGTGGCGGCACAAGCGGACCACCGCCCCCGAGGCCGAGGACCGCGACCACGACGGCCGGCCGGACCGCGACATCATGGGCCAGGACGTCGACTGACTCTCAGCCGCGGGCGGCGTCCAGCTCCGCCTTCGTGAGCACCGGGCGGACCTCGAGGCCGACGTCGGCGAGCGGGTTCTCGCCCTCCGGGCTGCGGTCGATCGCGCAGACCACGACGTCGACGGTGGCGCCGTACTCGCGCAGCTTGACCGTGGCGTCGCGCACCGCGCCGCCGGTGGTGATGACGTCCTCGACCAGCGTCACCCGGCGGCCGGCGACGTCCGGCCCCTCGGCCAGCTTGCACGTGCCGTAGGTCTTGGCCTCCTTGCGGACGAACAGGGCCGGAAGCCCGGTCTCGGCGCTGAGCACGGCGACGATCGGGATGCCGCCCATCTCGAGCCCGCCGAGCAGGTCCGTGTCCGCGGGGACCAGGCTCCGCATCTCGGCGACGACCCGGCGCAGCAGGGCGGGGTCCGCCTCGAAGAGGTACTTGTCGAAGTACTCGTGGGACACCTGCCCCGACCGGAGGGTGAACTCGCCCGAGAGGCGGCAGCAGGCGTCGATGTCCTTCGCGAGGTCCGGGTCGCTCATGGCGACGACCCTAGGGCAGGCTGGGACGCATGAGTCACATGGACCTGATGGCCGGACCGCCTCCCACCCACCTGCCCGAGGACCCGGCCGCCGCCGAGCTGGCCGAGGGGCACGCCCCCGCCGCCGTCGTACGCCGCCACCCGGCGTCGCCGATCGCGTGGGCCGCGATGGCCGCGCTCGCCGCCGAGGAGGGAGCGGACGAGGTGACGACGTACGCCTATGCGCGCGTCGGCTACCACCGCTCGCTCGACCTGCTGCGCCGCAACGGCTGGAAGGGCCACGGACCCGTCCCGTGGTCGCACGAGCCGAACCGCGGCTTCCTCCGCTGCCTGGCCCTCCTCGCCCTCACCGCCCAGGCGATCGGCGAGCTCGACGAGGCCGACCGCTGCGCCACCTTCCTGGCCGACTCCTCGCCCGAGGCCGCGGCGGAGCTGCTGCCGGCGTAGGTGGACTTGCTGGGTAACGGCGGATCAGCTGCGCTCCACACGGGTTGTAAGCCCCGTGGAGCGCACGGGGTCCACCGTTAGCCACCCAGGGGCGGCCGCCACCTCTCCACAAGCAGGCGCCCGGCCGCGCTGTCCACAGCCCCGCGGCCCGCGGCTGCGCGACCGCGCGGGTGGCGCCGAGCATGTGCGCATGGAGTCTCGGGTGGTGGCAGCGGTCGCTCGTACCGGCGGGCTGACCACCACCGCGGATCTCGTTCGCGCCGGGATCGAGCCGAGGTTCATCGCGCGCCTCGTACGGACCGGGCGGTTGGTGGCAGTCCGCCGGGGCGTCTACACGACGGACGAGCTCTGGACTGCGTGGGACGAGCACCGTGCGCGACCGATGGCGCGGGTCCGGGCGGCCGAGCTCTGCATCGCCGTCGCCCACGTGTCCAGCCACGACTCCGCGGCCCTGGCGCACGAGCTGCCCCTACTCCGTCCTCAGGAATCCGCGGTCCACATCAGCCGGCTCGACATGCGGGGCACCCGTGTCCAGAACGGAGTGGAGCACCACGGGGCGCGATTCGCCCCTGACGAGGTGACCGTCGTCGACGGCCTTCGCGTGCTCGACATCCCACGAACCGTGGCCGACCTCGCTCGCGAGCACGGCTACCTCGCGGGTCTCGTGGCCGCCGACGGCGCGATGCAGCGCGGGGTGTCACGGGCGCAGCTGCAGGAGGCCGCGGCGCGCATGGAGGGTTGGCCGTTCAGCAGGACGGTCAAGCAGGTGCTGGACAACGCCGACCCCGGCGCGGAGTCGGTGGGCGAGACGCTCGCCCGCGACCTCGCCGACGAGTCGGGTCTCGGGCCGATCGAGACACAGTTCCCGGTCCGTACCCCGAGGGGCGTGGCCTGGGTGGACCTGAGGATCGGTCGCCACCTGGTCGAGTTCGACGGCCGCGTGAAGTACCGGTCCGTCGAGGAAGGAGGCCTCCGCGACGGTGACCTCGAACGGATGCTCTGGGACGAGCGCCGACGGCAGGACGAGATCTGCCGAGGCGGCTTCGGGATGACGCGCCTGGTCTACGCCGACTTCTGGGGCGACCGCCGTGACGACGCGAGGATCCGACTCGTCAGGGAGCAAGCCGCCTCGACCGCCCGCTACGGAACCGAGCTCTCGCCCGAGATGCAGGAGTTCGCCGACCGTGTGCGCGGGAGGCGCCACCGAGTCGTGGGCTGAGCTGAGTGACGGTCAACTCGTGCTCGGTAACGGCGGCTGGGTTGCACTTCACACGGGCTGCAACTCGTGTGGAGCGCACTGGATCCACCGTTGCTCAGATTCCTCGGCGAGTCCCACACCCCGAGCCGTCACCCACCCAGCAGCGACCGCACCTTGTCCGTCCCGAGCGCGACCACCAGGGTCGGGAGCCGCGGGCCGCGCTCGGCGTCGACGAGCAGGTGGTAGAGGAGCCGGAAGAACTCCTTCTGGTCCGCCTTCACCTCGTCGGTCGGCGCGTCGCCGAGGGCCAGGCCGCGGGCGAGCTTGGGGACGCCGTAGACCAGGGCCGTCACGGTGTCGAGCTCGAGGTCGGCGCCCTCGGGCAGGTGGGTGAGCAGCAGCTGCACCCACTCGGCCTCCTGCGAGGACAGGGCACTGAGCGAGGCGGCGTCGGGCTCCTCGCGGACCGTCGTCCGGTCGGCGGCGGGGACGAACTCCGCGGTCCACTGCATGGCCTTCGACAGCCGGGGCTCGAGGTCGGAGACCGAGTCGTGCTCGTAGCCGACGTGGGAGACCAGCCGGCTGATCTGGTCGGCCGATCCGGCGGTCACGTCGGCGATCGACGACAGCACCCGGAACGGCACGGTCACCGGCGACGTCGGCAGCGCGCCGGCGGTCGCGGTGGCCGAGGCCCGCTCGTGCGCCAGCACCGCGCCGTCGCGCTTGCCCGACGCGGCCTTGCGGCCCAGGGCGTCCCACTCGTCGTAGAGCCGCACCACCTCGGGCCCGAAGTCGATGTCGAAGGTCTGCCGCGGGTTGCGCCGGACGTAGAGCCAGCGCAGCACCGGAGCCTCCAGCACCCGCAGCGCCTCGGCCGCGGTCGGGGCACCGCCGGCGGACGACGACATCTTCTGGACGCCGGCGAAACCGACGAAGCCGTAGCCGAACCACGCCGGCCGCGGCATGTCGAAGACCGACTCGACCAGCTCGTGGCCCACGGTGAACGAGGAGCCCGGCGTCGCGTGGTCCATGCCGGCGGGCTCGAAGTCGACGTGCTCGACCGCCCAGCGCATCGGCCAGTCGACCTTCCAGACGAGCTTGCCCTCGTCCTGGGTGGCGAGGTTGGTGACGAACGAGCCGCCGCACTCGCAGGTGTAGGCCAGGTCGGTCGTCTCGTCGTCGTACGACGTCAGGGTGACCGTGTCGCGCCCGCAGTCACGGCAGTACGGCTTGAAGGGGAAGCGTGCGAGGTCGGAGCCCCCGGTGGTCTCCTCCTCGTCGGCGACGGAGTCGGCGAGCGCCGCGGCCTCCTGGTCGGACTCGGCGACCCTGGCCTGCTTGGTGCGGTAGCGGGCGAGGACACCTTCGATGTCGTCCCGGTGCCGGACCGAGTGGAGCACCTGGTCGCGGTAGTGGCCGGCGGTGTAGCGCTCGGTCTGCGACACCTCCTCCATGTCGACGCCGAGGTCGTGCAGCGCGGTGCGGAGCGGCTCCTTGAAGTGCTCGGCCCACGACGGGTGGCAGTCCCAGGGGTCGGGGACCGCGCTCAGCGGTCGCCCGATGTGCTCGACCCAGCTGGGGTCGACCCCGGCGGGGACCTTGCGGAAGCGGTCGTAGTCGTCCCAGACGTGCAGGTGCCGGACGGGTACGCCGCGGCGGCGCAGCTCGTCGGCGACGAAGTGCACCGTGAGGAACTCGCGCAGGTTGCCCAGGTGGACGGGCCCGGACGGGGACGCCCCGGACGAGCAGGTGACCTGCTCGCCGTCGCGGGCGTGCCGCAGCGCGTCGTCGGCGGCGCGGGTGACCCAGTCGCTGGGGGGACCCTGCTGGCCTCGTGCCATGGGAAAGGTGCTCCTGTGGGGTGGGTGCCTCGTCGGGGCGCCCACGCTACCGCCGGGCGGGAGGGGCACCGCAAAGGGCTCCGGAACCACCCCCGTGGCGACTCCGGAGCCCTGCTTGCGTGCTGCGGCCGCAATCTCCCGATCAGCTTGCCGCCGGTCCAGCCGCCTTCCCCCGCGAAGTGGCTGTCCGAGACTCACGCGGGCAACATCTTGACATCAACAACCGGGTAACCATGGCCCAAAGCGGCCGCTGTCACTAACATGCCAACATGACCGCGTTCGCGGCGGCGCTGGGGCTGACCTCGGCGCAGGAGCGTCTCTACCGCCAGGTGCTGGCGTCCTCCGGCACGCCGGTCGAGGAGCTCGCCACCGGACTGCTCCGGACGCCCGAGCAGCTGCTGGAGGAGCTGGCGCCGCTGGTGGTCCTCGGGGTGGTCGGCACCGACGACCAGGACCGGCTGCAGGTGCTCACGCCTCCCGAGGCCGTCGCGGCGGTGCTGGAGCAGCACTCCGCGGCGATGCTCGAGTGCGGCCAGCAGCTGCAGCAGATGAGCCGGCTGCTCCCCGAGCTGCGCGGCGCCGCACCCGCCGCCCCCGCCGACGACGCGTTCCCGCTCGACGGCGAGATCGTCACCGGCGGCGACGTCCCCGGCCTGCTGGCGGGCTGGATCGCGGAGACCACCGGGGAGCTGCTCTTCCTGAGACCCGACCAGTGGCGGATGCCGAGCGAGTCCCAGATGGCGATCGCGGTCGCGACCGCGGTCCAGGCCGGCCGGCCGACCCGGGCGATCTACCCCGCCCGGGCATTGCGCGAGGCGCCGGCCGTGCTGGTCGGGCGCGCCGCGATCGGCGAGCAGATCCGGGTGCTGCCCGAGGTGCCGACACGGCTGGCCGTCATCGGCAACCGGGTCCTCGTGCCCGACCCGCCCGGCCTCGCCAACGAGCGGCGGATCGCCGTACGCCAGGCGGGTGTCGTGGAGATCGTCATCGCCTACTTCGACGCGCTGTGGGAGCGTGCCGTCGCCGTACCGGCCCTCGAGCGGGGCGAGGCCACCGCCGACCTCAACGGGCTGCTGCTGCGCCACCTCGCGCAGGGCGCCAAGGACGAGCAGATCGCCCGCACCCTCGGCGTGAGCCTGCGGACCGTACGCCGCCGGATCGCCTCGATCATGGACGAGCTCGGCGTCGACTCGCGCTTCCAGGCCGGGGTCGAGGCCGTCCGGCAGGGCTGGCTCTAGCCGGCGTCCGCCGGCAGCACCATCGAGTACGCCGCGGGCACGACCTTCCAGGTCCGGCGACGCTCCGGTCCCGAGATCTCGCCGTCGGCCGAGCAGTAGAAGGACTCGCCCGTCACCGACACCTCGTGACCGCGAAGGTAGAGCACGTCGTCGCGCTCGTGGTGGCGGGATCGGGCGAGCGAGGCGACGTAGCCGAACTTGGCGAGCGGCCCGGTCGACCGCGAGACCATGACGTCGACCCGGCCGTCCTCGGCATCGGCCTCGGGAGTGAGCTCGGTGCCGCCGCCGACGCTCGCGCCGTTGCCGACGGCGACCATGAGCACCGGGTCGTCGACGTCGACCACGACGTGGCCGTCGACCTCCACGCGCAGCCGCACCCGGGGCGGCATGAAGGCGGCGAGCATCGCGCCGATCGGGTAGCCGAGCTTCCCGAGGTTGGCCTTGCCGACCCCGACCGAGTGGAGCCGGTCCTTCCAGCGCGCACCACGCCGGCTCGCCTGGGCGCCCGCGCCGACGTGGACGTTGTTGACGACGACCCCGCCGAGCTCGTCCACGATCAGGTCGACGGGCCGCACCTCCCCGTCGAGCAGCAGCCGGGCCGCCTCCTCGGGGTGCAGCGGGATGTCGGTGCTGCGGGCGAAGTCGTTGCCGGTGCCGAGGGGGATCAGCCCGAGCACCGCGTCAGCGAGTTCGTGGCGCCGGTGCAGCGCGGTGACGACCGCGTGCAGGCTGCCGTCGCCTCCCGCCACCACGATCCGTCGGGAGCCGGCACGGTGGAGCACACCGTCCAGCTCACCGGGGTTGGAGGTCGCGGCCACCTCGACGGACGCACGCTCGCTCAGCACGGCGACGGCACGGTCCAGCGACTCCTGGTCAGCGGTGCCGGCGCCCTCGTTGGTGATGACCAGGTAGGACTCCACGACCGGACCCTATCCGACGGGTCAGGAGGTCCGGACGGCCTTTGGTAGCCTCGGGCCGCAAGGGCCCCGCAGCGCTTGTCAGGCTGCCGGGGCTCTCGCGATTTACCGAACGGTCCTGATCGACGCGACGCGGAAAGGGTGGCCCGCCATGTCGGCCATCATCGTCCTGGGTGCCCAGTGGGGTGACGAGGGCAAGGGCAAGGCGACCGACCTCCTCGCCACCACCGACACCATCGACTTCGTCGTCCGCACCAGCGGCGGCCACAACGCCGGCCACACGATCGTGGTCAACGGCGAGAAGTACGCCACCCACCTGCTGCCCTCCGGCATCCTCACGCCGGGCGCCACCTCGGTGATCGGCAACGGCGTCGTGGTCTCGCCGGAGGCGCTGTTCGGCGAGATCGACGGCCTGCTGGCCCGGGGCGTCGACGGGGTCGAGGAGCGGCTGGTCGTCTCGGCCAACGCCCACGTGATCGCGTCCTACCACTCGACGATCGACAAGGTGACAGAGCGGTTCCTCGGCCACAACAAGATCGGCACCACCGGCCGCGGCATCGGGCCGGCGTACGCCGACAAGGTCAACCGGCTCGGCATCCGCGTCGCCGACCTCTTCGACGAGAAGATCCTCTCCGCCAAGGTGGAGGGGGCGCTCGACGTCCGCAACCACCTGCTGACCAAGGTCTACAACCGTCGGGCCGTCGAGGCCGACGCCGTGGTCGAGGAGCTCCTCTCGTACGCCGAGCGGTTGCGGCCGATGGTCGCCGACACCTCGCTGCTGCTCAACCGCGCGCTCGACGACGGCCGGACCGTGCTCTTCGAGGGCGCCCAGGCCACCATGCTCGACGTCGACCACGGCACCTACCCCTTCGTCACCTCGTCCAACCCGGTCGCGGGCGGGGTCTGCGTGGGGGCCGGGGTCGGGCCGAGCCGCGTCGACCGGGTGATCGGCGTGATCAAGGCCTACACCACCCGCGTCGGGTCGGGCCCGTTCCCGACCGAGCTCTTCGACGCCGACGGCGAGAAGCTCTGGAAGGTCGGCGGCGAGGTCGGCGTCTCGACCGGCCGCGACCGGCGCTGCGGCTGGTACGACGCCGTCATCGCCCGCTACGCCGGGCGGGTCAACGGGCTCACCGAGCTGTTCCTCACCAAGCTCGACGTGCTGTCGAGCTGGGAGAAGGTCCCCGTGTGCGTCGCCTACGACGTCGACGGGGTGCGCCACGACGAGATGCCGATGACGCAGACCGAGTTCCACCACGCGAAGCCGGTCTACGAGCACCTCGACGGCTGGTGGGAGGACATCTCCGGCTGCCGCGAGTTCGAGGACCTCCCGGTCAACGCGCAGCGCTACGTCCGGACCCTCGAGGAGATGTCCGGCACCCGGATCTGGGGCGTCGGCGTCGGCCCGGGACGCGAGCAGACGCTGGTGGTCCCGCCCGCCTGACCCCGGCCCGGGGCCCTCGCGCCGGCGTCAGGTCGAGTCGCGCACGACGAGCGTCGACGGGATGATCAGCCGGTAGGCGCCGCCGTCCTCGAGGCCGTCGATCCGGTCGAGCAGCATCCGGGTGGCCCGCTCGGCCATCTCGGTGATCGGGTTCTTCATCGTGGTGAGCGGCGGGTCGGTCGACTCGGCCACGCCGAGGTCGTCGTACCCGATCACGGCGAGGTCCTCCGGGACCTGCCGTCCGAGGGCGGCCGCGACCGCCAGCGCGCCGCGCGCCATCAGGTCCGAGGCCACCACCAGCCCGTCGAGGTCGGGACGACGCGTGAGCAGGTCCTCGGCCGCCCGCCGGCCGCCGTCCTCGGTGAAGTCGGCGTGGACCACGGCGTCGGTGGGCAGCTCCGCGGCGGTCATCGCGGTGTACCAGCCGACGAGACGGTCGGTCGCCGCGGTCATGTCGGAGGGGCCGGCGATGGTCCCGATGCGCCGGCAGCCGCGTGCGATCAGGTGCTCGGTCGCCTCGCGCCCGCCGGCCACGTTGTCGACGTCGACGTACGGGACGTGCTCGCTGCCGCTCCACGGCCGACCGCCGAAGACGCACGGCAGCCCGATGCTCCGCAGTTGCTCGGCGAGCCGGTCGTCGCGGTGGTGCGAGACCACGAGCGCGCCGTCGACGTGGCGGTGCGAGAGGTAGCGGAGCATGCGCGTCTCCTCGGCCCCCGGGCGGGCGAGCAGCAGCACGAGCTGCACCTCGCGCTCGCCGAGGACCCGGGTCACGGCCCGCAGGGTGCCGGCGAAGAAGGGGTCGCTGAAGACCCGCTCGTCGGGCTCCGGGACCACGACCGCCACCGAGCCGGTGCGCCGGGTGACCAGGGTCCGTGCCGCCCGGTTGGGGACGTAGCCCAGGGACCGGACCGCCTCCTCGACCGACCGCTGGGCCCGGTCGCTGACGCGGTCCCCGCCGTTGATCGCACGCGACGCGGTGGCGCGGCTGACGCCGGCCACCCGGGCCACGTCGTCCAGGGTCGGCGAGGCCGTGCCGGCAGGACGCGTGGGGTTCACCGCGGTCACGCTACTGGCTCCGGAGGTCGCGGCAGGCGGCCCGTACGACACAGCTCGGCGTACCAGTGGGCGCTGGCCTTCGGGGTACGGCGCTGCGTGGGGTAGTCGACGTGCACCAGGCCGAAGCGCTTGGCGTAGCCCTCCGCCCACTCGAAGTTGTCGAGGAAGGACCAGGCGAAGTAGCCCCGCACGTCGGCGCCCGCGTCCCGAGCCGCGGCGACCGCCCGGACGTGCGAGTCCAGGTAGGCGACCCGTTCCGGGTCGTCGACGCTGCCGTCGGGCGCCTGGCTGTCGTCGTACGCGGCGCCGTTCTCGGTCACCACCAGCGGGAGCCCGGGATGGTCGTCGTGCAGCCGCACGAGCAGCCGGGTCAGGCCCTCGGGCTGCACCTCCCAGTCCATCGCCGTCCGCGGCAGGCCGCGGCTGGGGAAGGAGACGTGCTCGGACCCGACGAACGGGGACGGCTGGCCCTCGTCCGGCTCCGCGTCCGGGTGTCCGGAGACCTGGTCGCCGCGGTAGTAGTTGACGCCCAGCACGTCGATCGGAGCGGCGATCGCCTCGAGGTCGCCGTCGTGGACCACGTCGGTCCACCCGAGGTGCTCGGTGTCGGCGAGCAGGTCCTCGGGGTACGCCGCCCGCGTGATCGGGTCGAGGAAGAGCCGGTTGTGCAGGGAGTCGATGCGGCGCGCGGCGTCCACGTCGGCGGCGTCGGCCGGGTCGGCCGGGTCGGCGACGGTGAGGTTGAGCGTGATGCCGAGGGTCTCCGCTCCCCGAGCGCGGAGCTCGGTGGTCGCCCGGCCGTGGGCGAGCAGCAGGTGGTGGGCCGCGCGGAGCCCGGCCGCCCCCTCGCGGCGGCCCGGGGCGTGCCGGCCGTTGGTGTAGCCGAGGAACGCCGAGCACCAGGGTTCGTTGAGCGTGGTCCACACCGGGACCCGGTCGCCGAGCCGCTCGTGCACCGCCACGGCGTACTCGACGAAGCGGTCCGCGGTCGCGCGGACCGTCCAGCCGCCCGCGTCCTCGAGCGTCTGCGGCAGGTCCCAGTGGTAGAGGGTGAGCCAGGGCGCGATGTCGTGGCGGAGCAGGGTGTCGACCAGCGAGTCGTAGAAGTCGAGGCCGGCCGGGTTGACCGGACCGGCGTCGGGACGGACCCGGGGCCAGGCCACCGAGAAGCGGTAGGAGCCGACCCCGAGGGCCGCCATCGTCGCGACGTCCTCCTCCATCCGGTGGTAGTGGTCGCAGGCGACGTCGCCGGTGTCGCCGTGCGCGACGGCGCCCGGGACCCGGCAGAAGGTGTCCCAGATCGAGGGCGTACGGCCGTCCTCGGCCACGGCTCCCTCGATCTGGTAGGACGCGGTCGCGACGCCCCAGGTGAAGTCCGGGGGGAGCGTGACCGAGGCCCCCTGGTCGGTGCTGGGCAGTGTGCTGGTCATCCCTTGACGGCTCCTTGCATGATGCCGGACACCAGCTGGCGTCCGGCGACGACGAACAGGATCAGCAGCGGCACGGTCGCGAGCGTCGTGCCGGCGAGGACCAGGCTGTAGTCCTTGAAGAACCCGCTCTGCAGCTGGTTGAGCGCGACCTGGATGGTCGGGTTCTCGTGGGGGAGGGCGATCAGCGGCCAGAAGAAGTCGGTCCACACCTGCATGAAGGTGAACAGCCACAGGATCGCTGCCGCCGGCCGCGCCGCGGGTGCGGCCACGTGCCAGAACACCCGGATCTGCGAGCAGCCGTCCATCCGGGCGGCCTCCAGCAGCTCGTCGGGCACGGCGTCGAGCAGGTACTGCCGCATGAAGAAGACGCCGAACGCGGTGACCAGCCACGGAACGATGACCGCCCACATGGTGCCGGTCCACCCGAGCTCGGACATCAGGATGAACAGCGGCACCACGCCCAGCTGGGTCGGCACCGCCATCGTCGCCACCACGAACACGAGCAGCGCCCCGCGGCCCCGGAAGCGGAGCTTGGCGAAGGCGTAGCCGGCCAGCGTGGAGAGCACGACCACGGACGCAGCGGTCACCGAGGACACCAGGACGCTGTTGCCGAGCGCCTTCCAGAACGGCACGGTGTCGATCGCCCGCTGCGCGTTGTCCCAGAAGTGTCCGCCGGGCAGCAGCGGTGGCACGCCCTGCGCCGCCACCTCGCGGGTGTGGGAGCCCAGCAGGAACGACCAGTAGAGCGGCGCCGCCGAGCCGAGCACGAACGCGATCAGCAGGCCGTACGTCAGGAGGCCGGGTCGGCGCGTCATCGCTCGCCCCCCAGCACGCCGAAGCGCCGCAGCAGGAACAGGTTGAGGAGCGCGAAGGCGCAGATGATGAGGAAGAGCATCCAGGCGGTCGCGGATGCCCGGCCCAGGTCGCGCAGCTGCCAGCCGAAGTCGTAGATGAGCATCGTGATCGTGCCGAACTGCCGGTCGCTGCCGCCGTTGCGCGCCGTGGTCTCGTCGAAGAGCCGGGGCTCGGCGAAGACCTGGAGACCTCCGATCGTCGAGGTGATGATGACGAAGACCATCGTCGGCCGGATCATCGGCAGCGTGACGCTGAGGAACTGGCGCACGCGGCCGGCGCCGTCGAGGGCGGCCGACTCGTAGAGGTCGCGGGGGACGGCCTGCATCGCGGCCAGGAAGATCAGGGCGTTGTAGCCGGTCCAGCGCCAGTTGACCATCGTCGCGATGGCGACGTGGCTGGCGAACCGGTCGACGTGCCAGAGCACCGGGTCGAGGCCGATGCCGCCGAGCAGCTGGTTGACCAGGCCGTAGCGGTCCCCGAACAGGCTGCCGAAGATGATCGCGACGGCGACCGGCGAGACCACGAACGGGAGCAGGATGCTCATCCGCCACACGGTCCGGCCGCGCAGGTTGCTGTCGAGCAGCGCGGCGAGGACGACGGCGATCACGACCTGCGGGACCGAGGACAGCAGGAAGATGCTGACGGTGTTGACGAGCTGCTTGGCGAAGTAGGGGTTGGTCAGCACGTCGCGGAAGTTCTGGAGACCGACGTACTCGCCCTGGCCGCCGAGCAGGCTCCAGTCGTGGACCGACACCCAGGCCGTGTAGACGAGCGGGAAGAGGCCGACCAGGCCGAACAGGACGAAGAACGGGGCGATGTAGAGGTAGGGGGCGGTCCGGACGTCCCAGCTGGACAGCCGTTGCCGCCACGGCGGGCGGGGGTTGGTGACCGGGGTGAGCTCGGCTGCGGGGAGGGCCGCAGGGGACGGGGACACCGGTGTTCCGGTGTCCCCGCCCGCGAGCGTCGAGCGTCGGTTCATCCGCGTGAGACCCGGGTCAGCCCAGGGCTTCGACGTCGGTCAGGAACTGGTCCCACGACTCGTCGGGGGACTGCGACCCGTCGTCGACCCGGAGCAGCGCGGCCTGGAACGCCTGCAGGATGTCGGAGTACTTCGGGCCCTTGTACGGCTGGACCGTCACGGCCTCCGCGCGGTTGGCCAGGATCTCGCCCACGGGTGCGTCGTTGAAGAACGCGTTGGAGGCCTCGTTGACCTCCGGGGAGTCCAGCGCCTCGACCTGGCTGGGGAAGGTGCCCTTGGCGGCGAACGCCTTGGCCTGCTGCTCCGGGGCGGTCAGCCAGGCCGCGACCTCGGTCGCCTCCTCGATGTTCTCGCCCTGGGCGGGCACGGTCAGGAAGGAGCCGCCCCAGTTGCCGCCACCGCCGGGGAAGACGTCGGCGAAGTCCCATCCCTGGACGCCCTCGGCGTTGCCCTCGACCACGCCGAGCATCCAGCCGGGGCACGCCATGGTGGCGAAGCCGTCGTTCTGGAAGGACGCGACCCAGTCGTCGCCCCACTGGGCGAGGCGGGTCGAGAGCCCCTTCTCCACGTTGCCGGTGACCGTGTCGTAGACGGCCTTGAGGTCGGCGTTGTCCACCGCGACCGTGTTGTCGTCGGTCTCGAAGGGGTTCTCCACCTGGTTGAGCATCGCCTGGGCGACGCCGCCGGAGGAGTCGTACCAGGCGGTGTCGGGCACCTTGGCGACGAAGTCCTCGCCGAGCGCGAAGTAGTCGTCCCAGGTGCCCATCAGGCCGGCCACCTCGGCTCGGTCGGTGGGCAGCCCGGCCTTCTCGAAGAGGTCGGCGCGGTAGCAGATGCCCTCCGGGCCGATGTCCGTGCCGTAGCCGATGAGCCGGCCGTCCGCGTCGGTGCCGGCCTCGGCCTTCCAGTCCAGCCAGCGGCCGTCGAGCTCGGGGTCGGTCAGGTCGGCGAAGGCGTCGGACTCGGCGAGGATCGCGGGCATGGCGTCGCCCTCGATGGCCTCGATGTCGGAGAGCCCGGAGCCGGCGGCGAGCTTGGTGTAGAGGTTGGCCTTGGCGTCGTCCCAGGTGCCGACCTTGACCTGCTCGATCTGGATGTCGTCACGCGAGGCGTTGAACTCCTCGATCAGCTCCTCGTAGCCGAACTCGTTGAAGGTGGCCACGGAGATGGTCACCGGGCCGTCCGCGTCGGAGGCCTCGCCGTCGCCGCCGCAGGCTGTCATCACGCCGAGTGAGAGCGCCGCCAGGACGCTCAGGGCCAGTCGCCCGTTCTGCCAGTGTCGCACCGTGTCTCCCAGGGTCCGTGCCGGTCGCCGGCTGGTCCGGCGGCCGAGGGAAGCGTCCTGACATGTGGTGTGAGAGCGCTTCCACGAATGTGCGTTCACCGTGACAGCAGTCACACGCAGGTGTCAAGAGTTGAGCGCCGTCGTCTAGGCAATCAGCATGGGAGCGCTTTCATCCGGCGGCACATTGTGGGACCTGTTGGTCCTGTGGCCGGGCGGCCGGGGAGGCGGCGCGACCACGGCACTAGCATCGAGGCCCGTGAAGACCCTCGTGATCGGCCCCGGTGGCCGCGAGCACGCCTTGGCCCGCGCCCTCTCCCGTGACCCCGGCGTCACGGAGGTCCACGTCGCGCCCGGCAACCCGGGGATGCGGGCGGTGGCCACGCTCCACGACGTCGATGCCGAGGACGGCGACGCCGTCGCCGCGCTGGCCCAGTCGCTGGCGGTCGACCTGGTCGTCGTCGGGCCGGAGGCGCCGCTCGTGGCGGGGGTTGCCGACGCGGTGCGCGCCCGCGGGATCGCCTGCTTCGGGCCGAGTCGCGAGGCCGCCCGCCTGGAGGGCTCCAAGGCGTTCGCCAAGGAGGTGATGGCGGCTGCCGGTGTCCCGACCGCGCGCGCGTTCGTGTGCGAGACCCGGGAGCAGGCCGAGGCCGCCCTCGACGCGCTCGGGGCGCCGTACGTCGTCAAGGACGACGGCCTGGCCGCCGGCAAGGGCGTGGTGGTGACCGAGGACCGCGAGGCCGCGGTCGCGCACGCGGAGGCGTGCGGCCGGGTCGTGATCGAGGAGTACCTCGACGGCCCCGAGGTCTCGCTCTTCGCGATCACCGACGGCGTCACCGTCCGTCCGCTGCAGCCGGCCCAGGACTTCAAGCGGATCGGCGACGGCGACCAAGGCCCCAACACCGGGGGCATGGGTGCCTACACGCCGCTGCCCTGGGCCCCCGACGGGCTCGTCGAGGAGGTGCTGCGTGACGTGCTGCAGCCGACCGTGGACGAGCTGGCGCGACGCGGGACGCCCTTCGCGGGGCTGCTCTACGCCGGCCTCGCGCTGACCGGTCGCGGGACCCGGGTGGTCGAGTTCAACGCGCGTTTCGGCGACCCGGAGACCCAGCCGCTGCTGGCCCTGCTCGACTCGCCCCTGGGCGCCCTGCTCCACGCCGCGGCGACCGGCACGCTCGCCGACGTCGAGCCGCCACGGTGGCGGCCGGGTGCCGCGGTGGCGGTCGTGATGGCGAGCGCCGGGTATCCCGAGTCCTCATCGAAGGGCGACGTCATCTCCGGCGTCGACGCCGCCGACTCGCTCGAGGGTGTTCACGTGATCCACGCCGGGACCGCCGACCGCGACGGCGAGCTGGTCACCGCCGGGGGACGGGTGCTCGCGGTGGTCGGGGTCGGCACCGACGTCGCGGCCGCCCGCGAGGCGGCGTACGCCGGCGTCGCCGCCGTAGACTTCGAGGGCGCCCAGCACCGCAGCGACATCGCGGACCCCGACCGCTTCGAAGGTGGAGCATGACCGTCCCCAACGTCCTGGCCACCCGCTACGCCGCCGACGACCTCGTCGCGATCTGGTCGCCGGAGCACAAGATCGTCCTGGAGCGACAGCTCTGGATCGCGGTGCTCAAGGCCCAGCGCGACCTCGGCGTCGACGTCCCCGACGGCGTCGTCGAGGCGTACGAGGACGTCGTCGACAAGGTCGACCTGGAGTCGATCGCCGGTCGGGAGCGGATCACCCGGCACGACGTGAAGGCCCGGATCGAGGAGTTCGCGGCGCTCGCCGGCCACGAGCACATCCACAAGGGCATGACCTCGCGCGACCTCACCGAGAACGTCGAGCAGCTGCAGGTCCGGCAGAGCCTCGAGCTGCTGCGTGACCGGGCCGTCGCCACGCTGGCCCGGCTGGCCCGGCTGGCGGCCGAGCACGAGACGACCGTGATGGCCGGGCGGTCGCACAACGTCGCCGCACAGGCGACGACGCTCGGCAAGCGCTTCGCGACCGTCGCCGACGAGCTGCTCGTCGGCCTCGAGCGGGTCGAGGAGCTGCTGGTCCGTTACCCGCTGCGCGGGATCAAGGGTCCGATGGGCACCTCCCAGGACATGCTCGACCTGCTCGACGGTGATCTCGACCGCTACCACGAGCTCGAGGAGCGGGTGGCTTCCCACCTCGGGTTCCGCCGGGTGCTCACCAGCGTCGGGCAGGTCTATCCCCGCAGCCTCGACTTCGACGTGCTGTCCGCCGTCGTGCAGCTGGTCGCGGCGCCGTCCAACCTCGCCACCACGATCCGGCTGATGGCCGGCAACGAGCTCGTCACCGAGGGCTTCGTCGAGGGCCAGGTCGGGTCCAGCGCGATGCCGCACAAGATGAACACCCGTTCCTGCGAGCGGGTCAACGGCCTGGCCGTGGTCACCCGCGGCTACCTCTCGATGGTCGGGGAGCTCGCCGGGGACCAGTGGAACGAGGGCGACGTCTCCTGCTCCGTCGTACGCCGGGTGGCGCTGCCCGACGCGTTCTTCGCGGCCGACGGGCTGTTCCAGACCTTCCTCACCGTGCTCGACGAGTTCGGGGCCTTCCCGGCCGTGATCCAGCGCGAGCTCGACCGCTACCTCCCGTTCCTCGCCACCACCAAGGTGCTGATGGCGGCGGTCCGCAACGGCGTCGGCCGCGAGGCCGGTCACGAGGCGATCAAGGAGGCGGCCGTCGGCACCGCCCTGGCGATGCGCGAGGGACAGGCCGAGAACGACGTGCTCGACAAGCTCGCCGCCGACGGCCGGCTGGGCCTCGGGCGCGAGCAGATCGATGCCCTCGTCGCCGAGCCGATCACCTTCACTGGAGCCGCAGTCGCTCAGACCCAAGCGGTCTGCCGGTCGGTGGCCGACGTGGTCGCCCGTCACCCCGCGGCTGCGTCGTACGTGCCGGGTGCCATTCTCTAGGCCGCGCCGTTGGCGGAGTATCGCTCCGGGAGCCAGACAGGTGGACGCCACCACGGCGGCGGGGTCAGCATCCACCGGCGCTCCGACGCGGGGAGGAAGAGCGCACGATGACGTGCGGTGCGCATCCGGTTGACGACCAGCTCCTCGTCGGCGAGGTCGCCGGCGACGACGGTGAAGGACTCGAGACCGGCGGTGCGGAACCGGTCGCCACGCGCCACGTCACGCCGATCAGCCGGCCGTCGAGTCGAACACCGGCGGGTTGACGAGGGGTTCGGGGAACCCGGCGTCGAGCCGCCAGCGTAGGTGGAGGAACACCTCGGGACCGGAGCGGAAGCACTCGTTGCTGAGAGCGACCGTCTCGCGGTAGAGCGGTATCCCCTCCCAGGCAGGGCGCGTCGCCGCGTAACGTCGGACCGCGTCCAGGGCAGTGACGCCGGCAGCGAGGGCCATGCAGATCGCGGCCACGGCGGGCCGGAGCCGCCCCCGGCGTGCGACCTCGTCGAAGGTCGCCCGGAGGGCCGACGTGCACCACACGCCGTGGACGAACTCGCGTTCGTGCGGTGCGAGCTGGGCTCGGCTGATCGTCGCCCGGCCGTCCTCGAGGGCCCGGGCGCCGCTGTTCCTGAGCATTGGCACGGGCAGCAGGGTGCCGGCGCCGGCGCTCCCGTCGAACCAGGCCGCCCCACGCCACCGCAGCGACGCCCAGGCGGTCACGGCCCCGTCGCGACGTACGCGCAGGAACTGCTCGAGGATGCGTTGCTCCACCACCGTGGAGTCGACGTCGACCGGGACGTGCCAGCCGGTCGAGGTCGCACGCCACCGTCCGCGGGGGGGGGGGGGGGGTCTGGTGCCGCGTCGGACCGGTCAGCCCGGTCGGGTCGATGCGTGACGGGCGCACCAGGTCGCTCGGCCGTGAGCAGCGCGGGGTCCAGAGGTCCGGGTCCATCGCAGCCGGCTCGCCAGCGAACGACCGCTCCGGGAACCGTTCGCCCTGGGCCTGTGGACAACTGCCGACCCTCGATCCCTGTGGATGGGGACAGTCCGCCGCCGGATACGCCTCCCGGAGTGCGCACATGACGCATCGGGCGGCGGACTGTCCACTAGTCGCCGCGGCGCCAGGACCGTACGGCGGCCGCGAGCGCGACGGACAGCACCAGCAGGGCCGCGACGAGGGCGGCCCGGGCGGCGACCGGGGCCGAGGCGACCTGGAGCGTGGCCTGGTAGACGGTCATCAGCAGGGCCGCGCCGAGGGCGGAGCCGATCCGTTGCCCGGTCTGCAGGGCGCCGCCGGCCGCGCCGCCCATCCGCGGTGGGACCTCGGCGAGGGTGAGGGTGAAGTTGGGTGAGATCACGCCGCCGCCGCCCACGCCGGCGAGGAACATGGCCGGCGCCAGCGTCCACCACAGGTCGCCGCGGTCCTGGGTCACCAGCCAGGCCGACAGCGCGGTCCCCGACATCATCACGGTGAGGGCAAGCAGCGTGACCCGGCGGCCGATCCTGCTGACGAGCCGGCCTGCGAGGGGCGAGGTCGTCGCCGCCCCGATCGCGAACGGCGTCAGCAGCAGCGCAGTCGCGAGCGGCGTGAGACCGACGCCCTCCTGCAGGTGGACCGAGAGCACGAGGAAGATGCCGGTGAAGCCGGTGAAGTAGAGGGTGCCCACCGCCAGCCCGTTCGCGTAGCCGGGCAGGCTCCGCAGCAGCGAGACGTCGAGCAGCGGCGGGTGCCCGCCGGCCACGGTGTGCCGCTCCCAGCGGACGAACGCCCACGCCAGCGGCGGTGCCGCGAGCAGGACCGCCAGCGGCGCACCGGCGCCGCCCTCGAGACTGACCAGGGGGTAGAGCACGGCCAGCACGGTCGCGCCGAGCAGCAGGGCTCCGGGGACGTCGATCCGGTTGTCCCGGACCTCGCCCGGCTCCGGCGGGTCGTTGTCGGGCACCAGGCGCAGGATCAGCACCAGCGCCACCAGCCCGATCGGGACGTTGACCAGGAAGAGCGCCCGCCAGCCGTCCTCGTCGCCCAGCAGCGCAATCAGCGCGCCGCCGATCAGCGGCCCGCTGGCCGAGGCCATCGCCACGGTGAAGCCGAACATCCCGAACGCCCGGCCTCGCTCCGGGCCGCGGAAGAGCTGCTGGATGAGGCCGGAGTTCTGGGGCGTCAGCAGTCCGGCGCTCGCGCCCTGGACGAGGCGGGCGAGGACGATCGACCACGGCCCGGTCGCGAGCCCGACTGCTGCGCTCGCGAGGACGAAGCCGATCAGCCCGATCGTCATCAGCCGGCGCCGGCCGTACGCGTCGCCGAGCCGGCCGCCGGCGACCAGGGTCATGCCGAAGGCGAGCGCGTAGCCGGACACGACCCACTGCACCGTGGCCGCCGAGGTGTCCAGGGCCGAGCGGATCGACGGGATCGCGACGTTGACGATCGTCACGTCGAGCAGCGACATGAACCCCACCAGCAGGGTCACCGCGAGGATCCGCCACCGCCGGGGGTCGGGTACGTGCTCGGTCATCGGCGCCAGCCTCTCACTACGCTGGAGACGTGAGCGTCGACGTGCAGGTGGAGACCGAGATCCGCCGCCCGGTGGCCGAGGTGGCGGCGTACGCCGGCGACCCGGGCAACGCGCCCACCTGGTACGTCAACATCCGCGAGGTGACCTGGCTGTCCGAGCCGCCGGTCGCCGTCGGTTCGCGGATGGACTTCGTCGCCCGCTTCCTCGGGCGGCGGCTCGCCTACACCTACGAGGTGGTCGACCTCGTGCCCGGCGAGCGGCTCGTGATGCGGACCGCCGACGGCCCGTTCCCGATGGAGACCACCTACACCTGGGAGCCGGTGGGCGAGGGGGCCACCCGGATGACGTTGCGCAACCGGGGCAAACCGTCCGGCTTCGCGGGGATGGCCGCGCCGGTGATGGAGCGGGCGATGCGCCGGGCCACCACCAAGGACCTGGCCCGGTTGAAGGCGCTGCTCGAGGCCGAGCCGAATACTCGATAGAGTCACTCGACTATGATCGGGTCATGACCACTGCTTCCGTGAGCTCCCTGCCGTCGTACGACGACTGCGAGGTCGTCGTCCCGGCGCCCGACGCCGGGCCCGGGAACTGGTCGGGAGCCGCGTCCGTCGTGCTGCACGACGACGTGTTCTGGCTGGCCTACCGCGTACGCCGCCCGCTCGCCGACGGGCGAGGGGTGAGCGTGGTGGTGGCCCGGTCCGACGACGGGATCCGGTTCCAGCAGGTTGCCGAGGTCGACCGCGACGCCTTCGGCAGCGAGTCGTTCGAGCGGCCGGTGCTGGTGCCCCTGCCGGGGGGTGGCTGGAGGCTCTACCTCTCCTGTGCGACCCCCGGCTCCAAGCACTGGTGGGTCGACAGCCTCACCGCCGACACCCCGGAGGGGCTGCCCACCGGGAGGCAGCGCCGGGTGCTGCCGGGCGACGACCGGATGGCCGTGAAGGACCCGGTGGTCACCCATGACGCCGAGGGTTGGCGGATGTGGCTGTGCTGCCACCCGCTGACGGTGCCCGGCGACGAGGACCGGATGACCACCCGGCTGCTCGTGGGGGAGGACGGGCTGACGTGGCACGACCTCGGCGAGGTGCTGCGCGGTCGGCCGGGGGAGTGGGACGAGCGGGGCGCACGGGTCACCGCGGTGCTCGACGCCGGCTCGCTCGAGGTGCTCTACGACGGCCGGGCCGACGCGGCGTCCAACTGGTACGAGACGACCGGCCTGGCGCGCTGGGAGGGCGACCGGCTGGTCGCCGACCCGGCGGTGCGCCCGATCGCGTCACCCCACTCCGACGGCGCCTTCCGCTACGCGACCGCGGTCCGGCTGCGCGACGGGCGCACCCGCTTCTACCTGGAGGCGGCCCGCCCCGACGGGGCCCACGACCTGGTGACCTGCGTCCGCTGACGGTAGGCGCCGCGGCTGTGCGGGGACAGCCAGTCGGAGAAGTCCTCGCCCGTGAGCTCGGTCAGCAGGGCGACGTCGTCGGCGAACGAGGGGATCAGCCGCAGCCGGGCCTCGGCCGAGAGGTCGGGTCGGGTCGCGCCGTTGGTCCCGGCGAGCTGGGCCACCAACGGTGCGCTGGCGCGGCGCCACACGTCCGGCGGCGCGAACGACCCCGCCCACGCGCCGGCTCGGACCACGGGGCCGATCACCCTCGGTCGCCAGCCGGGCTCGACGTAGCTGCGCGCGTTGTCCTCGGGGATCGTGGCCACCTGGCCCTGCCGGATCCCGAGGAAGTGGCAGGCCCGGTCCACGGCGGCGCGCGGCTCGTCGACGATCGTCCGGTAGCGCATCACCAGGATCCGGGACGGGTCGACGTAGCGCCGGAGGTGCTGGAGCTGGGCGCCGTAGTGGCCCAGGTCGCGGTAGCGCCAGAAGGGCGCCCAGCCCCGGGCGATCCGCTCGTCCTGCAGGGCCAGCGCCTCCTCGAAGTCGCCGACCGGCTCGAGGCCGTCGGACCACAGGTGCATCCAGTTGCTGTAGGCGCGGTCGATCGGGTCGCGCACCACCGCGATCAGGCGTACGTCGGGCAGTCCCTCCGCGATCCGCCGGTGCGCCCCGCGGCTCCACAGGTAGAAGGGGGTGCTCTCGCCGCGGGCGCGGAAGCCGCCGGCGCCGTCGAAGAGTCGCTGGTAGTCCTCCCGGAGCCAGACCCACTCCTGCTGCGAGTGGGCGTCGCCCGGCCCGCGCCAGGCGGGTGGCGGGGCGTCGTCGCACAGCCAGTACTTCGGCTCCTTCGGCGTGCTCATGAACACGTCCGGGTGCGAGCTCAGGGCCGCGTGCAGGGCGGTGGTGCCCGCCTTGGGGGCGCCGATGATCAGGAACGTCGGGTCCACAGATTCAAGTGTATGTCAGTCTGGTAACTAGAGAAAGAGGGGCTGGGCGTCGACCCCTAGGATCGACAGCGTGACCGGCGGCCTCCAGCACCTCCACTCCGGCAAGGTGCGTGACCTCTACGCCCTGCCCGACAGCCGGCTGCTGATGGTCGCGAGCGACCGCATCAGCGCCTTCGACTTCGTCCTCGACACCGAGATCCCCGACAAGGGAGAGGTGCTCACCCGGATGTCGCTGTGGTGGTTCGACCAGCTCGCCGACCTGGTCCCGCACCACGTGCTGTCGACCGACGTCCCCGAGGAGGTCCGCGGCCGCGCGGTCGTCTGCGAGCGGCTCGAGATGTTCCCGGTCGAGTGCGTGGCGCGTGGCTACCTCACCGGATCGGGGCTGCTCGACTACGACCGCACCGGGGAGGTCTGCGGGATCGCGCTGCCCGGGGGCCTGGTCGACGGCAGCCGGCTGCCCGAGCCGATCTTCACGCCGGCCACCAAGGCCGATCTCGGCGAGCACGACGAGAACGTCTCGTACGCCGCGGTGGTCGACACCGTCGGCGACGCGAGCGCCGCGGAGCTGCGCCGGCTGACGCTCGCGGTGTACGCCCGCGCCGAGGCGGTCGCCCGCGAGCGGGGCATCATCCTGGCCGACACCAAGCTCGAGTTCGGTCGGCGCGAAGACCGCACGATCGTGCTCGGCGACGAGGTGCTCACGCCGGACTCGTCCCGCTTCTGGCCCGCCGACCAGTGGGAGCCGGGTCGCCCGCAGCCGTCGTACGACAAGCAGATCGTCCGCAACTGGCTGCTCTCCCCGGAGTCCGGGTGGGACCGCGCCTCGGGCGAGCCGCCCCCGCCGCTGCCGCCCGAGGTCGTCGAGCGGACCCGACGGCGCTACGTCGAGGCCTACGAGCTGCTGACCGGGGAGACGTTCTGACCACCGTCGCGTTCTCCGGCGCCGCCGACCTCGCGCTGCCGCGGGAGGTCGTGTTCGCGTACCTCGCCGACCCGCGCAACCGGCCGGAGTGGCAGTCCTCGCTGCTGTCGGTCACGCTCCGCGACCGTACCGCCAGCGAGCCGTACGCCGGCATGCGCTGGCGCGACAACACCATGGCCGGGGTCCGGCCGGCCATGGAGATCACCCGCCTCGAGCCCGACAGCGTGTGGGCCGAGTCGGGACGCTGGCTGGGGATCCGGGCGGAGCTGACGATGCGCTTCGACCGGACGACCACGGGGTGCCGGGTCCGGGCCGACGGCACGTTGAGCGGGTCGGGTCCGTGGGCGGCCCCGGTCGCCGTCGCGGGACGGCTCGCCGGGCCGGCGATCGGCCACGACCTCCGCCGGGTCGGCGACATCCTCGGCCGCGGCCGGCGTACGCCCTGACGCCGCGCCCCTGTCGCGGCTACCCGTGGGTCACTAGGGTCGGGTCATGCTGAACCTCGCCTCCCTCCTCGAAGACGCAGCCCGGACGTACGGCGACCGCGAAGCCGTCGTGCTCGGCGGCTCCCGCCTCACCTACACGGAGGTGAACGGCGCGGCCAACCAGGTCGCGAACCTCCTGGTCGAGCGCGGCATCCAGCCCGGCGACAAGGTGGCGCTGAGCTGCCCGAACCTGCCCTACTTCCCGATCGTCTACTACGGGATCCTCAAGGCCGGCGCGACCGTGGTCCCGCTCAACGTGCTGCTCAAGGGACGCGAGGTCGCCTACCACCTGGCCGACTCCGGCGCGAAGGCGTACTTCTGCTTCGAGGGGACCGCCGAGCTCCCGATCGGGAAGGCGGGCCACGACGGGTTCGCGCAGGTCCGGTCGGAGGGGGGAGCCTGCGAGCACTTCTTCGTCATCACCGTCGACCCGACGGCGGCCTCGCCGATCGAGGGCACCGAGACGCTCGGGGCCGGCATGGGCGGGCAGCCGCCGACCTTCGACACCGTCGCCACCGACGAGGACGACACGGCCGTCATCCTCTACACCTCCGGCACCACCGGTCAGCCGAAGGGTGCGGAGCTCCGGCACCGCAACATGCACTCCAACGCCCTCACGGGTGAGTCCCTCTTCGGTGCAGACGCGGACCACCCCGACACCTATCTCTGCGTGCTCCCGCTGTTCCACTCCTTCGGGCAGACCGTGATCATGAACGGCGGCTTCGCCTACGGCGGCACCGTCGTGATGCTGCCGCGCTTCGAGGCCGAGCCCGCGCTGCGGACGATGGCTGCGGAGAAGGTGACCTTCTTCGCGGGCGTCCCGACGATGTACTGGGGCCTGCTCGGCGCCCTCGACGACTCCGGGGTCGACGTCAAGGAGCTCGCCGCCAACCTGCGGGTCGCCGCGGCCGGTGGCTCCGCGCTGCCCGTCGAGGTGCACAAGGACTTCCAGCGCCGCTTCGGCGTCACCATCCTCGAGGGCTACGGCCTGTCCGAGACCTCGCCGGTCGCGAGCTTCTCGCCGTACGGCGAGGAGGTACGGGTCGGCTCGATCGGCCGGCCGATCCCGGGCGTGGAGATGAAGCTCATCGACCCCGCGGACTGGTCGGACGTGCCCGACGGGCCGGACGCGGTGGGCGAGATCGCGATCAAGGGCCCGAACGTGATGAAGGGCTACCACGACCGGCCCGACGCGACCGCCGAGGCGATCCGCGACGACTGGTTCCGCTCCGGCGACCTCGCCCGCAAGGACGAGGACGGCTGGTACTACATCGTCGACCGGTCCAAGGACATGATCATCCGCGGCGGCTTCAACGTGTACCCGCGCGAGGTCGAGGAGGTGCTGATGACCCACCCGGCCGTCTCGCTGGCCGCCGTCATCGGCGTGCCCCACGAGAGCCACGGCGAGGAGGTCAAGGCCGTCGTCATCAAAGAGAAGGACCACGACGACGTGACCGAGGCCGACCTCGTGGCCTGGGCGAAGGAGGAGATGGCGGGCTACAAGTACCCCCGCATCGTCGAGTTCGTCGACCAGCTCCCCATGACCGCCACCGGCAAGATCCTCAAGCGCGAGCTGTCCTGATGGGTCGACAGGCGGCCGTCGTCGTCGGCGTCGTCATGGTCCTGCTCGGCGCGCTCTGGACCGCGCAGGGCCTCGGGTACGTCGGCGGCAGCGCGATGTCCGGGTCGAGCACCTGGGCGATCATCGGTCCGGCCGTCGCCGGCCTCGGCATCGGGCTGATCGTCGCGGTGCTGCAGCGCCGTCGCTGACCTGGCCCGTCGTGACCAGACCAGACCAGTCCTTGACCGGGACGGCGCCCGGCGAGACCGTGGACCCCATCCCGGAGCCGAGCTTGTCGCCGTCCGTCGCGCGGGGGTCGACGGGGGAGCGGACGGCGGCGCCGGCCCGGGGCTCCCGGGTGTCGGGCCGCGGCTAGACTCGGGGCGGATTCCCCGCCCCCAAGGAGTGCAGCCGTGGCCCGTGTCGTCGTCGACGTCATGCCCAAGCCCGAGATCCTCGACCCGCAGGGCAAGGCGGTGCACGGCGCCCTGCCCCGACTGGGGTTCACCGGGGTGACCGACGTACGCCAGGGCAAGCGGTTCGAGCTGGAGGTCGAGGGTGAGGCCAGCGAGGACGTCCTCGCCTCGGTGCGCGAGATGGCCGAGACGCTGCTCTCCAACCCCGTGATCGAGAACTACTCCGTCCGCGTCGAGGACGACGCATGAGGGTCGGGGTCGTCACCTTCCCCGGCTCCCTCGACGACGCCGACGCGCAGCGCGCGGTCCGGATCGGCGGCCACGACGCGGTCCCGCTCTGGCACGGCGACCACGACCTGCGCCAGGTCGACGCGGTGGTGCTGCCGGGCGGCTTCTCCTACGGCGACTACCTCCGTTGCGGTGCGATCAGCCGGTTCTCGCCGGTGATGGCCGAGGTCGTCGAGGCGGCCGGCCGCGGGTTGCCGGTGCTCGGCATCTGCAACGGCTTCCAGATCCTGTGCGAGTCCCACCTGCTGCCGGGTGCGCTGATCCGCAACGACCACCGCAAGTTCGTCTGTCGCGACCAGCGGCTGCGGATCGAGAACAACCGCACCCCCTGGACCTCGTCCTACGCCGAGGGCGCCGAGATCACGATCGTGCTGAAGAACGGAGAGGGCGGGTACGTCGCCGACCAGCCCACCCTCGACCGGCTGGAGGGCGAGGGTCGGGTCGTCGCCCGCTACCTCGACGACAACCCCAACGGCTCGCTGCGCGACATCGCCGGGGTCACCAACGAGCGGGGCAACGTCGTCGGCCTGATGCCCCACCCCGAGCACGCCGTCGAGGAGCTCACCGGGTCCGGCGTCGACGGGCTGGGCTTCTTCACCTCGCTCGTGGTGGACGCCTTCGCCTGAGCGCTCGGCCGCCGGCGTTACCCGGTCGGCCTGATGAACCACGGGTTCGTGCCGCAGGCAACGGGCACGAACCCCGAGACACGCGGACCAACCCCGGCCCCACGCCGCAGGGTCAGCGGGTCCCGCGACGCAGCGCCGTCCACGTCCGGGCGATCGCGATGCCGTTCGCGGTGTGGCCGACCCGTCCCTGCCACGCCTTGAGGGCGTTGCGGGTCGGGGTGGTGAAGCGGCCGGTGACCCGGACGCCCCTGCCGACCGTGGCGGCGTTGATTGCGCGCTGTAGCCGGCGTACGTCGTCACTGGCGGAGCCGACCTTGAGCACCGGCCGCGAACCGGCCGCGATCAGGCCCATCCAGTGCCGGCGGGTCCAGGTCGTCGAGGTGGCGAAGCCGTGGTCGGCCTGCCAGCGTCCGGCGGCCGCCCGGGTCCGGGGGTTGTAGTCCCCGTGGAGCCGGCCGCGGTAGGCACCGGCCTCCTTGAGCAGGCACTGCAGTGCCTTCACCCGCGCCGTGTCGGACGTGCCCGGCGCCAGGGCGGGGTAGTCGCGGTGGTCGACGTCGACGCCGCCGCAGTGCGCGACCGGCCGGGTCCACGACCCGCGGCCCAGGTCGAGCCAGTTGCTGTCGATGTTGATCGTCACGCCGCCCCAGGTCTCCTGGTGGCCGCCGCGGTACTGCTTCATCCGGCCACCCGGCCGCCAGCCGTCGTCGCGGATGTAGTCGGTGCTGGTGTTGGCGCGACCGTCCCACCGCGCGATCCAGATCCGGTCCGGGAGCGTGAACTTGTCGGGGCGGTTGACCCGGGCGTCGTCGAGCATCTTGATGCCGGACCCGGCGCTGGAGTAGACGCCCGAGACGTAGTCGAGCGCGTGCAGCCGCGTCGTCCACGCCGAGAGGAACGCCAGCGCGGACTCGCGGCAGCGGGTGTTGCCCAGGTCGAAGCCCTCGAGGTCGTACCAGAGCGTGCTGCGCTTGACGATGCCGAGCCGCTTCGCCTCGGCGACGCTCTCGTTGGCCCAGTGGCGCGCCTGCTTGCGGGCCCGCGGGTAGCCGTTGTTGGCGCCCGGCCGCGGGCTGATCACCTTGTCGTCGCTGTAGCGCGGGAAGCTCGGGTGGCAGGACGCCTGCGGGCCGAGGGTGATCGGCAGCAGCCGCCAGCCCTTGCGCAGCTGGGTGCCGACCCACTTCGGCGTCAGGTTGGGCTGGCTGCGACAGCCGCGGCTGTCGCCGGCGATGTAGATCCCGGCCGCCAGGAACGGCGAGCTCCGCAGCCACGCGTCCATCGCCGACTGGGAGGGCGCGAGGCACTGGTCGAAGCCGTGGCCGGTGAAGTTGCCCGGCGTCACCGGGTTGGCGGCGTACGCCGGGGGGCTGGTCGTGAGGGTGGCGGCGACGGTCGCGGCGACGGCGACGGCGGTGCCGAGGGTGCGCCGGATCCGGCGTCGGCGGGGGAGGGTCGTCATGGCTGCAGCGCTCCAGCGGTCGGGGGAAGACACGTCACCGTAAACCCACCAGTCACACCCGCCACAGGGGTTTCGGCGAACTACACAGCAGTAGTTCTCGCAGGCCCGTGTGTGCGACCGGTCGCCGGGCGGACCGGCCGGCAGCCGCAGGGCACGCCGCCGGTAGATTGTCGCCGTGCTCGACACCGTCTCCCACGCCGCCCAGGACGCCGACCACGAGCAGCCGTGGGCCGAGCTCGGGCTCAAGTCCGACGAGTACGCGCGGATCCGCGAGATCCTCGGCCGGCGGCCGACCAGCAGCGAGCTGGCGATGTACTCGGTGATGTGGAGCGAGCACTGCTCCTACAAGTCCTCGAAGGTCCACCTCAAGCAGTTCGGTGAGATCCCGCAGGAGACGCCGGTCGGCAAGATGCTGGCCGGCATCGGCGAGAACGCCGGCGTCATCGACATCGGCCAGGGCTACGCGGTCACCTTCAAGATCGAGAGCCACAACCACCCGTCCTACGTCGAGCCCTACCAGGGTGCGGCCACGGGGGTCGGCGGCATCGTCCGCGACATCCTCGCGATGGGGGCCCGACCGGTCGCGGTCATGGACCCGCTGCGCTTCGGGCCGCTCGACGCCGACGACACCCACCGGGTGCTTCCCGGGATCGTGGCCGGTGTCGGTGGCTACGGCAACTGCCTCGGCCTACCCAACATCGGCGGCGAGGCCGTCTTCGACGAGTCCTACGTCGGCAACCCGCTGGTCAACGCCCTGTGCGTCGGGGTGCTGCGCCACGAGGACCTCCACCTCGCCAAGGCGGCCGGCACGGGCAACCGGGTGATCCTCTACGGCGCGCGCACCGGCGGCGACGGTATCGGCGGCGTCTCGGTGCTCGCCAGCGAGACCTTCGACGAGGGCGGGCCGGCCAAGCGGCCCAGCGTCCAGGTCGGCGACCCGTTCATGGAGAAGCTGCTCATCGAGTGCACCCTCGAGCTGTTCGCGGCCGGCGTCGTGACGGGCATCCAGGACCTCGGCGGCGCCGGCCTGTCGTGCGCGACCTCCGAGCTCGCCAGCGCCGGCGACGGCGGCATGCACGTCGACCTCGACCTGGTCCCGCTGCGCGACTCCACGCTCGCTCCCGAGGAGATCCTCATGAGCGAGTCGCAGGAGCGGATGATGGCGGTCGTCGAGCCCGCCGACGTCGCACGGTTCCTCGAGATCTGCGCCAAGTGGGACGTCGAGGCGACCGACATCGGTGAGGTCACCGACACCGGCCGGCTGCAGATCGACTGGCACGGCGAGCAGGTCGTCGACGTCCCGCCGCGCTCGGTGGCCCACGACGGACCGACGTACCACCGCCCCTTCGAGCGCCCGGAGAGCCAGGACGCGCTCCAGGCCGACCGGGCCGAGGACCTGCCGCGACCCAGCGGCGGCGACGAGCTGCGCGCGACGCTGCTGCGCCTCCTCGCCAGCCCGAACCTCTGCGACAAGTCGTGGATCACCGACCAGTACGACCGCTACGTCCGCGGCAACACCGTGCTCGCGCAACCGAGCGACAGCGGCATGGTCCGCGTCGACGAGGAGACCAACCTCGGGGTCGCCGTCGCGACCGACTGCAACGGCCGCTTCGCGCGCCTCGACCCGTACGCCGGGGCGCAGCTCGCCCTCGTCGAGAGCTACCGCAACGTCGCGACCGGTGGTGCCCGGCCGCTCGCGGTCAGCGACTGCCTCAACTTCGGCTCGCCCGAGGACCCCGCCGTGATGTGGCAGTTCGCCGAGGCGTGCCGGGGACTCAAGGACGCCTGCGTCGAGCTCGGCATCCCGGTGACCGGCGGCAACGTCAGCCTCTACAACCAGACCGGCACCACCGCGATCCTGCCGACGCCGGTCGTGGCAGTGCTGGGCGTGATCGAGGACGTCACCCGTCGGACGCCGACCGGCTTCCGCGAGGCCGGCCACGAGATCGTGCTGCTGGGCGAGACCCGCGCGGAGCTGTCGGGCTCGGAGTGGGCGCACGTGGTGCACGGACACCTCGGGGGACTCCCGCCCCAGGTCGACCTGCGCGCGGAGAAGGTCCTCGCCACGCTGCTCACCGACGCCGGCCGCGCCGGGCAGCTGAGCTCCGCCCACGACCTCTCCGACGGCGGGCTGGCGCAGGCGCTGGCCGAGTCGGTCCTGCAGGCAGGGATCGGCGCCCACGTCGAGCTCGAGGGCGACGCCTTCGTCGCGCTCTTCTCCGAGTCGGCCGCCCGCGCGGTCGTCACCGTCGCCCCCGACGCACTGCAACAGCTGCTGACGATGGCCGAGGCGCTGGGTGTCCCGGCCACGCGGATCGGGACCACCGGTGGCGACGCCCTGGTCGTCGAGGGTCAGCTCGGGATCACGGTCGAGGAGCTGCGGGACGCCTGGACCGCCACGCTGCCCGAGGCGCTCGGTCACTAGGGCGTGCCGCCGTCCCCGAGACTCGGACGCCGTGCCCTGCTCGGGGTGTCGGCGGCGACCCTGCTCGCCGGCTGCGGCGAGGATGACGCCATGAGCCCGCCCTCCGGCACCCGCACCCTCCGCTACGGGGAGGACCCCAGCCAGCTCGGCGAGCTGACGCTCCCCGGGGGGACGCCCCGCGGGGTGGTGGTCGTGGTCCACGGTGGCTTCTGGAAGTCGGCGTACGACCTGTCGCTGGGTCGTCCGCTCGCCGCCAGCCTGGTCGAGGAGGGCTGGGCCGCGTGGAACCTGGAGTACCGGCGCGTGGGGAACGGCGGCGGGACCCCCCAGACCTTCGACGACGTCGCCGCCGGGATCGACCGCCTGGCCGGGGTCGACGGACTCGACACCTCGGTCGTGCTGACGCTCGGCCACTCCGCGGGCGGCCACCTCGCCACCTGGGCCGCCGGCCGCCGGGACGCTCGGGTGCCGGTCACCGGCGTCGTCTCGCAGGCCGGGGTGCTCGACCTGGTGCGGGCCGACGAGCAGTCGCTCGGTGGGGGCGCCGTGGCGGCCCTGCTCGGCCACCCGGCCGGGCCCGGCGACGCGGCGTACGACCCCGCCCAGCAGGTGCCGCTCGACGTCCCCGTCCGGTGCGTCCACGGCCGCGACGACGACATCGTCCCCCTCGAGCAGTCACAGCGGTACGTCGACGCGGCGACCGCGGCCGGCGCCGACGCGACCCTCACCGAGGTCGACGGCGACCACTTCGTCGTCATCGATCCCGGTTCCGACTCCTGGCGCGTGCAGCTCGACCTGCTCGACGGGCTCGGCTGACGCCGCGGAGCCCGGCCAGTCGCGCGGCCGCGGCACCGAACGCACCGAGCGGGACAGGGTCGGGACCAGCGCCGCCAGCGCCGCCGCGACGAGCAGCCCGACGGTCGCGGCCTCCCCGCCGAACGTCTCGAGCAGCCAGCCGCCGAGCAGCGGCGCGAACGGGATCGTGGTGAAGCCGAGGAACTGGGACGACGACGCGATCCGTCCCTGCAGCGCGTCGGGGGTGATGGCGACGCGGTAGGACTGGGCGCCGGCATTGCCTGCCGGGTTGAGCAGCAGCCCGACGAACAGCATCGACCCCACCAGCCAGGGCGAGGACCAGAAGACCAGCGGGACCAGCAGCGGGACCCAGACCCAGGCGACGGCCATCGTGAGGTGTCCGGTGCGTACCCGGTCGATGACGAAGGGCGCGATCAGCGCCCCGATCACGCCGCCGGCACCGGCCAGCGCCTCGACCACCCCGATCGTCGTCGACGGGACGCCCTGCTCGACCAGCCGCACGACGGCGACGAAGAAGACTGCGTTCACGACCAGGTTGCACGCGGCCGAGAAGGCGGCCGTCGCCCGGAAGTAGGGCCGCGCGAGCAGGTAGCGCAGGCCCTCGACGAGCTCGCGGGTCGGACGGGCCCGCTCCCTGGGGACCGGTGAGAGGTCGGTCTCGACGCGCGCGACGGTCACGAACGAGATCGCGAAGGTCACCGCGTCGACCAGGAAGGGCATCGGCCGGCCGACGGCGTAGAGCAGGCCGCCGAGCGGCCCGCCGAGCAGGGCCGCGACGTGGTGGCGAGCCTGGTTCTGGCTGATCGCGGTCGGCAGCTCCTCGCGGGTGACGACGCTGCGGACGGCGGAGAGCTCGGTGGGCATGTAGAAGCCGGCCACCGCGCCGGTGCCCAGGGCCACGACCACCAGGTGCGGCAGGGTCAGGGCGCCGGCGAGCCCGGCCACCGCCAGCGACCCCGACAGCACCAGGCCGACGGCGCTGGCCGCCAGCAGCAGCGTGCGCCGGTCGACCTGGTCGGCGACCACGCCGGCCGGAAGCAGGACCAGCGCGATGCCGAGGGTGTACGCCGCGACCGGCAGCCCGGCCATCAGGGCGGAGCCGGTCAGGGCGTACCCGAGCAGGGGGAAGACGAACAGGCTCGCGCCGGTGCCGAGCTGGCTGACCGCCTCGCCCACCCACAACCGGGTGAAGTCTCGGTTGCGGGCGAGGGACCGGAAGCTGCTCATGGCACCCAACCGTAGATCCGCACCACTACTTGCGCAAGTACTCTTGCGCAACTAGTGCTGCGGATAGGGTGGGCGGCATGTCCCGCCCGATCCACGACCCGACGGTCCTGCGTGCCATCGCCCACCCACTGCGCAACCGGATCATGGGGGAGCTGAGTGCACAGGGGCCGCTGCGCGCCGCCGACCTGTCGCGCGAGCTCGGCGTCCCGGCCAACCAGGCGTCCTTCCACCTGCGCCAGCTCGCCAAGTACGGCCTGGTCGAGGAGGCGGTCGGCGAGGGTCGCGACCGTCGCGATCGCGTGTGGCGGCTGGTCGACGAGTCGGGGGTGACCCTGGACCTTGGCGAGCTGGAGAAGCAGCCCGGTGGCCGGGCCGCGGCCGCGGTCTTCCGGTCGCAGGCGTCGGCCTGGGCGCACGAGCTGGTCGACGCGGCCTACGCGGGCGAGCGCGCGCCGGACGACCACCGCTCGATCAGCGACGTGACGGTGCGGCTGAGCAAGGACGAGGCGCGCGAGCTCTCGGCGGAGCTCGCGGCGCTGATGGACGCGTGGACCAGGCGCACCCGCGGCCGCGACCCCGAGCGGCGGACCTACTCGTTCCTCGCAGTGCTCCAGCCCCACCCCGGTGGCAGCGCCTCCGACTGACGGGTCGGGACGTGCGACGCCCCCGGGAGCGGCGTGCACTCCCGGGGGCGTCGTGGTCAGACCTCGATCAGCGGGCGGCCTTCGGCGCGCCGTGGTGGTGGTCGGTGGCCTTCGACCGGGCAGGCGCCGGCGGCACCTCGTGACCGGTCCGGTCGCCGTTGACCGTGCGGGTCGACCGGGCGTACTTGGTCACCGAGTGCATGATCGCGGCGGTGTTGGCCTTCAGCGCGGCCCGGCTGACGTTGCCGAGGTCGTCGCACGCCTGGTGGTAGCAGGAGTCGTACGCCTCGCCGGCGGTGCCGCCGAACAGCTCGGCCTCCTCCTCGGACTTCACGCCCTCCGCACCGGTGAACAGGCCGCCGGCCGGGACGTTGAGGGCGATGAACGGGCCGTAGTCGCTGCGGCCGCTGAAGGCCGTCTCGACCGAGCCGGTGCCGATCTTGTCGAAGAACCGGGCGTACATCTTCTCGATCGCGGCCGAGCCCTCGGGAGCGGTCGCGGACTCCTCCGGCGGGAAGGCGTCGTTGTTGCCGTCGTACACGCCGAGCATGTAGTTCGGCGAGCCCACCATGTCGAAGTTGAGGTAGAGCGCGATGTTCTGGAACTTGCCGGGCTGGTTCTCCGCCATCTCGGCGACGTAGTGCTCCGAGCCGAGCAGGCCGTTCTCCTCGGCGCCCCACCAGGCGAAGCGGACCTTGTTGTTGGGGGTGCGCTTCATGTCGGCGACCGCCTCGGCGGTCTCGAGCAGCGCGGCGCTGCCGGAACCGTTGTCGTTGATGCCGTTGCCGCCGACGACGCTGTCGAGGTGGGCACCGGCCATGACGACGTTCTGGCGCGAGCCGCGGGTCTCGGCGGTGACGTTCCAGGTGGTGGCGATCTCGGACTGGGTGTCGGTCACGACGTGCGCGATCGTGCCGTCGGCGTCGAGCGCCTGGCCGTCGGCGAAGCTCACGCCGATGACCGGGAGGCCCACCGGGCCGCCGAGGGTGACGTTCTCGAGCAGCACGGAACGCTCGGGAGTGTTGCCCTGGTTCATCACGATGACGGCCACGGCGCCGGCCTCGAGGGCGTTGGTCGCCTTCTCGCCGAACGTGCAGACGCCGCGCTGGACGAGCGCGATGTTGCCGGCGGTGAAGCCCGCGAAGTCGGCGTCCTCGCAGCCGCTGGTGGAGTCGGCAGGGGTGACGAGCGCCAGGTCGACGCCCTCGACGGGTGCGGTGATGTCGCCGGCGCCGCTGTACTCGAGGGTGGAGAAGTCGACGCCCTCCTCGAAGGTGCGCGGGGTGGGGGCGGTCACCTCGAAGCTCGAGGGACCGAGCTGCTGGAAGAACGGGAAGTCGAACTCCTGCACCTGCGGCCGGTAGCCCGCGCGGGAGAGTCGCTTGACGACGTAGTCGCGGCTGGCCTCGTAGCCGGGCGTCCCGCTGGCGCGACCGCCGTGGCGGTCGCCGATCTCCTCGAGCTCGATCAGGTGGTCCATCACGCCGCGGACGGAGCCGTTGGCCTCGTGGCGTGCGGTGGGGCGTCCGGCTGCGTCGTCGTCGGCCGAGGCCGGGACGACGGTGGCGGCGGCCGCGATCAGCGCGGCCGTGCCGAGGAGAGCTGCGCCGCTGGTCAAGCGCGCGCGAGTGTGGTTCCGATTCACAGGGGTCCTCCGAAGACTCCGAGCAGTGTCCGACCCGGGTCGGGTCGGTAGCAGCAGAACCTAGGCCCCTGTGACCTCCCGCACAGCGAGCGACGCGCCGGGAGCCCTCCCGCCGTTCTAGGCTCGTCGCGTGCCTGCCCGACTGCGACGAGCCGACCCGGCCGAGGTGGCGACCGCCCTCGACCGTCGTACGCCCGCGGACGAGCGGCTGCTGACCAAGCACTTCCTCGCCGTGCTCTCCGAGCGTGCGCCCGGTCGCTCGGTCGAGATCCGGGTCCCGCCGTACGCCGCGGCCCAGGTGGTCGCCGGCATCCGGCACACCCGGGGCACCCCTCCGGCCGTCGTCGAGACCGATCCCGCGACCTGGCTCGCGCTGGCCACGGGGGAGCTGGCCTGGGGGGACGCGGTCGCCGCCGGTCGCGTCCGTGCCTCGGGCGAGCGCACCGACCTGTCCGCCCACCTGCCGCTCCTGGAGGCCCCGTGATCGTCTCGTTCCCCAACGCAGAGCTCCGCGACGCCGTCGGCGAGGTGTCGGGGGTGGAGGCCGTCCTCTGGGACGGGGTGGCCGACCCCGACCCGCGGATCGAGATGTGCGTCCCCGACTACCGTGACCTTCGCACGATGCACCGGCTCGGGGAGCTGCCGGCGCTCAGGGTGGTCCAGACCCAGCTCGCGGGCTTCGACGGGCAGCTCGAGCTGCTGCCGGACGGGGTCACCCTCTGCAACGCCGCCGGCGTCCACGACGACGCCACGGCCGAGCACGCCGTCGGCCTGCTGCTGGCGGTGTGGCGCCGGATCCCCGAGGCCGTGCGTGGTCACGGCACCTGGCAGCAGCTGCGCCCCGGGATGCGCTCCCTCGCCGACTCACGCGTGATGGTCCTGGGCTACGGCTCGATCGGTCGTGCCCTCACCCATCGGCTGCTCGCCCACGGTGCGCGGGTGACCGCGGTCGCCACCCGCGCCCGTGAGGACGACCTGGTCGGCCCGGTGCACCCGGTGGAGGAGCTTCCGGGCCTGCTGCCGACGATGCACGCCGTGGTCGTGCTGCTCCCGCTCAGCGAGCGCACGCAGGGGTTCGTGGGTGCGGACTTCCTGGCCGCGCTCCCCGACGGTGCCCTCGTCGTGAACGTCGCGCGCGGGGGAGTCGTCGACACCGACGCGGTGATCGCCGAGGCGGGCAGGCTGTCCTTCGCGCTGGACGTGACCGACCCCGAACCGCTCCCCGACGGTCACCCGCTGTGGGACGCACCCGACGTGCTGGTCACCCCCCACGTCGCGGGCGGCACCACGGCGATGCTGCCGCGCATGTCCGCGCTGGTGCGCGAACAGCTCGGCCGGTACCTCGCCGGCCATCCGCTCCGGAACGTGGTCGCGGGCCCCGACCGCGGATAGTCCGTCACGGACTGGTCCTCGGGTCGCCCGATCGACGACCGTTCCGTGACGCACTATCTCGCGAGCAGCCGCTCAGCCACGCGAGACGATCTTCGCGAACGACGCGACGAGCAGGTCGAGGTCCTCCTCGCTCGCCACCAGCGGCGGGGCGAGCCGGACGGTCTGGCCGTGCGCCTCCTTGGCGAGGATGCCGTCCTCGAGCAGCGACTCGGTGACCTCGCGGCCGGTGGCCAGGCCGGGGTCGATGTCGATGCCGGCCCACAGGCCGCGCACCCGGACCGCCTCGAAGCCGTTTCCGACCATCGGCTCGAGCCCGGCAGCGAGGTGGGCGCCGAGCTTCTCGGCCCGCGCCTGGAACTCGCCGGTCTCCAGCATGCTCACGACCTCGTGGCCGATCGCCGCCGCCAGCGGGTTGCCGCCGAACGTGGACCCGTGCGAGCCCGGGGTGATGACCTCCAGCACGTCGCCGTTGGCCGCGACGGCGGAGACGGGGTAGAGCCCGCCGCCCAGCGCCTTGCCGAGGACGTACATGTCGGGCACGACGTCCTCGTGGTCGCACGCGAAGGTCCGGCCGGTCCGGGCCAGGCCGGACTGGATCTCGTCGGCCAGCATCAGGACGTTCTCGCTGTTGCAGAGCGTGCGGACGTCGCGCAGGAAGCCGTGCGGCGGGATGATCACGCCGCCCTCGCCCTGGATCGGCTCGAGCAGCACCGCGACGGTGTCCTGGTCGACAGCGGCCCGCAGCGCCTCGATGTCGCCGTACGGCACCAGCCGGAAGCCCGGGGTGTACGGCGCGTAGTGCTGGGTCGCCACCGAGTCGGTCGAGAACGACACGATGGTGGTGGTCCGGCCGTGGAAGTTGCCCTCCATCGCCACGATGTTGGCGCGGCTCTCGTGGACCCCCTTGACCAGGTAGCCCCACTTGCGGGCGACCTTGATCGCGGTCTCGACGGCCTCCGCGCCGGAGTTCATGGGCAGCACCATCTCCTTGCCGGTCAGCGCCGCGAGGTCGCGGGCGAACGGGCCGAGCTGGTCGTTGTAGAAGGCGCGCGACGTCAGCGTGAGCTTGTCGAGCTGCTCGTGGGCGCGGGCGAGCAGCCGGGGGTGGCCGTGGCCGAAGTTGAGCGCGCTGTAGCCGGCGAGGCAGTCGAGGTAGCGGCGCCCCTCGACATCGGTCACCCACGCGCCCTCGCCCGAGGTGAGCACCACGCGCAGCGGGTGGTAGTTGTGGGCCGCGTACCCCTCGGTGAGCTCGATGTGGGCCGCGGTCGCGTTCTGGTGACGGGTGATCGACTCGGTCATGTCGCCATGATGGACCCCCGACCCCCGGACCGCCAAGTTATTGTCTGACAATCTGGGAAATGGGGTCCCGGGGCCCCTCGATCACGCTCCGGTACGTTGACGCCCATGACCCCGCCGTACGACGCCGAGCAGCTGCGCGCCCGGGTGGCCGAGGTGCTGCCGGGCATCCGTCGAGACCTCGAGGACCTGGTCCGGATCGAGTCCGTCAGCGCCGACCCGGCGCGTGCCGGGGAGGTGCAGCGGAGCGCCGAGGCGGTCCGCGCGCTCTTCGAGGCCGAGGGCTGCGCGACGGAGATCGTCAGCGCCGAGGGCGGTGCCCCGGCCGTGATCGCCCACAAGGCAGGCCCGGCGGGATCGCCCACCGTGCTGCTCTACGCCCACCACGACGTCCAGCCCGAGAACGACCACGCCGAGTGGGACTCCGCGCCCTTCGAGCCGACCGAGCGCGACGGTCGGCTGTACGGCCGCGGCGCGGCCGACGACAAGGCCGGCATCGTGGCCCACCTGGCTGCGCTGCGGATCTACGGCGACGACCTCCCGGTCGGCGTCACGCTCTTCGTCGAGGGTGAGGAGGAGGTCGGCTCCGACACCCTCGTCCCCCTCCTGCGCGAGCACCACGAACGGCTCGCGGCCGACGTGATCGTGATCGCCGACTCCGGCAACTGGGACATCGGCGTGCCTGCCCTGACCACCAGCCTGCGCGGCCTGGTCCGGGTCGACGTCGAGGTCCGGACCCTCACCCACGCCGTCCACTCCGGGATGTGGGGTGGCCTGGTCCCCGACGCCCTGATGACGCTCAGCCGGCTGATCGCGACCCTGCACGACGACACCGGCAACGTGGCCGTCGAGGGACTCGTGAGCGGTCCCGCGGCCGACGTCGACTACCCCGAGGAGCGGCTGCGCGCCGAGTCCGGGGCGCTGCCCGGCGTCCACTGGATCGGCGACGGCTCGACCGTGGAGCGGCTCTGGACCAAGCCGGCCCTCACCATCACCGGCGTCGACGCCCCGAAGGTCGACGGGGCCAGCAACACCCTCACCGCGGCCGCCCGCGCCAAGATCAGCCTCCGCATCGCCCCGGGCGACACCACCGCGAACGCGCTCGAGTGCCTGCGCCGTCACCTCGAGCAGCACGTCGCGTGGGGTGCCGACCTGACGGTCAGCGTCGTCGACACCGGCGAGGCGACCGCGATCGACGCGACCGGCCCGGCCTACGACGCCGCGCGCGACGCCTTCACCGAGGCCTGGGACGGCACCGAGCCGGTGGACATGGGTGTCGGTGGGTCGATCCCGTTCATCGCGGAGTTCCTCGAGACCTTCCCGCAGGCGTCGGTCCTCGTGACCGGCGTGGAGGACCCCGACACCCGCGCTCACGGCGCCAACGAGGGGCTCCACCTCGCCGAGTTCGAGCGGGTCGTGCTCGCCGAGGCGCTGCTCCTCGGCAACCTCGGAGGACGACCCGGGCGGTGACGCGCCCCGCTGAGCAGATGTGCCCCTCGGTCAGTGGGCCGGGACGCTGACCGTGAACGTGCTGCCGACGCCGAGCTCGGACTCGACCTCGATCCGGCCGCGGTGACGGTCGACGATCCGCTTCACGATCGCCAGGCCGAGCCCGGTGCCCGGCTCGCGCACCGCCTCGGGGTTGGTCGAGCGGAAGAACTCGTCGTAGAGGTGGTCGAGGTCGGCGGGGGAGATGCCGAGGCCCTCGTCGGTGACGGCGACGCGGACCTCGTCCCCCTCGCGCCACAGCCGGACACCGACGGTCCGGCCAGACGGGGTGTACTTCACCGCGTTGCTGAGCAGGTTGGTGACGACCCGGTCGAGCTCCCACGTGTCACCGCAGGCGGCGACGTCCTCGTCGGGCAGGTCGGTCGTGAGCGTGATCTGCTTCTGCCGTGCCTGCACCGCGATCAGGTCCACCACCTCGACGACGACCCGACGCAGGTCGACCGGGGCGGGGATGATGGCGTGGTCGGGGTCGCCGACCTTGGAGAGCAGCAGCAGGTCGTTGACGACCCGGCCCAGGCGCGTCGTGCCCCGGCCCATGGCGTCGACGGCGGTCCGGGACGCGGGGCTCAGCTCGGGCGCCGCCTCGAGCAGCTCGAGGTAGCCGGCGATCGCCGCGATCGGGTTCTTCAGCTCGTGGGAGACGGTCGCGATCAGCTGTCCCTTGTAGGTGTCGAGCGCGCGCAGCTCGACCACCAGCTGGTGCTCGCGCTCGAACGTACGGGCGTTGAGGATCACCCGGCCGAGGTCGTGGCCGATGTCCAGCGCGGCCGTACGGTCCAGCTCGGTCCAGTCGGGCGCCCCGGGCTCGCGGGTGAGCACGAGGTTGCCGAGGCACTCGGACCCGGCTCCGAGGGGCACGAAGAGCAACGAGGTGACCCCGATGGTGTCGAGGAAGCCCACGATCCGGCGCTGGTCGTCGGGGCTGATCAGGTCGGGGGCGGGCTGGTCGCCGGCCACGACCACGGTCGTCTGGTCCGACCACGCGGCGCGGGCGGCGAGCTCGGCGAGCTCGACCAGCTCCTCGGGCAGCTCGATGACCGCACCGTTGGAGGAGTAGATGGCGCCGGAGCCGGTGCCGTCCTCGTCGAAGGTCTGGATCCAGGAACCCTGCGAGCGGAACCCCTCGACGAGGCCCTCCTGGCAGTCGGCGAGGATCCGGGTGAGCCCCCGCTGGGCGCTGGCGCGGCGTACGACGTTCCGGGCGGTGTCGGCGAGCCGCACCTGCTCGGTCAGCTGCTCGCGCTCCAGCGTGGTCACCACGCTGCGGGCGGCCTGCACCGCGAACCGCTCGAGCAGCCGGCGCTGCTCGGGTCCGGGCCGGCGGCCGTTCTCGGGGACGTCGATCGCCAGCGTGCCGCGCAGCACGCCCTGGTCGTCGTGGAGCAGCGCGACGAGCAGGTCCATGGGGTGCCACGCGTCCGGAGCGTCGATCACCTCCATGTCGGGCACGACCCAGCCGTAGGTGTCGGCGACGCTGTCCGAGGTCAGCATCTCGGCAGGCAGGAACCGGAACTGGCCCCAGACCTCGGCCTGCTCGATCTCTGCGAGCAGGTCGGCCAGGGCCGTACGCCGCCCGATGATGATCTCGGAGCTGTCGTCGTCGCCGGCGTCGGCGATGACCTCGAGCTCCTCGGTACCGTCGCGAGCCGTCCGTACGACGCTGATGCTGGCGTAGCGGAACCCCACGATCTCCCGCACGCCCTCGGCGATCAGCTGTAGGGGCGCGCGGAACTCCTGGTCCGGTGCCGAGTCCCCCACGGCTGCCGGGTTGATCACTTGTCGACTCACGTGGCTTCCCCTGCTCCTGAGAGTCCCCCCGCGACGCATGCTACGGGTGGAGGTGCGCCGCTGTCCGCGACCTGGGAGAAGTCGCCCGATCCCGTGATCGGCCGCGGTCGCTTGTAGACTCCCCACCGTGCTCCGAGACAGCTGGAGCCGTCCCGGTGACGGCAGCCTGAGCGACGATCTCGACCCCCAAGAACGCGGCCCGCAGGACGAGTGCGGCGTCTTCGGGGTCTGGGCGCCCGGCGAGGACGTCGCCAAGCTCACCTACTTCGGCCTGTACGCGCTGCAGCACCGCGGCCAGGAGGCCGCCGGGATCGCGGTCAGCAACGGTCGCCAGATCCTGGTCTACAAGGACATGGGGCTGGTCTCGCAGGTCTTCGACGAGACCACCCTCGCCTCCCTCAAGGGGCACCTGGCGATCGGTCACTGCCGCTACTCCACGACCGGCGCCAGCGTCTGGAAGAACGCGCAGCCGACCTTCCGGCCCACCGCCGACGGCTCGATCGCCCTGGGCCACAACGGCAACCTGATCAACACCCACGAGCTCGTCGAGATGGTCGCGGAGCTGCCGCCCGCCAGCGACGAGCTCGACATCCACGCCCGCGACCTCGAGGCGTCCACCAACGACACGGGCCTGGTCACGGCGCTGCTGGCCCACCACCCCGACACCTCGCTCGAGCAGCGGGCGCTCGAGGTCCTGCCGACGCTGCGGGGCGCGTTCTCCATGGTGTGGATGAACGAGGACACCCTCTACGCCGCCCGCGACCCGCAGGGCATCCGGCCGCTGGTCCTGGGTCGCCTCGAGCGTGGCTGGGTCGTCGCCTCCGAGGACTCCGCGCTCGCCACGATCGGCGCCAGCGTGGTCCGCGAGGTCGAGCCCGGCGAGCTGGTCGTCATCGACTCCGAGGGGCTGCGCAGCCACCACTTCGCCGAGCCGGAGCCGAAGGGCTGCGTGTTCGAGTACGTCTACCTCGCCCGCCCCGACGCGACGATCAGCGGGCGCAGCGTCCACGAGGCGAGGGTCGAGATGGGTCGCCGCCTCGCGCGCGAGTTCCCGGTCGATGCCGACCTGGTGATGCCGGTGCCCGAGTCGGGCACGCCTGCCGCGGCCGGCTACGCCGAGGAGAGCGGGATCCCCTTCGGCCAGGGCTTCGTCAAGAACGCCTACGTCGGCCGTACCTTCATCCAGCCCAGCCAGTCGCTGCGCCAGCTCGGCATCCGGCTCAAGCTGAACGCCCTGCCCCACATGATCCGCGGCAAGAAGATCGTCGTCGTGGACGACTCGATCGTCCGGGGCAACACCCAGCGCGCGCAGGTCCGGATGCTGCGCGAGGCCGGGGCGCTCGAGGTCCACGTCCGGATCTCCAGCCCGCCCGTGAAGTGGCCGTGCTTCTACGGCATCGACTTCGCCACCCGCGCCGAGCTGATCGCCAACGGCCTCGACGTCGACGAGATCGCGGCGAGCGTCGGGGCCGACTCGCTCGGCTACATCTCGCTCGAGGGCATGGTCGAGGCGACCGGCCAGCCGGAGGACCGGCTCTGCAAGGCCTGCTTCACCGGCGAGTACCCGATCCCGCTCCCCGACGAGCGGCTGCTCGGCAAGCACCTGCTCGAGGCGTCGATCTCCTCGGAGTCGCTGCCGGTCCTCAACAACCCCTGATGGAGGAGAGCCCGTGACCGACCAGTCGGGGAACGCCTACGCCGCGGCCGGAGTCTCGATCGAGGCCGGCGACAAGGCGGTCGAGCTGATGAAGGGCTGGGTCGAGAAGGCCCGACGCCCGGAGATGATCGGCGGGATCGGCGGCTTCGCCGGGCTCTTCGACGCCTCGGCGCTCAAGGCGTACGACCGGCCGCTGCTCGCCTCCTCGGCCGACGGCGTCGGTACCAAGGTCGCCATCGCCCAGGCGCTCGACCGGCACGACACGATCGGCTTCGACCTGGTCGGGATGCTCGTCGACGACCTGGTCGTCTGCGGCGCAGAGCCGCTCTTCCTCACCGACTACATCGCCACCGGCCGGGTGGTCCCCGAGCGGATCGCCGCGATCGTCAAGGGCATCGCCGAGGCCTGCGTCGCGGCCGGATGCGCGCTGATCGGCGGCGAGACCGCGGAGCACCCGGGCCTGCTCGGTCCCGACGAGTACGACCTCGCGGGCTCGACCACGGGTGTGGTCGAGGCCGACCGGCTGCTCGGCCCGGGACGCGTCCGCCCCGGCGACGTCGTGGTCGCGATGGAGGCGAGCGGCCTGCACTCCAACGGTTACTCCCTCGTCCGCCACGTGCTGCTCGAGCAGGCGGGCTGGTCGCTGGACCGCCACGTCGACGAGCTCGGCCGCACCCTCGGCGAGGAGCTGCTCGAGCCGACCCGGATCTACGCCAAGGCCTGCCTGGCGCTGGCCGCGGAGACCGCCACCCACGCCATGTCGCACATCACCGGCGGTGGACTGGCCGCCAACCTGGCCCGCGTGATGCCGGTCGAGCTCGACGCCAGGATCGACCGCACCACCTGGACGCCGCAGCCGGTCTTCGACCTGGTCCGCCGGGTCGGGCACGTGCCGGACGCCGACCTCGAGCAGACCCTCAACTGCGGTGTCGGCATGGTCGCGCTGGTCGCTCCGGAGGATGCCGACCGGGCCGTGGCGGTGCTCGCCGGCCACGGCGTCCGGGCCTGGGCGGCCGGCGAGGTCGTCGGCGACGGGTCCGGCGAGGTCCGGCTGACGGGCGCCCACGCGGGCTGGTGACCGCCCGGCCGGGGCCGAATCGTGTCGAACGCGTCACTGTCTCCGGCGTGGGTGTGCGGGAACACCCACCCACCGGGTAGCGTTAGGGCCACGACAAACCAGACCGATCAGACCGGAGTCACGGTGAGGCCCACCGGCGACCCGGCCCAGTGTGCGAGGGGGCTGACCCTATGGGGCGCGGCCGAGCGAAGGCTAAGCAGACGAAGGTCGCACGCGACCTGAAGTACCGCACTCACGAGACGGACTTCGGTGCGCTGGCGCGTGAGCTCCACGGCGAGGAGGATCGTCCGCCGGAGCGGGCCGAGGAGCCCGACGAGCCCGACCAGTGGTCGGGCTACGCCGAGGGCGATCGGGACTAGCTCCCCTCTCTGAGGCCGACGCGTAGCGCCACCCTCGGAGGTCGAGGTGCGAGGCGCGCCGGCGCCCAGCCTCGAGACCCCGGAACCGTGGGCAGGACCTCTCCCGAGGTCCTGCCTCGTGGGTCGCCTCAGCGCAGGTGGATGCCGCGCAGCCGGTCCACGTCGCGCATCCGCTGCTCCGCGAGCCGGTCGGCGGCGACCGCCGGAGGGACCTGCTCGCGTCGGGCCAGCGCGAAGACGGCGCGGGTGGTGTCGAAGATGCCGCTCGCGCGCTGCTGGGCGCGCTCGAAGGAGAAGCCCTCGAGCTCGTCGGCCACCTGGATCAGCCCGCCGCTGTTGACGCAGTAGTCGGGCGCGTAGAGGATTCCCTGCTCCTCGAGCACCTTCTCGATGCCCGGGTGGGCGAGCTGGTTGTTGGCGGCGCCGCAGACGATCCGCGCCGACAGGGTCTCCACGACCTCGTCGGTGAGGGCGCTGCCGAGCGCGCACGGGGCGTACACGTCGAGCTCGGTCGCCACCAGGGCGTCGGTGTCGGCCACGACGCGCACCTGCGGGAACTCGGTGGTCACGCGCTCGACCGACGGCTGGTGCGGGTCCGTGACGACCACGGCCGCGCCGTCCTCGATCAGGTGGCGGACGAGGTGGTGGCCGACCTTGCCGACCCCGGCCACGCCGACGGTCCGGCCGGCCAGCGTGGGCTCGCCCCACAGCGTCTCCGAGGCCGCGCGCATCCCCTGGAAGACGCCGTACGCGGTGAGCACCGAGCTGTCGCCGGCCCCGCCGTGGGCGACGGTGCGCCCGGTGACGAAGTCGCACTCGCGGGCGACGTGGTCCATGTCCTCGGAGTAGGTCCCCACGTCGCAGGCCGTGAAGTAGCGGCCGTTGAGCGACTGCACGAAGCGGCCGTACGCGCGCAGCAGCGCCTCGGACTTCAGCGTGGCCGGGTCGCCGATGATGACGGCCTTGCCGCCGCCGAGGTCGAGCCCGGCCAGCGCCGCCTTGTAGGTCATGCCGCGCGAGAGGTTGAGCACGTCGCGGACGGCGTCGTCGGTGGAGGCGTACGGGTAGAAGCGGGTGCCGCCGAGGGCCGGGCCGAGGGCCGTGGAGTGGATCGCGATGATCGCGCGCAGTCCGGAGGCGGGGTCGTTGGCGAAGACCACCTGTTCGTGGGCGGACCCGACCTCGAAGACGTCGACGGGGGTGCTGGGCATCTGGGGAGACCACTTTCTGTGTCACGGAGCCACGCGGGTGGGTGGCCGGCTGCCGGGCCGCAGGGGTGGCGCGAGCCGGTGCGGCCAGCGTAGTCGCGTCGCCGCGTGGTCAGAAGTCGGCTCAGGCCCGCGCGGCGCGGGCGTCGGCCAGCGCCATCAGCGCGATCTCCATCTCCTGCACGAGCGTGGCGTACGCCGCGTCGGAGCCCTCGAGCTTGTCCAGGCGCCCCCGCTCCTCGAGGTCGTAGGCGGCCGCACCGACGCGCGGCAGGCCGAGGTTGAGCGCGCTGCCCTTGAGCTTGTGGGCCGAGGCGAGCAGCGCCTCGGCGTCGCGCTCGTGGACGGCCGCCCTGATCGCGCCGAGGTGGTCGCGCGCGTGGGCGATGAAGTTGCCCGAGCTGCGCTGGAAGAGGCTCTCGCCGTCCTTGACCATCTCGTGGAGCATCTCGATCCGCTCGACGTCGACGACGTCGGGTCCGGCCAGCTCGGGTCCCTCGTCCACGCCGGTCCCCTCGCGTCGTACGTCGGTCGCCGGCGACTCGCCGTGGCCGCTGATCCACTGGTGGAGCACCCGCTCGAGCCGGGCCAAGTCGACGGGCTTGGTGAGGAAGTCGTCCATGCCGGCGTCCAGGCAGCGCTCCCGCTCGCCCTCCAGGGCGGACGCGGTCATGGCGATGATCGGGATCCGGTGCCCGGGCCGCTCCTGCGTCCGGATCGCCCGGGTGGCGGCGAAGCCGTCCATCCGCGGCATCCGGCAGTCCATCAACACCGCGGCGAAGCCGTGGTCGCCCGCGAGCGCGGCGACCGCCTCGACCCCGTCACCCGCCACCGCGGCGTCGAAGCCGCCGTTCTCGAGCATGCCGACGGCGACCATCTGGTTGACCTGGTTGTCCTCGACCACGAGCACCCGCGCGCGGGGCGCGTCGGCCGGACGGCGGCCCTCGGTGGGCCGCTGCGGGTCGTGGACGGTGCCGATGGCGGGGTCGAGGTCGGCGGTGAAGCGGAAGGTGCTGCCGCGGCCCAGCTGGCTCTCCAGGGTGAGCCGCCCCCCGAGGGCACCCACCAGCTGCCGGGCGATGGTGAGACCCAGACCGGTGCCGCCGTGCCGCCTCGTCGTGGAGGGGTCGGCCTGGGTGAAGGCGTCGAAGAGCCGCTGCTGCGCGTCGGGGGCGATGCCGGGTCCGGTGTCGCTCACAGCGACCTCGAGCTCGATCGCGTCGGCGTGGTGGGAGGCGAGCCCGACCTCGATCCGGACCTCGCCGGAGTCGGTGAACTTGACCGCGTTGGAGCCGAGGTTGGCGATGACCTGGCCGAGCCGGGTCGAGTCGCCCCGCAGGTAGTCCGGCACCTCCGGCGCCACCTCGACGACCAGCGCGAGGCCCTTGTCGGCGGCCGGTCCGGCCAGCAGCCGGACGGTCTGGTCGAGGGTCGCCCGGACGCTGAAGTCGACGTGCTCGAGCTCGAGCTTGCCGGCCTCGATCTTGGACAGGTCGAGGATGTCGTTGATGATCGCGCGCAGCGTCAGGCCGGCCCCGTGGAGAGCGTCGGTCAGCGACCGCTGGTCCTCGTCGAGGTCGGTCCGCAGCAGCAGGTCGGTGAGCCCGATGACGCCGTTCATCGGCGTACGGATCTCGTGGCTCATGGTGGCGAGGAATCGCGACTTCATCCGCGACGCCTCCATCGCCTGGTCGCGGGCCTCCGCGAGCTCCGCAGCCGCGCGCTCGCGCTCGGCGACGCGGCCGAGCATCGTGGAGATCTGGTCGAGGAGGTCCTGGGAGTGCATGTCGGGCGGCGCCTCGTCGGCCAGCACCTCCACCACGCACGCCACGCCCTCGGCGTGCCGGACCGGGATCGCGACCAGGCTGTGGGTGTCCTCGTGGCCGCGGACCTGCCGGACGGTGATCTCGCCGCGGCGGTAGCAGACGGCGGCCAGGCCGGGGTCGGGCTCGATGCCGAGCGGCGGCTCGCCGGGGACGAGGACCAGCGGCACCAGGGCGCTGTCGTCGTGCTCGGGCAGGTAGGCGACCAGGGCGTCCCACCCCGGGGTGCTGCTCACCGCCTCGGCGGTGCGGAGGAGCGTCTCGACCAGGCTCATCGACTGGTTCGCCACGACGGCGACCTGCCGCAGCAGTGCCGTACGCCGGGTGGCCTCGGCGAGCTCGTGGTCGGCGACGACCTTCTCGGTGATGTCCTGGTCGGTCCCGGCCATCCGGACCGCCTTGCCGGAGGCGTCGCGCTCGGCACGGCCTAGCCCGCGCAGCCAGCGCACGGCGCCGTCGGTCCGGACGATCCGGGCGTGCCACTCGAACTCGTCGGCACCGTCGAAGATGCTGTCCACCGCGGTCTGCACCGCGTGGCGGTCCTCGGGGTGGATGTAGTCGAGGAACCCCTCGTAGGTCGAGGCGAACTGCTCCGGCGTCAACCGGTAGATGCGGTAGAGCTCGTCGGACCACGTCACCGTGTCGGTGACCACGTCCCACTCCCAGCTGCCGATCTGGGCGATCGCCTGCGCCTCCGCGAGCCGCTTCTCGCGGTCGCGCAGCGCGTCGATCAGCTCGCGGCGCTCGGTGAAGTCGGTGTAGCGGTGGAGGTAGCCGACCAGATCGCCGGCGTCGTCGTGGACCGGTCGCCAGCTGGCGAGCAGCCAGATCGGCTCCCCGTCCGGGCGGAGGTACATCGTCTCCATGTCGTCGTGCCCGGGGTCGCCCGCGCGGGCGCGCGCCATGTGCTCGGCGAACTGCACCTTGCCGACCTCGTCGTGGACGTCGTAGGCCGTGAGCGTGGCCATCTCCTCGGGCGTGCGCCCCAGCAGGTCGGCCATGCAGGTGTTCGACCAGAGCGTGCGGCCCTCGCCGTCGAGCAACCAGATGCCGTCGGTGCTGGCTTCCACCAGGTACCGGAACAGCTTCGGGTCCGAGATCATGGGCTCCATCATGGCGTGCCGGGGCGGATGTCGCAGCGTTCTGGGGGGCAAGCGGACGACGAAGGGCCGCACCCGAGGGGTGCGGCCCGACGTGCGTGGTGGCCAGGGGCGGGGTCGAACCGCCGACCTATCGATTTTCAGTCGATCGCTCGTACCAACTGAGCTACCTGGCCGTGCGTTGGGGCGCCCGAGGGTGCCGCCGACAGCGAGGGAGACCATACCGGAGACGTCGTGGGGGCTCCTATTCGGGAGGGGCGGGATTGGTCGGCCCCGGAGCGCTCGCCCTATGCTGTGCGGGCAGTCCTGCCCCCATCGTCTAGCGGCCCAGGACCCCGCCCTTTCACGGCGGTAGCACGGGTTCGAATCCCGTTGGGGGTGCCAACAATGCGCGGTCGGACGATGGGGCCATCGCCTAGCGGGCGGGCTGTCCGGGACCCCGCCCTTTCACGGCGGTAGCACGGGTTCGAATCCCGTTGGGGGTGCTCCCGCTCCGCACCACCTCCCCGATTGGGAACCGGTGCCGGACGTGGGTTAGAGTTCCACCGCTTCACCAATGCAAGGCCCCGTAGCGCAGTTGGTTAGCGCGCCGCCCTGTCACGGCGGAGGCCGCGGGTTCGAGTCCCGTCGGGGTCGCCACCACCACACCGCCTGCAGATCGACCGGTCTGCAGGCGGAGTGCATTTCCGCCGGCTCCTAGGCTGGCCCCATGCCGGTCGAGATGGGTCGCGAGGAGTTCGAGCGGCTGGTCGACGCCGCGCTCGACGAGATCCCCGACGAGCTCGCCTCGCTCATCCGCAACGTCGTGGTGCTGGTGGAGGACGACCCGCCGGCCGACGACCCCGACCTGCTCGGCCTCTACGACGGGGTCGCGCTCACCGAGCGCGGCGGCGAGCCCGGCATGGTGCTGCCCGACCGCATCTTCGTCTTCCGGCACCCGCTGCTCGACTTCTGCGACGACGAGGCGCAGCTGGCCGAGGAGGTCCGGATCACCCTGGTGCACGAGGTGGCCCACCACTTCGGCATCGACGACGACCGGCTCCACGCGCTCGGCTACGCCTGAGCGACCGCCCCGCCCCACCGACGGGGGGCGTGACCCGACCCCTGCCGGGTGAACTCGCTGAAGAACCAGGTCTGGAAGTGGACTTGCGACTCGGTCCGCGCCAGCGAGAGCAGCTGCTGCTGCCGGCAGAACTCGTCGGCGAAGTCGAGCAGCTCCACGAAGCGGCCCATCGTCTCGGCCTCGTCCGCGGAGACCGGCACGTCCAGGTCGACGGCCTCGCGACCCTCGGCGCGGGCCCGGCGGACCTCGTCGGCGTCGAGCCCGTCCTGGACCTCGCGCTGCAGCGAGCCGAAGAGGTCGGCCAGGGACTTGGCGAGGGGGTACTTGTCCTCGTGGGCGAGCGCGAGGAGGCGTACCTCCCGACGCAGCTCGCGGTAGTGGGTCTCGAACTCCGCCAGGGCCCGGATCGGCGCGCCGAGCAACCGGACGTGGATGGTGTCGCGCTCGGACCGCTTGGGCGGCTCGGGCAGCCCGGTCACCGCCCCGGTGACCCCCTGCTCGCGCGCGTTGGTCGCGGGGACGAACCACATGACCTTCCCGCTGTCCTCGATGTCGGCCCCCCACGCCTCCGCGCAGCGGGCGACGATGTCCAGGCCCCGGCCGAAGGTGAGCAGCAGCGTCTCGTCGTCGGGCGGCAGGGCCTGGTCGGCCAGCAGGTGGGGCATCACCGGCGGGTCGGTCGAGCCGTCGCGGACCTCGACGCGCGGGTGCGCCAGCGTGCCACGCACGCGGACGGAGATCGGGTCGGTGGCGTGCAGCACCGCGTTGGTGACCAGCTCGGAGACGCCCAGCTCGGCGGTCTCGACGAGCTCGGGGCGACCGATGTCGGTGATCGTCTCGATCACCCACCGCCGGGCCCGGTGCACGCTGTGGGGCACGGGGACCACGGAGAGCGCGGGCCTGTTCAGCGACACAGTCTCCCCCTCACGTCACTCCTCGGTGGGGACGCCGGGACCCGTCCGTGTGCGCGACATGGGCCAAACCTACGACACGTTGGCGTCCCGGAGGGTGAGGAAGGCCATGTGGGCAGGATTCCGGCTCCGGCGCCCGACGCGGGACAATGGAGTCATGGAGACCACGAAGGACACCGGAACCCGGCCGCACCGGGTCGTGGTGATCGGCTCCGGCTTCGGGGGGCTGTTCGGCGCGAAGGCGCTGCGCCGCTCCGACGTCGAGGTGACCATGATCGCCAAGACGACCCACCACCTCTTCCAGCCCCTGCTCTACCAGGTCGCGACCGGCATCCTGTCCGAGGGCGAGATCGCGCCCCCGACGCGCGAGATCCTGAGTGGTCAGAAGAACGCCCAGGTGCTGCTCGGCGAGGTCACCGCGATCGACCTGGAGAGGCGCGAGGTCACCTCCACCGTCCTCGGCCGGCCCACGGTCACGCCGTACGACTCGCTGCTCGTGGCCGCGGGCGCCACCCAGTCCTACTTCGGCAACGACCACTTCTCCGAGTTCGCGCCCGGCATGAAGAGCATCGACGACGCCCTCGAGCTGCGGGGGCGGATCTTCGGCGCCTTCGAGATGGCCGAGCTCGGTGCCAGCCGCGGCGACGACGTCGACCACAACCTGACCTTCGTCGTGGTGGGCGCCGGGCCGACCGGCGTCGAGATGGCCGGCCAGATCGCCGAGCTCTCGCGCCGTACGCTCCGCAAGGACTTCCGGGCGATCCAGACCCACCACGCCAGGGTGATCCTGCTCGACGCCGCGCCGCAGGTGCTGCCGCCCTTCGGGCACCGGCTCGGCGAGAAGACCAAGCAGGAGCTCGAGAAGCTCGGCGTCGAGGTGATCCTCGGGGCGATGGTGACCGACGTCGACGAGCGCGGCATCCAGATGAAGTTCAAGGACGGACGGGTCGAGACGATCCATGCCGTCACCAAGATCTGGGCCGCGGGCGTGCAGGCCAGCCCGCTGGGCCGGACGCTGTCCGAGCAGACCGGCGCGCCGCTGGACCGTGCCGGCCGGATCGCGGTCAACCCCGACCTGACGCTGCCGGGTCACCCCGAGGTGTTCGTGGTCGGCGACATGATCTCGCTCGACAACCTGCCGGGGGTCGCTCAGGTGGCGATCCAGGGCGCCAAGTACGCCGCCAAGGAGATCGACGGCCGGCTCAGCGGCAAGGCCCCGCAGCCGCCGTTCAAGTACTTCGACAAGGGCTCGATGGCGATCATCAGCCGCTTCCGCGCCGTCGCCATGGTGGGCAGGCTGCGGCTGACCGGCGTCATCGCGTGGCTGATGTGGCTGGCGGTCCACCTCGTGTACATCACCGGCTTCAAGAACCGGATCACCGCACTGCTCCACTGGTTCGTCTCGTTCCTCGGCCGCGGCCGGTCGGAGCGCACGAGCACCGAGCAGCAGATCTTCGGCAGGTCCGCGCTCGCGCGGCTGCAGGGCGGCGCCGCCGACCTCGTCTCTCGTCCGGGTGCCTACGACGAGGCGCGGGACATGATCGAGAAGACCCGTCGGGCCGAGCTCGAGGCGCAGGCCGCCGAGGAGTCGCGGCTCACCGACGAGGGCGTGCGCGGGGTGCCGGCCGAGCAGCGCTGACCAGCACGAAACTCGGTGGCGGGGTCGCCGCGTCCACAGCACGATGAGCCCATGACCGGGCTCGTGCGACCCGACCTCCGCCACCACCCCTCGTGGGCGAGCGCGGTGCGCGAGTTCGGGGAGGACGGCACCACGATGCACGGCGGAGGGCTCTGGGACCTCGACACCCGTGATCTGGGTCGGGACGCGCTGGCGACCGAGGTCGAGCGGTTGCTGGCGCAGTCCGACCCCGCCACCGAGCTGCCCGACGGGATCGTCCCGTGCAGCTACTACTGGATCGTCGAGGGCGAGGAGTTCCTCGGCTACCTCGCCGTCCGCCACGCGCTCAACGACTGGCTCCACGACTACGGCGGTCACCTCGGCTACAGCGTGCGCCCCTCCCGACGCGGCGAGGGCCATGCCGGCCGCGCCCTCGCGCTCGGCCTCGACCAGGCTCGCGCCATCGGCCTCCACCGGGTCCTGATCACCTGCGACGAGGACAACCTCGCCTCCCGCCGCACCATCGAGAGCGCCGGCGCAAGCTACGAGGACACCCGCGACGTCAAGCGTCGCTACTGGTTCGACCTCGACTGAGGGTCGAGCGCGTGGACGAGGGCTGCCCGGTCGCCCCGCGCAGGGCGGTGGCCTGCCGGTCCTCCGGCGGCGTGACCACCGTTGTCGGCACCGTCTACGCCCCGTTCTCGTCGGCCTCGAGCTCGTCGGCCTCGTGCTCATCGGCCTCGTGCTCGCCCCGCTCGTCCTCGTCCCGCTCCCGCTCGTCGCGCTCGTTCTCCCGCTCGTCCCGCTCCCGCTCGTCGCGCTGGTTCTCCCGCTCGTCCCGCTCGTTCTCGTCCCGCTCCCGATCCTCGCGCTGGTTCTCCCGCTCGTCGGTCTCGTTCGCGTCGAGCTCGACGAGGGACGTGCGCTCCGGTCGACGCTCCTCGGATGAGGTGTCAGTAGGTGCGCACGCCGAGAAGGTGGACAGCAGGAACGAGACGAGGACGATCAGCCAGAGGATGTGGCCTTCGCGACCCAGGCTCCGCCGAGTGGTGGAGCTTCTGTTTGCTGAAAACATGAGGTTCTCCTGTGTCATCGTGAGAGCGGCCGCCGGTCGGTGTGCCGTGTCATCGATTCTCGTGAGGCCCTCGGCGTGTCGCGTCCCGGCAGGCGCCCCACTCGACCCCCGGCTAGCCCTACCTGCGGCAGCCGTGTAACCCGCGGGCCGGGACCATTCCAGGGCGTGTCGACACGCCGCAGTTCCTCCCGGGCAGCGCTTCAGCGGGCCTCGAGGAACGTGATCACGGCCAGGACGCGGCGGTGGTCGCTGCTGGAGCCGGGGAGGTCCAGCTTCGTCAGGATGCTCCCGACGTGCTTCTCGACGGTTCCTTCCGCGACCCACAGCTGCTGCGCGATCCCACCGTTCGAGCGGCCCTCGGCCATCAGCGCCAGGACCTCGCGCTCACGCTCGCTCAGCACCGCCAGGGGATCGTTCCGTCGCTGGGCGCCGACGAGCTCCTGCACGAGCGCCGGGTCGACGACCGAGCCTCCGAGCGCGACCCGACCGACATTGTCGAGGAACTCGTCGACGTCGAGGACGCGGCTCTTGAGCAGGTAGCCGATCCCGCGACCGGAGGCCAGCAAGGTCATGGCGTGCTCGACCTCCACGTGGGCGGACAGCACCAAGATCGCGACGTCGGGAAGCTCCTCGCGGATGGTGCGAGCGGCCTCCAGGCCCTCGGTCCCGTGGTCCGGTGGCATCCGGATGTCCACGACCACGAGGTCGGGCTCGAGTTCGCGCGTGACGGAGAGGAGCTCGGAGCCGTCGCCGACCTGGCCCACCACCTGGAAGCCCTGCTGCTCGAGCAGGCGTGCGAGACCCGCACGGAGCAGCACGTCGTCATCGGCCAGGACGACGCGGATCACACGGTCCGGACTCGCCTCCACCGTCATGGAAGAGCAGTATGCACACCGGGGTTGCAAGGGGCATCCCCCGAACGAGGTGTAGGGTGCCGCGGCGCCCAGCAGAGGTGGGCGAGCACGCCTCAGTGAGCGACCGGTCCGGCCGGAGCTGCGAAAGATGCTTCCGCGAGACGCGTTGTGCCTGCGAAAGCACAGGCGTAGTTTCACGACATGCCCGGGGGGGAGCATGTCACCGTGGCGGAGGCCGCCGACGCGCTGGGAACGAGCCCCCAGACCGTACGTACCCTCCTCCGAAAGGGCGAGCTCGATGGTCGCCGGCGGGAGTGGGGATCGCGGTACGTCTGGGAGGTGAGCCGGCAGGGACTCGACGACTTCCTCTCGGAGTACGGCAGGCTCGACGGTCGACGTCGACCCGCCCGCTCCCCGTCGGTGCCGGCCGAGGCGTCCTTCGATGCTCTGCTTCGCCCTGCAGCACCCGATCCGAGACCCTTCATCCTCCGCCCACGAGGCCGCGCCACGGTCGTCGTCGTCCTGCTCGGCCTCCCGATGGTGGCGGCGTACGTGGCCGCTCGCATCCTGCCCGGGGCGTTGTGGTTCGCTGAGCTCGACCGCACCAGCGTCTACGGACGCACGGTCGGCGCCAAGCTCGAGCTGTCGCTCGCGGTGGCCGGGTTGACCGCCCTCGTGGTGGGAGTGAACCTCGCCGTCTCGGTGGGCTGGACCGCCCTTCGGCGACCTCGCGCGCGTGTGCTCTCAGTGCTCGTGGCGTCGCTCGTCATCGGGAGCCTGTTCGCCTCGTCCGCGCCACAGCACTGGCAGACGTACCTGCTCTGGCGTCACCAGCAGTCCTTCGGCGAGGTGGACCCCATCCACGACAGGGATGTCGGGTTCTTCGTCTTCCGCCTGCCCTTCGAGCTCCTCGCGTCCTCCATGTCGATGGCGCTGGTCCTGGTGTCCGCCGTCCTCGTGACGATCGTGAGGTCCGTGCGTGGTGATCTCCGCATCCGCCCGTTCCGTGCCACCTTCGGGACGCAGTGCCACCTGGCGGTGCTTGCCGCCGGCTTCCTGGGCCTCGCTGCATGGAGGCTCCGGCTCGAGCAGTACCGACTCGAGCTCGGTCAGCCTTCCCCGGAAGACCCGGGCTCGTTCGCGGGGGCCGGCTACGTCGACGTCCACGTGCACTCACCGGGGCTGTCCTGGATGGTTGTGTTCGCGTTGCTGCTCGCCGTCGCCTGCCTCGCCGCTCCGTTCGTCGGCCGAGGTGGTTCCCGACGCGCGACTGCGATGCTCGTGGTTCCGGGCCTGCTGCTGGGAGCCACGGCGTTGCTGTCTGGGGCTGTCGTCCCTGCGGTCGTCCGGCAGTTCGTCGTGGACCCCAACCCGCTCCTGAGCGAGGGACCGTTCGTCGCACGGTCGATCACGGGCACGCGGTCGGGTCTGGGGCTGCACACGATCGAGGTCGAGCCCTACCGACCGACCGGCAGCTTCGCCGCAGCCGACTTTCCCGAGATCCTCGAGCGCTTCGCCACCGTTCCCCTCTGGGACTCCTGGGTCCTGGAGGCGCGCATGCAGCAGCTGGTCAACGACACGCCCTACTACCGTCCGGGGCCGGCGACCCTGGATGTACCTCGTATCGACGGACGGCGCCGGCTGACCGTGGTCAGCGCCCGCCAGCTCGACCTTGAACGGGTCGCGGGGCAGGCCCAGACCTGGGGCAACAACCGCCTGGCCTTCACGCACGGGCTGGGGCTCGTGCGGTTCTCCGGCTCACACCTCGACGCGAACCGGCAGCCGCGGCTGCTGGACGCCGGGCTCGGGCTGCGCCAGCCTCGCATCTACTTCGGAGACTTCGCGGCACCCCCTGCGAACGTCCCCGCCCATGACTCCGCAATCGTCGCCTCGATCAAGGACCCCACTCTGGCGGAGTCGCCGTGGGTCCTCGTGGACACCCGCCGCCCGGAGGTGGACGCCCCGGTCGCGCACGGAGCTGCCCGGGCGACCTACCACTACGACGGCCCTGCTGGCATCGGGCTCCCCGGGTGGGCCCGCCGAGCGGTGTTCGCACTGGCCCTGGGGAGCGCTGACCTGTTGCTTTCCGACGACATCACACCCGAGTCGCGGCTGCTGCTGCACCGCGACGTGCACGACCGTCTCGACGCGCTGGCTCCGTTCATCCAGTGGGACTCCGAGGCGGTGCCGCTGACCTCGAAGGGCCGCATCGTCTTCGTCGTCGAGGGTTACACCACCAGCCAGCACTTTCCCTACGCCGAGCAGGTGGACCTCGCCGGGTCGCCGGTGAGCTACGCCCGGGCCTCCGTGCGCGCGACCGTCGATGCGTTCTCGGGAGAGGTCGACCTCTACCTGACCGACGGGGAGGAGCCCGTGGCCCGGGCATGGTCCGAGGTGTTCCCTGACCTGTTCCGGCCGGTGGACGAGATGCCCGCCGCACTGCGCCACCGGGTTCGATACCCGGCCGACCTCTTCGCGGCCCAGGCGACGGCGTACGAGCGCTACCACGCAGTGCGGCCCGACCAGTTCGTGAGCGGTGCCGATCACTGGGCGCGACCGATCGCACTGTCGGGCCCCATCGAGGTGGCCGGGGACGTCGACTTCGACGAGGACGACGAGGACGATCTGCGACTGACGCTCCAGCCGGGCTACTACTACGGCCGTCCTCCCGGGGAGGAGGCCCGTCGGTTGGTGCTCCGGACGTACTACACCCCACGCAGCGGTCAGAACCTGGTGTCCTCGCTCAACGGCTGGGTGGACGACGAGGGCGACGTCAGGCTCGCCGCGCTCGACCTGCCCCGCGACCCGGTCGTCCTCGGACCCGCCCAGATGAGTCGGCTGACCTTCGCGACCCCCCGGGTCCGCAACCTCCTGGGACTGCGCAACCTGGAGATCCGCGACCTCGCGCTCTCCTCGCTGGACACGGTCCTGCTCGGGAGGCCCCGCGTGCTCTTCCTGCCGGGCGGACCGGTGCAGATCCAGAGTCTGTACGAGGGCTCGAAAGGACCAGGTGCCGCGCGCCTCATCGGCGTGACCGCGTTCCTCGACGGGCGGGTCGGGCTGGGGCCGGACATCGAGAGCGCGCTGCGACAAGCGCTGAACGAGCCGCCGAGCGTCGAGGTGCGGCGTCCTCGCGAACCCGCCGTGGTCGGGGAGCCGGTCGCGATCGCCTACGTGGTCGACAACGCGAAGCGCCACGAGGTGACCATCACGTCCGGCGCCGGTCGGCAGGTCGTGCGTAGCGATCTCACCAGTGGTCGGGAGGTCGTCGAGTGGGTTCCCACCGCCGCAGGCGACGTCACTGTCAGGGTCGAGGTCACCGGTCTCGATGGGACCAGCGTCTCGGGCCGGACGAGCCTCACGGTCCTGGACCTTCCTCCGAGGATCCGGCTCATCGAGCCTCCGGACCGGCTGGAGGTCGGAAGGCGGGTGCGCGTCTGGTTCGAGGTCGTCAACGGCCGCAGCGTCTCGGCCAGGCTGTCGACTCGCTCGGGGATCGTCCTCGACCGGGAGTACCTGCTCCGGGACGGGAGGGCAGTGATCAGCTGGACGCCGCAGTCGGCCGGCAGGGCGACCTTGCTCATCCGGGCCCGCGGCGGCCAGCGCCAGGTGGCGGAGACGAGGCTGCGGCTCACCGTCCAACGCCGGCCGCCCGAGGAACCACCGCCCTCCGTCGAGCTGCTCAGGGTGCCGGAGCGGTTGCGGGTCGGCTCCGCAGCCGAGTTCACAGTCCGGGGGGAAGACTGCCGAAGGGTCATCACCCGGATCGAGTCAGCCGACGGTGAGACCTGGACGTGGGAGTCCGCGTGTCCGGTCGACCGCGCGACCATCCGTTGGAGCCCCCCGGCCAGCGGGCGCTATCTGCTGACCACCACGGCTGTCGGAGACGCCTCGAGCGCCCAGGCGACCACGACGTTGAGGGTGACGGGACAGTGACGGTGCCACCAGTGCCCGAGGGTTCTGCCGGCAGCACCGGCTGGCGAAGGCACCTCGTGATCGCAGGCTCCTGCGCACTCCTCGGTGTCGCGGTCCACCTGGCCAGCCCGTTCCTCCCGGTACCCCTGGCGTTGATCGGCCTGGGTGTTGGTCTGGTCGGCGCCGGCTTCATGCTGGCGTGGGCAGCGGACGCGGGGGAGGCGGTGTTCTCCGGCGGTGCGGTGCTCGCGGTGATAGCACTCGTGGCGATCCTCCCCGAGTTCGTGATCGAGGTGCGTTACGCCTACATCCAGGAGGTCGGCCTGGTCACCGCCAACCTGACCGGGGCGACCCGGCTGCTGCTCACGGGTGCGGCGGCGTTGCCCCTGCTGGTGCTCCTCGTCTCCCGCCGCCGCGCCCGGCAGGAAGCGCCCCTCGAGCTGGCGCCCCATCGCCGCCTGGACCTCGGCATCTTGATCATCACGGCGGTGTTCGCCGTCCAGATCGTGGTGCGTGGAAGCCTGACGGTCGTCGACTCGGCGGTGCTGCTCGCGCTCTACGTGCTCTTCGCCATGCGGGTGCAGGGGGCCGCCGACGAGGAGCCCGCCGTGGTCGGGGTACCGGCCGGTCTGCGATCCCTGTCGCGGGAGAACGCTCGCGGCGCCGTCGTGGGGTTGATCCTGATCGCAGGCTGTGTCGTGCTCGTGGTCGCCAACCCGTTCGCCGACGCACTCCTGGTCACGGGGACGTCGATGGGTCTCGACCCCTACCTGCTGATCCAGTCGGTCGTCCCGGGTGCCACGGAGTCACCCGAGTTCGTCATCGTCGCTGTGCTGGTCGCCAACCACCGACCGGCACAGGGACTGGCGCTCCTCCTCGCCTCGTCCGTGAGTCAGTGGACCGTCGGCCTGGGCCTGCTTCCGATCGCCTTCGCGGCCGGGGGAGGGGGGACCTCGATGCCGCTGTCCGGGCGCGAGCAGCTGGAGCTCGGGTTCACGATCGCGGTGACCCTGTTCGTCGTGGCCGCGCTCGCCACCCTGCGTCCGGAGCGGGCCGACGCGTCGTTGATCCTCGGAGTCTTCCTGGTCCAGCTGATCTACCCGGCTCCCTTCGTACGCTTCGCCTGCGGTTTCGTGCTCCTCGTCTTCGCGATCGACCTTCTGTGTGCACGTCGGCGCACCCTCCGCCCCATGCTCCGGTCGGCGGTCGGCCGACGTCACCCGACGCCCGCGTCCCCACGGTGACCTGGGGTCACCTGTAGGGGCCGCGGGCAGAGGGGTCGGGTCACTCACCTCCCCCGAACGCCTCGACCATCTTCGCGTTGGTCGCCCTGGCCCGGGAGAGGGCGTTCGTCACGCCGATCCTCGCTCCGGGGGAGAGGGTGAAGGAGTCGAGCGCAGCTGCGAGGGAGTCCACCTCGCGTTGGTACTGGCCGAGCGTGTCGGCCAGGCCGTCTGCGTAGTCGGCACCGTCACCCTCCTCGGGCAGTGCGATCACCTCGTCGAGCATCTCGTCACGACGGACCTGGGCCACCCTCACGGTCCGGCGTAGCGCTCGTACGACCGTGGGCCGCCGCAGGTCGTCGAGAAGCGCGACCGCACCCGTGCTCACCCGGTAGTCGAGCTTGGTGGCGGCAAGGACGGCCGGCGGACCGGGTGGATCGTCGCTCTCGGGGTCAGTGGGGGGCGCCCCGATCAGCGCCTGCGCCGCGGTGTTGGCGCTCCCGGTGTGGCGGGCGGCGCTGGCCAGGGAGCGGACGGCCCTGCGGTACTGCCGAGCCCGCACCTGGGCGGACGCCTTGGCGAGCGCTGCGTCCGCAGCCCGGATGTGGCTCCCCGCAGAGGCCGTCGCGGCTGAGCCCGGAGCGCCGCCCAGGGCGCCGACGGTCAGTCCCACGCTCACGACGACGGCGGCCACGGCTCCGAGGGCGCGAGCCCCCCGCTTGCGCGGCCGTCGGCGGGGGATGAAGTGGTCTCGAAGGTCGTGCATGACGGTTCCTCTCATCGAAGGTGTTGTCGCGGATGTCCGGTGACACCGCATGTCAGGCCCCGGGAACCCGGGCAGCGGGGTGGTCGCCCACCCCGAGGGAGGCATCGCGGTGGAGATGCGGCAGAAGGCCGCGACGCCACTCCTGAGAACCTTGAACGCCACGTCCGCGGGGACGAGGGCGAGCCACATGCAGTCGCTCAGCCCGAGCCCTGCCACGACGTCCAGCACCCGCAGGAGCCCGTTGGCGACGGCCTCGGCGCCCACGACGCGGGCAAGGTGGCGTGCGAGCTCGGCAGCCACCACGACGAGGCCGTCGAGCCACGCGCGGGGCTGAGCCATGAAGGCCAGGAACGCCTGCACCTGCAACATCTGCCTCACCCCGGATCTCGTTTCGCCCGACTCTGTGGAGCGTGGTCGATGCGTGACCCTGGTGGCATCGGAGGCAGCGGCCGACAACCCTGGAGGCCAGCGGGGTCGCGTCTACCTGCTACCCGGAGGTCCCGCGATGGTGGCTACCTGCAATGTGCCGGCGCCTCGGGACCGGCAGGCTGGACCCATGAGCTTCAGCGTGGTGATCGTCGACGACAACCGGTCGTTCCTGCAGGTCGCACGCACCCTCCTCGAGCGCGACGGAGTCGACGTCGTCGGGGTCGCCTCCACGTCGTCCAGCGCGCTGGAGCAGGTCAGGCGACTCCGTCCGGACACGGTCCTGGTCGACGTGCACCTGGGCGCCGAGAGCGGTCTCGATCTGGTACGCACGCTTCATGCCGACGAGCACTGCCGAGGTTCGAGTGCCATCTTGATGTCCACCCACAGTGAGGTGGATCTGGCGATGGTGGTGGCCGATGCCCCGGTGGCCGGGTTCGTGACGAAGAGTGAGCTGTCGGCGGCGACGATCGACGAGGTGCGCCGCCGCAGGACGTTGCCCTGAGGTTCCACCGTGGGACGAGACAAGGGCAGGACACGCTCGCCGAGTCCGGGCCGCGCCGCTACTGTCCGTGAGGTGACGATGGCCGCGACCGGGCGCATCGGGGCGGAGGCCGCCCTCGTCTTCGCCGCGGGTGCTGCATCCTTCGCGCTGAGCTCGCTCCTGCTGGGCGCGCTGCTTCCCCACAGTCCAGTGGTCGTGGTGGGCGTCGTCATCCTCGACGTGGCGGCGGTCCTCGCGGCCGCGCGATTCTGGGGGATCAACTTCGCGGTCACGGTGGGCATCGCGAGCGTCGTCGCCCTCGACTGGTACTTCATCCCACCTGTGCATCCCCTCGAGCTGCCGGACGCCAAGAACGCGTTCGCACTCTCGGCGTACCTCGTGGCCGGGGTGCTGCTCGGGGAGCTCGCCATCACGGCGCGCCGCAGGGCGGTCATCGCCGAACGGGCCCGCAGCCTCCTGGCGGAGGAACAGGCAGCGTTGCGACGCGTGGCCACGCTCGTGGCGCGCGAGACCTCGCCGTCCGAGGTCTTCGCCGCCGTCACCGAGGAGGTCGGTCGACTGCTGTCGATCGACCTCACCGCCCTGCTCCACTACGAGACGGACGGCACCGGAACCGTGGTCGCTGCGTGGAGCGCCAAGGGACGGCCCCTCCGGGTCGGTGCCCGCTTGGTCCTGACGGGGGACGACGTGGCAGTCGAGGTCCGTCAGGCCGGCCGTCCCGCTCGTATGGACACCGTCGCGGAGGCCTCCGGGCCCTTGTCGGAACGCCTGCGAGAGCTGGGCGTTCAGTCCAGCGCCGGGAGTCCCGTCGTCGTCGACGGGCAGCTCTGGGGTGTGATGGTGGCGGCATCCGTGTCCGAGGCGCGGATGCCGGCCGGTACCGAGTCCCGGCTCAGCCAGTTCACCGAGCTCGCGGCGACGGCGGTGGCCAATGCGCAGACCCGCGCGGAGCTCAACCTCTCCAGGGCGCGCATCGTGACCTCGGCGGACCAGGCGCGACGACAGATCGAGCGGAACCTGCACGACGGGGTCCAGCAGCGGCTCGTCTCACTGGGTCTCGGTGTCCGGGTGGTCGAGGACATCGCCGGCCCAGACTCCGACGTCCTGCCCGCACTCGGCGGCATCCGGGAGGGGATCATGGAGACGCTGGAGGAGCTGCGGGAGATCTCCCACGGGATTCACCCGGCCATCCTCTCCGAGGGCGGCCTGCGTCCGGCCCTCGGCAACGTCGCGCGCCGCTCGCCCGTACCCGTCGAGCTCGACGTCCGTGGTCCGGATCGGCCGCCGGAGGCCGTGGAGGTCGGGATCTACTACGTGGTCTCCGAGACCCTCGCCAACGTGGCGAAGCATGCACGGGCGTCGCGGGCCTGGGTGGAGGTGGACTTCGACCCTGCCGTGGTGAGGGTGACCGTGCGCGACGACGGCAGGGGCGGCGCGGACATGAGCAACGGGTCGGGGCTCGTCGGTCTGTCGGACCGCGTCCATGCCCTTGGCGGTACCGTCGCGATCGACAGTCCGATCGGTCATGGCACCTCGATCCGTGTCCTGCTTCCGCTGCCCGACGACACCCGGTCGTCGCTCGGCGCCCAGACGGACGTCGCGGGGGTCGAGGACCAGCGGACGTGATCGTCATGCGCCAGCTGGAGCTGCCTCACCTCGAGCACGGGTCGGCCAGCACCGTGGCCAGGACCATCTCGGCGGCCCCGTGGAGCTGTGCCGAGGTCCCGAGGTCGCTCGGGACCACCGAGACCAGCTCGGACACCTCGGCGAGCGACCTGGCGCGGACGGCGCTGAGCATCGGCTCCTCCACGCACGGGAACAGCGGCTGGAAGATGCCGCCCAGGACGACGACCTCCGGGTTGAGCAGGTTGACCAGGTTGCCCACCCCGACCCCCAGCCAGTGGCCGATCTCGGCCACCGCTGCCGCAGCGGACTCGTCGCCGGCCGTCACCTTCTCCACCACGGCGTCGACGGCGGCGACGCCTCTCGCGCCGCGCACACCAGCCGCCCGGAGCAGCGCCGCCTCTCCCGCCTCGGTCTCCCAGCAGCCGAAGGCCCCGCACGTGCACTGGCGACCCTTCGGGTTGACCAGCATGTGTCCTGCCTCCCCGGCGTAACCGGCCGCGCCCAGCATGGGTCGGCCCTCGATGACCAGGCCCGCTCCGATGCCGACCTCCCCGGAGACGAACACCAGGTGCTCGTACCCGCGCCCGGCCCCGCGGCGATGCTCACCCAAGGCACCCAGGTCCGCCTCGTTGCCCACGTGGACCCGCTCGGTCGGGACCCCGAGTGCGTCGGCGAGCATGCTGCCCAGCCCGACGCCCTTCCACCCGAGGTTGGGCGCGAGGTGGACGAAGCCGTCCACCCTGCGTGTCAGCCCGGGGACAGCAACGCCCACTCCCGTCACCCGGGGGTCGGCCGGGGCGACGCCGAGCGATGCGGCCAGCTCGGCCACCAGACGCACGGTCTCCTGCGGTGACGAACCTCGGGGGAGCTCGACCCGCACCTGGTCGTGGACGTGGCCCCCCAGGCCGATCGCCGCCGCCGCCGCCGAGTCGACGCCGAGCTCGACGGCCAGGGCCACGGCAGCGGAAGGGCGTACGTGCACCACGGGCGAGGGGCGTCCGGGGCCCGAGCTGGGGGAGAGCCCGTCCTCGACGACCAGACCACGTTCCGCGAGCTCCTGGACGAGGTCGGCGACCGTCGAACGGTTCAGTCCCGTCACCGATCCCAGCTGGGAACGTGACGCCGCACCGTCGAGGTGGAGGCACTCCAGGAGCGCCCCCAGGTTGTGGCGTCGGACCACGGACGCGCGGGTGCCCGCGCGCGGTGACCGCGGTGCTCGTACGTCCATGGCCCCCATCCTGCCGTCATCGGCGCGAGGTCGCCGAGGTGCTGCGGAGGTGGTCATCGCTCCGCCGGGCCAGACCGCCGTTGACACGGTGTGACCTGGGTCATACCGTGCACCGTACCCGATTTGTTGGGAACTCCAACAAATTCGGTCGCTCGGGCGGTGCGCTCACCGTCCCCCACCCCCAGGAGGAACTCTGATGAGGCATCCAACACGTCGACACACTGCCCTCGGCGCCCTGGTGGGCGCTGTCGCGCTCGCAGGATCCGTGGTCGCGCCCAGCCAGGCCGCCCCGGAGCCCGACGGCGGCGCAGCCGCCCCCTACAAGGTGCTCGTAGTCGGCAAGACCCTCGGCTTCCGGCACTCGCACATCGACGACACCACCAACGCGGTGATCGCGCTGGGGCAGGAGCACGGCTTCACGGTCGACGTGTGGGACTCCCGCCAGCCCGCACTCACCCTGCCCAGCACGCCGTTCACGAGCGCCGACAGCCTCGGCCAGTACGCCACGATCATCTTCGCCTCGAACGTCGACGGCACGAACGACCAGAACCCTGCGCGTCCCCGGACCCTGGACGACGCCGAGCTGGCCGCCTTCCAGGGCTACATCCGCAACGGCGGCGGCTTCGTCGGCATGCACGCGGCCACGGACGCCATGCACGCCGTCCCGTGGTACGGCCAGCTCACCGGCGGTGGCGCGCGGTTCCGCAACCACCCCGCCCAGCAGACGGCCACGATGCGGGTCGAGAGCCCGACCCACCCCTCCACCGAGATGCTGCCGAAGGAGTGGATCCGCTTCGACGAGTGGTACAACTTCACGGCCAACCCGCGCGACGACGTCCACGTCCTGCTGACCCTCGACGAGTCCACCTACAACGGCGGCTCCATGGGGGCGGACCACCCGATCGCCTGGTGCCACAACTTCGAGGGCGGACGCTCCTGGTACGAAGGTGCCGGGCACGTCGACGCGGCGTACTCCGACCCCACCTTCCTCGCCCATCTGCTCGGCGGCATCGAGTGGACCGCCGGCGTGACCGAGGGTGGCGGTGACTGCGTGACCTTCAAGGAGGTCAACGGCATCAACGAGGCCGCCGGCGCGGGGGCTGGGGTCCGCGGGGAGAAGCTGAGCGGCGACGTCGCGGCCTACCTCGCCGAGGCGGAGTCCGAGCACGAAGCGGGTCTCCACGCCGAGGCCGCCCACACGCTGAAGCAGGCCAAGGGCAAGGCGCACGGCCTGCAGGACAGCACCCTGGTCGCCAAGATCGCTGACCTCGTCGAGTGGCAGGAAGGCCTCGTGGGCTTCTGACCGATCACCGGTCGACCTTGGTCGCGGTGGTGAGTGAATCGTCGGCCCGGCCGTGACCGGACACCCCTCCGGGGGACGTCCGGATCGTGGTCGGGCCGACGTCGGCGATGCTCGATCTCGGTAGGCCCTGTGGGACTCGAACCCACAACCAACGGATTAAAAGTCCATGCCACGCCATCCGGCCCCATAGTGCGGCGTTCTGTTGGAGCGCGAATCGTTGCTCCGGTGGCGAGTTCGGCCCTGGGCGGTTGTGGCGCGTCCTGACTGGTGGAGTAGCACAGTGTTAGCAGCGGTGGCGGTCCGTCTGACCTGGTTGGACAGTCAGCTTTGAGTGGGCGGATGCCTTCGCGGAGGTTTGACACACCTTCGTGGGGAGCCACCATCGTCGCGAGCTAGTTGTCTGTCGACACCTTCTCGCGTCGGAATCTCGTCGCGCTGCGGCCCAGGCCACACGCGGCGGTCTGAGGCAGCTTTCGCGTACTCGTGGCGGGACTCGTATCGCAGGACCCAGTTGCCTGTCTCGTCGGCGGGCGTCACCGTCGGCTGGTTCGGGCGATTTTCTCGCGGCCGCCGCAAGCGGCCTCCGCTCGCCTAGCGCTGTCCAGCCGGTTGACCAGGAGTGCTGGCCCGAGGACTCTGGGATGAACTCGACAACGCAGTACGCCCCGTCGAAAGCGACTCCTCTCATGGCCCAGCCCGCTTCGTGGATTCCCATAGCCATCAGCGCCGGTGCGCTGGCCGTCTCGGTCGCTGTGGCAGTTCGGACCGAGATGCGCAATCGAAGAGTGGAGAGGAAGGCAGAGGAACTCGAACAAAAGCAACAGCTCACCGACGTGCGACAGACACTTGAACGCCTGATCAACAGATGGCGAAGCAGCCACCTGAACGAGCCCTATGTCGTGACGGACGAGAATTGGCGTGCGCTATTGGACAGTGTGAAGTCGTGGCGAGATGACCTGCAGGAAGCTGAGACGAACGCGATCGCCTATACCGAGACGGATAAGGAGACGAAGACTCGAGCGTTCTGGTTGCTGGCCGGGGCGGTTGAGGCGGCCAAAACGTTCGAGTGGGCCGTCCAGCCCATCGTTGAACAGTGGGAGTCGCACTCGAAGGATGCCGACCCGTACGAGGAGAAGCTGAAGGTTGAAGCCGCAATCCGTCAATTGCAGGCGGTGTTCCGCGACTCATTCGAGGCGCTAGACGAAATCCGCGGCGAAAACCTGATCAGACCCGCGAAGCTGGAGCAGATGTAGGCGCTCTTTCCTGCGGCGCCGCGACCTCGTCGCTGCCATCGTTCGGGCCACGTACTTCGCGCAGCCTCATCTATTCGGCCCACCGTGGAGGGTGCCGCGCTGCCTCTTGGGGCGCCTTAAGGCGGCGATATGACGCGCACCTGTTGCAGGAAGATACCCGGGTCCGAGGCGTGCCGACTCCTACTCCTGATAGACCTGCCCCATGACGATGGCGAAACTCATGTTCGGCAAACTGAGCGAGGCGTGGAAAGGGGAAGCGACCGACTTCACGCCGTTGCTGGCCGACCAACTGGACAATCTCGGTGACGCTCTCGGGATCGATCTGGCAGCTGTCGGCAAGTCCGAAGTGCTCACGACAGGCGGCCGACGCATCGACATCGTGGCCCAGGGTGAGGATGGTTCCGAGTTCGTCATCGAGAACCAGTACGGGAGGGCTGATCACGATCATCTGACGCGTGGGTTGGCATATGCGGTGGCCCGTCACGCTCGCGGCCTCGTTGTGGTGGCAGAAGAACACAGAGACGAGTTCAAGGCTGTCGCTCAGTACCTCAACGACATGGCTGAACTCGACCAGGACCGTGGTATCTCCGTGTGGCTCGTCGAAGCCAAGGCGGTCCGGATTGGCGAAAGCCCATGGGCGCCGCTGTTCACGGCAGTGGTCGAGCCCAACGCATTCACCGCCAATGTCGAGCAAGCGAAGATGGCCGAGAAGCCCGGATCGCTGGAAGAGTTCTACGGCCAGTTCGCCGTGCCCGATGCGCGTGCCGCCGCGGAGGCGGTGATGACCGCCTGGCTTGGCGCCGGATATCGGCGGCGGATCGAGTCGAATCACGTCGTGCTCGAGGCCGCTGGCCCGGCGACGAGCGGCATCCGGACCGTCATCGCGATCTTCAACGACGGCCGCATCTTCGTCCCTTTCAGTTCGTACGCCGGAGTGAACAGTGGCATCGAGATCCCTGCTCTGGTCACTCCCGCCTTCCGCGAGGACGCCGACTCGCTCTTTGCCTTCAACGGCACGGAGAAGCAAGCTCGCACTCAGCCGGGGTGGCTCTCGAGTGACCGAGTGGAGCCTCTCCTAGCATTCTGCTTTGGCGTCGCGAACGCCTACAAGGAAGCGCTCTCCTCCTCGGTGTGAACCTCGGTCGGTAATGCGCCGACAAGGCGGCGGTTTGACGCACTTCAACGCGCCAAGGCGGCTGAGGGACAGCGCGAGTGCAAGGCACCTAAGAACACTCGGGCCGTTGGCGCTCGCGCTGCCTGACCCAGCGCCTATGACCCAGTACAACTACGCGGACTTCCGGGAAGCCGTCGGCTGCGTGCGCGGACGCTCGCGTTCACGCACTCAGTGGGAGCGCGGTCGGCTGACTGACACAATGTCATGGGCGGGCGGAAAAGCACGGCTATCGACGAAGGGGCGCGGCAAACTTGGGCACCACGATCGACTGGGGCACCATCCCCGACTGGGTGGCGGCCGTGGGTACCGTGCTGGCCGTGACCTTCAGTGCTGCGATTGCCTTCAAGGAGATGCGCACCCGCAAAGTGGCTGAAGACAAGTTGCACGCGCAAAGTCTCCGGTCCATGCGCTCCGACGGCGAGGCCTTCGTTGCATGGCTTGAGGTAGTTCCGAGCGGGTCGGACACTGAACCGCCGAAGGTGCTGATGCATATGACGAACACCGGTGAGCGGCCCGTGTACGACATCACAGCCCAACCGATCAGCTTGATGACTCGACACACGGGCCAGAAAATCATCGCCTTGGTGGTTGGTCCGGCTGCGGATCTGGTCGAGGACATCACGAACGACCTGAAGGTCCTCGCCAACTGGAACGACATTGATCCCGAATCGCTGAAGAGCCCACAAGGTCTGTTCGGCGTTCGCTCGACGTACAGGGATAGCGCAGGTCGATGCTGGGAGCGGAGTGTCGCCGGACTGGTTTTCGAGGTGCCTGCTGAGAACACGCAGGCAGGGTTCTGGCGCGAGAAGGATAAGGCGGATTTCTCACACGTTCCATGGAGTCGCCCTTCGGGTTGGAAGCCAACGGTCCCCGACCCAGATGGATCGGCAACGTCGAGGCCGGGGTGACGTTCGTGTCTGTCTGTCTGGTCGCTCGTGCGTCGCCATCGATCTGTGCCCAGACTTAGAGGCCGACGACGTAGACGGCAAGAACTGGACGGCGTGACGGTCGAGGTTCCTGCGGGGACGGTCGAAATGCTAGGTGGTTCGTGGGTCGGCGTGCCTGGCGAGAATCTGGGCATCACGTAGCGGGACGCCGGCATTTGCGTGAGCGTGGTGAAGTAGCTGGCGCAAGCGTCCGAAGGCGCCCATCTCGACTCCGCTCGTCGGGCTTCGCCCGGCACTGGTTTTCTGAGGACAACTCAGCCTGTGGAGGCTCTGCACATGCAGCAGCGGCGAAGTGTCGGCACTCTCGTCTAGCCTTCTGGTATGGAGGTGGCCAAGCACAGCGACAGAGTCGTCCTGGCCGACCGCTGGGAGCCCGAAGACATCCTCGAGCACCTGCAAGGCCAGGTCGTCGCGGCGATGTTGTATGGAAGCCGAGCGCGGGGCGAAGCGCGTTCAGACAGCGACGTCGATGTGCTTCAAGTCGTCGACCATGGACCGCGGTCCTATTCGGTAGGAAATCTGAACGTGAGTGCCTACACCGTGGACCATCTGCGGCTTCTCGCTGACCGGGGGAGTCTGTTTGTGCGGCACCTCAGGGACGAGGGCATCACGCTTCAAGACCCCGTCGGCGTCCTGCAGCAGTGTCTGTCGGCGTATCGAACACCAGAGTCCTACACCGCCATGCGCCGTGAGCTCGCGACGGTGGTGGCGGCCCTGCAGCTCGCGGGGATCGAGGCATACCTTCCATCTGCATGCAAGACAGCTTCATTCGCTGTCCGCTCGCTGCTGTACGCCGCGTGCGCTGAGAACGGACCCTCTGAGTTCGACGTGCTCAGGGCTTCTGAACGACTCGGTCGACCCCAAATAGGCATTGACCTGCGGGATCCTGAGCCGGGCTTAGACAACTTACTCGCTCATGCCGCATGGCTCCTTGAGCAGGCGGCCGTGGTAGTTCCGAGCGACCTGGGGGACTCTTTCGAAGAAGCCGTCATTTGGACCGGTATCGCGCATCCAATCTCAGGAGCGCTACTCGAGTCAGTCCTGGCCGACGCAGCATCCATCGACTACACGTCTCTGTCACTCCCAATGTCTTGAGGCCGACAGACACGCTCGCCGTGGTTGGCGACATTCACGGGGAATCTCGCCGACTTCGTCGCGCCCTGGATCGGTTGGCGAACACCACACTCTCGATTGTGTTCGTTGGTGACTACGTAAACAGGGGACCCGACAGCCGCGGCGTGCTTGATCAACTGTTCTTGGCCAAGCGACGTCTCGGCGAACGCGTCACCCTGCTACGGGGAAACCACGATCAGGCGCTGATCGACTTTCTGGATGGGGGCGACCCACAAGTGTTGGTCGCCCACGGTGGCGTCCCCACTGCTCGTTCGTACCTGGACCGTCGGCGAGGTGGCTTTGACGAGTTCCGCGATTCCGTTCCGCAGGAGCACTTAGCCCTCCTCAACTCCACTGAGGACTCGTTCGAGACAGATTCTGTTCTGGTGAGCCACGCCGGCTTCAATCCGTCTGACCCTTCATCACGTTCGGCCGCTGACATGCGCGGGGCGGGGTTCCGGGCCATGTTTGACCACGTCGGCACCTGGCCCAGTCCCTTGACAGTGTGTGGTCACTTCATCCAGCGAGACCAACGGCCCTTCCTGTCGGACAGGCTGATCTGCCTCGACACAGGCTGCGGCAGCGTCGACGACGGTCCCCTGACTGCCCTGTATCTACCCAGTCGAGACATCGAGACCTTCTAGGACGCCCATGGACATCGAGACGACCGCTCTGGAACCTCTCCGCCGCGCCATAGGCAGCGGAGAAAGTGTGATCGCAGTGCACTACGCATGCGAGTCGTTTCTCACGGCAAAGGATCATCCGCCAGCCATCGCGAGCTGTGCCATCTACGATTTGAATAGCGGCGAGATCATCGGGTTCGGCCGAGCCGACTGCCCGCCAGAAACGGATCCGGTCGACTGCGAACTCGCGATTCTCCGGCGAGTGTTTGGCGAACTATCGACACGTCAGGAGTCACACGTCCTGCACTGGAACATGGATCGACCCGAATTCGGATTCGACGCCCTGCTCAAGCGCTGGCGATATCTGACCACTGACGATCCAGCCTTCGTCGCACCGCGGCTCAGGTACGACGTAGATGGCCTCTTCGACGCGAAGTTCGGTGAGAACTACGCGCCGCACGGGAAGTTGGAGAGCATGGCCCGCCTGAACGGCATGGATATCCGATCGTTCCGGAGCGGCAAGGAAGAGGCCGAGGCTTTCGAGGCCAAGGACTGGGCACTGCTGGCGAGGTCCTCAGCGAGCAAGGCCAGCATCATCGGGGAGCTCACGCGGCGGCTCCTCGACGGGTCGGCGAAGACGGCGGTCAGCGCCGGTCAGGTCGACTTCGCGGGATCGCGCCTCGACGCAGTTCGAACGGTCCTAGCCATCAGCGAGCGCTTTCTGCTGGTACAGCGCAGCTTGAGCAAGCACCCTCACGGCGGTGACCCGGTGAAGTTTGAGACCGAGTACGACGACCAGTTCTTGCTCCGCGCACTGTTAGTGCAGTTCTTCGACGATGTCCGCGACGAGGAGTACACCCCTTCCTACGCCGGCTCGAACAGCCGAGTGGATTTCGTGCTGCCGGACTTCGGACTCGCGATCGAGCTGAAACACACCCGAGAAGGCCTCAGAGACGGGGACCTTGGAGCAGAGTTGCTGATCGACCGCGAGCGATACCAACAGCACATTGATGTCACGCACCTACTCGTGATCGTGTTTGATCACGACGGGATTCTTCGGAACCCTAGAGGTCTTGAATCCGACCTCCAACGTGAGCACAGCCAACCCGGGCTCACCGTGACCGTACGCATACTCGATCGCTGACCTTCCGTGACTCACTCGGCGCACGACTCAACCCGAGTGACTTGCCTTGGCCGTACGGACGGAGTCGGAGTCGGAGTCGGACACCGCTGTGGGTCACAACGTCATTCTGGGCGGATAGGGCTTCGCAGCTGGCGCGTCGCGCCCACGTGGACCCCCAGCCGTGAGCGAACGGGCGGCGTCGTCGACCACCAGCACCAGCCGGGTGTGCCCTCGTTCACTTGTTCGAGCCAGAGCGTAACCACCTCTGCTTGCGCGGCATTAGAAGGGAGGTAAGGCCGGAAAGCCCGGCCCACCTACCTGAGCCGGTACCGGGTGACCCGCGACGCTCGCGGAGACTGCCATGCCCCTCACCCATGACACCAGCCCAGCCGCTCAGGCCCCCGTGGCCGAGTCGGCACGTGTTGAAGCTGGCGACGGCGTCACTCTGCACGGGGAGATGCCGAACGCTGTTCTTGATATGTACCGCCAATTACACACACGAGGCCATCTTCGGCCCGGTTGGCCTCCGTGCCCGGCGAAGCGAGGTCTCCTGTTGGTCGAGAGCGGGACTCGTCGGGTCGCGACGGCCCGATGCGACCGACTGAAGTGCCACTCGTGCGTGGTGCCCAATGCCATCCACACCGCAGAGGCAATTGCCTGGGCCAAGCCGACGCAGTGGGTGACCCTGACACGCGTGGGTGACTGCTGGCAGGCGGCGCGGACTCGGCTCACTCGATGGCACCAACAACTCAAACGGTGGGGTGCCAGTGGCGAGTTCGCCTACCACGTGGAGCTGAACCCAGCGGGGGATGGTCAGCATGCGCACGTCTGGTGGCGTGGAGACCCCCTTGACTCGATGACCGTTACGCGCGCCAATCAAGGTGCGTACGCAGCCGCTGGCGACGTATTCATCAGCGACTCTTACCGGGTCCCCACGCTGGAGTACGGGATGAAGGCGGTCCTGTGGGACCGTCCCGCCGTCCCCGAGACGATGTGGTCCTCCGCCGCCAGCTTCCTGGAGGCAAATGGCGGCCGGCTGGTTCACAAGAGCGGAGGCTACTTCCGCGATGAGCGGGGCTCGCCTCTGCCCATTCGGGAGGCGCGACGACGAGCCCGAGCAGGGGTGCCAGGGCACTGGGACCTCGTGCGAACAATTCCGCATCGGTAAGCGACCGGCCGGACGTGGAGCGCGTCCATTGTTGGGGGTTGTTGGGGGTCTGCAACGCGCGCGCGGGTGCGTGGCACCGGAGGGAGGGGCTGGTCAGAGCCCAAACGGTCCGTGTCGGCAAAGTCTGGACGTGCGATAGATCTCGACGGTAGAAATCCACCCAGGCGCCGAGATCTGGCCATCGCAGGGCGGCCGGCTGAGGGCCGATCGAATTGTTTGGCGCAGGACCGTAACCAACTGGCCGCATCCGGCATTCATATAGGTGACAGACACGGGGAGTCCCCTACTGACACTGATGAGGGGATAGAGCCATGTTGGACCTTTCGGTCATGACCGTCGACCAGTTGGACACGCTGCCGGCGACGTTGACGGTCCCAGAGGCCGGGACGTTGTTGGGATTGGGGCGAGATGCCTCTTATGCCGCGGCCAACCGGGGTGAGCTGCCGGTGCTCCGCATCGGCAGACGGTTGCTGGTTCCTACGGGGCGTCTCAGGGCGCTGCTGGTGGGGCCGCCGCATGTTGCGACGGGGACGGCCGCCGGCAACTGGCCCGAGGGGACGGTCGCGCATGAGTGACCAGATGCGGGACGGCATCATCAAGCGAGGACGAACCTGGTCCTACGTCGTACGTGAGCCGGACCCTGCCACAGGGCGCACCAGGCCGCGTTGGGTGGGCGGGTTTCCGACTCGCAAGGCTGCTCAGGCGGCACGAGACGCCGCGCGGCATGCGTTGAATCGAGGTACCTACGTCGCGCCCCAGGAGTTGACCGTGGCCGCGTATCTCGACCAGTGGCTGGAGGCGCACGCCAACCAGGTCAAGCCATCGACGCTGCGGTCCTACCAGGAGAAGGTCGACCTGTACCTGAAGCCGAGCCTGGGTTCGCTGAGGCTGCAGGCGCTCTCACCCAGTCGGCTGTCACCCGTGTGGCGCGAGCTGTATGCCAGTGGTGGCCGCGGCGGTACGGGCCTGTCGGTGCGCACCGTGGAGTTCGCGCGGGCCGTATTGCGCAGGGCGCTCAACGATGCGGTCGTCGATCGCCTCCTTGAGGTCAACCCGGTGCTCGGCTCCAAGTTGCCCAAGCGCGACGGGAAGCCCCAACACAAGACGTGGACCGGTGAGCAGGTCAGTTCCTTCCTTGGCGCTGTCGCGGAGACTCGTTGGGCGCCGCTGTGGGAGCTGGCGGCCGGCACTGGTATGCGCCGCGGGGAACTCATGGGGCTGCGCTGGACGGACATCGACCTCGACGAAGCGATCGTCGCGGTCGATCGGTCCACCACTCAGATTGGCAAGGACCGTGTCACCACTTCACCCAAGAACCATGAGCGGCGCCGCGTCGCCATCGACCCGCACCTCGTGCTCGTCCTTCGTAGCTGGCGCAAGCAGCAGGCTGAGGAGCGGCTTGCCTGGGGTGAGGCGTACGAACACACCGAGGGCTGGGTCTTCACGTGGGAGAGCGGTCGACCCCTCCTGCCCGACTACGTCACCAAGAACTGGATCAAGGCCCAACAAGCCTCGGGTTTGCCGCGCCTGACTCTTCACGAGCTGCGACACACGCACGCCACCATCCTGCTCAGAGCTGGCACCCCGGTCCACATCGTCTCGAAGCGACTGGGCCACAAGGACCCTTCCGTCACCTTGAACGTGTACGCCGACGTGATCCCCGAGGACGACCAGTCGGCGGTGCAGATCTTTTCCCAAGCTGTATGGGGAGGCGCCTCGTGACCCACCGGCCCACATCTGAAGCCCTATCGATGACTCAACCCATCTTCAAAGGAACGGCGGCATGAACGAGAACAGTCCCCAGGCTCCGGTCGTTGACTATTGGAACCTCAGGGAGCAGCAGAGACAGGCCCTCCACGAGGCACACCTCATCGGTGAGGACGAATACCAGGTGCTGATGATGATCAACGCCGGCCGCCAGATCGTCTCGGCGCAGAGGGAGCAGACACCAGGTGGACTGTTTCCCACGATGATGCAGCCCGACATCTTGCGGGTGGAGGAGTGCCTCTTCTACGACGCGATCGCACAGCTCCTGGCGGCAGCGATGAAGGAGGGTTATGGCGTCATGACCATCATGGCGGCGGCCCTGGATCAACTCGACACGTTCGTCGGCGGGGCCCGAACCCACGCGGCCACGAACCGCGGCTGACCGGGCTTCCTAGCACGATGGGCGGGATGCCTGGGGCGGGTGCAGCAACTCGAGCGCGTCCAGCTCCAACCAGTCGGCTATGCGCTCGACCGCCTTGAGCGTCAGGTTGCGCTCGCCTCGCTCCAGCCCGCCTAGGTACGTCCGGTGAACACCGACGGCCTCGGCCATCTGTTCCTGCGACAGTCCACGTTCATGGCGGATGCGGCGGACGTTGGCGCCGACCCGCCGTTGCAGTTCACCCTCCACCCGGTGAACGGTGGGTTCACGGGGCCGAGTGGTCTACAGACTTATGAGTATCATTGGTGGGTGATGGAACGTGGATGGAAACGGACAAGCTCAGCGCGACTGCGGTTGAGGGGGTACTCAGCGTCTTGGGAAGCCGAGCTGATCCTGTTCGATCAAGAACTGGCCCGGCTCCTTCGCCCCCGCCCCTTCAGCGTCGAGGCGCGAGAGCGCACACGCGCTCGGGCCCTTCGCGCATTCGAAGAGACCCGACGATCTGAGAATGATCGGTTCGGACCTCATGAATGATTGGGAACGGGAGATCCGGCTCGCTACAGGTTCGTGGCTGGAAGGCGACGAGGTGCTCACCCTCGATCGTGTCGCGGACGGTCACTACCAGTACCTGCGACTGAGGAAGCTGGAACACAATGGTTCGACCAGTGCGCAGACGAATGTTGTCGAGCTGCTGCTGGACGAGGAGCAGGTCGGCTGGCTTGTCCAGGTGCTCGCCCGTTGACCCAGGCCGAGGCCTCCGGTCAACAACTTTTTCGACCTACCTGTGGCGCAACGCCACCTTGACCTCACGCTCAGCCTGTCTTCCCGCCCACGACGAGGATCCGCAACTGCGCGCTCCGCCCTCAGCTCCATTGCTCGGCTTGAGGAGCAGCGACGAGTGCCCTTCATCAGCGACGAGCCACAGGCTGACTGAAGTACTGGACTTCATGTTTTAGGTCGTGCTGTTTGGGCACGTATCTCGACAACTCGTTCACTGCAGTGACTCCCAACGGGTTGAGTGGCGCCTCGTCGCCGGCGCCATCGGCGGCGACGAGGCCCACGACCATGACCGAAGAACCCTCCGCGCTCGCACTGCAACCCAAGCCATCGTGTGAGGCGGGACCCCAGATCGGCGTCCATACCTGGCCCCGCTACTCTCGCCTGCTGCGCCCTCGCTGCCGTCCCCCATGGCAGCGGGGGCGCGCCCCGGGCACCACGACCGGGCCGGCGTCCTGCGGGCAGACTGCGCGGGTGGCTTCCAGGCCCGGGCGTGAACCGTCAGAGGATCACCCCACAGCCTCCGTGGCGATCGCCTCGGGTCGCACAGTGGGATGAAGGCCGTGGTGCTCAGCCCACAGGACCGCTTGCGTTCTACGCGACACACCGATCTTGCGGTAAGCGGTCCGGATGTAGGTCTTCACCGAGTTGACGCTCACGAACAGCTCAGCGGCGATCTCGGCATTGGTCGCACCTGTTCCGATCAGCGCGAGCACGTCGACCTCTCGTGGTGTCAGGCCCGACCTCGCGACCCCAGGGTGGCACCGTCCGTCCTGCGGCAGTTCAACCGGCTCCTCGGCGTGAATGCGGCTGAGCGCCTCGACCAGTTCGTCGGCCGTGGAGTCCAACGACAACCAGCCGCGGGCACCGCAGGCCATGGCGAGGTGCACGCCGGGCGAGCCCGGCCAGCCGAGCGCGATGACGGCGGCCTGCGACCGACGAATCAGGTTGTGCAGAGTGTCATCGTGGATGGGTTCCCAGGTAGGTGTCTCTGCCTCCGCGGCCAGGCCGTAGAGGATGACGTCGACCACGCCGCTGGTTCCATCGACGACGAGCACCCGGTCGGGATACTGCTCCAAGAGGGCCGCGATCCCGGCCACAACGAGGCCCGACTCGTGCTCGATCGCGACTCGGAGCGCATTCACGATCTGAATCTAGTGCAGTCCAGGCCCAGGAACAGTCTGTGGCACCGGAGCCCGCCCACCCAAGAGCGATGCTCTGCCGCGTTCCGTGTGAGGTCGTCGCCAACTAGAGCAGTGGGGCCTTTGGGATCCGTAGCCCTCCGCGGGCCGACGGGGAGACTTCGCCAGAGAGGGCATAGTCCGGGCCCCACGTCTTGAGATCACGGTAGCCCCACCGAGATGATCGGCGCGTGCCCCCGAGTGTGACGGCCCAACGATGGGTACGACGCCCTGCATGACCCAGAGCCTGTGGCACGACCGACCCGAGCCTAAGCGCTACACCGACGTCCACACCGCCGAAGGTGCGTTCGATGACGTGGTGGTCGGTGCCGGACTGACCGGCCTGACGACGGGGCTGCTCCTTGCCCGGGCAGGGCGACGCGTGCTGGTGCTGGAAGCGCGCCATCGTGGCGCAGTGACAACGGGTCACACCACGGCCAAGGTGTCCTTGCTCCAAGGCACGAAGCTCTCGCGCATGCGCCGCCATCATTCGGAGCGGCTGGTGAGCGACTACGTCGATGCCAACCGAGAGGGACAGGCTTGGGTGTCGAGGTTCGCTGAGGATCACGGCGTAGCCGTGGAACGGCGCCCGGCGGCCACCTATGCGGCCACGGGGGCCGAGCTGAAGGCAGCGCTCGCCGAGCACGAGGCAGCGATTGCTGCCGGGCTCCCGGTGCGGTGGCACGAACGCCTGGACCTTCCCTTCCCACATGCAGGGGCAACGGTGCTGGAGGACCAGTTTGCCGTTCATCCCATGCAACTGGTCGATGCGCTGGCGGAGGATCTGCGCGCTCACGGTGGTCTGCTCCACGAGGGCAGCCGGGTGACGGACGTCTCGTGGGACGGCCGACGCGTGACGATGGACGACGCTCGTGAACTGTCCACGTCCAACGTCATCCTGGCGACAGGAACACCGATCCTCGATCGCGGCCTCGTGTTCTCGAAGGTCGAGGCGCACCGCTCCTACGTCCTGGTGATGTCAGGGGCGGTTCCTCCGCGAGAGATGCTGCTGTCCGCAGGATCCCCGGGAGTGTCTCTCAGGGGAGTGGTGCAAGGGGGCGAGGACTTGTTGATGATCGGCGGCCTCGGTCACGTCGTCGGCCGCAGCGAGTCTGAGCGAGCTCGCGTCGGCGAGCTCCGCAGCTGGGCTCGCGAGTTCTACCCCGAGGCCCTGCTCACGCACTCGTGGTCGGCTCAGGACTACAGCACCCCGGACGGGGTTCCTTACGTAGGGCTGCTGCCGCGTGGGCGGAGCCGGATCTACGTCGCCACCGGGTTCGACAAGTGGGGGATGACCAACGCGGTTGCCGCGGCCTTGGCCATCTCGGCTGAGATCCTCGGCGATGTCCCACCCGGGTGGCAGCAGGCCCTTCGACCCCGGCTGACGGGCCCGCGGCAGATGGTGGGCCTGGCACAGCTCAACGCCCGCGTCGGGGTCGCCGTCTGCAGGAACCTGGGTGGCCTGGGGCGTCGACCGCTGTGCTCGCACCTCGGGGGAGTGCTGCGCTTCAACGACTCCGAGGGAACGTGGGACTGTCCCCTGCACGGGTCGCGCTTCGCTGCGGACGGCTCGGTGATCGAGGGCCCTGCCACCCGCGCGATCGGTCGCGGGCGTGATGCGGATGGGAACTGACCGCGACCACGGGCGGACGGCCCTCGCTCGAGAGCGAGAGCCCACTCTCGAGTCAGCCGAAGCGGACTCGGAAGCCGGGAGAAGAACCTAGGACCATGCTCCCGTTGCCCGTGAGTGATGAAGCGATCATCCCAGCACTCACCTCAGCGTAGGTGGTACCGGACGGTACGAGAAGGGGCGACGGGGCGCGTGGCCGCCACAGATCCTGACGCTCCGCCGTCGCCACGAGCGCGCGGAGCCTATCGCCCGACACCGGGGGGAGACCCATCCTCACGGGTGGGTGACAGCGCGGGGCGAGGTCTGGTCGTATGAAAGATCCGGTGCGGGCCGCCGAACGCTGGTGCGCATGCGGACCGTTTCGGGAGGGAACGGACCAAGCAGGCGTCGCCCACGACGCTGAGGAGGGACAAGTACATGTCTGCAACATCGAAGATCGCCATTGGGGTGGCCAGTGGCTACTTGCTCGGGCGTACCAAGAAGCTCAAGCTCGCGATCACGGTCGGCAGCATGCTTGCCGGTCGCAAGATCGCCACCAATCCCCAGGCGCTCCTGGCGCAGGGCTCAGAGCTCATCGAGAAGAGCCCCGAGCTCAAGCGGCTCCAGGACCAGATCACCGGAAAGCTCGTCGAATCTGCAAAGGCGGCTGCGCTTACCACCGCTACGTCGCGGTTGGAGCACCTGACCCAGTCGCTGAGCGCGCCGGCGGACGACGAGGAGGAGCCCGCCGAGGACGAGTACGAGGACGAGCCTGCCGAGGACGAGTACGAGGACGAGCCTGCCGAGGACGAGGCCGAAGAGGAGCCTGCCGAGGACGAGGCCGAAGAGGAGCCCGAGGACGAGACCGAAGAGGAGCCCGAGGACGAGGGCGAAGAGGAGCCCCAGGACGAGGGTGAAGAGGAGCCCCAGGACGAGGGCGAGGAGGAGGCTGAGGCCGAGGAGGAGCCAGAGCCTCCGCGACGCCGACGTCGCACCGCCGCCAAGAAGGCTCCTGCCAAGAAGGCGCCTGCCAAGAAGACGGCTGCGAAGAAGGCCACCTCCTCTACTGGCGCGGCCAAGAAGACGGCCGCCAAGAAGGCACCTGCCAAGAAGGCGCCTGCCAAGAAGACGGCGGCCAAGAAGTCCTCTGCGGCCAAGAAGACGGCCGCCAAGAAGGCCCCTGCCAAGAAGGCGCCTGCCAAGAAGTCCACATCGTCGCGCAGCGGCGCCAAGAAGAGCAGCTCGTCGCGTTCGCGCAGCAGCAGCTCGAAGGGGTGATGCGCCATGTCAAGCACTGACTCGATGGACAAGTTCAAGGATGCCGGACGGAACGCTCTGGGCGCACTGGGCAAGAAGGCCCTCGGAACCGTCTCAGACAGGGTCGGAGGTCTGACCGAGAAGTTCGACGGCGTCGCCGGAGGCGGCCCCGTCGGAAAGGCGGTGGCCGAGGGCGGAAAGGCGAAGGCCGAGGGGGGCTCCGCAGTGGGCGGCGCGCTCAAGGGCGCGGCCTCCGGGGTGAAGGACAAGCTCACCGGGGGCGGCGAGAGCAGCGGAGGGGGCAAGCCGACCAAGTCGACGAACATCGTCGAGACCATCGATGTCGGAGTGCCGATCAAGGTCGCCTACAACCAGTGGACCGAGTTCGGTTCCTTCCCGAGCTTCATGAAGAAGGTCGAGAGCGTGCAGGCGCCCGAGGAGAACAAGCTCGAGTTCAGCGCGAAGATCTTCTGGTCCCAGCGCAGCTGGGAAGCAACCATCCAGTCCCAGATTCCTGACGAGCGCATCGTCTGGCGCTCCAAGGGTCAGAAGGGGCACGTGGACGGTGCGGTCACCTTCCATGAGATCGGGCCCAACCTGACACGCATCCTGGTCGTCCTCGAGTACTACCCCAAGGGGTTCTTCGAGAAGACCGGCAACATCTGGGAGGCGCAGGGACGACGTGCCCGGGCCGAGCTCCGCCACTTCCGTCGCCACGTGATGACTCGCACCCTGCTCGAGCCCGACGAGGTGGAGGGCTGGCGCGGCACGATCGAGGACGGCGAGGTCGTGGAGTCCCACGAGGATGCCGTCGAGCGCGAGGAGCAGGAGGAGGCCGAAGCCGCAGAGCAGGAGGACGGCGGCGGCGAGTACGACGAGTCCGACGAGTCCGACGAGCCGGAGGGCGAGGACGAGTACGAGGAGGACGAGGAAGCGGCCGAGGGCGAGGAGCCTGAGGACGAGTACGAGGACGCCGATGAGGCGGAGGAGTACGACGACGCCGAGGCTGAGGAAGAGCCGGAGGCCGAGGAGTACGAGGAGCCCGAGGGCGATGAGCCCGAGGACGAGTACGAGGACGCCGAGTCCGAGGAAGAGCCGGAGTCCGAGGAAGAGACCGAGGAGTACGAGGAGGAGCCGGAGGCCGAAGAGGCCGAGGACGAGTACGCTCCCGAAGAGGAGCCGGAGGAGCAAGAGGAAGAGAAGCCCAGGCGGAAGCGCCGGGCTCGCTGACCCAACCTGAGCAAGGAGAAACGGATGACTGTTCAATCCCAGCGCCGGGGCGGCGGCTACCTCGAGCGCCCGGCCCCGAGCGGACTCGCAGACGTCATCGAGATCATCCTCGACAAGGGCATCGTCATCGATGCTTACGTACGCGTTTCCTTGGTCGGCATCGAGCTGCTGACGATCGATGCCCGCATCGTGATCGCGAGCGTCGACACCTACCTGCGCTTCGCCGAGGCGACGAACCGGCTCGATCTTCTCGAGCAGGGCGGCGGCAAGCCCCTCGACGAGTTCATCGGCAACATGCAGGAGAGCGGCGCAGGCCGCAAGGTCAAGGGTGCCGTGAGTGGCGCGAAGAAGGCCTTGTCCAGCAGCGACGACGACGAGGATGACCGCGAGCGTCGTCCCGCGAAGAAGACGTCGTCGCGTCGGCGGTCCTCTGCATGAGTGGAGTCACCGGTGCCGCCAGCCGTGAGGACGCTGCGCCGGCGTCCACCGAGTCCGGCTTGTTCGTCTACGGAGTCATGGATTCACGTGACTCGGTGCCGGACGGGCTGACCGGCCTGGACGCTGAGCCGGTCACGACTCTGGCGTCAGGGAGGGTCGCGGCGATCGTCACCCGGGTGTCGATCGAGCGCCCTCCCGGGCGCGGAGCGGAGCTGCTGGCCTACAACGCCGTGCTGGACGCCCTGGCTCAGGGGCCGACGGCGGTGGCACCGGTCCGTTTCGGCTCCGTGCTCGGCGACGAGCAGGCCGTGGTGGAGGAGTTCCTGGCGCCTGACGAAGACTACTTCGCGGAGCTCCTGGCCAGCCTGCAAGGTCGGGACCAGTACATGTTCCAGGCGGTCTACGACGAGCAGCAGATCCTCAGTGAGGTCGTGGCGGCCGAACCCGAGATCGCAGAGCTGCGGCGCTACACCAGCGGACTCCCGGAGGACGCCGCCTATGGAGAGCGAGTGCGGCTGGGCGAGCTGGTGGCCGCAGCGGTCGAAGGCCGCCGCTCGATGGACGCTGAGTGGTTGCTCGAGCAGGTCCTCCCGCTCAGCGAAGCGCACTCCCTGCGCGCCGTCTCCGGTCTCGAACGGGTGGTGGACGTGGCCCTGCTCGTCGACAGCGACCGCCGGGAGGACTTCGAGGCCCGTCTGGAGACACTGGCCGAGGAAGTGCACGGTCGGCTGCGGCTCCGGCTCATGGGGCCCACCGCGCCGTACGACTTCACCGGAGGGATCTGATCTGATGGGACTGATCACCGGGATTCTCGGCCTACCGCTCGCGCCAGTCAGAGGAGTGGCGGCGGTCGCGGAGCAGGTGCTCCACCAAGCTGAGGACGAGTTCTACGACCCGGCGAACATCAGGGCCGAGCTGGAGCGGACCTCCAGAGCGCGCGAGGAGGGCGAGCTCAGCGACGACGAAGCCACCGCACGCGAGGATGAGCTGATCGAACGGCTGATGATCGGCAACCAACGAGCACGAGAGGGTCGACATGGCTGAGAAGAGCGCGGCCAGCACGGAGTCGGAGAGTTCCGGGACACCTCCCACGAAGAAGACCGGCGCCAAGCGAGCGCCAGCCAAGAAGAACACTCGCTCCGGCGCATCGGCGCGAGCACCCCGGGCGGAGCCCGCTCGCAAGATCACCGGCGCGAAGGTGGCCGAGCAGGCAGTGCGCCAGCTCGGCGAGCTGACCTCGAAGGAGATCGAGGGAGTGACCGCGCTGCAGCGGACCGAGGATGGCTGGCAGGTCGAGCTGGAGGTCCTCGAGCTCCGGCGGATCCCTTCGACCACGGACGTGCTCGGTACCTACCAGGTGGGTCTCGACGCTTCAGGTGAGCTCCAGGAGTACCGACGACTGGGGCGGTACGTCCGCGGACAGGCGGAGGATGGCGCATGACCGAACAGGGTGCTGGCCCCCCGTCGCGGTCCTACCAGAGCAGCCCCGGGCAGTTCGGCCGTCCCCAGCCGGCGAACCTCGCCGACATCCTCGAGCGTGTCCTCGACAAGGGCATCATCATTGCGGGTGACATTCGTGTGAACCTGCTCGACATCGAGCTGCTGACCATCAAGATCCGGCTCCTGATCGTCTCCGTCGACAAGGCGCAGGAGATGGGGATCGACTGGTGGCGCAACGATCCGATGTTGAATGCGTCTGCGCAGGAGCTGACCGAGGAGAACCAGCGTCTGCAGAGCCGGATCGACGAGCTCGAGTCCGACAGGAGTGAGCGCGGTGACTGACACCGCGCGCTACGCCTACGCCGTCGCGCGCCACCTGGACGCGGCGGCCGTGGACGGCGTCCCCGGGGTGCACGGCGCCGATCTCTCTGTCGTGCGTCACTGCGGCTTGGACGCCGTGCTGAGTGACGTGCCCCTGCCAGAGTTCGACGAGCAGGGGCTCAAGCAGAATCTCGAGGACTTCACATGGCTCGAGGCCGTGGCGCGGGCACACGACGACGTGGTCTGGGCAGTGGCGTCGTCGGCGCCGACGGCACCCCTGCGTCTGGCAACAATCTTCCTCGACGACGACGCTGTGCGGCGGCGCCTCGAGGAGCTGCAAGGTCAGCTCACCGAGGTGCTGGACCGTGTCGAGGGGCGGGCCGAGTGGAGTGTGAAAGTCATCGCGCCGCCGCGTGGCGGCGCGTCCGAGTCTCCTGCCCCGACCTCCGGCGCGGAGTTCCTGCGCCGGCGCAAGGCAGAGGCCGAGGAGCGCGAACAGCATCTCGAGGACGGCACTCGCGCGGCCGAGGAGGTCCACCAGGAGCTGGTCGCCCTCACGGTGGCTTCCCGCCTGTTGCCGCCCCAGGATCCGCAGCTCACGGGGCACCGCGGGACCATGGTCCTCAACGGCGCGTACCTGGTCCCTCACGATGCAGGAATGGCCTTCGCCGACCGGGTGCGCGACCTCGGCGCCCGGCACACCGGTCTCAGCGTCGAGGTGGCGGGGCCGTGGCCGCCCTACTCCTTCGCCGTTCTGGAGGAGATGTGACCAGTTCAGCCGTCGAAGCCCGACCTGCTCGCGCGGCAGCACAACAGCAGATCGCCCTCGTGGACCTGCTGGACCGGCTCCTGGGCACGGGCGTCGTGCTGTCCGGTGACATCGTGATATCGCTGGCCGGCGTCGATCTGGTGCAGGTCAGCCTCCGCGCCCTCATCACGACCGTCCGCGCGGAGATGGTGACGGTGCCATGACCGAGCGTCCGAGCATCCCCCAGCGGCTGGAGACCGATCACGAGAGCGTCGAGCGCGACCTCTTCAAGCTCGTCCTCACCATCATCGAGCTGGTCCGTCAGCTGATGGAGAAGCAAGCACTCAGGCGCGTCGACGAGGGTGACCTGAGTGACGAGCAGATCGAGGGCCTCGGGCTCGGACTGATGCACCTGGAGCGGGCCATGGAGGAGCTCAAGGCCCGCTACGACCTCACGACCGAGGACCTGGACATCGACCTAGGGCCCTTGGGGTCGTTGCTCAGCTCTTGAGGGCTTCCCGGATCGCAGTTGCGGCATACCCGCCCCACCAAGGAGGAGAAATGGCACAGGAGTCCCAGAACGACGTGAGGACGCAGCTGCTCGAGCTCCTGCTCGACAAGGTCGAGCAGGATCAGTACCCCTCGTCGACGATGCTTGACCTGATCGAGGAGCTCGTCTCCCCGGACGAGGTCGAGGAGTACGCCGGCGTTCTCATGGCAAAGCTCGAGGGCGAGACGTATCCCAGCAACTCGCTCATCCGACGGGTCATGGCTCTCCGGTGACCCAGGAGCCATCATCAGGACGACGGTGACGCTTCGCCGTCCACGTCCGTGGGGGGCCGTGTGGCGCGACCTGATGCCCTCACTCGACGACGGCGGTCGATGACGTCGGCGCGGGTGGTACCCGTGCACGTGCCGCGAGACCCGACAGCCCAGGTGCTGGTGCTGCACGGCGGTGGTGCACGTCGACACGGCGTTCGGGTCAGTCCGACCCAGTTGTCCGTCGTGAGGATGGTGCCCATAGCGCGCCGCATCGCCCTGGGGGGACGAGATCGTCTCGCCGTCTTCCGCCTGCTCAACTCCTCACGCGGGTGGGACGCCCACCACACGCCGGTGCACGACGTCGCGTGGGCGCTGGGGCAACTTCGCTCCCGTCTGGGCAGGAACCTGCCGACAGGGCTGGTCGGGCACTCGCTGGGTGGGCGGGCCGCCCTCCTCTCGGCGGACGAGCCATCAGTTCGCAGCGTGGTCGCGCTAGCCCCCTGGGTCTATGCCACTGATGGCCGACGAGACCTGTCGGGGCGGCGGGTGCTGCTGGTCCATGGCACGGAGGACCACATCGCGAGCCCAGCCAGGTCATCGGCGGTTGCGAGTGACCTGCGCAGGACTGCGGAGGTGGGGTACATCTGCATCGAGGGCGGGCGCCACGCCATGGTGCGTCACCATCATCAGTTCGACGGGTACGCAGCCGAGTTCACCCGCGCGACCCTGCTCGACGACACGGTGTCGGGCCCGGTCGCTCGGGTCCTGGCGGGTGAGACCTGGGTGGACGTCTGAGACCTCGTCCCGACGAGCATTGGCGGCGGGCACGAGCGAGCGCCGCCCTTCTGCAGAAGGGCGGCGCTCTGCATCACGAGGCTCGCGACGCCAGTGGATCGGGCGAGCCGCTTCGTTCTACGAGGTCGTCCCACCTGCGGAGGAGCCACTCTCGATCTCAGCGCGTGCCTCGAGTCGCTGCAGCTGGCGGGCGGCAGCCTCGCGGCCGCCGAGACCGAAGGCGAGGGCTGCGGCCGCGGCGCCACCGACGACGATCGCTCCGAAAGCCAGGTTGACGATGGAGTCGGCCAGACCCATCGAGCCGAGACCGATCGCGACGAACAATGCGATGGTGGCGTACCTCAGGATCTGTCCTGCCCGGCCGGAGACAAACCTGGGGGCCAGGTTCGCGATGAAGACCCCGACCGCGATGATGGCGACGCCGAGGAGGATGCCGCCGGCGACCTCGAGGACGGTGTCGAGGATGCGGGTGACTTCGGGGAAGCCGAGCACGCGAGTGGCAGCAACCGCGAAGAAGAGCACGATCGCGACCTGTACGGCCCTCGCGATCACCCTGGAAGGCGGGGTGGCTGTGGTCCCGCCAGCCCCCAGGTCGGCGAGGACGCGGTCGGTGCCGAGGCCCTGAAGTGTCGACTCCAGCAGCGGTGCCACGAATCGGGAGATCAGGTAACCGATCCCCAGCAGCAGCGCCGCGGCGATGACCGACGGGATGGCGTTGAGGATCAGGGTCAGCATCTGCGTGGCCGGCTCCGCGATCGCCTCGATGCCGAGGACCTGCAGGGCTGAGATCGACACCACGATGAGGATCAGCGCGAAGACCAGCTGACCAGCGATGCGCGAGAGCGGCGGGGCCGTCGTGGTCGTGGCGGCGCGGGTTCCCGTCGTCCCGGGTGAGGTAGCAGCCGGCTCATCGGTGCGCCCCAGCCAGTTGTCCGCTCCGGCCGTGCGCAGGGACGTCTCGACCAGCTGCCGCACGATCCGGGCCAGGACCAGGCCGATGAAGAAGATGATGGCGGCACCGGCGATGCCCGGGAGCGCTGCAAGGACCCTCTGAAGCAGATCCTGGATGGGCGCCACCACCTCGGTGAGCGCGAAGAGGTTCAGGATCGCGATCAGCCCGAACAACCAGACCACCAGCGAGGCGATCGTGGCCAGGGACTGCCCGAGTGACTGTCCGCTGGAGTCCTCCCGTTGCAGCACCTTCACCCGCTCGAGGCTCTTGCTCAACAAGGTCTTGATCAGCTTCGCGATCAGCCACGTGACGATGAGGATGACCACCGCCGCGGCCACGCGCGTCAAGATTCCCGCGACGTCGAAATCGTCCAGAGTCATTGCAATTCTCCCCTGAGATAGACCTACGCCGACGAGGTGCCGGCTCTCCCTGGGGGACTGCAGGTCACGCGCTCCCTCGGACCTGCCGGAAGCCCCCTCGGGTACCCGGCGACGCTAGTCCGGACCCTCCCGCAGGGGCCCATCCCCACGGGTGGTGACAGGGCAGGTGACCTCTGGTCGACTGAGGGGGGATCGGTCGGGCTGAGCCGTCGTCACTGCTCGGGACGGGGCGGACGGGTGACCGTGATGGGGCCGTCCAGCATGACCGTGTTGGGGACGTGCGTGGTCCCCGGAGCGTCACCCTCCATCTCGGTGGTGGCCGCGTGCAGGGCGACGACGGTGCCGTTGACCCCCTCGGTGTGTACGTGGTCGCCCTCGCTCAGGATGCGCCGGAGGTAGCGGCCGGCGGCGACCTCGCGGGCGACGTGACGACCTCCGAGCCCGATCAGCAGCGCCATCGCAGTGGCGAGGCACAGCAGCACCGCTGCGAAGGTCAGCGTGAGGAGCTCGGTGTTGACGCCGAGCTGGCCGAGCGCCAGCAGGACGACCACCACCATGATCACGCTTCGCAGCACGATCACCATCTCGCGCCTGGTCCGGCCGGTTGCGCGGGCCAGCCCGGCCCCGAGGAGGGTGCCGGCCAACGTGGCCGCCGCCCGGCCGACGATGAGCATGAGGATCGCGATCAGCACCTGGGGCAGGAAGGCGAGCACCCGCTCGCCCAGTGGCTCGAGCGCGCCCGGCGCGAGGATCCCCACCGCTACGGCGATTCCCAGGGCCAGGACAACCCAGAAGACGAAGGCTGCGGCAGGGCCCGCGAGGCCCTCGAGGGAGCGGCGACGCTCCTGGGGAGCGACGAGCCGGCGTGTCAGCGCGCCCAGGATGGATCCGAGCGCCAGTCCGGCCAGGATCGCGGCCAGTGCGTAGATCACCTGTTCACTCATCGTCTCTTCCTTCGTCCACGGTCCCCTCCAGCAGCAGCCGCGATGTCGCGGGCCCGACGTCCATGAGCTCGGTGAACACGGAGATGGCTTCCCTCTCTGCGATGCGTGACTCGAGACGATCCCACAGCGCCGCCTCCAACGAGGGACGGGGCATGGTGTCAGCCTCCAGTTCTGCCCGGATCCGGGGCTCGAGGTCAGTGATCTGTTCCAGCCGCTCCAGGCACAGCGGGCAGTGCTGGGCGTGTCGGGCCGCCCGGCGGCTGGGGCCGCCTGTGGACCACCTTTCGAGGGTGGTGTCGGAAGGGTGGCGCCAGCTCATCGCGGGCCTCCCTTCGGGGCCGAGCGCAGCCGCGCCCGAGCCCGGAACAACCGGGTCTTGACCGTCGGCATCGGGACCCCGAGCACGTCGCTGATCTCGGCGTAGGTGAGCTGCTCGACCTCACGCAGCACGACCACGGCCCGGCTGAGCGGGTCGAGCGCGTCGAGCGCCTCGTCGATGAGCAACCGACCCTCCACCACGTCGTCGGGATGGCGGGGCTCCTGAATCGGCAACCTCCGGGGGTCGGTCGAGTCCTCCCGGATCGTCCGCAGGGTCGAGACAGCGAGGTTGTGCGCGATTCGGAGCAACCAGTGCAGGATCGGGGCGTCCCCACGATAGCTGTCGTGGTGCTGCCACGCCTTGATGAACGTTTCCTGGGTCACGTCCTCGGCCAGCCCAGGGTCGCGGAGCACGGATCGGGCCATCCGGTAGACCGAGGCGCCGTGCTCGGTGAAGAGCCGTCGTAGTGCGGCCTCCGAGTCCAGGGCAGGTGGCTGCCCGGCACCTGGTTCTCCTGCCATTGACTGATCATGGCCTTCCCTGAGTCGTAACCCCCTGAGGAGGACGCCGGCGGAGGCGAAAAAGTCGCACCAAAGGGGGTCTTCGAAGAAATGTGGTCCTCCGTTGCGACTTTGTCACGTCCTGTCGCGTCTCCGAGTGGAAGACGACCCTCCAGCGAGGAGCAAGATCGCATGGAAGACCTCTCGACGGCAGGCCTGGCCACCGTCTGTGCCGGACGTCGATCGACGTGACCGGGACTGCGGAGTCCTCGCCGTTGCCGGCACTTCGGGACTCTGTGGACCGTGCGCCGGCCGCAGCATGCGCATGACGCCCGCTGAACGCCACCGCCGACACCCGTTCTGCCCTCGGTCCTCCTGCCCTCGCTGGCAGGTCAGGGTCGACCCCACCCATCGAAGAAGGGACAACCGCATGGCGACGACGAGCATGCTCACCTCTCCGCGCAGCCATCTGCCGAGCCCGTCACACCACTCCCTGCCCGGGGTGCGAGCGACGCACGGTGCTGACCTCGAGCCCCAGCGGCGGCCAGTGGCGCACGGGCTCGTGCGGGTGGCGGTCGTCGAGCCGCACGACGTGGTGGTCGCAGGCTGGACGCAGCTGCTCGAGACGGCGTCGACGGGTCGTTACGTGGTCGCCGATCCCGACTGCCCGGAGATCCCTGATGTGACGCTCTACGGGGTGTACTCCAGCGACTCGGCGAGCTCGCACGACTCCGGCCTCCACGACCTGCTCCGCAGTACTGGGTCCACGGTGATCGCGACCCATTGGGACGACACACCGACGGTCGTGGAGGCGGCATTGAGTTGCGGCGCGCACGGAGCACTCTCCCAACGGCTTCCGCAGGCGCGGCTGCTCGAGGGGATCGAGAGCATCCACCGGAGGCGGGACCGCGCGCAGTGCCCTCCTTCCGGCGACTACTGCCACCCTGAGATCGCGCACAGTGGACTCACCCCTCGCGAGCTCGACGTGCTGAGGCTGATCGCAGCAGGGCTCAGCAACCAGGAGATTGCGGGGCAGCTCTATCTGAGCCTCAACACGGTCAAGACCTATATCCGGACCGGTTATCGCAAGATCGGCGCCGAGCGGCGACCGCAAGCCGTGATCTGGGCAAGCCAGCACGGACTCGTAGCACCGGTCCCTGCGAACTCCTGACAGCCGGACGGCCCCCGCTCGCCGTCAGCGAACGGGAGCCTACTCCTGCGTGGTCGCCACCCAACTGACACGCGGGACAGCGACAGGAGTTGGGAGCAGATCCCGGGCTCTACTCCCTCGTCCGTGATGCGGTGAAACATCACCCATCACTCGTTCAGGCTAGGAGCGACAGTGGCTGCGCGGCTCACCCCTTTAGTGGCGGGTCTGATCGGTGGCGTGAAGTGCACATCGTGAGTCCGGGAAGCGTCGGGCGCGACACGAATGTCGTGGTGTCGTCCGGGTACGAAGTCGTCAGGGAGAGAGGGAGCTTCTCAGATGGAAGGCCGTCCGATTCATTGCCCGGGAAGCCAGACCGGGGGGACCTTGGTGAACTCGGTTGCGTGTCCGGGGAGGCAGCGATGAGCAGATACGCGGTCGCAGCAGTCCGAACCTGGTGGTTGGTCGCCTTGGTCCTCACGCTGAACGCCGCCGCTTGGGATCCCTCGCCAGTTCTCATTGCTCCTGCCACCGCTATCGGGTTCTGGGTCCTGCTCGGCTCCGGGCTAGTCAGGCGTACGAGAGCACGTGGCCCTGGGGCAATTGTCAGAGCGATGGGCGACGGGTTGCTTTCCGCGCTGGTCTTCCTGACAGCGTGCGGGTTGTGGACTCAGCTCGGTTACGTAGGAATCGCGCTCTTCGTCGCTCTCGTGGCGTGCTCACCGCCAGTTCTCCGCGTGTTGGCGGAACGTCGGCCAGCACCCGAAGCGTCGAGCGATCGGGTGGGCCAGGGGGCCGGCGGAACCACCCGTCCGTCCTTCTCCATGGTGCCTCGACACCCGCGCTTTTCCTCCATGACCACGCCCGAACTGGGGGAGGTCTGGGCGATCTCAGGCATGGCTCTGCCGGAGGCCGACGACTCCACCGACAGCCTGGCTCTGGTCGACCTGCGGCAACGCCTCCTCGAGGAGCTTCAGCGACGTGATGCGGCGGCGCTGCATGAGTGGCTTAAGTCCGAGCCGTCTCCCGCCAGTGACCCAACGCGCTACTTCTCCCGATGAAGCGATCGCTTCTCGAGTCAGCCTCGACCCGAGGTCGCTCTGTCGTCCCCAGAAGAAGTCCGGTCCTCGTCCAGGCTTCGTCAGCAGCCATGCGACGACCGTGTGATCGCTGACGCTCCGGACCCGGAATGCATCACCCGACATTCGCACGATCAACGGGGTTACTTCCGGTGCGGATCCCGCAGCACTCGGATTCCGAGCCACGTCGCGAGCGGGATTCCGACGACGATCACGATCAGGAGAACCCACTGGCTTGTCGACACGTCCAGCAGTGTAGAACGGACGCTCGCCTCGAAGTCGCTACGGGCCGGTGACTTACAACGGAGTGATGTCATAGGGACCGGACGCCGAGGTCCGCCTGGCGCGGTGACGTGCACCCTGCTGTCGTGGCGAAAGGTCAGCTCGTCGTACCGCTGTCTGTCAGCCACTGACCCCGCCGTGTCCCCTGCCGGGCCTCGCGAAGCCAGGCCCTGGTTCGCAGGCGTACGTGCTCAGGGTGGGTGCCGGACTCAGGGGACCAGCACCACCTCGGCAGGTTGGTCGGGTTTTGGTCGAGTCGCCTTCCTTGCGGACCGGCACGGGAACCGTGAACTTCCGTCGTCATCGGCGCCAAGGACGTAACCGCGCATGCGCGAGCGCGGCACGTGCGGCGTTCATCCCGGGGGCGCCGTGGACCCCGCCGCCCGGATGCGCAGAGGCCGACCCGAGGTAGAGCCCCCTCACCGGCGTCTCGGCGCGCCCGTGCCCCGGCACCGGACGGAAGACCAGCTGCTGGTGCAGCTGCGCGGTTCCGCCGTTGATCGATCCGCCCTGCAGGTTGGCGTTCATCTCCTCCAGCTCCCTGGGTCCGAGGACCCGCCGCGCCACGATGCATTGCGCAAGACCGGGGGCGAAGCGCTCGAGGCGCGCCTGCATCCGGTCCGCCATCCGCTCCCGGTCGGTGTGGTCCCAGGCGCCGCGGATGCCGCTGTCCCCAGCGTCTCGCGTCACGTTCTGGGGGACGTGGGTGTAGGCCCAGAGGGCCTCGGTGCCGGCGGGGGAGCGCGTCGGATCTGCGACGCTCATCTGCCCAGCCAAGAGGAACGGGTGGGCCGGCACGGCACCCGCGGCGACCTGGCTCATCGACTCAGCCATCTCGCTCACCGAGTCGGCGATGTGGACGGCCCCGGGTGCGCACAGAGGGGCAACCTCCCACGGCACGGGTGAGGAGAGCGCCCAGTCGACCTTGACCGTGGCAGCGTCGAGACGGAACCGCTGCATGGCGCGCAACAAGCGTGGCGGGAGCTGGTCAGCTGCCACCAGATCACCGTAGAGACGAGTCGCGAGCACATCGGCGATGATCGCGCGGCCTGCTGCGACGTACGTCTCCCCACCGACCTCGACCCCGACCGCGGTGCGCGAACGAGTGACCACCTTCGTGACGGGCGAGGAGCAGCGGATCTCGCCGCCACGAGACTCGATTCGCCGGGCGAGCGCCTGCGTCAGCTTGCCAGCGCCACCGACCGGGACGGGGAATCCGACGGTCTGGCCGAGCATGGAGAGCAGCAGCCCCATCAGGCCGGACCCGGCCCCATCGAGCGGGATGTCTGCGTGAGCGGCATTGCCGGCGAGCAACAGCCGGGGCGCCTCACCCCGGAACCGGCTGCCCCCGAGGCTGACGGCGGGTTCGAGCAAGGTGCGGAGGAAGTCGAGCCCACCGACGGACCTCAGGCGGGTCAGCAGCCCAGTCGCGTGGCGCAGTGGCGGAAAGGGGGTGAGGAGCGCGCCCACGAGGTGCTCACCGACCCGGTCCCACTCCGCACAGAGATCGAGCCATGCCTGACCGTCTCCAGGCGCCTCCTCGTCGAAGAGCTTTGCGGTGGCGTCACGATCCGGGTGCAGCAAGGCCCACGGCGCGTTCGGCCTGGGGTGGCCGAGCACCGCGGGTGCCTGGGTCCACCTGAGACCGTGCTGCTCGAGGTCGAAGGAACGGATGGTGGGCGACGTCGCGGCCAGAGGATAGAAGGCGCTGAAGGTGTCGTGGACAAAGTCGGCGTGGAGGCTCCGGTCGCTCTTGACGGCGCCGCCTACCTCCTCCTGGGCCTCCAGGACCAGCACCGACCAACCCGCGTCCAAGAGGTGGTTGGCCGCGACGAGACCGTTGGGGCCGGCACCGATGACGATCGCATCGTGGCCCATGCCCTCAGCGTCCTTCCGCCACCGAGGCCAGACGGCGCAGAGTCTCCCGGTTGCGCCACGTCAGCAAGGGAGATCGCAGCGGTGCGGGCATGAGCCGCCCAGGCCCAGACACCGCGTCCTCGCGGATCTCCACGAGAGTCCCTTCGCCCTCCGGCGTCAGGGTGAGGAGCACCTCGGCCTCACCCGCAGGCCACCCGCGTGCCTTGAGCCGGAGCGCTGCGCCCGGCATGACCTCGAGGACCTCGGTGGTGTCGTCGATGACGAGCGGCCAGACCCCGGCGGAGTGGTGCAGCTTGGCCCCCGGGGCCGGCCACGTCTCGTCAACCTGCCGCATGCGCGTGGCACCCACTACCCAGAGCGGATAGAGCCATCCGTCGGCGAGCACGTCCCAGACCTTCCCCGGGGGTGCGTCGACGTGGCGTCGGTTCGTGGTCATCAGCTATCTCCTCAGGTCGGGCGGTCGGGTCGCTGTCGGGCGTTCACTGCGATGGCGGAGGCGGGAAGCTCCGCGAGGCCAGTAGTCGTGCGAGGTGGGCGGCGTTGAGTGCGGCGGTACGCGTGGTCTGGTCCGTCCCCTCGGGCGTCTGCCCGAGGTCGTTGTCGTCGGTGCCCTGCATGGCCGTGCCCACCCAGTAGGTGCTTGCGTTGGCCGGGACGTCTCGGCGATCTCGCCGTCGAGCCTCTCGAGAACCATCTTGCACACGGAGGCGGGCTGGCCCATCCAGATCGGGGTGGCCAGCACCAGGATGTCGGCGTCGATCACCAGCTGCCGGATGCGGGGCCAGGCGTCACCCCCGCCCTCGTCGGTGCTCACCCCCCAGCGGATGTGGTGGTCGACGCCACGGACCACCTCGCCCGCGGTGCCGTGCTCCTCCAGCGCGTCGAGCACCTGTTGCCCGAGCGTGAAAGTGCTGGACGGCGCCGGCGACGGCTTGAGCGTGCCTGCCAGGACGAGGGCGCGCAGGTAGCGATCGGTCATGGTCGTCCTCGTGCCCCGATCCGTCCTGGGACATGCCAGCCCGGCTGTGATGTGGACCGCTGTACGCGGGCAGTCCTGATGGTGACACCCCGGACATGAGCGGCTGGGGCTGCCTGATGACTGCAGGAGGGGCCTCGGTGTCCGCTCGCCCGAGGCCCCCCGGTCGAACCGTGGGTGTCGATCGAGAAGGATCGGGTACGCACCTACCATGAGAACGCACAAGGACGTGAACAGGCCCGAGCTCGACGAGGAACCGGTCAAGCAGGAAGGGCAGCTCTCCGAGACATCTGCCCTCGACGAACCCGAGCCCGCGGGTGACGCCGACGCCACGGACAAGTCCACCGGGACCGTTCCCGACTGGCCGGACAGCTCGGAATGGGAAGAGTGAGGCGCTTGCCGGCCTTGGGAACCGAATGCGAGTCCCTCCCCACAGCGGAGCGCCCCGCGTGACGACCTCGCACCACGAGATCGTGGCCGACCTGCTCGAGCACGGGCGCGGCACGTACGCCCTCGAAGGTGGAATCACACTGCGCGACAAGCCCGCCCCGCTGTTCCAGCTGTTGGTGCTCTGCACGCTCGCGGCGACCCGCATCGATGCGGGACTGGCGGCCGCAGCGGCACGAGAGCTGTTCCGGGCCGGGTGGAGAACGCCCGAGCGCCTGGCTGAGTCCACGTGGCAGCAGCGTGTGGACGCGTTGGGCCGGGGCGGCTACCGCCGCTACGACGAGAGCACGGCCTCCAGCCTGGAGGAGACGGCCACCCGGGTGCTGAGGGACCATGACGGCGACTTGCGAGCCCTGCGGCCGTCCGCCCGATCCGCGGTGCCTGATCTCGAGGACGCCATCGCGTCCTTTCCACGCATCGGGCCGGTCGGCGCCCGGCTCTTCTGCAGGGAGGTGCAGGAGGTGTGGCCCGCAGTCCGCCCGTACTTCGACCCGCGGGCACTGCGCAGGGCAGAGACACTGGGGCTGCCCACCGACCCCGAGGCTCTCGCCTCGCTCGCACCGCGAGGTCGGCTGACTGACCTCGCAGCAGCGCTCGGGCGTAGTTCCTGATCCGGCCGCGGTCACGAGACCGTGGCGTGTGCGTTCCCGCGAGGGCCCCGCGAACTCTTGTCCACGACGGCGGTGCACCGTGACCGCGGGCCACCCGAGAGCACGTCCACGATTGAGCTGACCGTCGGCACCACGCGATGGTGCGCACCCCAGGACCGAGCAGCGAGGGAGCGTGACCGCCGGTCCCGTCGGAGTGGTTCGTGAGCGACTGGTGACGCTCGACGTCCCACTGTGGAGTGCCCCGAGGCATGGCTCGCCTCACTGCTGCGGCGGATCTCCTCGCTCAGCGTGGTGGTCGCCCCACCAGGGGACAACGCCCCACAGCAGGAGGAAGAAGGCGAACGCCGCCGCGAAGGCGATGCTGGCGGGCCACAGCCCCAGCACCACGTCGAACACGAAGAACAGGACGCCGCAACTGGTGAGGGCGAAGCACACCAGCCCCAGTCGTGCGCACACATTGGCCGCCTCGACGATCCACGGACGCTGACGGCGCCGGAAGAGGACGCGGTGGAAGGCCACGGGTGCGACCACGAAGCCCGTACTGAGGACCGCTCCCGCGAGGACGACCAGGTACGTCACGGTCTGCCGTGGTTCGAGGTCGCCGAAGACGGAGGTGAAGGGCAGCGTCAAGAGGAAGCCTGTGAGGATCTGGACTCCCGTCTGAGTGACCCGCAACTCTTGGAGCAGCTCGTTCCAGTTGCGTGTGATCGTCCGGGTGCTCCGCCTGGAGGGACGGCGAGAAGCTCTACTCACCGCTCTGCCCGTCCATCAGGGCGATGAGGGTCTCAGCCACCTGGATGACTCGCACGCCGGTGTAGCGCGCAGTCGCGAAAGGTCTTGCGTGCGCCCCTCCGGCGTCCGCTGACTCGAGCCGAGCCAGGAGGCCGGCGGCGACGTCGATCCGGAGGCCCTCGCGCGCCGTCAGCTCGGCCGTTCGGCGCGTCGAGAAGCCCAGGCCCACCCTGGCGGTCGCTCCAGAGGCCCAAGCGCCAAGATTGGCCGTCTCGTGGTGACCGGTGAAGGCCTTGTCCGAGGCGGTCTTGAGGTCCACGCTTCCGACCGCGCGCCCGCCGGCCATCGCGGGGAGGGTGAGAGTCGATGCGACGCCACCTGCTGCCCGCCGCTGTGCGAAGAGCTGCCAGTCCGTGCGGGCCCGGCCCACCGCTGTCCCATCGGCCACCCCAGGGCTCGCCCCCAGAGCTCGGCGGCTACCTGGACGTGGGGCTGGCACGTTAATGACGATTTGCAGCCAGGGCGCCTTGATGGTCACTCGTCCGCTTCCGCGTGCCGCTGACGGATCTCACGACCCCGGCGTACGTCGTCCTCTGCCTTCTCCTCCGCCTTCTGGATGCCGGCGGTGTCTCGAGCCGGTAACTGGATTGTCCGCTCGGCGGGTATGCCGGCCTGGAGCTCACGACCTCGTTCGAGCTCGGCGTCCAGTTCGGCGCCGAACAGGAGCGCGAGGTTGGTCAGCCACAACCACAGGAGGAAGACGATGACCCCCGCAAGCGAACCGTAGGTCCTGTCGTAGGTCGAGAAGTTGGACACGTAGAAGCCGAACGCTGCTGACAGCACGATCCAGACCACGATGGCGAGGGCGGCGCCCAAGCTGAGCCAGCGGAACTTCGCCTGCCTTACGTTCGGGGTGGCCCAGTACAAGGTCGCCACGATCAGCATCACGACGAGGAGGATGACCGGCCACTTCGCGATCTGCCACGCCAGCACCGCCGCGGAATCCAGTCCGAGCGCGCGGCCGACAGCCTCCGCGACCGGTCCGGAGACCACCAGTCCCACCAGCGTGAGCGCCGCCAGCAACACCAACACCAACGTGACCAGCAGCATGGCCGGGCGCAGCTTCCAGATCGGACGCCCTTCACCTGTCCCATACATCCGGTTCATCGCTCGGCCGAACGCCCCGACGTACGCCGACGCCGACCACAGCGCTCCCGCCAGGCCCAGCAGCAGGGTGATGCCCCCGCTCGGCGCGGCGCTCAGCTCCAACAGCGTCGCCCGAACTGTCTCGGCGACCGCGCCCGCACCCATGTCCTCCAGGATGTCCAACAGTGCCTCGGCCGACGACTGTCCTTGCCCGACGAGTCCCACGAGCGACAGGAGCGCGATGAGGGCGGGGAACAACGCGAGCACGGCGTAGTAGGTCAGCGCGGCGGCGAGGTCCAAGCACTCGTCCTTGGAGAACTCACGGACTGTCTTGCGGACGACGTACCACCATGACTGCCGGGTGAGCTCGAGCGGAGATGCGGGATCGTCTCCGGCGCGATCAGTACCTGCGGCTCCGAGTATGCGGGTCATGCCGAGCACGTACCCCACATCGGGACCTCGTAACCCAGACGTCAGCTGGGACCGGAGCGCCGCGCTGGAGCCAGCGGTCAGATGTCGCCGGGCGTTGTCCGGGTCACCTCATTGCCCCGCCAACGCCGTAGCTCCATCATCTCTGCCTCGAAGATGTGAGGCGCCCGCGCGACACTGGCAGGCACAGATCCAGAAGCCGATAGCTGTCACTCCGCGTGCCGCACACCGGTGCGGAGGTCATGTCGCCTTGGGGTGTCCACAGCTCCGTCGGATGCGCGCCCACGAAGGCCCCAGTCCTACCCTGTCTCGGTGAGTCCTTCCTTCCGTCGGGGTCTGCGACTGGGTCTGCCCTTTGCCGCGGTCGCGCTCGTGCTGGCGCTGTCCTTCGGGGTGCTGGCCGTCCAAGCAGGCTTCACCCCCGTACAGGCGGTGCTCATGTCCGTCCTGGTGTTCGGCGGCTCCGCTCAGTTCACCGCGCTGACGATCGTCGGTGCAGGTGGCGGCATCGGAGCTGCTGTGGGCGCAGCGACGTTGATGCACTCACGGTTCCTGGCCATGGGCATCGCGCTGGCCCCGTCCCTGTCGGGCGGTCCGCTACGTCGGGCGGCCGAGGGCCAGGCGGTGGTCGACTCGTCATGGGCACTCGCCAGTCGGGGCGACGGGACGTTCGATCGAGGCCTGCTGTTCGGAACCACCCTGCCGCAGTACATCGGGTGGGCGGTCGGAACCGTGCTCGGCGCCTACGGGGGCGCACTTGTCGGCGACCCCGAGCGGCTCGGCCTGGATGCACTCTTCCCGACGTTCTTCATCGGCATCCTCGTAGCCGAGCTGCGCCGACCCCGAGCCCGGGTGGCGGCTTTGCTCGGTGCCGGGATCGCGCTCGCACTGGTGCCCGTCGCGCCCGCTGGTGTGCCGGTGCTGGCAGCGAGCGCCGCAGCGCTGATCGGCCTGGGAAGGGTCGAACCGGCACCCGGCGCGGAGGCATCCGGATGACTCTGAACGAAGTCCAGGTGTGGCTGCTGATCGGGGCGCTCACCGCGATGGCCGTGCTCACCAAAGCTCTGGGACCCGCATTCGTCGGCGGCCGCGAACTGCCCACGTGGGGGAACGGCGTCATAGCGGTCAGCGCACCGGCGCTCCTGTCGGCCCTGGTCGTGACCTCGGTGCTGGCTGACGGCCAGCAGTGGGCCGTCGGCGCCCAGACGGTGGGCGTTGGGGTGGCGGCCGTGATGCTGCTGTGCCGTGCGCCGTTGCTCTTGGCCAGCCTGGTCGCAGTGGTGGTGACAGCTGTGTTGCGAGCGCTGACGGGCTGACGGCGGGGTGACGGTGGTGGCTCGGGCTCCGTAGGCGAGGCGCTGACCATGATGGTGGTAGCGCTCTTCACACGTGTGGTCGAAGGTGCCGGGCCAGGGGCATCGAAAGCGACGTCGGGGGATGTCCGGCGACGAGAACGACGGTGCCCCTCGAGATCGACCTCCGGGCCGGCACCGCACGTTAGGCCTGCCGAGCTCGCGGGGGCCCACGTCCTCCTCGCCTCGGAGGAGGGTGGCTCCATGTCCGGCGCCCGCGTCGCGGTCACGGGTGGGCGACCCGTCCTGTGACGCAGGTCGCTGCATGGGGGCAGACCCGCTGGGTACGTCCCACCACATGAAGGCAGTCACCTGGCAAGGTCCGCGCGACATCCGCGTGGATGACGTTCCCGACCCGACCATCGTCGACCCCACGGACGCGATCATCAGGGTCACCACGACCGGCCTCTGCGGTTCCGACCTGCACCTCATGGAGCCCCTGGCTCCGTTCATGTCGCCCGGGGACGTGCTCGGCCACGAGCCCATGGGCATCGTCGAGGAGGTCGGCAGCGAGGTCGGCGACCTCGCGGTCGGAGACCGGGTGGTCATTCCGTTCAACGTGAGCTGTGGCTCGTGCTGGATGTGTGAGCGTGGCCTCAACAGCCAATGCGAGACCAGCCAGAACCGCGACCAGGGCACTGGGGCGAGCCTCTACGGCTACAGCAGCCTGTACGGCTCGGTCCCCGGTGGCCAGGCGGAGTACCTCCGGGTGCCGTACGCCGGCCACGCCGCCATGAAGGTGCCGGAGGGGCCGCCGGACGACCGGTTCGTGTTCCTGTCCGACGTGCTGCCGACCGCCTGGCAGGGCGTGCGCTACGCAGAGGTCCCTGACGGCGGCACCCTCCTGGTCATCGGCGCCGGCCCGATCGGTGACATGGCAGCCCGGATCGCCCTGCACGAGGGGCGGCGCGTGATCGTCGTCGATCGCGTGCCGGAGCGGCTTGCCAGGGTCGCTGCGCGGGGCGCCGACACCATCAACCTCGACGAGGTCGACGACCTGGCGACCGAGGTGCGGGACCGGACGGGGGGCCGCGGGGCGGACTCCGTCGTCGAGGCGGTGGGCATGGAGGCCCACGGCAACCCGGTCGCCGAAAGGGCGATCAGGGCGATGGGTCTCCTTCCCTCCGCGGTGGTCCGGCCCATCATGAAGAAGGCGGGCTTCGACCGCACGGCTGCCCTCATCTCGGCCTTCGAATGCGCCCGGCGCGGCGGCACCGTCTCCATCCTGGGGGTCTACGGCGGCGCGGCCGACCCGATGCCGATGGTGCAGCTCTTCGACAAGCAGCTGCAGCTGCGCATGGGTCAGGCCAACGTCCGTGCCTGGACCGACGACCTCATGCCTCTTGTCCTCGACGACAGCGACCCGCTCGGCACCATGGACTTCGCCACCCACCGGCTGCCGCTCTCCGAGGCGGCCGCGGCCTACGACGGGTTCAAGCGCAAGGACGACGGCATGGTGAAGGTGGTCTTCACGCCGTGATCGCCACCGCCCGAGGAGCGCTGAGCGAGGCCGTCCTCCGCGGTCTTCGTGGGTCGGAGCGTGACCGGTCTGCGTCGCTGACCCTCGTCGAGGACGACCACGAGGACGCCCAGCTGTCCTTGTGGATGCTCTACGAGCTCCACTACCGCGGCTTCGATGGGGTCGACGACGCCTTGGAGTGGGACCCCGACCTGCTCCGGCTGCGCCGCCGTCTGGAGACGGACCTGGAGCAGCGGCTGCGGGCCCGGTTCACGGGGCACCGGCACGAGGGTGCCGTCGCGGACGCACTCTTCGACTACGTCGACGCCCACGACGGTCCCGCGCTCGCACCGTACGTGCAGAGCTCGGCTGACGCCGACCAGGTGCGGGAGCTGCTGCGACACCGCTCGCTCTACCACCTCAAGGAGTTCGACCCGACGGCCTGGGTGATCCCCCGGTTGCCGACGGCGCCGAAGGCCGCGCTGATGGAGCTGGCCTTCGACGAGTACGGCGTGGGTGACCCCAACCGACTGCACGCGCACCTCTTCGCGCGCGGGATGGCTGCCAGCGGGCTCGACTCCCGGCCCGGGGCGTACGTGGACGACGCCCCGGTCGAGATCCTCGAGCAGAACAACGCGATGACGCTGCTGGGCCTGCACCGTCGGCTGCGCGCGGCGGCCCTCGGGCACCTCGCGGCGTTCGAGGCGACGAGCTCCTCGCCCTCGCGCCGGCTCGCACAGGGGCTGCAGCGGCTCGGCTTCGACGAGGCCCTGGTCGGGTACTACACCGAGCACGTCACGGCCGACGCCGTCCACGACCAGCTGGCCTGCCGGAGCGTGTGCGGAGCGCTGGTGGAGGAGGAGCCGGAGCAGGCGGAAGAGGTCTTCTTCGGGGCCTTCACGTGCCTCGACCTCGAGGCTCGCTATGCCGCCCGCATGCTTGAAGGCTGGCAGCCGTCGGAGCAGGTGCCGGCGTGAAGGACTTCACGCACCCCGACGTCGTGCTCTGTCCGGGAGGGCCGATGCTGCTGCGCGGCGACCACGTCGTGGAGGACGATGCCGGGGTCCGGCACCGCACCGTGCGACCGGTGAGCGCGGTGTGCCGGTGCGGTCGCTCGGGCACGCTGCCGTGGTGTGACTCCACACACCGGCTGCTGCCGCGTGAGCAGCGGCCGTGATCAGTGACGCCTGAGCAGGGCGAGCGTCCCGCGGCCGTGGTCTCGGGACTCGGCTAGCGCCCCAGGCCGCCGTCCGCCGTGAGACGCTCGCGGACGCACCCGGCTGGAGGTAGTCGCGCAGCTGCAGGATCGCGCTGCCGCCTGTGAGCAGATGGCGGCTGATCACGGACAGGCAGCGCCGCACGAGCGCCATGCCGCCCGGTCCGCCGTCGATCGCGAGGCGTGGGTCGCGGGGTAGAGGTCGCGCTCGTCCGCGCCGAGGTAGGGCGGGCCCGCGACCACCAGCGGGAAGCGCTCGTGCGGACCGAGCACCTCCTGTAGGTCGCCCTGCCGCACCTCGACCCGGGAGGCGAGCCCGGCTTGTCCAGCATTGCGCCGGGCGAGCTCGCCGGCCGCCGGGTCGAGGTCGACCGCGACGAGCTCGCGGTAGGTCGCCGCAATCGTCAGCAGCCCGATCTGCCCGGCGCCCGTGCACAGCTCGAGGACCGGACCGGGAGGGGCCGTTGTCAGCAGGTCACCGGCCCAGTGGGACTGGTGGGCGGTCCAGGGTCGCGGCTCCAGCACCTGGTCGTCGTACTCGATGAGGAGCGAGCCGAATCTCATGGTCCGCGTGGGGGAGCTCGGGTTCGGGAGCGTGCCTTGCGGCTGTGTCTGCGGGGCCATGGTCGCCCCGTACCCCATGTTCACCGCGGGATTCGCCAGATCGAGCGTCGAGGGGAACGGCCTGCACGAGCACCCGTGCAGGACGACAACGTGGCGCGTCCTGGTCCTCGCGACTCGCGCTGACGGTCCCGCCGCGTGAGCGGTGCCTCCGGGGACGAGCGGGATGGGTCCCCGGAGGCACACAGTCTCTGCCCCCCAAGCGGTGTCCCCCGACCACCAGGCAGTTGTTCCCCCGTTGATCGAGGACGCTACGCCCGTGTGGCTCTGGTGGCGATGCCTCGAAAGGGTGAAGTCGGCGAGACCTACTTTCGGGGGAGTACCCCCTCCAGCCAGACGGGGGAATCGACCGAAGGGGGCACCCGGGGGGACTGCCACGCTACCGCGCAAGCCAGCAGGTCTGGGGCAATCGTCTGGGGCGCCTAGGCACGGTCATGCATCACCGCGGCCCTCGTCGTGGTCGTACCTTCGACGTCATCGAGGCGACGCGGCAGGAGGGCATGACGGTGGCACCGGGTCGTCGGCGTGATCGGCCGTGTTAGCAAGGCGGTAGCAACACGCCGTGTGTCCTCTCAGTCCGGTGAGCACCCCACCCACTCTGACCTGCGGCAACGTTTGTAGGCCCTGTGGGACTCGAACCCACAACCAACGGATTAAAAGTCCGGAGCTCTGCCAATTGAGCTAAGGGCCCGGGACGTGGGGACTGTCAAGGGACGAACTCTCAGGAGAAGTCCCCGCCCCGAAGGAGTATCCCAGAGTTCCGACCTTGAACTGCATGGGGCTCTCCCCGACAACGCTGTCGCAAGTGAGCTAGGGCCTGTCAGCTACCGCCAGGCGCGCGACACGTCGCGGTCCCGTGAGACCGGGACCGCGACGCCGCGCCACCGGAGTGCGTCGCTCGTCCCCCGACCAAGCGGCGCGCTCCAGACTGATACGGCAACCCGTCTCCCCGAAGGTGCCGCTCGACAACACTGTCCTCCCCGCGGAGCCATTGGGATACCCCTTCGCTGGACCCACTGCTGACATGGATCGGTTGCGGGCAGAACTGGAGTTCTACTTGCGGTGGGCGAGAAGCTGGTCGCCCAGGCCGCTGGCGTCGTTCGCGACGTCGGACAGGACGATGACGGCCTCGCCCCGGGAACGGTCGAGGCCGAGGTAGGAGGCGTAGCCGCCGGTCTGCCCGGCGTGCGAGGTGATGGTCTGACCGGTATCCCACGTGGAGATCCACCAGAAGTGACCGATGCGTCTGTTCGACTGGTCGGTGGCGGTCGTGGGCTCCAGGGCGATCATGCCGGGTGCGGTTCCGTCGAGGAGCGCGGTGGCGAGCTTCGCGAGGTCGCCGGTGGTGGACACGGCGGCGGCGCCGGGCGCGTAGGCATCCATGACCCATGGCTGCACCGGGAGACCGGTCCGCGACCGTCCACCGGCCACGAGCTCGCGGTCGACCTCGATGGCGGTGCGGGACATGCCCAGCGGTTCGAACAGCCGGGTGCGCATCAAGTCCGGGTAGCTCATCTGGGCTGCGGCCGCGACGGCCTGGCCGGCGATGGCCGAGCCCAGGGTGGAGTACGCGTAGTCGCCACGGCCACTCAGCGTCTGTGCCCGGGTGTCCTCGGTCATCTCCGCGCTGTCGGAGGTGAAGAAGTTCTGACCGAGCGGCGCTTTCCAGGCGGCGCGGCGCAGGGTGGCGGTGCCGAACTCGGCGTACCCGGAAGTGTGGGTGACGAGTTCGTGCATCGACACGGTGCCGGCCGGTGAACCCTTCAGCTGCGGAAGGTAGGTGGCCACCTGGGCATCCATGCGGATCTCGCCGCGGTTTACGGCGTCCGCGATCACCAGGCCGGTCATCGCCTTGGTCATCGACCCGACCTCCATCGGAGTGGTGTCGTCGGCGCCGATGCCGGCCAGCCGGACGGGTCGGTCCGCGTCGAGGTCGACCTCGGCGACCGCCACGTCGTGGTAGCCGGCCAGCATGCCCCAGTCGGTTTGCTGGTCCAGGTGGGCGAGGACCACGGGGTCGCCGTTGCGGGCGGTGGCCAGGTCCGGGGACAACAACCAGGACACGACCGCGACAGTCGCGGCCGCGGCGAGCACGGTGAGGACAAGGCGACGCGAGACGAGGTAGCCCCCGGCCAGGACGCCGAGCATGAGGAGTGCCTTCCAGCTGTCGTCCTCGTACCGGCCGTACCTGCCGCCGACCAGCGAGAGCAGCACCATGGTTGCGGGGATGACGAGCAGGACCGTGGCGACCAGCACCTTACCCGCCCAGCCGCGGGCGAACCCGGCCGTGTCAGCGGTGAGCAGCACTCGCAGGGGCCGGCGCCGAACCAGCGTCTGGAAGGCTGCCCAGAGCAGCACCCCCAGCAGCACGACACCAACGAACCCGAGACCCAGCACGAACCCGAGCACGAGCCAGGTGGCCACGAAGCCGACACCGGCGACCACCTCGACCGTCCGGGGACGACCGCCGGAGGCGGGACGACCGGACGGGGGTGGTTGGTGGGGCAAGAGCGGTGAGGTCGTGCTGGACAGAAGGTTCTCGGACGGCGACATCAGCTGCACCTTTGCGCGTAGTAGGAACTCACGAGCTCGCCGATCTCAGCGGGCGCCTTCGCCGGGGAGCCGGCGTCGTACGGGGGTTGAGGGTCGTACTCGAGGGCCAGCTGCACCGCCTGCGCGACGTCCGGACCGTGGCTGAGGCCCAACAAGGTCAGCGCCAGGTCGATCCCGGCTGAGGCGCCGGCCGAGGTCAGCACCTTTCCGGCCCGGACGACCCGCTCTTGGCTGTAGGTGACGCCCACATCGGTCAGACGCTGTGCCGAGGCCCAGTGGGTGGCGGCCGCGGCACCCTCGAGAGCACCCGCGGCGGCGAGGTAGCTGGATCCGGTGCCGACGCTGAGAGTCCAGGTCGTCGCCGGGTGCACGAGACGGAGCCACTCGACGAGGGCGGGGTCCGGGTCGCACAAGCAGTCGCTGCCAGGTATGAGCACCACATCGGCCGAGGCGACGCCACCGAGGCTCGTGCCCGCCTGGAGCGCACACAACCCCGTGTCGTCGAGGACGGTGCCGGCCTCGGCCGCCACGAACACGCTCTGCATGCCCGGAGCGGCAGCAAGGACCTGGAAGGGTCCCACCACGTCGAGGGCGGTGAACCGGGGGTAGAGCAGGTAGGCGACCAACATGCTTTCAGCGTGTGCCCGCGGCGTGCCACCCGCAAGGACACGTTGTTGACGATGTCGGCCTCCGCATCGCCGGCGTACCTTCGACGCATGGACTCCCGATGACTGGATCGACGAAGCCGCGCTCGAACGAGCCGACTCCCGGCGTGCCCGTTGAGCGTGGCGTGGTCATCGTGACCTTCGACACGGCCCAGATCCTCGACGTCACCGGGCCGCTCGAGGTCTTCTCCAGCGCCAGCCGCTTCCTGCCCGTAGTCCAGTACCGCACCCACGTCGTGTCCGCCCTGGGCGGCCCGGTCCGAGCCAGCTGCGGGCTGGAGTTCGCCTCGGCTCCGATCACCGAAGTGACCGGGCCCGTCGACACGCTGCTGGTGGCCGGTGGCGCCGACATGGACGCGGCAGTCGCCGACACCAACCTGCGCGACGAAGTGGGGCGCCTCGCCGCGGAGGCGCGCCGGGTGACCTCGGTCTGTTCAGGCGCGTTCTTGCTCGCGGCAGCGGGACTGCTGGAGGGGCGCCGAGCAACCACCCACTGGGCAGAGTGCGGGCTGCTCGACGACACGTACGCAGGTGTCACGGTCGACCCCGACGCAATCTACGTTCACGACGGCAACGTGTGGACCTCTGCCGGCGTCACCGCCGGCATCGACCTCGCGCTCGCTCTCGTCGCCGACGACCACGGGCACCAGGCCGCCGCCACGATCGCGCGTCAGCTGGTCGTCTACCTGCAGCGCTCGGGTGGCCAGGCACAGTTCTCCGCCCTCCTGGCCGGGCAGACCGCCGACACCGAGCCGGTGCGGGACTTGCTGTCCTGGCTGCGCGACCACCTCGCCGACGACCTCTCCGTGGCAGCACTCGCCCGACAGCTCAACCTCTCCGAACGACATTTCACCCGAGTCTTCAAGGCCGAGGTGGGTGCCACCGCTGCAGACCACGTCGAAGCCGTCCGGCTCGATTCCGCATGCCGGCTGCTGGAGACCACCAACAGGACCATCGAACAGATCGCCAAGACGTGTGGCTTCGGAACACCCGAGACCATGAACCGAACCTTCCGGCGGCGGCTCGACACGACCCCGGGCGAACATCGCCACCACTTCCGGGGTGACATCCCCGCGGTTCGCCAGGGCTTGTAGACATCGGCCCCGGACAAGTAGCGCCGACGCAGATCTGGCCCGGCTGACTGCTGCGGTCGGGAGCAACGGGCTGGTCACGTCTACGGGAATGGGAGGCGTCGGGAAGACGCGGCTGCGGCTCGTCGCCGGGGCCGGCCGAGAGGTCCGTGCGCTCTTGAGTCCCACGCTCTAGCGAACGCCCCTGACGGGAGCGATCGAAGCAGCGCCGGCCAGCGCGCAGGCTCCGGCAACGGCGTACAGGATGGCGTAGCTACCGTCCCCGAGCGCCAAGAGTCCGGGTGCCAGGGCGGGCGCGAGAGCAAAGGGCAGGGCGCCGGCGATGTTGAGGACGCCAAGGTCCTTGGCCGCCGTCCGGGGGTCGGAGAGGACGTCGACGACGAGGGCGAGGTCGACGGCCATGTACATGCCGAATCCGACTCCACCGATGGCCATCCCGACCAGGTATCCGTCGAAGGAGTCGGCGCCGGCGATGACGAAGAGCGCGCTGGCATAGATGACGGCCGCGACCATGACGAACACCTTGCGACGTCCCAGCCGGTCGGACAGGCGTCCGGCGACGGGCGCGACGAGGACCAGGGCGACCGATTGGACGACCGTGCCGAGGTACACCTGCCGCGGCACGGCGTCCTCGCTGCTGCCGACCTGCGCGATCAGGAAGAACGCCTGGAAGGTGACGAGGAACGCGTAAGCCATGACCAGCAGGAAGCGGGAAAGGAATGCCCACGCGAAGTCCGGGTTGCGGCGCGGGCTCACGAAGAAGGTGCCCGCCAGCTCTCGCAGCGACCACGGCGGTTTGTCCTCGGCGGCGAGCCGCCGGTCGGGGAGGCGCCACACGAACAGCAGCACGGCTGCCCCGCCGACGGCGCACGGCACCGCGAACATGAGCACGGTCGAGTAGTCGAACCTCTGGACCAGGTAGGTGCCGGCGACGGATGCGGCGGGGACGGCGAGACCCAGGAGGCCGGAGACGGCGCCGCGCTGCTGGGTGGGGACCTGATCGGCCAGGACGGCGGCCTGCGCGGCGAGGGTGGCGTTGAAGAAGACCTGGCAGATGCACCAACCGACCAGGACGACGGTGATGTTCGGTGCAGTCGCGACCACCATCGTTCCCAAGGCTCCAGCCGCGACCCCGGTGACCATCCAGGGCCGTCGCATCCCCCACCTGGCGGTGGTTCGGTCACTGAGGCGTCCGAACAGTGGGTTGGCCACGATGGCGAGCAGCGACCCGATGCCGGTGACCATGGCCAGGTTCCCGGGTGCGGCGCCGATGCCGACGAGGTCGTTCACCTTCAACGCCAGCGACACCAGGAGCGGGGCGAGGAAGAGCAGCGACCCCCCGGTGTAGGAGGCGGCGTACAGGGCGATGAACCCCCACCCCACAGGTGGTGGCGCATGTGGGGCATCGAGGGCGGTGTGGCCTTCGCTGGGTGACTGGGAGCCGGACACAGTGGCACTCCGTGAAGTTCGCCCGAGCACTGAGGTGTTCCCGACCCGACAGTGGTGGACGTGTCGTTCGCCGTCGCCGACCGGTCGTCGGTTCCAGCATGAACCCGCGACGCCGCTCTGCGACAGGGGCTGATCGGACAGGTCCTGACCCGAAGCGGGCAGGCTGTGCAGCTGCTGCTCCCCTACGCTTTCGGAGAAGAGTCGCCGCTGGGAGGGAGCGCCGATGGTCGACGCCCTGGTGCGGACCAAGCTGGCTCAGCCGCACCCCCGGCCGGGACTGGTGGACCGGGCGCGGCTGACCGAGGTTCTGGTGCGTGCCCGGGACGCTGCCGTGGTCCTGGTGTCGGCACCGGCGGGCTTCGGGAAGACGACCCTGCTCGCCTCCGCACTGACACGCGAGCCTCGGGTGGCCTGGGTGTCGCTGGATGCCCGCGACAGCGACGCCGCCCGCTTCTGGGCCTACGTCCTGCATGCCCTCGAGGGAGCGAGCCCCGGGTGCGCGACCACCGCCTTGGCACTCCTCGAGACGGGCCACGGGTCGTTCGAGGACGTCGTGGCGGCCCTGGTGAACGAGCTCAGCGTACGTCCTGTGGACCTGACCCTGGTCCTGGACGACTACCACCTCGCCGACGGCCCCGAGGTGAGCGACGGCGTGACCTTGTTGTTGGAACACCGGCCACCGCAGCTGCACCTGGTCCTCGGCACCCGGGCCGACCCGGCTCTGCCGTTGTCGCGGCTTCGTGCTCGCGGCGACTTGGTCGAGGTCCGTGCTGCCGACCTGCGCTTCACCACCGAGGAGGCAGACAGCTACCTCAACGTGGTCCACGACCTCGGTCTCACCATGGCGGACGTGGTCGCGTTGGAGTCGCGGACCGAAGGATGGGCAGCAGCCCTGCAGCTGGCCGCCCTGTCGCTGCGGAACCGTGACGACCCGCCCGCGTTCATCGCATCGTTCGCAGGCGACGGCCGGTACGTCGTGGACTACCTGGCCGACGAGGTGCTCGACCAGCAACCTCCTCAGCTGCGCCGGTTCCTGCTGGACACCTCCGTGCTGGCACGCCTGCATGGCCCGCTGTGTGACGCGGTGACCGGCCCGGTCGCCGACATGCCGGGCACTGCGGTGCTGGAGCTGCTGGAGCGCCGCAACCTGCTGTTGGTCCCCCTGGACGACCACCGCCGCTGGTACCGCTACCACCACCTGTTCGCCGACGTCCTGCGGTCACGGCTGCGGGCCGAACGCCCTGACGACATCCCGGTACTCCACAGCCGGGCGAGCGTCTGGTACGACGAGGTCGGGGACGTGGAGGCAGCTGTGCGGCATGCCTTCGCCGCCGATGACGTGGACCGGGCCGCGGACCTCATCGAGGTGGCCGCACCGGAGCTGCGCCGTCGGCGGGCGGAGGGGGTGCTGCGCAGCTGGGTGTCGATGGTGCCGCCGGAGGTGGTGGCACGCCGGCCGGTGCTGGGGAGCACCTTCGTCGGCGCCCTGATGGCGAGCAACATCTTCGACGAAGTCAGCGGCAGGCTCGATGCCATCGAGGCCAGCCTGGCAGCAGCCGAGGCACCGGTGGTTCGGGACCAGGCCGAGTGGCAGCGGCTGCCTGCCGTGGTGGCGACGCAGCGGGCCGGCCTCGCGCTGGTGGGTGGGGACGTGGCAGGGACCCTCGCACACGCTGAGGAGGCGATGTCCCGGGCCACGGCGGGTGATGAGCTGACACGCGCGTCTGCCGCGGCGTTGAAGGGTCTGGCGTCCTGGACGTCCGGGAACCTCAGCGCAGCACTCGATGGATACCTGGCTGCGACGCGAGGGCTTGCGGCGACGGGCCACGTCTCGGATGCTCTGGCCTGCACGATCACGGTGGTCGAGCTGGAGCTGTTGCACGGCGACCTCGACGCCGCCCGGGACGCGGTGCACCGGGCGCTCGCCCTTGTCGACACTGCGGACGAGGCCTCGCCGAGGACCGGTGCGGTGGTGCGCGGGACGGCAGACATGTGGGTGGCGATGGCCCGCGTGACGTGGGAGCAGGGTGACGTCGAAGCGACCGCCCAGCACCTGCAGCGGGCCGGTGACCTGGGCGAGGCAGCAGGCCTGGCACAGCAGCCGTACCGGTGGCGGGTCGCGCTGGCCCTCGTCCGCGAGAGCCAGGGTGACCTGGCGGCCGCCGACGCGCTGCTCACCGAGGCCGACCGCTTGTTCAACAGCGACTTCTCGCCCAACGTTCGCCCCGTCCCCGCGGTACGCGCCGGCGTGCACATCAGGGCCGGCGACCTCGACGCCGCCTACGGCTGGGCGACAGCCGCAGGGGTCACGGCGGCTGATGAGCTGACCTACCTGCGGGAGTGCGAGCACATCACGCTGGCCCGGCTGCTGTTGGCCGACCACGAGGCGACCGGAGACCCGGCGAAGCTGGGACAGGCGGTGGAGCTGCTGACCCGCCTCCACGGAGCGGCTGCCGAGGCCGGGCGCACTGCCGCAGTGGTCGAGACCGACCTCTTGCTGGTCGCCGCCCGCGACATCGCCGGCGGACACGATGGGGCACTCCACCAGCTCGGGCGCGTGGTGGACCTGCTTCGGCCACGACACTGGCTGCGACCGCTCCTCGATGCGCCACCCCGGGTGCAGGACCTCCTGCGGCGGCTACCCGACGCAACGCCGCTCCCAGCCGCGGCAGGCGCCCCGGTTCCCGCTCGGACCCTGACGGCGTCAGAAACGCACGCGCCCGCGGTGGAGCCGGCCGCGGAGCCAGGAGCGCCCCTCGTCGTGTCGTTGAGCAGCCGCGAGCTCGACGTCCTTCGCCTGCTCGGGTCAGATCTCGACGGACCCGCCATCGCCCGCCACCTCAACGTGTCCCTGCCGACGGTCCGGACCCACACCCAACACATCTACGCCAAGCTCGGCGTCAACAACCGCCGCGCCGCCGTCCGCCGCGGGCACCAGCTGCACCTGTGACCGTGCGTCCCGTCCGCTGAGGGCGCAGTCGGAAAGTTCATCAGCACTCTCATCACCTGTGATGACGCGAGCTCATCAGCGCCGTTCCTATGTTCGCGGCATGAGCAGCACCTCGCACGAGCAGCACGGCCACTGGTACGAGATCCGCATCCAGGGCCGGCTCGACGAGCGCTGGTCGGCCTGGTTCGACGACCTGACCCTCTCGCAGGAAGACGGCACCACCGTCCTCCGCGGACACGTCACCGACCAGGCGGCGCTCCACGGCCTGCTGCACAAGCTCCGCGACCTCGGGCTTCCACTCCTCTCAGTCACCCGAGCCGAACCTGGCCCGCACTCCTGAGACGTCCCTCGCCCGTTCCGACCGCCCATCTCACCCACCAACCCAGGAGTCCCAGATGACCACCACAGTGCAGACCGTCGCCCGTTCCCGGACGGCAACCGACCCGACCCGACGTGCCGCCACCATCGTCGGCTGGCTGTTCGTCCTGACCTACGTCACGTCCATCGCGGCCAAGATCTGGTTCTACCCACCCCTGTTCGACGGGAACTACATCACCGGACCCGGGCAGGACACCCGCGTCCTGTGGGGGGCCTTCTCCGAGGCCATCCTCATCATCGCCAACATCGGCACCGCCACCGTCATCTACACCGTCATCAAGAAGCGGCACCCGAACCTGGCCCTCAGCTTCGTGGCTGCCCGCGTCATGGAGAGCGTGTTCATCGCGGTCGGCATCCTGGCGGTCCTCACCGTGGTCACCCTCAGACAGGACTACGCAGCAGCAGGCGAGCAGTCCGCGGCCGGCCTGGCCGTCGTCGGCGACGCGTTCCTCGCCATGCAGGAGTGGACCTTTGGCCTCGGCCCGTCGTTCGTCGTCGGCGTCGGGAACGGCTGCATCCTCGGCTACATCATGTACCGAACGGGTCTGGTACCTCGGCGACTGGCGATGTTCGGTCTCATCGGCGGCCCTCTGATCATCTTGTCCGGATCTGCCGCGATGCTGGGGTACATCGAGCTCGACGGGACGTGGCAGATGCTCTCCGCCGCTCCCGAGTTCGTGTGGGAGCTCGGCCTCGGCATCTATCTGATCGTCAAGGGCTTCAAGTCCTCGCCCAGCACCGCCGAGGTGAGCACCCGATGATCACCGTCGGAGGTGTCACCAAGGCCTACGGCGACGTCACGGCCGTGGATGACGTGAGCATCGTGGCCCAGCCTGGACCCATCAAAGAATTTCTGGGTCCGCATGGGACCGGCAAGTCGACCACCCTCCGAGTGGTGGTCGGTCCTGGCCCTCGACTGCCGGATCGCACGCGAGACCTTTGGTTGATGTCGCAAGCGGGAAGCTGTTCCGGCGTGATCGCGTAGCGGGGCGCGGCCCAGCCCTTGAGCCCGCCGGCAAATAGTCGGCTTCGCACGCCGCCACCGCCCTCGGACTGTGGTTCACTGAAAGTCATCGCCGCCCCGCTTCAAGACCAGAGAGGGGCACGAACGTGACGAAAATCCGTGCAACCCGGATGCCCCTCGCCGCGGGTACGGCCGTCTGGCTCGCCCGGCAGAGCCTCCACCGCGTCTGCTCCTGGGGTTAGCCACCCGCAGGCATCGGCCTGCCGTCGTCGGCCCTATGGGCCACCAGCGGTCATCCACTCCTCGGGAATGCCCGCGACGCGGGCCCGCCCCCACCGCAGAAGTTCCACGCTCAGGTGTCTACCCACGCCGAGCCAATGCCCGGGCGCCCGCACAGGACGGCCGACACCGAGGAGAACGACATGTTGGTACGTCTCGCTGACTGGTGCTACCGCCGCCGTCGTCTCGTGGTCCTCGCCTGGATCGCCGCCCTCGTGGGTGGCTTCGCCCTGGCCAACACCTTCGGCGGCGAGCTCAAGCAGGACTACCTGCAACCCGGCTCGGAGTCCAGAGCCGCCGCGGACACCCTCGAGAACAACTTTCCGCAGAGGGCCGGCGACACCATCCAGGTCGTCGTCCACTCCGAGGACGGCTTCGCCTCACCCCAGGCGCAAGCCCGCGCAGAGGCAATCTTCACCGATGTGGCCGACAGTGACCACGTGGTCGGTGTCGCCAGCCCGTTCGTGGACGGCGGCGCCCAGCAGATCTCCCAGGACGGCACCACGGCGTACGCCGAGGTCGCCCTCGACCAACGCGACAGCGACTTCACCCCCGATCAGGCCAAGGCACTGGTCGAGCCCATCCTCGAGGCCGGCGACGACACCGTCCAGGTCGAGGTCGGCGGCCCGGTGGCTGCGCTGTCCCAGACGGCCCCCTTCGGCACCGAAGGCATCGGGCTCCTCGCCGCCGCCGTCATCTTGCTGTTCACCTTCGGGTCCGCGGTCGCGATGGGACTGCCTCTAGTCACGGCCGTGTTCGGGCTCGGCACCGCGATCGCACTCGGCGAGCTCCTGCGCCGGGTGGTCGACGTCCCGGACTGGGCCCCACCCACCGCGGCGATGGTCGGCCTCGGGGTCGGCATCGACTACGCCTTGCTCATCGTCACCCGGTTCCGCAGCAACCTCGCCGAGGGGCACGAGCCACGGAGGGCCACCGTGGGCGCGATCGCGACCGCCGGGCGGGCTGCCGTGTTCGCCGGCCTCGTCGTCATCGTCTCGATGCTCGGCATCCTGCTGGTCGGCCTGTCGTCCCTGAACGGGTTCGCGTTCACCGTGTCGCTGGCCGTGCTGCTGGTCATGACCGCCTCGGTGACGCTGCTGCCCGCGCTGCTGGGGTTCACGGGACGCAACATCGAGCGGCTGCACGTACCGTTCTTCGGCAAGAACCCGCACGCCTACAACACCTCACGCTGGTACCGGTGGAGCCGCTTCGTCCAACGCCGCCCGTGGGCCGCGGCGGTCGGTGGACTCGCGGTCCTGCTCACGCTCGCCGCTCCGTTCCTCGGACTCCGGCTCGGGTTCCCCGACGCCCAGAACGACCCGCCTTCCTTCACCACCAGCAGGGCCTACGCCCTGCTCGCCGACGGGTTCGGCCCCGGCTTCTCCGGTCCGCTGGTCCTCACCGTGCAGGGCGCCTCCGGCGGCGAGCTGCTCACGGCCACGGACGCGGTCGGCGACCAGTTGGCCGAGGTCGACGGCGTCGCTCGTGTCTCCCCGGCCGTCGTCAACGACGACGGCGACACCGCCGTCCTCAGCGTGGTCGCCACCACCTCCCCGCAGGACGAGGCCACCTCGGACCTGGTCGACGTGCTGCGCGACACTGCCGTCCCGGATGCCGTCGCGGGCACTGGCCTGACCGTCGACGTCGGCGGGATGGCCGCCGCGAACCTCGACATCACCCGGGGGGTCGCTGACCGGCTACTGCTCTTCTTCGGCGGCGTGCTCCTGGTGTCGTTCCTGCTGCTGATGATGGTCTTCCGCTCAGTAGTGGTCCCGCTCAAGGCGGTGCTGATGAACCTGCTCGCGAGCGCCGCCGCCTTCGGCGTCCTCACCGTCGCGGTCAGCGGCGGATGGCTGGGAGAGCTCGTCGGGATCCCGGGGGCCACCCCGGTGCCGATCCTGCTGCCGATCGGGATCTTCGCCATCCTGTTCGGGTTGTCCATGGACTACGAGGTCTTCCTGCTCTCGCGGATCAAGGAGGAGTACGACCGGACCGGCGACAACGCACTCGCCGTCGCCGACGGTCTCGCCAAGTCCGCTCGGGTCATCACTGCCGGCGCTGCGGTCATGGTCACCGTGTTCCTCTCCTTCGCCCTCGGGGTCGACGTCTACGGCAAGATGTTCGGCATCGGCCTTGCGGCCGCCGTCCTCATCGACGCCACCATCGTCCGGATGGTGCTCGTCCCGGCGACCATGGAGCTCCTCGGCGACCGGAACTGGTGGCTGCCCGGCTGGCTCGACAGGCTGCTGCCCACCATCGACGTCGACGGCCATGACGCCACCGACAGCGATCTCGGTCTCCCGGACACACCAGTCAGCGAGCCCCCGGCCCCGGTAGCAACCGGGAGCAGCACGTGAGTGCCTCGACCCCGGCGGGGCCCTCCTGGCTGGACTGGCTGCCTGAGCTGCACGTCGAGGGTGACGCCGAGTTCCTCCCCCCGCCACCAGGTACCGCCGCCTCGAGGAGCTGAGCAGCATGACCGAACCGAACCTCCCAGCAGCCTTCCTTCGCACGTGGTCGGTGTGGCTCGCCAGCGCCCTCGCCTTCCCGATCGCAGGGCTGGCCGGCACCGCCGTGGCGGGACGCGTCGACGACGCCGGCTCGGCACTGCTGGGCGGGACGGTCGCCGGGCTCGTCCTCGGAGTCGGTCAATCACTGGCCAGCCGTCGACGACTCGACCCGCGCAGGTGGATCCCCGGCACCGCGGTCGGGATGGGCGGTGGGTTGCTCCTGGGCGCATGGGCCGTTGGCTACGGCACGACGCTTGCTGACCTGGCCGCGATGGGCGTCCTCACCGGCCTGGTCCTCGGTCCGGCGCAGGCCATCGCGCTGCCCGCCCGCGCGGCCCACCGCTGGATCTGGGCGCTCGCCCTCCCCGCACTGTGGGCACTCGGCTGGACCGCCACCACTCTCGGCGGCATCACCGTCGAGGAGCAGTTCACCATCTTCGGCCTCTACGGCGCGGTGACCTTCACGGCCCTGTCCGGGCTGCTGCTGCACCGGCTCCTCCCGGCCGGGACACACCCCGACCGCGCCAGGCGTCCGCCGCACCGCCGGTCGCCGGGTGAGGACCCGGCCGTTGTGGGACCCAGCGCGGACTCACCACCCAGAGAACGAGGTGCACGGCCATGACCAACCCTCACCGCACAACTCACCGGCGGGACACCAGCCCATGATCGCCGTCGAGGGCGTCACCAAGCAGTACGGCCACTTCACCGCGGTCGACGACGTCACCTTCACCGCCCGGCCGGGACGGGTGACCGGATTCCTCGGCCCGAACGGGGCCGGGAAGTCGACCACGATGCGGGTCATGGTCGGCCTGACCCGCGCCAGCTCGGGGACCGTCACCATCTCCGGACGCCACTACGTCGACCTGCCCAACCCCGGCCTGGAGGTCGGGGTCCTCCTTGACGCGTCCGCACAGCACGCGGGCCGGACAGGCCGCGAGATCCTGGTCATCGCGCAGCAGTTCATGGGCCTGCCACGACAGCGCGTCGACCAGATGCTGGAGGTCGTCAGCCTGACCCCTGCCGAGGCGTCCCGCCGGGTCGGCAACTACTCACTCGGGATGCGGCAGCGGCTCGGCATCGCCACCGCCCTGATCGGCGACCCTGAGGTGCTCATCCTCGACGAGCCTGCCAACGGCCTGGACCCTGCCGGCATCCGCTGGATGCGCGACCTGCTCCGTGGCTACGCCGATCGCGGCGGCACCGTCCTGCTCTCCTCCCACCTGCTGCACGAGATCGAGGTCATCGCCGACGACATCGTGATGATCGGCAACGGCCGCATCGTCTCCCAAGGCACCAAGACCGAGCTGCTGCACGCTGCCGGCACGGTCGTCCGCGCCACGGACATCGCCGTGCTCCAACGTGCGCTCGAACAGCTGGGCATCACCGCCACCGTCGACGAGAACGGTGACGAGAACGGCGCCGGAGGTGGTGCCGTGTTGCGCACCGACGTGGACCCTGCCCTGGTCGGGAAGGTCGCGCTGGAGGTCGGGGTCGCCCTCACCGAGCTCCGGGCCGCCGATGCCGGCTTGGAGGACATGTTCCTCGAGCTCACCGCCACCTCCCAGCGAGACGTGGCCATCGCATGACCGCCATCACAGCAGACCACGTCCACGTACCGGCCACAGTGCCCCACCGTGTGCCGCTGGCCCGGGTGACCAAGGTCGAGCTGCGCAAGATGCTCGACACCCGCTCCGGGTTCTGGCTGGTCGCGAGCATCGCCATCTCGGCCGTCCTGGCGACCGTAGGCGTCATCTTGTGGGCCCCCGACGGCGAGATGACCTACTCCACGTTCGCCACTGCCATCCGGTTCCCCGTCGTCATCATCCTGCCGCTGGTCGCGATCCTCGCGGTCACCAGCGAGTGGAGCCAACGCACCGGCCTCACCACGTTCACGCTCATCCCGCACCGCAGCCGCATCATCACCGCCAAGGCCGTCTCCTCGGTCCTCGTCGCCGTCGCCGCGATGGTGCTGACCTTCGCGGTCGGCGCGCTCGGCAACCTCCTCGGAGCAGCGGTGACCGGCACCTCCCCGGTCTGGGACGTGACGATCACGCAGTGCGCGTACTACGTGTTCGGGATGGTGCTGAGCCTGATGGTCGGCTTCATGCTCGGCGTGCTGATCCGTGCCTCGACCGGAGCGATCGTGGCCTACTTCATCCTGACGTTCCTGTTGCCCACCGTCTTCGGACTGCTGGCGACCAGCCAGCAGTGGTTCGCAGACCTGCAGCCGTGGGTCGACATCCAGTTCGCCCAGAGCGGCCTGTTCGTGTTCGAGCAGTCCCTGACGGGTGAGCAGTGGGCCCACATCGCCGTCACCGGAGTCACCTGGCTCCTCATCCCGATGGCCGTCGGGCTCGGGTTCGTGATGAGAGCCGAGGTCAAGTAGGCGGTCAGGAGGCGAGATGGAGAACCACCTACGCGGGCTGATGGTCGGCCGGACGGTGCTGGTCACCGGTGGCACCGGCGGCATCGGCCGGGCGACCGCCGTGGGTCTGGCCAGGATGGGTGCCCGGGTCGCGGTCACCGGCCGAGACCGGGACCGAGCCGACGCCGCCGCCGGCGAGATCCGTGACGCCCGTCCTGCTGGCACGGCGGAACCTGTGCTCTTCATCGCTGACATGTCCTCCCAGCAGGAGGTCCGACACCTCGCCGACGAGGTCCTCGCGGCGCTGCCCCGGATCGACGTGCTGGTGAACAACGTCGGCGGTTACTGGAACACCCGCCACGCCACCGAAGACGGACTGGAGCGCACGTTCGCCGTGAACCATCTCGCGCCATTCCTGCTCACCCACCTGCTCTGGGATCGGCTGACCCTGGGCGGACCGGCCCGCGTGGTCACCGTCGCCTCCCACGCACACGCCCAGGGTCGGATCGACTTCGATGACCTGCAAGGCGAACGCCACTACTCGGGCGCCCGCGCCTACAACCAGTCCAAGCTCGCCAACGTCCTGTTCAGCTTCGAGCTGGCGCGGCGCCTTGCCGGCACGGCCGTCACAGCCAACGCCCTCCACCCCGGCGTGGTGAGCACCGCCTTCGGCGCCGACGATCCGGCCCGCGTCCAGCGGCTCCTGGTCCCGCTGCTGCGGCCGGTCATGAAGTCCCCGACCCAGGGTGCCGCCACCTCGATCCACCTGGCCTCCGCTCCCGAGGTCGAACGGGTGAGCGGCGGCTACTTCGCCAACAGCAAGCCGAAGCGCGCGACCAAGCTCAGCCACGACGAAGCGGTGGCGGCACGGCTGTGGCGCGTCAGTTCTGAACTGGCCGGGCTCGCCCAACAGCCGACGGCGCGGGACGACCCTCACGGCGGCTGAGAGCGCTCGACGACCCATTCCCGCGAATCCACGGGGGCGTTCCGCATGGCGGTTTGGACGATCAACGCCCCGGACAGGGAGGGGTCGGATCCCTGCTGAAAGGAATTCAGTCCCCATGTCCCCAGGGCCCGGGCTTCCACTCTTCGGTCGACCCCTCGACGGTCATGGGCCGCCGCGCCCGCTTCGGCCCAGCTGTCTGAGGTGCCATGTAGGTAGTTCGCCTGATCCGGGAACTGCGTCTTAGGGGAATCGTCGGACTCGTCGGCACAGCGCCGAGCACGGCAACCCAGGGAGGCATCGTGATCGGATCGACCACCCCCATCCTCTCCGCAGACGTCATGCGAGCAGACATGGCGGCTCGCCTCCGGGGCGCCGAGGCAGGCCGGGACATGGCCGCGATGCGGCGTGAGCTGCGTGCAGCCAGGGCGGAGGAGCGACGAGCCCGACGCTCCGAGCCCCTCGTCGCCGCTGCACCGCGGGCGCGCGTCCAGTGGCGGGTCGGCTGGCTCACCCACCACTGGGGGGCCTGACATGTTCACGACGTTCTCCCCGACCAGCCGTCAGACGGTGGCGTTCGCCAGGGACAGCCGCGAAGAGGAGTGGAGGGCTGCCGCGATGCCTCGCGTCGTCCGGCGAGCTCGACCTCCCGGAGGTCGGGCGGCCGGCTGGCCCCGGCGCCCCGTCCCGGCGGTGATGCCCTAGCCACGTCCCCGCGTGGGGCGCGAGGGAGGCGAGGTCCGGAGCTCGTGAATCCCGGATTCGGCTGCGCGCGGGCGCGCCCGCAGGCACAGTGGCGGCAGCACACGCCCCGGGTTCGCCCTGACCACCACGCTGGAGACTCTCGTGCCCCATGCCTCGCTCGCAGCCGGGACCGTGGTCACGTTGACCGCTGCGCTGCTCACCCTCGGGCCCACGCAGGCCGCGCCCGCCACGGACCACGCTGCGTCCTCCGCGCCGAGCACCGCGAGGGTGGCCACCGGGTTCACCGGCAAGACCGTCAAGCTGCGTCTTCGGCGGGCGGTGAAGAAGCTGCCCGTCGCGACCGAGCGGCGTCGCGGCTACGACCGGGACAAGTTCCGGCACTGGATCGACGCCAACGGCGACTGCCAGGACACCCGCGACGAGGTGCTGAAGGCCGAGTCGCTGACCGCGGTGTCCGGGTGCGACATCACCTCGGGCGAGTGGCGCTCCTACTACGACGGTGAGGAGTGGACCAGCTCCTCCGACGTCGACATCGACCACCTGGTCCCGCTCGCGGAAGCGTGGGACTCCGGTGCCCGCCGGTGGACGGCCGGCACCCGCCAGCGCTTCGCCAACGACCTGGGTGATCGGCGGGCGCTGGCGGCGGTGACCGACAACGTCAACCAGTCCAAGTCCGACCAGGACCCCGCCGAGTGGATGCCGGCCCTCGGCAGGTGCCGCTACGTGCGCGAGTGGGTCGCGGTGAAGATCCGATGGCGGCTGGCCGTGGACCGGCCGGAGAAGCGGGCGCTGGCCAGGCGGGCAGGGAACTGCGACAACACGGTCCTGAAGGTCCGACGCGCCACGGTACGGCGGAAGAACACCGGTGGAGGTGGCGGCGGCGGAGGGTCGGCGAACTGTGCGCCCGGCTACTCCCCGTGCGTCCCCCCGCCGCCGCCGGACCTGGACTGCTCCGACCTCGACGGCCCCATCCGGGTCACCGGGTCCGACCCGCACAACCTCGACGGCGACGGCGACGGGTGGGGCTGCGAGTCCTAGTGGGCGTGGCTCTCGTGGCCGCCGCACCGCAGGCCGCAGCCGACGTGCAGTGTCACCGGGTGCAGGGTGTCCGGCGTCAGTCGGCCCACGCGGGCACCCTGGAGCCGGTCGGGGACGAGGTCGTAGTAGATCGACGCCATCGGCAGCGTCTCGCCCTCGACGTCCTCGTAGGCGAGCACCACGACCCGGGTGGCGGTGGCTGAGACCAGGTCGAAGGCCACCGACCGGTTGCTCACGATCACGTCGTCCGGATCGCCGAAGTCACGTACGTCGATCGCGTGCGGGCCGTGCTGGAAGGTCACGACGGGCGACTCGGCCTTGCCGGAGAACGGCTCGTAGTCCTCGGCTGCGACCGTGCAGTCCCGCGTCTGCCGGTCCGTGAGGTTGACGGTGCCGTCGGCATCGCGCGACTCCTCGATCATGAACTTGTCGTTGAGCTTGAGGTAGCCGCTCTTCTTGTCCTCCGGGTCCTGGAACTTCGACACGGTGACGCGGCCGACGATGAACCCGCGGTAGCGCAGGAAGGCGAAGCCGCAGCGGTAGGCGCGGCGGTCGCCGTCGACCCAGCCGGCCTCCGCGTCGAGGGTTCGCGTCCGGTTCGGGCCCCGGAAGAGGTTGCGCTCGTAGATGATGTCGAGGGCGCGGGACTCGGCCTTGCCGCTGTTGTCCTCGTCGGTGGCGACCGTGAAGCGGAACCTGTCGCCACGGGGCTCCCTGGGCATCGTCTCGCCGGGGGAGTCCTTCGCGGTCGCGGGCGTCGCGGCCCACAGCGAGGCCGTCAGCAGCAGGCTGAGCGCTGCGGTGGTGGCCTTGAGCATGGTGTGCCTCCCTCACCCGTCGAGGTGGCGAGGCTAGTCGAGGTCACACCCCGGGCGAATCAGCCATCGGGGTTGTTCTCGCGGTTCAGGCGGCGCGGCCGGCGCGCAGCATCCGCACCATCCGACGCAGGGAGGACTCGTGGACCTGGGGGCGCTGGAGGGGGAGCAGGTGGGTCTTCCCCTCGCGCTCGGCGACCAGCCGCACGGCGTCGTCGTCGTAGGCCTCGGCGAGCTGGTCGGCGAGGGCGAAGTCGTCCTCGGCGACCGCGGCGTTGATGGCGCGGACGTAGGACGCGTGCAGCTCGTTGAGCTCGTCGATCAGGCGCATGACACCAGTGTGCGCGTGTCCTTGGAACGATCCAAGTCCTGGCGGGTGTGATCTGCGCACACCCTCGACCGTCGTGGGTCAGGCGGCGACGGCCCGCCGGTTCCGGCGTACGACGACCAGGCCCAGCGCCACGCCGAGGATCGTGTTGAGGAACACGAGCGGGGTGATCCAGGCTGGGGCGTCCTCGCCGATGAAGCTGGAGAAGTCCCAGAACCCGTGCACGAACATCGCGAGGACCAGGGTGCCGCTCCACCGGCGGACCACGTAGAGCATCGAGCCGGCTCCGAAGACCAACGCCACCTGGGCCATGGCGCCCGGGCCGGCGCCGAACCACCAGTTCGGCAGGTGCAGGAGGCCGAACAGCAGGCAGCTCAGGAACCACGCCCCCATCTCTCCCATCCCGCCACGCAGGCCGGTGAGCAGCACGCCCCGCGTGGCGAGCTCCTCGCAGAAGCCGACCCCGATGCTGCCCAGCACCAGCCACAGCAACATCGTGGAGGTCGTGGAGTCGTAGCTCTTGGTGGCCAGCATCAGCAGGCTCACGCCGACCATGTAGAGCGGGGCGATGACCAGCCAGCGAGGGCCGGCGCGGTGCTCCTCGTGCAGGGCGGGGCGCCACCAGCCGAGCCAGGTGGTGGCCACGACCAGCACCACGGCGCCCGCAGCCAACGGCGAGACGTACCAGCGAAGCAGGGTGGAGGCCGAGTCCCCGACGCGCTCGTAGTCGATGTCGTTGAACATCCACACGGCGTAGAACACGACGAGGTAGGCGGCCAGGACGCCGATCCCGATCGCCGGTGTGGGGGCGATGCGGTAGCGCGGGCGCGCGGTCGAGGTGGTGGTCATGGGTCCTCCCAGTCATGTGTCACCGGGCGGAAACCCCTGGCCGGGCCGGCCCTCCGCCGCTGTCCACCGTGGCGGCGGCGGCTCGCGCTGTGATCCCCCGATTCGGTGAGGACCGACTTGCGAGGAATACCCCAGGGGGTGTTACGGTTGACCACGACCAGATACCCCCCTAGGTATGAGTCGGGAGAGATGAACGATGCCCGGTCCCACCCCTGAGGTCTCCGTCGAGGTCCTCGACGCCGCGCTGCGCGACGGCGCCACCGTCATCGACGTCCGCGAGGCGGGCGAGTACGTCGAGGGCCATGTCCCCGGCGCCCACCTGGTCCCGATGGGACAGCTCCCCGCCCGGATGCACGAGCTCGACCGCACCGCCCCGGTGTACGTCGTCTGCGCGTCGGGCAACCGGAGCGCCGCGATGACCGACCTGCTGACCGCGTCCGGCTTCGACGCCGTGTCCGTGGCCGGCGGCACCCGCGGCTGGCTGCAGTCCGGCCGCGCCGTCGTCCCCGGGCCGCGGCCCACCGCCTGACCGCCGCCACCGAGAGGAGATCGCCATGAGCGCACCCGACCTGACCATCGTCCCCATCGAGACGCCCACCCTCGGTGACCGGTCCTATCTCGCCCACGACGGCGAGGTCGCCCTCGTCGTCGACCCGCAGCGGGACATCGACCGCGTCCTCTCGCTGCTGGAGGAGCACGGTGTCCGGCTGACCCACGTCTTCGAGACCCACATCCACAACGACTACGTCACCGGTGGCCTGGCGTTGGCCGAGCGCACCGGTGCCGCCTACCTCGTCAACGGCGAGGACCCGGTCTCGTTCGCACGGACGCCGATCGCCGACGGCGAGGTGGTCGCGGTGGGCGAGCGGATGCGCGTCACCGCGCTGGCGACCCCGGGCCACACCTTCACCCACCTGTCGTACGCCCTGGCCGACGCGGCCGCCGACGACGGGCAGGGTGCCGACGTGGCGGTCTTCTCGGGCGGGTCGCTCCTCTTCGGTGCGACCGGCCGTCCGGACCTGCTCGGCGAGGAGCACACGCACGACCTGGTCCGTGCCCAGCACGCCTCCGCGCGCCGCTTGGCCGACACGCTGTCCGACGACGCCGAGGTGCTGCCGACCCATGGCTTCGGGTCCTTCTGCTCCGCGACCCAGTCGGAGGCGACCGCGTCGACCATCGGCCAGGAGAAGCAGGCCAACCCGGTGCTCGTCCAGGACGAGGAGACCTATGTCCGCGAGCTGCTGGCCGGACTGTCGGCGTACCCCGCCTACTACGCCCACATGGCGCCGGCCAACCTCGCCGGACCGGTCGAGCCCGACCTCTCGACGCCCGCCCAGGCGGACCCGCACGAGCTGCGCCGCCGCATCGACGCGGGGGAGTGGGTCGTCGACCTGCGCAACCGGACCGTCTTCGCGGCCGGCCACGTGCCCGGCTCCCTCAACTTCGGGCTCGACGGCGGCTTCGCGACATACCTCGGCTGGCTGGTCGAGTGGGGCACCCCGCTGACGCTGCTCGGCGAGACCGCGGAGGACGTCGCGACCGCCCAGCGCGAGCTGGTCCGGATCGGCATCGACCGACCCGCTGCGGCTGCGACCGGCAAGCCGGAGGACTGGGTGGCCGGGACCAGTCACGAGCTCGCGAGCTTCCCGACCGCGACGTTCGCGGACCTCGCCCAGGTGCGGCACCACCGCACGGTCACCGTCCTCGACGTACGCCGTGCCGACGAGCACGACGCGTCCCGGATCGACGGCGCGGTCAACATCCCGCTGCACGAGCTGCCGACGAGGCTCGCCGACGTTCCGGCCGGCGAGCTCTGGGTGCACTGCGCCGGGGGCTACCGCGCCTCCGTCGCGGCGTCGTTCCTGTCCGCCGCCGGGCGCCCCCTCGTCGCCGTCGACGACTCCTTCGACCAGGTGGCCGAGGTCGGGCTCCCGACGGTCGGTCGCGACGCATGACCCTCGCCCTCGTCGCCGTCGTGGCCGGGCTGCTCATCGGCCTGAGCCTCGGCGCCCTCGGCGGCGGTGGCTCCGTCCTGGCCGTGCCCGTGCTGGTCTACGCCCTCGGCCAGACGGCCGGGCAGGCCACCACCGGCTCGCTGGTGGTGGTCGGGCTCACCAGCCTCGTCGGCGCCGTGACCGCCTATCGGTCCGGCAACCTGATGCTCGGTCGCGGGATCGCCTTCGGTGCGGTCGCGATCGGGGGAGCGGCGCTGGGGGCCACGGCGTCCGGCCTGGTCCCCGACGCGGTGCTGCTGGCGTCGTTCGCGGTCCTGCTCGTGGTCGTGGCAGCCCTGATGGTGATCCGCCAGGTCCGTCGCGGCCGCGGCACCGGACGGCGCCGCCGCGACGTACGCCTCGACGACCCCATCATCACCTTCAGCCCGCACTTCGCGTGCGCCTGCCCGCGCGCCCTCAAGGTGCTGGTCACCGCGACCGCGGTCGGCCTGCTGACCGGCTTCCTCGGTGTCGGCGGCGGCTTCCTCGTGGTGCCGGCGCTGGTGCTCGCCCTGGGCCTCCCGATGGAGCTCGCGGCCGGCACCTCCCTGGTGGTCATCACGATCACCTCGGCCTCGGCGCTCGCCGTCCGTGCGGGCACCGTCGTCCAGCCCGACTGGGGCCTGGTGGCGCTGCTCACGATCTTCGCCGTGGTCGGCGGACACCTCGGCGCCCGGCTCGCGAGCCGGACCCCCACCGAGCGGCTGCAGGCCGGCTTCACCGGGCTGCTGCTGGCCGTCGCCGGCTACACGGCCTGGCAGGCCGTCCCCTCCCTGGTCTGACCCCGATCCACCCCATCCCCGAAAGGAACCCTGTGTCCTCGTACGCCCCCACCACCCCCTCGACCGGCTTCGGCATCGACCCCGCGACGCTGCGCGAAGCGATCGACGCCGGTGACGCCCCCCGGATCCTCGACGTCCGCACGCCCGCCGAGTTCGAGACCTCGCACATCAGCGGTGCCGACAACGTCCCCCTCGACCTGCTGCGCGAGCACCGCGCCGACCTCGCCGACCGCCTCGGCCGTGGGACCGTGCTGGTGTGCCGCTCCGGCGCCCGGGCCGACCAGGCCGAGCACGCCCTGGCGGAGGCCGGGCTGACCGGGCTGCGCGTGCTGACCGGCGGCATGGCCGGCTGGGAGGCCAGCGGCGCGCCCGTCATCCGAGGCCGGCAGACGTGGGACCTCGAGCGGCAGGTACGCCTCGCCGCCGGCTCGCTCGTCGCCTCCAGCGTGATCGCGAGCAGCCGGGTTCCCCGCCTGAAGTGGCTGGCGGCGGCCGTCGGTTCCGGGCTCTCCGTCGCGGCCGTCACCAACACCTGCGCGATGGGCGCGGTGCTCTCACGACTGCCGTGGAACCGTGGAGCCGCGCAGGTCGACATCCACGACGTGATGGCGTCGCTGCGCGCCGGGTGAGCCGCCGCCCGCGGAAGCGGCGCCCTCCTCGGCCGCTTGCTTGAGATCAAGCAAGCGGCGGCGACACCGTTACGCCCTCAGAGCCGGCGGGCCCGGGTGGCCCTCACCAGGGCGGCGACCCGGGCCACCGGCAGCCCCGTCGCCTCGGCGAGCCGGGTGAACGACCAGCCCTGGCGGCGCAGCGACCTGACCGCGGTGAGCTGCTCCAGCCGGAGCGCGTCGAGCTGGCTGTCGACCCGGTCGAGCAGCTCCTCCAGCTCGCGCACCGCCTGCGCGCGGTCCTCGAGGCTGGCGGTGCGGTCGACCTCACGCGCGATCGCGTCCGCGATCGCCTCGGCGGCGGGCCGGTCACCCCGCACGGTCCGGCGCTGCCGGACCGGTCCGGTCCACGTCGTCATGCTCGTCCTCCACCTGTGTCTCGGCCAGCCTGCCCCACGGGCGTGAACCGGCGGTGTGCGGAAGGTGACGAGGGAGTTTCGTCGTCCTCCCGGCCAGGACACCGCCCGGCCCGCGGGGGACGGGCCGGGCGGTGTCGTGACGGGTCAGGAGGTCGACACGTCGAGCAGCGGCTCCTTCGTGCTGTCGGGGTCGTCGACGTCGTTCCACGCCGAGGAGCCCGAGCCGAGGAGCGCGGCCTTCACCTGCGACGGCGTCGCGCCGGGGTGGGTGGCGGCGTGCAGCGCGGCGCCACCGGCCACGTGCGGTGCGGCCATCGAGGTCCCCGAGAGCGTGGCGTACCCGCCCTGCATCGAGGTGCTGTCGATGCACACGCCGGGCGCGATGATGTCGACGTCCTGGCCGAAGTTGGAGAACGACGCGAAGGTGTCGTCCTCGTCGGCCCGGCAGGTCGACGCACCGGCGCCGCCGGGGGCGCCGTCGAAGTCGGCCAGGGCGCTGACCGTGATCACCTCGTCGTACGCCGCGGGCGTGGACGTGGCCGCGTCGGCGGACTCGTTGCCGGCGGCGACCACGAAGGTCACCCCCGCGTCGGTCGCCTCGCAGATGGCGGCGTGCATCGCGTCGCCGCTGCTGGCGCCGCAGCTGCCGTCGTCCTCACCGCCACCACCCAGGCTCATGTTGGCGACCTCGATCTCGTCGGCGTGGGCGGCGACGTAGTCGATGCCGCAGATCACGTCCGCGTTGGTGCCGCTGCCGGCGGCGTTGAGCACCTTGACGGGCCAGATCCGAGCGCCGGGCGCGACACCGACGACGCCGTTGGTGTCGTCCAGGGCGCCGATCGTGCCGGCGACGTGGGAGCCGTGGCCGTTCCCGTCGTCGGCGTTCCCGATCCCGAAGAGGGTGCAGTTCTTCGCGCCGGCGGTGTTCACGTTGAGGTCCGGGTGGTCGAGGTCGACCCCGGTGTCGATGACGGCCACGTCGACGTCGACCCGCTGGTCGGTCCCGTCGATCGCGGCGGTCGGGCTCACGTCGGCCTCGGCCCGGTCGACCCCGGTCGGCGTCTCCTGCGCCGTCGCGGTCAGCTGCCGCTCGGGCTGCACGAAGTCGACGCCCGGCAGGGCCTCCACCAGGGCGGCGGTCTGCGGGGTCATCGTCGCGGAGTACCCCTGCAGGGCCGAGGAGTAGACGTGACCGAGGTCCAGCCCGAACCGGTCGGCGTGCAGGTTCGCGACACTGCGGGCCACCATCGAGTCCTCGAGGACGACGACGTAGCCGCTGGGCGCCGAGGCGTCCTGGGGGGCAGCGGTCGCGGACGAGGTGAGGGCCGTGGTGGCGAGGGCGAGGGCGGAGGCCGTGGCCGCCGCGGTGACGAGGAAGGTCCTGTGCATGGAGGTCCTTGCGTTCCGGTGTGCCGCTGGGGGCGGCCTGACCGGGGTGCAACGCGGCCGGGGGCGTCCGGGTCACGGACACGGCGGCCTCAGGTCTCTGCAGCGCAGGATCCTGCAAGGTGCCGCGCCACGGCCTCCGTCCGGTTCTCCGTGACCGGACTCAGTCGGTCTCGTCGAAGACGTCGCGGATCGCCTGCTCCTGGTCGTCGCTGAGGTTGGTGAAGATCAGCTCGGGCTGCTGGCCGGTGAACGCCTCGCGGACCTTGTCCATCACGGCGTCCGAGGACATGACGAACAGCGCCGAGGTCCCGGGCGTCACCTGGTCCCGCACCTTCTTGATGAACGAGTCGTCGATGCCGACGTCGGCCAGCGACCCGGCCAGGGCGCCGCTCGCGGCACCGATGGCGGCCCCGAGCAGCGGCACGAAGAAGATGAGCCCGAAGAGCATGCCCCAGAAGGCGCCACCGAGGGCGCCGGCGCCGGCGAGGTTCTGCAGCTGACGCGTCTTCGGCTTCTTCTTCCCCTCGGGCCACGAGACGGTCGCGGCGTCGTGGATGGTGATCAGCTTCTGGGTGGCGAGGTTGCGCAACGTGTCGGTGGCGGCGTCCGCCCCGGCTGCGTCGGGAAACTTCCACACGGTCAGCGTGGCCATCGGGCTCTCTCCCCTTCGTCGGTGGGGCCGCGCGGGACCGCCCGGCCGGGGACCAGACTCCGGTCCGCCCGTGTCGCCCGGGTTCCCCCGGAACGGGTGAACCCGGCCCGCCCAGGGGATGCGCACTGTGGGACCCATGACCACCTCACGCGCAAGCGGCCGCACCAACCGGGCCGTGCTCAACAGCCTCACGGAAGCGGAGTGGTTGCTGGTGCAGGAGACCGAGCCCGCCGCCCTCGCCTCCCTCGGGGAGGACGACCTCCTCCTGCTCCACGACCGGGTACGTCGGGCGCGGAAGAAGTACCTCGGCCAGTACCGCCGCGGCGCCAGCTCCGCGGTGGCCGAGCGCGGCGGCCGGGGAGCGTCGTTCCGGACCAACCAGCGGGCGCGCGACAAGGCCGAGGTCTTCGAGACCGCCCTGGCGCGGGTGAGCCGGGAGGTGGGCCGGGCCGCTAACCGGACCGCCGCGGAGCTGCGTCAGGAGCGGCTGGCCGCTGCTCGTGCCGAGAAGGGCGCCGGGCCGGCGGTGGGCGGCTCCGCAGCGGCGTCGACGCCGGAGCGGGCGAGCACGCGCCGACGTACGACCAAGACCACGGGCGGGATCAAGAAGGACGCCCACACCCGCGCTGCCGGCACCCGCCGCCAGGCCGCGCGGGACACCCGGCGCAGCGGCTGAGCTCAGGGTCAGATCAGCCGCAGGTTGCGAGCCACCGTCAGCGCCTCGCTGCGCCGCCCGACGGCCAGCTTGCCGTAGAGGCTGGAGACGTGGGTCTTCACGGTGTTCTCGGAGACGAACAGCGCGGCCGCGATGTCGGCGTACGTCGACCCGCGGGCCAGCTCGTTGAGGACCTCCCGCTCGCGGGGGCTCAGGGGCGGCCGCACGGTCGCCTCGGTGGGCGTCGACCGCTCGCGCCCGGTCGGCGTGCTCGACGCGATCATCGTGACGTAGTCGGGTCGCTGCGCCGCCGCCTCGTCCAGCTCGACCGACCACGGCGTGGGCGTGCTCCGGACCAGGGCGCCGAGCAGCGCGCGGATCGGCGTGCCGAGACGGCACCAGCCCATGAAGGGGACCGCGTTCCGGCGTACCTCCGTCGCCACCGCCGCCTCCCGCAGGTGCTCGAGGGCATCCTCGGTCTGGCCGAGCGCGTCGAGCAGCTGGGCCGCGCAGGCGAGCGCCAGCGGCCGGGTCGCCGGCTGGGAGTAGGTCGTGTCGGCGGCGGCCCGGACGAACTCGGCCGCCGCGCCCTTGCGGTCACCGGCGAGGTCCCGGGCGAGCCCCTCGACCAGGGCCGCCTCACCGAGCGCCCCGACCTCGAGCAGCCGGTCGGCGCTGTCGCGCAGGACGTGGGCGTCCGCGGAGAGGTGGGCCAGGAAGGACTGCTCGAGCAGCACCACGACGGCCAGGTGGTCGGGCAGGGGCGGGAGGTCCAGGTGTGACTCCAGGGCCCGCTCGGCGTCGATGAGGGCGCTGCGCGCCAGCGCGAGCCGTGCGACGAGCTCGCGGGTCCAGAACTTCGAGCACAGGTCGGCGGGGTGGATCGGCGCGGAGGGTCCCTGCAGGTGCTCGGGAGGGTCGAGCGCCGCCAGCCAGGCGTGGTCGAGCACCGCGGGCGCCTCGCAGAGTCGGGCGAGGTGCAGCGCCAGCCGCGCGCGGGCGGGGGTGTGCCGGGCCCGCCAGTAGGGCATCGCCTCGAGCCTGGCGAGTGCCTCGGTCGCCAGCTCGATGCAGGACTGCTCGTGACCGGCCATGAACTGGGTGACCGCGAGGTGGGACAGCGCCGCCGCCTCGAGCGCGGGCAGGTCGCGGGTGCGGCACAGCCAGATCGCGGCGGTCAGGTTGACCTCGGCCTCGCCGAGCTCGCCGAGCCAGTTCTGGGTGACTGCCAGCTCGGTGAGCAGCAGCGGCAGCTCGCTGCCGGCCCGCTCCCGGTCCTCCGCGAGGACCACGCGCTTGGCGTTGCCGACCGCCGCGAACATCGGTTCCAGGCCGAGCCGCGCCCGCATCAGCCGCAGCATCGCCAGCTGCGAGGGGTGCTCGGTGGGCAGGTCGGAACGCAGGATCCGGTCCATCCAGTGGGTGGCCTGCGGGATGTCGCCGGCGAACCAGCGGTTCATCGCCAGGCTGAACCACGTCTCGGGGTGCTCGTCGACGGTGTCGGGGTGCAGCCGGGCGAGGTCACCGATCCGCTCGCCCCGCCCCTGCGCGGTCAGCGTGACGCCCTCCTCGGCCAGCAGCTCGACGCAGGCATCGAGCGCCCCCACGGCCATGAGCCGGGGGAGGGCGAACCGGGTGTCCCCGCGGGAGCGGTCCAGCCGGACGGCGTCCACCACCGACTCGCGGGCCCGCTCCACCTCCGCACCGCCGGCCGCGAGCGTACGCCGGGCGAGCTCGGTCAGCAGGGGATGGATCCGGTAGGTGACCTCGTCCGCTGCCTCCTGCGGAAGACCTACCGGACCGTCGGGTGTGGCCGGCACCCGCGAGACGAGCAGGCCGGTCGACTCGAGGTCGGCCAGCAGGTCGCCGGCACCGCGGTCGCGGGACAGCTGGGCGGCGGTCGTGGTCGTGACGACGGGCTCCGCGGCGAGCGACAGCAGCACGTGCCGCTGGCGTGGGGACAGGCTCTCGAAGACCTCGCGCGCCACCCGGTCGGTGACCGAGGCGCCGCCGGCGCCGATCCGGGCGGCCGCCGCCGCCGGGTCCTGTGCGCTCCCGGCGGCCCGGGCGGCGAGCACGGTCGCGGCGCACCATCCCTGGGTCCGCTCGACGAGCGGGTCGACGACCGCCGGGTCCGCGGTCCCCGTGTGGGCCTCGATCAGCGAGCGGGCCTCCGCCTCGTCGAGCCGCAGCACGTCACCACGCAGCACGGTGAAGTGACCGAGCAGCTCGGGGACCAACCGGGTGACGGGCAGGTCCCAGCGGGCGGCGAGCAGCAGCCGCATCGAGAGCGGGTCCTCGCCGAGCAGGCGGTCGAGCTCGTGGAGGGAGGACGCCGGCAGGGCGTGGGCGTCGTCGATGACCACCAGGCGAGGGCGTACGCCCTCCCGGTCGCCGCGCGCCTCGCTCAGCAACGACGACAGCCGTTCGGGGCGCCAGGTCCGGTCGGCGTGCACCCAGGTGACCTCGCCGGTCTGGCCGGAGTGGTGCAGCCAGCCGCTGATCCCGAGCGTCTTGCCGGCGCCTGCCGGGGCCACGAGCAGCGTCATCGGACGCTCGCACGCGTCGTCCAGCCGTCGCCACAGGTCTGGCCTGGGCACGTAGACGCGCGGCAGGCGCGGCAGGGCCGCCTGCCTGGTCCCCGTCGTTCCCGCTCCCCCGGTCATGAGGTTCCCTTCGGACGCTGAGCCCCATGTCCTCAAGGGGAAAGTCTCGACCAGCGCTCGCCTCGGCACAAGGGGTGGTCCGGAGCGCCGACGGTCCGCCCATTTCGGGTGGGGCGTGGCCGGGCCGGTCCTGCCTACCGTGGGTCATGGCCGTCCACGAGGCGGGAGGAGGGGGACCAGGAGGTGCCCAGGGCATGACCAAGATGCTGATCCGCGTCGACGCCGAGCTGTCCGACGAGCTCGCCGGCGCGTTCCCCCACCTCGCGGTCCAGCACCACCGCCCGCAGACGACGCTCGTGGGCGACCTCACCGACCAGGAGGAGCTCCAGGGCGTGCTCCAGCTCCTGGCCTCGCTCGGCATCCAGATCATCGAGGTGGTGACCATCCCGGGAGGCTGAGTCACCCGGTGGTCGTCGGACCTTCACCTGCCCGCCATCCGGACTGTGGCGGGCATGCTTCATTTCGCGGTCCGTGTTGGTAGGCTCGGTGTTGCAGAAGGTGCAAGTTCCAGATGGTCTGACGCCAGCGGAGTTTGTGATCCAACGGCGTTTCTTCGGGTGTGTCTGCCAGTCACGCAAGACGGAGCGACGTGTCACCGCATCTGATGCGGGTCGTCGAAGTGGCGACTCTCGTTCCGATAACAGGAGTATCGAGCACATGGCTCAAGGCACCGTGAAGTGGTTCAACGCCGAGAAGGGTTTCGGCTTCATTGCGCAGGAGGACGGCGGCGACGACGTCTTCGTGCACTACTCGGCGATCCAGTCGCAGGGCTACAAGTCCCTCGACGAGAACCAGAAGGTCGAGTTCGACGTCACCCAGGGCCCCAAGGGCCCGCAGGCGGAGAACGTTCGCGCCCTCTGATCATCTTCTGATCAGACCTTCGACGAGGCCCCACCCGCGAGGGTGGGGCCTCGTTGCGTCCGGAGCCGTCCGTGATTTTCCGGTGGAGGCGGTCCGCTCCGACCCGCGACCCGGCACAATGGGTCGTGGGGATGATCTCCGGGCACGAACCGGGGCCGTCGAAGACTGCTGTCAGGGAGGGGGTGGGTGTCCGTGCACGACCAGTTCGACGTGTCGCTCGAGGACGGCGACCTGCTGGGCGAGGTGGAGCTGACCACCAACCTCATCATCGCCGCCAGTGAGTCCGACGAGCACCTGAGTGCTGCGGAGATCGACCGCATCCTCGGCGTACGCCCCCGCGGCTGAGGGTCAGCAGGTCGCGAAGAGCACCGGACCGCTGGTGAGGTCCGAGAGCACGTAGCTCCCCTCGACGGGGTCGAGCTCCATGGTCACGACCTCGCCCTCTGCGGCCACCCGGCCCAGCCGGAACCGGTCGCCGAACTCACCGCCCTGCCCCGGCGCGGGTCCGGCGGCCAGGGCCGCCCTGCTGTCGGCGTCGGCCCGCGCCTGGTCCTCGGTCTCCAACGACATCGCGACACGCACGTCGCGGTCGGGGAGCAGCCCCATGGCGAAGCCGGTGAGCGGGTTGACCTCGCCGGCCGCCTCCACCAGCTGGTCGGCCTGGTCCTGGTCGGCCGGCCCGGCGTTGCCCATCGAGAGCGAGCTGCACGCGACGTCGGCGTCGTAGACCGCGGCAGCGAGCGGGGTGCCGACCGCCTCGACGACCTCGTCGAGCCCGGACACCGCGTCGGCCTCCCCGGTCACCGACTCCATGGCTCGCTCGGCGTAGTCACCGGTGTCGGAGGCGACCACCACCCCCTGGTCGGCGTCGAGGGCGAGGTACTGGAGCTCGGGGGTCAGCGTGCCGATCGCCGGCAGCAGGTCGGCGCCGCCCCGCCAGGTGCCGCCCTCCTCGTCGGGTGGCGTGTAGCCCAGCTCCTCGAGCCCGTCGGCGAGGGCGTCGGTGTCGGCGTCCTCGGGGAGCTTCATCAGCACGGCCGCGCCGTCGGGTGACTGGGTGAAGAGCTCCCACTCGAGCGTGGCGGGTGAGAAGCCGTACTCCGCCTGCATCGTCTCGGCGGACTCGACCAACGAGGACATCGGGGACAGGTCGGCGTCGTAGGCGTCGTCCAGGAAGGTCGCCAGCTCCCCGGTGCCCGAGGAGCCGGACAGGCCGCCCGCACCGAGCTCCCGGCGTACGCCGGCCCAGTCGGTCCACGTCAGCCGTTGGGACCCTTCGGGGGCCAGGGCGACGGCCCGCTGCAGGTCGGTCTGCTGCGAGGACCGCCACCAGAGCACGCCGCCGGCCACCAGCACGACCACGAGCCCGGCGACGACCACGGCCGGCCACCGCTTCACGTGCTCACCTCTGATCGGGTCTCCTGTTCGGGCTCGGGTGGTGTGAGACTAACCCCATGCCACAGCGCAGGGACGTGGTCGCCGCGGGCGCCGTCGTCTTCCGACCGGGTCGTGAGGTGCTGCTGGTGCACCGTCCCCGCTACGACGACTGGTCCTTCCCCAAGGGCAAGCTCGACCCGGGTGAGCACTGCGCGGTCGCGGCGGTGCGCGAGGTCGCCGAGGAGACCGGCGTGCACGTCCGGCTCGGACCCCCGCTGTCGCACCAGCGCTACGCCACCGGCTCGCGGTGGAAGACCGTCCACTACTGGGTCGGCTGGCCGGTGGGTGACGACGACGTCGAGTCCTACCTCGTCAACGACGAGATCGACGAGGTGGTCTGGCTGCCCTACGACGAGGCGATGGCGCGGTTGAGCTACGCGCACGACCGGGCCACCCTCGAGGAGGCCAAGCGGCTGCGGAAGAAGACCCGCGCGCTCGTCGTGCTCCGCCACGGGAAGGCCCGCTCGCGCAAGTCGTGGGGTCGCAAGCGCCCGGACACCGAGCGTCCGCTGATCTCGCTCGGGCACGACCAGGCGCAGCGGCTGGTAGCCCTGCTCGCGGTGTGGGACGCCACCCGGGTGGTGAGCTCGTCGGCGACCCGGTGCGTGCAGACCGTCCAGCCGTACGTCGACAGCACCGGCTGGGAGCTGGAGGAGTCCGACGGGCTGACCGAGGAGCAGGCGACGCCGAAGTCCGTGGGCAAGGTGGTCGCGCGCCTGGTCGACGGCTCCGCCGGTGCCGTGCTCTGCACCCACCGCCCGGTGCTGCCGATGGTGCTCGACGCGGTCGGGCTGCCCGTGACCGGGCTCGAGCCGGGCGGGGTGCTCGTCGTCCACCATCGCAAGGGCGTCGTCGTGGCTGCGGAGGTCCACGCACGGCCCTGAGGTGGTGCGTCAGCGGACGGTGCTGCGGCGCTCCAGAAGGACCGTGTCGCGCCACTCGCCGTCGAGCTGGGCGATCCGGCTGCGGACGGCGAGGGTGCGGTAGCCGGCGGAGTGGTGCAGTGCCAGGCTGGCGCGGTTCTCCGGGAAGATCGAGGTCTGCAACGTCCAGAGGCCCCCGGCGTCGGCCTGGTTGACCTGGGTGTGGAGCAGCGACTTGCCCACACCACGATCCCGCGCCGACTCCGCGACGTAGACGGTCGACTCCGCGACCCCGGCGTAGCACTCCCGCTGGGAGGTCGGGCTGAGGGCGGTCCACCCGACCACCTGACCCTCGCGGATGGCGACCCACGCGTGCCCCGGCAGCCACCGGGCGCGGAGCTGGCGGACCGTGGGCACCCGGGTCTCGAAGGTGGCCTGCCGGGTGGCGATGCCTTGGGCATAGATGTCGAGGACCGCGGGCATGTGGTCGTCCGAGGTCGCCTCGACCACGACGTCCGCCGGCAGGTCCGCCGGGCAGCAGGGGAGCTCGGCGAGCGTGCCCATGACGACGTCGGCGGCGTGCGGCAGCCCGGTGCAGCAGGCCTGGTTGACGGTCACGACACTGCTCGTGCCGACCTTCTCGACCAGCACGAAGCCCACCTCGGCGAGCTTGCGGACGTGGTGGGAGCACGTGGACTGGCTGATGCCGAGCCGGTCGGCGAGGTCACCGACGCGCAGCGAGCCGGTGGGGCTGGTCGCCACCGTGTGGAGCAGCCGCACCCGGGTGGCGTCGGACAGGGTGGCGAACCACTCGGCGTACGTCTGGGCGGCGTCGCCGCTGAGTCCGGTCCTGGTCGCGGGAGGCGTCGTCACCGTGGTCATGGCACACACTCTACATCGACAGCGATCGATGGTTGCTTTCATCGATCCGGCTCGATACTCTGTCGATCGACGCCCATCGATCCAAGGAGACAGTCATGGTGCACCCCGTCGTCGTCATCGGTGCCGGCCCGATCGGCCTCGCCGCCGCGGCCCACGCCCGGTCCCGCGGCCTGCGCGCCGTCGTGCTGGAGGCGGGCGCCGGTGCCGGCGCGTCGGTCCGGGAGTGGGGGCACGTCCGTCTCTTCTCGCCGTGGTCGGAGCTGCTGGACCCTGTCTCCGTCGCGCTGCTCGAGCCCACCGGCTGGGTCGCGCCGGCAGCCGACTCCTACCCGACCGGGGACGAGTGGGTCGAGCGCTACCTCGAGCCGCTGGCCGCGGCGCTCGGCGACGAGGCGTCGGTCGAGCTGCGCTTCAGGCACCGCGTCACCGGCGTCGCCCGCCAGGGACGCGACGTGATGGTCGACGCCGGCCGCGAGAGCGAGCCGTTCGTCGTCCACGTCACCACCCCGGAGGGGCCCGCGCGGTTCCTCGCGAGCGCTGTCGTGGACGCCTCGGGCACGTGGACCGGGCCGAACCCCCTGGGGGCCGACGGCTACCCCGCCGACGGGGAGCACGAGCACGCGGAGCACATCCACCACGGGATGCCCGACGTGGACGACCCTGCCGTCCGGGACCGCTACGCCGGGCGCCACGTCGTCGTGGCCGGCACCGGAGCCTCCGCCCAGAACGCCCTCGTCGCCCTGGCCAGGCTCGCCGTCGACCACCCCGACACGCGGGTCACCTGGCTCGTGCGCCGGGCCGCGGCCACCTTCGGCGGCGGGGACAACGACCAGCTGGCGGAGCGCGGCGCGCTCGGGCGGCGGGCGCAGGCGGTCGCGGAGTCCTCGGTGGTCACGATCCGCAACGGCTTCCGTACGACCGCCGTCCGCGAGGCAGCCGGGCGCCTCGCGATCGAGTCGGTCGACGGCCAGGTCGTGACCGACGTCGACGAGGTCGTGGTCGTGACCGGCTTCCGGCCCGACCTGGGCTTCGTCTCCGAGGTCCGCCTCGACCTCGACCCGGTCCTCCAGGCGCCGCGGGCGCTGGCACCGCTGATCGACCCCAACGTGCACTCGTGCGGCACCGTCTACCCCCACGGGGCGCGGGAGCTGGCGCATCCGGAGCAGGGCTTCTACCTTGCCGGGATGAAGTCGTACGGACGGGCGCCGTCGTTCCTGACATTGACCGGCTTCGAGCAGGTCCGCAGCATCGTCGCGGCCATCGACGGCGACACCGAGGCGGCCGAGCGGGTCGAGCTGGTGCTGCCGGAGACCGGGGTGTGCGGCGGGGCGGGGCAGTTCGACGAGCCGGAGGCCGCGGGTGGCTGCTGCGGCACGTCGGTCGAGACCGAGCTGCTCACCATCTCCTCGCGCTGAGCGCCTTGCCGATCGCCGCCACGAGCACGCTGCCGTCCGGGCTCGACAGAGCCGGCCGGCGGCGGGTGACCGCGGTCCTGTGCCTCACGCAGGTGACCGGGTGGGGCGTGCTCTTCTACGCGTTCCCGGTCCTCGCGCCGACCATCGCCGAGGACACCGGCTGGGCGACGTCCGCGGTCATCGCGGCCTTCACCGTCGCCCAGCTGGTGTCGGCTGCGGTCGGGATCTGGGTGGGGCGCCGGATCGACCGGCACGGTCCGCGTGCCGTGATGACGACCGGGTCCCTCCTCGCCACCGTCGCCGTCCTGCTCGTCGCGTCGTCGTCGTCCCTGCCGTGGTTCGTCGCGGCGTGGGTCCTGGCCGGGACGGCGATGTCGGCCGTCCTCTACCCACCGGCGTTCGCCGCCGTCACCCGGTGGCACGACGCGCACGACCGGCTGCGCGCGCTGACGGTGCTGACCATCGCCGGAGGTCTGGCCAGCACCGTGTTCGCCCCGCTCACGGCGTCGCTGCTCGGCGAGCTCGGCTGGCGGACGACGTACGTCGTGCTCGCGGTCGTGCTGGCCGCCCTGACGGTGCCCGCCCACCTGTGGGGCCTGCGGGGGCCGTGGCCCGCTGCGCCGGCGGGCCGGGACGAATCCGGCACGGTCCCCCGGGAGGTCGTCACCAGCCGGGCCTTCGTGGCGCTCGCGGTCGCGTTCACGCTGACCGCCCTCTCGGCGTTCGCCGTGATCGTCAACCTGGTTCCCCTCCTGGCCGAGCGGGGCATCGGCCTCGCGACCGCCGGCCTCGTCCTCGGCCTCGGTGGGCTGGGACAGGTCGCCGGGCGCCTCGGCTTCGGCCTGCTCCGCAGCCGGCTCGGCGGCCGGGGGACGACCGTCCTCGTCCTCGCCCTGCTCGCGGCCACGACCGCGCTCCTCGGTGTCGTGGACTCCCTGGCGCTGGTCGTCGTCGCCGGCCTGCTGGCCGGGATCGGCCGGGGGATCTTCACGCTGCTCCAGGCGACGGCCGTGACCGAGCGGTGGGGAGGCCGTCACTACGGACACCTCAACGGCGTGCTCACCGCCCCCGCGACGGTCGCGATCGCCCTGGCGCCGTGGGTGGGCGCCTCCCTGGCGGGACTGCTCGGCAGCTACTCCGCTGCCTTCCTGGTGCTGGCGGCGGTCAACGGCCTGGCCGCCGTGGTGTGCCTGGCGTCCTACCCACGCCGGGACCCGGTCGGCACCGGGTGATCCGACGCCTTGACAGCGACGGTGTCCCTCCTGTCTCATCGAGACATGTCGTTGACATCAGTTCAGATTGATCAACGCCTGACGGCGTTCGCGGACCCGCTCCGCTGCGAGATCATCGCGCTCCTGGCCCGCGAGCAGCTGTGCACGTGCCACCTCGTCGAGGAGACGGGCGCCAAGCAGACCACCGTCTCCCACCACCTCAAGGTGCTCCGCGAGATGGGACTGGTGGAGACCGAGCCGTGCGGCCGCTTCACCTACTACAGCCTGCGCCCGGACGTCCTCGACGAGCTGTCCGACCACCTCGGTCACCTCTCCGGCGGCGCGCGGGCGGCGGCCGCCGCGCGGAGGCCGTGCTGATGAGCGACGCGACGACGGAGCGGTCCCGCACCGGCGAGGACGGCGTGCTGCAGCGGCTCTCGCTGCTCGACCGCTTCCTCCCGGTCTGGATCGTCGCCGCGATGCTGGTCGGCCTCGCCCTGGGCCGCTGGGTCCCCGGCGTCACCGAGGGGCTGGACTCGGTGAAGGTGGGGGAGACGTCGCTGCCGATCGCCCTCGGCCTGCTCCTCATGATGTACCCGGTGCTCGCCAAGGTGCGCTACGAGGAGATCGGCCACCTGACCTCCGACCGGCGGATGCTGTGGCTCTCGCTGGTCCTCAACTGGGTCATCGGCCCGGCCCTGATGTTCACCCTGGCGTGGACCTTCCTGGCCGACCAGCCCGAGTTCCGCACCGGCGTGATCGTGGTCGGGCTCGCCCGCTGCATCGCCATGGTGCTGATCTGGAACGACCTGTCGCGCGGCGACCGCGAGGCGGGCGCCCTGCTCGTCGCGGTCAACTCCGTCTTCCAGATCGGCGCCTACGCCCTGCTCGGCACCTTCTACCTCAAGTGGCTCCCCGAGTGGCTGGGCCTCGGCGGAGAGGACGTCACGTTCTCGACGTGGGACATCACCAAGGCGGTGCTGGTCTTCCTCGGGATCCCGCTGGTCGCCGGCTACCTCACCCGCCGGATCGGCATCGCACGCCGGGGCACCGACTGGTACGAGGAGGTCTTCCTTCCCCGCATCGGCCCGGTCGCGCTCTACGGGCTGCTCTTCACCATCGTCGTGCTCTTCGGCCTGCAGGGCGAGGCGATCACCAGCGACCCGTCGTCGGTGGCCCGGATCGCGCTCCCGCTGCTCGTCTACTTCGCGGTGATGTGGGTGGTCGCGTTCGAGATGTCCCGCCGGGCCGGGCTGACGTACGAGCGCACCGCCACGGTCGCGTTCACGGCCGCGGGCAACAACTTCGAGCTCGCGATCGCCGTGTCCGTCGGGGTCTGGGGCGTCACCTCGGGCCAGGCGCTCGCCGGCGTCGTCGGACCCCTGATCGAGGTCCCCGTGCTGGTGGCCCTGGTCTACGTGTCGCTGTGGCTCCGGCGGCGGCTCACCTTCCACACCCCCACGACCGTCGGGAGCACCCGATGACCCACGTCCCCGTCGACCCCGCCCTCGAGGTGGCGCTCGACCACGCCGCCGACCGCCTGCACGAGGAGTTCGCGGGCGTCTTCGCACGCGAGACGGTCGCCGAGGTGGTCGCCGACAGCCACGACGCGCTGGCCGGCTACTCCGTGGCGACGTACGTCCCCCTGCTCACCCAACGCTTCGCCCGCGAGCGCCTGCGGGCGATCGCCGTCACGAAAGGCACGATCATGTCCGACCGTCCCGAGGTCCTCTTCGTCTGCGTGCACAACGCCGGCCGCTCCCAGATGGCGGCCGCCCTGCTGGCCCACCACGCGCAGGGGAGCGTCGTCGTACGGTCGGCGGGCAGCGCGCCGGCCGACTCGATCAACCCGGCCGTCGTGGAGGTGATGGCCGAGCTCGGGCTCGACCTCTCCCAGGAGTTCCCCAAGCCCCTCACCACCGAGTCGGTGCAGGCCGCCGACGTCGTCATCACGATGGGCTGTGGCGACGCGTGCCCGATCTTCCCCGGCAAGCGCTACCTCGACTGGCAGCTCGACGACCCCGCCGGGCAGGGCGCGGACGCCGTCCGGGTGATCCGTGACGACATCGACGGCCGGGTGCGCGGGCTGCTGGCCGAGCTGACCGCACAGCCCAGCGACAGCAACGCCTGACCTTGGCCCCCGGCGACCGTGACGTCGACGTCCTCGTCGTCGGGGGTGGCCAGGCCGGCCTCGCCGCCGGGTTCCACCTGAGGCGCGCCGGGCTCGACCCGGTCATCCTGGACGCGGCGGACCGGCCCGGTGGCGCGTGGCCGCGGACCTGGGACTCGCTGCGGCTCTTCTCCCCGGCGGCGTACTCGTCGTTGCCGGGGATGCGGATGCCGCCGTTCCCCGGTCCGGGCTTCCCGACGGCCGGCCACGTGAGCAGCTACCTCGCCGCCTACGAGCAGCGCTACGACCTCGACGTGGTGCGCCCCGTGCGGGTGACCTCGGTACGTGCGGAGGAGGCCCGGCCCGACAGTCGGCTCGTCGTGGAGAGCGAGGCCGGCGCCACCTGGCGGGCGCGGGGGGTGGTGTCGGCGACCGGCACCTGGGAGCGGCCGTTCTGGCCGGCGTACTCCGGCATGGCCGGCTTCCGGGGCCGGCACCTCCACGCTGCGGACTACCGGCGTCCGGAGGGCTTCGAGGGAGCCCGGGTGGTCGTCGTGGGCGGGGGCAACACCGCGGCCCAGCTGCTCGCCGAGGTCTCTACCGTCGCGCACACCACCTGGGTGGCGCCGCGTCCGCCCCGCTTCATGCCCGACGACGTCGACGGCCGCGTGCTCTTCGGCGTGGCCACCCGCCGCAGACGGGCGCTCGACGCCGGCGACACGGGGGACGCCGGGGTCGGCGGCCTCGGCGACATCGTCATGGTCCCGCCCGTGCGCGAGGCCCGCGACCGCGGGGTGCTGGACGCGCGACCGATGTTCAGCCACGTCGTCCCGGACGGCGTCGCGTGGCGGGACGGCTCCCACGAGCCCGCCGACGTGATCCTGTGGTGCACCGGTTTCCGGCCGGCGCTGGCCCACCTGGCACCGCTGCACCTCGGCCGGGCGCACGGGGTCGTCCCCACCGTGCCGGTGGGGCCGGTGGCCGGCACCCGCGCCGCTGCGGACCCCCGGGTGCACCTGCTGGGCTACGGCGACTGGACCGGCCCGGCCTCGGCGACCCTGATCGGGGTGGGGCGGACCGCCCGGGACGCGGCCCGGGACCTCGCCGACCTTCCCTTCATGTGACGGTCGTCTCACGCTCGCCTGGCTGTGGACGACTTGCCGCACCTCGTTCACCGTCCGTTCACCGACGACCCCGGATCCGGTCACCTGCGCTCCCTACCTTCGCAGTGTCAGTTCCGACAGACATACAGACGTGTCAGGAGTACGAAGTGAAGACCACTTCCATCCGTCGGGCCCTCGTGCCCGGCGTCGCGGCCGTGGCCCTGGCCCTGGCCGGTTGCTCGGCCGCCAACGAGCAGCCCGCCGAGGGCGGCGAGGGCGAGAGCGGCCTGAGCGGCACCCTGAGCGGTGGTGGCGCCAGCTCGCAGGAGGCGGCCCAGAACGCCTGGCGTGCAGGCTTCCAGGACGCCAACCCGGGCGTGCAGGTCAACTACGACCCGATCGGCTCCGGCGGTGGCCGTGAGCAGTTCATCGGGGGCGGCTACCCGTTCGCCGGCACCGACTCCGCCCTGTCCGAGGAGGACGGCGAGGTCGAGGGCGCGACCGAGCGCTGCGGCGGCGACTTCGTCGAGGTCCCCAACTACGTGAGCCCGATCGCCGTCATCTTCAACGTCGACGGCGTCGACGAGCTCCAGCTCTCGCCCGAGACGCTGGCGTCGATCTTCAACGACGAGATCACCACGTGGAACGACCCGGCGATCGCCGAGGACAACCCGAACGCGGACCTCCCCGACGCCGAGATCACCGCCGTGCACCGCTCCGACGAGTCGGGCACCACCGAGAACTTCACCAACTACCTCGGCACGGTCGCGGAGGACGAGTGGCCCCACGGCGAGGTCGGCGAGTGGCCGATCGACGCCGGCGAGGCCGGCAACGGCACCTCCGGTGTGGTCTCCGCCGTCCAGAACGGCACCAACACCATCGGGTACGCCGACGCCAGCCAGGCCGGGGACCTCGGTACCGCGCTGATCGGGGTGGGCGACGAGTTCGTCGGTCCGACGCCCGAGGCGGCCGCCCAGATCCTCGAGGTCTCGCCGCGGACGGAGGGTCGTCCCGAGACGTCGATGGCCTTCGAGCTCGACTACGAGACCGAGGAGGCGGGCACCTACCCGATCGTCCTCACCTCGTACCTCGTCGCCTGCACGTCCTACGAGGACCCCGAGGAGGGCGAGCTGGTCAAGGGCTACCTGTCCTACATCATCAGCGAGGAGGGACAGCAGACCGCGGCCGAGAACGCCGGCTCCGCACCGCTGTCGCCCGAGCTGGCCGAGGAGGCGCAGGGCATCGTCGACGGCATCACTGCCGGCGAGTGACGTGAGACTGGGGACCCTGCCCGGAGTCGTCCGGGCAGGGTCCACCGGCATGAGTGGACCACCGGTTGTGCGTGGCGGCGGTCCGCAGGAAGGATGAACAGCGTGTCAGTGGAAGCAGCGGCTCCCCCTGTGGTGCGTCGCCGCGGTGACGTGATCTTCGCGGGCCTCGCCCGCGCGGCGGGGATCACGATCCTGGTGGCGCTCGCGGGTGTGGCGATCTTCCTCACCCTCGAGAGCGCGCCGGCCATCACGGCCACCCCCGAGGAGCTCGGCGGCGACAACATCATCGTCTACGTCTGGCCGCTGCTCTTCGGCACGCTGCTCGCTGCGTTCCTCGCGATCCTGATGGCGGCGCCGCTGAGCATCGCCCTGGCGCTGGTGATCTCGCACTACGCGCCGCGACGGCTGGCCAAGCCCATCGGCTACCTGATCGACCTGCTGGCCGCGGTGCCGAGCATCGTCTACGGCCTCTGGGGCATCGGCTTCCTGGGCCCGCAGATCTACCCCGTCTACGAGTGGCTCGCGGAGAACCTCGGCTGGCTCCCGTTCTTCGAGGGTCCGGCCAACGGCCGCAGCATCCTCACTGCCAGCATCGTGCTCGCGATCATGGCGCTGCCGATCATCACCGCCATCTGCCGCGAGATCTTCTCCCAGACGCCGACGCTGCACCAGGAGGCCGCGCTGGCCCTCGGCGCCACGCGCTGGGAGATGATCCGGATGACCGTCTTCCCGTACGGCCGCTCGGGCATCGTCTCCGCCGTCATGCTGGGCCTGGGTCGCGCCCTGGGCGAGACCATGGCGGTGGCCGTCGTGCTGTCGGCCACGGGCGTGGTCACCTTCAACCTGATCTCCAGCGTCAACCCGTCGACGATCGCCGCCAACATCGCGCTGAAGTTCCCCGAGGCGACCGGTGTCGACGTGAACGTCCTGATCTTCACCGGCCTGGTGCTCTTCCTGGTCACGTTCGTCGTCAACTTCCTCGGCCGTGCCATCGCCTCGCGCGGCGTCGTCAAGGAGAGCCGCTGATGAGCACGACGGACACCCGGCCGACCCCGACCCGGTCCTCGCTGCCGCTCGTACGGCCGCAGCTTCCCCGCTGGGCGCCCGCGCTGGTCGCGGTGGTCGCGGCAGCGGTCGGTGCGCTGCCGATGATCGTCCTCGGCTGGGGCATCGTCGGCGCCGTCGTGCTGGCGGCGCTGGTCTACGTCGTCGCGCTCCCGGTCTGGTCGAGGGCGGTCGAGGGCTCACGCCGCTCCACGGACCGTCTGGTCAGCACCCTGATCTGGGGCGCGTTCGTCCTGGCCATGCTGCCGCTGTTCAGCCTGGTGTGGACGGTCGTCAGCAACGGTGCGCCGGCGCTCTCGGTCGAGTTCTTCACCAACTCGATGTTCAGCGTCGTCGGCGAGGGCGGCGGCATCTACCACGCCATCATCGGCACCGTCATCGTCACCGCGTGGGCGGCCGCGATCTCGGTCCCGGTCGGCGTGATGGCCGCGATCTACCTGATCGAGTACGGCAAGGGCCGGCCGCTGGCACGGGTGATCACGTTCCTGGTCGACGTCATGACCGGCATCCCGTCGATCGTCGCGGGCCTGTTCGCCTACGCGCTGTTCGTCATCTTCTTCGGCCCGGGCGTCCGGATGGGCTTCGGCGGGTCGATCGCGTTGTCGGTGCTGATGATCCCGATCGTGGTCCGGTCGACCGAGGAGATGCTCAAGCTCGTCCCGGACGAGCTGCGTGAGGCGTCGTACGCCCTGGGCGTCCCGAAGTGGCGCACCATCACCAAGGTGGTGCTCCCGACCTCGATGGCCGGCATCCTCACCGGCGTGATGCTGGCCGTGGCGCGAGTCGCCGGCGAGACCGCGCCGCTGCTGATCATCGCGGGCGACACCGACGGCACGAACTTCAACGCCTTCTCGGAGCGGATGGCGACGCTGCCCGTCTTCATCTACTACTCGTACACCCAGCCCGGCATCCCGCCCGAGTTCGGGCGTGAACGCGCCTGGGGCGCGGCGCTGGTGCTGATCGTGATCGTCATGGGCCTCAACCTGCTGGCCCGGGCGATCGGCCGGTACTTCACCCCCAAGACCGGCCGCTGACGGAGGAGAATCCACATCATGGCCAAGAGCATCGACGTCTCGAACCTCGACATCCGCTACGGGGACTTCCTCGCCGTGGAGGGGGTCACGATGACGATCAAGGCACGCTCCGTCACGGCGTTCATCGGCCCGTCCGGCTGCGGCAAGTCGACCTTCCTCCGCTCCCTGAACCGGATGCACGAGGTGATCCCCGGTGCGACCGTGGAGGGCAAGGTCGTCGTCGACGGCCAGGACCTCTACGGCCCCGACGTCGACCCGGTGGAGGTGCGGCGGCAGATCGGCATGGTCTTCCAGCGGCCCAACCCGTTCCCGACGATGTCGATCTACGACAACGTCCTGGCCGGCAACAAGCTCAACGCCAAGCGGATGAAGAAGGCGGAGGCCGACGACATCGTCGAGCGCTCGCTCCGTGGCGCCAACCTCTGGACCGAGGTGAAGGACCGTCTGGGCAAGCCCGGCATGGGTCTCTCCGGTGGCCAGCAGCAGCGGCTCTGCATCGCCCGCGCGATCGCCGTCGAGCCGCAGGTGCTGCTGATGGACGAGCCGTGCTCGGCCCTCGACCCGATCTCCACCTCCGCGATCGAGGACCTGATCCACGACCTCAAGACCGACTACACGATCGTGATCGTCACCCACAACATGCAGCAGGCCGCCCGCGTCTCCGACGAGACCGGCTTCTTCAACCTCAAGGCCGCTGGCGAGCCCGGGCACCTGGTGGAGTTCAACCCCACCAAGAAGATGTTCGCCACCCCCGACAACGAGTCGACCGAGGCGTACATCTCCGGTCGCTTCGGCTGAGCGGTCGGCTGCTTCTCCGGTAGCGCCCCGCGACGGACGGATAGTCCCCGAACTTCCTGTCGGCGGCAGGCGGTTCCCGCGACCGAAGATCCGGGGACTACCCAGCCCCCCGGCAGCCCTGTGGAGAGCCGATCACGGCGGACCCGATCCGGGGCAGCATCCTGGGGGTGCGAGGTACGACGATCACCTGGTGGGAGCTGGAGCGGCCCGGCCTGACCATGCCCGTGCGGACCGATCCCACCGGCCGGAGCGGCCCGACACCCGGGCAGGCCAGAGGACCTCGGTGGCGCACCACCAGCCGCGGGCTGCGGGTGCCGGCGGACGTCGACGACTCGGTCGTGGAGCAGCGGATCGTCGAGGCCGCCGCCGTCCTCCCTCGCGAGGGCGGGGTCTCCGGGTGGGCGGGGCTGCGGTGGTACGGCGGACACTGGTTCGACGGTCTCGGCGGCGACGGGCTCACCCGCCTGCCGGTCACCCTCGCGACGGGCGACTCCACGATCGTGGCGCAGCCCGGGTTCGAGATCTCCGAGGAGCACCTGCGGCCGTACGACGTCGTCCTGGTGGACGGCATGCCGGTCACCATCCCGCTCCGGTCGGTCACCTACCTCGCCCGCTACGCAGCCGACTGGCGCGACGCCGTCGTGGCCATCGACATGGCCGCCTACCACGACCTGGTGTCGACCGCGGAGGTCCGCCGCTACCAGGAGACGCTCCCGGCGTGGACGGGCATCGGGCAGTGCAGGAAGGCGACCGCCCACGCCGACGAGAACGCCTGGTCTCCACGCGAGGTCAGGACCCGTCTGGTGTGGACCGAGGACGCGGAGCTGCCGAGGCCCTGGACGAACCGCCCGGTCTTCGACCGGTGGGGGACGATGGTCGGGACGCCGGACCTGCTCGACGAGGAGGCCGGCGTGGCGGTCGACTACGACGGGGCCGTCCACCTCGTGGGGTCGCAGCGCCGAAGGGACCGCGACCGGGAGGAGGCCTTCCGCCGGGTCGGGATCGAGTACCTCACCGTCCTGGCCGGGGACCGCGACCGCGGTCACCTCGCTGCTCGGATGCGGGAGGTCCGCAGCCGGGCCCGGTGGGCGGCGCCGTCGCAGCGGCCGTGGACGATCGAGCCGCCCCGGTGGTGGGTCCCGACGTGGACGGTCGAGCAGCGGCGCAACCTGACCGACGCCGAGCGGGAGCGCCTGTTGCGGATCCGCCGTACGGCGTGACCGGCGGATGGATGGATAGTCCCCGGATCTTCTGTCGCGATGGGGCGACCCAGACGACAGAAGGTTCGGGGACTATCTCACCCGGGGCGAACCACCCGTCAGGGCAGGACCTCGATGAACAGGTGGCTGAGCCAGTAGCACGCCGCGGCGGCGAGACCGGCCATCGGGAAGGTCAGCACCCAGGCGATGAGGATCGAGCGCGCGACCCCCCACCGGACCGCCGAGAGGCGCTTGGTGGCGCCGACGCCCATCACCGCGGAGGTGATGGTGTGGGTGGTCGAGATCGGCGCCTCGAAGGCGTACGCCGTGGTGTAGAGCACCGACGCAGCGACACTCTCCGCGGCGAACCCGCGGGCGGGGTCGAGGTGGATGATCCGGCGGCCGAGGGTCCGCATGATCCGCCAGCCGCCGGAGTAGGTGCCGAGCGAGATCGCGGCCGCGGCCGAGAAGATCACCCAGAGCGGGAGGTCGTCGCCGGGGGAGACGTAGTCGCCGGTGAGCAGCGCCAGGAAGATCACGCCCATCGTCTTCTGGGCGTCCTGCAGGCCGTGGCCCAGGGCCATCGCGGCGGCGGAGACGGTCTGGGCGATGCGGAAGCCGCGCTGGGCGCGACCGGGGTTGGCGCGCCGGAAGGCCCACATGATGCCGAGCATCACCAGGAAGCCGAGCCCGAAGGCGACGACCGGCGACAGGAACATCGGGATCACGACCTTGGACACCACGACGTCCCAGTTCGCGGTCGCACCGGCCGCGACGGCGGCGCCGACCAGGCCGCCGATGAGGGCGTGGGAGGACGACGACGGGAGGCCGTAGTACCAGGTGATGATGTTCCAGGTGATCGCGCCGAGCAGGCCCGACATCACGATCACCAGGCCGTGCGTGCCCGCTCCGGGGTTGATCGTCTCGGAGACGGTGCTGGCGACCTCCTGGCCCAGGAAGGCGCCGACGAAGTTCATGACGGCGGCCATCGCCAGCGCCACCCGCGGGGTCAGCGCTCGGGTCGAGACCGAGGTGGCGATGGCGTTGGCGGCGTCGTGGAAGCCGTTCGTGTAGTCGAAGACGAGGGCGACGACGACCACCGCGACGATGATCGCGAGTTCCATCAGGGGGTGCTCAGCTTTCCTTGACGGCGATCTGCTCCACGATGTTCGCGACCTTCTCGAAGGCGTCGATCGCGCCCTCCAGCGAGGTCACGATGTCCTTCAGCTTCAGCACCTCGAGGGCCTCGTAGCCCCCACCGAAGAGCTTGGCGAGCGTACGGCGGAAGGTCTTGTCGCCGGCGTTCTCGAGCCGGTTGATCTCGATCCAGTACTCGTCGAGGTCCTTCATCGCCTTCAGCCGCGGCATCGCGTCGCAGGTGATCTCGGCGCAGCGCTGGATCACCTCGACCAGGCTGTCGACCTCGGAGGGGAGGGTGGCGACCTCGTAGAGCAGCACCAGGTCGACGACCTCGTCGATCATGTCCATGACGTCGTCCAGGCCGGACGCGAGGGCGTAGATGTCCTCGCGGTCGAACGGCGTCACGAAGGTGCTGTTGACCCGCCTCACGATGTCGTGGGTGGTCTCGTCGGCGGCGTGCTCCGCCTCGCGCATCCGGCGGGCGACGTCGTCGCGGTCACTGCCCTCGGCCAGCATCTCCGCCAGCAGCTCGGAGCCGAGCAGCAGGTGACGGGCCTGGTCCGTGAACAGATCGTAGAAGTCCCCGTCAACGGGACGGAACTTCAAACGCATGGCGAACTCCTGGTGAGCGGGGGTCGAACCGCGACCACACTAGGGGGTCCGCCGGCGATTCCGGCAACCGAGGGCCCGCACCTGACTACGTGCGACGGCTCCGCTGCCGCTCGATGAGCGCCTCCTGGAGATGTACGTCACCCGGGTGGCGCTGCCAGCTCCCGTCCGGCTGGAGGACCCACGCCTCGGTGTCGTCGCCGAAGGCCAGGTCGAGCAGCCACCCGATGGAGTCGATGTTGTCCTGGCCGGGGATCCGCACCAGCACCTCGACCCGGCGGTCGAGGTTGCGGTGCATCAGGTCCGCGGACCCGATCCAGGCCTGCGGCCGGCCGGCGTCCTCGAACCAGTAGATCCGGCTGTGCTCGAGGAACCGGCCCAGGACCGAGCGGACGTGGACGTTCTCCGAGAGGCCGGGGACGCCCGGGCGCAACGCGCAGATGCCGCGGATCAGCGCCTCCACCACGACGCCCTCGCGTGAGGCGAGGTAGAGGGCGTCGATGACCTTCTCGTCGACCATCGAGTTGGCCTTGATCCGGATCCGCGCCGGCCGGCCCGCGCGGGCGTGGCCGATCTCGCGGTGGATCCGGTCGAGCAGCCCCTGGCGGACCGAGTCGGGCGCCACGAGCAGCTGCTCGTACGACGCGTTGCGGCTGTAGCCGCTGAGGTTGTTGAACAGGTGGGCGACGTCCTCGCCGATCACGTCGTCGGTCGTGATCAGGCCGAGGTCCTCGTAGCTGCGGGCCGTCTTGGAGTTGTAGTTGCCGGTGCCGATGTGGACGTAACGCTTGATGCCCTCGGGCTCGTCGCGCACCACCATCGCGAGCTTGCAGTGGGTCTTGAGGCCGACGAGCCCGTAGACGACGTGGCAGCCCGCCTGCTCCAGCTTGCGCGCCCAGCGGATGTTGGCCTGCTCGTCGAAGCGGGCCTTGATCTCGACGATCACCAGCACCTGCTTGCCGGCCTCGGCCGCGTCGACGAGGGCGTCGATGATCGGGGAGTCGCCGGAGGTGCGGTAGAGGGTCTGCTTGATCGCCAGCACGTGCGGGTCGGCGGCCGCCTGCTCGATGAACCGCTGCACGCTGGTGGCGAAGGAGTCGTAGGGGTGGTGCAGGAGCACGTCGTGGCGCTGGGTCGCCTTGAAGACGTCGACCGGCGCGGCCGACTCCACCTCTGCGAGGTGGCTGTGGGCGCTCGGGATGAACGCGGGGTACTTCAGCTCCTCGCGGGACAGGTCGGCGATGTCGTGGAGGCCGGTGAGGTCGAGCGGTCCCTGCAGCCGGAAGACCTCCTCCTCGGTGATGCCGAGCTCCGAGACCAGCAGCTCGAGCACCGCCGGGGTGATCGAGGCCTCGACCTCGAGGCGTACGGGCGGGCCGAAGCGGCGGCGGAGCAGCTCCTTCTCCAGGGCAGCGAGGAGGTTCTCGGCGTCGTCCTCCTCGACCTCGAGGTCCTCGTTGCGGGTGACGCGGAAGGAGTGGACCTGCAGCACGTCCATGCCCGGGAACAGCCGCTTGAGGTGCTCGCGGATCACGTCCTCGAGGGGCACGAAGCGCTGGTTGCCGAGGGCGACGAAGCGGCTGAACGTCGGCGGGACCTTCACCCGGGCGAAGTGCTCCTTGCCGGTCTTGGGGTTGCGGACCAGGACGGCGAGGTTGAGCGAGAGGCCGGAGATGTAGGGGAAGGGGTGGGCCGGGTCGACGGCCAGCGGCGTCAGCACCGGGAAGACCCGGTCGCGGAAGAGCCGCTTGCACTTCTTCTGCTCCTCGCGGTCGAGGTCGTCCCAGCGGACCAGCTCGATGCCCTGGTCGGCCAGCGCCGGCACGATCTCGTCGCGGAACAGGTTGGCGTGGCGGCTGGTGAGCTCGCGGGTCTCGGCCCAGATCGCCTCCAGCACCTCGCGTGGCAGCATCCCGGAGGCGGCGCGGACGGCCATGCCGGCCGCGATCCGGCGCTTGAGGCCGGCGACGCGGACCATGAAGAACTCGTCGAGGTTGCTGGCGAAGATGGCGAGGAAGCGGGTGCGCTCGAGCAACGGGACCTGGGGGTCCTCGGCGAGCTCGAGCACGCGTCGGTTGAAGTGGAGCCAGGAGAGCTCGCGGTCCAGGAACCGGTGGTCGTGCTTCTCGACCTCGGCGAGCCCGGCCTCGATCTCGAGGAGGTCCACGACCACCGCGTCCTCGGTCTCCGCGACCTCGATGTCGGTGTCGGCGGCCTCGGCTGTGGTCATGGACACAGTCTGGCACCGACAGGTGAACGGCGGCTGTCCCGAGTTCCGGCGCCGGGTAGGTTCGCCGCCCATGAGCGTGCGCGAACGGCTGGAGGCCGCGGCCTACCGGACCCTGATGGGCCTGCCCGCCCCGGCGCAACGCCTGCTCGCGGGTCGACCGCTGGCCCGGCAGGGGCAGACGCTGGCGTGCGACGTCCAGCTCACGCTGCGCCTCGCCCGGCTGGTGCGGGAGCCCGGGCTGGGAGACCTGCCGGTGATCGGTGCGCGGACGCTGCTGCGCCGCCAGGCGGTCCTCGTGGGCGGGCAGCAGCCGGTGGGGTCGGTGCGGGACGTGACCGTGGGCGAGCGGCCCGGGCGGCTGTACGTCCCGCGGGGCGCCGCCGACGTCGGCCCGCTGCTGGTCTTCCTGCACGGCGGCGGCTGGGTGATCGGCGACCTCGAGACCCACGACCCGGTGTGCCGCTTCCTCGCCGAGCAGGCGGGCGTCCGCGTGCTCGCGGTGGACTACCGGCTCGCGCCGGAGCACCCGTTCCCGGCGGCCCACGACGACTGCGTCGCGGCGTACCGCTGGGTGGTCGAGCACGCTGCCGACCTGGGGGCCGACCCCGAGCGGCTGGCCGTCGGTGGCGACTCCGCGGGCGGGACGCTGGCCGCCACGACCGCGATCGCGGCCGCGCGGGAGGGCCTGCCGCTGGCCTTCCAGCTGCTCGTCTACCCCGGCACCGACATGAGGGGCGGCACCGACAGCCGGCGGGCGTTCGCCGAGGGGCTGGTGCTCGAGCAGTCGTTCATGGACGTCGCCAAGGCGAGCTACCTGACCCGGCCCGGTGACGAGACCGATCCCCGCGCCTCCCCGCTGCTGGCCGACCTGCCGGGCGGGCTGGCGCCGGCGTACGTCGCCACGGCGGGGTTCGACCCGTTGCGCGACGAGGGCGAGGCGTACGCCCGGGCGCTCGCCGCCGCCGGCGTGGCGGTGGAGCTGCGCCGCTTCCCCGAGCAGGTGCACGGGTTCGTCCAGTTCGTCGGCGTCGGCCGGACCGGCCGGGCTGCCAACCGGGAGCTCGCGGCCGCGCTGGCGACCGGTCTCTCGGTCGGGGTCAGGTCTCCACGATCAGCGTGACCGGGCCGTCGCCGACGCTGGTGACCTGCATGTCGGCGCCGAACACGCCGCGCTCGACCCGGATCCCGGAGCGCTCGAGCTCCGCGCAGACGGCCTCGTACGCCGGGCGGCTGACCGGCTCCGGAGCAGCCGCCAGCCAGGTGGGCCGGCGGCCCTTCCGGCCGTCGCCGTACAACGTGAACTGGCTGACCACCAGCACGGGCGCGCCGACGTCGGCGACCGACCGCTCCTCGCGGAGCAGCCGCAGGTCGCGGATCTTGGCGGCGGTCCACGCGATCTCGCGGTCGCCGTCGTCGTGGGTGACGCCGAGGTAGACCAGCAGCCCCGGCTCGTCGATCGCGCCGACGACCTCCCCCGCCACGCTCACCGATGCCGACAGGACCCGCTGGACGACCGCTCGCACGCGGCTAGTGTCCCAGCCGTGGTGAGAACCCTGCTGGCGGTGGCGTACGCCGGCTACCTCGTGGCGGTCGGCTTCCTGGTCTGGAACCCCGACTCGTCGACGCCCGGCGGTGCGGTCGTCGAGGTCGCGGAGCTGTTCGCGACGCTCGGGCTGCCGGTCGGCGTCGACGGCGTCGAGCTGCTCCTCAACGTGGTCCTCTTCGTGCCGCTGAGCCTGCCCGGGGCGTTCCTGCTGGGGAGGTGGGGGATCGCCTGGTGGGTGGTCGTGGGACTGCTCGGCACGCTTCTGGTGGAGGGGGTGCAGGGCGCGTTCCTGCCGACGCGGACCCCGTCGGCGCGCGACGTGCTGGCCAACACCGGTGGCGCGCTGCTGGGGATCCTCCTGGCGCTGCTGGTGCGCCGTGTCCTCCCGGCCGCCTGGGCTGACAGGATGGCGCCGTGACCACCGCACCACTGCCTGCCGACCGCCTCCTCATCACCGTCGCGCCCACCGGCGCGGAGACGACGAAGGAGGACTGTCCCCAGCTGCCGACCACGCTCGAGGAGCTGGTCGCGACGGCCGTGGAGTGCGAGGCCGCCGGCGCGGCGATGGTCCACGTCCACATCCGTGACGACGACCACCGGCCCACCCTGGACCTCGGTCGGCTGCAGGACACGGTCGCCGCGCTGCGCGAGCAGACCTCGCTGGTCGTCCAGCTCTCCACCGGTGGCTCGGTGCACGACCCGCTGGCCGACCGGCTGCGGGTCCTCGACGCCGCCCCCGACTCCTGCTCGCTGACGATGGGCACGACCAACTTCGGCGACGACGTCTTCTCGAACCCGTGGCCGTTCGTGTGCGACCTCTACCAGCTCAGCCAGGAGCGGGAGGTCGTCCCGGAGTTCGAGCTCTTCGACCTCGGCCAGGTGCACGCCCTGCAGCGGCTCCTCGACCGGTACGGCCTGCCCTTCGGCGGCCGGGTCCACTGCGACCTGGTGATGGGGGTGCCGGGCGGCATGAACGGCACCGCCGACGCGCTCGTGGCCGCCGTACGCGACCTGCCGGACGCGGTCACGTCGTGGTCGGCGACCGGCATCGGCCGCTCCACCCTCGCCGTCGCCCTGGCCTCGCTGTCGAAGGGCGGTCACCTGCGGGTGGGCATGGAGGACGTGCTCACCATCGCCCGCGGGGTGCCCGTCGAGAGCAACCGCCAGCTCGTCGAGCGGGTCGTCGAGCTCGGCGCGATCGCCCAGCGCACGCCGATGACGACCGACGAGGCGCGGAGCTTCCTCGGCATCCGGCCCGCCGCCTGATCCCGGCGGTCAGTAGACGAGGGCCTGGACCCCGTCGGTGAGGACCGCCTCGGCGAAGAGCGCCGCGCCGGCGATCCCCACCCCGGGTCGTACGTCGGCCTCGGTGATCTCCCGCCGGGCGGCGCACTGGGAGCACAGCGTGACCGTCCCGCCGGTGACGACCGCGTCCAGCAGGTCGGCGAGCGGCGTGGCGAGCGGCAGCGAGAACTCCTCGGCCCGGCCGGGCACGGCGAACCAGGCCGCCTCGCCGGTCAGCCACAGCGAGACCGTCGCCCCGGAGGCGACCGCGGCCGCTGCGACCGTGAAGGCCTGGTTGCAGCGTTCGGGGTCCTCCGCGCCGCAGGTCACCTTGACCACGAGTGAGCGAGCCATGGCCAAACCCTAGACTCAGGGGCATGCCGTTCGAGATCCCGCAGAACATCCACCCGAGCTGTGCCCGGCTCGCCTGGCTGATCGGCACCTGGGTCGGCAACGGCCACGGTGAGTATCCCGGGATCGAGCCGTTCCAGTTCGGCCAGGAGGTGATCTTCCAGCAGGACGGGCGGCCGTTCATCCACTACTTCAGCCGCGCGTGGATCACCGACGCCGAGGGCAACACGATCCGGCCGGCCGCGCAGGAGACCGGGTTCCTCCGGCCGCAGGAGGACGGCACCCTCGAGGTCGTCATGACCCACAACCTCGGCTTCGTCGAGGTCTGGCACGGCGACGTCCACGCCGACCAGCCGCGGTTCGAGATCACCACCGACGCGGTCGCCCGCACCAGCTCCGCCAAGGAGTACGTCGCCGGCAAGCGGCTCTACGGCTACGTCAACGGCGACCTGCTCTACGCCTTCGACATGGCGGCCATGGGCCACGAGCTGCAGCCCCACACCCACGCCCAGCTGAAGAGGCAGTGACCGGGGCGGCGATGGGCACCGACTGGCGCGAGCGGCTCCGCGGGAGCGGCTACCGGCTCACCCCGCAGCGGGAGCTGATCCTCGCCGCGGTCGAGCGGCTGGGCCACGCCACGCCCGACGAGGTGCTCGTCGAGGTGCGCCAGCACTCCGAGGCGGTCAACGCCTCGACGGTCTATCGGACGCTGGAGGTGCTCGAGGAGCTCGGGCTGGTGCGCCACGCCCACCTGTCCGACCGCGCGCCGACGTACCACTCGGTGGACGGCCACGAGCACTTCCACCTGGTCTGCCGGAATTGCCGGCGGGTGATCTCGGTTGACCCTGATGTGCTCTCACCCCTGCTCGCCCAGCTCGAGACCGACCACCGCTTCGCGGTCGACGTCGGCCACCTGACCGTGTTCGGGAGGTGCGAGGAATGCCGCTGACCAGCCCCCTCCTCGACCTGCCGGGCGCGGTCTCCGCCGAGGGCGTCGACGCCGGCGTCGCGGCCCACTACGGCTCCTTCAACCGGGAGCAGCGCAGCCTCGCCCAGGGCGAGGGCTTCGTCGACCTCTCCCACCGCGACGTGCTGCGGATCACCGGCCCCGACCGGCTCACCTGGCTCCACTCGCTGACCACCCAGCACCTGTCCGACCTGCAGCCCGGAACCTGGACGCAGTCGCTGGTGCTGAGCCCCCAGGGCCACGTCGAGCACGCCTTCACCGGCGTCGACGACGGCGAGGCGCTCACGGTCCACACCGAGCCCGGCGCCGGCCAGCCGCTGCGGGAGTTCCTGCAGCGGATGGTCTTCATGACGCGGGTCGAGATGACCGACGTGACCGGGGAGGTGGCGGTCGCGTGGCGGCCCAAGGGCTACGACCTGGTGCCGCGCGAGAAGCTCACGGCGTACGCCGAGGCGGCCGGCCCGGCCTGCGGTCTCTGGGCCTTCGAGGCGCTGCGGATCGAGCGGGGCGAGCCGCGTTTCGGGATGGACACCGACCAGCGGACGATCCCCAACGAGGCGGGCTGGATCCCGTCGGCGGTCCACCTCGACAAGGGCTGCTACCGCGGCCAGGAGACGGTCGCCCGGGTCCACACCCTCGGCCGGCCGCCGCGCCGGCTGACGCTGCTGCACCTCGACGGGTCCGAGAACCGGCTCCCCGCTCGCGGGGCCGAGCTCCGCCTGGGCGACAAGGTCGTCGGGTTCGTCGGCACCAGCGCACGCCACCACGAGCTCGGCCCGATCGCGCTGGCCCTGGTCAAGCGGAACGTCGCGATCGACGCGACGCTGGAGGCCGACGGGCTGGTCGCCTCGCAGGAGGTCGTGGTCGACCCCGAGGTGGGGCTCCACGTTCGACCGAAGCTGCGCTAGAGGCGTCAGTCGGAGCCGAACAGGTCGCGCGTGTAGACCTTCTCGGCCACGTCCTCGAGCTCCTCGACCATCCGGTTGGCGACGATCAGGTCGGCAGACTCCTTGAACGCCTCGAGGTCGCGGCACACCGTCGACCCGAAGAAGGTGTCCTCCTCGAGCTCGGGCTCGTAGACGATCACCTCGACGCCCTTGCCCTTGATCCGCTTCATCACGCCCTGCACGGCCGAGAAGCGGAAGTTGTCGGAGCCGGACTTCATGACGAGCCGGTGGATGCCGACGACCTTCGGTGACCGGTTGAGGATGTCGACGGCGATGAAGTCCTTGCGGGTCGTGTTGGCGTCGACGATCGCGCGGATCAGGTTCTGCGGGACGTTCCAGTAGTTGGCCAGCAGCTGCCGGGTGTCCTTGGGCAGGCAGTAGCCGCCGTACCCGAACGACGGGTTGTTGTAGTGGGTGCCGATGCGGGGGTCGAGCCCGACGCCCTCGATCACCTGCCGCGAGGACAGCCCGTGGCCGATCGCGAAGGAGTCGAGCTCGTTGAAGAAGGCGATCCGCATCGCGAGGTAGGTGTTGGCGAACAGCTTGATCGCCTCGGCGTCCGTGGGATCGGTCAGCAGCACCGGTACGTCGGGCTCGAGCGACCCGGCCACCAGCATGTCCGCGAAGCGGCGCGCCCGGTCCGACTTCTCGCCGACGATGATCCGCGAGGGGTGCAGGTTGTCCTTGAGGGCCCGCCCCTCCCGGAGGAACTCGGGGGAGAAGATCACCTGGTCGGTGCCGAGCCGCGCCCGGACGTCCTCGACGAAGCCGACCGGCACCGTGGACTTCACGACCAGCGTGGCGTCGGGGTTGGCCGCGACCACGTCCCTGACGACCTGCTCGACGCTCGTCGTGTCGAAGGCGTCGGTCTCCGGGTCGTAGTTGGTCGGGGTGGCGACCACGACGTACTCGGCGCCGGCGTAGGCCGCCGTGTCGGTCGTGAAGGTCAGATCGAGCGCACGTTCGCCGACACGGTGCTGCTCGAGGTACTGCTCGAGCTCGGGATCGGCGATCGGTGACCGCCCCGACCGGAGCAGCTCGATCCGGTCCTCGTCGAGGTCGATGCCGACCACGCGTTGGTGCTGGCCGAGGAGGACGGCCATGGAGAGGCCGACGTATCCGAGGCCGACGACGGCGATGGTGGGCACGGCGGCGAGTCTAGGCCGTGTCAGGCCGGCCCACGGCGGTACATGACGTGGGTGTCCGGTGACGCGTGGGTGAACCCGTGACGTTCGTAGAGGCGGATGGCCGGGGCGTTGTCGGCCTCGACGTAGAGGAGCACCTCGCGGATGCCGTGGTCGGCGAGGTGCCGGAGGCCCGCGCGCGTGAGGGCACGGCCCAGGCCGGTGCCCTGGGCGGCAGGGTCGATGCCGACGACGTACACCTCGCCGAGGTCCGCGGAGTGCTGCTTGGTCCAGTGGAAGCCCAGCAGCGTCCGGCCCCGGCTCGCCACGATCAGTCCGGCGGGGTCGAACCAGGGCTCGGCCATCCGCTCCTCGAGGTCCTCCTCGGTCATGCCGCCCTGCTCGGGGTGGTGGGCGAAGGCCGCGGCATTGACACGCAGCAGCTCGTCACGGTCGCCGGGGCGGTAGTGGCGGACGAGGACGCCCTCCGGCACCTCGACGCTGCCGATCGGCTCGTGGCTGGGTCGCCGCATCACCCACAGCTCGCGGACCCGCTCGAAGCCGTGCTGCTCCGCGAGGCTCGCGGCCGCGGGGTGGTCGGTGTGCGACCAGGCCTGCAGCGCGACGCCGTCGGTCGGGCTCTCGGCCAGCGCCTGCGCGAGCAACCGGGCGCCGAGGCCGTGGCGACGGCTCCCCGGGCGCACGACGAGGGACAGGTCGTGCTCGATGACCAGCGCGAACCCGTCGGCCTCGACCCACGCGGCGAGCTCGTCACCGCGGTGGCGCAGGGCCAGCCAGGTGGCCTCGTCGAGGGGGGCCGCCCCGTCGCTGGCCTCGGCGTCGGCGGCGATGTCGGCGATCTGGCGGAGTCCGTCGGCATGCACCCTTCGAGGGTAGGCGGTGCCGTCGGCGGGCCGGCCGGTGGTCCGAGCCTGGCGCCGCTGCGGCCTGCTCGCCCGCGGCGCCTGAAGGGGGGCGTTCCGGAGGCTTGCTTGAAATCAATCAAGCGGGCGCGACGGGGGTGTGGCCGGGGCGGGCACCCGGACGGGCCCCTCGCGGGTCGTGGCCGGAGGGGCCGCGGCGCGTGCTTGCTTGAAGTCAATCAAGCGGACGGGACCTGGCTGCGGGCGAGGGCGCGGTCGAGCAGCCGGCAGGCTTCGGCATAGGAGTCCGTCGACACCTCGCTGCACAGCTGCAGTCGCAGCCCTTCCACCAGCGCGTGGAGCTCGACGAGGGCCTCGGGCGATCCGCCGGGACCGGCGAGCCTGGCGAGGGAGTCCCGTTCGACGGACCGGGTGTACGCCAGGTAGGAGGCGACCTCGTCGTCCGCACGGGCAAGGTGGTGCAGTGCCAACCACACCCGCGCCCACCCGGCGACCTCGTCGTTCTCGGGGAGGAGCGAGGCGATGCCCTGGCGCCCGGTCCGTAGGTCGACCCAGCGCGTCCAGCGCGCCACGAACCGTCCTGCCACGGCACGGTGCAGGGCGGCCCGGGAGCCGAACCACTGGTGCACCGCCTGCGGGCTGTAGCCCGACTGCTCGCCCACGGCTCGCAGCGTCAGGGCCGCAGGCCCCCCGGCCGCGACGAGCGGGATCGCCGCGTTGGCGGCGATGTCCTCCCGCGACATCGAGTCGGGGACGAGCATCAGGTGTCGGAGGTCGTCCACGTCGCGAGCAGATCACGGATCAGGAGTCGCTCGCCGAGCTCCTCCACAGGCAGCCGGGTCAGGCGTCCTGGGAGTCCCGCCGCGAGCCCTGCGGGGCGGAGGACGAGGAGTCCGGCTTGGACGGGAGCACGAACCGGTAGCCGACGTTGCGGACGGTCCCGATCAGCGTCTCGTGCTCGGGACCGAGCTTGGCGCGCAGCCGGCGTACGTGGACGTCGACGGTGCGGGTGCCGCCGAAGTAGTCGTAGCCCCACACCTCCTGCAGCAGCTGCTGGCGGCTGAAGACCCGGCCGGGATGCTGGGCGAGGTGCTTGAGGAGCTCGAACTCCTTGAAGGTCAGGTCGAGCACCCGGGAACCGAGCTTGGCGGTGTAGGTCGCCTCGTCCACGACGACCTCGCCGGAGCGGATCACGTGGGCGTCGGGGTCGTCGGCGTCTCGCTCGGCGCGCAGCCGGCTGATCGAGAGCCGGATCCGGGCCTCGAGCTCGGCCGGGCCGACGGTGTTGAGGACGACGTCGTCCATGCCCCAGTCGTGGGTGACCGCGGCCAGGCCGCCCTCGGTGATGACGAGCAGGAGGGGGACGTCCACTCCGGTGGTCCGGATCAGGCGGCACAGGTCACGCGACTGGGCGAGGTCCTGTCGACCGTCGACCAGCAGCACGTCGGCGTCGGGCGCGTCGATCAGCGCGCTGCCCTCGGCGGGCAGGATGCGGACCTGGTGCGACAACAGGGCGAGCCCGGGCAGCACCTCCGCCGAGGGCTGCAGTGCGCTCGTCAGCAACAGCACCTGACTCATCAGGCCGCCTCCTCCACAGGTGGGTCTGATGCGACAGGATAGTCAACGATGAGTGACTCCGAGATCGTTGTCCGCTATTGGGCGGCCGCCCGGACCGCGGCCGGCGTCGGCCAGGACGCCCTGCCCGTCGACGGCCCGCTGACGCTCGACGAGGTCGTGCGCCGGGCGGTGGCGACCCACCCCGGCACCCGGCTCGCCGGCGTGCTGGAGATCTGCTCGGTGCTCGTCGGAGACCGACCGGTCGCCACCGAGGACCCGACCACCGTCGAGGTCCGTCCGGGCGAGACGGTCGAGTTCCTCCCCCCGTTCGCGGGCGGCTGAGCGCCGGCGCCCGGGGGGAGGGCTCTCGAGGCTCAGGCCTGGATCGCGGTCCGGTCCGAGGTGCCGCCGATCTCGATCTTGCGCGGCTTCGCCTTCTCGGCGACCGGGACGGTGAGCCGCAGCACGCCGCCGTCGTACGCCGCCTCGATCCGGTCGAGGTCGAGGTTGTCGCCGAGCACCAGCTGCCGGCTGAAGACGCCGCGAGGCCGCTCGGAGGCGAGCATCTCCCAGTCGCCGTTGCGCGCCACCCGCTCGGCCCGCACGGTCAGCACGTTGCGCTCGACGTCGAGGTCGATGCTGTCGCGGCTGATGCCGGGCAGGTCGAACTCGATGACGAAGTGGTCGCCCTCGCGCCAGGCGTCCATCGGCATGACCGCGGGGCGGTTGGTGGTGCCGAAGATCTGCTGGGTCAGGCGGTCGAAGTCGCGGAACGGGTCCGTCGTACGAAGCAACATCACGAAGTCCTCCTCCGGGTCGTGTGTGGTGATGTCCCTCAGGTGTAACCTGCAATGACTGTTATAGATTCCCTGCACCGGAGATTTCAAGCAGGAGGTCGGAATGAGTCGTGAGAGCGGGGTCTTCGCGATCTCGGTCGTGGCCGAGATGGTCGCCATGCCGGCGCAGAACCTCCGCGTCTACGAGCGCCACGGCCTGGTCGCCCCGGAGCGCACCGACGGCGGCACCCGCCGCTACAGCCGGGCAGACGTGGAACGGCTGCATCGGGTCCGCGAGCTGCTCGCCGAGGGACTCAACCTGGCGGGCATCGCTCGGGTGGTCGCCCTGGAGGAGGAGGTACGCCGGCTGCGCTCCCGGCTCGCCGAGCTCGACGCCCGGCGGTGAGCCTCAGACCAGCTCGGCCAGCATCGCCGCCGCCCGGGCCGCGCCGTCGGTGGCGACGGGCCGATAGCTGACCTCGCGTCCCAGCTCCGCCAGCACCACCTCGGCCAGTGCGTCGGGATCGGCCGCGTCGGCGTAGTCGAGGCAGCGGCCGGCCTCGTAGCGGTCGAGCCGGTGCCGGACGTGGATGTTCTGCTCGAAGTGGTGGCGCAGCGGCACGTAGACGAAGGGCCGGCCGGCGGCCGTGAGCTCCATGGTCGTCGTCAGCCCGCCCTGCACGACCGCGACGTCGGCCGCCGCGAGGTGCTGGTGCAGGTCCGGCACGAAGCCCCGGACGGACGCACCCCTGCGCCGCGGGAGCGTGCGCGGGTCGATCCGCGGACCGGCGACGACCAGGAAGCGCAGGTCGGGCTCGCGCCGGCGGACCAGGGGTACGGCGTCGAGGACCCGGCGCAGCATCGGCTCGCCCACCCCCGACCCGCCCACCGTGACGACGCACAGCGGGGCCTGGGGATCGAGCCCCAGCCGGGTCCGCAGCGCCTGCCGGTCGCCGAGCGCGGCCGTGTCGAAGCCGCTGACGTAGCCGGAGAAGTCGAAGTTCTCGCGCACCCACTCGTCGATCCTCGGCAGTCCCGGCCCGAAGCTCGCGGGCACCACGTCCTCGGGGTCACCGACGAAGACCGACCGGTCACGGACCCGCGCGAAGCGGGCCCGCTGCTCGAGCATCTCGGCGTTGTAGTCCGCGGTCAGCGCGGCCTCCCGGTCGCCGCCGTCGGGCATCGGGAGCCAGCCGACGAAGTCGGTCAGCCAGGCGAAGGAGAACCGCTTCAGCTCGGGGTTCTCGTGCAGGAAGTGGTCGACGTCCCAGGCCTCGTCGCCGACGACGAGGTCATAGCCGTCGTCGCGGACGACCTCCTCGAAGACCATGAAGTTGTTGACCAGCACCTCGTCCATCCGGCGGATCGCCTCGAAGGCGTGCAGGTCGTGCTCGCCGGCCTCGTGCTCGATGTGCGCGGACTCGTTGGCCAGCCACCGCGAGGCCGGGTGCACCCGCTCGCCGGCGGCCTCGAGCACCGCCGTGACGGGGTGCTGGGTGAGCCAGTCGACCTCGAGGTCGGGCTGCACCTTGCGCAGCTCCTCGACGATGGCCAGGTCGCGCCGGGCGTGCCCGAGCCCGATCGGCGAGGACAGCACGAGCACCCGCTTGCGTCGGCGTACGGCCGGCAGCCAGGTCTGTCGCCGCACCGGTGGCCGCAGCTGCTCGACGAACTCGTGGATCATCAGGTTGACGCGCACCGGCTGCCGCATCGGCGGACCGTGGCCGCTCCCCTCGAAGAGCACCAGCGACCCACCGGTCGCCCGGGCCAGCTCCTCGCCGATCGCGTGCGGCCGGATCCGGTCGTCGGTGCCGTGGACCACGGTCACCGGGCACCTGACCCTTGCGCACACCGGCTCCAGCGGCTCGCAGACCGCCCCGTCGCAGCCGATCCTCCCGGCAGTGGTGTCGACGAGGGTCTGCGGGTCGATCTCGCGGCCCCAGCCGATGGCGTCCTCGATCTGCTTGGTCGAGTGCGGCTCGCTGAACATCCGGGCGAAGAAGAAGGACAGGAAGTCCTCGTAGTCGCCCTCCAGCCAGTAGTGCCGGTTGTACTTGCGCCACCCGTCGTGGTCCTCGTACCGGTCGTGCCAGGACACGTCGTCGCGGTCGGCGTGGATGCCGGCGAAGCCGCACGAGGGTGCGATCGCGAAGATCCCGAGCACGCGATCCGGGTGGTCGGCGGCGAGGTGCACCGAGTAGGCCGCCCCGCAGGACAACGCGACCAGCACGGCCTCCCGCGTGCCGGTCGCGTCCATGACGGCCAGGGCATCGGCGGCGTACTCCCCGTCGGTGTACGCCGCCGCCCCCGTCGGCCGTCCCGAGCGGCCGCACCCCCGTCCGTCGAACGTGAGCACCCGGTGGTGCCGGGCCAGGTAGGCGACCTGCGCCTTCCACACCCGGGAGTGGACCAGGCTCCACGTCGGCATCAGCAGCACCGTGGTGTCGCCGTCGCCGAAGACCTCCCACGCCAGCCGTACGCCGTCGCGCACCGTGACGCCGGAGCGGTCCGGCTCGCGGGCCCGGCGGAGCACGGCCTCGGTCACGGCCTGACCTCCAGCACCTGGTTGAACGGGGTCTCGGCGACCTTGGCGAAGCGGGTGAACCCGCCCGTCGTGACGACGTCCCTGATCCGCGCGGGGCCGGCCTGGGTGCCGATCGCGAGGCCGACCTCCTGCGAGAGGGACGCCGGGGTGCACAGCAGCGTGGAGAACCCATAGTAGGCCCGCCCGACCGGCGTGAGGTTGTCCTCGACCCGGTCGCCCGCCATCGGCTCGACGACCATCCAGGTCCCGTCCTCGGCGAGCGCCTGCCGGACGTGACGGGCCGCCCCGACGGGGTCTCCCATGTCGTGCAGCGCGTCGAAGGTCGTCACCAGGTCGAAGCCGCTCCCGGTGAAGCCCTGCGCGCTCGCCACCTCGAACTGCACCCGGTCGGCGACGCCGGCCTCCTCGGCGCGTGCCCGGGCCTGCTGGATCGACTCGCGGTGGTAGTCCGAGCCGACGAACGTCGAGTGCGGGAAGGCCTGCGCCATGATGATCGTGGAGGCGCCGTGGCCGCAGCCGATGTCGGCCACGCGGGCGCCGCGCTCCAGCTTGTCGACCACGCCGTCGAGGGCGGGCAGCCACTCCCCGACCAGGTTGGCGTTGTAGCCGGGCCGGAAGAACCGCTCGCACCCCTCGTGGACGTCGTGGTTGTGCTCGTGCCAGCCGAGCCCGGCACCGCTCTGGGCGAGCTCGACGATCCGGGTCGCGTCCTGCACCGTGCCGAGCGCGATCTGGAAGAAGCCCGGGAGGTACGCCGGGCTGGACTCGTCGGCGAGCGCGACCGCGTGCTCGGCCGGGAGCTCGTAGGTGCCGGCCTCGGGGTCGTAGCGGACGATGTCGCCGGCCGCCTGGGCGTTGAGCCACTCGCGGGCGTACCGCTCGGCGGTGCCCGTGGCGTCGGCGAGGCGGCTGGGCGTGATCGGCCCCGACCCGGCCATCGTGCGGTAGTAGCCGAGCTTGTCGCCCATCACGACCAGGGCGGTGTTGAGCGTGGCGCCGACCTCGTCGACGGCGCGGAACACGAACCCCATCAGCGTGTCGAAGTCCACCTCGGCGGGCTGCTGGACGTCGGTCATGGTCTCTCCTCCGGTGGCGGTGGGAGCCGTCCCCCTCCGGCGACCCCTCACCGTCGGCGAACCTAGGTCGGCCAGCCGCTGCATCGCATCAGGTGACCCCCCTAGGAGCAGGCCGGACGGGCCTAGAGTGGGCAGGTGCTGGTCGGGAGGGAGACCGAGCGGCGGGCCCTCGAGCAGCTGCTCGCGGGGGCGCGCGTCGGTGACAGCCGGGTGCTGGTGCTCAGCGGTGAGCCGGGCATCGGCAAGACCGCCCTGCTCGGCGAGGTCTTGCCGCTGGCCGAGGGGATGCGGGTGCTGCGCGCCGAGGGCGTGGAGTCCGAGCGGCTGGTGCCCTTCGCCGGACTGTCCCAGCTGCTGCACCCGCTGCTCCCGCTGCTCGACCTGCTGCCGACCCCGCAGGCGTCGGCGCTCGCGGCCGCGCTGCTGCTCGCGCCGCCGGGACCGGACGGCCCACCCACGCGGTTCGCGGTGGGGGCGGCGACGTTGAGCCTGCTGAGCCGGGCCGCCGAGGAACGGCCGCTGGTCGTCGTGGTCGACGACGGCCACCTCGTCGACGAGGCCTCCGCGGAGGCGCTCGCCTTCGCCGCACGTCGCCTGCTCACCGACCCGGTCGCTCTCGTCGTGGCCGTCCGGGAGGGCGAACCCGGCGCCGACACCTGGGCGGCGCTGCCGACCCTGACCCTGACCGGTCTGGACCTCCCGTCCGCCGCGGACCTGCTCGCCGCCACGGTGCCCGGCCAGCCGTCGACCTGGTTGTCCCGCCTGCACCGCGCCACCGGCGGCAACCCGCTCGCGCTGCTCGAGCTCGGCGACCGGGCCGACCTCCTCGACCCGGCACCGGCGGACTCCCCGGTCGCGGTCCCCGAGGCGGTGAGTCGGGCGTTCATCGGCCAGGTGGCCGGGCTGGGCGAGGAGGCCCGGACGGCGCTGCTGGTCGCGGCCACCGACGGCGCGAGCGCGGCCACCGTCCTCGACGCCTGCCGGGTGCTCGGGGTCGATGGTCCGGCGCTGGCCGAGGCCGTGGACGCCGGGCTGGTCGCGGTCCGGGGCGACCGGGTCGAGTTCCGCCACCCCCTGGTCCGCTCGGCGGTGTACGGCGCGGCGCCACCGGCCACCCGGCGTACGGTCCACCGGGCGCTGGCGCAGGTCGTCGCGCCGGGTGAGACCGACCGGCTCGCCTGGCACCTCTCGGAGAGCGCGGTCGCCCCCGACGAGGAGGTCGCCAGGACGCTGGACGACGTGGCGCGGCGGGCCGCGGTCCGGGGTGCCCACGCGATCGCCGCGACCGCCCACGAGCGGGCCGCCGCGCTGACGGCGTCCCGGTCGCAGCGGGCCGAACGGCTGGTCGAGGCCGCGGCCGCGAGCTGGCTGGCGGGCCGGATGGACCTGGCGCTCGCGCTGGTGGAGCGGGCGCTGGTGTGCGAGCCCGACGCGGTCCTGCGGGCCCGGGCGCTGGAGCTGCGCGGGGCGGTGCTGACCCGGTCGGGCTCGCTGAGCGACGCCCACGCCACGCTGCTGGAGGCCGCCGCCACCGTGGAGAGCGCGGACCCGGGGCTCGCGGTCCGGATCCACGCCGACGCGGTCCACGTCTGCTTCTACCTCGCCGACGCCGAGGCGGGGATGCGCTCGTGCGCTGTCGTCGAGCGGCTGCTCCCCGGCGTCGTCGACCCCGACACCCGGGCGATCGGCCTGATGGCGACCGGGATGGCACTGGTGCACGCGGGCCGGGGGCCGGCGGGCGTCGAGCGGGTGCGCGAGGCGCTGCGCTCCCTGGTCGACACCCAGCCGCCCACCGCGGAGCTGTTCCGCCACCCCGTCCGCGTGCACGGTGCCCTGTGGCTGCGCGAGCGCGGCTCGACCCGCGACGAGGTCAACGAGGTGGTCGCGCGGATGCGCGACCGTGCCGCCTTCGGCTCCCTGCCGCTGCTGCTGATGCAGCTCGGCCGCGACGCTGCCACCACGGACCGGTGGGAGGACGCGGAGGCGGCGTACGCCGAGGCGATCCGGCTGGCCGGCGAGACGGGCCAGACGACCGACCTCGCGATGTCCCTTGGTGGGCTGGCCGTGCTGCTGGGGCGGCAGGGACGCGGCCCCGAGTGCGCGGCGGCGGCCGACGAGGCCGAGCAGGTCGCTGGGGTGCGCGACATCCGGATCGCCCTGGTCTGGGCCTGGCAGGGGAGGGGGGACCTCGCCGTGGGTGCGGGCGACCCGGCTGCGGCGGTGGTCCACTACGAACGCGTCGAGGAGCTGCTGGCGGGGCTCGGCTTCGCCGACCCCGACCAGTCGTGCGCGCCCGAGCTCGTGGAGGCGTACGTCCACAGCGGTCGGGTCGAGGACGCACGGCGGGTCGCGGAGGCGTTCGCGCGGAGGGCGGCGGCGAAGGACCAGGCGTGGAGCCTGGCTCGCGCCGCCCGGGCCCGCGCGTTGTGCGCGGAGGGGCCCGCGGCCGAGGAGTGCTTCCGTACCGCCCTCGCGCTGCACGCCGCGACACCGGACGCCTACGAGACCGCCCGCACCCAGCTCGCGTACGGCGCCTGGTTGCGGCGGGAGCGCCGGCGGGTCGAGGCCCGCCCGGTGCTCCGCGCCGCCCTGGACGCCTTCGAGCACCTCGGGGCCGGACCGTGGGCGGAGCGGGCGGCGCAGGAGGTGGAGGCCACGGGCGAGGTGGCCCGCCGCCGTGACGCCGACCCGGCCGACCACCTCACCCCGCAGGAGCGCCAGGTCGCCCAGCTCCTGGCCGCCGGCCGTACGACCCGCGAGGCCGCGGCCGCCCTCTTCCTCAGTCCCAAGACGGTCGAGTACCACCTGCGCAACGTCTACCTGAAGCTCGACATCCGCTCGCGAGCCGAGCTCGCCGACCGCCTCGGCGGGCGGTAGCGCCCCGCACCGGGTCGAGACCCCGCCGCCGCCCGGAACAAACGCGGACCCGTGCCGCGTTGTGGCCCGCATGACGACCGGCCTGTGGATCGCGCTGGCGAGCGTGGTGCTCGCCGTCGCCTTCGGCGGCTGGCGGGCGTACGCCGACGGCCGGTTCCGCGGCCGGCCGGAGCCGGAACCCGAGGTGGAGCCCCTGGTTCCGGCGGAGCAGCTGGGGGAGCGGGCCACGCTGCTGCAGTTCTCGAGCGCCTTCTGCGCGCCGTGCCGTGCGACCCGTCGGGTGCTGGCCGACATCGCCGAGGTCGTCCCGGGCGTGTCGCACGTGGAGGTCGACGCCGAGGAGCACCTCGAGCTGGTCCGCCGGGTCGGGATCCTGCGGACGCCCACCACGCTGGTGCTCGACGCCGCCGGCCGCGAGGTGACGCGGGCCGCCGGAGCGCCCCGCAAGGAGCAGGTCCTGGTCGCCTTGGCCACGCTCGACGTCCCAGATGATGGACGAGAGTCCCACGATGCGGGACCGCGAGATGAGTGAGTCGTCCGGCCGCCCTACAGTTCACGACATGTCCTCGACACACCTGACGAAGCGCCGCGCAGTGGATCACTGCCGCGTCCGCTCGTCCCTGTGTCGAATGCCCTGACGGGGCCTGCTGCCCATTCCCCCTTTAGTCGACCAAGTTAGTTGACTAAACTCGCAGCAACCGTGCCGACGACCCGTCGGCCTCCACTTCCCGCAGGAGCGACATGTCCACCCTCACGAGCGAGCAGCGCCACGACGTGGCCAGTGCGCGGATCGACGCGCGTGGCCCCCAGTTCACGGCCGCGGTCACCGCGGTCCTCCTGATCGCGGTGCTGTCGTTGCCACCGGCCGCCGCGACCGTGCTGATCGGCGTCCAGGCAGTGCTGTTCGCGATCGGCGCGTTCCTCGGGGTGCAGCACACCCCGACCGCGTGGCTGTTCCGGCGGGTCGTCCGGCCGCGGCTCTCGGGCACGACGGAGTTCGAGGACCCGCGCCCGCCGCGGTTCGCGCAGGCGGTGGGGCTGGGGTTCGCCCTCGTGGCGTTCGCCGGCTTCGCCTCGGGCGTCGTCGTCCTCGGGCTCGTCGCGACCGGCTTCGCGCTGGTGGCGGCCCTGCTCAACGCCCTCTTCCGCTTCTGCCTCGGCTGCGAGGCCTACCTCCTGATCAAGCGCGTCACCACCCGCTCCACCACCGTCACCACCTGAGAAGTCAACCGAAAGGCACGCCATGAGCCGCGACACCACGCTCGTCTCCGCCCAGTGGGTGGAGGAGAACCTCGACAACGACCAGGTCGTCCTGGTCGAGGTCGACGAGGACACCACCGCGTACGACAAGGGGCACATCCGGGGCGCCATCAAGCTCGACTGGACGACCGACCTGCAGGACCAGGTGCGGCGCGACTTCGTGGACAAGGAGCAGTTCGAGGCGCTGCTCTCCGGCCGCGGGGTCGCCAACGACCACACCGTGGTGCTCTACGGCGGCAACAACAACTGGTTCGCCGCCTACGCATACTGGTACTTCAAGCTCTACGGCCACCAGGACGTCCGCCTCCTCGACGGCGGCCGCAAGAAGTGGGAGCTGGACTCCCGCGAGCTGACCGACGAGCTGCCGACGCGCGAGCAGACGACGTACTCCGCCCAGGAGCAGGACCTCTCGATCCGCGCCTTCCGCGACGAGACGGTCGCCGCGATCGGCGCGCAGAACCTGGTCGACGTCCGCAGCCCCGACGAGTACGCCGGGCGGCTGCTCGCCCCGGCCCACCTCCCGCAGGAGCAGGCGCAGCGTGCCGGGCACATCCCGACTGCGGCCAACGTGCCGTGGAGCAAGGCGGCCAACGACGACGGCACCTTCAAGTCCGACGACGAGCTGAAGCAGATCTACACCGAGGCCGGCGTCGACTGGGACAAGGACACGATCGCCTACTGCCGCATCGGGGAGCGCTCCAGCCACACCTGGTTCGTGCTCAAGGAGCTGCTCGGCCAGCAGAACGTGAAGAACTACGACGGCTCGTGGACCGAGTACGGCTCGCTGGTCGGCGTCCCGGTCGCCCTCGGTGACGAGAAGGGTGAGGCCTGATGTGCGGCGCGACCGAGGGCGGGCTCTCCCTCGACGGGGTCGACGTGGCCAAGGAGGCCGTGATCCAGGGCCAGGTCGTGCGTGACGGCGAGCCGGTCGGCAACGCCTACGTACGCCTCCTCGACCGGACCGGCGAGTTCACGGCCGAGGTCCCGACGAGCGCGACCGGTCACTTCCGGTTCTTCGCCGGCGACGGCGAGTGGACGCTGCGCACCCTCGCGCCGAAGGCCGACCCGGTCGACCGTCGCGTGGTGGCGCAGACCGGCTCGGTGGCCGAGCTGACCATCCCTCTCTGACCTGACCGCGACGCCCCGGTGCGTCGTGGCCCGTCGCCACGGCCGAGGAGTGCCATCCTTGGCCGTGGCGACACCTCTGCGGCAGGAGGAGCGGTCACGGTGGTCGAACGGGTCGTCCTGCACGTCGGGACCATGAAGTCCGGCACGACGTACCTCCAGCGCGTGCTCGACACGGGCGTGCTCGAGAGCGCTGGCGGCTTCTACGCCGGCGGGTCGTTCAAGGCCCAGGCGCGGGCGGTGGACAGCCTGCCGCAGTGGACGGAGCGGCGTCCGCCCCGTGCGTGGCGTGCCCTCGCCCAGCGGGTGCAGCACCGGCCGGGCACCGCCTTCTACTCCCACGAGTTCCTCTCCTTCGCCTCGAGGAAGCGGGTACGACGGGTCGTCGAGTCGTTCGGCGGGACGCCGGTGGACGTCGTCCTCACCGTCCGCGACCAGCACTCGGCGATCCCCGCGCAGTGGCAGACCTTCGTCCGCAACAGCGGGGTCGCCACCTGGGAGGAGTACGTCCGGGGCCTGGAGACCGTCCTCGAGGGCGGGCAACGACGTCGTACGCCCGCCGAGACCAACTATCGCCGCGCCCAGGGCGTCCAGCAGATCGTGGCCCGGTGGGGTGGTGACCCCGGGGTGTCGTCGGTCGCCGTGGCGCTCGTTCCCCCGCCCGGCTCCGCGCCCCAGCTGTTGTGGCAGCGCTTCTGCGAGGCCGCCGGGATCGAGGCGCCCGAGCCGCCGGACGTCGGCACCCGGCTCAACCCCTCCCTCGGCTACGCCTCGTGCGAGGTGGTCCGCCTGCTCAACCCGTCGCTGGCCGGCATGCGCCGGCCGGAGCCGGCGCGGGCGCGCCGGGTGGTCCTGGGCGCCCTGCTCTCACCCCGCGAACCGGAGGCGCGTCCGGTGCTCGACCGTACGGGCGGTGACCTGGCCCGCGAGCTCAACCAGCGGATCCTGCGCGTCCTCGAGCGTCGGGGCGTCCGCGTCGTCGGCTCGGCCGGCGACCTTCCCGTGACGGGTGGCGAGGGGGAGGCGTCGTCGATCCCGCCGCCCGACCCCACGGAGCTGCGCCGCGCGGCGGAGCACGCCTGGGAGCGGTGCGTCCCCGGGGTCGCCCTGCCGCCGGGAGACGTCGACGACGTCGTCGCGGAGCTGGGGCGGCGCCTGGCGACGCGGTTCGGCCCGTGACCGAGGCGTGGGCCGCGGCCACGACCGGAACCGGCTGGTGCAGAATTTCGGCATGACCGAGACCCGCTGGCGACACGCGCCCGAGGCGACCGACGTCGACTCCGGCGACCGGGTCGTGGTCGTGGACCTGACCGCACGGGACCCGCGGCCCCAGGTGCTCGAGGGCACCGCCGCGACGATCTGGCGGCTGCTCGCTGAGCCGCGGACCCAGGCCGAGCTGGTGACGGCCCTCACCGACGAGTACGACGACGTCGACCCCGCCCAGGTGGCTGCCGACACCGCGGGCTTCCTGCAGCAGCTCGCGGCCGCGGGGCTCGCCACGACCGTCTGAGGAAGACTGACCGGCACGCCCGTCGCGAAGTCCCTCGTGCTGTTCGCCGTCGCCGCGCTCGCGGAGACCGGGGGCGCGTGGCTGGTCTGGCAGGGCGTCCGGGAGCAGCGCGGCTGGATCTGGGTGGGGGCCGGTGTCATCGCGCTCGGCCTCCACGGCGGTGTGTTCGTGGCCGGCTCGCTCGCGTGGGGGATGGCGGTCGACGGCTTCCGACCCGACCGCTACGACGTCGCGGGAGCCCTCATCTGCCTCGTCGGTGTCGCGGTCATCATGTACGCCCCACGCACGGCCGCCTGACGCCTGACGTTTCAGTTCGGCCCGATCTGAAACGGACGCCGCACGGACGGCTTCGTTTGCCACGCTGCTCGCAGGAACCGGGGGAGGGACCGGCGGCCCGAGAGCAGCGGGGTGTTGTGCGAGGGCCGTCGGGACCCGGAATCCACCACGCCCCCGTCGCGGGGTGCGACCATGGCGACGTGGGCCATGGGGGGCTGATCGCACTCGACGACACCACGCCGCTCAACGGACCGTCGATCGACCCGGCCGTCCGGATCGGGTGGGTGGTGCGGACCGCGCGCCTGCTCCGGCAGGAGCCGGGCAACCGTCGTCTCGAGGACCTCGCCCGCCGCACCGGCTCCAACGCCACCCGCCTGCACCGCCTCGAGACCGGCCAGCTCCGCGACGGGCTCCTCGTCGATGCCTACGAGCGTGCCCTCGACCTGCCGGGAGGCTCGCTGCGCGCGCCGATCGACATCATGTGCCGGACCTTCCGGAGGAGCAGTCCGCGGGACAGGGCGCCGGGCGCCCCGATCGACCGGGTGCACGACCTGTCCCGGCTGACGGAGCTCCTCCTCGACGAGGGGCAGCACCCCACCGGGGGGCAGTGGCTCGACTGGGCGCGCGCGGTGTCGCAGCCCGGGGCGATCGGGCTGCCCGACTTCCTGGCCCAGCCGCTGGTGCACCGCCTCGCCAGCGAGCTGGGGCGCTCGGTCTCCCACGGCTATCCCTCGCGCTACGAGGCGCTCTCGCTGCTGCGCTGCAGCGCCTACGGCGGAGTGGTGCTCGCGGTGGCCCGGGAGGTGGTCGCCGACCCGCACGTGCAGGGACTTCTCGACCTGATGAGCGCGGTGGGGGAGTCGGTGACGCCGGCCGCGGTCGGCTGGTGCCTGGACCTGCTCGACGACCCGCGCGACCGGGTCGTGACCGGTGGCGCGCTCGCCCTCGAGAACATGGGGCAGATCACCGACGCGGCCACCTTCTGGGACCCGCTGGTGCCGACGCTGGTCGGCCGACTGGCCGCCGCCGAGGAGGGCGGACACCGGTGGGAGTGGCTCTCCCACCTGCTCCGGCTGGTGCCGCAGCCGGTCCGTGAGGGCCACGACGTCCGGGCCGCCCTCCCGCTGGCGCCGCTCGCGGACATTCCCGACTGGAGCCGGACGCACCGCAACCGGCACTGGATGGCGTGCCGCGCCAGGGCGGCCGAGATCGCCCGGCGGTTGGGGCTTCCCGACGAGCCGGTGCTGGCGCGGCTGCTGTTCGACATCGCCGTCAGCCCGTGGGAGTCCCGCGCGGTGACCAGCTACATGCTCGTCGGCGCCGTGCCGAGGTCGCGGCGCTGGTCGGCGACCGGCTGGCCGCGTTCGCGGAGGAGACCCGCGACGAGGTGCTCGCGGCCCGCGCCGTACGCCGCCTGCCGGGCACCCTCCACGGCACCTTCCCCGCCGCGGCCGAGCGCTGGCTGGCCGGTGAGGACGAGGTGCTCCGCAACTGCGCGGTGCGGATGGCCGGCGCGGCCGGCCGGCTGGTCGCCGAGCCGGTGCTCGAGGAGGCGCTGCGCACCAGCCGCTGCGCCGCGACGTACGCCGCCGGCATGACCGGCCACCCGATCCTCGTCCGCTGGGCCGGCGACGCCGACCCCGAGGTGAGCGGTGCGGCCACCTGGTGGCTGCGCCACGGCACCCGGGTGGCCGGCTGAGTGGCACGCGGCCCGACCGTGGCGCACGAGCCTGGTGTGGATGGTGGGACGTCCCGGGGTCTCGACGTATGCTGCTGCCAAGCGTGGGTCGTGGGGTCCACCGCTGGGGGACGATGTCGAGCGCCTCCAGGCGTCCCGCGGTGTCCTCGACCACCGTGAGACCTGGAGCAGAGCTCCATCCTTGCCCTTCCTCGGGAGTCCGCTGATGTCCCTCAACGCCCACCGGTCCGTCCGCGCGCTCGTCGCCCTCGGACTCGCCCCTCTCCTCGTGCTGAGCACCCTGCTGGCCTCCGCGCCCGCCCAGGCGCAGAAGATCCGGCCGACGTTCTTCGGCATGCACGACGGACTGATCTCGAGCGGATCGATTCCGGGCGTCGAGCTCGGTGCGGTGCGGCTCTGGGACTCCGGCACGAGCTGGCGCCAGATCGAGACGGCGAACGGTGTCTTCGACTTCACCGCCACGGACCAGGCCGTCGAGAACGCGGAGGCTGCCGGACTCCGTCCGATGCTCGTCCTGGGCCAGACCCCCCGGTTCCACGCCACGAAGCGCAACGCCGCCGGTGCGTACGGCCGAGGCGCCACCAGCATGCCGAGGATCGCGGCCTGGACCCGCTACGTCGGGCGGGTCGCGCAGCGCTACGGCAACCGTGTCGACTACCAGATCTGGAACGAGCCCAACGTCAAGAACTACTGGACCGGCACCACTGCCCAGATGGCCAAGCTGACCGCGACGGCGTCGACCAGGATCAAGCGAGCCGCCGGCCGCAGGGCCACCGTGGTCGCCCCGGCCTTCCCGCTGCGCCTGAAGGGCCAGCAGGGCTGGTACACGAAGTACTGGGCCTCCAAGGTCGGGCGCAAGAGCGTGGCCGCCTTCGTCAACGTCGTGGCGGTCAACCTCTACCCCGAGGCGAAGCAGGCACCCGAGGCGCAGCTCCAGCTGCTGAACATCGCCAAGCGGCAGCTGCCCAAGGCGGCACGCAAGAAGCCGATGTGGAACACCGAGATCAACTACGGACTCCTCGGTGGGGACACCGCCAGGCGGATCTCCGCGGCGAAGCAGGCCTCCTTCGTCGCCCGCACCCTCCTGCTGAATGCCGCGAGCCCGATCCGCCGCGTCTACTGGTACCGCTGGGCCGTCGGCCCCATCGCCAACACCCACCTCGTCGAGGACGACCGCACCACCCTGACCCGGGCTGGTCGGGCGTGGGACACGGTCCACGGCTGGATCAACCGGACCGACGTGAAGAGCTGCTCCCAGGCGCGCCGGGGCAAGCTGAAGGGCGTCTACACCTGCACCGTCCGGGTGAGCCGGACCGAGGTCCGCCGGGTCCACTGGAAGCCCTCCGGGAGGGCGGCGACCATCACCACGCCCCGCTCGACGCGCTCCTGGACCAACCTCGCCGGGACCACGACCGACCGCAACGGCCGCTACCGCCTCAGGGTCGGATCGCTCCCGGTCATGGTGAGCTCCCGCAGCTGACCGGCCCACCCACGGAGCCCACGCGCCGGAGAGGAATGCATGCTGCTGCGTCGACACCGTCGACAACCCCTCACGCTCCTGGTCGCTGCCCTGCTCGTCGGTGTCACCGCCTGCTCAGCCGGTGACACCGACGTGGGCGGGACCGAGGCCCCCACCCCGTCGGCCGCAACCTCGCCGTCCGAGACCGGAGCGCCGAGCGCGCCGTCGGACGAGGGTGCGGAGGACGAGGCGACCAGGATGCGCGTACGACCGAGCTTCTTCGGCATGCACGAGGGACGGGTGGCCACGGGCGTCGCCCCTGAGGCTCCGGTCGGTGCGCTGCGCTTCTGGGACTCCGGCACCAGCTGGCTCCACGTGGAGACCAGCCCCGGACAGTTCTCCTGGGGTGCGCTGGACACCGCGGTCGCCACGTCGGAGGCCGCGCGAGCACGGCCGCTGCTCGTGATGGGGCAGACGCCCACGTTCCACGCCTCCCAGCCGGCGCAGGAGGCGGCGTACGGCCCGGGCGCTGCGTCCATGCCGGACGTGGACGCGTGGCGGCGCTACGTCACGGCCGTGGCCGAACGGTACGGCGACCGGATCGACTACCAGGTCTGGAACGAGACCAACATCAAGGGCTACTGGGCGGGGACTCCCCGGCAGATGGCCGAGCTCACCGTGGTCGCGAGCCGGGCGATCCGGCAGGTGGTGCCACGAGCGACGGTGGTGGCTCCTCCGTTCGCGCTGCGGCTCGCCGGTCAGCGACGGTACTTCGAGGACTACTGGTCGCTCCAGTCGCGCCGCACCGACCTGGCTGGTTCGGTCGACGCGGTCGCCGTCCACCTCTACCCACCGGCCGAGGAGCTCCCCGAGACGCAGGTCCGCCTGCTCGAAGGTGCCCGCGAGGTGCTGGCGCAGCAGGGTGTCGACCTCCCGGTCTGGAACACCGAGATCAACTTCGGGCTCCTGGGTGGCCCGGAGCCGCCGCCGATCCCCGAGGAGCGGCAGCGTGCGTTCCTGATGCGGACCTACCTGCTCAACGCGGGTCTCGGCGTAGAACGGGTCTACTGGTACCGCTGGGACATCAGCCGGATCGCCAACACCTACCTCACCGAGGAGGACGTCACGACCGAGACCCTCGCCGGGCGCTCCTTCGACGTGGTCCGTGCGTGGCTGGGGGGCACCGTGGCGGAGGAGTGCCTCCCGTCGGAGACCGACCGCGGGGTGTGGAGCTGCACGGTGCGCAAGGGGCGCGAGGAGCGGTCCTTCTGGTGGCGGGCCCACGGGCCGGCCACCCGTGTCGTCGTCCGGGACGCCCTGTCGTGGACCGACGCCGACGGCGACGTGACCAGGTGCCGCGACACCTGTCGGGTGCCGGTGGGTGAGACGCCGGTGATGGTCGTGGCGCGGTCGTGACGTCGAGTCCCGTCACCGCGGTCCGTCTCGTGGCGGCGGGCCTTCTGTGCGGCTACGTGCTGCTGATCTCCGCCGTCCTGCTGTCGGCCGACCAGTCACTCCCGACGGACGTGATCGCTCGCACGGAGCAGGCCTTGCGCGAGCGCGGGGCACCGGACTGGATGACGTGGGGAGACCGGGTCCAGATGATGCTGAACGCCTTCATGTTCGCTCCCATCACCGCCCTGGCCTCGCTCGCGTTCCCCCGACAGGCCTGGGGGAACTGGGTGGCCTACGCCTTCCTGGCGTCGGGCGCCGTCGAGGTGGTGCAGGCCTTCGCGCTCGAGCCTCGGTCCGCCGAGTACGTCGACGTGGTGGCCAACACCCTCGGCGGCCTGATGGGGGCGGTCGTCGTGCTTCCTGTGACGGCCTGGATGAGGGCGGTCAACGACCGGCGATCTCCGTGAGCATCCGCAGGTAGCGCTCCGCCACGTCGTCCCAGCGATAGGTCGCCGCGGCGTGCTGCTGCCCGAGTGCTCCTCGCTTGCGGGCGCCTTCGGGATCGGCGTCGTCGCCACGGATCTCAGCCGCAACGGTGGCGGGGTCCGAGAAGAAGCGAGCGTGCCCGGCGGTGACCTCACGGTTGAAGTTGACGTCGTAGGCCGTCACCGGCGCTGCGCATCCGAGCGCCCGCAGCAGCGACGGGTTCGTGCCACCGACCGAGTGGCCGTGAAGGTAGCTCAACGAGTTCGCGTAGAGTTGGTTGAGCAGGTCCTGGTCCCAGACGGCGCCGACGAAGCGGGCGTCGGACTCTCCCGCAGCGCCACGGATGTCGGCGATGTGATCGTCCCCGTAGGGCGCCGACCCGACCACCACCAGGGGGTGGGGGGATCCTGCTGCGGCGTAGCCGCGCACGATGACGTCGACGTGGTTCTCGGGCTCGAGCCGAGCCACGACGAGGTGGTACGCCCCGGGGGAGAGGGCCAGCTCGCCGAGCCGGTCGGCGCCCGGGTCCATGATGGGGGCTCCGTACGGGATGACGTGGCTGTCCACGCCATAGGTCTCCCGCAGGTGGTCGGCGATGCCCTGGGCGTCGGCGATGAGCGCCAGACCGGACGACGCGGCGTACCTCTCGGCCCAGCGGTAGTACCGCGCGCCTGCTCCCTGCCACTTGGCCCGCTTCCACTCCAGGCCGTCCACGTGGACGGCCGTCGGGATGCGGCGGGCCTTCAGGAGGGGGATGAACGGCGCGTTGCCGGCGTTGAAGAGGACCGCTGCGTCCGGGCGGTGCCGGGCCGCATGGGCCACGGACAGGCCGCTGTGGCTGAGGGTCTCCAGCGACCGCTTCCGCAGTGCTGGGAGGTTCACCAGCGTCATCCCGAGGTGTTCCTCGAGTGTCTGGTCGGGGTTGCGGCAGTAGACCGTCACCCGATGCCCGTCGGCCGCCATCCGCGACCCGATCTCCTCGACCGCGGTCTCGAACCCGCCGTACTGCGCGGGCACCCCGCGGGTCCCGATCATCGCGACGTGCACAACGTCCTTCCGTCCAGGCCGAGTTCTTGGATGTTCCTGACCGTATCGCCGTCCGGACCTGCGGCCGCCACCGGAGGGCAGATTGTCACCCGCCGGGCGGGGCGACTGGGCGCCACGCAACGCCCTCCTTAGGATGCTCGCGTAGTCGCTTGGTGCATTGACGGCCCGCCAACACGATTGAGGTTCATGATGTCGCGCCCCCGGTTCATCGCTCGCCGCCCAGTGCTCGTTGGGCTCATCGTGCTGATGGTGGTTGTTGTGGCGATCGACCTCGCGACTGATCGGGCCTCCGCGGTGGAGGTGATGCTGCTGGTCGTGCTGGTCGGATGGATCTCGGAGTCGCTGTTCCGTAGCCGGGTCGACGCCGAAGCGCGCGAGTCCGACGCCAACGCGCGGTGGGCCCTTGCGGGCTTGATGGGCACCGGTGAGACCTGGCCGACGATGGGTGGCTGGGCCTTGGGGCCGGCCGCGGTGACGGAGTGGATCCGCCGTGTCTCGGCCATGGAGACCCCGCAGGTCGTCGAGCTCGGCCCGGGGAGTTCCACGCTCTTGCTCGCCCGCGCCGTCCCGCATGCCAGAGTTCACGCGGTTGAGCACGACCCTGTGTACGGCGACCGCATTCGGGCGGCGGCCACGGGCTGGGGTCTGAGCGGGGTGACGGTGGTGGATGCGCCGTTGCGCGCAACAGCCGAAGAGACTGCGTGGTACTCCGGCGACTCGGTCTCGGCGTTGCCTGAACGTGTCGATGCGCTGCTGGTCGACGGGCCGCCCAACTGGGACGGCAAAGGGCGTCGCTCCCCGGCGAGGCGCGTCATCGAGGAGCGGATGCCCGCGGGCGCCCTCGTTCTCGTCGATGACACCGACCGCCCCGACGAGCGCAAGATGGTGCGGGGCTGGGTTCGAAGCGGGCTGTGCAGGGTGGTGCAGGACTCGGGCAATCACGTCTTCCTGGAGAAGTGCTGATCTCGCCCTCCGGGAGAGCCTTGGTCGGCTACGGGCTCGTATCCACCTGCGCGCGCGCCGTCCCCCTCATTGCCCTCATGGGGGCCTCCTTCCTGATCCCGGCTGCAGAGTTTGGCGCCCTCGCGGGTGTCGTCGCTGCGGTCACGCTATGCATCGGTATTGCTGAAGGCGGGCTCGACTCCTCCGCCTCACTGCTGGTAGGTAGCGGTCGGCCGGCTCCTGCGACCCTGTCGTCGCTCCTCACCCTGCGGCTCATGGTGGCCGCGCTCCTCGCAGTCGCCGTCCTGCCTCCCCTCCTCCTTCCGCTTGCCCTTCCAGCGACAGCCACCGTTCTGTCTCTCGCCGCAGTCGCGGTCGTGTTGTCCTCCATTGCCGCGACGTGTCGACTCCGACTGCGGCTGGAGAGCCCTGCACGCGAAATGAGAGTTCTGGCCGCGGACCGGTGCGTCAGCGCAGTCCCCTTCCTCGCTGGCCTCGTCGCAGGGGCCGAGCTCGAGGCCCTGATACTGCTGTTCCTGGCCGGCCAAGCCCTCGGATGTCTCTTGACAATCCTGGTGATCCGCCCGCCACGGGCAGGGCGCTCCCTTGCGCGGGAGCTGATCACGCACGCGCTGCCGTTCGTTGCCAGCACCGTTGCTGCGAACGTGACGTGGCGTGTCGGCGTGATTGCGCTGGGAATGAAGGGGGCAGTGGAGCAGGCTGGCTACCTCGCGACCGCCATCTACCCTGTTCAGGCACTGGTGCTGGTGTCGGCGGGTAGCGCCCCGTTGATTCTCATCGGTGGGCGGCAAGGACTCAGCCAACTTGTTCCTCGACGACGGGCCGTGGGGCTGCTGGTGGCCGCAACCGCCCTGGCAGCAACAGCAACGGCGGCAATTGGCCCCTTGGTGGCTCCCGGTGATGCTGTCTGGACGTTGACGGTCCTCCTCTGCGTCCTGCCGATGGCGTTGGCCAACCCGCTCGTCGGGGCAGGGATTCGGGTGCACGGCCACGCGGGTCTGGTCGCCGGCGCGGCAGCAGCTGGAGCTACGGTGGCTGTGCTCGTGTCGCTGACGGCGGAGCTGGCTGCCATCAATGCCCTAGGAATCGTGATTGCCGAGACCGTTGTGCTGACTGTGATGCTCGTCCTGAGCGCTCGTCATGGATCCCTGCGCCCGGTGGGGGCCGCCTCGTGAGCAAGGTCTCGGATCTCGCGCTTCCGAGCGCCTGGTCCCTGAATGCAGCCCTGTCCCTTGCGGCAGCCGTGACGGTGCTCGGTGCGGCGGCAGCGACTCTGGCGCCGTGGTCCTTCGCGGCTGTTGCCGCCGCGGTGGTTTCGGTCGTGCTGATGAGCGCGCGTCAGAACTCGATGCCTTGGATACTGAGGCCGGTCGTCGTACTCATGGCGCCGGTGGTGGTCATCGGCTTCGTATCCGGCACCCTCCTGCCGGACGTCCAGTCGGTCGTCGCGAAGCTCTCGATCGTCGTGACGGCTGGCATGGCCATCGGCATGCTTCTCGCGGAGCGGGGTCGCGACTGGGTTGTCTCCCCGCGACCACGACTGGCCGTCGGACTGATGGTGGTCGGAGTCGCGGCCGGGTTGTACTTCTTCGTGGGAGCGGGCGTGCCGCTCCTCGCTGATAGCGTCGAGCAGGGGCGCGTCGATGCGGCCGCGTCCGGCACTGGGTACGTGCGGCTCCTCGCCTACATGATGATCCCCGCTTCGATCGTGCTGATCTGTACGAGGCATAGGTCCGCGTGGTTGCTGCCCGTTTGCGCCGCCCTGGTCGTCGCCGGGCTTGCCAACCGCAGCCCCATCCTCTACCTGGTGACGCCCTGCGTTCTTGTGCTGCTCAACGCTGGGAATCGTTCAAGGCTGCAGATTGGGCGGTACCGGCAGTTGGCGTTCGGGGCTGCGATCGCGGGCATGGCTGTAGCGGTGATTGGGCTGGGTGCCTACCGAATCGTGACCCAGCCAGAGTTCCGTACGTTTCCTGAGTACCGGTCCGACATCGAGTCGGGCAACTACGCCGCCGTGGGGCTGACCGCGTTCAGTCACTATGCCCGGGTGGTGCCCTCCAACGCCGAGCTCGCGGTGTCGTTGATCGACGCCGGTGAGCTGCCAAGGCAGTACGGAGCGACGTACGCGAGCCTCTTCGTCACAGCTCTGCCTGGACATCAGGACACTCTCGACATGAAGTTGAAGGAGGCGTCGGGGAAGGAGTTCGTGGGAGGTGGCATACCACCGACGCTGGCGGGTGAGGGGTACGTCAATTTCGGCTGGCCGGGCGTTCTACTCGGGGGCCTGGCGATGGGATGGCTAGCCGTTCGCTTCTCCCGGCTCGCGACAGTCGCGCGTCTCACGGCAGAGGAACGACGGGCGGGGCTGGCCCTCTACGGCTACGTCATCGCGTGGTCGGTCGGAGCTCACGTCGCAGGCTTCTCAGGGGCCAGCACCTTCCCGATGGCCGGCTTCCTTGCACTTTGCCTGCTGATGCGATGGAGGCGAGCGTCGTGCGCGTGATTACTCCGGTACCGGAGGGGCTTGCCTTCACGAGTCGGCCCGCGCGTCTGCTGGACGAGGTCAGCAAGCTGATGGGCATCGAGCCAATGGTGGAGCGCGGAGGGCGCTCCGGGTCGGGCCTGCGGGATGCCTCGCGTGTGGCCACGCTGGTCCGCCCCCAAACCGGCAGCCCCTCGTGGTGCTTCCATCCGCTCTACTTCGTCCGAGAGGCCGAGGCGGCGACGTGGATAGATGCCTACGACGACTATTCATTGGCTCCGGACATGTCTTGGGGTGTGCGACTGTTGGCCGCTCGCAACTATCGCGCCCTGCGGGCGGCTTCCTCGCCGGCGCTCGTCACAGTCAACTCCCGCTACATGCAACTCAAGCTGCGCCCGCGACCGACCGTTCTCGTGCCCAACGGGGTGTCGCCCGACCTGGCCGCGGTCCCGACCACCGGCGACGACCGCCTCAGGGTGATCGTCATGGGCCACTTCTTCGATGGGCGTACGGACTGGCGACTCCTTGATGAGATCCTGCATGCCCCCTCAATGGAGGAAGTGATCGTCGTTGGCGAGCACCCGCGCGTGGACGCCATGGTCACGCGGGCAAGGACGGCTGGACGCCCAGTGCAAGCTCGCACGTCGATGACACTGCAATCAATGGCTGGCGACGTAGGCGAGCGAACTGTGTTCGCCATCCCACACGTGGTGTCCGACTACACGCTGAGCCAGGACCTGATGAAGGCCTATCAGGCAATTGCGATGGGGCTTCCGGTGTGCGTCCCCAACGCCTTGTGGCCACATGCGATCTCACGCGACCTCGGCCAGGTCTTCGAGCGAGGCGTTGGCGTCGACGACGTGCTCTCGGGGGCTGCTCGAACGGTCATCACGCCTAGCCAGCGGCACGGATTCGCGGCCGATCACGCATGGAGCCGCAGGGCGGAGCGGATCGCCGAGGCGATGCCCTCGATGGAAGCTGGCTGGAGGACGCGATGATGCATGCCGTCTCGGTGATCGTCTTCAACTCCGACCCCGTGCTTGTGCTCCGCACGATCGAGAGCACGCTCACGCAGAGTCGCCCGCCGGACCTGCTCCAAGTGCTGGTTTCAGGGAGCGGCCCCGATGACCCCTTGGCGGCCGGGGTGAATCGCGCGTGCTCCGCTGCCACGTCGGGAACCACGTGCCGGGTGATCGTCCGTGCGGACAACCTTGGATTTGCGGGGGGCCACAACTACCTTGCCGACAAAGCGTTCGCGGCCGGTGCCGACTGGGTCACACTCCTCAATCCTGATCTGGACATGGACCCAGACGCTCTTGAGCGCTACTGGGCATCAGTAGAAGAGCACGCAGAAGGGTTCGCGATCCATGGGCCGCACCTTGTGACGCGCACGGACGAGGGTGAGGTGATCGACTCGGCCGGGATCGTGTGGTCCCGAGATGCACGGCACTTCGACGCCGACCAGGGGCAGCCGGCGGTGCAATTGCCCGACTGGGTCCACTCAGCTGACGGCGTCAGCGGAGCACTGCTGACGCTGTCTCGTGATACCCATGCCAAGCTCCTCGACGGCGGTGGAGAGTTTCTGGACGAATTGTTCCTCGCCTACCGTGAGGACGCCGAGCTAGGGCGCCGAATCCGAGTCATGGGAGGTTCATGCCTCATCCACCCCACTCCTGGCTTCCGGCATCGGCGAGGGGCACGCAACGCTGAACGCACCAGCCCTCTGCAGCGCCTGCTGGGCGTGCAGAATCGGTTCCTAATGAGGGCAAGGCTTGGTCCCGAACGGCCGGGCAGCGCTGCATCCGCGCTGATACGCGATCTGACCGTGGTCACGGCGGTCGTAGTCCGGGAGCGCTCCAGTCTTCCTGGACTACGGCGGGCGTGGTCGGTCCGCCGCTTTGAACGCTACAAGGGTCGTGCCGCCGCCGCTGCGCCTCGCCGCTGAGCGCCAGACGCCAAGCACGAAGTCCGTCGCGAGCGTATCTCGACGCCGAGCCGATTCGAATGGCTCGGCGTCGAGACGTGAAGAACGCTCAGCTGCCGGAGTTGATCATCCCGGCACCCACCGTCACACCGGTCTGCTCGTCGATCAGGATGAACGACCCGGTGGTGCGGTTCTTGGAGTACGGGTCGCACAGCAGCGGCACCGTGGTGCGCAGCGTGACGCGGCCGATCTCGTTGAGCCCGAGCTCCTGGGTGTCCTGGTCGCGGTGCAGGGTGTTGACGTCCAGGCGGTACTGGAGGTCCTTCACCATCGCGCGTCCGGTCCGGGTGGTGTGCTTGATGGCCAGCTTCTGCCGCGGCTGCAGCGGCTTGTTGGTCATCCAGCAGATCATCGCGTCGATGTCCTGAGCCGGGGTGGGGGCGTTCTTGACCCGCGCGATCATGTCGCCGCGCGACACGTCGACGTCGTCGGCCAGGCGGACCGTCACGCTCATCGGCGGGAACGCCTCGTCGAGCTGCTGGTCGAACAGGTCGATGGACTCGATGGTCGAGGTCATGCCGCTGGGCAGCACGACGACCTCGTCGCCCGGCTTGAGCACGCCGCCGGCCACCTGACCGGCGTAGCCGCGGTAGTCGTGGAACTCGTCGGACTTGGGGCGCACGACGTACTGGACCGGGAAGCGGGTGTCCATCAGGTCGCGGTCGGAGGCGACGTGGACGTGCTCGAGGTGGTGGAGCAGCGTCGGCCCGGAGTACCAGGACATGTGCTCGCTGCGGTCCACGACGTTGTCACCCTTGAGCGCCGAGATCGGGATGACCTCGAGGTCGGGGATGTTGAGCTTCGTCGCGAACTGCTTGAACTCCTGGTGGATCTTCTCGTAGGTCTCCTGCGAGTAGTCCACGAGGTCCATCTTGTTGATCGCCAGCACCAGGTGGGGCACGCGCAGCAGCGAGAGCAGCACCGCGTGGCGGCGGCTCTGCTCGGTGAGGCCCTGGCGGGCGTCGACCAGCACCAGGCCCAGGTCGGCGGTCGAGGCGCCGGTGACCATGTTGCGGGTGTACTGGATGTGGCCGGGGGTGTCGGCGATGATGAACTTGCGGTTCGGCGTCGCGAAGTAGCGGTAGGCGACATCGATGGTGATGCCCTGCTCCCGCTCCGAGCGGAGCCCGTCGGTCAGCAGCGCGAGGTCGGTGTAGTCGTACCCCTTCGCCTGCGAGGAGGTCTCCACCGCCTCGAGCTGGTCCTCGAAGATCGACTTGGAGTCGAGCAGCAGCCGGCCGATCAGGGTCGACTTGCCGTCGTCGACCGAGCCGGCGGTGGCGAAGCGGAGCAGGTCCATGTCGTCGGAGACGATCGTGGTCTGCGTGTTCTCTGCGGTGGTGTCGGCCATCAGAAGTAGCCCTCCTTCTTCCGGTCCTCCATGGCAGCCTCGGAGAACTTGTCGTCCCCGCGGGTGGCACCCCGCTCGGTGATGCGGGAGGCCGCAACCTCGTCGATGATCTTGGCGATGGTGTCGGCATCCGACTCCACCGCGCCAGTCAGGGTCAGGTCGCCGACCGTGCGGAAGCGCACGGTCTTCTCGACGACCTCCTCGCCCTCGCGGCAGGGGTTGAACTCGGACTCGGTCATCCACATGCCACCGCGGTTGAACACGCGCCGCTGGTGGGAGTAGTAGATCGAGGGGATGTCGATGCCCTCGCGGCCGATGTAGTGCCAGATGTCGAGCTCGGTCCAGTTGGACAGCGGGAAGACGCGCATGTGCTCGCCCTCGTGGATCCGGCCGTTGTAGAGGCTCCACAGCTCGGGGCGCTGCATCTTCGGGTCCCACTGGCCGAACTCGTCGCGGTGGGAGTAGACGCGCTCCTTGGCGCGGGCCTTCTCCTCGTCGCGGCGACCGCCACCGAAGGCGGCGGTGAACGCGTTCTCCTCGATGGCGTTGAGCAGGGTGCCGATCTGGAGACGGTTGCGGGTCGTCTTGCCGTCCTCGTGGACGATGCCGTTCTTGATGGCCTCCTCCACGCTGGCGACGATCATCCGCGTGCCGAGCCGGTCGACCCAGCGGTCGCGGCAGTCGAGCACCTCGGGGAAGTCGTAGCCCGTGTCCACCTGCAGCAGCGGGAACGGGACCTTGGCGGGGTAGAAAGCCTTCTCCGCCAGGCGGAGCATGACGATGGAGTCCTTGCCGCCGGAGAACATCAGGACGGGCTTCTCGAACTCGGCGGCGACCTCACGGAAGATGTGGATCGACTCGGCCTCGAGCTGCTCGAGCTGGCTCAGCTGGTAGTCGGCATGGGTCGGTGGTGCGCTCATGTGGTTGCGGGACCTTCCTCGGGGACAGCGGGAGTCATGCTAGCCGTGCCCACCCGGCGACGCTCAATCCGGCGTCATCGGTGGTCAGGCCTCCTCGCGGGGTCGCTGAACGCTAGCGTCTCAGGGCTGGGGGGCCCAGTCACGGGCACGCGACCCGCCGCGCGTGCTGCGGAGTCTGCCGTCACTGTAAATCTAGAGTGGCGCGTGTGACGAAAAGCAGTCCGGTCCCGGACCTCTCGGGGCGGCGCCCGCTCCTCAAGGCCGCGGCCGGCGGGCTGGTCGCCCTCGGCGCGGTCGGGGTCGCCTCCCGCGTCGCGCTCCACCCCGGTGACGATCCCGACCCCGGCGCCGACGGGCCGCCGCTGCTGCTCTCCGCCCAGGGCGACTCCGACGTACGCGCGCTCGACCTCCGGCTCGGCGACGAGCTGCTGCCACGGGTCGGGAAGGGGCGCTGGGAGACCCGCCGGCTCCCGACCTCCACCCACTCCATGGTGGGCTTCACCTGGCCCGAGGAGGCCCCGGCGCCCACGATCCGGATCCGCTCGCGGGTGGCCGGCGCCTGGCAGCCGTGGCAGCCGGTCCCGCGGCTCCACGACGCCCCCGACCCCGACTCGGGGGAGGGCAACGCCGTCACCGGCACCGACCTGGTGTGGATCGGCGCCTCGGACGGCATCCAGATCCAGGTCGAAGGGTCACGTCCCGGCGGGCTGACGCTGGTGCTGCTCCACCCCGCCCGCCGCGCGCTCGACACGCAGGCGGCACCGCTCGCCCGCGGCCTGGCCGCCGCGGAGGCCGAGACGGCGGAGCGGCGGGTGCCGATGCCGACGATGTTCTCCCGCGCGGACTGGGGCGCCGACGAGCGGTGGCGCAGCGGTACGCCGACCATCAACCGGACCATCAAGCAGGTCCACGTCCACCACACGGTCAACGCCAACAACTACTCCCGCGGCGACGTCGCTGGGCTGGTCCGCGGCATGTACCGCTACCACACCCAGAACCTCGGCTGGTCCGACCTCGGCTACAACTTCCTCGTCGACCGCTTCGGCCGGATCTGGGTGGGCCGCGCGGGCGGCCCGCAGCGTCCCGTCCGCGGCGCCCACACGCTGGGCTTCAACCACGAGTCGACCGGCATCTCGGTGATCGGCAACTTCGAGGTCGCCACCCCCAGCTCAGCAACCCTCACCGCCGTCGCGGCGATCGCGGCGTGGAAGCTCCACCCCTACGGCCGCAAGCCGCGCGGCAGGATCAGCGTGCGCTCCGAGGGCAGCGACCGGTTCCCGTCCGGCCGGACCGTCAGCCTCCCGGTGATCGACGGCCATCGCGACACCAACGAGACCGCCTGCCCCGGCCGCCACCTCTACGCCCAGCTCCCCGCCGTACGCCGCCGCGCCGCGCGCCAGATCCGGCGGGCCGGCGGCAGCGAGCCGGCCACCATCACCGTGACCGAGCCGGCAGCCATCACCGGCACCGCGCTGCTCGGCCGCGTGCTCCGGGGCGACCCCGGCCGCTTCACGCCCGGCGACGCCAGCGTCAGCTGGCGGTGGCTGCGCAACGGGAAGCCGATCCCCGGCGCCGGCGCGAAGGTCGAGACCTACCGTGCCCGCGCCCGCGACATCGGCCAGCGGGTCAGCTGCCGGGTCACCCTGGCCAAGGACGGCCTGCCCACGGTCACGCAGACCACCTCGGCGGTCGACGTCGGAGCCCGGGCGCAGATCGTCACCGACGTGACGAGCCGGAGGGGCCGGGTGACGGTGCGTGTCACCGTCGAGGGGCCGGACGGCGTCCGTCGTCGGCCCTCCGGCAAGGTCACCGTGACGCTCGGCCGTGCCGACCGCACCCTCACTCTCAGCCGCGGCGCTGCCGCGACCACGATCGGCCGTCACCGTCGGGTGCGGGCCGGGACCCACACCCTGACGGTCACCTACGCCGGCGGCGGGGGCTTCGAGGCGCCGCGCGTCACCCGGACGATCACCGTTCCGCGCTGACTCAGCTGCCGCCGCGCTTCATCCCGATGATGCCCGGCTTGTAGTCGGGGTCCTCGAGCTCCGCGACCGTCGGGGAGCCGAACATCGGCAGCCCCTGGGTCCGCCGGATGATGCCCCAGACCAGCGGGACCAGCACGATCATCGCGAGGCCCACGCCGACGATCGCCATCGGCGAGGTCTCGTCCTCGCCGGCGCCGAGCGGGGCCCAGCCGGCCTTGTCGAGCAGCGCGACCCCGGACATCGTCAGCACCACCACGATGCCGCGCCGGATCAGCGACTGCGGCACCCGCGGGGCGAGCCGGGCGCCGAGGATCGTGCCCGGGACGGAGCCGATCAGGAGCGGGATCAGCACGCCCCAGTCGAGGCCGTGGAGGGCGATGTTGGAGATCGCGGCCGCGAGGACGAGCGGCACGGCCTGCACCAGGTCGGTGCCGACCAGCTTGGCCGCGGAGAGGCCGGGATAGAGCATCAGCAGCGAGATCATGATGACCGAGCCGGAGCCGACGCTGGTGATGCCGACGAGCAGGCCGCCGAGGGCGCCGACGAGCAGCGTCGGGATCGGCCGGATCCTCGGGTCGCTGGTCGAGTGGTGGCCGGCGCGGACCCGGCGCAGGTTGATCCACAGGCGGAGGGCGTACGTCAGCGCGGCGAAGAGCAGCGCGAAGCCGATGCAGAGCTTGAGGACGCGGTCGAGCTCCTCGGAGTCGCCGCCGGCGAACCAGTTGACGAGGTACGGGCCCAGCAGCGCAGTCGGGACCGAGCCGATGATCAGCCACTTGGCGAGCTGCATGTTGGGGGTGCCCTCGCGGTGGTGCACCACCGCGCCGCCCGTCTTGTAGACGGCGGCGGCCGTCAGGTCGGCCGTGACCACGGTGGCGGCCTCGCCGACCCCGAGGAAGATCAGGGCAGGCGTCATCAGCGCGCCGCCGCCCATGCCCGTCAGCCCGACCACGATGCCGACGAGGAACCCCGCCACCAGGATGGCGAAGAAGGTGCCGGTGACCAGTTCGATCATGCGCTGATCCTCCCCGATGTGGTGAGTGCCGGGACCACGACGCGCAGCAGCGCCTCGATCCGGTCGCCGCAGGCGGTCGCCCGTTCCGGTCCGCGGCGATAGGGGTCGTCGACGTCGAGCGACGCCGACGCGGGGGGTCGCCGGGTACCGACGAGCTCGACGAGCGCGCGCCCGGTGGTGCCGTCGGCGTCCGGGACGGCCGAGGCGAACTGGCCCAGGGTGAAGACCTTGCGGAACGCCCCCGGCTGCTGGTCGAGGATCAGCCTGCGGTGGGCGACCTCCGCGGTCAGCACCAGGTCGGCGGTGTCCACGAGGTCGGCCGTCAGCGGTCGGCTCCGGAAGGAGTCGTGGGCCACGCCCCTGCGGGTGAGGCCGACCGTCATGGCCGGGTCCATCGGGTGGTCGGGCAGCCCGTGCGTGCCCGCGCTCGAGACCTCGAGGCCGCCGTCGGCGAGCTCCCGGGCCAGCAGCTCCATGAAGGGGGAGCGGCAGATGTTGGCGGTGCAGACGAAGAGGACGTGCAGCGGCTCGGTCATCCGGGGCCACCTGCCAGGTCGAGGTGACCCGAGGCGCGCAGGCCCTCGATGACGTCGTCGAGGGCGTCCTCGATGGTGCGGCCGGTGGTGTCGACCACGACCGCGGCGTCGTCGGGCTCCTCGTAGGGGGAGGAGATGCCGGTGAACTCGGGGATCTCGCCGCGGCGGGCCTTGGCGTAGAGACCCTTGCGGTCGCGCCGCTCGCACTCCTCGAGCGGGGTCGCGACATGGACCAGGAAGAAGGCGCCGCCGGCCTCCTCGACCATCTCGCGCACCTGGGCGCGGGTCTCGGCGAACGGGGCGATCGGGCTGCAGACCGCGAGCCCGCCGTGACGGGAGATCTCGGCCGCGACCCAGCCGATCCGCCGGATGTTGGTCTCGCGGTCGGCCTTGGAGAAGGTCAGCCCTGCGGAGAGGTGGCGACGCACGACGTCGCCGTCGAGGCTGGTCACGCTGCGCTCTCCCTGCTCGAGGATGCGGTCCATGAGCGCGCGGGCCAGCGTCGACTTCCCGCTGCCGGAGAGGCCGGTGAAGAAGAGGACGAGCCCCTGGTCCTCCGGCGCCGGCTGGTCGGCCTCGACGATCGCGGCGACGTCGTCGGGCCACGCGTCGTCGGACGCGGGCTCGGGCAGGGCGTGGACCGGGTCGCCGTCTGCGTACGTCGCCACGACCTGGACGCCGAGGGCGTGGTCGGCCTCGGCGTCACCGTGGGAGGCCAGCGGGACCGCGACCACCTCGGCACCGATCCGCGAGGCGGCGGCGAGCGTGGCGCGGATCGTCGCGACGGGGGACAGGGCGGGGGTGCCGGTGCCGACGAGGGCCAGCAGCACGGTCCGGCCGCCCAGCGAGGCGAGCTCGTCGAGCTGGGTCGTGGTGAGCGCGTCCGTGACGGGGACGAACGTGGCGCCGGCGTACTGCTCCCGCACCTGCGCGGGAGTGAGGTAGAGCCGGCGGAAGGGGCCGTACTGGTGGTGGGTCAGCGGCTCGACCGCACCCGTCGCGGTCGTCACGCGCGCCAGCGGGAGGCCCTCGGGGTCGACCAGCTCCACGACCTCCGTGTCGGCCAGGCCGTCCGGCAGCGACAGCGTGACGGGGCTGCCGTCGTGGCCGAAACCGACGAGCGGCGCGAGGGCGCCCGTGGTGAGCAGCTCCAGGTCGTCGAGCTCACGGGGCGTGGGGCAGTGCTGCGGGAGAGGCTGGTTCGGCACGCATGCATCCTGCCACCGAAGCGGCTGGTGGTGACTGGCTAGGGTGCACGCCATGTCAGCGGATGAGCAGGTCCGAGCCGATCGACCCTGGGGTTCGTGGCAGGTCCTGGACTCCGGAGACGGCTTCAAGGTCAAGCGGATCGAGGTGCAGCCGGGCCACCGGCTGTCCTACCAGACCCACAGCCGTCGCTCGGAGCACTGGGTCGTCGTCGCCGGTACGGCGACCTGCCTCCTCGACGGCGAGGTCGTCGTGGCGCGGACCGGCCAGCACGTCGTGGTCGGTGAGGGCGTCGCGCACCGCGTCAGCAACGACCACGGGGAGCTGCTGGTGATCGTGGAGACCCAGCTGGGCGCCTACACCGAGGAGGACGACATCGTGCGGCTCGAGGACGACTACGACAGGTGTGAGACGCCGTGATGATGCCTGCGGTCGCCGAGATCGTGCGGTCCGGCTTCGTCGAGGGCCACCACTACGGCTCGATCGTCGCCCTGGACTCAGCCGGCGGGGTCGAGTGGGCCGTCGGTGACGTGGCTGCGCCGGTGCTGCCGCGGTCGTGCAACAAGCCCGTGCAGGCGCTCGGCATGGTCCGCGCTGGTCTGGACCTCCCGGACCGGCTGCTCGCCCTTGCCTGCGCCTCCCACTCGGGGGAGGACTTCCACGTCGAGGGCGCCCGCGAGATCCTCGCCGGTGCCGGGCTCGACGAGTCGGCGCTGCAGACACCGCCCGACTATCCGCTCGACGACGCGGCCCGCGAGGCCGTGGTCCGGGCCGGTGGTGGGAAGGCGCCGGTGCTGATGAACTGCTCCGGCAAGCACGCCGCCATGCTCGCGACCTGCGTCGCCAACGGGTGGGACACCGCCACCTACCGGCAGCCCGACCACCCGCTGCAGCTCGCCATCGCCGACACCTTCGCCTCGATGACCGGCGAGCCGGTCGCGGCCGTCGCCGTCGACGGCTGCGGGGCGCCGTTGCTCTCGACCTCGCTGACCGGCCTGGCCCGCGCCTTCCGTCGGCTGGCCCTCGGCCTCGACGGGCAGGACCGCCCCGACCCGGCCGCCGCCCGGGTCGCGGGGGCGATCCGTGAGTTCCCGGCGTACGTCTCCGGGAGCCGGCGCGACGAGCGCGAGCTCCTCACGGCGATCCCCGGCGCGATCGGCAAGGCGGGGGCGGAGTCCTGCTACGCCGTCGCCCTGCCCGACGGTCGCTCCTTCGCGCTCAAGACCGACGACGGCGCCGCGCGCGTGCGGCCGGTGCTGATGGCGGCTGCCCTCGAGCGCAGCGGGGTCCTCGACGACCCGGCCGTCGACGCCGAGGCCGTACGCCGGACCGGGCGCTTCGCGCTGCTCGGTGGGGGCGAGCCGGTGGGGGAGATCCGGGCGAGCTTCTGAGGGTGGGGGCTCCTGGGGGCTCTCCCCGGCCGGCCGGGGAAACCCGGGATGTGTGCCCTTGGCAAGGGGCACGAACCCGGCAGCTCGCGGACGAACCCCAGCCCGACGGCCCCTGGGAGAGGCCCTGTGAACAGCATCACGCTTGCTGTGTTTGCATTTTGCTAGCTGGAGTTAGCACTATGGGGACATGGCCAAGGGCAAGGTCGGGAAGACCGTGGGTTCCCTCGGGGACTACCTCAAGGAGCAGCGACAGGCGTCGCGGCTCTCGCTGCGCCAGCTCGCCGAGCAGGCCGGCGTCTCCAACCCCTACCTGAGCCAGATCGAGCGTGGTCTGCGCAAGCCCTCGGCCGAGGTGCTGCAACAGATCGCCAAGGCGCTGCGGATCTCCGCCGAGCAGCTCTACATCCGGGCCGGCATCGTCAGCCCCGAAGAGGTGCCCGGCGCCCCCGAGCGGTCCGTGGAGCTCGCGATCCTGAACGACCCCCACCTGAACGAGCGCCAGAAGCAGTCCCTGCTGGACGTCTACGCGTCCTTCCTGGCTCTCAACACCACCACCGAGAAGGAGTGAGCTGGCCATGGCCACGTTCAACATCAAGTCCGAGGCGACCAAGCCCCTCTACGCCGGCGTCGGCGTCACCGACCTCGCCGTCGAGGCGATCCGCGACTACGTCGCCGAGGCGCAGAAGCGCCTCGCCGGCGTCCAGAAGAACGTCCGCTCCGTCGAGCTCGAGCCCAAGGCGCTGCGCGACCAGGCCGTGACCCGCGTCAACGCGCGCGTCGACGCCCTCGCCAAGGACGCCAAGGCCCGCCGTACGTCGATCGAGAAGCGCGTCGCCGAGCTCCAGGGCGAGGCCAAGGCGCTGCCGACCCGCGTGCAGGCCCTGGTCGACGAGAACGTCGCCACCGTCAACAGCGCCTACGGCGACCTCGTCACCCGCGGCGAGGGCCTCGTGACCCGGATCCGTCGCCAGGAGTCCACCCGGGCGACCGCCACCGCGGCCAAGACCACCACCGCCAAGGCCAAGACCACCAAGACCCAGGCCACCAAGGCGACCACGTCTACCGCGAAGAAGGCCACCAGCACCGCCAAGAAGTCGGCCGCCACCACCAAGAAGACGGCCGCCAAGAAGAGCGCGCCTGCCAAGAGCAGCGCCAAGGCGACCGCGACCGCGGCCAAGACCACCGCGTCGAACGCCACCCAGGCCGTCACCGAGGCCGCCGAGAAGGTCGGCGACTGAAGAGACCAGGCACCTGATGTTGGACAGCTGACGCTGTTCTGAGCATCGACGAGGCCCCCGGGGACGGTTCCCCGGGGGCCTCGCCGTGTCCCGTCCCCGGGTCATGGCTGCCGTCACCGCGTACCCTGTGGTGGTGCCGCACGTATTCCAGATCGAGTCCACGATCATGCTGGTCCTGAGCCTTGCCCTGCTCGCGGTGAAGATCTTCGCCCTGGTCACCTCCCTGATGTTCACGCCCGAGCACTACCGCGCGGCCGACAAGCTGACCAAGCCGACGTGGGTGGCGATCCTCGGGCTCGGGGTCGTCGCCAACCTGCTGCTGAGCGGGTCGCCGATGAACCTGATCAACCTGGCGGCCACGATCGCGGCCCTGGTCTACCTGGCCGACGTCCGCCCCGCGCTGAACTCGCTCACGCGCCGCTGACCCGCCGCCCGGCTCCCCCCGCCGCCACGAGATCGGAACCCATGTCGCGTCTGCGCCGCCTCCTGCTCCGGAGGACCGCCAGCACCGATCATGCCGAGCCCGGGCTCCGTCGCGCTGAGCGGTGGCGGGACTCCGGCCTGGTCGACCTGCCGTTCTACGCCGCCCTCCGCGGGCGCGCGTTCGCGTCACCCCTCGACGCGGCCCGCGACTTCGTCGACCACGGGATGGCGGAGCGGCTGAGCAGCCACCCGCTCCTCGACTTCCACAGCCTGCCCGCCGAGGTCAGGCGCGCGTGGCGGCGTGGCCGCGTGGACGAGGTGCTCCAGGCACTCGCGGACGAGCACGGCCGGCCGCGGCTGGTCGGTCCGTTGGCCGGGTCCGCCGACCCGGCCGCTGCCCGGGCGCAGGCTCTCGACCTCGCCCGGGCGCTCGGCGCCACCCAGGTCTCCGACCTCCCGGTGATCGACTGGCACGAGGCAGGGGCGCAGCCACGCGTTCCCGGCCGTACGTCGGTGGTCGTGGTCGCTGCCGAGGTCCAGGCGACGCGACGGGCCGTGGAGAGCATCCTCGAGGACGGCCGGGACGAGCTGGAGGTAGTCGTGGTGGAGCCCGGGCTGCCGGCCCATGCCGCCCTCGGCCTGCACGCGTCGTTCCACGACCGGGACGGTGTCTCGCTGTTCCGGGTGGCGCAGCCGGCCGGCGAGGCGGCAGCCGCCGACCTGGGTCTCGTACGCACCACCGGGGACGTGGTCGTCCTGCTCGACCCCCACGTCGTCGTGCGGCGCGGGTGGCTCGGCCCGCTCCGCGACGCGCTGGCGGACCCGGACGTCGCGGGCGTGCAACCCCTGGTGCTGCGGCCCGACGACTCCATCCACTCCGCAGGACTGCTCACGCCGTCGCACGACGCTCCCGTGCACCTGCTGGCCGGGCACCCCAAGGAGGACGCGCTGCGACTCCACGACCGGGCGCTCCCGGCGACCTGCGGTGTGGCCATGGCCGTCCGGGCCGACGACCTCGTGGCACTCCGGGGGTGGTCGGCTGACGACCCTCTCGGCGAGCGGCTGCTGAGGATGCGCCCGGGGGGCTTCCGACTGGTACCGACCTCCCTGGTCACCTGGCACCGCGCCCCGGACCCGGACCAGCAGGAGGGCACCGCTCCCGACCGCGGGGTCGGTGAGGGTCTCCGGTGGTCGCTGAAGCTGCCGTCCGGCCCCGGGCGCCGCGGCGACCTCTGGGGCGACACCTACTTCGCGGACGCGCTGGCGACGGCGCTGCGTGACCTCGGACAGGAGGTCGTCACCCGTCGTCGGGGCGCCCACGAGTCGGGTCCCACCCACCTCGACGACGTCTCGGTGGCGCTGCGCGGCCTGTTCCCGATCCCGCCCACGCCGGGGCAGGTCAACGTGCTGTGGGTGATCAGCCACCCCGACGACGTCGACCCCGAGGAGCTCGAGGGCTACGACGTCGTGTGCGCGGCGTCGGACGCGTGGAGCGCCGAGCTGTCCTCACGCACCGGACGCGAGGTCGTCCCGCTGCTGCAGGCCACGGAGTTCGTGCCCCCGGCCGAGGCGGCGGCCGGCGACCGGGGCACGGCCGAGGTGGTGTTCGTGGGCAACGCGCGCGCCGACCGGGACCGCCCCCTGGTGCGGAAGGCGGTCGAGGCCGGGGTCCCGCTCGCGGTCTACGGCCGAGGTTGGGAGGACCTCCCGGACGGTGTGTGGCGCGCCGAGCACGTCGACAACGCCGAGCTCGCCGGGCTCTACCAGCGGCACGGGATCGTGCTGGCCGACCACTGGCCGGACATGGCGCGCCACGGGTTCATCGCCAACCGGGTCTTCGACGCCCTGGCCTCGGGTGCCCGGGTGATCTGTGACGAGGTCGCCGGCGTGAACGACGTGTTCGACCCGCGGGACGTCGTGGTGGCGAGGACGGCCGACGACGTGGCCCGCGCGGTCGACGAGCTGGCCCGTACGGTGCCGGACCCCGCGGTTCCCCGTCCGTCGTTGACCTTCTCCGACCGCGCACGGACCCTGCTGGCCCTCGTGACCGCGACCCTGGATCAGCGCTCGGCTGCGGAGGCGCGACCGTAGCGCTTGCGCAGCACGGATCGCTTGTTGCTGCCCTCGAGGTTCTCGCCCTTCTCCAGCACGACGAGGTTGTGGTAGCAGTGCACCGCCCGGACGTGGGTGTCGGTGTAGGTCGCCGTGTAGTCCGGGTCGAGGAACTCCTCGTGGTTGAGGCCGTCGACGAGGCGCTTGACCAGGCCCATCGTGGTGTCCGGGGAGTCGCGGTCCTCGCTGCCGCCGAACTCCGGCCAGTACGACGTCTGGGTGTCCTCGATCGCATAGATCGCACCTGAGGGGAGCAGCGGGAAGAGGACGTCGAACGTGGCCTTGACGTGCTCGGGCCGGTGGCTGCCGTCGTCGATCACGACGCGGGGCACGCCGAAGCGCTCGACGATCGACTCCAGGACGGCCGGGTCGGACTGGTCGCCCTGCACGGTGGTCATGCGCGGCCGGTCGACGAACGACTTGTCCTCGATGTCGAGCCCGACGACCTGAGCCTGCCGGAAGTAGCGACGCCACATGCGCAGCGAGCCACCGCCCTGCCCGGAGCGGGCGTAGCCGCCGACGCCGATCTCGAGCAGCACGAACTCCTCGTCCCGCAGGTGCGCGAGGTGGCGCTCGTAGTGGGGCGTGTAGAAGTGGAGCCCCCACTTGTCGGTGCCCGTCCGGCGCGCGATCTCGGTGAGGTCGGGGCGCACGGGGTCCGTCCCGCCGCGCAGCCGCGCCCACGTGTCGTCGCTGAGGTGCGGCTTGACGTGGCGGACCGCGAGGCCCTTCAACCTCTCGATCATCGGGTCGACTCCGTCGCCGCGATCGGGATCTCCCACGTCTGGGTCGCCTCGAGGGCGCCGGTCGTGAACGAGAGCGTCCGTCCCCGGGCCGACCAGCCCTCCGGAAGAGTCGTGGCTCGGTACCCCCTCGGGATGTGGACCCTGACCTCCACGGTCTGCGGGTCCACCGTCCCCTGGGGGTCGATGGCCAGCCGGTACACCAGGTTCCCGGCCTCGTCCACCGTGGCTGCGTCCGGAACCGTGTAGTCCATCGACGCCTCGCCGTACGTCGCGGGGTCCAGCTCCATGCGAGCCACGGCGTACGAGTGCTGGTAATGGGACCGCACCCTCGGCTCCCAGCTCTCTCCGCGCAACGTCGCCTGGTCCATCGAGATGCCTGCGGGCAGGAACGCAGCCACGTTGATGACGGCGTACCGGGTGAAGTAGCCGAACCGGGGATCGGGAACCGGGAGTGCGTACGGCGGGGTGGCGTTGTCCACGACGACGTCCAGCTGGTTGGTCGCCGCACCCTCCTTGCCCAGGGTCACGTCGAGGCTCAGCCGGCGACGCTGGAAGTAGTCGACCTTGCTGCCGTTGATGTTCTGCGTGAACACCCCGACGTAGTCGCCCTCGACGTCGGCCAGGTCGCCGTCGAGACCCAACGTCGTGATGCCCTCCTGGACCGCCTCGTCACGGAAGTACATGGCGAAGTGCCGACCGTCGGCCGCGGCGCCCAGGGCGCGGGCCTTGGTGAGGTAGTCGCCACCGCTGAACATGGCGTCCTTGAACGCAGGGATCAAGGGGTCGTTGAGGCTGTCCTGGGCATTGGGGTCCGGGTAGTACTGGTCGTAGCTCCCGATCAGGGTCTCGACCAGGTTGCTCTGGGTGACCTCGCCGTAGCCGGGCACCTCGATGCCGCCGACGACGCCGAGCAGCTTGGACAGCGCCACCACGTCGAGGGCGATGACCCCGTCGTGACGCTTGTCGTGGGTCTCCCGCCACGCGCGCAGGAGCTCCTCGCCGGAGACCGACCACCCCGGAGCGAAGGTGGAGTTCGCCACGCGCGTCTTCCCGAGGTGGAAGTTGTTGCGGCTCACCTTGCGCCACGAGGCCTCGGTCTGCAGCCCGGGGTCGTTGGCCACGGTGCGGGACTCGCCGAGCTCGAGGCTTCCCTCGTCGAAGAAGAGGGGTGAGAAGGCGAGGGCGGCGCCGCCGGAGTAGCGCAGCTCGGCGGGGTTGAGCATCGCGACCAGGTAGCTCCGCTCACCCTCGAACCCGAGGAAGGCCGGCAGCTGATCGAGCGTCGGCTCGAGACCCTCGTAGGTGTCGAGCATCGGGGTCACCTGGGCGGCGGCCTCGTCGCGACGGGCCGCGATCGTGGTGCCGACGACCGGTGAGGTGCCGCGTACGTCGTCGAGCTCCGCCTCTGCTGAGCGCAGGTGGTCAGCGATCCGCCGCGTCCCCTCGAGCACCTCGTCCAGCGTCGCCTCGTCGACCTGGTCGTCGCGGAAGAGCGTCGCCTGCTTCCCCGACACCTTCGGGGACAGGTCGACGCCGATCTCTGCAACGGCGGTGGCGTCGTCGAGGGCCTGCACGAGGTGGCGCGCGTCGGCGACCGGCGTCCCGAGGAACGGGATGACGCTCCACACGTCCCCGCCGAGGCCCTGGATGTCGCCCTGGGCGGCGTCGACGTGTTCTCGCGCGTCGGCGACCGCGTCCCGCGACGCCCGCAGGTCTCCGCTCTGCAGGGCGGACACGGCGGTGTCGAGGTCCTCCTTGGCTGCCTCGGCCTCACCGGGAACACCGAGGAACGGCAGCGCGAGCACCCCGAGCACCACGATCAGGAGGAAGAGCCCGGCGAGCGCGCCGATGATGCGCCGACGACGCGACCGAGGGGCCTTGCGGGTGGGGCGTGGTGACATGTCTGCGGTGTCCAGGGATGGGGGGCGGGCCGCCGGGGAGGCGGCCCGGCGTGGATCGGCGCCACGATAGCCGGGCTTGCCAGACCGGGCGTGATCGGCGGTGAGAGGGGAGGAGGGTCAGTAGGCGCCGTCGCTCCCCACCACGGCACGGACGGTCTTGAACAGGATCGAGACGTCCTGCAGCATCGACCAGTTGTCGACGTAGTAGACGTCGAGGCGGATCGCCTCGTCCCAGGAGAGGTTGGACCGTCCGGAGACCTGCCAGAGGCCGGTCATCCCCGGACGCACGCGCAGGCGACGCGAGGCGACCGGGTCGTACGTCGCCACCTCGCTGGGGAGCGGTGGCCGGGGACCGACGAGACTCATCTCGCCGCGGACGACGTTCCACAGCTGGGGCAGCTCGTCGATGGAGTAGCGGCGCAACAGGCGACCCGGGCCCGTGATCCGGGGGTCGTCGCTCATCTTGAACAGGCCGTGGGTGTGCTGCTGCTGCTCGTGGAGCGCGCGAAGCCGGTCCTCGGCGTCGACGACCATGGTGCGGAACTTGAGACAGTCGAAGATCTCGCCGTCCCTGCCGACGCGCTGCTGCTTGAACAGGGCGGGGCCACGGTCGTGCAGGCGGACGCGAACGGCGGTGACGACCATCAGGGGCAGCAAGAGGGCCAGGATGGACAGGGCGCCGACCACGTCGAAGGCACGCTTGGCCCAGCTCAGTGCCGCGGCGGTACGAGGCTTGCTGACGTGGATCAGCGGCAGCCCGCCGACGGGCCGGATGCGGAGCCTCTCCCTCGCGATGTCGGTCATGCTCGGCGCCACGACGACGTGGATGTCCTGGTTCTCCAGGGCCCACATCGTGCGCCGCATCCCGGCCGACGAGGTGATGCCGCCACCGGTGAGGAGCACGACGTCCGCGTTCAGCCGCGGAGCGAGGTCGGTCACCTCGTCGACGTTGCCGAGGACCGGTACCCCGGCCGCCGTCTCGATGTCGACCTCGGTGGCCGGGGTGAGCGCACCCATGACCTCGTAACCCAGCCAGGTCTCGCGCTGGAGCACCCGGGCGATGTCGTCGGTCGACGCCGTCGTGCCGACCAGCAGGGCCCGGCTCCGCAGGTGGCCCTGCTGGCGGGCGCGGTGCACCGCCCTCCGCAGCATGAACCGACCGATGAGGAGGGCTGCGGTTCCCACGACGAGGGTGAGCACGAAGAAGCCACGGGACAAGGGATAGTGAGCGAGGTAGCAGCCGATGCCGAGGAGGGCTGCGGCTGATGCCGAGGCCTCCGCGACCCGCTTGTACTCGTCGACTCCCGCGCCGAAGACGTCCTGGACGTAGCCACCCCGCATCGCGATCAGGGTGATCCAGCAGGCGCCGATCAGCGTGCCGACCCAGGTGAGGTTGGAGACCGTGGCGGCCTCGTCGAGGAGGAAGCCGGTCCTCCGCAGCTGTGCTGCACCGAACACGGAGATGCTGATGATCGCGAGGTCGAGGGCCAGCGCCGTCATCGGCAACGCCGAGAGCACCCGATGCACACCCGAGGTACGGCCGACGCGTAGCGCGTCCGTCGTCACAGTCATCCGAGAAGGCTCCCCATGTCGCCCGGCTTCGTCCCGAGTCCCCACTGGACCAGACCAACGAGTTCTATCGCGGAACGTTACGTTGCCGAGGGCAAACAACCGAATCTGTGAGGAACGCGACACGGGGTGTCGCGAGCGGGGCTAGCCGGTCGCCGCGTGCTCCAGGTAGTCGGCCAGCGCGGCGGTGGCCTCGGTGGAGGAGAACCCGGTGTCCCGGAGCCTGTCGAGGCTCAGCACGCTGCAGCCGGGGCGACGCGCGAGCGCCTTTCCTGCCGCGTACTCCGCGCTCGTGACCTCGCCGACGTCCGCGCCGTCCCGACCGCAGAGGCGGAAGACCGCACGCGCGATCTCCGCCCAGGACATCGGCGGACCGGAGTTGGTGCAGTTGTAGGTGCCGTAGGGAGCGCCGGTCTCCACCAGGTGTCGGGTGGCGCGGGAGAGCTCGGTCGTGAACGTGAGACGGCCGACCTGGTCGCAGACGACGCTGGGCGAGACCCCCGCTCTGGCCAGCGAAGCCATCGTGCGGACGAAGTTCCTCCCCTCGCCGACGACCCAGGACGTCCTGATGACGTAGTGGGCAGCGACGCTCGCCACCGCCAGGTCACCGGCCGCCTTGCTCTGCCCGTAGACGCCGAGGGGTGAGAGTCCTTCGGACTCGGCGTGCTCGGAGGCCGTTCCGTCGAACACGTAGTCGCTGGAGTAGTGGACCAGCGTGAACCGGTGCTGCCGAGCCAGCAGGGCCAGCTGGGCGGGCGCGTGCGCATTGATGGCCCAGGCGAGGACACGTCCGGCGTCGCTCTCGGCCTCGTCGACCGCGGTGTAGCCGGCGGCGTTGAGCACCAGGCCGTACTCGTGCCACGGCCACGAGGCCAGGGCGGCCGGGTCCGTGATGTCGAGCTCCTCCCGGTCGGCACAGTCGGCCTGGGGGAACTCGGCCCGCAGGCCGCGACCGAGCTGCCCGTGAGCGCCGACGATCAACGTCCGTCGCGGCCTCATGGGCGTGACCTCGGTCAGCAGGGGGTTCGTCCGGTCCTTCTCGGAGATGTCGGCCTCGTCGAGCGGGATCGGCCAGGGGATGCCCGCGTCGGGGTCTCCCAGGTGCAGCGCCGGATAGGGCTGGTCGGGCCGCCAGTGGTCGTTCACGAGGTAGCTGTAGACCGTGCCGTCCTCGAGCGCCTGGTAGGAGTTGCCGATCCCGCGAGGCACGAACACCGCGGTGTCGGGGCCGAGCTCGCAGTGGAAGGTTCTCCCGAACGAGGGTCCTTCACGCAGGTCGACCCATGCCGCGAAAACCCGACCGCTGGCGACGGACACGAACTTGTCCCACGGCTCCGCGTGGACGCCTCGGGTGGTGCCCCTGCGGGCGTTGAAGGACATGTTGTTCTGCACGGGACCGAAGTCGGGGACCCCGAGCGCCGTCATCTTCTCGCGCTGCCAGTTCTCCTTGAACCAGCCGCGGGAGTCCTCGTGGACGGGCAGGTGGACGACCACCAGGCCGGGGACCGGGGTCTCGTCGAGGCGCAGCTCCATCACTGGCCCCGGGCGGCGTAGGACGCCTCCGTGGCGCGCTTGTGGGGTTGCCACCACTCGGCGTGCTTCTCGTACCACTCGATGGTGCGGGCCAACCCGGTCGCGAAGTCCCCGAATCGGGGGTGCCAGCCCAGCTCGTCCCGGAGCTTGCTGGAGTCGATCGCGTAGCGCAGGTCGTGGCCGGCGCGGTCGGTCACGTGGTCGAAGTCGTCCGCCGGCCGGCCGAAGTGGGTGAGGATCATCTGGACGACCTCGAGGTTGTTGCGCTCGCCGTCGGCGCCGATGAGGTACGTCTCACCGATCCGGCCGTGGTTGAGGATCGTCCAGACCGCGGAGGAGTGGTCGTCGGCATGGATCCAGTCGCGCACGTTGAGCCCGGCGCCGTACAGCTTGGGGCGCCCGCCGTCGATGATGTTCGTGATCTGGCGCGGGATGAACTTCTCGACGTGCTGCCAGGGGCCGTAGTTGTTGGAGCAGTTGGAGATGGTCGCCTGCACCCCGAAGCTGCGCACCCAGGCGCGCACGAGATGGTCCGAGCCGGCCTTGGAGGCGGAGTAGGGACTGCTCGGGTTGTACGGGGTCGACTCGGTGAAGCGCTCTGGGTCGTCGAGCTCGAGATCGCCGTAGACCTCGTCCGTGGACACGTGGTGGAGCCGTGTCCCCGCCCTGCGGACGGCCTCGAGGAGCGTGAAGGTCCCGACCAGGTTGGTCTGGATGAAGGGGCTGGGGTCAGCGAGCGAGTTGTCGTTGTGGGACTCCGCGGCGTAGTGGACGACGGCGTCGTGCTCACCCACGAGGCGCTCGACGAGGTCGGCGTCGACGACGTCCCCCACCACCAGCTCGACGCGGTCGCGCGGCAGCTCCGCCAGTGACGCCTCGCTGGCGGCGTAGGTCAGCTTGTCCAGCACCGTCACGGCGACGTCGGTGTGCTCGACGAGGTGGTGGACGAAGTTGGAGCCGATGAAGCCGGCGCCGCCTGTCACGAGGAGTCGATCCATGCGGCAACCCTAAGGGCCGTTATTGTCCGCGCATGCGAGGGATCATCCTGGCCGGAGGAACCGGAACGCGCCTGCACCCGATCACCAAGGGCGTGAGCAAGCAGCTGGTCCCCGTCTACGACAAGCCGATGATCTACTACCCCCTGACCACGCTGATGCTGGCCGGCATCCGGCAGGTCCTGATCATCACCACGCCTCACGAGGCGCCGCAGTTCGAGCGGCTCCTCGGCGACGGCAGCGACTGGGGCATGGAGGTGACCTACGCCGTCCAGCCCAGCCCGGACGGCCTCGCGCAGGCCTTCGTGATCGGGGCCGACCACGTGGGGGAGGAGCCCGTGGCCCTCGTGCTCGGCGACAACATCTTCTACGGCGGCGGGATGGGCAAGCACCTGCGCCGCTTCTGGGACATCGACGGAGCAGCGGTCTTCGGCTACCGGGTGTCCGACCCCACGGCGTACGGCGTGGTGGAGTTCGATGCCGACGGGACCGCGATCTCGCTGGAGGAGAAGCCCGCGCAGCCGCGCAGCCCGTACGCCGTGCCCGGCCTCTACTTCTACGGCCCGGACGTCACCGAGCGGGCGCGGGCGTTGCGGCCGTCGGCGCGCGGCGAGCTCGAGATCACCGACCTCAACCGCACCTACCTCGACGAGGGGCGGCTGAAGGTGGAGGTGCTGCCCCGCGGCGCAGCATGGTTGGACACCGGCACGTTCGAGAGCCTCAACGACGCCAGCGACTTCGTGCGCACGGTCGAGAGCCGGCAGGGGCTCAAGATCGGGTGCCCCGAGGAGGTCGCGTGGCGCATGGGGTTCATCGACGACGACCAGCTCCGGGCGGCCGCCGGGGAGCTCACGAAGAGCGGGTACGGCGACTACCTGCTCGACCTGCTCCGCCACCCTCGCTGAGGTCGGCCTCGACCATCCGCCGCACCAGCTCGTCGAACGCGACGGTCGGCTGCCAGCCCAGCACCGTACGGGCCCGGGTGGCGTCTCCGACCTGCACGCCGGCGTCCCTCGGCCGCAGCCGGGAGCCGTCGACCCGGAGGTGGGCCTCCGGGTCGGGCACCCCGGCGTGCCGGAAGGCGGCGGCCACGAAGTCGCGCACCGAGTGGGCGACGCCAGTGGCCACCACGAAGTCGTCCGGCCGGTCGGCGCGCGCCGCGCGGACCATCGCGTCGACATAGTCGGGCGCCCAGCCCCAGTCGCGGCGGGCCTCGAGGTTGCCGAGCACGAGCTCGTCGGCCTCCCCGCGGGCGATGGCCGCCACGGTGCTGGTGATCCGGCGCGTCACGAACCCCGGCGGGCGCCGCGGCGACTCGTGGCTGTAGAGGACCAGGCTCGCGGCGTGCAGGCCGCGCCGTCGGTGGGTTGCGCAGGCGCGGTGCGCAGCGGCCTTCGCCTCGCCGTACGGGTTGACCGGCCGGAGGGGGGTGCGCTCGGTCTGCGGCTCGCTCCCGGGCTCCCCGAAGATCTCTGCGCTCGACGCCTGCACGAAGCGGACCTCGCGCCCCGACCGCTGCTGCACCTGCAGAGCCGTCTCGAGCAGGGCCACCGCCGCGTCGCCGTTGACCGCCGCCACGAGGTCCGGCTCCTGCCACGACCGGGCAACCGAGCTGACGGCCGCCAGGTTGTAGATCTCGTCGGGGGCCACGTCGAGCACCAGGCGGCGTACGTCGTCGTGGCGGGTCAGGTCGCCGAGGTGGACCTCCACGCCCGGGAGGTCCGGCCGCGGCTCCGCCTCGTGGGCGAAGCCGTGGACCTCGGTCCCCTCGGCGAGCAGCCGGTCGACGAGGTAGCGACCGTCCTGGCCGCCGACGCCGGTGACGAGGGCGCGCACGTCACCAGCCCTGGCGGGTGGCGGCCAGGTCGGACTCCACCATGGTCCGCACCAGGTCGGGGAAGTCCATCCGGGGCTTCCAGCCGAGCACCTCGCGCGCCTTGGACGCGTCGCCCACCAGGACGTCGACCTCCGCGGGGCGCAGCAGCCGCTCGTCGTGGCGGACGTGGGCCGACCAGTCGTCGATCCCGACGTGGGCGAAGGCCAGGTCGAGGAAGTCCCGGACCGAGCGGGTCTCCCCGGTGGCCACGACGTAGTCGTCGGCGGACGGCTGCTGGAGCATCAGCCACATCGCCTCGACGTAGTCCCCCGCGAAGCCCCAGTCACGCCGGGCGTCGATGTTGCCGAGGGTGACGTGGTCCTGGAGGCCGAGGCCGATCCGCGCCACCGCGCGGCTGATCTTGCGGGTGACGAACTCCGGGCCGCGGCGGGGCGACTCGTGGTTGAAGAGGATCCCCGAGCTGGCGTGCATGCCGTAGGACTCGCGGTAGTTGATCGTCATGTGGTGCCCGAACACCTTGCTCACGCCGTAGGGCGAGCGGGGCCAGAGCAGGGTGCGCTCGGTCTGCGGGACCTGCTGCGCCGCGCCGAACATCTCCGAGCTCGACGCCTGGTAGAAGCGGACCCGGGAGGGATCGTCGAAGGCGTGGAGCCGGATCGCCTCCAGCAGGTTGAGGACGCCCTTCGCGGTCACGTCGGTGGTGAGCGAGGCGTTCTCCCACGAGTAGGCGACGTAGGAGATCGCGCCGAGGTTGTAGACCTCGTCGGGGTCGGACTCGCGCAGCGCCCGGACCAGGCTCGACATGTCGGTCAGGTCGCCGGCGTGGAGCCGGACGTCGGGCAGCAGGTCGGACACCAGGTCACGACGGGGGTTGTTCTGCCCGCGGATCAGTCCGTGGACGTCGTACCCCTTGGCGAGGAGCAGCTCGGCGAGGTAGAGCCCGTCCTGGCCGGTGATCCCGGTGATCAGCGCGGTCGGCATGCGCCGATCATGCCAGCGTGCCGGGTCGGGGCCGACGGTCGCTACGCTGCCCGCCATGAAGGTCCTCGTGAGTGGTGGTGCCGGTTACATCGGGTCGCACACGGTCGTCCGGCTCGTGGAGGCCGGTCACGACGTGGTGGTCGTCGACAACTTCAGCAACGCGGTGCCCGCGGTGCTCGGTCGGCTGGAGGCCCTGACCGGGACCACCATCGCCAACCACGCCTTCGACCTGTGCGACCACGACAAGACCGCCCACCTCTTCGCGGTCGAGGGCTTCGACGCGGTGATCCACTTCGCGGGCTACAAGGCCGTGGGCGAGAGCGTGTCCAAGCCGCTGGACTACTACGAGAACAACCTCGGCTCGACGTTCTCGCTGCTGCGGGCGATGAAGCGCCACGACGTGTCCACGCTGGTGTTCTCCTCCAGCGCCACCGTCTACGGCACCGACCAGGCCGGCGCGACCGAGGACCGGCGTACGTTCGCGACCAACCCGTACGGCTGGACCAAGGTGATGCAGGAGCAGATCCTGCGTGATGTCGCCGAGGCCGCCCCCGAGATGCGCTTCGCCCTGCTCCGCTACTTCAACCCGGTCGGGGCGCACCCCTCCGGCACCATCGGCGAGGACCCCTCGGGCATCCCCAACAACCTGATGCCCTTCATCGCGCAGGTGGCCGTCGGCAAGCGCGACAAGCTGCACGTCTTCGGGGACGACTACGACACCCCCGACGGCACCGGCGTCCGCGACTACATCCACGTCGAGGACCTCGCCGCCGGCCACGTCGCCGCCCTCGAGGCGCTGACCACCACCACCGAGCCCGTGAACACCTGGAACCTCGGCTCCGGCCGCGGCACCAGCGTCCTGGAGCTGCTCCACGCCTTCGAGAAGGCGGTCGGGCGCGAGCTGCCCTACGAGGTCGTCGCCCGCCGCCCCGGGGACGTCGCCACGTCGTACGCCGACCCGGCCAAGGCCAACGCCGAGCTCGGCTGGCGCACGCTCAAGTCGGTCGAGGAGATGTGCGCCGACACCTGGCGCTGGCAGTCGCAGAACCCGGACGGGTACTCGGTCTGAGGGTGGCCGGGGGCCTTGGGCTTTACCCGGTCGGCCGGGTATCCCGGGGGTTCGTCACGCATGCAAAGGGCACAAGGGTCCGGTTTCCCCGGCCAGCCGGGGAAACCGGCCGACCCCCCGCACTAGGGTCACCTGCATGACCGACCACCGGGCCACGGACGGCTGACGATGCCGACCCGCACGCTCGTCCTGCTGCGGCACGGCAAGTCCGACTGGTCCGGCAACCACGACGACCGGCACCGGCCGCTGACCGGTCGGGGCCGCCGGCAGGCCGCCGAGGCCGGTCGCTGGCTGGCCGGGCACGGGCCGGCGCTCGACCTCGCGGTGGTGTCGCCCGCGACCCGGGCCGCCGCGGCGTGGGAGCTGGCCGCGGCGGAGCTCCAACACTCACCGGCGGTCCGGCTGGACGAGACGGCGTACGCCTTCGACGGCATGGCGCTGCGTCACGTGGTCCGCGACCTCCCCGCGGAGGCAGGCGCAGTCGCCCTGGTCGGCCACAACCCCGCCCTCGAGGAGCTGGTCGAGCTGGTCGCCGACGTCCGGCTGACGCTGTCGACCTCGTGCCTGGCCGTGCTCGCCTGGAAGGGCGGCTGGGCGGACGCCGGGAGCACGCGGGCCCGGGTGCTGGCCCACGGCCGGCCACCGACGCCCCCCGCCGGCGAGGTCGTCGTCAGGACGAGGCGCGACGGCGACGTCCCGGGACTCGTCGAGGTCCTGGCGGCCCAGCAGGCGGTGAGCCGCTACCCGATGCGGTGGCCGCTGCCCTTCCCCGTCGAGGAGTTCATCGTCCGTCCCGGACAGGTGGTGGCGTGGACGGCCGAGCTGGACGGGCGACCCGTCGGGCACGTCGCCGTCCACGAGCCCGCGCCGGACAGCCCGCTGACCGACCTGTGGGCCGCGGCGCACGGCCGGCCGCCCGAGCAGCTCGGCGTGCTCGGCACCCTCTTCGTCGACTCCGGCCTGCGGGGATCGGGCATCGGCCGACGGCTCCACGACACCGCTCTGGACTGGCTCCACGACCACGACCTCGCGGCGTGCCTCGACGTGGTGCCCGTGCACCGGCCGGCGGCGCAGATGTACGCCGCGCTGGGCTGGCGCGTCGTCGGACACGCGCGCCCGGCGTGGCTGCCGGCGTCCGCCCCCGACGTGGTAGCGATGGTGCACACCGGGTCGCCGGGCGACCCGACCGGACTCAGCTGACCTCGAGCACGTCGAGCGCGCGCAGCACCCGGTGCACGTGCGCCGTCTCGTGGGTCCTCACCAGCTGGGTGCCCCCGAGGGCGGCGAGGACGGTGAAGAACCCCTCACCCTTGCGGAACTCGTCCTCGAAGAGGTCGTAGCTGTGGGGCAGCGAGATCCCGACCGGGACACCGAGCGAGCGCAGCCGGAACGACTGGGACAGGATCCGCGTCTGGTGGCGTACGCGCTCCAGCGGCCGGTCGAGGTTGGTGTAGTGGAACCCGACCCCCGGGTCGACCACGATCCGCTCGACCCCCAGCGAGCGGGCCCGCTCGATCCGCGGTGCGAAGTGGTCGGCGAGCACCGCCATCGCGTCACCGTCGACCGGCAGCTCGGAGGCCTCGCGCACGTTGGCGCCCTCGCCGAAGCACATCAGCACGGTCGCGTCGTGCTCGGCGACCAGCCGCAGCATCTCGTCCTCGTGCTCGCGACCGGTCAGGTTCAGCATCCGCGCGCCGGCGCCCAGGACGGCGGCCACGACCTCCGGCTCGTAGGTCTCGACCGACAGCACCACCTCGTCCCGCAGCGCCGCGACGACGGGCAGCAGCCGGTCGACCTGCTGCGAGGCGGTGACCCGCCCCGCGCGCTCGCTGCTGGCCTCGGCGCCGACGTCGACGATGTGCGCGCCGAGGGCGGACTGGACCCGTGCCATCCGGACCGCGGCCTCCGTGGAGACCGCCACGCTCTCGCGGTACGTCGAGTCCCGCGAGAGGTTGATCGTCGCCATCACCGTGACCGAGCCGTCGCGCACGACCACGCCGTCGGCGACGGTCACGGGCTGGACGGGCAGGGCGGCGTCGCTGCGGCCGGCCTCGTGGAGCGCCGCGAGCGCGGCCAGGGAGATCACCCCGTCGAGTCTAGGGAGGGGGGTCGCAGGAGTCGGCCGGGCATCGGCTACCTTCAGGGCTCGACGTCACATGGGGGTGTGCGTATGCGAGTCCTGATCGGTCCCGATGCTTCGCTGCGGGAGGTCTACGCCGCACCGGACGGGCCCTGGCTGCGGGCCAACATGGTCGCCACCGTGGACGGCGCGTCCACCGGCGTCACGGGCACCAGCAGCTCCATCAACAACGAGGCGGACAAGATCGTCTTCGACCTGTTGCGCGAGCTCTCCGACGCGCTGGTGGTCGGTGCGGGCACGATCCGCGCCGAGCGCTACCGACCCAACCCCAAGCCGGTGGTGGTCGTGAGCCGGAGCGGTTCGGTGCCGGAGACCTTGCGCGGTCCGGGGTCGGGCCCGGTGCTGATGGCCACCTGCTCGCAGTCGCCCGGACTCGGCGAGGCGCGCGAGCTGCTCGGTGAGGACCAGGTGATCGTGCTCGGCTCCCACCGGCTGGACCTGCGGCGGATGCGGGCCGAGCTCGCCGAGCGGGGCTTCGAGAAGCTGCTGTCCGAGGGTGGTCCCCACGCGCTGCGGGACCTGCTCGACCAGGGCTGCGTCGACGAGATCGACACCACGATCGTGCCGCGCGTGATCGGCGGCCACCACCCGCGGATCACCGACGGTGCGCCGGTCGACGTACCCCTCACGCTGCACACGCTCGTCGAGCACGAGGGAACCCTGCTCACCCGGTGGATGTCCGCCTGACCCTTTCGGGTGGTTGTGCGCGTGGTCCCTCCCCATCGGAGGATCCGTCCCCTACGCTGTGCCGCACCCCCCGGTTCTTCAGCACGAGCAAGGGGGAGCTCATGCGAGTCGACTGGGTGCCGTACTCCGCATCCGGCCTGGTCGTCGGTGCCGCCGGACTGTCCGTCGGGGCGCTGCTGATGCCGCAGCCCGGGGACCCTGCCTCACCACTGGGGATGGGGGCCGGTGAGGACGACCGATGGCTGGCGATCTCCGTGCTCTACCTGCTCGCGGCGGTCGGGCTGGCCGTCGGGCTGCCTGCGGTGACGTCGATCTTCGACCGGCGCGGTGCCCGCTGGGCGCTCGTCGGGGTGGGGACCCTGGCCGTGGGGATCCTCGGAGCCGCCGCGTACGCCGTGCTGATGTCGGTGCTGCGTGCGCTGGTCGTGGGCGGGGTGCCGCTGGCAGGCGGCGTCGGCGGCCTGGCCGAGGACGCCTGGCTGGCGGTGCTGCTCCACGGCTGGGTGTCGGTGTTCGCGGTGGGGGAGGTGCTGATCGCGATGGCGCTGCTGCAGGCCCGGCGGGTGTCGCGGTGGGTGCCGGCGCTGATGCTGGCCCACGCCGGGCTCACCCCGCTGGCCCCGATGATGCCGGTCGCCCTGGCCGCGGTCACCGCGCTGACCGCGACGATGGCCTTCGCGGGGCTGGGGATAGCGGCCAACAGGCGCAGCCTGCCGCCCATCCTGTGAGCCGGCCGCGGCGCTGGGTGGTGGTCGGTAGGTTGCGAGGGTGAGCACGCGCACGACCACCGACGACCCCACGATGTCGTGGGTGAAGGCCGGCCTGCTCAGCCTCGCCTTCGTCGCCCTCCTGTGGGTGGTGGAGATCGTCGACGCCACCCAGGGCGGGGACCTCGACTCCTACGGGATCCGTCCCCGCACCCAGGAGGGCCTCTGGGGGATCCCCGCGGCGCCCTTCCTGCACGGCGGCTGGGACCACCTCGAGGCGAACTCCGGTCCGCTGCTCGTGCTCGGCTTCCTCGTCGCGACCGTGTCGGTCGGTCGCTGGCTGGCCGTGATGGCCTGGGCGGCCGTGGTCAGCGGGCTGGGCGTCTGGCTGCTCGCCCCCGCCAACTCGCTCACCATCGGGGCGTCCGGGCTGGTCTTCGGGCTGCTGACCTACCTGATGGTGGCCGGCTTCCTCGAGCGTCGGCCGATGCGGATCCTCGTCGGCGTCGCGGTGTTCCTGTTCTACGGCAGCGTGCTGCTCGGTGTGCTGCCCGGTGCCGCGGGCGTGTCGTGGCAGGGCCACCTGTTCGGGGCCGTCGGCGGTGTGGTGGCGGCGTACGTCCACGCCGGGCGGCGTCGGGCGCGCGACCCCTACGCCGCGTGAGGCCTCCGCGCCGCAAAATCGGATAGTCCCCGAACCTCTGGTCGTCGACGCGTCCGTCCGGCGACCGAAGATTCGGGGACTACCCAACCCGTGGGGGTGACAGTTACTTCGACTTGCGCGCCCGCGACGCGATCTTGGCGCGCTCGTTGGCGTCGAGGATCAGCTTGCGGATGCGGACCGTCTCGGGGGTCACCTCGACGCACTCGTCCTCGCGGCAGAACTCCAGGCACTGCTCGAGCGACAGCTTGCGCGGCGGGATCAGCTTCTCGAAGTTGTCGGAGGTGGCGGACCGGATGTTGGTCTGCTGCTTCTCCTTGGTGATGTTGACGTCCATGTCGTCGGCGCGGGAGTTCTCGCCGACGATCATGCCCTCGTAGACCTCGGTGGTCGGCTCGACGAACATGACGCCCCGCTCCTGCAGGTTCGTCATCGCGTACGCCGTCGCCGCCCCCTTGCGGTCGGCGACCAGGGAACCGTTGTTGCGGCCGCGGATCTCGCCGGCCCAGGGCTCGTAGCCCTCGGAGATGTGGTGGGCGATCCCGGTGCCGCGGGTGTCGGTTAGGAACTCGGTCCGGAAGCCGATCAGGCCGCGCGCCGGGACCAGGAACTCCATCCGGACCCAGCCGGTGCCGTGGTTGGTCATCTGCTCCATCCGGCCCTTGCGGGAGGCGAGCAGCTCGGTGATGGTGCCGAGGTACTCCTCGGGAGCGTCGATCGTGAGCCGCTCGACCGGCTCGTGCACCTTGCCGTCGACCTCGCGGGTGACCACCTGCGGCTTGCCGACGGTCAGCTCGAAGCCCTCGCGGCGCATCTGCTCGACCAGGATCGCCAGCGCCAGCTCGCCGCGGCCCTGCACCTCCCACGCGTCGGGACGCTCGGTCGGGAGGATCCGCAGCGACACGTTGCCGACGAGCTCGGCGTCGAGGCGGTCCTTGACCAGGCGGGCCGTCACCTTCGCCCCCTTCACCTTGCCGACCAGCGGCGAGGTGTTGGTGCCGATCGTCATCGAGATCGCGGGCTCGTCGACGTGGATCAGGGGGAGCGCGACGGGCGACTCGGGGTCGGCGAGGGTCTCGCCGATGGTGATCTCGGGGATGCCGGCGATGGCGACGATGTCACCCGGGCCTGCGGACTCGCCCGTCTTGCGCTCCAGGCCCTCGGTGACGAGGAGCTCGGTGACGCGGACGTTCTTGACCTCACCGTTGCGGCGCATCCACGCGACGGTCTGGCCCTTCTTCAGGGTGCCCTGGTGGATCCGCAGCAGCGCCAGCCGGCCGAGGAACGGCGAGGCGTCGAGGTTGGTGACGTGAGCCTGCAGCGGCGCGCCCTCGTCGTACGTCGGCGCGGGGATCGACTCCAGGATGGTCCGGAACAGCGGCTCGAGGTCGGGGGAGTCCGGCAGCCCGCCGTTCTCGGGGACCTCGAGGCTGGCGCGGCCGGCCTTGGCGCTGGCGTAGACGACCGGGAAGTCCAGGGCGTCCTGGCTGTGCGACTCGTCGAGCAGGTCCATGAAGAGCTCGTAGGTCTCGTCCACGACCTCGGCGATCCGTGCGTCGGAGCGGTCCACCTTGTTGACGACCAGCACGACCGGCATGTCGGCGTTGAGCGCCTTGCGGAGCACGAACCGGGTCTGCGGCAGCGGGCCCTCGCTGGCGTCGACGAGCAGCACGATCCCGTCCACCATCGACAGCCCGCGCTCGACCTCGCCACCGAAGTCGGCGTGGCCCGGGGTGTCGATGATGTTGATGGTCATGCCTCCGGCATGTCCGTCAACAGTGGTTGCGGAAGGGCCGGTGTAGTGGATCGCGGTGTTCTTCGCGAGGATCGTGATCCCCTTCTCCCGCTCGAGGTCGCCGGAGTCCATGACCCGGTCGCCGACACCCTCGGCCTGGTGCTCGGTGAACGCGCCGCCCTGGCGGAGCATGGCGTCGACGAGCGTGGTCTTGCCGTGGTCGACGTGGGCGACGATCGCGACGTTGCGGAGATCACTACGAGTGGTGGTGGGCACCGATGAATCCTACGGAGCCTCGGCCCCACCCCACGATTCCTCGCGTCCTACGCTGTCGGGCATGGCTTCCATCGCGACGAACACGACGGTCGACCGGGAGGGGCTGCTCGACTTCGCACGCGAGCGGCACCGCTACGCGTTGATCACCACCCGGCAGGACGGCCGCCCCCAGGTCTCACCCGTCACCGGCGGCGTCGACTCCACCGGCCACCTGGTGATCTCGACGTACCCGGAGCGCGCGAAGGCGCGCAACCTGCGGCGCGACCCCGCGGCGACGGTGCTCGTGATGTCCGACGAGTTCGACGGCCCGTGGGTGCAGGTCGACGGGACCGCCGAGGTGCTCGACATGCCCTCGCAGGAGGCCGAGGACGGGCTCGTCGACTACTTCCGCTGCATCGCCGGCGAGCACGACGACTGGGACGAGTACCGCGAGGCGATGCGCCGTCAGGGCAAGTCCCTGGTCCGGATCTCCGTCGAGTCGTGGGGCCCGGTCGCGACCGGCGGCTTCCCGCCCGACCGCGCATGACGCTGGTCGCTGCCGCCGACGGGTCCGCGCTGGGGAACCCCGGCCCGGCCGGGTGGGCGTGGTACGTCGACGACGACTGCTGGGCCAGCGGGGGCTGGCCCCACGGCACCAACAACATGGGCGAGCTCACCGCCGTGCTGGACCTGCTGCAGCAGACCGCCGGGATCGAGGACGACCTGCGGGTCATCTGCGACTCGACGTACGCCATCAAGGCGATCCGGGAGTGGATGCCGGGCTGGAAGCGGCGTGGCTGGAAGAAGGGCGACGGCAAGCCGGTCGCCAACGTCGAGATCATGAAGGCGCTCGACGCGGCCATGGACGGGCGCCGCGACCGGGTCGCCTTCGAGTGGGTCAAGGGCCACAGCGGGCACCCGCTCAACGAGGCGGCCGACAAGCTCGCCAACGCGGCGGCACTGGCCTTCCAGAACGGGGAGCAGCCCGCCCACGGGCCCGGCATCGCGGGCCGCCGCGGCGAGCACGCGTTCGAGGTGACCAGGCAGCCGGAGCCGGACGCCGACCTCTTCTCGCTGGTCGAGGAGCCCTCCGACGAGGACACGGTGGTCGCCCTCGAGCGGTCGCTGCTCACCGACGACGTCCGCGCGGACCCCGCGGCCGTCGCCGCGCTGCTCCACCCCGACTGGGAGGAGATCGGCCAGTCGGGCCGCCACTGGTCACGCGAGGAGCTCCTGGCCGAGATCGGCCCCCTGGACGAGGCGCTGTCGCTCGAGGTCCTCGGCATCGACCGGGTCGGCGACGACACGCTGCTGCTGGTCTGGCGCTCGGTGCGGGGCACCGGGTCGACGCTGCGCAGCTCGCTGTGGGTGAAGGCGTCAGGCCGCTGGGTGCAGCGCTTCCACCAGGGCACGCCCGAGGCCTGAGGGGGCGGCCGGGAGACCGCCCGGGGGCTCAGGCCAGCGCGCGGTCGAGCGCCGCGTTCACGTGCAGCGTCGTGCACGGGAAGACCGGCAGCTCCACGTCGGACTGCGAGATCAGCAGCTCGAGCTCGGTGCAGCCGAGCAGCACACCCTCGGCGCCCGCGTCCCAGAGGTGGTCGATGATGTCGACGACCCGGCGCCGCGTGGCGTCGACGACGCGGCCGTGGACCAGCTCGTCGTAGATCGCGGTGTTGAGGAAGTCGTGGTCGTCGGCCGGCGGCACCAGCACCTCGACGCCCAGGCTCGCCATCCGGTCGCGGAAGAACGGGTCCGACATGGCGACGGTGGTCCCGACCAGGCCGACCTTGGTCGTCTTGGCGGCGTGGCAGGCGTCGGCGACGACGTCGGCGAGGTGCAGCAGCGGGATGCCGACCGCGGCCTCCACCTGGTCGGCCACCTTGTGGAAGGTGGTCGTGCAGAGCAGCAGGAAGTCGGCCCCGGCCCGTTCCACCCCTCGGGCGGCCTCGGCCAGCAGCTCGCCGATCCGGTCCCACCGCTCGGCGTCCTCGAGCGCGGTCAGCTCCGCGAAGTCGACCGTGGAGAGCACCAGCGTGGGGGAGGAGAGCCCGCCGAGACGTTGCTGGACGCCGAGGTTCAGGTCGCGGTAGTAGACGAGGCTGGACTCCCAGCTCATGCCTCCGACGAGTCCGATGGTCTGCACGTCGCCGAGTCTCTCAGACCCGGTGGACCTTGTGCTGGGCCGCTTGCGCCCGCGGCCGGATCACCAGCTCGTCGATGTTGACGTGGGAGGGTCGGGTCGCGATCCAGCCGATCGCGTCGGCGACGTCCTCGGCGACCAGCGGGTCGGGGACGCCCTGGTAGATCGCGTCCGCCTTCTCCTGGTCGCCGTCGAAGCGCACGAGGGAGAACTCGTCGGTGCGGACCATGCCGGGCGCGATCTCCGAGACCCGGATCGGCTCGCCGCACAGCTCGAGCCGCAGCGTCTCGGTGAGCACCTGGGTGCCGTGCTTGGCGGCGGTGTAGCCGCCCCCGCCCTCGTAGGCGATCCGTCCCGCGGTCGAGCCGACGTTGACGACCAGGCCGTCGCCGGAGGCGCGCAGGGCGGGCAGCAGCGCCTGGGTGACGTGGAGGGTGCCGAGCACGTTGACGTCGTACATCGCCCGCCAGTCCTCGGGGTCGGCCGAGGCGACCGGGTCGGACCCGAAGGCGCCGCCGGCGTTGTTGACCAGCACGTGGAGCACCCCGCCCACGGCGTCGGCGAGGCCCGCGACCGACTCGCGCGAGGTGACGTCGCACTCGACCGCGACGCCACCGATCTCGCCGGCCAGCTGCTCGATGCGGTCCGTACGGCGTGCGGCGCAGACGACCCGGAACCCCGCTGCTGCGAGGGTCCTGGCGGTTGCGGCCCCGATCCCGCTGCTGGCACCCGTGACGACGGCAGTCCGTGGTTCGCTCATGGCCATGATTGTGCCGGGACCACCCGTCCGGGTGAGAGCGAGGCCGTCCGGATGGCAGTATTGGGCGATCCTGATCGCGTCGTGAGGAGCCGAGGGGGCCATGAACCTGCGCGTCCTGGGTCTGGTGGCGGGCCTGCTCGGCGGCCTGTGCTGGGCCGTCCGGTGGGGGGTCGAGCTGGCCGGAAGCAGCCCGTCATGGGGTGACACCGCCCAGCTGGCGGGGCTGGTCCTGATCGGACTCGCCCTGGCCGTCGTCGGCGCGGGCCTGGTCAGTCGCAGCGCCCTGTGGCTGCGCGTGATCGTGGCCGTCGCGTTCCCGCTGCTCGTCTGGTCGGTCTACCTCGTCGTCAAGGGCGACGCGGACGGCGTCACGCTCGACGGGGTGCTCGGCGCGCTCGCGGTGGTCGGGTCCGCCGTCCTGCTCGCGACCGGTCGTCGCAGCGACCCCGCGCCGCGCGGTGGCCGGCACGGGTCCCACGCCTCCCGCTGAGGGACGCTCAGCCCAGCCACGAGGGGAAGCGGCCGCGGTGGGTCGCCACCCAGGCGTACGCCCGGCTCGCCAGCGGCGAGACCGGCCGGCTCCCGAGGACCCGGCCGGCGAGCCGCACCGGCAGCCAGCGGCTGGTCCGCAGCGCCCGGGCGATCGCCGCGTGGCCACGGTGGCGTACGCCGGCCTCGTCGACGTACCAGACCGCCTCGGCGAGCTGTTCCCGCGTCAGCCCCAGGGCACCCGGGTCGACGGCGGACGCCGGGACCGCCTCGACGCGGACGCCGAGCCGACGCCCCCAGCCGAGGCTGCGGCGGCAGAAGCCGCAGTCGCCGTCGTACACCAGCACGACCCCAATCTAGGCGGCCGATCCGGCGACGTGGAATGAGCACGGCCCCGCGTGCGTTGAGCCAAGGACGTCCGCAGACAGGAGACCGCGTGGAGCGCCGCATCGAACGCGTGGCGATGATCAGCCTGCACACCTCACCCCTCGACCAGCCGGGCACCGGTGACGCGGGGGGCATGAACGTCTACGTGGTCGAGCTCGCCAAGCGGCTCGCCACGCGAGGCGTCGAGGTCGACGTCTTCACGCGTGCCACCGGGTCCGTCCAGCCGCCGAGCGTGCTCGCCGCGGACGGGGTGCTCGTGCGACACATCACCGCCGGGCCCTTCGAGGGCCTCAGCAAGGGCGAGCTGCCCGGTCAGCTGTGCGTCTTCGCGCGGGAGGTGTTGCGCGCGGAGGCGGTGCAGCCGGTCGGCCACTACGACGCCGTCCACTCCCACTACTGGCTCTCCGGCCAGGTGGGAGCACTGGCCCGTGACCGCTGGGGCGTCCCGCTGGTCCACTCGATGCACACCATGGCGAAGGTCAAGAACGAGGCGCTCGCGGAGGGCGACACCCCCGAGCCCGAGGGTCGCATCATCGGCGAGGAGCAGGTGGTCGCCGCCGCCGACGTGCTCGTCGCCAACACCGACATCGAGGCCAAGCAGCTGATCAACCTCTACGACGCCGACCCGGGCCGGGTCGAGGTGATCCACCCCGGCGTCGACCTCGACGTCTTCCGGCCGCAGGACCCCCGTGCCGCCCGACGCGGCCTCGGCCTGCCCGAGGACGCGCACGTGCTGCTCTTCGCCGGCCGGATCCAGCCGCTCAAGGCGCCGGACGTGCTGCTGCGCGCCGTCGCGGTGCTGCTCGACGACTCGCCGCAGCTGCGGTCGCAGCTCGTGGTCCCCGTCGTCGGCGGCCCGTCCGGCTCCGGCCTCGAGCACCCCGAGGCGCTGGCCGACCTCGCGAGCGGCCTCGGCCTCGACGACGTGGTGCGGTTCGTGCCGCCCGTGGCCCAGCCCGAGCTTGCCCAGTGGTGCGCCGCAGCCGACCTGGTCGCCGTTCCCTCCTACAACGAGTCGTTCGGCCTGGTGGCCGTCGAGGCGCAGGCGACCGGTACCCCCGTGGTGGCCGCGGCCGTCGGCGGCCTCACCACCGTCGTCCGCGACGGGCACTCGGGCCTGCTGGTCGACGGCCACGAGCCGCGCGACTGGGCCGTCGCCATCAGGCGGCTGATCACCGACGGCGAGCTGCGGTCCCGGCTGTCGGCGGGCGCGGTCGAGCAGGCGCGGGAGTTCTCGTGGGAGCGGACCGCGGACCGTACCCTCGAGGTGTACGAGCAGGCGCAGACCGTGATGGAGGAGGCCTCGTGACCGACGTCGCCCAGGTGATCCGTGACCACCTGACCGATGTGGGGATCGACCACGAGGAGCTCTCCGAGGGCGTCTTCTCGCTGCGGCTGCCCGGCGAGCGCAAGCTCGAGACCGCCGTACGGCTCGACGTCGGACCCCACGCGCTCGGCGTCCACGCCTTCGTGTGCCGCCGGCCCGACGAGAACTTCGAGGGCGTCTACCGCTGGTTGCTGCAGCGCAACCTCCGGATGTACGCCGTCGCCTTCGGCATCGACCCGCTCGGCGACATCTACCTCGACGCACGGCTGCCGCTCTCGACGGTCACCCCCGAGGAGCTCGACCGGCTGCTGGGCTCGGTGCTGACCTACGCCGACGAGTCCTTCAACACCATCCTCGAGCTCGGCTTCGGGTCCGCGATCCGCAAGGAGTGGGAGTGGCGGACCTCCCGCGGCGAGTCGACCCGCAACCTCGACGCCTTCCGGGGCTGGCTGGAGTCCGGCGCCCGGCCGGTCTGACGCAGCGGGCTCAGTCGTCGGCGAGCTCCGGCGGCCAGACCACCGTGAAGCGCTCCAGCAGGATCTCGTCCGTCTCCGACCACTCCTGCCCACGGGCGGCGCAGGTGCGTCGCCAGTAGCGGCTGTGCTCGCGCCGCCAGCTCTCCAGCGTGCGGTCGTCCTCGCCCTCGTCCCACGCGAAGGCGGCGTCGACCTGGTCGAAGGTCGTGACCCGCAGCTCGGTGCTGCGGAGCACCACCCGCGGCACCCCTTCGCCGTCGCACGCGATCCAGTGCGCGCCGACGCGCGGCAGCGGGTCACCGGCCGACACGAACGCGTCGACCAGCTCGGCGGTGGCCCGCTTCGGGCCGTGGGTCACCAGGCGTAGCAGCTCGTCGGCGAGCCGGGCCGAGTCGCCGAACCGCTCGACGGTGTGCTCCGGGCCGGTGCGCGCGAGCTCCGGGCGGGCGGCGGCGTACGTCTGCCACATCTGCTCGGCGGCGTCGACGTCGAGGGGCGCGGACTCTCGCGGGTCGGTCACGGACGCATTGTTCACGACGGCGTGAGGGCCGGCTCCTCGGCCCGCTCCCGCGGCCGTGGCCGACGCCGCGCGACCGCCACGCCGACCAGGGCGAGCGCGCCGCCGACGTACGCCATGGTCGGCGGGACCTCGTCGAGGAACACCAGCCCCATCACGATCGTGATCGGCGGCACGAGGTAGGTCGTGATGCCGAGCCGGCTGGCGTCCATGTGGGTGAGTGCATAGGCATACGTCGTGAAGGCCAGGGCCGTCGGGAACACCCCGAGGTAGACCAGCCACCACACCGACGACGCCGGCGCCTCGCCCACCTCGGAGACCAGCTGCCCCGCCCACGGCAGGCACGAGACCGCCCCGATCGTGCAGGCCAGCCACGTCACGTGGACGCTGCGCATGCGCCGCATCAGCGGCTTCTGCAGGATCACGCTGACGGCGTACGCCGTGGCGGAGACCAGCACCAGCACGACCCCCACCAGGTCGCGGTCACCGCCCGGCGACGTGGCCGTGCCGATGAGCGCGATGCCGCTGAAGGCGAGCGCCAGCCCCAGCGCGAGCCAGCGGGTGAACGGCTCGTCGAGGAAGACCGCCGCCAGCAGGGCGATCAGCACCGGTGAGACCTGGATGAGCATCGCGGCGGTGCCGGCGTCGACGCGCTGCTCACCCTCGTTGAGCGCCACGTTGTAGAGGCCGAACCACAGCACCCCGATGATGACCAGCGAGCGCCACTCGGCCGCGGTGGGACGCGGGAGCCCGCTGGCGAGGGCCACCACCGCCAGGCACGCGGCACCGACGACCAGCCGCCCCAGCGACAGCGCGCCCGGGGAGAAGTCCGACCCCAGGTGGCGGATCGCGACGAACGCGCTCGCCCAGAAGACGAGGGTGGTGGCGACCGCGGCGAGCGGCAGCCAGCTGGGAGGTGTCGACGTCCGGGTCACGCCGCCAGCCTAGGAACCCCGGACCCCGCGGGACACGCGGTTATCGGACGTCGCGCCGCGACTTCCCGCCAATCGGGTGGGTGGACCTGGGTGGTGTCGGTCTCCTCGCTCAGGCGGGGAGACCGACGACCCGCAGGATCACAGGTCCAGCTTGTAACCCAGCCCCCGCACGGTCACGAGGAACGTCGGGGCCGCCGGATCGGGCTCGAGCTTGGCGCGCAGCCGCTTCACGTGGACGTCGAGGGTCTTGGTGTCGCCCACGTAGTCCGAGCCCCAGACCCGGTCGATGAGCTGCCCCCGGGTGAGCACCCGGCCGGGGTTGCGCAGGAACATCTCGAGCAGCTCGAACTCCTTGAGCGGCAGCCGCTGCTCCTCGCCGTCGACGGTCACGACGTGGCGCTCGACGTCCATCCGGACCGGCCCGGCCTCCAGCGCGGAGGGCGCCAGGTCGGGCTCGACCCCGCGTCGCAGCACCGCCCGGATCCGGGCGACCAGCTCACGGGGGGAGTACGGCTTGGTGACGTAGTCGTCGGCGCCGAGCTCCAGCCCGACGACCTTGTCGACCTCGTCGTCCTTCGCCGAGACCATGATCACCGGCACGCTGGACGTCGCCCGGATCTGCCGGCACACCTCGGTGCCGGGCAGACCGGGGAGCATCAGGTCCAGCAGCACGATGTCGGCGCCGTTGCGGTCGAACTCGGTCAGCGCGTCGGGGCCGGTCGCCGCGACGGCGACGTCGTACCCCTCCTTGCGCAGCATGTAGGCGAGAGCGTCGCTGTAGCTCTCTTCGTCCTCGACGACGAGTACCCGGGTCACCGGCCTGTCTCCTGATTCCTTCTCGGGAGGCGGAGCGTGAAGGTCGAGCCCTGCCCCTCCACCGACCACACTCTCACGTCGCCACCGTGGGTGGCCGCGACGTGCTTGACGATCGAGAGGCCGAGCCCGGTGCCGCCCGTGGAGCGGTGGCGCGCCGGGTCGACCCGGTAGAAGCGCTCGAAGATCCGGTCGACCTCGCGTTCCGGGATGCCGATGCCCTGGTCGACGACGGAGATCTCGACGGACTCCTCGAGCCCCTTGGTCGAGACCAGCACCGTCGAGTCGTCCTCGGAGTACGCGACGGCGTTGGCGACCAGGTTGGCGACCGCGGCCGTGATCTGCTCGCTGCTGCCGAACACCTCGAGCCCGGTCGCGCCTCCGGTGACGATCGAGATCCGGCGCGCGTCAGCATCGATGGCGCTGGTGTCGACGGCGGTCTTGACGATCTCGTCGACCTGGATCGGGGCGGGCTCGTCCACCGGCTCGTCCCCCTGCAGGCGGGAGAGCTCGATGATCTGCTGCACCAGCCGGGTGAGCCGGTCGGACTCGGTGATCATGCGTCCGCTGAAGCGCTGCACCGCCTCGGGGTCCTCGGCGGCCTCGTGGACGGCCTCGGCCAGCAGCCGGATCGCCCCCACGGGCGTCTTCAGCTCGTGGCTGACGTTGGCGACGAAGTCACGACGAACCGCTTCGACCTGCCGCTCCCGCGTACGGTCCTCGACCAGGGCGAGGACCAGGTGGGAGCTCAGCGGGGCGACCCGCGCGGTGACGTGGCGGGCGGACAGGCCGGCCCGGTGGATGAGCAGCTCGGTCTCGCGGATCTGCCCGTCGCGGCGAACCTGGGTGACCAGGGTGGCGAGGCCCTCCGAGACCAGCGAGCTGCCCCGCACCAGCCCCATGGAGTACGCCGGGGCGCTGGCCTTGAGCACGACGTCGTCCTCGCCGACGAGGACCGCGCTGCTGCGCAGCACCGACAGCACGGTGGCGACCCCGGGGGGCACGACCGGCTCCTCGAGGGGCGCGATGCGGCGCTGCTGCCGGTCGCTGACGGCCCAGGCGAGCACGGCACCACCGGCCACGAGCGCGCCCGTGAGGGCGGCGAGCAGCGCCTGGAGCGTCGGGTCCACGCGCCCAGCGTACGGTGGGATTCACCCACAGTTCCTCGCCGAGACGCCCCGCAGTCGACTGTTCACCGCCCGTTCACGGATCCTCCCCGTCTGGTCACCTGGGCCACCTAGGGTGGGTGACATGCGTGAGGCCTTCCATGAACAGCTCGACTCCGTCTTCGGCGACCTGGCAGACGTGTGCCGCCTGGTCGAGATCGCCGTCCGCGACGCCACGGCAGCCCTGCTGCAGGGCGACGCCGAGATCGCCGAGCGGGTGATCAGCTCCGACGCGACCATCGACTCCGCGCGCGAGAAGATCGAGGACAAGTGCTTCTCGCTGCTCTCGCTGCAGCAGCCCGTCGCGGGCGACCTGCGGGTCGTCGTGTCCGCGCTGCGGATGATCAGCGAGCTCGAGCGGATGGGCGACCTGTCCGTCCACGTCGCCAAGATCGCCCGGCTCCGGGTCCCCGAGGTCGCCGTGCCGGAGCAGATCCGGCCCACCATGACCCGGATGGCCGAGGTGGCCGAGGACATGGTCGCGCGGGTGTCGCGGATCATCACCGACAAGGACGTCGAGGCGGCCATCGAGCTCGGCCGCGACGACGAGATCATGGACCAGCTCCGCCGCCGCAGCTTCACCGAGCTGCTGAGCGACGACTGGGCCCACGGGGTGGAGGCCGCCGTCGACGTGGCGCTGCTGGGCCGCTACTACGAGCGGATCGCCGACCACGCCGTGTCGGTCGCCAACCGGATCGTCTTCGTCGTCACCGGCCAGATCCCCGTCGACGCCTGAGCCCATCTCGGCGCTGGGCCACGCTCAGCGCCGCAGCAGCAGGGCCGAGTCGCCGAACTCGTGCCAGAGGTAGCCCGCGGTCGAGGCCACGTCGTACGCCGCCTGGGCGGTGTCCCGGCCGGCGACGGCCTCGACCAGCAGCAGGTGCGAGGCGCCCGGGTCGTGCCACCCGGTGACCAGTCCGTCGACGACCCGTGGCGGCTCGGCCGGGGTCACGACTCGCTCGGTCCAGCCGCGTGACGCGGTGACCCTGCCGTCCCGCGCGACCGCCGACTCCAGCGCCCGGGTCGCGGTGGTCCCCACCGCGACCACCCGGCCGCCGGCGGCCCGGGTGGCCCCGACGAGCCGCGCGGTGGCGGCCGGGACGTCGTACCACTCGGGTTGCGGCGCCTCGCCCGCCTCCTGGGAGGAGAAGCCGGTGTGCAGGGTCACCGGGGCCATCCGGACGCCCCGGTGGGAGAGCGCGGCGAGGACGGCGTCGCTGAAGGGCCGGCCGGCCGACGGCATCTCGACGCTGCCCGGCGTCCGCGCGAAGACCGACTGGTAGGCCGCGAGCGGGTAGTCGCGGTCGAGGTAGCCGTAGCTGATCGGTCGGCCGCGGTGGCGCAGCGACGCCGCCAGGTCGCCGGCGACCACGCGCGCCCGCCAGAGCCGGTTGCCGGTACCGGTGGGGGAGGACCCCTCGCCGGGGTACGCCGCGACGAGCCGCAGCTCCGCGCCGCGGACCCGCACCCGGTCGCCCGGGGAGGCGACGAGGACGGACCGCCCGGCGTCGGGCGCGGTCCGGAGCTCCACGACGTGCTCGCGGTGTGCCAGCTCGCTCCCGACGTGCAGGACGACCTCGCCGGCAGCGTCACCGTTGGCCGGGTGACGGCTGCCATCGAGCTGGCCCGGCACCACCGCGGAGTCGTTGACCACCAGCAGGTCGCCGGGGTCGAGGTGCTCGGGCAGGCGGGGGAACCGGGTGTCGACGGTGCCGGCCGGGCTCGCGACGAGCAGCCGTACGCCGTCGCGCGGCAGCCCGCGGGACTCGGGCGGCCCGGCGGCGAACGAGGTCCCGGGGGCGGTGAAGGTCGTGGTCGGCCGCAGGGCGAGGGTCGTCACGCGGGCACCTCGACGTTCTCCCGAGGCAGGGCGACGTCGGCGGCGCGCAACCGTCCCGAGGCCGGGCGCTGCTCGAGCAGGGCGCGCAGCCGCGGCACCACGGCGCCGGGCAACGGCCGATCGGAGATGTCCTCGCCGGGGAAGGCGTCCTGGTGCATCCGGGTGCGCATGTCGCCGGGGTCCACGGCGTACGCCGTCAGCCCGGTCTCGGCGCCGAAGGTCAGCACCAGGTGGTCGAGCGCCGCCTTGGCGGCGCCGTACGGCCCCCAGGTCTCGTAGTGCTCGACCGCGGCGTCGGAGGAGATCCCCAGCACCACGCCCTGCCTCCGGAGCAGCGGTGCGGTGAGCTCGATCATCAGCGCCGCGTTGGCGCCGGCCGTGCCCCGGATCGTGTCGCCGAGCTCGGCTGCGGTGAGCTCGCTGAGCGGCCGCATCGGGAGCGGGCCCAACGTGCTGGCGTTGAGCACCAGGAGGTCGAGGCCGCCGAGGCGCTCGACGGCCTCGACGAGGGAGGCCCGGTGGTCGGCGTCTGCGACGTCACCCACGACGGCGCCGTGACGCGGTCCGACGCGGAGAGGGATCCGACGCCGGAAGCGAGCCGGGAGGAGTTCCGTGCGTCGGTGACGACCTGCCACCCGTCGTCGGTGAGGGAGCGGACGAGCTCGAGGCCGAGCCCGGCGGAGCCCCCGGTGACGAGGGCGGTGCGGTTGAGTTCGTGTGTCATGCCTGCCAGTATTCAAGCTCAAGTGAACTTGAGTTCAAGGAGCGAGGATGGACAAGCGCGACCTGCTGCCGATGGGGGAGATCTCCGCCAGGAGCGGCTTCGCTGCCTCGGCGCTCCGCTTCTACGAGGCGGAGGGCCTGATCACGGCCTCGCGCTCGCCGGGCGGCCGACGGCTCTTCGAGCGCAGCGTGCTGCGCCGCCTGGCCTTCATCCGGGCGGCGAGCAACATCGGCCTCACCCTGGAGGAGATCCGCGGCGAGCTCGACGAGCTCCCGGCGTCGCGGACGCCGACCAAGGCGGACTGGGGCCGCATCTCCCGGCACTGGCGCGGCCGGGCTCGACGAGCAGATCGCCGCTCTCGAGAAGCTGCGCGACGGGCTCGACTCCTGCATCGGCTGCGGCTGCCTGTCGCTGCAGCGCTGCGCGTTCTCCAACCCCGGCGACGTCGCAGCCGTCGGCGACGACGCCCCGGGAGCGGCCTACCTGCCGCCCGTGCTGCGTCGGCAGCACCGGGTCGGATGAGGCGTCAGCGCCCCTGGTTGGCCACGGCGGCAGCCGCCTCGGCCGCGGCGTCCGGGTCGAGGTACTCGCCGCCGACGACCGTGGGCTGGAGCGCGCCGTCGAGGCGGTAGACCAGCGGCATCCCGGTCGGGATGTTGAGGCCGGCGATGTCCTCGTCGCTGATGCCGTCGAGGTGCTTCACGATCGCGCGCAGGCTGTTGCCGTGGGCAGCGACCAGCACCGTCCGGTCGGCCTCGAGGTCGGGGACGACCGCCGACTCCCAGTAGGGGAGCATCCGGCCGATGACGTCCTTGAGGCACTCGGTGCGCGGCATCTCGTCGCCGAGGTCGGCGTAGCGCGGGTCGCCGGCCTGCGACCACTGGTCGTCGTCGTCGAGGGGTGGTGGCGGGACGTCGAACGAGCGACGCCACGTCATGAACTGCTCCTCGCCGTACTGCTCGAGGGTCTGCTTCTTGTCCTTGCCCTGCAGCGCCCCGTAGTGGCGCTCGTTGAGGCGCCACGAGCGACGCACGGGGATCCAGTGGCGGTCCGCGGCGTCGAGCGCGAGGTGGGCGGTCGTGATCGCGCGACGCTGGAGCGAGGTGTGGACGACGTCGGGCAGCAGCCCGGCCTCGCGCAGCTGCTCGCCGCCGCGGACGGCCTCCACGCGGCCCTTCTCGGTGAGGTCGACGTCGACCCAGCCCGTGAAGAGGTTCTTGGCGTTCCACTCGCTCTCGCCGTGGCGGAGCAGGACCAGGGTGTAGGTCATCCGTGGTCTCCCACCGGCTCGGCGACCTCGCACTCGCCGCCGACCCCGTCGAGGCCTTCGTACTCGTCGCAGTTGGCCACCACGGGGACGTCGAGCTCGACCAGCTCGCCACCCTCGAGCTCCACGGTCATGGTGACCAGGCCCCCGGCCTCCACCTCGCCCTCGACCCCGACGCCCTGGTCGTCCTCGGCGAGGTTGACGATCCCGTTGGGCTCGATCTCGATGGGGGAGAACTCCGGGACCTGGACGGCCTCGGGGTCCTGCGGGGTGATCGCGGCGACAGTGGCCGGCTCCTCGAGGTCGTTGTTGACGAAGGACGCGATGAACGTGCCGGAGCCCTCCTCGGCGGAGACCACCACCGCGCCGAGGACGTCGACCGACGTCTCCCGGTCGGACGTGCCGACGACGATCGTGTTGACCCGGTCGGTCGCCTTGTCGAAGCCGCACGCGGTGAGGGGCGCGGTCATCAGGAGCGCGCCGGTCAGCAGCGCCAGGGAGCGTCGCATGTGCATGGGCAGCATGCTAACGGTCGTGGGCGGCCCTCCGTCCGGTCAGGTCACTGCGTCAGCCCGACGCGGGCGCCGGTCCCCAGCAGCGCTGCCAGCACGAGCGCCGTCGCGACCAGCGTCGCCCACAGCAGCCGGGGTGCCCCGATGCGGAGCGCGAGCCGCAGCGGCAGGTGGCGCAGCCCGTCCTCGTTGTCGGCCACCAGGCCCGGGAGCGCGGCCAGCACGTGCACGCAGACGCCGAGCAGGGCGGCGAGGAAGGTCATCGCGACCTCCGGCGGGGCCTCCCGGCCGACGCCGCCCCAGCCGCCGTAGGCGAGGAATGCGGGATAGAGGGCGTACGACGCCGCCCACGTCAGCCACGAGAGCATCCCGCGGCGCAGCACGACGTTGCCGACCAGGCCGAGGACGAGGGCGCCGAGGTAGGCGCCGGCCGCCCACAGGCCGTGGAAGACCGCCAGCGGCACCACGAGCAGCACGCCGACCGCGAGCCAGAACCACATCGAACCCGGGTCGAGCCGCCCCTGCGCCAGGGGCTTGTCCTGCCGGTCGTGGGCGGTGTCGCGCTCCCTGTCGACGAGGTCGTTGTGCCAGCCGAGGACCGCCTGGCCGACCACTGCGGTCGCGAGCACCATGGCGACCTCCCGCGTGGGGCGGCCGCTGAGGGCGGCGCCGCCGGCGAGCCCGAGGGCGCTCAGCAGGCCGAGCCGGGGGTGCGCCGCCTGCACCATGGCGACGGGGCGCCACGAGCGCCACGAGCGCTGCGTACGCCGCCGCGGCGGCCCGTCCGCGGTGGTGGTCCCGTCCATGGCAGGCAGTATCGACCACGCACCCCTCCGTGGCAGCAGGTTCGGGCACCCGGCGAGCCGGGGCTCGGGCTCCACCACACGAACACGTGTTCTGTCAAGCCCGCATTGGGCCTCTGACCTGCGCAAACGTGGCGGGAGCACTCCCGGGGCCGTGTTAGACTGGTCACCTGGAAAGGGGTACTTGACATATGACTTTCACCGTCGGCGAAACGGTTGTTTACCCGAATCACGGAGCCGCAGTCATCGAAGACATCGAGATGCGGAAGATCAAGGGAGAGGACCGGCAGTACCTCGTCCTGCGGATCGTCGCCCAGCAGGATCTCGTCGTGAGGGTCCCGGCCTGCAACCTCGACCTGGTGGGCGTTCGCGACGTCGTCGACAAGGAGGGTCTCGACCGTGTGTTCGACATCCTCCGTGCCGCGCACGTCGAGGAGCCGACCAACTGGTCGCGTCGCTACAAGGCCAACCTGGAGAAGCTGCACAGCGGAGACGTGATGAAGGTGTCCGAGGTCGTCCGCGACCTCTGGCGCCGTGAGCGTGACCGTGGCCTCTCCGCAGGCGAGAAGCGGATGCTGGCCAAGGCGCGACAGATCCTGGTCTCGGAGCTGGCCCTGGCCGAGCACACCAACGAGGACAAGGCAGAGGCGATCCTCGACGAGGTCCTCGCTTCCTGACCCTGCACCACCTCATGGCACGGCCCCCGGGAACTCCCGGGGGCCGTTGTCGTGCACTTCCCGGACGTTGCCACACCCGGGAGGTGCAGGGACCGCCCCGGCGCCGGTACGCCTGTGCGAGGCTCAGTCCGCTCGCTGCACGAGGGCGGTCGCGATCGCGGCAACGCCCTCGCCGCGGCCGGTGAGGCCGAGCCCGTCGGTCGTCGTGGCCGAGACCGTGACCGGGGCGCCGGCCGCTGCGCCCAGCGCGTCCTCGGCCTCGCCCCGGCGCGGGCCCAGCCGGGGCCGGTTGCCGATCACCTGCACGGCCACGTTGCCGATCTCCCAGCCCGCCTCGCGCAGCCGCCGGGCGGTCTCCGCCAGCAGGTCCGTCCCGGACGCCCCGGCCCAGCGGGGCTCCGCCGTACCGAAGTTGCTCCCGAGGTCGCCCAGGCCGCTGGCCGACAGCAGCGCGTCGCACGCCGCATGGGCGGCCACGTCGGCGTCGGAGTGGCCCTCGAGGCCCTGCGGCTCCTCGGGCCAGGCGAGTCCGGCGAGGTGCATCGGGACCCCGTCGACGAGACGGTGGACGTCGGTGCCGACACCGATCCGGAGCGTGGGATTCACGCGATGATCATGCCTGAGAGACAATCGACACCGTGAGCACACACCGCTGGGCGTGGCCGGTGTCCGGTCTCGTGGCCGGGCTGGCCGGGCTCGCGACCAGCTACTTCGTCGCCGCGCTCCTCGCCGTGCGCGACACCCCGGTCGTCGCCGTGGCCGAGACCGTGATCCAGCTGAGCCCCGGCACGCTCGTCGAGTGGGGCATCCAGCAGCTCGGCGTCTGGGACAAGCCGGTGCTCATCGTCGGCATCCTCGTCGTGCTCGCGCTGGCCTTCGCGGCGATCGGCGCGCTGGCGGCGCGCTGGCGGTGGGCAGCCCTCGTCGGCTGGGTGCTGCTGGCCGGGATCGGCGTCGCCGCGGTCGCCGTCCAGGACGCGGTGCCTCCCGTGGCGTACGTCCCGCTCGTCGTCGGCTTCATCACCTGGGTGGCGACCCTGGAGCTGCTGACGCGGCGGTTCCGCGACGAGCCGGCGACCACCGCCCCGACGGGGGAGGTCGCGGCCGCCGGATCGCGGCGCGGCTTCGTGCTGGGCGCCTCGACGGTCGCGGTGCTCGCCGTCGGGCTCACGGGTCTCGGCCGGGTGGTCGGTCGCGGCCGCCGCAACGTGGAGGAGGCGCGCGCGCTGCTGCGGCTGCCCGGGGTGAGCGAGCCCCGGGTCCCGCACGCGGCCCGGATCGGGCTGGCAGGCGTGAGCCCGTGGCAGACCTCCGAGGAGGACTTCTACCTGATCCACACCGCCATCACGCTCCCGACCATCGAGCCGGACAAGTGGCGGCTGCGCATCCACGGCCTGGTCGAGAACGAGGTCGTGCTCAACTACCAGGACCTCGTCGACCACCGGTTGACCGAGGCGTGGGTGACGCTCAACTGCGTCTCCAACCCGGTGGGCGGCAACCTGATCGGCAACGCCTGGTGGAGCGGTGTACGCCTGGCGGAGCTGCTCGAGAGGGCAGGGGTGCTCCCCGAGGCCGACGCCGTGCTGCAGACCTCGGAGGACGGCTGGACCTGCGGCACCCCGCTCGCCGCCCTCACCGACGACCGCGACGCGATGCTGGCGCTGGCGATGAACGGCCGGCCGCTGCCCATCGAGCACGGCTTCCCGGTCCGCACCATCGTCCCCGGGCTCTACGGCTTCGTGTCGGCGACCAAGTGGGTGGTCGACCTGGAGGTGACCCGCTTCGACCGGATCGAGGCCTACTGGACCGGCAAGGGCTGGGCCGAGCAGGCACCGGTGCGGCTCGCGTCGCGCATCGACGTACCGCGCTCCGGCGACGACGTGCCCGCCGGTGCGGTCCGCGTCGGTGGCGTCGCGTGGGCGCAGCAGGTCGGCATCAGCGGGGTCGAGGTCTCCGTGGACGGCGGCGCGTGGCTGCCCGTGGAGATCGCCTCCCCGCCCACCGACGACACCTGGGTGCAGTGGGCCGGCTCGGTCCCGATGGAGCCCGGTGCCCACGTCCTGCGCGTGCGGGCGACCAGCAAGGCGGGCGAGGTGCAGACCGGTGTCGAGCGGGACGTCGTGCCCGACGGCGCCACCGGCTGGCACACCGTGGAGATCACGGCCGAGGGCTGACCCTCACCAGTTGGGGGACTTGCCCCCGGGCAGCGGGTGCTCGGCGTCGGTGATCACGTAGACCAGCCCGCCGGACGTCGGCAGCCAGACGTCCTCGAACTGGCCGCGGTCGTAGGTCCGGCGGACGCCCGCGTTGGTCTTCGCAGCCGGGTCGTTGACCACGACGTCGCCGTTCTGGCGGAAGCCGACGATCACCAGCAGGTGGCCGTTGGTCGAGGAGATCGGCGCCCCGTCGAGCTCCCCCGCGCTGAAGGAGATCGACGCCACGAGCGGGATCCCCCTGACGATGAACCGCTCGGCCTGGCGCAGGCTCTTCAGGCGCGTGACGAAGGCGGGACCACCCGTGCGCTCCGCGGCGTACGCCGTGTTGAAGGGCCAGTTCCCGGTGCCGTCGTAGGCGTGGTCGAAGGTCCGGCGCGCGGCGAGGTCGACCCACGGCTGCGGGTGGTCGTCGGGGACCCAGCGGTAGGTCCGCGGGCGCGGGAGCGCGCCGTAGTGGCCGAGCACCATCGACGTGGAGGTCGGCGAGCACCACGCCTGCCCGCCGCCACCCCAGCGGGGGTAGTGGCCGCTGTGGACCATCTGGGAGTACGAGGGCACGTCGAGGACGACGCCACGGGCGGCGCGCCCCGGAGCCGAGGTCGCCACGCCGTTGACGTCGGGGAGCCGTGAGGCCATCGCACCGACGGCCCGCAGCCCGGGCGACCTGGCGCCGGCCTTCATCAGGTTGACCCGCAGCTGCCAGGACGCGACCCCGGACGTTCGCCAGGTGTCGGTCGCCACGCTGCCGAGGTCGTCGGACTGGCCGTTGACCGTGCCGCGGTCGACGTGACCGTCACCGGCGGCCCACCGGCCCAGGACGTCCCACGAGGAGCGCGTGCCGTCGGCACGTCGGCCGCGCACCTCGATCTCGATCCAGGAGTTGCCCGGGGTGCTGGCCTGCCAGGAGGCGATCAGCTCGGTGAGCGAGAAGCCGGGGGTCGACCACGGGGAGGTCCACCGACCGACCTGGTAGGTGTCGCCGCCGTAGGTCCGGGTGGCGACCGGGTCGGTGATGCGGACCTGGCCCTTGCGGAGCGCCGCACCCGCGAGGGTGCCGGCGGCGAGGTCGCTGCTGCGCCACTCCGCGTAGGTGATCTTGCGCCGCGGCGGCGCCGCCTCGGCGGGGGTCGTGGCGAGCAGCGGCGCGGCCAGCGCGAGGGCGAGACCGGGCAGCAGGGTGCGGATCAGTCGAGGGGACACCGCTCGAGGGTACGGCGAGATCGCCACTCCTGTCCCACGCGTCACACAACCGTGACCACCGCCGCCGATCGTGGTCGGGACGCCCCGCGCCCCTAGAATCAGCCGGGTGACTCTCAGGCTCCACGACACCGCGACCCGCGAGGTCCGCGACTTCGTCCCCCTCGAGGAGGGGAAGGCGGGCATCTACGTGTGCGGCCTGACGGTCCAGTCCGAGCCCCACGTCGGCCACGTGCGGTCGGCGGTCAACTTCGACGTGCTGCGCCGGTGGCTCACCCACCAGGGCTACGACGTCACGTTCATCCGGAACGTCACCGACATCGACGACAAGATCCTGAGCAAGGCCGCCGAGCAGGGCAGGCCATGGTTCAACCTCGCCTACGACATGCACCGCGAGCTCGACCGGGCGCTGGCCTCGATCAACGTGCTGCCCCCGACCTACGAGCCGGGCGCGACCGGGCACGTCCCCGAGATCCTGGAGCTGATCGACCGGCTGGTCGCCAAGGGCCACGCCTACGCCGCCGAGGACGGGTCCGGCGACGTCTACTTCGACGTCCGGTCCTGGCCGGCGTACGGGGAGCTCACGCGGCAGAAGCTCGACGACATGGAACCGGCCACCGATGCCGACCCGCGTGGCAAGCGCGACCCGCGCGACTTCGCCCTCTGGAAGGGGTGGAAGAAGGACAGCGAGCCGGAGACCGCGGCCTGGCCCTCGTCCCACGGCCCGGGGCGGCCGGGCTGGCACATCGAGTGCTCCGCGATGGCGCGGAAGTACCTCGGAGCGGCCTTCGACATCCACGGCGGCGGCGTCGACCTGCGCTTCCCGCACCACGAGAACGAGCAGGCGCAGTCGCGCGCGGCGGGTGACCCGTTCGCGTCGTACTGGCTCCACAACGCCTGGATCACCACCTCCGGCGAGAAGATGAGCAAGTCGCTCGGCAACTCGCTGCTGGTGCCCAAGGTGCTCGAGCAGGTGCGGGGCATCGAGCTGCGCTTCTACATGGTGAGCGCCCACTACCGCTCGATGGTCGAGTTCTCCTTCGACGCGCTGCACGAGGCAGCGACGTCGTTCCGCCGGATCGAGTCCTTCCTGGATCGCGCCAAGCCCCTGGTCGACGACGGCTGGTACGCCACCCGGATCCCGCAGGCGTTCGCCGACGCCATGGACGACGACCTGGGGACCCCGGCTGCGATCGCGGTGCTGCACGACACGGTGCGGGAGGGCAACCGCCTGCTTCCCGACGGACCGTCCGAGGCGCTGTCGAGCCGCTTCGTGGAGGTCGCCCAGATGCTCGACGTCCTCGGCCTCAGCAGGTCGGACTTCACCGACAGCCGGGTTGATGACCGGTTGACCGGTGTCGTGGACGCCCTCGTCCAGGGCCTGCTCGAGGAGCGCGCGCAGGCGCGCGCCGACAAGGACTGGGCACGCGCCGACGCGATCCGGGACCGGATCAAGAGCGCCGGCATCGAGATCGAGGACACCCCCGACGGCCCGAAGTGGAGCGTGTGATGGCAGGGAACAGCCAGCGGAAGGGCTCGATCCGCAAGAGCTCCAAGAAGCCGACCGCCGGGTCCGGCGGCCGGGTCAAGCGCGGCCTGGAGGGCAAGGGGCCGACGCCGAAGGCCAAGGACCGCCCCAACCACAAGGCCTACAAGGCCGCCCGGCAGGCCGAGCGGTCGCAGGCCCGTCCGCGTCGCAAGACCGGCGGTGACGCCGAGTGGGTGGCAGGTCGCAACTCGGTCGTCGAGGCGCTGCGCGCCGGGATCCCGGTCAGTGGCGTCTACGTCGCCGAGGGCGCCGAGCGCGACGGCCGGCTCCGGGAGGCGTTCCGGCTGGCGTCGGACCAGGGAACCAGCCTGCTCGAGGTCAGCCGCAACGAGCTCGACCGGCTCACCGACGGTGCGGTCCACCAGGGCCTCGCCGCGCGGATCCCGGCCTACGAGTACGCCCACCCCGACGACCTGCTCGTCCGCGCGCAGGAGATCGGCGAGCCGCCCCTCATCGTCGTCCTCGACTCGGTCACCGACCCGCGCAACCTCGGTGCGGTCGTCCGCAGCGCGGCCGGCTTCGGCGCCCACGGCGTCGTGGTCGCGGAGCGCCGTGCCGCCGGCATGACCGCGTCGGCGTGGAAGACCAGCGCCGGCGCGGCCGCGCGGCTCCCTGTCGCCCAGACCGTCAACATCGTCCGGCAGCTCAAGGCCTACCAGGAGGCCGGCTGCATGGTGATCGGCCTGGCCGCCGACGGCGACGTGCAGCTCCCCGAGCTCGACCTCGCCGACGGACCGCTCGTGGTCGTCGTGGGCGCCGAGGGCGGCGGGCTGTCGCGGCTCGTGGCCGAGACCTGCGACCAGCTGGTGTCGATCCCGATGGCCAACTCGCTCGAGTCGCTCAACGCCGGCGTCGCCGCCTCGGTCACCCTCTACGCGATCGCTCGGGCCCGGGCCTGACCTCGTACGGTGGTGGCATGACCGCCCGGCTCCTGCGAGGCTTCGGCCTGGCCGGGGTCTGGTTCGTGGTGGCCGTGTCGAGCGGGCTCGCCATCTTCACCAGCTCCAGCCGCGACATCGTGCTGGCCAGCCACGACTCGGTCGTGCGGCCGACGCTCGACGGCTGGGTCGTGCTCCACACCGGCCCGGTCTTCCCCGACCTCCGGCTCGACTCGGGCAGCCCGATCGGGATCGACGTCGAGCTGGGCAAGACGACGGCGGAGTCCCCGGGCGAGCTGGTCGACCGGTACGCCTTCATCGCCGGCCAGCCCGAGGGCTCGGTGGCCAAGGCCCGCGACGCCGTCGCCGACATGGCCTACGACGCGGCGGTTCGCGGCACCCTGATCGGGCTCGTCCCGGTGGTGGTCTGGCTGCTGGTGGGACCCGCGCGTCGTCAGGAGCTGTGGCGAGGCGCGCGCAGCCGTCGAGGCATCGCCGTCGGGGTCGCCCTGGTCGTGGCCGGGGTGCTCGTCTGGGAGCCCTGGCAGCCCGACGAGCCGAGCGTCGACGAGGAGCGGACGTGGGTCTCGCTGGCCGAGTTCCTCGACGGCGAGGTCACGGTGCCGGAGTCGGTCAGCGGGGTCGAGGTCCGCTCGGACTCGACCGTGGTCGAGTCGCGTCGGCTCGTGCTGAGCGCGATCTCGACGTACGAGCGGAGCAAGGAGTTCTACGACGAGGCCGCCGTCGCGGCCGGTGACCTCCCGCTGCGCGAGCCCGAGGAGGGCGAGACCGTGGTGGTCCTGGTCTCCGACCGGCACGACAACATCGGCATGGACCGGGTCGCGCGGGCGATCGGCGACCGCGCCGGCGCCACCGCGGTCTTCGACGCCGGCGACGACACCTCCACCGGCAAGAGCTGGGAGGCCTTCAGCCTCGACTCGGTGAGCGAGGCGTTCGAGGGCTACGACCGCTACGGCGTCGCCGGCAACCACGACAACGGCACCTTCGTGCGCGACTACCTCGCCGACCGCGGGTGGGAGATGCTCGACGGGTCGGTGGTGGAGGGGCCGGGCGGGGCGCCGCTGATCGGCGCCGACGACCCGCGCGCCAGCGGGCTCGGCAACTGGCGGGACGAGACGGACCTGGGGTTCGACGAGGTGGCCACGCGGCTCAGCGACGAGATCTGCGCCGCCGAGGAGCGGGTCTCGACCGCCCTCGTGCACGACACCGACCTCGCCCAGCCCGCCCTCGAGCGCGGCTGCGTCGACCTGGTCGTCGGCGGGCACGTGCACGTGCGGATCGGCCCCGACCGGGTCGAGGGGCCGGAGGGCCAGGTGGGCTACTCCTTCACCACCGGCACGACCGGCGGGGCGGCGTACGCCATCGCGATCGGCTCGAAGCCGCGACGCGACGCCACCGTCTCGCTCATCACCTACGCCGAGGGGCGCCCGGTCGGCATCCAGCCGGTCGTGCTCCAGACCAACGGCCAGTTCGTCGTCAGCAGCTTCGTGCCGCTGTCCTACGAGCCGGCGGCCGAGGCTCGATAGTCCGCCGCGCGAGTCATCATCCGGCCGTCGTTCGTGATGCATCCGGCGGCGGACCACCGGGGTGGGGCGGGGGACTAGGGTGGCCGGGTGAGCACGGACGTGGAGCGGCTGCTGCCGACCGAGGAGGCGGAGGCGCTGCTGGCGCTCACCCGCGACATCGCCACCAAGGAGCTCGCACCGCAGGTCGCCGAGGCCGAGGAGCGGGCGGAGTTCCCGGAGGCCGCCTACCGGCTGCTCGGCAAGTCCGGGCTGCTGAGCCTGCCCTTTGCGGAGGAGCACGGTGGGGGCGGACAGCCGTACGAGGTCTACCTCCAGGTCGTCGAGGAGATCGCGACCGCGTGGCCCAGCGTGGCCGTCGGCACCAGCGTCCACAGCCTGACCGCCACCGTCGTGGCCGCGAACGCAGCCTCCGAGCAGCAGGCCGAGTGGTTGCCGCGGATGCTCGGCGGCGACTGGCTCGGCGCCTACTGCCTCTCCGAGCCGCAGGCCGGCTCCGACGTCAGCGGGATCCGTACGAAGGCGGCCCGCGACGGTGAGGAGTACGTCGTCCACGGCACCAAGCAGTGGATCAGCAACGGCTCCTGCGCCGACTACTACATCCTCTTCGCGCGGACCGGCGACGACCCGCGCCGTGGGCTCTCCGCGTTCGTGGTCACCGACGGCACCGAGGGCATGTCCTTCGGGGCGCCGGAGAAGAAGATGGGCCTGGCCTGCGACGTCACCACCCAGGTGATCTTCGAGGGCGCGCGGATCCCCGTCGCCCAGCGGATCGGCGAGGAGGGCGACGGCATGCGCGTGGCGCTCTCCGCGCTCGACGCCGGCCGCCTCGGCATCGCGGCCGTCGCCACCGGCATCGCCCAGGCCGCGCTGGCCCACGCCGTCGCGTACGCCCGCGAGCGCGTGCAGTTCGGGCAGGCGATCGGCGACTTCCAGGGGATGCAGTTCCTGCTGGCGGAGATGGGGGCGGAGGTCGAGCGGGCCCGCGCCACCTACCTCCACGCCGCGCGGCTCAAGGACTCCGGCAAGTCGTTCTCCCGGCAGGCGAGCATCGCCAAGCTGACGGCGACCGACACCGCGATGCGGGTGACGACCGACGCCGTGCAGGTGCTCGGCGGGAACGGCTACACGCGCGACTACCCCGTGGAGCGGCTCTTCCGCGACGCCAAGGTCACCCAGATCTTCGAGGGCACCAACCAGATCCAGCGGATGGTCGTCGGGCGCGACCTACTCCGCTGAGCCGAGCAGCTCGGCCTCCCCGGCCGCCGGACTGGCCACCGCCTCCTCGGGCTTCTTGGTGAGCTCGTTGGCGATGTAGTCGGACGCTGCCTCGAGGATCCCGACCTCGCGGCCGGCTCGCTCGGAGAGGTACCACCGGTGCACGAGGATCTCGTGGAAGATCTCGGCCGGCTCGAGCTTGCCGCGGGCGCTCGGGGGCACCATCGCCATGATCGGCTCGTAGACCTCGGTGAGCCACCGGTTCGCCACCAGCGCCCGGTCCTCGCGGCCGAGGTCGTGCGCGACGGCGTACGCCGCGATGTCGTTGAGCATCCGCCGGGCCTGGGCCTCCTCGGCGTACATGCCGGTCAGGCCCTGCAGCTCGCGGCTGTGGTGGCCGAGCTCGACCACCCGGGGCTGGATCTGGACCCGGTCGCCGTCGAAGTCGGTGACGATGTCGAGCTCGTCGACGTCGAAGCCGAGATCGTTGAGCCGCTCGATCCGCTGCTCGATCCGCCACATCTCCCCGGCCGGGAACTCCTCCTCGCCGGTCAGCTCGTCCCACAGCGCGTGGTAGCGGGAGCCGACCATCTCGACGATGTCGAAGGCGTCGACGTGCTCGTCGAGCTGGCCACTGGCCTGCAGGTCGAGCAGCTCGGCGTAGACGTTCTCACAGCCGACGGTGATGTCGTACTCGCGCATCGTGCCCGACAGGTTGGACCGCAGCTCGCCGGTCTCGGCGTCGACGAGGTAGGCGGAGAAGCCGCCCGCGCTGCGGCGGAAGAGCACGTTGGAGAGCGACACGTCGCCCCAGTAGAACTCCGCGAGGTGCAGGCGGACGAGCAGCACGACGAGGGCGTCGACCAGGGACGGCAGGCTCTCCGCCGAGAGGCCGTGGCAGAAGAGGCTCCGGTAGGGGAGCGAGAAGCGCAGGTGCTCGGTCATGAGCGCCGCGGGCAGCTCCTCGCCCTGCTCGTCGACGCGGCCGGTCACGACCCCCTGCGGGACCACGGCGGGCAGTCCCATCCGCTGCAGGTCGCGCAGCAGCCGGTACTCGCGGAACGCGATCTCCTCGACCGTCTCCTTGACGGCGTACACCCGGTCGCCGAGGCGCACGATCCGCACCACGTGGCGTGACAGGCCACGGGGCAGCGGCACGACGTAGTCGTCGGTCCACTCCTCCAGCGGCGTCGACCAGGGCAGTCGGATGATCGCCGGGTCGGGGCGGCTGGCCACGATGCGGAGGGCCATGGACCCAGACTAGGGCTTGCCGAGGTCGAGCGTCGCGGCCAGCCTGCGCGCCCGCTCGGAGCCGGGCAGGTCCTCCAGCAGCAGCGGGCTGCCGTCGGGTCCGGAGAGCGGCACCTGCCAGTTGGGGTACTCGCGGTGGGTGCCGGGCTGGTTCTGCGTACGTCGGTCGCCGACCAGGTCCGAGACCATCACGCCCAGCAGCCGCGACGGCGCCACGGAGAGCAGCGCGTGGAGCGCCTCGACCGTCTCCTGCTCCCCGGCATCGGCGGCGAGCAGCCCGCGGCGGCGCAGCTCCTCGAGGAACACCTCCCGCTCGCGCTCGGAGACGGCCAGCTCCTCCTCGAGGGGTCGGGTCAGCAGGCCGAGCGACTCACGCAGCCGGACGTGCTCGCCGAGCAGGTAGCCCGCGGTCGGGGGCAGGTCGTGCGTCGACACCGTCGCCAGGCACAGCTCGCGCCAGGTCTCGGGCGGGCGGGGCTGCCCGTCGTCGACCTCGAACCACAGGATCGAGGTGCCGAGCACGCCGCGGTCGGCGAGGTAGTCGCGCACGAAGGGCTCCACCACGCCGAGGTCCTCGCCGACGACGAAGGCGCCTGCCCGCTGGGCCTCGAGCAGCAGGATCGAGACCATCGCCTCGTGGTCGTAGCGGAGGTACGCGCCCTGCGCCGGCGCGGCGCCGTCGGGGATGCACCAGAGCCGGAACAGCCCCATCACGTGGTCGATCCGGAGGCCGCCCGCGTGACGCAGGGCAGCCCGCAGCACGGCGCGGTAGGGGGCATAGCCGAGCTCGGCGAGCACGTCGGGCCGCCACGGCGGCTGCGACCAGTTCTGGCCGATCTGGTTGAAGGCGTCGGGCGGGGCGCCGACGGAGACCCCGCGGGCCAGCGCGGGGCCGAGGGTCCAGACCTCGGCTCCGGAGGGGTGCACTCCCACCGCCAGGTCGGTGATCAGCCCGATCGACATGCCGGCGCCACGGGCGGCGGCCTGGGCGTCGGCGAGCTGCTGGTCGCTCACCCACTGCAACCAGGTGAAGAAGTCGACCCGGTCCGCGAGGGTCCGGGCGAGCTCGGCGACCTCGTCGGCGGCCGGGTCCTGCAGGTCGGCGGGCCACTCCTGACCGGCGTAGTGCTCGGCGAGGGCGCACCACACCGCGAACTGGCGCAGCCCTTCGCCCTCCTCCTCGCGGAACGCCGCGAAGGCCGCCTCGCGCTCGGGGGAGCGGGCGACGTCGTGGACCAGGTCGAGGGCGGCGAGCTTGGCGGCGTACGCCGACTGCCGGTCGAGCAGGGCGGCGTCGGTGGTGAGGTCCGCGGCGTACGCGTCGATCCGCGCGCGGGCGGCCTCGTCGAGATCGGCCACCTCGGGCAGGTCGGCCACGCGGACGTAGATCGGGTTGAGGAACCGCCGCGACGTCGGGAGGTACGGCGAGTCCTCGACCGGTGGCACCGGCTCGGCCGCGTGCAGCGGGTTGACCAGCACGAAGTCGGCCCCGAGGTCGGCGCCCCACCGGGCCAGCCCGGCGAGGTCGCCGAAGTCGCCGATGCCCCACGACTGCCGCGAGCGGACGGAGTAGAGCTGGGTCATCAGGCCCCACACCTGGCCGGCGAGCGCGTCGGGCAGCTCGAGACGGTCGGGTGCCACGACCAGCAGCCCCTCCTGCGTCCGGCCACCGCTGCGGCCGAGCACCGTGTGGTAGCCGGTCGGGAGGTCGGCGGGGAGGGCGAAGCGGGCCTCGCCGGTGAGCACGCCGCCGACCTGGCGGGGCTCGACGTCGTGGGTGACCTGGGTGGCGGCGACCAGGTCGCCCTCCTCCGTCCGGACCTCGACCTGCAGCAGGTCGCCGTGGGGGACGTGGGCGAGGACGTCGACCGGCCGGCCGGCGCGGGCGACGGTGACGACGGGGACCATCCGGCGCCACGGCCCCTCGTCGAGGTCGGCCAGGGCGGCGTGGACCGACTCCTCGGTGGTCGCCTCGACGCCGAGCGCGCCGAGCACCGCCTGCACGGTCGGCACCGGCACCGGGACGTGTCGGCCCTGCCAGTCCCAGTACTCCCGGGAGACGCCGTACCGGTCCGCGAGCTCGGCGAGGGCCGGCCAGTCGTCGAGGTGGGTCACGGGGTCAGCCTAGGTGTCGGCCGGGCTAGCATGTGCCGCGCCCTGCGCCGCGTTAGCTCAGCTGGTAGAGCGCCCGCCTTGTAAGCGGAAGGTCAGGAGTTCGATCCTCCTACGCGGCTCCACGGACCGTGGCGTGTGCCTGAGGACGGTCCCCGCGCCGTCCTCAGGCACACGCGGCGATGGGGGCGGTCAGCCCGCGAGCATCTGCTCCATCTGCTCGATCTCGGCGGTCTGGGACTCGACGATGCTCCCGGCCAGGTCGGTGGCCTCGTCGAACTCGCCGTCGGCGAGCTCCTCCTCGGACATCTCGATCGCCCCCTCGTGGTGCTCGATCATCATCGTGAGCCAGCGGTCCTCGAAGCCCGACCCCATCATCGAGCCCAGGTCGTCGACGTCGTCGGGGTCCATCATGCCGGGCATGTCCTCCCCGGACCCGTCGCCCATCCCGCCGTGGTCGCGGGCGTTGTCGGGGACCGGCTCGCCCCACTCGACGAGCCAGTCGCTCATCTGCTCGATCTCGGGGGCCTGGGCAGCGCGGATCTGCTCGAGCAGGCTGCCGAACTCGGGCGACACGTCCCGGGTCGCTGCCATGTCGACCATGATCAGCGCCTGGGCGTGGTGGGGGATCATCTCGGTCGCGAAGTCGACGTCGGCGTCGTTGTAGGGCGCTGACTCCGGGACGGTGCCGCCAGCGGCGTCGGGGTCGTCGTCGTCGCTGCAGCCGGCCAGCGCCAGCGTCGCGGCAGCGAGCAGCGCGGCGGTGCGGTGGTACGTGGTCATGGGTGTTCCTCTCGGGTCAGGTGTGCAGGACTGGGTGCCGGTCGCGCGGAGCGACCGGCTCCTCAGCACCGGCAGACCGAGAGGGACCAGCGGCCCGGTGGGCCGTGCGCGCGTACGGGCGGTGGGCTCACCACGACCCGGGAGCCCATCAGGCGGGGCAGCGGAAGCAGCCCGAGCCGGGGGCGGCCCCGGGCCAGCCACACCAGGGTCGCCCCGACCAGGACCGTCAGGCAGAGGGCCATCGCGCCGCCGTCACCCGGTGCCGGATCCTCGTGCCCACCGACGGCCGACGGCGCCGGTGCGGCGGCGGCGGAGTGGTCGGCCGCTGTCGGGAGGTGCTCGCCGTGGTGGGTCAGCCCGTGCATCGCGAACAGACCCGCCAGCAGGACCGCAGCCACCAGCGCCGAGCGCAGCGGGGCAGGCCGGAGGTCCACTCCTCCACGCTAGCGCGGGGTTGCTCAGCGCAGCCGACGCGCCCCGAACTCGCAGGCCGGCTGGGCGATGGCGTCCTGGGCGGCGACCAGCCGCAGCTCCCGCTCGCCGGACTCCAGGGTCCGTGACAGCACGGCGAAGACCGAGCTGACCGTGCGCTCCAGCGCCCGCGCCGCCGACCCGGTGTCGTGCAGGTGGGCGGTGAACAGCGCGGCGGTGATGTCGCCCGAGCCGTTGGCCTTCATCGGCAGCCGCGGCGTCTCGACCAGCCACGCCCCGTCGCCGTCGACGGCCATCAGGCCGATCGTGTCCTCGCCCGTCTCCACGCTGGTGACCAGGATCGTCGAGGGACCCATCGCGCGGGCCAGGTCGGCGCTCTCGAGCACCTCGTCGAGGGTCGAGGGCTCGGTGCCGGTGAGGAAGCCGAGCTCGAACTGGTTGGGGGTGATGACGTCGGCGACGGGAACCACCTGCTCCCGGATGATCGGCGGGATCTCCGGGTCGACGAAGCAGCCCGACGTCGCGTTCCCCATCACCGGGTCGCAGGTGTACGTCGCCTGCGGGTTGGCCGCCTTGACCCGCGCGACCGCGTCGACGATGACGCCGGCGACGGCGGGGCTGCCCTGGTAGCCGGACAGCACCGCGTCGCAGGTCGGCAGCACCTCGCGGTCCTCGATCCCCTGCACCACGTCGGTGACGTCGGCGGGGTCGATCAATGGTCCTCGCCAGGCGCCGTAACCGGTGTGGTTGGAGAAGTTCACCGTCAGCACGGGCCAGACCTCGTGGCCCAGACGCTGCAGAGGGAAGACAGCCGCGGAGTTGCCGACGTGCCCGTAGGCGACGTGGGACTGGATCGACAGGATGCGCACCCGCCGATCCTGCCGCCGACCGGCGTGGGGCACAAACCCCGCGCCGCGGCGGGTCAGGACACGGGTCGGCGGACCCGCTCGTCCGGCTGCCCGGCGAACCCGGCAGCCGCGGCGATCCGGTCGCGCCTGCGTGCGCGGCCGACCCGGGCGACACCCACCGTCCCGACGACCAGCAGCAGCCCCGCGCTGAGGGCCACGGGGACGGCGATCCCGAGGTGGAGCAGGAAGGCGCCGGCCACGGCGCCCCCGCCCATCGACACGACGGCGGCGGCGCGGCGCAGCGTGGTGCGCCCGTCGGAGCCGCCGCCGGTCCACGGCGCCTCGGCGGCCATCCCGGCGAGCGTGGAGGTGACCACCACCGTGGAGACGTCGCCCACGCCGACCCGGCGGGCGGCGACGGCCTGCGCTCCCATCGCGAACGCGATCACCCCGGTCACGGCGTCCAGCACCAGCTCGGACAGGTCGCCCCGCCACAGGGCGGCGGCGGTGCCCGCGACGAGCAGGCCCGCGACGAGGAACGTCACCGCGGCCACGGTGTCGCGGTTGCGCTGGACCTGCCGGCCACGCTGCACGAGGCCGATGACCGTGGCGCCGACGACGAAGCCCGCCAGCGCCAGCGAGGCCCGCAGCAGCGGCACCGACCCGTCGTCCGCGATGCCGAGACCGACGAACACGACGTTGCCGGTCATGTTGGCGGTGAACACGCCGTGCAGGCCGAGGTAGGTGGCCGCGTCGAGGACGCCCGTGCCGAAGGACAGCACGAGCATCAGGCCGGTCGAGATCCGGTCGGCGGGCGCGCTCACGGGGCGGACCCGGGGCCGGGGGTGTGGCGCAGCAGGTAGCCGTCGAGCGAGTTGGCGATGTGCTGGCGCATCAGCCGCCCCGCGTCGCCCACCCGTCCGGCGCGGACCGCGTCGGCGATCTCGCGGTGCTCGGTCCAGGAGTGCGGACCGCGCACGTCGACGTCCATCGCATAGAGCCACTCGATCTTCGAGGACACCTGCCGCAGCAGCGACAGCATCGACGCGCTCCCGCTGAACGCCGCCAGGGACAGGTGGAACTCGGTGTTGAGCGGCGGCAGGTCGGAGCGGTCCGGCCGCTCGACCGCCCCGCAGCCGGTGACCACGAGCTGCTCGAGCTGCTCGCCGAACGCGATCACCTCGGGGGAGTCCGGCGTACGCCGGAACCGCTGGGCGCAGCGCTTCACGGTGATCTGCTCGATCGTGCGCCGGACCGTGAACAGCTCGGCGGCCTCGTCCGCGTGCATGTGGGCGACCGTCACGCCGGCGTACGCCCGCGAGGTCACGAAGCCCTCGACCTCCAGCTGCTTGAGGGCCTCGCGGACCGGCACCCGGGAGCCGCCGTACGCCTTCGTCAGCGACGCCTCGGTGAGCCGGGAACCCGGGGGGTGCACGCCCGCCACGATGTCCCGCCGCACCAGGCGCAGCACCTCGTCGGCCCGGCGGGTCACCGCGGCCTCATGCGAAGACCTCGGTCCCGGGGATGGCGGCCAGGAGCTCGCGGGTGTAGCCGGACCGGGGACGGTCGAAGACGTCGGCGACGGTGCCCTCCTCCACGACCCGACCCTGCCGCATCACCAGCACCTCGTGGGCGATCAGCCGGACGACCGCGAGGTCGTGGGTGATGAACAGGTAGGACAGCCCGAGGTCGCGCTGCAGGTCGGTGAGCAGCCGGAGGATCTGGTCCTGCACGAGCACGTCGAGCGCCGAGACCGCCTCGTCACAGATCACCAGCCGCGGGTCGAGGGCCAGCGCACGGGCGATCGCGACCCGCTGCCGCTGGCCGCCCGAGAGCTCGTTGGGGTGGCGCTGCGCCACGCTGTGGGGGAGCGCCACGTGGTCGAGCAGCTCGGCCACCCGTGCCCGCCGGGCGCGGCGGTCGCCCGTCCTGAAGACCCGCAGCGGCTCGGCGATGATGTGCTCGATCGTGAACATCGGGTTCAGCGAGGCGTACGGGTCCTGGAACACCGGCTGCATCGCGCGCCGGATCGCCCGCCGCTGCGCACCCCGGGCGGTCGTGACGGGCACCCCGTCGACCTCGACCTCGCCGCCGGTCGGGGCCTCCAGGCCCAGCGCGATCCGGGCGACCGTCGTCTTCCCCGAGCCGGACTCGCCCACGATCGCCGCCGTGGTGCCGCTCGGGACCGTGAACGAGACGTGGTCCACCGCCGTCAGGGGCTCGCTGCGCCCCCGGATCCGGAACTCCTTGTGGAGGTCGGTGACGGAGAGGATCGGCACCGTCCCGTTCGCCGCGTCGACGGCCGAGGGGGGCTGCGGGCGCACGGCGAGGCTGGTGGTGCTGGTGGTCGACGGCGCCGCGGCGACGAGTCGTCGGGTGTAGTCGTGCTGCGGGTCGCCCAGGATGCGGCGGGCGGGGCCCTGCTCCACGATCCGCCCCTGCGACATGACCACGACGCGGTCGGCCCGGTCGGCCGCGAGGCCGAGGTCGTGGGTCACCAGCAGCAGGGAGGTGCCGGCCGCCGAGCGCAGTCCCTCGAGGTGGTCGAGGATCTGCCGCTGCACGGTGACGTCGAGCGCCGAGGTGGGCTCGTCGGCGATCAGCAGGTCCGGTCCGCAGGCCAGGGCGATGGCGATCAGCACCCGCTGCCGCATGCCGCCGGAGAACTCGTGCGGGTACTGCCGGGCCCGGCGGTCGGCCTCCGGGATGCCGGCCTCGCCGAGCAGCTCCACGGCTCGGCGCTGGGCCTCGGCGCCGGTGGCGACGCCGTGGGCGACGAGGGTCTCGGCGACCTGCTGGCCGACCCGGGTGGCCGGGTTGAGGTTGGACATCGGGTCCTGCGGGACCAGGCCGACCTCCTTGCCGCGCAGTCCCCGCAGCCGGCGCGGGTCGGCGTGGGCGACGTCCTCGCCGCGGAAGAGGATCTGGCCGCGGGTGACGACGCCTCCGGGCGGCAGCAGGTTGAGCACGGCCGCTGCGGTGGTCGACTTGCCCGACCCGGACTCCCCGACCAGCGCGACGCGCTCGCCCTCGGCGATGTCCAGGTCGATGCCGTGCAGGACCGGTGTCCCCGCATAGCTGACCTCCACGTCGCGCAGCGACAGCAACGGCGTCGCCTGCTCGTCCGGGGTGGGTGCCTCAACGTCCGACGGCATAGCCCTGGGCTCCTCTCGGGTTGGCGGCGGCGCTCATCAGGCCTGTCCGGGGGTCGCGGGTGACGGCCGAGAGCCGCCCCAGCGCCCAGTCCCCGGCCCGCGTGACCACGTGGCCCCGCGCCTCGAGGTCGGCGATGACGTCCTCGCCGAGCCGGTCCTCGACGACGGCGCCGCCCGGGGTCCAGTTGCGGGGCCAGAACGAGCCCGGCATCGACGTGGTGTGCAGGGCAGGCGCGTCGATCGCCTGCTGCGGCGTGTAGCCGCCGAGGATCGTGCGCAGGAGGTAGAGCAGCTGCCACTGGTCCTGCTGGTCGCCTCCCGGCGTGCCGAGCGCGCACCAGGGTCGGCCGTCGCGCAGCAAGAGCGTCGGCGACAGCGTGGTCCGCGGTCGGCGTCCGGGCCGCAGCGCCGAGGGAGAGCGCTCGTCGAGCCAGGTCATCTGGAGCCTGGTGCCCAGGCAGAAGCCGAGCTCCGGGATCATCGGGGAGGACTGCAGCCATCCGCCCGAGGGCGTGGCCGAGACGAAGTTCCCCCACCGGTCGACGACGTCGACGTGGCAGGTGTCGCCCCGCGTACGGCCGCTCACCGACACCGTCGGCTCGCCCGCCCCGGCGCCGCCGTCGCGGTCGGTCGACAGCGGCGGGAGGTACGGCGTCGCGCCGCCGACCGAGCCGGGCCGGAGCTCGTGGGAGGCGCGGTCGCCGATCAGGGCGCGCCGGGTGGCGGCGTACTCGGGGGAGAGCAGCACCTCCAGCGGCGCCGTCGGGACGTCGCCCGCGGGGTCCGGGTCGCCGTAGTGGGCGTCGCGGTCGGCCAGGGCGAGCTTGAGCGTCTCGATCACCCGGTGGGCGCCGTCCGCGGTCGACGGGTCGACCTCGTGGGGGGCGTACCCCTCCAGGATCGCGAGGGCCTGCAGCAGCACCGGACCCTGCCCCCACGGCCCGGTCTTGGCGACGGTCACGCCGTGGAAGTCGCGGGTCAGGGCCGGCTCGGTGCTCGCCCGGAAGCCGGCCAGGTCGGCCGCGGTGACCACGCCGGCGTGGTCGGTCCCCGAGGAGTGGCGGTGCGGCGTGCGGACGAACGCCTCCACGGCCTCCGCCACGAACCCCTCGCCCCACGCCCGCCGGGCCGCCTCGATCCGGTCCTCGCGGGTGGCCGCGCCGTCCCCGGCCGCGACGAGGCGCCGCAGCGTGGTGGCGTACTGCTCGAGCCTGAGCACGTCACCGGGCCTGGGGACCTCGCCGCCGGGCAGCCACACCGCGGCCGAGGTCGGCCAGTGCTCGGTCATCAGGTCGGCCACCCCGGCGATGGTGGAGCAGACGCGGTCGAGCGCCGGCTGGCCCTCCGCGGCGTACGTGATCGCGAACTCGAGCACGTCGGCGAGCTCCCAAGTGCCGTGCTCGGTCAGCAGCATCAGCCAGGCGTCGACCGCCCCCGGCACGGCGGCCGCCAGGGCACCGGCGCCCGGGACGAGGTCCAGCCCCTCGTCCCGGAAGTGCTCGATGGTCGCGCCCTTCGGGGCGGGGCCCTGGCCGACGACGACGACCGGCGCGGGGTCGTCCGCGGTCGCCACCACCGCGGTCAGGTCGCCACCGGGGCCGTTGAGGTGGGGCTCGACGACGTGCAGCACGAAGCCGGCGGCGACCGCCGCGTCGAAGGCGTTGCCGCCACGCTCGAGCACCGCCTGGGCGGTGGAGCTGGCGACCCAGTGCGTGGAGGCGCTCATGCCGAAGCGGCCCTGCAGCGTCGGGCGGGTGGTGAACGCGTCCGGCGGCGTGAAGCCGGAGGTCTGGGGTTCGGGCGTCACGGTCAGCGCTTCCTGGTCGTCGGGTCGAGGGCGTCGCGGAGGGCGTCGCCGAAGAGGTTGAACCCCAGGCAGATCACCGCGATCGCGAGCCCGGGGAAGATCGCCGCGGTCGGTGCCCGGAAGATGTACTGCTGGGCGTCCGAGAGCATGATCCCGAGGCTCGGCGTCGGCGGCTGGATGCCGAGCCCGAGAAAGGACAGCAGCGCCTCGCCGATCACCGCCACCGGCATGATCACCGTGGCCTGCACGATCACGGCCGGGAGCGCGTTCGGGAGGATGTGCTGGGCCAGGATGCGCGGTCCGGAGGCGTCCAGGCTGCGGGCCGCCAGCACGAACTCCTGCTCCTTGAAGCGCAGCGTCTCGGCCCTCACCACGCGCACCATCGTCGGGACCTGGGCGATGCCCAGGGCGATCGCGGCGTTGGTCACCGACGGGCCGTTGATGGCCGCGAGGCCGACCGCGATGATCAGGAACGGGAAGGCCAGGGTCAGGTCGGTCAGCCGGCTCACCAGGACGTCGAGCCAGCCCCAGTAACCCGCCAGCAGGCCGAGCGGGGTGCCGACGAGGACGGCGAGCAGGACCGACAGCAGGCCGACGAGCAGCGAGACCCGGGTCCCGTACACGATCCGCGACAGCACGTCGCGGCCCAGGTCGTCGGTGCCGAGCGGGAAGCCGACGGTGAAGGGCCGCTGGAACGGGGTGTCGAAGTGGACCTCCGAGGGGGAGTACGGCGCCAGCAGCGGCGCCAGCACGGCGGTGGCGACCACCAGCAGCAGCAGTGCGCCGCCGACGATGCCCATCGGGTTGCGGACCAGCTGCCGGAGCACCTGGCCGCGCGCCCGGCCGAGGTCGACGGTGCTGGGGCCGGCGAGGCCCTCCGGGCTGGCGGTCACGACAGGGGTTGCCTCGCTCATCAGGCCTTGCCTCCCACTCGGATCCGGGGATTGATCAGGGAGTAGAGGACGTCGATCCCCAGGTTGATGACGATGTAGGCGAGCGTCGTGATGATCACGACCGCCTGGATCACGGGGTAGTCGCGGGTGAACACCGAGTCGAGGGTCAGCTTCCCGAAGCCCGGGAGGCCGAAGATGCGCTCGGTCACCACCGCGCCGGACACCAGGCCGCCCAGCTGCAGGCCGATGATCGTCACCACGACGATCATCGAGTTGCGCAGCGCGAACCGGCTCAGCACCCGGCGCTCCCGCATCCCCTTGGCGCGGGCGGTGCGCACGTAGTCGGCGGAGAGTGTCTCCAGCATCGAGGAGCGGGTCTGCCGCATGATGACCGCCGCCAGTGCCGTGCCGAGCACCAGCGCGGGGAGGGTCAGGTAGTAGAGCCCGCGCAACGGCTCCTCGAGGACCGGGACGTAGCCGGAGGCGGGGAACCACCGCAGCCCCACCGCGAGGTAGAGGATCGCGAGGATCCCCAGCCAGAAGCTCGGCACCGAGAGACCGATCAGGGTGAAGCCGTTGGCGATCCACTCGGGCCACCGGCCGCGGTGCACGGCCGCCACGACGCCGGCCCCGATGCCGATCACCACCGCGACCGTGAGCGCGTACAGCGACAGCCACAGGGTGACCGGCAGCGTGGTCGCGATCAGGTCGGTCACGGGCGTGCCGGTGGCGATGGAGGTCCCGAGGTCGCCCCGGAAGAGGTTCTTGACGAACGCGCCGTACTGGACGACGAGGGGCTGGTCGAGGCCGAGGTCGGCGCGGACGGCGGCGAGGGTCGCCGGGTCTGCCTCCTCCCCGGCCAGCGCGAGCGCCGGGTCGCCGGGGAGGGCACGGACGCCCACGAACACCACGACCGAGGCGAGGAAGAGGGTCACCAGCGACTGCCAGAGCCGGTGGAGCAGGTAGCGCGCCATCAGTCGTCTCCCTCCACGAAGCCGGCCCGGCTGAGCCGCACCACCCCGTCGGCGTACGTCGAGACACCCACGACGTCCTCGGAGTAGGCGGTGAGGTTGCGTTGCCGGTAGAGGTAGATCAGCGGGTCGTCCCGGTGGACGAGGCGGACCACCTCGCCGTACGTCTCCGCGCGCTCGGCGGTCCCGACCTGCCGGGCGGCCTTCTTCAGGAGCCGGTCGACCGTGGGGTCGCTGTAGCCGGAGTAGTTCGAGGACTGGCCGGTGGCGAGGAAGGAGTACATGTTGCCGTGGGGGTCGATCCGTCCCGACCAGCCGAGCTGCAGCAGCTGGAAGTCGCCGCGGGTCTGGGCGTCGAGCAGGGTGGTGTACTCGACCGGCTCGATCTCGATCTCGAAGCCGCCCTTGGCGACGCTGCCCTGGATGGCCTGCGCGAGCCGGAGGGTGTCGGGGGTGTTGGAGACCTTCATCGACAGCTGCACGGGCGTCTCGAGGCCGGCCTCCTCGAGCAGCTCGAGCGAGCGCTCCGGGTCGTACGGCGGGCACGCGTTGCTGGCCTTGGTCGCGAAGCTCGTCTCGGGTGAGATCGGCGAGCAGGCCGGCTGGAACCAGTTGTCGAACACCGAGTTCACCAGCGCCGCACGGTCCAGCGAGAGCTCGAAGGCCTGGCGGACCCGGCGGTCGTCGGCGAGGGGGGAGTCCACCTCGCCCGGCGGTTCCCCGACCCCGTCGGCGTTCCCGACGTTGAAGGTGATGCCCTGGTAGCCCAGCGACCCGGTCTGCAGGAGGCCGATGCCGGGCTCTCGCAGCAGCGACTCGATCGAGGTCGGCGAGACCGAGTCGACGACCTGCACGTCGCCGGAACGGAGGTTGGCGGCGCGGATGTTGGCGTCGGTCATGATCCGGTAGGTGATCGAGTCGAGGCGGACCTCGTCGGCCGCGTAGTAGCGGGGGTCCCGCTCGACGCGGATCTCGGTGGCCGGCACCCGCTCCACGAACCGGAAGGGCCCCACGCAGACCGGGGCGTTGCCGAAGTCGTCACCGAGCTCCTCGAGCGCCGTCGGCGACATGATCATCCCGGCCCGGTCGGCGAGCGAGGCCGTGATCGGGCCGAACGGCTGGTCGTAGCGGAGCTCGACGGTGCGGTCGTCGACCATGGCGACCTCCTTCACCGGTCCCATCTCCGCGGCGCGCGCCGAGTCCTCCTTGGTGAGGTGGCGCTCGAGGCTGGTGCGGACCGCCGCCGCGTCGAACGGCGTGCCGTCGGCGAACTCGACCCCGGTGCGGAGAGGGATGCGGACGGTGCGGCCGTCGTCGCGGAGCTCGGGCAGGGCGGTCGCGAGCTGGGGGACCAGCTCGCCTTCGGCGTCGATGTCGTAGAGCTTCTCGCAGATCGAGCTCATGACGTAGCGCGTGTACAGGGAGGAGGACGTCGTCGGGTCCAGCTGGTCGGGGTCCGCGGAGAGGCCCATCACCAGGTCCCCGCCGTCCTCCACGGAGGTTCCCTCGGCGCTGACGGTGGTGACGTCGGGGCGCTCCGGCGTCGCGGCGCGGGGCTGGACGGGGTAGCAGCCGACGAGCAGCAGGGTGAGACCGGCGAGTGCTGCTGTCGCGGTCCGGGCGGGCATCCGAGCATGCCTGGGTGACACGGTTCTTCTCCTTGCGGGAGGCGGTCCGTTCGTCCCGAATGTATACAATCGGGGGTCGGGGCGCGCTACCGCCGTCTCACGCTCCGGTCACCGGGACCGGTGCGTGGACCGCGCTCGGGGCGTGGAGCGGGCGCCTGCTCAGGCGACCTGCAGCGACCGCTTCGACAGCCCCATCCAGAACCCGTCGATGACCTGCTCGCCCGGCTCCTCGGGGTTGCTCGCCGCGCCGAGGGTCACGAAGAGCGGGGTGTAGTGCTCCACGGTGGGGTGGGCGTACGGCATCCCGGGCGCTTGAGAGCCGTACGCCGCCAGCGCGTCGACGTCGCCTCGCGCCAGCGCCTCGCCGGCCCAGGCGTCGAAGTCGGAGGACCAGCCGGGGACGGCGGCGTCGATGCGGAACTCGGTGAGGAACGGGAGGCCGTGGGTGAGGAAGCCGGAGCCGATGACCAGGACGCCCTCGTCGCGCAGCGGGCGGAGGCGCTCGCCGAGGGCGAGCAGCCGGGCGGGGTCCTGGGTCGGGAGCGACATCTGCAGGACCGGGATGTCGGCCTCGGGGTACATGATCCGCAGCGGGACCCACGCGCCGTGGTCGAGACCGCGGCTGACGTGCTGGTGCACCGGCTCGGTCGCGGGCATCATCGCGGCGACCCGCTGGGCGAGTGCGGAGGCGTCGGGGGTCTCGTAGGTCATCTGGTAGTACTTCGGCGCGAAGCCGCCGAAGTCGTAGACCAGGGGAGCGTGGCTCGCCGACAACATCACGGGCGCCGACTCCCAGTGCGCGCTGACGATCAGGATCGCCTTCGGGCGGGGGAGGTCGGCCGCCCACGCGGCGAGCTGTCCGGACCACACCGGGTCGTCGAGGAGCGGCGGCGCTCCGTGGCCGAGGTACAGCGCAGGCATGCGGTCGTTCATGTCCACCCCAATAGTTGAAGATTGAACTTTATTCCCAGCCGCGGCCCCACGCAACCGGTGCGCCACCCTGCTCCTCGAGCAGCCGGTCGACCCGGCTGAACGGTCGCGACCCGAAGAAGCCGCGGCTGGCCGACAGCGGCGACGGGTGGGCCGACTCGACCCACGGGATCGGCCCGAGCTGCCCCTTGAGGGTCTGCGCGTCGCGGCCCCAGAGGATCGCCACGCAGGGCCCGCCCCGCGCGACGAGGGCGTCGATGGCGCAGGACGTGACCTCCTCCCACCCCCGGCCGCGGTGGCTGGCGGGCTCTCCGGGCCGGACGGTCAGCACCCGGTTGAGCAGCATCACGCCCTGCTCGGTCCACGCCGTGAGGTCGCCGTGGTCGGGCGGAGTCAGGCCGAGGTCGGAGCGGATCTCGGTGTAGATGTTGCGCAGGCTGCCCGGCAGTGGCCGGACGTCCCGGGCGACCGCGAAGCTCAGCCCGATCGGGTGGCCGGGGGTGGGGTAGGGGTCCTGCCCCACCACGAGCACGCGTACGTCGGCCAGGGGCTGCTCGAACGCCCGAAGGATCGCGTCGCCGGCCGGCAGGTAGGGCCGCCCCGCCGCCAGCTCGTCCCGCAGGAACTGCCCCATCGCGCCGATCCGGTCGTCGACCGGGGCCAGCGCCTCCGCCCAGTCCGGCGCCACCAGCCCCTTGTCCACCAGGCCGGCCAGCGCGCTCATGGGGGAACGGTATCGGGGCGGGGGTGGGGGCTGTCGGTTTCCCGCTCAGGCGGGGAAGCCGACCAGTCCCCCGACCGCCCGTACGCTGGACGGCATGAGCCGCCCGGCCACCGTCGAGGACGTGCACGAGCTCGCCCGCGCGATGCCGGGGGTGACGCTGGCCGAGGGAGGCGTGGCGGTCTACCAGGTCTCGCGTCGCAGCTTCGTCTTCTTCCGGACCCCGCGGCCGGACGCGGTCGACCCCGAGACGGGGGTCCGCTACGACGACGTCATCGTCTTCTGGGTCGAGTCGGAGGCGGCCAAGCAGGCGATGGTGCTCGACGCGTCGACGCCGTTCTTCACGACGCCGCACTTCGACGGCCACCCCTCGGTGCTGCTCCGGGCAGCCCACCTGGATCGGCTCACCCGTGACGAGCTCGCCGAGGTCGTCCAGGACGCCTGGCTCGCCCGGGCCTCGAGGACCGCCGCCCGGACGTGGCTGGAGTCGCGCGGGCTCACGCCCTGACAGCGGGATAGTCCGCCGCCCCAGACGTCTCCCGACGCGTGAAAGTGACGCATCGGGCGGCGGACTATCGGCGAGCGAGCGAGCGCGACCCGCCCGAGCCGTAGCGGCGGGTCGGGTTGGCGCCGATCGACTCGCGGGAGGGCTCGGTCGGACGGGCCGGGGTGGGCTCGACCGGTTCGGCGCCTGCTGCGGCGGACCACTGGTCGATCCACTCGTCGATGATCGGCCAGGTGGCCCCACGGGCGGCGCGGCCGGTCAGCATCCCGAGGTGCCCACCGGGGACGACCTCGAAGCGGACCTCCGCCGCCCCGGAGAGCAGGGGTACGACGGCGTTGACCGCCGCGATCGGCGCGATCCCGTCGGTGGCACCCCCGAAGGCCAGCACCGGGGCGGTGATGTCGGAGAGCCGGATCGTCCGGTCCCCGAGCTCGAAGCTGCCCTCGACGAGAGCGTTCCCCTTGACGAAGCGGTGGTAGAGCTGGCCGAAGGTCCGACCCGGGTAGGCGAGCATGTCGTCGGTGAAGCGGTCGACCGCCTCGAGCTGGGCCAGGAAGTCGGTGTCGTCGAGGTTCTGGGCGACGGCGAGCGGCTTGGTCACCAGCTTCTGGAACGACGAGAGCTGGAAGGCCCACCGGACCAGCGGCGTCGGCGCGCCCCCGATCGCCTGGTAGGCACGGGTGATCGCACCGCGGCCCTGGGTCGCGTTGAGCAGCGGCCGCAGCGGCGCCACCAACGGCACCCGCGCCACGTCGACCGGCGCACCGAGGACGGTGAGGGAGGCGATCGGGAGCGCGGCGTCGTCGGCCGCGGTCAGCAGCGCGAAGATCCCGCCGAGCGACCAGCCGACCAGGTGCACGGGCCGCCCGCCGGCGTGGGCGGACACCTCGCGGACCGCGGTCGGGACGACCTCGTCGATCCAGTGCTCCATGCCGAGGTTGCGGTCCTTGAAGGACACCCGCCCGTACTCCACGACGTACGTCGGTCGCCCCTGCCCGACGAGGTGCTCGACCAGCGAGCACCCGCGGCGCAGGTCGAAGCAGGAGGACGGCGCCGCCAGCGGGGTCACGAGCAGCACGGGATCGCCCTGCTCGCGGACCTTGGCGGCGGGCCGGTAGTGGTAGACCTCGCGCAGCGTGCCGTCGTCGATGAGGGTGCGCGGCATCGGCCGCAGGTCGGCCAGACCGCCGTAGAGGACCTTGTGCGCGACGTTGCCGGCGGCGGAGATGACCTGATCGGGCTTGGGGATCAGATCCATGGGGAGAAACTACCCGCTCCCCGGGGGCCACGTCCCGTTCAGGTGCGCGGCGGACGGACCGTCTTGCCGTGCTCGGGCCGGATCTCGGAGAGCCCCTCCAGGAAGCTCCGCGCCCACGCCGCGACGTCCTTGCGCAGCACGGTCCGGCGCATCGCACGCATCCGTCGCGTCGTGTCCTTCTCGGGTGCGTGGAACGCCTCGAGCAGCGCGCTCTTCATGCCGTTGATGTCGTAGGGGTTGACCTGCCACGCCTGGCGCAGCTCGTCGGCCGCACCGGCGAACTCGGAGAGCACCAGCGCGCCGGCGTCGTCGTAGCGGCAGGCGACGTACTCCTTGGCGACGAGGTTCATCCCGTCCCGGTACGGCGTCACGACCATGATGTCGGCGGCCCGGTACAGGGCGGCCATCTCCTCGCGCGGGTAGGAGGAGTGGAGGTAGCTGATCGCCGGGGTGCCGATCCGGCCGAGGTCGCCGTTGACCCGCCCGACGAACCGGTCGATCTCGTCGCGGAGGATCCGGTACTGCTCGACGCGCTCGCGGGACGGGGTCGCGACCTGCACGAAGACGGCGTCGTCGACGTCGAGCTTGCCCTCCTCGACCAGCTCGGCGAAGGCCCGCAGCCGAGCGACGATCCCCTTGGTGTAGTCGAGCCGGTCGATGCCGAGGAAGACCCGCCGCTCCTCGCCGAGCGCCTCGCGGATCTCCGCCGCGCGCTTGGTCACCCCCTCGCTGCGGGCGAGCTCCTCGAAGCCCTCGGCGTCGATGGAGATCGGGAAGGCAGCGGCCCGGATGGTGCGACCGTCGGGCAGGTAGACCAGGTCGCGGTGGGTCTTGTGGCCCACGCGCTGGCGGACCAGGCGGACGAAGTTCTGCGCCCCGCCGCTCATCTGGAAGCCGACGAGGTCGGCGCCGAGCAGCCCCTCGAGGATCTGGCGGCGCCAGGGGAGCTGGGCGAAGAGCTCGGCCGGGGGGAACGGGATGTGCAGGTAGAACCCGATCCGCAGGTCGGGCCGCAGGTCGCGCAGCATCTGGGGCACCAGCTGCAGCTGGTAGTCGTGCACCCAGACCGTGGCGCCCTCCTCGGCGACCTCGACGGCCTTCTCGGCGAAGCGGCGGTTGACGGTGACGTAGGAGTCCCACCACTCGCGGTGGAACTCCGGCTTGGCCACGACGTCGTGGTAGATCGGCCACAGCGTGGCGTTGGACATGCCCTCGTAGAACTCCTCGATCTCGTCCTCGGTGAGGGAGACCGGGACCAGCGACAGGCCGTCGTCCTCGAAGGGCTCGAGGTCGGACTCCGTGCCTCCGGGCCAGCCGATCCAGACCCCGTCGTTGGCCCGCATCACCGGGTCGAGGGCGGTGACCAGGCCACCGGGGGAGCGGCGCCAGCCGCGGGTCCCGTCCGGCAGGTCGACGCGGTCGACCGGAAGTCGGTTCGCGACGATGACGAGCTGGGCGGAGTCGGGCACGGCCCCCACCCTATGCGCCGGTGGAACCCCCCTGAACGGGTGAGTCGGCGGCGTACCGGACGCCCACCTGGCGGCGGACGTCGTCCATCGCGCGCAGCACCCGCAGGGTCCGGTCGTGGGGGACCAGCGGGCTCTCGCGCAGCCCCTCGGCGAGGCACCGGGCGACCTCGGCCGCCTCGTTGCCGAGACCGGTGCCGAGGACCCGGCCGAGCCCCTCGATGCGCTCGGGCTCGCCGTCGCGCGGCGTCCAGACGGCGTACGCCGGGTGGTGGAAGCCGCCGGGCAGGTCGATCCGTCCCGCGTCGGTGGCCAGGGTCGCGGTCCGTGACGAGGCCGAGGTCATCGACGCCGTGAGGGCGGAGACGGCGCCGCCCTCGTGCCGCCCGGCCACGGCGACGTCGACGTCGACGCTGCGGTCGTCGAGCACGGCCGTCGCGGCCAGCGTCGTCGCCGGGCCGAGCAGCAGGTCGGCCAGCGTCAGGGGGTAGACGCCCATGTCGAGCAGCGCGCCCGCACCGAGGGCCGGGTCGAGCATCCGGTCGCCGGGAGGCTTCTCCACGACGAAGCCGAGGTCGGCGTGGAGCTGCCGGGGCGTGCCGAAGCGTCCCGCGTGCACCCCGTCGGCGACCGCCCGGATGACCGGGTGGCAGGTCATCCACATCGCCTCCATCAGGAAGCGGTCGTGGGTGCGGGCCAGGGCCAGCATCTCCTCGGCCTCGGCGACGTTGAGCGCCAGCGGCTTCTCGCAGAGCACGTGCTTGCCGGCCTCCAGCGCCAGCCGGGCGTGCTCGAGGTGGAAGGCGTGGGGCGAGGCGACGTAGACGACGTCCACGTCGGGATCGGCGACGAGCGCGTCGTACGATCCGTGGGCGCGGCAGCCGGGCGACCCGTGCTCGGCGGCGAAGGCCTCGGCGGACCCCGGGGAGCGGGAGCCGACGGCCACCACCTCGGCGCCGGGCACCGCGCGGAGGTTGGTGGCGAAGTCGCGGGCGATCCGGCCGGTGGCCAGGATCCCCCACCGGCAGGCAGCTGGCTCCATGCCCCCACCCTGCCAGCCGCGAAGGCGGGACCGCGACTCGCGCGATGCGAATGACATCGTTGTGGTTCGTCGCCTAGAGTTGTCCCCAGACCACCACTCACACCTGGGGAGACAGCGAGATGGACGCCGCGAACGCCTTCCACGGCCACTCGGACGCCGAGCAGCCGGGACTGAGCGACCGCGACGCAGCGATCCTCGAGTTCGAGCGTCAGTGGTGGAAGTACGCCGGGGCCAAGGAGACGGCCGTCCGCGACAGCTTCGACATGTCGTCGACGCGCTACTACCAGGTCCTCAACGCGCTGATCGACCGGCCCGAGGCCCTTGCGGCCGACCCGCTGCTGGTCCGTCGGCTGCGTCGCCTGCGGGCGGCCCGCCAGCGCCAGCGCTCCGCCCGCCGCCTCGGCTTCGAGCTCTGAGATGCGTATCCGCAACCAGCGCGGTGTCGCCTTCCCGTCGCCCGTCGCGATCCTGAGCATCGTCGCCATCGCCATGGCCGGCATCACCTACGTCGCCACCCAGGGCGAGGAGCCGACGGAGCGGGAGGTGACCACGGTCGCCCAGCCGTCCGCCGAGGAGACCGCGACCGCCCAGCCCCAGAAGACCGTCAAGGCGAAGAAGAAGCCGATCAAGGCCGAGCCCCAGGTGCAGCGCGGCGAGGTCTACGTCGAGGTCTACAACAACTCCGGGATCACCGGTCTCGCGGGCACGGTCGCCGGCACCGCTGCGAAGGTGGGCTGGCAGGTCGTCGGCACCGACAACTGGTACGGCACCGTGCCCAGCTCGACGGTCTACTACCCGCCCCGGCTGGCCGACGCCGCCGAGCTGCTCGCCCTGGACCTCGACATCGGTCGCACGATGCCCGCGGTCGGCGACATGAACCGCGACCGCCTCACCGTCGTGCTCACCGCGGACGCCGCCTGACGCTTCCCGGTCCGCCGTGGTGGGATGGGGGCATGGAGTTCACCTCCGCCGCGGCCGAGCAGCGCTTCGACGAGCTCGTGGCCGCCGCCGACCGCTGCGTCGTTGGTCTCGACTTCGACGGGGTGCTCTCCCCGATCGTCGACGACCCGGCCCGCGCCCACATCCACCCGGACGCGCAACAGGTCCTGGTCGAGCTGGCCGAGGTCGTCCGGGCGGTCGCCGTCATCACCGGCAGGCCGGCCCGGCAGGCGCTCGCGCTCGGTGACCTCGACGCGGTCGGTGCGGAGCTCGGCGAGCACGGCAAGGAGCTCTTCGTCTTCGGCCAGTACGGCAACGAGCGCTGGTCCTCGACGCAGCGCCGCGTGATCTCCCCGCGGCCGCCCCACGGGCTGTCCACCTTCGAGCGCGACCTGCCGGCCGTGCTGCGCCGGGCTGACGCGGCCGGTGCCCACATCGAGGAGAAGGGCCTGGCCGTCGCCGTCCACACGCGCCGGCTCCCGGACCCCGTTGCCGCCCGCGAGCGGCTGCTCGACCCGATCCGGGAGCTCGCCGAGCGCCACGGCCTGGTGATCGAGCCCGGGCGCAACGTGATCGAGGTGCGCTCCCCGGGGATGGACAAGGGGCACGCCGTCCGCACCCTGGTGGCCGAGCAGGACGCCGGGGGGTTCCTGTTCGCAGGCGACGACCTCGGCGACCTCGACGCCTTCGCGGCCGTCGAGGAGCTGCGCGAGCAGGGTCTCCCGACGCTGCTGGTCTGCTCCCTCTCCGAGGAGGAGTCGGCCCTCGCCTCGCGCGCCGACGTCCTCGTCAAGGGCCCCGAGGGCGTCCTCGACCTGCTGCGCCAGGTCGCCCGCCGCGCCGACTGACCCCCGCGCGCATCCAGCATCTGGGACCCGCGTACGCATCGTGAGACGCACCGCGTAGGGTCGAGCACAGCTCATCGAGAGGGACTGAGGGAACGGCCCGTTGACGTCCCGGCAACCGCCACGACACTCCTGTCGTCGTGGAGACGGTGCCAATTCCGGCCTGGGACGAGAGTCGTCACAGGGAAGATGAGGAGGAGGAATCCTTTGAGCGCCACGCTGGCCGAACGCACCGACGCCGGGCTCCGAGCAGGAGCCTTCGGGCACGCCACGTCCCTGTCCTGCCGCGAGTGCGGCCACCAGGTCGCCCTCGGGCCCCACTACGCCTGTCCGGAGTGCTTCGGGCCGCTCGAGGTGGCCTACGACTACCCGGCGGTGACCCGCGAGGAGATCGAGGCCGGGCCGAGCAACATGTGGCGCTACAAGGCGCTGCTCCCCGTGCCGTCAGACATCGAGGACTCGCCGAACACCGAGCCCGGCTTCACCCGGCTGCTCGAGGCGCGCAACCTCGCGGCCGAGCTCGGGCTGACCCGGCTCTGGGTCAAGGACGACTCCACCAACCCCACCAACTCCTTCAAGGACCGGGTCGTGGCGTGTGCGCTGAGCGCCGCCCGCGAGCTGGGCAGCAAGGTCTTCGCCTGCCCCTCGACCGGCAACCTCGCCAACGCCGTCGCCGCTGCCGGCGCCCGGGCCGGCATCAAGACCGTGGTCTTCATCCCGAGCAACCTCGAGAAGCCCAAGCAGGTGAACTCGGCCGTCTACACCGACAAGCTGGTGGCCGTCGAGGGCAACTACGACGACGTCAACAAGCTCGCCTCCGAGATCGCCGGCGAGGAGGAGGGCTGGGCCTTCGTCAACGTCAACGTCCGGCCCTACTACGCGGAGGGGTCCAAGACGCTCGGCTACGAGATCGCCGAGCAGCTCGGCTGGCGGTTGCCCGACCAGGTCGTGATCCCGGTCGCGTCCGGGGCGCAGCTGACCAAGGTCGACAAGGCCTTCCAGGAGCTGATCAGCCTCGGGCTGGTCGAGGAGAAGCCCTACAAGGTCTACGGCGCCCAGGCGACCGGCTGCTCGCCGGTGGCCACCGCCTTCAAGGCCGACACCGACGCGATCCGCCCGGTCAAGCCGGACACCATCGCCAAGTCGCTGGCGATCGGCAACCCGGCCGACGGCATCTACGTGCTCGACATCTGCCGGCGTACGGGCGGGGCCGTCGAGGACGTCTCGGACGAGGAGGTCCGCGAGGGCATCCTGCTGCTGGCGCGCACCGAGGGCATCTTCACCGAGACCGCCGGCGGTACGACGGTCGGCGTGCTCCGCAAGCTGGTCGAGAGCGGTCGGCTCGACCCGACCCTCGAGACCGTCGTCATCAACACCGGCATGGGTCTCAAGACCCTCGACGCGGTCGCCGACCGCGTCGGGCCGGCCGCCACCATCGACCCGACGTACGCGGCCTTCACGGCCACCGGCCTCGCCGACTAGCGTCGACCAGACCCACCCACGAAAGGTCAGCCATGAGCGTCTCCGTCCGGATCCCCACCATCCTGCGCACCTACACCAGCGGTGAGTCGGAGGTGAGCGCCAGCGGCGCCACGCTGTCGGAGGTGCTCGACGACCTCGACGGCCAGTACTCGGGGATCAAGGGCCGGATCGTCGACGAGAGCGGCGAGCTGCGCCGCTTCGTCAACGTCTACGTCGGCAACGACGACGTACGGTTCCTCGACCACCTGTCGACGCCGACTCCCGACGGTGCCCAGATCTCGGTGATCCCGGCGGTCGCCGGAGGGTGACCTCGTCTCCACCTGACACCCCCGGGGAGTTCGCCGTCCGTTCAGGCCGGTCTGGTTCAACCGGAGCGTGTCCCGCACCAGCAGCCGCCTGACCCTCCTCGCCGGCGTCGTCGGCGGGATCGGCGTGGGCGCCTGGTGGGGCGGTCGCCGGGTGCTCGCCCGTCAGGCCGCCACCGCCCGGCAGCTGATCGGCAAGCCCCTCGGCGAGGACGCGATCGACGCCGACCGCACCTGGCGCAAGAGGTACGGCGACCCCGTCGAGCTGGTCGTCCTGGGCGACTCGATCGCCGCCGGGCTGGGCGCGGACCGGCGCAAGGACACCCTCGGCGCACGGCTCGCCCGCGGCCTGGCCCGGGCGACCCGACGGTCGGTGCGGCTGCGGACAGCGGCCGTCGTCGGGTCGGAGTCGAGCGCCCTCGCCACGCAGCTCGGGTCGCTCCCGGTGGACTACCGCCCCGACGTGGCGGTGATCGTGGTCGGGGGCAACGACGTCACCCACCGGGTGCCGGTCGCCGAGTCCGTACGCCACCTGGCGGAGGCGGTCGAGGCGCTGCGTGCCCGCGGCGCCGAGGTGGTGGTCGGGACCTGCCCCGACCTCGGGGCGCTGCAGCAGGTGCCGCAGCCGCTGCGGGCCCTCGGGTCGCGGATGTCCCGCCTGCTGGCCGAGGCGCAGCGGGAGGCGGCCACGGCGGCAGGAGCCCGCGCGGTCTCGCTGCGCCACGTGGTGGGGCCGTTCTTCGTTACCAACCCCGAGGAGATGTTCAGCCTGGACCGGTTCCACCCGAGCGGGCTGGGCTACAAGCGGACCGCGAAGGCCATGCTGCCGTCGGTGCTGCACGCCCTGGGGGAGCACGACGAGCTGCCGTACGGACACCACCCGCCCGTCGCGCGGTCCTAGACGGCATCAGTCGCCGGACACCGTCACCACGCTGGCGTTGCCGCGCGAGTCGATCCGGATCGTCGCGACGCCCCCGTCGACGAGCTGGTCCTCGAGCTCCTGTGCCCGGTCCTGCGGCACGAAGTACGACTCGATGCCGCAGCGGAGCTCCCACGACCGGTCGTCGCAGGTGAGGTACGGCATCGTGTCGGGACGCTCGCGGGTCCAGCCGTCGCCGACCCAGGACCCGTCCTTCTCGACGAGAGGGACGTAGACGTCCCCGCCGCCGTCGGAACGCTCCGCAGCCCGCCCGGCCTCACGGAGGCCGGGGTAGGAGAGGGTCACGTACGCCCCGCGGAAGGGATCGATCGGGTCGACCGGCCGGACCGCCATCCGGTAGTCCTCGCCGGTCACCCGGCTGGACAGCTGCGGGGCGACGGCCAGGCCGACGAGGGCCAGCTGGGTGGCCGCCAGGGCTGCGATCTTCAGCATCATCGGTGCTGCTCCTCGTTCTCGAGTGCGGTTGCCAGGCCGCGACGGGCCCGGTCGAAGAGGAACCCCGTGCCGAGGAACACCAGCCCCAGGACGAGGAACAGCCAGGCGCCCTGGATGATCTGGGCGAAGACGGCGAAGCTCTGGAAGGTCGTGAACACCACCAGGGCCGCGGTCGCGAGGGCGGTCAGCCGCCAGCTGTCGCGGAGCGTGCCGAGGACCGCGACGCCGACGGCGACGAGGACGTACGCCCCGACGCTGACGAGCGCGTGCAGCCAGTCGCCGGCGGTCAGCTGGTCGGTGTCGGTGCCGGTGTCCCACAGGACGAGCACGACCGCGAGGAGCGAGACCGCGACGGCGGCGAGCGGCTCGAGCCGGGCGGTGCCCTGCCCGAGGATCGTCCCGGCCGCGACCGCGAGCGCGGCGGCGGCCACCCCGACGACCAGCCAGGGCTCCCAGCCGAAGTCCTCCGTCGAGACGTTCGGCAGCGCGGCCGCGAAGAGGCCGGCGAGCCCGAGCAGGGCGCCCACCTCGCGCCACGCCGGGGAGAAGACCGGCAGCACCCGGGTGTGGACCGCGGCCACACCGACGGCCAGGGCGCACCCGGCCAGCAGCGCGATCACCGCGGTGAGCCCGCTGGGATCGGTCCACAGCACCTGCCAGAGGAACCACCCGACGCCGGTCAGCAGTCCGACGAGCAGCGGGCCGAGGTCGCGGACGACGTACGCGTGGAGCAGGGCGCCGACGGCCCACCAGCCGACGAGCGCGGGCTCGTACGCCGGGACCTGCAGGCTCTGTGCCGCCTGGAAGACGACCGCGCCGAAGAGCAGGGCCGCCAGCAGCCGGGTGACGGGGACGAGGGCGCGGCCGGCGACCCAGCGCTCGCCCGTGCGGTGGGCGAGGACCTCGCCTCCCACCAGCAGCGACAGCCAGATCACCGTGACCGCGAGGAAGCGGCCGAGCGGGGGGAGCTGGTCGAGGTTGGCGGCGACCAACCAGATCACGCCGACGCCGACGAAGACGGCGCCGAGGCCGAGCAGCAGTCGACCGACCGAGACCCGCCGCGACGCTCGGTAGTGGCCGAGGATCTCCTCGACCTGGGGTGCCTCCAGGAGTCCCTCGCGGGACCAGGCCGAGAGCTCGCCCCGCAGCCAGTCGAGCTGGCGCGGGGTGGCGGTGCGGGTGCCGGGACCGGTGTCCGGCCGTGGGGTCACGTGCGTGCTCATGCCCCCAGTGTCGATCGGCCGGAGGCCCCGCCGCATGGGTACAAGTGCTCAGCTGGGCGGGTCCGCCGGGCTGCGTCCCGGGGCCCGCACGGAGCTCGCCCCGGCGACCGGTCCGGCCACCGGGGCGAGCTCCCCCACGTCGTACGCCCGGCTCAGCCGCCCGGCGGGACCGGGGTGCCGTTCAGCACGAACGTGCCCCCGTCGTTGTAGGCGTTCGGCCCGGTCGGAGCCGTGTTGCCCGACACCGTCAGCGCCGTGGCGATGATCGTGCCGGTGGTGCTGTTCCACAGCCCACCGCCCTCGTTGGTCGCCGTGTTGCCGGTGACGGTGCCGCCGGTCCAGGTGACGTTCCCGGCGCCGGTCACGTGCAGGCCGCCGCCGTTGCCGGGGTTGGCGCCGGTGCTGTTGCCGGTCATGTCGACCTGCGCCAGGGTGACCGTCCCGACGTTCGTCTCGAGCGCGCCGCCGGCGCGCGGGGCGCTGTTGTCGTCGAACCCGGTGTCGCTGACCTCGAGCGTGCCGAGGTTGTTGAGGATGCCGCCGCCGGAGCCGGCGGTGCCGGTGGCGTCGTTGTCGGACACGGTGGAGCCGGTGACGGTGAGCGTGCCGCCGTCGTTGAAGAGACCACCGCCGCCCTGGTCCGCGGCCGCGCCCGCCGCGGAGTTGCCCGCGACCACGGTGTCGTCGACGGTGAACGTGCCGGTGGCGGAGTTCCAGAGGCCGCCGCCCTCGGCGGCCGCCGTGTTCTCCCGGACCTCGCTGTTGCCGATCTCGACCGTGCCGGCGCCGGTCAGGTGCAGGCCGCCGCCGTTGCCGGGGGCCGGACCGGTGCCGTTCTGCCACAGCGTGGAGCGGACCAGGGTGGTCTCGCCGGCGTTGGCCTCGATGCCGCCACCGGCGCGGGGAGCGGTGTTCTCGCCCACCATGGTGGTGTCGAGCTCGAGGGTGCCGAGGTTGTTGAGGATGCCGCCGCCGGAGCCGGCCGCGCCGGTCGCCTCGTTGCCGCTGATCGTCGCGCCGGTGACGGTCATGGTCCCGCCGTCGTTGAAGAGGCCACCGCCGCCCTGGTCGGCCGCCGCGCCCGCGGCGGAGTTGTCCGTCACCCGGGTGTTGTCGACGGTGAAGGTGCCGGTGGCGGAGTTCCAGAGGCCGCCGCCCTCGGCGGCCGCGGTGTTGCCGGTGACGAGCCCGCCGACGACGGCGACCGTCCCGGCGCCGGTGAGGTGCAGGCCGCCGCCGTTGCCGGGGGCCGCGCCGGTGCTGTTCCCGGACAGGGTCGTCTGGCGGAGCGTGGTCTCGCCGACGTTGGCCTCGACTGCGCCCCCGGCGCGGGGTGCGCTGTTGCCGGCCAGCTCGCTCGCGCGGACCTCGAGGGTGCCGAGGTTGTTGAGGATGCCGCCGCCGGAGCCGGCCGCGCCGGTCGCCTCGTTGCCGCTGATCGTGGAGCCGGTGACGGTGAGGGTGCCGCCGTCGTTGAAGAGGCCGCCGCCGCCCTGGTCCGCGGCCGCGCCGGCCGCCGTGTTGCGGAGGACCTGTGACCCGGTGACGCTGAAGCTGCCGGTGGCGGAGTTCCAGAGGCCGCCGCCCTCGGCCGAGGCGGTGTTGCCCACGATGCGCGAGTCCTTGACGAAGACCTTGCCCTCGCCCGTGAGGTGGAGGCCGCCGCCGTTGCCCGGTTCGGCTCCGGTCTGGTTCCCGGTGAGGGCCGAGCGTGCCACCGTCGTCGTACCGGCGAGCGCCTCGATGGCTCCGCCGGCGCGGGTGGCGGTGTTGTCGGACAGGGTGCTGCCGACCACGCGGAGGCTGCCGCCCTCGTTCATGATGGCGCCGCCCGAGGCCTCGGTGCCGGTGGCACTGCTGTCCGTCACGGCGCTGTTGAAGAGCGCGAGCGACCCGCGGCTGCGGATGGCCCCGCCGCTCTCGCCGGCGGCGGGAGCGCCGTTGCGCAGGGTCAGGCCGCGGAGCACGAGCCTGCTGCCCGACGCGACGTCGAAGATGCGGTCGACCCCGCGGGCGTCGATCGTCCTGCCGCGGCCGAGGACCACCAGGTCGTCGGTCACGTCGAGGTCGCCCTTGCGGGCACCCCCGTCGACGGGACGTCGCTTGTCGAAGGTGATCGGCGCCGTGAGCCGGATCCGGTCGGGGCCGGCGGTGCGGTTGGCCCGGACCACGGCGATCCGCAGCTCCTTCTCGGTCGAGACGGCCATCGTGCGGTTGGCCTTGGCTGCGGCCTGGGCCGCGAGTCGGCCGGCCGCGGGCTCTGCGGCCCCCGCCGTGGTCGGGATCGTGGCGAGCGCGCTCAGTGCGAGCGCGCCCACGGCGGCCCCGCTGAGCATGCGCACCCGCGTGGTGCTCCGTCGTGACATCTGCCTGCCCTTCGTGTCGGTGCGACACCGGCGGTCATCCCCGTCGGCCGGCCGTGCCTCACGGCCGTCTGCCCGGTGTGTACGGCGCTGCGCGGGCCGGCGTTCACCGGCAGCAGGAGCCGCGCGTGAACGTGGGTCGCGCCTGCGCCGTACACACGGTCGTGAGCGGCACACTGGGCGACATGTCAGCGGGGGACGGTGCCCGTGCTGTCGCCGGGCTGGCGGACGAGGACGAGATCCATGCTGCGTACCGGCTCTACGGCGCGGAGGTCTACCGGTTCGTGCTGCGGGGACTCGGCGACCCGGGGGCCGCGCAGGACGTCACGCAGGAGACGTTCCTCAAGGCGTGGCGTCACGCCGACCGCTACGACCCGGACCTGTCCTCGCTGCGGGTCTGGCTCTTCGGCATCGCGCGCAACACGATGATCGACCACGCCCGGGCGGCCGGGGTGCGACCCTGGCAGGCCAACCTGGTCGACCCGCCCGGCGTGCAGGAGATCGCGGGAGCAGCGGCCGACGGCACCGATCGGCTGATGGACACCTGGGTCCTCGAGGAAGGGCTGCGCCGGCTGGCGGACCACCACCGGCAGGCGATCGTGCAGACCCACCTGCTGGACCGGCCCTACGACGAGGTGGCGGTGGAGCTGGGGATCCCCGTCGGGACGCTGCGGAGCCGGGTCTTCTACGGTCTGCGCGCACTGCGCGCCGCCATGGACGAGATGGGAGTGAGCCTGTGAGCGACGAACCCCGCCACCAGGTGCTGCGAGAGATGCTGGGCGCGTACGCCCTCGGCCACCTCGACGAGGCCGAGGCCGCGCTCGTCCGGGCCCACCTCGACGGCTGCGCGGCCTGCCGCGCCGACCTGCAGGAGATCCGGCCGGTCGCGCGCCTGCTCGACCAGGTCGATCCCGCCCAGTTCGCCTCGCCGCCGACGCCCCCGGCCGGTCTCGGGGAGCAGATCCGGGCCGAGGTCTCGCGCGAGCGGTCCGTCCGGGAGGGGGACGAGCTCGCCGCCCGTCGAGCGACCGACGCCCGGGGACGGCGGCGCCACCTGCTGGGTCGCGGCCTGGTCGCCGCCGCACTCGTGATCGGCGGCGTGGCGGTGGGCGGCGTGGTCGGGCGGGCGACCGCTCCGGAGCAACCGACCGTGCCGACCGAGCCGATCTCGATGGCGGCGCCGGGTGACTCCGGGGTGACCGTCCAGAGCGCGAACCTCGTCGCCCACACCTGGGGCGTCGAGCTGCGGATCGAGGCCGAGGGCTTCGCTGCGGGCCGCACCTTCCGTGCGTCGTTCCGCACCGAGGACGGCGACCTCGTCCCGGCCGGGGAGTTCCTGGGCGTCGGCGCCGACCCGATGACCTGCTTCCTCCAGTCGGCGGTGCTGCGGGAGGACGTGACCGAGGTGCTCGTGACCGACGTACGCGGACGGACGGTCCTCACCTCCTCCCTCTGACACCGGTCCGCCCCGGTGTCTAGACAGCCCGCGCGCTGCTGCGTAAAGAGTTCGCCGTTCGCCTGAAGGCAAAGATCAGGTCTACCTAACCTGAGGTCCTGACGGTGGCGGGCAGTTGGCCCCCCGCCGGGCAGCGGAGTCGGGGGAGGACGCCGTGGACGGCATGCGCAGGAGGTGCCGCAGGGACCAGGGCGGTGCCGCGGCGGTGGAGTTCGCGCTGGTCCTCCCGCTGCTGCTGATGCTGGTCTTCGGGATCATCGACTTCGGCTACCTGGTCAACCGCAGCTCGATGGTCAACAACGCGGCCCGTGACGCGGCCCGCGAGGGGAGCCTGCACGCGACCAGCGCGGAGATCCTCGCGGTCGCCGACGACGCGCTCTCGGGGGTGCCCGGGACGTCGACCGAGGTCACCTGCACGAAGCCGGACGGCACGGCGTGCGGGGTGAGCTACGACGCCGACGCGGCCGCCGGCGGCACGGTGATCGTCACGGTCACGTACGTGCACGAGATGATCACGCCGATCAGCATGGTGTTCGGCGACTCCGTCGACGTGTCGCGGACCGCCCGGATGAGGATCGAGTGATGGCCGCGCCCCGCAGGCTGGTTCCCCGGGTCTCCCGCCGGGCGCGGGACGGCCGTGGTGCCGTCGCGGTGATGGTGGCCGCGCTCGTCGTCGTCCTCTTCGCGGCCGCGGCACTGGGTGTCGACATCGCCAGCCAGATGACCTCGAAGCAGTCGCTGCACGACACCATGGACGCGGCCGCCCACGCGGGCGCCTACGAGCTCCCGGCCAACGGAGCGGGGGCCGCGGCCGCGGCGACCACGATGGCGACGGCCGCCGACCCGAGAGCCGATCCGGTCACGGACCTCTGGTGCGTCGTGGCCTCGACCGGCACCCCGCCGACGGTGAGCACGAGCCAGATCCCCTCCACCTGCAACCCGGGGTCGCCGCCGTACACGCCGGGGAACTACCCCGGCCTGCGCTGCAACGACGCGATCTGCGCCATCCCGTGCGTCCCGGCCCAGGGCGACCAGTGCAACACCGTCCGGGTGGCCGACAGCAAGACCGTCCCGTACGCCTTCGCGCCCGTGATCGGGTACGACGAGGGGTCGACCGGCGAGGTGGTCTCGGTCGCCTGCAAGGGTTCCTGCGGGAGCGAGGTGCCCAACCCGATGGACGTGGCGGTGGTGGCGGACCGGACGGGCTCGATGAGCTCCACCGACATCAACTCCATGATCAACGGCATCAAGGCGATGCTCACCGTGATGACGCCGTCGCAGCAGTACGTCTCGCTCGGGACGATCGGCCCCGCCAGGAGCGACACGACGACCACCAGCACCACCTGTCGGTCCGACCCGTACTCCGGGTCGCTGAGCTCGACCGGAACCAGCTGGAAGTGGATGTCGTTGCCCTTCCATACCGACTACCTGACGGCCGCAGCGACGCCCACCGTGAACACCAGCAGCAACCTGGTGAAGGCGATCAACTGCCTCAACCGCTCCTCGAGCACCGGCACCCACCTCGCGGCGCCGATGAAGGCCGCGGCCCGGTACCTGCTGGGCCACGACGCCAACAACCTCGCCTCGCTGCCGGCCCGCACAGGCACGCCGCGCAAGGTGCTGATCTTCGAGACCGACGGTCAGCCCAACGAGTCGTTCTCCGGGACCAGCACCAACCTGACGACCAACTCCTACCCGGGGAGCACCAGCGGCGGCACCGCCTGCACCAACCTGGGCAACGTCGCCACCAACGCCAAGGCTGCCGACATCCTCGTCATCACGGTCGCCTACAACCTGTCGACGGACCGGTGCTCGGGCAGCTCCGGACCCACCGTGACCGGCACCCTCGCCGCCGCCGCCTCGCGCGACTCCAACGGGAACGCCAGCGACGCTGACAACTCCTGCGGCAACGCCACGCTGCGCGCCACCGAGAACGCCGACGGAGACTTCTTCTTCTGCGCGGCGAGCGGCGACGACATGGCCAACGTGTTCCGGACGGCGATCGGGTCCGCCGGCGGAGGCATCCGGCTGATCCGCCTCCCCTGAGCGGCCTGCGACGAGCTGTTTGCACTCGACCACCCCGAGTGCTAAACATGATCTGGCACTCGTACCATGAGAGTGACAACACCGACCTGGTGTGCGTTGAGGTCCGCACCGACCGGCGAGCAGGGTTCGCCGGCGCGGACGGGCCGTCCGTCGCGGGCAACCCACCGGGTGCCACCACAGCTCCCAGAAGGAATCACAGGAGTTATGCCGAAGCTGATTGCTTTCAACGAGGAGGCCCGCCGCGGGCTGGAGAAGGGTATGAACACCCTCGCCGACGCGGTCAAGGTCACGCTCGGTCCCAAGGGCCGCAACGTCGTGCTCGAGAAGAAGTGGGGCGCCCCCACGATCACCAACGACGGCGTCTCCATCGCCAAGGAGATCGAGCTCGAGGACCCCTACGAGAAGATCGGCGCCGAGCTGGTCAAGGAGGTCGCCAAGAAGACCGACGACGTCGCGGGTGACGGTACGACCACCGCGACCGTCCTGGCCCAGGCGATGGTCCGCGAGGGCCTGCGCAACGTCGCCGCCGGCGCCAACCCGATGAGCCTCAAGCGCGGCATCGAGGCCGCCGTCGACCAGGTCGCCGAGCAGCTGCTCGGCATGGCCAAGGACGTCGAGACCAAGGAGCAGATCGCCGCCACCGCGTCGATCTCCGCCGCTGACACCACCGTCGGCGAGATCATCGCCGAGGCGATGGACAAGGTCGGCAAGGAAGGCGTCATCACCGTCGAGGAGTCCAACACCTTCGGGCTGGACCTCGAGCTGACCGAGGGCATGCGGTTCGACAAGGGCTACATCTCGGCCTACTTCGTCACCGACGCCGAGCGCATGGAGACCGTGGTCGAGGACCCCTACATCCTCATCGCGAACAGCAAGGTCAGCTCGGTCAAGGACCTGCTGCCGCTGCTCGAGAAGGTCATGCAGTCCGGCAAGCCGCTGGTCATCATCGCCGAGGACGTCGACGGCGAGGCGCTGTCCACGCTGGTCGTCAACAAGATCAAGGGCACCTTCAAGTCCGTCGCCGTCAAGGCCCCGGGCTTCGGTGACCGTCGCAAGGCCATGCTGCAGGACATCGCGATCCTCACCGGCGGCCAGGTCATCTCCGAGGAGGTCGGCCTCAAGCTCGAGAACGCCGGCGTCGAGCTGCTCGGCCAGGCCCGCAAGGTCGTCATCACCAAGGACGAGACCACCATCGTCGAGGGTTCCGGCGACGCCGCCCAGATCGAGGGCCGGGTCAACCAGATCCGCGCCGAGATCGAGAAGAGCGACTCCGACTACGACCGCGAGAAGCTGCAGGAGCGGCTGGCCAAGCTGGCCGGCGGCGTCGCGGTGATCAAGGTCGGCGCGGCCACCGAGGTCGAGCTCAAGGAGCGCAAGCACCGCATCGAGGACGCCGTTCGCAACGCGAAGGCGGCCGTCGAGGAGGGCATCGTCGCCGGCGGCGGCGTGGCGCTGCTGCAGGCGGCCGAGGCTGCCTTCGAGAAGCTCGAGCTCGTCGGTGACGAGGCCACCGGTGCCGCGATCGTGCGTGCCGCGACCGAGGCCCCGCTCAAGCAGATCGCGGTCAACGCCGGCCTCGAGGGCGGCGTCGTGGTCGAGAAGGTGCGCGGGCTCACCCCGGGTCACGGCCTCAACGCCGCGACCGGCGAGTACGTCGACATGATCGACGCCGGCATCCTGGACCCGGCCAAGGTGACCCGCTCGGCGCTGCAGAACGCCGCGTCGATCGCCGCGCTGTTCCTCACCACCGAGGCCGTCGTGGCCGACAAGCCCGAGAAGGCCCCCGCCATGCCCGGCGGCGGCGACATGGGCGGCATGGGCGGCATGGACTTCTGACCGAAGCGCGGGGCGGTCCGTGCGCCGAGCACGGACCGTGACGCCCCGGGCGCAGGGAGGAAGGCTCCAGGCAGGAGCCTTCTGAGTCCACCCGCTCCCATCACCACCCGCAGGGCCCCGGTCTTCGGACCGGGGCCCTGCGGCGTCCCCGGGGCCACCCGCCCGTCGGGGTGAGGCGGCTGCCCCGCGTGGTCTGGCAGGGTCCTCATCCTGTGACCTCCCCCCGATCACGCGACCTCCTCGAGCGCCTCGACCGCGCCTGCGACGACCTCGACGACCTGGCCTTCGACGCCGCCTGGCACGACGCCGTAGCCGGCCTCGGCATCGTGGACGCCGTGCGCGAGGTGCTGCTGCCCTATCTCCGGCTGCTCGGCGAGCAGTGGGAGCGGGGCACCCGCAGCGTGGCCCACGAGCACTTCGCGAGCGGCCTGTCGCGCGAGCACCTGCTGCGCGTGGTCGGTGCCGCCGCCGAGCCGGTCGACGGCCGCCCCTCGGTCCTCGTCGCGTGCCCACCCGGCGAACGGCACGACCTGGGCCCGTTGGCCTTCGCGACGCTGCTCGTCGACGCCGGGTGGCGGGTCGACTTCCTCGGCGCCGACACCCCGCTGGTCACGCTCGCGCGGGCGTGCCAGCTGAGCCGGCCCGACCTCGTCGTGGTCTCGGGCACCCGGACCACCGTGCTCGAGGCGAGGACCAGCGCGTGGCGCCGGCTCGCCGAGGACACGGTCGTCGTGCTCGGCGGCGCCGGGGCGACCGAGGCGCTGGCCGCCACGACCGGGCTCACCTGCCTCGACGCTGACGTGGGCGTCGCACTCTCCCAGGTCGACGCGCTCGTCCGGCAGCGCACCGCCGGCTGAGGGCCGGGAGGTCGGAGCCGTGTGGCACGGTGGAGTGGTGGGCACCGAGGAGCACCCCAACATCCGCCGCGCCCGCTTCGAGGCGTTGGTGCGGGACGTCCTGGTCGAGCCGCTGCGGCGCTTCCTGCGTCGCCGTACCGACCCGGAGACGGCCGACGACGTCCTCTCCGACACCCTGCTCGCCTGCTGGCGACGCTTCGACGAGCTGCCTGACCCCCCGTTGCCCTGGGCGTACGGCGTGGCGCGGCTCTGCCTCGCCAACGCCCAGCGGTCCGCCCGGCGCCAGCAGCGGCTGGCGGCCCGGGTCGCCGCGGTGGACCCGCCGCGCGAGGCCGACGACGCTCCGGCGGACGACGCGCTCCACGAGGCGCTGGGCTCGCTCGACCCCGACGACGCCGAGCTGCTGCGGCTGTGGGCCTGGGAGCAGCTCACGCCCTCGGAGATCGCGACCGTGCTGGGCGTGACCCCCAACGCCGCCAGCATCCGGCTCCACCGGGCCCGCGGCCGGCTCCGGGACGCGATCGGAAAGGTCGAGGCCGGTGCCGGACATGAGGGAGTGGAAGGAGGGCGACGCGGATGAGCGACCACGACGACCTGTTCGCTCGGGTGCGTGCTGCCGATCCCGCGGCGTCGCTTCCCCCGGCCGGACCCGACCGGGTGTCCCGTCTGCTGGAGGACGCCATGAGCCACGACGAGCTGACCGAGTCGCGCGACACCGGCCCGCGTCACCGCAGCCCGCTGACCTGGGTGGTCGCCGCCGCGGCCGTGGTGCTGATCGCCGCAGCCGGGGTGTTCGCCCTCGCCGGGCGGGGGAGCAGCCCGACCACGCCGCCGGTCGCGGGCGAGGAGCGCGAGCCGGTCGTGCTCGCCCTCTCCGTCCCGGAGGGGGCCGGGGCCGGACGGTGCATGGTGCCGAACGCCGAGGTCCTCGGCGGGGCGTCGGTCGCCTTCGACGGCGAGGTCGTGGAGGTGACGGGCTCGCAGGTGACGCTCGTGCCGAGCGACTTCTACGCGGGCGGACCGGCCGACGAGGTGTCCGTGGACCAGGCGAGCGCGTCGATGCAGGACCTGGTGGGTGCGGTGCCCTTCGAGGAGGGTCAGCGCTACCTCGTGGCCGCCGACGCCGGCGAGGTGATGGTCTGCGGGTTCAGCGGGGCGTACGACGCCCAGCTGGCCGACCTCTACGCCGAGGCGTTCGGCGGCTGAGCCTTCGTACGCCCCGATAGTGCGTCACGAACGGGTCGTGATCCGCCGTGAACGACGACCGTTCTGTGACGCACTATCGGAACGCCGGCCGGAATAGTTTCGCGTTCAACTTGTTGACCCGGGTGTACTGACCCCCAGCACCCCCAGGAGCAACGTGAAGATCGGCATCGTCCTCGGCAGCACCCGTCCCGGCCGTCTCGGCACCGCCGTCGCGGAGTGGGTGGCCAAGCAGGCCGTCGGCCGCGACACCGACTACGAGATCGTCGACGTCGCGGACTTCGACCTCGACCTGCTCGACGACCCGGTGGTCCCGGGCGCGGCCAACCGCCAGTACGCCAGCGACAAGACCCGTCGCTGGGGTGCCCGCATCGACGAGCTCGACGGCTTCGTCTGGGTGACGCCGGAGTACAACCACGGTGTCCCCGCCGCGCTCAAGAACGCCTTCGACGTGCTCGGTCCGGAGTGGCAGAAGAAGGCGATCGCCTTCGTCGCGTACGGCGCCGACGGCGGCGTCCGCGCGGTCGAGCAGTGGCGCACCGTCGTCGCCAACATGTCGATGCTCGACGCCCGGACCCAGCTCTCCCTCTCGCTCTTCACCGACTTCGGCGAGCACGGCTTCGTGCCCTCCGAGCGTCGTGACGGTGAGCTGGGCGGGCTCTTCGACGAGCTCGAGGAGCTCGCCGGCCTCGCGGAGCAGCTGCGCCGCTGACCGTCCACGCGGAACAGGGCCCCCGGTCGTCACGGCCGGGGGCCCTGCCGTCTGTCAGGGTGGCTCCGTGACCGTCGAGGGACTGCTGCTGGCCGCCGGCTCGGGCTCGCGGATGGGCCGACCCAAGGCGCTGGTCCGTGACGACGACGGGACGGCGTGGCTGGCGCGGAGCGCCCGGACCCTGCTCGTGGGCGGGTGCGATGCCGTCACGGTCGTCCTCGGCGCGGGCGCCGAGGACGCGGCGCAGCTGGTCCCGCCCGGACCGGTGACCACCGTCGTCGCCGACGACTGGGCCGAGGGGATGGGTGCCTCGCTCCGGACCGGTCTGGGTGCGCTGGCCGGCTCGGCCGGAGACGTCGCCGTGGTGTCGCTCGTCGACCTCCCCGACGTCGGCCCCGAGGTCGTACGCCGGCTGCTCGCGACGGCCCCAGGACCGGCGGGCCTGGCCCGCGCCGCGTACGACGGCGTCCCCGGGCACCCGGTCCTGCTGGGTCGGGACCACTGGTCCGCGATCCTCGCCGAGGCCGCGGGCGACGCCGGGGCGCGCTCGTACCTCGGCCGGCACGACGTCGTCCTCGTGGAGTGCGGCGACCTGGCCACCGGCCGCGACGTCGACCGGCCGCCGGCGCCCTAGGCACCCCTAGACGGTCCGGCGCACCTCGGTTTCATGGCGCGGGTCCCATCCGGCCCCGAGCTTGAGACCGGTGAGGGTCGCCCATCGCAGCCCCACGTACGTCGGCTTGTCGCCCCACGCCCACGGCCGCGGCGGCCACACCCGCTCCAGGTGCGCCACGACGTCGGGCTCGGTGAGCGCGGCGGCCGGACCCCGCGCCAGCACGCTCCAGCCGCGGTGCCGACCGTGGTCGAACTCGTCGATCTCCAGCGCCACCACCGTGCCGGCGGTGATCCGGCCGAGCTGGCTGTCGGGCGCGGTCCGCATCCAGATCGTGCCGTCCACGACCGAGTAGTTGACGGGGAGCACCGAGGGGCCATCCGGCGTGGTCAGGCCCACCCGCCCCACCACCTGCGAGCGCAGCAGCGACTCGCACTCCCACGGAGCGAGCTCGACGGGTTCGGCCACCATGCGGCCATCCTCACCGCTCGGCGGGTGGGTGGATCAGGGTCGAAGGTCCCTCCCCACGTCGGCGCCTCTTGACACCTCGCGTGCTGTGACTACAGTCACCCGGGTGAAAACGTTTCCACATCCTCAGGCTGACACGGCTGGAACCGTGTGCACGTGCCCGGGGAGCCACGCGTGCCGGTGACCATCCGCGACGTCGCCTCCGACGCCGGGGTGTCCGTGGCGACCGTCTCCCGGGCCCTGAGCGGCAACGGCCACGTCGGCCCGGCCACCCGTGACCGCATCGCCGAGGCGGCGCGCCGCCTCGGCTACCAGCCCAACGACCTCGCCCGGAGCCTGCACGGCGGGGCGACCGGCACCATCGCGGTTCTGGTCCCCGACATCACCAACCCGTTCTTCCCCGAGCTGGTCGCCGGCATCCAGGCCGTGGCGAACGAGCAGGAGAACCTCTTGCTGCTCTGCCAGACCGGCGAGGACCCGACGACCGCCGTGCGGGAGCTGCGGCACCTGCGCCGCAAGCGGGTCGACGGTGTCGTGCTGGTGGGCGGGCTGCCCGCGACCGACGACCTCGGCGCCGCCGTCGGCGACCTGCCGGTGGTGACCGTCGACCGCGACGCCGGGTGGCCGGCCTCCTGGTCGGTCCGCGCCGACCACCGCGGCGGTGGTCGGATGGCGACCGAGCACCTCGTCGAGCTCGGCCACGAGCAGATCGCCCACATCGCGGGTCCGGCGGCGCTGACCGTCGCGCAGGAGCGACTCGCGGGCCACCGGGAGGCGCTGCAGGCTTCGGGGATCGAGCCCGACGAGTCCCTCGTCGTGCACGGGGACTTCGGGGAGGCCGGAGGCTACGACGCCCTGCGCACGCTGCTGCGCCGGCGCCGCGAGTTCACGGCCGTCTTCTGCAGCAACGACCTGGCGGCCGTGGGCGCGCTCCGCGCCCTCGACGAGGCGGGCTTCCGGGTCCCCGACGACGTGAGCCTCGTCGGCTTCGACGACATCCACCTCGCCCGCTACCTCCGCCCCTCGCTCACGACCGTGCGGCAACCCATCCACGAGCTCGGCCGCCGCGCCGCGACGCTCCTCCTGGAGGCAGCCGTCGGCAGCCGTCCCGAGCAGCACGACGTGCTCGACGTCGAGCTGGTCCGGCGCGACAGCACCCGTCCGGTCAGGAGAGGACGCTGATGGGCGGCGTGATCGTGCTCGGCAGCCTCAACATCGACCTGGTCACGGAGGTCCCGCGGCTGCCCCGCCCGGGCGAGACCGTGGCCGGCGGCGACCTGCGCCGCCACCCGGGAGGCAAGGGCGCCAACCAGGCCGTGGCCGCCGCCCGGGCCGGAGCCCGGGTGCGCATGGTCGGCGCGTGCGGCGCCGACGACGGGGGCGAGCTCGTCCTGGGCGCCCTCGTCGAGGAGGGCGTCGACGTGGCGGGCGTACGTCGGCTCCCTGACGTCCCCACCGGGACTGCGACCATCCTGGTCGAGCAGGGCGGCGAGAACATGATCGCGATCGGACCGGGCGCCAACGCCCACTGGGACGACGGCGACGCCCCCGCTGCGCTGCACGGCGTGACGGACGGCGACGTGCTGCTGCTGCAGCTGGAGGTGCCGGCGGCGGTGACCCTCGCCGCCGCCCGCGTCGCTCGTCGCCGCGGGGCAACCGTCGTCCTCAACGCGGCTCCTCTCCACACGGCCGTGCCCGGCCTGCTCGACGACGTCGACGTCCTCGTCGTCAACGAGCACGAGGTACGCGCTGCCAGCGGGGTCGAGGACGGCGACCCCACCGTCCTGGCGCGAGACCTGGCGGCCGGCGCGTCGCTCGACGTCGTCGTCACCCTGGGCGCCCGTGGCGCGGTGCTCTGCGGGGCCGACGGGCGCGAGGAGCACGTCACCGCCCCGGCCGTCGAGGCCCGGGACACCGTCGGTGCCGGCGACACCTTCGCCGGCTACCTCGCCGCGGCCCTCGCCGAGGGACGCGACCACTCCTACGCCGTACGACGGGCGGTCACCGCGGCCTCGCTGGCCGTGACCCGGCTGGGGGCGCAGACCGCGATCCCCCGGGTCGAGGACCTGCCCCCGATCACCCACACACCGGAGGAAGACCATGCGACTGTCACTCGGAAATGACCATGCCGGCCTCGGGCTCAAGCCCCACGTGCTGCGACTGCTGGAGGGCCTCGGGCACGAGGTGGTCGACGTCGGCACCCACACCGAGGAGCCCGTCGACTTCCCCGACATCACCCAGCAGGTGTGCCGGCCGGTGGTCGCCGGCGAGGCCGACCGCGGCATCCTGCTGTGCGGCACCGGCGTCGGTGCCTCCATCGCCGCCAACAAGGTGCCCGGCATCCGGGCGGCCCTCTGCCACGACTCCTACTGCGCCCACCAGGGCGTGGAGCACGACGACGTCAACGTCCTGTGCCTCGGCGCGTGGATCGTCGGCCCCATCATCGCCGAGGACGTGATCCGCTCCTTCCTGTCGGCCACCTTCAGCACCGACCCCGACTTCCGCCGTCGCGTCGAGAAGCTGCACGCCATGGAACGGGCGGCCGCGAACGGAGGTGCGGCATGAGCACCACGCCCCGCCGTACGCCGGTCACGCCCGCCCGGCTGACCTACCCGGAGCCGCCCGCGCGGATGCGGGAGCGCCTCACCCTCGTCGGTGCCGCGACCGTGCTCGGGCCCGGCGCCATCATCGCCTCGGCCAACATCGGCAGCGGCGAGATGATCTTCGCCTCCCGGGGCGGGTCGATCTTCGGCTACACCCTGCTGTGGGCCTTCGTCGTCGCGGCCGTCACCAAGGCCGCGCTCGCCTACTCCATGAACCGCTACACCGTCGTCGCCGGCGAGCACCTGATGACCCGGTGGGCCACCCTCTTCCCGGGTCCGCGCGGCTGGTTCCCGATCGTCTTCGGCGCCACCTCGATCGCGGTGGTCCCGTCGTGGGTGAGCGGGCTCGGGCTGGGGATCGGCGACCTGATCGGGGAGAACACGGTCGGCACGGGAGCGATGTGGGCGACCCTGCTCATCGTGCTGTCGGCGATCCTGTCGTGGGTCGGCGGCTACGACCGGCTCGAGAAGGCCCAGACGGTGATCGTCGGGTTCATGCTGCTCGCCGTTGCCGTCAGCGTGGTCGTGCTGGAGCCGAACTGGCTCGGCGTCCTCGGCGGCCTGGTCCCGAGCCTGCCGGAGTACCCGACCTGGGTCGCGCAGGACTACCCCGAGATCGCGGAGCGACCCACCTGGCTCGAGCTCGGTGCCTACCTCGGCGCTATCGGCGGCGGCACCTACGACTACATCGCCTACTCCGGGATGCTGCGCGAGAAGCGGTGGGGCATGCTCTCGCGGCGCGAGATCGACAAGGTGAGCGACCGCTTCGCCACCGCCGGCCGGCGTGGCGAGCGGCTCCCGCTGAGCGACGACGCGGACGAGGTCGCCAAGGCGCGCGCCTGGTCGCGGGTCCCGCTCGGCGACGCGCTGATCTCCTTCGCGGCGATCACGTTCTTCGCCGCCATGTTCATGACCAACGGCGCCTCGCTCCTCTCCGAGGAGCGGCTGATCCCGACCGACGACCAGACGCTGACCCACCAGGCCGACTTCCTGACCGCGGTCCACCCGACCTTCGAGTACCTCTACTTCGTGGCGGTGTTCTTCGCGTTCTTCGGGTCGCTCTACGCGTTCTGGGAGATGTACAGCTACACCGCGTACGAGAGCCTCGGGGCGGTCTCGGACAGGGTCCGGCTCGCCGGCCAGCGGGCCGTGCGTCCCTACATGTACGGCTACATGCTGGTCGCCGCGCTGATCCTGGTGTGGACGGTCGGGGAGCTGGTGGTGATCGTGACGCCGGCGTCGGTGCTGGGCGGGCTGCTCATGAGCGGCATCTTCTGCCTGGCCGTCGTGTGGACCGAGCACAAGGTGCTGCCGCCCGCCTACCGGCTCGGCCGGGCCGCGCGCTGGTGGGTCATCGTCTCCGGCGTGCTGCTCATGGCCCTCGGACTGCTGTCGACCTGGCAGCTCTTCGCGGGGTGACCGGCATGGGACACGGAAGCTTCGTCGCCGCCGGCTGCCTCGCGCTGCTCTCGCTCCTCCGCCTGCAGGAGGGGGAGCCGGCGGCTGCCGGCCTGCTCGTCCTGGCCGCGGTCGCCCTCCTGGCGTGGGGCCTGCGCGGGCTCGGATCGCGGGAGCAGGCGGCACCTACCTCGCCGGAGGAGGCCGAGCGGGAGGCTGCGCGGCACCGGGGCTGGCAGCGGATCGCGTTGCTCGGCCTCGCGATGACCGCGGTGGGGGCGATCACCTTCCCGCCGATGGGGCTGGTCGTCGGTGCGCTGACGCTCTACGCGGCCTCCCGGATGCGCCGGTCCGGCCGGCTCGCGGCCATGCCGGCCGCCCGGTGATCCCGGTGCCCGGGCGCGATCGGGTCGGCTGCTGCGGGCTCGGCAGCATCGGGCGTCCGATGGCTGCCCGGGTGCTCGCCGGTGGCCACGACGTGGTCGCGTGGGACGTCGACCCCGACCGGGTCGGCTCCCTGGCCGCCGACGGCGCGCGCGCTGCTCGTACGGCTGCTGACCTCGCGGACTGCCGGGTCGTGCTGGTGGTCGTGCCCGACGACGATGCCGTGACCGAACTGCTGTCCGGTCCGGACGCGCTGCTCGCCCTCCTGCCCGCCGGGGCGGTGGTCGTCGTGCACAGCACCGTGCTGCCGCCGACCGTCACCGCGCTCGCTGCCGAAGGGCTGCGCCACGGCGTGCACGTGCTCGACGCCCCGGTGAGCGGAGGGCCCGATCGGGCCGCCGAGGGCGACCTGACCCTGATGGTGGGCGGGGAGGCCGCGGCCGTGGCCCGGGTGCGGCCGGTGCTGGGCCTGCTCGGACCGCACGTCCACCACGTCGGGGGGACGGGTGCCGGGTCCGCGGTGAAGCTGGCCAACCAGACGATGCTGTTCTCCGCGCTCGCCGGGGCGCACGAGGGGATGGCGCTGGCCGCGGCGTACGGCGTCGCGGAGCAGGACGTGCTCGACGTCGTGGCGACCAGCCTGGGGGAGTCGTGGGTGACCCGGAACTGGGGGTTCTTCGACGACATGGTGCGCACCTACGACGAGATCGGCACGCCTCCGGAGCAACGGTCGTGGCGCAAGGACCTGCGCGACGTCGTCCTCACCGCCGAGGACCGCGGGCTCGACCTCCCGGTGGCACGGCTGCTGGCCGCGACACTCGCGGATCGCGTGGAGGGTCGCGCGGCGCGTGGGGGTGGCGAGCAGCCGGAGGGATAGTGCGTCACAGAATGGTTGCTGTCTCGGCCTGGCGACGACCGTTCTGTGACGCACTATCCACGGTGGTGACCGCCACGACCGCTGGCCAACCATCGGCCAACATCGCCCGACGTAGCCTTGCTGCATGGCCCCCGGGAGCATCACCAGCGCCGCCGACCTCGCCGGTCGGCTCGGCGAGACCGGCTACCTCGCCGACGACGAGCTGGCGACCGTGCTCTACCTCGCGCTGCGCATGGAGCGGCCGCTGCTGCTCGAGGGCGAGCCGGGGACCGGCAAGACCGCGCTGGCCGAGGCGCTGGCCGAGTCGATGGACCTGCCGCTGATCCGGCTGCAGTGCTACGAGGGGATCGACGCGACGCAAGCCCTCTACGACTGGGACTTCCCCCGCCAGATCCTCCACCTGCGCACCCTCGAGGCCGTCCACGGCGATGAAGGGTCGGGGATCGAGGAGACCGAGAAGAGCCTGTACGACGAGCGCTTCCTGCTCGCCCGGCCGGTGCTCCAGGCCCTCCAGCAGTCGCCGGCCGTGCTGCTCGTGGACGAGGTCGACCGGGCCGACGACGAGTTCGAGGCGTTCCTGCTCGAGGTGCTGTCGACCTACCAGGTCAGCATCCCCGAGCTCGGCACCGTGGCGGCCGCCGTACCGCCGGTGGTGGTGCTCACCTCCAACCGCACCCGCGAGCTCCACGACGCGCTCAAACGGCGCTGCCTCTACCACTGGATCGAGCACCCAGGTCTCGAGCGCGAGGTCGAGATCGTCCGCTCCCGGGCCCCCGAGGTCTCCGAGGCACTCCGCCGCCAGGTGGTCACCGTCGTCCAGCAGCTGCGCAGCCGCGACGACCTGCTCAAGCCCCCCGGCGTCGCCGAGACGCTCGACTGGGCGAAGGCGCTGCACTACCTCGGGACCCAGGACCTGGACCTCGAGTCCGCCGCGACCACGCTCGGGGCGTTGGTGAAGTACCGCGAGGACAGCGACCGGGTGAAGCAGGCGCTGGACCGGATGCTGGCGAGGTGAGCACCGTGGCCGTCGAGCCGAGGGCGGGGGACGAGATCCTGCTCGCCTTCACCCGCGCGCTGCGCGCGGCCGGCGTCCCGGTCACCTCCGACCGCGCCCAGGGCTACCTGGCCGCCGCTGCCCTGACCGGGGTCGAGGACCGCCGCGGCGTCTACTGGGCGGGTCGGGCCACCCTCTGCGCCGCCCCCGACGACCTGCAGCGCCACGACCAGGTCTTCGACGCCTTCTTCAACGCCCGCGACGGGCTGCCGCGGTCACGACCGTCGGCACCCTCGACCCCCGTGTCGTCGTTCCCCGAGTCCGAGCCCGACGGGGGCGAAGGCGAGGCGGGCGAGGAGGAGGCGGTCCGCGCCGCGGCGAGCGCCGCGGAGGTGCTCCGGCACCGCGACGTCGCAGCCCTCTCGGCGGCCGAGAAGGCGCGGCTGGCCACGATGTTCTCCACCCTGACCTGCCGACCGCCGCTGCGGCATACGGCCCGGCACAAGCGGTGGCACCGCGGCGAGATCGACGCCCACCGCACCCTGCGCGCCAGCCTGCGCCGGATGGGGGAGCCGGCCGAGATCGCCTGGCGCCGGCGCGGCACCCGCCCGCGGCGGGTGGTGCTGCTGGTGGACGTGTCCGGCTCGATGAGCGGGTACGCCGACGCGCTGCTGCGGCTGGCGCACCGCTGGACCCGCACCGGCGGCTCGGCCGTCGAGACCTTCACCGTCGGCACCCGACTCACCCACGTCACCCGCGCGATGCGGCTGCGCGACCCCGACCGCGCGATCGTGGCGGCCGGCGAGACCGTGCCGGACTGGTCCGGCGGCACCCGGCTCGGCGAGACCCTGCAGATGTTCCTGACCCGGTGGGGCCAGCGGGGGATGGCCCGCGGGGCGGTGGTCGTCGTGTTCAGCGACGGCTGGGAGCGCGGCGGCACCGAGCTGCTCGCCGAGCAGATGGCCCGGCTGCAGCGGATCGCCCACCGGGTGGTGTGGGTCAATCCCCACCGCGGCAAGGCGGGGTACGAGCCGGTCCAGGCCGGCGTACGCGCGGCACTGCCGCACTGTGACGACTTCGTGGCCGGTCACTCGCTGGCCACGTTCGCCGACCTGACGGAGCTGGTGTCCCGTGCGTGACGTGATGAGTGAGCTGCTGGCGTGGTGGGAGGCCGGTGAGACCGTCGGGGTCGGGACCGTGGTCGCGACCTTCCAGTCCGCGCCCCGCCCGGCCGGCGCCTCCATGCTGGTCGGACCCGACGACTCGGCGGTCGGGTCGGTGTCGGGAGGCTGCGTCGAGGGCGCCGTCTACGAGCTGGCCCAGGAGGTGGTCGCCTCCGGCGACCCGGTGCTCGAGCGCTACGGCGTCTCCGACGACGACGCCTTCGCCGTCGGCCTGACCTGCGGGGGGATCCTGGACGTCTTCGTCGAGAAGGTGAGCCGCGAGACCTTCCCCGAGCTCGGCGAGATCGCGGCCGACGTCGCCGCCGGGCGCCCGGTCGCCCTCGCCACCGTGATCGAGCACCCCGACCCCACGAGGCTGGGACGGCGGCTGGTGGTCCGGCCCGAGGGTGCAGGTGAGGTAGTCCCCGGATCTTCTGCTGGCGAATCGACCGATCGGGAGCAGGAAGTTCGGGGACTATCCCGGAGCCTGGGCTCCGACCGCGCCGACGACGCCGTCCGCGACGACGCGCTCGGCCTGCTCGCGGCGGGCCACAACGCGACCCTGACCTACGGCCCTGACGGCGAGCGGCGGGGTGAGGGCATGCGGGTGTTCGTGTGGGCGTTCGCCCCCAAGCCGCGGATGCTGGTCTTCGGGGCGATCGACTTCGCCGCCGCCGTCGCCCGGGTCGGCAGCTTCCTCGGCTACCACGTCACCGTGTGCGACGCCCGGCCGGTCTTCGCCACCGACAGCCGCTTCCCCGAGGCCGACGAGGTGGTCGTCGACTGGCCGCACCGCTACCTGAAGGCCGAGGTGGAGGCCGGACGGATCGACCAGCGGACCGTCCTGGCGGTGCTGACCCACGACCCGAAGTTCGACGTCCCGCTGCTCGAGGTCGCGCTGCGGCTGCCCGAGGACCGGCGACCGGCGTACGTCGGGGCGATGGGCAGCCGGCGTACCCACGACGACCGGCTCGTACGCCTCGCCGAGGCCGGTCTCACCGAGAAGGAGATCGACCTGCTCTCCAGCCCGATCGGGCTCGACCTCGGCGCGCGCACCCCCGAGGAGACCGCGATCAGCATCGCCGCCGAGATCGTGGCGCTGCAGTGGGGCGGCTCCGGTGACCGGCTCGGGACGCGGGAGGGCCGGATCCACCACTGAGCCGTCCGACCCGGGCGCGATTGAGGCGTCACCACCCGAGCGCTACCGTGACCGGCATCACAACTCTTCCGGGGCGGACATGAGCACCACGAGCGACGACCTGCAGTCACGACGTCTCGACTCGGTGCGCGCGTGGACGCAGTTCGTCGAGGGCGGTGACGACGCCGCGGACGCGGTGCGTCCCGAGATCCTCAGCAGCTGGCGGCTCTCCACCGCCTCGATCGGCCCCGACGTGGCCCAGGCGCCGCTGGCCGACGAGGCCGAGACGGCGGCGTACTTCCAGGGCTCGCCGCTCCAGATCGCGGTCGAGCGCGTCGAGTCCGAGCTCCGCAAGACCGCCGAGGACGGCGACCTGGTGCTCGCGGTGACCGACCCCGAGACCCGGATCCTCTGGACGTACGGCGGTCGGGTGATGCGCCGGAAGGCCGAGTCGGTCAACTTCGTGCCGGCCGGTCGCTGGGACGAGGCCAGCGTCGGGACCAACGCGCTGGCGATCGCCTCGCGCACCGGGGACCCGTCGATGGTCTTCAGCGCCGAGCACTTCGCGCCGATCGTCCACAACTGGGTGTGCTGGGCGGCACCCGTCCACGACCCGGTGTCGGGGGAGCAGCTCGGCGTGATCGACCTGTCGACGACCTGGGAGCGGACCCACCCGATCGGGCTCGCGACCGCGCGGGTGCTGGCCCGGCTGATCGAGACCGCGATGCCCCGCTCCCACCAGTGGGACGGGGTCCGGCGCGACCTCGCGCCGCCCGAGCCGGGGCTCACCCTGTCGCTGCTCGGCACCGCCGAGGCGTGGCTCGACGGGCAGCGGCTGCTGCTCAACCGGCGCCAGACCGAGGTGCTCGCGGTGCTGTGCCTCCACCCCGAGGGCATCTCGCTGGAGCGGCTCCACGCGATGGTCTACGGCGACCAGGCGGTCACGCTGTCGACGCTCAAGGCGGAGGTGTCCCACCTGCGCTCGGCGCTGGGCGGCCAGCTGGCCTCGCGCCCCTACCGGCTCACGATGCCGGTCCGCACCGACGTCGAGGAGGTGCTCATCCTCCTCGGGCGCGGCGAGGTCAAGGCCGCCGTCGCGTCGTACGGCGGCGACCTGCTGCCCGGCACCAACGCCCCGGCCCTCGCCGAGCTCGCCGACTACCTCGCCGTCTCGATGCGGGAGGCGCTGCTGGCCGACCCCGAGCCCGCCGCCGTGCTGCGCTACAGCGAGCTGGCCCCTCACGACACCGAGGTCGTGGAGCGCAGTCTCGCGGCGCTCGGCGACGTCGAGCACCCCCTGAAGGCGCTGCTCAAGGGCCGGCTCGCCGCTGCCCGGCGCTGACGCGGCCGCGGCGCCGCGTCGGTCCGGTCAGACCGACCCGAGCCACCACCCGGCCGCGGCCGCGGCCAGGCCCACACCCACGCTGCCGACGACGTTGATCAGCGCGGGCGCGCTCCGTCCCTGCTCCAGCAGGCGCACGGTCTCGAACGAGAACGTCGAGAACGTCGTCAGCGCCCCGCAGACGCCGGCCCCGCCGAGGATGACCAGCCACTCCGGGCCCGACGCGAGGAGCAGCCCGAGCACGAACGACCCGACCACGTTCACCGCGAACGTCCCCCAGGGGACGGGGCCGCGCACCCGTGCGGTCACCCAGCCGTCGGCCAGGTAGCGCAGCGGCGCCCCCACCGCGCCGCCGAGCAGGACCAGGAGCAGCGTCACGAGCGTGCTCCCGCGTCGAGTGCTCGTCGGGTCAGGAGCAGGCCGGCCCAGACGGCCACCAGCCCCGCCGCCACGCTCCCCAGCACGTACGCCGACGCCACCGCGGCCTCGCCCGCCGCGAGCAGGTCGCGCGTCTCCACCGCGTACGTCGAGAAGGTCGTGAAGCCCCCCAGCACCCCCACCCCGACGAACGGCCGGAGCAGCGGCCGGTCGGTGACCACGTCGGTCACGACGACCATCAGCACGCCCAGCAGCAGGCAGCCCGCGACGTTGACGGCGAAGGTCGCCCATGGGAAGCCGTCGGCCACCAGCAGCTCGGAGACCGACCAGCGGGCGGCCGAGCCGAGGCCACCGCCGAGGGCCACCGCGGCCAGCACCCGGGGACCGCTCCCGGGCGCCCGGGCGTCCGGGTCGACCGGTGGGGCGTGGTGGCTCACGGCACCCGAACCTAGCGGCCGCCCGGCCCCACGGAACGGCCAACCATCCACCAACCCCGCAGCCCTAACGTGAGCGCCATCACAGGTCCGTCCTGGATCACTGCCACGAGGAGGAGCCGCACATGGCCCGGATCAGTCTCAACGTCGATGGGGCGTCCGTCTCCGACGACGTCGAACCCCGCATGCTGCTCGTGCACTACCTGCGCGAGAAGCTCGGCAAGACCGGCACCGTCGTCGGGTGCGACACGAGCAACTGCGGTGCCTGCACCGTGCACCTGGACGGCCAGAGCGTGAAGTCCTGCAACATGCTCGCCGTGCAGGCCGACGGCCACGAGGTCACGACCATCGAGGGCCTCGCCGACGGCGAGAAGCTGCACCCGGTCCAGGAGGCGTTCCGCGAGTGCCACGGCCTCCAGTGCGGCTACTGCACGCCCGGGATGATCATGCAGTCCATCGACCTCCTCAACGAGCACCCGCACCCCACCGAGGAGCAGGTGCGCGAGGGCCTCGAGGGCAACCTGTGCCGCTGCACCGGGTACCACAACATCGTCCGCAGCGTCCTCCACGCCGCCGAGGGGGGTGCGTCCTCGTGACCGCCACCCAGGAGCGCCCCGCGGCCGAGATCGGCCGCGACCGCCGCCGCAAGGAGGACCAGCGCCTGATCACCGGCCGTACCCGCTGGACCGACAACCTCACGCTGCCCGGCATGCTGCACCTCGCGATGGTGCGTAGCCCGTTCGCCCACGCCACCATCACCTCCATCGACACCGAGGCGGCGAAGTCCGCGCCCGACATCGTCACCGTCGTCACCGGGGCTGATGTCGCGGACGAGCAGGGAAGCATCCCGACGGCCTGGAACATCACGACGGAGCAGAAGTCGCCCCCGCACCCGGCCATCGCGGTCGACCGGGTGGCGTTCGCCGGTGAGATCGTGGCGGTGGTGGTCGCCCGCAGCGCCGCTGCCGCGCGCGACGCCGCCGAGTTGGTGAATGTCGACTACGAGGAGCTGCCGGCCGCCCTCGACCTCAAGCAGGCCGCCGAGGACACGGTCCTCGCGCACCCCGACCTCGGCACCAACAGGTCCGCCTTCTGGCAGTTCGACTCGGCCGATGCGGGGACGGGGGGCTCGGTCGACGGAGCCATCGAGGAGGCGCGGGCGAATGGCATCGTCATCGAGCGCGAGTACCGCCAGCAGCGGCTGATCCCCGCGTTCATGGAGCCGCGCTCGTTCGTGTGCGACCCCACCGGTGAGCAGCTGGTGCTCTGGTCCTCGACCCAGATCCCGCACATCACCCGGTTCTTCCTCGCCGCAGTGCTCGGGATCTCGGAGAGCAAGATCCGGGTCATCGCTCCGGATGTCGGGGGTGGCTTCGGAGGCAAGCTCCAGTTCGTCCCCGAGGAGATCATCGCCGTCCTCCTCGCTCGCCGCACCGGCAAATCGGTCAAGTACACCGAGACCCGCTCGGAGTCGCTGATGGCGGCCCACCACGGCCGCGACCAGTGGCAACGCCTGACTCTCGCGGCGACCAGCGACGGCACGGTCACCGGGCTCAAGGTCGACCTGCTCGCGGATCTCGGCGCCTACGCCGGGACGGTCGGCGGTGGAGTGCCGATCCTCGGGGCCTTCATGTTCAACGCCATCTACAAGTTCCCGGCCTACCAGTTCAACTGCACCACCCTCTACACCAACAAGACGCTCACCGACGCCTACCGTGGCGCGGGCCGTCCGGAGGCGACGTACGCGATCGAGCGGCTGATGGACGAGCTCGCCGTCGAGGTGGGTGTCGACCCGATGGCGATCCGCGAGCAGAACTGGATCAAGCACGAGGAGTTCCCCTTCACCACGGTGGCCGGACTGGAGTACGACTCCGGCAACTACGAGGCGGCCACCGAGAAGGCCATGGCGATGTTCGGCTACGACGACCTGCGGGCCGAGCAGAAGCGACGCCGCGACGCCGGTGACCGGGTCCAGCTCGGCCTCGGCATCTCGACCTTCACCGAGATGTGCGGCCTGGCGCCGAGCCGGGTGCTGGGGGCACTGAACTACGGCGCGGGTGGCTGGGAGCACGCGGCGATCCGGATGGGCGGCACCGGCAAGGTCGAGGTCGTCACCGGTGTCAGCGCCCACGGGCAGGGCCACGAGACGGCGTTCAGCCAGATCGTCGCCGACCGGCTGGGCGTCCCGTTCGAGGACGTGGAGGTGTTGCACGGCGACACCCAGATCGCCACGAAGGGTTACGACACCTACGGCTCGCGGTCGCTCGTCGTGGGCGGCGAGGCATTGGTCCGAGCGGCCGACAAGGTGATCGAGAAGGCGAGGCCGATCGCCGCCCACCTGCTGGAGGCGTCCGTCGACGACCTCGAGTTCACGGACGGTCGGTTCTCGGTCAAGGGCACCGACCAGGGGATGGCCATCGGGGAGATCGCCACCGCGGTCTTCGCGGCCCACAACCTCCCCGACGGCATCGAGCCCTCGCTCGACTCCGACGCGACCTTCGACCCGGTCAGCTTCTCCTTCCCGCACGGCACCCACCTGTGCGCGATGGAGGTCGACACCGAGACCGGTGCGGTCACGATGCGCAAGTACGTCTGCGTCGACGACATCGGCAACATCATCAACCCGCTGATCGTCGCGGGCCAGGTCCACGGCGGCCTGGTGCAGGGGATCGCCCAGGCGCTCTGGGAGGAGGCGGTGCACGACGACTCCGGGACCCTGGTCTCCGGGTCGTTCGTCGACTACCTGCTGCCGACCTCGGCCGACACGATCAGCTTCGACATCGACCACACCACGTCGCCGTCGACCACCAACACCCTCGGGACCAAGGGCGTCGGCGAGGCGGGCTGCATCGCATCCACCCCCGCCGTGGTCAACGCGGTCGTCGACGCCGTACGCCACCTCGGCATCTCCGACATCCAGATGCCCTGCACGCCCGAACGGGTGTGGAAGGCGATCCACGATGCCGGTGGTGGGGGTGCTGACCCGACCACGGGTGCGGCCGCCCCGCACTTCGACGAGTCGACCGGCATGGACGGCACCGTCGACCGGACCGCTGGAGGTGCGCTGTGATTCCCGCCCAGTTCGACTACGTGGCCCCGACCTCGGTCGAGGACGCACTCGCGGCCCTCGCCGAGCACGGTGACGACGCCAAGATCATCGCCGGCGGTCAGAGCCTGCTGCCGGTGTTGCGGATGCGGCTCAACGCCCCCGAGATGGTGATCGACCTCGGGCGGATCGAGTCGCTGCGCGGCATCCGCGACGACGGGGACGCCCTCGTCATCGGGGCGATGACCACCCACCACGACGTCCGCACCAGCGAGCTGGTCCGCGAGCACGCGGGTGTGATCGCCAAGGCGACCGACCAGCTGGCCGACTCGCAGATCCGTCACCGCGGCACCTTCGGCGGTGCGCTCGCCCACGCCGACCCGGCGGGCGACCTCGGCGCGGGGGCGCTCTCGCTGGGGGCCGAGTTCGTCATCGCCGGCAGCGGCGGGACCAGGACGGTCCCGGCGACGGAGTTCTTCGTCGACTTCTTCGAGACCGCGATCGGCGAGGACGAGATCCTCACCGAGATCCGGGTCCCGAAGCACACCGGCTGGGGGTCCCACTACGAGAAGTTCGTGCGGGTGGTGCACCAGTGGCCGATCGTGGCGGTCGCCGCGACCGTGCGCGTCGACGGCGGCAGCATCGCCGAGGCCCGGATCGGGCTGACCAACATGGGGTCCACGCCGGTACGGGCCACCGCCGTCGAGGAGGCACTCGCGGGTGCTGCCGCGACCGAGGACGGCGTCCGTGCGGCCGCCGACCTGGCCGCCCAGGGCACCGAGCCACCCTCGGACCTCAACGGCGACAGCGACTACCGCAAGCACCTCGCCACGGTGCTCGTCCGGCGGGCCGTGCTCGCGGCCGCCGGGGCGTGAGCGGGGTCCGATGGAGCTCCACCACAGGTTCACCGTCCCTGCCGGGGTCGAGGAGACCTGGGCGCACTTCAACGACATCGAGGGTGTCGCGGGGTGCTTCCCGGGGGCGACCGTCACCGAGGCCGACACCGAGTCCTTCACGGGCACGGTCAAGGTGAAGCTCGGTCCGATCGCCCTCGTCTACACCGGAACCGGCACCTTCGTCGAGAAGGACGAGACCGCCCACCGGCTCGTGATCGACGCCAAGGGCAAGGACAAGCGGGGCAACGGCACCGCCGGGGCGATGGTGACCGCCCGCATGACCGACGCGGGCTCGGGCGCCACCGAGGTGGACGTCACCACCGATCTCAACATCACCGGCAAGGCGGCCCAGTTCGGCCGCGGCAACGTCATCAAGGACGTGTCCGACAAGCTGCTCGGGCAGTTCGTCGCGTGCCTCGAGCAGCGGCTGACCGCCGAGCCGGCCGCCCCGGACGCACCCCCGGAGGAGGAGTCCGCCCCGGCTCCACCTCCGGGGGATGCCTCCCACCCCGCGGCGTCGGCCGTAGGAGCAGCCGCGGTCCCGGACCCGGCCGCTCCGGGCGACGCTCGATCCTCCGCGGACCCGGCGGCCTCGCCGGTGCCCGACCCGGAGGCCCCGAGAACCGAGCGGCAGGCGGCCGGCGTACCCCCTCCGTCGTCGCCGCCCCGGCCGGCGCCGCGTCCCGCCCAGCAGGACGACGCACTCGACCTGGGTGCGGCCGTGCTGCCGGTGCTCGTGCGGGCGTACTGGAAGCCGGCGGTCGGCGCGCTGGCCGTCCTGGCCCTGCTGCTGTGGTGGCTGCTGGGTCGCGACTAGCCCAATCCTCGCCGGCGATGCGAGGAGGGCGCGGACAGGGACCTGACCAGGCGTCAGAACACGTTGAGCGGCCGGAACTGGACCGAGAGCCGCGGCCCCGCGTGGGCCACCTTCGGGACGGCGTGCTCCCAGGTGCGCTGGCAGGAGCCGCCCATCACCACGAGGTCGCCGTGGCCCATCTCGACGGAGATCGACTCACCGCCACCGCGCGGGCGGAGCGCGAGCCGGCGCGGGTCGCCGACGGAGACGATCGCCACCATCGTGTCCTGGCTGTTGCCGCGACCGATCCGGTCGCCGTGCCAGGCGACGCTGTCGTGGCCGTCGCGGTAGTAGCAGCAGCCGGCCGTCACGAAGGGCTCGCCCAGCTCGGGCCGGTAGTGCTCGGAGAGCGCGTCGCGCGCCTCGACCAGGCCGGCGTGGGGGAGCGGCTCCCCGACGCCGTAGGTGTGGACCAGGCGGGGTACGTCGACGACCCGGTCGTACATCTGGCGCCGTTCGGCGCGCCACGGCACCCGGGCGACCAGTGCGGCGAGGACCTCGTCGGGGTCGGCCAGCCAGTTGCGCTGCACGTCGAGCCAGGCCCCGCGGGCGAGCGGACGTCGCTCGGGCGCCAACAGACCGGGCCCGGAGTCGAACAGCGTCCCCTGGAACTGCATGCCGCGACCCTAGCACGAAGTCGAACAGATGTTCGATGATCTCATGGAACAGACGCAGGACGAACACCCGAAAGGAGGAGTAGCCTCCTTGTCCGTGGAGGGAGTGTTGGTCGGCCACGGCCGCGTGCCCAAGCACGTGCAGGTCCGTGAGTACGTCCGGGGGTTGGTCCGCGAGGCCCAGCCCGGCACCGCAGCGCCCTCCGAGCGCGAGCTCGTCCACCAGTTCCACGTCGCCCGGATGACCGTCCGCCAGGCCATGGACTCGCTCGTCGCCGAGGGCCTGCTCGAGCGGATCCCCGGTCGCGGGACCTTCGTCGCCCACCCGCGCCGCACGGTCGGGCGGATGCGGAGCTTCACCGAGGAGATGGGCAGCCGCGGGATGCTCGCGGAGTCCCAGACGCTCCTCGCCCGGCGCGAGACGGCCGGTCCCGGCGTCGCGCGGGCCCTGGAGATGACCGCCGGCGACCCCGTCATCCACTGGCGCCGGCTGCGCCGCGCCGACGGGCACCCGATGTGCGTCGAGGACGCCTACCTCAACGAGGTGCTGCTCCCGGGATTCCTGCAGAGCGGCATGCCCACCAGCCTCTACGAGGCCCTCGCCGACCGCGGCCTGCGTCCGACCTGGGCCGAGGACTCCATCACCGCCGACGTCGCCAACGCCGACGAGGGACGGCTGCTCGAGATCCCGGCCGGTGGTCCCGTGATGCGACACTCGCGCCGGGCGCTCGCGGTGGAGAAGATCGTGGAGGTGTCGCGCTCGGTCTACCGCGGCGACCGCTTCACGATGTGGGTGCAGCTCGGGCGGGAGACCTAGGAACCGCTCAGAGCCTTCCCAGCTCGGCCACGGCCGTCCCGGACTCCTCGCAGACCCACACCGGGTCGGGCCCGCCGAGGTCGGGCTGGATGTGCAGGGCGTGCTCGGGGGCGTCTCCGCAACCCAGGCAGACCGGCCACCGGCCTCCGGCGTCGAGGACGGCGTCCTGCACGTCCTGGGCGACCAGCCCGGCGACGTACATCGCACCCTCGGGCCACTGCTCGGCCCACCACTTCCGATCCTCCACGGCGTCCTCGAGGACCGACACCATCTCGGGGGTCGCCTGCCGGCGTGCCTGCAGGTCGGCGAGGACCCGGGCCCGTGCCGCGAGGAAGAGCCGGTGGTCCATCCCTCCATTGTGCCTCGCGCGCCCACCCCGCCGGGTGGAGCCGGCGGTCCTACAGTGAGTCCATGGGTGAGGCCGTGCTCGAGGTCGCCGTACGGGGCCCCGGCGACGTCCCCGGGGCCGACGAGGGGGGTGCCGACCGACTCCACCTCGCGACGGACGGCGACCTCTCACCGGAGCCGGCCCTCGTCTCGTCCGTGTGCCGCGAGACCGAGCTGCCGGTCTTCGTCGTGCTGCGGCTCACCGACTCCTGGACGACCACCGGCGGCGAGCTCGCCCGGCTGGTCGGGCTCGCCGGTGACTACCTCCGGTGCGGGGCAGCCGGGCTGTCCTTCGGCTTCCTCGATTCCGACCTCGACGTCGACACCGAGGTCTGCTCCCACCTCGCCGCCCAGCTGCCCGGGGTGCCGTGGACCTTCCACCGGGCGATCGACTCCTCGCTGGACGCGGAGCGGGCGTGGGCGAGGGTCGTGGACCTCCCCGGGCTGGTCGGCGTCTGCTCGGCCGGCTCGCCGCAGGGGCTCGCCACCGGCTACGACGACCTGCTTGCGCTGGCGAGCCGTGCTCCGCGGGTCGCCCGGCTGCTGGTCCCGGGACGCGGGCTGCTCGGCGAGCACGTCCCGTGGTTCGTCCGGGCCGGCGTGCGCGCCTTCCACCTCGGGCCCCAGGTGCGGCCGGGCGGCAGTGACAAGGCGTACGTCGACGCGGGCCACGTCCGCTCGTGGCGGCTGCTCGTCGACGACGCGGTGGCCCGCGTCACCGGGGCCTCCGCCGGATGATCCTCATCGACCCGCCGAACGCGGCTGGGCGGGGTCGGCTGTGGTCCCACCTCGCCAGCGACGCGTCCTACGACGAGCTGCACGCGTTCGCGCGTGAGGTCGGCATCCCCGAGCGCGGCTTCGACCGCGACCACTACGACGTCCCCGAGGAGTGGTACGGCGACATGGTCGCCGCCGGCGCCACCCCCGTCTCCTCCCGCGAGCTGGTCTCCCGCCTCGTCGCCACCGGGCTGCGCCGCCGCAAGCCCCGCTGAGACTCAGCTGCCGGTGAGGCGGGCCAGCTCGGCGGCGACGTTGGCGTGGGCGCGCTCCTCCCAGAGCTCACGGGCGCGCGGGGTGTGGAACAGGTGCGGGCGGTCGACGAGGTCGCGCAGGATGGCGGCGCGGCCGTGGGCGAACGCGGCGTCGGGGAGGTGGGCGTACTCCTGGCGCACGCCCCTGGTGTAGGCGTCGTAGCGCTCCTCGCCGGCGGCCAGGATCGCGAGGTCGGCGTCGCACAGCAGCCGGCCCGGTTCGTCGTCCGCGGCCGGTCGGTGCTGCTCGGTGAGCCGCACCAGTCGCGCCACCTCGCGGGCCGGCGGTTCGGGCAGGGCACGGCGGGCCCACTGGGCCGACCGTTCCTCGGCGCCCGCCCGGCCGTCGTAGACCGCGTCGTGGAACCAGGCCGCCAGCAGCACGGCGGGGTCGTCGCAGCCGAGCAGGTCGAGGTGGTCGAGCACCTCGGTCAGGTGCAGCCGGTCGTGGTAGCCGCGCCCGTCGTGGTCGTACGCCGCCACGAGCTCGTCACGGAGGTCGGGGTGCGTCCCCAGCGGCCACCGGTCCTCGAGCTCCATGTCCGCATTCAACCAAGGACCGGGCCGGGGTTCACCCTGCTCTCTGCTCGGCCAGCTCACGGGCGGCGGCGCGGCCGGGCGTCATCGCCCAGCGGATGGTCCCGGTGGCCGCCGAACCGAGGGCACGGACGACCGTGCGCTCCGACACCGGCAGCCACGGCAGCCCCAGCGGTCGCCGGCTCCACCGGGGCATCAGCCCGACCGCGGCAGCGACGAGGACGGCGTACGCCGGCCGCGCCGGCAGGGCGATCGGCGGGTGCAGGATCACGTGGCGGACCGCCTCCCGTGCGTGGTCGGTCGAGCGGAGCTCGGGGCGGTACGCCTCGAGCGCGGCCGCCAGCTCCGCCTCGGTCGTGGGCGGGTCGACCACCCCGAGCCGGCGGGCGACCTCCGCGGTCTGCGCGACGTACTCGTCGCGACCGGCCCGGTCGAGCGGCTGCCGCCCGTAGAGCTGGTGGGCGACCAGGAAGCTGTCGACCTCCGCGACGTGGATCCAGCCGAGCAGGTGCGGGTCGGAGGCGGCGTACGTCGACCCGTCGGGCATCCACCCCGTCACGCGCTCGTGGATGGCGCGGACCGCGTCGACCGCGGCCTGGGCGTCGTCGACGTGGCCGAAGGTCGTCACCGCCAGGAAGCGGCTGGTCCGCGCGAGGCGCCCGAGCATGTCGCCGCGGTAGCCGGAGTGCTCGGCGACCGCGGTCATCGCGGCGGGGTGCATCGTCTGCAGCAGCAGGGCGCGGATGCCGCCGATGAACATCGACGCGTCGCCGTGGACCCGGCCGATGGGGGAGTCGCCCTCGAACCAGCGTGGTCCCGGGCGGCCGTGGATCCGGTCGCGGTGCTTCGGCCCGTCGGGCCCGGCCGCGATCCGGAAGATCGCCCCGCCCATCCGTGTGCGCAGGTCGGTCGCCATGCGTCGAGCCTACGGAGAGGCCCCTAGCCCTCGTCCTCCTCGGGCACGAGGACCCACAGCGCGATGTAGACGAGGAACTGCGGGCCGGGCAGCAGGCAGCTGATCAGGAAGATCGCGCGCACGGTCGTCGGGGTGACGCCGAAGCGGCGGGCGAGGCCGGCGCAGACGCCGGCGATCATCCGGCCCCGGCGGGGGCGGACGAGGGAACGGGAGACGGGTGTGGTGCTCATGCTCCGAGCCTGCCTCGCCGGCAGCCGGAAATCACCCCTGAGCCGGCGATCCCGGGGGAAGGTCGGGGTCGGGTCGGGGGAACATCCTCGGCCACCGGCCGCGTTGACCCCTCATGACCACCTTCAGTGTTCCTGGACTGTCCGACGACCAGGGCCAGCAGCTGGCCACCGTCCTGCAGCAGCGGCTGACCGCCGCCAACGACCTGCACCTCACCCTCAAGCACGTGCACTGGAACGTCGTGGGGCCGAACTTCATCGCCGTCCACGAGATGCTCGACCCCCAGGTCGACCTGGTGCGTGGCTACGCCGACGACATCGCCGAGCGGATCGCGACCCTGGGCGGATCGCCCGACGGCCGTCCCGGTGCCGCCGTCGCCGAGCGGACCTGGGACGACTACTCCCTCGGCCGCGACACCGTGCCGGCCCACCTGGCCGCGCTCGACCTCGTCTACACCGGCGTCATCGGTGACCACCGCAAGGCGATCGCCGTCGCGGCGGAGCTGGACCCGATCACCGAGGACCTGCTCATCGGCCAGACGGCCGAGCTGGAGAAGTTCCAGTGGTTCATCCGAGCCCATCTCGAGGACAAGGGCGGCCACCTGCCCACGGGTGACACCGAGGCCTCGGCCGCCGCAGCCGCGCGCTGACGCACTCCCCGACCTTCGGTGGCGGGCCCTAGGCTCGCCACCGTGGACGAGCACACCTTCCGGGCCCGGCTGTGGGCCTGGCAGGCCCGCGAGGACTCGTGGGTCTTCCTGACCGTGCCGGCCGAGGTCTCCGACGAGATCGGCGCCGGCCTCCACGAGCCCCGTGGCTTCGGCTCCGTCCCGGTGCTCGTCACGCTCGGGGGCTCGACCTGGGAGACCAGCGTCTTCCCGTCGAAGGAGGAGGACGCCTACGTGCTGCCGGTCAAGCGCCCGGTCCGCCGGGCCGAGGGGGTCGACGTCGGCGACGAGGTCGACGTGCGCCTCCAGGTGCGGAGCTGACGCCCTCACGTCGGGTGTCCCTGACCGGCGCCACGACCTCAGAGGTCGACGGCGTCGAGGATCCGGTAGGCGTAGCCCTGCTCGGCGAGGAAGCGCTGCCGGTTCTGGGCGAAGTCGGCGTCGACGGTGTCGCGCGACACGATCGTGTAGAAGCGCGCCGTCCGGCGGTCGGCCTTCGGCCGCAGCAGCCGCCCGAGCCGCTGCGCCTCCTCCTGGCGTGACCCGAACGAGCCGGAGACCTGGATCGCGACGGCCGCCTCGGGCAGGTCGATGGAGAAGTTGGCGACCTTGCTGACCACGAGCAGGCTGATCTCGCCGGTGCGGAACGCCTCGAAGAGCCGCTGCCGCTCCTTGACGGTCGTGTCGCCCTTGATGACCGGGGCGTCGAGGTCGGCGCCGATCTCGTCGAGCTGCTCGAGGTACTGGCCGATCACGAGCGTCGGCTCGCCGGCGTGCTGGTGGACCAGCTGCTCGGCGACCCGGGTCTTGGCCGGCGTACAGGCGGCGAGGCGGTAGCGCTCCTCGGGCTCGGAGGTGGCGTACGCCAGCCGCTCGGACTCGCTCAGCGAGACCCGGACCTCGACGCAGTCGGCCGGCGCGATCCAGCCCTGGGCCTCGATGTCCTTCCACGGCGCGTCGTAGCGCTTGGGGCCGATCAGCGAGAAGACGTCGCCCTCGCGGCCGTCCTCGCGGACCAGGGTGGCGGTCAGCCCGATCCGGCGGCGGGCCTGGAGATCGGCGGTCATCCGGAAGATCGGGGCGGGCAGCAGGTGCACCTCGTCGTAGACGATGAGACCCCAGTCGCGGGCGTCGAGCAGCTCGAGGTGGGAGTAGACGCCCTTCCGGCGCGTCGTCATCACCTGGTACGTCGCGATGGTGACCGGGCGGATCTCCTTGACCGAGCCGGAGTACTCGCCGATCTCGTCCTCGGTCAGGCTGGTCCGCTTCACCAGCTCGGACTTCCACTGCCGGGCGCTCACCGTGTTGGTGACGAGGATCAGCGTGGTGGCCTGGGCGTGGGCCATCGCGGCCGCGCCGACCAGTGTCTTGCCCGCGCCGCAGGGCAGCACGACGACGCCCGAGCCGCCGTGCCAGAACGACTCCGCTGCCTCGCGCTGGTAGTCGCGCAGCGTCCAGTCGTCCTCGGCGAGGTCGATCTGGTGGGCCTCGCCGTCGACGTAGCCCGCGTAGTCCTCGGCCGGCCACCCGATCTTGAGCAGCGCCTGCTTGAGGTTGCCCCGCTCGCTCGGGTGCACCACCACGGTGTCGTCGTCGAGGCGGGCGCCGAGCATCCCGGCGACCTTCTTGGCGCGCAGCACCTCCTCCAGCACGGGCCGGTCGGTGCTGGTGAGCACCAGCCCGTGGGTCGGGTGCTTGTCCAGGCGCAGCCGCCCGTAGCGCGCCATCGTCTCGGCCACGTCGACCAGCAGCGCGTGCGGGACGGCGTACCTGCTGTAGGTCAGCAGGGTGTCGACGACCTGCTCGGCGTCGTGGCCGGCGGCGCGAGCGTTCCAGAGACCGAGCGGCGTGAGCCGGTAGGTGTGGACGTGCTCCGGGCTGCGCTCGAGCTCGGCGAACGGCGCGATCGCCTTGCGGCAGTCGATCGCCTGCGGGTGGTCGACCTCGAGCAGGAGCGTCTTGTCCGACTGGACGATGAGGGGGCCGTCGTTCATTCCGGGGTCCCCGCGGAGGCGTGAGCGCAGCGAGCCGCTTCGTGGGGTGGGTTCATGGCCTGTCCAGCGTACGGGGGCGAGCCACTGGGCGTCACAACGAGGACGCCACGACCCCCGTCGCGTCCAGGTCGTCGTCGGTCTCGACGTACGCCGCCAGCCCGGCGTCGGCGCAGGCGGCCAGGGTCAGCGGCGCCTGGGAGCGGCTGGTCTCGATCACCAGGTGGCCGTCCGGCCGCAGCCACTCCCGACAGCCCGCCGCCACCCGACGGTGCAGGTCGACCCCGTCGGCGCCTCCGTCGAGCGCGATCCGGGCCTCGTGCTCGCGCGCCTCCGGCGGCATCGTCGCGATCGCGTCGGTCGGGACGTACGGGGCGTTGACGACCAGCACGTCGACCCGCCCGCGCAGGGTCGTGGGCAACGCGTCGAAGAGGTCACCGGTGACGACTCGCTCCGGCGGCAGGTTCTGCCGGGCGCAGGCGACCGCGACCGGGTCCAGGTCGCTCGCCCACACCTCGGCCTCGGGCAGGAGGGCCGCCACCGCGGCCCCGATCGCCCCCGAGCCGCAGCACAGGTCCACGACGAGTGGGTGCGATGGTCCGCCGCCCGATGCATCATCTGGGGGCCCCTCGAGGCGCATCCGGCGGCGGACCATCCCGACCGCCAGCCGCACCACCAGCTCCGTACGCCGCCTCGGCACGAACACGCCGGGCGCGACGGCCACCCGGCGCCCGGCGAAGGCCGCCCACCCGAGCACGTGCTCCAGCGGCTCGCCGGCCGTCCGGCGAGCGACCAGCGCCTCGAGCGCCGCTCCGTGAGCAGCCCCGACCAGCAGCACCGCCTCGTCCTCGGCGAAGACACAGCCCGCGGCACGAAGCCGCGCGACCAGCTCGGGAGGGGGAGGCTCAGGCAGTGGCCGCGGCCTTCTGCCGGGCGCGGTAGGCGGCCACGTTGGCCCGCGAGGAGCAGCGGTCGGAGCAGTAGCGGCGCGACTGGTTGGGGGAGGTGTCGACGTAGACGCACGAGCACTTGGCGTCGGCACAGACCCCCATCCGCGTGGGACCGAGGTCGCAGACCAGCGTGGCCAGCCCGAGCAGTGCCTCGCCGATGAGCAGCTGCGAGACCGAGTCGGCCCGGGTGGCGACGTGGAGGTGGAGGTCGTCGGGGTCGTGGTCGGAGATCATCGGCGTGATCGGGTGCTTCTCCATCAGCGCGTTGAGCCCCTCGATCACCCCGCGCACGTCTGCGGCGTCGGAGGCCTCGAAGACCGGCCGCAGCTCGCGCTGGAAGCGCCGCAGCACGGTGGCGTCACGGTCCGAGACGGTCCCGTGGAGCCAGGTGCGGCCCGAGAGGTGCGCGACCAGCGCGTCACGGTCGGGGAGGTCGGCGTTGAGGAGGCCGGCCGTCGCCTCGGCGTAGCGCACGAAGTCCATACCGCAATTCTAGGGTGGGGCACCTACCGCGGTGCGTCGCGCGCGGCCGGCCGGACGGAGGTGATCCGGTGGACGGCGAAGTGGCGGCGGTCGTCGCTGCGGACGTCGTACGCCGACAGCTGGCCGCCCTCGACGGCCTCGGGATGCACCAGTCGCTCGGTCCGGGTGCCGTGGTTGTCGAGGTAGCCGATGAGCACCGGCACACCCACCTCGATCGCCTCGCGCAGCGCGGCCAGCGACCCGCTCGGCGTCAGGGTCTCGACCGCGCCGGCCGGTCGGGTGGCCGCCACCTGGTCGCCGGCCCGGATCGCCGCCACCACCTGGGCGGCCAGCGCGGCCTCGCGCGCGACCACGGTCGAGGACGCCCGCCGGCCGCGGGGGCTCCGGGCCCGCAGCAGGTCCGGGCGCGCCACCCGGACCGTGCCGTCGGCGGCCTCGACGACCGGCGCTGCCCCGAGCTCCCGCAGCCGGGGCAGCAGCACCTCGAGCGACAGCTCGCTGATGACGACGGTGGGCGCGAGCCGTCGCAGGCGCAGGGCCCCCGCGCGCGGGTGGTGGACCAGCTCGGTCAGGACGGTCTCGTCGTCCGCGCGCAGGAAGGACTCGGCGTGGCCGGCCCGGATGCTGCCGAAGGTACGGGCGGTGTCGTCGACCAGGTAGCGCAGCGGCTGCGGCACCTCCGTCGCCGCGACCTCGTCGAGGAAGGCGTGCACCTCCAGGGCCGACCAGCCCTGGTCGAGCGCGCGCCGGACCGAACCGGCGGTGAACCGGTAGGTCGTCGCGCCCCCACGCGACTCGACGTCGGCGACGAGGTGGAGCCGCCGCGCGACGGCTGACTCGAGCGGCCCGGGCGCGACGGCGGTGAGGTCGGCCTGCAGCACGACCTGCTCGACGGGCGTGGGCAGCAGCGGTGCCAGGGCGGCCGCGGCGGCGTCCTCCTCGTCGGCGAGCAGCGCCGCGGCGTACGACGGCAGGCCGCCGAGCCCCGTCAGCCCGAGCGTCGCGGACTCCTCGACCGCCGCGGCGACCTCGTCGGCCCGCGACCGGGGCCGTCGTGGCCGGGTCCAGTCGAGCCGGGCGACCAGGGACGGCACCCCGGTGCCGCTCGCCAGCACCTCGCCCTCCGGCAGCTCGGCCAGGCCGGACAGGGCGGCACGCCGGGACTCGGCCACCGTCGGGCTCGTCAGGTCGGGGGAGAGCGCGTTGCGCCCCTTGCCGGCCGCGTCGCGGCTCCCGACGAGCGCGGGGACGCGGACCATCCGCAGCCAGGTCGTGGCGAGCAGCAGCCAGCGCTCGGCGAGGGCGCGCGTCAGCCACGCGTCGAAGGCGTCCGTGGGGACCCAGACCGGGTCGCCGTGGGCGTCGGCGCGGGTGGCGAGCAGCCCGGCCTCGGCGGCGACCTCGACCAGCAGCGCGGCAGTCGGCTCGGTCGTGTGCAGCAGTGCGGCGGTCGCCTTGAGGTCGCGCACCCCGAGCCCGCCCGACCGCAGCTCCCCGGGCGGCTCGAGCCCCCAGTGGTCGAGCAGCAGCTCGACCCGGTGCACCGCTTCGTACGCCGCCCCCGCGGCGGCCCGGTCCACCAGCGACGCGGCCCGAGACGAGGTGGCCACGGACGGCACGACGTCGACCGGCTCCCGGGTAGTCCGCCCTCCGCGCAGCACCAGTGCGACCTCGCCGGGCAGCACCACCAGTCCGTCGTCGCGCGGCACCAGGAGCCCTCGGGACACCAGCTCCTCGGCCGGCGTGGTCGCGTCCTCGGGTCGGACCCTGCGTCGTGCCGCCCCGGTGGTCGCCTGGCCGCCGTGCTCGTCGACGTGGTCGAGCATGCGGCGGGCCTGCGGGCTCAGCTGGTCGAGGAGCGCCTCGATCCCCGCGGCAGGCAGGGGCGAGTCGCTCCGGGGACGGACCCCGCTGACTCCGGGGCCGCCGGCGGCCATCGTCGCGGCGACGCCCGTGAGCGGCCGCAACCCGCTGCCGGACTCCCACGCCAGCGCGAGGTCGACCAGACGCTCGGCAGCGGTGGCGACCCGGTCGCGGTCGGCATGGACCAGCGGCGCCAGGTCGGCGGGCTCCGCCTCGACAGCGACGACCAGGGCGTCGAGCACGGCGAGCTCCAGCCGTGTCAGCAGGTCCAGCGCCCGCGCGAGGGACGCCCGGGTCGCAGCCCGCGAGGCGAGCTGGGAGGAGTCCTGGGGGGCCGGCGTCGCGAGGTCGGGGCGCGCGCGCAGCAGCCGGGTGAGCCGGTCCTCCGGCCACCCCCGCAGCTGGTCGGCCAGGGACCGGTTGCCCTCGCCGTGCGCACTCCCTCGCGACATCCCCTCAACGCTACCCGGCCCGGCACGCACGCGCGCCGGCTCCGGAGGTCGTACGCTCCTCGCACCCCGGGAGGTGTGATGGAGCAGGTGGAGCTGCGCCACGGCGCGCGGACGGACGTCGGGCTGGTCCGCGAGGTCAACGAGGACGACCTGCTGGTCGCGCCGCCGGTCTTCGTCGTCGCCGACGGCATGGGCGGCCACGACGGCGGCGACGTCGCGAGCCGGATCGTGGTCGAGGGCTTCGCGGCCCTCGCCGAGGCCGGCTACGACCCCCGACGGGGTCGGGAGGTGGTCGAGGAGGTGCTCCGCCGCTGCCAGCAGCGGATCAACGAGTACGCCGCGGCGCGCGGCGCCGGCAGCCGACGGGCCACCCCCGGCACCACCGCGGTCGTCGTGCTGCTCGTCGAGACCGACGACGGCCCGGCCTGGCAGGTCACCAACCTCGGCGACTCGCGCTGCTACCTCCTCGCCGGCGGCACCCTCACCCAGGTGACGGTCGACCACAGCCTGGTCCAGGAGCTCGTCAGCTCCGGCCGGCTGACGCCGCAGGAGGCGGCCCGACACCCCGAGCGACACGTCATCACGCGTGCCCTGGGTGGCCCCGACGAGCCCGAGCCCGACCACGTCCTGCTGCCGGTGTCGCGAGCGCCCCGGCTGCTGCTGTGCACCGACGGGGTCAACGGCATGATCGACGACGACGCCATCGGCGCAGCCCTGCGCGAGTGTCCGGATCCCGACGAAGCCGCCGGGAGGCTGGTCGACGAGGCCGTCGCCGCGGGCGGCCGCGACAACGCGACCGCCGTGGTGGTCGATGTGGTGGGATGGTCGGACCCGACGTGAGGCAGGACGCGACGGGCCCGGACGAGGGGGTCGCCGTGACCGGTGCAGTGCGCAGCTATCGACCCGGCGCGTGGTTCGGCGTCTTCGGCGAGCACGCCACGGTCCTCCTGCCGCCGACAGAGAAGGCACGCGTGCCGGCGGTGTGGGCGCTGGTCGACGACGGCGACGGCTTCGACGAGGTGCTCGACGTGCTCATCGCCGACGGTCTGCGCGACCTGCCGGGCTTCGTGCTGGTGAGCGAGACCGCGGGGGAGACCCGGGTCGTGATCCGGGGTGCCGCCCGGGCGACGCTGGCCACCGCCGCGGAGGAGGTGACCGTCGAGGGCACCGGCGCGACCACCTGGGTCGAGCGGGCGCTGCGCGGGGTCACCGGTCTCCGGATCGAGGTCGGCGAAGCCCACCCCGAGTCCGGGTGGCTCGACCTCGGGGACGGTCTGGTGCGGGTGTCCGAGGTGGTCGAGCCGGTCGTGGCCGACGAGCTGCCGGCGGCCGAGCCCGAGGCCGACGAGGCATCGCTGGTCGAGCCACCGCCCGTGGAGCCGGCGTACGACGAGGAGCCGGCCACCCCGGAGCCGACCGCGCCGACGGAGGCCGTCGGCGTCGAGCCGCTCGTGGTGAGCCTGCTGCTGCCGACCGGGGAGACCGTCGAGGTGGACCGGCCGGTGCTCGTCGGTCGCGCCCCCGACGCGTCCCGGCTGGGCGAGGAGGACGACCCGCGGCTGGTCACGGTGCCGAGTCCGGACCGGGAGATCTCGGCGACCCACCTCGAGGTGCGGCCCGGCGAGGATCCCGGGTCCGCCGTGGTCACCGACCTGGGCTCCACCAACGGCAGCGTGCTGGTGCAACCGGGGATGCCACCCGAGGAGCTGCAGCCCGGCGTCGCCGTACCCCTCCTTCCCGGCGCCGTGCTCGACCTCGGCGACGGGGTCGCGGTCGAGGTGGTGGTCTCCTGATGCCGCCGGACGGGACGCGCTGGTGAACGACACCTTCCTCGACCTGCTCTACGACCAGGCCCCGCGCGAGGCCTTCGACGCGGTGATCGCCACCGCCGAGGCCGTGGGCCGGACCGACGAGGAGGTCGCCGAGCTGCGCCGGCAGTGCGACGTGGCGCTGCGGCTGCGTGAGCTGATCACCCACCGGCAGGCCCGCGAGGCGGAGCTGCGTGCGCTCTACGAGACCGCCTCCGACCTGACCGCGATCCGCGACGTCGACGCGATCCTGACCGCGATCGTCCGGCGTGCACGGCAGCTGCTCAACGCCGACATGACCTACCTCTCGCTGAACGACGAGCCCGAGGGTGCGTCCTACATGAAGGTCACCGACGGTGCGCTGACGCCGGAGTTCCGGTCGCTGCGGCTGCCGCTCGGCACCGGCCTCCTCGGACTGGTGGCGCAGACGGGGGCGCCGTACTTCACCGAGGACTACCAGTCCGACAGCCGCTTCCTGCACCGCGGCTACATCGACGAGGCGGTGGCCGGGGAGAAGATCCGCGCCATCCTCGGGGTGCCGCTGACGGTCGAGGGCCGGGTGATCGGTGCGCTCCTCGCGGTGCACCGCTCGGTCCGGCCCTTCCCGCCGCACGAGGTGAGCCTGCTGACCTCGTTCGCCGCGCACGCATCGGTGGCGCTGGAGAACGCCAGGCTCTTCGCCGACCTCGACGCCGCCCACCGCACGATGACCGAGCACACCGCCGCCGTCGAGAGCGCCGCGCTCGCCCACGACCGGCTCACCGACCTCCTGGTCGCCGGGGGCGGGGTCGAGCAGGTCGCCTCGGTGCTCTCCGAGGTGCTGGGCGGCGCGCTGGCGGTCCACGCGCCGGGCGGGGAGCTGCTGGCAGGTGACGCGGCCGGCGGCGACTGGGCCGACGCCGTCGACGAGGCCATCGCCTCGGGACGGGCGGTCCGCCACGACGGCCGGTACGTCGCCGTCGCCCAGGCCGGTGCCGACCACGTCGCGACGCTGGTGCTCGACACCGGCGGTCGCCCGCTCGGGCTGCCGCAGCGGCGCACCCTCGAGCGCGGGGCACTGGTCACGGCGCTGGTGCTGCTGCTCGCGCGGACCGTCGCCGAGACCGAGGACCGGCTCGGCGGCGAGCTGCTCGGCGATCTCCTCGACGCCCGGACCGAGGCGCTGCCGGCACTGCGCGAGCGGGCCCGGCGCCGGCAGGTCGTGCTCGACCCGCCCCTCGCGATCGCGGTCGCCGCCATCGACGGGCTCGAGCGCTTCGCGGCCGGGCGGGCGCTCGCGCGGCTCGCCTCGGAGCAGCGCGGCCTGGCCGGCGAGCACAGCGGCCGGCTGGTGCTGCTCGTCCCCGCAGCCGACCCGGTCGCGGTCGGGCAGCAGCTCGCCGGCGTCGTCGCCGGCGGGGGCGGACGGGCCACCGTCGGTGTGGCGGCCGCCGATCCCGACACGCTCGCCGACGCGTACGCCGAGGCGCGCCGGTGCCTCGACACCCTGCTCACCCTCGGCCGGGTCGGCGAGGTCAGCGACCCGGCCGGCCTCGGGCTGACCCGCCTGCTGCTCGGCGAGAACGGTCCCGACGAGCTGGCGGCGTACCTGCGCACCACCCTCGGCCCCGTCCTCGACTACGACGAGGCCCGCGGCACCAGCCTGGTCGAGACCCTGGAGGCGTGGTTCGCGACCGGGGGGCGGGTCAAGGAGACCGGCTCGGTGCTCCACGTCCACCCCAACACGGTCTCCCAGCGGCTGGACCGGGTGGCCGACCTGCTCGGAAGCGACTGGCGCGAGCCGGGACGGGGGCTGGACCTGCAGCTGGCGCTGCGGGTGCACCGGCTGCAGCGGTGAGGCGCACTCAGCCTTCGCGCGCCTCACATGTGCTCATCCCACACTCACTCGACGAATGTGTGGGCCCTAGGAACATGGAACGCGGAGGCGCGCAAGCCCTAGCGTCGAGCGCATGCCTGAGACCCCAGTCACACACGCGAGCCTCGGCGGTCGCCGGGCGGTCGTCACGGGCGGTGCCAGCGGCATCGGCGCCGCCATCGCCGGCCACCTGGCCGGCCTCGGTGCTGCCGTGACCGTGGTCGACCTCGACGAGGAGGCTGCCGCCAAGCTGGCGGCGGACCTCGGCGGCGACCACCGTGCCGTCGACCTGGCCGACGGAGACGCCGTGTCCGGTCTCGGCCTCGACGCGGACATCCTCGTCAACTGCGCCGGGCTGCAGCACGTCGCACCGATCGAGGAGTTCGACCCCGAGCGCTTCGCCTTCATCCACCGCGTGATGCTGCACGCCCCCTTCCTGCTCACCCGCCAGGTGCTGCCCGGCATGTACGAGCGCGGCTGGGGGCGGATCGTCCACGTCTCGAGCGTCCACGGCCACCGCGCATCGGCCTACAAGTCGGCGTACGTCAGTGCCAAGCACGGCCTCGAGGGCCTCTCCAAGGTGATCGCCCTCGAGGGCGCGGGCAAGGGCGTCACCAGCAACACCGTCTGCCCCGGCTACGTGCGCACCCCCCTGGTCGAGGGCCAGATCGCCGACCAGGCCAAGGCGCACGGCATCCCCGAGGACGAGGTCGTCGACGACGTCCTGCTCGCCCGGACGGCGCTCAAGCGGCTCGTCGAGCCGGGCGAGGTCGCCGACATGGTGGCCTTCCTGTGCGGTCCGGCCTCCGCCTCGATCACCGGCTCGTCCTTCCTGCTCGACGGCGGCTGGACCGCCGCCTGACCCTCCTCCCCTCCACCCCCGCCCTCCCACGAGGAACCCGAAAGGAACCACCCCTCATGACCACCCAGTCCGTCCCCCAGCCCGACACGGGCCGCGAACCGGGGAAGACCTCGATCGTCAAGGTCGTCTTCGCCAGCCTCATCGGCACCGCCGTGGAGTGGTACGACTTCTTCCTCTACGGCTCGGCCGCCGCGCTGGTCTTCGGGGCGCTGTTCTTCCCCGAGTCCGACCCCGTGACCGGCACCCTGCTCGCCTTCGGCACCTACGCCCTCGGCTTCGTGGCCCGCCCGCTCGGTGGCGTCGTCTTCGGACACTTCGGTGACCGCGTCGGTCGCAAGAAGATGCTCGTGGTCTCGCTGATGATGATGGGTGTCGCGACGTTCGCGATCGGCCTGCTGCCGACGTACGCCTCGATCGGCATCCTGGCCCCGATCCTGCTGCTCGTCTGCCGGCTCTTCCAGGGCTTCGCCGTCGGCGGTGAGTGGGGCGGTGCGGTGCTGATGGTCGCCGAGCACGGCGACGAGAAGAGCCGCGGCTTCTGGTCCTCGTGGCCGCAGGCGGGCGTGCCGCTGGGCAACATGCTCGCCACCGGCGTGCTGTTCGTCCTGGCCGCCGTCCAGAGCGACGCCGACTTCGAGGCGTGGGGCTGGCGGATCCCGTTCCTGCTCTCGGCCGTGCTCGTGCTGATCGGCCTGTTCGTGCGGCTCTCGCTCGAGGAGTCGCCGGTCTTCCAGGAGGCCAAGGCCGAGATCGCCGAGAAGAAGGAGACCGATTCGCACCTCCCGATCCTCGAGGTCATCAAGACCTACCCGCGCGAGGTCTTCATCGCGATGGGCATGCGGATGGCGGAGAACATCTCCTACTACATCTTCACGATCATCTCGATCACCTACGTGACGACCTACCTCGGTGCCGAGAACGACCTGATCCTCAAGATGCTGCTCATCGGTGCGGGCATGCAGTTCGTCATCATCCCGATGATCGGCGCGCTCTCCGACCGCGTCGGCCGCCGCCCGCTCTACCTCGCGGGCGCCATCGGCGTGGGCGTGTGGGGCTTCGTGTTCTTCGGCCTGCTCGACGACATGACCACCGGCAGCGTGCTGCTCGCGGTCGTGGTCGGCCTGCTCTTCCACTCGCTGATGTACGCGCCCCAGGCGGCGTTCTTCTCCGAGCTGTTCGGCACCTCGGTGCGCTACACCGGCGCGTCGGTGGGCTACCAGCTGGCGTCGATCTTCGCCGGTGCGCTGGCACCGATCATCGCCGTGGAGCTGCTCGGCTCGGTGGAGGAGAAGAACACCACGGCGGTCGGCATCTACCTCGCCGCCGCCTCGGTGCTCACGATCGTCGCCGTGCTGTTCGCCAAGGAGACCAAGGCTTCCTCCCTCCGCCACGACCGCGTGGTGCGGGGCGCGCACCGCTGATCCCTCCCGTCACACGACGGGGTCAGGACCTGCAGCCCGCTGCTACAACAGCGGCACCACGTGCTCGTACGTCGCCCGGTCGGCCGCCGCCAGGAGGCCGGCCGGGCGTTCGTGCACCTCGAGCGGGTCGGTCGGCCGGTAGGGGCGACCGTCGTGGGTGCCGGCGTAGCCGCCCGCCTCGCTCAGCAGCAGCGACCCCGGCGCGTGGTCCCAGGGGTTCGCGCGGCCGTAGACCACGAAGTCGGCCTCGCCCTCGACCAGCTTGGGGTAGTCGACGCCGCAGCACACCCAGGTGAGCTTCAGCGGCTCCAGGTCGCCCAGCGAGCGACCGAGCCAGCGCCAGCGCGAGGTGACGCCGCGCCAGTCGGCCGGCTCTGCGGCAGGCGTCGGCCGGGTCAGGCGCTCGCCGTTGCGCCAGGCGCCGGCGCCGACCTCGGCGACGTACGCGAGCTCGTGCTGAGGCTGCCAGATCCAGCTGCGGACCGTCTCGCCGGCACGGACCTCGGCCACCATCACGGCGTGGTCGGGTGAGCCCTTGACGAAGTTCTTGGTCCCGTCGACCGGGTCGACGGTGAAGGCGTGCTCTGCCGACTGGAACTCCTCGAGCAGCTCGGGCCGCGCGGCGTACGCCTCCTCGCCGAGCACGACGGCCTCGGGGTAGGCGTCGACCAGGAAGCGGGTCAGCAGCCGCTCGGACTCCTTGTCGGCGACCGTGACCAGGTCGCCCGGTCCCTTCTCGTCGACCTGCTCCGAGGACAGCGCCCGGAACCGTGGGTTGATCACCTTCTCGGCCACCTCACGGATCAGGTCCAGGACGGCGTCGGTGTCCAGCACGACCCCCACGCTACTGACCTCCCCGTCCGGTCGTGGCGCGGACGGGCGCCCGGGCGTACGTTTGCGGGCCATGGAGTCCTACGCCGCCGGAGAGACCGACACCCCGCTGCTCGAGGAGACCATCGGGGAGAACCTCGCCCGCACCGTCGCCGCGCACCCGGACCGGGAGGCCCTGGTCGAGGTGGCCAGCGGCCGCCGGTGGACGTGGTCGGAGCTGGACGCCGCCGTCGACGGGCTGGCGATCGGGCTGGTCCGGGCAGGCATCGGCAAGGGCGACCGGGTCGGGATCTGGTCGCCGAACTGCGCGGAGTGGACGCTGACCCAGTACGCCACCGCGAAGATCGGGGCGGTCCTGGTCAACATCAACCCGGCCTACCGCACCCACGAGCTCTCCTTCGCGCTGCGACAGTCCGGCGTGCGCCTGCTGATCTCGGCGACGGAGTTCAAGACCAGCGACTACCGGGCGATGGTCGAGGAGGTGCGCGAGGAGGTCGGGCTCGAGCAGGTGCTGTTCCTCGGGACGCCGGAGTGGACCGACCACAACGTCAGCGACCCGGGCGTGACCCTGGCCGAGCTGGTGACCTGGCCGCTGCACCCCGACGACCCGATCAACATCCAGTACACCTCGGGCACCACCGGCTACCCGAAGGGCGCGACCCTCAGCCACCGCAACATCCTCAACAACGGCTACTTCACGACCGAGCTGATCAAATTCACCGAGGAGGACCGGCTCTGCATCCCGGTGCCCTTCTACCACTGCTTCGGGATGGTGATGGGCAACCTCGGCTGCACCACCCACGGCGCCACCATGGTGATCCCCGCACCCGGCTTCGACCCCGAGATCACGTTGCGGACCATCGAGGAGGAGCGCTGCACCGCGGTCTACGGCGTCCCGACGATGTTCATCGCCCTCCAGAACCATCCCGACTTCGCCTCCTTCGACCTGAGCAGCCTCCGTACCGGCGTGATGGCCGGCTCGATCTGTCCGGTCGAGGTGATGAGGGGGTGCATCGAGGAGATGCACATGGCCGAGGTGTCGATCTGCTACGGCATGACCGAGACCAGCCCGGTGTCGACCCAGACCCGCGCCGAGGACGACCTCGACCGGCGTACCTCGACGATCGGACGGGTGCACCCCCACGTGGAGATCAAGGTGGTCGACCCCGCCACCGGCGAGACCGTCGAGCGGGGCGAGCCGGGGGAGCTGTGCACCCGCGGCTACTCCGTGATGCTCGGCTACTGGGAGGACGAGGCCCGGACCCGCGAGGCGATCGACGCCGACGGCTGGATGCACACCGGCGACCTCGCCGAGATGCGGGAGGACGGCTACTGCACCATCGTCGGGCGGATCAAGGACATGGTGATCCGCGGCGGGGAGAACATCTATCCCCGCGAGATCGAGGAGTTCCTCTACACCCACCCCGACATCGAGGACGTCCAGGTGATCGGCGTCCCCGACGAGAAGTACGGCGAGGAGCTCTGCGCCTGGGTGCGGATGAAGTCGGGTGCCGAGGCGCTCGACGCCGACGCCGTACGGGCCTTCGCGACCGGACGCCTCGCGCACTACAAGATCCCGCGCTACGTCCTCGTCGTCGAGGAGTTCCCGATGACGGTCACGGGCAAGATCCGCAAGGTCGAGATGCGGGAGAAGTCGTCGGCCGAGCTCGGGCTCAGCGGCTGATCACGACGGGGATCCGGACCCGGACCCCGTCGGGACCCCGCCAGGTGATGGTGCCGTCGTCGACACCGCGACGGGCCGGACCCTGCACGCGCACCGTGTACGTCGCGGACTCGCCCGGCCCGAGCCGCACCGCTGCCGGCGCGACCTCGACGTCGTGGCGACCGAAGCCGTCGGCCTCGACCGACCAGTAGCGCGCCTCGTCGTCGAGGTTGGTGATCGTGCGGGTGGCCCGGGTGTCGCCGCCGTGGAGCGCGATCGAGGCGCTGTTGACGTCGGCCCGGGCGCCGCGGAGCCAGCCGCGGTAGGCGGCCGGGTCGGTGTCGTAGGCGAGCCGGGTGCGCATCGCCACCTCGGGACGGGCCCGGCCCGAGCCGGAGCGCAGCGCACCGGCCGGCAGCGGCCGCGCACTCGTGGCGAGGACCGAACGGACGACCGGCGCCGACCAGTCGTGTCGCGCGAGCAGCGTGGCGGCCAGTCCGGAGGTGCGGGCGGCTGCGGCGGAGGTGCCGTTGAGGAAGGCCCACCGGTCGCCGCTCGGGCCCGGTGCGGTCGCGGCGAGGATGCCCGTCGCCGGGGCCACCAGGTCGGGCTTGACGAAGCTGCCGAGCGGGTCGCCGCCGGCGGACCAGCCGGCGACCCGGACCGGGCCGACCCGACCGTCGGTCGGGTCGAGGCCGACGCGGGGGTCGTCCTGCCGGCGCACCCACTGCACCAGCCGGTCACCGGCCGCCTCGTCGAGGTGGACGGTGGGGACGTCGTGCAGGTCGTAGGCGACGCTGCCGGGCGCGGTGTTGACGAGGACCATGCCGACCCCGTCGGCGCGCGCGACCGCGGTCGACTTGGCGATCCGGGCGACCTCGCCGCGCTGGCACACCACGACGGCGCCGGCGGTGCGCGAGGCGTCCAGCGCCCCCGGGACGCACCGGGCCGCCTCGTCACGGGTCGACCCCGGGGCCGGCACGGCGGAGGCCAGGACGACCGGCGCGTCGACGGAGCGTCGTACGGTCATCGCGCCCGCGAGCCGCGGCCCGCCGGCCAGGCGGACCGATCCGGCGGCACCGGTGCCGGCGAGCCCACCGACCGTGGTCACCCACGGAGTCTCGGGCGCGGCGTACGCGTGCTCGGCGTCGTTGCCCGCGGCCGCGACCACGACGATGCCAGCCTCGGCGGCGCCCAGCAGGGCGCGGTCGACCGCGCCGGTGCCGTCGGAGCCGGAGACCGAGAGGTTGAGGACGTCGACGCCCTCCTCGACCGCCCGGTCGACCGCGGCGACCAGGTCGGCCGTCGCGCAGCCGTCGTCGCTGGGGTTGGGGGCGCTCCAGCACGCCTTGTAGGACGCGAGCCGTGCGCGGGGCGCGGTCCCGGAGTAGTTGGCCGGCAGCCCGGCCACGCCGGTGGAGACGCGCGCGTTGCCGACCGCGACCGACGCGACCTGCGTGCCGTGGCCGAGGACGTCGCGCGGCGAGAGGACCTCGGTGGACGAGACGTGCTCGCGCCCGAAGCCCTCGACGAACCACGACGCGGCCGCCAGCTTGCCGGAGCAGGCGGCCGGCTCCCACTCCTCGCCCGGCTGGCAGGTGCCGTCGAAGCCGGACGCGGCGTCGCCCAGGCCGGGGCCGGGGGCGAAGATCGGGCCCTCGGGCCAGATGCCGCTGTCGACGACGCCGACGACGACGCCGGCACCACCGCGCCCGCCCGGGACGTCGGCCCGGGCGGCGAGCGCGGCCCCGGTCGCGGCGAGCGGCCGCACGGAGTTCTCCTCGACGTCGGCGACGTGGGGGAGGGCGCGCAGGTCGTCGGCCTGCGCCGGCGTGAGCCGTACGGCGAAGCCGCTCAGCGCGGTCGTCCACCGGTAGGCCGGGGTGGGGGAGCCGATGCGCCGCAGCGCGGCGTCCTGGCGTCTGGTGAGCTCGGCCCGGAAGGACGCGCGCGACCTCGGGCCGTCGTACCCGGCCGTGCCGGGGCCGGCGAAGGTCACCAGGTGCAGCTGCGGGTCGCGTGGGGCGTCGTCGGCGTGGGCGGTCGGGACGAGGGCAGCGCCGGCGAGCGCCAGCACGGTGGCGCCGAGCACGGCACGGCCACCACGGCGCATCCGACGTACCACGTTTCCCACCTGCCCCACGACTCGGAAACGACCAGTGTCTCCCAAGCTGTCAAGCCGGGGCACACGATCCACAGGATTTCGTGCCCGCCTAGCCTTGTGCCGTGCCCAGTGCCCCCGCCGTCGGCTTCGACCTCGACCTCACGCTCATCGACACCGCCCACGGCATCGGCACGGTGCTCGAGGTGCTCGGCGACGAGCTCGGCGTGGCGTTCCCGGTCGAGGAGATGACCGCCCGGCTCGGCCCGCCGCTCGACCACCTCCTCACGCCGCACCTCCCCGCCGAGGAGGTCGGTCCGGCCGTCGACCGGTTCCGGGTGCTCTACCCGGACCACGCGATCACGCCCGTGCCGGTCCTCCCGGGCGCCGTCGCCGCCCTCGACGCCGTACGCCGGGCGGGCGGCCGTGTCGTCGTGGTCACCGGCAAGTTCACGCCCAACGCCCGGCTCCACCTCGACCACCTGGCCCTCGACCACGACGTCCTCGCCGGTGAGCTCTGGGGTGTCGGCAAGGCCGAGGTGCTGCTGCGCGAGGGGTGCAGCGTCTACGTCGGCGACCACGTGCACGACGTCGAGGGTGCGCTGGCTGCCGGAGCGGTGAGCGTCTCGGTGCTCACCGGTGGCTGCACGCGCGAGGAGCTGGAGGCGGCCGGCACGCACGTGGTCCTCGAGGACCTGACCGCGTTCCCCGCCTGGTTCGAGGACCACCTGGCCTCCGCCTGAACTCGGTTGGCCCGCCCGGAGGCGGCGACATAGGGTGGGTCGCTGCTGCGGCGCCGTGCCGCTGGCAACGGAAGGTGGAAAGGCGACAGTCGTGCCGACTGGCAAGGTGAAGTGGTTCGACCCCGCGAAGGGGTTCGGGTTCCTCTCGCAGGAGGACGGCCCGGACGTCTACGTGCACTCCGACGCGCTCCCCGAGGGCGTGACGACCCTCAAGAACGGTGCGCGCGTGGAGTTCGGCATCGCGCAGGGACGACGGGGTGAGCAGGCCCTGCAGGTGCGGCTGCTCGACGCCCCGCAGTCCGTCCAGCGCAACCAGGCCCAGCAGCGGCGCAAGGACCCCGAGGAGATGGTGACGATCGTGGAGGACACGATCCGTCTGCTCGACGGTGTCGGGGAGTCCTACCGCCACGGCCGCCACCCCGACGCCAAGACCGCCCGTCCGACCGCCAAGCTGTTGCGCGCGCTCGCCGGCGAGCTGGAGATCTGAGCCCGGCCGACCGTCGCGGGCTCAGGCCGCGGCCGCGGGTCGGCTCGCCTGCGGGCGCGTGGCCAGGACGAAGACCGTCCAGGCCGTCAGCACCACGAAGGCGACCCCGAGCCCGAGCCGGGCCGGCTCGAGCGGGAGGGCGATCCCGACGAAGCCGCCGATGACCCACGCCAGCTGGAGCGTGGTGTCGCTGCGCGCGAAGGCGCTGGCCTGCACCCGCGTCGGCACGTCCCGCTGGATGGTCGCGTCGAGGCAGAACTTCGCCAGCGACTGCGCCAGGCCGGCACTGAGCCCGAGCAGCACCAGCGGCAGGACGCCGTAGAACAGCGCGGCGAGCAGGGTGGTGGCGCTCACCGCCAGGAGGGCGAGCACGACGGTCACGTTGGGGTTGATGCGCTTGAGCACCGACGCCAGCACGATGCCCAGCGCGTTGCCGGCCCCGGCCGCGCCGACGACCAGGCCGACGAGCAGCTCGGGCTGCAGGTCGGTCGGGGGAGGGTTCTCGCGCAGGAGGAAGGCCATGAACATGATCAGGAACCCCGACGCCCACCGCGGCCCGCAGTTGGCCCGGAGCGCGAAGGCGACGGCTGGGGGGATCTGCATCCGCGCACGGCCCCGGCGGGTGGTGGCGGCCTCGGCGGCACCACCCCGGAGCACGAGGTCCTCCTCGCCGGCCGAGGAGTCGACCTTCTCCGGGAGCCGGATCGCACACACGGTGGCGACCACGAACATCGCGAAGGCGTAGCGCAACGACCACTCCGGCCCCACGAGGGACAGCAGGCCGGCGATCGGAGCAGCCACGGCGGCGCCCACGGTGCCGGCGAGCGACACCCGGCCGTTGGCACGCACCAGGGTGAAGTCCCGCGGCAGCAGGCGAGGCACGGCGGCGGCGCGGGTCACCCCGTAGGCCTTGGAGGAGACCAGCACGCCGAGCGCAGCGGCGAAGAGCCACGGGGACTCGTCGGCGACCGAGGTGGCGAGCGCCCAGCACAGGAAGGCCCGGATCGCCATGGTCGCCCCGATCGCCCAGCGCCGGCCGTGGGCGAACCGGTCCAGGAAGGGCCCGATGAGGGGGGCGACGATGGCGAACGGCAGCATCGTCAGGCCCAGGAACAGCGCCACCTGGCCGCGCGCCTCGCCCGAGGGGACCTGGAAGAAGAGCGTGCCCGCGAGGGAGATCGCGACCGCCGAGTCACCCGCGGTGTTGAAGAAGTGCATCTGGATGAGCCGCGAGAGCCCGGACTCGCCCGCACCCTCCGCCTCGGACGCCCGGGTGGCCTGCCGGACCGTGAACCGGCTGGCCCGGCCGGTGCCGCGCGCGGCTGCCGCGGCTCCCCGCGCCGTGGCGCGGGCGCTGGCCCTGATGCCGTCCCCGACCGCGCGTGTCCGCGAACGGGTGCCAGGACCCGGCCCCGGCTCGCCCTGCGGTCGCTGCTCGGTCATGCGCCCATCCTGCCCAATCGTCCTGACGCGAGACGATCGGCGCCCCGACCTGACACGGGAACCAGTGATTTGTCATGATGCGACCCGTGACCCCCACCCTGCGTGCCAAGTCAGACGCCGTCGCCGTCAAGGCGGCGGACGCCGCGCGCGCCGCCCTGACCGAGGAGGTCGACGCGGCGGACGTCGGCGAGCACCTCGGCCACGTCGTCGAGGGGGAGCGGCTGGTCACCCACCTGTTCGCCTGCACGCGGCGCGGCTACCGCGGCTGGCACTGGGCGGTGACCGTGGCCCGGGCGAGCCGCCAGCGCAACGTCACCGTCGACGAGGTCGTCCTCGTCCCGGGTGACGAGGCGATCGTGGCGCCTGCGTGGATCCCCTACAAGGAGCGCGTGCAGCCGGGCGACCTGTCCCCGGGCGACCTGATGCCCGTCCCCGACGACGACCCGCGGTTGGTGCCGACGTACTCCTTCGGCGACGACCCGCTCGACAGCGACGACAAGGCCCAGGTGCGCCAGGTCGCCCAGGACCTCGGCCTGGGCCGGGTGCGGACGCTCTCGGTGGAGGGGCGCGACCTCGCGGCCGAGCGCTGGTACGACGGCGACGGCGGCCCCGAGGCGCCGCTGGCCAAGTCGGCGCCCGACGTCTGCTCCACCTGCGGCTTCCTGGTCCGCATCGCGGGTCCGCTGTCGCTGACCTTCGGTGTCTGCGCCAACGGCAACGCCAACGACGACGGTCGTGTCGTCTCGCTCGACCACGGCTGCGGCGCCCACTCCGAGGTGCAGATCGCCAAGAAGCACGAGCCGGTCCCGCTGCCGCCGCCGGTCCTCGACACGGTCGGCGTGGACGAGCTCGACCCGCTCTAGGTCCCGGCGCGGCCGAGCAGCCACACGGCGTACTCGTCGCTTGGCGGGTGCAGCTCGTAGCTGCCGGCGCGCAGCTCGACCTGGAGGCCGACCGCCTCGACGTCCCCGACGAACTCCTCCGGCGGGTAGTGGCGCGCCCGGGTCGGCGTCTCGCGCAGGTGGAACCCGACCAGGACGCGGCCACCGGGGGCGAGCAGGTCGCGCATCCTGCCGAGCACGATCCGCTCGGTGCCCTCGGCGAGGTAGACCATGACGTTCCCGACCGCCACCACCAGGTCGTACGCCGTGGGGTGGCCCTCGCCGGCCAGCAGCTCGGGCGTCGTCTGGACCAGGTCGGCCCCCACCACCGGCACCGCGGGCCACGCCTCGCGCGACTGGGCCACGAGGGCGGCGTCGGCCTCGACCCCCACGACCCGGTGCCCGCGCGCCTGGAGTGCCGCGGCGACCCGTCCCATGCCCGACCCCGCGTCGAGGACCGTCGCGCCGCGGGGGAGGAGGGCGTCGGCCAGCCTGGCCTCGCCGTCCACGTCGCGCCCGGCGGCGATCAGGTCGGCGAAGGCGCGTCCGTAGGCGTGCCCGCCCGCGCCGCCGGCCAGCTGCCAGCGGGTCGGCGGAGCGTCACTCATCGGTGTCGGCGGCGAGCTCCGCGCGGGCACGCCGGCGGCGACGGCAGTACTCCAGGCCGCACAGGCCCAGGCCGAAGCCCGCGAGGCAGGTCCAGAGCCACCAGAGGTTCCCGTCCCCCTCGAGGCGGCCGTAGAAGGGGAGCAGCGCGAGGAACCCGAGCAGCCACAACGCGGAGCCGACCTCGACGGTGCGGACGCCGTCGACGTCCAGGGGCTCGACGTCGGCGACGATGTAGGTGCGGTTGCCGATCTCGTGCTTCATCGGCTGGTCGTCGCGGAGCTCCACGTCCGCCACGATATCCCGGCTGCCCGGCAGGTCACCCGCAGGACGGGCCCGCGCTCTGACATGCTGCCGCCGTGAGCGAGAAGACCGACCCCGGCCCGGCCACCGGCACCCGATCCTCCCGTGGTGGGCTGGACGGGTTCTTCAAGATCTCCGAGCGCGGCTCGACCGTGGAGCGCGAGGTCCGCGGTGGCGTCGTCACGTTCCTGACGATGGCCTACATCATCGTGCTCAACCCGATCATCCTGCTGGGTGGCGTCGACATGAACGGCGACCTCCTCGCCGGCGGCGACTTCGCAGCGATCAGCGCCGCGACGGCGCTCGCCGCGGGCGTGCTCACGCTGCTCATGGGCGTGGTCGCCAACTACCCGCTCGCGCTGGCGACCGGGCTGGGCCTCAACGCGTTCGTCACCTTCTCCATCGCCAGCCAGATGACCTGGGCCGACGCGATGGGCCTGGTCGTGATCGAGGGCCTGATCATCCTGGTGCTGGTGCTCACCGGCTTCCGCGAGGCCGTGTTCCGCGCCGTCCCGGCACAGCTCAAGATCGCGATCTCGGTGGGGATCGGGCTGTTCCTCACGATCATCGGGCTCGTGGACGCCGGCTTCGTACGCCGGATCCCGGACGTCGCCAACACCACCGTGCCCGTGCAGCTCGGCCCGACCGGCCAGCTGGCCGGCTGGCCGGTCGCGATCTTCTGCCTCGGCCTGGTGCTGACCTTCTCCCTCTACGTGCTGCGGGTGCGCGGCGCGATCCTGATCTCGATCCTGTCGATGACCGTGCTCGCCATCGTGGTGGAGCAGATCACCGAGACCGGCCCGGCGTTCTCCGAGGCCGGCTTCAACCCCACCGGCTGGCTCCTCAACGTGCCCGTCTGGCCGAGCGAGATCGTCGGCATGCCGGACCTCCAGCTGATCGGTGAGTTCAACCTGCTGGGCTCGTGGGAGAACGCCGGGGTCGTCGTCGCCGCCCTGTTCGTCTTCACGCTGCTGCTGGCCGACTTCTTCGACACCCTCGGGACGATGACGGCGGTCGGGGCCGAGGCAGGGCTCCTCGACGAGGAGGGCAACCCGCCGAACACCCGACGGATCCTGATCGTCGACTCGGTCGCGGCTGCCGCCGGCGGCGCCGCCTCGGTCTCGAGCAACACCTCCTACATCGAGTCCGCGTCGGGAGTGGCCGACGGCGCGCGCACCGGCCTCGCCAGCGTGGTCACCGGCGTGCTCTTCCTGCTGGCGATGTTCTTCGCCCCGGTGGTCAACGTGATCCCGAGCGAAGCGGCCGTGCCGGCACTCGTGCTGGTGGGCTTCCTGATGATGCAGCAGGTCCGGGGCATCGACTGGGAGGACCTCGAGATCGCGATCCCGGCCTTCCTCACGATCGTGCTGATGCCGTTCACGTACTCCATCACCACCGGCATCGGCGCCGGATTCCTCGCCTTCGTGCTGCTGAAGCTGATCCGCGGCAAGGTCCGGGCCGTGCACCCGCTGATGTGGATCGTGGCAGCACTGTTCCTCGTCTACTTCGGCATCAACCCGATCACCGACTGGCTCACCTGAGCGCGCGGGTCATGATGTCGGCGACCACCTCGGACTTGGCGTCGGCGTAGTCCTGGACCCGGTCCCACGAGCGGGCAGCCAGGGCGCGCTTGGTCCGCTCGTACGTCGCCCGGTCCGCCTCGTGGCGGCGGAGGTGGTCGCGGAAGGCGAGCATCCGGTCCACCTCCTCGCACCCCGCGCCGAAGACGTGGAGGTTGACCCGTGGGTCCTGGTCCCAGAACAGCCGGTGCTCGAACCACTCTGGTTCGCGGAGGCGGAACACGTAGCCGGCAGCCCTGAGCCCCTCGACGTACGCCGCCTCGTCGCTCGCGTCCGGCACCACCAGCACCATGTCGATCACGGGCTTCGCGGCCAGGCCGGGCACGGAGGTCGACCCCGCGTGGTGCAGCTCCACGACGACGTCGCCCAAGGCTGAACGGACCCTTGCCTCCTGCCGGGCGTACTCGGCGGGCCACGCCGGGTCGGCCTCGACGAGGAAGACGTCGCTCCCGGAACCGCGCGGCATCAGGTACTCGACCACCGCACGAGCATAGGACGATCCGGAATAGTTAGCAGAGGTAATGAGTTAGGCTAACGACATGGCTCCCACGGTCGAGAAGGCAGCGCGTACCGACGCCGGCCTCGCCTCCCAGCTCCGGCTCTCGGTGATGCGGCTGCGACGCCGGCTCGCCAACGAGCGCCACCCCGACAACGAGCTCAGCCTCAACGCGATGGCGGTCCTCGGGTCCCTCTACCGCCACGGCGAGCTGACGGTGGGGGAGCTGGCGGCCCTCGAGATGGTCCAGCCCCCGTCGATGACCCGCACCGTCAACTGCCTCGCGGACGGCGGCCACGTGGTCCGCCGCAAGCACGAGACCGACGGCCGCCAGGTCGTGGTCGTGCTGACCGACAGCGGTCGCCAGACCGTGCTGGCCGACCGACGCCGCCGCGACGCCTGGCTCGCCCGCCGGCTCGCCGAGCTCTCGCCGCACGAACGCGCCGTCCTCCGTGAGGCGGCCCCGATCCTCGAAAGGCTCTCCTCTAGTTGAGTCCCACGTTCCGCTCCCTCCACAACCCCAACTACCGTCGCTACGCAGCCGGTGGCGTCGTCTCCAACACCGGCACCTGGATGCAGCGCGTCGCCCAGGACTGGTTGGTGCTCCAGCTCACCGCCGGCAGCGGTGCCGCCGTCGGCATCACCACCGGGCTGCAGTTCCTGCCGTTCCTGCTGCTCTCGCCGCTCGCCGGGCTGGTCGCCGACCGGATCCCGAAGCGGCGGCTGCTCCAGCTGACCAACGTCGGCATGGCCGTCCCCGCCGTGGTCCTGGGGCTGCTGGCGGTCACGGGCGTGGCCCAGACGTGGCACGTCTACGTGCTGGCCCTCGTGCTCGGCACTGCCTCGGCCTTCGACGCGCCTGCCCGCCAGAGCTTCGTCTCCGAGCTGGTCGACGCCGACGACCTCACCAACGCCGTGGGCCTCAACTCCGCCAGCTTCAACGCGGCTCGCATCGTCGGGCCGGCGGTGGCCGGCATCCTGATCGCAGCCCTCGGCGGCGGCGTCGTGGCGACCGGGTGGGTGATCCTCGTCAACGCCGTCAGCTACGTCGCCCCGGTGCTGTCGCTCCGCTCGCTCGACGCGCGGCTGCTCCACAGCCCCGAGCTGGTGCGCCGCGAGCCCGGCCAGATCCGGGCGGGGCTGGCCTACGTCCGGGGCCGCCCCGACCTGATGCTGGTCATGGCGATCGTGTTCTTCGCCGGCACCTTCGGCCTCAACTTCCAGCTGACCTCGGCCCTGATGGCCACCGAGACCTTCGACAAGGGTGCGACCGAGTACGGCCTGCTCGGGACCTTCATGGCGGTCGGCTCGCTCACCGGGTCGCTCGTCGCCGCCCGCCGGGTCCGCGTACGCCACCGGCTGATCGTGCTGGCGGCCCTCACCTTCGCGGTGCTCGAGATGATCGCCGGCGCGATGCCGACGTACCTCACCTTCGCGCTGATGACGCCGCTGCTCGGGCTGAGCGCGCTCACGATGATCACGGCGGCGAACTCGTTCGTCCAGCTGCACACCGACCCGGGGATGCGCGGGCGGGTGATGGCCCTCTACATGATGATCTTCATCGGTGGGACGCCCCTGGGGGCGCCCCTGATCGGGTGGATCGGGGAGGTCGCAGGACCCCGGTGGACGCTGTGGATCGGCGGTGCCGCGACCGCGGTCGGGGTGCTGGCCGCGAGCGCCTTCTACCTCCGCACCCGGCCGGCCCCCGAGCCGGAGACGGTGACCCTTCCGACAGCGCCCGCGGGAGTGCCCGTCGGGCGCTGATCCGCCGTTTTGACCGGTGTTGGGGCGGGGAGTAATCTCAATCCTCGTGTCTGGGACGACCAGACCGTTGAGCGCGCCCCGATCTCGCAGGGCGCCCATCACAGGCACACCGCTCCATCGCAACACGTCGTGCCCGGCAAGGTGCCGGGTTCTGAGAGAAGCCCAGAAAGGGAACCGCCCAGGTGCCCACCATTAATCAGCTGGTCCGCAAGGGCCGCCAGGACAAGGTGTCCAAGAACAAGACGCCTGCCCTGAAGGGATCCCCGCAGCGCCGCGGCGTCTGCACCCGCGTCTACACCACCACCCCCAAGAAGCCGAACTCCGCCCTCCGCAAGGTCGCCCGCGTGCGCCTGTCGAGCGGCGTCGAGGTCACTGCCTACATCCCGGGTGTCGGTCACAACCTGCAGGAGCACTCCATCGTGCTCGTCCGCGGCGGTCGTGTGAAGGACCTGCCCGGCGTGCGCTACAAGATCATCCGCGGCACGCTCGACACCCAGGGTGTCAAGAACCGCAAGCAGGCCCGCAGCCGTTACGGCGCGAAGAAGGAGAAGAGCTGATATGCCGCGCAAGGGTCCCGCTCCCAAGCGGCCGATCGACGTCGACCCGGTCTACGGGTCCCAGCTGGTGACCCAGCTGGTCTCCAAGGTGCTCCAGGACGGCAAGAAGCAGGTCGCCCAGCGCATCGTCTACTCCGCCCTCGAGGGCTGCCGCGAGAAGACCGGCACCGACCCGGTCATCACGCTCAAGCGTGCGCTCGACAACGTGAAGCCGGCCATCGAGGTCAAGTCCCGCCGCGTCGGTGGTGCGACCTACCAGGTCCCGATCGAGGTCAAGGGCACGCGCGGCACCACGCTGGCGTTGCGCTGGCTCGTGGGCTACGCCGCCGACCGTCGCGAGAAGACGATGTCCGAGCGCCTGATGAACGAGATCCTCGACGCCTCCAACGGCCTCGGCGCCGCGGTGAAGAAGCGCGAGGACACCCACAAGATGGCCGAGTCCAACAAGGCCTTCGCCCACTACCGCTGGTGATGTGGCCGGGGCCGCCTGTGGTCACCGATCCAGGTTGCTGCTCGCAGCACCGCAGGCGCCTCGCTCCCATCGCTGGAACCCGACTTCCTAAGGAACGCTGACCACAGTGGCTGTCGACATCACCACCGACCTCAACGTCGTCCGCAACATCGGCATCATGGCCCACATCGATGCCGGCAAGACGACGACCACCGAGCGCATCCTCTTCTACACCGGTATCTCCTACAAGATCGGTGAGGTCCACGACGGCGCGGCCGTCATGGACTGGATGGAGCAGGAGCAGGAGCGCGGCATCACCATCACGTCCGCCGCGACCACCTGCTGGTGGAAGGACCACCAGATCAACATCATCGACACCCCGGGCCACGTCGACTTCACCGCCGAGGTCGAGCGCTCCCTGCGCGTGCTCGACGGCGCGGTCGCGGTCTTCGACGGTGTCGCCGGTGTCGAGCCGCAGACCATGACCGTGTGGCGCCAGGCCAACAAGTACTCCGTCCCGCGGATGTGCTTCGTCAACAAGCTGGACCGCACCGGTGCCGACTTCTTCCGCTGCGTCGACATGATGGTCGACCGCCTCAACTCCACCCCGCTGGTGCTGCAGCTGCCCATCGGCGCGGAGTCGGACTTCCTCGGCGTGATCGACCTGGTCGGCATGCGCGCCCTCACCTGGCGTGGCGAGACCACGATGGGCGAGGACTACGAGGTCGAGGAGATCCCGGCCGCGATGCAGGCCCAGGCCGACGAGTACCGCGAGAAGCTGCTCGAGACGCTGGCCGAGGCCGACGACGACATCATGGAGAAGTACCTCGAGGGCGAGACCTTCACGGTCCCCGAGCTCGAGGACGCGATCCGTCGCGCCACCCTGGCCGACAAGGTCAACCCGGTGCTGTGCGGCACGGCGTTCAAGAACAAGGGCGTCCAGCCCCTGCTCGACGCGGTCGTCAAGTACCTCCCGTCGCCGCTCGACATCGAGGGCATCGTGGGCCACGACCCGAAGGACGAGGACAAGGAGCTGGTGCGCAAGCCCAGCGACGACGAGCCCTTCTCCGGCCTCGCCTACAAGATCGCCAGCGACCCGCACCTCGGCAAGCTGATCTACGTCCGGGTCTACTCCGGCAAGCTCGAGGCCGGCTCGACCGTGGTCAACTCGGTCAACGGCCGCAAGGAGCGGATCGGCAAGGTCTACCAGATGCACGCCAACAAGCGTGAGGAGATCGCGTCGGTCGGCGCCGGCCAGATCGTGGCCGTCATGGGCCTCAAGGACACCAAGACGGGCCACACCCTGTCCGACCCGGCCCACCAGGTGGTGCTGGAGTCGATGACCTTCCCGGCCCCGGTGATCGAGGTCGCGATCGAGCCCAAGACCAAGTCCGACCAGGAGAAGCTGGGCATGGCGATCCAGCGTCTCTCCGACGAGGACCCGACCTTCACGGTCAAGGCCGACGAGGAGACCGGGCAGACGATCATCGCGGGCATGGGTGAGCTCCACCTGGAGATCCTCGTCGACCGGATGAAGCGCGAGTTCCGCGTCGAGGCCACCGTCGGCAAGCCGCAGGTCGCCTACCGCGAGACCCTCCGCAAGGAGGTCTCCAAGCACAGCTACACCCACAAGAAGCAGACGGGTGGCTCGGGCCAGTTCGCGAAGGTCGTCATCTCGCTCGGCCCGAACATCGACCCCGAGACCGGGACGGGTGCGGGCTACGAGTTCGCCAACAACGTCACCGGTGGTCGCGTGCCGAAGGAGTACATCCCCTCGGTCGACCAGGGCGGTCAGGACGCCATGGAGTTCGGCGTCCTCGCCGGTTACCCGATGGTCGACGTGAAGTTCACGCTCGAGGACGGCGCCTACCACGACGTCGACTCCTCCGAGCTGGCCTTCAAGATCGCCGGCAACCAGGCCTTCAAGGAGGCCGCGCGGATGGCCAAGCCCGTCCTCCTCGAGCCGATGTTCGCCGTGGAGGTGACCACTCCCGAGAGCTTCCTCGGCACGGTCATCGGCGACATCAACAGCCGTCGCGGCCAGATCCAGGCACAGGAGGAGCGTCACGGTGACATGGTCATCAACGCCCTCGTGCCCCTGTCCGAGATGTTCGGGTACGTTGGCGACCTGAGGTCCAAGACCTCCGGTCAGGCGTCGTACTCGATGGAGTTCGACTCGTACGCCGAGGTTCCCACGAACATCGCCGACGAGATCGTCAAGAAGGTCCGCGGCGAGTAAGTCGCCGGACCCTCGGCAAACACACAGCAATACGAGTCAAGTTCACCACCACACCAGGAGGAGCCCACAGTGGCTAAGGCGAAGTTCGAGCGGACCAAGCCGCACGTCAACATCGGCACGATCGGTCACATCGACCACGGCAAGACCACCTTGACCGCGGCGATCACCAAGGTGCTGCACGACAAGCACCCCGACCTCAACGCGGCGTCGGCGTTCGATGAGATCGACAAGGCTCCCGAGGAGCGTCAGCGCGGCATCACGATCTCGATCGCGCACGTCGAGTACCAGACCGAGGCGCGTCACTACGCCCACGTCGACTGCCCCGGTCACGCCGACTACATCAAGAACATGATCACCGGCGCGGCGCAGATGGACGGCGCGATCCTCGTGGTCGCCGCCACCGACGGCCCGATGCCGCAGACCCGTGAGCACGTGCTGCTGGCCCGCCAGGTCGGCGTCCCCGCCCTGGTGGTCGCGCTCAACAAGTGCGACATGGTCGACGACGAGGAGCTCATCGAGCTCGTCGAGATGGAGGTGCGCGAGCTCCTCTCCGAGTACGAGTTCCCGGGCGACGACATCCCGGTCGTCCAGGTGGCTGCCTTCCCGGCGCTGCAGGGCGACGCCAAGTGGGGCGAGTCGATCATGGAGCTCATGAACGCCGTCGACGAGGCGATCCCGACCCCGGAGCGCGAGACCGACAAGCCGTTCCTGATGCCGGTCGAGGACGTCTTCACGATCACCGGTCGTGGCACCGTCATCACGGGCCGCATCGAGCGGGGCATCGTGAAGGTCAACGAGGAGGTCGAGATCGTCGGCATCCGCGAGGGCTCGCAGAAGAGCACCGTCACCGGTGTCGAGATGTTCCGCAAGCTGCTCGACGAGGGCCAGGCCGGTGAGAACGTCGGTCTGCTGCTCCGTGGCACCAAGCGCGAGGACGTCGAGCGCGGCATGGTCGTCATCAAGCCGGGCACCACGACCCCGCACACCAACTTCGAGGCCTCGGTCTACATCCTCTCGAAGGAGGAGGGCGGCCGTCACACGCCGTTCTTCAACAACTACCGTCCGCAGTTCTACTTCCGCACCACGGACGTGACCGGCGTCGTGACCCTCCCCGAGGGCACCGAGATGGTCATGCCGGGCGACAACACGGAGATGGCCGTCGAGCTCATCCAGCCGATCGCCATGGACGAGGGCCTGCGGTTCGCGATCCGGGAGGGTGGCCGCACCGTCGGCGCCGGCCGGGTCACCAAGATCACCAAGTGATCCCCGCGGGTCGCTGACCCGCTGATCCACCAGTTCGGCCCCGGGCTCCGGTCCGGGGCCGAGCTGCATTTCCGGCGACCCTGTCGGTGGCTGCGGCTAGCCTGCCGCGCATGGCACTCACCCTGGGCATGATCACCATGGACACCTCGGACGCGACGGCTCTCGCCGGCTGGTGGGCCGAGCAGACCGGCTCCCACGTCGTGCAGGACTTCGACGGTGGCTACCTCATCCTCGCGGGCGGCGGGCTGCCGGCGCTGCTGGCCTTCCAGCAGGTCGACGACCCGACGCCCGGCAAGAACCGGGTCCACCTCGACCTGTCGGCCGACGACCTCGACGCGGAGGTCGAGCGCCTGCTCGGTGCGGGCGCGTCCCTGGTCGGGCGCCGGGGTGACGACAACTTCCGGTGGGTCACGCTGGCCGACCCCGACGGCAACCAGTTCTGCGTCGCCGCTAGCGCGGAGTCCGCGGGCCTGGCCTGACCCCACCACGGGGCAAGGGCGTCGGCGTGCTCAGCCCTTCGTCGCAGCGGACACGTCGACGCAGACGACACCCTTGTTGCCGTCCTGGTCCGCGACCACGGTGAGCGAGGGCGCGTTGCTGTCGTCGACGACGGTCCCACCCGCGGCCACGGCGGCGGCGATCCGTCGGTCGACCGCTTCCGGCGCCACGTAGACCTCGACGTGGAACCGCTGACCCGGGGTCTCGTGCTCCTCGGCGTCCCCGAACCACAGGTTCGGCACCCGCGCCGTGGCGTCCCGGACCTCGTCGCTGGGGCTGCCGCGTCCCTGCGAGTCAGCGCTCCCCGTCAGCAGGGCGGCCCACACCGGGGCGATGGTGGCCGAGCTCGTCGTGTCGAGACCGAGCTCGACCTCGCTGACCGAGGCAGGATCGGCGTCGAGCCCCTGGTCGGCCGCGATCTCGGTGATCCGACGCGCGAGGTCGACGTCCTGCTGGGTCACCCACTCGACGACGTGCTCGGTGCCCTCGTCGTCACGATAGATGGCGTCGGCAGTGACCAGCTCGAGGTCGACGTACCCGCGGCCGATCGACACGCGCGGGTGGTGGCCGAGGACGTCGCCCGCCTCGCCCACCGCGACGACGAACCGTGCGCCGGCGCCGAAGTCGTCGACCAGGAACCTGGCGTGCAGTCCCTGGGCGAGCTTGCGCCAGTCGGTCAGGTCGGCCTCGGCGATCCGTTCGCCCCGCAGCATGTCCATGGCGGGGACCCTAGCCGTGATCCGGCCGCACCGTCCCGAGCCGGTCAGGGCGCGACGAGCGCGGCGACGGCCTCGCCGAACACCTCGGTGTGGCGGTCGACGTCCGCCGCCGAGTGGTGCGGGCTGAGCAGCGCCATGTTGTGGAACGGCGTCAGCAGCACCCCGCGGTTGAGGCACCACAGGTGCAGGAAGCCCTCGAGCTCCTCGTCGACGGCGGCGGCCGCGGCGGCGCCGTCCCGCGGTGGCGGGCAGAACCAGTACTCCGCCCGGCAGCCGAGCCGCTGGACGTGCCAGGGCAGTCCGTGGCGCTCGATCACCTCGGTGACCCCGGCCGTGAACTGCTCCGCGAGCGGGATGGCCACGGCGAAGTCCTCCTCGCGCAGGCAGGTCGACAGCGTCGCCCGCACCGCGGCGAGCGCGAGGGCGCTGCCGGTGAGGGTGCCGCCCACGCCCGCGACGTCGATCTCGTGCCCCTTCATGGGGCCGGAGAGGCGTCCCGCCACCTCCGCCGTCATCCCGTACGCCGCCACGGGCACCCCGCCGCCGATCGGCTTGCCGACGACGAGCAGGTCCGGCTCCAGGCCCCACGCAACCGTGCAGCCGCCCGGCCCCGCGCACAGGGTGTGCGTCTCGTCGACCACCAGCAGCACGCCGTGGCGTCGGGTGATCTCGCGGACCGCGTCGAGGTAGCCCGGCTCCGGGAGCACGATCCCGATGTTGGTGAGCGCCGGCTCCATGAGGAGGCAGGCGACGTCCCCCTCGGCGAGCCTGCGGTCGAGTGCCTCGGCGTCGTTGAAGGGGACCACCGCGGTCGTGACGGCGACGTCCACCTGTGGACCGAGAGCTCCGGGCCGCGGCACCACCCGGTCGCCGTCGAGCACGGCCAGGGTCTCGTCGACGGTGCCGTGGTAGCACCAGTCCATGACCGCGACCCGGGGCCGGCCGGTGAGGTGGCGCGCAAAACGCAGCACGAACCGGTTGGCGTCGGTGGCCGACATCGCCAGCTGCCAGGCCGGCAGCCCGAACCGCCGGGCGAGCTCCTCGGCCACCCAGATCGCGTCGGGGGAGGGCAGCATCGTGGTGATCCCGGCGCCGGCGCGCGTGGCGAGCGCCTCGGTGACCTGGGGGAGGGCGTGCCCGGTCATCGCCCCGGTGTCGCCGAGGCACAGGTCGACGTACTCGTGGCCGTCGACGTCGGTGAGCCGCGCGCCGCCGGCGGACTCGACGAAGACCGGGAACCGCCCCGGCCACCGGGTCATCCACGGCATCGGGACCCCGGCCAGCAGGCTGCGGTCGGCGGCAGCGGCGAGGTCGGCGGAGGCCGGATGGCCGCGCGCGAAGCGCTCCTCCTCGTCGGCACGCAGGGAGGCCAGGCGGTCGCGGTCGATCATGGAGGCAATCTAGGGCGCGGGCGTACCCGGGCGCACCGGGCGACCCGCGTGACGGGACAATGCAGGGGTGAACGAACCGGTCCGGCCTGCACGCCCCCACCAGCGGCTCACCGAGGACGGACGCCGGATGCGTGAGGTGCTGAGCTACTCGCGCCGTGGCAGCCGCTTCACCCCCTCGCAGGCCGCCGCCTGGGAGGCGTACGCCGACCGCATGGTCATCCCCGACGAGGCCGTCGACGACCCGTCCTTCCGTCTCTCGGACTGGTTCGGGCGCGAGGCCCCGCTCGTGGTCGAGATCGGCCCGGGGGTGGGGGAGGCCACCGGGGTGCTGGCGGCGGCTCGACCCGACCACGACGTCCTGGCCATCGAGGTGTGGCGGCCCGGGGTGGCCGCGGCCCTGGCCGAGGTCGCCACGGCCGGCGCGACCAACGTCCGCTTCTGCTCCGTGGACGCCGCCTGGATGCTCGAGCACGTGGTCGAGCCCGACCGGCTCGCCGCGCTCTGGACCTTCTTCCCCGACCCCTGGCCGAAGAAGAAGCACCACAAGCGCCGCCTCGTCGACGCCGGCTTCGCCCGGCTCGCGGCCTCCCGGCTCCGTCCGGGCGGGGAGTGGCGGCTCGCCACCGACTGGCCCGACTACGCCGAGCAGATGCACGAGGTCCTCGACGCCGAGCCGCTGCTCGAGGGCGGCGAGGTGGAGCGGTGGTCCGAGCGGCCGGTCACCAAGTTCGAGCGCAAGGGCCTGGCCGTGGGGCGCTCCATCACCGACCTCAGCTACCGGCGGGTCGTGCCCTCCTAGGGCCTGTCTCCCAGCTCCATGGCCTGCTGCGCTCCGCCCGCGGGCACCTCGCTGGACGACGCTCGCGACGGCCGAGAGCTGAGACCCGCCCTAGGCCGCGTGGGGCAGCACCCCGGCATCGACCAGCAGGGTCTCGACGCGCAGTCGCTCCCGGTCGAGCTCGGCACCGGGTGGGAGGACGCCGACGAGGTGCGGGATGTCCAGGGTGTCGGCCGCCTCGGCGAGCACCCGGTCGTAGGCCTGACGACGCCCCTCGTACTGCGCGAACCTCATGCCGTCCTGGTGGTAGCGGACCGAGATCCGACGCACGTCGGCCGCGATCTGCTCGATCGGGCGGGTCGGGGGCGCCTCGGTCTCGGGACGCCCCAGGACCCGCCGGCCGAGCCGGACCAGGAGCCGCCAGCTGCGCCACTCGTAGAGACCGCCCAGGAGCGCCGCGAGGATGATCTTGAGCACCATCGCGATCAGCAGCAACGAGGCCACGGCCTCGAGGACCCCGGACATGCTCCGACCGTACGCCGCCGTCCGGGACCCGGCCACACCCTGCGCTGGCAGCATCCTGCCCCTACGATCTCTCGGTGACCGTCATCCGCGAGCCGGGCGCGCGCACCGGGATCCACCGCGCCTGGTGGGTCGCCGGGGTCACGATGGCCGCACTCGTCGCCGCTGCCGGGTTCCGCTCCTCGACCGGCGCGCTCCTGGTCCCGCTCGAGGAGGAGTTCGGCTGGTCCCGGGCGACCACGAGCGGCGCGGTGAGCCTCAACCTGGTCGTCTACGGACTCACCGCCCCCTTCGCCGCAGCCCTGATGGAGCGCTTCGGCGTGCGCCGGGTGGTGGCCGCCGCGCTGGCCCTGGTCGCCCTCGGCTCCGGCCTGACCCTGGTGATGACCAGCCCGTGGCAGCTCTGGCTGCTGTGGGGCTTCGCCGTCGGGATCGGCACCGGTTCGCTGGCCCTCGTCTTCGGCGCCATCGTCGCGAACCGGTGGTTCGTCCGCCACCGCGGGGTGGTGGTGGGCGTCTTCAGCGCGGCCAGCTCCACCGGCCAGCTGGTCTTCCTGCCCGCGATCGCGGCGCTGGCGGCCGGCCCCGGGTGGCGGTGGGCGGCGGCGCTGGTGACGGTGTTCGCGCTGCTGCTCGTGCCCCTCGTGCTGTGGGTGCTGCGGGACTCCCCGGCGCAGGTCGGCACCACGCCGTACGGCGCCCCGGACGACGAGCCGGCCACCCCGCCACCTGCACCCGCCGAAGGGGCCGGAGCGGCGACGCTGGCCCTGCGCACCCTGCGGGAGAGCTCACGCTCGCGCACGTTCTGGATCCTTCTCGGCACCTTCTGGATCTGCGGCTGGTCGACCAACGGACTGATCGGCACCCACTTCATCCCTGCGGCGCACGACCACGGGATGCCCGCCACCACGAGCGCCGGGTTGCTGGCGCTGATCGGTGTCTTCGACATCGTCGGGACCGTCGCCAGCGGCTGGCTCACCGACCGGGTGGACAGCCGCTACCTGCTGTTCGGCTACTACTTCTTCCGCGGGTTGTCGCTGCTCGCCGTGCCGTGGCTGCTCGGCCCGCACGTGCACCCGAGCCTGTTCCTGTTCATCCTGTTCTACGGGCTCGACTGGGTCGCCACGGTCCCTCCGACGGTCGCCCTGTGCCGCCAGCACTTCGGGATCGAGCGTTCCGGCGTGGTCTTCGGCTGGGTCTTCGCCTCCCACATGGTCGGCGCGGGGGTGGCCGCCAGCTTCGCGGGATGGGTGCGGACGGTGCAGGGTGACTACCTCGCGGCCTGGCTCACGGCCGGTGGGCTGTGCGTCCTGGCCGCCGTCGCGTGCCTCGCGATCCCCGCCTCGGGGGCGGCCGGTTCCATCCGATTTGGCTTCACGCGGACGCGTCTGCCAAGATAGTCCGGTTGCTTCGGCGGGTTGCCGGGGTGCGCCACATCTTGACTACTTAATCGCGTCTCACGAGATCGAAGCGGTAGGACCTGTGTGGTCGCACCGAACCGTGAGACCCGATCGGCCCGGGCTCACGCCGGGCGCCACCAGACAACGAGCAGGATCCTTGCGGTCTTGTGTTGCGCCACGTTGCGCGACACGCCCGACCGCGGGGGTCGGAGCTCGGGTGGGAGCGATGCGGAGGTCCCCGACCGGGGGCTCCGGGACAGTACGCGGCACTGACTACGAAGAGGACGAGAGAGACCTATGGCGGGACAGAAGATCCGCATCAGGCTCAAGGCCTATGACCACGAGGTGATCGACACCTCGGCGCGCAAGATCGTGGACACCGTCACCCGTACGGGTGCCAAGGTCGCCGGCCCGGTGCCGCTGCCGACCGAGAAGAACGTCTACTGCGTCATCCGCTCGCCCCACAAGTACAAGGACTCGCGCGAGCACTTCGAGATGCGCACCCACAAGCGCCTCATCGACATCATCGACCCCACCCCCAAGACCGTCGACTCGCTGATGCGCCTGGATCTTCCCGCCGGCGTCGACATCGAGATCAAGCTCTGAGGAATCTTCGATGACTGCCACTTTCGAACGCACCGTCAAGGGACTGCTGGGCACCAAGCTCGGCATGACCCAGCTCTGGGACGAGAACAACCGCATCGTCCCCGTCACCGTGATCGCGGCGACCACCAACGTGGTCACCCAGGTCCGCCTGCCCGAGACCGACGGCTACAACGCCGTCCAGGTCGGCTACGGCGAGATCGACGGCCGCAAGGTCACCAAGCCGCAGGCGGGTCACTTCACCAAGGCCGGGACGACCGCGCGTCGTCACCTGGTCGAGATCCGGACCAGCGACGCCGCCGCGTACTCCGTCGGCCAGGAGCTGGGTGTCGACACCTTCGCCGCCGGCGAGGAGATCGACGTCACCGGCACCAGCAAGGGCAAGGGCTTCGCCGGAACCATGAAGCGTCACGGCTTCTCCGGCGTGGGCGCCTCCCACGGTGCGCACCGCAACCACCGCAAGCCGGGCTCGATCGGCGCCTGCGCGACCCCCGGTCGCGTGTTCAAGGGCGTCCGGATGGCCGGCCGCATGGGTACGGACACCGTCACCACCCAGAACCTCACCGTGCACGCGGTGGACGCCGAGAAGGGCCTGATCCTCGTGAAGGGCGCCATCCCCGGCCCCAAGGGTGGTCTGGTCGTGCTGCGCACCGCCGCGAAGAAGACCGTTGAGAATGGAGAGGCCTGAGCATGGCTGACACCGTCAAGACCCTGAAGGTCGAGCTCCCGGCAGCGATCTTCGACGTCGAGGTCAACGTCCCGCTGATCCACCAGGTCGTGGTGGCCCAGCAGGCGGCCGCGCGTCAGGGCACCCACGCCACCAAGACCCGCGGCGAGGTCCGCGGCGGTGGCGCGAAGCCCTACAAGCAGAAGGGCACCGGCCGCGCCCGTCAGGGCTCGACCCGCGCGCCGCAGTTCGCCGGCGGTGGCGTCGTCCACGGCCCGCAGCCGCGTGACTACTCCCAGCGGACCCCCAAGAAGATGAAGGCCGCCGCCCTGCGCAGCGCCCTCTCCGACCGGGCCCGCAACGACCGGATCCACGTCGTGGACAGCCTCGTGAGCGGCGACAAGCCGTCCACCAGGTCGGCGCTCGGTGCGCTGGCCGGGCTCGCCGACCGCACCAAGTTCCTCGTGGTGCTCGAGCGCAACGACTCGATGACCTGGCTCTCGCTGCGCAACGCGCCCGAGGTCCACATCGTCGCGGTCGACCAGCTCAACACCTACGACGTGCTGGCCTCCGACGACGTGGTCTTCACCAAGGGCGCCTACGACGCCTTCGTGAGCAAGGCCGCCCCGGCGGACGAGAAGCAGGCCGCCAAGGCCGAGGAGGGCGAGAAGTGAGCACCCTGCACAAGGACCACCGCGACGTCCTGATCGCACCGGTGGTGTCCGAGAAGAGCTACGGCCTCCTCGACGCCAACAAGTACACGTTCCTGGTGCGCCCGGACGCCAACAAGACCGAGATCAAGATCGCGGTCGAGAAGGTGTTCGACGTCAAGGTCACGTCGGTCAACACGATCAACCGCCAGGGCAAGACCCGCCGTACGCGTTACGGCATCGGCAAGCGCGCGAGCACCAAGCGCGCCATCGTCAGCCTCGCTGAGGGCCACCGCATCGACATCTTCGGCGCCTGAGCGCCCGAGAAGGAACAGACATGGCTATCCGCAAGTACAAGCCGACCACCCCGGGCCGTCGTGGCTCGTCGGTGGCCGACTTCGTCGAGATCACCCGGACCACGCCGGAGAAGTCGCTGACCCGTCCGCTGCCCAAGAAGGGCGGTCGCAACAACCAGGGCCGGATCACCACCCGTCACCAGGGCGGTGGCCACAAGCGGGCCTACCGGATCATCGACTTCCGTCGCTACGACAAGGACGGCGTGCCGGCCAAGGTCGCTCACATCGAGTACGACCCCAACCGCACCGCGCGCATCGCGCTGCTGCACTACGCCGACGGCGAGAAGCGCTACATCATCGCCCCGCGCGACCTGGTGCAGGGTGCTGCGGTCGAGTCCGGCCCCAACGCCGACATCAAGCCCGGCAACAACCTGCCGCTGCGCAACATCCCGGTCGGTTCCACCATCCACTGCGTGGAGCTCCGTCCCGGTGGCGGCGCCAAGATCGCCCGCTCCGCCGGCATGAGCGCGCAGCTGGTGGCCAAGGAGGGTTCCCGCGCCACGCTGCGGATGCCGTCCGGCGAGATGCGCTTCGTCGACGTCCGCTGCCGCGGCACCGTCGGTGAGGTCGGCAACGCCGAGCAGTCCAACATCAACTGGGGCAAGGCCGGCCGCATGCGCTGGAAGGGCAAGCGCCCGACCGTCCGCGGTGTCGTCATGAACCCCGTCGACCACCCGCACGGTGGTGGCGAGGGCAAGACGTCCGGTGGCCGCCACCCGGTCAGCCCGTGGGGCAAGCCCGAGGGCCGTACGCGCAAGCGCAAGGCCTCCGACTCCCAGATCATCCGCCGCCGCAAGTCCGGCAAGGGTAGGAAGTAAACGACATGCCTCGCAGCCTCAAGAAGGGCCCCTTCGTCGACGACCACCTCATGAAGAAGGTGGACGCGGAGAACGACAAGGGCAGCCACAACGTCATCAAGACCTGGTCTCGTCGCTCGATGATCGTCCCGGCCATGATCGGCCACACGATCGCCGTGCACGACGGCCGCAAGCACGTCCCGGTGTTCGTGACCGACTCGATGGTCGGCCACAAGCTCGGGGAGTTCGCACCCACCCGCACCTACCGCGGGCACGTGAAGGAAGACCGGAAGGGTCGCCGCCGCTGACGCGGGGGCGAGCTAAGGAGATATCAGCCAATGAGCGTTACTGAGCGCCGGCGCACGAGCGCCCGCCGCGAGTCGCTGCTCGGCGACCAGCCGGGAGCCTTCGCGACCGCCCGCTTCGTGCGGATCACGCCGATGAAGGCCCGCCGTGTCGTCGACATGGTCCGCGGTCTTCCCGTCGACGAGGCCCTGGCCCTGCTGCAGTTCGCGCCGCAGGCCGCCTCGGAGACCGTCTACAAGGTGCTGGAGAGCGCCCTCGCGAACGCGGAGACCACCGAGAGCCTCGACCGGGGCGACCTGGTCGTCTCCGTCGCCCGGGTCGACGAGGGCCCCACCATGAAGCGGTGGCGCCCCCGTGCCCAGGGACGCGCGACCCGCATCCTCAAGCGCACCAGCCACATCACGCTCGCCGTCCAGCCGGCCGGCGTCGTGGGGACCAGCAAGGCACGGAAGGGCGGTTCCAAGTAATGGGCCAGAAGATCAACCCGAACGGCTTCCGCCTCGGCATCTCCACGGACCACAAGTCCCGCTGGTACGCCGACAAGCTCTACAAGTCCTACGTGGGCGAGGACGTGGCGATCCGCCGCCTCCTGTCCAAGGGCATGGAGCGGGCCGGTATCGCCAAGGTCGAGATCGAGCGCACCCGTGACCGGGTCCGCGTCGACATCCACACCGCCCGTCCGGGCATCGTCATCGGTCGCCGCGGCGCCGAGGCGGACCGGATCCGTGGCGAGCTGGAGAAGCTCACCGGCAAGCAGGTGCAGCTGAACATCCTCGAGGTGAAGAGCCCCGAGGTCGACGCGCAGCTGGTCGCCCAGGGCGTCGCCGAGCAGCTCGCCGGTCGCGTGCAGTTCCGTCGTGCGATGCGCAAGGCGATGCAGACCTCGATGCGCTCCGGTGCCAAGGGCATCCGGATCCAGTGCTCGGGCCGCCTCAACGGCGCCGAGATGTCGCGCACGGAGTTCTACCGCGAGGGCCGCGTGCCCCTGCACACCCTGCGTGCCGACATCGACTACGGCTTCTACGAGGCCAAGACGACCTTCGGCCGGATCGGCGTGAAGGTCTGGATCTACAAGGGCGAGGTCGCCGGCACCCGTGCCGAGCGCCAGGCCCAGGCTGCTGCCCGCGCCGGTGTCCCCGGTCGCGGTGGCCGCCCCTCGCGTGGTGGCGACCGTCCGAGCCGCGGCTCGCGCGGTGACCGTCCGACGCGTGCCGACCGTGGCGCCGAGGCCCCTGCCGCCGACGCGGCTCCGGCTGCGGCGCCCGCCGCTGACAGCACTGCCGGAACGGAGGCCTGAGCCATGTTGATGCCCCGTCGTGTCAAGCACCGCAAGCAGCACCACCCCAAGCGGCGTGGTGCGGCCAAGGGTGGCACCACCCTGGCGTTCGGTGACTTCGGGATCCAGGCGATCGAGGGTCACTACGTGACCAACCGGCAGATCGAGTCGGCGCGAATCGCGATGACCCGTCACATCAAGCGTGGCGGCAAGGTGTGGATCAACATCTACCCCGACCGGCCCCTGACCAAGAAGCCTGCCGAGACCCGCATGGGTTCCGGCAAGGGCTCGCCCGAGTGGTGGGTGGCCAACGTGAAGCCCGGTCGTGTCATGTTCGAACTCTCCGGTGTGGACGAGGGAACCGCTCGCGAGGCCATGCGCCGCGCGATGCACAAGCTCCCGATGAAGTGCCGGTTCATTTCCCGCGAGGCAGGTGAATTCTGATGGCCAGCACCGTGAAGGCTCACGAGCTCGACGAGCTGACCGACATCGACCTCGAGGCGAAGCTCCGCGAGGCCAAGGAGGAGCTGTTCAACCTCCGATTCCAGGCGGCCACCGGCCAGCTGGAGAGCCACGGACGGCTCCGTACGGTCAAGAAGGACATCGCCCGGATCTACACCGTGGTGCGCGAGCGAGAGCTCGGCATCCGTTCCACCCCCGGGGCTGAGAAGGAAGAGGCTTCCGCATGAGCGAGCAGCAGGCGACGCGCAACTCGCGCAAGACCCGTGAGGGCCTGGTCGTGTCCGACAAGATGGACAAGACCGTGGTCGTGGCCGTCGAGGACCGTGTCAAGCACGCCCTCTACGGCAAGGTCATGCGCAAGACGTCCAAGCTGAAGGCGCACGACGAGCAGAACGACTGTGGCATCGGTGACCGGGTCCTGATCATGGAGACCCGCCCGCTGTCCGCCACCAAGCGCTGGCGCATCGTCGAGATCCTCGAGCGCGCCAAGTAACTGAAGACTCTGACGCCGGGCGCCGCCCGGTTCCGACGATTCGTTCCCCCAGGCTCACCGCGGTGAGAACCGGGGCGACAAGGAGAGACAGAAATGATTCAGCAGGAGTCGCGACTCAAGGTCGCCGACAACACGGGTGCCAAGGAGATCCTCTGCATCCGCGTGCTCGGTGGCTCGGGTCGTCGCTACGCCGGCATCGGTGACGTCATCGTCGCCACCGTCAAGGACGCGATCCCCGGTGGCAACGTGAAGAAGGGTGACGTCGTCAAGGCGGTCATCGTGCGCACCGTCAAGGAGCGCCGCCGCTCCGACGGTTCCTACATCCGCTTCGACGAGAACGCCGCCGTCATCCTCAAGGCCGACGGCGAGCCCCGCGGAACCCGCATCTTCGGCCCCGTGGGCCGCGAGCTGCGCGAGAAGAAGTTCATGCGGATCGTCTCGCTGGCGCCGGAGGTGCTCTGACCATGGCCAAGCAGGGAAAGAAGTCTGTGAACATCAAGAAGGGCGACCAGGTCCGGGTCATCTCCGGCCGGGACAAGGGCGCCGAGGGCAAGGTCATCCGGGTGCTCCGCGAGGAGCAGCGCGTGATCGTCGAGGGTGTCAACCGGATCAAGAAGCACACCAAGGTCATCGACCAGGGTGGCCGCTCCGGCACCACCGGCGGCATCATCACCGCCGAGGCCCCCATCCACGTGTCGAACGTGATGCTGGTCGAGGGTGACGGCGTCACCCGGATCGGCTTCAAGCGGGTCGAGGTCGAGAAGCGTCGTCCCGACGGCTCGACGTACACCTCGACGCGCAGCGTCCGCATCTCCCGTGCGACCGGGAAGGAGATCTGAGATGACCGAGATCACGACCGAGAAGGTCACGCCCCGTCTCAAGACCCGCTACCGCGAGGAGATCATCCCCGCGCTCCAGGGCGAGTTCGAGATCAAGAACGTCATGCAGGTCCCCGGTCTGGTGAAGATCGTGGTCAACATGGGCGTCGGCGAGGCTGCCCGCGACTCGAAGCTGATCGAGGGTGCCGTCAAGGACCTCACCGCGATCACCGGCCAGAAGCCGATGGTGACCAAGGCCCGCAAGTCCATCGCCCAGTTCAAGCTGCGCGAGGGCATGCCGATCGGCGCCCACGTGACGCTGCGCGGCGACCGGATGTGGGAGTTCATGGACCGCCTGCTGTCGCTGGCGCTGCCGCGGATCCGTGACTTCCGGGGCCTCTCGCCCAAGCAGTTCGACGGCCGGGGCAACTACACCTTCGGCCTGACCGAGCAGGTCATGTTCCACGAGATCGACCAGGACAAGGTCGACCGCTCGCGGGGCATGGACATCACGGTCGTGACCACCGCGACCAACGACGACGAGGGGCGTGCGCTGCTCAAGCAGCTCGGCTTCCCCTTTGCCGAGCGCTGAGAAGGAGCGAGACATGGCGAAGACTGCACTCAAGGTCAAGGCGGCCCGCAAGCCCAAGTTCGCGGTGCGTGGCTACACGCGCTGCCAGCGCTGCGGCCGGCCCAAGGCCGTCTACCGCAAGTTCGGCCTGTGCCGCATCTGCCTGCGGGAGATGGCTCACCGGGGCGAGCTCCCCGGCGTGACCAAGTCCTCCTGGTAAACCCCACCGAATCAACCGCTGAAGGTCGGTCTCCCCGCGGGGGACCGAAACCACAGAGAGAAAGGGCCGGACCGGCCATGACGATGACTGACCCGATCGCAGACATGCTCACCCGTCTGCGCAACGCCAACCAGGCGTTCCACGACGACGTGTCGATGCCCTACAGCAAGCTGAAGGAGGGTGTCGCCGAGATCCTCCGCCAGGAGGGCTACATCACCTCCTTCGAGGTGCAGGACACCGAGGGCCCCGGCAAGCTGCTGGTGATCACCCTCAAGTACGGCCGCAACCGGGAGCGCTCCATCGCGGGCGTCCGCCGGATCAGCAAGCCCGGCCTGCGGGTCTACGCCAAGAGCACGGGCCTCCCGAAGGTGCTCGGCGGCCTCGGCGTCGCGATCATCTCGACCAGCCAGGGCCTGCTGACCGACCGCCAGGCCAACCAGAAGGGCGTGGGTGGGGAAGTCCTCGCCTACGTCTGGTGACCCCCGACTACTCGCGAAGGAGAGAAGAAGCATGTCGCGCATTGGCAAGCTCCCGATCGCGGTGCCGTCGGGTGTCGACGTCGCCATCGATGACCGTCTGGTGACGGTCAAGGGACCCAAGGGCACCCTCAGCCACGCTGTCGCCTCCCCCATCACGGTGGAGAACAACGACGGTGTGCTCGAGGTCAAGCGTCCCGACGACGAGCGTGAGAGCCGTTCGCTCCACGGTCTGACCCGCACCCTGATCAACAACATGGTGGTGGGGGTGACCGACGGCTACGAGAAGAAGCTCGAGATCGTCGGCGTCGGCTACCGCGTGCTGTCCAAGGGCCCGACCCAGCTGGAGTTCCAGCTCGGGTACTCCCACTCGATCACGTTCAACGCCCCCGAGGGCATCACCTTCACGGTGGAGGGCCCGACCAAGCTCGGCGTCCAGGGCATCGACAAGCAGCTGGTCGGCGAGACCGCGGCCAACATCCGCAAGCTGCGCAAGCCCGAGCCGTACAAGGGCAAGGGCGTTCGCTACGCGGGTGAGCACATCCGCCGCAAGGTCGGAAAGGCTGGTAAGTGACCATGGGCATCAAGCTCTCCCACAACAAGCACACCGCGTCCCGCACCCGGTCACGCCTGCGTCGTCAGGTCCGTGGCCGCAAGAAGGTCGCCGGCACCGCCGAGCGTCCGCGCCTGGTCGTCACGCGCTCCTCACGGCACATCACCGTGCAGGTCGTCGACGACCTCGTCGGCAAGACGCTGGCCTCCGCCTCCACCATGGAGACGGACCTGCGCTCGCTCGACGGCGACAAGACGGCCAAGGCGAAGAAGGTCGGCGAGCTCGTGGCCGCCCGCGCCAAGGAGCACGGTGTCGACTCGGTCGTCTTCGACCGGGCCGGCAACAAGTACCACGGCCGTGTCGCGGCCCTGGCCGACGGCGCCCGCGAGGGCGGGCTGACCTTCTGATGGCAGACATGACATTCAAGGGAGTTATCTGATGAGCGGATCCCAGCAGCGCGGACAGCGCGCCGGTGGCGGCCGCGGTGGCCGCGACGGTGGTCGCGGTGGCCAGCAGGAGAAGAGCCAGTACCTCGAGCGCGTCGTCGCGATCAACCGCGTCGCCAAGGTCGTGAAGGGTGGTCGTCGCTTCAGCTTCACCGCCCTCGTGATCGTCGGTGACGGCGATGGTCTCGTCGGCGTCGGCTACGGCAAGGCCAAGGAAGTTCCGGCCGCCATCGCCAAGGGTGTCGAGGAGGCCAAGAAGAACTTCTTCAAGGTCCCCCGCATCCAGGGCACCATCCCGCACCCCGTGCAGGGTGAGAAGGCCGCCGGCGTCGTCCTGCTGCGTCCGGCCGCCCCGGGTACCGGTGTGATCGCCGGTGGCCCGGTGCGCGCCGTGCTGGAGTGCGCCGGCATCCACGACGTCCTGAGCAAGTCGCTCGGGTCGTCCAACCAGATCAACATCGTCCACGCGACCGTCGAGGCGCTGAAGATGCTCGAGCAGCCGGAGTCGGTTGCCGCGCGTCGCGGCCTGCGGGTCGAGGACGTGGCCCCGGCTGCCCTGCTGAAGGCACGCGCCGAGGTGCCCGAGGGCGTCTCCCAGGAGGTGTCGGCCTGATGGCACAGCTGAAGGTCCAGCAGAAGAAGTCCACGATCGGCTGCAAGGCCAACCAGCGCGAGACCCTGCGTACGCTCGGGCTCAAGCGCATCGGTGACGTGGTCGTCAAGGAGGACCGCCCGGAGATCCGGGGCATGGTCCAGACCGTCCGTCACCTGGTGACGGTCGAGGAGGTCGACTGACATGCCGCTCAAGCTGCACCACCTGCGTCCCGCCCCGGGCGCCAAGACCGCCAAGACCCGTGTGGGTCGCGGTGAGGGCTCCAAGGGCAAGACCGCCGGTCGAGGCACCAAGGGCACCAAGGCCCGCAACCAGGTTCCGGCCTCCTTCGAGGGTGGCCAGATGCCGATCCACATGCGGCTGCCGAAGCTCAAGGGCTTCAAGAACCCCTTCAAGGTGGAGTTCCAGGTCGTCAACCTCGACCGGATCAGCGAGCTCTTCCCCGAGGGTGGCGCCGTGACCGTCGACGAGCTGGTGGCCCGCGGGGCCGTCCGCAAGGGCCAGCCCGTCAAGGTGCTCGGCCAGGGCGACCTCACCGTCAAGGTCGACGTCACCGCCCAGGCCTTCTCCGGGTCCGCCAAGGAGAAGATCGAGGCGGCGGGCGGAAGCACGACCACCGCCTGATCGTTCACCTGATGAACCTGCGCAGGGGCGCGGACGGTCCTGTCGACCAGCTCGACACGGGGACCGGTCCGCGCCCCGACGCACACCCGGAGCGGTTCAGGGCGCCTGTTAGGCTGCCCCGGGCCTCTCGTCGTCGCGGGTCGCACCTGGTGACACTGTGCACACTGGGGCGGGAGCCGCACCCTGCTTGGAGGAAGAGGAAGCCGTGCTGAGCGCGTTCGCCAACGCATTCCGGACCCCGGACCTGCGGCGCAAACTGCTGTTCGTCCTGCTGATCATCACGATCTTCAGGCTCGGGTCGCAGGTCCCTGCCCCCGGCGTCAACGTCGCCAACGTGCAGAGCTGCCTGGCCCAGGTCGAGGACCAGGGCCTCTACAGCCTGATCAACCTCTTCTCGGGTGGAGCACTGCTCCAGCTGACGATCTTCGCGCTCGGGATCATGCCCTACATCACGGCGAGCATCATCCTGCAGCTGCTGGTCGTGGTGATCCCGCGCCTCGAGGCCCTCAAGAAGGAGGGCCAGGCGGGGCAGACCAAGATCACCCAGTACACCCGCTACCTCACGCTGGGCCTCGCGCTGCTGCAGGCCACCGGCATCGTCGCGCTGGCCCGCTCGGGCAACCTGCTCCAGGGCTGCACCCTGGACCTGCTGCACAGCGACGGCACCGCCACCTTCCTGGTCATGGTCATCACCATGACGGCCGGCACCGCCGTGATCATGTGGCTGGGCGAGCTCATCACCGAGCACGGCATCGGCAACGGCATGTCGCTGCTGATCTTCACCCAGGTCGTCGCGACCTTCCCGGGCTCGCTGTGGGCCGTCGGCCAGACCCAGGGCTGGTGGGTCTTCGGCATCGTGCTGCTCATCGGCTTCGTGATCATCGGCGCGGTCATCTTCATCGAGCAGGCACAGCGGCGGATCCCCGTCCAGTACGCCCGCCGGATGGTGGGCCGCAAGATGTTCGGCGGCTCCTCGACCTACATCCCGCTCAAGGTCAACCAGGCCGGCATCATCCCGGTCATCTTCGCCTCGTCGCTGATGTACCTCCCCGCGCTCGCGGTCCAGTTCAACCAGACCAGCGACTCCGCGTGGATCCAGTTCGTCAACGAGTACTTCGTGCAGGGCGACAGCCCGCTCTACATGGCGACCTTCTTCGCCCTCATCATCTTCTTCACCTACTTCTACGTGTCGATCACCTTCAACCCCGAAGAGGTCGCCGACAACATGAAGAAGTACGGCGGCTTCATCCCCGGGATCCGGGCGGGCAAGCCGACCGAGGACTACCTGTCCTACGTCCTGTCCCGCATCACGCTGCCTGGCGCGCTCTACCTCGGCATCATCTCGCTGATCCCGCTGATCGCGCTCGTGCTGATCAACGCCGACGCCAACTTCCCGTTCGGCGGCACGTCCATCCTGATCATGGTCGGTGTCGCGCTCGACACGGTGAAGCAGATCGAGAGCCAGCTCCAGCAGCGCAACTACGAAGGATTCCTCCGCTGAGATGCGACTGATCATGATGGGCCCCCCCGGGGCGGGCAAGGGCACCCAGGCGAAGTACGTCGCGGACCACTTCGGGATCCCGGCGATCTCGACCGGCGACATCTTCCGCGCCAACGTCTCGCAGGGCACCGAGCTCGGTGTCGAGGCCCAGCGCTACATGGACGCCGGCGAGTACGTCCCCGACGAGATCACCAACAAGATGGTCCGCAACCGGATCGACGAGCCGGACGCGGAGCCGGGCTTCCTGCTCGACGGCTACCCGCGGACGCTCGCGCAGGTCGAGGAGCTCGACGGCATGATCCGGTTCACCGGTCACAGCCTCGACGCGGTCGTCGTGCTGACGGTCGACCCGGAGGAGCTCGTCCAGCGGCTGATGCAGCGGGCCGAGACCGAGGGCCGTGCCGACGACACCGAGGACGTCGTACGCCGCCGCCAGGAGGTCTACGCCGAGCAGACCGAACCGCTGATCGAGGTCTACCGCGAGCGCGGCATCCTGGTCGAGCTCGACGGCGTGGGCGAGGTCGACGAGGTGACCAAGCGGATCTTCGCCGCCCTGGACGACATCCCCCAGAGCTGACCCGGGCTGATGGTGTTCGGAGACCGCGGGGTCGAGATCAAGACCCCGGAGCAGATCGACGTCATGCGCAGGGCCGGCCTCGTGGTCGGGCAGACGCTGGAGCTGCTCCGCAGCTCGGTCCGCGCGGGTATCTCCACCGGCGAGCTCGACGCGATCGCGGAGGACAACATCCGCTCCTCGGGGGCGACGCCCTCCTTCAAGGGCTACAGCCACCCGCCGTTCCCGGCGTCGATCTGTGCGTCGGTCAACGACGAGGTGGTCCACGGCATCCCGGGGGAGCGGGTGCTCGCCGAGGGCGACATCATCTCCATCGACTGCGGCGCCATCGTCGACGGCTGGCACGGTGACGCGGCGATCACGGTCGCGGTCGGCGCGGTCGCGGCCGACGTCGCCGAGCTGATGCGGGTCACCGAGGAGTCGCTGTGGGCCGGCATCGGCGCGGCCCGGCTGGGCGGGCGGGTCACCGACATCTCCCACGCGGTGGAGGCCCACGTCCGGTCACAGCCCCACCCGACGGGCGGCTCCTACGGCATCCTCGAGGAGTACGTCGGCCACGGCATCGGATCGGCGATGCACCAGCCCCCGAACGTCCCCAACTTCGGCCGGGCGGGTCGCGGCCCCAAGCTGGTCCGCGGCCTGGCGCTGGCGGTCGAGCCGATGGTCACGTTGGGCAGCAAGGAGACCACGCTGCTCCCCGACGACTGGACGGTCGGTACTGTCGACGCAAGCTGGGCCGCTCACTACGAGCACACGTTCACGCTCACCCCCCGGGGAGCGTGGGTGCTCACCGCCCTCGACGGCGGCGAGCAGCGACTGCACGAGATGGGTGTCCCCTTCGGGGGACGCTGAGACCGGGGTCGGCGGACGGAGCCGGCTCCCACACCTGAGACTTCGGAGGGAACGACGTGGACGTAGCACCGTGGATCTGGTGGGTCACAGGTGCGGTGACGGTGGTGGTCTTCGCGTTCGACCTTCTCATCGTCGGTCGCCGACCGCACGAGCCGAGCATGAAGGAGTGCACCGCCTACCTCTCGATCTACGTCGGGATGGCGCTGCTGTTCGGCGTGGGGGTCTACCTCACCTCCGGCGGGCAGTACGCCGGTGAGTTCTACGCCGGCTGGCTCGTCGAGTACTCGTTGTCGATCGACAACCTGTTCATCTTCATCATCATCATGAGCAAGTTCGCCGTACCGCGGGAGCTGCAGCAGTTCGCGCTGATGATCGGCATCGTGATGGCGCTGATCATGCGCGCCATCTTCATCGCCGTCGGCGCCGCGGCCATCAACCAGTTCAGCTGGGTCTTCTACCTCTTCGGCCTGTTCCTCATCTACACCGCCTGGAAGCTGGCCAAGGAGGGCGGCGAGGACGAGGACGAGTACGAGGAGAACAAGCTCGTCCTGTTCGTGGAGAAGCGCTTCCCCGCCACCAAGGAGTGGCACGGCAAGAAGCTCTTCGCCCACGAGAACGGTGCCCGCGTGATCACGCCGCTGTTCATCGTGATCCTCACGCTCGGGACGACCGACCTCCTGTTCGCGCTGGACTCGATCCCCGCGATCTTCGGCATCACCAAGGAGCCGTACCTCGTCCTGACCGCCAACATCTTCGCCCTCATGGGTCTGCGGCAGCTCTACTTCCTCATCGGTGGTCTGCTGCAGCGCCTGATCTACCTCTCGTACGGCCTGGCGTTCCTGCTCGCCTTCATCGGCGTCAAGCTGATCTTCCACGCCCTCCACGAGAACGAGGTCCCGTTCATCAACGGCGGCGAGCACTTCGACTACGACTGGCTGGAGATCCCGATCTGGCTCTCGCTCGCGGTCATCATCGGCACCCTCGCCGTCACGGCGGTCTGGTCGCTGCTGGCCTCGCGCCGGATGGAGCAGCAGGAGCAGGACGCGGCCACCGGTCCCCGGCGGGACTGGGAGGACGGCTGAGCGCCGTTCCGGAATAGCCTCGGCCAGGGCCGGGTTGGAATGGGGTGACCTCCTCCAGCCCGGCCCTGTCCGTCCTCGACCTGGTCCCGGTCCGCAGCGACCAGTCCTCGGGCGACGCGCTCGCCGCGACCGTCCGGCTGGCGCGGACCGCCGACGAGCTCGGGTTCCGCCGCTACTGGCTGGCCGAGCACCACAACATGCCGGCGGTGGCGGCCACCAACCCGCCGGTGCTGATCGCGATGGTCGCCGGCGCGACCCGGCAGATCAGGGTGGGATCCGGCGGCGTGATGCTCCCCAACCACGCTCCGCTGGTCGTCGCCGAGCAGTTCGCGCTGCTCGAGGCGGCCCACCCCGGGCGGATCGACCTCGGCATCGGCCGCGCCCCGGGCACCGACCCGGTGACCGGGTGGGCCCTGCGCCACGGCGCCGGCGGCGTGGCCGACGACGCCGTGAACCGGTTCCCGGAGTACGTCGACAACGTGCTGGCGATGATGGACGCCGGGGGAGCGGCACTGTCGGTCGCCGGGCGCACCCACGCGCTGCGGGCCACGCCACGCGCCGAGGGCGTCGCCGACGTCTGGCTGCTCGGCTCCTCCGACTACTCCGCCCGACTCGCCGCCGAGAAGGGGCTCCCGTACGTCTTCGCGCACCACTTCTCCGGGTCGGGCACCGCCGAGGCGCTCGAGCTCTACCGGACGCACTTCCGGCCCTCCCCGGAGCTCGCCGCGCCGCGGACGTTCCTGACCCTCAACGTCGTGGTCGCTCCCACCCAGGAGGAGGCCGACCGGCTGGCCCTCCCGCAGCTGCTGTCCATGCTCGCGCTGCGGACCGGGCAGCCCCTCTCGGAGCAGCGGCTGGTCGAGGAGGCCGAGCTGGTCGAGCTCCCCGAGCCGCACCGCGACCTGCTCGATGCGATGCGCTCGCGCTGGGTGATCGGCGATCCCGAGACCGCACGCAAGGCGGTGGCCGGGCTGGCCGCCGAGCACGGGGTCGACGAGGTGATGGTGCACCCGGTCGCAGGCGCCCTGGCGGGCACCGACCGGCGTACGTCCCCGGCCCGCGAGCAGACGCTGCGGCTGCTCGCCGGCTGAGCCCGGCTGAATTGGGGTTCGCGCAGGTTTCGCCCTACACTGGCGTGTCGGCCCAACGTGGGTCGCGTCTCGTGGTGCCTTGCGGCTGCCCGGACCACTCGCCGAATCCTGATCGCAGGACTCGCGCGTGCGCCCGGGGTTGAGGACCACGGGACCGCTGCACGAGGTCCACCGGCGTCATCCGACGCCGGAGGTTCGCGGGTCGACGGTAGACAGGCCAACCAACAGATTGTGGAGGACATGCCGAAGAAGGAAGGCGTCATCGAGATCGAGGGCACCGTCGTGGAGGCCCTCCCCAACGCCATGTTCCGCGTCGAGCTGAGCAACGGGCACAAGGTTCTCGCCCACATCAGCGGCAAGATGCGCCAGCACTACATCCGGATCCTCCCCGAGGACCGGGTCGTGGTGGAGCTCTCGCCGTACGACCTCACGCGGGGTCGGATCGTCTACCGCTACAAGTAAGCAAAGCCGCTACGAGGAGAAAGGGCAGACTGACATGAAGGTCGCCCCCAGCGTCAAGAAGATCTGTGACAAGTGCCAGGTGATCCGTCGCCACGGTCGCGTCATGGTGATCTGCTCCAACCCGCGCCACAAGCAGCGCCAGGGCTGAAGCAGCACCCACAACTGAACACATCCACCACGTGATCGCTAGGTGGCCGGGCCCCAGGCCCTGTCGCTGAAACCACCTCCGGAGCGGATGGCCGGAGCCCGGGCAGGAAACCCCGGGACGCGTCACGACCACACCACCGTGAACCGAAAGGGAACGCCACCCATGGCACGCCTCGTCGGAGTCGACCTGCCGCGCGACAAGCGCATCGAGGTCGCTCTCACCTACATCTACGGCATCGGCCGTACCCGCGCCCAGAAGCTCCTGGAAGCGACCGGGGTCTCCCCGGACCTGCGGGTCCACCAGCTCGGGGACGAAGAGCTGGTCAAGCTCCGTGACGCCATCGACGGCGCCGACATCAAGATCGAGGGTGACCTGCGCCGCGAGGTGCAGGCGGACATCCGCCGCAAGATCGAGATCGGCAGCTACCAGGGTCGCCGCCACCGTCAGGGCCTCCCGGTCCGCGGTCAGCGCACCAAGACCAACGCGCGCACCCGCAAGGGTCCCAAGCGCACCGTCGCCGGCAAGAAGAAGGCCAAGTGACCCTCGGCTCCTCGCGAGCCTGACGGGTCACCCCTTCCCCCGACACCACAGCTTCCCGCTACTTTCAGGAGATAACGAATGCCTCCCAAGAGCCGCACCACCAAGGTGCGTCGCAAGGAGAAGAAGAACGTCGCTCAGGGCGAAGCCCACATCAAGAGCACGTTCAACAACACGATCGTGACGATCACCGACCCCACGGGTGCGGTCATCGCCTGGGCGTCCGCCGGCACCGTCGGCTTCAAGGGCTCCCGCAAGTCCACCCCGTTCGCCGCGCAGATGGCAGCCGAGGCTGCTGGTCGTCGGGCACAGGAGCACGGGATGAAGAAGATCGACGTCTTCGTGAAGGGCCCGGGCTCGGGCCGCGAGACGGCGATCCGTTCGCTGGGTGCGATCGGCCTCGAGGTCGGCACCATCCAGGACGTCACCCCCACTCCCCACAACGGATGCCGCCCGCCCAAGCGCCGGCGCGTCTGACCGACACCAGAGACCCAAGGAGCACCTGAACCATGGCCCGTTACACCGGCCCCATGACCAAGAAGTCGCGCCGCCTCGGTGTCGACCTGGTCGGCGGCGACGCCGCCTTCGAGAAGCGTCCCTACGCGCCCGGCCAGCACGGCCGCGGCCGCATCAAGGAGAGCGAGTACCTCCTCCAGCTGCGGGAGAAGCAGAAGGCCCGCTTCACCTACGGCGTGCTCGAGAAGCAGTTCCTCCGCTACTACAAGGAGGCCAGCCGCCGCTCCGGCAAGACCGGTGACAACCTGCTGCAGCTGCTCGAGTGCCGCCTCGACAACGTCGTCTACCGCGCCGGCTTCGCCCGGACCCGTCGTGCCGCCCGCCAGCTGGTCGTCCACGGCCACTTCCTGGTCAACGGCCACAAGGTCGACATCCCGTCGTTCCAGGTCTCGGCGCACGACATCATCGACGTGCGCGAGAAGTCCCTGGAGATGACCCCGTTCATCGTGGCTCGCGAGACCCACGGCGAGCGCGTCGTCCCCGCCTGGCTCGAGGCCATCCCGACGCGGATGCGCATCCTGGTCCACCAGCTCCCCGTGCGGGCGCAGATCGACCTCCCGGTCCAGGAGCAGCTCATCGTCGAGTACTACTCCAAGAAGTAATCACCTTCCGCCACACCCCGCAGATCTGGGCGACGTCAAATAGCGGTCGCGCCCGGAAAGGAAAGAACCAGTGCTCATCGCACAGCGCCCCACCCTGTCGGAAGAGTCCGTCGACGAGTTCCGTTCGCGGTTCGTCATCGAGCCCCTCGAGCCCGGCTTCGGCTACACGCTCGGCAACTCGCTGCGCCGTACCCTGCTGTCCTCCATCCCCGGTGCCTCGGTCACGAGCATCAAGGTCGACAGCGTCCTCCACGAGTTCTCGACCATCGAGGGTGTCAAGGAGGACGTCACCGAGGTGATCCTCAACCTGAAGGGCCTCGTCGTCTCCTCCGAGCACGACGAGCCCGTCACCATGTACCTCCGCAAGTCGGGTGCCGGTGACGTCACCGCCGCCGACATCAACCCGCCCGCGGGTGTGGAGGTCCACAACCCCGACCTCAAGATCGCCACGCTGTCCGACAAGGGCAAGCTGGAGATGGAGCTGGTCGTCGAGCGTGGCCGCGGCTACGTCTCGGCCGTCCAGAACAAGGGTGCCGACAACGAGATCGGCCGGATGCCGGTCGACTCGATCTACAGCCCCGTCCTCAAGGTCACCTACAAGGTCGAGGCCACCCGAGTCGAGCAGCGCACCGACTTCGACAAGCTCGTCATCGACGTCGAGACCAAGCCGTCGATCCGGCCCCGCGACGCCATCGCGTCGGCCGGCAAGACCTTGGTCGAGCTCTTCGGCCTGGCCCGGGAGCTCAACGTCGAGGCCGAGGGCATCGACATCGGCCCGTCGCCCGTCGACGAGCAGCTCGCCGCCGACCTGGCCCTGCCGGTCGAGGACCTCAACCTCACGGTGCGGTCCTACAACTGCCTCAAGCGTGAGGGCATCCACACCGTGGGTGAGCTCATCTCGCGCTCGGAGCAGGACCTGCTCGACATCCGCAACTTCGGTGCCAAGTCCATCGACGAGGTGAAGGCCAAGCTCCACGAGATGGGCCTCTCCCTCAAGGACAGCGCGCCCGGCTTCGACCCGCACGCCGCCCTCGCCGCCTTCAGCGCGGATGACGACGACGACGCGTTCGTCGAGGACGAGCAGTACTGATGGAGCGGGGCTCCGCCCCGCGCTAGCCCGACCGGGGCTTCGCCCCGGACCCCGTCAATGGTCGCGACCGACACCGTGGTCGCGGCCGACGGGTACCTCGCAGGAGCCATCTACCCGAGTACCTGGTACGGCTCGGGAGAAATGAGAGAACAACGATGCCCACCCCCAAGAAGGGTCCCCGCCTCGGCGGTAGCCCGGCCCACCAGCGGCTGATCCTGTCGAACCTGGCCACCCAGCTGTTCGAGCACGGCCGGATCACCACCACCGAGTCGCGGGCGCGCACGCTGCGTCCGCTCGCGGAGAAGCTGATCACCAAGGCGAAGAAGGGCGACCTGCACAACCGTCGCGAGGTCCTCAAGACCGTCCGCGACAAGTCGGTCGTGCACGCCCTCTTCACCGAGATCGCGCCGACCTTCGCCGAGCGTCCCGGTGGCTACACCCGGATCACCAAGATCGGCCCCCGCAAGGGCGACAACGCCCCGATGGCGGTCATCGAGCTGGTGACCGAGGCCTACACGCCGAAGCCGGCGTCAGGCACCAAGGCCACCCCGGCCGCTGCCACCCCCGCCACGGAGGAGCCGGCTGCCGAGGAGACCGAGGTCGAGGAGACCACTGCCGAGGAGGCTCCCGCCGAGGAGACCGCCGAGGCGGAGGCCCCGGCCGAGGAGTCCGAGGAGTCCAAGGACGCCTGAGTCCTCCTCACGACGTACGACGGCCCGTCACCCCGCGTGGGTGGCGGGCCGTCGGCGTCTCGTGGGTCGGCTCAGAGCGGCCAGACCTGCTCGACCAGCCGCGTCGCCTCGCTGCGGCCCAGGCCGAGGCGTCGTGCGACGGCGACGTAGGCGTCGGCCGCGGCCCGTGCGTCGGCGGTCGTCGCTGCCGACGTGGACGCGACGAACGTGCCGCGCCGCCCCTCGGTCACCACGACGCCGTCGGCCTCGAGCTCACGGTAGGCGCGGGCCACGGTGTTGACCGCCAGCCCGAGCTCGGCCGCCAGGGCCCGCACGGTGGGGAGCCGGGTGCCGGCCGGCAGCTGGCCCGAGGCCGCCCGGCGGGCGACCTGCGAGCGCAGCTGCTCGAACGGCGGCTCCGCCGCGTCCGGGTCCGGACGGTCGAGCACGGGTGGTCAGGCCGCCGGCGCCGGGAGGGCCTTGGGGTTGGGGCCGTAGTCGTTGTCGGCGTGGCTGTCCTGGACGTAGAAGACGAGCAGGATGATCCAGCCGATGATCGGGATCAGTCCGATCAGGATCCACCAGCCGGTGCGCGAGGTGTCGTGGAGGCGGCGGATCGCGACGGCGATGTTGGGCAGCAGCAGGGCCAGCGAGACCAGGGACGCGATCAGCCCGGAGCCGCTGTCGTAGCCGGTGCCGAGGACGGCGTCGAGGATGGCGGCGACGATGCCGACCAGGATGTTGAACAGCACGAACCACCAGTACTCCGACCGGCGGGCGCGTCCCGAGAAGACGACGTACTTCGAGAGGCAGGTGCGGACTGAATCGGCAAAGCTCATCTGAGGACTCCCGTGGCAGGGCACGCCCCGTCGCGTGCCGCTCGTCGGGCACGCTAGCGCAGCGGAAGCCCGCATGGCGGGACGTTGCACCAGGCGTTGTGCCCGGGTCTGGTCAGCCTCTCGCGCTGGATCCCGCGATGCGGTAGTCATGTCCCATGTCGGACAAGGCACTCGTCGTGGGGGAGTCCCTGGTCGACATCGTGCGCGGCGGCGACGGCAGCACCACCGAGTTCCCGGGCGGCAGCGCCGCCAACGTCGCCGTGGCTCTGGCCCGGCTCGGACGTGCGGTCAGCTTCGCGACGAGCTGGGGCGACGACCACCGCGGCCGGGTGCTCGCCGAGCGGCTCGCCCGCGACGGGGTGGAGCTGGCCGCGGACCCGCACGCCGTCGGGCACACCTCGACCGCGCAGGCGACCATCGGGTCCGACGGTGCTGCGAGCTACGAGTTCGACCTCGCGTGGCGGCTCAACCAGGTGGACACGACGATCCCGCCGCTGGTGGTCCACACCTGCTCCCTCGGCGCCGTGATCGAGCCCGGCGCCGGCGACGTGGTGGCCCTGCTCGAGGAGCTGCGGGGGACGGCCACGATCAGCTACGACGTCAACGCCCGGCCCGCCATCACCGGCACCGGCCCGGCCCTGGTCGCCCAGGTCGAGGCGGTCGCCGCCCTGAGCGACGTGGTGAAGGCGTCCGACGAGGACCTCGCCGCGCTGTACGACGACCTCGACACGCTCTCGGGCGCCAAGCGGCTGCTGGCACTCGGGCCCGCCGCGGTCGTGGTGACGCGCGGGAACGGCGGCGCCACGTGGGTGACGATCGGGCAGGAGGTCGACGTGGCCGCCGTCCCGGTCGTGGTGGCCGACACCATCGGCGCCGGCGACACCTTCTGTGCGGGGCTGCTCGACGCGCTCTGGCAGCGCGACCTGATCGGAGCCGGCCGCCGGGACGCGCTCCACTCCGCCACCCGCGACACGGTGGTGTCGGTCCTGGCCCAGGCCGCCAGGGCGGCCTCGGTGACGGTGAGCCGGCCGGGCGCGGACCCGCCGTACCGCCACGAGCTGCAGTAGTCGGCGCGGTCAGGCGGGTGGTGACCACGCCGGGTCGCGCCCGATGAAGCCGAGCAGCCGGTCCTGGGGTGAGGCGCCGGCGGGGACCTCGACCCGCGGGCCGTACTGACCGGAGGAGCGCATCAGCTCCTCCACGGGTTCGGACCCCGCGAGGATCTCGGCGCACTGCTCCGGGTCCAGCCGGTCGTCCTGCGCCGAGGCGCGGGCCAGGTCCCAGGTGTGCAGGAAGACGTCGGTCGTGTAGAACCGGTCGATCGCCACGGCGAGGGGTACCTCCCCGACGTGCGGGTCGGCCAGCACCGCGCCGTCGGTGCGCGGGTCGTCGAGGACGTCCTGGACGGCCCGCCGCCGCGCGTCCCACGCGCCGACCGGGTCGGCCGCGGCGTCCGCCGGCGGCAGCACGATGCCGGCCCCGGCCTCCAGGAACCCGGGGAACCAGTCGACGAGGTGGGCGACCACGTCGCGCGCCGTCCAGCCGGCCACCGGGCTCGGGGCGTCCCAGTCGGTCACGCCCCGGACCCGGTCCTCGAAGGTCCCGGCGACGGCGCGGTGGCGCGCCGCGGGGGAGGAGGGGAGCGCCATCGGCTCAGACGTCGCCGGCGGCGAGCAGCCGGTCGAGCTTGGCGTACCCCTCGTGGACGCCGACGTCCATGCCGCTGCTGAGCATCCCGTCCCGGCCCTCGATCGAGTCACACAGGGACTGGGCGTGGAGTCGGGTCCGCCCGCCGCCGACGTCCTCGAACCACATGGTCTCCAGGGCGATCGCCTCGGGCATCCCCTCGTAGGCGAAGGTCTGCACGATCCGGTCGGAGGACACCTCGGGGAAGGTGCCGCGGAAGCCGTGCTCGACGCCGTCGTGCTCGGCGACGTAGCGGTAGGAGCCGAGGCTGCGGCAGTCCCAGTGGTCGATGCGGGCGTTGACGGCATCGGGGCCGATCCACCGGACGAACAGGTCGGGGTCGGTGTGGGCGCGCATCAGCTGCTCGGGCGTGGCCCGGAAGTCGCGGGTGATGCGGACGATGGGGAGGTCCGGGACCGCCTCGATGGCGGCCTCGTCGTAGGTGCTGTCGGTCTGCGTGCTCATGATGCGGTTCCCTCCTGGGGTCGGTCGTCGGTCGTGCTCTCGTCGTGCTCGTTCATCTCGGCCAGGACGGCGTCCAGGCGCCGGTAGCGCTCCTCCGCCTGGCGGCGGTAGCGCTCGATCCACTTCGTCATCAGGTCGAACACCTCCGCCTCGAGGTGGACCGGGCGGCGCTGGGCCTCCCGGCTCCGGGTGACCAGGCCGGCCTCCTCGAGCACCTTGAGGTGCTTGGAGACCGCCTGCAGGCTCACGTCGTACGGCGCGGCGAGGTCGCCGACAGTGGCGTCCTCGCGGGTGAGCCGGGCGACGATGTCGCGCCTGGTCGGGTCGCTCAGGGCCGCGAAGACCCGGGAGAGCTGGTCGGTCATCAGGTCCATCCTCAACTGATCGGTTGAGAATGAATCTAGGCCCGCCCGCAGCCATTGTCAACCGTACGGTTGAAGAATGTCAGCCGGCCAGCCACGCGTGCACGAGCGGGACCACGCTGGCCCCCTCGCCGCTCGCGGCCGCCACCCTCTTCATGGACCCGGCCCTGATGTCGCCGACCGCGAACAGGCCGGGAACGGTCGTGGCGAGGTTGGCCGGCGGCAGCCCGTCGACCCACTCCGTGGTCGGGACGTCGCGCCCGGTGAGCACGAAGCCGCGTTCGTCCCGGGTCACGCCCGCCGGCAGCCATTCGCAGTGCGGCTCGGCACCGAGCAGCAGGAACAGCCCACCGACCTCGACGCGGTCCACCTCGCCCGAGGTCCGGTGGCGGATGTCGAGCCAGCCGAGCCGTCCCTCCCCGCCACCGTCACAGATCTCGCTGCCTGTCCGCACCGACACCCGCGGGTTCCAGTCGATCTCCTTCACGAGGTAGCTCGACATCGTCTCCTCGAGCGCCTCGCGGCGGATCAGGATCGTCACCGACCGGGCGAAGCGGGCCAGGTGGAGGGCGGCCTGTCCGGCGGAGTTGCCGCCGCCGACGACCACCACGTGCTGTCCCTCGAGCTCCCGGGCCGCGCTCATCGCGCTGCCGTAGAAGACGCCCTGCCCGACCATCGCCTCCACCCGGTCGATGCCGAGCTTGCGGTAGCGCACGCCGGTCGCGACCACGACCGAGCGGGCGTGGATCTCGCCCCCGTCGGTGCGGACCACGTGGTGGTCGCCGTGGGCACAGGCGTCGACCGAGGTGACCTCCCACCCGGTGAAGAACCTGGTGCCGAAGCGGAGTGCCTGGTTGCGTGCGCGCAGCGCCAGGCGCATCCCGGAGATGCCGCGGGGGAACCCGAGGTAGTTGCGGATCATGGAGCTGGTGCCGGCCTGGCCTCCGACTGCCTCCGCCTCGACCACCACGGTGTCCAGGCCCTCCGAGGAGCCGTAGACCGCGGCGGCGAGCCCGGCCGGCCCCGCGCCGACGACGCAGAGGTCGACCACGGTGTCGACGTCGATGTCGTCGGGACGGCCGTACACCGCCGCCGCGACCTCGCGCACCGACGACGGCGCGTGCAGCTCGCGGTAGGGCGAGTCGACGAGGGGGTACGAGGCCTCGCCGTCGTAGCGCGCCACGATCTCGCGGCCCACCTCGGTGGCGGGGTCGTAGGTGCGGTGGGGCATGCCCATCCGGTCGAGGAAGTCGCGGATCGCGAGGGTGAGGGGGACTCCCGACGGCGAGACCAGCCGCACGGTCTCCACCTCGGGCTCGGCCACCGTCGACCCCCAGTCGGAGAGCAGCTCGGTGATCGCGGTGTGGAACTCCTCGTCCCGAACGCCACGCGGCATCAGCAGGTAGGCGTCGTACTTGCCGGTGGCCAGGCCCGCCCGCAGGCTGGGCGCGTCGGCGAGGAACCGGTCCCAGTGGGCCACGACCACGCGCTTGGCGGTCGGGACCAGCTGCCGCCACTTCCCGAAGGTCTGGATCGGCGTCGTCTCACGCAGCGCGGAGTCGACGACCATGAGGGCGATCGGGTCGCCCACCGCGTCCAGCCGCTTGACCAGGCGGGCGCCGTCCTCGAACGTCGTGGCGCCGTGGAGGTCGTAGTCGCGGGAGTAGCGGCCGAACTCGTCGGCCAGGAACTCGACGTGGTCGGGGGAGACCAGCACGATGGCGGGGTTGGTCACGGGATACAGCATGACTCGCTTGACCTAGGATGAGCCACCGTGCGGCTCCGGATCGACCTCTCCTACGACGGGGGCGACTTCCGTGGCTGGGCCACCCAGCCGGGGCTGCGGACGGTCCAGGGCACCCTCGAGGCGGCGCTCGCGACGGTGCTGCGGCTGCCGTCGGTGCCGGTGGTCTGCGCGGGGCGTACCGACACCGGCGTCCACGCCCGGGGCCAGGTGGTCCACCTCGACCTCCCCGACGAGGCGTACGACGAGCGGCTGCTGCGCCGGCTCAACGGGATCCTGCCGCCCGACGTCCGGGTGCGACGTGCGGCGCCCGCGGCCGCCGGCTTCGACGCCCGCTTCTCGGCCGTGTGGCGCCGCTACGCCTACCGGGTGGCCGACCTGGCCGAGCTCGCCGACCCGCTGACCCGCGGCCACGTGCTGTGGTGGCCCCGGCCGCTCGACGTCGAGGCGATGGCCGCGGCATCCGCCCCGTTGGTGGGGCTGCAGGACTTCGCTGCGTTCTGCAAGCGCCGCGAGGGCGCCACGACGATCCGCACCCTCCTCGACCTCACGTGGACCCGAGACGATCGGGGGCTCGCCGTCGCGACGGTGCGGGCGGACGCGTTCTGCCACCACATGGTGCGGTCGCTGGTCGGCTGCCTGCTCGCCGTCGGCGAGGGCCGGCGTGCGACGTCGTGGCCCGCCGAGATCCTGGCTGCCGCCGAACGGGACCCCTCGGTCGCCGTCGTCCCGGCGCACGGGCTGACGCTGGAGGAGGTCGGCTACCCCGACGACGCCGACGGACTTCTCGCCCAGGCCGGTCGTGCCCGGGCCCGCCGGGAGGAACCGTGACCGAGGACCACTACTTCTCCGCCGACCCGGCGGCTCCGTTCGCGCGCGAGGAGCTCACCTGCGAGGTGTGGGGCCACGAGCTCCGCCTGGTGAGCGGCGCCGGCGTCTTCAGCCGGGGGCACCTCGACCACGCGACCGCCGTCCTCCTGCGCGAGTGCGAGCCCCCGGCTCAGGGCCAGGTGCTCGACCTCGGCTGCGGCTACGGACCCATCGGGCTCGCGATCGCACGGGCCGTGCCCCTCGCGACGGTCACGGCCGTCGACGTCAACGAGCGAGCACTGCTGCTCGCCAACGAGAACGCCCGCGCCCTCGGGGTCGAGGGCCGGTTCATCGCCTGCCGGCCCGACCAGGTCCCGGCCGACTTCACCTTCGACGAGATCTGGTCGAACCCGCCGATCCGGATCGGCAAGCAGGCGCTCCACGAGCTGCTGCTCACCTGGCTGCCGCGGCTGCGTCCCGACGGGCGGGCGGTCATGGTCGTGGGCAAGAACCTCGGCGCCGACTCGCTCCAGCGCTGGCTGACCGACCAGGGCTGGCCGACCGTACGCCTGGCGAGCGCGAAGGGCTTCCGGGTGCTGGAGACCCGGCGCGGCTGAGGGACCGAGGCGCGCGGCGCACCGCACGGTTGCAGGGCGGTGGCGCCGGTCGTACGGCGCAACAAACCCGGTCCGGCTAGCGTCTGTGGGACATGGAGCTGGTGGCCGAGCGAGGGGTCGGAGGACGGGTGCTCGACTTCGACGCGTGGGTCGCGGCCCGGGGGGACGAGCTCTTCCGGCTCGCCTACGTCATCACCGGCAACCGTGCCGACGCCGAGGACGTCGTCCAGGACGCCCTGTCGCGGGCCCTGCCGCGGTGGGAGCGGATCGCCGCGGTCGAGGATCCCGACGCCTACGTCCGCCGGATGGTCGTCAACGCCCACACGTCGTGGTGGCGGAAGTTCCGCCGGCGGGAGTCGCCGGTCGCCGAGGTCCGCCTCGGCGAGTCCGCCGAGCCGGACGTCGCGGAGCAGGACCGGGTCTGGCGGGCCTGCCTGGCGCTGCCCGTCGACCAGCGCGTGGCCGTCGTGCTGCGCTACTACGAGCAGCGCGACTACGCCGACATCGCGGACCTGACGGGCGTGCGCGAGGGCACCGTCCGGTCGCGGGTCTCGCGCGGGCTGGCCGCGCTGCGCACCGAGCTGGAGGACGACGACGATGACTGACCGCCTCGAGCAGCGACTCGCCGACGGCCTGGCCGGCACGGCCGAGCGGGCACCCCACCCCGGCGACCTCGGCGCCGGCGCCCGGGTGCGGCTCCGCCGCCGACGTCGTACGACGGCCGCGACCGTCGCAGCCGCGCTCGCCGTCGTCGCGATCCCGGTCGGCCTGACCGTCCTCGGGGGCGGCGGCAGTGCCGGCGACCCGGACCGCGACGAGCCCACCGTCACCGACAGCGTCCCGACCGGCTGGCGCACCGAGACCTGGCGCGACCTCTCGCTCAGCGTGCCCCCGGAGTGGACCTGGGGCGGCGGCACCTCGTGGTGCACCGAAGGCAGCCTCGAGGAGGCGGGCAGCCAGGTCAGCCGGCCCGGCGGGATGGTGCCGGCGATCGCCTGCGAGCCGTCGTACGGCTACGGCGCGCACTTCCTCGAGCCCAGCCGCGGCGAGCTGCCGCCCGGGACCGAGGGGGCGGTGCAGCAGTACCGCGGCAGCCGCTACCCCGAGGACTCCTGGATCGGCTACGTCTCCACCGGTCAGGCCGCGGTGTGGGTGGTCACCGACGAGCGGACCCTCACCCGGCAGGTGCTCGACTCGGTGGAGCCGGTGGGCGAGGTCGACGCCAACGGCTGCGCGACCCGGCTCGAGATGTCGGCCCCCTCGACCAGCGGGCGGGTGTCGGTCTGCCGCTATGCCGGGGACGGGTGGCTGGAGCAGAGCGAGCTGCTGTCGAAGGCGGGCTCGCAGCAGGCGGCGGCCGCGCTGGGCTCGGCGCCGCCCGCCGAGGGCCACCTCTGCGCGAGCACGTCGGCCGTGACGGTCCGGCTCGTGGGCGGCGGCGTGGACGCCACGCTCGACCTGACCTGCGAGGAGCTCGTCCTCACCTACGGGCAGCGCCGGCTCACCGAGGACGTCCTCTACTGGGCGCTCTCGCCCGGCTGGTCGGGGGCGGTGTCCGACGACGTACCCCTGCCCCCGCACCTGCGTGGTGAGTGACATTCTGGAGCCATGAGCTACGAGGCAGCCGAGAACCGCTACGACGCCGGGATGCACTACCGCCACACCGGCCACAGTGGGCTGCAGCTCCCGGTGCTCTCGCTGGGGCTGTGGCAGAACTTCGGCACGGACCGCCCCGAGGAGACCCAGCGAGCGATCCTGCGGCGGGCCTTCGACCGGGGCGTGACCCACTTCGACCTTGCCAACAACTACGGCCCGCCGTACGGCCGCGCGGAGGAGAACTTCGGCCGCTACCTCGCCGACGACTTCAAGCCGTACCGCGACGAGCTGGTCATCTCGACGAAGGCGGGCTACGACATGTGGCCGGGGCCGTACGGGCAGGGCGGCGGGTCGCGCAAGTACGTCCTCGCCAGCCTCGACCAGTCGCTCGCCCGGATGGGCCTGGACTACGTCGACATCTTCTACAGCCACCGCTTCGACCCCGACACCCCGGTCGCGGAGACGATGATGGCGCTCGACACGGCGGTCCGGTCCGGTCGCGCGCTCTATGCCGGCATCAGCTCCTACTCCGCGGAGAAGACGCGCGAGGCCGCGACCATCGCCCGCGACCTCGGCACGCCGCTGCTGATCCACCAGCCGTCGTACTCGATGCTCAACCGCTGGATCGAGGGCGACCTGCTCGACGAGCTCGAGCAGCAGGGGATGGGCTGCATCGTCTTCACCGCGCTCGCGCAGGGGCTGCTGACCGACCGCTACCTCGACGGCATCCCCGCCGACTCCCGCGCGGCGCGCGACGACTCCACGCTCACCGGCCTCGAGGACGACGTGCTGCGGCGGGTGCGGGCGCTGAACGAGATCGCGCAGCGCCGTGGCCAGAAGCTCGCCCAGCTCGCGCTGCAGTGGGCGGTCCGCGACCCGCGGGTGACCAGCGCGGTGATCGGCGCCTCCAGCGTCGAGCAGCTCGACGCCAACCTCGACGCGGTCGACGCGCCGCCGCTGACCGACGACGAGCTCGCCGAGATCGACCGGTACGCCGGCGACTCCGGCGTCAACCTCTGGGCGAAGTCGACCGAGGAGTGACCGGCCTGCTGGAGCCGCTCGGCGCGGCCGACCACGACGCGGTGCTCGCGCTCAACGAGCGGCACCAGCACCTCACCGCGCCGATGGACCTCGACCGGCTTCGTCACCTCGACGAGGTCGGCACGGTCGAGGTGATCCGCGACCGGGGACGCTTCGGTGGGTTCGTCGTGACCGTGACGAGCGGAGCGACGTTCGACAGCGAGAACTTCGCCTGGTTCGCCGAGCGCTACGACCGCTACTGCTACCTCGACCGGATCGTCGTCCACGAGGACGCCCGACGGCTCGGCCTCGCCCGTCGGGTGTACGACGAGCTGGAGGCCCGGACCGCGCAGACCGCTCCGCTGCTGACCCTCGAGGTCAACACCGACCCACCCAACGAGGCCTCCCTCGCCTTCCACGCCGGCCGCGGCTTCGAGCAGGTCGGCGAGCGCTTCATCGTCGACCACACCGTGGCGATGATGGTGAAGCGGCTCGCGCCCTAGCCGCCGCGTGTGCCTGAGACCGGCGCAGGGACCGTGCTCAGGCACACGCCGGGGCTCCCGTGGAGCAGGTCAGCCCAGCGGGTCGAGCATCCCGTGGTCGTCGACGCGGCCGGCGAGCTGCGCGAGGTGGTGGGAGCCGTCGCCGAGCAGGTGGTCGAGGACGGTGAGCTGGGCGACCAGGCTGCCGACGGAGTACTCGGCCGTCATCGCGATGCCACCGTGGAGCTGGATCGTCTCCTGGCCGACGTGGCGGCCGGCTCGGCTCACCTGCAGGGACACCCGGGCAGCGGCATCGGCGAGCGTCGCCGGGTCGCCCTGCTCGACCACCATGGTCGCCCAGTCGACCACGCTCTGCGTGAGCTCCAGGGAGACGTACATGTCGGCGGCCCGGAAGGTCAGGTCCTGGAAGGTGTTGAGCGTGACCCCGAACTGCTTGCGGCTCGTGAGGTAGCCGGTCGTCGCCGTCAGGGCCGACCGCATCGCGCCCAGCGCCTGGTTGGCTCCCATCACGCGGGCGAGGTCCTGCACCGTCGCGATGCTGGCGGTGAGGTCGCGGCCGGCCTCGCCCAGCGGGGTACCGGGCGTGTCGTCGAGGACGACCCGGGCGGCGCGGCTGCCGTCGTAGACGGCGTAGCCGGTGACCTCGGCTGCGGCGGGGTCGACGACGAAGACACCCGTGCCGCCCGTTGGCAGGACGGCGCTCACGAGCAGCACGTCGGCCCGCGCGCCGTGGGGGACCGGCTCCTTGGTGCCGCTCAGGGTCCAGCGGCCGTCCGACTCCGACGCCGTCACCGACGACGCCTCGGCCGTCCAGCGCCCACCCGGCTCGGCGTGGGCGAGGGCCAGCAGGCGCTCCCCGCCGGCCAGCGGTCCGATCAGCTCGGACCGTTGCGCCGGCGACCCGCAGGCCGCGACCAGACCACCGGCGGTCACGACCGCCGCGAGGTACGGCTCGGGCGCGGCCACCCGCCCCAGCTCCTGGCAGACGATGCCGATCTCGACCGGCCCGGCCCCGGCGCCGCCGTCGGCCTCGGCGAAGGGCAGTCCGAGCAGCCCCATCTCCGCCATCCGCGCCCACAGCCGCTCGTCGAAGCCGGGGTCCTCACCGGTGGTCGTACGCCGGTGGTCGTGGTCGGCGTACGTCTCGCCGACCAGCCCCCTGACCGCGTCCCGCAGGGCCTGCTGCTCGTCGTCGTGCTCGAAGTCCATGGGTGCCCTCTCAGAGCCCGAGGATCCGGCTGGCGATGATCTGCCGCTGGATCTCGTTGGAGCCGCCGTAGATGGAGGCCTTGCGGAGGTTGAGGTAGCGCGGGGTCGATCCTCGTTGCCACGACGCCAGGGCGCTGTCGTCGTCGGCGCCGCTCGCGAGCGAGCCCGGGCCGGCGAGGTCGACGGCGAGCTCGCTGACCGCCTGCTGCAGCTCCGAACCCTTCAGCTTGAGGACCGAGGAGGCGGGGTGCGGCTCGCCGTCGGTGGAGTGGGCCGCCACCCGCAGGGCGGTCAGCTCGAGGGCGAGCAGCTCGTTCTCGAGCTCGGCGATCCGGGCCCGGGCGAGGGGGTCGTCGGCGACGACGTCGGCCGCGACCTCCTTGAGCCGCGCGAGTGCCCGCTTGGTGGCGGTGACCGGGGCGACGCCCACCCGCTCGTTGCCGAGGAGGAACTTCGCGATCGTCCAGCCCTGGTTGAGCTCTCCGACGAGCAGGTCGCCGGGCACGCGGACGTCGTCGAACCAGACCTCGTTGACCTCGTGGCCGCCGTCGATCAGCTCGATCGGGCGGACCTCGACGCCGGGGAGGCTCATGTCGATGAGGAGCATCGAGATGCCCCGCTGCTTCTTGGCCTCGGGGTCGGTGCGCACCAGCATGAAGATCCAGTCGGCGTGCTGGCCGAGCGTCGTCCAGGTCTTCTGCCCGTTGACGACCCACTCGTCGCCGTCACGGACCGCGGAGGTGCGCAGCGAGGCGAGGTCGGACCCGGCGTCCGGCTCGGAGAAGCCCTGCGCCCACCAGATGTCGAGGTTGGCGGTGGCGGGGAGGAAGCGGTCCTTCTGCTCCTGCGTCCCGAACTGGGTGAGCACCGGCCCGATCATCGAGGCGTTGAACGCGAGCGGCGGTGGGACGCCCGCGCGCTGCATCTCGTCGTACCAGAGGTGGCGCTGCAGGTCGCTCCAGCCGCGGCCGCCGTACTCCTCGGGCCAGTGCGGGACCGCCAGTCCGGCGCCGTTCATGACGCGCATGGCCTCGACGATCTGCTCCTTGGAGAGCTCTCGCCCCTCGATCACCGTCTGCCTGATCTCCTCGGGCACCTCGGTGGTGAAGAAGCGCCGCATCTCCTCGCGGAACGCCCGGTCGTCCTCCGACAGCTGCAGCCTCATGCCGCCCAACATACGGCGCGTGTGCCTGAGACCGGCGAGGATGCCGGTCCCAGGCACACGCGGCGACTAATGGGGGTGCGGTGGACGTCGTCGGCAGGGAGAATCGTCGTTCGTGGGACACGTGGACGTCGCCGGGGTGCGCTACGAGCTGCCGGACGGCCGCGTGCTGCTCGACGACGTGTCCTTCCGGGTCGGGGAGGGCGCCAAGGTGGCGCTGGTCGGCGCCAACGGCGCGGGCAAGACGACGCTGCTCCGCATCATCACCGGCGACCTCACCCCGCACGCCGGGGTCGTGACCCGCACCGGCGGCCTGGGCGTGATGCGGCAGATGGTCGCCCACGGGCTGGGCGAGGCCCCGACCGTGGCCGACCTGCTGCTGAGCGTCGCGCCCGCGCGGGTCCGCGCCGCGCATGCCGAGGTCGACCGGCTCGAGGTCGCCCTGATGGAGTCCGACGACGAGCGGACACAGCTGGCGTACGCCACCGCGCTCTCGGAGTACGCCGACGCCGGCGGCTACGACCTCGAGGTGACGTGGGACGTCTGCACGACGACCGGCCTCGGTGTCCCGTACGACCGGGCGAAGTACCGCGAGCTGCGAACCCTGTCCGGGGGCGAGCAGAAGCGGCTGGTGCTGGAGTACCTGCTGCGGGGGCCCGAGGAGGTGCTGCTCCTCGACGAGCCGGACAACTTCCTCGACGTGCCGGGCAAGGTGTGGCTGGAGCAGCGGATCCGCGAGTCCGAGAAGACGATCCTCTTCATCAGCCACGACCGCGAGCTGCTCGACAACACCGCCACCCGGGTGGTCACGGTGGAGCTCGGCCACGCGGGCAACCTGGTGTGGACGCACCCGGGCGGCTTCGCGAGCTACCACGAGGCGCGCAAGGAGCGGTTCCTGCGCTTCGAGGAGCTGCGGAAGCGCTGGGACGAGGAGCACGCCAAGCTCAAGGCGCTCGTGCAGATGTACAAGCAGAAGGCCGCCTACAACGCCGACATGGCCAGCCGCTACCAGGCGGCCCAGACCCGGCTGAGGAAGTTCGAGGAGGCCGGTCCGCCGACCGAGCAGCCGCGCGAGCAGCAGGTGAAGATGCGGCTCAAGGGCGGCCGCACCGGCAAGCGCGCGGTGGTCTGTGAACAGCTCGAGCTGACCGGCCTGATGCGTCCCTTCGACCTCGAGGTCTGGTACGGCGAGCGGGTGGCCGTCCTCGGCAGCAACGGGTCCGGGAAGTCCCACTTCCTGCGGCTGCTGGCCGCCGGCGGCAGCGACCCCGACCGCGAGCACCTGCCGGTCGGCGACGTCCCGGTCGCGCCGGTGAACCACACCGGCCGCGCCAAGCTGGGCGCGCGGGTCCGGCCAGGGTGGTTCGTGCAGACCCACGAGCACCCCGAGCTGGTGGGCCGGACCCTGCTGGAGATCCTCCACCGCGGCGACGACCACCGCGACGGGATGGGACGCGAGCAGGCCGCCCGGGTGCTCGACCGCTACGAGCTCGCCCACGCCGGAGAGCAGAAGTTCGAGTCGCTCAGCGGCGGCCAGCAGGCGCGGTTCCAGATCCTGCTGCTCGAGCTGTCCGGGGCGACGCTGCTGCTGCTCGACGAGCCCACCGACAACCTCGACGTCCAGAGCGCCGAGGCGCTCGAGGCCGGCCTGGAGTCCTTCGAGGGGACGGTCGTCGCGGTGACGCACGACCGGTGGTTCGCCCGCGGCTTCGACCGGTTCCTCGTCTACGGCGCGGACGGCGGCGTCTACGAGTCGGACGGCCCGGTCTGGGACGAGGGACGGGTGCTGCGGGCGCGCTGACCGCTGACCCGCCGCCCGGCGGCGGCTCGACCCCGGTTCAAGGTTTCGGCGTTTCGCCCCCGCGGTGAACGTCTCGCGCCCACACTGGCGACCAGTGACGGACACGACCCAGGGGGACACCATGCTGGACTTCGACCGAGCAGTGCACGGGACCGACACCACCACCGACGAGACCGGGCTCGCCCTGGTCGACGAGCCGGCGACCGACCAGGACTCGCCCTTCAGCGCCGCCGCCCGGATGCTCGAGCTCGCCTCCGAAACCGCCGAGCGGCTCGTCAGCGACGCGGAGGCGGAGGCCGCCTCCCTCCTCGCCGCTGCCCGGGCCGGTGCCGATGACCTCGCCGAGGCGAGCCGCGCCGAGTCGGAGGGGGTCGCGGCCGAGCTGGCCCGCGCCCGCGAGGAGCAGACCGCCGACCTCGACCGCGAGCGTAGGACGGCCCTGGCCGGGCTGGCCGACGAGAAGGCCGCGCTCGAGGCACAGATCGACGCGCTGCGTGAGGCGGAGGCTGACCAGCGGCACCGGATGCGCCAGCACCTCACCCAGCACCTCGCGATGCTCGACACGAGCGACTCGGTGCCGCCCGCGGTCATCGCGAGCTGACTCCGGGGGACGCTGTCGCGGTCGGCCATCCCGACGGCTCGCGCCCGCACGAGTGCGTGCGTGACCTCGGGAGCACGACGTCGTTGAGTGCGTCGTACCGGTTCGGGGAGGGGTCGGGCACCGACCGGCGGCCACCAGCCGCGCCAGCGAGGTCGGCGGGATCCGCCGACGTGCAGGAGAACTGCTCATGCGCCCGTCCCGGACCACCTCTCGTCGCCGGCTTGCCCTGCTCGGCGTCCCCGCGCTCGGCCTGGCCGTCGCGGCCACGCTCGCCCCGGCCAGCGGCCAGGAGCCGTCGCTGCCGGAGCCCGGCAGCCTCGACTTCTCCTTCCAGGGGGAGGGCGAGGACCACGTCGACTCCGCGGACTTCCGCGAGGGGGCCGTTCGCCCGACCGCGGCACAGCGTGCGGCCGCCCGGTCGCTCGGGGCGACCACCGCCCGGTGGAACGCCTTCGGCACGCCCCGGGTGCTGCTCAACTCCCGCGGCTACCTCTCGGCGCCCCGGGCGGGTGAGGCGACCGAGGTGGCGCGTGGCTTCGTGGACACCCACCGTGCGCTGTTCAGGCTCTCCTCCGACGCGGTCGCGGCTCTCGAGGTCGTCACCGACTCGCCTCTCCACGACAGCCCCGACCTCGCCCGGGTGAGGGTCGGCGAGGAGCCACGCAACGCCGACGTGCCCCACGTGGTCACCTTCCGGCAGACCTTCGGCGATCTCGCCGCCGCCCAGGACGGCCTGCTCACCGTGGGTGTCCAGCGCGACGGACGGGTGGCGTACGTGTCCTCGTCGGTGACGGGCGACGAGACCGCCTCCGTGGGCCAGCAGCTCGACGCCACCGCGGCGCTCCGGGCGGCGGCCGACGACGTCGACCTCGACCTCGGCGAGCTCACCGCGGTCGACGCGGACGGCCCCTGGTCGACCTTCGAGGCGGCGCTCTCCCGCGACGTCCAGCGGGCGCGCTTGATGGCGTTGCCGACGCCCACCGACGGGGTGCGGACGGTCTGGGAGACCACGCTGCTGAAGTCCGACCACACCGACCATGCGGGGATGGCCGAGCCGGCCGCCTTCATCAGCTTCGTCGACGCCGCCACCGGCGAGGTGCTGCTGCGCGACAACAGGGTCGACCACCTCGCCGAGGACCTCGCCCTGCCCACCGCCGCCCCCACCGCCGAGCCCTTCACCGGCAGCACGGACGACGTGGGCGCCTGCACGCCCCAGCGCCACGGCCCGTACGACGTCGCCGACGGCACCGGCCAGCTGACCGTCAGCGCGGCCGTCACGACCCCCAACGGCCTCGACGACGACATCACGATCTACCTCTACCGGGCGGGCGAGGCCGACCCCGTCGCATCCCAGGACCTGCTCGGGAGCCCCGAGGTGCTCAGCTACGCCCCCGCCGGCGGGGTGCCGGCCGGTGACTACGCGGTCGAGGTCTGCGAGTTCACCCCCGCCGCCGGCTCCATCGCCTACGTCGGCGCCGTGGCCACCGGTCCGGCCGGCTCGGTGGAACCGGCGCTGCCGCGCTGGCGGGTCTTCCCCGGCAACCCGGAGTTCACCGACTCCGCCGACCCCGGCGCCGACACCCGCGAGCTGTGGTGCTGGGTGGGCGACGGCGCGGAGTGCGACGAGGAGCAGCAGAACACCGCGGCCCGGCTGCCGTGGGACGTCCTCGCACCCAGCCTCCCGACCTTCACCACGCTCGGCAACAACGCCACCACCGCGATCTCCGAGGTGAGCTTCGTGTCGCCCGACACGGTCGTCCAGCGCCCGGCGAGCCCGGACCGCCGCTACGACTACGACTGGGAGAACACCTGGTTCGACTCCAGCTGCGACCCCACCGTCTTCGACCAGCCCGCTGGCAACGACGACGACGCGTCGGTGGCCAACCTCTTCGTCAGCCACAACCGGATGCACGACTGGAGCTACTACCTCGGGTTCACCGAGCTGAACTCCAACATGCAGGTCTCCAACTTCGGCAACACCGGCCCCACGCGGGAGAACGACCCCGAGGTCGGCAACGCGCAGGCCGGCCGACGGACCTTCAACGGCCGCGACAACGCCAACCAGATCACGCTGCAGGACGGCATCGCGCCGATCACCAACCAGTACCTCTGGCAGCCGCTCGCCGGCGCGTTCTACGCCGCCTGCACCGACGGGGCCTACGACATGGCGGTCGTGGCGCACGAGTACGGCCACGCGATCAGCAACCGGATGGTGGCCGGGCCCGACACCGGCACCGGCAGCACCCAGGGACAGACGGAGAGCTGGTCGGACCTCGTCTTCGCCGAGTACTTCCGCGGCTACGGCATCTCGACCGGCGAGGGCGCCAACCCGTTCGCGCTGGCGCCGTACGTCTCCGGCAACAAGGAGCGCGGCATCCGCAACTACGGGATGAACGCCAGCCCGCTCAACTACTCCGACCTGGAGTACGACGGCAGCGGCACCACGTCCCCGCACGCGGACGGCGAGATCTGGAGCGCCACCAACTTCGACATCGCCGAGGCGCTCAACGCGAAGTACGACGCCCGGTTCCCCTCGAGCGACCGCGTCCTGCAGCTGCGCTGCGCGAAGGGCCGGCTCCCCGCCGGCCGCTGCCCGGGCAACCGGCGCTGGGCGCAGATCATGTTCGACGGCTTCCTGCTGACCCCGAGCGGGTCGACCATGCTCGACTCGCGCGACGCGATGCTGGCCGCGGACCGGCTGCGCTTCGGCGGCGCCAACCAGGCCGAGCTGTGGAAGGCCTTCGCCCGCCGCGGCATGGGTGAGACCGCGTCGTCGACGGACGCCGACGACCGGGAGCCGGTCCCCGGCTGGAGCTCACCGCTGACCCGCAACGAGGCGACGGTGACCTTCGCGTCGCCCGCCGGGCGGACCACGGTCTTCACCGGTGACTACGAGGCGCGGATCAGCCCCACGGCCGACAACATCCGCCGGACCGCGACCCGCGCCACCGTCTCCTTCGTCCCCGGTCGCTACCGCTTCCTGGCGCAGGCTCCCGGCCACGGCGCGGTGCGCTTCAGCCGGACGTTCGAGCCGGGCCAGGACGTGACCGTCCGCGTGCCGCTACGCACGAACCTCGCATCGGCCCACAACGGTGCCACCGCGACCGGCGACGGCATCAACCTCGAGAACCTGATCGACGACACCGAGGCGACCAACTGGGCCTCCCTGGAGTCCGCCGGCACGGCCAGCGAGGGACGCGGCGAGGGCCAGCAGGTGCAGGGTCGGCAGGTCACGGTCGAGCTCGGTGACGAGGCGGTCCGGGTCAACCGGGTCAACGTCAGCGCCGCGCTGAGGCCGACCGACGCCGAGGACGAGGACTCCGGCAGCCAGAGCCGCTTCTCGGCGCTGCGCTCCTTCGACATCCTGGTGTGCGACGCCACCGTGCGCGGCAGGTCGTGCACCGACGACGAGGCGGAGTTCGACGTCGTCTACCGCAGCGCGGCCGACGCCTTCCCCGGTGTACGCCCGCGCCCGGCGGCCCCGGACCTGACGCTGCGAGGCTTCCGATTCGCCGGCGTGGACGCCACCCACGTCCGGATCCGGGTTCGCGACAGCCAGTGCACCGGCGCTCCGGCCTACCAGGCGGCGGCCAACCCCTCCAACGACCCGGTCTTCAGCAACCCCGACTGCGACAGCGAGGAGCAGACGCCGGATCGGGCCGTGCTGACCCCGCCGGTGGAGCAGGTCCGGATCGCCGAGCTGCAGGTCTTCGGCCCTCGGGCCTGAGCCCTGACGGCGTCACCCCGGCCGAGCGGCCGAAACCGGCGCTCCCCGGTCGAGACCTCGGCCGGGGAGCACCGGCATCACCGCTGGGCCGGTGGTGCGGTCAGCTGGTACCGGACTCCGCGTCGGAGCCGAGGGTGACCGTCGTGGTCTGCTCCTCGCCGTCCCGCTGGAAGGTCAGCTCCACCTCGTCACCGGGACGGTAGGAGCGGACGGTGGCGATGAGCGCGTCGGAGCTGGTGACGAGCCGGCCGTCGACGGCCGTGATGACGTCGCCCGGTTCGAGACCGGCCTCGGCCGCTGCGGAGCCCTCGGTCACCTCGCCGACCGCTGCGCCGTTGGGCACGGTGGCGCCGCCGTCGTCGGAGGCGGCGTCACTCACCGAGACGCCGATCAGGGCGTGGGTGGGCGTCTCGCCGGCGACGATCTGGTCGATGATCGGCAGCACCTCGTCGATCGGGATCGCGAAGCCCAGCCCGATCGACCCGCCGCTGCCGCCGGTGCTCGAGCCGCTGGTGCGGATCGAGGAGTTGATGCCGACCACGTTGCCGTCCATGTCGACCAGGGCGCCGCCGCTGTTGCCCGGGTTGATGGCCGCGTCGGTCTGGATCGCGGGATAGACCGTGGCGTTGCCCGCCGCGTCGGAACCCACGTTCACCGGCCGGTCGAGAGCACTGACGATGCCGCTGGTGACGGTCGAGTCCAGGCCGAACGGGGACCCGATGGCCACCACCTCCTGGCCGACGTCGACGTTGCCGGAGGTGCCGATGGTGGCCGGTGTGAGCCCCTCGACGCCCTCGGCCTGGATCACGGCCGTGTCGGTCAGCGGGTCGCTGCCGACGACGGTCGCCGGCGCGTGGGTGCCGTCGTCGAAGGACACCGTCATCTCGGCGCCCTCACCGGCTCCGTCGACCACGTGGGCGTTGGTGAGGATCTGGCCGTCGGAGCTGAGGATGATGCCCGACCCCGAGCCCTCGCCCTCCGAGCCCTGGACGACGATCCTGACCACCGAGGGCAGCACCTTCGAGGCCACCGCCTCGACCGAGCCGTCGGCCGCCGGCTCGTCGCCGGTGTCGACGACCTGGGCGGTCTCGGTGCCGGCCGAGTCGAACGTGGTGGGTCCGTCCTCCTGCCACGCGTCCCACGCTGCTGCGCCACCGACGCCGGCGGCCCCACCGGCCACCAGGGCGGTGGCGAGCACGGTCGCGGCCAGGCCCCGACGTCGCGTGCGCGGCGGGGCGGTCGTGGTGGGTGCGGGGGCGTCGGTCACGGCCTCGTGACCGTACGGGTCGCGCTCCGGCGGGAACGGCGGGAGAACTCGTGTGTCGCTCATGCCTCCACGGTGGGGGAGGAGGCTGTGAGAGGACTGAGAGGTCGCTGGGTGCCCCTGAAGAAGCCGGGCCGATGGGTGACTTCGGCCACACCGGAGGGGCGCCAGATGGGGCCCTTCCCCCATGGAGCTGCCGGCTGCGCGTCCGTAGCGTCGAGCGGGTCATGAGCGCCGCTATGCCGTCTTCCGTGTCCACGACCCCTGCCAGCGCCTGGAGGTACCGCCCCGAGCTCGACGGCCTGCGTACGTTCGCGGTCGTCGCCATCGTCTTCTTCCACGCCCGCGTGGCCGGGGCGTCCAGCAGCTTCATCGTGCTGGACCTCTTCTTCGTCCTCTCCGGCTTCCTCGTCACGAACGTCGTGCTCAGCGAGGTGGACGCGACCGGCGAGCTCAGGCTGGGTCGCTACTACGCCCGCCGCGTACGCCGGCTGCTGCCCGCCGCGGTGGTCACGATCGTGGTGACGTCCGTCGTGTTCGTGCTGGTCGCCTCGGAGCCCGAGCGGCTCGGGCTGGTGCGCGACGCGCAGGCGGCGCTCGTCTACCTCGCCAACTGGCAGTTCATCGCCGACGGGGCGGACTACTTCGCCGGGGACGTCCGGGACTCGCCCTTCATGCACTTCTGGTCGCTCTCGGTCGAGGAGCAGTACTACATCGTCTTCCCGCTGCTCCTGCTGGCGTGGTGGAAGCTCGCCCCCGGCCGGGCGCGGGTGCTCCTCGGCGGGCTGTCCGTCCTGACCGCGCTGTCGGTCGCCTCGCAGCTCTACTGGGCCCAGGTCGACCCCACCCGGGCCTACTTCGCCACCGACGCCCGGCTCTTCCAGCTGCTGGCCGGCGCGATCCTCGCGGTCGCGCTGCGCGAGTTCGCCACGCGCCGCGCGGAGGGCGGCATCCACTGGCGACGGGCCGGCCGCGCGCTGGCCGTCGCCGGCCTGGGTGGGTACGTCCTCCTCGGCAGCGAGCTGGTCGACATGTCGGTCTCGCACCGCAACCTGCTCGCCACGCTGCTGGCCGTCTCGCTGGTCGTCGGCACGTACACCGCACCGGGCTCGCTCGTGGCGCGCGGCTTCGCGCTGCCGTGGATGACCTACCTGGGCAAGATCTCGTACGGCATCTACCTCTGGCACTACCCGGTGCTGCTGGTGCTGGGGCGGGTCTTCGACGTCCGTCCCGCACTGCTGGCCCTGATGGCGCTGGTGGGGGCGATCGCGCTCGCGTCGATGTCCTACCAGATGCTCGAGACGCCGATCCGGCGTGGCCGGGTCCTCGACGCCTTCCCGTGGCCCGCCGTGGCGGCCGGGCTGGCGGTGAGCGTCGGCACGGCCCTGGTCGTGGTCGGTCCGATCCTGACCAGCGAGCGCCAGCCCTCGGTGGCGGCGGCCTCCGTCGGCGGCTCGATCGCGGCCGAGGCGGCGGTGGCCGAGGACGAGGCGGTCGTCCGCAAGCTCGCGCGGCAGGTCCCGGGCGACCTCGACTTCCGCAAGATCAGCAACGACCGGGGACCGGGCGTCACCTTCTGCAGGCCCTCGGCGCCGGCCGACTGCACCGTGGTCGACGGCGACGGACCGCACGTGGTCGTGGTCGGCGACAGCCACGCCCGGATGCTGTCGGCCGGGCTGGTCGAGCTCGCGGAGGAACGCGGCTTCCGGCTCTCCATGAGCGTGGTCAACAGCTGTCCGTGGCAGGACGGGCTCCTCAACGTCGAGGCGCCCGAGGGCAGTCAGCGTCGCTGCCTCGACGCCCGGCAGGACTTCTACGACCAGACGTTGCCGGCGATGGACGCCGACGTGGTGATCCTCGCCAACCTGGCCCGCAGTGCGCCGGACCGCTGGCAGGGCAAGGTCGTCGACCAGGACGGCCGGGCCCGCGGGGACCTCAACCAGCGCCAGCTCGAGGCGACGCGGCAGACGGTGCGGAAGATCAACCGGGCCGGCGCCACGGCGGTGATGGTCCGCAGCATCGTGGGCACCGACGGCTGGGAGATGGAGGGGCCTGACCCGCTCGACTGCCTCGCCCGCGCGAAGCGGCAGCGCGAGTGCGCTGTCTCGCCCCCGCTGGACCGGCCGGTCGCCGACGGGATCTACGAGTCGGTGGCGATCGGCAACGACGACGCCACCACGGTCGACCTCAACCCCGTGTTCTGCCCCGACGCACCCGCCTGCCGTCCGATCATCGACGGGGTGGTGGTGTGGCGCGACGCCGCCCACCTGACCGGCTCGATCACCCGCCACCTGCGCACGGAGGTGTGGGCGGCGGTCGAGGACACGGGCGTCGTGCCCGGGTAGTCCGCCACGCCTCGGGCGGGGCGGTTGTCGACGGTTGTGACGTGGACCACAATCAACCGGCATGAGCCTTCCCGCACCGACGTACGTCGACGACCGCCTGGCCCACTGGGCCGCAACCGACCCCGACGGGGAGGCGATGTCCTACCTCGGCAGGACGTGGACGTGGTCGGAGTGGGACGACCGGGTCCGCCGCGTCGCCGGCGGGCTGCAGGGGCTGGGGATCGGGCGCGGCGACGTCGTCGCCTTCCTCGACAAGAACCACCCGGCGTGCGTCGAGCTGAGCCTGGCCGCGGGGTCGCTGGGTGCGGCCAACGCGATCGTCAACTGGCGGCTCGCCGGCGACGAGGTCGACTACACCGTCAACGACTCCGGGGCGACGGTGCTGGTCGTGGGGTCGGACCTGATGCCGCTGGTCGCCTCGATCCGGGACCGGCTGCCCAGGGTGAGGACGGTCATCGAGGTGACGCCCGAGGGCGGCGAGGGCGATGCCTACGAGCACTGGCTCGCGGTGTCCGACCCGGTCTCACGCCCGGCGGACGTGAGCCCCGACGACACCTGCCTGGTGATGTACTCGTCGGGCACGACCGGGCGGCCCAAGGGCATCATGCTCAGCCACGCCAACATGGTGGCCCACACGCTGAACGCCCACGACGGGTGGAGCTTCGAGCCCGGTGACAAGAACATGGTCGCGATGCCGCTCTTCCACGTGGGCGGGTCGTCGTACGTCCTCTTCGGCATCCACGACGGCGTCCCGAGCGTGATGACCCGGGACCCCGACGGCGCCTCGCTCGCCGCCGCGATCATGGCGGGAGCCAACCGGACGTTCCTGGTGCCGGCGGTGCTCGCGCAGGTGCTGCAGTCCGGCGACGACGCGATCGCGCTCTTCGGGCGGCTCAAGACCTACTGCTACGGCGCCTCGCCCATGCCGATGCCGCTGCTCCGCGCGGCGATGGAGGCCTGGCCCGACACCGACTTCATCCAGGTCTACGGGCTCACCGAGCTCGGCGGCGTGATCACCCACCTGATGCCGGAGGCCCACCGGGACGCCGACCATCCCGAGCGGCTGGTCAGTGCCGGGCAGCCGATCCCTGGCGCCGAGGTCCGGGTCGTCGACCCGGGCACCCTCGAGGACGTCCCGACCGGTGAGCACGGCGAGCTGTGGTTCCGTACGCCGCAGCTGATGAAGGGGTTCCTCGGCCAGCCCGAGGCGACCGCGCAGGTGGTCACCGAGGACGGCTGGTTCCGCACCGGCGACCTCGGCAAGGTCGACGCCGACGGTTTCGTCTACGTCGAGGACCGGCTCAAGGACATGATCATCAGCGGCGGCGAGAACATCTACAGCCCCGAGGTCGAGCGGGTCCTCGCCGAGCACCCGGCCGTGATGGAGGTCGCCGTGATCGGTGTGCCCGACGACCGCTGGGGCGAGGTGGTCAAGGCCGTCGTCTCGCTCAAGCCGGACACCGCGGCCACCGAGGAGGAGATCATCGGCTACTGCCGCGAGCACCTCGCCCACTTCAAGTGCCCCAGGAGCGTGGACATCATCGAGGCGCTGCCGCGCAACCCCACCGGCAAGATCCTCAAGCGCGACCTCCGCAAGCCCTACTGGGAGGGGCGCGACCGCCAGACCGTGTGAACGGGGTGCGACCGCGGTCCCGACACCGCGCGGGTGAGGGACGGTAGCCGGCGAGGTCTAGGGTCCGGGCATGACCACCGCGCGCACCGTCCCGGTCACGACCGAGATGGACGGCGACGAGCTCGATGCGGAGGACGCCTGGCACCTCGCCCGGCGGCACGGTCTGCGGCACGTCGTGGTCAGCTCGTTCGTGCGCTTCCGGTACGGCGACGGGTTCACCAACAGCCGGGCGCTGGCGCTGCAGACCTGCCTCGCGGTGGTGCCCTTCATGCTCGCCGTCACCGGCCTCGCGGCCGACATCGACGACGACCGGTGGGCGCGGGTGGTCGCGGCGACGGTGAACGCGATCGCTCCCGGGCAGGGCACCAACGACGCGCTCGCGGCCGCCGCCGGTGGGTCGGAGCGGAGCGGCGAGATCGCGCTCACCTTCGGCCTCCTCTTCGCCCTGGTGTCGATGACGACCGCGATGGCCCAGGTCGAGCGCGGGACCAACCGGATCTACGGGATCCGGCGCGACCGGCCGGCCCTGCACAAGTACGGCCGGGCTGCGGTCTTCACGGTCGTCCTGGCGGCCCCGGTCGGGCTCGGCTTCCTGCTGCTGGTCGGGGGAGGCGCCTTCGGCGACGCGATGGTGGCCGAGGGGGTCTGGACGGAGACCGCAGAGGACTGGTGGGACTGGGTGCGCTGGCCACTCGGGGTGGCGATGCTCGTGTTCGCGATCGCGGTGCTGCTCGACCACGCCCCGCGGCGCCGGCAGCCCGCGCTGTCCTGGCTGGCCCTCGGGTCGGGCACCGCCGTCGCGCTGAGCGCGGTCGCGACCGGCGGGCTGGCGGCGTACGTCAGCCTGAGCGCCTCGTTCAGCTCGACGTACGGACCGCTCGCGGGGGTGTTCGTGCTGCTGCTGTGGAGCCTGCTGAGCTCGATGGCGTTCTTCTACGGCGCCGCCGTCTGCGCGCAGCTCGAGGCGCTGCGGGCCGGCGACGACCAGCCGGCGTACGACGACCCGGGCCGGCCGCACCGGCAGACCGTCTGACCCCGACCGCCGGTCAGCGTGCCGGCCCGCGCAGGCCGGCGGGCACCAGCGCCAGCAGGCACGCGCACGCCGCCAGGGCGAACGCGGTCGGGAATCCCCAGCCCGAGGCCAGCAGCCCCACCAGGACCGACCCCAGGGCCGTGCCGCCGTCGAAGCCGACGTTCCAGAGCGTGCTCGTCTCGTCGACGCGACCCGGTCCGGCGCGACGGAACGCCGAGACCAGGGTGAGGTTCTGGAGGGCGCCGTAACCGGTCCCTGCCAGCAGCGCTCCGCCGATCAGCCAGACGGCAGCGCCGTCGCGCGCGCCCCACGCGCAGGCCGCTGCGCCGGCCGCCGCCACGACCAGCAGCGGGACCAGCCACGCCTCGCCACCGCGGGCGCCGGCGTCGGCGACGTGGCCCGCGCCGTAGCGAGATGCGGCTGCGGTCGCGCCCATCACGAGCAGCGCCACGCTCGCGACGACCGGGGTGGTCACCTGGGGGATGAAGGTCAGCAGCGCGCCACCCGCCAGGGTCGAGGCGAGGAGGACGAGGGTCGGCGCCGCGATCGCGCCGAGCAACCCGGTCCAGGAGTCGTCGGTGTCGCGGGCCGGCCCCGCGGCAGCGGCGTCCCCGACGAGCCGCCTGAGGGCGAGCGCAGCGGGCACACCGAGCACGGGCAGCGCCCCGACCAGCAGCACCGGTGCGAAGCCCACCAGGTCGACCGCGGCGACGCCGAGCGGCAGCAGCAGCAGGTTGGGGACGGCCACCGCGAGCCCGTACGCGCCCACCATCCGGCCGCGCAGGCCGGGCGGCGCCAGGTGGCCGACGACGGCGCTGCCGGTGACGGTCAGCACCCCGAAGCCGGCGCCGCGCACCACCGAGCAGGCGAGGATCCAGCCGAGGCCGTCGGAGACCGGCAGGGCGGCCGCGCCGGTCGCCATCAGCAGCAGGCCGAGCACCATCGCCCGGCCGTGGCCCAGCGACCGGACCAGCGCGGGGACCGCCAGCTGGGCCAGGACGGTGGTGGCCAGCAGCACGCCGTTGACCAGGCCCGCGCCGGCAGCGCCGGCTCCGCCGTGCACGGCCCACAGCGGTGCGACGGGCAGCAGGACGGCGTACCCGGAGAAGCCGGTGACGGAGTAGACGACCAGCGGCCCCGTCCCACGCACCTGCCGGACCGAGGTCGGTCCGGCGGCGGGGGAGGGGCCGCGGTCGTCTGCGCCGGGGGTGCTGCTCAGGCGGTCACGCCCAGCGCTGGGCGGCCGGGGTGAAGTCGAGCGTCCGGTCGCCGGTGTAGATCTGCTTGGGCCGGGCGATCTTCTGCTCCTTGTCCTGCACGAGCTCCAGCCACTGCGCGAGCCAGCCGGGGGTACGGCCGATCGCGAAGAGGACGGTGAACATCTCGGGCGGGAACTGGAAGGCCTCGTAGATCAGGCCGGAGTAGAAGTCGACGTTGGGGTAGAGCTTGCGCTTGACGAAGTACTCGTCCTCGAGCGCGATCTTCTCCAGCTCCAGCGCGATGTCGAGGAGCGGGTTGGTGCCGGTCACCTCGAAGACGTCCTCGGCGGACTTCTTGATGATCTTGGCGCGCGGGTCGTAGTTCTTGTAGACCCGGTGGCCGAAGCCCATCAGCTTCTCGTTGCCCTCCTTGACGCCGTCGATGAAGGAGGGGATGTTCTCCTTCTTGCCGATCCGGCGCAGCATCCGCAGCACGGCCTCGTTGGCACCACCGTGGAGCGGGCCGAAGAGCGCACCGACACCGGCGGCGACCGCGGAGTAGGGGTCGACCTGCGAGGACCCCACCGAGCGCACCGCGTTGGTCGAGCAGTTCTGCTCGTGGTCGGCGTGGAGGATGAAGAGCACGTCGAGGGCCTTGACCAGCCGCTCGTCGGCCTCGAACTTCTTCTCGCTCATCTTGAACAGCATCGACAGGAAGTTCTCGGTGTAGCTCAGCTCGTTGTCGGGGTAGACGAACGGCTTGCCCTGCGCGTGGCGGAACGACCAGGCGCCGAGGGTCGGCATCTTCGCGATCATGCGCACGATCTGCATGTGCCGGTTGTCGGCATCGCCGATGTTGCGGGCGTCCGGGTAGAACGTCGACAGCGCACCGACCGAGGCCATCAGCATGCCCATCGGGTGGGCGTCGTAGCGGAAGCCGTGCATGAACCGCTTCACGTTCTCGTGCACGAAGGTGTGGAAGGTGATCTCGTGCTCCCACGCGGCGTACTCCTCGCGCGAGGGCAGCGACCCGTTGATCAGGAGGTAGGCGACCTCCAGGAAGTTCGAGTGCTCCGCCAGCTGCTCGATGGGGTAGCCGCGGTACTCGAGGATGCCCTGGTCTCCGTCGATGTAGGTGACGGAGCTGCGGCAGGAGGCGGTGTTGACGAACCCGGGGTCGTAGGTCGCCAGCCCGGGCTGGTCGTCGTCGGTCCTGATCTGGCCGAGATCAGCGGCGCGGATGGCGTTGTCGCTGATCGCGATGTCGTACTCCTTGCCCGTCCGGTTGTCCCGGACGGTCAGGGAGTCCTTGGCCGGTACGTCGGTCACGTCGGCTCCTCGTTCACGTCTTTGTGGTCCGTCCCAACCTAGCCCGGCCCCGCAGGTGGCGCGAACCGGAGGTCCGCCGGATGGTCCCGGGCCGGAGCGGGCGGTGCAGTGATTTGCCGCCGTTCCGCGCACCCGCGTAACCTTGGCCGTCGCGACTCCTGCCGCGCCCGCCCACGAGGCGGGTGCTGATCCGGACGTCATCCTCCCAGCCCGACCGGGAGGAGCGAACCGGGCCGTGTTCGTCAGGGGTCGTGGCTCCACCACCCGACCGGGACCTCCGGTCCGGGACCGACGAACGAAGAGGGCACTCACGTGCGCACTTACAGCCCCAAGCCTGGCGACATCCAGCGCGACTGGCACGTCATCGACGCCGAGGACGTGATCCTGGGCCGTCTCGCCGTCCAGACCGCCAACCTCCTGCGCGGCAAGCACAAGACGATCTTCGCCCCGCACATGGACACCGGTGACTTCGTCATCATCGTCAACGCGGAGAAGGTCGCCCTGACCGGCCAGAAGGCCACCAAGAAGGTCAGCTACCGCCACTCCGGCTACCCGGGCGGTCTCACCGCCACCCCGATCGGCCAGGGCCTCGAGAAGGACGCCCGCAAGGTCATCGAGAAGGCCGTGTGGGGAATGCTCCCCAAGAACAAGCTGGGCCGCCAGATCATCAAGAAGCTCAAGGTCTACTCCGGCCCGCACCACCCCCACCAGGCCCAGCAGGCCCAGCCGTTCGAGATCTCGCAGATCTCCCAGTGACCGACCAGGACCGAGGACACGTAGTGACTGAGAACAGCACCGAGGTCGAGGAGACCTTCGAGACCAACGAGCAGGGCGTCGCCTACAGCTCCGAGAGCGCCCCGGCCGCCGACGCGCCGGTCAACTCCACCATCGCGCCGTCCGCCGCGACCGGCCGCCGCAAGCAGGCCGTCGCCCGCGTGCGGATCGTGCCCGGCACGGGCAACTGGACCGTCAACGGCCGCGCGCTCGACTCGTACTTCCCCAACAAGCTGCACCAGCAGGTCGTCAACGAGCCCTTCGTGACCACCCAGCTCGAGGGCCGCTTCGACGTGATCGCCCGCGTGCACGGCGGCGGCATCACCGGCCAGGCCGGTGCGCTGCGCCTGGGCGTGGCCCGTGCGCTCAACGCGGTCGACATCGACGCCAACCGCGCGGTGCTCAAGAAGGCCGGCCTGCTCACCCGTGACGCCCGCGTCATCGAGCGCAAGAAGGCCGGTCTGAAGAAGGCCCGCAAGGCGCCTCAGTTCAGCAAGCGCTGATCGGCATCATCTAGGGTCCGTCGCATGACGACGCGACTCTTCGGCACGGACGGGGTCCGGGGCCTGGCCAACGGTGATCTCACCGCTGAGCTGGCCCTGGACCTTTCCGTTGCGGCAGCCCACGTGCTCGCCGACCGGGGTGACTTCGCGGGGCACCGACCGTTCGCGGTCGTGGGCCGCGACACCCGGATCTCGGGCGAGTTCCTCGAGGCGGCGGTCGTCGCCGGGCTCGCCTCCGCCGGGGTCGACGTGCTCCTCCTCGGGGTGCTGCCGACGCCCGGCGTCGCCTACCTCACCCAGAAGCTGGGCGCCGACCTGGGCGTCATGCTCTCGGCCTCCCACAACCCGATGCCGGACAACGGCATCAAGTTCCTCGCGCGCGGCGGCCGCAAGCTCGACGACACGATCGAGATCGCGATCGAGAAGCGGATGCGCGAGCCCTGGCAGCGTCCTCAGGGCGGGGGCGTCGGCCGGGTCACCCCGTACGCCGAGGCCGTCGACGACTACGTCACCCACCTGATCTCCTCCATCGAGCACCCCCTCGTGGGGCTGCGGGTGGTGCTCGACTGCGCCGAGGGGGCCGCCTCCGAGGCCGGGCCCCGCGCGCTCGTCGGCGCCGGCGCGGACCTCACCGCCATCCACGCCATCCCCGACGGCCTCAACATCAACGACGGCTGCGGCTCCACCCACCTCGGCCCGCTGCAGGAGGCCGTCCTGCGCGACGGAGCCGCCGTGGGCTTCGCGCTGGACGGCGACGCCGACCGCTGCCTGGCCGTCGACCACGAGGGGACGGTCGTCGACGGCGACCAGATCCTCGCGATCCTCGCCCAGTCGCTGCACGAGCACGGCCGGCTCGCCAAGGACACCGTCGTCGCCACCGTGATGAGCAACCTCGGCTTCGTCAACGCCATGCGTGAGGCGGGCATCGGCGTACGCCAGACCAAGGTCGGCGACCGCTACGTCCTCGAGGCGATGAACATCTCCGGCTACTCGCTCGGCGGGGAGCAGTCAGGCCACGTGATCATGAGCGACCACGCCACCACCGGTGACGGCATCCTCACCGCCCTGGCGGTGCTCGAGCGGATGGCGACCACCGGCAAGTCGCTCAAGGAGCTGGCGTCGGTGATGACCCGGCTGCCGCAGGTCCTCGTCAACGTCCCCGACGTCGACAAGACGCGGGCCGACGACGACGCCGTCGTCGCGGCTGCGGTCGCCGAGGAGGAGGCGGTGCTGGCCGGCGAGGGCCGGATCCTGCTGCGGCCCTCCGGGACCGAGCCGATCGTCCGGGTCATGGTCGAGGCGCCCACCGAGCAGAAGGCCGGCGAGGTCGCCGACAGGCTGGCCGACGTCGTACGACGGCAGCTGGCGCTGTGAGCCCAGCAGGGCCGGCCCACGTCGAACAGGTCGACCCCCGGCTCGAGCCGGTGCTGCGCCGGTGGTGGGAGGTGGGCCGCGACTCGTGGCTGCCCGACCGGGCCGTCGACGACTGGCCGGCGTGGGAGGTGAGCCGGCGGGCGCTGCCGGCACACAACCCCGAGCGCGAGGCCAGCCTCTACCTCGCCTACGACGGCGACGAGGTCGTCGGCTTCGGGATGGTGATCCTGCCGGTGCTCGACAACCCGCACCTGGCGTTCGCCGACCTGGGGGTGCTGCCCGGGCACCGGAGACGCGGCCACGGGACCACCCTGGTGCGCGACCTCGAGCAGCGGGTGCGCGACCGGGGCCGTACCACCGTCGTCATCGAGGGGTACGCCCCGCCGGGCGGCACCGCCCCGTGCGAGCCGTTCGCGGCGGCGCGCGGCTACGAGGTCGCCAACGAGGAGACGATCAAGCACCTGGACGTCGCGACCTACCGGGCGCTGCGGGAGGACCTGGTGCGGGAGGTGGCGCCGTACGCCCGCGGTTACCGGATCATCGGCTGGGACACCGTGTGCCCCGACGAGCACGCCCTCGAGTGCAGCCGGCTGCTCAGCGGCTTCAACTCCCAGGTCCCGCTCGGCGACCTCGCGCTGGAGGACTCGGAGTGGAGCCCGGCGCGGATGCAGGAGTGGGAGCGGCGCAACCTGGCGATCGGCCGGCACGCGTTCACCTCGGCCGCGGTCGCCCCCGACGGCACGTTGGCGGGCCTCAGCGGGCTGCGGGTCGACGACGACGCCCCCACCACCGGCAGCGTGGGCATCACGCTGGTCGACCCGCGGCACCGTGGTCACCGGCTCGGGCTCGCCCTCAAGGCCGCGGTCACCGACCTGGCCCTCGAGCACTTCCCCGACCTCGCCGTCGTCGAGACCACCAACGCGGTGAGCAACCGCCACATGTCCGCCGTCAACGAGCGGCTCGGCTACCGCTCGCTCGAGCGGCTGCTGGAGCTGCAGCGCGTGCTCTGACCGCGAGACGTCCGGTCCCGCATCGTGAGACGACCGGAAATGTCGTGGCCCCCTGGCTCGTTGGGCCCGGCATGACGAACACACCGGACAAGATCGTGTACACCGCCAACGCCACCGTCACCGGGGGACGCCGGGGTGGTCACGGCAGGACCGACGACGGCCAGCTCGAGGTCGACCTGCAGGCCCCCACCGAGATGGGTGGCCCGGGCGGCGGCACCAACCCCGAGCAGCTCTTCGCCGTGGGCTTCGGTGCCTGCTTCACCGGCGCGCTGGGCCTGGTCGGCAAGGCCGAGGGCATCGACACCTCCGGCGCCAGCACCGACGTGAAGGTCGGCTTCGGACCCGAGGGCGAGTCGTTCGCCATCACCGTCGACCTCACCGTCTCCGTCCCCGGCGTCGACGACGGCACCGCCCAGAAGCTCGTCGACATGACCCACGAGATCTGCCCCTACTCCAAGGCCACCCGCGGCAACGTCCCGGTGACCGTCACCGGCAAGGGCGTCTGACCAGCAGCACCTCCCTTTGTCGCCTCGTGTGCCTGAGGCCGGTCACTGGACCGGTCTCAGGCACACGCCACGTCAGAGCTTGCGCAGCCGGACGTACCGGACCGAGTGGTCGCGGTCCTTGCGCAGCACGAGCGTCGCTCGCGAGCGCGTGGGCAGCACGTTCTGCACGAGGTTGGGGCCGTTGATCGTCTGCCAGAGGCGGGTCGCGGTCTCGACCGCCTCCTCCTCCGAGAGCGCGGCGTACTTGGCGAAGTAGGACTCCGGGTCCCGGAACGCTGTCTCGCGCAGCCGCAGGAACCGGTCGACGTACCACTGCTGGATGTGCTCGGTGCGGGCGTCGACGTAGACGGAGAAGTCGAAGAAGTCGCTCAGCGTCAGGCCCACGCGGCCGTCCTCGCGGGCCCTCGCCGGCTGCAGCACGTTGAGGCCCTCGATGATGACGATGTCGGGCCGCTTGACGACGACCTTCTCGTCCGGGACCACGTCGTAGGTGAGGTGGGAGTACGTCGGGGCCTCGACCTCGTCCTTGCCCGACTTGATGTCCACGACGAACCGCAGCAGCGCGCGCCGGTCGTAGGACTCCGGGAACCCCTTGCGCTGCAGCAGCCCCCGCCGCTCGAGCTCGGCGTTGGGGTGGAGGAAGCCGTCGGTGGTGACGAGCGCGACGTGGGGGTGCTCGGGCCAGTGGGCCAGCATCTGCTGCAGGACGCGGGCGGTGGTCGACTTGCCGACCGCCACCGACCCGGCCAGCCCGATCACGAACGGCGTCCGCGGCGGTTGCGGCTGGTGGAGGAACTCCTCCTGCTGGCGGTGCAGCCGTCCCGCGGAGCCGACGTACATGCTGAGCAGGCGCGAGATCGGCAGGTAGACCTGCTCCACCTCGTCGAGGTCGAGGGCGTCGCCGAGGCCCCGCAGCCGGGTGATCTCCTCGGCCGTCAGCGGGCTCGGGGTCTCCCTGCCGAGGGCGGCCCAGGCCGCGCGGTCCAGCTCGACGTACGGCGAGGACTCGCGGCCGTTGTCGTCGGACACCCCGCCGTTGGGAGACATGCGCGGCATTCTTGCACCGGCGCCGACCCGTACGAGCGGCCACCTAGACTCGCCCCCATGTGCGGAATCGTGGGATACGTCGGGACCCAGCAGGCGCAGGGAGTCGTGATCGAGGGTCTGCGCCGTCTCGAGTACCGCGGCTACGACTCGGCCGGGGTCGCCCTCGTGGCCGACGGCGCCATCGCGAGCGACAAGCGCGCGGGCAAGCTCGCCAACCTCGAGAAGGCGATCATCGACGCGCCGCTACCGGCGTCGACGACCGGCATCGGCCACACCCGCTGGGCCACGCACGGCGCGCCCAACGACCCGAACGCGCACCCGCACCTCGGCCGCACCGGACGCGTCGCGCTGGTGCACAACGGGATCATCGAGAACTTCGCGTCGCTGCGCGCCGGGCTCGAGGCCGAGGGGCACGACCTCCTCTCCGAGACCGACACGGAGGTCGCCGCGCACCTGCTCGAGCGCGAGGTGCTGGCGGGCCGCGACCTGACCGAGGCGATGCAGGCTATGTGCCGCGCGCTCGAGGGAGCCTTCACGCTGGTGGCCGTCGACGCCGAGGACCCCGACCGCGTGGTCGCGGCGCGGCGCAACAGCCCGCTGGTCGTCGGCATCGGCGAGGGCGAGAACTTCCTCGGCTCCGACGTCGCCGCCTTCATCGAGCACACCCGCGAGGCGATGGAGCTCGACCAGGACCAGGTCGTCACCATCACCCGCGACGGGGTGGCGGTGAGCGGCTTCGACGGCACGCCCGCCGAGGGCCGCCGCTACCACGTCGACTGGGACCTCACGGCGGCCGAGAAGGACGGCTACGACTGGTTCATGCGCAAGGAGATCTTCGAGCAGCCGCGGGCCCTGGCCGACTCGCTGCTCGGCCGGCGTACGCCGACCGGCGAGCTGCAGCTCGACGAGATGCGGCTCTCGGACGACGAGCTGCGCGACATCGACAAGATGATCATCATCGCGGCCGGCACCTCGTTCTACGCCGGCATGGTCGCCAAGTACGCCATCGAGCACTGGACCCGGATCCCGGTCGAGGTCGAGCTGGCCTCGGAGTTCCGCTACCGCGACCCGATCCTCACGCAGTCCACGCTCGTGGTCGCGATCAGCCAGTCCGGCGAGACCGCCGACACGCTCCAGGCGATCCGGCACGCGCGGGTGCAGCGGTCGAAGGTGCTGGCGATCTGCAACACCAACGGCTCGACCATCCCGCGCGAGTCCGACGGCGTGATCTACACCCACGCCGGACCCGAGATCGGCGTCGCCTCCACCAAGGGCTACCTCACCCAGCTGATCGCCTGCTACCTGCTGGCGCTCTACCTCGCGCAGGTGAAGGGCACCCGCTACGGCGACGAGATCAGCCAGGTCATCGACCAGCTCGAGGAGATGCCCGGCCACGTCCAGACGGTGCTCGACCGCGCCGACCAGGTCTACGCGCTGGCCCAGGAGCACGTGGGGACACGGTCGGTGCTCTTCCTGGGTCGCCACGCGGGCTATCCCGTCGCGCTGGAGGGCGCGCTGAAGCTCAAGGAGATCGCCTACCTCCACGCGGAGGGCTTCGCGGCCGGAGAGCTCAAGCACGGGCCGATCGCGCTGATCGAGGACGGGCTGCCGGTGCTGTGCATCGTGCCGCCGCGCGGGCGGGACCAGCTCCACGACAAGATGATCAGCGGGATCCAGGAGGTCCGCGCCCGGGGCGCCCGGACGATCTGCCTGGCCGAGGAGGGCGACGACTCGATCACGCCGTACGCCGATGCGATGATCCGGCTGCCCAACGTGCCCGTGCTGCTGCAACCGCTGGTGGCGGTCGTGCCGCTCCAGCTGTTCGCCTGCGAGATCGCCACCGCGCTGGGCCACGACGTCGACCAGCCACGCAACCTCGCCAAGTCCGTCACGGTCGAGTAGCCGGCTGACATGGCGGTCATCGGCGTCGGGATCGACGTGGTCGACATCGAGCGGTTCGTGGAGTCGCTCGGGCGGACCGCGGGCCTGCGGGAGCGGCTGTTCACGCCGGCCGAGGCGACCCGACCGCCGGCCTCGCTCGCGGCCCGGTTCGCCGCCAAGGAGGCGCTCGCGAAGGCGCTGGGCGCACCGGTGGGGATGCGCTGGCAGGACGCCGAGGTCGAGTCCGAGGACTCCGGTCGACCGGTCTTCACGATCCGCGGCAGCGTGGCCGAGCGCGCCGCGGAGCTCGGCGTACGGTCGGTGCACCTCTCGCTCTCCCACGACGCCGGCATCGCCTCGGCGATGGTGGTGCTCGAGTCCTGACCGACACAGTCTTCGTCGCGGCGTGTGCCTGAGGCCGGTCCATGCGCCGTGCTCAGGCACACGGGACGGCTCGGGGGACGCCGAGGGCGATCAGGTCCCCGGCCACCTCGGCGGGTTCGTGCCTGACCTCGTACGCCGTGCATCCGATGACGGTGCGGTCGTGCGCCGTGAGCCGCCGGGCCCGTTTCTTGTCCTCGCCCCAGTGCTCCACCTCCATGTGGAACGAGCCGTCGACCTCGAGGACCAGCACCGCTCCGTCGAGGAGGTCCCACTCGCAGTCGGTCCACCGGCGCCTGCCCGCCCGGTCGGTGCGCGGCCGCTGCCGATCCGGCGGCTCCAGACCGAACCGGCGGCACATCCTCATGACATCGAGCTCGGCGCCTGACTGGGAGCCGCCGGCGACATCACGGAGGGAGGCGCGGAAGGCGGGCGCCCGTCGCAGGGGCCGGAGCCGGTCGATCCAGCGGAGCAGCTCGCCGGGTGTCGTGAGCCGCTGCTGCACCGCCGAGGCGAGGATCGCGTGGGCAGCCCTGTGCGGTGCGTCGTAGCCGGCCCAGAGGAGGACCGCGGGTTCGAGGCGGCACCGCGGGAGTGCCGAGCCGGGGTCGCGGAGAAGCTCGAAGGAACGGCGGGAACGGAAGAAGTGGACCCCGTCGACGGGCTCGAACGCGAGCTCGTCGTCCACCACGACCGTGATCGCCTCGCGTTGCCACCGCTTGAGTCCGTGGTGCTCCGCGGCGGTGAGACCGCCCAGGAGGCTGCGCGGCCCCGCGTGAAGCACGGCCAGCCACCGGCGCTGCTCGGTCGTCAGCTCGCCGGTGAAGGCGCTGACGACCCGTGGCGTACGGACCACGCACCGACCTGCTCGCGCATGGGAGCGCACGTCGTCCCAGTGCACCCCGTGGTCGGTCAACTGGCGACGCGCCACCATGCCGTCCTGGTGGTCGATGAGGCGGGTGAGGTCGCTCATCGGGCCACCTTGGCCGATCCTCAGCGGGCCTGTGGCGCTCCTCCACAGGCTCACCCCGGGCGCGTGTGCCTGAGAACGGTCCATGCGCCGTGCTCAGGCACACGCCGCGAATAGGGTGGGTGGCATGCGAGAGGCGCACACGGTCGAGCAGGTCCGCGCGGCCGAGGCGGCCCGGATGGCCGACCTGCCCGACGGGGCGCTGATGCAGCAGGCGGCCGCGGGGCTGGCTCACGCGGTGGTCGACCTGATGGGCGGCGCCTACGGCCGGCGGGTGCTCCTGCTGGTCGGGCCGGGCAACAACGGCGGTGACGCGCTGTACGCCGGAGCACGGCTGGCCCGCCGGGGCTGCTCGGTCGAGGCGTGGCTGCTCGCCGGGCAGGTCCACGAGGCCGGCCTCGAGGCGCTGCGGGCAGCCGGCGGCCGGGTGGCCGAGCCCCGCGCCGGCACCACCCCCGACGTGGTCGTCGACGGGATCGTCGGCATCGGCGGCCGCCCCGGCCTGCGGCCAGCCGCGGTCGCGGCGCTCGACCACGTCCGCGGCGTCCCGGTCGTCGCGGTCGACGTCCCGAGCGGTATCGACGTCGACACCGGCGAGCTCGCCGGCCCGCACGTCGAGGCGACGCTGACCGTCACCTTCGGCACGCTCAAGGTCGGTCACCTGGTCGACCCGGCCGCGACCGCCTGCGGTGCGGTCCACCCGGTCGACCTGGGCCTCGACCTGCCACCGGCCCCGGTGTCGGCCCTGCAGCCGACCGACGTACGCCGGCTGCTGCCGCGGCCCGAGCCGGGTGGTCACAAGTACACCCGCGGCGTGGTGGGCGTCCGGGCCGGCTCGACGACCTACCCCGGTGCCGCGCTGCTCTGCGTGGCCGGCGCGGACTGCGGGCTGGCGGGCATGGTCCGCCACGTCGGCGAGGTCTCCGACCTGGTCCGCCGCGAGCACCCCGCCGTCGTCGGCGACGGGCGGGTCCAGGCCTGGGTGGTCGGCTCCGGTGGGGGAGCGGCCGCCGGCGACGAGCTCGCCGCCGCCCGCTCCGACGGGGTCCCGCTCGTCGTGGACGCCGACGCGCTGGCCCACGTCGGCGGCCCGCTCGGGGTGCCGACGGTGCTCACCCCCCACGCCGGCGAGCTGGCTGCCATGACCGGCGCCGAGCGCGTGGACGTCGAGGCCCGGATGCTCCACCACGCCCGCGCGGCCGCAGCGACGTACGACGCCGTGGTGCTGCTCAAGGGCCGCCACACCCTGGTCGCGCACCCCGACGGACGCGTCCGCGTCACCACCACCGGCCCGCCGTGGCTGGCCACCGCCGGGGCGGGCGACGTGCTCGCCGGTCTCGTCGGCGCGCTGCTGGCGTGCGGCCTGGACACCTACGACGCCGCGTCCGTCGGCTCCTGGCTCCACGGCGCCGCCGCGACCCTCGCCTCGCGGGGCGGGCCGCTGCGTGCCGGCGACGTCGCGGAGGCCATCCCCGGGACGGTGCGCCGACTGCTCGACCCGGGGATGGAACAATCCGCCCCATGAGCCGGGCCCGCGCCGAGATCGTCGTCGAGCTGCCCCTCATCCGTCACAACGTCCGTGTCCTGCGCGAGCACACCGGCGTCGAGATGATGACGGTCGTCAAGGCCGACGGCTACGGCCACGGGATGGTGCCGGCCGCCCGCGCGGCCCGCGACGCCGGGGCCGCGTGGCTCGGCGTCGCCACCATCGACGAGGCGCTGGGGCTCCGGGAGGCCGGCGACACCGGCCGGGTGCTGTCCTGGCTCGGCGTGCCGGGCGAGGACTACGCCGCCGCCATCTCCGCGGACGTCGACGTCACCGCGTACTCCGTCGCCGAGCTTCGCGAGGTCGCCGCGGCGGTCGGCGCCGCCGGACGTCCCGCCCGCCTGCAGCTGAAGGTCGACACCGGCCTGTCCCGAGGCGGCGCCCCGCTGGATGCGTGGGAGGACCTGGTGGCGGAGGCGGCTGCGGGGCAGGCGCGGGGTGACTGGACGGTCACCGGCATCTGGTCCCACTTCGCCTGCTCCGACGAGCCCGAGCACCCCGCCAACGACGCGCAGGAAGCGGCGTTCCGCCACGCGCTCGAGGTCGGCGAGCGGGCCGGGCTGCGTCCGGAGGTCCGCCACCTGGCCAACTCCGCCGCCGCCATCCTGCGACCGAGCTCGCGCTTCGACCTGGTCCGCTGCGGCATCGCGTCGTACGGCCTGGACCCCGCGCCCGGCCACACCCCCGACCTGGGGCTGCTGCCGGCGATGTCGGCCGTGGCCGAGCTCGCGATGGTCAAGCGGATCCCGGCCGGCGCCGGCGTCTCCTACGGCCACACCTGGCACGCGCCCCACGCGACCACCGTCGGCGTCGTGCCGGTGGGGTACGGCGACGGCGTGCCGCGCCACGCGAGCAACCACGCCGAGGTGCTGGTCGGCGGCCGTCGCCGCCCGGTCCGGGGCCGGGTCTGCATGGACCAGCTCGTCGTCGACCTCGACGACGACGACGTCGCCGCCGGTGCGCGGGCCACGCTCTTCGGCACCGGCCGGCTGGGGGAGCCGACCGCCCAGGACTGGGCCGAGGCCGCCGGGACCATCAGCTACGAGATCGTCACCCGCATCGGCGGGCGCTTCGTCCGCCGCTACGTCGACGAAGGGCAGGAATGAGCATCAAGCGCAGGATCCTCGGGGCCGTCGCCTCGGCGGCCGGTGTCGCCGTCGCCGGTACTGCCGTCGAGGTCGCCCGCCGCCGCCGGGTCATCGCCCGTCGCGGCGCCGGCGACGGGACCCACTTCGGCTCGCTCCGGTCGCGGCCGACGACGGTGGTCGCGGACGACGGCGTCCCGCTCCACGTCGAGGTAGACGAGTGCGAGGACTCACCGCTGACGGTGGTGTTCGTCCACGGCTACGCGCTCACCCTTGACTGCTGGCACTTCCAGCGCGCCGGTTACCGCGGGCTGGTCCGGACGGTCTTCTACGACCAGCGCTCCCACGGCCGCTCCGGTCGCTCCAGCAAGTCGCACGCCACCATCGACCAGCTCGGTCACGACCTGCGGCAGGTGCTCGACCACGTCGTGCCGGACGGGCCGGTCGTCCTGGTCGGCCACTCGATGGGCGGCATGAGCATCATCGCGCTCGCCGAGCAGGCGCCGGAGGTCTTCGGCGACCGCATCGTCGGGGTGGGGCTGATCTCCACCACCGCCGGAGGGCTGGACCCCCACCGCGCGCTGATCCCGCTCATGCCCTCGGGACTCGGCGGCACGATGGGGCTGCGCACCGTCGCCACGCTGGCGCGCGGGCACTGGGCGGTCGACGGCGTACGCCGGCTGACCCGGCCGTTCGCGACCGTCGTCACCGACCAGTTCGCCTTCGGCGACGACGTGCCGTCGTCCTACGTCGACTTCGTCGACGACATGCTGGCCAAGACGCCGTTCGAGGTGATCGCCGAGTTCTTCCCGTCCCTCGGGGCGCTCGACAAGTTCCACACCCTGTCGGCCCTGGGGCGGGTCCCGGTGTCGGTCGTGTGCGGGACGGCCGACAAGCTGACCTCGATCGGGCACAGCCGCAAGCTGCAGGCGCGGATCCCGGGGGCGCGGCTGCTGGAGTGCGAGGGCGCCGGCCACATGGTCATCCTCGAGCGCCACGAGCAGGTCAACGCCGAGCTCGACCAGCTGCTGGCCGCAGCAGGGGAGCGGGTCGACGAGCGGTGAGCACCGTCGACGTACGGCCGATCGGGCCGGAGGAGGCCGCCACCCTGCTGGCGGCCATCCGGCCCGCGTTCGAGGCGCGCCCCCCGCTCGACCCGCCGGCAGCCACGCTCACCGAGACCGCCGAGTCGCTGGCCGAGCTGCTCGGCAAGCACGGCGGCCTGCTCGCCACCCTCGACGGCGAGCCGGTCGGCGGGCTGGTGCTCGACCCGGTCGGCACCACCATGTACCTCCGCCGCTTCGGCGTGCTCCCCGACGTGCAGGGCCACGGGATCGCGGCCCGGCTGATCGAGGCCGCGGTCGAGCAGGCGGAGGGCTTCGACGACCTGACCGTGGTCGCCCGGATCGAGCTGCCGCGGACCGTGGCGTTCTGGGAGCGGCGCGGCTTCCGGGAGATCCGCAGGCAGGAGCCCAACGTGGAGCTGCGCCGGCCGCTCAACACCTTCCTCTTCGACGTCCCCGACGCCGAGACGATGCGCGAGCTCGGTCGGTCGCTCGCGGGCCAGCTCCGGGCCGGCGACCTGGTGGTGCTCAGCGGGGAGCTGGGCGCCGGGAAGACCACGTTCACCCAGGGGGTCGGTGCCGGGCTCGGCGTGCGGGGCGACATCACCTCGCCGACGTTCGTCATCGCGCGGGTCCACCCCTCCCTCTCGGACGGGCCGGCCCTGGTCCACGTGGACGCCTACCGGCTCGGGGGCATCGACGAGCTCGACGACCTCGACCTCGACACCTCCCTCGACGACGCGGTCACGATGGTCGAGTGGGGCGAGGGGATCGCCGAGGGGCTGGCTGAGTCGCGGCTGGAGATCCGGATCATCCGGGCACTCGCCCACGAGGACGAGCACGCCGACCTCGACCCGCGACGCGTGCTGATGACGCCCGTCGGTCCGCGCTGGTACTCGCTGGAGGTGCCGGCCACGCAGCGGCCGCCGCTGGCCGAGAAGCTCAACGAGAACCTCCTCGTCGACTTCCGGCCGTGCGCCGAGGAGGAGCTCGGCGACCTCGACCCGCCCGCGCCGGTGCCGCTCGCCCTGATGGTGGCCGAGCACGACGGCCGGGTGCTGCTCGACCACAACGCGCGGTTCGACGAGTGGGAGCTGCCGCTCGCACGGATCGAGGAGGGAGAGTCGGCGCGCGAGGCCGCCGTACGCAACTTCCGCCTGCGCACCGGCTCGGAGCCCGGGGACGTCTCCTTCGTGGGCGTCGCCACCGTGCAGCTCGGTCACGAGCGCCGCATCGACTACGTCGCCGTCTTCCGCGGCCGGATGACCCGGGTCTCGGACTTCCGGGCGACCGCGGAGGTCGACGGCCTCGCCTGGTGGGACCCGGTCGTCGACCACCCGGGCCTCTCGCCGATCGACGCCCACCTGGCCCGCCTCGCCCACGCCGCCCGTTGAGGCCGGCCCCGGGGTGGGGGCTAGCCTGACGCCGTGCTGCTCGCCTTCGACACCGCCACCCCGCGCGTGACCGTCGCCCTCCACGACGGTGAGGACGTGGTGGTCGAGCTGGCCAGCGAGGAGACGCTGCGCCACGGCGAGCAGCTCGCACCGCTGGTGGAGCGGGCGATGCGCGAGGCCGGCATCGTCCGGCAGGACCTCACCGCGATAGCGGTCGGTGTGGGGCCCGGCCCCTTCACCGGGCTGCGGGTGGGCTTGGTCACCGCACGCACGCTCGGCTTCGTCCTCGAGATCCCCGTCTACGGCGTCTGCACCCTCGACGTGCTGGCCGTGGAGGCGGTCGACACCGGCACGGTCATCGGCGACTTCGTCGTCGCGACCGATGCGCGCCGCAAGGAGGTCTACCTCGCGTCGTACGACGAGGCCGGCCACCGGCTCGACGGCCCCGTCGTGGAGAAGCCCGCCGTGGTCGCGACCGAGGCGCTCGTCGTCGGCGAGGGCCCGGTCCTCTACCCCGAGCACTTCCCGAACGGCTGCGCCCCCACCCGCCCGAGCGCGGGCTGGCTGGCCCGGACGGTGGTCGACGAGCGTGCCGAGCTGCACGACCCCGAGCCGCTCTACCTCCGGCGCCCCGACGCAGTGGCTCCGGGTCCCCGCAAGCCGGCGTCGTGATCGAGCCGGCCACCCCCGCCGACGTCGCCGACATCGCCGCCCTGGAGGCGGTCGCCCTCGCGGCCGACGCCTGGTCGGAGGCGCTGGTCGCGCAGGGTGTGACCGGGAGCCTGCCGACGGTCCACTACCTCGTCTCGCGACTCGACGAGAGCCTGGCGGGGTACGCCGTCGCCAGCGTCGCGGGCGACGTGGTCGAGCTGCAGCGGATCGCCGTCGATCCCGGTCGGCGGCGGGCCGGGGTCGCCACCGCGCTGCTGGACGAGGTGCTGGCGCTGGCCCGGACGCACGGTGTCGAGAGGGTGCTGCTCGAGGTCCGGGAGGACAACGCCGGCGCGCTCGCGTTCTACGCCGACCGGGGCTTCGCCGAGCTCGCCCGGCGACCGCGCTACTACCGCGACGGCACGACCGCGGTCGTGATGGAGCTCCCGCTCAGCGGGCCGCCGATGAGCGTGTGGGCGACCTCGTAGCCGAGTCCCCGGTAGATCCGCAGGGCGGGAGCGTTGTCGACGTAGACCCCGAGGCTCGCCACACCCGGGCCCGCCAGCGCCCGGGCGGTGAGCGCCGTGCTCACGAGTCGCCCGAGCCCCCGGCCGCGGGCGGTTGCCGCCACCGTGACACCGCGCAGGTGGCCGGTGCCGTCCGGCTGGCGCAGCACGGCGCCAACGGCATCAAGGCGGCCGGCCACGCGGACGCCGAGCCAGGCCTCGATCCCGGGCGTGCCGGGGCGGGCGAAGGAGCCCGGTGCCTCACGGTCGAGCAACGCGGTGATCTCGTCGGGATCGTCGACCTCGACCACCCGCGGGTCGGAAGGCTGCGGCTGCGCCCTCGTCAGCATCCAGTGCCAGCGCCGGCCGGGGCTCCAGGACCACGCCGCGGGCACAGCGGCCTCCGAGCCCGCCGCGATCAGCAGACGGGCCGGGAGCGGCTGGCTGGCCGCCGCGTACGCCAGCAAGGGCGCGAGCGGTTCGGGCGCTCCGAGGGCGGTGGCGACGAGGCGAGGCCCCTCGTCGAGGTGACGGCCTGCGAGCACCAACGCGGCTCCGTCCGCGCCCTGCCAGGCGCCGACGAGCAGTCCCGGGTCCACCTGGTGCCGTACGAACGGCAGGTCTCGCAGCTCCTCGACCCCCACGGCACGCATGGCTCCATTGTCGCGGGCATGATGTGACCATGACCGACGCACCCCTCGTCCTCGGCATCGAGACCTCGTGCGACGAGACCGGGGTCGGGATCGTCCGCGGCCACGAGCTGCTGGCCGACGCGGTGGCCAGCAGCGTCGACGAGCACGCCCGCTTCGGGGGCGTGGTGCCCGAGGTGGCCAGCAGGGCCCACCTCGAGGCGATGGTGCCGACGATCGAGCGGGCCTGCGAGACGGCGGGCGTACGACTCCACGACGTCGACGCCATCGCGGTGACCAGCGGCCCGGGTCTCGCGGGGGCGCTGCTCGTCGGGGTGGCGGCGGCCAAGGCCCTCTCGGTGGGCCTCGGCAAGCCGTTGTACGGCGTCAACCACCTCGCCGCCCACGTCGCGGTCGACCAGCTCGAGCACGGCCCGCTGCCGGAGCCCTGCCTGGCGCTCCTGGTCTCGGGTGGCCACTCCAGCCTGCTGCGGGTCGGGGACGTCACCGGCGACGTCGACCCTCTCGGCTCGACCATCGACGACGCCGCGGGGGAGGCGTTCGACAAGGTGGCCCGGCTGCTGGGCCTCCCCTTCCCGGGCGGTCCCCACATCGACCGGGCGGCCCGCGAGGGCAACACCGTGGCCATCGACTTCCCGCGGGGGCTGACCTCGCGGCGCGACCTCGAGCGGCACCGCTTCGACTTCTCCTTCTCCGGCCTCAAGACGGCGGTCGCCCGCTGGGTCGAGGCGCGCGAGCGGTCCGGCGAGCCGGTGCCGGTCCACGACGTCGCGGCCTCCTTCCAGGAGGCGGTCTGCGACGTGCTCGTCCGCAAGGCGCTCGACGCCGCGACCAGCCAGGGGGTCGACGACCTGCTGATCGGCGGCGGGGTCGCCGCCAACTCCCGGCTCCGGGTGATGGCCGAGGAGCGGGCCGCCTCCCGGGGGATCCGGGTCCGCGTGCCCCGTCCGGGCCTCTGCACGGACAACGGCGCCATGGTGGCCGCCCTCGGCGCCGAGATGGTCGCGAGGAACCGGCCGGCGTCCGCGCTGGACCTGCCGGCCGACTCCTCGCTGCCCGTCACCGAGGTGCTGGTCTGAGCCTCACTGCCGGTCGAGGTCGCCCGGCAGGAAGTACTCGATGGACATCTGGGACGGCAGCGCCTCTCCGCTCTTCGTCACGGACCCGTTGAGCTCGAACCGCAGCACCTGCTGGTTGCGACCCTGCTCGACCACGGCCACGACCGTGTCGTCGTCCTCCCAGACGGCCGACATCACCATGGCTGCGTCCTCCCGCCGGGGGCTGCTGGTCCACTCGACGACCGGCTCGCCGGTGGCGGCGTCGAGGACGGCCAGGGCGGGTGACCCGAGGTCGAAGTAGGTCGGGAAGCCGAGCAGCAGCTGCCCGTCCGGGCTGAACGCGCCGAGCTGGTGGTCGCAGGTCTCGTGGACGAGCCCCGGCTGCGCCGGGTCGGTGCGACGTACCTCCGAGCAGGTGCTGTCGCCGCGGAACTGGGTCTGTCCCGCCACGAGCCCGGCGACCTCGGAGATGCCGCCGACGGCCTGGAAGCCTGCCAGGGACGGCTCCTCGAAGTCCCAGCCGTTCGGGCCGGCGCCACGGTACGACGTGTCGCCCGAGGTGTCGTCGAACAGGGAGACGGCCACGAGCTCCGGGGACAGGAATCCCTCGATCTGGGAGCGCGAGGAGACCGAGGTGTAGATGGGCTGCCCACCGTCGGCCGGGGCGTTGACGAGGGTCCCCGTCCCGCCGCCGCCCTCGACGTCGAGCCAGGCCACGCGCGTGCCGTCGCTGCTGGGGGCGAGTCCGGGACCGCTCGGGCTCGCCGAGACCTCCTCGAGGTCGGCGTCGAGCACGACCACCTCGTGGCCGGTGGGGGAGCTTCTGCTAGCCCGGATGCCGACCCAGCCCTCGTCGTACGGCGCGATCTGGACGAAGCTGCCCGGCAGGTCGAGCGTGCGGTCGGGGGTGACGTACGTCTGGTCGCCGAAGACGATGTAGCCGGTGTCCGGCACCGGACCCTCCGGCACGTCGAGGGTGAGCGGGAAGGTCCCGTCCGCCCGCGGCGTCGGGTCCACGGCCTCGCTGGGCGTGTCGACGACCGGCGGCCGGTCGCCGCGACCGGCCCCGTCGCCGCCGAGCAGGCCGATGGGGAGCGCGATCGCGGCGACCGCGACGGCGGCCACCCCAGCGGCGGCGAGTCGGCGCGTACGGCGGATCGCGTGGGCCCGGCCCCGGACGTCGTCGAGGCTGAGCGGCGCATCGGTCATGCCGTCCACCTGCTCGTGGAGCTGGCGCGTCAGTCGGGTGGTCAGCTGGTCGTTCATCGCTCCTCCTCCCGGGGGTTCAGGCCCTCGGGCGCCCGTTGGCGCAGGGTGGCCAGCGCACGGCTGGCCTGGGACTTCACGGTGCCGACGGAGATGCCGAGCACCTCGGCGGTCTCGGCCTCCGACATCTCCTCGTAGTAGCGCAGCACCACGACGGCCCGCGCCTTGCGCGGGAGCGTCTGGACCAGGTCCCACAGCTCGCCGCTGCCGCCGGCGTCGTAGGTGTCGTGGTGGCTGCTCTCGGGCAGCACCTCGGTGGTGAGCTCGCGCCGCTTCCACGCCCTGCGCCAGAGCGAGTTGTGCTCGTTGACCAGGATCCGGCGGACGTAGGCGTCGATCGAGCCGCGGTCGTGGACCTTGTCCCAGGCGAGGTAGAGCTTGGCGAACGCGACCTGGACCAGGTCCTCGGCGGTGTGCCGGTCACCCGTCAGGAGGTATGCGGTGCGCAGCAGGCTCGCCTGGCGCGCGTGCATGTACGACGAGAAGTCGGCGTCGCGAGCAGTCAGCGTGTCGCTCCCGTGAGCTGACATGGTCACCCCCGTCCCTGCGGCTGCGTGCATCCGGTGCACCTCCATTCCATCGCCACCAAGACGCGAAATGTGGGAGGCAGGTTGCATTCGGGCGACGCCGACCTGCCTATGCTCGGCGGCATGAGCATCCCGGTGGAGATCCCGAAGCTCGCGGAGGCGCTGGCGGACTTCGGTGCCGGCTACCTCCTGACCGCCGCGGCGGACGGGCGGGTCAAGGCGGTGACCGTCGAGCCGACGCTCGTCGACGGGGTGCTGCGCTGCCCGGCGAGCCGCGGCTCGGCCCGCAACCTGGCGGGCAACCCCGCCGCCACCCTGGTCTTCTGGCCACGGCAGGAGCACGGCTGCTCCCTCCTGGTCGACGGGACCGCCACCGCCGACGACGAGGCCATCGCCCTCACCCCGGAGACGGCGGTGCTCCACCGCCCCGCGGACCACGCCGACGGGCCGGTCGCCGGTGACGGCTGCGGCCACGACTGCTCCCCGGTCGCGTGACGCCCTTCTGGGTCAGCGCGTTCCTCGACCTCGCCCCCGAGGCGTACGACGACGGGCTGGCGTTCTGGAGCGGCGTGACGGGCGCGGCGGTCTCGGCGACCCGGGGTGCGGCCGGTGAGCTCGTGTCGCTCGTGCCGGCGGAGGGCGACGGCCACCTGCGGGTGCAGCGGCTCGTGGCCGGACGGTCCCGGATCCACCTCGACCTCCACGTCGACGATCCACGGGCCGCGGCAGACCGGGCGGTCGCGCTGGGTGCGCGCGAGGTGGCTGACGTGGGCCACGTCGTGATGGCGTCCCCCGGGGGACTGCCGTTCTGCCTCGTCACCCACCCGGCGGCCACGCCGGCTGCCGCCGTCGACTGGGGCGGCCACTCCTCGGCCGTCGACCAGGTCTGCGTGGACGTGCCCCACGAGCTCCACGACCGCGAGGTCGCCTTCTGGCAGGCCCTGACCGGCCGTGTGCTCGCCCCCTCGCCCGGGCACGCGGAGTTCCAGCGGCTGCATCGCCCCGACGGCGAGCCGTTGCACCTGCTGCTGCAACGCCTCGGGGAGCCGCTGGGCGAGGTCCGGGGCCACCTCGACCTCGCGACCAGCGACCGGGCCGCCGAGACCGCGCGTCACGTCGCGCTGGGCGCGACCGAGGTCGCCACCTTCGACAGCTGGACGGTGCTGACCGACCCGGCCGGCTCGGCGTACTGCATCACCGACCGGGAGCCACGATGACGATCCAGCGCACCTACCCGCCCGCGGCCGCGGACGAGGCGACCACGCTGCTGGCGTTCCTCGACTTCCAGCGCGCCACGCTGCTGCGGCAGACGGAGGGGCTGGACGGCGCCGACCTGCAGCGCACCCTCGGCCCGAGCCCGTTGACGCTGGGCGGCCTGCTCAAGCACCTGGCGTTCGTCGAGGGGTTCTGGTTCCGGTACGTGTTCGCCGGCGAGGAGCAGGTGGAGCCCTGGGCCTCGGTCGACTGGAAGGCCGACCGGGACTGGGACTTCCACTCCGCCGCCGACGACTCCCCGGAGGAGCTGCGGGCCCTCTTCGACGCCGAGGTGCTCGCGGCCGACGCGGTCCTGCACCAGGCTCTCGTCGACGGTGACCTCGGCGCGCTCGCCGCCCGGGTCCGGCACGGCAAGAAGCCCAGCCTGCGCTGGATCGTCGTCCACATGGTCGAGGAGTACGCGCGGCACTGCGGGCACGCCGACCTGATCCGGGAGTCGATCGACGGAGCGAGGGACCTGTGATCCGCGACGCCACCGACGCCGACTGGCCGGCGATCTGGCCGATCTTCCGCGACACGGTCGCGGCAGGCGAGACCTACGCCTATCCCGAGGACCTCGGGTCCGAGGACGCGCGCCGCCTCTGGATGGAGCGACCGCCCGGCCTGACGGTCGTGCTCGACGAGGACGGGGAGGTCCTCGGCACCGCCAAGATGGGGCCGAACCGGCCGGGCCGCGGCGACCACGTCGGCACCGCGTCGTTCATGGTCGCACCGGCCGCGCGCGGCCGCGGCGTGGGTCGCCGGCTCGCCGAGTGGGTCGTCGCGTGGCACCGCGCGGAGGGCTACCGCGGCATCCAGTTCAACGCCGTCGTCGAGACCAACACCGCTGCCGTGGCGCTCTGGCACGCGCTCGGCTTCGTGACGATCGGCACCGTGCCCGGCGCCTTCCGATCGGCGAGCCACGGGCCGGTCGGGCTGCACGTGATGTGGCTGGACCTCGCCGGGTGACCGTTCGGTACGTTCGTGTGCCACCACCACCCCCGGAAGGACTCCGATGATCTTCATCTGCGTGAAGTTCCCCGTGAAGCCCGAGCACGCCGACGACTGGGTCGAGCTCACCCGTGACTTCACCGAGGCGACCCGGGCCGAGGAGGGCAACCTCTTCTTCGACTGGTCGCGCAGCGTCGAGGACCCCACCGAGTACGTCCTCGTCGAGGGCTTCCGCGACGACGCCGCCGAGGCGCACGTGACCTCCCCCCACTTCAAGCAGGCCCAGGCCGACCTGCCTCAGTACCTGCGCGAGACGCCGTACATCCGCAACCAGCTGATGGAGGGTGACCACTGGGACCGGTTGGGGGAGTTCGAGGTGGGGTGAGGGGGCTGTCCCGCTCTCCCCGGACCACTCACCCCGCGAACCCCGGCAGGTGCTCCTCCATGATCGCCCGGAACGGCGCCTCGGCCTCGAGCTGCGAGAGCAGGCCGAGCCCGCCGAGCCAGGTGCGGTGGATGAGGAGGTACGACGAGGGGAGGTTGAGCTTGGTGGCGGTGGTGAACGCCGGGTTGCGCGGGTCGTTGATCCGCTCGAACTGAGCGCGCATCCAGGCGCGCGTGAAGCGGAAGGTCTCGGTCCGGGTCGGCTCGATGAACGGAGCGAGGTAGTCGAGCACGCGCTGCGGGTCGACCCGCGTCTGCTCCTTGATGAACCCCTCCTCCCGCAGCCCGGCCACGAGATCGTCGGCGCTGTTCTCGGCGGCGACGCGGATCAGCCGGCCCATGGCGCTCGGCAGCCGCCGCTCGGGCAGCCGCGCGACCGCGCCGAAGTCGAGCACGCCGATCCGGCCGGGCCCGCCGTCCGGCCCGGGGAGGATCCGGAAGTTGCCCGGGTGCGGGTCGGCGTGCAGCATCCCGGTCCGCGCCGGTCCGTCGAACAGGAACGTCACGAAGACCCGGCCGTAGTGGTCGCGCTCGGCCTGGGTCCCCTCGCGGATCACGTGGGCCAGGGAGTGCGGGCTGTCCAGCCACTCGCTCACGAGCACCTGCTCGCCGACCGCCACCACCTCGGGCACGACGATGGCGGGGTCGTCGCGGAAGGCGTCGGCGTACGCCGTCTGCGCCTCGGCCTCGAGCGCGTAGTCGAGCTCGTCGGCGGCGCGCGCCTGCAGCTCGGCCACCAGCGGCTTGATGTCGAGGCCGGGGAAGACCGGCGCGACGCCGCGGGCGACGCGGGCGAGCTGGCGCAGGTCGGACATCAGCGCCTCCCCGGCGCCGGGGTACTGGACCTTCACCGCGACGTCACGGCCGTCGTGCCAGCGGCCCCGGTGCACCTGGCCGATCGACGCCGCGGCGGCCGGGGCGCCGTCGAGGTGCACCAGCAGGTCCTGCCAGTCCGGGCCGAGCGACCGGGCGATCTGCTCGCGCACCGTCTGGGTCGGCATCGGGGGTGCGGAGTCCTGCAGCCGGGTCAGCTCCTCGCGGTACGGCGCCGCGACCTCGTCGGGCAGCGCGGCCTCGAGCACGCTCAGCGCCTGCCCGAACTTCATCGCCCCGCCCTTGAGCTCGCCCAGGGTGCGGAACAGCTGCTCCGCCGTCCGCTGCTGCACCTCGCTCACGACCAGCTCGGCCGGGCGACCTCCGAGCCGCTTGCCGAACCCGACGGCCTGGCGACCGGCGTACCCGAGGGGCAGCGCGGCCAGCCGCGCGGTGCGCGCGGCGGCCTTGCGAGGGAGGTCGGGCATGAGGCCATTGTGGCCGACGGGTGGGCGCCGCGTCCCCTGACTTCGGGGTGGGCGGCCCGGTCTCACCGGGTGGGAAGCACAATGGGGGGCATGGTGCGCACGCTCGGGCTCGCCCTCGCCCTCCTGCTCGCGCTGCCCGCGTGCACCTCCGACGCCTCGGACGAGCCCGCCGGCGGCCACTCCCACGGGCCGGGCGGTGCGATGGTCTCGCTGCCGGTCGGCGACGGCACCACCTCGGGCGAGGTCGGCTATGCGCTGCGCGACGTCAGGCTGCCGGACCGGGCCGGCACCACCGGTGAGGTGGGCTTCCGGATCGAGGGTGCTGAGGGCGAACCGGTCACCCAGTTCCTGGAGGAGCAGACCCGCGACCTCCACCTGTACGTCGTCCGCGAGGATCTCGGCGTCTTCCGGCACCTGCACCCCACGATGGCCGTCGACGGCACCTGGACCGCCCCCGTGGTCCTGCCCGGCAGGGGCGACTACCGCGTCGTGGCGGAGTTCGTGGCCGAGGACGCCGGCGGCAACGGCGACCACGTCGTCCTCGGGGAGTCGGTCCCGGTCGCCGCGGGTCCGACCGTCGAGGCCGACCCGGTCGACCCGCTCGTCGACGTCGCGGTCACGAGGTCGCCCCGCGCCGGCGCCAACGGCCGGATGCAGCTCACGGTCAGCGACACCGAGGGGCGCCCGGTCCGGCTCGACACCTACCTCGGCGCGTACGGGCACGTGACCGGCTTCCACACGGGCACCGGCTCCATGCTCCACCTGCACCCGATGAGCGCGCCGGAGGTCACCGAGGACGGCGCCACCCTCACCTTCCACTCCGAGATCGAGTTCGCCGGCGACTACGTCCTCTTCGTGCAGGTGCGGGTCGACGGCTACCTCCACCGGGTCCCGGTCGAGGTCAGCGTCGCGGCCTGACCCTCACTCGGGGACGTCGATCCTCACGGTCGAGACGGGCGCCTCGAAGCGGCTCAACCGGGTGCTCACCTGGACCTCCCAGACGCCGGCCCGGGGCAGCACCACCCGGGCCTGCCAGGTCCCGGCGTCGCTCGCGGTGAGCTCGACGTCACCGAGGTCGACGTCGCCCGAGCGCAGCGACACCTCGGGCGCGGTCGGCGGCGTGACCGGCTCGCCGGTCCCGTCCTGGAGCTGGACGAGCAGCGTGGTCGCCCCCTGCCGGCGCGGGCTGAGGGCGGCGTACACCTGGAGGTCGCCGGACGACTCCGCGGCCTCGACGCCCGTGGTGCCCTCCGGTGCGTCGACCGGGGCCGGCCGGGGCGACTGGTTGACGAGGAAGCCGGTGACGCCGAGCAGCGCCACGACGACGGTCGCCTCCGCGACGAGGGTGCGCGAGACCAGGGTGGCGGCGCGGGTGCGGTCGCCGAACCCGGCCGCCGCCCGCACCCGGGGCAGCATGCCGAAGCGGTTCCACCCGCCCAGGGCGGCGACCACCAGGGCCAGCCCGATCTTGACCAGCAGCAGCTGACCGTACGTGGTGTCGAGGAAGGCCGACCAGGAGCCGAGGATCCGCCAGGCGAGCATCGTCCCGGTCGCGGCGACCGCGAGCAGCAGACCACCCGCCAGCGCCGAGAAGCGGGCCAGCGTGACCGCAGCCAGCTCCTCCCTGCCGGCGAGCGCACGCAGCGCGACGACCAGCCCGACCAGGCCACCGAGCCAGGTCGCCCCGGCGGCGACGTGGACCACGTCGCTGACCACCAGCAGCACCTCGGGCTGGTAGGACCGGGTGTGGCCCACGACCGCCGGCGAGGCGACCGCGAGCGCGGCCCCGACCAGCAGGGCCGGACGCTGGGTGCGGTCCGGGGGCACGCTCGAGAGGGACACCACGACCACGCCGAGACCGGCGACCAGCAGGACGACGGAGAGGATCTCGGCGGTGACCAGGCCGGGGTCGAGCGAGCCGGGGAGGTCGCCCAGCTCCAGGCCCTGCGCGTACGTCGACGCCACGGGGACCATCAGCAGGGCAGCGACCGTCGCCACCGCAGCGGCCACGCGGGTGGTGCGGCGGATCCGGAGCCGGGTCTGCTGGCCGCCGTAGGAGCCGGGGAGGACCAGGGCGACGAACGCGGCGAGCCCGGCGGCGACGAGCAGCCCGAGGTAGGTGAGTCCCGCGAGCACGCCCTGGACCGCGGTGACCGCGCCCGAGGAGGTCGGAGCGGGCGGCGGGTCGGCCACCTCGGCGCTGGGCTCACCCACCGAGAAGGTGATCGACCCCGAGATCGGGTGCCCGTCGGCGGAGATCACCGCCCAGGCGACGACGAAGGTGCCGCGCCCCAGGGCCTCCGGGTCGGTGAGCGTCACGGTGACCTCGTCGTCGGAGGCGGCCGCCTCCGAGGGCACGGACACGCCGGCGGCGTCGTAGACGGTGATCTCGCGGTCGGTGAGGCGGACCGGCTCGGTGAAGGTCAGCGTCACGGCCTCCGGCGCGGTGTCCAGCACCGCGCCGTCGGCCGGGTCGGTCCCGAGCAGCTCGGCGTGGGCCGCGGCGGGACCGGCACCGAGGAGGACGGCGCAGGCGGCGACCAGCGCGGTGACGGCGAGCCGCAGGCCCAGCCGCCACCGCACCGGTCGACCGCCCACGGTCACGCGGGCTTCCGGGTCCGCGCCAGGGCGGTGCCACCCGCGACGAGGCCGAGCGCGCCGAGGACCAGGCCGGCCCAGCCGACCGCACTGGTGCCGTCGGTCGTCGCGGCGGCCTCCTGGGTCCCGTCCGCTGAGTCGGAGGTGGCTGCGGCCTCGGTGTCCGAGGCCTCCTCGTCGGAGTGGCCGTCGCCCTCCTCGCTGGCCGGGAGGATCTCGAAGGACGGGGCCGGGTGCTCCAGCTCCTCGGCGTCCTGACCCTCCTGCGGCACCTCGACCCAGCCCGTCTCGCCCTGCTCGCAGGTCTGGATGGTCGGGAAGACGAGCTGCTCACCGGCAGCGTCAGGGACCTGGAAGGACAGCTCGAAGGTGTCCCGCTGCCCCTCGGGGAGCGGCTCCTTGGCGGTGTAGACGATGCTGCCGGTTCGCTCGGTCACCTCGTTGCCGTGGGCGTCGGAGACGGGCTCGTCGAGCTGCTCGATGTTCGCCTCGAGGTCGTAGAGCGGGTTGCGGGTCGGCGTGACGGAGAGCACCGACTCCGGGACCTGGATCTCGATCCGGGTCGTGGGTGAGCCCTCGCAGCCGTGCGGGACGCTCATGGTGAGCACGGTGTACGAGCCGGCGTTCGCCACCGACGGGGTGCCGGAGACGTGGGCCTGGGCCGGGGCCGCGACGAGGGCGGCGATGCCGGTGGCGGCGGTGAGCGCGCCGAGGCGCGTGAGGGTACGACGGGACATGCTGGTCCTCCGATTGGGGACGGGTGTGGGTGTGCTGGTCGGCGGCGTGCCGCGTCGACCGGGCAGAGCCGGAATCAGGCGCGGCTGGGCGCCTGCGGAGGACCGCGACCCGGGGCGGTCGCGAGGTCGAGCCGCGCCAGCAGCACGCCGAGGTCGCGCAGCACGAGGCCGCGGTCGTGGCGGCCGCCGGCGTAGGGCAGCGCGAGCGCGAGGACGGTGAGCACCTGGTGGGCGGCACGGGAGCAGAGCTGCCAGACCAGGGCGGTCAGCAGCGTGACCGCCGTGTGGGCTGCCAGCATCTGCCAGGTCCAGAGCCCCTGGCCGGTTGCGGCGGCGTGAGCCGCGTGCTCACCGGCCCCCGTGGCGAAAGCCGTGTGCAGGCCGACCTGTGCGAGCGCGACGGCCGGGAGCAGCACCACGGGTCGGACGCTGCCGCGCAGGACCAGGCGGCTGGCCGCGAGCACCAGCCCGCCGAGCGCCAGCAGACCGGGTCCGGAGGGCAGGTGGCCGCCGGCCCAGGTGTGGGCGCAGGTCGCGCCCGCCATGACCAGGACGGTCGCCGCCACCGCACGCCACCCGGCGTACGGCGCTCGCTCGGACCGGACCGTCACGGCGCCATCATGTCAGGTGCCCGGCGGGGTGTTCGGCGGAGCAGTGCGACGATGGGGGTCATGCACGACTTCCACGTGGTCGACCCGTCGTCGCCGCCGGCTCGGTGGGCGATGGAGCAGTACTTCTCCGAGATCGGCCAGGCCTTCGGCTTCGAGGCCGGTTCGGCGCTCGACGACGCCGTGCAGGCGTACGCCCCGCCGCGTGGCCTGTTCGTCCTGGCGGGGCCGGACGACGAGCCCGTGGCGTGTGGTGCGGTGCAGTTCCTCGACCGGGACCGCGGTGAGATCAAGCGGATGTGGGTGGCGCCCTGGGCGCGGGGCCGGGGGCTGGCCGCCGCGCTGCTGGCCTACCTGGAGGGCCTGATCCGCGAGTCCGGACGGGGGCAGTCGCTGCTCGACACCAACAGCAGCCTCACGGTGGCGGTGTCGCTCTACGAGTCGCGTGGCTACCACCGCGTGGAGGACTACAACGGCAACGCCGACGCCGACGTGTGGTTCGCCAAGGACCTGGACTGACCCACGACCGGTCTTGACCGGCCTCGCGCCCGGTCCCACTGTGGGAGGAACCCGAGAAGGGGGACGCCGATGGGTACGCAGGCCGATCGCGTCGCCGAGTTCCGCCGGCTGCACGCCTCCGGCTGCTTCGTGATGCCCAACCCGTGGGACGCCGGCACCGCCCGCGCCCTCGAGCAGCTGGGGTTCCCGGCCCTGGCCACCACCAGCGCCGGCCTCGCCTGGACGCTGGGCGTCACCGACACCGAGGTCACCGTCGACCAGACCCTCGCCCACCTCCGGGTCGTCGCGGACGTCGTCCGCGTCCCGGTGAACGCCGACTTCCAGGCCGGGTTCGCCGACTCCCCGTCGGGGGTCGCCGCCAACGTGGCACGGGCCGTCGACACGGGCATCGCCGGGTTGTCGATCGAGGACGCCTCGGGAGACCCGGCCGACCCGCTCCTCGAGCTCGACGTCGCGGTGGCGCGGTTGGCCGCGGCGCGACGCGCCATCGACGAGAGCGGTAGCGGGGTGCTGCTCACCGGGCGGTCCGAGGGGTTCGTGGTGGGCCGACCGGACCTCGACGAGACGGTTCGCCGGCTGCTCGCCTACGCGGAGGCCGGGGCCGACTGCCTCTACGCCCCTCGGCTGACCACCCTGGAGCAGGTCGAGACGGTCGTCTCTGCGGTGGCGCCCAGGCCCGTCAACCTGCTCGCCAACGCCCCGTTCGTCACGGTCGCCGAGGCCGAGCGGCTCGGCGTACGGCGCATCAGTGTCGGTGGCACCCTCGCCCGGGCGGCCTGGGGAGGGTTCCTGGAGGCGGCTCGGGAGATCGCGGGCGCGGGCACCTTCACCGCCTTCGAGGGCCTGCCGGACGTCGAGGGGCTGCTCGCCCGCTGACCGCTGGGCGACCCCGGCCGAGGTCAGCACTTGTACCGATGGCGTCTTCCGTGTCGTGACCCGACGATGGCGGCAACGGCCCGCGCCGGCTCGGGCCTGGCCCCGGGAGGCGCCATGACGACCCGCCAGCTGCTCACGACGACCGCCCTGCTCGTCGCGCTCTCGCCGGCAGTCGCCTCCGCCTCGCAGGGCGAACCGGAGGCCGACGCCGCCGGCGGTGCCGCAGCGGTCGCCGGCGCCGGCGGTGCGACGACCGTACGAGCGGTGCCGGAGGTGCTGGCCTCGCGCACCTGGCTCCGGCACCTTCGCCGCGACCTGCTGCCCTACTGGGAGATGCCGGTCGCGCTGGGCACGCCGCTGGGGAACTACCCGTCCTGGCGCGACGGGGCAGGGGAGCTCGACCCGACCAGGGGAACCTGGCGTGGGGTCTCCACCCTCGCGCGGGGGGTGTACGGCTACAGCGTGGCCTTCCACCTGACGGGGGAGGAGCGGTACCTGACCTACGCCCGGGCGGGGTTGGAGTGGCTGGCGGAGCACGGGTTCGACGACGTCCGAGGCGGCTGGTACCGCGACCTCACGGAGACCGGTGAGCCGCTCGACCCCTCGGACAGCAAGCAGCTCTTCGACCTCGCGTCGCTGGGTCTCGCCTACGGCATGTACTTCAACGTCACCCGGGAGCCCTGGGCCGAGGCAGGGCTGCTGCAGGTCCGCGACCTGATCTTCCAGCGCTACCACGACCCCGCGACCGGTCGGTTCTTCGACGCCCGGTCGGCCAACATGGCGCGCACGGTCGACATCGGCAACAACGGCGGCGACATCGTCAACATGCTGGTCCCCGGGACGGCGCTGCTGCTGCCCAACGCCGACCTGCTCACCGAGTCCTCCCGGCGCGCCCAGTTCCGCTCCGACCTCCGCGTGACCACGCAGGCGCTGATCGACCAGCACCGCAACCACACCTCACCCGAGACCTGGTGGTTCTGGGGGCGAACCGGGCGGATCGGCATCCACACCGCCCTGCAGACCGACTTCGGGCACACGATCAAGAGCCACGAGATGATCCACAACGCCAACCAGGTGTTCGCGGACCGCCCGTGGGAGGCGTTGGCGTCCGACCGGGACCTGCTCCTCGCCACGGCATGGGACGAAGCCGCGGCGCGCTGGCACGACGACCTGGTCGACTTCTCGGGCGCCGCCGAGCTCGACAGCCCCTGGTGGGTGCACAACGAGGCTGACCAGACCCTGGCCGCGCTGGACCTCCGCGAGGACTTCGCCCGCAGCGGGTGGCTGGCGCGCAGCGCGCAGGGCTGGCTCGACGCGTTCGTCGACCCGGTGTTTCCCCACGAGACCTGGACCCGCCCCCTCCGCGACGGGAGCTTCATGGTTCCCGGCGGCGACGAGAAGGCCGGCCGGGGCAAGAACATGTACCACGTCTTCGAGCACGCGCTCGTGATGTATCTCCACGGCCGTGCGATGGAGGGTCGCCCGGCCACGCTGCACTACGCGCTGCCCGACGCCGTGGCCCTGACCGCCGAGGCCGAGCCCTACTGGTTCGACGCCACGACCGAGCACCGGGTGGTCGGCGGGGCGGTGGGCGTGCTCCCCGGGCACCGCCACGTCACGGTCGGGCTCTCCGGGCTCGACCAGGTGCCCGACCCGGTCTTCCCACCGCCGGACGACGACGTCGCGCCGGTGAGCAGCGCCGAGCTCACGCCGCCCGCCAACGCGGCGGGCTGGAGCCGGACGCCGGTCAGGCTGACCCTCACCGCGACCGACGACCTCGCCGGCGTACGCGAGGTGCGGGCGCAGGTGCGCGACCTGACCGGTGGGTCCCCCGACGAGGCGTGGATCTCACCCGGCGACGAGGTCACCGTGGACTTCGCGGAGCAGGGTGACTACGAGGTCACCTTCGCGGCGGTCGACCGGGTCGGCAACACCGAGGACTCCCGGACGGTGCAGGTGCGTGTAGACCTCACTCCGCCGGTTCTCGCCGGTCTGCCGGCCCAGCCCTGCCTGATCTGGCCGCCGAACGGGCGGCTGGTGACGGTGGGCGACGTCACCGGCAGCGACGACCTGTCCGGCCTGTCGGACCTCGCCGTCGGCGTCACCGTCGACGAGCCGGCCGACGGGGACGTCGAGGTCCTCGACGGCGTGGTCCGTGTCCGCGCCGAGCGCGACGGCAGCGGGGACGGGCGTGCCTACACCGTCACGGGCGAAGCGACCGACACAGCGGGCAACGTCACCGTGGCGTCAGCCGTGTGCGAGGTGCCGCACGACCGACGCCCCTCGTAGCCGGGCTGCTCGGGCCGGCGACCTCACGCGGGGAACTTCACCCCGGTGTTGGCGTGGCAGCGGTAGCCGTACGGGTTCTTCGCGAGGTACTGCTGGTGCGGGTCCTCGGCGTAGTAGTACGGCGTCTCGGACGCAGGACGGATCTCGGTCGTGATCGCGCCGAGCCGGCGGCGCGCGAGCTCGTCGCCGTAGACCTTGGTCAGCTCCGCCGCGGTCTGCTCCTGCTCGGGAGTCGTCCAGTAGATCGCTGAGCGGTACTGGGTGCCGACGTCGTTGCCCTGCCGCATGCCCTGGGTCGGGTCGTGGACCTCGAAGAACTTCTTCACCAGGTCGGCGTACGAGACCACCGCGGGGTCGAAGACGATGCGGATCGCCTCGGTGTGGCCGGTCCGGCCGCTGCACACCTCCTCGTACGTCGGGTGCGGGCTCACGCCGCCGGCGTAGCCCACCGACGTCGACCAGACTCCGGGCAGCTGCCAGTAGATCTCCTCGGCGCCCCAGAAGCAGCCGAGGCCGAAGATCGCGACCTCGTGGCCGTCGGGGACCTCGTCGGTCACGACGGGGGTGTGGAGCACGACGTGATCGCCGAGGCTCCACGGGCGCTCGGAACGGCCCGGCAGGGCCTGCTCGGGGGTGATCATCTCGGTCTTCCTGCTCAGGCCGAACATCGGTGCTCCTCGTCTGGAGGCGGTGGAGTGGGGCCTCCACCCTGCCCAACAACGGAGGCCCTCCCAACCTTCCCACCGTCCCGGGCGTGAGTAGGGTCGGTCACGTGAGCCAGGAGCATGCGGAGAAGGCCGGTTTCGAGACGCGCGCGATCCACGCCGGATACGAGCCGGACCCGACGACCGGGGCCGTGATCCCGCCGATCTACGCCACCTCCACCTACAAGCAGGACGGCGTGGGCGGCCTGCGCGGCGGGTACGAGTACAGCCGCTCCGCCAACCCCACCCGGACCGCCCTCGAGGGCGCGCTGGCGGCGGTCGAGGAGGGCGAGCGCGGCTTCGCCTTCGCCTCCGGCCTGGCCTCGGAGGACACCCTGCTCCGCACGGTCTGCCGGCCCGGCGACCACGTCGTGATCCCCGACGACGCGTACGGCGGCACCCACCGGTTGTTCGACAAGGTCGAGCAGGCCTGGGGGCTCGCCCACAGCCCGGCGCCGGTCTCCGACGTCGACGCAGTCCGCGCGGCGATCCGCCCCGGCGAGACGAAGATCGTCTGGGTCGAGACGCCGACCAACCCGCTGCTCAACATCGGCGACATCGAGGCGCTCGCGGGCCTGGCCCACGAGGCCGGCGCGATCCTCGTCGTCGACAACACCTTCGCCTCGCCGTACCTCCAGCAGCCGCTCACGCTCGGCGCCGACGTCGTGATGCACTCCACGACCAAGTACGTCGGCGGCCACTCCGACGTCGTCGGGGGCGCCCTCGTGGTGCGTGACCTCGACCTGGCCGAGCGGGTGGCCTACCACCAGAACGCGCTCGGCGCGGTCCCCGGCCCGTTCGACGCGTTCCTCACCCACCGCGGCCTCAAGACGCTCGGCGTGCGGATGGACCGCCACTGCGACAACGCCGAGGCCGTCGTCGACTTCCTCACCGGTCATCCGGCCGTCACCCAGGTGATCTACCCCGGCCTGGCCGAGCACCCCGGCCACGAGGTCGCCGCCCGCCAGATGACGCGCTTCGGCGGGATGGTCTCGTTCCGGGTCAGCGGTGGGGAGCAGCACGCCCTCGAGGTCTGCGACCGGGCCCGCGTGTTCACGCTGGGCGAGTCGCTGGGTGGGGTCGAGAGCCTCATCGAGCACCCCGGCCGGATGACCCACGCCAGCGTCGCCGGCACCGACCTCGAGGTCCCGGCCGACCTGATCCGTCTCAGCGTCGGGATCGAGACCGCCACCGACCTGGTCGCGGACCTGGAGCAGGCCCTCGGTGACTGAGGCCGCCGGGTCCGGTGGGGCGCTGGTCTGCGTCGACTTCGGCTCCACCTTCACCAAGGCCTCGCTCGTCGACCTCGCCGAGGGGCGGATCGTCGCCGCCGCCAGCCACCCGACCACGATCGGCACCGACGTCCTCGACGGGTTTGCCGCCTGCCGTGACGAGCTGGCCCGCCAGGATCCCCGTGCCGCCGACGCCGCGGTGCTCGCCTGCTCGAGCGCGGGAGGCGGGCTGCGGGTCGCGGTGCTCGGCAACGAGGAGCTCGTCACCGCCGAGGCCGGCCGCCGGGTGGCGCTCTCCAGCGGCGGCAAGGTGGTCGCCGTGCACGCCCTCTCCTCGCCGCGTGTGCCTGACAACGGTCTGGAGGCCGTGCTCGGGCACACGGCGCCGGACGTGGTGCTGCTGACGGGCGGCACCGACGGCGGCAACGCCGAGTCCCTCGTGGCCGGCGCCCGCGCCCTCGTGGACGCCGGCTGGACCGGCCCCGTCGTCGTGGCGGGCTCGGTCGACGCCCACGACGAGGTCGCGGAGGTCCTGGCCGACCTGCCCCACGTGATCGCCCCCAACGTGGTCCCGCGGATCGGGGTGCTCGCCCCCGACGGCGCCCGTGCCGCGATCCGCGAGATCTTCCTGGCCCACGTGATCGGCGGCAAGCACCTCAGCGCGAGCGACGACTTCCGCCGCATGGTCCGGGGTGCCACCCCGGACGTGGTGCTGGCCGGCGTCGAGCTGCTCGCGTACGGACTCGACGAGGAGCATCCCGGGGCCGGGGACGTCGCGGTGGTCGACGTCGGCGGCGCCACGACCGACGTCCACAGCGTCGTGGCGCTCGACCCGGAGGACGCCGGGCTCTCCCGCGAGGTCGTCGCCGTCACCCCCGTCACGCGCACCGTCGAGGGCGACCTCGGCATGCGCTGGTCGGCGCTCTCCACCGTCGAGGCCGCCGGTCTGACCGAGCTGGCCGCCGTGGCGAGCCGGCTCCGGGAGCAACCCGGACACCTCCCGGCCGACGACGCCGAGGCCGACGTCGACGAGCAGATCGCTCGCGCCGCCGTCGGACTGGCGCTGCGGCGCCACGCCGGACGTGCGCGCGTCGTCGTGAGCCCGGAGGGGCGCGTGGTCGAACGGACCGGCAAGGACCTCCGCGAGATCGACCTGCTGGTCGGCTCGGGCGGGGTGCTGCGCAACGGCCGTCCCGGGGTCACCGCTCGCGTCCTGGCCGACAGCCTCGGGGAGGACGTCGAGGGCGGCTGGCAGCTGCCACGGTCACCCCGTGTCGTGGTCGACGTCGAGTACGCCCTGTGTGCGATCGGGCTGCTGGCCCAGGACCACCCCGACGCGGCCCACCGCCTCGCGCAGCGGCTCGCGACCGCTGAGTAGCCTGTCGACCGTGGACGACGACGGAGACCGGTCCGGCCCCGGCGAGGAGCACGCGCCCCGCCGTCGCCTGCCGATCCTGCCCGGCCGCAGCCACGACGAGGGCCTCGCCGAGCGGTTGGCCCAGCAGTGGGCCACGGCCCGGGCCGAGCGTCGACCCGAGCCGCCCCCGCCGATCCGCAGCGGGCCGAGCAACGTCGCGCGCGCCCAGGTCCCGTACGGCGTCGACCTCGCCGCCGCGTGGGCCTGGCGCTTCCTCGTCATCGCCGCCGCCGGCTACCTGCTGTTCCGCGTCATCGGCTTCTTCTCGGTCATCGCCCTCCCGATCGCGATCTCGTTGCTCATCGCGGCGCTCGTGGCCCCGCTCGTACGCCTCCTCGACCGCGCCCTGCCCCACCAGCTGTCCTCCGCGATCGTGGTCGTGGGAGGGCTGGCGTCGGTCGGGCTGCTGCTCACCTTCGTCGGCCAGCAGGTCGCGACGGGGGCGACCGACCTCGCCGACTCGGTCGTCGACGGGATCGGCCAGATCCGTGCCTGGCTCGAGGACGGACCCCTCAAGGTCAGCGACTCCCAGCTCGACGGCTACCTCACCGACGTGCAGCGCGCGATCACCGAGACCACCCGAGAGGGCGGGGTGCTCACCCAGATCGGCGAGGTCGGCACTGCCGTCGGCCATGTCGTCGCCGGCTTCTTCATCGTGCTGTTCGCGACCTTCTTCTTCATCGCCGACGGCGAACGGATCTGGGCGTGGACCGTCCGGCTCGCGCCCAGGGCCGCCCGCGAGAAGGTCGACAGCTCGGGCCAGGTCGCCTGGCGCAGCACCACCCAGTTCGTCCGCGCGACCGTGATCGTGGCGGCCGTCGACGCGATCGGCGTGATGATCGTGGCGGCGGTCCTCGGGGTGCCCTTCGTGCTCGCCATCGGCGTGCTGGTCTTCCTCGGCGCCTTCGTCCCGATGGTCGGCGCCACGGTGGCCGGCACGGTCGCGATCCTCGTGGCGCTGGTGGACCAGGGCCCGATCACCGCCCTGCTGATGCTCGCCGGGGTCATCGCCGTGCAGCAGATCGAGGGCCACGTGCTGCAGCCCTTCCTGATGGGCCGCTTCGTGTCGGTGCACCCGCTGGGGGTGATCGTCGCGATCGGTTGCGGCGTGCTGGTCGCCGGCATCGCCGGGGCGCTCGTGGCCGTGCCGCTCGCCTCGGCCGTCAACGCCGTGGTCCAGCACCTCGCGAGCCAGACCGACGTCGGCGAGGACCCGCAGCAGGCGCTGGCGGACGAGGTCGAGCGCGAACCCGTGGAACCCGTCGAGGAGGAGACCCCCGGTGACTGACCTTCCCACGTCCGCCGAGCTGGACGCGGCCCGCGAGCTGCTGGAGGGCGTCGCGGTGGTGACGCCGATGGAGGAGTCGCGCTGGCTGTCTGCCCTCACCGGCGGCCAGGTCAGCCTCAAGTGCGAGAACCTCCAGCGCACCGGCTCCTTCAAGGCACGAGGGGCGTACGTCCGCATCTCGCGGCTCTCGCCGGACGAGCGCGCCCACGGGGTGGTCGCGGCGTCGGCCGGCAACCACGCCCAGGGCGTCGCGCTGGCCGCCCAGATGCTCGGCATCCGGGCCACCGTGTTCATGCCCGAGGGAGCGGCGATCCCCAAGGAGAAGGCCACCCGGGGCTACGGCGCCGACGTGGTCCTCCACGGCCGCTACCTCGAGGACGCGCTGGTCCGCGCCCGCGAGTTCGCTGCCGAGACCGGGGCGGTGCTGATCCACCCCTTCGACCACGTCGACATCGTCGCCGGGCAGGCCTCGGCCGGTCTGGAGATCCTCGACCAGGCGCCCGACGTCGAGACGGTGCTGGTCCCGACCGGCGGTGGCGGGCTGCTGGCCGGCATCGCGCTCGCGGTCAAGGCCCACCGGCCCGACGTCCGCATCATCGGCGTCCAGGCGGAGGGGGCAGCGGCCTTCCCGCCCTCGCTGGCGGCCGGCTCGCCGCAACCGCTGGCGTCGATGCAGACCATGGCCGACGGCATCGCGGTCGGGCTGCCCGGTGAGGTCACCTTCGCGGCGGTCCAGCAGCACGTCGACGACATCATCACGGTCTCGGAGGAGTCCCTCTCCCAGGCGCTGCTGGCGCTGCTGGAGCGCGCCAAGATGGTCGTCGAGCCGGCAGGGGCCGCCGCGGTGGCGGCGATCCTCGACCACCCCACGGCGTACGCCGGCTCGACGGTGGCCGTGCTGTCCGGCGGCAACATCGACCCGCTGCTGCTCGGCAAGGTGATCCGCCACGGCATGGCCTCGGCCGGCCGCTACCTCTTCCTGCGGGTCTGCATCCCCGACCTGCCCGGCGGCCTGGCCCGGCTGCTGCACGAGCTGGGAGAGGCCGGCGCCAACATCCTCGAGGTGGCGCACGAGCGGATCTCGGCGAACCTGCAGCTCGACGAGGTCGAGGTCAGGCTGCAGATGGAGACCCGCGGCGAGCCCCACGCCGAGCAGGTCATCACGCGGCTGCGCGAGTGCGGCTACCGCATCTTCGAGTGACCGAGCACGTCAGGCGCCCCCAGAAGCACCGACCGGGCACCCGTGTCACCACGAGTGCCCGGTCAGGGCGTTCTGAGACGACCGGATCGCCCGGTCGACGGCTCAGTCGGTGAACGGCACCGCGTCGACGATCTCGATCCGCTGGGTCCGGCCGTTGGGGGCCTCGAACTGCACGGTCTCGCCCTTGCTGGCGCCGATCAGGGCGGCACCGAGCGGGGACTGCGGGGAGAAGACCTCGAGGTCCTGGTCCTCGTAGTCGTCCTCGATCTCCCGGGCACCCATGAGGAACTTCGCGTCCTCGTCGTCGCCGGCGAAGCGGTAGGTGACGAGCTTGCCCGGCGTCACCACGCCGTCGTCGGCGGCGGCGTCGGTGTCGGCGGTCTCGAGCATCTCCTCGAGCTGGCGGATCGATGCCTCGATCTTGCCCTGCTCGTCCTTGGCCGCGTGGTAGCCGCCGTTCTCCTTCAGGTCGCCCTCGTCCCGGGCGGCACTGATCCGCTCGATGACCTCATGGCGCCGGGGGCCACGAAGGTCCTCGAGCTCGGCGCTGAGCCGGTCGAAGGTCTTCTTGGTCAGCCAGACCGAGGTCGGCTGGGCGGACTGCGTCATGGCTGTTCACTTCCTGCGGGAGACAAAAACAAAAACCCGCCGGACCTGGTCGTTCGGGTCGGCCCTGCGGGATGTACGTCCTACAGGCTAGCAACCTTCTGCGCAGGACGCAGGTCGTACGCCGGTCAGCGGGGCCGCGGCTGCCCCTCGGCCGTGCATCCCTCGAGGGTCACCGAGGTCGCCCGGCGCTCGGTCCGGATCGACACGTCGTTGCTCCCGTCGACCGGTTCGAAGGCCACCTCGCCGACCGTGGTGTGGTCCTCGGCGAGGGCGCTCAGCACGCAGCTGGCGACCACGCCGTCCTCGAGCTCGACGGTCACCCGCGCGGTGGCCGCGTGGTCGTCGACGATCCCGAAGGTCACCAGCTCCGACTGCACCGCAGGGGTCGCGTGGAAGAGCGTCGCCCACGCCAGCCACGCCGAAGCGGCCGCGACGACCGCGACGACGACCCCGAGCAGCAGCCGGCGCCGGGTCGCCGACGGGGCGCCGTAGCGCTCCGCCAGGTCGGTGTGGCTGGACATGCCCGCCATTTTCCCACAGGGGCGTGAACCTAGACTGGCCGCCATGTCACAGCGCCCTCGTGCGGGCTACCGCCTGATGCACGTCCACGCCCACCCTGACGACGAGTCGAGCAAGGGGGCCGCGTCGACGGCGCGCTACGTCGCGGAGGGCGTCGACGTCCACGTCGTCACCTGCACCGGCGGCGAGCGGGGCTCGATCCTCAACCCCAAGATGGAACGCCCCGACATCCTCGCCAACATCACCGAGGTCCGTCGGCAGGAGATGGAGCGTGCCCGCGACATCCTGGGCGTCACCCAGGACTGGCTCGGCTTCGTCGACTCCGGGTGGCCGGACGGCGACCCCAAGCCGCCGCTGCCCGAGGGCTGCTTCGCGCTGGTTCCGGTCGAGGAGGCCGCGGAGCGGCTGGTGCGGCTGATCCGGGAGTTCCGGCCGCACGTCGTGACGACGTACGACGAGCGCGGTGGCTACCCGCACCCCGACCACATCGCCTGCCACCAGGTCAGCGTCGCGGCCTTCGAGGCTGCCGGCGACCCGGACGCCTTCCCCGACGCGGGTGAGCCGTGGCAGCCCGCGAAGCTCTACTACCACCACTCCTTCAACCGGCCGCGGATGGAGGCGCTCCACGAGGCGATGCTGGCCCACGGGCTGGACTCGCCGTGGGGGGAGCGGCTCAAGGAGTGGAAGCCGGAGCCGGAGTGGGACGCCCGGATCACGACCCGGGTGCCGTGCTCGGACTACTTCGGGGTCCGCGACCAGGCGCTGCTGGCCCACGCGACGCAGATCGACCCGGACGGCCACTGGTTCGCGATCCCCCGCGAGGTGCAGGCCGACGTGTGGCCGACCGAGGACTTCGAGCTGGTCGTCAGCCACGTCGACTCACCCACCCCGGAGGACGACCTGTTCGCCGGGATCCCGGCACCGCAGTGACACCGGTGGCCTGAGACAATGGGGGCATGCTGCTGCTGACCGCCCTGGTGTCCCTCGTCGACGGGGTGCCGCAGGGCCCCGAGCCCGAGGACGTCAAGGCAGGCTGGGCCGCCTTCGCGATCTTCCTGGGGGGCTGCGTCGCCGTCGCGCTGCTCGGCTTCAGCCTGGTCAAGCAACTCCGCAAGGCGCAGGCCGCCAAGGACGCCGGGGTCTACGGCGACGAGCCCGTCACTCCTGTCGAGCAGGACGACACCGCCCCCCGCGACTGACGTCTCAGACCCGCTCGACCCGCACCAGGCAGTCCCACGCCGTCCGCGCGGGCTCGCCGCGGTGGTCGTCGCCGGGAGCGACCTCCCGCGCGACCCTGCCCGCTCGCACGACCCGGTGGTCGAGGCCCTCGAGATCGGCGAGCACCTCGTCGGCGGTCATCAGCACGCTCGGGTCCTGTGGGCCGCCGGTCCCCTCGGTGAGGTTGGTCGAGTCGTGGGCCACCAGCACCAGCGTGCCGCCGGCCCGCAGCGACCCGAAGCCGCAGCGTACGGCGGCCCGGCGCTGGCCGGCCGGGAGCTGGAGGTAGGCGAGGACGACCAGGTCCACCGGCTCCCCGGGCTGCCACGTGGTCGCGTCGCCGCGGACCCATGTGATGCGGGCCGCGTCGTCGAGGGCCTCCGCTGCGAGGCGGCGCCCCTTGTCGAGGGCGACCTGCGAGAAGTCGACGGCTGTCACCTGCCAGCCGAGGCCGGCCAGCCAGATCGCGTTGCGTCCCTCGCCGGCGGCCAGGTCGACCGCGGTCCCCGGTGGCAGGTCGGCGCACTCGACCGCCACGAACTGGTTCGGCGTCGCCGACCAGACCAGCTCCGACGCGGCGTACCGCTCGTCCCAGGCGTCTGCGTCCATGCCCTGCATTGAAGCAGGCGCGCGGGAGGGGTGGTCACCCCTCGGGCGGCACGACCCGGTGCACGTGACCGACCAGCTCGCGGAGCACGGCGAGGTCGAGGTCGTCGACGGAGCCGAAGGCCAGGCTCGCCGACCCGGCCTTCACCCGCCCGAGCCTCGGCGCGTAGAGCGGGCCGAGGTAGCGGCCGTCCTCGACGGCGTTGACGTAGAGGCTGTGGTGGCGTGACTGCCGGGCCAGCCCCACGGCGAACCAGTGGACGTCCGCGCCCCGCGGACGCGGCTGCACGAGGTCGCCGTACCCGACGATGGCCTGCTCGGTCCCGCCCCAGAAGGTGCCGGTCCACAGCGCCCGCGAGCGACCCGGCAGTCCCTCGACCAGGATCTGGTCGAGGGCGGTGAGGGTCGGGTCGTGCTGCTCCGCCAGCCAGGCATCGACGTCGACCTGCTGGCGCTCCATGGCCCGATCCTAGGCCGCCGGTCCCGGCCCGCCGGCCGGGCGGCGACGGAGCCGGGAGAGCGGCACCGGCGGCTGGCCGAGCGGGTTGGCGGCCGCCACCTCGTCCATGGCGTCGATGATGTTGCGCAGGTTGATCAGCAGGGCGCCGTGGACGGGCCACTGCCCGGAGCGACCACCTGCCGAGAGCTCGTCGACGAGGTGCTCCAGGCGCGTCCGCACCGCACCGATCTCCCCGGGGTCGGCGTCGGCGACCGCCTGTCCGGCGGCGACCAGCAACGAGGTCCAGGGCCCGGCGAAGGCGGGCTCCCACGAGTCGCTGGGGTTCAGCGGGCCGCCGAGCGTCCGGACCATGCTGCGGGTCTCCGCGACCGCCTGCTCCATCCGGCGCAGCAGGTCGGTCCAGTACGTCGGGTCGCGGAACTCGTGCGCCGCGCGGCGGGGGTTCATCCGGGCGCTCTCGCGTGCCTGCCGGACCAGGGCCCAGGCCTGGTCGAGCTCCTCGTCGAGGTCGCGGGTGCGCTCGATCCAGCCGGCCACGTCCACCACCCCGCCGCCCTGGTCCAGGGCGGTGCCGATGTCGACCAGGAGCTCGCCGATGCCGTCGTCGATGCGGTTCATCGCGACGATCGCCGTACGCCGTCGCAGCGGTGGCCACACCACGACGTTGACCGCCAGCCCGACCGCGATGCCGATCCCCGTGTCGAGCAGTCGTGAGAGCAGCCGGGTGTCGTCGGAGAAGCCGGTCGTGAGCACCACGAGGGCCGTGGTGGCGATCGTCGTCGTCTCGGTCCCGAACCACGGCAGCGACCCCAGTCCGAGGGCCAGCACGATCAGGACCGCGACGGCCACGGTGTCCAGCCCGAGCAGGTTGCCGACCAGTGCGGCGAGCAGCACCGCCAGCACGGCGGCGGCAACCTGCCGGAGCCCGCGCGAGAAGGTCCGGTAGACGGTGGCGTGGACGACCAGGATCGCGGCCCACGGCGCGAGGAACGGCTGCGGCAGGTCGAAGGTGGTGGCTGCCAGCACCCACGCGATGACGGCCGCGACGACGGTCTTGAACAGCTGGACCACGTCGCTCCAGAACACCGGGTCCCGCAGGCGGTCTCCCCAGTGTCCTCCCATGCCGGGGAGCATAGGCTCGGGAGTCATGACGCGAACCAGGGGCCGGACCGCCCTCGTCCTCGGTGGTGGAGGCATCACCGGCATCGCCTGGGAGCTCGGCATCCTCGCCGGGCTGGCGCGTGCCGGGATCGACCTGGCGGGCGCCGACATGGTCGTCGGGACCTCCGCCGGCTCGGTGGTCGGCTCGCAGCTGGCGTCCGGCATCCCGATCGAGGAGATGTACGCCGAGCAGCTCACCCCGGCCGATGCCGAGGTCGGCGGCCGGATGTCGCGGATCGCCACGCTGAAGCTGGTGCCGCCGTACGTCCTGCCGGGAAGCGGGCGTGACAAGCTGCGGCGGGTCGGCAAGGTCGCGATGCGCTCCCACCCGCCCGGCTCGGCCGACCGCGAGGCGGTCTTCCGTGACCGGATCGCGGTCTCGGAGTGGCCGCAGGACCGCGACCTCCGGATCACCGCCGTCGAGGCCGAGACCGGCCGGTTCACCGTCTTCGACCGCGACTCCGGGGTCGACCTCGTGAGCGCCGTCGCCGCGAGCTGCGCCGTCCCGACCGTGTGGCCGCCGGTCGCCATCGACGGCCACCACTACGTCGACGGCGGGATGCGCTCCACCGCCAACGTCGACCTCGTGGCCGGTGCGGAGCGGGTCGTGGTGCTGGCGCCGCTGCCACGGTCGTTCAGCAAGCGCACCTCCATCCGCGCCCAGCTCGAGAGGGTGGCGCCGCGGGAGTGGTCGGTGATCACGCCCGACCCGCAGGCGCTCGCCGACTTCGGCAGGAACCTGCTCGACCCCACCCGACGGCCGCCGGCCGCACGGTCGGGCCTGCGGCAGAGCGAGGCGCTCGTCGACGAGGTCGCCCACGTCTGGACGTCCTGACCTACGGAGCCGGGTGCACCGTCAGCCCGGTCACCCGCGGGCCCGACATCGACGACACCTCCAGCCGTGCGTCGCCGACCGCGACGACGTCGCCGACCTCCGGGATCCGCCCGAGCCGGGCGATGACGAAGCCGGCCACGGTCTCGTAGGTCCCGTCGTCGGGCAGCTCGATGCCGGTCGCCTCCGCGAAGTCCTCCAGGCTGGTGCCACCCTCGACCGTGCGGTCGTCACCCTCGCGGGCCGCCCGTGCGGGGGAGTCGTACTCGTCCTCGATGTCGCCGATCAGCTCCTCGACGAGGTCCTCCAGGGTGACGATCCCGTCGGTGCCGCCGTACTCGTCGACCACCACGGCGAGGTGGGTCCGCTCGTGGCGCATCCGGGACACCGAGGGCAGCACCTTGTTCGTCCCGGGGAGCAGCAGCACCGGACGGGCCACGTCGCGGACCCGCCGGTCGTCGTCGGCCGCGAGGTCGAGCAGGTCGCGGACGTGGAGGAAGCCGAGCACGTCGTCGAAGCCCTCACCGGTGATCGGGTAGCGGGAGTAGGGCTGCGAGCGGGCGACCCGCTGTGCGTCGAGGAGCGGGAGGTCGGCCGCCACGAACGCCACGTCGCCGCGCGGGCGCATCACCTCCCGGATGGAGGTGCTGGACGCGGCAAAGACGTCCTGGAGGATGCGTCGCTCCTGGTCCTCGAGCGAGTCGTGGGTGGACACCAGGTCGCGCAGCTCCTCCTCGCTCAGCTCCTCACCGGTGGCCTTCGGGTCACCACCCAGGAGCTTGACCAGCGCGTCGGTGGAGGCCGACAGCAGCCAGATCACGGGTCGCATCACGGTGGCGAAGCGGTCGAGCGTGGGCGTGACCGCGAGCGCCAGTCCCGCGGACTTCTGCAGCGCGAGGCGCTTGGGGACCAGCTCGCCGAGCACGAGCGAGAGGTAGGCGATGAGCAGCGTCATCAGCACGAGCGCCGTCGTGTCGGCGGCGCCCTGCGGGAGTCCGAGGTCCACGAGGTACGGCGCGAGGTCGGGTGCCAGCGTCGAGCCGCCGTACGCGGCCGAGAAGAAGCCGGCGACGGTGACCCCGATCTGGACGGCGGCGAGGAACCGGTTGGGGTCGCGAGCGACGGCGGCCACCTTCGCGCCGCGGGCACCCTGGCGCGCGAGCTGGGTGAGTTGGCTGCCGCGCAGCGACACGAGCGCGATCTCGGTGGCGGCGAACACGCCGCCCACCAGGACGAACAGCACGACCAGGCCGAGGTTGAGGAAGGTCTGGGAGTCCATCAGCCCCGTTCACCCCCCGCCGTGGCGGGACGTGAACGGCGGGGACATCGGGGGTCGTCCATGGCCCGAACGCTAGCGAACCCCCCCAGCCCGGGCGGTCCTGAGCAGCCTCATCCGGCGCGGGGGATCCGCGCTGCCACGTCGCCGTGGTCCGCTCGTGACGACAAGGGGGTCGTGATGTGTCGTTGGCTCGCATACTCGGGTTCACCGGTGCTCCTGGAGGACCTGCTCTACAAACCGGCCAACTCCCTGGTCGTGCAGAGCAGGCACTCGCAGCTCGGCGTGGAGACCGTCAACGGCGACGGCTTCGGCGTCGGCTGGTACGGCGCCGAGGACACCCCCGGCCTCTACCACTGCACCGAGCCGGCGTGGAACGACCGCAACCTGAAGGAGCTGTCGGCGCACGCGCGGGCGGGGCGGGTCTTCGCCCACATCCGCGCCTCGACGGGCACGGCGGTGCAGCAGACCAACTGCCACCCGTTCCGCCACGGCCGCTGGCTGTGGATGCACAACGGGGCCATCACCGACTTCCCGGTCCTCAAGCGCGACCTGGTCCTCGCGGTCGACCCGGACCTCTACCCGCAGATCGAGGGCTCGACGGACTCGGAGGTCTTCTTCTTCCTCGCCCTCTCCCTCGGGCTCCGGGAGGACCCGCCGGCGGCGGTCGCCCGCGCGGTCGGGGTGGTCGAGGAGGTGGGGCGCAGCCACGGCGTCGCCCTCCCGATGCAGATGACGGTCGCCACCACGGACGGCGAGACCACCTGGGCGTTCCGCTACTCCAGCGAGGGTCGGTCGCGGTCGCTCTTCCACAGCACCGACGTCTCGACCCTCCGGCAGCAGTACCCGGACAACCCGGTCCTCCACGACCTCTCCGACGACGCCCGGCTGGTGGTGTCGGAACCGCTGGGTGACCTGCGCGGCGCGTGGCGGGAGGTGCCCGAGTCCACCTGCGTGGTGGTCCGGGAAGGGAACGAGGAGCTGCTGCCGTTCGGGCCGGCCTGAGGGTCCGCGGGCCCCTCGGGTCGACGGCTAGCGTGGACGGATGCCGAACCGACTCGCCGACGCCACGTCGCCGTACCTGCTGCAGCACGCCGACAACCCCGTCGACTGGTGGGAGTGGCAGCCCGAGGCCTTCGAGGAGGCGCGGCGCCGGGACGTGCCGGTGCTGCTCAGCGTCGGGTACGCCGCGTGCCACTGGTGCCACGTCATGGCGCACGAGTCGTTCGAGGACGAGGCGACGGCGGCGTACCTCAACGAGCACTTCGTCAGCATCAAGGTCGACCGCGAGGAGCGGCCCGACGTCGACGCGGTCTACATGAACGCGACGACAGCGATGACCGGGCACGGTGGCTGGCCGATGACCTGCGTGCTCGACCACGACGGCAACCCGTTCTTCGCCGGCACCTACTTCCCCGACCAGCCGCGGCACGGCCAGCCCAGCTTCCGCCAGGTCCTCGAGGCACTGGCCGAGGCCTGGCGGGACCGCGCCGACGACGTACGCCGGGTGGCGACGAACCTGCGCGACCACCTGCGCCAGCCGCTAGCGGCGGCGGCCGCGCCGATCGGGGCCGACGCCCTCGACGCGGCGGTCCGGACGCTCCAGGGCGAGCTGGACGCCGAGCGGGGCGGCTTCGGTGGGGCGCCGAAGTTCCCGCCGTCGATGGTGCTGGCGTTCCTGCTGCGCCACGGCTCGGATGACGCGCTCGCGATGGCGGGGCAGACCCTGGAGGCGATGGCTCGTGGTGGCATCCACGACCAGCTCGGCGGGGGGTTCGCGCGCTACAGCGTCGACGCCGGCTGGGAGGTCCCGCACTTCGAGAAGATGCTCTACGACAACGCCCTGCTGCTGCGGGCCTACGCCGAGTGGGGGACCGACGTCGGTGTCTGGGCGGCCGAGGGGATCGCCGACTTCCTGCTCGCCGAGCTGCGCACTGCCGAGGGCGGCTTCGCCTCCGCGCTGGATGCCGACTCCGAGGGTGCCGAAGGCACCTACTACGTCTGGACGCCCGCGCAGCTGACCGAGGTGCTCGGTCCCGAGGACGGCCCGTGGGCCGCCCGCTGGCTGGAGGTCACGGAGACCGGCACCTTCGAGCACGGAGCCTCCACGCTGCAGCTGCGCGAGGACCCCGACGACCTCGAGCGGTGGTTCGACGTCCAGCGCCGGCTCCGGGCTGCGCGCGAGGAGCGGGTGCGGCCGGCCCGCGACGACAAGGTGGTCGCCGCCTGGAACGGGCTCGCGATCAGCGGGCTGTGCGTGGCGGGCACGCTGCTCGGGGTCCCGTCGTACGTCGACGCGGCCGAGGCGGCGGGGGCCCTGCTGTGGCGGGTGCACCTCGTGGGCGGCCGGCTGCGACGGGTCTCGCGCGACGGTGTCGTGGGCGCTCCCGCCGGGGTGCTCGAGGACCACGGCTGCGTCGCGGCCGGCTTCCTCGACCTGCTGCAGGCGACGGGTGAGACGGTCTGGTTGGAGCGCGCGGGCGTGCTGCTGGACGGTGCGCTCGAGCACTTCAGGACCGACGACGGCGGCTTCTTCGACACCGCCGACGACGCCGAGGCGCTGATCGCGCGTCCGCGGGACCCCTCCGACAACGCCTCGCCGTCCGGGCTGTCGTCGATGGTGCACGCCCTGGCGACGTACGCCGCCCTCACCGGCTCGGGCCGCCACAGCGACGCGGCCGAGGCGGCCCTGGCCACCGTCGCTCCGATCGCCGGGAAGGCGCCCCGCTTCGCGGGCTGGTCGCTGGCCGCCGCCCAGGCGATGCTGGAGGGCCCCGAGGAGATCGCGGTCGTGGGTCCGGCCGGTCCGGATCGGGACGCGCTCGCGCTGGCGGCCCGCCGCCGTCGCGGCGCGGTCGTGGTGGTGGCCGACTCCGCCCGCGACGACGTCCCGCTGCTGCGTGACCGCCACCCCGTCGACGGCCGGCCGGCGGCGTACGTCTGCCGGCACCTGGTGTGCGAGCGGCCGGTCACCGACCCGTCCTGGCTCTGATCGCGGCGTGTGCCTGAGACCGGTCCCTGCGCCGGTCTCAGGCACACGCCGCGAAAAAGGGGAGACTCAGCGCAGCGAGTACGTCGCCAGCGAGACGCCGACGTAGTGGCTGACGAACGCCAGGATCGTGAAGGTGTGGAACACCTCGTGGAAGCCGAACCAGCGCGGGGACGGGTCGGGGAACTTGGTGCCGTAGACCACGCCGCCCAGCGTGTAGAGGCCGCCGCCGACGACCACGAGCACGATCACGGCTGTCCCGATCCCGTCGCCGTAGCCCATGGCGCCGGTGACGAAGTCGCCGAAGAAAAAGATCGGCGCCCAGCCCAGCGCGATGTAGATCGGCGCCGACAGCCACCGGGGCGCGCCGCCCCAGAGCACCTTGAGCGCGACCCCGCCCAGGGCGCCGCCCCAGGTGATCGCAAGCATCGACCACTGCTCGACACCCTCCAGCAGCAGGATCGCGAAGGGCGTGCAGGAGCCCGCGATCAGCACGAAGATGTTGGCGTGGTCGAAGCGCTTGAGCACGTCGTGCACGCGCGGTGACCAGGTGCCGCGGTGGTAGACCGCCGACACCGTGAACAGCACCAGCGCCGAGCCCGCGAAGATCGCCGACCCGAGGCGGGTGGCGGCGGTGGGGGAGAGGACGATCAGCACGATGCCGGCCGCCAGCGTGAGCGGCGCGTTGACCAGGTGGAGCCAGCCACGCAGCCTCGGCTTGATCTGCTCCCTGATCTCGGCGACGTCGTGGGCGAGGTGGTCCAGGCCCTGGCGCACGACGTCGTTCATGCGACGAGGCTACGCGAGTCGTGGGCGCGGCGGGGCCGATGCGACGGACGTCACGAGGACTACCATCGGAGCCGTGGCGACGTTGCGAGGTCTCAAGGACTCCGTCCGCCGGGTCCTCTATCCCGCCTACGAGTCGCGGATGGTGCGCGCCCTGCCGGCCGACCAGATCCCGAAGCACGTGGGCGTGATGCTCGACGGCAACCGGCGCTGGGCCAAGGCCGTCGGCCACGACACCGCCCACGGCCACCGCGCCGGAGCCGCCAACATCGAGCCGCTGCTCGACTGGTGCGAGGAGGTCGGCGTCGAGGTGGTCACGCTGTGGCTGCTGTCGACGGACAACCTCAACCGCAGCGCCGCCGAGCTCGACCCGCTGCTCGAGATCATCGAGGAGGCGGTCGCCACGCTCGCCGCCCAGCGGCGCTGGCGCCTCCACCCGGTGGGGGCTCTCGACCTGCTGCCCGCGCGCACCTCCACCCGGCTCAAGCAGGCCGCCGACGAGACCCGCGACGTCGACGGGCTGCTGGTCAACATCGCGGTCGGCTACGGCGGCCGGCGCGAGATCGCCGACGCCGTACGCTCCCTGCTCACCGAGCACGCCGCCAAGGGCACCAGCCTCGAGGAGCTCGCGCAGGTGATCGACGTGGAGCACATCGCCGACCACCTCTACACCAAGGGCCAGCCCGATCCCGACCTCGTGATCCGGACCTCCGGCGAGCAGCGGCTCGGCGGCTTCCTGCTGTGGCAGAGCGCGCGGTCGGAGTTCTACTTCTGCGAGGCGTACTGGCCCGACTTCCGCCGGGTCGACTTCCTGCGCGCGATCCGGGCGTACGCCCAGCGCGAGCGCCGCTTCGGTTCCTGAGATCCTTCACCTTCCTGTCACCCCCCGTTCGGGCGTGTCGCTGTGACCGGGTCGTGGGCCAGGCGTACTTTCCGGAGGTAACGGCGAGTGGGGAAGCTCGTCGTGCTGGGAGGAAGAGTTCGTGATTCATCACGACCGACGGACGTGGCGGAGACCCCGCCGCGGCCACGGGGGCCGGCACTCCGGTCCACCGCGTCCTGCCCGGTCCACTGCGTAGAACCAGGACCGGGCGAGGAGTGCGCGCGCCGGTCCGCGAGGGGTGACATCGTGCCGACCACGGCCAGGAAGACCCAGGCGCCCGCCTCCAGCCCGACCTCCACCGCCGCAGCTCCGGGGGATCCCCGGACCTTCGTGCTCGACACCAGCGTGCTGCTCGCCGATCCCGGTGCGATCCGCCGCTTCCACGAGCACGAGGTGGTGCTGCCGGTCGTCGTCATCACCGAGCTGGAGGGCAAGCGGCACCACCCGGAGCTGGGCTACTTCGCCCGTTCCGCCCTGCGGCTGCTCGACGAGCTGCGGATCACCCACGGCCGGCTCGACGAGGCCGTCCCCGTGGGCGAGGAGGGCGGCAGCGTCCGGGTCGAGCTCAACCACACCGACGCGGGGTCGCTGCCCTCGGGCTTCCGGCTGGGCGACAACGACACCCGGATCCTCGCGGTCGCCCACAACCTCTCGCAGGAAGGACACTGCGTCACCCTGGTCTCCAAGGACCTGCCGATGCGGATCAAGGCGTCCGCCGTCGGGCTGGACGCCGAGGAGTACCGCGCCGAGGGGATCAGCGACTCCGACACCGGCTACACCGGCATGGACGAGCTCGACGTGACCAGCGCCGACCTCGACGAGCTGTACGACGACGGCACGCTCGACCTCGCCGAGGCGCGCGAGCTCCCGTGCCACACCGGCCTGGTGCTGCTCTCCGACCGCGGCACCGCCCTCGGGCGGGTCGGGGCCGACAAGCAGGTCCACCTGGTGCGGGGTGACCGGGAGGCCTTCGGGATCCACGGCCGCTCCGCCGAGCAGCGGGTCGCGCTCGAGATGCTGCTCGACCCGGAGGTCGGGATCGTCTCGCTCGGCGGCCGGGCCGGCACCGGCAAGTCCGCGCTGGCGCTCTGCGCCGGCCTCGAGGCCGTCCTGGAGCGTCGCCAGCACCAGAAGGTCGTCGTCTTCCGGCCGCTCTTCGCGGTCGGCGGCCAGGAGCTCGGCTACCTCCCCGGCTCGGAGTCGGAGAAGATGAACCCCTGGGCGCAGGCGGTCTTCGACACCCTCGGGGCGGTGACCTCGCGCGACGTGATCGACGAGGTGCTCGACCGCGGGATGCTCGAGGTGCTGCCGCTGACCCACATCCGCGGCCGCTCGCTCCACGACGCCTTCGTGATCGTCGACGAGGCCCAGTCGCTGGAGCGCAACGTGCTGCTGACGGTGCTCTCGCGGATCGGCGCCAACTCCAAGGTGGTGCTCACCCACGACGTCGCGCAGCGCGACAACCTGCGGGTCGGGCGGCACGACGGCGTGGTCGCGGTGGTCGAGAAGCTCAAGGGCCACCCGCTGTTCGCCCACGTCACGCTCAACCGGAGCGAGCGGTCGCCGATCGCCGCCCTGGTGACCGAGATGCTGGAGAACGTCACGCTCTGACACGCTCAGGCACGGGCCACGGCTGCTCCCCGGCGTACGCCGCGGGGCTGTCGTGGCCCGTGTGACTGTGGTGACTGGTGTGGCGCTCTGTGACGCGAATCGCGTCCCGATCGGGGGCCAATTGCGCGGTTCGGTTTGCACGCCCGTCCCGTCTCCTGCAAGGTGGCTCGTGATCATTCTGTGACCTTGGTGGTTCGGGCCTCCGTCTCGCAGTGGTCCTGACCGTGTCGCCAACCCCCGTACTCCCCCTCCCTTATGCCTCCTGTGACTGAAACGCGCCAGAAGCACGCCCCCAAGCACCGGCAGTCCCGCGGTGACCGTTTTGCGCGCTCCGCGCCTGCGACGGTCGTCCGCAACACCGTCATGCTGTCCTCGGTGGCCGTCGCCGCCACCGGCGTCCCGGTGATCGGCGGTGTCCTCGACGGCTCCGCCGAGCCGGTCTCCTCCGACACCGCGGCCTCGACCTCGTCGAGCACCTCCTCGAGCACGTCGTCGGAGCCGATCGCGGCTGCGATCAGCCAGGCCGAGCTCGAGGACCGCGCCGAGGTCGTGTCCCGTTCGGACAGCCGCGACCGTGCCGACAGCGGCAAGCAGGCCTCGCTCTCGCAGGCCGGGGGACCGGCCGTGACCCGGACCGAGGACCTCTCCGAGGCCGACCCGCGCGAGATCGGTCGCGCGCTGCTGCCGGAGTACGGCTTCTCCTCCGACCAGTTCTCCTGCCTCGACGCGCTGTACGTCAGCGAGAGCAACTGGCGCGTCGACGCCGACAACCCGACGTCCTCGGCCTACGGCATCCCGCAGGCGCTCACCGAGCTGCACGACCTGCCGGCCGACTACATGACCTCCGCCGAGTCGCAGATCCGCTGGGGCCTGGAGTACATCCAGGACTCGTACGGCACCCCCTGCGGCGCCTGGGAGTTCAAGCAGGCCAACAACTGGTACTGAGCCCCCCATCCGCCGAGATGGGCTCGCGTTCCCATCTCGAGCGTTGCTGAAGGCCATCTCAGGGGTTGCAGGGGGCCCATCTCGACGTCAGGGGCGGGTCATCGACTCCACGTCGAGCGCCTCGTCGAGCTGCTCCTCGGTGATCTCGCCGCGCTCGACGTAACCCAGTGCGAGCACCGTGTCGCGGATCGTGGCCCCGTCGGCCATCGCCTGCTTGGCGATCCTGGCGGCCGCCTCGTAGCCCACGACCTTGTTGAGCGGCGTGACGATCGAGGGCGAGGACTCGGCGTAGCCGCGCATCCGCTCGACGTCGGCCTCGATGCCGTCGACGCAGCGCTCGGCGAGGGTCCGGGTCGAGGTCGACAGCAGGCGTACGGACTCCAGGACGTTGCGTGCGATCACGGGCATCTGCACGTTGAGCTCGAAGCTCCCGCTCGCTCCCGCCCACGCGACGGCCGCGTCGTTGCCGACCACCTGCGCGCAGACCATGAGCGTCGCCTCGGGGAGCACCGGGTTGACCTTGCCGGGCATGATGCTGGACCCCGGCTGCAGGTCGGGCAGCCGGATCTCGGCCAGGCCCGTCGTCGGGCCGCTGGCGAGCCAGCGCAGGTCGTTGCAGATCTTGGTGAGGCCCACCGCGATCGTGCGCAGCACCCCGCTCAGCTCGACGAGGGAGTCGCGGGTGGCCTGCGCCTCGAAGTGGTCGCGGGCCTCGACGAAGGGCTGGTCGGTGAGCTCGCCGAGCGCGGCGATGGCGCGCTCCGGGAAGCCGGACGGCGTGTTGATGCCCGTGCCGACCGCGGTCCCGCCGAGCGGGAGCTCGCGCACCCGGGGGAGGACGGCGTCGAGCCGCTCGGAGGCCAGCGCGAGGGTCGTGGCGTAGCCGCCGAGCTCTTGCCCCAGCATCACCGGCGTGGCGTCCATCAGGTGGGTCCGCCCCGACTTCACCGCACCGGCGAACTCGGTGGCCTTGGCGGCCAGGCTGTCGTGCAGGGCGCGCAACCCGGGCTGCAGGTCCTCGACGACGGCCAGCGTGGCCGCCACGTGGATCGCGGTCGGGAAGGTGTCGTTGCTCGACTGGCTGGCGTTGACGTGGTCGTTGGGGTGGACGTCGGGTCCCGATCGGGTCGCGAGGGTCGCGAGCACCTCGTTCATGTTCATGTTGGAGCTGGTGCCCGAGCCGGTCTGGAAGACGTCGACCGGGAACTGGTCGGCGTGCTCTCCGGCCGCCACGGCCGCCGCGGCCTCCTCGACCGCGGCCGCGAGGTCGCCGTCGAGCACCCCCAGCTCCCGGTTTGCCCGCGCGGCCGCCTGCTTCACCAGCGCCAGGGCACGGACGAGGCGCGGCTCGACCGCGGTGCCGCTGATGGGGAAGTTCTCCACGGCGCGCTGGGTCTGGGCCCGCCACAGCGCGGCCGTGGGGACCCGCACCTCCCCCATGGAGTCGTGCTCGGTCCGGTAGTCCTCGCTCATGCCTCGAAGTTACCCGGGGCGGACCGCCAGCAGACCCGTCACGCCTCCCGGGCGCGGATCCGGTTGTTGCGCGGCTGGTGCTCGAGCTCGGCCAGCCCCAGGTGCTCCAGCACCGGGGGGACGTACGTGCCGAAGCGGCCCCGGTATCCCTTGCGCAGGCCGTACCACCCACCGACCGGGTTGCCCGCGGACCGTGCCCACGCCTCGACCGTGCCCGGCTTGGCCACCTTCTGCTCGTCGGCGTTGCCCAGCGGCATCCAGTCGCCGTGCTCGAGCAGCATCGCGTGCAGGTCGGCGAGGCAGCGCCACTGGTAGCTCAGGGTGGTCGAGCCGACCCGGACCACGAGCGCGTCCTTGTCCTCGTCGTGCCAGGCGTCGAACTCCGAGCTGCCGGGCGGGGTGGTCAGGATCCACGGGTCCTCGGCCGTGCCGGTGCCCTCGACGTGGTCGATCATGCTCGGTCCTCCCGGTCGTGGGTGGCCACGCTCGTGGCGGCCTCGGCGTCTCGCCGCAGTCCGGCGGCGAACGCCTCGAAGGCGGGCTGCATGTCCGGGATCGAGCGGGTGACGAGGGGCGAGAGCAGGCCGGCGTACGTCTCCGCCATCGTGAAGGTGGTCCGGCCGTCGCCGCTGGGCTCCAGCGTGTAGTGGCGGGTGCCGCTGAACAGCCCCAGCGGCATTCCCCCGCGCAGCACGACCCGGCGGCCCGGCTCGAGCTCCACGACCCGCAGCCGGAAGGCGCGCGAGCTGCCCTCGACGTGGATGGTGACGCGGCCACCGGGCACCAGGCTGCCCTCGAGGCGCCCCAGGGACGTGTCCCGGGACGGCCAGGCCGTCAGGTCCAGGAGCTCGTCCCAGACCCGGCTGGGGGTGGCGGCGATGTCGGTGCGGGCCTCGAAGGTCGTCATGGTGACCATGCTGCCCGCCCATACCTGACATCATGTGTCAGTGTTCGGAGACTGTCCGTGAGTGCGCGCCGGCTGCTCAGCCTGCTGCTGCTCCTCCAGAACGGCGGCCGACTGACCGCGGGGGACCTGGCCCGTCGGCTGGAGGTGTCCGAGCGGACCGTCCTGCGCGACCTCGACCGGCTCGGCTCCGCTGGCGTCCCGGTCTACGCCGTACGCGGCTGCCGTGGCGGGTTCGAGCTGCTCGACACCTTCGACCACGAGGTGCCCGCCCTCCCCGCCGGGATCGTCGCGCCGGCGGGCAGGCTGCGCCGGGTCCGCGTCCGGCTCTCGCCATCGGCGCTCCAGCTCGCCCTCGTGCAGGGGCGGCCCGAGGCGTGGCGGCCCCGACCGGGCGCGGAACCGCACCCCGACCGGCCCTCCTGGGTGGAGGGCTCCTTCCGGTTCCCGTCCTACGAGGTGGCCGCGCAGGAGCTGCTGGCGCTCGGGGCCGACGTCGAGGTGCTGCTGCCGGTCGAGCTGCGGGGGACGATGGCCGAGCTCGGGCGTCACATCGCGGACCTGCACGCTTGACGCATTGGTAACTGGAGTGTTACCAATATCGGGTGGACCCCTTCGCCGCCCTCGCCGACCCCGTCCGGCGCGACCTGCTCCGGCGGATCGCGCGTGGGCCGGCCCGCGTCGTCGACCTCGCCGCCGACCACGCGATCAGCCGACCCGCGATCAGCCGCCACCTGCGGGTGCTCGGGGAGGCCGACCTGGTGACGGTCGAGGACCGCGGCCGGGAACGGCACTACTCCCTGGACAGCCGCGGGTTGGCGCCGGTGCAGGCGCTGCTGGCGGAGCTGGCCGCCGGCCCGCGGTTCGGCGAGCGCCTCCTCGACGGTCTCGACCTCGAGGTCCGGCGCACCGTGCGCGAGCGTTCCACCACCACCGCCACCACCGTGGGCCCGACCGAGGAGACCGCATGAGCAGCAGCCCCATCACCCCGAGCGCCACCGGCCGGTTCGAGGAGCGCGACGGGACGGCGTACGTCGTCTTCGAGCGCCGGTTCGCGGCTCCCCTCGAGGACGTCTGGGCGGCCGTCACCGAGCCCGCCCGGCTCGCGCGCTGGATCGGCACCTGGGCCGGCGACCCGGCCTCGGGGGAGGTCGGCTTCTGGATGACCGCCGAGAGCCCGGACGCGCCGCGCGAGAGCATCCTCATCGACGAGTGCCGGGCGCCGAGCCGGCTGGTGATGCGCTCGGCGCGTCCTGACGACTCCTCGGAGCAGTGGACCTGGCAGATCGACCTCGCCGAGGCCGACGGGGTCACGACCCTGACCTTCGCCCAGGAGATGGTCGACGTGACGCTCGCCGAGAGCGTCGGGCCCGGCTGGGACTACTACCTCGACCGGATGGTCGCGGCCGAGACGGGCGGCGACCTCGACGCCATCGACTTCGACGACTACTACCCGGTGCTCGCCGCCCACTACCGCGCCGGTCTCACCTGACCCGGCCGGTGAGCAGCCAGTACTCCTCGTCGCGCTCCTGCAACCGGACCGCCCGCGGCTGGGCGGCCACGTCGTCGAAGACCCCGGCCATCGCCCCGAGGAGCTCCGGGGCCCGGTCCATGGACCAGACGACGAGGGCTCCGCCGGGTCGCAGCACGCGCCTGGCGTCGCCGAGCGAGTCCGACTCGTAGAGCCGGGCGTTGGACTCGTGGACGAGGAAGCTCGGGCCGTTGTCCACGTCGAGCAGCACCAGGTCGTACGACGTCGGAGCGGCCTCGGCGAGCGCGTCGGTGACGTCGGCGACGACCACGTGGGCGCGCTCGTCGGCCAGCATCGTCTGCCCGTGCGGGACGGTGCCGTCGCGCATCCACCCGACGAGCGCCTCCTCGATCTCCACGACGGTGCAGCGCTCCACCCGCGGGTCGGCCAGCACGCGGTGCATCGTGAAGCCGAGCCCCATCCCCCCGACCAGCACCTGCCGTGGGGTGTCGACCAGCTCGAGGGCTGCGCTCGCCAGCGCCTCCTCGCTGGTGAACTCCGCGTTGTCCATGACGAACACGCCGTTGGCGCGGAGCTCGAGGAAGGCCGGTCCGCCCTCCTCACGACGCTCCCGGAGCACCAGCTCCCCGCGCTCGGACTCGGCGCGGGCGACCTCGACGTACTCCACGAGGAGAGCCTCACGGACGTCGTGCGGACGGTGCAACCTGGGGCTCCGCGACGTATGACGTTGCTGGCGGCGGAGGCCATCCACCGTCCACAGCCAGAGCTCCCGCAGGCTCGTCCCCAGGCCGGCCCGCTGCGCCGGCAGGAAGCCGGGCAAGGTCGGCATCGTCGAGGCATGGCCACCCGCACGCCCCACGAAGACCCGCGCTTCGTCGGAGCCCGCATCGTGGCCGGCGACCAGGGGTGGGTGCTGTCGCGTCCCCAGATGTACGCGCTCGGGATCACACGCTGGGAGATCCGGGGCGAGCTGCGGTCCGGTCGCTGGCAGCGAGTCGGCGACCAGTCGATCTGCCTGCACAACGCCACGGTCGACGACGTCGGCCACCTGTGGGCCGCGGTCTTCCAGGGCGGACCGCGAGCCTGCCTCGACGGGGTCGCATCACTGCGGGCCAGCGGGCTGGTGCGCTACGAGGAGGAGCGGATCCGGGTGTCGGTGCCCCGGGGAGCGCGCGTACGTCGCAGCCACCGCTACGACATCCGGCAGACCAGGCGTTGGCAGGCCGAGGACCTCGCTCCCGGCGGCATCCCGCGCACCCGGGTCGACGTCGCCGCGGTCAGGGCTGCGCTCTGGGCCAGGACCGATCGGCAGGCGACGTACCTGCTGACACTCGTCGTCCAACAGGGACTCACCACGCCCGAGGCACTCGGCACCGCCCTGCTCCGCGTCCGCCGCGACCGTCGACGACTGCTGCTCCACACGGTCCTCCACGACCTGCTCGACGGCGCACGGTCCCTCGGTGAGCTCGACGTCGGGAACGAGCTGCGACGACGTGGACTCCCGGCGCCGCAGCGGCAGGTGCTCCGGCGCGACTACCGCAACCGCTACTACCTCGACCTGCACTGGCCTCGCTGGCGGCTGGTCGTCGAGGTCGACGGCATCCACGACGCGTGGGCGGAGAACGTCGTTCGCGACGCCTTGCGGCAGAACGCGCTCGCCCTCGACGGCGACACCGTGCTGCGGCTGCCGTTGCTCGGCTACCGCCTCGCCCGGGAGGAGTTCTTCGACCAGATCGAGCAAGCCCTCGTGAGGGCTGGCTGGACGGGGCGGGCCGCCTGAGCCCGGGACGTCATGCGAACCGTGCAACCGATGGCTCCGTCCGTATGACGTCAGAGGAGGAGTCAGTCGAAGATCTCGCTGAGCCAGCTCTCCTTGCGCTTCTTGCGGTACGGCTGCTGCCCGTAGGACTGGCCGGGCTGCGAGTAGCGCCGGTCGTGGTCCTGCCGGCGCTGGTCGCGCTCCCGCTCGTACGACGACGGCGGCGGTGCCGGTGTGGGCGCCGGGGGAGCCTGCATCGTCGAACGCTCGATCAGCTTGTCGAGCTCGCCACGGTCGAGCCACACGCCACGGCAGTCGGGGCAGTAGTCGATCTCGATGCCGCTCCGCTCGCTCATGGTGAGCGTCGAACCGTCGTTGGGGCACTTCATGGGCTCTCCTGTCGTCATCCGGTGCAACGACGGGTGGGAGCGGGTGGTTCCCGGGTCTACTGCGCGGAGCGCACCCGGATGCCGGTCAGCGGGATCGTGGTGGTGCCGGAGGGGTCGGTGAAGAAGTCGTTGCCCTTGTCGTCGACGACGATGAAGGCGGGGAAGTCCTCGACCTCGATCTTCCAGATCGCCTCCATGCCGAGCTCCTCGTACTCGAGCACCGACACCGAGCGGATGCAGTCCTGGGCCAGGCGTGCGGCAGGCCCGCCGATCGACCCGAGGTAGAAGCCGCCGTGGGCGTCGCAGGACTCGGTGACGACCTTGGACCGGTTTCCCTTGGCGAGCATCACCATCGACCCGCCGGCGGCCTGGAACTGCTCGACGTAGGAGTCCATCCGGCCGGCCGTGGTCGGTCCGAAGGAGCCGGAGGCCATGCCGTCGGGCGTCTTGGCCGGGCCGGCGTAGTAGACCGGGTGGTCGCGGAGGTACGCCGGCATCTCCTCACCGGCGTCGAGCCGCTCCTTGATCTTGGCGTGCGCGATGTCGCGGGCGACGACCAGCGGCCCGGTGAGCGAGAGCCGGGTCTTGACCGGGTGCTTCGCCAGCTCGGCGAGGATCTCGTCCATCGGCAGGGTCAGGTCGATCTGGACGACCTCGCCGCCGGAGATGTCCTCGGCCGTCCCCGCGTCGGGCATGTAGTGGGCGGGGTCCGTCTCGAGCTGCTCGAGGAAGATCCCCTCCGGCGTGATCTTGCCGAGGGCCTGCCGGTCGGCCGAGCACGACACCGCGATCGCGACCGGGCAGGACGCGCCGTGGCGCGGCAGCCGGACCACCCGCACGTCGTGGCAGAAGTACTTCCCGCCGAACTGCGCGCCGATGCCGAAGCCCTGCGTCAGCTTGAAGACCTCCTCCTCGAGCTCGAGGTCGCGGAAGCCGTGGGCGTCCATCGTCCCCTCGGTCGGGAGGTGGTCGAGGTAGTGCGCCGAGGCGTACTTGGCCGTCTTGAGGGCGTACTCCGCGGAGGTGCCGCCGATGACGACCGCCAGGTGGTACGGCGGGCAGGCGGCCGTGCCGAGCGAGCGGATCTTCTCGTCGAGGAAGGTCAGCATCCGCTGCGGGTTGAGGATCGCCTTGGTCTCCTGGAAGAGGAACGACTTGTTGGCCGACCCCCCGCCCTTGGCCATGAAGAGGAACTTGTACTCCGGCCGGTCGCCCGGCACCGAGTAGAGCTCGATCTGCGCCGGCAGGTTGGTGCCGGTGTTCTTCTCCTCGTACGTCGTCAGCGGCGCGAGCTGGGAGTAGCGCAGGTTCAGCCTGGTGTAGGCGTCGTAGACCCCGCGCGAGATGACCTCGCCGTCGTCGACTCCCGTGACGACGCCCTCGGACTTCTTGCCCATCACGATCGCGGTGCCGGTGTCCTGGCACATCGGCAGCACGCCGCCGGCCGAGATGTTGACGTTCTTGAGCAGGTCGAGCGCGACGAAGCGGTCGTTGCCGGACGCCTCGGGGTCGTCGATGATCCGGCGCAGCTGCGCGAGGTGGGTCGGGCGGAGGTAGTGGGCGATGTCGTGCATCGCCTCGTCCGTGAGGAGTCGGATCGCCTCCGGCTCGACCTGGAGGAAGGTCCGGCCCCCGGCTTCGAACGTCGAGACGCCCTCGGTCGTCAGGAGCCGGTAGGGGGTGTCGTCGGGACCCAGCGGCAGCAGGTCGGAATAGCGGAACTCGGGGCCTTCGGTCGCTGCACTCACCCGGGAAAGGCTAGTCGCCCGATTAGGCTGGCCGCATGGGAGGACTGCTCGAGCCCCGGGACCAGCCCGGCGACCCCAGCCAGCTGCGCATCTCCGACGACGACCGTCACAAGGTCGCGGAGCTGCTGCGCGACGCCGCGGGGGAGGGAAGGCTCGACCTCGAGGAGCTCGACGAGCGGCTCGAGGCGACGTACGCCGCCAAGACGTACGGCGACCTCGTGCCGATCACCATCGACCTCCCGGCCCACCCGCAGGAGCAGCGCCCGCCGGTACGACCCCGCGAGACGCTGCCTGCGACCACCTCGTACGACTCCTCCGTCGCGATCATGGGCGGCTGCACGCGCAAGGGCGCGTGGCTGGTCCCCGAGCGGCACCAGGCGTTCACGCTGATGGGCGGGGTGGAGATCGACCTGCGCGAGGCGACGTTCGCCGGCAGGGAGACGGTGATCTTCGCCAACGCGGTGATGGGCGGCATCGACATCTACGTCGACGCTCGCACCCACGTCATCGTCGAGGGCGTCGGGATCATGGGCGCCTTCGACCAGGGGCGCGACAAGGTGCCGGCCGAGGTGACCGCGGACTCGCCGGTGGTCCGCGTCAAGGGCGTGGCCCTCATGGCCGGGGTCACCGTGACCCGGAAGGGCCCCCCGCGGGTGAGGCGGAAGCTGCTCGGCGGGTCCTGAGCGGGCCGGTCGACGACCGGACCACGAGGGTGGGCCGGAGCACGACGGTGGGCTCCTCGATGGGCTCCCCGCGTACGACGTGGGTCACCATCGCGGCTGCGTGCCGGGCCTGCTGGCCGACCCCCTGCTCCACCGTGGTCAGTCCGAAGGGCGCGGCGAGCGGGTGTCCGTCGACGCCGACCACGGACAGGTCGTCCGGGGCGCGCAGGCCCCGCGCGAGCAGCCCGTGGAGGGCGCCGATCGCGATCTCGTCGGAGTAGGCAAAGACGGCCGTGGGCGGCTCCGGGAGCGACAGCAGCTCGTCGACGCCCTCGGCGCCGGCGTTGACGCCGAAGGGGCGGGTGACGACGAGCTCGGGGTCAGGACCGATGCCGGCGGACGCCAGCGCCTCGTGGTAGCCCCGACTGCGCTCGACGTCCGAGGACCAGCGGGTCCCCTCGGTGTCGTGGGTGCGGATCATGCCGATCCGGCGGTGACCGAGGTCGAGCAGGTGGCGTACGGCGAGCAGCGCGACGGCGTGGTCGTCGACCCGGACGTGGGGGTAGTCGCGCAGCTGGCCGCCGGCGACGATCACCTGGACGCCGAGCAGGTCGAGCCGCTGCTCCTCCTCGGCCAGCACCGGCAACGCGATGAGGACCACGGCGTCGACCTTGCGCCGGGCCGGCAGCTCGTGGAAGAAGCGGCTGCGCTGCGCCTCCCCGTCGACCTGGTAGACGAGCACGTCGAGCTCGGCGCCGCGGAGGACCTCCTCGATGCCGGCGAGCATCGCCGAGTAGAACCACACATCGATCCGCGGGACCACCACCGCGACCCGTCCGGTCTCGCGCCGGGAGAGCGAGGAGGCCTGCGGGGAGACGACGTAGGACAGCTCGGCGGCCAGCTCCCGGATCCGGGCGCGGGTCGGCTCGCTGACCCCCGGGACGTCGCGCAGGGCGCGCGAGACGGTCGCGATCGAGACGCCGGCGCGGGCGGCCACGTCGGCCATGTTGACCTCGCCGGGGCGCTGCGGCGCCCGCGGCGTGGGCCGCGGCGGCGTGGGGCCGACCAGCCTGGTCATGTGCTCAAGGTACTCATTTGGAAAACGTTTGCGCAGCCCTCTTGACCATCCTGTGTGACCTGCGCCACGATCGCATGCAAACGTTTTCGTGACCGACTTGTGACCGACGATCGTCCGTCGACGGCTCGGTGACCTCGACAAACGCGATCGTTGTCAGTAAGACAGATTGAAAGGCCCGGTGTGGCAGTCGTCACACTGCCGAGCGGATGAGGTGCCGCGGCGCCTCCACGAGGAGGGAACATGGCTACACGGAAGCGGCGCCGGCTCACGGCTGTCGGACTGATGGCCGTCGGCTCGTTGGCGCTCACGGGGTGCCTGCAGAACCCCAACGAGAGTGGCGCCGCCGGCGCCGGGCTCGAGGGCTACGTCGACAACGCGCAGACCGACGGTGACGGGTCCGTGACCATCCTCGGCGCCTTCGGTGGCACCGAGCAGGAGGCGTTCGAGGAGTCCCTGGCCGCCTTCGAGGAGGAGTCCGGCATCGACGTCAACTACACCGCCGACCAGGACTTCACCACCACGATCAAGACCCGGGTCCAGAGCGGCGACAGCCCGGACATCGGCATCTTCCCGCAGCCCGGCGGCATCGCCGAGTTCGTCGACTCCGGCTCGGTGCAGCCGATCGACACCTACCTCGACTACGACGCCCTCGACGACACCCTCGTGCCCGGCTTCCTCGACTTCGCCCGCTTCAACGGCCGGGTCTACGCCGCTCCGATGCGGATGGCCGTGAAGAGCGTCGTCTACTACCCCAAGCAGGCGTGGGAGGAGGCCGGCTACCCCGAGGAGTTCGCGACCTTCCAGGAGCTGATGGAGTTCTCCGACCAGCTCAAGGCCGACGGGGAGACCCCCTGGTGCATGGGCTGGGAGTCCGACCAGGCCACCGGCTGGGTCGGGACCGACTGGATCGAGCAGATGATGCTCAGCGTCAACGGGCCCGACGTCTACGACGACTGGGTCAACCACGACATCCCCTTCAACGACCCCGCGGTCGCCGACGCCACCGACGCCTTCGCCGAGATCGCCAAGACCGACGGCACCGTGCTGGGCGGCAAGGAGTCGATCCTCAACACCGCCTTCGCCGAGGCGGCGCTGCCGATGTTCGAGGACCCGCCGCAGTGCTGGATGGAGCGGCAGGGCAACTTCGGGATCGGCTTCTTCCCCGAGGAGATCCGCAACAACCTCGACGAGGAGGTCGGCGTCTTCCAGTTCCCGCGCTACGACGGCGGCTACGACGGCCAGCCGGTGCTGGTGGGCGGTGACTACGCCGCGGTGTTCAACGGCAACGACGACGACGTCGCCCAGGTCATGGAGTTCATCTCCGCCGACAGCTTCGGTGCCGAGTGGGCAGCCGTCGGTGGCTGGCTCTCGCCGCACGCCACCTTCGACTCCGAGGCCTACCCCGACGACGTGACCCGGGCGATCGCCGACATGGCGTACGAGGCGGACGTCATCCGCTACGACGCCTCCGACCTGATGCCCAAGTCCGTCGGCTCCGGCACCTTCTGGACCGAGATGGTCAAGTGGATCGACGGCGCCGACACCGCGACCACCCTCGACAACCTGGAGAGCAGCTGGCCGGCGAGCGGTGAGGAGACGGAGGAGTCATGAGCACCGACACCGTCGAGGCGGGCTCCCCGCCTCGCGAGAGTCCTCCCGACCCGCCGGCCTCCGGCGGGGACGAGTGGGACCCCACCAGCAAGGCCAATCCGGCTCGCCTGGCCGCCGGCGTCGGCGGGATGGTGCTGACCGGCTGGTTCATCGCCAACCTGTTCCTCGCCTTCGCCTACTACCCCGGCTGGTTCTTCGACAGCAAGCTGCTGATCGGGGTGC